>NZ_CP017562.2 GCF_001865575.2 Paraburkholderia sprentiae WSM5005
ATGGCCACGAAGCGAGCGAAAAAGACCGATGTTGTCAGCCCGAGCTCGGCTGAGCTGCGCAAAGCCGTCGAGGCGATCGCGATCCAGCCCAAGAGCGGCAAGATCACGCTGCTCACGCGCAAGCTGTTTAACGTGTTGCTCGCGGTGGCCCAGCAAGCGGATGAGTCGGGCGACACGTATCGGGCGCTGCTGTCCGACATCGTCGCCAATTCCGCGTTCGATTCCAATGACACCGCGCTCGTCAAGGAGCACCTGCGCCGCATGGTGTCCGTGCAGGTCGAGTGGAGCACCGGGACGTCGAGTCAGAAGCCCGGCCGCAAATGGGGTATTTCGACGCTGATCGCAGATGCGGAAATTCTCGAAGATCCGACCACGCGCCGCGTCTGGGTCGAGTTTTCGTTTGCACCGAAGATCAAGAAGAAGCTGCTCGATCCAGTTCAGTATGCGCGGCTTAGCCTGCAGTTCCAGAGCCAGCTGCGCAGCAGCGCAGGCCTTGCGCTCTATGAGATCTGCGTGCGCTACCTGACCAACCCGAGCCATCTGACGATGCGTGAGACCTGGGAATGGTGGCGGCCGATCCTCTCGGGCACGCCGGATACCGAAGCGGGCGACGAAGCGAAGCGCGAGTACAAGTACTTCAAGCGCGATTATCTGCGCCCGGCGATTGCCGAGGTCAACGCGGTCACGAATATTTTTGTCGAGCTGATCGAGCATCGCGAGGGTCGGCGCGTCGCCGAAATCCAGTTCCGCGTGACCGAGCGCAAGCAGCCGATGCTTGCGCTCGACGAACATCCGAACGTGTTCGACAGCACGCTCGTCGACCGGATGGTGAAGATCGGCATTCCGCTGAAGGAAGCGCAGACGCTTTACGCGGACAGCGAGGAGAACCGGATCCGCGCCGCGCTGCAGATGACCGAACAGCGCATGCGCAGTACGTCGCTGCCGCCGGTGCGCAGCGCGCCGGCGCTGTTCAAGGATGCGTTGAAGAAAGGCTATGCGCCGCCGGTCGAGGCGCTGCCATCGGGTGGCGGCGTCAACAAGGCCGCGGCGTCGCCGGCTGACGATCTGAAGGCGCGTCTGCTCGGCGAATACTCGGCTTATCGTCGCAAGCAGGCCTACGAGCTGTACAACGAACAGGGCGAATCGGAACGCGATATCGCGCGGCAGTCGTTCGAGGAAGAGGAATTGCCGGGGCTCGGCACGCACCTGCGTGACGACTGGCGGCGTCGTGGGCTCGACTCGAAGATCGTCGAAACGGCGTTCTTCGACTGGCTCGCGCGCCGGACCTGGGGCGAACCGACCGATGGCGATCTGCTCGCCTTCACGCTAAGTCAGTCGCGCGCGGCCTGATGGGTCGATAACGGCCTCTTGAACTCGAGCCGGCGGTGGACGCACACCGCCCGTCATGTCTTACTTCAGCATCTTCTCAATCTGCCGCAGGATGTCGTCGCGCTTTTCGCGCGTGAGGCCTTTCAGGCGCAACTCGAGCCGGTCGTCCCCGTACGACTTCAGATCGCCAACCGACACACCGCCAAGCTTGATTTCCAGACGTTGCGCATAGCGCTGCCGGCCCGCCGGTTTGGCGCTTTCTTGCGCGGTCGCTCGGCCTTTGACGATGTCGGCGACCTGACGTGTGCTCAGATCGTCGGAAAGGATCCGGTTGATCAGTCGCAACGTCGCGTCCGCGCCGCGAGCGGTGTGATAGCGGCCCACCTGATAAGCCATGTTCGAGCCGAAGCGGTCAGGGCGCGCGACCATCTCCTGCATCACGGTTTCCGGGAGCTTGGCGATGGACAGCGCGACTGCGACCGTCGATTCGTCGAGACCGAGATGTTCGGCCAGCTCCTTCTGGCTCTGGAAATGCCGCTCGTCGAGAAAGCGTCGCCAGACGACCGCGTTGTCGAACACCGTCTGCGAGTCGCGTTGCACGTTGAGGTCATAACCGAGCTTGTAGCTCTGGATGCCGACCGGCAAATCGATGACGATCGATTTCACCGACTCCTTGTTTGCCTCTTTCAGCGCGCGCACGCGTCGGCCGCCGTCACTGACGAAGTAGGTGCCAGGATTGTCGTAGTCGGGAATGACGTGAATCGCCTGCTGCTGGCCCTGCTTCGCCAGATTGACGGCAAGCTCTGCAATCGACGACTTCACATAGAAGTGCCGCGGATTGAAGGGGCTCGGCTTGATGGTTTTGAGCGCGAGTTCGATGACCTGGCCTGGACGATAGCCGTGTTCGAGCCGCCACGCGCGGTAGGCCGCCGATTCGTTGTCCGGATCAGGAATCTCTGCGTCCTGCAGACGCGACGGCACGACGGCCGGAATCGGACGCCCGGCGATTGCGGGAGCTTTCGGTTCGTTTGCGACCAGGCCGTCGATCGCATTCAGACGGTCGAGCGCGGTGCGCTTTTCGCTGCTGGTCGTATCAGGACGTGCTTGAAAGCCTTTGGCGAACTGGGACGGTTTCATTCAGGGTCCTTTATGCGCATAAATTCACGGGAGCAAGGCGGCGATCTCGTTGGCGCACGCCCTTACTTCAAGCGCGGCGAGCTTCGCGCCGCGGTCGTTCATCTGAAGCACCGTTTGCCCCAACGCCATTGCCTGCTTGTACGCTTCGCGCGTGGGGATCTGGGTCTTCAGGAGAGGAAAGCCGAGTTCTTCCAGCGCGCGTTTCAGTTCGCGCGTCAGCATTCGTTTCTCTTCAGTCTTGTTCAGCAGGAATACGGCGCGTAGGTCTTCGTTCATGACCTGCGCTTGCTGAACCAGCTTGACGAGGCCGATGCTCGACCAGTAATCGGCGGGAGACGACGACGTTGGGATCACCGCGACGCTCGCCGCGAGCAGGACGACGCCGGAGACTTTTTCGGTGATGGAGGGCGGGCAGTCGACGACGATGATGTCGTAGTCACCCACGAACTTCTTGATCTCGCGATGGATCTGGCTACCAGCTTCCGACAGGTTGACTACGGCGAATGGGATGCCGGTGTCGCCGTCGGACGCAGCGCTCGCCCAGTGAATCAGGGTGTTTTGGCCATCCGCGTCGACGACGAGAACGCGTTTGCCCTTCTCGTGAAATGCAGCGCCGAGATGCATCGCGATGGTGCTCTTCCCGACCCCGCCTTTCTGCTGTGTTACCGCGATGATTTCTGCCGCCAAATTTCACCTCCTCTTTTTAGACGCAAATGGATTTTACCTGGTTGAATTGCTATTTCAAATCATTTACGTTCGCGAAATTCGGAAATAGGCTTTTCGGCGAAGGATTTATGCGCATAAAGAGGCGGCGGAGGCGCAAGAGGTCTTGAACCACCTGCGAGGCCGCGTGGACTGAGGCGCAAGCGTCATTGATCGCCGTATGGCGGCGGGGGGCGGAAAAGGATTCAGTGCTTCCGTACTGCGTGCTCGGTCGACGACGACTGTTCGGGGTTCTCGGGCTGATCCATTGCGAAAACGAGCACGCGCGTCGGAGCGACCAAAAGGGGTGCGGGACTTTATGCGCATAAAGGTCGCGTGGGGAGTCGGCAAATAGAAAGCATTCCCCATACCCTCGTTCAACCCGGTTTCTGCCTGAAGTTGGCCGCCAAGGGCAAACATGCCGCCGGTGCGCTGCTGGCACAGGCTTTCAGGTTGTCGTTTGTATGGTGGGCCCTCCCGGGCCGATCGTAAGCACGGCTAGAACTAGAACTCCGGCAAGCCAGCGCTAGAAGAATTCCACTCGCTTCGGGAGCAGCGTCGGTTTATGCGCATAAACCGACACCCTCCACCGATCACCCAAACAGCCCGGGTGCCGAACAGTCAATCCATGCCATGCCACCAGGTCACCCGCTAAAATTGCCCACTCTTGGTAACAGCCACAGCAACCTTCAAACGCCACACGCTCTGAACCAGCCATGATCACCATCTACCACAACCCTAGCTGCTCGAAATCGCGCGCCGCCTGCGAACTTGTCGCGAGTACCTACAACTCCGAAAATGAAGCGACGCAAATCGTCGAATATCTGAAGAAACCGCTCAGCGTGGTTGAGCTCAAAAATCTCAACGCTCAGCTTGGGTGCCCCGTCCGCGAAATGATCCGCGACACCGAGGCCGCATATAAAGAGCTCAACCTTGCCGACGCAGCATTGACGGACGTCCAGCTCTACGAGGCGTTGGCGAAGCATCCAATTCTGTTGCAACGACCGATCGTCGTCAGAAATGGGCGTGCCGTCATCGGCCGCCCGCCCGAAAATGTGGCCGTGCTTTTCGGCTGACCGCGCAACGGTCAAACCGGAGCGATGTGCTGAGGCAGACTCGACCTGCTCGGTTAGGCGTTGCCGGGCAGCACGGCATCCTTGGTGACGATCTTCGTCGGAATCAGGTGCAGTTCGGTGAACGTATCGGCGATGCGCTGCTGCTCCGCGAGCACATTCGCGTCGACGGGCTTGTAGACATGCGCGTAATGGCGCAAGCCCGATTCGATCACGCTCGCGTCGAGCCCTTGAATCGGCGCGAGTTGTGCGACCGCCTCACTGTAATGACCGCGCACCCACTCCCCTTCCTTGCTGACTTCATCGATCACGATCGCAATGATTCCGCCGTTCCGTTGTGCGAATGGCCGCGCGCTCAGAAAGAACTGGTGGTGACTCACGATACCCTCGGCATCGGCGAGCAGCCGCGCGTTCGTCTGCCGTTTGGCGGCTTCGAGGAAGGGATCCCAGATGGCCCAGGCATCGACCGCACCGCGTTCGAAGGCTGCGCGCGCATCGGCGGGCGGCAGGTACACGAGTTGAATCTCGCTTGGCTTCACGCCGTTCTTCTGTAGCGCCGCGACGAGAAACCAGTGCACATCCGAGCCCTTGTTTAGCGCAATCTTCTTTCCCTTCAGATCGGCCAAGGTCCTGATTGGCGCATCGGGATGCACGAGGATGCCTTCGGCGTGCGGCGTCGGAACTTCATACGCGGTATAGACGAAATTGGCGCCCGCGGCCTGCGCGAACACGGGCGGCGCTTCGCCCACGTAGCCGAAGTCGATTGCACCGACGTTCAGGCCTTCCAGCAGTTGCGGCCCAGCCGGAAACTCGGTCCATTTCACAGCGATGCCGAGTGGCGCGAGCCTTTTTTCGAGCGTGCCATGCGCCTTCAACAATACCAGGGTGCTGGCGGCTTTCTGATATCCGATGCGAAGCTCTTTCGCATGTTCATCGGCGGCAAATGCGCCGGCATAGAAGACAGGCAACGTGGCAGCGGCCAGCGTTGCGCCTACGCCGGCAAGAAACGTACGGCGCGTCGGCAGCGGATCACGGGACATGAAAATACTCGTTGAAAAAGAATTTGACGAACGCCAAACGATGGTCTGATTGGCTCCGACAATAATTCGTCCGCCGGCCTGGACAAACCGATAAATTCGCATAAGCAAATCATGCGGGACTAGCGAAGCATTGCCCCCGTGCCCAATCTGTCCCCTCCCGCCGCGACAAACCGCTCATCTTCATCAGCGTGCTGAAGCTCGCGCCATTCCTATCGACCTTGTCGGTACGTTCACGGCGGGCTTCGCGGCAGGCCTGCCGCTCGAGGCGGTCGCGAGCGCGGTCAGCAAAGGCGGCCGGCGCGTTGCTCGGCGAGGTCGGCATCATCATTGCGCTGGGCGCGATGCTCGGTGCGTTGATTGCCGAATCGGGCGCCGCGGACCGGCTCCTGTCGACAATCCCGCGGCACTCGACCCCGCGCACGCTGCCATGGATGATCGCCGTCGTCGCGCTGCTCATCGGCCTGCCGTTGTTCTTCGAGATCGGCCTTGTGATGATGGTGCCGATCATCTGCGAATGGCGCTGGCGATGGGTGCGGGCTCGGTGTTGTTCTGCCACGTGAACGACGCGGGTTTCTGGATGGTCCGCGAATACTTCGGACTCCAGCTTAAACAGACTGTGCTGGTGTGGTCGGTCTTGCAGACGATCGTATCGGTCGTCGGTCTCGCGTTGACGCTGATGCTGTGGAGCGCGTTGACGTAACGACAGCGCAAACAACAGCATCGCCCTTCTTCGCCCCGAGTGATGCGCGCCTTCCTGGCCCCGACGCCTCACTCGTCGCCGCTCGCCGCGCCATCCACGGCCGCGGCTCCGCTCGCCACGTGCGCGGCGACCCGCAGCAGGCGGATCTGTTTGCGATAGTTCCGGCACCCGCTGCAGGTGGGCAGATGCAGCCGGATCGCGAGCCATTCGCCAGTCGATAGCGAGCGGTCGAGCGCGTCGGATAGCAGCCGCGTGATGTCTTTACATTTGCCCATTCGCATCCTCGCTGGATAGGCCCTTTTCGCTCAGACACGTGCGCAGCCGCAGCCGCGCGCGATAGATCAGTACGCTGCAATGATTCGCGTTGATCTGCAGTTCGGCGCAGATAGCCGCGATGTCGAGCTCGAGGAACTCACGCATCATGAACACGCGCCCGATGTGCTCGGGTAAATGCTCCAGGCACATCTCGAACAGCGTCCAGAACTGCTGCTGGCGCAATGCGGTTTCGGGCGTCGGCCACGGACGCGGTTTGGTCTCGCTCGACCAGTGGCCGTTGTCCTTGAAGAGTTCGCGATCCAGCAACGCCTCGCCGTCGAGTTCGGCTTCGAGCGCGGACAGATTGACCGTGCGCTGGCGCGCGCGCAGCGTGTCGACGAGCTTGTGCCGCAGGATGCCGAACACCCAGGTCTTATGCTCCGACTGCGCGGCGAAGCGCGTGGCCTGAGTCCATGCGGCGGTCAGCGCTTCCTGCACGGCGTCCTCGGCGGCCGCGGCATCGCGCAATTGCAGACGGGCGAAGCGCACGAGGTCGCGCCGCAATTGCGCCAGGTAGATCGGATCGTCGAGCGACGGGGCCGGCTGCGTCACCGCGAACTCCGTCGACGCGCGCTCGGCCGCGCCATGCGCTGCGCGCGTGGCCCTGAAACGTGGTGATTCATGAGCGGAAGGTTGTCCTCGCAGGGTGTGCGGATGCGTGCGCCATTCTCCCTCACGTTCGTGCCCAAGCGAATCGGTATTGAACATATGCCCCTCGGCAATCGATAGCCGTAGAGACTTAGTCGCGCGGTGCGGCGACTTATGACACTGGAAATTAATTGTTGCGAAAAAATGAAATTTCGGACTTCGCTGCCGGAGGAATTTTGAATCGCCGCATGGCTTGCCCACGCGTCGCGACCAAGCGCCGATCTCGCGCAGTCAGGTCATCACGATTATTTCGATTTATGAAAAAACGTCTTCTCGTCTTCGCTGTTTGTAGAACCGGGTCCGCTCGTTATTCTTCACGCCATCGATCGCATCAGATCGCGCAACCCTACTCTGCGAGGACCCGCACCATGAAACGCATTTTCTCCGCCCTGATTGCTTCGGCCGCACTGTTCGCAGCTGCTTCCGGCGTCGCTCACGCCGCAGCTCCGGCTTCGGCCTGCAACGGCCCGGCGTCGTACTGCAACGTATTTTTCGGCAACTGAGCGGCACGTCCAAACAGACAGCCAAGCAGCAAGAAAAAAGGGCGCCGGCAACGGCGCCCTTTTCGCATCTGAAAGCGCGGAAGGGGGAAGGGCGGCGTCGACTCGCCCTCGTATCCACAGCGGACGGGAACCCGCGAACTTCTACCGGCTTGGCGCCTTGCCCCCGCCATCGAGTCCGGCGCCGGTGCGCCAAACCTGCTTGCCTTGCTCCGACAACTGGCCGCAGCTATGCGTGGCATCGGCTTCGACGCCGTCGACGGCCATCTCGCCGCCAGCGGGCTCCTGCGCGCGTTGCCTCGCCTTCTTGCGCGCGGCGACAGCTTCGTCGTGTGATTTTCCTGCGTAGTCGAGACTCATGATCCGGTCCTCCAGATGTCGATCCTGTCCACTTGCCTCAGATTGGCTTGGCCCGAAGGCATGCTTGATTGACAAGGCAAAAGTCGCACTTATCCACAAGGTTATTCAGCGAATCTGTGGATAACTTCTCTCGCTGCGAGGTTATCCACCGACGGCAGCGCAAGAACCCTTCCCGATCCGCTATCGCCTTGCCAAATCCGCCAGCGCCTGGGCGTTTCGCGCGGCTTTGCCTATGATGAACAGTCCGTACTCTGCGCGCGTCGAGCGCCTTACCGAGGAAGCGAAAAATGGCCTATCACATTGCAGTTGTCGTCGGCAGCTTGCGGCGGGATTCGTTCAATCGCCAACTGGCTCAGGCAGTGATTTCCCTTGCTCCGTCCGATTTCACCTTCGAACACATCGATATCGGCTCCTTGCCACTGTACTCCCAGGACTACGACGCCGACTATCCCGAAGCCGGCAAAAAACTCAAGGAGCGCGTGCAAGCCGCGGACGGCCTGCTGTTCGTCACACCCGAATACAACCGCTCGATTCCGGGCGTGCTGAAAAACGCGCTCGACTGGGGCTCGCGCCCGTGGGGCACGAACTCATGGGGCAACAAGCCCGGCGCGATGATCGGCACTTCGGTGGGCGCGACCGGGACGGCGCTCGCGCAGCAGCATCTGCGCAACGTGCTTGCCTATCTCGACGTCGCGACGATGGGGCAGCCCGAGATCTTCATCAAGCACGATCCGTCGGTGATCAATGAAAAAGGCGAGATCGTCAACGACGGCACGCGCAAGTTCCTGCAAACGTTCATGGACCGCTACGTCGCGTGGGTCAAGCGGTTTCGAGCGGCGTAGCTGAGCGTCGCGCGCACGACGGCGCCCTGAGCCCCGTCGAAACACCGCGGACACGGCGCGCGCCGCTCAACGCGGCCCCACTCGTTTCGCCAGCACAGGCGCCGGCTACGACAGCGATGCTTGCACCACCGCCGGGCCGGTCGGACCGGCCGTATCGCTACACATGGTGATGCCCGGTCACTCGCTCCCACCCATGACGCACCGCGAGCTTGAAGCGCTCCCACGTGCTCTCCGACGACGTGCTTTCCCAATGGCGGCGTGCCTCGGGCTCGATCTCTTCCCACGGACGATTGCGGAACCGCGCGTCGCGACCGATCTCCGCGCCGTAGCGGTAGGCCGGCACATAATCTTCGTAACGCGCGTTCGCGGCCGCGTACTGCTCGTCGTAGTGCGTGCGGAAATCTTCTTCGTACTCCAGATATTCGTTCGGCATCTGAGCGCCAGGACCGGCACCCGGCTGTCCGCCTTCAGGGACGATGTCGGACGGCTGCATCACCGCGCCCGAGCCCGGCGCCGAGCCGGCGGCAATCGCGCTGCGTCCGGCGTCGCCGGCGAGCGGATCGGCGATCGGTTCGTTGGCCGGATCGCTGGTCGGCCGTTCGCTGATCGGTGGCGGCGCGAACGGCTCGGTGCTGGTGCTGGTGTCGGCTGCGCTCGGGCCGGTCGCCGAAGTGGCGCCCGTCGCCCCGGCGATTCCAGTCGACTCCGTCACGCCCGCGGCCCCCGCGGCGCCCACTGCGCCGCCGGTCGAACGCGCGCCGGTGGCCCCGGGTGTTGCAGTGGTGTCCCGCATGCCCGGCGTCGCGCGCGCCTCGGTCGTCACACTCGACGTGCGGGGCGTACCCGGCATCACCGCGCCGATGCCGAGCTCATCGAGCACCGAGTGGTCGCGCCCGGATGCGACCGGCGTGTCCGCCTCGGGCAGACGGTCGCCGATATCGGTTGCGCCGAGCCGCACCAGCGTATTGCGCGCCAGTTCCGCGTGAGACTGGCTCGCCGCGCGGACGCACACGAGCACCGCACCGCGCCGCATCGCCTCCGCGTAGCGCGCGGTGTCCGACGCACGCGGCCCGGTCGAAAACAGGCTGGCGAGAAAGCGCTCGATATTCGCTAGCACGCCGGCGTTGGCGACTTCGCTGGTAGCCGAGCCAACCGAAGGCTCGGGGTTCGCCTGCAACTCGACTTTTTCCCGCGCAAAACCGGTTTGCACGAGTGTGTCGCGGGCGTTTTCAGCCTGCATGTAGGTGTCGAATAAACCAATCACGGTATGTTGCATGGCTGTCTCCCGACATGTTCTGCTGGAACGGGCGGCACCCGAAGCGCCGTCCCTTGGCCGTCTTTACGCACGCAACGTTCATGCCCCCGCGGCGCCGCGCGGCGGCGGCACGCCCCATGCGTAGCCGCGATGCCCGCCGTGCTACGCATTACGTAGGCTCGTGATGCAAAAAAAGCGCGGGGTGTGAAGGCCGCGCTTTTTACAAGGCCCGGTAAATGACGCCGGGATGACGCGGACCTCAGGTATCGGCCGGATGCGTGGCCGCAGCGGTGCCCGTTTGCGCGCCGTTGTGCTGGATTGCTTCGAGCAGCTTCTCGAGCAGTCCGATATCGAACGGCTTGGACAGCACGTGCGCGTTCACGTGCCGCGCGCGGTCGAGCTCTTCCGCGTAGCCGGTGACGAGGATGACCGGCAGCTGCGGGTCGAACTTGAGCACCGCTTCGGCCAGATCGATGCCGTTCATCTTGCCGGGCATATGAATGTCCGACAGCACCAGATCGAACGGCAGCGGCTCGCCGGTGCCCGCGCGCGTCGCGCGAGCGTCGTCGAGCACGCGCAGCGCCGTGTCGGCGTTGAACACGCAGGTGACCTGGTGACCCATCATCTGCAGCAGCGCCTCGGTGCCGGCGGCGACTTCTTCGTTGTCCTCGACGAGCAGCACGCGCAAAGCCTGCGGCGCGCCTTGTTCGGGCGCAAGCGCTTCGGCCGGCCCGGCCGTCGGCGGCTCGGCCGACGCGCGCGGCAGATAGAGCCGCACCGAGGTGCCCGCGCCGATCGCGCTGTCGATTGCCGCGAGCCCGCCCGAGCCCGCGCAGAACGCGAATACCTGCGGCAGCCCGAGTCCCGTGCCCATGCCTTTGGGCTTGGTCGTGAAAAGCGGCTCGAACGCGCGCGCGAGCACCTCGGGCGCCATGCCGGCGCCGGTGTCTTCGAGCGACAGTTGCACGAACTCGCCGGTCAGCGCAAAGCCGTCCTCGTGGCGGAACACGACGTTGCTCGCGCGCACGGTGAAGCGCCCGCCGTTGGCCATCGCATCGCGCGCATTGACAGCGACGTTGATGAGCGCGAGCTCGAGCTCGGCAACGTCGACGCGCACCGGCCAGGTTGCGACGCCGCTATCGATGACGAGCGACACCTTCGCGCCGAGCGACGCGCGCAGCAGCTCGCGGCACGACGGCAGCCAGCGTTCGAGCGAGAGCGTCTCGCTGCGCAGCGGCTGTTTGCGCGCGACGCCGAGCAGCTGCCGCGTCAGCGACTGACCGCTCTTCAGCGCGCGCTCCATCGACGACAGTTCGCGCTCGAGCCCGCCGACGCCGCGCCGTCGCAAGATCTGCACGTTGGCCGAGAGGATCATCAGCAGGTTGTTGAAGTCGTGCGCGACGCTGCCGACCAGCGTGCCGAGCGCTTCCATCTTGCGCGACTGGCGGTACGCGGACTCGATCGAGCGGCGCATCGATGCCTCGGCCTGCCAGCGCTGCCACGCTTCCTCTTCGGCGCCGAGGCGGCGCAGCGACAGCCAGATCACGCACCACAGCGCGATCGACGGCGTGAACATCGACAGCATCAGCACGCTGAGGTGCGTGTACCAAGACGCCCAGATCGCCGACGTGCGGTAGCCGCACAGCACGTAGACCGGATACGAGCCGACGTGCCGGAACGCCACGATCAGATTGCCGTC
Organism: Paraburkholderia sprentiae WSM5005; assembly: GCF_001865575.2. Classification (NCBI taxonomy): domain Bacteria; kingdom Pseudomonadati; phylum Pseudomonadota; class Betaproteobacteria; order Burkholderiales; family Burkholderiaceae; genus Paraburkholderia; species Paraburkholderia sprentiae. Next base: position 11,601 of record NZ_CP017562.2, read on the forward strand.
GGTGAAACCCGAGCGCATCCGCACGACGCCGGAGCGCTGCCCTAGCCTGACCGCTTCCGCGAACGGCGAATCGGACGCGATCGCGGTCGGCTCGCGCGGGCCGCGCGGGTAATGCGCGAGCACTGCGCCGTCGGTGCGCACGAGGCTCATCACGATCGGCGTGGCGTCGCTGCTGCCGAGCAGCTCGCGATAGAACGCGTCGAAATAGCTGGGCCGCAGCGCAATCGACACGACGCCCGCGAACGAGCCATTGGGCGCCTGACGCTCGACGCCCATATTGAACACCTGCTCGCCGCTCACGTGCCCCGTCATCACTTTCGACACGTGTTCGAGCAGGTTGCCGCCCCGGATGCCGACGAAATCGTCGCGCTGGCCGATCGAAATCTCCGGCGACGGATACAGGCGGCTGCTTACGAGCAGGGCGCCCTGCTGGCCGAAGATCGACACCGAGGCCACCTGCGGATAGCCGCCGCCCAGGGTGCGCAACTTGTCGTGAATCGTGTGTTCGCGCGCGCGGATGCCGTCGTCGTCGAGGCCCTCGGTCAGATCGACGATGCGCGAGTTCAGCGTCTCGTTCATGTCGAACACTTTCAACGCATGTTCTTCGGCGACGCGCACCGTGCGCAGCGTCAGGTCGGTCGCGTCGGCCTCGCGCGAGCGCAGATCGGCGAATGCCATCGCCGCGACGTAGACGAACGGCAACACGATCGCCGCCACCAGCAGTGCGATCAGCGTGATGCGGCGCACCTGGAAATTCTGTTCCGGCACGGCGGGAAACGACGCGTCGTCCCGCTCGTGGGCAGGATGACCCGGATGGCGGCCCGCACGCGCGGAGTCGACCTGGTGTGATGTCATTGTCGTTGATGCGAAAAGTCGTTCGAAATTGGCCGCCCCGTATCGGGCCGATGCCGGCACCCTGCCGCCTTCAAAACAAGCATAGACGGAACGCGGAAAAAATTGCCGCAAAGCGTCGGAGACGGGCGTGCGGCGTGCGGGTCGTTCTTTAACAGCGGTTTTAAAACAGCGACGAATCGGAAAGCGCAAACGTACACAAAAGTATAAACATAAGCAAATCTCCGTCAGAACGATAGAAGCATTTCTAAAATTGGCCTTGCAGGGAAACAGATCGTTGCCGTCGGCGATTCTGGCGAGTTGCTTTTGCGCGGCTTTACTTCGACAATTCTCGCCACGATAAAAAGGCCGTTGCCACCCCTGTGAGCCGGATCGTCAAAGTCCGCCAAAGCGTCCTGCTGCATTCGCACCCCTCTCGCCCAAGGCAACTGCAATTCGCACGCGCCACTGTATCCGGTCGCGCGTCGGTCGGCGTCGCGAAAGCGTGACTCCCTCGCTGCCGGAACCACGAAAGACGCAAACAACCAGGCGCGGACAACGCGCGGACCAACAGCCGATTCCTTTATTCACCTGCCCAAACCGCCCACCGCGCCGTTGCCATGCTGCCCATTGTGATCGCCGACGATTCGCTGCTCGCTCGCAAGTTGCTCACGAAGGCACTGCCGCCGGACTGGGCCGTCGACGTGTCCTACGCGACGAACGGGCGCGAGGCGCTAGCGCTGTATCGCGAGGGCAAGGCATCGGTGATGTTCCTCGATCTGACGATGCCTGACATGACCGGCTACCAGGTTCTCGAAGCGTTGCAGCACGAGGACCTCAATACCTTCGTGATCGTCGTTTCCGCCGACGTGCAGCCGCTCGCTCAGGCCCGGGTGCGTGAACTGGGCGCGATCGCCTTCATCGCCAAGCCGGTGACGCCGGAGGCGGTCATGCCCATCCTCAAGGAGTACGGCTTGTATGTCTGAGCCCGCCTTCACCGAAGACCAGCGCGACGCGCTACAGGAAATCGCCAACCTCGCGATGGGCCGGGCCGCGACGCGGCTCGCACGGCTGCTCGATTCGTTTATCGAGCTGTCGGTGCCGCGCGTGCGGATGGTCGCGGTGAGCGACGCGGCAAGCACGCTGCGCGAGATGACCCACATCGAAGACACGGTCAGCGCGGTGCGCCAGGGCTTTCGCTCGGACATCAAAGGCGAGGTGCTGGTGATCTGTCGCAGCGACAGCATCGCGCAGCTGTGTTCGCTCGTGAGCGACCCGTACGCGCGCTCGAGCTACGAGGCGGTCAGCGAGCGCGAACTGATGCTCGACGTCGCGAACCTGCTGTCCGGCGCTTGCGTGTCGTCGATACTCGACCAGCTCGGTCGCACGCCGGTGTTTTCCGCGCCGGGCATGCTCGGCGACGCACTGACGCTCGACGAAGTGTTCCAGCCCGGCGTGCTGCAATGGAAGGTGGCGCTGCTCGTCGAAGTGAATTTCGCGCTGGAACATCACAGTTTTCGCGCGCATCTGGTGATGCTGATGCCCGAAGACTCAATCCGTCACATGAACGAAGCGCTCGATGCGCTGCTGTCCAGTCTATGAACGTCTCCGTGGAATCGTTGAGCGACCTCGTGGTCGAACGGGTCGGCTTCGGCATCTTCGTGCTCGACCGCGAACTGAACGTGCTGATGTGGAATCGCTTCATGCAGGACCATAGCGGCCTGTCGGCGGAGCAGGTGGTCGGGCGCTCGATCTACCTGAACTTTCCGGAACTGCCGCGCGTGTGGCTGTCGCGCAAGATCGAGAGCGTGTTCCAGCTCGGCAGCTTCGCGTTCAGTTCGTGGGAGCAGCGCCCGTATCTGTTCAAGTTCGATCACGACCGTCCGATCACCGGCGGGGTCGACTTCATGCAGCAGGACTGCACGTTCATGCCGCTGATGCGCGATCGTGAAGTGGTGGCCGTGTGCGTGACGATCTCCGACGTGACGCATGTGAGCATCGTGCAGCGCGAGCGCGAGGAGGCGGTCGCGAAGCTGCAGGAGTACGCGAACCTCGACGGGTTGACCGGCATCGCGAACCGGCGCTTTTTCGAGGCGCGGCTGTCCGACGAGTTCACGCGCTGGCAGCGCTACGGCGGCGACATGTCGATGCTGCTGTTCGATCTGGATCACTTCAAGAAGATCAACGACCAGTTCGGTCACGGCGTCGGCGATACCGTGCTGCGCGTGATGGCGCAGCGCGTCGCCGGCGTGGTGCGCGCGCAGGACACGTTCGGGCGCTTCGGCGGCGAGGAGTTCGCGCTGCTGTTGCCGTGCACGCCACTCGACGATGCGATGCTGGTGGCGGAGAAGATCCGTCGCGTGATCGAGGAAACGCCGGTCGAGCTGATCGGCACCAGCGTGCCGGTCACGGCGAGCCTCGGCGGCGCCTCGGCGCGCCACGGCGTGCCCGCCTACGACGTGCTGATCAACGAGGCCGACGCGGCGCTGTATAGCGCAAAGCGCCAAGGCCGCAACTGCGCGGTCGCGTTCCGGCTCGCGGGGGCCTGATCCGCTGACGGGGGCGGCGCGGCCGAACCCGCCGCGCCGCCCCCGGCGGCCTTCGTTGCCGTCCCTCTATTGGCTGGCGAACTGCGGTCAGCGGCAAAGATTGCTATACTTTTCGCCGTTTCCGGCCGCCCAGCCGGATGTTTCGCGCGTGTCCGCGCGCGCGGGCGCACTGCCCTGCGGGTCGGCATAAAAACCTCTTTGAACGCCTTTCAGCGGGCGCCTCCAGCGGAGATCGTCTTGGCTGTTTCCAATCTTGTCGTGGACGATACTGAAATCGACGCCGCTGCCGCCACGTCCGGCAGCTCGTTTTATCTCGCCATGCGCATCCTGCCGGCGGCGCAGCGCGATGCGATGTATCAGGTCTACGCCTTCTGCCGTGCCGTCGACGACATCGCCGACAGCGACTTGCCGCGCGCCGAACGCGCGGCCGACCTCGATCGATGGCGCGCCGACATCGACGCGTGCTACGCCGGCCAGCCGCGCGCGTCGCTGCGTGCGCTGACGCGACACATTCACACATTTCATCTGCAACGCGAGGATTTTCACGCGATGATCGACGGCATGGCGATGGACGCCGCCGCCGACATCTGCGCGCCCGACGACGCCACGCTCGACCTCTATTGCGACCGCGTCGCGAGCGCGGCCGGTCGTCTGTCGGTGAGGATCTTCGGGATGCGCGACGAGCCGGGCCGGCTGCTCGCGCATCATCTCGGCCGCGCGCTGCAGCTCACCAACATCCTGCGCGATATCGACGAAGACGCCGGCATCAACCGCTGCTATCTGCCGCGCGAATTGCTCGCGCGCGAAGGCATCGCGGTCACGAGCCCGCGGCAGATCGCCGACGATCCGACGCTGCCGAACGTTTGCGCGACGCTCGCCGAGCGCGCGAAGCAGCACTTCGCCGAATCCGACGCGATCATGGATCGCGAGCCGCGCGGCCACGTGCGCGCACCGCGCATCATGTCGGGCGTTTATCGCGTGCTGCTCGAGCGCACGCTGGAGCGCGGCTTCGACGTTCCGCGCACGAAGGTCAGCAAGCCGAAGCTGCGCCTGCTGTGGATCGTCGCGCGCTACGCGCTTTTCTGAACTGATGCCGAAGCTCGTCCACGTGGTCGGCGCAGGCGTGGCCGGCCTCGCAGCCGCTGTGCAGTTGCAGCGGCGCGGCGCGCGGGTCGTGCTGCACGAAGCGCAGGATCACGCGGGCGGTCGCTGCCGCTCGTACTACGACGCGAAGCTCGGTGCGACGCTCGACAGCGGCAATCACATCGTGCTGTCGGCCAATGCCGCGACGCTGAACTACACGCGCGCGATCGGCGCCGCCGACGAACTGGTCGGTCCCACGCAGTCCGAGTATCCGTTCGTCGATCTGGCCACGCTTGCGCGCTGGACCGTGCGTCTGTCGCCGGGGCGCTTGCCGTGGTGGATTTTCGATGCGCACGCGCGCGTGCCGAACACGGGCCCGACCGATTACCTGTCGCTCGTGCCGCTGCTGTTCGCGAAGCCGGGCCGCAGCGTCGCGCAGACGATGCGCTGCCAGGGACCGCTGTGGGACCGGCTGCTGCGCCCGCTGCTGCATGTGCTGCTGAATCTGGAGCCGGGAGACGCGTCGGCCGAGCTGACCGGCGCGCTCGTGCGCGAAACGCTGCTCGCGGGCGGGCTCGCGTGCCGGCCGCTCGTCGCGCGTAACGGTCTGGGCAGCGCGTTCGTCGATCCGGCGCTGCGGCTGCTGCAACATGGCGGCGCGACGATCCGGCTCGGTTCGCGTCTGCGCGACATCACGTTCGCGGCGGACCCGGCGCGCGTGCAGGCGTTGCATTTCGCCGACGACAGTATCGCGCTCGGCGCGAACGAGGCGGTGATTCTCGCGTTGCCGCCCGACGCCGCGACGGCGCTCGTGCCGGGTCTGCGCGCGCCGACGCGCTTCGCGGCCGCGCTCAACGTGCATTTCGCGGTCGAGCCGCCGTTCGGCCTGCCGCAGAGCACCGCGTTGCTGAACGGGACGGCCGAATGGCTGTTCGCGTTCGACGAGCGCCTGTCGGTGACGCTCAACGGCGCCGAGCGGCTCGTCGACACGCCGCACGACGCGCTCGCGGCGACCGTCTGGGCCGAGGTCGCGCGGGCCGTGAATCTGCCGCTCGCGCCGCTGCCGCGGTGGCAGGTCATGATGGAACCGCGCGCGATGTTTGCCGCACTGCCCGCGCAGGAGACATTGCGGGCGGGCACGCGCACGCGCTGGAACAATTTGCTGCTCGCGGGCGACTGGACGGCCACCGGTCTGCCCGCGATGCTCGAAGGCGCGATCCGCTCCGGCCAGAAGGCCGCGGATACGTTTCTGAATCAACCGATGGAACGCCGATGAACGACTTATCTCAACCCCAGCCGCTCGACGCGGTGCTGCCCGAAGCCGCCGATGCGGCGCTGAACCCGGCCGAGGCTGCCGTGGTTGCCAACGCGCCCGCCGTCGCGGACGCATTGGCAACCGCAACGCCGGCGCCGGTGCAAGGCGACGGCGCGAGCACACTCGACGCGTCGATCACGCGCGCAACCGATGCGATCCTCGCCGCGCAACAGCCCGACGGCCATTGGGTCTACGAACTCGAAGCCGACGCGACGATTCCGGCCGAATACGTGCTGCTGGTCCACTATCTCGGCGAAACGCCGAATATCGAACTGGAACAGAAGATCGCGCGGTATCTGCGCCGCATCCAGTTGCCGAACGGCGGCTGGCCGCTATTTACCGACGGCGCGCTCGACGTCAGCGCGAGCGTGAAGGCGTACTTCGCGCTGAAGATGATCGGCGACCCGGTCGACGCCGAGCACATGGTGCGCGCGCGCGACGCGATCCTCGCGCACGGCGGCGCCGAACACGCAAACGTGTTCACCCGGATCCTGCTCGCCCTGTTTGGCGTCGTGTCGTGGCGCGCGGTGCCGATGATGCCGGTCGAGATCATGCTGCTGCCGATGTGGTTCCCGTTCCATCTGTCGAAGGTGTCGTATTGGGCGCGTACCGTGATCGTGCCGCTGCTCGTGCTCAACGCGAAGCGGCCGCTCGCGCGCAATCCGCGTAAGGTGCGCATCGACGAACTGTTCCGCGGCGCGCCGGTGAACACCGGCATGAACGAGCGCGCACCGCATCAGCACGCGGGCTGGTTCGGCTTTTTCCGTTGTGTCGATACGGTGCTGCGCGCGGTCGACGGCCTGTTGCCGAAGGCGACCCGCGAGCGCGCGATCCGCGCGGCGGTCGCGTTCGTCGACGAACGGCTGAACGGCGAGGACGGCCTCGGCGCGATTTTCCCGGCGATGGCCAACTCGGTGATGATGTACGACGTGCTCGGCTATCCGGCCGATCATCCGCATCGCGCGATCGCGCGCAAGTCGCTCGACAAGCTGCTCGTCATCAAGGACGACGAAGCCTATTGCCAGCCGTGTCTGTCGCCGGTGTGGGATACCTCGCTCGCCGCGCACGCGCTGCTCGAAACCGGCGAGGCGCGCGCCGAACAGGCGGCCGAACGTGGGCTCGCATGGCTGCGTCCGCTACAGATTCTCGATGTGCGCGGCGACTGGATTTCGCGCCGCGCGCACGTGCGGCCCGGCGGCTGGGCGTTCCAGTACAACAACGCGCATTACCCCGACGTCGACGATACGGCGGTGGTCGCGATGGCGATGCATCGCTCGGCGGCGCTTACGCAGTCGGATGTCGATCACGAAGCGATCGCCCGCGCGCGCGAATGGGTGGTCGGCATGCAGAGCAGCGACGGCGGCTGGGGCGCGTTCGAACCGGAAAACACACAGTACTACCTGAACAACATACCGTTCTCAGATCACGGCGCGCTGCTCGATCCGCCGACCGCGGATGTGTCGGGCCGCTGTCTGTCGATGCTCGCGCAGATCGGCGAGCTGCCGCAAAGCAGCGAGCCGGCGCGGCGCGCGTTTGACTACATGCTGCAGGAGCAGGAGTCGGACGGCAGCTGGTACGGCCGCTGGGGCCTGAACTACATCTATGGCACGTGGACCGCGCTGTGCTCGCTGAACGCCGCCGGCATGCCGCACGACGACCCGCGCATGCGGCGCGCGGTGCAATGGCTCGTGTCGATCCAGAACGAGGACGGCGGCTGGGGCGAGGGCGGCGAGAGCTACAAGCTCGACTATCGCGGCTACGAGCGCGCGCCGAGCACCGCGTCGCAAACCGCGTGGGCGCTGCTCGGGCTGATGGCGGCGGGCGAGATCGATCACGAGGCGGTGGCGCGCGGGATCGACTATCTGCAGCGCGAGCAGCGCGAGCATGGGCTGTGGGACGAAACGCGCTTTACCGCCACCGGCTTTCCGCGCGTGTTTTATCTGCGCTACCACGGCTATCGCAAGTTCTTCCCGCTGTGGGCGCTCGCGCGCTTCCGTCATCTGAAGCGCAAGGGGCTCACGCGCGTCACGGTCGGGATGTGACGGATGTCCGTGTCGATGAGGCCGTCCGTCGGGACGAGCGATAGCAGGTTGCCGGTGATCGTCGTGACGGGCATGGCGTTCGAAGCGCGCATTGCGCGCGGCGACGACAGCGAGCGCGTCGAGGTCGTGTATGCCGCGCGCGCCGATCTGCTCGAGCGCGCGCTGAACGCGGCGGTCGCTCGCGGCGCGGCGGGGATCGTCAGTTTCGGCACCGCGGGTGGGCTCGCGCCGGATCTGGAGCCGGGCGCGCTGATCGTCGCGGATGCGGTGTATGGGCCGTTTGGACGTATCGATACGGATCGGCAGTGGACGGAGCGGATCGTCGCCGCCGTGACCGCTGAACGGCTCGCGGGACGCCTGCGCCGCGGCGCAATGGCGGCGGTCGCCGCGCCGTTGATCACCGCTGAAGACAAACGCGCGCTGCACGAATCGACCGGCGCGCTCGCGGTAGACATGGAATCGCATATCGCCGGCGCGAGCGCTGCTGCGCACGGTGTGCCGTTCGCCGTGTGTCGCGCGGTCGTCGATCCGGCCTGGCGTACGCTGCCGCCCGCCGCGACGGCGGGCTTGCGCGACGACGGCACTACGGCGCTGGGGCCGATTCTGCGCGAACTGCTGCGGCAACCGTCGCAACTGGGCGCGCTGCTGCGCCTGGCCGCCGATGCGCGCGCCGCGCGGGCCACGCTGGTCGAGCTGCGACGGGCGCTAGGCAAGGGCGGTGCGCTGCGGATTTAGGGCGTTGGCAGCTGCACGACAGGTGATGGCGATTAGGGAAGTCGCTAGCGTGTGCGTGGACCGCCGTTGGAGCGGCGACGTGGGTCCTCACCCAAGTCCCTGAGGCGGTTGCGCAGCCGCTGGTTGTCTGCGTAAAGCCCCGCAAATGCCAGGACGAGTAACAGGAGCGGAAACCGCTGGCCGGTGTAGTGAATGAGCGCCCATGCAATCGCTGCACAGGCCATAGCGGCGAGCAGAACCGCCGCCTTATCGATGATCCAATTCATATCGATTCAGCTCGATGGACAATCAGCTCAGTGACCGTTGCATTCGAACCGTGTGATGTCAGGCGTTAAGCTTGGCCGTGATTTGGACGGCGCTGTCTGCCGACTGCCAAACAGGCTGCCGGGCGAGGGAAGGGCCAGCGCGTTCCTGTTAGCTGTAAATGCCTTACCGACGTTGCGACAGCTAACGGAATTCATAAATTGTCTGCCTACCGCGTAGTTGGGGAAGACCAACTTTAGATGCCGCCTGAGTCCGAACCGATCAGCGATTTCTTAAAAATTGCTTGGAAAGTCCTCGCAATCCGACGGGAGGTCATCCAGCCAGAGTCGATGCGCGGAGTACACCAGGCGGGCGATTGAAGCGGGTGGACTGCGGCTTGCGCATACGGCGTACGCGAAAGATTACGGCTCATCGCTCGTTGTCGCGGGGTTTCGCGAGGTGCACGGCACTCCGCAGCGCGGCGATGTGGTAGTTATTCAGCCTATTACGGGTCAACCATAGGCCACATGGCGATGTTTGACGGTCAGATATGGTATCGGACTTTCGACAAACCCACGGCTTTTATCCGGGGCAGGCCTATCGGACCATCAAACCTGCATACAAAATCTACCGTCACGAATGACATCAATAAATTTCTTTTACGCGTGTTTGCCTCACTGGCTCTTGCATTGGCGCTCGGGCCGGGTGTAACCACCGCAGCGACTCCGGAAACACCAGAAGCCGCTGTGAAGGCGTTTTACACCTGGTATTTACAGCAGGAAGGCAGCGTTTATCAACTGACAGATAGGCACATTTACGACTATGTGGCAAAACCGACGGTCGATAATCTGCGGGACGACTATCGCCATAAACGCTTGCCGGGCGGAGCCGACTACTTCACGCGAGTGCAAGACCTCGATCCGCAAACATGGCTCAGAACGATGACTTTGCATCCGGCGATCGCGCTTGGCGGAACGGCGGTAATACCAGTGACGTTCGGGTCGACGGAAAAACAGAATCTCGTCGTGTTCGTTGCAATGGAGAACGGACACTGGCGGATAACCAAGGTAGAAGACACAACCGGTTATCAGGGATTCCACCGGTACGACCCGATGGATTAGTGAATGCGTTTAGCTCGCCGGTTTTGTCGGGCGACAGTTCGGCTGTACGAGCGCCAGATCGAAACGCTATCGCATAGCCGGCGCGGCGGCCGGTTCCGCGGCCACCGCAACCGCTATTGCGGGGCCGATGCCGGCTCGGCTGGCACGGCCCTTCCGCCGGTATCGCCCGGATCGGTGTAGTTTGGCAGATCCCCGCCGCCAGGCGGGTTGGTCCCGTTGCCGGAAGCTCCGTCGGGCGCTGGTGCAGACTCACCCGGATCGTTGTAATTCGGCAGCGCGCCCGGCGCACCCTGGGTCGCGCCGCCCGCCCCCGAGGCCCCATTCGGCCCGACATTGCCCGGATCAGAATAGTTCGGCAGGCCCCCCGCGGGCGCGCCGGCCGCGGGCGCGGCAGCCGGGCCGGTATCGCCGTGATCGTCGTAATTCGGCAGCGGCGGATTGGCATTGCTCGTGCCGCGCAGACGCGCGAGACGCTGCTGCGTGTAGGCATCGCGGACGAACGAGTACTTGTCGAGCGCGGCTTGCTCCAGAAGGCTGGTCGCGCCGAGCAGATCGGAACGCGTGCTCACGAACTGCAGCACATACAGCGGATTGCGAGTCGCGGGCTCGACATAATTCAGCGGATTGAACTTCACATCGACGACGAGCCCCATGCTGTCACGCACCGTGCTCGGCCCGAACAGCGGCAGCACCAGATACGGACCCGACGGGATGCCCCAATGCCCGAGCGTCAGACCGAAGTCCTGATGATGCTTGGGCAGACCGGCCGGCGTCGCCCAGTCGAGCAACCCGCCAATCCCGAACACCGAGTTGAACGCGAAGCGCATGATGTCTTCGGTCGCATCGGTGATCTTCAATTGCAGCAGCGCGTTGGCGGCGTTGGTGAGGTCGCCGAGGTTCGAGAAGAAATTGCTGACGGCCGTGCGCAGCGGCTGCGGCGTCACTTTCTGGTAGCCCTTCGCGACCGGCACGGCGATATAACGATCGACGCCGTCGTTGAAATTGAAGATCACCCTGTTCACCGGCTCGAACGGATCGCCTGGCTTGCGGTCGGGGGCGGTCGCGCAGCCGGAAATGAGACCCGCGGCGGTGATCGCCAGCGCGGTGTTACGCAGCTTCATGCTTATATTCCTTTTTGCTTTCCGCGACGTTGACGCGGCTTGCCCATCAGCACCGGCTGGAAGACCACCGCGCCGATCAGCGTGCATAACAACGAAAGCGCCAGCAGCTTCCCCATGCTGGACGTGCCCGGATGGTGCGACAGCCACAGGCTACCAAACGCGGTGGCCGTTGTCGCAGCGCTGAACAGCACCGCATGCGTGAGACTCGATTGCAACAGACCGGTCTGGCCGTGGCGCCATGCCATCACGAAGTAGATTTTGAACGCGACGCCGACCCCGAGCATCAGCGGCAGCGCGATGATGTTCGCGAAGTTCAGCGGCATGCCGAACACCACGCACAGCTCGAGCGTGACGAGCGCGGAGACCAGCAGCGGCACCAGCGTACGCAGCACGTCACCGACACGGCGCAGCGCGATCCATAGCAGCACGGCGATCGATAGCAGCGCGTAGACGGCCGCCTGCAGGAACGCCTTGATGATCGTGTCGGCCGAATGCAGGATCGAGATCGGTCCGCCGATCGCGCCCGGTTCCGCCTTCTTAACCGCGTGCGCGAAACGGGCGAGCATCTGGTCGTCGTTCGGATCGACGCCGGGGGACAGCTTCGGCGCGACGTCGACGAGCGCGCGACCGCCCTTGCCGATCCACATGGCGGTGATGCCTGGCGGCAGGTTCTGCTGGGTGATTTCGGTCGGCTGCAGCAGGTTCTCCAGTTGCTTCAACGCGATGCGCAGCGTGTCGGACATCGCTACTTCGGCGCGCTCGCGCGTGGCGGCGTCGGCGGCGGCGAGCTTTTGCAAGGTCGCGGACAGGTGCTGCGCATCCGCCGCGCCCGGTCCGGGATGGTCCTCGGCGGCGAGCGACAACTGATTCGCCGCGCGCTTCAAGGCGGCGACGCGCAGGTCGTCGGTGGCGCGCGGCGCGGGCTGCTGTTGCAGCGCCGGCAGCAGTTGCTGCGCGGCGCTCGCGATCAGCATCATCTTCTGCTGCTGGTCCGCCGGCACGAACGTGCTCAGCGTCGTGACGCGGCCGACTTCCGGCAGCTTGCGCAGTCGCGCGGCGATCGCGTCGGCTTCGGCAAGCGATGGCGCCAGCGCCTGCACGTTGTTGACCGCGGCTTCGGGCGAATCCCTCAGCGACAGCAACGTCGCCATCGACTCCGTATGCGGATCCTTCAGATGCAGCGGGTTGAAGTCGAAACGCAGGTGCGCGAGCAGCGGCGACGCGCCGATCACGACCAATAGCGTGCCGATCAGCACCGGCTTGCGATGACGGTCGAGGAAGTCATCGACGGGCGCGAGCTGCTTGAAACCGGGCGAGGCGACTTCGCCCGGCGGATTGAACAGCTTCAGCAGCGCCGGCAGCAGCGTCATGTTCGTGAAGTATGCGACGAACATGCCGACGCCCGCGATCTGACCCAGCTCGGAGACGCCGCGATACGCGGTCGGCAGAAACGAGAAGAAGCTCAGCGCGACTGCGACGGCCGCGAGCGTGAGCGGCACGCCGATGCTGTGCGCGGTGTGCATCAGCGCGGCCGATAGCCGGTCGTCGCGGTTGCGCTCCTCGCGATACTTGACGCCGAACTGCACGCCGAAGTCGACGCCGAGCCCGACGAACAGCACCATGAACGCGACCGAAATCATGTTGAGCGCGCCGACCATCATCAGGCCGAGCGCGGCCGTGATCGCGAGGCCGACGAACAGCGTGATGAACACCGCCGCGATCATGCGGCCCGAGCGCAGCGCGAGCCATAGAATGATCAGCACGACGATGAAGGTGCCGATGCCATTCAGTATCGCGCCGTCCTGCACCGATGCGAACTCCTCGTCGGCGAGCGGCTGCTCCCCGGTCAGGCGGACCGTCGCGCCGTAGCGCGATTCGAGATGCAGCGAGATCGCGGTCGCGCGAATCGCCCTGGACGCGCTCGCGCCCGGCTCCAGCGCGTCGTAGTTGACGACCGGCTGTACGACGACGAACGAGCGCGCCGGATTGGTCGCCGCGCTTTTATCGACCAGCGCGCGCCACGAGAACGCGGCGGGCTGGCCGGCCAGCACGCGATCGAGCGTGTTCGCGCTTTGTGAAAGCAGCCGGCTCATGTCGGCGAGCTTGACCTGGCCGAGTTGCAGCGGCAGCAGAAGCGTCGTGGTCAGCGTACCGGCAAGACCGGTCAGGCTCGGATCGTGCGCAAGTGTATTGACGAGCGGGCGCGACTGCACCAGTTGCGAGGTGGTGGCCATCACCTCGTCGGTGGACGGAAACAGCAGGCCGTTGTGTTCGAAGAAGGGACCGCCGGCGGGCTGCGAGACCGACGTGAACTCCTTGGGATCGGCTCTGAGCGCGGCGGTCAGCGCGTTGGCGGCGGCGTCGGCGAATTCGGGCGCGCGCGCCTCGACCACCACCAGCACGGTGCTGCCGCGGTCGGGGAAGGCGGCGTCGAGCGCGTTCGAGAGTGCTGACCATTGCTTGTTGGTCTCGACGAGACGGCTGATGTCCGTGTTGATCTTGAAGTTATGCGCGACGTATATGCCGCTCAGGACAGCGAGCACGATCGACAGCGCGATGATCCTCAGCGGATGACGCACCGAGTACGCGACGAGACGGACGATAGATGACTTCAGCATGTAGGCGGACGCAGCCTTATCACGGGTGTTGTTTTTGACGAAGGTGCATAAGTATACAGAGCCCGGGCAAGCAAGCCCGACTTCGGTAGCAAGTACGGCTCCCGACGGCTTGGCCGGGATGGGAACACAATCCCCGCTATACTGGTCTACCCCTCTTTAGCCGCGAGGCTGCTGCCCGCCGGCGCTACTTCTTTTCGAGTCATGACAAGCGTATGAAACGATATCTGACTGCTTTTGTGGCTGCGGCCGTGGTATCCACGGCGGCGTTCGCGCAGAGCGCACCCGACGCGGTGGTAAAAAGCGCGGTCCAAGGCACTGTAACTGCAATGAAGGCCGACCCGCAGGCGCGCGGCGGCGACATGGCGAAGATCACCGAGGTCGTCCAGACCCACTTTCTGCCCGCCACCGACTTCCAGCGCACCACGCGTATCGCGGTCGGCAAGCCGTGGTCGACCGCGACGCCGGAGCAACAGAAGCAGCTGTACGAGCAGTTTACGCTGCTGCTCACGCGCACCTACGCCGCATCCCTGTCGCAACTGCGCGATCAGGACGTGAAGTTCCAGTTTGCGCCGGTGACTGTGCCAGGTGGCGCCACCGACGTCGTCGTGCAATCGCACGTGCTCAGCCACGGCGGCGACGATGCGATCGACTACCGGCTCACCAAAGGGCCTTCTGGCTGGAAGATCTACGACATCAACATGATGGGCGCGTGGCTGATCCAGGTGTATCAGACGCAGTTCGCCGACCAGATCGCCAAAGGCGGCATCGACGGGCTGATCAAATTCCTGACCGCGCACAATGCGCGCGGCGCGTAAGCAGATCGACAGAAGTTTTAATCGGTAAAGAAAAGCGCGGTGGCCAATTAAGGCCACCGCGCTTTTTTTCATGCTGCTTGCGCTAACCACCAGGCGCGATACAGAGGCGGCGCGCGGCCGCCATCCTGTCGAAGCTTCAGTGCGCCGCCGACGCGGTCTCCACCTTCTTGCCCTTGCCGGCGCGCGTGATTTCTTCGAGCTTGATCTCGACGTGACGCGAGAACACGTACTCGGCCGGACGCTGCTTGTCGAGCGGGATGTCCTGCGCGAACGCACCCGTCGTCTTCGGACCGCGCATGCTGACCTTCAATGCCTTCAGCGGATGCGCGACCGTGTCCATCACGGCCGTCGCTTCGAATCCGCAGTGGACCATGCAGTCCGCGCACTTCTCGTAGTTGCCGGTGCCGTACTTGTCCCAGTCCGTGGTCTCCATCAGTTCCTTGAAGGTCTTCACGTAGCCTTCGCCGACCAGATAGCACGGCTTTTGCCAGCCGAACACGGTACGCGCGGGATTGCCCCACGGCGTGCATTCGTAGGTCTGGTTGCCCGCGAGGAAGTCGAGGAACATGGCCGACTGGCTGAACGACCAGTTCTTGCCGTTGTTGCCGCGCTTGAAGATCTCGCGGAACAATTGCTTGGTCTTGTCGCGATTCAGGAAGTGCTGCTGATCCGGCGCGCGCTCATACGCATAACCCGGCGACACCGTGATACCGTCGACGCCCATCGGGCCCAGCGTGTCGAAGAACTTCGCCACGCGTTCCGGCTGCGCGTCGTTGAACAGCGTGCAGTTGATGTTCACGCGGAAGCCGCGGCGCTTCGCTTCGCGAATCGCAGCGACGGCCTTCTCATACACGCCTTCCTGCGACACCGAGTGATCGTGCGATTCCTTGTCGCCGTCGAGGTGAACGGACCAGACGAAGTACGGATTCGGCTCGTAGTCGTCCATCTTCTTTTCCATCAGCAGCGCATTCGTGCACAGGTACACGAACTTCTTGCGCGCCATGATGCCCTTGACGATCTCCGGCATTTCCTTGTGCAACAGCGGCTCGCCACCCGCGATCGACACGACCGGCGCGCCGCATTCGTCGACGGCCTGCAGGCATTCTTCCAGCGACAAGCGCTGGTTCAGGATCGGATCGGGATAGTCGATCTTGCCGCAGCCATTGCAGGCGAGATTGCAGCGGAACAGCGGCTCCAGCATCAGGGCGAGCGGATAGCGTTTGTTGCCGGAGAGATGCTGGCGCATGATGTATGCGCCGACGCGGACCTTCTGTAGCAGCGGAATAGACAAGGCGTCCTCCTTAAACTTCACGTGCAGCGAGTGGTTGCATCAGTTTCGATGGCAACTTGAATTCGACTTTCTCTTCATGGCCCGCCATCGTCGTGACATCGACGGGCCCCAATGCGCGCAGCGCATCGATCACGTTTTCGACCATTTCTTCCGGTGCGGACGCGCCGGCCGTGATGCCGACCGTCCGCACGTTGGCAAACCATTCCGGCTTCACTTCGGAGCCGTCGGCGACGAGGTAGCTCGCCACGCCGCTTTCGCTGCCGATTTCGCGCAGCCGGTTGGAGTTCGAGCTGTTGGTCGCGCCGACTACCAGCAGCACGTCGACCTCTTTGCTCAATGCGCGCACCGCAGCCTGGCGGTTCTGCGTTGCATAGCAGATGTCGCGCGTGTCGGGACCGACGATGTCGGTGAAGCGGCGCATCAGCGCGTCGATGATGCCGCGCGTGTCGTCGACCGACAGCGTGGTTTGCGTCACGTAGGCCAGCGGCGTATCGACTTGCAACTCGAGCTTCGCGACTTCGGCCTCGCTCTGCACGAGCAGCACCTTGCCGGGAATCTGGCCGATCGTGCCTTCTACTTCGGGATGGCCGGCGTGGCCGATCAGGATCAACGTGCGGCCGGCGGCCACGTACTGGCGACCCTGCACGTGCACCTTGGTCACGAGCGGGCAGGTCGCGTCGAGCACGTCGAGGCCGCGCGCTTCGGCATCACGTTCGACGGTTTGCGCAACACCATGCGCGCTGAATATGGCGACGGCACCCTGCGGCACTTCATCGAGTTCCTCGACGAAACGCGCGCCCTTCTGGCGCAGATTGTCGACCACGTGACGGTTGTGGACAATCTCGTGGCGGACATACACGGGCGCGCCGTGTTGCCGTAACGCACGATCGACGATTTCGATTGCGCGGACAACGCCCGCACAAAAGCCGCGGGGCTGAGCAAGGATGACTCGCATAAGTTGGCGAACTCCGACTAACGCGGGTTTCGAACAAGTCGTGGAACTGACTTTATCGCCGCGCTCATCTTGATTAGTTGACGTCTTGAGCCCGGCGACGGGCCGGTACAGCAAAACCAAACGCGCATTCTAACGCTATCGGGGCCACTTTGCTTTTTGGCGCGGCCCATGTGTTGGGCGCTTGCCGCAGCCGCCGGGCCTTGCAAAGGACCGCGGCTGCGACCATTACGACGATGTAAGGCGCCGGCGCAAAAATGCCTGGCCAATGCACCGGCCACGCCCCACACTGCATCGCCTCGGCGGAACCCTTAAACTACCGATCCTTGCTGCGCGCGCCTGTCGGTATTATCTATCAGACGATGCACACTGCGGCCGATATCGCCGACGAAAGCGCCTGCAACGCCGCCCGGCCGCCTGCCCGTCTGGCGGACTACGATGTGTTCCGCGAGCGCGCGGTGCTCGATGTGTTCGACCGGTGCGTGGCGGCGGCGCGCTCAATAGAGGGTAATGCTCAATGGTGGCGGTCCTGTTCGTTCTTACATGTGTTTCCCTGCTGATCTGGTGCGTGCTGGTGTTTGCACGCGGCGGTTTCTGGCGTGCGAGTCCCGCCGCGCCGCTCGACATCGCTGCTCGCGACGCATGGCCGGCCGTAGCAGCCGTCGTGCCGGCGCGCAATGAAGTCGATGTGATCGCCGAGGCGGTCACATCGCTGCTCAGGCAGGACTATCGGGGCGCGTTGCACGTGATCGTAGTCGACGATCACAGCACCGACGGCACCGCCGAAGCCGCGCGTGCCGCCGCGTTACAGCTGCAAAGCCCGGAGCGCCTCACCGTACTGAGCGCGAAGCCCTTGCCGCCCGGCTGGTCCGGCAAAGTGTGGGCGCAGTCGCAGGGCATCGAGGCGGTGCGCACGCTCGATTTGCCCGCCGAGTTCCTGTTGCTGACCGATGCCGACATCGGCCACCCTCGCGAGGCGCTGACGCAGCTCGTCGCTCGCGCGGAGGTCGAAAAGCGCGACCTCGTCTCGCTGATGGTCAGACTGCGCTGCGATTCGTTCTGGGAAAAGGCGCTGATTCCGGCCTTCGTGTTCTTCTTCGCGAAGCTGTATCCGTTCGCGTGGGTGAATAATCCGCGTAACCGCACGGCGGCCGCGGCGGGCGGGTGCATGCTGGTGCGCCGGGCGGCGCTCGAGGAAGCGGGCGGCATCGAGTCGATCCGCGCCGAGTTGATCGACGATTGCAGTCTCGCCGCCCGCATCAAGCATCGCGGCACAGGGGGCCATCCGATCCGGCTCGATGTGGCGGCAAAGAGCGTGTCGCTGCGTCCTTACGATAGTTGGCGCGACATCTGGAACATGATCGCGCGTACCGCGTTCACGCAGCTGCGCTACTCGCCGCTGCTGCTCGCGGGCACGCTGCTCGGCATGGCGATCATCTATCTGCTGCCGCCGGTCGCGGCGTTGATCCTCGGGCCGCTCGGCTGGCCGGCCTGGATTGCGTGGGCGGCGATGTGCTGCGCGTACGCGCCGATGCTCGTCTACTACCGGCGCTCGCCGCTGTGGGCGCCGTTTCTGCCGCTCGTGGCGTTGTTCTATGTGGGCGCGACGTTCGCATCGGCGGTGCGTTACTGGCGTGGCAAAGGTGGGCAGTGGAAGGCGCGCGTGCAGGCACCGATGCAGGAGCGCTGAAAGTCGGCGATGGCCGATGCAACCCTCGGAAGCAGGCGTAAAAAAAGCGGCTCGGCCGCTTTTTTTACATCACCCGTCTTTCTTCACGCGTTGGTCAGCATCATGTACATCTGGATCACGATGTCCGGCGAGAACGTGAACGGCACCCAGCCGTGGCCGGTGTGGCGCATCACGAGCAGGCGGTCGCCGTTCGACTGCTTCTGCACGGCCATCATCGGATTCTTCGTCGAGACGAATTGCCAGCCCGGCGGGATGCCTTGTGGCTGCTCCGGCGTCATCGACGCACGCGCGTTCGACAGCTCTTCGACCAGCCGGCTGATCTGAGCCGGGCGCAGCGCGACGGTCTGGTTGCCGATCGTCATCGTGATTTCGTCGCGCGCGGGGCGGTTGATCTCGAGCGTCGGCTGGAATGGCTGGGCGGCAGGCTCGGCGTTCGCTTCGGCGTTCGCTTCGGTGAGCGCGGTGGGTTCCGCTGCCGCGTCGGCCGCTGCGTCATGCGCGGCGTGCTCCGCCGTCGCGGGCGATACCGCCGCGTCAGCGCTTGTCTCGGGAGTGTTCTCGGCCTGCGTGGCCACGACAGCCTGAATGAGCTGATCGACGCCCATTTCCAGTGCGCCGAGCTGTTCGTGAAGATTCATGCGAGGTATCTCAGGTAGGACCCGCGATTTTACCTGCTGCGCGCGGGCTTGGACCCACCGCCGGCGCGGGACTTGTAACAAAATGCTTACGGCTGCCGCTCAGCCCTTCAGATACCCCGCCTGCCGGAACCATTCGAGCGCATCGGCGACACCCTCGCGATACGGCCGCGCACGATACCCCAGCTCGCGTTGCGCTTTCGCCGAACTGAAATACATCTTGTTCTTCGACATCTTCAGCCCGTCGACGGTGACGAACGGTTCGCGTTTGGTGAATTTGGCGACCGCTTCCGCGCCCATCGCGAGCGGATACAGAGGCCAACGCGGCAGGCTCAGCGTCGGCGCCTTGCGACCGGTCAACGCGGCGATATCGGCGAGCATCTGCTGCAGTGGGAGGTTTTCGCCGCCGAGAATATAACGCTCGCCGATCTTGCCGCGTTCGAGCGCGAGGAAATGGCCGGTGGCCACGTCGTCGACGTGCACGAGGTTCAGCCCCGTATCGACGAATGCGGGAATCCTGCCGAGCGCCGCCTCGACGATGATGCGCCCGGTCGGCGTCGGCTTCACGTCGCGCGGGCCGATCGGCGTCGATGGATTGACGATCACCGCGGGCAGACCGTCCTCGGCGATCATGCGCTCGACCGCGCGCTCGGCGAGCACCTTGCTGCGCTTGTAGACGCCGATCGCCTGATCGGCGCGAAGCGGCGAAGTTTCGTCGGCGGACTGGCCGGAACTCGTCACCTTCAACGTCGCGACGCTGCTCGTGTACACGATGCGCTCGACGCCTTCCTTCAGCGCCGCGCGCATCGTCGCCTCGGTGCCTTCCAGATTCGCGCGCTCGATCTCGCCAGGGTCGGGCGCCCACAGCCGATAATCGGCGGCCACGTGCAGCAAATAGCGCACGCCGCGCAGCGCGTTGCGCATCGACGCTTCGTCGCGCATGTCGCCGACGACGATTTCCGCATCGAGCGATTCGACGTTCTTGCGCGGACTCGTCGCGCGCACCAGCACGCGCACGCGAAAGCCCTTGCTCTGCGCGATGCGCGCCACCGACGAGCCGACGAAGCCGGACGCGCCGGTCACGAGCACGAGATCGCCCCTTTGTTCGGTCATTCTGTTTCCATTTCTTGCGTGACGGTCGACGGATTGTACGTGCCGCGCGCGCGAGATGGGCGTCGTCGAGCATGCTCGACGCGACACGACTAGAATGCCCGCTTGAAAGACTGTCAGGCATTCAAAGGAGGTAGGGCATGGCCCCGGATCTGGATGAGCGGATCGAAACGTATTACGCGCGGGTGCGCGGCACGGTGCAGGGCGTCGGCTTTCGTCACGCGACGGTGCGCCAGGCGCACGCGCTCGGCATCAAGGGATGGGTTGCGAATGTGGACGACGGTTCGGTCGAGGCGATGTTGCAGGGATCGGCCAATCAAATCGACCGGATGCTGTCGTGGCTGCGTCACGGACCGCCGGCGGCGCGCGTGACCGAGGTGAGCGGCGAGGAGCGCGCGACGGAAAAACGTTACGAGCGGTTCGAGCAGCATTGAGCGGAAGCTGCGCGAGTCGAAAAAGCGGCGCGCCGTCCGGAGGAGGGTGCGCCGCTTTTTTGGTTTGCAGCGTATGTGCCGCCGTTTGCCGCGTTCTCAGCGCTTAGCGCGCCACCAGCAAACTCTCCGCAAATCCCCACTCATCCTCGATCCATTGATGGCTGCATACGAAGCCGGCGTCATTCGCGATCGCGGGTAATTCGTCCGCGCGATACTTATGGCTGCTTTCGGTCCAGATCGTCTCGCCTTCCTTCAGCGACACCGTCAGCTGCGCGGCGCGCACGTGCGCCGTCATATCGCGCTTCGCGCGCAGATGCATCTCGATGCTGCGCGCATCCGGATTGAAGCGCGCCACGTGCTCGAACCCATCGAGCGGAAAGTCGCCGTCGAGTTCGCGATTGATGCGCGCGAGCAGGTTCAGATTGAACGACGCGGTCACGCCGATCGCGTCGTCGTAGGCGGCGACCAGCACCGGCGTCGGTTTGATCAGATCGGTGCCGAGCAGCAGCGCGTCGCCGGGTGCGAGCATGTTGCGGATGTCACGCAGAAAACGCGTCGCCGCGAGTCTGCCGAAGTTGCCGATCGTGCTGCCGAGAAACAGCACCAGCAACCGGTCGCCGCTCGCACGGTGGCGGCTGACTTCAGCGAGGCCGGCCAGATAGTCGCGCTCATAACCGACGATCGAAATCCGTTCGATGTCGCCGAGTTCGCGCCGGCACAACTGCAACGCACTGCGCGAAATTTCAATCGGGCAGTAGGAAGTAGGGCGTTTTTTACACAGCGCCTCGAGAATGCGCCGCGTTTTGCGACCGCTGCCGCTGCCGAGTTCGGCGACCGTCACGTCATGCGGCAAATGCTCGACGATATCGGCCGCGTGCTTCGTGAGCAGCCGTTCTTCGGCGCGCGTGACGCCGTATTCGGGCAATACGGTAATCACTTCAAAAAGTGCCGAGCCGACCTCGTCGTACAGATACTTCGACGGCAGCTCTTTCTGCGGCGTGTGGGTGAGACCGGCGTACACGTCGGCGGCGAAGGCGCGACGCAGTTCGGAAGGCGAGTTGCTAAGCGATAGGGCTGGCTGGGTCATGCGGGCTCCAGTAGTCACATTCGATGAGCGGGATTACTGCCGGGCGGTGGCATGCGCGATACAACGCGGTTGAGGCATGCCGTGGGCGAGATGCGCGGGCGCGGTTCGTGGCGGCCTCCAAGACTACGCTCAGAGCTGCATTCGCCGACCCGGCTCGTGGCGATTGCGGGTTTCGTGCCGCTGTCGCGGTCATAGTCGCGGGTGATGCTGCCACAGCGAGCGGAAACTTTCTAGCAAGATTCGCGCGAGGCGATGACGAAGCGGAAATGGGCTTCGCTAGCCGCCGCGCATGAAGTTATGTTCTAGTGCATCGACGCGGGATGCGCACGACTAATTGCAGTCGATTGACGAGAAATCGCAGGCCTTTGGCGAATATCCCGTCTAGAATGCCCGTTTCCCTGCGGTTTGCGCCACGGCTTCAGAACAACAATGCAGCGTCCGCCGCCGTGCACGCATGGCCGCCTGCTCATGAGACATCGCATTCATGACGTCAACGAACGCCGCGCGCCTGGGTCGCGCGCCGCAAGCCCACGCGTCACACCGATCCCGGACCGCGCAATGAATCACAGCGACATCAGGCGCGGGCTCGCGTTGTCGATCGGCGCGTCGGCGATGTTTGCATTGCTGTCCGCATACGCGACGCTGCTCAAACCGCTGTCGGGGCTCGACATCTTCGCATGGCGCATCGTATGGACCGTGCCCGGCGCGCTGCTGCTCGTCGCGCTGCGCAAGCGTCTGCCGATTCTGCGCGCGCTGGTCGTCCGAGTGGTCACGCAGCCGAAGCTCGGCGCCGCGATGGTCGTGGCCTCGGGCCTGCTCGGCACGCAGCTGTGGCTGTTTCTTTGGGCACCACTGCATGGGCGCATGCTCGAAGTGTCGCTCGGCTATTTCCTGCTGCCGCTCGTGATGGTGCTGGTCGGGCGCTTCCACTATCACGAGCGGCTCGACGCGTTGCAGTGGCTCGCGGTCGCGTGCGCGGCGGTGGGTGTTGCCCACGAGCTGTGGGTGACAGGCGCGTTTTCGTGGCCGACGCTCGTCGTCGCGCTCGGCTATCCGCCTTATCTGATGCTGCGGCGTCGGATCAATCAGGATTCGCTCGCGGTGTTTACGGTCGAAATGGCATTGATGTTACCGGTGGCGGTCGTGTTCATCATCAAGGGCGCCTCGCTGCAAGCGATTGCAGCGCGTGCGGAAATGTGGTGTCTGCTGTTGCCGGGCCTCGGCGCGTTGAGCACGCTCGCGCTCGCTTCGTATCTGAAGGCGAGCCGTCTGTTGCCGGTCGCGTTGTTCGGCATTCTCGGCTACGTCGAGCCGGTGCTGCTCGTGTTCGTGTCGATCACGCTGTTGCGCGAAACGCTGAGCGCCGCACAACTCGCGACCTATGTGCCGATCTGGATCGCCGTCGCGCTGACCGCGCTGCATAGCGTGCGCTTCGTTCGGCTCGCGTCGAACTGAGCGGTGGCCCCCGCTCAGCGATGCGCTTCGGTCCGCTGCGCATTGATGCGCGTCGGCCCCACTTGCGCGTCGATCGCATCGCGCATCTCGGGGCGCCAGCCGACACCGAACAGCGCTTCGGCGAGCACGAATAGCGGACCGATCAACAGGCCGATTACATCGTCGACGAACGCCGGCTTGCGATGTTCGTACGCGACGTGACCGACGAACTGAAACGCCCAGCCGACCACGAAGAGCCCGATGCCGGTCGCGAGCCACACGAGCGTCGCCTGCGCGGCGATCCACTCGCCGAACCCGACACATAACGCGGAGACGCAGGCCATCGCCGCGCCGAGCGGCACGTCGAGCGCCAGGTAGTAGACGGTCGCCGCGACAAACAACAGCCACGCCGGCGACAACGTGATCGGGAACATCCCCGCGCCAAGCGACGGGCGGCTCAGCAAGACCGCGAGCGCGAGCACGATCATCGGAATGCCGACGAAGTGCGTAGCGATATTGCGCCGGTCGCGATGGTAGGCCGCGTATTGCGTCAGTTGCTGCGTCAGCGTTCTCATCAATGCCGCTCCTGTGTCAAAGTCAGCATAATCGCGGGCAGCGGATTTTCAAACCATCGGGTAGCCGACAATCAGCGACGATCGGGCACGAATGCCATCCATCACAGAGCGTTTTTCATCGAATGAGCTGGCCGCGCTGCTCGAACACAGCGCGTGGTTTCGCGCGGCGCCCGCCGATCTGCGCCTGCAGTTGCGCGACGCGGGGCGCGTCGAATCGCTTGGGGCCGGTCAGCGGCTTTTCACGCGCGGCGCTGCCGACGACGGCCTCTACTGCGTGCTCGACGGGCTCATCCGAATCGGCGCGGCGAGTTCGACGGGCAAGGAAGCGTTGCTCGCGGTGATCGAGCCGGTCAACTGGTTCGGCGAAATCGCGCTGTTCGACAATCGTCCGCGAACCCACGACGCGTATGCCGAGCGCGATACCGCACTGTTTCACGTGCCGCGCGCCGCGCTCGCCGCGCTGCTCGAGCGCACGCCGGCTTACTGGCATGCGTTCGGTCTGCTGCTCACGCACAAACTGCGCCTTGCGTTCGAGGCGATCGAGGAAGCCGCGCTTTTGCCGGCCGCGCCGCGTGTCGCGCGTCGCCTGTTGCTGATGGCGGGCGGCTATGGCGAACCCGGCGCATGCCGAACCGTGCTGAAGCTCCCGCAGGAAGATCTTGCGATGATGCTCGCGTTATCGCGGCAGACCATCAATCAGGTGCTCAAGCACTTCGAGACGCAGGGCGCGTTGAAGCTGCGCTATGCGGAGATCGAAATCGTCGATGCGGACAAACTGCGTGAACAGGCTCTTGCCGCATAGAAAAAAGGCGAGTCATAAGACTCGCCCTCCCTGAACGGCACGTCCGGCTTCGATCAACTTCTATTTGAACGCCATCTGCATGGCCGGTCAGCGCCGAAACCGATCACGTGTTATTGCGTTTTGGTCGTGTCGGCTTGTGCGCCGTCGGCTTTCGCCGGGGCGGTGCTGGCCTCTTTCGCGCTCTCCGTTTTAGTCTTCGCGGCGCTCGTGTCGACGGCGTTTTTGGCCGTGGACTTGTGGGCCTTCTTCGTATGGGCCGACGTCTTTTTCACGTGCTTGTGCGCAGCAGCTTTGGCAGGCGCTTTCGTCGCGGTCGCGTTGTCGTTCGTCGCGCCGGCTTCTACCGCGGTGCTCGCCTTCAGATTCGCCTGGCCGGCGGCCGGCATCTGCGTGGCTTGCGCGGGTTGCGCAGGTTGTGCGGCCGACGGTGCGGCGGTTTGAGCAAATGCGGTCGAGACGAGCAGAGCGGAAGCAACAGCGGCGAAAAGCGTCTTCATGATGTGACTCCTGGTTGAATCGGGGGATTCGTTTGTCGCGGCTGAATCATTTCAGCGCTGCCGGTTTAACGTAGGGCGGAATACAGGAGTTGACGCCGCGCTGGTGACAAAGCGTAAGTAGTGCTTCAGCGCGGATACATGTCGTCGGTCAGAATGCGAGACCCCGGAAAGCGGCCATGCTGAAGGAAGGCGCGGCCGCGGTCTTGCCGAGAATTTGCGCTAACACCTCCGGCGAGACCGCTGGGCTGAACAGAAACCCTTGGGCCACCGTGCATCCGTGGCGGACCAGAAATTCGCGCTGGACATCGAGCTCCACCCCTTCGGCGATGACATCGAAGCTCAGCGTTTCAGCAATTGCAATGATGGCGAGCGACAGAGCTTCCAGTTCCTTGTCTCTGCCGATCTCACAAACGAACGCGCGATCGATCTTGATGCGGTCGACGCTGAAGCGTTTCAGATAGCTCAGGCTCGAATAACCCGTGCCGAAGTCGTCGATAGCGATGGACACACCGAGCTCGCGAAGTTCGCGAAAAACCCGTTGTGCTTCTTCCGCGTTGCGCATCAACGTGCCCTCGGTGACTTCGAGTTCCAATAGTTCGGCGGGCCAGTGGGCATCCGCGAGTGCCGAGCGCACTACGCCCGGAAGGTCCGCTCGCTCGACCTGAAGCGGCGAAACATTGACCGATATGCGCACAGGCGGAAGACCGGAGCGTACCCATGCGTTCGCCTGCAGGCACGCGTGCCGCAATACCCACGTGCCGATGCTCTGGATCAGGCCGGTTTCTTCCGCAAGCGGGATGAAGACGGCCGGCGAGACCTCACCGAGTTCTTCGTCGTGCCACCGTAACAGCGCCTCGGTACCGACGATGCAACCGGTTTGCATGTCGATCTGCGGTTGATAGGCCAGATACAGCTCATTGGCTTTCGCTGCACGCCGCAGCCGGGTCGTGAGCCGCAACTTCTCCGCCGCGGCCCGGCTCAGTTCCGGTTCGTAGAACCGGTAGCCGTTTCGCCCACGCGATTTCGCCCCGTACAACGCGGCATCCGCATTTCGCGTTAGCAGATCCGGCTTGGCGCCATCTTGTGGAAAAGTACTGACGCCAATGCTTGCTTCGAGATAAAGCTCATGCTCGCCGATGCGATACGGCTCGCTCATCTCGTGAATGAGCGTGTCCAGCATTTCGGTGAGTTCCCCCGCGTCAGTTCGTTCGGCGACGATGACGAACTCATCGCCCCCGTAGCGCGCGACGAAATCCGTTGCCTGCAACAGACGCTGGAGCCTTCGCGCGACGGCCTCGAGCAGCAAATCGCCAATGCGGTGTCCGAGCGAATCATTGACGTCCTTGAATCGATCCAGATCGAGAAAAAGCACAGAGACGTTTTGACCTGTAGCGGCCGCGCGAACTAACGACGCTGAAAGGTGTTCGGCGAGCAGCACCCGGTTCGGCAGATCGGTCAGGGCGTCGTATCTCGCTTGATGCTCGAGCCTTTTGAGCGAACGACGAAGGCGCGCGCCAATCCGCCCATTCCAGTGAATCAGCGAGACCAGCAACAAGGCCGCGACCACGCCGCAGCTCAACAGCATGCGCGCAAACCACTTCGCATCCACTGAGGATTTGCTGACGACTGAGGCGACCTTCGCGTCGGCCGCAAGCCGTACGTCGACGACCCGCTCGAGGACGCTATAAAAGTAGGCGTCGATTTCCTCCAGTCTCGGATCGCCCATTGCCACGCTTCCGGGATGCTCCGCAATCTTGCGCGCCAGCCCAAAGCTCAGTTCGCTCAGTCTGCCGATCATGTCGTCCAGATCCGACAGCCGCGATACGCATTCCTGATTCTCGCTGCAGCTCTCGCGCGCGTCGCGCGTCAAGGCGAGCAGTTCCAGCATCGGAAAGCTATAGGCGGCGCGATGGTAGAGCGGCACCGTCGCTATCGAGGTGTAGAGCATGGCATGCTCATCGAGCATGACGTGCTGAACCTGGTCGAGGTCGTGGCGCAGCCGTCCGGAAGCCTGGATCGTCCGAAGCGAACTGTCCTGTTCGCTGCTCTGGCGGATTGCGAGGAAGGTGCTCGTCGCAATGACAGCGAGAATGGCAAGCACGGCGATGACAGTACCGGCTTTGCGCGTTGCTTCCTGTCCCACGGCACTTCCCTTTCCGTCAACGCGGCGCGAGCGAAAACCGGCCCGCCCGGATAGTGATTGTTCAGGTGGCTGCATGAGTTGCGTTCGGGCGCTCCGGATCTGCCTGTGACGGTGTGCTATGTGTGTGCTTGTCCGCCTATCGATCGGCAAATTCCACGCGGTTGCGCCCGCTTCGCTTGGCGCGGTACAGAGCCGCATCGGCGAGGCCATAGGCGGTGTCGAAGCCGGTTCCGACTTCATTGATGCTGACGCCAAAGCTCGCCGTGATGCGGCGCTCGACCGGTGCAACGACCACCGACTCACTGATGGCTTCTCGCATACGCTCAGCAAGCATGGCCCCACTGGCCGGCTCATGACCGGGCAGCAACACGGTGAACTCCTCACCGCCTACTCGCCCGATAAAGCCTTGTTCGCCCACGATTCTGCGCAGACAATCGACGACCCCCGAAATGACCGCGTCTCCAGTGGGGTGGCCGTAATCGTCGTTGATCCGTTTGAACTCGTCGATGTCCAGGATGATCATCACCGCGCTGCTGGTGCGCAGGACCTTGGTGGTCCGCTCGATCACAGCACTGCGGTTCAATACGCCCGTCAACGCGTCGTGCGATGCGCGATACGCCAACTGCTGGGCCAGCGCCTGCATTTCGCGTTCAGCCCGGTCGCTGCGGCCGATCAGGCGCCGTGTTTCGCGCATCAGGCGCTCGAAGTGCTCGATCAGTTCGCCCAATGACTGGCGATACTCCGCGGCTTCCGCATCGATGATCGAATGCATGGCGAGAGCCTTTGCCAGCGCCGAACTCTCGTTCTGGAACAGATCGGGCGCGCCACCCGAGGACACTTCGCGGAAAGAGTTCGAGCGCACCTTATTTTCCTTGGTGTGCGATAGGACGATCGGTGAACTCGATCGCGCGGAAATCGGATTTCAGTTCTTCGCCGAACTCGGCAATGGTCTCGTCTTCCTCGTCGCGATACCAGTTCATCAACACGCGGCTTCCCGATTCCGCCGCCTGATCCAGCGCGTCGAAGATGCTGAACAGCATTTTGGTGCTCGAGCTATTGAAGTAAGTCAGCGCGACGTCGATGGTGATCTCGGCCCCGGCGCTCGCGGCGAGGTACCTGCGCATCTGCTCGATGATCGGCGCGTAAAAAGCGGCCGCGTTTTCGGGGTAGGACTCGCCCTTGATCGACAACGCATGTTGGTCGAAGCGAAAATCGACTTCGGGCGACGTCGCGGTCGCGGGGATGTGTAGGTTTTCCATTGTTCGTGTGCCTTCCTGCTCAGATGATGGCCGTGAGGCAAAACAGCGTCGTGTCGGGTTCGTCGGCACGCGGATGAAAAGCGAATTCAAGTGGTGCGCTCGCATCGCGCGCCATCGTCAGGAAGCCGAGGCCGGCGCCCTTGCTGTCTTTCGGAGCGTCAGTGCGCAACGACACCTTGTACGCCTGCCTGATTTCTTCAACAGACATGTTGCGCAGCGGCTCCAGCCTGTTTCGCAGGCCTTCGACCTCGGCGGTCGCGATCGGATTGACACACAACATCACGTGATGCTCGCCATGCCTGGAGATGCACACGGCGCCCTCGCGTATCTCGCCTGCCCGTTCGCCGCCAGGCTCCAGAGCGTTCGACGAGTAGTGAACGATGTTCTGCGCCAGCTCGATAAAGGACGAAAAAAGTTTGCGGCGAGTAGGACCGCTCACGCCGGCGACTTCCAGCTGCAGTTTCACGACCTCGCCCATCGACGCGACAATGTTATGGGAGAAGTAGCCCTTATGATAGAAGAGCACATTGCGTCGCTGCGCAAGTTCGAAAAAGGCGCTGTCTTGTTCTAGGAGTGGGGACATTCTGGGAATTCACTAAATGCGGGCGCAGAAAAGCGTGACGTCGTCACGGCGCGGTTGGTTGCCTTGCCATTGCGCGAGCGCGAGCCGGACGCGCTCGCAAATCGTCGCGGGGGTTTCGGCGCGGTTTTCGACGATCAGGTCGAGCGCACGGCGCCGGCCGAAAGAAATGTTGCGCGGGCCGCCGATCTGATCGGCGAGGCCGTCGGTGTAGATGAACAGCAGGCTGCCCGCCGTGACCGGAATCGAGTGCAAGCGCCACGCGTAGTCGGCGCGGCTGTCCACATAACCGACGCCCATCCGGTCGGCTCCGATCGTTTCGAACTCTGCCGCGTCAGGCGACAGAATGTGCAGCGCGATCCTCGCCCCCGCAAAATGCAACATGCTTTCGGTGGCATCGAACCAGAAGAGTGCTGTATCGAGGCCGTCGTTGGATTGATTTCCTTCGGCGGCACGGCTCACTTGTCCCAGCAAGCCCTTGACGTTTCGATTGACGGCCGCCAACAGTGCGGCCGGATCGCGCGGACCGATGTGCTCGAGCGCCTTCGACAGTGACGCCGAAGCAAGCAAGGTCATGAAGGCGCCGGGAACGCCATGTCCGGTGCAATCGGCGACCGCGCCAAACCAGCCGTTCGGAAACGCCGCGAAATGATAGAAATCGCCGCCGACGACGTCGCGAGGTTCCCAGACCATCGCTGCGTCGCGCAGCTTCATCGACAGCGTCTCGCTGGAAGCACGCAACATCGCGCGCTGTATCACGCTGGCGTACTCGATGCTCTGCATGATCTGGCGGTTCTTCTCCGCTTGCATTTCCGCGACCGCGCTGATCAGCTGTAGACCGCTCCCCAGGCCCGAGAAGAGTCCCTCGCGAGTCACGATGAAACCATCGACCAGCGCCTTTTCTCCCGCTTCGACCGTTCTGAACGTCAGCGCTTCGATGCTCACGTCGGCATCGACGATGAGCGGCTCTTTGTCCATGAACGCGATGCAGCTTTTCTTGTCGTAAAGCTCTCGATGGAACGGCCTGCTCATTTGCGACATAAAAATATCGCGGTTGATCAGGCCGATGGGACGGTGGTTGTCGATGACAGCGAGACTTTGCATATCGCGGCGCGCAGAGAAGATCTCCATGACCACCGAGTTGGGATCCTCAACGTCTACGTATGGGACTTCCTGGCACAAATCTCCGGCAGTGCGCGGATTCCCCTGTGCGGAAGAACGGCGAAATCTCGAGAACGCTGGATGCATGGCGACGCCAGTCGGTGTATGAAGAAACCTCGCACGCTAAAGTTTCTCCATGTACTTTCTGTGACAGAAGGGCGTCTGTTCACTCTACCGGCGCGAGATTAGAAAACAGCCGGGCACGCAAAGGTTTGCGTGCCCGAGATGAGTAAAAAATGGGCAGCTGCCAGGTTGCGTAAATGCAACGCCGGCGAATCAACTCATTGAAACGGATTCTGCACGACACCCGGTTCAGCATCCGGCTCGTCTTTTACCTTCGCCGGTAAATCCTTCTGCGCCTGCAGACTCGCGACAATCGCATCGAGTGCTTCCTTGAGCGCGAGTGCAGCCTTCAACCCGCGCTGGTCGCGCGTCAATTCCAGCGTGCCGTTCAGCACGACACGCGTCGTGCCGTTGCTGAGCGTGAGCGCATCGCCCTGAATGTTGAGCACGTCGTCATCGTTCGAATAGGGTTTAAACACCTTTTAGTCCTCCTGGCCGCTGGTCCTTGAGGTTGTCCGGAATGCCCGGAAAACGGATGCCCGACATCGCTTCGAGTTCGTGAATCGTGCGCATGTCGTAGCGGTTGGTCGCTACATTATCGACCACGATGGCGAATGCGAGTTGACGCGACGGCACATAGACGACCTTGTATAACTGAGTCGGCACCAACACGCGCGTCGGTCCGATCGTCTGCACTTGCCGGCCGGTGAACAGTGGTCCGGTGACGACGTATGTGTCGTCGTAGGCGAGCGCGATCTTGCGCACCGCGCTTTCGATGCGTGCCCACAATCGTTGGTTGTTCTGACGGTTTTGCGGCACGACGTTCGCGAGCGAGAAGGATTGCGCCATCGCCTCATCGTTCCAGCGATTACCCGCCGGACTCATATGACCGCGATCGAAGCCGCTGCGTTTGTAGTCGGCGAGCGTCGCGCCTTCGCCATCAGGCAGGCGCGCGTCTTCGAAGAACTTGTTGGTGCGCACCCTATCCTTCGCTTCTTCGATGTGCTCGCGCGTCAGATGCTCGGCCGACCACAGCGGACCGTGCGTAACACCCGAATGCAGTACCGCGAAATCGCCATAGCAAAGCAGGCGCGTTTTCGGCGCCATCTTCTGGTTGGTGAGGACGGGCCATTGCGCATTCGGCGTGAACCCGGTGCAGGAAGGCGCCGCGCTCGCATGGGCGGCGGCGGCGAAAAACAGACAGGCAAGCCACTTCTTCATGTGTCGGTGGTTCATGGACGGGGGGCGCAAGTATAGCGTCGCGGCCCGCGTCGAGCGACAGCACGATGCAAAAGGGAATGGAAATGGGAAAAAGAGGCGGCGCGCGGCGGACAAAAAAATGGGCCGCTTTGCAGCGACCCGAATGCGTGGACTTCCGACTCTACGCACGCAAGCTTAAGAAGGTCTTAAGTGGTGCGATAGCGCGTTGCGTTGTGTTCGTTTGCGCACTAACAGATTTACGCGTGCGAGCAGTGCTCGCGCAACGAGCCGGAAGTTTCGACCGGAAAAGAAAAGCGCGAAGAATCGCGCCAGAACTTAATTACCGAACACGCTGTTTTCAGCGCAGACTTTTTGACGATCCACTGCCTGCAAGCGCCAGAATCCACTCGTCGCCTTGCGCGTTTGCAGCGCGGTCCATGCCGCGGCGCCTTGCGCGGCGCTCACTCGCTCCTTGCGATCGACGTGCAGGCCGCGCAACGTACAGACCGGCGCGTCGGCGCTCGGTGCGCACAGCGTGGTCACGCCGTTCTCGTCGCGCAGTTCGCCCCAGGGGGGCAGGTCGATCCCTTGATGCGCTTCTCTCGACCACCGATGTTCGTCGGTATCGAGCCAGAGCACAGCGTAGTCATGGCTTACGGTGGGATCGGAACCGTTAATCAGGATGGTCAGTCGCATATCAGTTCCGTTCATAAATTGCGAAGGGCTTTATCAGTCTAGGCCGCGCGGCGCTTTATGCAAGGCAAAGGCACGACATCCGAATGGAAAGATTCGCGAAACGGCGCGGCGCGGCCGAGCAACGCAGCCGCCAGGCGCTCAAGCGAGATCGAGCGAAGCGGTCAGATCGCCGAGCGGCGCCAGTCCGTTGCTTGCGAATGCCTTGTCGCGCGCGACCACGCCATCGAGCGGTGCGAGTCCATGCACACGGTTAATGAAACGCAGAATCGAGTTCGTGTCGTACACCGTGTGATCGACATAGCCCTTCTTCGCGAGCGGCGAGATCACGAGCGCCGGAACGCGCGAACCCGGACCCCAGCGATCGCCGATGGGTGGCGCGACGTGATCCCACCAGCCGCCGTTCTCGTCGACGGTGACGATCACGACCGTGTTCTGCCATTGCGGGCCGCGCTGAATGTGCTCGATCAGCGTCGCGATGTGACGGTCGCCCGAGGCGACGTCCGCGTAGCCCGCGTGCATATTCAGGTCGCCTTGCGGTTTGTAGAACGTGACGGTCGGCAAACGTCCCGCATCGATGTCGGCGATCAGGCGATTGGTCGACGCGTCATTGCCCATGCCGCCGTCGTGCAGGTAGCGGCGGCGCGCGGCGGTGCCCGGCGCGTAATTGGCGAAGTAGTTGAACGGCTGATGGTGGTATTGAAAGTCGGGCATCGCCCCCGTATCGCGATGATCGAGCGCGTATTGCCATGCGCCGCTGTACCAGGCCCAGTCGATGCCCTTGCCGGTCAGCCGGTCGCCGATCGTCGCGTAATGCTGCGGCGGCATCACGCGCGGGTCCGACAGATCCGCGAAAGCCGGGTCGCCGCCCTCGGCCGGACGCACGCTGCTGGGCTGATACGGCGGCGCCATCGTGTTGACCGCGTAGCCGTCGGCCGTGAAAGCGCCGTCATTGACGAACTTCGGCGGACCGTCGAGCGCCGACGCGGGTGAGTTAGGGGCGAGCTTCAAACGGGTGCCGGTTGGATCGTCGCCTTCTAGCACCGACACCATCTTCTTCGCCGGACTGTTGTGGACGTCCGGATAGTACGGCGCCTGCGCCGAAATCAGGAAGATGTGGTTCAGCCACGAGCCGCCGAAAGCGGCCATGAAGAAGTTGTCGCACAGCGTGTATTGCTGCGCGAGATTCCATAGGCGCAGCGTCTCGGCGGAATTGCGGTAATGCCCCATCACAAGGCCGCCGGAATCGCCCCACGCGGCGAACTGATTGTTGCGGCCCGCGTTGATTTGCATCTGGTTCTGATAGAAGCGATGCACGAGGTCGCGCGTGATCACGCCGGTCGGCAGCGGCACGCCGTGCGCATCGACGATGCCAAACGGCCGGTTGCGCAGATGATCGAGATCGTTTTCGCCGATCATGTAGCGCTTGCCGTCCACTTCCTGCGCTTGCGGCACGAGGCCGCCCCAGATCGCCGGCAGCCGTGGCAGCGGCGTCTTGCCATCGCGGTCGAACTGGACGTATTGCTCGGCGGTGACCGAGTCGAGCGGGTGCTGGACGCCCGGGTAATTGCCGTAGAGGTTCGCGAAGCTGCGGTTCTCCGCGTAAATCACCACGATGTTCTTCACCTGATCGTGCAGTGCAGCGTCGAGCCGCAAGTCGGCGGCGCTGCGCGGCGGACCGTTGCCTGCCAGTCCCTCGCCCGTTTTGCAGC
Organism: Paraburkholderia sprentiae WSM5005; assembly: GCF_001865575.2. Classification (NCBI taxonomy): domain Bacteria; kingdom Pseudomonadati; phylum Pseudomonadota; class Betaproteobacteria; order Burkholderiales; family Burkholderiaceae; genus Paraburkholderia; species Paraburkholderia sprentiae. The sequence goes on from NZ_CP017562.2 coordinate 45,392, forward strand.
CGGTGAGCGCGAGGCCGAGGCCGACCGCCGCGAGACCCGACAGCACGCGCCGGCGTTCAGGGTCGTCGGGGGTGTCGTTGGCGCGATCGATTGAATCGGGGTTGTCCAGTTTCGGCGGCAGGTGAGGATCGTGGTCGGTCATCGGTGAGTTCCGCAGGAGACGTGACGGTCGCATCGGCGCCGCTCGAAGCGGTGCGCGCGACACCGGTTATGGTTAAAGCGACTTGCGATAAATCACAAAGCCCGACTTGTCCGCGACCTTGTCATAGAGCTGCATCGCGGTGCGATTCGTCTCGTGCGTCTGCCAGTACACGCGTTGCGCACCGTCGGCTTTTGCCCGTGCATAGACTGCCTCGATCAGCGCACGGCCGACGCCCTTGCCGCGCTCGCTATCGAGCGTGTACAGGTCTTGCAGATAGCAGATCGGTCCGGCCATCGTCGTGTGACGGTGATAGAGGAAATGCACGATGCCATGCAACTGCCCGGCGCGGTCCGCGACGAACGCATGCATCGGCTCGTAGCCATCGAAAAAGCGGTTCCACGTAATGTGGGTGATCTCGCGCGGCAACGCGGTCTCGCCCGAGCGGCCATAAAACGCGTTGTAGGCGTCCCATAGCGGCAGCCATGCATCGAAATCGTCACGGTTGACGGCGCGAATCTGCAGCGGGGCGGACATGACGGCGATTCCTTTGGAAAGCTGTGGAACCGCCAGCATAGAAAATCTACGGCGCGATTGTTAGCTCCACCACATGCGCGAAGTCTGGAGCCACGGGCGCGTGCAAGATTGCGGTGGGCCGATGCATCACCGCGTACCGCGGGTCAGTGCTTGCGATGATGCTTGTCGCGCAGTTCGTTGCGGACCTTCTTCGCGGCGAACAGCGGCACGTAGTCGAACACGTGCGCCTCGCTGCGGATTTCCGCGAGCGTATCGGTGTACATGCGGGACACCGTTTCAGCCGGCGTGTCGGTTTCCTCGGCGATGCTTTGGACGACTTCATCTACGTTCGGCTCTGGCTGCGACATGGGCTTACTCCGGGCAGTGCGGCGGGCGGGATGGCGGTACGGACGGCAGAAGTTCATTACAGAATGCGAACCGCTAGCGCGCCAATTGAATCGCGCTATCGCGCAACCCATTTCACAGAGATTTTTTTCTTGCGCTGCGGCAAGCGCCCGCACGGTGGGGTCCCGCGGAAAATCAACCGGTTGAGCGGTGGTGAATACCCGAGAATCGCGCAGGGGTAAGGGAACGCCGTTTCAGCTTTGCACCTTCTGCGCCACATGCGCTATCCGGTCACGCACGACGCCGATCGCCTGCTTCAGTGCGTAAACATCCTGAAAGTAGCGATACGGAATGCGAATCTGGCTCGCGTGCGCGTCGATGCTCTCGATCTCGTCGCTCCATTGCGCGATTTGCGCGCGAGACGGCTGGGCGTTCTTCCACACGTCGTCCTCGAGCGCCTTGATCGCCCGGTACCAGACGACGAGCCGTTTCTTCATACGCGCTTCAAGCATGCGCGGCAGCGCCTGCGCGAGGCCGATCAGCAGCGCCAGGAACGGGACCAGAATCAACAGCCGTCGTTCGATCAGACTCGCGAGCCAGAACGGCAGGTAGCGATACAGAAACGGCCGGCCCGATCTGAAATAGCGCACGCTTTCGTCGGAGATCGGGAATTCTTCGGTGTTCAGGTTCGGGAACGTGCCGAGCGGCGTGAAGTAGTCCTCGCCGCCGTGCACCGTGCGCGCCGCGTCGAGCAGCAGATAGACGAGCGCCGGATGCAGCGTGTCCTTCGACACCAGCAATGCGGTCGCCGCGAGCAGCGTCACGTCACTGCGCGGCAAGTCGTCGGCGACGCTCGTCGATGCGCGCGGCAAGACGATCTTCGATAGCGACGGGAATTTTTGCACCAGGGCGTCGGCCTGAGCGAAGCTCATGAGCTTCAGGTTGCTGGTGAGCAGCGTGTGCTGCATGTCGGCGTCGGGCCGGCCAATGAAGAACGCCGCGTCGAGCTGACCGCTCTCGAGCCCCTGGTATGCAGCGTTCGCGTCCATCTGCAGCAGCGTCGAATTCCGACTCGTGATGCCGCTATAGCCGAGCAGCACCTGCGAGACGTGGAGCAGCCCGCTGCCAGGCACGCCCATGGAAATGCGCTTGCCCCGCAGTCGCGACAGCCGGTCGATCGTCGCGTCGCCGCGATAGAACACCCAGATCGGTTCGTACGACACGGCGGCGATGGTTTGCAGATTGTCCGTGTCTTTCGGGCTGGTCGTGCCCGACTGGATGAAGCCGACCTGATAGGCGCTGTCCGGGTCCGCGAGCCGCTGGTAGTTTTCGACCGAGCCCGACGAGCTACGGATGTCTAGCTTGATGCCTTCGCGCTTGAGCAGCGGCGCGTAGCGATCGGCGAAGCCGCGATAAATGCCGCCGTCCGCGCCGGAGGTGATGACGATCGTGCGCTGGAACGCGGGCTCGAGCACAAGCGCGAGCATCCAGCCGAACGCGGCGACGAGCACGATCGCGCCGACGATCAGAAGACGCCGCCGCCGGCGCGTCATCGGCGTTCTGTGGCTGCGGTACAGCGCGGGATCTGGTCTCGGCATCGTTACCCGGGATTGGTCATGTCCGGCCTTGGTGAGTAATGGAGTGCGAGCCGTCTTTTATTCCTCAACTTTACGATATCTACTGCGCGGACTGTTCGTGATTGATGGCGAGGTCGCCGGTCACCGGTTCGACCGCTTCGATAATCGCGTTCGTGCCGCTCTTTGCTACGCTCCAGCATCAGTGTGGCGTGTAGCAGCCTGATTTCTTCTCTTCAGGCCTTTTGCAACGGGGCTGAAATGTCCGAGAACCGGGGTACAACTAATTGGCCAGGTGTTTGATGACGAGATCCACGAACGCGCGAAGACGATGTAGCCGCCGGAGATCGCGGTGATAGCCCATCCAGATCTCGCGACGCGGTGGCTCTTCGCTCAGATCGAGCCTGCGAATGGTACCGACCTGATCTCCGACAGGCCGCGGCAGTACAGCAATGCCCAAACCTATCCCACACATCTGGGCGTGGACATTACGGTTGTTCGACTGCAATACGACACCAGCGTTCGGGAACCGATTTTTTAGCCACTCGATATCAGGAAAGCGACCAGTCGACGTGTCCATTGCGATTAAACGGTTCCCTGTGCCGTCACCTTCCATCGGATCGGCGCTCGCGTGAGCCACGTAGACGCCATATCGCATCTGGGCCAACCGTCTTTGCACGATATCGGGTCCCTCGAATGGAACAATACGGAAGGCAACGTCCGCTTCACGCTGCGCGAGGTTGAACAAGCGTGTTCCCGTCAGGACCTCGATCTCAACATGCGGATATTCGCGCGAGTATTCAGCAATCACTGGCGGCAGGACATAGGCGCCAAACCAGTCAGCCGATGACACCCTCAGCGTTCCTTCCAGCTGTTGCTGTTCACCAGCCAGCCGCCGCTCCATGGTCAGCGCGCTGTCCTCCATCTGCTCGGCGAGGGGCAGGATCGCGGTGCCTTCCTCCGTCAGCACGAAGCCCTCCGCTGTTCGCTGAAAGAGCACTTGTCCCGTGGCGTCCTCGAGCGCGCGAAGGCGTCGCCCAATTGTTGGATGGCTAAGGTGCAACAGTCGTGCAGCAGCACCCAATGTTCCAGTGCGCGCTATCGCCAGAAAAATCCGGACATCACTCCATTCCATACCCGAGTCCCACAAAAATGAACGGCGAATGTTCATTTTATTGGATTGTCGAACAATAGTGAATGCGGGAAACTTCGCTGCATCCACTGTCGCGGCGCCCTCATGGCTCGTCCTGATCGGCGTTTCAGGTTACGGGCCGGGACAGCTCGGAGAAATTGGCAAAACGGAGATTGGCATGTCGCAACTTGTATCGCAGACCGTCTATGTCACCTACGAAGGTGCGCCAGGAGACCGTTTTGATCGGAGCTACTACGTCGAACGTCACCTGCCGCTCGTGATGCAGGCATGGCAGCGCTACGGCCTTGAGAGCGTCGCGGCCTTCTTTCCGCCGATGACGCATGTCGGCACCCTCGCGATTTGTGAATGCCGTTTTCGAGACAAAGCGGCAATTGAAACCGCCTTCGGATCTCCAGAAACCCGGGAGGTCATGGCCGACGTTCCGAGTTTCACCGACCTTGCACCAACACGCTTGCGCGTCACTCCGCTCTGAGCGGGTCAATTTCAGATCGGCGCTACGCGCCTCTCACTTGCAAATTGGAGAAAGATCTTGGCCTTCTGGAAAAGTACTGCCCCCCGCACCGTGCGTCGCGGCCATATGTGGATTTCTGGCAATCGTATCGAACGAGACGGAGAGACGTACCAATGCGGCCCGCTTTTCGTTGAGTGGGAAGCGCCGGAGCAGGCCACGCGTCCGTGGCCGATTGTGCTTGTGCATGGCGGTGGCTATCAGGGAACCGAGTGGTTCGACACGCCGGATGGCCGTCCAGGCTGGGCACAACGTCTGGTGGAAGCAGGCTACGCGGTTCTCGTGGTCGACCGTCCTGGACAAGGACGATCGCCGTACCACGTCGAGACGATGGGGCCGATGGGACCGGGGTTCTCGTATGAACACGGGCGCGATATCTACTTCCCGACAAAATATGAAGATCAACACACCCAATGGCCTTTTGCCCGGGATGACGAGGCGGCGATGGACGGGTTCATCGCCGGCTATGGCCCGCTTCCCGCAGACCTCGCGTTCTCCGAGGACATGGAGGCGGACAGGATCGCAAAGCTGCTGGACAGGATTGGCCCGGCGATTCTCCTGACGCACTCAGCGTCGGGACCGGTCGGTTGGGTAGTGGCAGATCGTCGGCCCGGGCTGGTCAAAGCGATCGTCGCCGTTGAGCCGATGGGCCCCCCGTTTGCGGATATTCCCAATATCGGGTCGCTCACATGGGGCCTCGCGGCGGTGCCGCTGAACTGGGAGCCGTCCGTCGCCACACCTGAAGATCTGCGGGCTGCTGCTGCTGGCGCGCACCGGCTGCCTGCGCTCGCCGGTTTGCCGATCGTCGCCGTCACTGCCGAAGCCTCAGCCTTCGCCGCCGCCAGTCGCCCCGCTGTTGAGCAACTGAAAGCGGCTGGCAGCCAGGCGGAACTGTTGCATCTTCCCGACCATGGTGTGTTCGGAAACGGCCACGGTCTCATCTACGAGAAGAACTCCGATGACGCACTGATGCCGGTGTTGAACTGGCTTATCGAGAACACGGAAACCCCAACTCAGCGAAAGCAATGAACGTGAAAAGACAGCAGGCGGGTGATCCGACCAGGGCTATTCAAGTCATGCTGCGTGCCATCGATAGTGATGAGCCGCCAGGGAACTCAAATGGAATTGGAATCATTGGTTTAGGCGCGATGGGCCGGGAAATTGCCCGCAATCTGGTCGCTGCCGGTCACGCCGTCAAAGCCTGGAACCGTTCAGGCGGGGATGTCGAAGGTGTACGCATGGTAGAGACGCCTGCGCAAGCGTTGCAGGCGGACATGGCCTTGACGATGCTGTCCGACGACTCTGCAATCCGCAACGTTCTGGTTGACGCGAAGTTGCTGTCCCAGGCGCGGTCAGACCTGGTGCATGTTGTAGCATCGACAATCTCCGTGGCGTTCGCGCAAGAACTGGTGGCGATTCATCGCGCGGCAGGCGTCGCCTATGTGGCTGCTCCAGTGCTCGGGCGGCCGGATGTCGCCGCTAGGGGCGAACTCAACGTTCTCGCCGCCGGCGCGCCCGGCGCTCTGAAAAAAGTCAAACCAGTGCTGGAAGTCATTAGCAAACAGGTTTGGGAGATGGGTGATGAACCGCCCACGGCCTATGCTGCGAAGATCGCCTGCAACATGATGATCACGATGGCAATTGAGGCGATGGCGGAAGCCGTCGTTCTAACGGAGACGAACGGACTTTCGCGAGAGCGCTTCTTTGAATTGATCCTGGGTACGCTGTTCGGCAGTCGTCCCTACCAGACCTATTCCGGCAATATCATCCGGAACGAATACCAACCTGGATTCAAGGCAACGCTTGGGCTCAAGGATCTTCGTCTGGCGAAGGAGGCCGCCACCGATGCGGCTCGCGTACTGCCGATGCTTGATGTCGTTCACGGCCGGATGCGGGACGCCGTGAACGCGGGTTTCGGTGATCGTGACTGGTCCGCAATTGCGAAGTTCGCAATCGATCACGGCTAACGAGATAGCGTAGATCCCTTTTGCGAGTGGCAACCATTGCAGGGTTGTGGCGGCAAAGGGCCGTCGGTACCGTGCTGGGCCCGGACTAACACTTGCCGACCAAGAGTGACCGCAGAAACCCGCTCAAGCGCGCGTTGCCAGACTAGACCCCAACAGAGCAAGCGGCGACTTGGATCTATACTTGGGCAGTTGGAGACCCCCATGGCTAATCACGACAGGCTGCATCCGCTACGTCCGCTCCTGAAGAATTGGGTTTGGGAGCATGGCCGAATCGGTACTCGCTATCTGGACTGCATCGATGGCGAAATCAAGTTTGACGAAGGCAAGAAGTCGCGCTTCGCGGCCGAAGAATACATTTTCGTGCCGCTCGACAAGGATGCTGACGACGATGCGTCTATGGAGAGTCCTCCGATCCAGGAGACGGGTCTTGCCCGGTTTTTGAGGGCAGCGCAGTTGGGCAAGCCGGAGGAAGCCGGCTCTATGGTGGAGGTCCAGCGCGCAGTGCAGGACTGCGTGGAACTTGGCCTGTTCAGCTCATATCAGATTGACGCTCAGGAAGCCTCTGCACGCTATGCGCAGGAGCCCATGTTCGACGATGAAATCCGCGCCGCGGTTGTCGACGATATCCGGCGTATCTACGCGGGCGCGCGCGCGCAACTGTCGCTGTACGATTTCAGTGTGCTTTACGGCTTGCCCACTCCGTTGCTCATCAACGAGGCGCCGTTCATCGACTGGCGCGTGCGCGCTAGTCCGGCCCTCCCGTTCGTCTCGCTTCCTCTTGGACCTTACTGCCTGCTGGTGGGTGCGCCCTCGGGCCGGAGCAGCCGAATCGGCCCGGTGGCCTGGAAGTCCGCTGCCACCATGGGACCGTTGAAGGACCACAACCGCCAAATCGCGGAGCACTCACGTTTGTGGCTGGTGGCGACCACCGATGACCAACTCGTCGCTGTACAAAGCCGCTTGGCTGCGGCCTGGAGCCCCAAGCCGGACGATGCGAAACCCTGACGAAGTCGGCGGGAAACGCGCGGCCGGCAGTGGCCGAATCATGAGGGCCCAGGCGTTAGCGAGACAACAACCTTGCTGTAGGAAGACCCATGAAGAAAGGAAAGACAAAACTTACCCGCCATGATGCTGAGCGCCTTTTCGAGGGATTGCCCGGCGGCAACGCGAAAGTATCGGGCCGGCCCGAGAACCCATTCGAAGCAGGAGCATTCGACGTGCTCGAGCGCGTCGACGACGAAACCAAACTCTGGAAAGACAACCTCATTACGCTTCCGATGGCGATCGAGTTGCCCGTTGGCTACGAGTCGGTGTCTCGCATGCGCGAGGCGATGGTCCGCGCATGGCGCGTGAAGTGGGTGAGGGAAGGTAAAAACGAGGTTGTCACCGAGTTTCCCGAAGGATGGACAGCCGTTCGCCCGGAAAGCGGCCCCATAGAGCTGAGAGATCCGTCCGGCGTGGTCCGCGCCTTATACGGTTGGGCTGCGGATGCTGAACTCAAAATTCTGCCGCGATATCTTATTGAGTCACAAGCGAACAGTTCTAGCGGACTAGGCAGCCTGCTTGTCCGTGATCGCGGGAACGGTCAAATTCTTGAGCGGTCATCGATCTGGTCCGCTCAGACCGGTACCAATCATCCAGATTGGACCAGGCTGTCAGCGTGGCTCAACTTACGCTATCCACAACATCGCGACCCGCTGCGGTACTGGAACGATTGCGAGGAAAACATCCAGAATTGAGCCGCTTTGGCGGCGCTGTTCCCGAGGCAAACTGCTGCACCCGGCTTGACGGAGGCGAAAGCAGGGCTCACCGCTTGATTGCGGCTTCCGCGATCGGCCAGCTAGCGACGTTCGCCGATGCCGTCGTGCGGACGTTCGAACGTCGGCTCTGCCGCAAGTAACGGACCTTCGTGACGGATTGTGTCGGCGCTTGGGTATTAGCTCAGGTTGCCGGATTCTTCGTTTCGCCCGTCACCCGGCGCCACGCTTCCACGACGACGTTGATCGCCTGATCCACATCCGACTGGGTCGTCGCCCAGGAGATCACTGACACGCGCATGACCCACATTCCTCTCCATTCCGCGCCCGAGAAGAAGTAGCTGCCCTCTGTCTCCAACTGAGCAATGACATCCCTCGTCGCCTGGTCGGATTGCTCGGATACCTCGGCCGAGCCAAATCGGACAAGGAACTGATTAAGCTCTACTTTGTTGAGCACACAGATGCCCGGTTCGCTGGCTAGCGCGGATGACATTCGTTCGGCAAGTTGGCAATGCCGTTCAACCATCGCCGAAATTCCGTCCTTGCCAAATGCGCAGAGCAATGCCCAGCTCGCAAAACCTCGAGCCCTGCGCGACAGCTCGGGGACCCACTCCTTCGGGTCACGAATTTCGTTTCCTGACACGGGGAGGTAGCTGGCTTTAACCGTCATGGCGCGACGGTGCGCGCGCGCATCGCGGACGATTGCATAGCCGCAGTCGTAGGGGCTTTGCAGCCATTTATGCCCGTCGGTCGTCCATGAGTCCGCCCGTTCAGCTCCTTCCGCCAGATGTGCACGCGAAGGACAGGCGCGAGCCCAAAGTCCGAGAGCGCCGTCGACATGCAGCCAGCCCTGTCTCTCATGCGTCGACTCAGCGATCGTATCCAGAGGGTCGAAGGCCCCGGTGTTGATTTGTCCGGCTTGAGCGATCACCAGCAATGGGGCCTTGACCCGCGCAATCGCCCGTCCAAGCTCGTTCGCGTTCATTCGCCCTTCACCGTCCGTCGGTATTGCGACGACGCGACGCTGACCAAATCCAAGATATCGCAGGGCGGAAAACACACTGACGTGAGCATCAGCACCCACGCACACCGTGATTTCTGGTGCACCGAACAGGCCGTCTGCCTCAACGTCCCATCCCTGCCGCCTGAGCAGTTCGCCACGCGCGGCTGCAAGACATACGAAGTGCGACATTGTCCCACCAGTGGTAAATCCGACCGAGCACTCGGGCGGAAGCTGGAGGAGTTCTAGCAGCCACCTGCTAGCTACAGTCTCGGCCGCCGCGTTCGCCGGGCAACTGTGATAGCCGGCGCCATTTTGGCCCCACATGCTCGTTAGCCAATCCGCGGCGACTCCGACCGGGTGTGATGCACCCATCACCCAGGCAAAAAAGCGCGGTCCAGCCGTGCCGGTCAAACCAGGCTCCGCGGCATCTGCAAGGCGCTCGATGACCGTTGCCGGCGCGATACCGGCATCCGTCATCGGACCGCCGAAAGCTTCAAGCAGTTGGTCGAACGTCGCAGACGCTTGTGCCGGCAGGCCTTTCCTTGCCTTGTGGAATCGAATCGCTCTGCGGTAGGCGGTATCGAGTGCCGAAGAATATTGGTCGCTCATGGAACAGCCTCCTTGAATGCGTGTCTGGAGCACACCACGGCTTGAGTGAACCTAGACTCTGTCAGGCACGAACAAGTCGCAGTTCTAAATTGATCAGCTGCAAGATCCAGCGACAGAGACTGTCAGCGACTTTTTCAACAGTATCGTCTGATACCTGCCGTTGCAGCCCTGACGGCTCGACCGGCGGCATAATGGGTCGTGATATCCCTTTGCATGGCGCGGTTACGCCGACGATCCGCGCAATCGATTGGTCGGGCGGGGTGCGGCCACTAACGGCCTTTCGACGCTGCCGGCGTTCGGTCTTTGAAAACGGCAGATTGACATGGAACTGCGGTCATTTTGACCTGTAGCAGACGGGCGGCGTTGGCTGCATGCGCCGCCGAGTCGTTCGGGACATAGCGCCTGTCAAAGCGCGGTAGCCGCGATAAAAAAACGACGCGCGCGGCGCGTCATTAGGAAGCAGGAGCTTCCCAAGTGTCTGTTCGACGCTGCGGCTTACGCCAACGCGCGTGCCGCTTTAGCTTTCAATGACGTCGCCCGACCAGATGTGATCGAAGGCAGCGCCGGCTTCCCGTTGCACCTTTCGGACGGTTTCCGCATCGGGCGCTTCATACTCGCAGATCATATGCCGGCGATCGATGGACACGACACTGCGTATCCAGACAACGCCATGCAGTTCGCTGCACGGGGCCAGGTGGTCTTCCAGGACGTACAGGTCCGCGTCCGACTGCGGCATCGGAAAGCTCCTTTCAACGACGACGTGCGACATGTCAGTCCTCCCATTGCGACACAGTTTGCACTCGCCAAAGATTAATGCGTCTGCGTTTGAACGATGGTTGTAGTGCCGGGATAGCGATCGTAAAGCCGTTGTAGTGCAGCCCGACTTCGGGGAGCAAGCGGCTTGTCGCCTAGCAATTCGCGCAATGAAGAAAGAAAACGGTTGGAGCGTTCCGTCTCGTCGGCGGCGAAAGCTGCCTCGATGAGCAAAGCCGTCGCAACGATTTTCTCGGTGAGTGAACCAAGCGCGTCGGCAGCTTGCAGCGCTTGTCGCCCAAGATCGCTCGCATCGGCGCTGCATCGACAGTCGAGACAGGCACGCGCCACCTCGTTCAGTGCATAGCAAAGATGCCGCTTGTCATCAGCTTGCCGAAGGGCGTCAAGACCTTCGAACACGAACATGCGATGGTCGCCCTCGGCCAGGCGCAGGGCTGATATCTGACTGATAACCTCCGCAAAAGGTGCGCCGGAGTCGCCCATTTTCTGTGCAGCCGCGACGATGTCCGCCGCCAGCCGCGTAACGTCCAAATACGCGCCGCGCTCGAACTTCATCGTCGCGAGCCAGACCAAACACTGGTACTCGCGCCAGTGATCGCCCATCGCACGCGCCTGCGCCACGGCTTCGTCGAGCTTCGCGCATCCGATGTCCAGTTCGCCGTCGGCCCGGGCGAGCAGCGCCTGGCCCCACATCAGTTCGACGACGCGCAGGTCAAGACGTCCGGCGAGCACGCCCGCTTCCTGCAGAACGCCGCGCGCACGAGGCAGATCTCGCTCCAGTTCGAGTAAACACCGGCCCGTGTTGGCGAGCTGCTTGCAGCGCGTCGCCGCGTCGGCTTTGCGCGCGGCCGTTTCTGCTCGGATCGTCACCTGGCGCGTACGTTCGATGTCGTTTGCCTGCTGCGTCAGCCATGACAGGCTATGGAGTCCCTGCACAACGTCGGCATGAAGCGACAGGGCTTCCGCCTCATGGATCGCCCGTTCGAACTCATGCTCCATCGACACCGCATACCCGTCGCCCGAACTCGCGACGGCAACGAGCCGCGCAGTGAGTAACTGGATTTCGAGCTGGACCCGTTCGCTCCCCTGCGGTAATGAACGGGCGTGAGCCAGGCCGCGTTCCGCGACAGCGCGCGCCTCCGTGGCCGCAAAAACGCGAAGACAGTGGTGGCTGGCCTCAACGCATGCTCGCGCCGTCATGCGCGAGTCGCCCGCCAACATCGCGTGGTGAACGACTTCTCCATGCAGCTGCGGGTCGTGCACGCTTGCGGCCAGCAGTTGCCGCGCAATCTGATGATGAATCGCACGCCTGTGCGGCTGCGAAAGCGTTCGATAGACGGTCTGCCGTACCAGATCGTGTGCAAAGTCGAATTCCGTGGACGTCGCCTCGGCCAGGATCCCGCGACGCTGGAGTTCGACAATGGACGACAGGATGTCAGGAAGCGCACGGTCGAGTAGTTGCGCAAGCTGCTCGGGAGCAAACGCATGACCTATCGAAGCCGCGAACGAAAGCAGATCACGCGTGGGCGCGTCGAGCGGCGCGAGCCGATCGGCCATCAACGTATCGACGGTACAGGTCGACGCTTCGCGATCCATTTGCTTTGCGCGCGTCAGCTCGAGCACGTAAAGCGGATTGCCGCCGCTGTCCCTCAAGGCCTGCTCAACGCGGATGTCGCTCCCGGCGGCCCGGATAAGCGCGCCCACCTCGTTGGCAGAAAGCGGTTGCAATGGGACGCGGGTCAGCCTGCCGTCTCGCGCGAGCGATTGCAACAGTACCCTCGCAAACCGGTTGTCCTCCATTTCAGCAGGACGCGCGCCAGCGGCGAAAACGACAGGCAGTTCGGGGTCCAATCGTCGCAGCACGAAGTGCAGCAGCGCGCCCGACGATTTGTCGAGCCACTGTAGATCATCGAGCACGAACGCCAATCGATGGTCGACACACAGCCGGCCAAGCAATGTGACGACCGCATTGAAGAACCGTTCGCGGCTTCCCTCATCGCGCTGGATTTGAGGCGTGCCGACGGTAGCGGGACGGATAAAAGGCGCGAGATGTTGGTCGAGCGGTTCTAAAGCATCCATTGCGACTTCGCGCAAGGCGTCTATCCAGATGCCGTATGGCCGGATAACCTCGGCTTCATAGCAGCGACCGCGCAGCACGCGATACGACGCGTTGGACGCGCACTGGCTGAAGTACTCCAGCAGCCGCGTCTTGCCGATACCCGACTCCCCCGTCAGCAGAGTGAGTCCGTGCGCCGTCGAAGGTGCCAATAGCACATCGAGCTTCGCACGTTCTGCGTCGCGCCCGACAAGAGGCAACGGAGGCAACGGGGACATCGATTGTTGATCACGCGTCGGCGCTCGCTCGCTTCGTTCTGCTGCTCCAGCGTCGTCTGTCGATGGGCGGTTCTCGTCACGAAGTGCGCGATGGCAATACTCGTTGGTGTTGCGCAACAAGGTGGTGTGGCGCATGCGCCGGACAGCATCATCGAGCATTGCAGACGCGCGCGCGCCGAGCTCGCGATGGAGAAGCTCGTGTGCATAGCGGTGATGGCCGTCCGCATCCGAGGGACGGCCGTCCGCTTCGAGCAAGCCGATCAACGTCGCGTGAGCCGACCCATCGAGCGGATTGGTCTCGACCAGCTCACGGCCATACTGCAACGCAAGCGGCACATTGCACGACAGCCGCGCGATGAGCGAGCGCAGGACCGCCCCGCGAATCCGTCCGAACCGTTCGCGCTGGCCGACACACCAGTTGTGGAAACGGTAGCAGCCCGGAAGTTCGAGCCCGCCGAGGAAGTCGCCCCCGAGCAACTGCGCGGCTTCGGCGAGCGCAGCAACGGGCAATCGTTCGGTTCCCGATTCGAGCAGCGCCCCAATCCTCTGGCTATCGACGAACGCGCCAGCGGCATGGAACGCAACGTGTGTCCGGTTGGCGACGATGCGCTCCTGCGATGCGTCGTCGACCAGCGGGCGCAGCTTGGACAGACTCCAGCGAAGCGCGGCTCGCGGATCGTCGGGACCGTCCCATAGCAGATCGCAGAGGGCCGATCTGTGTATTGCGCCGTCGGACATCACGAGATAGCCCAACAGAGCGCGGGTACGGCGTGAAGCGGGCAACGGTACGCTCGCGCCGTCGCGCCGCACTTCGAGCTCGCCGAGCAGGCGAATGCTCAAGGGTCGGCCCGGGGCGTCAGGCGCATCGGCGTTTCTCACGCTGGCTCCAACCGTCAATACAACGCTTCAGGGGCACGCTCATGTCGTCGAACGCATTCATCGAATCATCGCTTGAATGCAGGTTACTACCGGAGCGGGACGCTCTACCACCTGAAAATCGCAGGGAGGTCAACGTGGCAAACCATCAAGGCAAGCTAAACGAGCACATCCTGGCACTCGCGCATCGTCGGGATGCATTCGGAGTCAATGCCGCGCTAGCCGAAGCGGACACGCTTCGACTGTATGAAGCGCTGGCTGACAATCCGCTATCGGCGCAGCGACTTGCGAAGGAGACGGGCACCGATGCGGGAGCCGTGCGCAAGTGGTTGGGGGCGCAGGTGACGCAGGGTCATCTCCAGTACGACGCGGCGCGTCAGCAATACTGGATGACCGAGCAGCAGGCGTTCGCAATCGCCCATGAGCCCGGGCTTTGTTTCGTCGCCGACGCATTTCGGATCTGGCGCCGCACGAGGCCATTCGCGCGGTGATGCGGGTATGCGGCGACGGCAGACGCCTAACCCGCCGCTTGTACCGTTTCTGGCGGAAGCCGAAAGTGCAGTGCGTGTGCCTTGAGGTAATTGCACAGCCATAGGTCAACGGACCGCAGCGAGGCGTTCGCAGGCGACTGACCGTTGAACGTTTGACACTAGTCATTGCGACCGTTGTGACCCGAATGACGGCAAGGGGTCGCGCAGAGACGTTCGACACGCCCAGCGTAGCGCGCTTAGCGTACGAAAAGTCCGTTTAGGTGATGAACCGCTGCCCCGCGATCGAAATCCTCCGCCTGGGGTTGCCGCCGATCCAGGTTGCCGGCGGGTGAGCTTAGGCTCAGAATGATCCACCGAGGGTGCCCGTCGCCGGGCGACCCTGCAACCGTCAGGGAGGTAAGTCATGCGTGTTATGGTGAAGTTCTCGTTTTCCGCTGATGCCGGCAACTCCGCCATCCGCGCCGGCAAATTAGAAAAAGTCTTCCAACAGCTAACCGAGGATCTGAAGCCCGAAGCCGCTTATTTCCACGCCGAGAATGGCGACCGGGGCGGCTTCTTCATCGTGAACATGGCGGAATCATCGCAGATTGCCGATACCGCCGAGCGGCTCTTCTTTGGTTTGAACGCCAAGATCGAACTCGTGCCGGTCATGAATGCCGATGACCTGCGCAATGGTCTGTCGGGCGTGCAGGAAACGATCCGCCGCTACGGCTGAGTCCCCCTGGACGATGACCTCGCCCTTGCCGGCCGCCGCGTCGTAGTCGCGCTCGAGCCATAAGCGGGCATAGCACCGGAACGGAGCCAGCGTCTGATGGCCGCCGCGCAAGATCGCGTCGGCCTCGACGATCTCGGGCACGACGTCGGGGTCGTAGTTGAGGTTCATGGCGAAGACGCAGCGCGAGCGGTTGTCGGCAGTGCCGAACCGCTCGCGCACGGCCTCCTTGGCGCGTTCTAGGCGCTTCTCGAGCTGGCCGAGGATCTGCCGGCCGCGCTCCACCATCCCCCGCACTACGGCGATGCCGTCATAGCCCGATGCCGTCATAGCCGCGCCGATCGGCAAAGGCGGCCGTTTCGTAATCGGGGTACCGTCAAGATTCGGACGTTTACGTACGTCAACGGCGAAACTGTCAGATTTGTTCCTGAGACTTTGCAACGAGGGTGTCAATTTACGTTGGAAATACCCTTAATCTGACGCGTTCCCCGCCGGGCTCTGACGTCCGGCTGAAGTACGCTTCAACTGGACGACACGCAGGCTTATGAGTCAGCAGTCGGCCAACAGAGTTGCCGTTCGTCCGACCCACAAAACCGTCATTCGGACGGCCGATTCACTCAGCTTTGCTGACGTTAGACCCGCGAATAGGTCGCACCTGCGGTCCCGTGCTCCACTTGCTATGCTAGTCACCATGGACCGGCACGGGAGCAAGCCTGGCCAACGCGGACCTTCTCGATAGCGACGGCGGCTTTCACTGCGGCAGTCTTCTGATAGGCGATCGCGGCATCGACGAAGGCCTGCGGAGAGATGTCGTCCATGGTCGGTCGCTTATCGTGAGATACCCTGCAAACAGATGTTTGAATCGAATCTTTCTTGGCGGGTTTTTAACGCGTTTGTGCAGCATGGGGCTTCTGATAAGCCTAGTCGAATAATGGCTACGTGTCGAACCTCTGATTGGAGCGGGGGCGAGCGGCCACTCCGCAGGCCTGCTTGCATTCGGCGGAATCCCGAATTCGCGGCGCTGGCGCACTCCGTTAGTCTCGGCAGGAACCCGAATTTCCGGGTTCGGCCAATCCCAGACGGTCGCCGTAGCTGCAAAGCTGACATTCGACCGTCTGCTTCGCTCAGGCATCAGCCGTCTTAGGGCGCGCCGCGCGTGGAGCAAGCATGATGCACAGAGCGGCTTCAGTTGCCGGTCGCGGATACCCCCGGCGGGCGCGCCTGCGCAGGGCATCTGCGGGCACGCCAAACGTTCCAAGGAACGCGCGCCGCCTACGTTCCCGGTCCGCAAAACCCGTTTCCAGCGCCACCAGGTTAATTGTGTGGCGGCCCTGCTCGATCATGAATCGGGCTGCTTTGAGGCGAAGCCGTTCCACCGGTTTAGCTGGCGACTGACCGGTCTCGGCTACGAAGGCACGGCTGAACTGACGAGGACTGCACCGCGGTCCGTGTCGAGCGGCAGGCGATGCCGGCTTCATCACCCGACGACTGACCTTGCTTTAGCTCAAGAAAGCGCAAGCGCCCGCTAAAGCGTCTCCTCATAGCGGCAATTAACCAGCAGTTCCGCCACGCTCGTCGTATTCGGCAACTCGATGGTATTCACCACCAGAAGTGCCAGGTCTTGCGGCTGCGTCATCGCCATCGGTTCGATATCGGCGATGCCGGCGGCCATGTCGGTATTCACGAAGCCGGGGCATACCGCGGTCGCCCGAACGCCATCGTCCCAACCCGCGCGGCGCACCGCATGGGTGAGCGCCACCATCGCGTGCTTCGACATCTGATAGCCGACGTTCAGGTTCTTCACCCGTTTGCCGGAAAGCGACGCAAGCTGCACGAAACGTCCGGTTCCCGCCCGGCGCAAATGCGGCAGCGCCGCCTGCACCAGTCGGAAAGGTGCATTTACATTGATCTCGAAGGTCTCGGTCAAGAGCGCATCGTTTCCTGTATCGAAGTCGATCATCCGGCAGATGCCCGCGTTGCTCACCAGCACGTCGATGCGCCCTAAGCGCGCAGTCGTCGCATCCACCCAGGCCCGGGCGGCGTCGGGATCGCGCGCCTCGTAGGGATGCAGGAACGCATTCGGCACGCCATCGTAAGTGTGCATATCGCGCAGACCGAGCGACAGCCGAAAGCCGCGCCGCGCCAGTTCCATCGCAATCTCGCGTCCGATGCCGCGGCTCGCGCCCGACACCATCGCCACTTTGTCCATGTGCAATCCCATGTGCTGTCGGTCCATGCGTATCAGAAGCCTGCGTCGATGGTGATCTTCGAGCCGTCGCTGAAGCGCTCGAGACGGAACGCGTGCGGATCGACGAGCGGTGCGTCACCGCTGACGAGGTCCGCCATCAGCCTGCCCGCGCCCGGCCCGATGCCGAAGCCGTGTCCCGAGAAACCGGTGCCGATGAACATGCCCGGCACACGCCCAACTCCGGAGATGACGGGAATCGCGTCCGGCGTCACGTCGATATATCCGGCCCACCGCTGCGCGATGCGCGCGCCCGCCAGCTGCGGAAACGCTTCGGTAAAGGCCTTGAGACCCTTGTCGACGTAAGACACCACGGGGTCCGGATCGAGCGTGCGAACATGCTCGAAGACCGTCGATTCGCTGAGCGCCCAGCGGCGCGGCCGCTTGAGTTCGTCGAAGAAACGCTTGCCGATCTGAATCTGCAGCGCGCCCATCTGGCTCTTCAATGCTTCGATGTATTTGAAGAAGAGGCGGAAGGAATCGGGCGTGAGATCAGCGTGCGTGCGCAAGCCGTATGCGACCGTGTAGCCGCCGTCCGCACGTTTGCGAAACGCAAATTCCTCGTTATTGGCGCTGCACGTGGGACCGCCTTCGAGCGGTTCGGTGCGCAGCACGGACGCACGCGTGAGCAGTTGCGGCAGCTCCACGCCGAGATTGCCGCAGAAATAGCGCGTCCATGCGCCGCCCGCCACGACGACCGCATCGCAGCGAATCGTCCCATGTTCGGTGACGACCGCGCTCGCGCGCCCGCCGCTCGTCTCGATGCCGCGCACCGCGCACGGCGTGAGAATGCTGACGCCCTTGCGTCGCAGCGCGTTGGCGATGGCGGGCGCGGCCTTTTGCGGTTCCGCGCGCGCATCGCCCGGCGTGAAGATGCCGCCCTTGAACGTCTGCGTCGCGCCGGGCAGCAGGCGTGAGACTTCATGCGTGTTCACTTCGCGCGTGTCGAAGGCATCGTCGCCTGCTATTTGACGAGCGCGCTTCAGCCAGTCACGGTGACGTTCGAGCACGGCGTCATTGTTCGATACGTATAGGATGCCGCACTGGTTGAAGCCGGTGTCGACGCCGAGCGTTCTGTCGAGCGTGCGCCAGATCTTGAGGCTTTCGATGCTCAGCAGAAATTCGCGGGGATCGCGCCGTGTCACGCGCACCCAGCCCCAGTTGCGGCTCGACTGCTCGCCCGCGATGTGCCCCTTCTCGCACAGCGCGACGGACAGCCCTTTTTCGTGCAGCGCAAGCGCCGTTGATACGCCGATGATGCCGCCGCCGATCACGACCACATCGGCGCGTTCGGGCAGCTTGATATCGTCGGCGACGGTGTCGACTTTAGGACCCATGGTTTCTTTCAACGAAGTGAGAGTTACGGACGACGCTCGGCCACGGCCGCCGTCTGCGGTTGCAGCGCTTCTTCAGCGTGCACGTTGCGCCCGGCGCGCGATATCTTCTGCTGGCGCGCGGCGGGATTGATGAAGCGATTGGTCCAGCGGTCCAGATGATTGATCGCGTGCGTGAGCGGCACGGTGATGAGCAGATACACGGCGCCTGCCGCGACGAGCGGCGACAGGTTGGCCGTATTGACCGCCGCGTTCTGCCCGATGGTGAACAGATCGCGCTGCGAAGTGAGCAGTCCGAGGAAGTACACGAGGCTCGAATCCTTGACGATGGAGATGAACTGATTGGCAAGCGCGGGCAGAATGCGCCGCACGCCCTGCGGCACAATGACATGGCGCATGCCGCTCCAGTACGTCATGCCGAGCGCCTGGCACGCGGACATCTGTCCGCGTCCGACGCTCTGAATCCCCGACCGGAATATCTCCGCGATATACGCCGACGACACCAGCGCCAGCGCGACGATCGCCAGTGGATACGGATTCGGTCCGAACAACGAGAGTCCGACCGGCGCCAGTCCCTGCCCGACCACGAGAATGACCAGCGCGGCGGGCAGGCCGCGAAAGACATCCACGAAAACGCGCACGGGCCAGGTCAGCCAGCGCGTGTGCGATACGGCGCAGAGCGCCAGCGCCATTCCTGCCACGATGCCGAGCGCAGTCGAGATCACCGACAGGATCAGCGTGTTCACGAGGCCCGTGCCGATCAGCGTCGGCAGCGATTCGACGAGCAGCGGCCAATCCAGGAAGTTCTGCAGGAATGCATTCATGAGGACTCTCTCCTTGCGCTTGACGAGGCGTGACGAAGCAACAATGGCGGGCGGTTACTTCATCGCATACGGCGGCATCGGATCAGGCTTCGGATAGCCGGGATTGAACTGCTGATAGAGCTTGAGCCACGTCCCGTCCGCCACCAGTTCGCCGATGGCCTTGTTGACCGCCGCTTCGAGCTTCGCGTTGCCCTTGCGGATCGGGAAACCGGCGGGAAGATTCGAAGCTGAGATGTCGAGCTTGTCGGCAAGCTTCAGGTCCGGATACTTACCTTGCAGCCCTTCGAGCAAGGTCTTGTCGATGAAGTAGCCGTCGATGTACTTGTTGCGCAGCGCGAGAAAGCCCGCGTTGATATTCGGAAAGCGGACGATCTGCGCGCCCGGCAGGTAGCTCTGCGAATACGTGTCCTCGATGGTCCCCTGCACGACCCCGATGCGCTTGTCCTTCACCGATGCCACGCTCGCGCCGATCGTGCTGTCCGGCAGCGTGCCGACGCTCAAAAGACCCGTGAGATAGCCTTCCGAGAAATCGACCATCTTGAGGCGTTCCTTGGTGATCGAGATCGAGCCCGCGGCAAGATCGACTTGTTGATTCGCCACGCTCGGCAGCAGACCCGCGAAGTCCTGCGCGCGGAAGTCGGCCGTGAGCCCGAGTTTCGCGGCGATGGCGCGCACCAGTTCCACGTCGAAGCCCGTCATCTTGCCGTTGTCAATATACGAGTACGGCTTGTTGTTCGCATCGACGCCGGCGACGATCTTGCCCGGCGTCAATGTGCCGACGTCATCGGCGGCGTGGGCGGCGGTCGTCGCGCCGACCAGGAACGATGCGGCCACGGCGAGATGGCGTGCGAGACGAAGTAATCGCATGGTGAGGCTCCCTTGGATTGGCTAGCGGTTGATTCAATGCAGGATGCGCGAAAGAAAGTCTTGCGCGCGTTCGGAGCGCGGACGCTCGAAAAAGGCTTCGCGCGTATCGTCTTCCACGATGACGCCGCGGTCCATGAACAACACGCGGTAGGCCACGCGCTTCGCGAAACCCATCTCGTGCGTGACGCACAGCATGGTCATCCCGTCCTGCGCGAGCGTGGTCATCACGTCGAGCACTTCGTTGACCATCTCGGGATCGAGCGCGGAAGTCGGCTCATCGAACAGCATGGCGACGGGGTCCATCGAAAGCGCCCGCGCAATCGCCACGCGCTGCTGCTGCCCGCCCGACAATTGCGCCGGATACTTGTCCTCATGACCGCTCAAGCCCACGCGGCGCAATAGCGAGCGTGCGCGCTCAGCGGCTCTGTCGCGCGCGCGGCCGAGCACGTTCATCTGCGCGAGCATCACGTTGCGCTGCACCGAGAGATGAGGAAAGAGTTCGAAATGCTGAAACACCATGCCGACGCGCGCCCGTAGCCGCGAAAGATCCGCGCGCTTCGCCGTCACGTCGATGCCGTCCACCACGATCTGCCCGCTCTGCACCGCTTCGAGCCCGTTGACGGATTTGATGAGGGTGGACTTGCCGGACCCGGACGGCCCGCAGATCACGACGACTTCACCTCGCGCAATGCTCGCCGTGCAGTCGTTCAGTACGCGATTGCCGCCATACCACTTCGAAACGTTATTCAGCTCGATCATTGCGGCTCCTTTCGATGCTTCGGCTTTCTGGTTCAATCCGCTTGTCTTCGCTTCAAGAGAGCGCTGCTCGCACACGGCCGTGCCACATATCGCCGATCCGGTACAGTGCGCTGCCGACGGGTACCGCAAGCGTGCTGGCCATTCCCGCACCTGAGAGGGGGAACGCGCCTTCGCCGAACGCACCGACATCCTGCTTGACACCCACCATATGTTTGCCGATGCGATGCCCGAGATAGCTCATCAGCGCAACGCCGTTGCCGTTGCAGCCGAGCGCATAGTGCACGCCGTCGTGCTGACCGATGTGCGCGAGCCTGTCTCCGGTCATCGCAACGAAGCCTTTCCACGCATGCGTGACGCGCACGTCCCGCAGGGCGGGCCACAATTGCACCAGCTTCGCGTACAGCCGCCGCGCGGACTCGCGTTCGTCGATCTCGCGGATGGCGGGCCGCGATCCGAAGATCATTCGCGTGCCGTCCGGCGACGGGCGCGTGTAGAAGAGATTGCGCTTCGAATCGCTGATCATGCGGCGGCCCGGATTGAGCACGTTCATGAGGCCTTCGGGCAGCGGCTCGGTGGCGATCTGATAACTCGCGACCGGCAACACGCGGCGCGAAAAGAACGGCAGCAGCGGACCCGTATAGCCGTTGGTGGCCACCAGCACCTGCCGCGCATCGAACACGCCGCGCGCGGTGTGCACGCGAAACCGCGTATTTCCCGTTCGTTCGATCCGCTGCACTGCTGCGTGCGAATGCAGCGTCGCGCCGCGCCGGCGCGCGAGGTCGCGCAGCGCACGATGATATTTCGCGGTATGTAGTCCGCCGTATTCGTCGACGACGATGCCGCCGTAGTAATAGTCGGAGCCGATGATGCCGCGCTGCGCATCGCGCTCGATCACATGCACCGTGACGCCGGTCTTGTCGCGCAACAACTGGCCTTGGCGACGCAGCACGTTGAAATGCGCAGGCGTATAGGCGCCGAAGAAGCGGCCGGTGATGCGCAGGTCTGCGTCGAGCGATTCGTCGGCGATGATTCCCTTGAGATAGTCGAAGCTCGCCATCGACTCCTGCATCAGACGCGTGAGACGCTCGGCGGAGACGCCGCGAATGGCGTTGGTCAGCGCAAGCTTCTGGCCGCTCGACACCATGCCCCCGCTGCGCGTGCTTCCGCCCGCGCCGATCTCGGCGGCATCCAGCACCGCGACGCGCGCGCCATACTTCGCAGCCTCCGCCGCCGCCGACAGCCCGCAATATCCGCTGCCGACGATCGCCAGGTCCACGTTCGCCGGCAAAGGTTCCGGCGCGACCTCGGGCGGTGCGGCATCCCACCAGTACGGGGTGCAGCGGAAGGTTTCGTGAAACAGCAACGCATCGGGACGCATGGACTCAACCCTGTTCGCTTGATTCGAGTCCAGTGTCGCCGTCGCAAATCATCCGGTCAAATAGCGCCAAAAACGGCTTCCATTCATTTCTGATATGGCAAGCTGACGACTTTGGCCGTTGTTTGCGCGGCCCACGCCCGGAGAAAACGATGAATCTCAGGCAGGTCGAGGCGTTCCCGCTGGTCATGCTGCGCGGTTCGATGACGGCTGCCGCCGAAGAACTCGGCACATCGCAACCGAGCATCAGCCGGTTGATCGCGGAACTGGAAGCCGCGACGGGGTTGACCCTGTTCGTGCGCAATGGCGGACGCATTCACGCCACCGATGCGGGCAGTGCGTTCTATCGCGAGGTGGATCGCAGCTTCGTCGGCCTGGAGAAACTGCAGCATTCGGCGCGAGAGATTCTTGAACTCGGCAGTGGGCGGCTGCGCATCGTGGCAGCGCCGGTGCTCGCGTTGTCGTTTTTGCCTGCCGTGATCGCGCGCTTCGTGGACGCCCATCCGCGCGTCGCGGTATCGCTCGAAATGCGCAGCGAGAGCACGATCCAGCGCTGGGTGTCGTCGGGACACTGCGACGTCGGCTTCGCGACCACCACGCCGGATGCGTTCGGCGTGACGAGCGTGGAACTCTATGAGCTGGCGGGGCTATGCGCGCTGCCGGCGCGTCATGCGCTCGCGGCGCGCACGCGAATTCGCGCGGCCGACTTGCGTGGCGAACGGCTCATCCTGCCATCCTATGCGGACGATACGCGTGCAGCGCTCGATCGCGCGCTCCGTCCGGCGGGTGCGGATCAGGTGCCTGCAATCGAGACGCCGTATGGCGCGACCATCTGCGCACTCGTGACGCGCGGCGCGGGCGTGGGCATCGTCAATCCGCTCGCGACCGTGGATGTCGATCCGACGCGCATCGTGTTCCGGCCGTTCGCGCCGGAGATTTGGTTTCGCGGCTTCACGCTTTATCCGCAGACGCCTCGGGGCAATCCGGTGGTCGGCGCGTTTCTCGAACTCGTAGGTGAGCAGATGGCGGTGTTGAGGCAGGGCGCACATATCTGAGTCCACGCATTAACCGATGACCAATTCTTACGGCGACCGATGCAACTGCTCCTCGATCGTCTTCGTGAGCGACGATTCGACGCCGCCCGTATGCTTCGTCTGCACCGGCTCGATCGACACGATCCAACATTCGTCGTCGGCTACCGGGTTGTGCGGCGTGCCGCGCGGCACAAAGTGCGTGGCGCCGGGACGAAAATCGACCACGCCGCCGCCTTCGAATTCGATCGCAAGAAGCGGGCGCACGACAAAGAACAGCTAGTATTCCTGCGTGTGGTCGTGGCACACGAGCTGGCCGCTCACTTTCGCGACCTTCACATACTGATCGTTGACCTACGCGAGCACTTTGGGAGGCAAGTATTCGGAGACATAGCCGAATGCGGCTCGCCTACGGAAGTTCGCCGTGCGGCCGGGGCCGGCCAGGTGCGCTCATTTGACATCGACGCAGAACCCGCGTCCGGCCGCGGGTGGCGCAACGCGGCGGCCAACCGGTCCGATGGCTTTGGCGACTTTTCCCTAAAGTTGCATGCGAACCAGGTCGTTAACGTGACGAACTGACAGTTCTTTCATTGACGGTGTCGTGCCAAGGCGAATCGGAAGGAACCCAGGCAAATCGGATCAACGTCTACGGGGGATGTCCAATGTTCGCTAGCAGCTACAACAGCCTGCTTGTCCTGTTCTCGCTGCTTGTCGCGATTCTGGCCGCGTATACCGCGCTGGACATGGCAGGTCGCATTTCTAGCGCACCGGGACGTGCAGCCCACTGGTGGCTGGCCGGCGGTGCAGTCGCGATGGGCACCGGCATCTGGTCGATGCACTTTATCGGCATGCTGGCATTTAGCTTGCCGATTCCGCTCGGCTATGATCCGGCGATCACCGCGCTCTCGCTTCTGATCGCAATCGCATCCTCAGCGTTCGCGCTGTGGCTCGTGGGCCGGAACGAGTTGCCGTCGTCGCGTTTGTTCTGCGGCGCGTTGCTGATGGGCGCCGGGATCGTCGCCATGCACTATACGGGCATGGCCGCAATGCGCATGGCACCGGGGATCCGGTATATCCCGTCCCTGTTCATTCTGTCCGTCGTCATCGCGATCGTCGCTTCGGGCGCGGCACTGTGGATTGCATTCAACCTGCGCCGCGTTTCACCGCTGGTTCGGCCATTGCGTGCGGCAGCAGCTGTGGTAATGGGTTTTGCCATTGTCGGGATGCATTACACAGGGATGGCGGCAGCGCAGTTCCCGCTTGGAAGCGTGTGTGGCGCGGCCCGTGATGGGGTGAACGCCGGATGGTTGGCGCTTGTGATCATCGTCGTCACGCTGGCGGTGCTCGCCATCGCGCTGATCGTTTCAGTACTTGATTTGCGGCTGGAGTCACGCACGTCTATGTTGGCGATTTCACTCGCCGAGGCCAATCAGGAACTGACCTACCTGGCGCTGCATGACAACCTCACCAAACTCCCTAACCGCTTGTTGCTGGAAGACCGAGTCGATCGTGCGATCCAGAGCGCGAATCGTGAGAATAACCGCTTCGCCCTGATGTTCATGGACCTGGACGGGTTTAAGACGGTCAACGACGCCTACGGACATCACATTGGCGACCTGTTGCTCGTCGAAGTCGCTCAGCGCATCGGGGCGAACGTCCGGTCAGAGGACACGATCGCCCGCATGGGTGGAGACGAATTCGTGCTACTGGCGGGGGTGGCCGAACCGGCGGATGCGGCGACTCTCGCTGACAAAGTTTTGACGGCCATTCAAGAGCCGTTTCAGGTGGCCGGCCGCGAGTTGCGCATCTCGACCAGTATCGGTATTGCGATGTACCCCGGCGATGGCGACCATCAGGGCGATCTGCTGACCAATGCCGACGCAGCGATGTATCACGCGAAGTCGCTGGGACGCAACGTCTACTGTTTCTTCGAAGCGTCGATGAATGCCCATGTTCACGAGCAGCTACAGCTCGTGCAGGATCTCCGCTCAGCCCTTGTGCGACACGAACTAATTCTGCAATACCAGCCCAAGTTCACCGCACCCAACGGACCGGTGATCGGCGTAGAAGCTCTAGTTCGCTGGTCGCATCCCACTCGCGGGCTCATTGCACCGGACCGGTTCATCCCTCTGGCGGAGAAAACCGGGTTGATCGTGCCGATCGGTGAATGGGTGCTGGACGAGGCCTGCCGGCAGATCAGTGAATGGCGCACAGCAGGCCACTGGGACTGGACCATGGCAGTCAACCTGTCGGCCCTGCAATTTAGCCATGCGAGCCTGATTCAAACGGTGCGGGAAGCCTTGGAGCGTTATTCACTGGAGCCACACTGTCTGACGCTCGAGGTCACCGAATCGACGGCGATGCGCGATGCCGATGCAAGCCTGCGAATCCTGCAGCAACTTCACGACATGGGCGTGCGTATTTCAATCGACGATTTTGGCACAGGCTATTCGAGCCTCCTTTACCTCAAGCGGCTACCGGCCAGCGAACTGAAAATCGACCGGGGGTTTGTCCGTGATCTCACAAGCGACACCGAAGACGCAGCGATTGTTTCCGCAATCGTAGCGCTGGGCCAGACACTCAATTTGAACATTGTTGCGGAGGGTGTGGAGACGGCGGCGCAGCGAGACTTCCTGACCCGACTTGGTTGCGATTCCCTGCAAGGTTTCCTGCTTGGATGTCCAATGTCTGCAGATGATTTGATGGAAGCGCTATCCCAAGACAATGTTCCGAATGATGCAACGTGAGTTGACTGCCGGCGAGGCTGCATGAGGTTGCCCCTGGTCGGGGAATCACCTGCCGTCGGCAAGGGTTCTTCTTCCGGGACAAGGTCGCGGCCGCGAATATCTGCGGTGCCTTTGCTCATCCGCTGACTGACCTGAATGACTGCTTTGCGGAAGACTGAAGGCTGTTGTGGGGTCGCTGGTGGCCAATGGTGCTGCGCGCCAGCGCCCCACAACCGTCTCGCAAGTCGTAAGGCTGCGTCTGGCTAGGAGCGGTCGGCTATTGGACGGAGTAGACTTGCCAGCTTCCAATCGCCGCTCGAGGTAGTCTCTATGTTGATGAAAGCCCTGCGTGCCGGTCTCGGCCAGTTAATCGTGCTCGGCGACGCCGTCAGTCGCCCACGCCCGCAACGCCGTTCGGCGCAAGGTCAGGCCGCAGTGGAAAAAGAAGCGGCGCGGCTGTCGCTGTATCAATTCCATGCGTGCCCTTTCTGCGTAAAGACCCGACGTGCCCTGCATCGTCTGAATGTGCCGATGACTCTACACGACGCCAAAGACGATCCTGTGCAGCGGGAGCATTTGCTGGCCGGGGGCGGCAAGATCAAGGTGCCCTGCCTGCATATTCAGGAGGAAGGCCAGTCGCGTTGGTTGTACGACTCCAACGCGATCATCGCCTATCTGGAGCAACGCTTCGCTGGCATCGTCTGATCTGGGCGTGGAGCCGTAAGACTTTATGAAAGCTCATGGCTCGCTACTCTCACAGCATGACCTGATCCTCGAACGCCTGTCACGGACATTCGGTCACCTGTTCATCCGCGACTTCCGCTGGATTGCTCGCGCATCACACGCGCAGCGAAGTGGTGTCGCCTTTCAGGGTATCCGGGCAAGCGGCCCGGCACTGGGGAGAGGCGGTAGACGGCGTTAGCCGGCCCACTTGGAAATTGTGGCATGTTCGGCCGTGTCCTCTTTAAAGGGAATTTGAATCGCCGCGTTGGATGCCCGCTTTTCTAACGTGCGACTACAGGGTCGAGTAGGGCCGATCGCATACGGCAGCAGTCGGGCCAGTATCGGCCATTCGCCATCGGTGTGGCGATCGTTGACAATCTGTGAATCCAACGCGACCGAGGTGGTGCGGTGCCCGATCATGTCGACGCTGTGTGACGACGTAAATCACGCACGCCTGCATGAGAGAGGGATCGGCGAATCATCATCTGCTCGAAAGCGTCCACGATGCGTTGTACGTGGCCGTTCTTGTGTTTCAGCGGACCGTCGTCGCGTTCGTAATGCACCAGCATCGTTGCATTGGCTTCGAAGACGAACACGCGGCCGTCCGGCAAGATCGTGAAGTCGATGCCGGCGTAATCGAGCGCGAGCCGTTCGCCGATGTTCGCGATGGCACGTAAAGCGCGGTCGCCGATCGCGCCACGCGGATCGGCGAGGAACCGGCGCTCTTCATCGAGCTTCCACGCATGCGCCTCCATATCCGCCGAGAAGTAGTGGACCATCCAGTGTGGCGAGATCGCGAGGTGATACGCGAACGGCTCGCCGTCGATAAAGATCATCCGGTACTTGCGATAAAACCCATCCGCGTCGCGTGTATTGTGGAACGCGCTCAGGTAATGCGCGCCGTTCATTACGCGTAAATGAGCGTTAAGTGTATCGGGGTCGTCGCAGCGCACGAGGCCATCGCCGCCATGCGAGGCGACCGGCCGCAACAACAGTGGAAACGTCAGCCCATTATCGGCGACGCGGCGCGCGAGCGGTTCTTCGGCGCCAGTCGGTGCGATGCCGAGCACGCAATGCGCGCTTACCACGTCGGTCAGGCCACGCAGCAATTCGGGCAGCCAATGCCGCCGCGTGCGCGCCACTACGGCCGAGCGGTTGAGCACGGGCCGCGATGAGCGCGACTCGAACCGAGCGAGGCGCTTGGCAATCGGCTCCGCGATGTCCGGATCGCCGACCGCGTTGAACACGATGTCGAATGGCGGAAGACTAGCGTCTTCTTCATCGAGGGCGTGATCGATTGCGTATTTAATGCGGCAATTGACCGTACCGGGCAGCAACGCTGCGAACGGCACGTTGCCGGTGCCGCTGCCGCTACAAAGAATCAACACGCGGCGCGTCTCGCCGCCCGTCTGTTCGATGAACACGCGCTGAGACTTGTACGCGCGTTCGCGGCATGCCGCGGCCTCGTGTTCGTCGTCCTGTTCGGCGTGGATCGCCGCCAGGTTCAACCAAGCGACGGCGGTATCGGGATCGATATCGAGCACGAGACGATACCAATGCGCAGCGGCCTCGTAGTCGCCTTTCATAAAATAGGCGGTGGCGACGTCACACAGATTGCGCGTTTGTGCGACGGACGGTTGGGCGGCGAAAGCGTCGAGCATTCGAGCGGCGATCAGATTTGCGAGCGCGGCGAGTTCGTCGCCCGCCGTGCGACAGACGTCGGCCTGCCTACGGTAGAACTCTGGATTGAGCTCGCCCGGCGCGCGGGGTTCTTCGATGGACATGGGATCTCCGTCAGCTCAACACGGGCGCCGCCGGTGTCTGGATGTGCGCGGCGAGGGCGCGTTGCCGGCGCTGCACGGCCAGCACATCGGCGATGGCGTAGCCGGTCGCGAGGATCAGAATCATCTGCAACGCGAGGCCGGGGATGTTGAACGTGCCGCCGTGCAAGGCAGTGGGCATCGTCGGCAGCGATGCACACGGCGCGAAGAATGTGGCCAGAAGGTAGACCACCAGCGTCAAGCCGATTGAAAGCACGAACGGGTTAGGCATGACCTGTTCGAACACATAAACCAGCCATGCTACGAACCTACGGCTCGGCACGGCGTTCTCCGTGATGGCCGACGAATTGCTGTTTCTGTTTTCCATGGCGTGTCTCCGGCAATTGCATGTCGTTATGCAGCTTACGCTGGTGTGGACCATCGGCGCTGCATCGCGGGCACGCCATCGATCCCGAGCATTACGGGTAGGTTGCGTAACTACCACAACGCCGCGCGCGACGCAGCCAACAGAACGTTGGAAATTTTAATAGTCGAAGCGCTCATGCGCACCTAAACAATCAATGCAGATCGTTCCTCATGCTTCAGGGATGCTACTGGAGTCTCTACCTGGAATGGCTGCTTTCGGGCGAGCTGAAGGGCGGTTTGGGGTCGCCTGCTGCCGGTCGACGTCAGGCTGCGACCCGCCAACGTACGTCGTCAGCTGGCGCGTGACTGCGTTGCTCACGCGACCATTCTCCCCGCCGAAGCGGCCCACGATCCGGCGATAACAAAGGGCGTCGGTGCACTGAGCGGGCGCAACGCTCGCGCATCGGATCTTGCCCGCGCGCGATGCGGCGAATCAGCTATATGAAGCTTGCGCCTCCATTGACGGGGATCGTTTGGCCCGTGACGAATGCGTTGTCGACGACCATCAGCACGACCGCCGCGACCTCGCCCGCTTCGCCCAAGCGCCCGACGGGCAGCCTTTCTGCGACGTTGGACGCCTTAAGCGGTCCGGCCATTTCGGTGTCGATCGGTCCCGGTGCAACGGCGTTGACGGTGATCCCTTCGCGGGCGAGCCGTGCCGCATAGCCGCGCGTCAAGCCTTCGAGGCCGGCTTTCGATGCGTTGTAGTGAACGCCGACCAGGCCGGGGCCGCGGGCGGCGGCCGACGAGACGTTGACGATGCGGCCCCAGCGCCTCGCGCGCATGCCGGGCAGCACTGCCTGCGTACAGAGAAACGCCGATTTCAGATTGACGGCGAGCGTTCGATCGAACTCCGCCTCCGCGAGATCGTCGATGTCGACGATCGTCGCGGTGCCCGCGTTGTTCACGAGCACGTCGATCAAGCCAAGGCGATTTTTCACCTCGACGATCATCGCTTCGACGTCGTCTGCGACCGATACGTCGGCGCATACCGCGATCGCGCGGCCTCCGGCGCGTTCGATTTCCGCGACGACGTCGGCCGCGTCGTTCTCGCGTTGCCGATAGTTGACGGCGACTGCTGCGCCGGCTGAGGCAAGCGCGATCGAAATGGCGCGTCCGATTCCGCGCGAGCCGCCGGTCACCAAGGCGACATGATCGTTCAGGTTGAGCGAATGAACTGGCATCGTGGAACTCCTCAGTTGCGGGGGGCGAACCGGTTGTGGCCTCGTCTGCGACGCGTGGTGTCGCTGAGCGAGGCGTTGCCGGAAAGCATCCTAGTTTGCCCCCTTCGGAGCGTCTTCGCCGGAAAGTCGTCCTGCTGCGATCCGCTGATACGACGGTCCAGATTGCAATTCAGCTTCTCGCGAGCGAGAAACTGCCTCCTGCTTAATGTGTCGCAATGTGTCCGGTAGCTCCACCTCGAGTCAACCGCCGCGCTTCACTACCCCTCACCCCCCAACTCCCGCGCAATAAACTCGACGAACGCGCGAATACGATTCGACATCTGATGCCGCGGCGAATACACCGCGAAGATATCCGCGTTCGGTGTGTCGTGATCGGGCAGCAACTGGACGAGCGAACCGTCCGCGAGATACTGCCGGATGTCCCACTCCGCGCGCATCAGGATGCCGTGTCCGTCGAGCGCCCATTTGACGGCGATCTCGCCATCGTTGGTGGTCAGCGTGCCCTTGATGCGCACCGCCTCGGTCTTGCGCGCGGCGCCGCGTCCCGAAGTCAGTCGCCACACACCGTACGCTTCGTCACCCTGACGAATGCCGATGCAATCGTGGCGCGTCAGATCGTGCGCCGTGAGCGGCAGGCCGTGCGCCGCCAGATACGACGGCGCCGCGCACAGCAGACGCCGGTTCGGCGCGAGCCGGCGTGCGACCACGCGCGTATCGGGCGGCTCGCCGAAGCGGATGCAGACGTCGAAGCTGTCGTCGGTGAGCGGCGGGGGCGTGACCGAAAGCTGCAGTTGGACCGACACCTGCGGATACCGCGCGACGAAGCGAGAGATCGCCGGCCCGATATGGCTGCGCCCGAAGCCGAGCGTCGCGTTCACGCGCAGCAGACCCTTCGGCGTCTTCTTCGCCGAGCCGAGCAGTTCGGCCAGTTGGTCGATCTCGTCGAGAATTCGCCGCGCGTGTTCGACGTATAGCTCGCCTTCCGGTGTCAGCATCATGCGGCGCGTCGTGCGGTTGACGAGCGGGACGCCCGCGCGCTGCTCCATCTGGGTGAGGCGCTTGCTGACGGCGGCCGCGGTCAGCCCCAGTTCGCGCGCGGCTGCGCTCAGGCTGCCGCTCGCGGCGAGCGTCGAGAAAAAGCTCAGATCCGCCGGCTGAACGGTGTCGCGCATCGTCTGTTCCGCGCCTTCGCATTTGTGAATGCAAGTTAAAGATGCTTTGAGTCTAGCACCGGTTTTTATCCTCGGGATAGCGCTAGAGTGCGCTCACGCCATTCACCAAGCACAGGACGCAGACATGAAAACCTACCGCATTGCAACCATCCCCGGCGACGGCATCGGCAAGGAGGTCGTGCCGGCCGGCGCGCAAGTGCTCGACGCGCTCGCGAAGACCACGCGCGCCTTCACGTTCGAGTTCGAGAACTTCGACTGGGGCGGCGACTACTACCGCCAGCACGGTGTGATGATGCCGCCGAACGGGCTCGACGCGATCCGCGAGAAAGACGCGATCCTGTTCGGCTCGGCGGGCGACAAGGACATTCCCGATCACATCACGCTGTGGGGTCTGCGTCTGAAGATCTGCCAGGGCTTCGATCAATACGCGAACGTGCGCCCGACGCGCATCCTGCCCGGCATCGACGCGCCGCTGAAGTACTGCAAGCCGGGCGATCTGAACTGGGTCATCGTCCGGGAAAATTCGGAGGGTGAATATTCGGGCGTCGGTGGCCGCGTGCATCAAGGCCATTCGATCGAAGCGGCGACCGATGTATCGATCATGACGCGCGCGGGCGTCGAGCGCATCATGCGCTTCGCGTTCCGGCTCGCGCAATCGCGTCCGCGCAAGCTGTTGACCGTGATCACGAAGAGCAACGCGCAGCGTCACGCGATGGTGATGTGGGACGAGATCGCGCTCGACATTTCGAAGGAGTTTCCGGACGTCACGTGGGACAAGGAGCTCGTCGACGCGGCGACCGCGCGCATGGTCAATCGTCCCACGACGCTCGACACGATCGTCGCCACCAATCTGCACGCCGATATTCTCAGCGACCTCGCCGCCGCGCTGGCGGGCAGCCTCGGCATCGCACCGACCGGCAACATCGACCCGGAGCGCCGCTATCCGTCGATGTTCGAGCCGATTCACGGCTCCGCGTTCGACATCATGGGCAAGGGGCTCGCGAATCCGGTCGGCACGTTCTGGTCGGTCGTGATGCTGCTCGAACACCTCGGCGAATTCGACGCGGCCCGGCGCGTGATGCAGGCGATCGAAGCGGTCACCGCGAACAAGGCTTTGCATACGCGCGACCTCGGCGGCACGGCCACGACCGCGCAGGTGACGGCGGCCGTGTGCGCGTTCGTCGAGCAGGCGGCCACACCCGCGGCGAGCGCAGCCTGAGCGTCGGCTTCGCGTGCACTGAACAGTAACCGGCAGGAACCGGGAGGAGACAATGAGTTCCGAACTCGAAAGCCGGGTGTCCCGCAAGCTGATGCTGCGGATCGTCCCGTTCGTCATGCTGCTGTACTTCGTGAGCTTTCTCGATCGCGTGAACGTGGGCTTCGCCGCGCTGTCGATGAACAAGGCGATCGGCCTTTCGCCTACCGCATTCGGCCTCGGCGGCGGGCTCTTTTTTATCGGCTATTTTCTGTTCGAAGTGCCGTCGAACCTGATCTTGCACAAGGTCGGCGCGCGGCGCTGGATTGCGCGCGTGATGGTGTCGTGGGGCCTCGTGTCGCTCGCATCCGCGTTCGTCGTCGGGCCGAACAGTTTCTACGCGCTGCGCTTCATTCTCGGCGTCGCGGAAGCGGGCTTCTTCCCGGGCATCATCCTGTATCTGAGTCTGTGGTTTCCCGCGCGTCAGCGAGCGGTCGCGGCGGCGTGGTTCATGGCCGCCGCGCCGATTTCGACCGCGATCGGCTCGCCAATTTCCGGCGCGATCATGAAGCTGCCGCCCATCGCCGGACTTGCCGACTGGCAGATGCTCTACGTGCTCGAGGCCTTGCCTGCGATCATCCTCGGCTTCGTCGTGCTCAAGTATCTGACCGACAAGCCGGCGCAAGCCG
This sequence comes from Paraburkholderia sprentiae WSM5005, assembly GCF_001865575.2. Lineage (NCBI taxonomy): Bacteria > Pseudomonadati > Pseudomonadota > Betaproteobacteria > Burkholderiales > Burkholderiaceae > Paraburkholderia > Paraburkholderia sprentiae. The sequence goes on from NZ_CP017562.2 coordinate 78,460, forward strand.
AATGGTTGCAGCCCGAGGAGCGCGACTGGCTGATCGCGAAACTGAAGCTCGAAGCCGACGCGCGGCACGCGCATGCGGGCCACACGGCAAGCGCGCTCAGCGCGTTGCGCGATCCGCGGGTGCTCGCGCTCGCGCTGATCTACTTCGGCACCTCGGCGGGACTTTATACGCTCGGCTTATGGGCGCCGCTGATCATTCGCCAATACGGTTTCGGCTCGTTCGAAACCGGGCTGCTTGCGGGTGTGCCGAGCGTGCTCGCGGTGATCGCGATGGTGCTATGGGCGAAGCACTCCGATCGCACCGACGAGCGGACGTGGCACGTCGTGATTCCGTGCGCGCTCGCGTGCGTCGGCTTCGTGTTCGCCGGCAATGCGGCCACCGCATTGATGATCGTGCTTGCGCTCGTCGTCGTGAACGTGGGCATCAGTGCCGCGAAGGCGCCGCTGTGGGCGATGCCGAGCATGTTCCTGTCGGGTGCCGGGGCGGCGGCGGGGATTGCGATGATCAACTCGATCGGCAACCTCGGCGGCTTTGTCGGGCCGTTTGCGATTGGCTGGCTCAAGAACGTGACCGGCGGCTATGCGGCGGGGCTTTACGTGGTCGGCGCGACGTTGGCGGTGTCCGCGGTCGTGACGCTGATGTTGGGCCGGCAGACGAAGCATGCGGCGGTCGTGGTGGGTGAACGGCCGGGGCATTGAGCGAAGCACCGATGAAGCAAGCGCGCCGCCGGTCGAAAAGCCGGCGGCAAGCGCGACTTCATCCGATACGTCAGTACCCCACTACCGGAAGCCGTAGACCAGAACCTTCTTCCCTTCGAACGCCTCCTGCACACCTTGGACGCAATCCATCGGGCAGCTGTAACCGTCGGGGGCGGACGCGGCCGACGGGGTGCGCGCCCGATAGACGACGGATTCGACCTGCGTCCCGTCCGAAGTGACCACGATGTTCAGGTCGGTCACGACGCCGGCTGGCGTGGCTCCTCCGGCGGTATAGACGATGGACATCGTGCCGGTGCAATCGGAGTTCACCGAGTAAGTGCCTGTCTGCGCCGGATTGAAGCTTGTCTGTCCGCCTTTCGGCACGCCGTTGATGCTCCCGAAATCGGTGCGGGTGAATTTGCCGTTGCCGTCGAATGTCACGAGAGCGACGTCATCGAGGATCGACTGGGTGGCGAACGGATGCAGCACGTTGCTCGAGTCCAGCAAGCCAAGGATCACGCCGTGACCGATGAACCCAAAGGGTCCTTTTAGCGTTGCGTTCGAGCAAAGACTGCCGCCACCGCCACCGCCACCGCCACCGCCACGGCCACGGTCGCCGTCATTGCCACCGGCCTGCGCGGCGCCACTCAGCAACAGAAGTGCAACGGCTACAGCCGACCAGATGCTCAATTGCCGGGTCTTCATCTTCATCTCCTTGTCAGCGAATCAGGCGCACGAAAACGCGGCGTGCAAAGAGCCTATCGGCAGCCGGATCAGGCGCCTGATTCAATCAAGCGAAAGCAATCGATTTGAAATGGCCGCAGCGATATCCGGTCGCCGTCGTTTGAGGGACCAGGGCGGACCAAAGTAGTGAATGGCGAAACGCTTTCACCAGGCAGTCGTATTTTGCCCGGTGTCGGCGGATACGTGCGGAAGGGATGCACGAAAGTCCGCGCAATGGTGACTTCGTGGGTCAGCCACGCGTGAAAGTCGCGTAGCGAAAACCAGTGTAATCGATGCTAATCGCGGTGACCTGATGAATATCGGACAAAAGGAAGGCACATTCAGATCGCTGTGCCGCGCCTGATCGCAAGTCCATAAGGCAGAAACGCGACCACGGATACGACCGATCCCATCACGCCGAACAGTCGAGTCATCTCCTGATCGATGCTCATCATCGGACGATCACACCCGGCACCGCCCCCGATACCGCGCGGGCGGCGCCCCGCACGCACGCGTAAAAAACCGCGTAAACGCCGTCGTCGAGGCAAAGCCGACCCGTTCGCTGATCTCGCTGATCGACATCGGTGTATGCGCGAGCAGCATGCGCGCTTCGTCGATACGCATTTGCATCAGCACCTCGCTGAAGGTTTTGCACTCCGCCGCGAGCTTGCGTTGCAAGGTCCAGCGCGTCAGCGACAGCCGCTCGCAGACGATCGTCTGCAGGCTCTTGGGCTCCATCGCATCGGCATGCTCGCGCAGTACGTCGCGCAGACATCGCTCGACCGTCGGAGAGAAGCGGCCCTGCTCGCGAATCCGCTGCAAGATTCCATGCGCGGCATGCAGGTGAATCTTCGCGAGCGGCGCGTTGTAAACCTCGAACGCGCGATCCAGCACCGACGACTGCAACACCATCCGATTGCGAGCCTGATCGAGGTGGACGCGCACACCCAAGGCGCCACCTAGCGCCGCGATCGCACCGAGCCGCGCATCGGTGATGCCCGCGTCGCGCACGCGCAGTCGCGCGTCATAGAGCTTCGCCACACTCGCAATCAGCGCGAAATTGCCGAGCGCGCTCGTTGCGTTGCGCCCTTCGCCTTCCGTCACGTATTCGAATGCGACTTCGTCGCCACGCTCCTGCATGACAAGCCAGTCGACATTACCGATCAGGTCGCGGTACGCGACGAAATTGCGCAATGCGTCGCGCAGCGTCGGACTATTGCAGAGCACGCCCGCCAACTCCGGAAAATACAGCAGGCCGTCCAGCATGTTGCCCTCGGGCGCGCCGCACATGAGGCGGCTTTCCGCGAGTTGGAGGATGGCGACGTGCTTATCGCCCGGCACTCGCGCATCCGCCGCGGCGATGTCGGCCTCGTCGATGCCGATATCGTGGGCCATTTTCGTGCGATCGAGACCCTGCCGCTCGGCCGCGTCGAGCAATCCTCGATAGATCCGCGCTGATACGGACTTCTGACGCAAATCCACTGTGTCTCCTCCGGTCGAACCCTGTCTACGGGTTTTCCTGACTCCGCATCGGTCAAGTGCTGCACCCATCGGTCAAGCGCGTTTCGGGCGCATCCCTAGAATTTCTTTCGGCGCATTACCGCGAACGCTAAGCGTAACAGGACGTGTCACGTGCCGGTAGCGCGTCGATGCCACGTCAGGCAATGCGAATCACATGACCGACAACGACAACACGGAGCGAGATGATGACAAGGAAGCTGACGATACCCTTTGCCGCAAGCGCCATCGCCTGCGGTGTCGCGCTGATACTCGCCGCCTGCGGCAATGGCAGTAGCATCAGTGCCCCGCCGTTGCCGACCGATCCGGACGCGCGCGCCGATGCGCGTGCCGCCGCGCTGGTTGCGCAATTGACGACCGCCGAAAAAATCCAGCTCGTGCACGGCGTGGGTATTCCCAACGCGGGACTCGGCGGTCCGTATCCGGCCGGCGTCAACGGAGCCGGCTACATTCCCGGCGTGGCGCGGCTCGGCATTCCGGGCCTCGCAATGGCCGATTCGGCCGGCGGAGTCAATGTCGTCAACTCGAACGCGACGGCGCTGCCCGCGCCGGTGGCGCTCGCGGCAAGCTGGGACCCCACGCTCGCGAACGAATACGGCGCGCGCATCGCGACCGAGCTGCGCGTGCTCGGTTATGGCGAAGGCCTCGGCGGCGGCGTCAATCTCGCGCGCGAACCACGCAATGGCCGCACCTTCGAGTACATGGGCGAAGACCCGGTATTGACCGGCACGCTGAGCGCCGCGCGCACGATCGGCACCCAGGCGCAGAACGTCATCGCGACTATCAAGCACTATGCGATGAACGATCAGGAAACGAACCGCATGACCAGTAACTCGGTTGTCGACGAACGCACGATGCGCGAAACCGAACTGCTGGCGTTCGAGCTCGGCGTCACGCAGGGCACGCCCGGCAACGTGATGTGTTCGTACAATTTCGTGAACGGCGTGTACGCCTGCGAAAACCCGTATCTGCTGACCACCGTGCTGAAGAACGAGTGGGGCTTCAAGGGCGTGGTGCAGTCGGACTGGACCGCCACGCACAGTACGGTCGCCTCGGCACTGGCCGGCCTCGATGAAGAGGAACCCGGCGATATCGGCGGCGGACCGTCGATTCCAGGTCTGACGCTGACGTCGTATTTCAACACCGCGCTGACGAGCGCGGTCAACGCCGGCAGTGTGCCGATGGCGCGACTCAACGACATGGTCCAGCGCAAGCTGCGCACGATGATCCGTTATGGCGTCTTCGATTCACCGCCGACCCCCGGCGGCACCGTCGATCAAACCGCGGGCAATGCGCTCGCGTTGCAGGTCGCGCAGCAATCGTCGGTGTTGCTGAAGAACGCGGTGGCGAGCGGCGACTCGCAACCCGTCCTGCCGTTGAACGCGGCGGGGCTGTCGTCGATCGTGGTGATTGGCGCTCACGCGGATGTGGGCGTGCTGTCCGGCGGCGGCTCGGGCGCGGTGCCGGCCGCCGCGGGCAACGCAGTGTCCGGTTGCGTGTCGCCGTCGCCCCTCTTGAGCACCTGCGCGACGTGGTACAAGTCCGCGCCGCTGACCGCGATCCGGGCCAAGGCACCGAACGCGAGCGTGACGTTCGTCGACGGCACGAACGCGACGGCCGCGGCCGCCGCCGCCGCGAAAGCGGACGTGGCGATCGTGTTCGCGACGCAATGGGAAAGCGAAGGCTCAGATCTGCCGAGCCTGAGCCTGCCGAGCAACACGACCGACAGCAATAACCAGAGCTACGATCAGAATGCGCTGATCAGCGCGGTCGCGGCGCAAGCCAAGCGCGTGATCGTCGTACTCGAGAACGGCAGCCCGGTCCTGATGCCGTGGCTCGGCAACGTGCACGGCGTGCTCGAAGCGTGGTATCCGGGCGTGCAGGGCGGCCAGGCGATTGCCGACCTGCTGTTCGGCGACGTGAATCCATCCGGCAAATTACCGATCACGTTCCCGATGCGGGACGCGGATCTTCCGCAGCCGTCGATCTCGGCCACCGACACCACCGTGACCTACGGCGAAGGACTGTTCATGGGTTATCGCTGGTACGACGGCAAGCAGATCGCGCCGCTGTTCCCGTTCGGTTATGGACTGTCCTACACGAGCTACAGCTACTCGGGCCTGAACGCGCAGATGGATGCGAGCGGCAACGTCACCGTGACCTTTACCGTCAAGAATACGGGCTCGCGCGCGGGCGCGGAAATCGCCGAAGTTTATGCGGCGCTGCCGAGCGGTCTGGGCGAACCGCCGAAGCGTCTGGTCGGCTGGCAAAAGGTCGCGCTGCAGGCGGGGCAGTCGCAGCAGGTCAGCGTATCGATTGCGCCGAAGCTGTTGTCGACGTGGGACGCGACCAACCATGTATGGAAGCTCAACGGCGGCGTCTACCAGATGATCGCGGGGGCCTCTTCGCGCGATCCGAATGCGTTGACGGCGTCGGTGACGCTCACGGGGCATTGAGCGCGCCCATGCTGGACTAGAGGGTGCGGCAGCGGGATACGGGGTCGAGCGCCGTATCCCGCTTGCTGTCAATCCCCGGGCAGACGATAAGCAAACTCATACGTATGCGCGCCGTCGACGATCTCGATCGTGAACTCGCCCTCGATGCCGCTCAGTTCCTCCGTGCCCGAGTCCGGCACGACGCTCACCTTCAGCGACGCGGCACCGCGATTCATCACGCCGATATGCTGCAGCACGAACGTGCCCCGCTTGCCCGCTAGCGTGCCGGTGACCTGTTCGAGCGCGATATAGCCGGCCGAGCCTTTGACGTTCGTCATCGCGCTCAGCATTTGCCCTTGGGTGGTCGCGGTGAGATCGCCGGAGATCTGCTTGTCGATCGACATGCGGCCGAGCTTCGATTCGGCGTCGGCGTTCTCGAACGGCATCGGCTGAAGCGCGACGGTGAAGGTGCCTTTTGCGACGTGGTGAGTCATCGGGAATTCCTCCTGGCTTGAACGGGCGACGGCGAAGCCGCGAAACGGAACGCGACGCTTCCCAAACGTAGCACACGTCGCTGTCAGGACGCTGTACGCGCAGTGCTGTCATCCGTGCCGAACGCATCGGCAAACTCGCGCCTCAACCACTCGAGCGCCGGATCCTGATCGTGAGCCGCGGTCCACATCAACGAAACCTCGTAGCCCGGCACGTCGAATGGCAGCGGACTGAGCGCGAGACCGAGCGTATCGCGCCACACCCGGCCGATGAACTCCGGCACCGTCGCGATCGCGGCCGTGCGTTGCACGATGAACGGACTGGTCGCGAAGTTAGAACTCGAGAACACGACATCACGCTTGAGTCCCTGCATCTCGAGTCGCTCATCGATGAAGCCGCGCAGCTCGGCGCTGAACGAAGTCAGTACATGGCGGTGACGCAGAAACTCGTCCATCGACAGATGCTTGCGGCGCGTCCTGACGAGCCGAGGGTTGTAGACGCTCACGAAGCGCCATGCGAACAACGGCGTGCGTCGCTGCCACGGCACGCATTCGCGGAATACACCGACCGCGAGTTCGATCGCGCCATCGTCGAGCATGGCGGCGGCGCGCGTCGAATCGGTGGAGCGCGCGATCAGTTTTACACCGGGCGCTGTGCCGGCGAGGCGCGCCATGATGTCCGGCATCAACAGCAATTCGAGCGAATCGCTAAGGCCGACGCGGAAGACCCGCTGCGCGCGTGCCGGATCGAAGACGGACGGCTGCGTGAGCGCGTGATGCAGCGATTGCAGGAACGGTTCGATCTGCCGAGCGAGTTCGAGCGCGCGCGGCGTCGGCGTCATGCCTTGCGGCGTGCGCACGAACAGTTCGTCGCCGAACGTTTCGCGCAAGCGCTTCAGTGCGCCGCTGACGGCCGGCTGGCCGAGAAACAGCCGCTGCGCGGCACGCGTGACGCTGCGCTCTTCGAGCATCGCGCGGAAGGTCAGCAGCAGGTTCAGGTCGAAGCGCCGAAAATCATTTTCAATGATGTTGGCCATGACGTTAAACGATTTGAGTGATAGGCCCGCAACGCGCATTCTACTGCCACGGGGTCTTCCGTTTACTCTCAGGAGCAACCATATGGACTGGCAAAATCAGAAGGTCGTGGTGTTAGGTGGCTCGTCGGGTATCGGGCTCGCGACGGTGACGCGGCTCGCGGCCGCGGGCGCGAGCGTCGTCGCGGTGGGGCGCGACCGCCGCAAGCTGGTCGATGCGCTGAGCGGCATCGGCGGGCCGGTGACGGGCGAAGCGCTCGATTGCACCGATCGCCCGGCGCTCGAACGCTTCTTCGGCGGCCTCGGCCGGATCGATCATCTGGTGATGACGCTGTCCGGCGGTGAGGGCGCCGGGCCGTTCGCCGAACTCGATCTGGCAGCGCTGCGGCGCGGCTTCGAGGCCAAGTTCTGGCCGCAGCTGGATGCGGCACAAACGGCGCTGCCCACGCTGCGTCGCGACGGCAGCCTGACGTTTGTGACCGCGATTTCGGCGCGCATCGCGAATCCGGGCACGGCGGGCCTGGGTGCGATCAACGGCGCGCTCGAAAGCATGATCGGCACGCTGGCGCGCGAGCTTGCGCCGCTACGCGTGAACGCGGTGTCGCCGGGGGTGATCGATACGTCCTGGTGGGACAGGGTTCCCGCGAGCATGAAAACCGAGCTGTTTCGTCAGCAAAGCGAAACCTTGCCGGTGCGGCGGGTCGGCCACGCCGATGATGTCGCGCACGCGCTGCAGTTCTTGCTCGAGAACACGTTTATGACGGGGGCGGTGATCGAGTGTGACGGTGGCTTGCGGCTACTCTGAAGCATCAGGCGCGGGAAGGCGTGGTCAGGCGGTCGTCGTCCGATACCTGCGCCAGATGGCGCAGCAGCTTCGTCACCATTACCACGACGACGAACGCAATGACCACGAAGAACAGCGCAAGCGGCGTGAGCACCTGCACCGACACGAAGCCGGCGAGCCCCATCATCGCCGATGACACCAGCAGCAGCGCGCAGCCGAGAATCGCGCTCGTCAGACCCGCGATGTGCGGGAACAGCGAGTTGCCCTTCGCCATCAGCGTCGGATACATCGCGCCGGCGCAGAAACCCATCACGAGCACGGGCGTCGCGAGCGTCCATACGCGCAGACCGACCGTCAGCGCCAGCAACAGCATCGCGATCGATGCGGCCGCCATCAGCCGCGCGCCGATGCGCAGCCGCTGCTCGGCGCTCGGCAGCCTCGGACCGTGCAGGCGATTCGACAGGCCGCCGAGGAAGTACATCATGCCGATGCCGAGCGCGAGGTAGCCGAAGAAGGTCGGCGGCTTGTGCAGCGTGGTCTGCACCATGAACGGCCCGATGATGTTGAACACGAGCAGGATGCTGTAGCACAGGCCCTGCGCGAGGAAACAGCTCTGGAACACCGGGCTCGCAAGCACCTTGCGCGCGTTGGCGATCAACGTGCGCGGTTCGAGATGCACGGGCTTCGGCAAGGTCTCGCGATAGCGCCACAGCAGCGCCCACATCACCAGCGAATAGATCAGCAGGAACACGAGGCATGCGCGCCAGCCGAACGCCGTCTGCAGATGCGCGCCGATCACCGGCGCGACGATCGGCGCGAGCCCCCACGCGATCGCCATGTACGTGAACGCATGCATCAACGCCTGACCCGTGAACGAATCGGTGATGATCGCCTTCGCGAGCAGATTCGTGCTCGCGATGCCGAAGCCCTGCAGTGCGCGGGCGAGGATGAACGTCTCGAGATTCGGCGCCGCGAGCGACAGCAGGCAGCCGACCGTGTAGACGCTCAGACCGAACGCGAGCACGCGCTTACGGCCATATGCGTCGGCGATCGGACCGAAGATCAGCTGACCGAGCGCGTACGCGGCCATGTAGCCGGTGACGCTGGTCTGGATCGCTTGCGGCGAAGTGCCGAAGTAACGCGCCATCGCGGGCAGCGCGGGCACGTAGATGTCGATGGCGAGCTGTCCGGCGGATGCGAACAGGCAGATCAGGAACAGCAGGAAACGCGGCGAGTTCGGGGCGGAGTCGGCGGAAGCGGGGTGGTCGGCGGTAAGGTGGCTCATGGGTGCATCGAAAGGAAATACTGGCGGCGCGGGCATCGGGGCGTTCGGATGGAGAACGCAAAAGACCCGGATGCCCCGGCATTGTCGCCGGGTATTGTGCCCGTGCTCTGGCGGGAAGTGGGATTTTCCCTAGCGGCCGTGTGGAATGATGCGGCTGGCGGGCGCGCTAACCCGCCGCACGCGGGCTCATTTCGCGCAGTCCTGGATCGACCGCAGCAACGCATCCTGGTCTGCCGGATCCTGGAAAAACGCGACGAAGCTCGCATGCTCGTCGTTCGCGATGCGGCCGGCGCAGTCCTTGCCTTTGAGCGGGGAGCGCGACGCCGTCCAGATTATCGCCGTCACGGCCAAGGCCAGCACGACGCCTATAAACACAAGCCCAAGCAGTATCGACCTAGCGTCGTCCGAGATTGCGTCTAGCCGATGCGGAGCTTGCTGCGACTCGCAACTGCCTGTTGAAGATGGGTTCATGCCGATCGCCCCGTTAGTGCGCGTTGAAAAAACCAGCGCCACCATCCTCTCTCTGCACGTAAGATTGGAAAAGTTGAATTTACTGACCACCTGATTCAGTTTTTCTGAGCGATGCTATCCCCATGAGAGAGATCAGTCTCGACCGCCTGCGCACCCTTGTTGTCGTCGCCGACCTCGGTTCTTTCGCCGACGCCGCTCGTGTTCTGCATCTGGCACCGCCTACGGTCAGCCTGCACATCGCGGATCTCGAGAGCCGCGTGGGCGCGCCGCTGCTGTCGCGCAAACGCGCTCAGGTGCGAGCCTCGGCGATCGGCGAGACGCTGGTGGCGCATGCGCGTCAGTTGCTGGCCGATACCGAGCAGGCGTTGGAAGACGTGCGGCGACAGGTCGAAGGGCTCGGTGGACGCGTTCGGCTCGGCGCTTCCACCGCGGCCATCGCGAATCTGCTGCCGCGGGCGTTGAAAAGACTGGCTGAGGAACATCCCGGCATCGATGTGCAAATCGCCGTGCTGACTTCGCAGGAAACGCTGACGCGGCTCGCGGAGGAGTCGCTCGACGTGGGCATCGTGGCGCTGCCGCAATCGCCGATACGCGGGCTATCGATCGAAAAATGGCGGCGCGATCCTGTCGTCGCGTTGATGCCGGCGGAATGGACGTGTCCCGCTCGCATCACGCCGCAATGGATCGCCGCGAAGCCGCTGATCCTGAACGACGCCGGCACGCGGCTTTCACGTTTGACGACGGAGTGGTTCAGCGCGGCGGGGCTGCACCCGACGCCGCGCATCCAGCTCAACTACTCGGATGCCATCAAGAGCCTCGTGGCCGCGGGTTACGGCGCCGCGCTGCTGCCGCAGGAAGCGAGCCGCTCATCGGCCGACGCACGCATCGTCACACGTCCGCTGCGCCCCGCGCTATGGCGGCAGCTGGGCCTGGTCTTTCGCGCGGACACGGTGGCGCGTCCGACCCAGTATGTGCTCGACGTATTGCGGAGCTTACGATTGGGCTAGGCGCTTCGTGGAATAAAACGGCACACGCGGGCGTTATCCTGATACCGGCGGCGCCGATTTCAAACATCTTGCGCAGCATTCATCGCCTTTGCGAACGGAACACCTATGAACACCCGAGCGGACTCCCTGACCGATGCGACCGATGCCATTCGCCCGCCACGCTACACGCGCACCGCAATCACGCTGCACTGGCTGATCGCGTTGCTGATGATCGTCAACGTCGTGCTGGGTCTGTCCGCTGATTCGCTGCCCGACGACTGGGTGCGTCCGGTGATCGACACGCACAAATCGATCGGCATCACGGTGCTCGGGCTCGCGCTGCTGCGCATGCTGTGGCGTGTGTCGCACAAGCCGCCGCCGTTGCCGCGCGAGTTTCCGTCGTGGGAAAAAATCGCCGCGCATCTCGCGCATTTCGCGCTGTATCTGCTGATGATCGCGTTGCCGTTGTCAGGCTGGCTGCACGATTCGGCATGGAAAGACGCGGCCACCCATCCGATGCAGTGGTTCGGCTTGTTCCAATGGCCTCGCATCGGCTATGTGATGCATCTCGACCCGACACTGAAAGAGACGTTGCACGATCGCTTCGGCGCGCTGCATACGTGGCTCGGCTATGCGCTCTATGCGTTGCTGGCAATGCATATCGGCGGCGCGCTCAAGCATGAGTGGCTCGATCGCCGCTCGGTGTTCAAGCGTATGACGCCGTGAAGCCGGCTTCATCAACCCAGCGCAACCCCGCCCACGTGAAACCTTTGCCTTGAAGAAGACCCTCGAACAGGCGTTCGCTCTCGCGTCGCCGCGCATCCTGCCGCGTCGCGCGACGCTATCGAGCACACTGATCCATTCCAGCGTCGTGGTGCTGTGGGCGCTGCTGTTCGCGCGCGCGTTCTTTTTGCGTGGCGCGCTCGCGTGGTCGACCGGCATTGCGTATGTCGCATACGACACGTTGCTGCTTGCGTTCGTCACGTGGAAATCGTTGCCGCTCGCGCGCCGCCCGCCGCCTCTCGCAGCCGATTGCGAACGGCGCGAGCTGCCGGGCATGGGGATCATCGTCGCGTCGCATAACGAGGCGGCCGTGTTGCCGGTCACGCTCGCCGCGCTGCTGCGGCAAACGCACGGCCCGGCGCAGATCGTGATCGCCGACGACGGCTCCACCGACGCTACCGCCGACCTGCTCACGCAACGCTTCGGCCTCACGCCCGCCGCCGAAGGCGAGCTGAGCGCGCCGAGCTCGCTGCATCCGAACCTGTTTTGGCTGCGCGTGCCGCGCGGCGGCAAGGCGCGCGCGCTAAACGCCGCGATCGCGGTCATGACGACCGACACAGTGATGACCGTCGACGCCGACACGCTGCTCGACGACGATGCCACCTACGCGATGCGCGCCGCGTTCGCGAACGAGCCGAAACTCGTCGCGGCAACCGGCATTCTCGTGCCGGTCTGCGGCAAGTCGCTGTCGGGCCGCGTATTTCAGTGGTTCCAGACCTACGAGTACATGCGCAACTTCATCGCGCGTTTCGCGTGGATGCGCGCGGACAGCCTGCTGCTGGTCTCGGGCGCGTTCGCGTCGTTCCGGCGCGACGCGCTCGTCGCTGTCGGCGGCTTCGATCCGCACTGTCTGGTCGAGGACTACGAGCTGATCCACCGGTTGCGCCGCTACTCGGTCGATCACAGGCTCGGCTGGGACGTGCGTGTGGTCGGCCAAGCGCATGCGCGCACCGATGCGCCGGACACGCTCGCGAGCTTTCTGCGCCAGCGCCGCCGGTGGTTCGCGGGCTTCCTGCAAACGCAGTACTGGAATCGCGACATGACCGGCAATCGGCGCTACGGCACGCTAGGCGTGCTGATGCTGCCGATCAAGGCGGTCGACACGATGCAGCCGATCTACGGCCTCACCGCGTTCGCATTGCTGCTCGGCTTTCTATTCGGCGGACACGGCGCGATCGTCGTGTCGATCTTCAGCGTAATCGGCCTGAAAACGGCGATCGACCTCGCGTTCTACCTATGGAGCATCCATCTGTACCGGCGCTGGACCGGCGAGCGCAGTGGCAACAGCCTCGGCATGGCGATGCTCGCGGCCGTTGCCGAGCCGTTCTCGTTCCAACTCGCGCGGCATCTGGGCGCCGCGCTCGGCTGGCTGCACTTCCTGCGCGGCGGCCGCGCGTGGGGCGCGCAACGGCGCTCCGGGCTGCTCGCGGACGAGGAGGGCTGAGCAGATCGACCAGCAGGTCGATATTTCTGTAGCCCTTGCGTGGTAAGGGTGGTTCGTATCGCGCCGATGCGCAGCGTGTGCGACGCATCGCGCGCGCCGGCGGCAGCCCCATGCGGCCGCCGCATCAAGTAGACTGGTGAAGATGCCGCCCTGCGATGCAGGGCGGCAACGTTCTTTCCGCTCCTGCACGGAGGCTTGACCTATGCATGCAGTTCCCCCGCTCGAACAGGAACACGACATCGCCGGCGCAACGCTTGCCGCCGCGCCTGCTCAAGCTACGCACGAGGCGCCGGTGCGCGATCTGCGCCGCGTCCCCATTCATCCGGATTACTGGTACCCGCTCGCGTGGTCGCATGAAGTGAAGCGCGGCAAGACGCTGGGCGTGACCTTCGCCGGCGATCCGATCGTGCTCGCGCGCACCGAGAGCGGCAAGGTGTTCGCGCTGGAAGATCGCTGCGCGCATCGGCAGGTGCCCCTGCACCAGGGTGTGGTCGACGGCGAATCGATTCGCTGCGGCTATCACGGTTGGACCTACGACTGCTCGGGCAAGTGCATCGATGTGCCGTACCTCGGCCGCGAGCGGCTACCGAACGGCGTGCGCTCGTACCCGTGTCACGAAGTCGAGGGACTGATCTTCGTATTTCCGGGCGACGCCGCGCTCGCGGCGCAGCGGCCGCTGCCGGACTTTCGCTCGGTGTCCGACCCGAAGTACAAGACGCGCCGCTTCGGCCGTCCGGTCAAGTGTCATTATTCGTTCATGCACGAGAACCTGATGGACATGAATCACCAGTTCCTGCATCGCCGCCAGATGGGGAGGATGCGTGCGCGCTCGGTCGGCCGGCGGCGCGGTGAGGGCTGGGTCGAGGTCGACTACACGTTTGCCCGCATGGAAGGCCAGCAGCCGTTCGGCGAGGCGATCGTGTTCGGCCAGAGCCGCAAGGCCGGCGGTCACAACGACAAAGACGTCATGACGATCCGCACCGAATACCCGTACCAGACCCTGCAAATCCGCAATGTCGAGCAGACGCTGGTGATGGACCTGTGGATCGTCTATGTGCCGCTCGATCGCGAGCAGCGCACCAACCGAACCTTCGGCCTGCTGTCGATTCGTAAGCCCGGCATTCCGGCCGTGATGAATCTCGCATGGCCGCTGCTGGTGTGGTTCACCGAGCGCATTTTCAAGGAGGATCGCGAGATCGTCGAGGCGGAGCAGCGTGCCCACGATTCGCAGGGAGCCGACTGGAATCACGAGGTGTTCCCGGTCATCAACGATCTGCGCGCGCTGCTGCGCGAGTGCGGCGCACCCGACCGGGTGGTCGGCGCGGGCACCGGCGACACGGCAGTGATCCGCTTCTGGGATTCGCGTCACGGCGATCCGCTCGCGAAGACCTGAGCACGGCGCGGCGCGGGTGTTTTCACCGGCGCCGCGCACCGGTTCCCCGCGGCTTTCCCCCTCGCCGGGAATGAATTCATCTCCCCACGGTAGACAATGCGCGGCGCGCGAGCGGCGATAATAGCGCCCGGTACTTTCATTGCGCGCGAGTTTGCGCCAATCGACATTCGTCGAGTCCGCGCCCGTGTACCATTGCGCTTTTTCCAAACTTCAAGATTCGCTCGTGACCACGCAACTCACCCCCACCAACTCGCGTAAATCCCTCACTCTGCTGCAACTGCTTGGCGTCATCGGCGCCGCTGGCTTGATCGCCTCGATCGCGCTGAATCTGCTGGTCCAGGCGCACTAAAGCAGCGCCCGCGTGGCGCGGGCAGCCTTATGCCGGCGCGTCGCCGGTTTTCTCGAGATTCCGATTGCCATGTACAAGAAGGGCGTAGCCGTAGAAATCCAGTTTTCACCCGAGCGGCTCAACGACGGCGCCGGCGATCCGTACTGGATCGATCTGACCCACGACGAAGCGCAGCGCCTGCTCGACAGCCTGCAGGCGCGGCTCGTGGGAACCGGTAGCGGCACGGTCGCACCGCTGGTCGTGAGCCTCGATGCGACGGCGCATCCGTCCGCGGCGGATGCCGCCAAGACCGACGCGCCCGTTGCGCCGCCGACGGCGAGCGTCGCCGCGGCCGAGGACTTCAAGCAATGGATCTGCGTGATCTGCGGCTGGGTCTACGACGAAGCCGCCGGCTTGCCGGAAGAGGGCATCGCGCCGGGCACGCGCTGGGCCGATGTACCGGCCGACTGGCGCTGCCCGCTATGCGATGTGGGCAAGGAAGATTTTGCGCTGGTGGAGTTTTAAGGGGCGAGCCGAGGCTCGCCTGACGAGGTGCTCTACGCCGTCCCTTCCGGATAATCCGCCCCCTCGGTTGTCGCTCGCCAGGTGTCGAAATCGCTGCGCAGGAAATCGAGCTTCTTGTACGCCAGATCGAGCGCGGTCTTGCCGAGCAAAAGGCGCAGCGGCGGCGCGTCGGACAACGCCGCATCGATGATCGCCTGCGCGGCGCGCACCGGGTCGCCGGCCTGCTTGCCGCTGCGCGCTTCAGTCTGCTTGCGGCGCTCGCCGGCGGTCGACGCGTAGTCGTCGATCAGCGTCGCCGAGTGCTTCATCGACGGCCCTGCCCAGTTGGTGCGGAACGGGCCCGGCTCGACGATCAGCACGCCGATGCCGAGCGGTTTCAGCTCGAGCGCGAGCGATTCCGACAGCCCTTCGACCGCGTACTTCGTCGCATGGTAGTAGCCGGTCGCCGCGAAACTCGCAAGCCCGCCGATCGACGACACGTTGACGATCAAACCGCTGCGCTGCTCGCGCATGATCGGCAGCACGGCCTTCGTCATATCGACGAGGCCGAACACGTTGGTCTCGAACATCGCGCGGACTTCGCTGTCTTCGCCTTCCTCGATCGCGGCCAGATAGCCGTAGCCCGCGTTGTTGACGAGCGCGTCGATGCGGCCGAAATGACGCCTCGCCTGCGCGACCACGCTTTCAATCTGTGCGCGATTGGTCACGTCGAGCGGCAGTGCGAGCGCGCGCTCGCCGTGTGCCTCGGCGATATCCTTCACTTTCGATGCATCACGGGCGGTGACGACCGCGCGCCAGCCGCGTTCGAGCACGAGCTTCGCGAGCTCGCGGCCGAAGCCGGTAGAACAGCCGGTGATCAGCCAGACGGGATTGTCTCGATTCATCATTTGGAACACTCCTGTTGAGGGTCTATCACGTGAAGACTCGAAAACAGCGCTAAAAAGCAGCACCCCGATGCGGCGCGAACGCGCGGCGCGTCGGCAAACGGTATGCGGGTGATGTCAGCTTGAAGCGTGCGCGATTCGCGCGGAGTTGCTGGTCGATGAAGACGGAACGCCGCCGTGACTGCGCCGTGACTGTTATGACGGCGGTGACCGCTCGGGGCCGGTGTGGCGTTTCAATTGTAGTCGCGGCGCGGCGGCTTCGCTTTGCAGCGCGCCGACGAACGCGTCCGTGAGCGGCGCGTCGGACTCGAACTCAACGTGCCCGCACCGTGCGCGTGTACGACGCGATCATCGTCGCGAACTCCTGCGCGGCCGGCGTCAGCGGAATCGCCGCGCGTTGCAGCAAACAGACGTTCTGCTGCAACGCGCGCTCGCGCACCGGGATCGTCGTCAGCGCGTCCGCGAACGGCCCGCGCTTCGCGATGACCGACGATTCGAGCGATAGGCAATCGGTCGCGGCAACGAGATGCAGCGTCTCGTACAAGCCCTCGACCGTCGCGACGATCTTCGGCGGCGGCAAACCGTGGCTGTCGAACAGAAGGCTCAGCCGGTTGACGTGCGGCGCCTCGGTCAGATTCGGCGAGCGCGTCGTCACCCACGTGCAATCGACGAGCTCGCCCAGCGACTTCGCGCGCGCCTTCGGATGGCCGCGCCGGCACACGATCACCGGGTCGGACGGACAGAGCGGCGTAACGGACAGATCGGCGGTATCGGTCTGCTTCGATACGAGCGCGACCGCGAAATCGAGCGTGCCTTCGCGAATCCACGAAATCATCATGCGCGAGGTACCGGTGCGCACATGCACGGCGACGCGCTCGAAGCGAGCGCGAAATTCCATCAGCACCGGCGCGAACGCGTCGACGAGCGGCTCGGTCGTCATGCCGAACGTGACCTCGCCTGCGTAGTCGCCGCGCAACTGCCGCACGTCCTCTTCGGCGCGTTCGCATTCACCGAGGATCGTGCCGGCCCGCTGCAGGAGCCGCTGGCCCAGCGCGGTCAGCGCGATGCCGCGATTCGTGCGGGTGAACAGCGTCGCGCCGAGCATCGATTCGAGGTTCTGCAACTGCTGCGTGATGCCGCTTTGCGCGATGCCGAGCGCGCGCGCCGCCGCGCGGATGCTGCCATGCTCCGCGACCGCTGTGAACGCGCGCAACTGGGAAATCGTCAATGCCATGGCGTCAACATCGGGTGATCGGGAAAAGTGATCATGATAGTCCGAACGGTACTTCTTCGAGGCGCCGCGGCGGCCTACGATCACGCTGTCCTGATCCGCTCACCACCCGCCTGCCATGAAAACTCCGCTGATGACTCTCTGCGCCGCGCTGGCTTTCAGCAGCGGCGCGTTCGCCGCTGACGCCAATACGTTGCGCCTCGGCATCGACCCGACTTATCCGCCGATGGACTCCAAAGCGCCCGACGGCAGCCTGAAAGGCTTCGACGTCGATCTCGGCAACGAGATTTGCCGGCGCATCCACGTGCATTGCCAGTGGGTGGAACTCGAGTTCTCGGGCATGATTCCGGCGCTGCAGGCGCGCAAGATCGACGCGGTGCTGTCTTCGATGGCGATCACCGAGAAGCGCGAGCAGCAGATCCTGTTTTCGTCGAAGCTGTTCCAGTTCAAGTCGCGGCTGATCGCGCGGCAAGGCTCGTCGCTCGCGCCCACGGCGAGCGGACTTGCGGGCAAGCAGATCGGCGTACAGTCGGGCACGCAGTTCGAGGGCTACGCGCTGAAGAACTGGGCGCCGCTCGGTGCGAACGTGGTCGCCTACAAGAGCCAGGACGAGGTATTCGCCGATCTGCGCAACGGGCGGCTCGACGGCGCGTTGCTCGGCACGGTCGAGGCGGATTACGGCTTTCTGCGCACGTCCGCGGGCAAGGGCTTCGCATTCGTCGGCGAGCCGCTTTCGATGGGCGATCGCGGCGTCGGCATCGGCTTGCGCAAGGACGAAACGGAGGTGCAGGCATCGATCAACGCGGCGATCGCGTCGATGCGCAAGGACGGCACGTATGCGCAGATCGCGAAGAAGTACTTCGACTTCGATCCATACGGCAATTGATGCAGACTTCCAACGTTATTTCGACGGCTTTCCGTTCATGAACACGCAATCGATTCCGCTCCTGTCGCCGGCTATCGGCACCCACCGCGAACTGGTGTCGTTTCATTTCGGCCCGGCCGATCGCGGGCAGAAGATCTATATTCAGGCGTCGCTGCACGCCGACGAAACTCCCGCGATGCTGACCACGGTGCTGCTGAAGCGGCGTCTGCGGGAACTCGAGCAAGCCGGCGCGCTGAACGCGGAAATCGTGCTCGTGCCGGTGTCGAACCCGGTCGGGCTCGCTCAGAACGTGCTCGGTCAGTTCATCGGCCGTTTCGAGCTCGGTAGCGGCAAGAACTTCAACCGGCATTTCGTGCAGCTCACGAAGCTCGTCGCGAATGCGAAAGACGCGCTTGGCGCCGATGCGAACGAGAACTGCCGCATCGTGCGCGAGCTGGTTGCGGCCGAACTCGCGCAACAACAGCCGCTGACCGAATTCGAGTCGCTGCAACTGGCGCTCCTGAAGCTGTCGTGCGACGCGGACGTGGTGATCGATCTGCATTGCTCGCTCGAAGCGGCGATGCATGTGTACACGAGCGAGGCCGCGTGGGCCGAGGTCGAGCCGTTGTCGCGCTACCTCGGCGCCGAGGCCTCGTTGCTCGCGACCGATTCGGGCGGCGGCGCGTTCGACGAAACCCACAGCCTGCTGTGGTGGACCTTGCAGCAGCAGATGCCGGCGAGCAAGCCGGTGCCGACCGGCTCGATCGCGGTGACGGTCGAATGCCGCGGCCAGCGCGACGTGTCGTACGAAGTCGCGCAGCAGGATGCCGACGCGCTCGTCGATTATCTGAGGTGGCGCGGCGCGATTCGCGGCGAGGCCAGGCCGTTGCCGCCGCTGCTGGCGCCGGCGACGCCGCTCGCGGGCAGCGAGCAGTTCTATGCGCCGGTGAGCGGAATTCTGGTGCATCGCGCGAAGATCGGCGACGCGATCCGCGTCGGCCAGCCGCTGTTCGATATCGTCGATCCGCTGACCGACGCGACCACTACGATCGCAAGCCAGACCGAAGGGGTGCTGTATATGCGGCGCGCGATCCGTTTCGTGACCACCGGCGCGCCGCTCGGTCGCGTCACCGGCACGCGGCCGATCCGAACGGGCGTATTGCTGGGCGCGTGATCGGCGGGCCGCTATGCCGGACTCGGCATCCAGGGCCGCCTCGAAGTCTCGCGCGGCGGCACTCACGTGCGCCGCCGCCGCCCTGTCACGAAGTAGCCGGCGCTGTTTGGCCGGCCATTCGGCACCCCGCCGATTGTGCGGATTTAATCTCTTTCAGCTACGAAAAAGCCCAAGCCCGCCTCGGGGTAAAGGCCGATACTCGTTGTCATATTCAACGAGTGTCGGCGCGGCCGGCTTTTGGAAGGAGACGGACAAAGTGAGCAAGGCTATCCAATGGAGCGGGGTGTTTCCCGCCGTCAGCACCCAGTTCAAGCCGGATTTTTCGCTCGACATCGACGCGACGCACCGCGTGGTCGGCAACCTCGTCAAGGACGGCGTGTCGGGTCTGGTGGTCTGCGGCACGGTCGGGGAAAACACCTCGCTGAGCACGTCGGAAAAGCTGCAGGTGATCGAGGCCGCGCGCGACGCGGCCGGCGGCAAAGTCCCGGTCGTCGCGGGCGTCGCCGAGTTCACGACCGAGTTCGCGCGGCAGACGGTGCGTGAAGCGGCGCGTGTCGGGGTCGACGGCGTGATGGTGATGCCGGCGCTCGTCTATTCGGCGAAGCCGCACGAAACCGCCGCGCATTTCCGCTCGGTCGCAACCAGCACCGACTTGCCGGTGATGATCTACAACAACCCGCCGATCTACAAGAACGACGTGACGCCGGACGTGCTGATCGCGCTGCAGGACTGCGAGAACATCGTCTGCTTCAAGGATTCGTCGGGCGACACGCGGCGCTTCATCGATTTGCGCAACGCGGTGGGCGACCGCTTCGTGCTGTTCGCCGGCCTCGACGACGTGGTCGTCGAAAGCATCGCGGTGGGTGCGCAAGGCTGGGTGTCGGGCATGTCGAACGCGTTCCCGAAGGAAGGCGAGACATTGTTCCGCCTCGCCAAGCAGCAGCGCTTCGATGAAGCGCTGTCGCTGTACCGCTGGTTCATGCCGCTGCTGCACCTCGACGCGCGCCCCGACCTGGTTCAATGCATCAAGCTGTGCGAAGAACTGCTCGGCCGCGGCAGCGCCGTCACGCGCCCGCCGCGCCTCGCACTGCAAGACGATACGCTCGCCGAGGTCAAAGGCATCGTCGCAAAGGCGCTCGCCACGCGTCCGACGCTGCCGGACGTCGGTCTCTAAGCAGGGATGGGGCTGGCCGTCAGCACCGGCGCAACCGCGGCCGGATCGCTGATACTCGGCCGGCCGTTTTCGACGTGACCGGCAAAGCGACGCGAGAAACTTGCGTCGTCGCTGCTTGTCACCGTCAGGTCGTACCAGTGATGGCTCGACGCAAGCACCCAGCCTTCGTCGATACGCGCATGGGCCGGCACGAGCACCGTGCGCGGGCGCGCGCCGTACGCGTTGTCGATCACCATTAGACGCGCAATGCCACCGCCGCTGTTGGTGAACTTCAGGAACACGTTGCCGTTCGCGACGTCGTATTGAGCGATCACTTCCGGCTGCGCCGGCTGGTCGTTGCCATGCCCATTGCGCGTGCTTCGCGTGCTCGCCTGGATGTTGCCCGCGAACTTGCGCACGAAGCCGTTCGGGCCGAACACGTCGAACGCGTACACGCCACTGGTCGTGCTCAGATCGAACGTATCGCTGAGCGACTTGCCCGCTTCGACCGTGTAGCGCCACGGACCGTCGGTGCGGTTCGTCGCGTACACGTAGAAGTGCGCGCCCTGATCGCCCGTGTTGCCGATCGTGATCTCGAACGTGTTGTTGCGCGCGTTGGCCGCGCCGTTCACGTGCAGTTCGTACGGCAACGCGCGCGCGAAGCGGATGCCGGCTTCCTGCGCGTCGACCGGCGCCGGCGAGGCCGGGACGGTCGGCTTCGGCTGCGTCGCGCACTGGTTGTCGGCCATGCTCATGTAGTTGCTGGTATCCGGCAGCGGCGGCATCTTCGAATCCGGGGTGCGGAAGTCGAACGCGCTGGTCAGGTCGCCGCACACCGCGCGACGCCACGCGGTGATGTTCGGCTCATGCACGCCGAAGCGGGACTCGATGAAACGGATCACCGAGGTGTGATCGAACACCTGCGAACACACGAAGCCGCCCTTGGTCCACGGCGACACGATCGTCATCGGCACGCGCGGGCCGAGGCCGTACGGATAGCCGTCGGCGGTGTAGCTGCCGCCGCGCTGCGGATTGACGACGTTGTGGATCTCGCCGTCGGTCGTCACCGTGGACTTGCCCTGCGCGGCGGTCGTCGGCGGTTGCGGCGGCACGAGGTGATCGAAGAAGCCGTCGTTCTCGTCGTACATGATGAAGAGCACGGTCTTGCTCCACACCTCGGGGTTCGACGTCAGTGCGTCGAGAATCTGCGACGTGTATTCGGCGCCGTATGCGGGCGTGTAGCTCGGATGCTCCGAGTACGCGGCCGGCGGGCACAGCCACGACACCTGCGGCAGCCGGTTCGCGAGGACGTCGGCTTTCAGGTCGTCGATCGTGCGCACGGTTTGCGCGCGCTCGTAGAGCGGCGAACCCGGCTGCGCGTTGATGAAGTTCGTGAAGTTCTGCAGTACGTTGGTGCCGTAGTTGCCGTTCAGCGGATCGGCGCCCGAGGTGCCCTGCTGATAGATCTGCCACGAGATGCCGGCCGCCTGCAGACGCTCCGGATACGTGGTCCACGACAGCAGCTGATAGTTCGGCGGACCGTCGCCGTCGACCCAGTCGTTGTTGTCGAGCAGCGGGCCGCCCATCGTGCCGGTGGGGTCGACCATGCCGGTCATCAGATAGGCGCGGTTCGGGTGTGTCGGTCCCGGCAGCGAGCAGAAGTACGCATCGCAGATCGTGAACGCGTCGGCGAGTGCATAGTGGAACGGGATGTCGCTACGCAGGTGGTAGCCCATCGTCATGTCGGTCTTGTTGGCGGGCCACTGGTCGTAGCGGCCGCCGTCGATCGCGTAGTGGGTCTTGTACCATGTGTGATCGAGATCGCCGACGCACTGCGCGCTCGTCGTCGCGGTGTTCAGATGGAACGGCAGCACCGGCTTGGTCGGGTCTTCCTTCGACGGCTGATTCCACACCGGCAGACCGCTCGGCAGCGGAATCGGAAAGCGGTCGTTGTAGCCGCGCACACCGCGCAGATGGCCGAAGTAGTGGTCGAACGAGCGGTTCTCCTGCATGAACACGACGATGTGCTCGACATCGCGAATCGTACCCGTGCGCGAAAACGCGGGCACCGCGAGCGCGTTGCGGATTGACTCGGGCAATGCGGTCATCGCGGCGGCGGCGCCCGCCGATGAAGCCACGGTCTGCAGGAAACGGCGACGGCTAGTTGATGTCATCGAATATCACCTTCTGCGTAGAGGAAGAATAGCGCGGGTGAACGCGCCGTTGGGGTGGTTCGTAGTCGGTTACGCGTTGCTCTGGCTGATGCGGTGCGGGCTAGTGGTTCGCGCTGTCGCCGGGCGCGTAGCGCATGACCGGCGCGACCTGTTGGCTGTCGGCCGCGAGATTGGCCTGCATGTTTTGCGTGATCGGGTCCGCGGTGCCGGTAGCGCCACTCGCCGCGTTGTCCGCGAATGGGGCGGAGGCATTCGCAGTGACCGTCGGCGCCGTCGCGGGTTGTTGTGCCGCGTCGTTCGGGGCTGGAGCCGTCGTGGAAGCGTTGCTCGCGGAAGGGGAGTCGTCCGCGCCGCAACCGTTCAACGCTATCGTGGCGAACGCCAGCAATGCGGCGCTCGCGATGCACATGGTTTTTGTCATGCCCGCCTCGGGTTCGATGGAAGCGGGTGCAGTCTCCATTCCTTTCAAGAAATAATTGTGAAACGTTTGCGCGCGGCATAAATTTCGATCGATCGTCAGTTGATCGAAAGAAAACTGGAAGTATCGGGAAGGTCAATGTTCGTGGCGATGCCATCTGCGCTATGTTTGCTGCTTCATGTTCGCGAACGAGCACGATTCAATGACTCTCATCGAATCACCTATCGACATCTCGCAACTCGAAGACGAATGGCTCGAAGCCGACGCCTTCGGCGGCTTTGCTTCGGGCACGGTCGGCATGCTGCGCACGCGTCGCTATCACGCGCTGTTGCTCGCCGCGACGCGCGCGCCGGGCGGGCGCATGGTGCTCGTCAACGGCATCGAGGCGTGGGTCGAGGCGGGCGGTCAGCGCTTGCCGTTGAGCATGCAACGCTATGGGCCTGACCTGATCTATCCCGATCTGCGCGGAAGCCTTGCCAGTTTCGATACCGCGCCGTGGCCGACATGGCGCGTTCAACTCGCCGCGCATGCGGCGGTGATCGCCGACGTATTCGTCAGCAAGCCGACCTGCGAAACCGTGTTGCGCTGGCGGCTCGAAGGCGGTCAACTCGATGCGCCAGTGCTGAAGGTCAGACCGCTGCTGTCGGGCCGCGATTATCATGCGCTGCATCACGAGAATCCGGCTTTCAACTTCGGCGCGCAGGTCAGCGCCGATCAATCGTGCGCGAGCTGGCAACCGTATGACGGACTGCCGGTCGTGCGGGCGGCGACGAACGGCGCCTATACGCATGCGCCCGACTGGTATCGCAACTTCTGTTACGTGCGCGAACAGGAGCGTGGCCTCGATTGCAGCGAAGACCTGGCGACGCCCGGCGTGTTCAGCTTCGATCTCGCCGCTGGCGAAGCGGTGATGATTCTGAGCGCGTCGAGCACCGCAGCAACGGTAAGCACCAGCGAAAAAACGCAAACCGCTGCTCGCGCAAGCTACCTCGCCAACGCCGAGCAACAACGCCGCGCCGCGCTCGGCTCGCGCCTGCAACGCTCGGCCGACGCCTACGTGGTCACGCGCAACGAAGGCCGCACGATTCTTGCGGGCTTCCCGTGGTTCACCGACTGGGGCCGCGACACCTTCATCGCGATGCGCGGCCTGCTGATCGCGTCGAACCGTCTCGACGACGCCGAAGCGATCCTGCTCGAATGGTCGGGCACGCTGTCCGAGGGCATGCTGCCGAACCGTTTCCCCGACTACGGCGACGCGCCCGAATACAACTCGGTCGATGCGTCGCTGTGGTTCATCGTCGCCGTTCACGACTATCTGGCGACGCCGCATGCGAGCGCGCCGACCCGCGCGCATTTGCAGCAAGCCGCCGAAACGATCCTGACCGGCTACACGAACGGCACGCGCTTCAATATCGGCGCCTGCGCCGACGACGGCCTGCTGCGCGCCGGCATCCCCGGCGTGCAACTGACGTGGATGGACGCGAAAGTCGGCGACTGGGTCGTCACGCCGCGCATCGGCAAACCGGTCGAAGTGCAGGCGCTATGGATCAACGCGCTGCGGATCGCGTCGGCATGGAATCCGCAGTGGCAGCAGGCTGCCGAGCGCGCGACGCTCGCGTTTCATCGACGCTTCGTCGATCCTGCGACGCAGGTGCTGTTCGATAACGTCGACGTCGATCACGTGCCGGGCACGGTCGACCGCTCGATCCGGCCGAATCAGATCTTCGCGATCGGCGGCCTGCCGTTTGCACTGCTCGAAGGCGCGGCGGCGCGCGCGGTGGTGAGCCAGGTCGAGGCGCACTTGCTGACGCCGCTCGGCCTGCGCTCGCTCGCGCCATCCGATCCGGCCTATCGCGGCCACTATGGCGGCGTACCGCTCGAGCGCGACGGCGCCTATCATCAGGGCACCGTGTGGGTGTGGCTGATCGGGCCGTTCGTCGAAGCGTGGCTGCGCGTCAATGGCGCCAGCGCTGATCATCTCGCGCAGGTGCGGGCGCGTTTTCTCGCCCCGCTGTACGCGCATCTCGACCGCGCTGGCCTCGACCACCTCTCCGAGATCGCCGACGGCAACACGCCGTACGCGCCCGCCGGCACGCCGTTTCAGGCGTGGTCGCTCGGCGAATTGCTGCGCGTCGAAAGTCTGCTTGCCCGGTTTGAGCGCAACGGCGCGTAAAACCGCGCTACGATGTGGGTCCCACCGCCTAGCCTGCTGTAAGGACGTTCCCATGCCACCGCTGCGCGCTGCCAATCTGTTTGCCACGATCGAAGGTTCCCGGCTGCATTCAGCCGAATGCAGCCACTGGCAGCGCTGGGGGCCATATCTGAGCGAACGCCAGTGGGGCACGGTGCGCGAGGATTACAGCCCGAACGGCACCGCCTGGGACTCCTTTCCGCACGACCATGCGCGCAGCCGCGCCTACCGATGGGGCGAAGACGGTATCGCCGGTTTCGGCGACGACCGGCTTAGCTGGTGTGTGTCGCTCGCGCTATGGAATCGCAAGGATCCGATCATCAAGGAGCGCCTGTTCGGCCTGACGAACGCGCAAGGCAATCACGGCGAGGACGTGAAGGAGCTGTACTTTTATCTGGACGGCACGCCCACGCATTCCTACATGCGCATGCTGTACAAGTACCCACATTCGGCCTATCCGTATCAGGACCTGATCGACGAAAACGCGCGCCGCGGCGGCGATATGCCGGAGTACGAAATACTCGATACCGGCGTATTCGACGATCTGCGCTATTTCGACGTGCAGGTCGAATACGCCAAGAACACGCCGGACGACATCGTGATGCGCGTGACGATCGAAAATCGCGCGGACGAGGCGGCGTCGCTCGATGTGCTGCCGCAGATCTGGGCGCGCAACTCGTGGTCGTGGAAGGAGAACAACGACAAGCCGAAGCTCGTCGCGGGCACCGATCATGACGGCGCGGTGCGTCTGCTTGGCCATCACCATGTGCACGAGCCGATCGTCGTGACCGCGTGGTCGAAGGACGCGCCGCAACTCGCGTGGCTATTCTGCGAGAACGACACGAACGTGAAGCGGCTGTTCGGCACGGACGGCGCGGGCCCGTTCAAGGACGGCTTCAACGATTACCTCGTGCACGCCGACGCGAACGCGATCCGTCACGACGCGGGCACCAAGGCCGCCGCGCATGCGGCGCTGGAACTCGGGCCACACGGACGCGCGGTCGTGTATCTGCGCTGGCACCCGCAATCGGCGACCGATGAAGTGCCATTCGATGCCGACAGGTTGATCGCGCGCCGCATCGCCGAGGCCGACGAATTCTATGGCGCGTTGCAGCACGAGATCACCGACCCCGATGCCCGCCTCGTGCAACGTCAGGCGCTCGCCGGCATGCTGTGGTCGAAGCAGTACTACCAGTACGACGTGCAGCGCTGGCTCGACGGCGATCCGCTGCAGCCGAGCCCGCCCGCCGCGCGCAAGCACGGCCGCAACACCGACTGGCGGCATCTGTGCAACGCGGACATCGTGTCGATGCCGGACAAGTGGGAGTACCCGTGGTACGCGTCGTGGGACCTCGCGTTTCATGCTGCCGCGTTCGCGCTGATCGATCCGGCGTTCGCCAAGAAGCAGTTGCTGCTGCTCGTGAAGGACCGCTATCAGCATCCGAACGGCCAGTTGCCCGCTTACGAATGGGCGTTGAGCGACGCGAACCCGCCCGTCCATGCATGGGCCGCGTGGCGCGTGTACGAGATCGATCGCGCGCTGACCGGCAAGGCGGACCGCGATTTCCTCGAACTGGTGTTTCACAAGCTGCTGCTCAATTTCTCGTGGTGGGTGAACCGCAAGGACGCAGACGGCCACAATATTTTTCAGGGCGGTTTTCTCGGGCTCGACAACGTTGGCATCTTCGACCGCTCATCGCCGTTGCCGACCGGCGGTCACATCGACCAGGCCGACGGCACTGCATGGATGGCCGCGTATGCGCTCGACCTGATGCGTATCGCGCTCGAACTCGCCTACGCGAACCACGTGTTCGTCGATATCGGTGTGAAATTTTTCGAGCACTTCCTGTACATCGCGGAAGCAGTCAGCTGCGACGACGGTTGCGACACGGGCCTGTGGGACAGTGCTGACGAATTTTTCTACGACAAGCTGCGCCTGCCCGACGGCAGCAGCTTGCCGATGCGCGTGCGCTCGATCGTCGGACTGATACCGCTGTTCGCCGTGCACGTGCTCGAAGAGCGTCTGCACGGCGGCTTGCCGAGCTTGCGCGAGCGCCTCGTGTGGTTTCTCGAGCATCGGCCCGATCTCGCCAAGCTCGTGTCGCGCTGGAACGAGCCCGGCAAGGGCAACGCGCTGCTGCTGTCGCTGCTGCGCGGGCATCGGATGAAGGCGTTGTTGCGGCGCGCGCTCGACGAAAGCGAATTTCTTTCCGATCATGGCGTGCGGGCGTTGTCGCGCTTTCATCGCGATCATCCCTTCGTGTTCCAGCACAACGGCAACAGCTTCTGCGTGAAGTACCTGCCGGCCGAATCCGATACCCGCGTGTTCGGCGGCAATTCGAACTGGCGCGGGCCGGTGTGGATGCCGGTCAACTATCTGCTGATCGAATCGTTGTACGAGTTTCATCGCTATTACGGCGACGATTTTCGCGTCGAGTATCCGACCGGTTCGGGCCAGAAGTTCTCGTTAAGCGAAATCGCCGACGAACTCGCGCGCCGCGCGACCACGCTGTTTCTGAAAGACAAGAACGGCGAGCGGCCGGTGATGGGCGCGTATCCGCTGCTGCAGGCCGACCCGCGTTCGCAGGATCTGATCCTGTTCCACGAGTATTTTCATGGCGACAACGGGCGCGGCGTCGGAGCTTCGCATCAGACCGGCTGGACCGGGCTCGTCGCGTTGCTGTTGCAGCCGCGCGCGATGGCCGCGGCGGGCAACGTGCCGCTTGCGGGGGAACCGGTGCCGGCGCCGATTCCGGTGGGGGCGGCTTCCGCTTCCGCACCAGCGAAAGAGCCGGAGCCGTCGCTCGCGGCCACGACGACGAAGTAAGCACGCCGAGCGCCGCGATTGAACTGTGCGGCCGCAGCCGTGGTCTTCCAAGTATCGCCACGTTCGTTCTATCGGCTCACCAAGGTCCAAGTGAATCCCATGTCGACTACACCGAACCCTCCCGTCTCTTCCGATCAACGCAACGCAACGCCCGGCTTGAGCTGCAAGCTCAGCGCCAACCCCCAGGACGCGCTGTCGTCGCCGGCCGGCAAGAAGCCCGCGCCGCCGTGCACGCTGGTGATTTTCGGCGCGGGCGGCGATCTGACCAAACGTCTGTTGATGCCGGCGCTGTACAACCTCGCGGTCGATGGTCTGCTCGATGACGGCATGAGGATCATCGGCGTCAATCATGGCGAGCGGGAAACGCGCGAATGGTGCGACGACCTGCATACGTCGCTGCAGCAGTTCGCCGCCGACAAGGCCAGCACCTTCCACGCCGGCAAGCTCGACGACAACGCGTGGAACTGGGTCGCGCAGCGCCTCGAATACATGGCGGGCGAGTTCGAATCCGACGACACGTTCGCGAAGCTTAAGCAAAAGCTCGATCAGTCGACAGGCGGCAACGCGATCTTTTACCTCGCGGTCGGCGCGCGGTTTTTCAAGCCGATCGCCGATCGGCTGGGCAAAGCCGGCCTGCTGAAGGAAGGCGACGGCGCGAACGGTGGCTTCCGCCGTCTCGTGATCGAAAAACCGTTCGGCACCGATCTCGCGTCGGCGCGCGATTTGAACGCGCACATCCTGTCATATGCGCAAGAATCGCAGGTGTACCGCATCGATCATTTTCTCGGCAAGGACACCGTGCAGAGCATTCTCGCGGTGCGCTTCGCGAATGCGATGTTCGAGCCGGTCTGGCGGCGCGAGTACATCGACTGCGTGCAGATCACGGCGGCGGAAACGATCGGCGTCGAAGGGCGCGGCAGATTCTACGAGCAGACCGGCGCGTTTCGCGACATGGTGCCGAACCACCTGTTCCAACTGCTCGGCATCGTGGCGATGGAGCCGCCGAATTCGTTCGACGCCGAAGCCGTGCGCAACAAGAAGGCTGAGCTGTTCGACGCGATCCAGCCGTTGACGCCCGACGACGTCGTCTTCGGCCAGTACGAAAACGGGCCGGCCGGTGTCGGCTACCGCGAGGAGCCCGACGTCGCGCCGGGCAGCACGACGGAAACCTACGCGGCGGCACGCGTATTCGTGGAGAACTGGCGCTGGGCCGGCGTGCCCTTCTATCTGCGCACCGGCAAGCGGCTCGCGGTGCGCCGCACCGAGATTTCGGTGCAGCTGAAGCCGGTGCCGTTCCGCCTGTTCCGCGATACGCCGGTCAATGCATTGACGCCGAACGTGCTGACCTTGCGCATCGATCCCACGCACGGCTCGAGCTTCGATTTCAACGTGAAGGCGCCGGGGCCGGTGATGCGGGTCGGCGCGGTGCAGTCGTCGTTCAACTATGACGACTTCTTCGCCGAGAGCGCCAACGTCGGCTACGAGACGCTGCTGTATGACTGCATGCTTGGCGACGCGACGTTGTTCCAGCGCGCCGACAGCATCGAGACGAGCTGGCGCGCGGTCGACGACGTGCTGCATCCCGGCAGTGGCGGCGCGGTTGCCGTGCGCGGTTATGCGGCCGGCAGCGATGGCCCGGCCGAAGCCGACGCGCTGCTCGCGCGGGATGGCCACGTGTGGCGGCCGTTGCGGCAGAATACGCCCGGCGGCAAGCCGTAGCGGCGCCTTTGAACCACTACCTTTGAACGAACGCGCCCACAGACCACAACCGCCTCAACACAACCCGGGGTACATCGTGACGACACGCAAGAAAAACGCAGCGAAACCGAACGCGCCGAAAAGCGGCAGCGAGCACATCCTCGCGATCGATGTCGGCGGCACCGGCCTGAAGGCCGCGATCATCGATGCCGATGGGCAGATGAAAACCGAGCGCGTGCGCGTTGCAACGCCGCATCCGTGCACGCCGGATCAACTGGTGGACGCGCTCGCGCAACTCGTTGCGCCGCTCATCGAGCAGGTGAAGCCGGTCTGCATGTCGATCGGTTTTCCGGGTGTCGTGCGCGACAATCGCATTCTGACCGCGCCGCACTTCGGTGTCGAAGGCTGGCACGACATTGCGCTCGCGGATTCGCTCGCGCAACGCCTGGGCGGTCTGCCGGTGCGAATGATCAACGACGCCGAGATGCAGGGCTTCGCGGCGATCGAAGGCCACGGCCTCGAATTCGTGCTGACGCTCGGCACCGGCGCGGGCACTGCGATGTTTCGCGATGGCGAGCTGATGCCGCATCTGGAGCTCGCGCATCATCCGGTCAGCAAGAAGGGGGTGGCGTATGACGAGTACATCGGCGAGGCTGCGCGCGAGAAGGTCGGCAACAAGCGTTGGAACCGGCGGGTCGAGAAGGTGATCCGCATTCTCGATTCGCTGGTCAATTACGACAAGTTGTGGATCGGCGGCGGCAACGCGGCGCGCATCAAGTTCGCGCTGCCGGAGAACGTGGCGACCGTATCGAACGATGCGGGGATCGAGGGCGGCGCGAGACTGTGGCATCCGCTATCGGTGCGCGAAACGCGGCAGTATCCGGAGGCGACGCAGAAGACGGGGCGGTTCCAGCCGAAGTGAGCGGGTGGATTGCCGGTGCGATCACGGATTGTCTTGCCTATAAGTGCGCCTGGGGTTAATGACCAAACGCTTGACCTGTGCGTCTAATTCCTGACTGTAATACAGGTCAAGACACTTCAGGAAATCGAAACGGACACCTTCGGTTTCCGATTCAACCAGCGGGTTTTGATAATTTCGCGCCAAATAATTGGCCACCAAGGTTTTGATCGCGTCTGGAGCCTTCTCCAGGTCGTAGTAAGTCCAGTCTCGCAATGCACTGACGCTGCTTCCTGCATCCATGGCTGCATCCTTGTCGTTCTTGTAGGCGGTCGCTATGCAAGTAGCTAGAACCATGTCTTTGTAGTTCTGTGCATAAGTACGTGCTCCAGCTTGTGGAGTCGCACGTTGATCGCCTTTCGCATAGCAAGCTGAGATACCGAAGATGAGGGCAGAGGCAGTTAGGATGCCAACCCCAACGTTTTTCACGGCAGACTCCAGAAGTTCGCACGGTGTTGGTTCAAGATGTAACTCATCCGTTTTTGCGCAGCCCGGTGCGCAATATGCCGCCTCTTCCATCTCAAAACAACGTTCTAGCTATAGTTGATACAGCGGCCGCTTGAAGCGAAGCATTCTCGAATGTGACTGTCACGCTCCTTCCAAAGCCCTCGACGGAGACTCCCAATGACTCGCATCCACCTGACCCTCGTGCGGCGTTTGCTCTGCGTCGGCGCGTGCGCGCTGCTCGCTTACACGAGCGCGCCTGCGTATGCGGCCCAAGCCTTCTCGCTATCGTCGCCGGGACTGGCCGACGGCGGCACGCTCGACGCAAGCCACGCGGCGAGCGCGAACAACTGCGGCGGCGCCAACGTGTCGCCGGCCCTGCAATGGCATAACGCGCCGGCCGGCACGAAGAGTTTCGCGGTGACGATCTTCGATCCGGACGGCGCGAAAGGACTCGGCATCGTGCACTGGATCGTGTACGGCATCGCGCCGGGCACGACCGGGCTCGCCCAGGGCGAAGCCGCGCCGCCGGGCAGCATCGCCGGCACGAATCGCACCGGCGGGCCCGGCTATTACGGCCCGTGTCCGCCAGTTGGCGAGGTGCCGCATCACTATGTCGCGCAGGTCTATGCGCTCGATCTGCCGCCCGACGCGCTGCCGGCCGGCTTGACGCGCGACGCTTTCCTCACCGCGATCAAGGATCACGTGCTCGCCGCGACGAGCACCGTGCTGCGCTACGGACGGTGAACCCGCGCGGCCGAACGCCGGGCCGCGCTCGAGATGCCGGCGGGCGCTCAGCGCGCCGCGTCCCCCCAGCGATACTGCACGCTCGCTTCATCGAGCTGCGTCTTGATCGCGCCATCGAGCGTGAATTCGGCCGCCGCGAGCGTATCGCTCAACTGTTCCGCGCGGCTCGCGCCAATGATCGCCGACGTGATCAGCGGATTCGCGAGCACCCACGCAATCGACACCTTCGCCAGCGACCCGCCGCTCGTCGCGGCGATCGCCTTGAGCTTCTCGATCGTGTCGAACTCGCGCTCGTGCCAGTAGCGCTCCTGATACATCGCGCCGGCCTTGCCGACGCTTTCGGTAAAGCGTCCTTCGACGGGCGTCGCGTCGAGCCGGTGCTTGCCGGTCAGCAGTCCACCCGCGAGCGGGTTATACGGCATCACGGCTAGCTGCTCCTCGGCGGCCAACGGCAGCAGCTCGCGCTCGATCTGGCGAAACAGCAGGTTGTAGCGCGGCTGGACCGACACGAAGCGCGCGACGCGTAGCACGTCCGCGCGTCCCAGTGCCCGCGCGAGCCGGTACGCGAGAAAGTTCGACACGCCGATATAGCGCGCCTTGCCCGAGCGCACGATCGCATCGAGTGCTTCGAGCGTCTCGTCGAGCGGGGTTGTCGCGTCGTCGGAATGAAGCTGGTACAGGTCGACGTAGTCGGTGCCGAGGCGCTGCAAGGACGCGTCGATCGCATCGAGCAGGTGCTTGCGCGACGCGCCCTGATCCCACGCGGCGGGTCCCATCTTGCCGACCGCCTTGGTCGCGACAATGAAGCGCCCGCGCTTGCGCTTTAGCCAGCGTCCAACGATTTCCTCGGTGCGTCCGGCCAGATTTTCGCCGCCGCCGAGCGGGTAGACGTTCGCGGTATCGATGAAATTGACGCCCGCGTCAGCGGCCGTGTCGAGGATGCGGTGCGATTCGGCTTCTTCGGTTTGCAGCCCGAAGGTCATGGTGCCCAGACACAGGCGGGAAACGGTGAGGCCGGTGCGGCCGAATTGGCGATATTGCATGAAGTCGACTCCAGGGAGGAAGGAAAGCGCTGCGGAGGTGATGAAACTGCAGTGTTGTAAAAAGGATAAACCGAGTCGCGATTCGGTGTGCCTGAAGCGCACCGCGATTGCTGACTTCCAATAGATATGAAATGATAGCGATTCTCATTTAAACGCAGCCAGCCATCCCGTCATCTCCATCACACAACGGAGAGCGGCAGCCAGCCATTGCGGCTTTGTCATGAATTCGACGTCGGTGATGCGAATTCGACAGCCGCATTCCTGACGGGATTTCCATGCTCAATCACACGCCGCTCGCGACAGCGCTAGCGCTCGCTTTCGCCATTCGTTTTGCGACCCCGGCAGTCGCGCAAAGCGCGCCGCAACCGGCCGCCTCCAGCACGTCGGCCAACGCACCGAACAACGTATCCGCCACCGAGGCGCCGACGCTGCCGGCCATCGGCGTGCAGGCTCAGGCCGTTCAGCAGGACTTCCAGGCCGATCGCGCGAGCGTCGGCGCGAAGACGCCGACCGCGCTGCGCGACATTCCGCAGACCGTCACCGTGATCAATCGCGACCTGCTCGCCTCGCAGGGCGCGACGTCGTTTACCGACGCGCTGCGCAATGCGCCCGGCGTGACGATCGGCGCGGCCGAAGGCGGCCAGATCGGCAACAACATCAACCTGCGCGGCTTCACCGCGCAGAACGACATCTATCTGGACGGCTTTCGCGATCGCAACCAGTACTACCGCGACACGTTCGACCTTGAATCGCTCGAGGTGCTGTACGGTCCGTCGTCGATGCTGTTCGGCCGCGGCTCGACCGGCGGCGTGATCAACCAGGTCAGCAAGAAGGCGAACCTGACGGATTCGGCGGAAGTCTCGGGCATGATCGGCACCGACGACCGCTACCGCTCGACTGTCGACGTGAACCACAAGCTGACCGACACCTCGGCGATCCGCCTGAACGCGTTCGGCCAGAGCCTCGGCTCGACGCGCGACGTGATGAAGAACAAGGACTTCGGCGTCGCGCCGGAACTGCGCCTGGGCATCGGCACGCCGACCGAGATCACGCTGTCCGCGCTGATCCAGCACAACCACGACATGCCCGACTACGGCATCCAGGCGCTGAACGGCCGTCCGGCGCCGGTGCCGAAGAACACGTTCTATGGCTTGACCAGCGACCGCACGATCCAGGACGTGCAGATCTTCACCGCGGCGATCAAGCACAAGTTCTCCGACAACCTGACGCTGACGAACCAGACGCAGATCTCGCACTCGACCACCGACGCGCGCGAAACCGCGCCGCAAGCGGTGCTGACCGGGCCGTTGTCGGGGAGCACGGCGTTGACCAATGGCAACTTCACGACGCTGTCGCCGTCGCAGCTGTTCATCAAACTGCAGAGTCATGACCGCGTGATCCAGAATCACGCGATCTACAACGACACGATGCTCGAATACAAATTCAACACCGGACCGATCAAGCACGACCTGATCGCGGGTGTCGAAGTGGGCCACGACAGCTATGCGAACCAGGCGTACACGCGCAACAACTTGCCGATCGTGCCGATGCTCAATCCGCCGATCATGGGCACGCCGTCGAACGTAACGACGACGCTCGGCAACTACGCCGATTCGAGCGCGAACGAAATCGCCGCTTACCTGAACGACACGATCACGCTGACGCCGCACTGGAAGGTGATCGGCGGTGTGCGCTGGGATCGCTTCTCGGCGGGTATCCACAATACGATTAGCGCGCCGGCTTACGCGAGCCAGACCAACTACTTCACGAGCGTGCGCGCCGGCGTCATCTATCAGCCCACCGACTGGCAGTCGTACTACGTGTCGTATGGCACGTCGTTCAACCCGTCGCTCGAAAACCTGACGGTCACGAATCTCACGCAGAACCTCGCGCCGGAATCGACGAAGTCGTATGAAGTCGGCGGCAAGTGGGATCTGTTCGGCGGCAATATCTCGCTGAACTCGGCGATCTTCCGCGAGGAAAAGGACAACGCGCGCACGCAGGTGTCGTCGACCGAATACCAGCTGGCCGGCGACATTCGCGTGGACGGCTTCCAGGCGGGCGTGACCGGGCACATCACCGACAAGTGGCAGATTTTCGGCGGCTACACGTACATGAACGCGACGATCCTGAAAGCGGCCGACGGCACGCAGGGTCATACACCGGCCAACACGCCGCGCAACACGCTGACGTTCTGGACCACGTATGCGATCACGCCGCACTGGGAAATCGGCGGCGGTCCGATCTATATGTCGCCGCGTTATGCGTCGAATACGAACTACGTGAAGGTGCCGGGCTACACGCGTTGGGACGCGACCGCGGCCTATCACGCTAAGAAGTACGACGTGCGTCTGAACCTCTTGAACCTGACCAACAAGACCTACTACGACGCGTTGATTCCGTCGGACGGCGGACGTTCGGTGCCGGGCATCGGCCGCACGCTGCTCGCGACGTTCAACTACCGCTTTTGATACGCGCTTCCGATACGCACTGAGCGCATGCGTGCGGCTTGCCGCAGTTGAAAACGGCAAGCCGACGCGAAGGACACCCTATGCTGCTGCACATTCCGAAGGTACTGGACGCCGCGCAATTGCGCTTCATGCGCGAGCGGCTCGATCAAGCCGGCGACGCATGGGTCGATGGCCGCGCGACCGCGGGCTATCAGGGCGCGCCGGTCAAGCGCAATCAGCAGATCGCCGAACACACCACGCTCGCGCGCGAACTCGGCGACGTGGTTCTCGCGGCGATCGAGCGCAATCCGCTGTTCATCAGCGCGGTGCTGCCCAACCAGGTCTATCCGCCGCTGTTCAACCGCTACGAGGGCGGCATGCAGTTCGGCAGCCACGTCGACGGCGCGGTGCGCGTGTTGCCGAACGGCGTGAAGCTGCGCACCGACGTGTCGGTGACGCTGTTTCTCAGCGCACCCGACGACTATGACGGCGGCGAACTCGTGATCGAGGACACCTACGGCGTGCAGCAGGTCAAGCTGCCGGCCGGCGACATGATCGTCTATCCGGCGACGAGTCTGCACCGGGTCACGCCGGTCACGCGCGGCGCGCGCGTGGCGAGCTTCTTCTGGGTGCAGAGCCTCGTGCGCAGCGATACGCATCGCGCGCTGCTGTTCGACATGGATACCGCGATTCAACGGCTCAATGCCACCCATGCCGATGAGACTGCGCGGCGCAGCCTCGTCGGGTGTTATCACAATCTGTTGCGTAGCTGGAGTGAAACGTGAGCGTACCGGACACCGTCGACATTCAACCGCCGGCAGCCGGCGAACAGGGCGCGCAGGAGCCGCGGCGGCTCGATAGCGATGAGCTGAAAGCTCGCGAGCGGCGCTCGCGTCGCGCGACCTTCATCAAGTGGCTGCGCAACGTGCATGGCTGGGTCGGACTGTGGGGCGCGGCGCTCGGTCTGCTGTTCGGCACGACCGGGTTCTTTCTGAACCATCGCGGCGGCCCGCTGCGCGTCTCGACCGGGGAGCCGCAGGTGTCGGTGATGCAGGTTCCGCTGCCCCAACCGGCGCCGCAAACGCCGCGCGAGCTCGCAAAGTGGCTCAAGCAGGAGCTGAAGATCGCCGGCAATCCGGGGCGCGTGCTGAAGGAACCCGAGCATCCGGTGGCGTGGGGCGATCGCACCGTCGTGCAGCCCGAGCACTGGCAGCTGAACTTCGCGTCGCCGAAGCAAAACACGTCGGTCGAATACTGGGCCGGCAATCACACCGTGACGGTCAAGCGCAGCGCGAACACCTTTCTTGCCATGCTCACGAACATGCACAAGGGCGTGGGTTTGAGCGTCGGTTGGGTGCTGCTGATCGACACGCTCGCGGGCAGTCTGATCCTGCTGTCGCTGACGGGCGTGCTGTTGTGGACCGAGTTGAACAAGCGCAAGACGGTGGGGCTCGTGCTCGTGGTGGGGTCGATTGGGGCGGCGGTGATGTTGGGGACGATGTAAGGGCGCGACGCCAGGGCGATGCCTGTGCCCTCGCGGGCAGGCTTTAAGCGGTACGCGCTAGAATCGTGCAGACCCACTTCGCTGGCTCTGCCGCCATCCGCCGATGACCTCTCCCGCGAACCCCGTCGACAGCGCGCTAATCACGCGGCGCTCGGTGCGCGCCTTTCTGCCGACACCGGTGCAGCGCGCCGACATCGAAGCCATTCTCGACGCCGCCAGCCACGCGCCGTCGGGCACCAACACGCAGCCGTGGAAGGTGTACGTGCTGACGGGCGAATCGCTCGGCCGCCTGTCGCGCGATCTGCTCGCGGCATACGACGATCCGCAGCGCGACGAGCTGTGCCAGGAGGAGTACGCGTACTATCCTCGCCAATGGCAGTCCCCGTTTATCGACCGGCGCCGCAAGATCGGCTGGGACATGTATGGCCTGCTCGGCATCGGCAAGGGCGACAAGGCGCGCATGCACGAACAGCACTCGCGCAATTTCCGTTTCTTCGACGCACCCGTCGGCCTGCTGTTCACGATCGATCGCAGCCTCGAGCGCGGCAGCTGGCTCGACTACGGCATGTTCTTGCAGGCCATCATGACGGCCGCGCGCGGGCGCGGCCTCGACACCTGTCCGCAGGCCGCGTTCATGCAGTTTCATCGGTTGATTGCCGGATATCTCGGCTTGCCCGAGAACGAGCAGTTCCTGTGCGGCATGTCGCTCGGCTTCGCCGACCCGAGCGCGCCGGTCAACACGCTGCGCACCGAGCGCGAACCGGTCGAGCGCTTCGCACGCTTTCTCGATTGAACGCAGCTGTCAGTCCCACCCAGAGACAAATCGCAATGAAAACATCGCGCCGCCATTTCCTGTTGTTGAGTGCGGGCGTCGGCTCGTCGCTCGCACTGTCCCGCGCCGCATTTGCCGGGACCGTTCCCAACGCGCTGAGCGAGAGCGATCCGCAGGCGCAGGCGGTCGGCTATACCGAAGATGCGTCGAAGGTCGACAAGGCGAGATTTCCGAACTTCGCGGCCGGGCAATCGTGTGCGAACTGCTCGCTGTTCCAGGGCAAGGCGGCGGATGCCTACGGCGGCTGCACGCTGTTCGGTACCAAACAGGTCGCGTCGCGCGGCTGGTGCAGCGCGTACTCGAATATGTGAATACGTCGCGGCGCCGCTGCATCGCTGCTACATCAGCGCCTTCAGCACGAGCGCGTGCGAGTGCCCGATCCACACGGCGGCGTCGCGATGATCGCGTAGCGCGTCGCCGGTATTCGGATGCAGAAAGACATCGAGCGCGCCGTGATTGAGCGTGAGCCACCCGACCACGTCGGCGAACTGCGCGTGCGCGAACGCGAGCTGATACGACCACATCGGGTGCGGGCCGACCGGTCGTTCGTGGAAGCGCCCGATCTGAAGCTTGTCGCCCCAATGCGCGTCGATCTGCTCGCGAAACGCCCACGCGGCGTCGCGGCTCGCCGCGTCGAAATAGATGTGTGCGTGCCAGCTTTCTATCGCTGAAGCACCGCGAAAGGTCGTATCAGAGTTCATTGCAGCCTCGTTCCGGGTCAGTCTTTATCCGCCATTCGTTCTGCTTCGCTTTCCGCGAGCGCGCGTGCGGCGAGGCGCATGTGAAACTGTGTTCGATCCTCGCCGACGATCTGGAAGCCGAGACGATCGTACAGCCGTTTGGCGGGATTGCCCTTGAGCACCTGCAAGCCGACCGGCAGTGCTTCGGCCGCGGCCGCGCGCAGGATCGTGCGCAGCGCCCACTCGCCGATGCCGCGTCCCTGTAGCGCGGGGGCGATCTGCAACTGCCGACCAACCATTCGTGTTCGTTGCGATGCGCCTTCAGCAGACCCGCTGGCGCGCCATCGATGCAGATTACCTGCGCCGCGTCGTAGCGGTGCAGCAGGCGCGCGCGATGGGTGGCGTCATCGGTCGGCTCGGCGGCGCGCGCCAGGTGTTCGGTCATCGTCGTCTTGCGCAGTTCGAGCAGGAAGGCTACGTCGTCGGCTTGCGCGGGACGCAAGCTCAGCGCGGATTGTTGGGCAGGCAGATCGGCGGACATGTCGGCAAGGTTGTGGCGCGCGATCGGGCACACGGTGAACATGCAAAGCGCGGGTAAGAATTGTCGTCGATTGTCGCGCCGGCTGCGCTTTTTTACCACGCGGCGATGTTGCAGTCTTCGCAGTTTGCGATGCAGTGGGAACGGTCGACGCGGCGAATCGGCGCTCGCGCGGCCGCATGTCGGCTCGCGCCGACCTGTGCTGCCTTTGGCATGCGCTTTGCTTGACGTTGACTCGCGTTTCGAGGGCGCGGCCATCAATCCGTCGCCCGCGCTATCCGCACTATCAACCACACGACCAGGCTGAACGCGCGTCAGATGATTTTCCGGGGACGTTCGCGTCGTACCGCGAACGTCGTAATCAACGTTGCGAGGTGGGGCTATGACGATGATCGAGGCGGTACCCAGCGTCTCGGCAGATGGACGCGCGGTGATTTTCCAGCTTTCGTCGCGGGGAGGGGACCTTGAATGCGCGGTCACGCGCGAGGCGCTCGAACAGCACTTCTGGCTGCAGCGCGGTGCGGGTGAAGCGCGCATTCTGAAGACCTTCGCCGATGGGCGCAAACGTATTACTGCGATCGCCGAGCGAAAAATGCTCGCGCGTCCCGGTGAAAAGGTCTTGCTGACAATCGACGATTTCTCCCGGCGCGGTTGAGTTGCGGGGTGCGGCGCGCGTCATCGCTCGTCTATCCGACGAAATCCCGCTGTTACATCGATTCGCCAAATTAACCCGCCAAAGCCCCTCGCTTCGCGCAATTGCATTCGCGTGCGCGCGCCTACACTCTTTTACATGGAGCGACAAATCACCGAACTCCATCGATGCGATTCCCCTCGTGTCGGATTTGAACCGTACCGTTGATATGCAGTGCAGTGAGTAGCTGGCAGTTCGCAGTAGACGCAATACAGGCGCGCCATGCATCGAGCACGAGCGCGAAGCAACAGGGGTAGCGGCCAGATGCAGGAAATAACGAGGACCGGCCCACATGCAGTCGCAATTGAAGTGATGGTTTGAATCGACGGTTGGAAGGTTGCTGTCGAGTGGTAGGAATTGCCGTAGCAGTACACGTAAGCAATAGCTTTGCAGGTTAGGTGGTTATAGGTCGGCAGGCATCCACGCGCCTGCCCGATTGTTCCATCCTGTCAGCCCTGTTCCTCGCGGAACAGGGCTTTTTTTTGTTCGGTACGAAGCCGGCTCCTTGTTTCTGGCGAGTTCGAACCGATGTGCGGACATTGCATGCTTCGATACGTTCGAAAAACCGGCGCGTCGCATAGCGTGAACTGTCGGGCGCGAAATGCGTCGGACCATCGAACGCGGCGTTCGCCGTCGTCGCG
Source organism: Paraburkholderia sprentiae WSM5005 (assembly GCF_001865575.2). Taxonomy (NCBI): domain Bacteria; kingdom Pseudomonadati; phylum Pseudomonadota; class Betaproteobacteria; order Burkholderiales; family Burkholderiaceae; genus Paraburkholderia; species Paraburkholderia sprentiae. The sequence goes on from NZ_CP017562.2 coordinate 118,501, forward strand.
TGCCGAGTCCGGGCGCGCTGCCAAGAAGGAGATTGAATTCATGTCCAGCAAATCGCGAGTTCGCAAGCCCGGCCGCGCCGCCATGTCCCCGTTGTTGCGTTCCCTGACCCTGAGCCGCACCGCGCACGCGCCGGTCACTCAGACCATGCTGTTGCAGGCCTACGGCGCACTCGATGCGTTCCGCCGCGGCCGCGGCGCGCGAGTTCTGCACACCACGCTGAGCCGGCACCTGCTGATGTCGGAGGAACTCGCGCATGCCGGAGTGGGCGCGGACTCGCGCGTCGACATCGCAAGCGCGCATGCGGCGATGCTGCGGCTCGACGCGCGCGAGCGCGAGACCGCCCGCTGGTCGCTCGAAGACGACGACTACGCCTGTCTGTGCGCGGCGCTAGCCATTTTCGACCAACAATTGTCGGCGGCGTCGCTGAGCGAGTTGGCGAGCGCGGAAGCGAAGATGATCGAAGGTTTGATGCGCTCCGCGCAACTGCGGGCGCTGGCCGAAGCGGCGGTTTGACCACTTGACGGCGGCATCGACGTATCCGGCACGGCCGGCTGATTCGCACGACGCGGCCTGTTACGAGTGTCCGTAGAGGTGCGCCCGCGCGCGTTTGCCGCTGCGATTCCCGCTTGCTAGACTGGCTGCGCCCGCGTGCCTGCTCGCTGCCCGCCCGGCGCCGAGCTGAGGCGTGGCCGTCGTCGTTGCCACACCGGCTCGCGCACATAACCGAGCCCTATCGGAGAGACCATGTCCTACATGCTGCTGATCCTCGAACCCACCGACCAACGCGAGGAGCGCGGCGAAACCGCGGGCCGCGATCTCTACGACCAGATGGTGCGTTTCGCCGACGACCTGAAAACGCGCGGCAAGCTGCTCGCGGTCGAGTCGCTGACCTCCCAGAGCGACGCGGTGCGCGTGCAGGTCCGCAATGGCCAGTCGAAGCTCGTCGACGGCCCGTTCGCCGAAGTCAAGGAGATGATCGGCGGCTTCTTTCTGTTGAACTGCGACAGCCGCGAAGAAGCGGTGGCGATCGCGCAGTCCTGCCCAGCGGCGGCGTGGTGCACGGTCGAGGTGCGCAAGCTCGGGCCGTGCTTCATCTAGCCACGCGCTACACGCACGCGCAGCCACTTCGGTGTTTTCCCTGGGATGCCGGGGCTGCCGCGCATGTCGATCCGGGCGTGCATCGCGCGTCGTGTGAGTGAGGGGCGAGCTGGCTTCGCGCCGCCACGCGATTCTCACGAATCCACTCACCACGAACCACTAACAACAAGGAGCAACGACATGCGATACATGATCATCGTCAAAGCCACGGCCGCGAGCGAAGCCGGCGAGATGCCCGAACCGTCGCTGATCGCCGCGATGGGCGCGTACCACGAAGAGCTCGCGAAGGCCGGCGTGCTGCTCGACGCGACCGGCTTGCAGCCGAGCTCGAAAGGCTGGCGCGTGCGCTATAGCGGCGGCAAGCGGACGATCATCGATGGGCCGTTCACGGAATGCAAGGAGCTGATCGCCGGCTACACGCTGATCCAGGTGCGCTCGCGCGACGAGGCGATGGAGTGGGCGCGGCGTTTTCCGGCGCCGTTCGGTGAGCATGCCAATGGCGAAATCGAAGTGCGGCAGCTGTTCGAAATCGACGACTTCGAGCCGGGGCCGGAAGTCGAGCGTTTTCGCAAGCTCGAAGAAGATCGCCGCTGATTCATGGCCTACATCCGCGAACTCGCGTACAGGGTCCTGAACGCGCAACCGTCGGCCGCAGGCGAAGGCTAACGCCGTGACGATACAGGCCACCCATCGTGCGATCGACGCTGTCTGGCGGATCGAATCCGCGAAGGTCATCGCTCATGTCGCGCGGATCGTGCGTGACGTCGGGCTTGCCGAGGAACTCGCGCAGGACGCGCTGGTGGCCGCGCTCGAGCATTGGCCGGACGCGGGCGTGCCCGACAACCCCGGGGCTTGGCTGATGACGACCGCGAAAAACCGCGCGCTCGACCGGCTGCGCCAGGAAGCGCTGCATGCGCGCAAGCGCGAGCAGCTCGGCCACGATCTCGACGCGATCGAAGCGCACGTGGTGCCCGATTTCGTCGATGCGCTCGATGCCGCGCGCGCCGATGACATCGGCGACGATCTGCTGCGGCTCATCTTCACCGCTTGTCATCCGGTGCTGTCCACTGACGCGCGCGTCGCGCTGACGCTGCGCCTGCTCGGCGGCCTCAGCACGGACGAAATCGCGCGCGCGTTTCTTGTGCCGGAGCCGACCATCGCGCAGCGGATCGTGCGCGCGAAGCGCACGCTGTCGGCGGCGCGCGTGCCGTTCGAGGTGCCGCAGGCGGACGCGCGCGCGGCGCGGCTCGCGTCGGTGCTGCAGGTGATCTACCTGATTTTCAACGAAGGATATTCGGCGACCGCCGGCGACGACTGGATGCGTCCGGCGTTATGCGAGGAAGCGCTGCGGCTCGGGCGCGTGTTGAGCGGTCTCGTGTCCAGCGAGAGCGAGGTCCACGGTCTCGTCGCGCTGATGGAGATTCAGGCGTCGCGTACCCACGCGCGCACCGATGCGCAGGGGCGTCCGGTGCTGCTGCTCGATCAGGATCGCAGCCGCTGGGACCCGCTGCTGATTCGCCGCGGTCTCGCTGCGTTGAATAGCGCGCATGCGCTCGGGGGCGCGAGCGGGCCGTATGCGTTGCAGGCGGCGCTCGCCGCCTGTCATGCGCGGGCACGCCGCGCCGAGGACACCGACTGGGCGCAGATCGTCGCGCTTTACGACGCGTTGGCGCAGGTCGCGCCGTCGCCGGTGGTCGAGTTGAACCGCGCGGTCGCGGTCGGGATGGCGTTCGGACCGGCGGCCGGACTGGAGATTGTCGATGCGCTCGCCGCCGATTCGGCGCTCAGGAATTATCACTGGCTGCCGAGCGTGCGCGGCGATCTGCTGGTCAAGCTCGGACGCGTCGATGAAGCGCGCGCCGAGTTCGAGCGCGCCGCGGCCATGACGCGCAACACGCGTGAGCGCGAGTTGTTGCTGGAGCGTGCGCGCAGGCTTGCGGATTGAGGCTGTTCGCGAGCGCATCACGCCGCTTCAACGAATCAGCTGCCGCACCCCTAACGCAACGATCAACCCACCGCACACGCGATCGATCCACATCTTGCCGCGCCGATACGCCGACGCGATCCGCGCATGCGACAACGCCAGCGCGACGAACCCATACCAGCTGCTTGCGACGACGAACACCATGCCGAGCATCGCCGCGAACGTGCCGGTGCTTACATGCGCGGGCGCCGCCGACGAGAACACCGCGGCAAAAAACGCCATCGATTTCGGATTGGCGATGTTGGTCGCGAAGCCCTGCGCGAATGCCTGCCGAAAGCCGCCCGCCGGTGCGTTGACGAGCACCGCCTGGCGCGCCGCCGACGCGTTGAAGATCAGCCGCCCGCCGAACCACAGCAGATAACACGCACCCGCGATCCTGACCACGAGCGCGAGCCACGGGAACGCGGCGAACACGATGCCGACGCCGAGAATCGCGCAGCTCGCCCAGAACAGATTGACGAGGACGATGCCGCCGACCATCGCGAGCGCTTCGATGCGCGTCGCCGAAGCGGCCTTGTGCGCGACCGCGACGAAGTTCGGACCCGGGCTCATCACGCCCGCGATATACACGGAAAACACGCCGACCACGGCGGACCCATCGATCACGACACCCTCCCGGTTGAAAAACTGTGGATGAAAAGTAACGTCAGCACCGCGCTCATAGCCCGAAAAACGCCGCGCCCGCGGTCACGAGGCCCGCCCCCGCGACGAGGTACGCCACATTGCGCAGCCAGTTCTTGCGCGTGAGCAGCGTGATCGCGCACAGCGCAATCGCGACCTGAATCAGCAGCGTTGCCTGGGCCCAGCGATGATGGCCGTGCAGCAGCGCTTCGCTGCGCGTGTCGGCGGCGACGACCTGTTTTTCGATCGCTTCGGCGTTCGCGCGGATCGGCTCCTTCTGCTGCTTGTATTTGTCGACGTCGGCGAGGAATTTCGCGTGTGCGTCGCTATTGGGCGCCGCCAGCGCCGCGCCGAGTTCGGCGAGGTTTTCCTTCTCGCCCTTCGCCTGATAGTAGTTCCACTGGTTCGACGCCTCGGTCTTCTTGATCGCGGCTTCGTTCTTGAAGAACAGCGCAAGGTTTTCGGCGTTGCCGCTCTGGTATGCGCAGAGCGCGCCGATCGTCGCCAGGATCGCGGTCATCACGGCCATGCGGCTCGCGAACGGATCGGCGTCGTGATGCGCGGCGTGGCCGGCGTGTTGGACAGCATGGTCGTGCGGGCCGTGTACTTCATATTCTTCAGACATCGAATTCTCCGGGGCAATGCTTTTGTCGTCATCGCCGGGCGGTGCGGGCGCCGGGCGGCCTCAATCTTAGCGTGTCGCGGGCGGCGAGGGCTCCGCTTCAAGACAGCGCATAGAGGGGCGGTTATTGCATGCGAATCACGACGCGCCCGCGCGTGCCGCCGGCGACGGCGTCGTAGGCCTCACGCGCGCGGGCGAGCGGAAATTCCTGCGCGATCGCCGGGCCGCTCAGCTTGCCGTTATCGAAGCCCTCGACGAGCGCCGTCATCAGAGGCGCCGATGCCGCGACGCTGAGCTTCGCGCTGTCGACGCCGAGCAATTGTGTCTCGTTGTGATAGAAATCGATCAGATCGAACTCGACGCGGCGCTTGCCGGTCCCGCTGATTTCGAGCACGCGGCCGCGCCGCCTGGCAAGACCCAGCGCGGTCTCGAACGCGACGCCGCCGACCGTGTCATAGACGACTTCGGCACCCGCGCCGCCGGTCAGTTCGCGCACCCGTTCGGCCGCGTGCTCGTCGAACGGCACGTAGGCGTCGATCAGGCGCCCCGCGGGCGTGGCCGGATCGAGCGGCCGGCGGTCGACGGCGATCACGCGCGCGCCGCGTGCTTTCGCGATCTGCACGACCGCGCCGCCGACACCGCCGCCCGCGCCAAGCACGGCAATGGTTTCGCCGGCCTGCAAGCTGGCGTATTCGACGGTGCCGAGCCACGCAACCACGAAGTTCACGCCGATCGCCGCGGCCTCGGCGTGGTTCAGCGCGACCGGCTTGCGCGCCAGCGCCGCGAGCGGAATGCTGAGGTATTCGGCGTGCGTGCCGTCGCGCGTGAAGCCGATGTCGCCGCCGGTGCCCCACACCTCGGCGTCGAGCCATGCGGCCGGCCCGTCCACCACCACGCCGCTGAAGTCGCGCCCCGGCGTGCGCGGCAGCACCGTGTGTTCGAAATGGCCGGACACGTTCTTCACGTCGCTCGGGTTGACCGAGGCCGCCATGACCCGCACGACCGCGTGGTCCGCATCGGCTCGAGGCGTCGGCAGATCGACGTATTCGAGCACTTCGGGGCTGCCAAAGGATTTGAACTGGATCGCTTTCATCGTGCGGGGCTCCGGTTGGTCTTGCGCCGCGTTGTGCGGCGAATCCACCGTAGTCTAAGTGACGCGCGCTAAGACATCAGTGCGAAGCCGCGGGCCTTAACCCGCCTGACCCGCCTCGCCGGCCTTTGGCGACCGGGCATGCCGCTGATGATCGGCGGCCAGAAACATGTACATCGCCGGCACGACGAACAACGTGAACAGCGTGCCGATCGACATCCCCGTGAAGATCACGAGCCCCATCGCGTTGCGGCCCGCCGCGCCCGCGCCCGAGGCGATCACGAGCGGCACCACGCCGAGCACCATCGCCGCGGTCGTCATCAGGATCGGGCGCAGCCGCACGCCCGCCGCTTCCTCGACCGCTTCGCGCTTGGCGCGGCCCGCGCGCTGCAATTCGTTGGCGAACTGGACGATCAGGATGCCGTGCTTGCTGACGAGACCCATCAGCGTGACCAGGCCGACCTGGGTGTAGATGTTGAGCGTCGTCAGGCCGAGGTTGATGAAGATCAGCGCGCCGAACAACGCCATCGGCACCGAGATCAGGATCACGATCGGATCGCGGAAGCTCTCGAATTGCGCCGCGAGCGCGAGGAACACGATGATCGTCGCGAGCAGCAGTGTGATGACGAAGCCGCCCGACTCCTGCACGAACTGACGCGACGCGCCCGAGTAATCGGCCGAATAGCCGGCCGGCGCGACCTGCGCGGTCGCCTTGCGCAGAAAATCGAGCACCTGGCCCTGCGACACGCCCGGCACCGTCACGCCGGAGATCGTCGCCGAATTCAACTGCTGGAAGTGGTTGATCGATTCGGGCGCCACGCGGTGTTGCAGATGCGCGACCGTCGACGCCGGAATCACACTGCCGTCCGGCGTGCGCAGATAGTAGTCGAGCACCTGCGACGGATTGAGCCGGTCGATCTGCAACACCTGCGGGATCACCTTGTACGAGCGTCCCGCAATCGAGAAGTAGTTGACGTAGCCGCCGCCCAGCGCCGACCCGAGCGCCTGTCCGACGTCGCTCTGCGACAGCCCGAGCGAGGCCACCTTGTCGCGATCGACGACGAGCGTCGCTTCCGGCTTGTCGATTTTCAGGTCGGTATCGACGAAGAAGAACATGCCGCTTTCGCGCGCTTTTTCGAGCACCGCCTGCGACACCCCGTCGAGGTTTTCGAACGGCTCGGTCGTGCTGATCACGAACTGTACCGGCAAGCCCTGCGAGCCCGGCAGCGGCGGAAACTGGAACGCCGCGACGCGCGCGCCCGCGATCTGATTCCACTTCTGCTGCAACTCCTGCTGCAATACGGTCGCGTTCCTGTCGCGCTGATCCCACGTCTTGAACAGCACGCCGCCGATGCCCCGATTGACGCTCGGCGAGCCCGTGAGCTGGAACATCTGCGAGTATTCGGGCAGCGTCTTCGAGGCATCGAACACCTGGTCCGCGTAGGTCTGCATTTGCTCGATCGTCGCGTTCGGCGGCCCGACGACCTGCGAAAGCACGACGCCCTGGTCTTCCTGCGGCGCGAGTTCCGACTTCGAGGTCATGAACAGGTACACGGTGCCGCACAGCAACAGCACGCCCATGATCACGAACACGGGCCAGGTATCGAGCGTCGCATGCAACAGCCGGCCGTAGCCGCGATGCACGCGCTCGAACTGTCGATCGACGAAACGCGCGAAGCGCCCCGACTCCTGCTCGGCGCGGAAAAAGCGCGAGCACATCATCGGCGACAACGTGAGTGCGATCACGCCCGATACCGTCACCGCGCCCGCGAGCGTGAACGCGAACTCGGTGAAGAGCGCGCCCGTCAGCCCGCCCTGGAAGCCGATCGGCGCATACACGGCGATCAGCACGACGGTCATCGCGAGGATCGGGCCGCCGAGTTCACGCGCGGCGATCAGCGCGGCGTCGAACGGCGCCTTGCCTTCGTGCTTCATGTGCCGATCGACGTTCTCGACCACGATGATCGCGTCGTCCACGACGAGCCCGATCGCGAGCACGAGCGCGAGCAGCGTCAGCAGATTGATCGAATAGCCGAGCACCTGCATCACGAAGAACGTGCCGATCAGCGACAGCGGCATCGCGATCAGCGGCACGATCACCGCGCGGAAGCTGCCGAGAAACAGGAAGATCACGACCGTCACGATCGCGAGCGCTTCGACCAGCGTCTTGATCACTTCCGCGATCGCGGTGTTGACGAAGTCGGTCGCGTCATAAACGATGTCGCCCGTCATGCCGGTCGGAAACTGCCTCTGCAATTCGGGAAACACGACTTTTACGCGCTTGGCCACGTCGAGAATGTTCGCGTCCGGCGCGACCTTGATGCCGATGAACACCGACCGCTTGCCGCTGAACGCGACGTTGAAGTCGTAGCTGTCGGCGCCGAGCACCACGTTCGCGACATCCTCGAGACGCACGATCGAGCCGTTCTTCTGCTTGACGACGAGCTGTTTGAAATCGTCGACGGTATGCAGGTCCGTGCCTGCTTGCAGGTCGACGCTGACCATCTGCCCCTTCGTCGAGCCGAGCGTCGCGAGATAGTTGTTGTTGCCGAGCGCGGTGTACACATCGCTCGCGCTTACGCCGTGCGCGGCAAGCCGCGCCGAATCCAGCCACGCGCGCATCGCGAACTGCCGGCCGCCGAGCACCTCGGCGGTCTGCACGCCCTCGATCGAGTCGAGCTTCGGCTTGACCACGCGCAACAGGTAGTCCGTGACGTTGTTGCTCGGCAGCACGCTGCTGTAGAAGCCCATGTACATCGCGTCGGTGGTCTGTCCCGTCTGCACCGTGAGCACCGGCTGCTGCGCCTGCGGCGGCAACTGGTTGCGCACCGAGCCGATCTGCGTGTTGATTTCGGTCAGCGCGCGGTTCGCGTCGTAGTTCAGGCGCAGCGTCGCGGTGATCGTCGACACGCCCGTGATGCTCGTCGACGACATGTAGTCGATGCCCTGCGCCTGCGCGATCGCCGCTTCGAGCGGCTGCGTGATGAAGCCGGCGATGGTGTCCGAGTTCGCGCCATAGTAGGCCGTCGTGATCGTGACGACCGCGTTCTCGGTCTGCGGATACTGGCTGACCTTCAGCACCGCGAGTGCACGCAGCCCGAGCACGAGGATCAGCAGGCTCACGACCGAAGCGAGGACCGGCCGGCGGATGAAGATGTCCGTGAACATGATCGGGCGGCCTCGCTTATTGTTCCTGTGGCGTCGGATTCGGACTGTCCGACGGCTGAACCTTGTTGTCGATGATCAACGGCGTGCCGTTCTTGAGCTTGATCTGGCCGCTCGTCACGACCTGGGTGCCGTCGTCGATGCCCTTGAGAATCGCCACCTGGTCGCCGCGCGTCGGCCCCGGTGTCACGAACACCTGCTGCGCGACGGGCAGCGTCTTGCCCTGCGCGTTGGGCTGCGTGCCGGGCTTCACGACGAACACGGTCGCGCCGTAGGGGTTGTAGGTGATCGCCGTTTGCGGCAGGGTCAGGTAGCGCTGTTGGGCCCCCGAGTCGATCTTCACGTTCGCGTACATACCGGGCAGCAGCTTGCGCTCGCGGTTGTCGACGTTCGCTTCGATTTCTACGTTGCGGGTCGCGCTATCGACTTTCGGGCTCACCGACTGGATCTTGCCGGTGAAGGTTTGCCCGCTGTACGCGTTGGTATCGACGCTGACGGTCGCGCCGATCGCGAGTTGGCCGAGCTGTTGTTGCGGCACGGAGAAGTCGGCGTAGATCGGATCGATGGCTTGCAGCGTGACGATCGCATCGCCGGGATTCAGGTATTGCCCCGGATTGATCGTCGTGATGCCGAGGCGGCCCGCGAACGGCGCGCGAATCGTCTTCTTGTCGACCAGCGCCTGCTGTTGCGCGACTTGCGCCTTCTTGGCCTTCAGGTCGGCCGCGTCGGCGTCGAGCTGCGCCTTCGCGATCGCCTTGATGTCGTACTGTGCGCGGTCGCGCTCGTACACGGTCTGCGCGAGTTCGGCCGCGGCCTGCAACGACCGCAGCAGCGCGACGTCGCTGTCGGCGTTGAGTCGCACGAGGATCTGTCCGGCTTTCGCTTCCTGTCCCGACACGAACGCAACCTCGCGCACCAGACCGGCAACTTCGGTCGTCACGTCGACGCCGCGCACCGCGCGCAGGCTGCCGACCGCCGCGAGCTGCGGCTGCCACGACTGATAGTGGACCACCACCGCCGATACCGTGGCGGGCGGCGCGGTGTTGGCTGCCATGAACTTCGCGAACATGTGCGCGCGGAACAGGTTGAAGCCGACCAGCGCGGCGAGCAGCAAGCCGACGCAGATCAACATGATCACCATCCGCTTCGTCATCGGTTTTCTTTCGGCCATCGTGATGTCCTTGCTCGGCTTGGGGCGCGGGCTGGGGTTGCGTCAGCGCGCTCAGTGCGGCGTTGCGGCGGTTGCTGTTGCTGCCGATGACGGCGACGAATCCGGCGCGGCCGCATTCCACCAGCCGCCGCCGAGCGCCTGGAACAGCGCCGCGGTATCGGCGTAACGCGCTGCCTGCGCCTGCGCGAGACTCACGACCGTTTGCTGATACTGGCGTTGCGCGACGAGCAGCGCGAGGTAGCTCACGCCGCCGACGCGATACTGCCCGCGCGTCAGTTCGAGCGAATCGCTCGCGGCGCGCGACGCGTCGGTCTGCGCCCGCAGGCCGGTCGCGTCGTGTTCGAGCGCGCGCAGCGCGTCGGCGACGTTCTGGAACGCGAGCAGCACCGTCTCGCGGTATTGCGCGCCGGCCTGCTCGTAGGCGGCTTGCGCAGCGCGCTTCTGCGCGCTCAGCTGGCCACCGTGAAAGACCGGCTGCAGCAAGCCCGCGCCGATGCTCCAGATCGTGCTGCCGGCCCTGAGGACCTGGGCCGGCGTCAACGCCTCGGCGCCGTAGCTCGCGGACAGCGTGATCTGCGGATACATCGCCGCGGTCGCTACGCCGATCTGCGCGCTCGCCTGATGCAGCGTGGCGTCGGCGGCGAGGATGTCGGGGCGCTGGCGCACCAGCGACGACGGCAGGCTCACGGGCAGCGTGTCGGGCAGCGAGAACATGTCGAGCGTGAAGTCGGGCACCGAGGTATCGCTTGGCAGTTTGCCGGCGAGTACTGCGAGCTGATGGCGCGCCTGATCGAGTTGCTGATAGAGGGGCGGCAGCGTCGCGCGGGTCTGCGCGAGCAGCGTTTCCTGCGCCAGCACGGCCACGCGGCTCGCGCCGCCGAGTGCGAGCTGCTGATTCAGCACGTCGAGCTGCTGCTGTTCCTCGGTGGCGATCCGCTCGGTCGCATCGATTTGCGCGCGCACCGACGCTTCCTTGACGGCCGCCGTGACGAGGTTGGCCGATATCGCGAGGTAGGCAGCCTGCAACTGGAAGCGCTGATAGTCGATCTGCGCATGCAGCGCTTCGAGTTCGCGCCGCGCGCCGCCGAACACGTCCAGCTTGTATGAGACGTTGACCGATGCGTTGTAGAGATTGAATTCCTCGACGAGGCCGGGCTCGCCGAACGCGATGCCGTTGACCTTTTCCCGTGTGGCGCCAAGTTGCGCGTCGACGCTCGGCAGCAAGGTGCCGCCGGCCTGCGCGTAGAAATTCTCACGGGCTTGGCGCAAAGCGGCCTGCGCCGCGGCCATGTTCGGGCTGTTGGCGATGGCCTCGCGGATCAGCGCGTCGAGCGGCTCGCAATGAAACAGCGTCCACCATGCGGCGGGAATGTCCTGGGCCGGCGCGAAACGCTGCGGCAAGCCGGCGGGGCCCGGCGCGGAGGCGGTCTGGTCGGGCAGCGGCGTGGCGGTGAAGGTGTTGGTGGCCGGCGCGGGTGGCGAGTGGTAGTCGGGGCCGACCATGCAGCCGGCCAGCGCCGCGCAGCCGCACAGCGCAACGTAGATGCGTCGCCAGACAATACGCTGACTCACGTCGATCATCGATCTACCTTGTCTCGCCAGTGGCGGGTGGACCGGACGAAGAGGTTCAGGTCACCCGAACGTTCCTGGAGTTGTCTTGCTGTCGCTGGAATTTACCATGCACGGCGCGAACCGCGCTTGGCCTCGTCTTCGCCGGCCGACGAAGGCGGATACGAGATCACGTAGGAGGGACGCCGCCCGGTTCGCCGATGAATCCGCGGATCGCGGCGGCGCGATTTCCCCGGCGGCGCGCTGATTCGATCGTCTGGTTTTAGCGGGCCTCGTCGGCCGCTCGCCGCTGCGCGATCAGATCGGCGAGCCGCTCGGCCTGCTGGCCTTGCGCATCGAAATTGTTCGCGTCGAGCCAGCGTTGATAGGACGAGCGCAACGCTGGCCACTCGCTGTCGATGATCGAAAACCACGCCGTGTCGCGATTGCGCTCGCGGTAGACGATCGCCTGCCGGAAGATCCCCTCGAACGTGAATCCATAGCGCAGTGCGGCCTTGCGCGACGGCTCGTTCAGCGAATCGCATTTCCATTCGAAACGCCGGTAACCGAGCTTGTCGAACACTTCGCCGAGCAGCACGAACATCACATCGGTCGCGACGCGCGTGCGCTTGAGCCGCGGCGAATACACAACGTGGCCGACTTCGATCACGCCATTGGCGGGATCGATTCGCATCAGCGCGAGCGTGCCGACCGGCTTGCCGGTCGCCAGGTCGATCACCGCGTAGTGCAGCGGATCTTTCGATGCTGCCATCCGCGCCAAATGCTCGCGATAGGCCGCGAGGCTCTCGAACGGGCCGACCGCGAGATAGGTCCAGTCGCGGCCGTCGGTGGCCGAGCGGTACGCGTCGAAGAGGTCGGCCGCGTGGCGCTCGACGTCGACGGGTTCGAGGCGGCAATAACGGCCGCTCAGCGGTTCGCGGCCCGGCGGCTGCGCGCCGTGCCAGCCGGGTACGGGCACGCCGATCGGCTGGCCGTAGACGTCACGTGTGGGTTCCATGTCTTGTTCTCCTGTTGATGCCGGCACGATACGGCAAACGTGGTATGTTCAAAAGATCCACGACACGCTTATTCGATAGATCCAGCCAACCATGATCGAAATCATCGGACCGCTCGTCCACGCGGACGCCGCCGACGCCGCGCGGCCCGCGCCGCTGCAAAAGCAACTGATCGACCGTCTGCAGCAGGCGATCCTCGCGGGTCGTCTGCCGGCCGGATCGCGGCTGCCGTCGTCGCGACTGCTCGCCGCCGAAATGGGCGTATCGCGCAACACGGTCGTGATCGCCTACGAGCATCTGGTCGCCGTCGGCTATGTGATCGCCGATCGCCAGGGTACGCGCGTGAGCCCGCTATCGAGCCCCGCCGCGCGTGGCGAGCGGGCGGCGGCGTCGGCCGCGTCGGAGGTCGTCTACGCGGCACGCGTCGAGCAGTTCGCGGCGTCGCACCATCACGCCGACAACGCCGACGCGCTGACACCCGGCACGCCCGCGCTCGACCGTTTCCCGCTTGCCGCATGGCGGCGCGCGCTCGACCGGGCGATGGAGCGTGCATTGCCGCGCGCGCTCGGCTACGGCACGCCGGCTGGCGAGCTCGCGTTGCGCGACGCGATTGCCGCGCATCTGCGGATGGCGCGCGGCGTACGCTGCGATGGTTCGCAGGTCGTGATCACCGAGGGCGCGCAGGAGGCGCTCAATCTGTGCGTGCGACTGCTGACCAATCCCGGCCATATCGGATGGATCGAAGACCCGGGCTATCGCGGCGCAAAGGCCGCCTTTACCGCCGGCGATTTGCGCGTGCTGCCGATCCCCGTCGACGCCGAAGGCATGGCGGTGCCAGCCGACGCCTGGCGCACGCATCCGCCGAAGCTGATCTATACGTCTCCCGCGCATCAGTATCCGACGGGCGCGGTGCTATCGGTGGCGCGGCGGCTGGCGCTGATCGCGCAGGCGCGGCGCTGCGGCGCGTGGCTGATCGAGGACGATTACGACGGCGAGGTGCGCCATACCGGCGAGCCGATCGCGAGCATGCAGGGCCTCGTCGACGAGGCACCCGTGCTGTACGTCGGCTCGTTCAGCAAGACGATGTTTCCGGCGTTGCGCATCGGCTTCGTCGTGCTGCCTCACGCGATCGCCGCGCGCGCCGCTGTTGCGCTGCAAGAGATGCTGCGCGGCGGGCATCGGCTGGAGCAACTGGCGCTCGCGCAGTTCATCGAAAGTGGCGAGTTCGGGCGGCATCTCGGGCGGATGCGGCGGCTCTACCGCGAGCGCCAGCAGGCGCTGCGCGACGCGCTGGCCGAGCATTTTCCCGCGGCGACGATTTTGGGCGGCGATTGCGGCATGCATCTGACGCTGCGGCTGCCCGCGTCGTTCGACGATCGCGCCGTCGCGGCGCGGGCGCAGACGCGGGGGCTCAGTCCGCGCGCGCTGTCGGGGTTCGCGATCGGGGAGCCGGGGGACAACAACGGGCTCGTGATCGGGTATGGCAACACGGAGGCAGAGCGCTTGGAGCCTGCGGTCAGAGTGCTGGCGGAGTTGGTGCGGGAGATGGAGGGCGACGCGCGAGCGGCTGCGAAACGCTCGGCAAAACGCGCGGAAAAGCGCGCGGAAAAGCGCGCGGCAAAGCCCGCCGCCCGGCCCCGCAAAAAGCCCGCCCCGCAACGCCGCCCGCCCGCCGCCCCGGCAACCTGAAGTTTTGCGTTTGTCCGCCCAGCCCATGTCGCGCTATCGTGTCGTATGCGCGGCGACTTCGTAGTTCCGACGTGCTGGTTTGCCCGCATGTGCCGCGGTTGCCCGGCTCGCCGCATCGCGGGCGTGGCGCCGGCGCCGGGCACGGACAAGGCGTTGACTGTGGTTATCGATGACGATCTATCAGACCGGAGACGACATGAAGGAAATCGAACCGACCCCGTGGTTTGACCTTGCCATTCATACGCCCGTACGCGAGGGCTGGTACGAGGTGCAGTTGCCGAGCGGGGACACCGCGTTTGCAAAATTTGGCGATGGCGTATGGACCGAAAAGCCGTTGCTCGTATTCACGCATTGGCGCGGCCTGTCTGCCGATCCGACGCAAGCCGCCGATGGCGCGGCGGAGTCGGTCAATGCCGAAGCCACTGCGGCGCAGGGCGTGCGCGCCGCCTGGAACGCGTTCTTCCCGGGACTCGGCGAAGAGCAGCACAAGCCGCTCAATGCGATGCCGAATGGCAAGGCGCCGCATTGAGGGTCCATCGACATTCGCGTGAAGGCTGATCGAGCGGCGGCCTATCGGCTTGTTCGCGGCGGGCGATGCGTTCGAGGTGGCGCCGGTCGCGGCCCGCGCGCAGTGACGCGCTTATGCGTTCCGTTCGGTTTCGCCTTCGGCGAATGCTGTGAGCGCATCCCCAGCGAGACGGTAACGCACCCATTCGCTTTGCGGATTCGCGCCGATCGACTTGTAGAAGCCGATGGCCGGCTCGTTCCAGTCGAGCACGCTCCACTCGAAGCGGCCGCAGCCCGTTTCGCAGGCGATTTGCGCGAGATGGCGCAGCATCTGTTTGCCCGCGCCGCTGCCGCGCGATGCGGGCGATACGTACAGGTCTTCCAGGTAAAGTCCCTGCTTGCCGAGCCACGTCGAATACGAAAAGAAGTACACGCAAAAACCGACGGGCTCGCCGTTCATTTCGCAGATCAGTGCCTTCGCGGGGGCGCCCGCGCCAAACAGGCTCTTTTCGATATCTTTGACGCCGGCGACGACTTCGTGCTCGGCTTTCTCGTAGACCGCGAGTTCGGTGATGAAGCGCAGGATCAGGGTGGCGTCGGACGCGGTGGCGGGGCGGATGTGGATGGTCAAGGCTGATTGCTCGGTGAGTTCGGTGGTGAATCGAACTCACATCGTAGCAAAGAGCCGAAGGCTCGTGGCCGGTCCGGCCTTGCACGCACCGAGGCTATTGAAGGAACGTCGGCAATCCAGACTCGCTACGCCGCTTCCTCGGCTTAGGTTCCACTCCCACCCGCGGATCGCGTCGCAGCACAAGCGCCGTCAACTGCTGCACCGCGCCTTCAAACGCCGGATCTTCCTGTGGCACGTAAAGCCATTTGCCCAGCACCGGGTGAGGCCGCAGCGCAGGCATATCGGCAATCAGAGCAGCATGGCGCTCTCGCGACGTACAGACGAGCAACCCGTTCCATGGCTTATCGCGATCGGCGGCAACCAGACACAACAGCCCATCGATATACGCAGCGTCGCTACCGAACATCCGTCGGCGCACATAAGTCGGATCGCGTTCGAACGCGTCAAAGATCCACAGGAGCGAATTGCTGATCGAAGAGGGCATCGGCGGAAAATCCTGATAGGCGAGCGGATAAAGATAAGTGTACGTAAATCTCTGGGCTCGGCAGCGAGCCGATCGAAGATCGAGCAAGTCCGGCTAGGTAAGATGTGCCCAACCTCGGCGACCATATCGGCACTCGCACGATCCAGACCATGCCAGCTTACACAGACGCCACCGCTACCTACACGAAGCGCTTCGAAGCCGTTCTCGCCTATATCGATGCCAACCTCGAGGGCGATCTGTCGGTCGACGCGCTAAGCCGCATCGCAAACTTCTCGATGTTCCATTTTCATCGGCAGTTTGTCGCGTATGTGGGCGTGCCCGTCGCACGCTATGTGCAGCTGATGCGCTTGCGTCGCGCGGCCCGCCGTCTCGCGTCGCAAGCGTCGTGCTCGGTGCTCGATGCCGCGCTCGACGCCGGCTTCGACAGTCCCGAAGCCTTCAGTCGTGCGTTCAAGCGGGCGTTCGGCACGGCGCCGAGCGCGTTCCGGCGGCATCCAACATGGCAATTCTGGAGTGCGAGTTTTATCGTTCCCTACCTTTCGAGGAAACTGACCATGCAAGTGCAAATCGTCGATTTTGCTGAAACCCGCGTTGCCGCGCTCGAACATCGGGGTCCACCTGGACTCGTCAACGCGAGTGCACGCAAGTTCATCGACTGGCGTATTCAAAGCGGACAATCGCCGGTGGCGTCGAGCAGGACCTTCGGCATTCCGCACGGCAATCCGGACACGGTGCCGGCAGAAGCCTTCCGCTTCGAGATCTGCGCAGAGATCGACGAGCCTGTCGCGCCGAATGATTATGGTGTGCGTGAACGGGTGATTCCAGGCGGCCGGTGCGCGGTGATTCGGCACACGGGATCGACCGACCACATCGGCGAGACGATCTATCCGATCTTTCGCGACTGGCTCCCTTCGAGTGGAGAAGAATTGCGAGACCAACCGCTCTTTTTCCACTATCTGAGCGTTTTTCCCGAGACGCCGCTGGACCAGTGGCAGACGGATATTTATCTTCCGTTGCTGTCTTCACGCCGTTCCGACGGGTGACGAATCGTCGAAATGCTTCGGAGTCGGTATCAATTGCATTGAAACGATGAATGCATGATCGTCTTTTGAGTAAAAAAGGCGATTTGTCGAAACCCAACTCCGAAAGTAAAGCGGATCTCTGCGAATAGCGGGTTCGAGCGCGGCTTTTATCGGTCCGCGCCTCGCGTCATCATCGGAACCGCGCAATACACCGATTGTCAAACATATCGCCGTCCATTCGCATTTGGGGAGATATCAAATGACTGTCGCCCAATCGGAATCAATATCCCTCTCGGATGACGAGGCTCGGCGCCAGTTGCGCCGGGCTGTCATCGCCAGCACGATCGGTACCACCATCGAATGGTATGACTTCTTCCTGTACAGCATCGTGACCGGTCTGGTATTCGCGAAGCTGTATTTCCCGGAATCGGACCCGCTTGTCGGCACACTCCAGGCTTTTTTGATTTACGCGGTCGGCTTTATCGCGCGGCCGGTGGGCGCGGCGATTTTCGGTCACTATGGCGATCGCATCGGGCGAAAAGCCACGTTGATCGTGACGCTGTTGCTAATGGGACTCGCGACGTTTGCCGTGGGCTTTGTGCCGACCTACGCGACGATCGGCATCTGGGGAGCGATTCTGCTCACGGTGCTGCGCTTCATTCAGGGTGTGGGCGTTGGCGGCGAGTGGGGCGGCTCGGTGCTGATGTCGATGGAATGGGCACGCACCAACAAGCATCGCGGTTTCGTCGCGTCCTGGCCGCAGTTCGGCGTACCGGCGGGATTGTGCATTGCAAACCTGGTAGTGCTGGCCACCAGCCAGATGTCTGGCAGCGCATTTCTCACGTGGGGCTGGCGGGTGCCGTTTTTCCTCAGCATCGTGCTGGTCGCGATCGGCCTTTACATTCGCTTGAGTATTCTCGAGACGCCGATCTTCGCGAAGCTCCTCGCTGAGCGCAGGATTGAAAAGGCGCCGATGCGCGAAGTATTGCGCCGGCAACCGAAAGACATTCTTCTGTCGGCGCTCGCGCGCATGGCCGAACAGGCGCCTTTCTATATTTTCACGGCCTTTATATTCACCTATGGCGTGATGCGGCTGGGCGTCACACGCGACCTGTTGCTCACGGCGGTGCTGGCCGCTGCGGTGCTGGAATTATTTACGATTCCGTTCTTTGGTCACGTGTCTGATCTGATCGGGCGGCGACGCATGTACGTGATCGGCGCTGCTGCTGCCGGGCTATTCGGTTTCCTGTACTTCTTTATGCTCGGCACCCGTAACCCGACATTGATCTTTGTGGCCATCGTGCTTTCGCTGCTTCCGCACGCAATGATGTATGGTCCGCAGGCCGCGTTGATCGCCGAGTCGTTCACGGGGCGCTTGCGTTACAGCGGTGCGTCGATGGGCTACCAGTTGGCCTCCGTCATCGCTGGCGGTCCCGCGCCGTTGATTGCGACGGCGCTCTACGCTTACTTCCATTCGGGCTTTGCGGTGGCGTGGTATGTGTTCGCGTGTGGGGTGATTAGCGTGGCGGCTGCCATGCGATTGGGCGATCGCACGAATAAGGACATTTCGCGGGAATACGACGACGTGCATGCGGTGCATGACGAGAGACATGCTACTCCGTGATCGGTCAGGCGGATGGGCGCCCACCGCGGCCATCCGCCGAATCAACCATCAACTCTTCAACTCTTCAACTCTTCAACGGCAGCCAGACTTCGACTCCGCCCATTCCCGTCACCGGATCGAACTGCTCGCCATACCGTTCGAAATTCGGCGCATCGGCAGGCACGTGCCCTGATGCGGGCAACCACTGATTCCAGATCGTATTCATCGTGCGGCGAATGCCCGAGATGTGCTCTCGATGGCTGAACACCGCATAACGTTGCGCGGCGATGCGTACACGACTCAGCTCCGGCGGCAACGCCGAAAAGTCGCCGACTTCGACGCCGCACAGGTAGTCGAAGTTACCCAGTTCATCGGCGTTGTAGCTAACGCCATAAGCCACTTGGCCGACCTGTCCCGGCACCTTGCCGTACCAGGCGCCAAAGCGCTGCCACTGCGATGGAATCGACTTGCTGGTCTCGCAGGTATAGCGCTCGCTCAGTCCAGCGACGAGAAACGGCGTGCCGTCTTCGAAGCGCGGCGGGTCCAGATGGGTCAAAAGGGTTTCGTCCATTTTGATCGGCTCCACGATGCTCAGGTTGTCGAGATGACCCCGCGCGCGCAGCGCGTCGGGCGTGAGCCCGAACTGCTCGCGAAACGCGCGCGTGAATGCTTCGTGAGAGCCGTAACCGGCATCGATGGCGAGCGCCAGAATGTCGGGCGCGCCGTCGGCGAGACGCTGCGCGGCGACGCTCAAGCGACGCGCGCGCAGGTAGCGCATCACCGAAAGCCCGGTTGCCGCTTCGAACGCGCGCGCCAGATGAAAACGCGACACCCATGCGCAGCGGGCGATGTCGTCGAGCGTCAAGTCGCCGGCGAAGTGGCTTTCGATAAACCAGAGCGCTTTTCCAGCCGGATTCGTCTCGGCTCTCATGTCAGCATGAAGCCAGCATAGTCGGTGGCGAACTCAGGCATTTGATCGCGCTTGCGGTTTTGCAGTGGCGGCCGTGGGCCGAGTCGAATCCGCCGCCTCCCCATCCACGCCCGCAGCAGCGCCCACCTGCCCCGGCCTCAGCCACAGCCCGCCCACCACGCCGGCCGTCGCCGCAAAAACCGCCCCAAACAGAAACGCGACGTGATACCCGCTGTTCAGCGCAACCGCCGCACTCGACGACGCCTGCATCGCCTCGCTGCGCGCCGCGGCAAGACTCGCGAGCACCGCGAGCCCGAGCGCCCCGCCCATCATGAACGACGTGTTGACGATGCCCGACGCGAGGCCCGAATCGGCGGGATCGACGTCGCTCATCGCGGCCAGCAGCAGCGGGTTGAACGCGATGCCCGCGCCGAAGCCGAGCAGCATCATGCCGGGCAACACGTCGATCACGAAGCTGCCGTCGACGGGCGCGCGTGCGAATAGCGCAAGCCCGCAGGCCGCGAGCAACAGGCCCGCCGCGAGCGGCCGACGCAGCCCGAAGCGCATCACCACACGCGCCGACACGCCGAGCGAGAAGAGTCCCATGATCAGGTTCGCGGGCAGAAACGCCAGCCCCACCTGCAACGGCCGATAGCCGAGCACGCGCTGCAGATACAGTGCCGAAATAAAGAACCACGCGAACATCGCGGCCGCCCACAACACGCCCACTACGTTCGCGGTCGCGACATTGCGCAAACGCAGCAGACCGAGCGGCATCAACGGATGTTGGACTCTGGCTTCGATCGCGAGGAATGCGGCTAGCAGCGCCAGCGCGGCGAACAGCAGGCCGAGCGTCTGCGTCGAAGTCCAGCCCGCCTCGTTGCCGTTGACGACCGCGTAGACCGCCAGCATCAGCGATGCGGTGACGCTGAGCGCGCCGGCCACATCGAGCCGTTCGCCGTGCGCGTGTCCGCGCGCGTCGGGCAGAAGCGCGACGCACAGCGCGTACACCGCAATGCCGATCGGCAGATTGACCAGAAAGATCCAATGCCAGCTCAGCAGGTTAGTGAGCAGTCCGCCAAGCAGCACGCCGATGCTGCCGCCGCCCGCGCAGACGAAGCCATACACGCCCATCGCTTTCGCGCGTTCGCCGGATTCGGTGAACAGATTCATGATCAGCGACAAGGACACGGCGGACACGATCGCCCCGCCCAAGCCCTGCACGGCGCGCGCGGCGACGAGCAGGATTTGCGAATTCGCGAGGCCGCAGGCGAGCGAAGCGAGCGTGAAGAGCGTAATGCCGCAGAGAAACAGCTTGCGGTGTCCGTACAGGTCGCCAAGCCGTCCACCGAGCAACAGACAGCCGCCGAACGTCAGCATGTATGCATTGACGACCCACACGAGCGAGGTTTCGCTGAAGCCGAGATCGGCGGCGATGGACGGCAGTGCGACGTTCACGATGGTCGTGTCGAGCACGATCATCAGCACGCCCAGGCAGAGCACGATCAGTGCGAGCCAACGTTGTTTGCCGTGGAGGGAATGGGTCATGCGGGCGCCCCTTTGCTCGCGTTCTGGCGACTATCGACGATGGGTTTTCGAGTCTAGCACCAGTGCATTTGGCGTCCAACTACGAAATCCTGGGCGGCGGGGTGGCGCAAGGCGGTGGCGCCTTTGACGGCTCGGCGGTGAATTCTGAGCCGTTTTCGGCATCCTCTGATTGCGATCAGCTAACTTGAGCGTCAAAAATCAAATGAGCGAGGAAAGCTCCAATCCGGAGAATCGCGCATCCGAGAATGAGACGATCCAGTTATGAGCGACGAAGACAAAATCGCGTATTTCAGGGTAAACAAGCTGTTGTGGAGATGGACGCGATGCGAGGGAGCGGAAGGTTGCACCGTTGTCCGCGAAGGGCAGCTTTCGATAGATAAAGCCCCACCGCCGCTGTCAAAACAACCGGAACTGACGGTGACATCGAACGGGCCCGCGCCTGAGTCGCATCGACCGGCCCCATTGGTCAAATTTATCGACGACATCGAGTAAATATCCGACGCCTTTACGCGTTTCAATTCGTGGCTGAACACGCCGCGCCCGCCGGAAAAACAGCAAGCCGTACCGGATACGAGGCAGAAACAAGAACAGATCGTCCCGCCGTTCGACATTCAGGAGATTCCCGGCGCAATGCGCAAGGAACTTATGCCAGTGTCGGCAAAGTTAATGGAACGTTGGTTTGCCGGGGAACTCAACTACGGGCCCACCGATAAAGACGTTGCGGCCGAAATGAATCAGAAAGGAGTGCCTTATCCTGCGGAAATGTATGACACGACGACGATCAAGCTCGATTGGGTATTGAAGCATCGACGAGCTAAAGACCCATACGGCGACTTGATAAAGACGCAGATCTACACAGCACGCGCAAGACAAGCACTGAAGGAGATTCTCCTGCCATATGCCGGGAGGCCATGTCTTGACGCGAACAGCGAGTGCGCGGGAAACCCCTCGACGCTTCACCGGCATTTCCAGTTCCAGTATGTGAAGGTCGGAAGCTCGCTGTCTCAGAAGATCGGAGAGCTTCTCTATGCTGACTTCCACAATAACGGGGTTCCTGACGATCTGACGGGCGCGTTGGGATCGTTCAACATATACGCGGCCTTTGGGTACGCCGACTTTCGCAGGGAAGGCACTACCAGGGTCGCCGAAATCTCCGCTATCTATGTATACGTTAAGGATAGTTATGACTTCACGGACAAACAGGGCGAAGTGTCGCAGTATCTTGGTCACTGGAGCGTAAACGGGGTGATCGTTCTGGCGTACAACGGCGCGATGTCATATCTGAACCAACCGTACTTATATTTTTCCTATCCTGTTGCGCTGGGGAACTCGAAGGTCAAGGGCAATGTGTACTACCCGGTTCACAATAAGGACTTTAAGGAGTGGGCGACAAAGCACCAGCGAGGAGGTGACTTTGTGATCTACTCGGACCGAAGGTTTGTCCGAATCGACCCACCGATCAAGGTGAATTTGTGAAACCGAGGCGATTGATCGGACGGAGCGTGGCAGTGCTTGCCGCCGGGTTTACCGTGTTTCTCGTCGCCACGCACACCGATAGCCGGGATGCGAGCGAATGCATCAAAAGCACGTCAAAAAACGGCCGCTACACTGCGCAGCGATGCCTGCTCCAATGGAGAGGTGGCAATAACCCCGATTATCTCGGCCAGGTCTACGATGCCACGTCAGGCACACTGCTAGTACGCAGAACCTTCAGCACACCCGTTCCTGAACTGATTTGGCTGGACGACGATGGCGTTTCATTTTCCCGCGGCGGCGACGACGCGTCGTTCGTGAAGCTGCCACCGTCACTCTATGACCGGACGATGGCCAGACTTTCATCGAGAGATTGACGAGCTTTCGGTCTTGCGTGCCGCCGTCAATACGCGCTGCCAGCGCGAGTCATTCAGATAACACACCGCGACCGCAGCACCGCTTCCCTCAAACCTTCGACCTACCCCCCATCAACCCATTCGACGGCAACGTCTCATCCAGCAGCTTCCTCGCACTTTCGATCCCCGCCACCGGCAAGCCCTCGGGATCGAGCAGCCCCACCTGCACGAGCACCGAAGCCTGATCCCAATAGATGTGTTCGTTATAAAGCTTGTCACCGCGGAAGCACACCACGGCGAGCATCGGCACCTCGAAGTACTTGCCGGTCGGCGCGACGCCCGGCAGCAGCCAGTCGATCTCGCAGCTATGCGTGCAGCTAAAAATGAATTCATCGACGATGCGGTCGGAGCCGATCGTGCGCGAAATCGGAATCAGCTTCGTGTCGGGCGGATTCGAGTTGACGAAATGGTGCGTGTAAAAGCGCTTCAGATTGTCGTGTCCGACACCGCCCGTCATCGTCGGCACGTGATTGACGTAGGGCTCGGCGACCATCGTCGGCATCACCGCGTCGACGTTGCGTGTCGCGAACTCGTGATAGCAATGCGCCTCCCAAAGCGCGTTCAGATCGTAGAGCGGACCGAGCACCTTGCGTAGCAGCGCGAGCGTGCGCGAGTACGCCATCATCGCGGCGGGCTTGTCGTACTGCTTGCGCTGCGGCGCGGCAAACGCGTGATCGCAGCCGGGATACACGTACTGCTCGACTTGCGGCCGCGTGCGCAGTGCCGCGCCAATGCGCTCGCGCGTGTCAGGCGGGCAGTGCGCGTCGTTTTCGGGGAAGTGGAACACCATCGGGCAGCGGATTGCCGATACTTCGTCGAGATGCGCTTCGAGGCCCACGCCGTAATAGCTGATCGCACAATCGACGTCGGTGCGCGCCGCGCTCAGAAACGCGAGCTTGCCGCCCAGGCAGTAGCCCACCACGCCCACCTTGCCGGCCTGCTCGGGTAGTTCGCGCAACGTGGCGATGGTGGCGGCGATGTCCTTCACCGCGACATCAGCGTCGAACTGGGCCAGATAGCCGAGCGCCTGTTTCATGTCGGCGTCGCCGTAGCCAAGCGAGATACCGGGCTTGATACGCCAGAACAGATCGGGCACGAGCACGACGTAGCCTTCCTCGGCGTAGCGATCGGCGCTCGCCTTCATCGTCTCGTTGACGCCGAAGATTTCCTGCAGCAGCACCAGTCCCGGGCCCGAGCCCTGCGCGGGGCGCGCGACGTATGCGTTGAAACGGCCACCATCGTGGGCGATGACTTCGATGAAAGAGCCGGCCATGCAGTCTGCCTCCAGTCTCACGAAAGATAGGGGTTACGTCATCGTGCGCAACTCAAAACGTTTGAGCTTGCCGGTTTCGGTCCGCGGCAGCGCGCCGACGAACGTGATGACGCGCGGATATTTGTACGGCGCCACGTTATTTTTAACGAAATCCTGCAGTTGCGCGACCAGTTTATCGTCGGCCGTGTAGCCGGGGTTGACCACCACGAAGGCCCGCACGATCTGCCCACGCGTTTCGTCGGGCACGCCGATCACGCCGCATTCGGCCACCGCCTCGTGCTGCAGCAGCGCGCTTTCCACTTCGGGACCGGAAATGTTGTAGCCGGCCGACACGATCATGTCGTCTGCGCGCGCCTGGTAGAACACGTAGCCGTCCGCATCGAGATAGACCGAATCGCCCGGCAGGTTCCAGCCGTCGCGCACGAAGCGCAGCTGCCGCTCGTCGGCCAGATAGCGGCAGCCGGTCGGGCCGCGCACCGCGAGCTTGCCGATCGTGCCGGGCGGCACGGCTTGCATGTCGTCGTCGACGGCTTGCACGACGTAGCCCGGCACCGCGCGGCCGATCGCGTTCGGGCGGATCTGCGCGCCTTGCGACGAAACGAAGATGTGGATCAGCTCGGTGCTGCCGATGCCGTCGATCATGTCGATGCCGGTCGCCTCGCGCCACAAACGCC
The DNA here is from genome assembly GCF_001865575.2 of Paraburkholderia sprentiae WSM5005. Taxonomy (NCBI): domain Bacteria; kingdom Pseudomonadati; phylum Pseudomonadota; class Betaproteobacteria; order Burkholderiales; family Burkholderiaceae; genus Paraburkholderia; species Paraburkholderia sprentiae. Next base: position 143,047 of record NZ_CP017562.2, read on the forward strand.
GCGTCGAATCGGGCAGCGCCTCGCCGGCCGACACGGTCTTCTTCAGCGACGCCACGTCATACTGCGCGACGAGCGGCGCCATCTGCCGGTAGAACGTCGGCGCGGTGAACATCACGGTCGCATGAAAACGCTCGACCACGTCGAGCAAGGCCTGCGGTGTGAGCTTTTCGACGAGCACCGTCGACGCACCGACGCGCAGCGGAAAGCACAGCAGCCCACCGAGCCCGAACGTGAACGCGAGCGGCGGCGTGCCGCAGAAGATGTCGCTCGCGGACGGCTTCAGCACATGACGCGGAAACAGATCGCACATCGCGATGACGTCGCGATGGAAATGCACGCAGCCTTTCGGCGCGCCGGTCGTGCCGCTCGTGAATGCGATCAGGCAGACGTCGTCGGCGGCGGTGTCGCACGCGGTGAAGTGTTCGGGCTTGTTGACGGCGAGCGTGTCGAGCGAATCGGCCGAGTCGTCGTGAAAGCGGCGCGTCTGCTTCAGCACCGGGCAGTAGCACTCGTCCTGCGGATTCGTGCAGCGCTCGAGTTCCGCGGTCAGACGCGCGTCGCAAAGCGCGGCGCCGACCTGCGCTTTCTCGATGATCTGCTTGAGCTCCTTCGCGCGCAGCAGCGGCATGGTCGGCACGACGACGAGCCCGGCCTTCAGCGCCGCGAGTGCGGTGACGGCCATCTGCAAGGTGTTCGGTCCGCGCAGCAGCACGCGATTGCCCGGCCGCAAGTCCATTTCATCGACGAGCACATGCGCGCTGCGGTTCACCAGCGTGAGCAGTTCGCCGTATGTGGTTGCCTGCGGCTTGCCGTCCACGTCGGACCAGATCGCCGGCCGGTCGCGATGCCCCGTCTCGATGGTCCGCTCGAGCAGTTCGGTCGCGCAGTTCAGCCGCGGCGGATAGGCGACGTCCGGATTGTCGAGCAGAAAGACGGGCCATTGATCCTGCGGCGGAAGATTGTCGCGCGCGAAAGTATCGACGTGTGCTGACGGTTCCATCATGGTCTCCCGAGGCGTTGTGCCGGAAAATACGCTTCGTTTGGTGTGAAGGACTGGTCTATGTTTGCGCTACCTGTGCGACGTTCAGTACGGAATCACCGCGGTGGCTTCGATCTCGACCTTCGCGCGGTCTTCCATCAGGGCAACGACCTGCACCGCGCTCATCGCGATGTCGTAGTCGCCGATCAGTTCGCGAAACGCGCGGCCGATTTCCTTCAGCGACGCGAGGTACTCGCGCTTGTCGGTCACGTACCACGTGAGGCGCACCAGATGCTCCGGCTTGCCGCCCGCCTCGCGCAGCACGGCCAGCAGATTCTTCAACGCTTGCTCGGATTGCCGCGCGAAGTCGTCGGTATGGAACTGCGCCTGTTCGTCCCAGCCGATCTGACCGGCGATGAACACCTGCGTGCCGGTCGCCGCGACGCCGTTCGCGTAGCCGCGCGGTTTGACCCAGCCGGCGGGGAGGAGAGCTTTTTTCATCAGCGATGCGCCTCGATGGAGGAGGACGATGGGGCATACGCCGCGAGCGCGCTCGCGATGTCGCCGGGAATAGCGATCGATTTGCCGCTGTCGAACGACATGAACACGAGCACCTGTTGCGAGCGGAACCGCGTTTCGCCGTTGCAATGACCGTGAATCTCGATGCCGATCGAACTGCGGCCGATGGTGGTGACGCACAGCGTGAGCAGGATCGTCTCGCCCATCTGGCTCGGCCGCGAGAACTCGCAGTCGAGCTTCACGATCGGCAGGCCGATGCGGCGCTGCGCGATCATCTGCGCGTAGTCGATGCGCAGGCCCTCGTTGAACCAGTCTTCGACGAGTACGTTGGTCATCACGAGGTACTGCGGAAAGTACACGATGCCCGCGGGATCGCAGTGCGAGAAGCGGATGCGTACGGGCCGCTCGAACGACGTGCTCATTGCGCGTTCCCGTTCGCGGCGGCATGCGCCTTCAACAGATCGCGGCCGACGATCAGCTGTTGCACCTCGGTCGCGCCTTCGTAGATGCGCAGCGCGCGGATCTCGCGGTACAGTACTTCGACCGCCGTGCCGCTTTGCACGCCCATGCCGCCGTAGAGCTGCACGGCCGCGTCAATGACCTGCTGCGCGCCTTCGCTCGCGTGCCACTTCGCCATCGCGGCTTCGCGCGTGACGCTTTCGCCCTGGTCGCGCAGCCACGCGGCGCGATAGACGAGCAGCGCGCTGCTGTCGATCGTCAGCGCCATCTGCGCGAGCTTCGCTTGCGTCAACTGGAAGTCGCCGAGCGTCTGGCCGAACATCTTGCGCGACGCGGCGCGCGCGAGCCCCTCGGCCATCGCACGGCGGGCGAAGCCGAGCGATGCGGCCGCCACCGACGTGCGGAAAATATCGAGCGTGCGCATCGCGATCTTGAAGCCTTCGCCGGCCACGCCGAGCATCTGGCTTTTAGGCACGCGCGCGCTCGTGAAGCGCAGGCGCGCGAGCGGGTGCGGTGCGATCACGTCGATGCGCTCTGCGATGTCGAGGCCCGGCGTCTGCGCATCTACAACGAACGCGCTGATGCCGCGCGCGCCCGGCGCCTCGCCGGTGCGCGCGAACACCACGTAGAAGTCCGCGATGCCGCCGTTCGAAATCCACGTCTTCTCGCCGTCGAGCACGAAGTGGTCGCCCTCTTCGCGCGCGGCGAGCGCCATCGCCGCGACGTCCGAGCCCGCTTGCGGCTCCGACAGCGCGAACGCGGCGATCGCCGTACCGCTCGCGACGCGCGGCAGATAGCGCGCTTTCTGCTCATGCGTGCCCGCGAGCGAGATCGCGCCCGAGCCGAGGCCTTGCATCGCCAGTGCGAAATCGGCGAGCCCCGAATGGCGCGCGAGCCTTTCGCGCAGCAGGCACACGGCGCGCGTGTCGATCATGTCGCCGTGGCCGCCGTACGCGAGGCCGCCCACGCCGTATTTCAGCCAGCCGGCCCGGCCGAGTTCGCGCACCAGCAGACGGCAGATGGCATCGGTGTCGCCATGTTCGTCATGCGTGAGGTGCGCGCGGCACCACGCGTCGATGCCAGCCGCGAGTTCGCGATGGCGCGGCTCGAAAAACGGCCACGCGAGCGGACTATGCATGTCGATCGGGGCGTTCTGCTGGTCGGCGCTCAACTCAGTCTCCTTCGAACGCGGGACGGGTCTTCGCCGCGAACGCGTTGTACGCGCGCTCGAAATCGCGCGTGCCCATGCAGATCGCCTGTGCTTGCGCTTCGGATTCGATCGCCTCGTCGATGCTCATGCTCCACTCCTGGTGCAGCATCTTCTTCGTCATGCCGTGCGCGAAGCTTGGGCCAGCCGCGAGATCGGCGGCGAGCGTGTGCGCTTCTTCGACGAGCGCGGCCGGGTCGCACAGGCGGTTGTAAAAGCCCCATGCGTGAGCCTCTTCGCCGCTTGCCGAGCGGCCGGTGAACAGCAGCTCGGCGGCGCGTCCCTGGCCGATGATGCGCGGCAGCATCGCGCATGCGCCCATGTCGCAACCGGCGAGGCCGACGCGCGTGAACAGGAACGCGAGCTTGCTGCGCGCGGTGCCGAGGCGCAGGTCGGAAGCCATCGCGAGGATCGCGCCGGCGCCCGCGCAGACGCCGTCGACGGCTGCGATGATCGGCTGCGGGCAATGGCGCATGGCCTTGACGAGGTCGCCGGTCATGCGCGTGAACAGCAACAACTCGGGCATCGGCAAATCGACCAGCGGCGCGATGATGTCGTGCACGTCGCCGCCCGAGCAGAAGTTCTCGCCCGCGCCGTGCAGCACGACGGCTTTGACGTCGGTCGCATAGGCGAGATCGCGAAACAGGTCACGCAGCTCCGCGTACGATTCGAAGGTCAGCGGGTTCTTGCGCTCGGGGCGGTTCAGCGTGATCGTCGCGACCTTGTCGGTCACCGACCAGCCGACATGCTTCGCGTCATAGCCAGCCAGGGTCAGGCGGTTGCCGGCCAACAGTGCGTCGGCGTTGGATCGTGTCATGTGTTCCTCCGGTGCGAAGTCAGCCTTTCAGGCTGTCGAGCAGATGCTGTTTGAGCTTGCCGAGATCCTGATGGGTATGCATCTTCTCGTCGAGGCTCAGGCCGCCGAACATTTCGACCACCCATTGCTCGTGCGCGACGGCCATCCTGTCGAACGCCTTGCGGCCAGCGGGCGTCAGGCACACGCTGATTGAGCGGCGGTCGCTCGGATCGGTATCGCGCGCGACGAGTCCTTCTTTTTCGAGCTGATCGGTGATGCCCGTGACGTTGCCTCCCGTCACCATCAAACGGCGCGACAACTCGGTCATCTTCAGGCCTTCGGGATGGCGTTCGAGTTGCGCCATCAAATCGAAACGCGGCAACGTGGTGTCGAATTCGGTACGCAGGCGTTTGCGCAATTCAGCCTGCACGAGGTTGGTGGTAGTCAACATACGCAGCCACAATCGCAGGCCCATGTGGCTGTCCGCACCGGTGCTCATTTCGAGGTCCACGACGTTCTCCGCGGGTTCGGCGATGCCTTTGCGCGACGGTTTCGGATGCGCTGCCGCCGCCGGCTTTTTTGCTTGCGTTGATTTGCTCACATCACTTCTCCACCGGAAATGGAAATGGCTTGCCCGGTGATCGCATCCGAGCCGGGGCGGCACAGCCACAACACCGCGTTTGCGACCTGCTCCGGACTCACGACGCGGCGCTGCGGGTTCGAGCGCAGCAGCGTTTCGCGGGCCTGTTCTTCGGTGCGCGAGGTCTTGCTCGTGATCTGCTGGAGTGACGCATGCAGTAGCTCGGTTTCGGTATAGCCGGGGCACACCGCATTGACCGTGATGCCGCGCGTCGCGGTTTCGAGCGCGAGCGAGCGCGTGAGACCGATCACGCCATGCTTCGCGGCGCAATACGCGGCGACGTACGCATAACCGATTTGCCCCGCGGTGCTCGCGACATTGACGATGCGGCCATAGCCGCGCTCTAGCATGCCGGGCAGTACAGCGCGAGTGCCGAGGAACACGCCGGTCAGATTCACGTCGAGCATCCGTTGCCACAGCGCGATATCGGTGTGCGTGAACGGCGCGGCCTGCGCCTGCCCCGCGTTGTTGACGAGGATATCGACGGCGCCCGCCTGATCGAATGCGCGCGCCACCGAGTCTTCTTGCGTGACGTCCACGCTGATACACGCGACGTCGCCCAGCGCCGCGCATTGTTCGCGCTGAGCGTCGAGGCGTTGCACGTTGCGGCCCATCAGCGTGATGCGCGCGCCGGCGTGCAGCAGCGTGTGCGCGATAGCCGCACCGATGCCGCTGCCGCCGCCGGTGACGACCGCATGTTGTCCGGCAAGAGCGGTATCTGACATGTTCACACAGTTCCTTCGGCGCGCTGCGCGCGTTGTTGCGCCGTGAGGCCGGCGTTGGCGATGGCCTGCGCGCGCTCACGTTCGAGGTTGCGTTCGAGCTGTATTTTCGCGGCGGTGTAGGGCTTCGGCCACGCGACGTCGAGATAGCCGATCTTTGCCGCTTCGTTCAAGGTCCACGACGGATTCGCGAGATGCGGACGCGCGATCGCGCACAGATCGGCGCGGCCCGCGGCGATGATGCTGTTCACGTGGTCCGCTTCCGAGATCGCGCCGACCGCAATCGTCGCGATGCCAGCTTCGTTGCGCACGCGATCGGCGAACGGCGTCTGGAACATTCGGCCGAACACGGGCTTTTCTTCCTTGCTGACCTGGCCCGACGACACGTCGATCATATCCGCGCCCGCCGCCTTGAACGCTTGCGCGATCTTCACGGCGTCGTCGGGCGTGTTGCCGCCTTCGACCCAGTCGTGCGCGGAAATCCGCACGGATATCGGCTTATGTTGCGGCCACACCGCACGGATCGCGTTGAATACTCGCAGCGGATAACGCAGACGGTTTTCGAGCGAGCCGCCGTATGCGTCGGTACGGTGATTCGTAAGCGGCGACAGGAAGCTCGACAGGAGATAGCCGTGCGCGCAGTGCAGTTCGAGCCAGTCGAAGCCCGCTTCGATCGACATGCGGGTCGCCTCGGCGAACTGCTCCTCGATGGCGCGCAGCTCCTCATGCGTGGCTTCGCGCGAATGCTGGCTGATACCGCGCAGATACTGCTGCGGCGACGCCGAAATGAGTGGCCAGTTGCCTTCGTCGAGCGGCTGATCGATGCCTTCCCACGCGACGCGCGTCGAGCCTTTCGCCCCCGAGTGGCCGAGCTGGATACCGATCTTCGCATCCGATTGCAGGTGCACGAGATCGACGATGCGCTTCCACGCGGCCAGATGCTCGGTCGCATACATGCCGGGACATCCCGGCGTGATGCGCGCTTCGGGCGACACGCAGGTCATCTCGGTCATCACAAGCGCGGCGCCGCCCATTGCACGCGCGCCGAGATGCATCAGGTGATAGTCGCCGGCCACGCCGTCTACCGCCGAGTACTGCGCCATGGGCGACACCATCACGCGATTCTTCAGCGTGACGCCGCGCACCTTGAATGGCGTAAACATCGGCGGAATCGAATGCCTGTCGGCGGCGCGCTCGACGCCCGCGCGCTTCGCGAGCCAGTCTTCGAAACCGGACAGATACTGCGAATCGCGCTCGCGCAGGTTCTCGTGCGAGATGCGCTGGGAGCGCGTGAGCAGCGAATACGCGAACTGTTCCGGCTCGAACGACGTATAGCGGTCGACGTGCTCGAACCATTCGGTCGAATTGCGCGCGGCGTTCTGGATGCGCAGCACGTCGACGCTGCGCACTTCGGTGTAGTGCTTCAAGGCGGCGGCAAGATCGTTGGGATGCGAAGCCGAATGCGCGCTGATGCTGTTCGCGAGTTCGATCGCGTCTTCGAGCGCGAGCTTGGTGCCCGAGCCGATCGAAAAGTGCGCGGTATGCGCGGCGTCGCCCATCAGCACGATCGGCGTTTGCGTGCCGTTCGGGTTGGCGCGCCAATGCACCCACTCCCTGTTGACGACGCGCGGAAAACGGATCCATTGCGACGAGCCGCGCAGATGCGCCGCGTTCGACATCAACGCGTTGCCGTCGAGGTACTTCGCGAACAGCTTCTCGCAGAACGCGATGCTGTCTTCCTTGCTCATTTCGTCGAGACCGGCGGCGCGCCATACGCGTTCCGGCGTTTCGACGATGAACGTCGACGTTTGATCGTCGAAGCGGTATGCGTGCGCCTGGAACCAGCCGAATTCGGTTTGCTCGAACGCGAACGTGAATGCGTCGAACAGCTTCTTCGTGCCCAGCCACACGAAGCGGCAGTCGCGCACGTCGATGTCCGGCTGATAGGTGTGGGCGTATTTCTGGCGCACGAGGCTGTTCAGGCCGTCGCTCGCGATGATCAGGTCCGCTTCATACGTGCTGTCGTCCATGACCTGGGTTTCGAACACGAGCTTCACGCCGAGTTCTTCGCAACGCGCCTGCAGGATATTCAGCAGTCGTTTGCGGCCGATGCCGCAAAAACCGTGGCCCGACGAACGCACGCTACGGCCGCGAAAATGAATCTCGATGTCGTCCCAGTGATTGAACGCGCCGAGAATCGCGTCGGCGCTCGGCGCGTCGGCGGTGCGCAAATTGCCTAGGGTCTGGTCGGAGAATACGACGCCCCAGCCGAAGGTGTCGTAGGGGCGGTTGCGCTCGATGACGGTGACGTCATAGCCGGGGTTGCGTTTTTTCATCAACAGACTGAAGTACAAACCGGCCGGACCGCCGCCGATACAGACTATGCGCATGCTGATTCCCCAAAAAATGGACTCTGCTATGCGATTAATTTAGGTTTTGATAGTTTAGATGTCAAGTAAACTTTGAATGAGAGTATCAGCACGACTGGTAGCGATGATCCTGGAAATAAAAAGTGTCACTGGCGCATAAAGAGCGTCACGGCACCCGGCAAGGAACTAAGAGAGCAATTGTCGGCACCCATTAGTGGGCCGGTGTCAAGTGAGCAATCCACATCCCCGGCTGCACCAGTAGCCGTTTCCCAGTTCTCCGAATGCAGCAGCCAACCGCGCCCGTTTCTTCGTTTGCTGGCTGCGACGGAACGCGCCAGACACCCATCTGGATCAAGCGAAGGGCAATACTGCGGGTGCCTTTCGCCTCGGCGGCCATGCCGCCCCGGAAGAACTTTGGTGCCGTAATGCGTCCATGGGGTTCGCACAATTGCGCGGGCTGCCGGGTTGTCGGCGCCAATCCACAGCTGGCTCGCATTCCGATCCGCTTTTACTGCATATCGGGGACGGCGGCACGGCATCCCATTCAATCTCGGTGGCTGTTCGCCAGTCAACGATCAGGGCTTGCCGGTCGCCGTCGAAACTCTTATGAGAAGCAGCGCGTCATATCGAATGGTTTGTGCTCCTTCAGCATATGGAAGCATGCGCGGGCGAGCTTGTGCGCCAAGGCCTTGCGCGCCAGGATGGTATTGGTCTTGCTTTTCTTTCGCTCGTAGAAACGTTTGGCCTCGGCGCAATAGCGCCGCGCAAAATTGGCCGCTTCGATGAACGCCCAGGACAGATACGGGTTGCCATTCTTTGCGTTGCCTTCGCCTTTCTTTTTGCCGTTGCTTATGCGCTGGCTGTCCACGCACCGCGCATAGGACGCGAAGTTACCGGCGTTGGCGAAACGCTCGATGGTGCCAACCTCCAGCAGAATGACAGTCGCAAGGGTTTGGCCGATGCCCGGCACCGTGGTCAGCAGGTTGTAGTCCGCGTCTGGCGCGAGCTTTTGTTGAAGACGCTTTTCCACGATAGCGATCTGCCCGGAGAGCGTCGTGATGACCGCGACGTTGGCCCGAAGCGCGAGTGCGACGTCTTCTGGCAGGCGCATTTGTTTGATCGTTACCACTCGGCAATTACCAGGACAGTGGCTCAAGCAGCGCAGGCTCGCCGAACTCGACGAGCCGCGCGTTCGAGCGCGAAAAATACCCGCTCCAGAACTGCTTCAGATCCAGCAATGTCTTCGGGTCTCGATAGCCGTTACGCGCGGACGTCGATCCGTTGGCGGCCGGCTGCATGACACCGGTTCCCAGGACATAGATTCGCGCCGAGCCGAAATCACCAAAAAGATTGTTGTCCTGCGCCTTCTTCAGTTCGACGTCGGGATTGATGTGTCGCACGGCATTACGTGCATAGAAGCTGGTCACACTTGAGTTCTCCAGCCCGTCCGTGACGACGAAGACCAGCTTGCGCGCGACCTTTTCCTGGGCGACGGCGGGTGACACGCTCTTCAGCGCCATCAGAATGTCCGACTGATCCAGGTTCGATGTCCCTGACTTCAGTACCTGTGCGGTCGTTGCCACCGCGAGTCGCTGGCCGTACACCAGTTGCTGCAGCATGCAGGTGTGGAAGTCCCGGAGGCGGCTCATCACGACATTGCCTTCCTCGGCCGGAGGAATCGGACGCTCGATGACGCCTGTATGCAGCACGTTCAGATAGTGCCCTTGCGAAAATGCCGAAAATTCAGCGATGACGAACTTCGTACCGGCCTTCAGCATCGACTGAACGTTGTCGAGCACGGATTTCTGCAACGTCGCGTCGAGCAACACAGTCTGGTCGATCAGCACATAGATGAGTTGATCGTACGGGGCTTGCGGCGGCGCGATTTTGTTGGCTGCATAGCAACTGGGGACGTCGTTCGTCAGGCCCGCGTGAGCGGGCAGTGCAGCCGATAGCGCGAGGCAGGTGAAGGCGAAGGAGCGCAGTACCTGGATCGATCGGCGCATCAGATGTCTCCGAGGATGTCGTCTTCGAGACGCGCCTGTTCGGCGGCAGCCTTGCGGTGCGCCTTGAGGGCCTGGACGGCGGCGAGGATCGAACTGCGACGTTCGGCCGAATCCTCGGCGGCGATGTCGAGAATCACCTTGCGGCGCTCCTGATCGGGCTCATCGAGAATACGTTCCGCGATTCGTGCGACGTCACTGAAGAGCGGGAGTGCTTCTGCCACCTGTGCCACATTGACGGATTCCCGCGAAGCGGACCGTTGCGCGGGTTGCCCCAAAGCAGGGGATACAGCAGCGGCATCGGTTTGTTGCGTGTGGCGAGCGGCTGGCGTGAGAGCTGCTTCCTCTTCCACCTTGCGTCTGTAGTAGTCGTTGCAACTGACTTTCGATACGTTTTCGCGGTACTTCGGCACTTCACGACCGAGGTGCGAACGAAGCTCTGTCAACCGCATGTTGCCCCGATCGAGGGCAGGCTTGATGTGCTTCGCCTGGTAGCTCTGAAAGCTGGTGTGGCCGAATGTCTGCCGATAGGCGTTCTTGCCGTCACCGATGAACGAACTGCCGAAAGCCTGGAAGAATCCAAGAGCCTGTGTGATCACGTAGATGATCGCGAGGACGATTGCGCCAGCGATGCCCTGACTGAACATCTCGCTGCTCAGTTCGTGGTCGACGGTCTGCTGTGCAGCGCGCGACGAGTCGGCCACATCGGTCGGCATCGGTGTCGACGCATCGAGACCCGGCACGGCAGCGAAGGGATTGCTGCCGCCGCTTGTTGCCAACTGGCCGTGATCGGCGACATGATTCGTCATCTCGATCTGCAGGCCCTTGATCCGCATCCACGTGATGCCGATCAGAAGAACGGCCAGCAACGTGATGGCGACGATCGGCACGACGAGGCTGCCGCGATCATGCGCACCTTCCAGCACGCGGCTGCCGAAGCGCACCTTGGGCGATGCGTCTTTGTCGACCTGCTGGTCGTCGCCGCTGCTGATCTTGTGACCCGTATAACCTTCAACCGTCGCATTGACCGAACCGAGCGCCTTTTTGATAGCTGAGCGCTTGTACACCGCGGCGCCTGCCGCGTGAGTCAACCCGAGCAGACCGACGGCCATCACGGTTGCGATCACATAGCCGATCCAGACCATCTGGTTGCCGGTGATTTCGCTGGCCACGAAAGGCGCAATGAGCATCCCTGTACCGGCCGCTTCCGCGATCGTCAACAGGATCAGTGCGACAAACATGAACGCCGACATCGGCGAGCGTCCATTCTGGTGAGTAATCTTGAGATACTCGCTCGCGCGCTCGAACACCCTTTGATCCACCTTCGGCAGCTTGTCGATATAGGTGGAGCACAGCGACTCTTCCGCGGGTGGCAGGCCAGCGTCCTTCCACGTCGCCACATTTTCAATGCCGTGGGTTTGCTGTTTCCAGCGGCGCATTTTGCCAACCAGCGGGACGCAAACCCAGAAGTCAGCCCACCAGAGGTCGTCGGTATAGCGCTTCCACACGAAAAAGAGTGTCACGACAGCCGCAATCAGAAGTGGCAGCGACCACACGATCGTGGAGACAAAAGCCTGGAGAAAATCGGTTATCACGTTCGAGCCCCGCGGTTATTGGTTGTTAGTTGTTAGTTGGTTTTTAGCGAAGTGCGAAGTTGCCCGACGCGGTGTAGTCCACCGATCGGTTCGTGTAGTACACATTGCCCGTCGCGCGAGGCTTGCTGACCGGTACGACCAGATCCATGCACTGCATCGGTCCGCTTACGAAAACCCGATAGAGCGTAGCGTCGCTGCCGCGATACACGTTGACGGGAACCCGGGCGGAGTACGAGGGTTTCTGGCTTACATTGCCGAGGTAGTCTTTATAGATTTTGAGTTCTGGCTCGGGTACAGGGCTGCCGGCATCACTAGGCACGCGTACGTCGAGCAGTGCGATCAGGTTGCCGCCGAGTCCCGCTGCCCATGGAGCGCCGTAAAAGCCCGGCAGGTAGTCGCGAACGTTCAGCGCTTGGTCAGTGGCGAGATTGCGCACGGCGGATGCGACGTGCGGGCGATCCCCCAGGCACGAGTTGAGAGTCATGGGCGAGCCGGCGTTCGCATTGCTGATCAGACTGAACGACGACGACTTTGCGGGAGCCGAACCGAGGCGCACCGGAATCCCGCCACCCGCAGTCGGCGTGCCGCCGAAGTCGTAACCCGATCGTTCATCGGTAGCACCTGCTGTGGCCTGCGACGGGGCTACGGATGCAGGCGCAGCAGTGGCTGCGGCCCGTGAGCTTGCGCTAACTTCCGTCTTGATGTTGCCCGGGCTGCCTGTTTTCGCGACGGTTGTCGGCTTCGATCGCGGTTTGATGGTTGTTTTGCCCGTTGTCGCGTGGGTAGCGGCCGTGGGGGTGACCGTGTTAGTGCGCTCGCCCAAGGGCGTCTCTTGCGGTGACGCCGTGTTTAGGTTGGCGAAGCGATAGTTGGCCGGGTCAGCCGTGCGGGCAGACAGGAATTGTTGCAGGTCCGCTTCCGTTGGAACATCAACAATCTGCACGCGCCGGTTTTCCTCGCGTCCCTGATCTGTCGTATTCGGCGCGATCGGTAGCGTGTCGCCCGCACCTTGGTAGAACATGTTCTGGACAGGCACGCCCTGATCTACAAAGACCTTGGCGACAGCTTTCGCTCGTTCCTGTGAGAGCGCCGCAGGATCCGCGCCGAGCGACGAATCGTTTTCGTCGGTGTGTCCGACGATCAGCACTTTGTGCGAGCCTGCCTGCGCGCGCTGCTCGGGCGTAGCGTTAGACGGCAGCGCTGCCAGTAGTGTTTTCGGTGAGTACTGGTTGGCGATTTGCGCCAGGTATTTGCGTGCCTGCGGAGTCAATTGCGCCGTGCCCGCGACGAACTCGTCGGATTTGTTTTCGAGCTGGACGTCGAGGCCAACTGTCGCTGGTTTGTCGGCGGAATTGGCACCGCCTGACTTAGCCTGAGTGATTGGGGCCGACGCCAGTTTCAGGCCATTCGCCTGCGCGATCCTGTACAGCTCGCAGCGGCGAGCGTCTAACGCGTGGCCGACCAGAAAGCCACCGCCCGCCCCGATCACGACGCCAGCTGCAGCTCCTTTTGCGCCGTGCGCCAGATAGCCGATTACACCGCCGGCTACGGCACCAACGGCAATGCCAATATTGCGGTCATTGTTTGAGCAGGGGTTTTCGTTATTGAAAATGCTGTTGAACTGGGTCTTAACGGAAGCAGCAACTTCCGGTTGACCGGTTTGCGGGTTAATGGCACATCCCGAAACACACAGAGCCACGCCCAGCACGATGGGGCTGCGAATCGTCATTCAAGTCCTTATATAGATCCGAAGGCCAGGCCTCTCTACCTGTCCAACCAGCAGGCGCTAGACCGGAGTTGATTTGTGGGTCTCAGCACACGAATATGGGTTAACGGCATAAAGTCGTGCGTCTTTAGCGCACTCATCCACACAAGTGCGATGCGTGCGGTTCAATTCAATGAAAATGAACCGTATCGTCGGCAATGCATCTATTCCTGACGTTTTGACTCCTGTTGCACTAGTATGCAAATTGAATCGTGCTTCATAGTGTGAGCGTTACACATTCAACCGGGGGATCGTGGCGACGTTTGATAAGGTACAGACCCAAATCGCAAAACGGCAGGCGTCACGCAGATGCGCTCATCAAGAAGCAGTCGTCGGCCGTTATTGGCAAGATCCGCGACCTGATGGACAGGCACGGATTGACTGTCGCAGATATCGATGCCTACGGTGGCGGCAAATGATTGTCCAGCCGCGACGACCGCCCGCACCAGTCCGCCGGGTTTGCCCTAGGAGCGCTGCGCCGGAGAGTGGCCGCACGAACCGGGAGTTGCATCGTTTCGCGCGGCCTGAACTAGCTGCGCTAGATTTCAGTCTGCTCCGAAATCTCAAGCGCGTCGTCGACTTCGATGCCAAGGTACCTGATTGTGTTTTCGATCTTGCTATGGCCGAGCAGTAGCTGCACCGCCCTCAGGTTCTTGCTGCGTTTGTAAATCAGGGTTGCCTTGGTACGGCGCATCGAATGCGTGCCATAAGCTGTCGGATCAAGCCCCGCGGCGTCCGCCCATCGACGTATCATTCTGGCGTATTGCGGGGTTGCAAGATGCGGGCACGCCGATAGTCGACTTGGGAAGAGATACTGCTCCGACTTCAGGGCAGCCTTCTCAAGCCACGCGCCGACCGCCTTCCGGGTCGACTCGGTTAGTTAAAACTGGACGGGGCGTAGTGTCTTTCGCTGAATCACTCGCGCCCTCGACAGGATCTGATTGCCGTGCGTGACATCGCGGACTCGCAGACTGACAAGATCCACAAGAAAGAAACGCAGATCATGGTTTGCGTGTCGCGTGCGAAATCCGCGGAGCTGGTTCTCGATCTTTGAGTATCGCCGGCGCGGTACGAACGCGTCTAGCACCGCTCGACGCGTTTTGGGGGTCGTCGCTCGGACGCAGAAAAACACCTTGAATCCCGGCATCAGCCGCGAGCGTCGCTTGATGGCCTCCAGCGCGCCCAATTAGAAAAGCCCCCGCCGAGGGGCAAAAATCCTTGAATGCAGTTCTGCATGCTGGTTCTCATTCAGAAAGTCCTGACGGCTGAAACCAGCGCTTCCTGAGACGACATTCCGGCCGGCGCCGATTGGACGCACGCACCGATCTCCATAGCATCGATTCATCGTATATCGAAGGGAAATCATGGCTGGCAACAGATCACTGCGTTCTGAGGTTGAAAAACTCGTTGGCCCGACGCGGTGCCGCGGGGCGTGCGTGCGTCTGCTGGACCGCTCCCGCTCGGATGGAACATGCCGCGTGTACATTCAATTCGATCGGCCGACCGGGACATGTTCACTCTTCTTTTTTCGCCATGCCGACCCCACATGGCACGTGTTTCCGCCGGGCCAGCGCCTTCCGGAAATGGGGATAGGCCGCCTGGCTGCCTGGCCGTTCAGCAAGCTGCGCGCGTGGCTCAGCGACTGGCACGACCATGCCTTCGCCGCGGGCTGCATCCATCCGATCGATTCAGCCCTTCATGAAACAATTGGCGCTCTGCAGTTCCAGGCGGCAGAGACCATTGCTCCAAAAACGGTGAAGTCAATCAATGAAACATCACATTGTCGGGCGTTATCGCGGATTCGTTATCGAAGCGCACATGGAGCCGCGAACGGCCCGTTTGTCCGATGGAATCGCGCTGACATATCGCGTCACGTGGTCGTTACGTAGAAGGACGCGAAAACAATACGTCGCCGGTGACTTCGCCGATCCCGTTACATACGAATCGGAAAGCGTTGCTCTCACGTGCATCGACCGCGAGGCTCGCGCTCTTATCGATGCCATGCTGGCAAATCACGCCGAGCACACGCCAGGCGATCTTCTGCAAACTTGAATGCAGAGAAATTCAAATCTTGCTTAGATTCAAGGGGTCGAAGAGCGTCCGGTCTTAGCCAGTCCTCAGGTCCTTGACTCGCCTTGTTGAGATCACGATGCGATGTATCGTCGGGCACTTGCCGATCTGTGGGAGGAAGAATCTAGGCGCGCGTGATCGCCACTAACGCAGTCTCACCGCATGCAGCGTGGGACATCTGGCCGTAAAATCGCCTCGCTGCTGATGTTATGAAGGGTCGCCGGTTCACGCTTTTAGTTTTTCATTCATCGATCAAGGTGGCCTACAAGTCGCCGTTTGACATTTTTGGTCGAATCTTAAGGTTCAGCGTAGATGCGGCGCTGTTCTGACAGTTTTATTTCCAGGATCAGCGATGCGCCGCCCGCGTCCTGTTGAGCGCACCGCACACGTCCGGCACGCCGCGACGGCCAGCGCGAGGCCCACGCCGAGCGCGCCGCGCACAGTCCGGACGCTTATCGGAAAGGTGCTCCATCGAAAGCTGCCTGACTGCCAACGCGGGGTGCAGTAGCCACTTCTGCCGCGGCAGACGCACGCCGGCATTGATTGACTGTCGAGGCGTCTGGCGGTTCAGGGGCAGACAGTAGCCGATGCTCCAGGACCCGCGTTGTCGGGATCGCTAGGCGATGTTGCTCTCATTTGCGTAGAGCGGGGCGGCTTGACGCTGATTGACCTGGTTTTGCTTGCCTGGTCGATCGCACGACGGCGGCTGATGTGATTTGCCTTAGGGATAAGAAAGGGCACCGGCTTACGGTGCTCCGAGGCATACTAGTGACCGGCGCTCTGGCCGCCATCGACGTGCAGGATCTCCCCCGTGATGAACGGTGCGGAGTCCAGAAACAGAATCGCGTCGGCGATATCGCTCATCTCGCCCATGTGCCCGAGCGGATGGAAGGCGCCCAGCGCTTCATGCGTTTGCGGCGCGTGCATCGGCGTCTTGATGATCCCCGGCGCGACCGCATTGACGCGAATACCTTTTCTTGCGTATTCGATCGCCAATGACTTCGTGGCAGCGTTCAGCCCCCCCTTGGTCAGGGCTGCCAGTACGGAATACACGCCGCTGATCGCAGCGTCGACCGCGCTGGAGGTCACGCTAACCACGTGGCCGCTCGAATGCTTTTCCATTTCGGCAATGGCAAGCTGTGTGATGTGATAGAAACCCGCGATATCTACATTGACCACCGCGGCATAGTCTTCGGTGGAATGTTGGGTAAAAGGCTTCCCAATGTAGATGCCGGCGTTGTTCACGAGCGTATCGATCCGGCCAAATCGTGCGACACCTTCGGAAACGACCCGTTGGGCGGTTGCCGGATCGCCAATATCACCGGCAACGGTCAGGACGTTCGGGTCGTCCGACGGCTTGATGGAACGCGAAGTCGCAACAATGCGGTAATCGAGCTTGCGAAACGCGTTGACGACTTCCGCACCAATGCCCTGCGATGCACCGGTAACGACAACAACCTTTGACGTGCGCATGCTTTGCCCTGGAAATGATTGTTCAGCTTCAACGCCGATCGGGCTGACGACACCGATCCAAAGCGAAAGTCGATGCAATGATTCAGGTGTCGCACAGACCTGCAATCAACTCTTGCTGGCCTGCGCCAGCCACTGGTCCAGGCCGACGCGGCCGATCCGCGCGTCGCCGAGCGGCACGAGCGACTGTTCCTCGACACGGCCACCGTAGTACCGCGCCTCGCGATCCGTCACTACCGGGCGTGCGTCGCCGACCGACTTCAGATAACGTGCGACGATCTCCGCGAAGGGCGCACGGTCCGGGCCGGCGATCTCGACTGTGCCGTTCAGCGGCGCGGCGAGCGCGATCTGCGCGAGGAACGCCGCAACGTCGTCCGCGGCGATCGGCTGAAACAGTCCGTCGCCGACGCGCACCGTGCCGCCGTCCGTGCTGAAATCCGCGATACCGCCGATGAACTCCATGAACTGTGTCGCGCGCACGATCGTGTACGGCACGCCCGCCGCTTCGATCGCCTCTTCCTGCGCGACCTTGGCAACAAAGTACGCGTTCTCGGGCGTGCGGTCGCATCCGACGATGGAAAGCGCGACGTGATGGCGTACCCCCGCGGCCACTTCAGCCTTGCCGAGGTTGCGCGCCGAGCTGCGGAAAAAGTCGAGCACTGCCTGGGGCTCCCATGACGGCGCATTCGTCACATCCACGACGACGTCCGCTCCCGCGAGCGCGTTGTTCAGTCCTTCGCCGGAAACGGCGTTGACGCCGGTACGTGGCGACGCGGCGAGCGCTTCATGGCCCGCTTCGCTGAGCAGCGTGACGAGGCGCGACCCGATCAGGCCGAAACCACCCATTACGACGATCTTCATGACAGATTCTCCAGAGAAAACAATGAACGCGCGGGTGCGCCTGGCCGGCGTTCGATGGCGTGAAAGTGTTCGCCGCCGTCCCATCGCATGCGCTTATTGTGGAAGAATCATGCCCTACCGATAAGTGCCAAGAATTATCGATCCGACTAGTCCATGTTGTTTCCGCTGCCGTTGCCCGCGAGCCTGCCATGACCTTGCCGATTTCCAAATTGAAGATCGAAATCGATCGGCGGCAGTCGTTGCCGATCTATCTGCAGATTTGCGACCGTTTCAGGACCGCGATCGCTTCGGGGCATTTGCGTCCCGGCGATCGTGTGCCCGCGCTGCGCGGTCTCGCCACGCAGCTGAACACGGCGCGCGGCACGGTCGAGCTGGCCTACACGATCCTCGTCGACCAAGGCTACCTGCAGATGCGTGGCGCGGCGGGCACGTTCGTATCGCCGTCGCTGCCGGCATCGGTGATGCAGGCTTCGCCTGGTCAAGTTCTTCGGGAAAGGCAAGGTCCGCTGCGCAACGAAGCGACGGGCACGCCGACTACGCCAGACGCATCGCGCGGTGCTCAACCTGCGACGCGCCAGTTGGCCATCGCCGTCGCCATGAGCGGCGAGCCGCGGCCATTGCAACCCGGGCTGCCCGCGCTCGACGCGTTCCCGAGCAAGGTATGGAACCGGCTCGTTGCGCAGCGCGCGCGCAGCGGTGAACGCGCGATGCTCGCATACCCGGATCCGGCCGGCTACCGGCCGCTGCGCGAACACATTGCGACCTATCTCGGGCTGTCGCGCGGCGTGACCTGCCTGCCGGAACAGGTGTTCATTACCGGCGGCTACCGCGCGACGCTCGAACTCGTGTTGCGCAGTCTCGCGCGCCCGGACGATCGCATGTGGTTCGAGGATCCGGGCTATCTGCTCGCACGCGGTTTTCTGGCCGAGACCGGCGTGCAGCTCGTGCCGGTGCCGGTGGATGGCGAAGGGATCGTCGTCGAGCGCGGCACACAGCTGGATCCGCAGGCGCGCTTCGCACTGGTCACGCCGTCGCATCAGAGCCCGCTCGGGCACACGCTATCGCTCGCAAGACGCCTGGCGTTGCTGGACTGGGCGGAAAAAGCCTCCGGCTGGATCATCGAAGACGACTACGACAGCGAGTTCCGTTATGCGGGTCGGCCGTTACCCGCGTTGAAGAGCCTCGACCGGCGCGATCGCGTGATCTATTGCGGCACTTTCAGCAAGGTGATGTTTCCCGGTTTGCGGCTCGCGTATGCGGTAGTGCCAGAGCGGGCCGTCGAGCGTGTCGGCCGGGTGGCGCATAGCATGAACGCCGGCTCGCCGTCGATATGGCAGGCGGCCGTGGCGGATTTCATCAGGCAGGGACATTTTGCGCGGCATCTGAGGCGAATGCGCGCGTTGTACGCCGAGCGGCGCATGCTGATCGTGCGCGCGCTGGAACAGGCGTTCGGGGAGCGGCTGATGGTCGATTTGCCGCCCGGTGGAATTCAGTTCGCGGTGCGATTCGCCGAAGGTCCGGGTGGCCCGGCCGACGACGTCGCGGTCGCCTCGCGTGCCCGCGAGGCTGGGCTCGGGGTATTGCCGCTGTCGATCTGGTACGCGAACGACCGCACGCGGCACACGCCGCGCGGTCTCGTGATGGGCTTCGCGAACATCGCCGATGCGGGTGAAGCGGGCCGTCTCGCCAGAACGTTGCGGGCGTGTCTGGACGGCTGACACGCGCAGCGTTGGGTGCAACGCAGTTGAGTCGAGACCCCGCTTCGACTATGTCAGGAAGCCAATATGGCTCGAGCTGAATTAAGAGTCGATGTGCACCGAGACGCCGGTCGGTGAATAGACGGGCGTCGCTTTGTGGCCGTCGACCGTGATCGTCGTGAACTGCTTCGTCGCCCCGTTGCCATCGATGAGATCGATGGTGTCGCCAACCTTGGGCGCATAACCGTTCACGAACTTCACGTGCAGCGTTCCGCCGGCGATGGTCAGCTGATTACCAACCCGCAGTTGCCCGGCGCCGTTACCGTCGATGTCGAGTTCGAGCGTGGTGCCGGCGAGCTGCGTGTACTTGCCGACGATGGACACCGGCGAAGACGCAGCAATGGTGACACCGCCCGCACCCAGATACACGTCGCCAGCGCCGAACGCATTCGGGGAATCGGCCTCGAGCACACCGCCGCTTACCTGAGAACCGCCGGACCAGGTGTTGTTGCCGCCGAGCTTCAACGTACCGCTACCCTGAAGCGTCAACTTGCCCGCACCCGATATATCGTTGCGCCACAGATCCGACGCGTTGAATCCGCCTTGGGACGCATCCATCGATACGATGACGCTGCCATCGAACGCACCGTATCCGTCCCCGGCTGCAAACATGTTCAGGCGACCCCAACCTTCCGCATCATCCATGACCGGATAGCCCGAAGGCAGCTCGGTCGTCTTGAGCACCACGCGGCGCTGGGCAGCGCTCAGATACGGAAAGCGCGTCTCCAGTAACACCTCCGCACCCTTCGGCACAACGGCAGGCGCATTTGTGGATTCGATCGGCGCGAAGCCGAACGTCATGCGGCGGATGAAATCCGCTTTGTTCGTTGCATAGTCGGCGAAGCGGTCCGTCGCTGCCGTGCCGGAGTGGGCGAAAGCAGCGAAGGTCGTCGAATCGGTGTTCGTCGACTGCATCAGGGCCGCGTGCGCCTGGCTGAATGCGGCGCTTTTCAGCGTGGCGTTGTTCGGATCGGAAAGATTGGCGGCACTCGCTGCAAGCGCAAACATTCGACCTGCGATGACGTCGAGCGGCGAATGCATACCGGCGAAAATGCGGTTTTCGCCAAGTTCGAGGCCGCGACTTGCCATCTCCTGGAACCGCTCCGGCAGCACGTAGGCCATCGTCATCGCGTCACGCATGGCCTCCGCCTCGTGACCGCTGATATATCCGCCATCGGTAGAAGGCGTGGTGCTCTCGGCAGGCACCAGAGTCGGATCTACGACGACACTCGTGCTCCAGCGGTATGGCCGCGCATATTTGTAGAAGCGTTTGGCCGGCTCCGTGGACGCGTTGTTGCCCATGCTGTTAAGCAGGTCGACCACCTTGCCGAAATTGGTGTTGCCGCCACTGCTGCTGACGCCGATGTTGTTGCCGCTGTCGTTGTACAGCACTGTCGTCGCATCCGCCGGAATCGACGTGATGGTCGTTGTCTGCTGCGCCGCCGCGCGCCACGCATTGGTGAGCGGTCCCATGCCATCGGTCACGCTATAACCTTTGCCGCGCCGGTCGTCGTAGTACGCTGCATCGGCCTGCGCCTGGGTTCGGTTGGTCGTCTCAGTGACCACGAATTGAATGTTGGCGGCATGGACGGCGCTATTCACGATAGCCCCGCCCGGCGTACCGTCATTGGGTAGTCCCGTCCACGTGGACTGAACGACAGCCGGAAAGGAACCATTGGCGGGGGCGGAGACGCCCGCATCGACAATCTCGGTCAACGGTTGCCAGATGTCGAGGAATCGGGAGACGACTCGCACACCCGCATTCGTGGCGAGCGTCGCATATCTCGCATCGCCGCGCTGGTTGGTCGCGATCGTGTCGACGAATGCGGGCACGTCCGGAATCGCAGCGTTGTCGACGAAACCGGGATCGGCAGGCGGCGCGGGAATCGAGGCCGTCGCGGTCGTCGTCGAAGGATTCGAGGCGGACGGCGGGGAAGAATCGTTGCTGCCACCGCATGCGGCTAGCGCCGCAACGCTTGCGAGCACCGTGAGGCGCAGCGGGAGAGAGACGCGAAGATGACGCATGACGAGATTTTGTTGTGGTTGTCGGTGGCGTCGGATTGTGCGGGCGAATTATGACGGCATTGTTGCGACCTACTAAGCGATATCAGATATCGTGGCGCTATCGGACGAGAGTCGTGCGCGAGCCTAAAACCAACCCTTTACCGTCGCGACCCGCCATAAGACGAACATGACGAGGCCTACCGACGCAGCGGTCAATAGAATCAAGTCGATCGAGTGCATCAGCTTTTTCATATCAATGTAGGCAAGTGTCGACGATTCGAATGAAGCGCAATAACTGCAGCGAGCGCCGCTCGCGCGGCGTTCACGGCGTGAGCGTCAAGCTACGCCGGCAACCTTAACAACCGCTTATCCCCGGTCCGATCGAATCAAGGCCCGGTAAATCTGTGCGCCAGCGCACACAGGCCGGCGCGTCGGACGTGCATGATTTACCGATAGCCGTCACGCCCCGAAGCCCGGATGTGGCCAGCCGGGCTGATTTGGACGGGTGTCAACATCGTTTCGCGCTTAACGCGCTATATTTGAAGTCTCACTGCGCGATGCGGCAATGCTCGTCTCGACCCAGCAGTGGCATCGCGAGCTTCTTCTGCAGGGCGATGCTCGACTTGCCGCGCGAGTACCCGGCGCGAAAGCTTCATCTATCGTTGTGAGCTTTGGTGATTTCCAAACCCGAGACTATCCGGGCCCGTGTCGGACCGTTGCAAACAGGCCTCGCTCGGGTCTTCCGCTTAACCACGACTGCACAGGACGGCCATATGTCACTTCGTATCAATGACGTCGCGCCCAACTTCACCGCGCGCACCACACAGGGCACCATCGATTTCCACGACTGGATCGGCGACCAATATGCGATCCTGTTCTCTCACCCGAAAGACTTCACGCCGGTTTGCACGACCGAACTGGGCTACATGGCGAAAATCGAGCCGGAGTTCGCGAAGCGCAACGCGAAACTGATCGGCTTGTCGGTCGATCCGGTCGAAGACCACGAAAAATGGGTCGCGGACATCGAGGAAACCCAGGGCGCCGCCGTCAAGTACCCGATGATCGGCGACACCGATCTCGCGATCGCCAAGCTGTACAACATGCTGCCGGCCGACGCGGGCGACACCAGCGAGGGCCGCACCGCCGCGACCAACGCGACCGTGCGCTCGGTGTTCATCATCGGTCCCGACAAGAAGATCAAGCTGACACTGACCTACCCGATGAGCACCGGCCGCAACTTCGACGAAATCCTGCGCGCGCTCGACTCGATCCAGCTCACCGCGAAACACAAGGTCGCCACGCCGGCCAACTGGAAGCAGGGCGAAGACGTGATCATCACGTCGGCGGTCAGCAACGAAGAGGCACAGCAGACGTTCCCTGGCTTCAAGACCATCAAACCGTATCTGCGCACCACCAAGCAACCCGGCTGATAGGCATGTCACGGCGGCTGTTGGCGGCCGCCGCGCCGATTTTCCGAAGGCATACCGATGATTTTTCGTCAGCTGTTCGATCCCGTTTCGTCGACCTATACCTACCTGCTCGGCGACAGCGGCGAGGCCGTGTTGATCGACCCGGTCTACGAACAGGTGCCGCGCGATCAGGCGCTGCTGCGCGAGCTGGGCCTATGGTTGCTGACGACGCTCGATACCCACGTGCACGCCGACCACGTTACCGGCGCATGGCGCATGCGTTTGCGTTGCGGCAGCGAGATCGCGCTTGCCGCGGTCGTCGAGGCGACAGGCGTCACGCGGCCGCTGGGTCATGGCGATCGGATCGACTTCGGCACGCGTCATCTGAGCGTGCGCGCAACGCCTGGCCACACCAACGGCTGCCTGACCTACGTGCTCGACGATCAGAGCATGGCCTTTACCGGCGATAGCCTGCTGATTCGCGGCTGTGGCCGCACCGATTTTCAGCAAGGCAGTCCGCAGCAGTTGTTCGCGTCCGTGCGCGAGCAGATCCTGTCGCTGCCGGACGACTGCCTGCTTTATCCCGCGCACGACTATCGCGGCATCACCGTGACCAGTGTGACCGAGGAACGGCGCTTCAATCCACGCCTGGGCGGTGGTGTCGACGTTGGCGATTTCGCCGGGTATATGAACAACCTGAACTTGCCGCACCCGAAGCAGATGGCGGTCGCGGTGCCCGCAAACATGCGTTGCGGGCAGCCCGAAGGCAGCGCCGAAGTGGCGACCGAAACGCCGGATTGGGCGCCGTTGACGCTGCGTTTTAGCGGCGTATGGGAAATTGAGCCGATGGCGCTGCTCGAGCGTGGCGCGGCGTTTCAGATCGTCGACGTGCGGGAGGCACCCGAGTTCATCGATCGTTTGGGTCATCTGCCGGGCGCGAAGCTGGTGCCGCTGTCGCAATTGACAGGGCGGCTCGAAGAACTGGATCGCGAGCGGCCGGTGGTCGCGGTGTGCCGCTCTGGCGTACGCTCGGCGCAGGCGAGCGTATTGCTGACGAAGGCCGGGTTCGGCAAGGTGGCGAATCTTGCCGGTGGGATGCTGCGGTGGAGGACGGAGGGGCTGCCGGTAGCGTCGGATAGTGTTTGAGGCGGAGTCGACGCTACAGAACCTGGGCGAGCTCAACCCTGGCTTTGCCGACGGCCTCGACCCTGACCCAAAGCGGCACCGACTTTCGCATAAACGCTACCCCGCTGGGCCGACCGCGTCACCAGGCCGATTCCCCCGCACCCGAGCACCAGCGCGACGAGATTCTTCAATTCCATGATGTTCTCGTTCAGGCGGCATTTGCTGACACCCATCGGCCACTAACAAATGCCACGGGCGACCGGACGTTACGCCGGCTGCTATGTCCGCATCACTGTGTCGGGCGATCTTCCGACCATGCGCTGGCGAGTGGTGCGCACCTTCACACCTGCGGCGCAGGCACCCGTGGGTTCGATCATTCTGCGCCAATCGGGCCACGCTCGCCCACTCACGCGGTTTTCGCCAGCTCGCCGATTGTCGATCCGCACCTGACTCGTTCGTCGTATAGATAAACCGATCGGGTTCATTGACCAGGAGCACATCATGCGCAAGCACATCGTTTCCATGTTCCTCAGCCTGGATGGCGTCACGCAATCCCCGGGCGCGCCCGAGGAAGATGCCAGTGGCGATTTTCGCCTGGGCGGCTGGACCGTCCCTTATGCCGACGAGGCGATCGGCGCAAGTGTGCGCGCGCTGCTCGCGCAGCCGTTCGAGTTGCTGCTCGGGCGTTGCACATACGACATATTCGCGTCTTATTGGCCACATGTACCGGCCGATTCACGCAGCCGCGGCATTGCCGACCAGTTCAATCGAGTCCGCAAGCACGTGGCCACACATCGACCCGATACGCTTCCTTGGCACAACAGTCACGCGCTGAAGGGCGACCTTGCCGACGCGATACGCGCGCTAAAACTTCAGGACGGTGCCGATCTGGTGACGTTCGGCAGCGGCGACATGGTGCGCCAACTGCTGGCGGCCGGCCTCGTGGATGAACTCCAGCTTCTGACTTATCCGGTGATACTTGGGCCCGGCAAACGCCTGTTCGGCAACGACGCACTAGCGTCCGCCTTCACAGTGACGCACGCGACCAGCACCCCCGGCGGCGTGCTGATCTCCCGCTACGTGCGCAACGGCGAGGTGCGAACCGGAGCGTTCGAGTAAGCGCGAAGCTTCGGATCGACGTTTTCAAGCGGAGACTATTTTTTCCTCGGGTCCCGCGCCCGCCTGCCACTCGCCGCCGTATCCGCGAACAGATCGATCACGACCTCGCGCAGCCAGCGATTGCCTTCATCCTGATGGACGCGCTCGTGCCACAACAGATGGATCGGTGCCGCGGGCAGCGCCATCGGCAGCGCCCGCAGGCTGAGCGAGAACGGCGTGGCCAACTCCAGTGCGAGGCGCTCGGGCACCGTGGCGATCAGATCGGTGCGTTGCAGGATGTAGCCCACGCTCATGAAGTGCGGCACCGTCAGCCGCACCTGACGCCGCACGCCGCGCCGTTTTAGCCACTCGTCCACCTGACCGTGGCCGGTGCCGGCCGACACGACCACCAGATGCTCGGCTTCGCGCCACGGGGAAAGCGTGAGCGGGGTGTCCTCGAGTGGGTGGCCGCGTCTGAACAGGCACACGTAGCGCTGATCGAACAGACGCCGCTGATAGAAACCACCCTTCAACTGCGGCAACAGACCGATCGCCAGATCGACGCGGCCGTCGGCCATCTCGTTGCTGAGGTTGACGCTCGTATTGCGGACCGTATTCATCACGATGCCTGGCGCAACGCGTGACAATCGTTCGAGAAGTGCGGGCAAAAACACGACTTCGCCGATATCGGTCATACCGATCGTCATCGTTCGCATCGCGCGCAGCGGATCGAAGCCCGTCACCGGATTGAGCGCGGCGTGCAAGGTGGCGAGCGCCTGCGAGACCGGCTCCGCGAGACGCTGCGCGAACGGGGTAGGCACCACACCGCCCGGCGCACGCACGAACAGGGGATCGCCCAGCAGCCGGCGCAGGTTCGCGAGTGCGTTGCTGACGCCCGGCTGGCTCATGTTCATTTGCTCGGCGACGCTCGCTACGCGCCGCTCCTGCATCAGCCGCTGGAAAAGCAGCAGCAGATTGAGGTCGAGATCGCTTAGTTCCATGAAGTCGGCATGACCAATGGTCATTCATATCAGTGATGAAGGAGATTCATTTCATCTTATTGAGCAATGAAGGTCTAGTGCTGAAAATACCGACACGGTATCCGCATGCGACGCGCCGCCCGGGCGTTGCACAGCAAGCCGATCGATAAACCCGCATATCGGAGACACAATCATGAGTGGAATGGATCTGAGCATCGCGATCGTCGGCGCCGGCATCGGCGGCCTGACGTTGGCGCTCGCGCTACGCGAACATGGCATCGATGCGCGACTCTACGAGCAGACCGAAGAATTGCGCGAGGTGGGCGCGGCAGTCGCACTGTCGGCCAACGCGACGCGCTTTTACGAGCGCATGGGACTTCGCTCCGCGTTTGCGAATCTGTGCGCTGACGTACCCGGGCTTATCTATCGTGACGGCCGCAGCGGCGGCGTGATTGGACATCATCGCGGCATGCCCAGCTATCGCGAGCAGTTCGGCGGCTCGTACTGGGGCGTTCATCGCGCCGATTTGCAGGCGGTGCTGTCGAAGGCGGTCGGGCTCGAGCACATCGCGCTTAGCCATCGGCTGGTCGATCTCGTGCAGCATCCGGACCGCGTGAGTCTCGCGTTCGACAACGGTCGACGCATCGACGCCGATCTCGTGATCGGCGCCGATGGCGCACGCTCGATCACGCGACGCTGGATGCTCGGCTACGACGACGTGCTGTATTCCGGTTGCTCGGGCTTTCGTGGCATCGTGCCGGCCGAGCGCATGGACCTGTTGCCCGACCCGGAAACGATCCAGTTCTGGGTCGGGCCCGGCGGCCACCTGCTGCATTATCCGATCGGCGACAAGGGCGACCAGAACTTCCTGCTGGTCGAGCGCCATCCGTCGCCGTGGCCGTCGCGCGACTGGGTGATGCCGTCGACCGAAGGCGAGCAACTGCGCCTGTTCAAGGACTGGCATCCGGCCGTCGTTCAGATGATCACGGCCGTGCCGATCAGTCAGCGCTGGGGCCTGTTTCACCGTCCGCCGCTTGGCCGCTGGAGCAAAGGCCGCGTGACGCTGATCGGCGATGCCGCGCACGCGCTCGTGCCGCATCACGGCCAGGGTGCCAACCAGTCGATCGAAGATGCCGTTGTGCTGGCCGCGCAGCTGGCCAAGGCGGGCCCCGGCAATTGGCGGGGAGCGCAGGAAGCCTACGAGCGTCTGCGCCGGGGCCGCACGCGCAAGGTGCAGTACGCGTCGATCAGTACCGCGGACGTGCTGCATCTGCCGGACGGGCCCGCCGCGCAGGAACGCAACGCGCGGCTAGGGGCGCGCGAGAGCATGCTGCATCACCTCGACTGGATTCACGATTTCGACGCACTCGCGCAAGAACCGAGCGAGCGGCAAGGAGGCACGTGGCTTTGAGCCTCGCTATGACGCTTCGATGGAGGGGCGGTTCGCCGCGCACGGATGCGGGGCGCCGCTCGCGGAACGACGCGCGGCGTCTTCAGTCGACCGGCGCGAGTCAGGCGGAACGGGTTAGGCATCTGTAAGAACGAAGGCGTATTTTTCACGAGCTGTTTCACCTCGCAGCCCAACTCTCATCGTCGCCACCCCGATCAGGACGTGCAATGAGCACTCAAAACGCTTCGCTCGACTTCACAGCCACGTCGATCAAAACGACGACGGTTCGAAATGCCGGTTTCGACGCGTTGCGGGCTTGCCTGACGCTGCTTGTCGTATTTCATCACTGCGCCATTACGTACGGCGCTATCGGCGGGTGGTACTACCATGAGGTAGCGCCGAATAAATCGCTCGAATCCGTGGTGTTGGTGCTCTTCTGCACGGTCAATCAGGCGTTCTTCATGGGTTTGTTTTTTTTCCTCGCGGGCCACTACTCGTCGAGATCCATTGATCGCAAGGGACCGGGCCGTTTCATAGCCGACCGTTTTCTACGGCTCGGCGTGCCCTTACTCGTGTACGGCTTTCTGATCGGGCCAGCGACAATCGCATTAGCGCAGACGGGCCGGGGCCATTCGTTTGCGGGCACGCTGGTGTCTCTGCTGCGAAAAGGCACGTTCGAAAACGGCCCGATGTGGTTTGCCCAGGCCTTGTTGATCTTCAGTATTGCTGCCGCGCTTTGGAACATTGCCTTTTCGCGCCTCGTGGATCACAAGATGAACCGGTCGGCTCCGAAACTCATTCCTTCCAATCAGATGCTGTTCGTTGCGGCATTGCTTACGGGTATGGCGGCTCTCGCGTTGCGATCGAAATGGCCTGTGGGGATCAACGTATGGGGTCTTCAACTCGGGTACTTCGCCAGCTATGTCGTGTTATATGCAGCGGGTTGCTGTACAGCCCGATCGCATTGGATCGAACGTTTGCCGGAACGGCAAATAAGGTTATGGTGGCGCGTCGCCCTCATCGCGTTACCTGTATTACCGCTCGTCTACTTTATGGGCGGCTACCTTCATGCGTTACGCGGCCGGCCGCTCGCAATCGTGTACGCGTTTTGGGAGCCGTTTGTCGCGTGGGGAACGATATTGTTTCTCGCCAGCGTTTTCCAGCGACGCTTCGAAACACTGGTGGGCGTGTGGCAGCCATTATCGCGACGCGCGTATGCGATCTACATCGTCCATCCGCCCGTACTGGTCGCCGTCGCATTGGCGTGGAGAAACGTGCCGGCCGCCCCTCTGCTGAAGTTCGTCATCACGGGTAGCGTTGCTTGCGCGTTGTGTTATCTGGTTGCCGGACTTGTGCTTCGATTGCCCAAACTCGCGTCCGTTTTGTGAAGCGTGGCTCCCGTGTTGCGACAATTGTCGGGTCTCGGCAACGCGCAACCCACCGGCTCTGCGGCTGGCAATGTGAACCGCAAATCCTCGAGTTCACGCGCTGCCTTCGGCACCCGGCCCGTAGTTCACGTTGGCGAAACGTCGAATAGCGACAGCATGGGACTGTATCGGTCGTTCGTATTAGCTAGCGCGTGCTATTCGCGGAACTGCGGCGCCGGTCACAATTACGCTTACTGCCCCGTGCGACTCTCATCTTTAACAGCCGTTAATGGCCCGTCGCGGCTGGCGACACCACGCTCGGCGTCGCCAGCGTGTTGTTGGTCTTCGGAGCTGGGGCGGTGTCGGACGAGTTGCTGTTGTTGCTCGGCAGGCCCGAGTTCGGCGCCTTGGCGCTCATGCCGCTGTCCGAATTGGTGGCGCCTGGCATGCCGTAGCCGCCCGTCGTCGCACCGTTCATCTGGTTTGACGGGCTAGCCGTGCTGCCAGCCGAACCGCTGCTGCTCTGGCCTCCGGCTGTCTGCGCATAAGCGCCCCCCGACAGCGTGAGCGCGGCGACGGCCGCGACGAGTGTAATGGTTGCCTTGCTCATGATCCGCCCCTCCTTAACTGAACTGGAAGATAGACGCAGACAGTGGCCGCCTGCGCGCTAAGCAGTGTCGCAAACATCGTGCCGCGTGCGCTCATCCATAACGAAACGAGTTGCGTCGCACTGAGGTTCAAGCGACTCCCGCCATTGCGATCGCGCGAGATCTGCCGAGCAAATAAGCCGTTTGCGCTGGAATAAACGCTGCACCGCTCTCGTTCATTGACCGTTAGATCGTCTGGGCAGAACAAGGAGTGCGGCCATGAAGTCTCTACTCGCTGTATTCAGCGCGCTTGCATGCGGCGCGGCCATCACGACTCTCGTGTCATGCGGCGGCGGTGACTCGAGTTCGAGCAGCGCAAGCCCGCCCGCGCAGTCGTCGTTCACAGCGACGGCTCTCGTATCCGATGGCGCGGTGCCCGCTGCCCACACCGACGCGAATCTGAAAAACCCTTGGGGCGTCGCCTTCAATCCCAAAGGTTTCGTCTGGGTCGCGGACAACGGCACCAATGTCGCGACGCTCTATGACGGCAATGGCGTTCCGCAATCGCTGGTCGTCACGATACCCGACGGCAAGAACGGCTCGGCATCGCCCACGGGCATCGTTTTCAACGGAACGCAAAGCTTCCGCGTCACGGAAAACGGCAAGTCTGGAGTCGCTGCATTCATCTTCACGGGCGAAGGCGGCACCATCACCGCGTGGGCGCCCGCTGTCGGGCCGACCACTGCGTTCGTCATGTACGACGATGGCCCGGGCGGCGCCGTCTACAAAGGTCTCGCGCTCGCCGCGATGAACAACGGCAACTTCCTTTACGCGACGGACTTCCACAACAACAAGATCGACGTCTTCGACACCGCTTTCACCAAGGTCGCGATGCCCGGCGCATTCACGGACCCGGCGATGCCCGCCGGCTTCGCGCCGTTCGGCATTCAGGCGATCGGCGCGAATCTGTTCGTCACCTACGCGATGCAAGACGCGGCTAAACACGACGATGTCGCGGGCGCGGGACTCGGCATCGTCGATGTGTACGACACCGCGGGTAACCTGAAGCAACGCTTTGCGACAGGCGGTCCGTTAAACGCGCCGTGGGGCATTGCGCAAGCGCCCGCGAGCTTCGGCTCACTGAGCGGCGCAATACTGATCGGCAATTTCGGCGATGGCATGATCAACGCGTTCAACGCATCGAACGGCCAGTCGGTGGGAGCGATCAATGGACCGAATGGCAGTCCGATCGTCGAACACGGCGCGTGGGGCATCGCGTTTGGCAACGACCTCGACAATCAGCCTTCCAACACGCTGTTTTTCGCAGCGGGCCCGAATGACGAAGCCGATGGCGTCTACGGAAGAATCGATCTGAATACAACGCCGAGCTCAGGCACGAACATGGGCACAGGCGCGGGCGCAAGCGCAGGCGCAGGCGCAGGCGCAGGCGCAGGCGCAGGGATGAGCATGGGGATGTAACGTTGCCTCGCTCAGCCTGTCAAAGCCCCGAAAACTACGCCGCGAACTTGAGCGCTTGCGCAAAATCCGCAATCAGGTCGTCGATATCCTCGATGCCCACCGAGAGCCGCAGCATACCGTCGGAAATACCCATCGCCTTGCGCGTTTGCGGTCCGGCTTCGAAAAAGATCGTCGGCGCGACGGGAATGATCAGCGTGCGCGTGTCGCCGAGACCGGTCGCCTTGATCGGCAGCTTGAGCGCGTTGACGACTTCGACCATGCGATCCGCGTTGAGTAATTCGAACGCCAACAGCCACGATGCGCCCTTGAACAGCGTCTGCGCAACTTCGTATTGCGGGTGGCTCTTCAGGCCAGGATAGAACACCTTGCCGATCGCTTCGTGCGCTTCGAGAAACTGCGCGAGCGCGAGCGCATTGTCGCTGCTTTGCTTCATGCGCAAGGCGAGCGTTTCCGCGCCCATTGCGATCGAGTGGGCCTGCTCTGACGACAAGCTCGCACCCATGTCCCTGAGGCCTTTCTTGCGGATCTGCAGGAGCCCTTGGTCCTTCGCCGCCGAACGCCGATAGTCGTCGGCGATATTCGGATACGCGCTCCAGTCGAACAGACCGGTATCCGTCACCGCGCCGCCGAGGGCAGCGCCGTGACCCGCGATAGTCTTCGTCAGCGAGTTGATGACGAGGCTCGCGCCGACGGCTTTTGGCTTGAACACTGCGGGCGAGGTAATCGTGTTATCGACGACGTACGCGATGCCGCGCTCACGGCACAGGTCACCGATACCTTGCAGGTCGGGGATCTGCGTGCCCGGATTCGCGATGGTTTCGACGAACACCATGCGCGTATTCGGCCGGACGGCGTTCTTCACGTCGTCGACGTTGCACGCGTCGACAGTCGTGACTTCGACGCCGAGTGCCCGCAAGGTGCCGAACAGACTGTTGGTGTTGCCGAACACGTAACGGCTCGACAGCAGATGATCGCCCGCGCGCAGGAGCGTGAGGAACGTCGCGGTGATGGCAGCCATGCCGGTGCTGAAGCAGATCGTGCCGATGCCTTCTTCGAGGCTGGTGATCTTGCGCTCGAGCGCGGCGGTCGTGGGGGTGCCTTGCCGTGCGTAATTGAAGCCGCCTTTCTTCGTGCCCTGGAACACGCCGATCAGGTCTTCGACGCGCTCGAAACCATATTGCACGGACGTATGAACTGGCTGACGCAACGCGCCGTGCTCAGTGCCGGCGATTCTGTCGCCGTGAACGATGCCAGTGGTGAAACCTTGCTTGTCCATTCTTGCTCCGCATGTTCAGATTGATCGGTTCCGACCGATTATCGCCTGTAACCGTTCGGCCGCGAAGTCCTTGGCGTCCCGCCTGGCGGCGCGGGGCGCCCCGAATGGGCAAGTCCGCTCCGCGATGTTGCGCTGCCGACAGTGTTCTACGGGCCCACACCTGACTGCCGGCGAGCTTGCCAGCTTGGCGGCGTCCGACTACCTTTGCTTGAGCGCAAGCTTTTTTGCCAGCGCAGAGCATGGGAGCGAACGTGGCCAATCCGGATCATATTGGCAGCAAGCCGAACACGGCGCGCGTCATCGCCGCACAGGCGAGCCCGTGTGACGAACTCGTCATCCGCACGCAGCTCACCGCGATCGATAGCCCGTGCCGGCGCAAGCGGCTCGCGCTCGCCGCGACGATCGCCGGTTCGAGCATGGCGTTCATCGATGGCTCCGTCGTCAACGTCGCATTGCCGTCCATTCAGAGCCAACTCGGCGCGAGCGTCGCGGCGATGCAGTGGGTCGTCAACGCATACCTGCTCTTTCTCGGCTCCCTCGTGCTGGTCGGCGGATCGATTGGCGACAAGCTCGGCCGGCGCACGGTGTTCATCGCGGGCGTCGCACTCTTCACGCTGGCGTCGGCCGCTTGCGGGTTTGCACCGGATGCGCTCGTGCTGATCGCCGCGCGCGCGGTTCAAGGCATCGGTGCGGCATTGCTCGTGCCGAGTAGTCTCGCGATCATCGGCGCGGTGTTCGACGACGAAGCGCGCGGACGGGCAATCGGCACCTGGGCGGGCGTCGGCGCGATCACGTCGGCAGTGGGGCCGGTGGCGGGCGGCTGGCTCGTCGACGCGTGGTCGTGGCGCGCGATCTTCTTTCTGAACCTCCCGCTGGCAGCGCTAACGATCGCGCTCGCCATCGTGGCGGTGCCCAACAGCCATAAGCCCGATGCGCCTCAACAGCTAGACTGGCCCGGCGCACTGAGCGCGGCCGCGGGACTCGCCGCGCTCACATTCGGGCTGACCGAGGCATCGGCGCGAGGCTTCGCGCATCCTCTCGTATTCTGTTCGATCGGCGCAGGCGTGCTCGTGCTCGCCGCATTCGTGATCATTGAAGCGCGCAGCTCTAATCCGATGGTGCCGCTCGACGTATTTCGCTCGCGCGACTTCACCGGTGCCAACCTCGTCACACTGCTGCTTTACTTCGGCCTTGGCGGCGCGTTCTTCTTCTTGCCGTTCACGCTGATCCGCGCGCATGGCTACACCGCGACCGAAGCGGGCGCGGCGCTGTTACCGGTGCCCTTGATTATCGGCTTGCTATCGCGCTTCACTGGCGGCCTGACGAGCCGCTTCGGTTCGCGCGTGCTGCTGAGCGTTGGGCCCGGCGTCGCCGGAATCGGCTTCATGTTGCTGGCGCTGCCGTTCGCGCGCGGTAGCTATTGGGCGGAATTCTTCCCTGCGCTCGTCGTAGTCGGGCTCGGCATGACGATCACCGTCGCGCCGCTTACCACGACCGTGATGGGCGCGGTGCCGAGCGACCGCACAGGCGTGGCGTCCGGCATCAACAACGCCGTTGCGCGGGTGGCGGGCCTGCTGGCGATTGCGGTGCTCGGTGTCGTCTTCGTGTGGTCGCATCACGCGGCGCTCTCGGCGCGGCTCGACAAACTGCATAGGCCGCAGGACGCACACCAGAGCGGGCAACTGCTGGAGCCGGTCGAGCAAGCCGCAACGGCAGCGCGCGCCGCTCATACGCCGCGCGAGGCATCCGTGGCGCGCGCGCAAGCCGATGCCATGACCGACGCGTTGCGCGCCGTCGCGCTCGTCTGCGCCGCGTGTGCGTTCGCTGGATCGGGTCTTGCAATGCTCACCATCCAGCCGCTGAAACGCGCAGCGATAGCGCGTCCGGAGTGAGATACGAAACTCAGTGACGAACGTGCCGCGCCGGCGATCTCATCGGCCGAATCACCGCGGCCGCACGCGCCTCGATTCTTGCCGCGGACGAAGTCGTTTCGTGTGGATGGGTGGCGCGGTCGTACCCGTTCATTTGCTCGTCGATGATGAAGTCCGCGACTCTCATCGCGTCGATCGAGTTACCGTCCACGTCGTACCACTCACGAATCGCGCGATTGACTTTTGTTAGTGCGGTGACCGCGAGTAGGACGGCGTCGGTCTCGGTGATCTTGCCTTCGAGATCATTCGCGAAGTAATCCGCGACCCGTACAGCCGCGTCGATCAGATTGCTGTCGTCGATCAAGTCCGTCAGTACCGCATGAACGACTGCGAGGCAAGCGTCTTTGCGTGCCAGTGCGATGTCTGTCATCAAGCTCTCCAGAGTCGAGGTAACGGGTTAGCAAACTTTGGCGGCCGCGCAAACGACGTGATCGCGAGCGAAAGCTGCCAATTCCCGAAGTTTATTCTTGACAATTCGATCCGCCTTCCTACGCTTACCAAAGCTTAGCAACATCTGAATCGCCTGCGCATACAACCATTAAGGCCACGACTGTTCGGGGAGGTGCAGTACCCAATCCACCGCCGATGGATCGTCTTGCGAAGTCGAGCTCGCAACGTGTGACCTGGCAAGCTTCCCCCGGCGTATAAAGGAGAGGCTGTCATGGCTGCAAGATCGATTCGCGGCGCATCATTGAACGCTCTTGCCGGCGGCGCGCGCCGGCAATTGGCGAGTCCGCTGAGGGCGCGGCACAAGCGGCTCAACCGCTTCAGCATCCTTCACGCGATCTGGCTCCTAGGCCTGTCACCCGTGCCGACATTGGCGCAGCAGACGGTCACCGAACGGCCCAATCTGTCTGGCAGCGAAACGATCAACACCGAAGCCAACACCGTCCTGTTCGTCGGCACCGATAACACCAGCACCAGCTTTTCCGGCACGGTCAACAACGCCGGCACCGCGAGCGATCCCGCTTCGCAGCAAGGCCAGTTCGTCAAAACCGGAGCCGGCACACTGACGCTCGACAGCGCAACGATCCGCGGCGGCTCCGCATTCGTGATTGGCGGTGGACTTGCGGTGACGAGCAGCAACGCCGCGATCGACTATCTTTCGCTGGGCTTGGGCAATGCGCCAACCGTTCCCGGATCGACCTCGTCGGGCAGCTTGAACGTCAGCGGCGGCACGCTCACGTTCAACTCCGCGCTGCAGGTCGGCGACTTCGGCGGTACCGGCACGGTCACACAAACCGGTGGCAGTGTCGTCTTCGGTATGCCGGGCACGCCGGTGTCGCTGAACCTCGGCAACCAGGGCGGAACCGGCACCTACAACCTGTCAGGCGGAACGGTCACGTTCGGCAACAGTGCCACCGACTTCATGACGCTCGGCCGAAACTCGGGAAGCAGCGCGCCGAGCAGCGGCACGCTCAACCTGAGCGGCGGCACCTTTAACGTGGCGAACGGCGCGCTGTTCCTCGGCTCGAACCTCACGTCGACGGCGGGCGAGGGCACTGGCACGATCAACCAGACCGGCGGGACCCTCGCGATCGGCGGCGCGTCGAGGCTGTACCTCGCGGCTGCCGGCAACGGCACCTATAACCTGTCGGGTGGCACGCTGCAGATCGGCGGCAGCTCGCTGTTTGGCGACTTCAACAATCTGGGCGGAACCTATGCGTTCAACCTCGGCGGCGGCACGATACAGGTGGTGGGTTCGGCGCTGAGCGCAGGCGTCAACGCAACGCTGGTCGGCGGCACGACGTCGGCCATCGATACCAACGGCATCGGCGCGAGCTGGTCCGGCGTGCTGTCCGGAAGCGGAGCGCTGGCCAAGGTCGGCAACGGCGTACTGACGCTGACCAATGCGAACACCTATACGGGCATGACCATCATCTCTGCCGGCACGCTGGCACTGACGGGCAGCGGCGGCATCAATTCGACCAGCGGGATGATCAACAACGGCACATTCGATATTTCGGGCGTCACGACCACCCCGATTCCCGGCGTCCCGACGGGCGTCGTTCCGCTGCCGAACCTGTCGGGTAGCGGCACCGTGATCGACGGCACGAACATACTGGTGATCGGCACTGACGGCACGAGCACCCATTTCTCGGGCACGATCATCAATACCGGCACGGCAAGCGACACCCAGCAGGGGATCTTCGTCAAGACCGGCGCGGGGACGTTCACGATCGACGGCGCCCGAATCCAGGGCGGCTCCGCATTCGTGGTGGGAGGTGGTCTGGCAATCACCAGCAGCAACGCCGCGATCGACTATCTTTCGCTAGGCATCGGCAATACGCTGGCCACGCAGGTGCCCGGTTCGACCTCGTCGGGCAGCTTGAACGTCAGCGGCGGCACGCTCACGTTCAACTCCGCGCTGCAGGTCGGCGACTTCGGCGGTACCGGCACGGTCACACAAACCGGTGGCAGTGTCGTCTTCGGTATGCCGGGCACGCCGGTGTCGGTGAACCTCGGCAACCAGGGCGGAACCGGCACCTACAACCTGTCGGGCGGAACGGTCACGTTCGGCAACAGTGCCACCGACTTCATGACGCTCGGCCGAAACTCGGGAAGCAGCGCGCCGAGCAGCGGCACGCTCAACCTGAGCGGCGGCACCTTTAACGTGGCGAACGGCGCGCTGTTCCTCGGCTCGAACCTCGTATCGACGGCGGGCGAGGGCACTGGCACGATCAACCAGACCGGCGGGACCCTCGCGATCGGCGGCGCGTCGAGGCTGTACCTCGCGGCAGCGGGCAACGGCACCTATAACCTGTCGGGCGGCACGCTGCAGATCGGCGGCAGCTCGCTGTTTGGCGACTACAACAATCTGGGCGGCACCTACGCATTCAATCTCGGCGGCGGCACGATACAGGTGGTGGGTTCGGCGCTGAGCGCAGGCGTCAACGCGACGCTGGTCGGCGGCACGACGTCGGCCATCGATACCAACGGCATCGGCGCGAGCTGGTCCGGCGTGCTATCGGGAAGCGGGGCGCTGGCCAAGGTCGGCAACGGCGTGCTCACGTTATCCGGCCATAACACCTTTACCGGTCCAACCATCGTCCGCAATGGCGTCCTTAATCTCACCGGCTCGTTGCAGTCGCCGGTGAACGTCGAGGCAAACGGAACCCTGGGCAGTACCGGCACGGTCTTCAACACGGTCACCAATGCCGGAACCGTTGAGCCGGGTTTCGGGCTCCCGCAGGGGCAATTCGGTGCGCTGACCGTCAACGACTATGTGGGCGACGGCGGCACGCTCGCGCTACGCACGTTTCTCGGTGTGGACGGCTCGCCGTCGGACCGGCTCGTCATCAATGGCGGCAGCGCGGACCCTTCAGCAGTGCACGTCACGAACGCGGGCGGCTCCGGCGGGTTGACGACCGGCAATGGCATTCTCGTCGTCCAGACGACCAACGGCGGCACCACGGCGCCGGACGCCTTTACGCTCGCCGGCGAGGCGCGCGGCGGCGCCGACGACTATCGTTTGTATCGCGGCGGCCTGAACGGCAGCAGTCCCGAGGATTGGTTCCTGCGCTCGGCCTTCGTCGTGCCGCCCGCTCCGGGAGAACCGGAAGAAGAGCCGGGGACAGGAATCGGCACGGAGCCCCCGCCGGAACCGCTGCCGCCAGGCGTCTATCCGATCATCGGGCCGGAACTGGCGACCTATGGCGTCGTTCAACCGGTCGCCCGGCAGATGGGGGTCGAGATGCTCGGTACGCTGCATGAGCGCATCGGCGACACGCTCACGACGCAGAGCGGTGGCGCCGGCGGCTCGGGCTGGGCAAGCTCCGCGTGGGGACGCGTGTTCGGCGGGCAGATCGACAACCGCTATGGGGCCTTCGCCGACCCGCGCGTGAGCGGCGGCGTCGGAGGCTTGCAGACCGGACTCGACGTCTGGCGCGGAAGCTTCTCGCCCGGTCATCGCGACGCGGCAGGCGTCTACTTTGCCTATGCCTACGGCAGTGCGGACGTCGATGGTCTGGTCACCAACGCGGCGTCATCCGGATACGCGCTGGAGCGCACCGGCTCGATGCATCTGAATGCGTATAGCGGCGGTGGCTACTGGACGCATTACGGCCCCACCGGCTGGTATCTCGACGCGGTCGTGCAGGGTACGTACTACGACGGCGGCGCGACCACGCAGTTTGCGAGTCTGCCGGTCCGGGGCACGGGCTTCGCGACCTCCCTCGAGGGGGGCTATCCGATCCCGCTGCCGCTCGGCCCAGGGTTCGAGCTGGAGCCGCAGGCGCAGATCGTCTGGCAGCACGTGTCGTTCAATGATGCGAACGATGGTTTGGGTGACGTCGCCCTCGGCTCGACTTCGGGCGCGAGTGGCCGGCTCGGCGTGCGCGGGAAGTGGAGCATCGAAGGCAGCCACGGGGCGGTGTGGCAGCCGTACGTGCGCGCCAACTTGTGGCGGGATTTCAATGCGCAGGCCACCACGACCTTCGCCAACGATCCGGTGCCGCTGAATGTGCAGGCCACGCGACTCGAGTTCGCCGGCGGTGTTACCGCGAAGATCAAGGATCGGCTGAACCTGTACGGGCAGCTCGGCTATCAGTTCGCGGTGAGTGGCAACAGCAATGTCCGCCGAAGTGGTGTGAAGGGCGATCTCGGCGTGCGCTACGTCTGGTAGGCCGCGCGGCGATGCACTGGCGCAGTGGGCTGGCGTTGGCCGCTAGGCATGCCCTCATTGCATTGCAGCAAAGGCACCGCCGCCGCAGTGCACGCCGGTAGCCACCCGAGCGCCCGGCAGGCGCCGAGTTCTATCGTTGTCCACCGTCCGCTGCGTGCCTGCCGCGATGCGTCACTGGATCGGTGGCACCACGCCGAGCTTTTCAGCCAGCATCCTTTCGTAGACGCCGAAGTGCAGATCGACTTCTTCCTGGGTGACCACGGTCACTAAAATAGTGATCTGCGCGAGCTGCAGGCCCAGCACCGTCGCGATCGCCGCTTCCAGCTGCGGCGCGCATAGCCGGTCGTCGGCGAACGTGGTGCCGACAGCAATCTCGTAAGCGGATTCCTGCCGGAACACCACTTCGACCAGCCGCGCCCGGGCGCTCATGTTGCTGTCGATCGCCAGCCGGATGACTTCGACCGCGGTGTGCATCGTCTCGGTGGGGAACCCCTTTGTCGAGCGCAACCGGATACGGTGACGCCCAAGAGTAAGCCAGTCGTATTCGAATTCCATGGTGTCCTCGCATGGTGTTGCAGGAGTCGTGAACGTAGGGGTGTGACGATCCAAATTCAAGAACGAAAGTCGCCATGGCCCACTTGAAATTTCCGTTTCCAGTCCTATCTTAAATATCGCTCGGGCAGCCGCGCCAGCACAGTGGCGCGCTGCGTGTTTCGATTTGTTTGCCGCAGCATGGCAGACGGACTGGAGCGCGTATGCCGGTTCGTTTCCCTGCTGCATCCAAGGAGGAAACGATCATGAGTGATCTCTACTTCGGAACCGACCTGTTTAGCGAATTCGACCGTCTGCAACGGCAGATGGCAAGTCTCTTCGGCGGTTTCCCGTCCAGCATCCGCTCGGGGCGCCTGGGCGCCTTCCCGCAGGTCAACATCGGTTCGACCGACGACTCCATCGAGATCGTTGCGTTCGCGCCCGGTATCGATCCGGCGCGTCTCGACGTATCCATCGACAAAGGGCTATTGACCATCAGCGGCGAGCGCGAGACGGCACAGCCGGAAGCGGCCGGCGACGACGTGCGTACTTATGCGCAGGAGCGGTTCGTCGGCACGTTCCGGCGCGTCATCGAACTGCCGCAGCATGCGGACCCTGACAAGGTCACGGCGCAGTACACCAATGGTTGCCTGACCGTGAGCATCGGCAAGCGAGAGACGTCGAAGCCCCGGGCCATCACTGTTCAATGAAAGCGGTCGCAGAACTGAGGAGGACATCATGAACGACACGACAGAACTTGCGAGGAAAAACGAAACGGCGGTGGCCCATCGCGAAGACGACCAGTCGCAACGGCCGATCACGCTGACGCCGCCGGTGGACATCTTCGAGGACAGCCAGGGCATCACCCTGTGGGCCGATCTGCCCGGCGTGACCAAGGACCGCCTCGATGTGAAGGTACACGATGGCAATCTCTACATCGAGGCCGAGGCGGTGGTGCCCACGCCGGCGGGGCTGCGCCTGCAGCATGCGGAGATCCGCCAGCCCCACTTCGCGCGGGCGTTCTCGCTTGGCGCTGAGTTCGACGCATCGAAAATCGATGCGAACCTGAAGGACGGCGTGCTGAAGCTGACCATACCGCGCCGCGACGAGGCCCGGCCGCGCCGCATCGAGGTGCGGACAGACTGACGGCGGCAGGCGAGCAGCAACGACAGGAAGCAAACCGGTGGCGGCTGTCCGGCCGCCATCTTGCGACCGTGGCGGCCCCGATGCGGGGCGTCGTAGGTGAATGCGCTGAAATCGCGAGGCGGCCGGGAAAGCGCTCCGCGGCCGCAGCCGCGAATGTCGACGGCCGAGGCGCGGCTTCGGCGCAATGACTGGAATCCGGTTCTCCTGCCGGACTGTAGAGGAGGATACGATGAACACCGACCCGAAGAAGTGGAATCCCTTCAAGTTCCTGCGCGGGGCGGCCCGCAAATCCGATTCGGACGGCCCGGAAAGCCCCCCGGCGAACGAGCAGTGGCGTGCCGCGTGGCCTGACATTCCACGGCTGTTCTCACGCGAACCGTGGCGTGCTGTGGAAGAGTTCTTCCATGACCCGTTTGCAGGTCGCGGCGCGCTCGAACGATGGTTTGGCGACTTCAGCTCATCGCGCTTTCAGCCGCGCATCGACGTGGTCGACGAAGGGCAGGTGTTGCGCGTGACCGCCGAGCTGCCCGGGATGAAACGCGAAGAGCTGAATGTGAGCGTCGAGGATGGGGCGATCGTGTTGCGCGGCGAGAAGAAACAGGACGTGCGCAGCGAGGAAGACGGCTGCTACCGGCTCGAGCGCGCTTATGGAAGCTTCGTGCGCACGATCCCCATGCCGGAAAACGCCGAGCCCGATCACGCGTTGGCAAAGTTCGACAACGGTGTGCTCACGTTGACCGTACCGAAATCGGAACCGACGCGAGCCACGAGTCGGACGATCGATATCGGCTAGCGCAGATAGGCAAGCAGCGCTCTCGTCGCGGCGAACATCGGGCGAGATGGGCCGTTAGCTCAGCTGGTAGAGCAGCGGACTTTTAATCCGTTGGTCACTGGTTCGAATCCAGTACGGCCTACCCACGCAACACGATTGGGCGGGTGCCGGGTGAGCGTGCACCGCCCGGGCCGGCACCCTTCGCCACCCAACGCTAGCTCACCTTGCGTTGCGGCCGGCGTTGATGACGCGTATTTCAGATATCACCCGGAGGCAAATCTTCCACGCTGCGCGCCGACGACCAGTATGGGTCGCGGTTGTAGTACTGATGGACGGTGGTACCCCATGTCACGTCCGCCATCGACGGCCAGTGGTCCTTGTCGAAGCCGGGGTCGTCCTTGATGCGCTGCGCATCGATGCTGACACGGAAACACTTGGCGTCCGTATCCAGCGTGAGTGCGTTCCACGGTATCGCATGCAGGTTGGCGCCCATGCCGAGAAAACCGCCTTCGGACAGCACTGCGTACGCAATCCTGCCGCGGCGCACGTCCAGCATGATGTCCGAAATCTTGCCGACGTCCTGGCCGTCCGATGAGATCACCTGCGTGTCGTCCAGCGTCGCCGCAGCCATCACCTCTGGGCCGGGGCCCTCCCCGGTACCCAGACCGACAATGTCGGCACCCCCGGTTCCCGGTGCGGTGCCTTCGGGGTCCAATGTGCTCATGATGTCCTCCACGTTGTAATTGGCAGAGGCTTATGCGCAACGCATGTGCCAGCAGTCACTGAGCGCACTGCGAGCGTTCGGCGCTTGCAGCGCTGCTTTCGTACGAGCAAAGCGGCCGAGCGCGACGCGACGAGCGCTTCCTGGGTACGGCGCTTGCGAAATCCGTTAGGATCGGTCCGCCCTGTCGCGTCATGCCTACTGTACTGCTCGTCGACGATGACTTTGAAAACCGCTGGGCGCTACAACTGGCGTTGGAGAGTCGCGGACACCGGGTTGTGCTCGCGGAAAACGGACGGGACGCACTGCAGAAAGCCAACGCAGATTTTCCGGAACTGGTGATCACCGATTTCGAGATGCCAGAGATGGACGGCAGGGAGCTTTGCCGGCGTCTCAAGTGTCGGGCCGTGTTGTCCGGCATACCGGTCGTGCTGCTGTCGGCTTTGCCGGAACCGACGGGAGACGTTCGTTGCTGGACTGCGTTCCTGCGCAAGCCAGCCTCGATCGAGGTATTGCTTGACACCGTCGACACGTTCATCGCCGCGCGCCTGACCTATGCGCGGGCACCGCGCGATTCCGAGTACCCCACCGCGGCGCGCTGGCGAGCCATCGATTCACGATGCTGGCCCTGAGCCCGGGCCGGCGCAACGCGAAGCCATAGCGCTTTCGCGCAGCCGCGCGGGTAGCGCGGCTCGCTAGGCCTTTTTTACCAGCGCTGGTGGACGTGAGGCGCGATATGGCGCTGATAGACTTCCCGGACGCGTTCCATGACCTCATCCGACAGCGGTGCGAGGCTCGCGGCCGAGACGTTCGACGCGGCCTGGGCCGCGTTTTTACTGCCTGGGATGATGACGGAGACGGCCTCCTCCATGAGGATCCAGCGCAGAGCCAGTTGCGCCATGGAGGCGTCCATAGGCACGAGGCCGCGCAGTTCGTCGACCGCCTTCAACGCGATGTCGTAAGGCACTCCAGAGAACGTTTCGCCGACGTCGAACGCCTCGCCGTGCCGATTGAACGCGCGGTGGTCGTCCGACGCGAAAATCGAATGGGCGGACAGCTTGCCAGTGAGCATGCCGCTGGCCAGAGGCACGCGCGCGATGACCGCCACGTCTTTCTTTTGCGCCTGCCTGAAGAACAGCTCGGCAGGACGTTGACGGAACATGTTGTAAATAATCTGCACTGAAACCACATTCGGGTATTCGATCGCCTTTAGCGCT
Organism: Paraburkholderia sprentiae WSM5005; assembly: GCF_001865575.2. NCBI lineage: Bacteria > Pseudomonadati > Pseudomonadota > Betaproteobacteria > Burkholderiales > Burkholderiaceae > Paraburkholderia > Paraburkholderia sprentiae. Next base: position 185,916 of record NZ_CP017562.2, read on the forward strand.
TCTTCGACCTTTTCGACCGACACGCCGTAGTAGCGGATCTTGCCGTCGGCCACGAAGTCGTCCATTGCGTCGAACACCTCGGGACGGTAATAAACCTCCGTCGGCGGGCAATGCAGTTGCACCAGGTCGAGCGAGTCGACGCCCAGGTTCGAGCGACTCCGGTCGATGAAGGCTTCGAGCTCGCGCTTGTTCAGATAGCCGCTGGTCACATGCGGGTCGAGTCGGCGTCCGAGCTTGGTGGCGACGATGGGACGTTCGCCGCCTCGTTGCCGCAATACGTCACGGATGATCCGTTCCGAGCGGCCGTCGCCGTAGACGTCGGCTGTGTCAATGAACGTGACACCGCCATCGAGCGCGGCGTTGAGCGCCGCCTTGGCATCCTCTTCCGCAACACTGCCCCACGAGCCGCCGATTGCCCATGCGCCAAAACCGATTTCCGACACGTTCCAGCCGGTACGACCCAATTTTCTCTTCGAAAGCGTCATCTGGATGCTCATCCTCTATGTTTGCGAAGTGACGTCGCAGGTGTTTCATTACGTTGCGGGCGTGCGGGCGACGTCTGTACGCAGTGTAGCAAGTGGGCAGGGCGGCCGGCGCGATGCCCTGAAGTATGATCTCGATGGTCTCGAAGCAGCCGCTCACACAATAGGACGTGGAATCCGGATAAAGGTGGCGTAATGACATCCAACGCAGGTTCTCGCGGCATCGCGAACGACGGGCTCAGCGGCGAGCGCACGAGTGCACGGATTGCCGCAATCGTGCCATCGCAAACCGCACTTCTGGTTATGCACTACCAGACCGACATTCTCGGACTCTTTCCATCGGTCGCGCCGGCGTTGCTCGCCAATACGCGCCGGTTATGCGACGCGGCCCGGGCCAAAGGAGTCAAGGTCTATTTCATCAATCTGCGGTTCAGTCCGGGCTATCCGGAGGTCAGCCCATTGAACCGGAATGGGCAGGGAATCAAAAGCCTTGGTCTTTTTCTCGAAGACCGGACCTCGCCAGAGTTGGGCCAGCAGGCAAACGAACCGCTCGTCATCGCGCATCGTGCGAGCGTGTTCTTCGGCACCGATCTGGAGGCGCAACTATTGAGGCAAGGTATCGACTCGTTGATCATGGTCGGCATTGCATCGACCGGGGTCGTGCTTTCCTCGGTCGCGTACGCGAGCGATGCGGACTTCCGCCTATATACGGTCAAGGACTGCTGTTACGACCCCGACTCGGTGGTACATGAACATCTGTTTTGTACCGCATTCGATTCACGCACGACGGTGCTGTCGCTCGCGGATGCGTTACGGTTGCTCGCGTAGACCGATAGCAACGATTCGGCGTCGCCGGTCGCATCGGCATGTGATTTGCTGACTGCTGGAAGAGACACCCACCAGGCGACAAACCGTGGCGGCAAAAGCAACCGGTATCACCCCGCTCCAGATGTTCGAAAGCGTCGTTATCCGCTTGTATGACGGCGGCGTCCTGTCGCCGGCCGTGCTCGAACGTGTGATCGGCGCTTTCGCGCAAGCGAAAGTCGACTGGCATGACACGGTGGAAGGCCGCGCCGTCGATGGCCGTTCACTGCACGACATCGTCGCGCTGACGATGCTGCCGGGACAACCCGTCGAATCGGCGTCGGCATCGTTCATGACCGTGATCGAACACATCGCGGGCGGCGCGTCGGAGACGAGCGAGGAAGGCGCGCGGCCAAAACCCGCGCGGCGCAAAAAAGCCGCGCCGCCGCTGGAAGATAGGGAAGCGGAGTCGGAGCCCGAATCGCAAGAACTGCTTGCGCAATTGTCGGGCGACGGACGATCCGGCAAGCGCCGTCGCGCAACCCGACAGGACGCGCCGGCGAGTCCGCGCAGCTATAACCCGTTCGTCAACGCACAGCCCCCGCGTTCGAAAAAGCCGTGAAACCGGTGCGCCTTCGTCGACGCGAAACCGCGCACGGCCGATCACGGTTCGCTCACGGGAGCGTTCGCGCATGCCGATTCTCCTGCTGCCGTACACTGTCCGGAAGCCGCATCACCTGCTATCCGCCAGCCCATCCTCATGCCCAGCCCGCTCAGTCGCGACAACTGGCTAACCGCCCGCCGCGATGCCGAAACCGGCATCGAAAGCCTGCGCGCGCATTTCAGCGGCCATGCCTACGATCCGCACGATCACGACGACATGTTGATCGGCTACACGGAGCAGGGCGTGCAGCGGTTCCAGTGCCGTCGGTCGTTGCACACGAGCGTGCCGGGCCGCGCGATCCTGATCGAGCCCGGCGCGCTGCACGATGGCCACGCGCCCGAGGCAGGCGGCTTCACGTACGCGATGCTGTATCTGCCGCAAGCCTGGGTCGAGCACGCGGCGCGCCGGCTCGATCTGCCAGGACTGGCCGGCGTCGAGGCGGCGTTCGGCGAGACGCTCGTCGACGACCGCGCGCTCGTCGAGACGATCCGCCAGGCGTTTGTCGCGATTCACGGCAACGAGGGCCGGCTCGCACGCGACCAGACGCTCGATCGTCTGTTGCTGCAACTGGGCGCCCAACTGCGCGGCGCGCCGCTGAGCGGTGAAGCCGCCGCGTCACCCGCGATTGCGCGGGTACGCGATCTGTTGCACGAGCGTATGGACGGCAACCCCGGGCTCGACGAACTCGCCGAGCTTGCCGGCATCGACCGGTTCCGCTTGACGCGTCTGTTTCAGCGCGCGTTCGGCACGCCGCCGCACGCGTATCTGGTGCGCTTGCGTCTGCGCGCCGCGCGGCGCCTGCTCGCAACCGGCCGCACGCCCGCGCAGGTCGCTGCCGAAGTCGGCTTCGCGGATCAGAGTCATCTCGGCCGCTGGTTTCGTCGCGCGTACCGGATGACGCCGGCAGCGTACCGGCAGATGTGCACAAACGTTCCAGACCGATCGCGCGGCATCGTCGATCATGAGCGGCTCAACCAGGAGTCATCATGTTCGATACCAAAGTAGCGCTGATCGTGCGCACCGATCTCGCGGTCTGGCAGAAGCTCAATGTGGTCGCGTTTCTCGCGACCGGCGTCGCCGCCGCGGCACCCGATGCGCTGGGCGAGCCCTACGAGGATGCCGCGGGCAACCGCTACGGCCGCATGCTCGGCCAGCCGATGATGGTGTTCGCCGCCGACCGCTCCGGTCTGCAGAACGCGCATCGACAGGCGCTGTCGCGCGAGCTCGCAATCGTGCCGTATGTGCAAGCGATGTTTTCGACGGGGCATGACGCGGCGAACCGCGCAGTCTTTCTTGCCGAAGAGGCGGCGAATCTCGACCTCGTCGGTCTCGCGCTGCACGGACCGAAGAAAGCCGTCGATAAAGCCGTGAAAGGTTTGGCCTTGCACGAATGACGAGTCGGCGCGTGCGCGAGCCGCTCAATTGCCGACGCTACTCGCGCTGAAGATCAAAAATAAAAACGTTTGCCGCGCCGCACTTGAATTGCATTAAAACAAAAAATGTTATTCGGCGAATGCACGTGGCATCAATTCCCGCATCGCTTCACTTCGTTGCGAGTCTCAAAGCGGTATCGCGTCAAAGCGCCGGTCTATCCAAAGGGCATAGATGCGGCAGGCGAAAGTAGCGCATCCGCTCAATAGCGGAGCGTGTCGTCATCGTGGCAATGCGACTGCAAGTCTTTGTCGAGAAACGAATTGTCGGCGATTGCACCGGCGCGGCCGCCAAGTCGTTCCAAATGGTTGTTTGCAAAAACGGCCTTCTGCGGCACGTACATGCTCGCAAGAATACCTTGCGCATACATTTCATTCTGAATTTGACATTAGTCAGAATTGAACCTGTTGATGTTACACTGCAACGCGCTGGAGCCATTCTGGCAAAGGGCTTTGGTGTTTCCAGTTCAACTGTGGTTTGAAACGCGTCCACGACTTGTCGCGGTGCCGTGCGTGCGGCAGCCATTCACTGGACTTCTCCAATAGCCTGCTGCGTTCCCGGATTCCTCAGGTACTTATACCGTGTACTCTCAAACGCAAATCGACCCGGTGGTCAGCTTCCGCAACTCGCAGCGCGAGCATGTGCGTGGGACGATCATTAACCTCCAGAGAAAGTCGTTGGTCATGGAGGTCTACAACCCCTACTCCATCGTGCAGGTCAGCGAGGTGCTAAGCGAGCTGAGCGTGCGCATGGGCACCAAGAATGCCTATCTCGGCAAGGCGGTGGTCGTGAGTCTGGTGAACACCGGTCTCACCGCGGTGGTTTCTCTGGCGCTCATCGACGAATGGCGAGAGCTTAGCGTTCTGCCCAATGAAGCGAAGTCGGTCGGACGGGAAGCAGAACTCTTTATTAGCGACTGGGACGCGCGCTTCAACATCCGGCGCGACTATCAGATCGTCGTGAACGAGATGCGCGCATTCCTGTCGGAAGTGTCGCGCTGGGTCGAGCAGGTCGATCTGACCGAGAGCTTGCCGAAGGCCGAAGGAGGCAGGCTGCGCGAGGACCTGTTCTACGAGCTTGCCACGCCGATCATGCTCAAGATCAAGTTCTTCCTCGACCGCCTCGAGGAAGAGGCCGAGCGTGTCGATGCCGAGACCGCACCCGTGCATCGCACTTATGCGCAATCGGCACTGCATCCGTTGCTGCTGCGCGCGCCGTTTGTCTACCGCACATTCACGAAGCCGCTCGGCTACGCCGGCGACTACGAGATGGTCAACCAGATCCTCAGCGATCCGCAGCAGGGACCGACCACTTACTTCCAGATCGTCAATACGGCGTTCCTGCAGGCCGCCGTCGCGACCGCGCACCGCAACCGCATCACGCTGCTGATCGACTTTCTGACGCGTCAGGCCGAGGCAGCGCGCGCGGCTGGCAGACCGTTCCGCATCCTCAACGTCGGTTGCGGGCCCGCTTTCGAGATCCAGCGCTTCGTGCGGGAATATCCGCATCCTGAGCTGCTGTCGTTCGAGCTGGTCGACTTCAGCGAGGAAACGCTGGCGTTCACGAAAGACGCGATCGAAAGCTCGGCGCACGCCGCGGGACATAAAACCTCGGTGCAGATGGTGCATCAGTCGGTGCACGATCTGCTCAAGCGTAAGATCTCAACCGACCCGTCCGCGCGCGAATTCGACGCGGTGTACTGCGCGGGTCTGTTCGACTATCTATCGGACAAGGTCTGCGCGCGCCTTCTCAGTTACTTCGCCGCTCGCACGCGACCCGGCGGCCAGTTGCTGGTCACCAATGTCCATTCGGCGAATCCCGAGAAGTACGGGATGGAGCATTTGCTCGAGTGGTATCTGATCTATCGGAACGAGAGCGGCATGAGCTCACTGCTTCCGTCCAACTCCACTGACCAGAAGCTCTACGTCGACGAGACCGGGGTGAATGTGTTCGCGCAAGCCACGATCCTCTGAAACCGTGTCGACAACCCTGTCCATGACTACCAGTCCCCTGCAGAGCGGCTATCAAACCGAGCTGGCCGACTTTCGCGTCACGTTCAGCCGGGGTGGCGCGTGCACCGCCATTGCGCTCGTGCTGCTCGGCGTGGGGCTGGATTACGCGCAGTATCCGCAGTATCAGACGTCCTTCGCGCTCGCGCGTCTGCTCGTGTCGTTGATGATCGGCGGGATCGTGGCGTTGCTCGATACCGACATGGGGCGGCGCCTGACTCCGTGGCTGACGCTGTCGTGGCTATTGCTGCCGCAGGCGATGATTTCATGGATGATCTGGCGCACCGACGGTGTTTTGTCGCCCTACTACATGGGCCTGAATCTGGCCATCTTCGCGTCCGGCATTGCGTTGCCATTTGGCTTGTGGCAAAACCTCGTGTTCGGCGTGTTGTCCTGCTTTCTCTATCTGGTCGCGTGTCTGCTGCCCCCGCATGACGGCATGCCGCTCGGCACGCTGACCGTCAATGTTCTGCTCCTGCTGTTCGCCGCTGCCGCCAGTGCCGTCTACACGTTCTTCAATGAACGCGTGCGCTTCATGCTGTTTCGCCTGAAGGCCGAGGTGTCCGCGAAAAACGCGGAGGTGTCCGCGAAGAATGCGGAACTCGAAGTGATTAATCGCCAGTTGCTCGACATCAAGGGCCAACTGCTGCAGCAGGAAAAAATGGCGGCGATCGGTACGCTCGCGGCGGGCTTGCTACATGAAGTGAATAACCCGGTGAACTTCTGCCTGATGGCGATCGAGGTTGCACTGGAAGAGCCGATTTCGAAGCAGGAGCCGACGCTGCAGGAATGTCTGGTCGACGCGCGGCAGGGCATGCAGCGGATTCAGCACATCGTGTCGGACCTGAAGACTTTCGCGTATCGCAAGCCCGGGGCCGAAGCGGAGTCGGGTACGCCGTTCCTGTTCGAAAAGGCGCTCGATTCGGCGATCCGGCTCGTCGGCCATGAATTGCGCGGCGTCACGGTGACGCGCGAACTGCCCGTGGATACGCTCGTGCAAGGCGACGAGGCGGCCATCATCGGTGTGCTGATCAATCTGTTGTCGAATGCAGTGCTGGCGATGCGCAAGGCGGCCACGCCCGCGCCGGCGATTCACATCAACGTGAGATGGACGGAAGGTCGCCTGCACGTGACGGTCAAAGACAACGGGCCGGGCATCGCGCCGGAAAATATTGCGCGCGTGTTCGAGCCGTTCTTTACGACCCGCGAAGTGGGACAGGGCCTGGGCTTGGGGCTGTCGATCAGCTATGCGGTGATCGAGCGCCACGGCGGTCTGCTGTTTGCTGAAAGCGAACTGGGAAGTTGGGCGGCATTCAGTTTCGATCTGTCGCCTGCGCCCTGAGAAACGCCATGAATGACATCCGACAGACACAGCCCACTCTTCTCTACGTCGATGACGAAGAGTTGGCCTGCAAATATTTCGCGCGCACGGTCGGTGCGGATTACGAGGTCCTGCTCGCCACCAGCAGCGACGAGGCAATCGCTATCCTCGAGCAGGAGAATGCCCGCATCGCGGTACTGGTCACGGACTTCCGCATGCCGGGGCGCGACGGCGGCGACCTGCTGCGTCAGGTCGCGCTGGAATACCCGCATATCGTGCGCATTCTGGTCACCGCTTACGCCGACGTCGAGATGCTATTGCGTACGGTCAACACCGGCGAGGTGTTCCGCATCCTCGAAAAGCCGCTGAAGCCGGCTGCGGTGCGCGATACGCTGCAATTGGCATTTGAGCGCTATCACGAACGTGCGATGCAGAACCAGCGTCTGATCGCCATCGACGAAACCCTCGCGTTCATCGCGCACGAACTGAATACGCCGCTCGCGGCGATCGCGCTGAACGCGCACAGTATCGAAGATCGCACCGACGCGCAGCGCGATGCGGAGGGCGAAATTCTCGGCGCCGCGAAATCGATGCGCGAGAGCGCGCAGTACTGCATGGCGGTGGTGTCGTCCTTCTGGCGCTCCGTCCACAACGGGCGCCGGCAACCGGAAGGCGACGAAGCACGCATCGAAAGCACCGCGCATGGGCTGATCTCGGCGTTGCTCGATACGTATCCGTTTACGACCGCGCAGCGCTCGTGGGTGCAGGTCGACGTCGACAGCGACTTTGCCGTGCTCGCGCAACCGAATTGCGTGGCGCTCGTGCTGTCGTCGTTGTTGTCCAACGCGTTGCGCGCGCTCGCGGAGGTGCGCTCGCCGTCGGTGCGCTTTACCGTGACGACGGAGCCCCATCCGAGCATCGGCATCTGCGACAACGGCCCGGGAATTCCGCCGGAAATCAAAGACCGCCTGTTGACGGACCCAATTACGACGCACGCGAAATCCGGGGGGAACGGCTTGGGCCTGATTCTATGCAACCGTGTCATGCAGTCCTGTGGCGGCGGACTCAGGATCGAGTCCACGCCGGGGGGAGGCACCACCGTAGTGCTGGATTTCCCCCATATCAAAGGTCAAACGCACAGGAGTTGTTGATGAACGAAGCAAAAGCCACAGAGGAGTTGGCGCCGGCGATCATCTTCGTCGATGACGAGGCGACCGCCGTCAAGTACTTCCAGCGTGCCATCGGAAGCCTCGCGCCGGTCCTGACTGGCGGCTCGGTGGAAGAGGGCAAGGCGCTGCTCGACGAGCATGGCGACAGGGTGGGGGTGCTTGTCTCCGACCAGCGCATGCCGGGCGAGTTCGGCAACGAGCTGCTGCGCTATGCGAGCGAGCGCTTTCCGCATGTCGTGCGGATTCTGACCACCGCGTATTCGGAGATCGACCAGACCGTCGCGGCCGTCAACCTTGGTCATATCCATCGCTACATCAAGAAACCGTGGGACATCACGGCGCTGCGCATGGAATTGAAGCAGGCGCTCGAGCTGGCCGAGCTGCGCAAGGAGCGCGATACGCTGGTGCGCGAGAAGCTGGGCGTGCTGCAAAAGCAGGTGGTCGCCACGCGCATCGGTCTGCTGCGCACGCTGTCGGCCACGCTGATCGGGCCCGAGCGCTTCCAGCCGGTCGAGACCTATCTTGCCGCGGCGGTACTCGCCGACGTGCCGACTTCCGAGCCCGACTGGCTGTTGCAGGACTACTCCGATCTGATCGCGGCCGAAAGTGCCCGCAGCGGCGCGTTCGGTCATACGGTGGCGGCGCACCTCGCCGCGCTGCGTAACCGTCACGGCGGCGCGAGCGCGAGCGGCGCGCTGACGGCGCTGACCGGGGCGCTTGCAGACGCAGGCATCAAGGTGCGCGGTGAAGGCGATGGTCTCGTGTTTGACCAGCCGGCCGCACTCGCGGAGTTTCTCGCGGAGCCGGGCAACAACGCGGTGTCGAGCGCACACGCCGCATGGCTGGCGAGTCTTCTGTGGCTCGACGGCAATGACGCTGCACTGCAGCCAGCACGCGAAGGCGATGCGATCGCGTTCCGGCCGGCGCAGCACGGCACCGAGTTCGCCGCCGATCGCCTTGCCACGTGGATCGAGCAGTTCTGACTACTTTGCTACCCGGGCGCGGCATCTGACGCGCCCATCCTCCTGCCGGCTTCGCGCTGCAGCCCGTCACGGCTAGCAGCGCGTCGCTGACAACGACGGCTCGCCCGAGCCGTCCCGGCTTTAGCCGATCACCCACACCCCTTCACGCGACATCCGCGCCGGCGACGCACGTCGTGCGCGCGCGAGCATGCGCGGCTATCAGACCGGCATTTCAGTTCGATGAAACCCACGCTTTTCCATTCAATGGGACTAGGCGATAGGAAAATTCAGCAAAAGTTCCATGTCATAAAAAGGGAACATTGCCGCTAGATAATCCCGCTGCGTAAAAAAATACGGATTTGTTTCATTAGGGCGGAAAGTCGTCATCGAAACCAACAGGGGTCCCACAATGTCGGTCAGTCCCACATCACGCACCACGCTGATTCTTACCTCAATCGCGGCAGCCTGCGTTGTCGCAGCCTGCGGCGGCTCCGATCACAACGACACGGCGAGCACCGGTACCACTCAACCGACGACCTATGCGGGTGTCGTGACGGCCGCCAACTTCGTGCCGGGCAACGCGTCCGGTAACCCGACCATCAAAGCGGGCTATTACGCCGGCGCAACCGTCTGCCTCGATACGAACGGCAACGGCAAGTGCGATTCGGGTGAAGCGAGCGCGACGACCGACAGCAACGGCCACTTCTCGCTGCAATCGAGCGCGAGCGGTCAGCTGATCGCCGACGTCAGCACGAAGGCAACCAACACCGCAAGCGGCGCGGCTGTCGCGAGCCACGTGATCCTGCGCGCCTCGGCTGCGCAGATCGCCGATCAGGGCGCGGCGAACATCGTGATCAGCCCGATGTCGACCGAAGTGCAGCGTCTGGTCGAAGCGAACGGCACCAGCTACGCAACCGAGAAGGCCAATGTCGCAGCGCGCCTGACGGGTCCGGCACTCGGCGCCTCGTCGGTGACGGTCACCGCCGCCGACGCGCTCGGCGACGTGAACAAGCTGTCCGGTGTCGAGCAGCAGACCGTGCTGTTCGAAGACAACCAGCTCGCGAACCGCTACACGTATGCGACGACCAAGCTCGATCGCGGCGACCTGTACCCGGACAACCTGGCGGTGACGGGCGGTGATCCGTCGATCGTCGGCGTAACGGGCGTGAGCGCGTCGACGGCCGTGAAGTCGACGCAGACGCAAGCACCGATCACGTACGCGCAGTCGCAGCAAGCCGCGTTCAACGTCGAAGGCATTCCGCGTTACGACAACGTGTTCGTGATCATGCTCGAGAACCACAGCGTGGGTCCGGTCACGGGCACGCCGGGCATTCTCGGTTCGACGAACGCGCCGTTCATCAATCAGTTCCTCAGCAGCAACGCGCAGTTCACGACCTACTACTCGACCGGCAATCCGAGCGAGCCGAACTACACGGCACTCGGCGGCGCCGACGACTGGGGTATCGTCGACGACAACTGGTGGGGCTGCGGCGCAGGCACGAGCGGCGCCAACGCACCGACCGACGCGGCATTCGCCGGCGGTACCGCTTCGGACGGCCAGCCGCTCGCTGCGACCGGCGCACTGCCGCCGCAAGACACTTCGCACCTGTCGGGCTATACGACGACCGGCGCGTGCGCATCGACGACCTCGATCGCGAATCACAACGTCTCGGCGCCGAGCCTCTTCACGCTGCTGTCGAAAGCGGGTATGACGTGGCGTACCTATAGCGAGTCGATGAACCCGGGCCAGGACCCGCGCGCGGACAGCGTTGCCGAGCCGACGATTTCGGACACCTACAAGGGTCCGGGCAGCACCGGCACGGCCTTCGCGATGCCGGGCGCGCTGTACAAGACCAAGCACCATCCGGGCATGGCCTATCAGCAGACGCGTAACCTGCCGGAGTTCCACGCCGACAACCGCACGATGTTCGGCACGCAGTACTCGGCCGCCGACCTGGCGAAGTCGCAGGCCTACCCGATCCCGGCGAACTACAACTACGACCAGTTCAGCACCGACCTCGCGACCGGCGACGTGGGTAACGTGAACTTCATCATGCCCGACCAGTGCGACGACATGCACGGCACCGGCTCGGATCCGTCATGCACGGGCGGCAGCACCGCGATCGTGCAGCGCGGTGACGACTACGTGCGTCAGGTGGTCGCCAAGATCCAGGCTTCGCCGATCTGGACCAACCCGAATCGCAAGGTCGCGATCGTCGTGATGTTCGACGAAGGCGAAGGCAGCTCGACCGCGTGCTGCGGCTGGAATCCGGTTACCTCGAACGTGAACCAGCAACCGCTGTCGTTCGCGAGCGGCAAGTACACGCCGGTCACGACGACGCTGTACAACCAGGGCAACCATGGTCACGGCAACTCGGTGTTCGGTGTCGCGACGAACCAGGCGAACCCGAACGTCGTGGATAGCGACGAGTACAGCCACTTCTCGTTCGTTCGCACGCTGCAGGACATGTTCCAGATCGCCGATCCGCAGCAGCCGAACACGTACCTCGCTCGTGCGAAGTACACGGAGTCGTTCATCGCTGCGAACATCGCGAATCTGCCGGAACTCGCGGGCAGTTCCGACACGCACTTCGACTCGGTCCGTCCGATGAACCACGCGTACGTTACGCCGGCGACCTACACGCAGAAGCTCAACATGGTTGACGTGACGAGCACGTCGCTGGCATCGCGCGGCCCTGGCCCCGACGCGACCCAGACCAACATCTGGTCGCTGAAGTCGGCGAAGTAAGGAGCCGATCCGCATGCGATACAAGCCGGTTCGCCGTCTTGTATCGCAGCCAGACGCGAGCAGCGCTTGCTGCCGGCCCACGTATCGAGTGGTCCGGCAGTTTTCCATTCCGTTCGTCCCATTGCCGCGCGGCCTTAGCGGTACGCGCAGGTAGCCAGGCCCTGCACGAGGCCCAGCCAGGACCGCCCGGCAATCGGATTCAGGTACCACGACATCGTCATGCGAACACTTACTTCGAGCGTGCTGTGCGCGCTCTCCCTGATATTGACCGCATGCGGCGGCGGTGGCAGCGATGGCGGCGGCTCGAGCCAGACCTCGTCGTCGTCAGGCAGCGGCGGCACGGCGAGTATCGCGCCGCCCGCGACGGTCACGCTGAGCGCCGCGGCGCAGGTCGGCAAACAGCTGTTCTTCGATCAGAACCTGTCAGGCAACAAGAACATGTCCTGCGCGAGCTGCCATAACCCGCAATATGCGTACGGGCCGCCCAACAGCCTCGCCGTGCAGCTCGGCTCCGATCCGTCGCTGGCGGGTCAGCGCGCGGTGCCCTCGCTACGCTACAAGTCAATGACGCCTCCGTACAACGACGTCGCCGACAACCCCGACGGCATCACGCAGAATGCGCCCGGCGGCGGCTTCATGTGGGACGGACGCGCGACCACGCTTGCCACCCAGGTGTCGATGCCGCTGCTCAATCCGCTCGAAATGAACAACGCGTCGGCAGCCGATGTCGTGAAGGTCGTGCAGGGCGCGTCGTATGCATCGTTGTTCCAGCAGGCGTTCGGCTCGGGCGTGTTCGCCAACGCCGACACCGCGTTCGCCGACATCGGCCTCGCTCTGCAGGCGTTTGAGACGGAAGACCCGAGCTTCGCGCCATATTCGAGCAAGTTCGACCTGTTCGAGTCCAACAAGGTGGGCGGCACGTTGACGGCGGCCGAACTGCGCGGCCTCGAACTCTTCAACGACACCGACAAGGGCGCCGGTTGCGTGGCCTGCCACTACGCGGGCGCGAACTTCAACGGCTCGGTGGGTCTGATGACCGACTTCACGTATCAGGCGATCGGTGTGCCGCGCAACGATACGTCGATACCGGACAATCCCGATCCGATCCCGAGCAATACCAACACCGCGTACTACGACCTGGGTCTGTGCGGTCCGCTGAACACGATCCACTCGCCTGGTAGCGCGACGAGCGGCGCGGGTCCGGATTCGTTCACCGGCGTCAACGTGCCCGATCCGTATTGCGGCCGCTTCAAGGTGCCGACGCTGCGCAACGTCGCAACGCGCACTGCGTTCTTCCACAACGGCGTATTCCACTCGCTCGTGCAGGTGCTCGACTTCTACAACACGCGCGATACGAACCCCGAGTACTGGTATCCGAGCAGCGGCGGCGATAGCAGCAACATGGTGCAGAACCCGTCGTTCGCGCTGTTCCCGAGCGCCGCGTCCGGTGCGACGGCCACGCCGTTCAACGATCTGCCCAGCGCGTACCGGGGCAACATCGACGAAGAACTGCCGATGGGCCAAGGCCAGACCGATGCGGGCGGCACGACCGCGGCCGACGGCGCGAAGGCGCGGCCGGTTCACTCGACGCCGCAGCTGACGCAGCAGAACATCGCCGATCTGGTCTGCTTCCTGAATACGCTGACGGACGGTTATCAACCGCCCGCCACGCCGCCGACGAGCGGTGCCTGCGTGAACTGACGACTTTCAATACCGCAACTCAACCTGAGCAACGACGACATGATGCGACGCTCCACCGCCGCCCGCCTTGCAGGCGGCGCGCTTTCCCTGCTGGCCCTGACGCTTTTCGCCGGCTGCCACGACAAGAGCCAGGACGCGAATCAGGCAAACTTCACGGCTACGATCAACGACTATCTGGCCAAGCGCGGCCATCTGTGCCTCGCCAAATACGACTGGCCGATCTATACGACGACTGAAGACCGCGCCAACGGCACGCGCGACGCGATCCAGATGCCGGTGCTCGAAAAGCTCGGGCTGGTGGTGGGCAAGGACATGCTGGTCGAACGCGTGGATGCGGACGGCAAGAAGATCACCGCGTCCGCGCGGCAGTATCAGCTGACGCCGGAAGGCCAGAAGTACTATCTGCACATTCCGGAAGTGGTCGCGACCGCGGCGTCGCGCGTCACGCATCCGGCCGATTTCTGCGCGGCTTCGCTGTCGCTCGATAAAGTGGTCGGCTGGGAACGGCCGATGCAGATGGACGGCAAGACGGTGACGTCGGTGGTCTACACGTACAAGATCGACCCGGCGCCGTGGGCGAAGGACCAGGACGCGCAGCGTGTGTTTCCGATGGTCAAGCGGGTGATCGAAGGTGCGGGCACGATGCAGTTGCGTGAAGGCGTGCATCTGACCGACCAGGGCTGGGTTGCCGATGAGGTTTTCCAGCGCTGAGGGTGGCGGTTCAATGAGGGACTTGGTGGACCCAAGCCCTCATCGAAAAGCCTGCTACTGGACGATGTTTTTCGCTTCGTCGCGCCAGTAGTGTTGCTGTTTCCACCCAAGCAGGCGCTTGAGCTTTTCATTGCTGAGCAGAGTCTCGAACTCGCCGAGTTGCTTCCTGACCGGCACGCCCGGGTAGTAGCGTCGGAGCAGTTCCGCGGTGGGCACGTCGGACGATACGTCGTCGGCCGCGACGTTCATGACCTGAAAGCCGAGGCCGTCCTTTTCGATCGCGAGCCGGCAGGCGTTCGCGAGATCGCGGCCGTCGATATAGCTCCACGCAATCCGCTTGCGCAGTGCCGGATCCTTGAGCCACGCCGGAAACTTCGCGTAGTCGTCGGGTTCGAGCACGTTGCCAATACGAAAGCAGTAAATGTCGGAGCCGGTGCGCGTGTGGAACGCCTTCGCCGTCACTTCGTTGACAACCTTCGACGTCGCGTAGCTGTCCATCGGGTTCACCGGATATTCCTCGTCGAGCGGGAAGTACTCCGGACTGCGATCCCGGTGCGCGAACACCATGCCGTACGTGGTTTCGCTCGATGCCACGATCACCTTGCGGATGCCAAGCTTCGACGCTGCGTCGAGGATGTTGTACGTGCCCATCACGTTGATCCGGTAGACCTCGTTGTCGGGCGTGATCATGATGCGAGGGATCGCCGCAAAATGCACGATCGCGTCGATCGGCTTTGGCTCGAGGTCGTCGGCGAATTCTCCGGGCGCCGTGCTCGATGCGAGCGCATTGAATACCTGGCCCGCATCGGTGATGTCCGTTATCAACGTGCGCGCCGTGCGCGCTGCCATCGGCGCGCGATCCAGATTCATCACCTCGTAGCCATGCTCGACCAGGTTCTGGACGACCCATTTTCCGGCCAGGCCGCTGCCGCCGGTCACGATTACTCGCTTCGTCATGTGCTCCTCTTTTCTTTTAGACGCTCACGCACAGATGAGCGGAGCGTTCGATGGTGCACTCATGGTACCCCTTTCCACGCGCTCGGTCAGGTTGACCCTCGGTGGCATGGACCTCGTTGGCGCGGTGCGCGCGTGGCTCACGACTGCGGCACGATCACGAACAGTTGGTAGGGACGCGCAGGCAACTCCCGTCCCCATCGGGTCTTGCTCACCTCAAGCGCAATCGGCGCGGCATGGCTTAGCGACGATGCCGTCGCGATGCAGTCCGAGTCGTCGCCGCGGCACACAATCAACGCGCCTTGGCGCGCGAAATCGGCGGGTGTGACCCAGGGCGTTGCCGCCGGCCAGTGGAGATCCCAGAAGCGGGCGCGGCCGCCGTCATAGAACACCATCGAAGCGGCCTCATGCGTCGAGCCCGCCACGATCGACAGCGGCTGGCTGGTGCGTTGATGCCACGCCGCCTGCGCGGCTGCCGCGAGTTCCGCGCGCGGCTCGGCCGCGTCGTCGGTATTGCGCCGCGCCCCCGTGTAGCCGACCACGGCCGACACCGCGAGCACCAGCGCCCAGTACACCGCCATGACGCGGATGGCACGCTGCGGCGCGAACTCGAAGCGCGCTTTCACGAGCACGGCAAGCCAGAGCGGCACCATCGCGAACCACTGCGCCATGCCCCACACCGAGGCCATCTGCGTCTTGCCGATCACGGATAGCAGGCCCACCGCGAACAGTGGCCCCAGCGCGAGCCACCAGAGATCCGGGTACGACGCGCTCCGAACAACGCTCAGCGCCATGAGCCGCGCAGCCCCCCGCGTGCGCACCATCAACAGCACGAAAACGAAACTGAGCGCGAGATAGCCGATTTGCGCGAGCGTATAGATGCCAAAGCGCCCGACCGCGGCGAGCAGCGTGCCGCCGGTGCGTTGCGCGGCATACTCGAGCGTCGGGAAATGATTAACCATCATCCAGTGCACGTGCGGGGCCAGCACAGCGACGCCCGCCGCCACCGCGAGCAGCGAATCGACGCTGACGAGGCGCGCACGCCATGCGGGACGCGCGAGCAATGCCAGCAAGAGGCCGAGCAGCAGCACGATCGTGAAGTACTTGCCCAGCACGGCAAGCGCCGCGCACGCCCCGAGACCGAGCGCCGCGCCGCTGCGCGTGAGGCGGCTGCCCGGCTGCACGTAGCGGACGAAAAAGTAGGCGGTCCACGGCCAGACCGACAGCAGGATCGCGTTCGGATTGAATTTGATGGCGAGATTCGAGTAAAGCGGCGAAACCGCCATCGCAAGCCCGGCGAGGATCGCGATCTGGCGCGGCATGAAGCGCCCGGCGAGCGCGACGATCCCGGCCAGGCCAACCAGCACGTTCACCGCCGACAGCGCGAAATACGCGAGATCGGTATGCGGGAACACGCTGAACCAGGCCGCTGCGACCCACGACGACAGCGGCGGATGCTTCGCGTAACCGGCCTGCCACTCGATGCCCCAGACATAGGTCTCGACCATGTCGCCCTGAATGTCGAGATTGCCGCGCGCCAGCCAGGCGGCCAGCGTCCAGATCAGCGCGTGGAAGGGTAATAGCCAGCCGAGTGATGCGATGCCTGCGGCGGCAGGTTGGTCGGAGGCCGAGGCGAGCGACGTGGGATTCGAAAGCTGGGTCGACATTGAACCTTTTGGTCTGTGTGCCGCCGTTCCGGGCAGCGTTTTGGCCCGGCATTGTAATATGAGCCTACGTAGGAGGGGTGCGATCCGGGCAGGCTGCTCGGCAACCGATGGCGCCGATCCACTTAAAAACGGCTTGATGAGGGACGTTCGCGGCGAAAATCGACCTGTATGGTCGACACTCGCCGGCTCAAATCGTCACCCCGGATTCCGCGGCACAAATTGCCGATTGCGGATCCACTTGGTCGCCACCCACTTGTCCCCCGCGCGCAGCGGCGTGCTCGCGTGCAGCGAGCTCGGATCGCACAGCCCGAAGCGGTTCCCATATTCGAAGTACAGCGCATGCCCCCGCTGCGGCGCGACCGACCAGCCGAGCTGCGGAAACACCGTCTCGCCGCCGCCTTCGACATCTTTCAGATACATCAGCAGCGTGCCCATGCGCTGGCCGCTGCGCGCGATCGACTCGCGATTCGCCGCGTTGCCGGTGATCAGATAGTCCACATGGGGCGTGGACTCCGCGCCTACCTCGTAATGCAGCATTTGCAGACCTTCACCGTTTTCGACCGGCGTGCCGGTAAGCAACGCGATGCGCGCTTCGATGCGCGCGATCAGCGGCGTCTCGCAGAGACGGAAAAACATCCCGTGACTGCTGCGATGACCGGCGACCACATTGCGGCCGGTCACCGGATCGACGACGGTCGAGCGGTCGAGCCGTGGCTGCGCGAGCGCGATCAGCTGCTCGCATTCGTCGCCGCTCAGAAAATTAGCCAGATGCACCGCGGCGGGCCGTTGCAATCGCGACAGCACGCGCACCTTGCGCTCGCCGAGCTGGATCAGCGGGCCGTCGGCCACCCGCAGCGGCTCGGGCTCATAGCTGAGCGGCGCGCCGCCGACTTCCAGCTTGTCGCCGGGCAGCGGCGCGCCATATAGAAACGCCGACGAGACCGCATCGACCATCGCCGAAGCGAGCTCGGCCGCGTTGTTGCGGGCGACCATCTCGTTGACGATGGCTTGCGGCGCAACGCCTCGCGTGAGATTGGCGGCGATCCAGTCGCGGACCTCGGCGGGGAAATTGACGGTGATGGACATCGGCGTGACGTTGTGAAGTGTCGTGATGGTCGCGGCGCGCGCGACGCTGGCTTGGGAGGATAGCGAACGATTGTGACGATTCTGCACGGACGATCCGCTTTTCAATTGGCTGTCGTCTGTTACCGCGTATTGCGATGACCCGCCGCGCCCAACACGCGAGCCATCGGGATGCCCGCCCCCGCGTGCTGCTCCGATCGATGCCCCGACTCTTCCACTCGCCAACATGTTGCACCGCTGTAACTCAAGCCCGGCGCGAGCCGGGTACATTGGCGCATGCCCGTGCTCAAGCCCCCGCCCACTTCCTTACGTCTTCATAACAACACGTCCAATGGATCTCGACTGATGACAACGCGCATGAACCGTGGCACTTTTGCGCAGTCCGCTCGGAGGACGACCTTCCAACCGAATATCAAAGCCAACATCCGTTCCCGGAGAGCAACATGAGCGAAACCGTGTCCCCGCCGCCGAAGCGCTCGCGACGCGGGCTCATCCTCTTCGCGGTTATCGTGCTCGTACTGGTTGCGCTCGTCGCGGTTCATCTGCTGACGCGCAAGAAGCCGGTGCGCGAGAACGCGGCGATCGTCGTCACCGTGTCGCAGGCAAGCCTCGGTTCGATGCCCGTCACGCTGAGCGAGCTCGGCACGGTCACCCCCACCGCAACCGTGACCGTGCTACCTCAGTTGAGCGGCTATCTGACCGAGGTCGGCTATCACGAAGGCCAGGAGGTGCAGAAAGGCCAGTTCCTCGCGCAGATCGATCCGCGCCAGTATCAGATCAGCAAGCAGCAGGCAGAGGCAACGCTCGCGAAAGACCGCGCGTCACTCGCGCAGGCGCGCGCCGATCTCGAGCGCTATACGCAATTGAACGAGCGCAAGTCGATCGCGCAGCAAACCTTCGCGGATCAGCAGTTCCTCGTGCAGCAGGATGAAGCGGCGGTGAAGGTCGACCTCGCCAACATCGCCCAATACGATCTCGACCTTGCCTATTGCCGCATTACCGCACCGATCGCGGGCAAGGTCGGCTTGCGACTCGTCGATCCGGGCAACTACGTGACCGCGTCGTCGTCGACGGGCATCGTCGTCATCACGACCGTCAAGCCGACCACGGTGCAGTTCACGGTGCCGCAGGATTCGCTCGCGTCGATCGTTCAGCGTGTGAACAGCGGCGCGAAGCTGCCGGTTACCGCGTATTCGAGCGACAACTCGCGCGAGATCGCGACCGGCACGCTGTACGCGCTCAGCAACCAGATGGCGACCGCGACCGGCACCGTCACGTTGCGCGCCACCTTCGCGAACGACGACGAAGCGCTGTTCCCCAATGAGTTCGTGAACGTGAAGCTGCTCGTCGACACGATGCAGAACGCGGTGCTGGTGCCGACCGTCGCGGTGCAGTCCGGCGCGCCGGGCGACTTCGTCTATCTGGTCAATCCGGATAACACCGTGTCCGTGCGGAAGGTCAAGATCGGGCCGAGCGACGGCAGGCACACGGTGATCCTGTCGGGTCTCGCGGCCGGCAACCAGGTCGTGACGGACGGCACCGATCGTCTGAACGACGGCGCGAAGATCCAGCCGGCGCATCCGAAGCCCGCCGCCGCGGCGAGCGGCGCGGCCGTCACCCGCCCGAAGGCGCCCGCCGCCACGTCCGAAGCTGCTTCGTCGTAACGGACCGCCGCGCCGATGAATATTTCCCGCCTGTTCATTCTTCGCCCGGTCGCGACGCTGCTGCTGATGATCGCGCTCGTGCTCGTCGGTCTGATCGCGATGCGGGTGTTGCCGGTGTCGTCGCTGCCGAATGTCGACTATCCGACCATTCAGGTGCAGACCTTCTATCCGGGCGCGAGCCCGACCGTGATGGCGACCACTGTCACCGCGCCGCTCGAGGTGCAGCTCGGCGAGATCCCGGGCCTGCAGCAGATGACCTCGTACAGCTCGGACGGTGCGTCGGTGATCACGCTGCAGTTCGATCTGTCGTTGAACCTCGATATCGCCGAGCAGAACGTGCAGCAGGCGATCAACGCGGCGAACAGCTATCTG
Source organism: Paraburkholderia sprentiae WSM5005 (assembly GCF_001865575.2). Classification (NCBI taxonomy): domain Bacteria; kingdom Pseudomonadati; phylum Pseudomonadota; class Betaproteobacteria; order Burkholderiales; family Burkholderiaceae; genus Paraburkholderia; species Paraburkholderia sprentiae. Next base: position 205,659 of record NZ_CP017562.2, read on the forward strand.
CCGTCGGGCTTGCCGGCGCCGCCGACCTACGCGAAGGTCAATCCCGCCGACCAGCCGATCCTGACATTAGCGGTCACGTCGAAGTCGATGTCGCTGACGCAACTCGAAGACGTCGCGAACAATCGCCTCGGCACGAAGATCTCGGAAGTGTCGGGCGTCGGTGTCGTGACGACGAGCGGCGGCAACGTGCCCGCGATCCGCGTCGAGGCCGATCCGCACAAGCTCGCCGCCTACGGCCTGAATATCGACGACCTGCGCACGTTGCTCAGTTACGTGAACGTGAGCCAGCCGAAGGGCAATTTCGACGGCCCCGACCTCGATTACACGATCAACGGCAACGATCAGATCACCGATCCGAAGGACTATCTGGACACGGTGATCGCCTACCAGAACGGCTCGCCGGTGTTCATGCGCGATGTCGCGCGCGTGAGCCAGGCCGCGCAGGACGTCGAGCGCGGCGCCTGGTACAACGGCTCGCCCGCGATCGTGCTGAACGTGCAGCGCCAGCCGGGCGCGAACGTGATCAAGACGGTCAACCAGATCATGAAGGAGCTGCCGCAGCTCGAATCGACGCTGCCGGCCGGCATGAAAGTGACCGTCGTGTCGGACAGCACCGGCGTGATCCGCGCGTCGGTCGCGGACGCCGCGTTCGAGTTGATCCTCGCGATCGTGCTGGTGGTCGCGGTGATCTTCGTGTTCCTGCGCAACGTCCCCGCCACGCTGATTCCGAGCATCTCGGTGCCGGTCTCGCTGATCGGCACGCTCGCGGTGATGTACCAGCTCAACTATTCGATCGACAACCTGTCGCTGATGGCGCTGATCATCGCGACCGGCTTCGTGGTCGACGACTCGATCGTGATGATCGAGAACATCGTGCGCTATCTGGAAGAGGGCATGTCGCCGCTCGAAGCCGCACTCGAAGGCGCGGGGCAGATCGGCTTCACGATTCTGTCGCTGACCGTTTCGTTGATCGCGGTGCTGATTCCGCTGCTGTTCATGGGCGGCGTGATCGGGCGCCTGTTCAGCGAGTTCGCAGTGACGCTCGCGGTCACGATCGTGATTTCGGCGGTCGTGTCGCTGACGGTGGTGCCGATGCTGTGCGCCCGGATGCTGCGCGCACAGGCCGAGCGGCATCCGAGCCGCTTCGAGCGAATCAGCGAGGGCCTTTTCGACAAGACGCTCGCCGCCTACGAGCGCGGCCTGCGCTGGGTGCTCGATCATCAGACGCTGACGCTGATGGTCGCGATCGCCACCGTCGTGCTGACCGGCATCCTCTATGTGGTCATTCCCAAGGGCCTGTTTCCGGTGCAGGACGTCGGCGTGATCGAGGGCATCAGCGTCGCCGACAACTCGGTCTCGTACGCGGCGATGGTGCAGCGCCAGAGCGCGCTCGCCGATGCCGTCCTGAAGGACCCGGACGTGGTGTCGCTGACGTCGTACGTCGGCATCGACGGCACCAACGCGACACTGAACAACGGCCGCTTCCTGATCAATCTGCGCGAGCGCGACAAGCGCTCGGACAACGCGCAAGAAATCGCGCGACGGCTGGCGCAGGAAGTCGCGCACGTGCCGGGCGTCAAGCTGTTCATGCAGCCCGAGCAGGACCTGACGCTCGACACGACCGTGTCGCCGAACCAGTACAGCTTCGCGTTGCGCGGACCGAGTCAGCAGGCGTTCCAGAAGTACGTGCCGGAACTCGTCGCGCGCCTGAAACGGATTCCGTCGCTGTCGGACGTGCAAAGCGATCTCAACAGCGACGGCCTCAGCGTGAACGTCGAAGTGAACCGGCAACTGGCGGCGCGCTTCGGCATCACGCCCGCGACGATCGACAATGCGCTGTACGACGCGCTCGGTCAGCGCATCGTGTCGACGATCTTCGAGCAGTCGGCCCAGTACCGGGTGATTCTGGTCGCGAAGCCGGAAACGATGCCGACTCTCCAATCGATCGGCGATCTCTATCTGCCGAGCCAGACCAGCAGCACCGGTCAGGTGCCGCTTTCCGGCATTGCGAAGATCGAGATCAGGAAGGCGCCGCTCGTGATCAGCCATCTCGCGCAGTTTCCGGCGGTGACGGTGTCGTTCAATCTCGCGAAGGGCGCGTCGCTGAGCACCGCGGTCAAGGAGATTCACCAGGCCGAGCAGGCGATCGACCTGCCGCCGTCGATCACGTCGTCGCTGCAAGGCGCGACCGCGGCGTTCGAGGATTCGCTCTCCAGCGAGGTTTATCTGCTGATCGCGGCGCTCGTTGCGGTGTATATCGTGCTCGGCGTGCTGTACGAGAGCTTCATCCATCCGGTCACGATCCTGTCGACGCTGCCATCCGCGGGCATCGGCGCCTTGCTGTCGCTGATGCTCGCGGGCATGGATCTCGACGTGATCGGCATCATCGGCATCGTGCTGCTGATCGGCATCGTCAAGAAGAACGCGATCATGATGGTCGACTTCGCGCTCGACGCCGAACGCAATCACGGCAAGGCGCCGCGCGATGCGATCTTCGAGGCGTCGCTGCTGCGTTTCCGGCCGATCCTGATGACGACGCTCGCCGCGATGCTCGGCGCACTGCCGATGCTGCTCGGCACCGGCACCGGTTCGGAACTGCGCCGGCCATTAGGTCTCGCGATCATCGGCGGTCTGACGCTGAGCCAGATGCTGACGCTGTTCACGACGCCGGTGATCTATCTGTTCTTCGACCGCATGGCCGCGCGCGTGAACCGCTGGCGCGCCGCACGCGCTGAGCGCAACGGCGGCGACGAACCGGGCGGGCGCCCGCCGGAAGGCGGCGCGGGGGGCACCCGGTGAACATCCCGGCGATCTTCATCCGGCGGCCGGTCGCGACGACGCTGCTCGCAATCGCGATCCTGATCTCCGGCACGCTCGCGTATTTCCGCATGCCGGTCGCGCCGCTGCCGAACATCGCGTTTCCGGTGATCGTCGTGCAGGCGAACATGGCCGGCGCGAGCCCGAGCGTCATGGCGTCGACGGTCGCCGAGCCGCTCGAGCGGCGCCTCGCGACGATCGCCGACGTCGAGGAGCTGACCTCGATCAGCTACGTCGGCTCGTCGATGATCATCGTCGAGTTCGGCCTGAAGCGCGACATCAACGGCGCCGCGCGCGACGTCGAGGCGGCGATCCAGGCCGCGCGCGCCGATCTGCCCACCACGCTGCGCAGCAATCCGAGCTACCGCCAGTACAACCCGGCCGATGCACCGATCATGGTGCTGTCGCTGACCTCCGACACGCTGACGAAGGCGCAGTTGTACGACTCCGCCGATTCGGTGATCCAGCAGCAGTTGTCGCAGGTGCGGGGCGTCGGCCAGATCACGCTCGGCGGCGGCGCGTTGCCGAGCGTGCGCGTCGAGCTGCAGCCGGGCAAGCTCAATAGCTACGGCATCGGCATGGAAGACGTGCGCGCGGCGATCAGCGCGGCCAATGCCGACAGCGCGAAGGGTCATCTCGATGTCGGCGATCAGCGCTATGTGGTCACGTCGAACGATCAGATCACGCACGCGGCGCCGTATCGGGATCTGGTGGTCGCGTATCGCGACGGCGCGCCGGTGCAGTTGCGCGACGTCGCCCAGGTGCGCGACTCGAACGAAAACATCCGCAACGCGGGACTCTTCAATGGCAAGTCGGCGATTCTGGTGATCGTCTATCCAATGCCGGGCAGCAATGTGGTCAGCACCGTGCGGCAGATACGCAACGTGCTGCCGTCGATCCAGGCCACCTTGCCGAGCAGCGTGCACGTGGACGTTGCGATCGACCGCTCGCAGTCGGTCACGTCGTCGGTCAGCGACACCGAGCGCACGCTGTTCATCGCGGTGCTACTGGTGGTTGGCGTCGTGTTCATCTTCCTGCAGTCGCCGCGCGCGACGCTGGTGCCGGCGGTCGCATTGCCGTTGTCGATCGTCGGCACGTTCGGGCCGATGTATCTGCTCGGCTATAGCATCGATAATCTGTCGCTGATGGCGTTGACCATCGGCACCGGCTTCGTCGTCGACGACGCGGTCGTCGTGCTCGAAAACGTCGTGCGCTACATCGAGCAGGGACTGAGTCCGAAAGAGGCCGCGCTGAAGGGCGCCGGCGAAGTCGGCTTCACGGTGATCTCGATGAGCCTGTCGCTGATCGCGGTGTTTTTGCCGATCATCCTGTTTCCGGGCATCGTCGGGCTGATGTTCCATGAGTTCGCGATCACGCTGTCGATCGCGATTTTGATTTCGCTGGTGATCTCGTTGACGGTCACGCCCGCCATGTGCGCGTACGTGCTGAGCCGCGACCACGCCGGTCATTCGCGAGCGCGTTGGGCGCAGTGGATCGAGCGGCAGTTCGACCGCTTCAAGGGCGTCTACGCGCGCTCGCTGACGGCCGTGCTCGATCATTCGCTGCTGGTGATTCTGCTGCTGTTCGCGCTGCTGGTCGGCAACGTGTTCCTGCTGAAGCTGGTGCCGGCCACGTTCTTCCCCGAGCAGGACACCGGCATCCTGATCGGCCAGATCATCGCCGACCAGAGCATTTCGTTTTCGGCGATGCAGAAGAAGCTCGCGCAGTTGCAGTCGATCGTGCAGAGAGATCCGGCGGTGCAGTCGGTCGCGGGCTTTACCGGCGGACGTGCGCTCAATACCGCGAACGTGTTCATCGAGCTGAAGCCGCTGTCGCAGCGGCACGCCACCGCCGCCCAGATCGTGAACCGGCTGCGGCCGAAGCTCAACCAGGTGTCGGGCGCCCGGCTGTTTCTGCAGGCGCAGCAGGACCTACGCATCGGCGGGCGGCAGTCGGCGGCCGAATATCAGTACACGCTAACCAGCGACGATTCCGCCGCGCTGTTTACCTGGACGCCGAAGCTCGTCGCGGCGTTGTCGAAGGAGCGCGGACGGCTGCTCGACGTGAACTCCGACCTGCAGCAGAACGGCCTGCAGACCTATGTGTCGATCAATCGCGCGACCGCCGCGCGCTACGGCTTCGCGCCCAATCAGGTCGACAACGTGCTGTACGACGCATTCGGCCAGCGCACCGTGTCGACGATCTATAACCCGCTGAACCAGTACTTCGTCGTGATGGAGGTCGCGCCCGAGTACTGGCAGTATCCGCAGACGCTGAACCAGATCTATCTGAGCAAGTCGGCGGGCAATCCGAGCGGCACGGCCGCGACGCAGATGCCGCACGGCACGGTGTCGGCGTTGAGCTCGACCAACGCGAGCACGAGCAGCACGTCGTCGACCACGAACTCGCGCAACTCCGACGCGCAGTCGAACGCGACCAACAACAGCATCGCCAACAGCAAGGGCGGCAGCTCGACCGGCAGCGCGGACAGCACGGCCGCCGAAACGATGGTGCCGCTTGCCGTGATGGCGTCGTACGCGAGCAGCCATACGTCGACGCAGGTGAACCACCAGAGCGGGCTGGTCGCCGCGACGATCTCGTTCAATCTGCCGGCCGGCGGGTCGCTGAGTCAGGCGGGCGCGGCGATCAACGACACGATCCGCGAGATCGGCATGCCCGCCAGCATCCACGGCTCGTTCGCGGGCGCGGCGGCGGCCTATTCGCAGTCGATGGGCGTGGTGCCGCTGCTGATTCTCGCGGCGCTCGCCGTCGTCTACATCGTGCTCGGCGTGCTATACGAAAGCTCGATCCATCCGCTGACGATCCTGTCGACGCTGCCGTCCGCGGGCATCGGCGCGACGCTCGCGCTGCTGATTTTCGGCACGCCGTTCTCGGTGATCGCAATGATCGGCATCATCCTGCTGATCGGTATCGTCAAGAAGAACGGCATCATGATGGTCGACGTCGCGATCCAGTTGCAGCGCCAGCAACAGATGACCGCGCGTGACGCGATCCACGAGGCCGCGCTGATCCGTCTGCGGCCGATCATGATGACGACGTTCGCGGCCGTGCTCGGCGCGGTGCCGCTCGCGATCGGCATCGGCCAGGGCGGCTCGCTGCGCCAGCCGCTCGGTATCACCGTGATGGGCGGGTTGATTCTGAGCCAGATGTTTACGCTCTACACGACACCGGTGATTTATCTATACCTCGACCGGCTGCGTGCGCGGCTGGTCAGGTGGTCCGCGGGTCTGCGCTGGAACCGGGACGCGAAGCCGGGACAACCCGATACGATGGCATGACGATGAAGACTTCCACTGAACGATCGATAACGGCCCGCTTGCGGGCGTCGCGCTGCGGGTTGCCGAGCGTCGCGACGCTCGCCGTCGCGTTGCTGGCGCTGTTCAACGCGGGCTGCATGGTCGGCCCCGACTATCACCGGCTGCAGGTCAGCGTGCCCGCCACTTACTCGGAGCTGCCGGGCTGGACCCAGGCCGAGCCGAACGCGACCGGCCCGAAGGGCACGTGGTGGACCGCATTCAACGATCCGTTGATCGATGAACTCGAACCGCTCGTCGCGGTGTCGAACCAGACCGTGCGCGCGGACTACGCGAACTATCAGGAAGCGCTCGCCGAGGTGCGCGCCGCGCACGCAAACCTGTTTCCGACGATCGGCGCGACCGGTTCGGCGACGCGCGAGCGCGCGAGCAGCGGTTCGACCAGTGCATCGGGAAGCTTCATCAATGGAACGACGGCGCGCATCATCAATTCGGGCTCGCTGGAGGGCGACGTGAGCTGGTCCCCGGACCTATGGGGCCAGGTGCGCCGCACGGTCGAGGAAAACGCCGCGACCGCGCAATCCACCGAGGCGACGCTCGCGAATGCGACGCTCTCCGAGCAGGTCGCGCTCGCGACCGCGATCATCGAGCTGCGCACCACCGATGCGAACATCGATCTGCTGCAGGAAACGGTTGTCGCGTATCAGCACTATCTCGACGTCGTCAGCGAACAGGATCGCGCGGGCACGATTCCACCGAGCGACGTGATCACCGCGCGCAGCCAGTTGAATACCGCGAAATCCGATCTGATCGCGCTCGGCGTTTCGCGCGCGCAGTACGCACATGCGATTGCGGTGCTGGTCGGCAAGAATCCGGAGGAGCTGGCGATCACCCATAGCACCGCGCTGCCGGCGCTGCCGTCGGTGCCGGTTGGCGTGCCGTCGACGTTGCTCGAACGTCGCCCCGACATCGCTGCGGCCGAGCGCAAGATGGCCGCGCAGAATGCGGCGATCGGCGTCGAGGTGGCCGCGTACTATCCGGATGTCTCGCTGTCGGCGGTGGCGGGTTTCACGCAGTCGCCATTGTCCGGTCTGCTGAAGGCCGCGAACTACGTGTGGTCGCTCGGCGGCAGCGCGACCGAGACGCTGTTCGACGGCGGCCTGCGCAGCGCCGACGTCGACGCCGCGAAGGCAGCCTACGACTCGGCGGTCGCCAGCTATCGCGGCACCGTGCTGGGCGCGTTCCAGAACGTCGAGGATGACCTGTCCGGCCTGCGCATTCTCGCCGATCAGGCGGTCGTGCTCGAAGCGGCGGTGCGCGACGCGAACCGTGGCGCGGCGATCGCGTTCAACGAGTACGAGGCAGGCACCGTCGATTACACGACGGTCGCGGTCGCGCAAGCGACGCAGCTGACCACGCGGCAGACCGCGCTGAACGTGCAGGAATCGCGGCTGCTGCACGCGGCGTCGTTGTTCGGCGATCTGGGTGGCGGGTGGTCGACCGATGAGTTGCATGATCCGCGGCATCCGGCGGCGGCGACGTCTGCGGCAATCGTGCCGGGCGCGCGGCCAGCGCGGCACGATCAAAACGACTAAGGACGAGCATTGGCCAAAGGCACCCACGGGCAAGACGTCAGCGACCCGGTACCGAGATCCGAACACGACGCGCGACACGACGCACCAGCGCCGCGCGACGTGACCTCGCTCGGCCTCTTCCTGATCTTCGCGCGCATCGGTCTGACGAGTTTCGGCGGCGGGTTGAGCGGCTGGTTCATGCGCGAGTTCGTGCACGACCGGCACTGGATCGGCGAAGACGAATTTCTCAACGGCCTCGCGTTGTCGCAGGCGCTGCCGGGCGTCAATGTGAAGAATCTGGCGATCTGGATCGGCTACCGGCTGCTCGGCTGGCGCGGCGCCGTCGCGGGATTCTGCGGCATCATTTTTCCGCCGGCCGTCGTGATCATTCTGCTCGGCGTGTTCTTCTCGGCGATCGCCTCGTTTCCGCTCACGCATATCGCGCTCGCCGGCGCCGCGGCCGGGGCGATCGGGCTGTCGCTGTCGATGGCGATCACCGCCGCGCGGCGGCTGCCGCGCCGGGTGTTCCCCTATCTGGTGCTGGCGGGGACGTTCGTGGCCGCCGCGGTGTTTCGCGTGTCGCTGGTGTGGACCGTGCTGATCGCGGGCGCATTGAGCGTTGGCTGCGAGTACCTGCGCGAGGCGCGCCAGCCCTGATTGCCATGGATGGCCGTTAGACCAACTCCGGAAAGCGTCTGTCGTGTCTCGAACTCTCATCACCCTGTTTTCGGTTTTCGCGCCGTTGTCCATGGTCACCGTCGGCGGCGGTCAGGGGATCATCGCCGAGGTGCAGCGCCAGGTCGTCGACGTCCATCACTGGATGAGTCACGCGCAGTTCCTCAGCGACTTCGCGATCGCGCGGCTCGCGCCGGGCCCCGGCTCGCTGCTTGCGACGCTGATCGGCTATCAGGTCGGCGGGCTCGGCGGCGCGCTCGTCGCAACCGTCGCGCTATTCGGGCCGACCGCGTTTCTGATGTACGGCGTCGTGCACGTGTGGAACCGGCACGAAGGTGCGCGTTGGCTGAACGCGTTGCAGGCCGGATTGCGACCTGTGGCCGCCGGGCTGATTCTCGCGGCCGTCTACGTGCTGATCAAGGAACTCGAAGGCGGTTGGGTCGCGTGGCTCACCGCGGCCGTCGCGACCGTGCTCGTGATGTGGACGCGTATCAATGCATTGATATTGATCGCGGGCGGCGCGATCGTGTTCGTGCTGGTGCATTTTGCCGGCTTGTTGTAGCGCACGGGGCGGGGAATGTGCGCGTGGATGGTGGATTCAGGCGTGGCGCACGGGTCGCTGTCCGAGTGGGCTTTTTCGATCGTGACTGTACCGGTCACCAGTGCGGAACGCGCCTTGCTATCGGCTCGATAAACCCGACAGCATGGACAGCGATGACCATCGGAACTTTCCCAACCTGGTTGCATGCCCTTTCATTCGTATCGGTCGCTGTCGGCGCCATCTGTGCCCTGGCGATCGCAGTCGACGAAGTTCGACACCCGCAGAAGATGTGGATCATGAATCTCGTTTGGCCGCTAACCGCGTTATTCGGTACCGTCCTATGGCTTGCTGCCTACTACGCGTGGGGACGCAATGTTCCGGGCGCCCGGAACAAGACCGAGGCGCAGCCGTTCGCAGCGATAGTCATGAAAGGAACGAGTCACTGCGGTGCCGGCTGTACGCTTGGCGACATCATCGTCGAATGGTCAGCTTTCGCTTTCCCCGCGTTGGCGGTCTGGTTCGGGTGGCACACGCTGTTCAACGAAAAAACGTTTGCGGTTTGGATCCCCGATTTCATCGTCGCTTTTCTGCTCGGCATCGTGTTCCAGTACTTCACGATCAAACCGATGCGCGGCCTGTCCGTCCGCGCGGGTGTGCTGGCGGCCGTCAAAGCGGACGTCGCCTCCATTACGGCGTGGCAGGTCGGCATGTATGGACTCATGGCCATCGTCCAATTCCTATGGTTCAAGCGGGCTTACGGGGGAATCGCGATGGTTGCAAGCCCTGAGTTCTGGTTTGCGATGCAGCTCGCCATGTTCGCGGGATTCGCGACCAGCTATCCCGTTAACTGGTGGCTGATCCGTTCCGGTGTGAAGGAGAAGATGTGAAGGCCGCGGTTCGGTTTGCGGGCGACCATTGCGCAACGGCATGCCTTTCGGAACAGAACGTTGCTGAAATGGCCGAATGCATCAAGTTAGACATGGACTGCGCGGACATTTGCCGCCTGGCTTCCGCTGCCATGGCTCGTGGCAGTAGTCGCGCGAAGGAATGTCGGGCGATGGGGCAGTAAGAAGCGGGCTCGATCGCTGCATCGGGCAGCCTCGGCTGCGTATGCGCCTAGCATAAAACGGTGACTATTAAAGGAAAACCGCTAAAAATGCGGGCGAAAGCATAAAGTTATCCGTCAGTCTGCCGATAAAGCAGCGGCACGCACGTGCCGCGCATTGACACGGCGCGGCTCACCGAAGCCAAGGCGGAGCGCAAGAAAAAAAACAGTCGCAAACTAGAGACAAAATAAGAGAGAGAGGGTCGATGACCGGTGTCTATAACCCGCTGCTGGTCTGCCTGTCGCTGGTGGTCGCATTCCTTGCGTCCTACACGGCCGTGGAGCTGTCCGGTGGCCTGAATGCCCTCGCGAGCGCAAAACGGCGGCCGCTATGGCTCGTCGGCGGCGCGGTGTCGATGGGAGTCGGCATCTGGTCGATGCACTTCATCGGCATGCTCGCGTTCTCGCTCCCGATTACGGTCGGCTACGATTTTTCCGTCACCGCGGCGTCGCTGTTCCTCGCGATCGGCGTATCACTCATCGCGCTTGCCACCGCGAGCCGCGGCGCGTTGTCGCGAGGGCGCCTGTGCGTTGCCGGAACGATCATGGGCATCGGCGTAGCCGCGATGCACTTCACCGGCATGCACGCGATGCAGATGTCGCCGGCAATCGAGTACACGACCTGGAAAGTCGTGCTCTCGGTGGGCGTGGCGATCGCCGCTTCGATGGCGGCACTCTGGCTCGCCTTCAGGCTGCGCACGTCGGACGTGGAAAATCTCGTCGTCAAGCGGCTCGGCGCGGCCGTCATCATGGCGGTCGCGATCACCGGCATGCACTATCTCGGCATGAGCGCGGCCAACTTCGCCGCCGGCAGCCTGTGTCTCTCCGGCGGTAAGCTGGATGCGAACTGGCTTGCGCTCGTGGTCACGGCGACTTCGTTCACCGTGCTAGTGGGTACGCTCGCCTTGCTCGGCTTCCTGACGAGCAGCCTTTCGATCTCGCTGAAGCGCGCGAACCGGCAATTGCATTATCTCGGCACGCACGATGCGCTGACGAATCTGCCGAACCGCCAGCAACTTTCGTTGCGCATCGCACAGGCGGTCGCCGAATGCGCGCGCGAGGAATCGCCGTTCGCGGTGCTCTTCGTCGATCTCGACGGCTTCAAGTCAATCAACGATTCGCTCGGCCATCGCGTCGGCGACGACTTGCTGCAAGTGTGCGCCGAGCGTCTGCGCGAGGACCTGCGCCATACCGACATGGTCGCGCGGCTTGGCGGAGATGAATTCGTGATCGTGATCGACAACGTGGCCGATGGGTCGTCCGCCGTGGCGGTCGCCAACGCGGTGCTGCGGCGGCTAAGCCAGGAGATCGTCGTCAACGGATTGCAGTTGCGCGTGAGTGCGAGCATCGGCATCGCGATCTATCCGCGCGATGGCGGCAATGCCGACGAACTGCTGCACAGCGCGGACGCCGCGATGTACGCCGCCAAGCAAAGCGGGCGCAATACGTTCCGCGTGTTCGAGCCGCAGATGAACCACACGGCGCTGAAGTCGCTGATCCTGCAGCGCGATCTGCATCGTGCGTTGAGCGGTGGCGAACTCAGTATGTCGTTCCAGCCGAAGTTCAGCGTGGCATCGCAATCGGTGACTGGCGTCGAGGCACTGATCCGCTGGCGTCATCCTGAACTGGGCGAGATTGCGCCGCTCGAATTCATCCCGATCGCGGAACGCTCAGGCCTCATCGTCGAGATCGGCGACTGGGTGCTGCGCGAGGTCTGCCGCAACATTGCGCTATGGGACGCGCAAGGCCTGCCCGCGATCTCTGTCGCGGTGAATCTTTCGCCGATCCAGTTCAGCGTGCCGGACCTGGTGGCCCGCATCGATGCGCTGACCGGGGCAGCCGGCGTCGAACCGTGCCGCCTGATGTTCGAGATTACGGAAACGACAGCGATGCAGAACGTCGAGAAGACGAGCCGCACGATCGAAGCGCTGCGCTCGCGCGGCTATACCGTCGCCATCGACGACTTCGGCACCGGCTATTCGAGCCTGTGCTATCTGCAGCGCTTCAGGTTCGACCAGATCAAGATCGACGGCTCGTTCATGCGCGATCTCGACGCCGACGGCCAGCGCGGTAGCGCATTGCTATCCGCCGTCCTGACGCTCGCGCGCGCGTTGCAAATCGAGGTCGTGGCCGAGGGCGTCGAGACGGAGTCGCAATTGCGCACGCTCAGCGAGCTTGCCTGCGATCAGATGCAGGGCTTCCTGTTGAGCCGCCCGTTGCCTGCCGCCGAGTTCCTGGCGTTCCTGCGTTGCGCCGCGGACCGGATCGTCGCCGCGAAGCGCGCCTGCATGACGCCCGCCGGGTGACGACGGCCGCGCTTTGCGGCCACCAACGCGACGATAGGTACGCATCTCACGGACAGGTTTCGGCTTCTGCATAGTACCGATTCGGCGCGGGAAAGACCCCGGTCATGACCTCGATCAGGAACGGGCCGTCATATCGACATGCTTCGTTTAATACATCATCGAGCTCGTCGATTTGCTCGACCGCGCGCGCGGCCACCCCGATCGACGATGCAAAAGCCGACCAGCTATGACGAGGCAGTTGGGTGAACTGCTCCGAAATCGAACCGCTGCTGATCGCATCGATATGGATTGCGCCATGCGCAGCGTTATTCAGAACCACATAGATCACCTTGACGCGGTATCGAGCCGCGGTCTGGATCTCCATGCCGTGCATCATCATGCACCCATCGCCGGTCACGACGACACAGGGTCGTTCCGGGGCCGCGAGCTTCACGCCGATTCCAGCAGCGATGGCCCATCCCATCGGCGCCAGCGAGCTCGACGAAAAATAGTTGCCGATGCCTGACGACAGCCAGTAGTGAGCCATGAAGATGCGGTGAGCGCCGGAGTCGACCACGACGTTGCTGTCCTTCGGCAGCACTGAGCACAAGCGCTTCACGACGTCTCCCGGGTAAAGCGCCGCACCATCGTCGCCGGAGACTCGTACCGCCAACTGCTCGAACTGAGGGTCGTACAGCGGGGTTCGGTTGACCTCGGCAACCCACGCCTTTCGTCGTTGCAGCGTTCCGGGGAATCCTGGGTAATCCTCCGTACCCTTGCGGGCCAGCAACCGGAAGCTCGCGCCAATTCCGGAGAAGATCTGCTGACGCGCAATGTGCCCCATCGCCGGTGAATCGAAGCTGTCGTCGAAGATCAGCAGTTCCTTGCCGCCCGTCAGCTTCCCGCTCCAGTTCATGCTGTCTCGCTGGTTCAGGTCGCAACCAAATACGACGAGCGCGTCCAGTTCGTCCGAGTTGATCACACGCGCAGCACGCGAATGGCTCGAGAATCCATATACGCCTAGGGCAAGGGCATGTTCCTCAGGAAACGCGCCTTTTCCCGATAGCGTCGTCGCGACTGGAATATGAAATTTTTCCGCGACCTCGAGCAGAACCTTGGCCGTTTCTGCATCGTTACCGCGACTGCCGATCAGAAACGCGACTTTCTTCGGCTGGAGCAGATACTGATCGCAGAGCACATCGAGAGCGGCGCGATTCGCGGGCACCTCGCATGCGTTGAATTCACCGTGGGCGTAGGGTTGCCGTGCGGTGTCCTGACCCGGCAGGACATCCTGTTTTTGAACGTCGACGGGAATACTGATGAACGACTGCGCTCGACGCATCCAGTTCAAGCCATCTGTCGCACGGCGCATCTCTGCCTGAATATTTTCCTTGTTCTTGAGCTCGACGATATCCGTGACAAGACTTTTGACCACACCGCTTTCAAAGATGCCTCCAGACGTGGCATCCTGGAACGCCCCTTTTCCTTCCGAGCGCGATGAGATCCCTCCGGCGATATAGAGCATCGGGATCCGGTCTGCGTGGGCGGCAGCCATGCCAGGCACGAAATTCATCGTGCCCGGGCCGGAAATGCCGGCACACACCCCGAATTTTCGGCTGGCGCGGGCATAGCCATCGGCCATGAAAGCACTGCCGGTCTCATGCGCGCCTACAATGCCACGAACTAAAGGGGAATTGTCGATTGCGTTCAGCAGCGGGTAGATCAGTTTCCCCGGGACCAGAAACACGTGATCTATTCCTGCGGACTCCAACGACTTCACAACCACTTTCGACACATTCAGCGGAACGTTTGATCTCATAGTGTTGGCGACGATCTGACGAGATACCGTTAATCGAATCTCACCGCTGTCCATCTGGACGTCGCGCGCTGCATGTCGAGGCGGCACGAGACGAAGTCGGCGACAGCCAGTTTGTGGAGACGGCGAGATTACCTTCAGCGCGCTGCGGCACATCGTCCGCAGTTGCCCATCAAGCTATTTCCTCGAACCTGCCTGACCGGCGGGCCCGCATGTCTCCATCCACAATCACACGTCCCTGGCTGCATCCTTGATCCCGCGCACCCGCCTCCGTGTCGGAGGCAGTCGCGGCTTGTTGTTGATCACCCGGCGCGCGGGGATCGCGGGTCTGCGCCCGCTCGACTTCCGCCCGGCTGGAATACGCCGACGGTATGGACCGACGTCGTCCAGCAACAGGAGCTGCTCAGAATGTCTGCCAGTCGGATGTCTTCGTATCGAGGGCCGCAACCGACTCGCTGCTGGCTGAAGACGGGACTGGCGTCCTCGCGGCTTTCGTCGGTGCCGCAGGAGAGGAGGCGGAACGGTTCGGAGCCGTCCGCTGCGGCGCTGCCTTGGGTGAGGTCGCCCGCGAGGAGCTTGTCTTCGCGCCGTTGACCTTGAAGAAGGCGACGGCCTTGCGCAGGCTTTCCGCTTGCTGCGCCATGGTCTGAGCCGCCGCCGAAGCCTCTTCGACGAGCGCCGCGTTCTGCTGAGTGACCTGGTCCATCTGGTTGACTGCCTGATTGACCTGCTCGATGCCGGTGCTTTGCTCTTTCGAGGCCGACGAGATTTCGCCCACGATGTCGGTCACACGCTTCACTGACTGCACGATTTCCTTGATCGCACCGCCTGCCTCTTCGACGAGCATCGAGCCCGCCTCGACCCGGCTGACAGAGGCGGAGATCAGCTCCTTGATTTCCTTTGCGGCAGTAGCGCTGCGTTGCGCGAGCGTGCGGACTTCACCCGCAACGACCGCGAAGCCCCGACCCTGTTCTCCGGCGCGAGCCGCCTCGACTGCTGCGTTCAGCGCGAGGATATTGGTCTGGAAGGCGATGCCCTCGATGACACCGATAATTTCGGACATCGTGGCCGAACTCGTGGAGATATCGCGCATCGTCTCGACCACACGCCCGACGATTTCGCCACCACGTTGCGCGACGCCCGACGCGGTACCCGAGAGGGTGGCAGCCTGGCTTGCATTGTCCGTGTTGTGACGGACCGCCGCAGTCAGTTCCTCCATGCTGGAAGCCGTTTCTTCGAGCGACGCCGCCTGTTCCTCCGTGCGGCTCGACAGATCCAGATTGCCTTGTGCGATCTGCGCACTCGCAGTCGCGACGCCTTCGGCGTTCTCACGCACGTCGGACACGACCCGCACGAGCGCATCGCACATGGCTTTCAGCGACGCCATGAGGCTATTCGTATCACCGGGCCGCAGCTCAATGCTGATGTTCAGGTCGCCGGCCGCCACGCTTCGCGCCACAGCAGCAGCCGTCGCGGGTTCCGTACCCAGCTGGCGCGTGACGCTGCGCATCATCCATATGCCGATCCCGACGCCGATCAACACCGACATCGCGACGAGGACGAGCATCACAGCGCGACCTTCGTCATACACCGCATCGTTGGATTCGGCCGTTCTTTGGGCGTCGCTCTGTTTCAGAGCAACCAGGTTGCCCATCAGGACGAGAGTCTTGAAACCCTTCCGGTGGTACTCGCCGAGCATATATTCGGTCAGGCCATCCCGATCCTCCAATCCGGCAGCGTTGATCTTGCCTTTCATTTCATTGAAGGCCTGGATGTAGTCCTGCCAGCCCTGATCGAGCTCGGCAAAGGTCGCCTTTCCTTTGTCGGTATAGACGAGGGGCTCCGCCTGATTGAGGTGTTCACGCGCGGAGGCCAGGGCCTTGTCAGCCTGATCCAGCGAGCCAGCCCGCTGTGCGGCCGTCGTAGCCAGCACTGCGTTGCGCAGATAGGTGCCGACTCGCAGCACGTCGGCGTTCGCCTGCTGTATCAGGTTGAGCCCGACGAGATCCTGCCGATACGTCTGGTCCGCGTTCGCGCTGATTTGCGCCATGTTGCGCAGACCGATCCCGCTGACGACAGCGCTGATGATCGAAACCAGGATGAAAGCGCTGATCAGCCTGGTACCGAGTTTCATATTGCCGAAATTCATAGTTCGCTTCGCTGAGAATAAAAACCGGAACGGAAAAGCAGTCCAGCCACGCTGCGGCGTCCGCCGCTGGCCGGCAATGGAGCCCGATGGCACGTCGCAGGACGCGTTTCGGTGGGCTCGGCATCCGGCAACGGCGAACGCACTACTGCACTCAACTGGTTATCGGCAGCGTGGAATGTTTCTTCATACGATTTGCTGGATTGCAGTTCAGATTTTTTACATCTCCGCGAGGACTGCCGAACGTGCCGTCAGATCTCCGTATCAACGTTGTGCATGGAAGCGTTAGCCGCACTCATTTGGTGCGGAACGTTTCACACTGTCTCAGCGCTATTTAGCGCGCGTTGTACCACTCGACGGCGTCTTCGCCGGCCGGGATGTAGAACGGACTCGATGCATCGGTCGCGGCGAGCCATACGGCTTGCGCAACATCCGACGCGTGCGTGACAGTTGTCTCTTTCTCCCAGTTAGCGAAGATCTGCTGCACGAGTTCGGCGTAGGGCTCGGGAAAGCCAGCTGTCATGCGCGTCCGCGCGTTCTCGCCGAAACGGGTCGAAGGCGCGCGTCCCGGCAGCACGACACGCACGCGCACGTTGAACTGCTCCAATTCAAGCGCGAGCGATCCGCTAAACGCGTTCACTGCGGACTTGCTTGCGGTATAGACCGATAGCAGATGCAACGGCCTGAGCGTGACGGTCGACGTAACGTTCACGATCACGCCTTCGCCACGCTCGCGGAACTGCGGCAACACGGCCTGCGCCGTCGCGATGGTGCCGAGCGTGTTGGTCTCGAAGATCTCGCGCACGGTGTCCATCGGCGTGCCTTCGAGCGCGTTCAGAAAGCCGATGCCCGCGTTGTTGACCAGCACATCGATGGGACCGGCCGCATCGATGGCGGCGCGAATGCTTTGCGGGTCCTTCACATCGAGCGCGAGGATCGAAAGACGATCGGAGCGCGGCAACACGTCTTCGCGCGGGGTGCGCATCGTGGCGATCACGCGCCAGTCGCGATCGAGAAAATAACGCGCGATTTCGAGGCCAAACCCGGATGAGCAGCCGGTAATCAATACGGTCTTCATGTCGACTCCTGTAGTCGGTGACAGTCCGGTCACGATACCTCGCGACCGGCCGGACTCGCTACAATCGAACGTCCATGGTTCATTCGAGATCGTCCGATCATGATCGACCCGCTCGCCGATGTCGTCACGTTGCTCAAACCGACACCCACGTTTTCGAAAGTGCTCAGCGGCGCTGGGCGCTGGCGCGCGAGCCGCACGGAAGTCGGACAGCCGTTCTATTGCGTGGTCCTCGAAGGATCGCTGCGCTTATCCGTCAATGGTTCCGAACTGCTCATTCTTCAGGCCGATGACTTCGTGCTCGCGCCGCAAGTTTTCAGCTTCGCGATGACGAGCATCGACCCGGCCGACGATGACCATGTTTGCGATGCGCCCATGGCATTGCCCGACGGCAGTTTTCGGTTCGGCGACGCAGCGGTCGCGGCCGATGCGCAATGGCTCGCGGGCCTCTGCGCGTTCGGCTCGCCGGATGCGGCCTTGCTCGTGTCGCTTTTGCCCGAACTCGTGCTCGTGCGCGGCGATCGCAGGCTCGCCACGCTCGTCAAACTGGTACGGGACGAATCGCGCGCGCAGCGGCCCGCGCGCGAGGTCGTGCTGGCGCGCCTGCTCGAGGTGCTCTTCATTGAAGCGTTGCGATCGACCCAAACGGGGGCGTCGCCGGGGCTCGTCCGCGGCCTCGCCGATACCCGCCTCGCGCTCGCCATTCGCCAGATGCACGAAAGCCCGGAAAAGCCCTGGACGATCGCGCAACTCGCGAAAGCCGCGGCGCTTTCACGCTCCTCTTTCTTCGATCGCTTCAGCCGCGCTGTCGGCGTCGCGCCGATGGCGTATTTATTGTCGTGGCGCATGGCCATCGCCAAAAACCTGCTGCGTCGGAACGAAGACGGCGTTGCGGCGATCGCGGCGCGCGTCGGCTACAGCTCAGCAAGTGCGTTCAGCGCCGCATTCACGCGACATGTCGGCCTGCCGCCAACCCAATACGCTCAAGACGCTGCAGACATTTCGCGGTTGCTGGCCTAGTTGCCAGCGCAGCAGCGATAAGAAAGACCGCAACCCCCGCATCCCATTCGCATTTTTCCACCAATTGCTCTAGGACAATAACTTTCCGCCCGGTTTTGGGCTCACTATGGAGAGCAAGCGAGACGACGCGCGACTCCCCACCGAGCCAGCGTCAGCCAGAACGGAGGAGCAGCAGTGATCGAGCAATGGCGCGAGGCCGTGCGCGCGGTGCA
Source organism: Paraburkholderia sprentiae WSM5005 (assembly GCF_001865575.2). Classification (NCBI taxonomy): domain Bacteria; kingdom Pseudomonadati; phylum Pseudomonadota; class Betaproteobacteria; order Burkholderiales; family Burkholderiaceae; genus Paraburkholderia; species Paraburkholderia sprentiae. Next base: position 224,200 of record NZ_CP017562.2, read on the forward strand.
CGGCGTGGAATCGAAGTACAAGCGGCTGGTCAAGGCGATTGCGGGCGATATCGAAAGCGCGTCGCTGCCGCCGGGCGCGCGCCTGCCGCCGCAGCGCGACGTTGCCGCCGGGCTCGCGATCAGCGTGCAGACCGTGACCAACGCGTACAAGGAACTGGAGCGGCAGGGGCTGATCCGCTGCGAGGTCGGGCGCGGCAGCTTCGTCGCGGCGCGCGTCACCGAAACGATGTCGAGCTACATGCTCGACACGGCCGAGCGCTCGGTGGTCGACTTTTCGATCGCGCGCATCATTCACACATCCGAGCACGATGCGATGTGGCGCAAAGTCTGCGCGACGCTGTCGACGCTCGACGACCAACCGTGGATTCGCGCGTTCCGGCCGATCGCTGGCTTCGAGCACCATCGCCAGGCGGGCATCGCGTGGCTCGCGTCGCTCGGCATGCCGGCGTCGGCCGATACGCTGCTCGTCACCAACGGCGCCGCGCACGGCATCTTTCTCGCGCTCGCTTCGCTGGTGGGGCCGGGCGACACCGTGCTGTGCGAAAGCTTGACGGATCACGGCGTGATAGGTTCGGCCAACGTACTGGGCTTTACGTTAAAGGGCCTGGAAATCGACGAGTACGGCATTCATCCCGAGCATTTCGAGGAGATGTGCGACAGCGAGCGCATCTCGGCGCTCGTCTGCACGCCGACGCTGAACAATCCCACCGTCGCGTTGATGCCCGACTCCCGGCGTCGCGCGATTGCAAAAATCGCCGAACGCTATGGCGTATACGTGATCGAGGACGACGTCTACGGCCCGTTGCCAGCCAAACATTCCACGCCGATTTCGAGCCTCATTCCCGAGCTTTCGTTCTACTGCACGAGCTTGACGAAATCGGTGATGGCCGGCTTGCGCATCGGTTATATGACCACGCCGCGCCGGCTCGCGTTGCGCGCCGAAAGCGTGCTGCGCGTGAGCAGCTGGATGGCGACGCCGCCGATGGCCGAGGTGGCGACGCGCTGGATCGTCGATGGCACCGCCGCGCGGCTCGTCGAAATCCAGCGCGAACGGCTCGGGCGGCGTCAGGCGCAATTGCAGCAGACGCTCGGTAAATACGTGCTCGGCTCGCATCCGCAGGCGTTGTCGGCGTGGCTGCGGGTACCCGATCACTGGCGCACCGATCGGCTGGTGCGCGAGCTGCGCAACCGCGACATCGCGGTGACCTCGCCCGATCCGTTCCTCGTGCGCGACGCGGACCGTCCCAACGCGGTGCGGGTGTGCGTCGGCGCGGAGGTCGGCGAGGACAGCTATAAGGCCGCGCTCGAAACGATGCGCGACGTGTTCGAGCAATACCCACAGGTGCACGATTTCAACTAATCGCAGCTGCGCGGATTGCGTCACGCGTGGCCCGAAATGAACTAGGACAATAAAAATTCTTTTTTAGAACACTAGACTGGGCTGCATGGAAAGCGATGTGGCCACGAATGACTGCGTGTATCTACGACAGCCGCGCCCGCATCGAATAGCGAATCGACCTCTTTTGATGCAGGGCCTCGTGCATGTCTGTTCCACCGTCAGCCGATCTGTCGTTAGCCGAGATCTACCGCGCGCGCCGCCGTATCGACGGCCGCGTGTGCCGTACGCCGCTCGTCGAATCGCCGAGCCTGTCGGCGCACGCGGGCACGCCGGTTTATCTGAAGCTCGAAACCGTGCAGCCGACCGGCAGCTTCAAGTTGCGCGGTGCGACCAATGCGCTCGCGCAGTTGGCCGAGGGGGGCTGCACGCGGGTCGTGACCGCATCGACCGGTAATCACGGCCGCGCGGTCGCCCATGCGGCGCGTGCGCTCGGTATCGAAGCGACCGTGTGTCTATCGCGCCTCGTGCCAGCGAACAAGGTCGACGCGGTTCGCGCGCTCGGCGCGCAGGTGCGGATTACCGGTCAAAGCCAGGACGAAGCCGAGCACGAAGCGTTGCGGCTCGCGCGCGAAGAAGGCTATGCGTACGTGCGGCCGTTCGACGATCCGCACGTGATCGCCGGACAGGGGACGATCGGCCTCGAAATCGTCGAGGCCTTGCCCGATGTCGCGAACATCGTCGTGCCGTTGTCGGGCGGCGGGCTGTTCGCGGGCATCGCGCTCGCGGCGAAGACCACGAATCGCGCGATCGGTTTGACCGGCGTCACGATGGCGCGCGGCGCTGCGATGCATGCGAGTCTCGCGGCCGGTCAGCCGGTGCTGGTCGAGGAGCTCGACACGCTCGCCGATTCCCTGGGCGGCGGCATCGGACTCGAAAACCACTATACGTTTGCGCTGACGCGCGATCTGATCGACGAGACGGTGCTGCTCGACGAAGCGTCGATCGCGCGCGGCATCGTGCATGCGTATCAGCAGGAGCGGCTCGTCGTCGAAGGCGCCGCGGCGGTGGGGATTGCCGCGGTGCTCGACCGCGGGCTGCCCGCTGAACGCATCGCGCGCGGGCCGCTCGTGCTCGTCGTGACGGGCGCGAACATCGATATGGATCTGCATCGGCGGATCGTCGGCGACGAAACATCGCAAGCCGCGACGCCATCGAACTCACCCAGCCCATCATGACCTCGATCACGCTCCTTGGCGAAGCCGAGCTTCGCAAACTCGTGCCGCTCGATCTCGCCGCTATCGACCAGATCGAAGCCGCCTTTGTCGCGCTCGCGACCGAAGCGGTCGCGATGCCCCCAATCCTGCGGCTCGATCTGCCCGCGCACAACGGCGAAGTCGACGTGAAGACCGCTTGGCTGCCGCGCCTCGACAGTTTCGCGATCAAGGTCAGTCCGGGCTTTTTCGACAATCCGTCGCTCGGTTTGCCGAGCCTGAATGGGCTGATGCTGGTGCTGTCGGCGAAGACTGGGCTAACCGAAGCGGTGCTGCTGGACAACGGCTATCTGACGGCGATACGCACGGCGGCCGCCGGCGCGGTCGCGGCGCGCTGGCTCGCGAAGCCGCACACGCCGCGAGTGGCGGTGATCGGTGCGGGCGAGCAGGCGCGTCTGCAATTGCACGCCTTGATGCTGGTGCGCCGCGTCGAACACGTGCGCGTGTGGGCACGCGACGCAGCGAGCGCGCTACGTTTCTGCGCGGAAGTGAACAACACGCTCGGCGTGCGATGCGATGTCGCGGCCAGCGTTCACGACGCACTCGCGCAAGCCGATGTGGCGATCACGACGACGCCGAGCCGCACCCCGCTGATAGAAGCCGCCGATCTGCATCCGGGCCTCCACATCACGGCGATGGGCTCCGACGCCGAGCACAAGAACGAAATCGCGCCGGCCGCATTGGCGGCGGCGCGTTACGTGTGCGACCGCGCGCAGCAAACGCGCGTGCTCGGCGAACTGCATCACGCGCTCGCCGCGGGCGCGATGCGTGACGATGCGCCCGTCGTCGAATTGGGTCAGGTGATCGCGAAACAGGCCACGGGTCGCACGAGCGACGCGGACGTGACGATCTGCGACCTGACCGGAACCGGCGCGCAGGACACCGCGATTGCCGCGCTCGCATTGCAGCGCGCGCGTGCCGCGAGGGCGGGAACGATATTCAGCAACGACGCGCCGGTGAAGTGACGCGCGACGAACGGCAATACGCCGCGACCAGCGGCTCACGAAGGAGTAGCACAGATGCGGGCATCCCCGATTCAACCGACGGTCGATTTCAACGCCGACGGCGAGCAGCACGGTTTCCTGAAGCTGCCTCATTCGCACGACGGCTCGGCATGGGGCGCGGAAATGATCCCCATCACCGTGATCCGCAACGGCGAGGGGCCGACCGCGCTGCTGAGCGGCGGCAATCACGGCGACGAATACGAAGGCCCGATTGCGCTGGCGAAGCTTGCCGCCACCTTGAAGGCCGACGACGTATGCGGGCGAGTCATCATCGTGCCGTTCATGAACTTCCCGGCATTTCGCGCGGGCACGCGCACGTCGCCGATCGATCGCGGCAATCTGAACCGCAGCTTTCCGGGCAAGCCGGACGGCACGGTGACCGAGAAGATCGCCGATTATTTTCAGCGCTATCTGCTGCCGCTCGCCGACTATGTGCTCGATCTGCATGCGGGCGGGCGCACGCTCGACTTCGTGCCGTTCGCCGCGATTCACCTTCTGCCCGACGCGACGCAGCAGGCGCGCTGCGAAGCGGCGATGCGCGCGTTCGGTGCGCCGTACTCGATGCGGATGCTCGAACTCGATAGCGTCGGCCTCTACGACACGGCCGTCGAGGAAGCGGGCAAGGTGTTCGTGTCGACCGAGCTTGGCGGTGGTGGCACGGCAACCGTGCAGAGCGTTGCGATTACGGAGCGCGGCGTGCGCGGCTTTCTGCAACATGCGGGCATCATCGGGCAGGACCAGGCAACCCGCCACGCGCCGCGCACGACGACGCTGCTCGATATGCCCGACGGCACCTGCTACACGACGAGCGAGCACGACGGCCTGCTCGAATTGTGCAAGGACCTCGGCGATATGGTCGACAGCGGCGAAGTGATCGCGCGGATTTACGACGCGAAGCGCACCGGCGCGGCGCCGATCGAATATCGCGCGCGACGCGGCGGCATGCTGGCCGCGCGACATTTCCCGGGCCTCGTGCGCAGCGGCGACACGGTCGCGGTGGTCGCCGACGTGCTCGAACGGGGCATACCGGTAACGGTCTGAGCGCGCGATGAAATTCGACCGCTACGATCTCGCGATTTTGCGCATTCTCGCGCGCGACGGACGCATCACGAAGTCGCGCCTCGCCGAAGAAATCAATCTGTCGATTTCGCCGGCGTGGGAGCGCGTGAAGCGGCTCGAGGAAGAGGGCGTGATTCGCGGATATCGCGCGGACATCGATTGGGTGCGTGCGTTCAAGGGCAGCCGCGTGGTGGTCGAGGTCACGCTCGCGCGTCATACCGCGCCGGACATGCGGCGCTTCGAGGAGCGCATCGCCGCCGCGTCCGAAGTCGTGCAATGCCTCGCGACCGGCGGCGGCGTGGACTATGTGATGCACGTGCTGTCGCGCGATATCGACCACTATCAGCGCTTCATCGATACCTTGCTGACCGACGAATTGGGCATCGAAAAGTACTTCACCTATATCGTCACGAAGGTGGTCAAAAGCGCAGCCGAAGGCTTGCCCGAATGGGCGGAGCAGTCGGTCGGCGAGAACGGTTGAGCGGCGCGATAAAGCCCCGCCCGAAAAAACGCTAGCCCTACGGTCAATTGCAGAAAAAACGCGGTCTTCGACGCGCGACAACGAAAAAAACCGCAGTGCCGCCGGATCTACAGTGATAGCAGACATCGCACACAGGAGGTCGTCATGTTGCTGGGTCATCCGGTCCTATTCAAATCGCTGTGCTACGTGGATGGACGCTGGGTTCATAGCGCGAGCGCGGCGAGCGTCGCGGTGCAGAATCCCGCGAATCAGGAAGTGCTCGGCCATGTGCCGATGCTCGACGCGGCGCAGATCACCGGCGCGGTCGATGCCGCGCAGCGCGCATTCGACACGTGGCGCTGGGTGCCGGTCGCCAAACGCTCGGCGCTGCTGTTGCGCTGGCATGAACTGATCCTGCGTCATCAGCAGGATCTCGCCGCGATTCTGTCGCTCGAACAGGGCAAGCCGCTTGCCGAAGCGCGCGGCGAAATCGCGTACGGCGCGAGCTTCGTCGAATGGTTCGCGCATGAAGCGCGGCGCCTGAATGGACGCACGATCCCGACGCATATCGATGGCGCGCATCTGGGCACGATCGTCGAGCCGGTCGGCGTGGCCGCCCTGATTACACCGTGGAATTTCCCGTGCGCGATGCTCACGCGCAAGGCCGCCGCCGCGTTGGCCGCTGGTTGCACGGTGGTCGCCAAGCCCGCGCACGAAACGCCGTTCTCGGCGCTCGCGCTCGCGCAACTCGCTGAGGAAGCGGGCTTTCCGGCGGGCGTGTTCAACGTCGTGCTGGGCGAGCCGCAAATGGCGATGCAGACGCTGGTTTCAGATAGCCGCGTGCGCTCGGTCAGCTTCACCGGCTCCACGCGTGTCGGCGCGCTAGTCATGCAGGCGGCCGCGCAAGCAGGCATCAAGAAGACCGCGCTCGAGCTCGGCGGTAACGCGCCTTTCATCGTGACGGAAGATGCGGACCTCGAACAGGCCGTGCGCGTCGCGGTCGCGGCGAAGTTCCAGACTTCGGGGCAGGACTGCTGCGCGGCGAACCGGATTTTCGTCGCGCGTCCGTTGTACCCAACGTTCGTCGCGCGCTATAGCGATGCCGTGAAGGCATTGAAGGTGGGCGGCGCGTTTGAGCCGAACGTGGACGTCGGCCCGCTGATGCACCAGGCGGCGTTCGACGCGACCGTGCAGCGCATCGCCGACGCGCGCGAGAAAGGCGCGCGCATCACGGCGGGCGGCGCGGCGCACGAACGCGGCGGCTGGTTCTTCGAGCCGACCGTGGTCGCGGACGCGGCGCCCGGTATGCGCATCTACGACGAAGAAAATTTCGCGCCGATTTCGGCGGTCACGCCGTTCGATTCGCTCGACGAAGTGGTCGAACGCGCGAACGATACCGAGTACGGACTCGCCGCCTACGTGTGCGCGAAGGACCTGAACACCGTGTTTCAACTGATCCGCCGGCTCGACTTCGCGATGGTGTCCATCAACGGCGCGAAGTTCACCGGCGCGCCGATTCCGTTCGGTGGCATCAAGTCGTCGGGGCTTGGACGCGAAGGCGGCGTAGAAGGCTTCGAGCCGTTCGTCGAGACACGTTATTTCTGCCTTGGCCAGCTCGGCTTGCCGGTCAGCGACAGCGCCCCCGCTCGAGCCGCGGCACACGCGATGGCGACCGACGCAACGGCCGGCACCTACTGATTCATTCATCCAGACATCACACGAAGGAGCGACCCATGACTCAATTCGATCAACTGTTGAACGCCGACCGCGCCCATTTCATGCATCCGTCGACGCACGCGCACGACCACGCGAGCGGCGCGCTGCCGGGCCGGATCGTGACCGGCGCGAAAGGCATCCGCATCGAGGACCATCAAGGCAAGACTTTTATCGATGCATTTGCCGGCCTTTACTGCGTGAACATCGGTTACGGCCGCACCGAAGTGGCCGAAGCGATTTACGAGCAGGCGAAGAAGCTCGCGTATTACCACACGTATGTCGGCCACTCGACCGATACGATCATCGAGCTGTCGTCGCGCATCATCGACTGGTCGCCGCAGGGCATGAAGAAGGTGTACTACGGCATGTCCGGTTCGGATGCGAACGAAACGCAGATCAAGCTCGTTTGGTACTACAACAACGTGAAGGGCCGCCCGAACAAGAAGAAAATCATTTCGCGCGATCGCGGCTATCACGGCTCGGGCATCGTTACCGGTAGTCTCACGGGATTGCCGAGCTTCCATCAGTTTTTCGATCTGCCGATCGAGCGCGTCAAGCATACCGTGTGTCCGCACTGGTATCGTCGCGCGCCGGCTGGCATGGACGAAACGCAGTTCGTCGCGTACTGCGTCGACGAACTCGAAAAGCTGATCGCGCGCGAAGGCGCCGATACGATCGCGGCTTTCATCGGCGAACCGGTGATGGGCACGGGCGGCATCGTACCGCCGCCGGCCGGTTACTGGCCCGCGATCCAGCAGGTGCTGAAGAAGCACGACATCCTGCTGATCTGCGACGAGGTGGTGTGTGGGTTCGGCCGGCTCGGCTCGAAGATGGGTGCGCAGCACTACGGCATTCAGCCCGACCTGATCACCGTCGCGAAGGGTTTGACCAGTGCTTATGCGCCGCTGTCGGGCGTGATCGTCAGTGAAGGCGTGTGGGACGTCATCGATAAAGCATCGCAGGAAACGGGCGCGTTGGGGCATGGCTGGACCTATTCGGGCCATCCAATCTGCGCGGCCGCGGCGCTCGCGAACCTCGAGATTCTCGAACGCGAGAACCTCACGCAGAATGCCGCGCAAACCGGCGCTTATCTGCTCGAGCAATTGCATGCGGCGTTCGACTCGCATCCGCTCGTCGGCGAAGTGCGCGGCGCGGGCATGCTGGCCGCGCTGGAGTTCATGGCCGACAAGGATGTCCGCACCCCGTTCGATGCTGCGCTCAAGGTCGGGCCGCGTGTGTCGGCTGCCGCGATGCAGCGCGGTCTGATCGCGCGAGCGATGCCACACGGCGACATTCTCGGCTTTGCGCCGCCGCTGGTGACGTCGCGCAGTGATGTGGACGAGATCGTGAAGCTCACGCGCGAGGCGGTGGATGAGGTGGCGTCGCAGGTGTTTGCGCCGGCTGCTTCGCTTTGATGAAGTGAGGTGAAAGAGAGCCCCGGCCGCGGTCATGTCATGCGGTCGGGGTTTTGATTTATTTCGTGCGGTAGTGCTGCCATAGCCTCATGATCACCCCATAGGCGAGTACTGCCACGATCAGTTCGATGGTTAGCCATACCGCGATGTACAAATCTTCAGGGTCTCGAATTCCGAGCGCCTGCGATGTGTACAACCATGCGCGCATTTCCGTCTGTGACCACTCATAGTGAAGCGGACGCACAAAAATGAATGACAGGCCAAACAGAACTAGGACCAGCACGACTTTATGCGCTCTACGGACAGGTGTTGCCATGCGTGGTGACCTCAATTGATCCATATGCGTTTATCCCTGATTTTCCGGCAGGGATGGTCGCCGTGCGCAACAGCGCCGCGCGGATTCTCAGAAAGTCTGTGCGGCTCGGAAGGGTAATGCAGCCAAGCGAAAGACCGTGGCCACCTGCCGGGTGCAACCTGAAGTTTCCGCGCCGCACCCCGTTGATCCATGTGTAGTCATCGATCAGACCATCGTCGCGATAGAGCGCGAACCATTCGAAGTGATCGGTCGGATTGGGCGACTAAAAATTGCGAACGGGTAATTTTTTACCCGAAAAACTGATGGTGAGCAATACGTAAGGGCCGACCGATGCCGCCGGATGCGCCGGTATCGTCACATAGGCCAGCGCTGCCACGACGTCACCCATACGATCGCACAAACGCTTACTTTGTGACTGAAAGATTCAGTCGTGCCGCCAGATCCGGATGCGCTTCGCCAAGACATCGAAGTGCCAGGGCTCCAAGCTTGCGGGCCGATTCGTCATCCAATGGGCCTTCCGGCGCTTCAGGAATATCGAGGAACATCGCCCGATCCAACGTTGCTTGAATAGCACGGCGCGACACATTGCTCATTTTGAGCGTATTCGTGTCGTCATCGTAGATAAAGACGACAGCAAGGTCTCGGACCATCAATAGCCTCTGCACTGGTTGTATGTTTCAAAAGCACGTTGTTCGCACGCAAAACGAGTTCTCAAATCGCCGCCGTATGTTTCTGACAGCATCTTGCACGCGATCATATTCCGCTCGTATTCCATCTCGCACGCGATCTCTTGTTGTTCGCTGACGCCACGTGCGCCAAGGACCGTCACATCTCCGCCTGTCAAGGCGTCAGAATACTCGAACGGCTGTGCATTGCCGAGTTTCTGCGGCCCGCGCGGGCTGCTGCCATAAAGCGAGCTTGCCACCCTCGCGCAGTCCGCTTGTTGTGCGCGCCCCCGACAATCGCACGCCCATCCGTAACCTAGGGCGTTGGCCATGTCGTAACCGGCTGAGTACGAGCGAAGCCTATCCTGCGGAAAGAATTCGCCCCTTTCGACGTTCAGCGCCGTTGCGCGTGGCATTCGCGGGAACTTGGAGAATATTGAGTATGTCACGCGGCAAAGCAGGCATTCGTCCTTGGCTTCGGTGGCGTCCTGTTTCTGTTGATTCATTTGACATCTTCTCATTTACCAGAAAACACCCGACGAATTGACCATCCAAACGAGTCACAGTCAACCGCTTTAATTTGCGATAGAGCCGTTTTGACAATCATTGACAATAAGCGTTGTCCAGCGGCAGATAAGTCTGAAGCCCACAGAGTTCGTATCGACGGTTCGCCGATCAGATGCCAGCGCCAAAGGTAAAATGGCTCTTCCTTTAACGATCACCTTACCCGACACGTCCTCTTGCTCAGGCTCATTTCGGAATCGAAAAATTCTTATTGTTACGCGCAAAAAACCTGCCTTGACGGGCGGGTTCGGAGATTTCTATTGCAACCAGAGTTACCGCGAGCTAGTGCGCGGGTTCGCCGCCGTAATGCCGATCCGGAATCACAACGATATTCCCCACAAAGCGCTTTTCCATGAAGCGCGTCTGCGCGTCATGAAACTTCGACAGCGGATAAGTCGCCGCCAGAACCGGCCGGATCGTCCCGTTCTGAATGTAGTCGAGCACGCGTTTGAACGCGCCACGCGTGCCCTGCGACGATCCATTCAACTGCAACTGCTTCAGATACATCGTGCGCAAGTCGAGTTGCACGACCGGCCCGGCGATCGCGCCCGCGGTCGTATATCGCCCCTCGGGCCGCAGCACGTTCAGCAGCTTGCCGAACAGCGCCCCGCCAACCAGATCCGCCACCACGTCGACGGGCCGGCCGCCGGTCATCCGCTCGACCTCCGCGACGAAATCGCCGCTGTCGCGCAGCATCACGCCTTGCGCGCCGAGCGCCAGCACCGCCGCTTCCTTGCCCTTGCTGACCACCGCATACGGAATCGCGCCGCGCGCGCGGCATAGCTGGATGATGGCCGAGCCGACGCCGCCGGATGCGCCGGTAATCAGCACCGTTTCGCCGCGCTTGACGGCCGCGCGTTCGATCATCTGCTCGCCGGTGTGATAAGCGCACCAGAACGTGGCGAGTTCGGCGTCGGAATAGGTGGAGTCGACATGATGCGCGTTTTCCGCCGGCACGGCCGTGTATTCGGCGTAACCGCCGTCGCGGCCGTGGCCGATGTAGTCGATATCGGCGAGGCTGTCGTCGTCGCGGTTGTAGATCGACGCGTCGACGATCACGCGCTCGCCGATACGCGCGTCGCTGACGCCGCGACCCACCGCGACCACGCGACCGACGATATCCGCGCCCTGAATGCGCGGAAACGTCAGCGTCGAGCGGCCGCGTCGCCACGTCGACACCGCTTGCGGGTCGTCGTCGGTGCCGTAGGCGCCTTGGCGGACCCACACATCGGTATTGTTGAGACCGCATGCGGTCACGTCGATCAGTACCTCGTCGGCCGCGCACGAGGGCACCGGCACGTCGTCGCGATAGACCAGTTTGTCGAGGCCGCCGTGCGCGGTCAGCACGACGGCCTTCATCGTTTTCGGAAGCATGTTTCCCCTTTCGTTGAAACGAACATCGTGCTTCGCGAGTTCTCGCGGGCACGACGCCCGCGCGATCACGGTTTGACGAACAGCTTGCGTGGCGTCCTGCAAAAGGTCTCGACGCCGGTCCGCGTAATCAGAATGCTCTCGGTGATTTCGAGGCCCCAGTCGTCGAGCCACAGGCCCGGCATGAAGTGGAATGTCATGCCGGGTTCGAGGACGGTCTTGTCCCCGGGGCGCAGGCTCATCGTGCGCTCGCCCCAGTCGGGCGGATAGCTCGCGCCGATCGGATAGCCGCAGCGGCTGTTCTTCTCGATGCCGTATTTATGCAGCACCGCGAAAAATGCATTGGCGATGTCCTCGCAGGTATTGCCGGGTTTCGCCGCGGCGAGCCCTGCCTCGATCCCTTCGACCACCGCACGCTCGCCCTCGATGAAATGCTTCGGCGGCTTGCCGAGGTACACGGTGCGCGACTGCGGGCAGTGATAACGCTTGAAGCAGCCGGCGATTTCGAAGAACGTGCCGGCATCCTTCGCGAACGGCGTGTCGTCCCAGGTTAGATGCGGGGCGGCCGCGTCGGCGCCGGTCGGCAGCAGCGGTACGATCGCCGGATAGTCGCCGCCATGACCCTCGACGCCGGTAATGCCGGCCGAGTAGATTTCCGCGACGAGATCATTCTTACGCATGCCGGGCTCGATTCGCTCGACGATATGCGCATGCATCTTCTCGACGATGCGTGCGGCCACGCGCATGTACTCGATCTCGCGCGGCGATTTCACCGCGCGTTGCCAGTTGACGAGGCCGGTCGAGTCCTGCCATGTCGCGTCCGGCAGATGCGCGACCAGCGAGCGATACGCGGCGGCGCTGAAATAGTAGTTGTCCATTTCGACGCCGATCTTCGCATGGGCCCAGCCGCGCGCGGCGATCACGTCGCGCGCGAGGTAGTCCATCGGATGCCGCACGGTGGATTGCACGTAATGATCCGGATAGCCGACGATCTGACCGTGCTGCATGAAGACGGTGCGCTTCGCACCGTTCGCGTCCTGACCACGGCCGAACCAGACCGGCTCGCCATCGAGCGCGAGCAGCACGCACTGATGCACGTAAAACGACCAGCCGTCGTAGCCGGTGAGCCAGGCCATGTTGGTCGGATCGGACACGATCAATAGCTCGATGCCGGCCGCCTGCATGGCCTTGCGCGTTTTCGCGAGACGCGCGGCGTATTCGTCGCGTTCGAACGGCAGGCGCACGACGGGGGCCCCAATTCGCGATTCGTGTTGCTTCGTATCTGACATCTTCCCCTCTCTCTCTGAGCGTGACGTCGTTGCGGAAAGTGGCGCCCGGTGCACCTGAATGGGGCGTCCACAGGTATCTCTCGCCGCAGTCTAATGCCGCGAAAAAACGCCGCTGAATGTGCTAGTTCAATGTTCGCGACGTTAGCGACGGACGCTGCGTGGTTGTTGCAGTGCACGCTGCGCCGCGCTTGTCCGCGCGTAAAAAGAATTGTTCTAGAGCAATCTGGATCGCAAATATGGCTGCGTATTCTGGTTTGCATTACTGGCGTTTGTGACGCCGCAGCCGCGTTTCATTCACTCAAGTCATGTACGACGAACGGGATCGAATCGATATGAACACCGCGCGAGTTACCGATTTGCTGAGCGCTTCAGGCATCGCCCCGGCGAGTCATTCGTCCGCGAGCACGCCGGCGCACCGACACGAGAGCCCGGCGGACAAGCCATTGATCCGGCTCGACCGGATCACGAAACGATATGGTGCGCTGACCGTGCTCGACGAACTGTCGCTCGACGTGATGCCCGGCGAGAAGCTCGCGCTGATCGGTCCGTCGGGATCGGGCAAGACGACGATCCTGCGCATCCTGATGACGCTGGAGACGATCGACGGCGGCCATATCGAAGTGGACGGCGAACAGCTGTTCCATATGCCGCGCGGCGGCCAGATGGTGCCCGCGAACGAACGGCATCTGCAGAAGATGCGCGAGAAGATCGGCATGGTGTTCCAGCACTTCAATCTGTTTCCGCACAAGAGCGTGCTCGACAACGTGACGCTCGCGCCGATGCTGACGAAGGGCGAGAGCCGTGCGTCGGCCGAGAAGCGCGCGCTCGAACTGCTCGACATGGTCGGCATGAGCGACAAGGCGAACAGCCGTCCAGCGCAACTGTCGGGCGGGCAGAAACAGCGCGTGGCGATCGCACGGGCGCTCGCGCTCGCACCGCGGATCATGCTGTTCGACGAAGTGACGTCCGCGCTCGACCCCGAACTCGTCGAGGAAGTGCTGAACGTGATGCAACGGCTCGCGCGCGAGACCGACATGACGATGCTGCTCGTCACGCACGAAATGGGCTTCGCGCACGACTTCGCCGATCGCGTGCTGTTCTTCGACCGCGGCAGGATCGTCGAGGAAGGCAAGCCCGAGGACATCTTCACGCATCCGACGCACGAGCGGACCCAGACCTTTCTGCGCAAGATCCTCGCCGCGGGGCATCGAATTTGAGCCGACCTCCCAGAGATTGCTTTTTCCACGCTGTACATCATCCACTACTACGTCATACCACTACGCCATAGGAGCCAGAGATCATGAAGCTGAAGGGGATACTGATTGCGGGAGGGGTGTCGCTGCTGACGCTCGCGAGCCTCGCTTATGCCGCCGACGACAAGCTCACGCAGCTGCGCCAGCAAGGCTTCGCGCGCATCGCGATTGCGAACGAACCGCCGTTCACCGCAGTCGGCGCCGACGGCAAGGTGACGGGCGCGGCGCCGGACGTCGCGCGCGCGGTGTTCAAGAAGCTCGGCGTCAACGACGTGGTCGCGTCGGTCTCCGAGTATGGCGCGATGATTCCGGGCCTTGCGGCCGGGCGCCATGACGCGATCGCGGCGGGACTGTTCATGACGCCGCAGCGTTGCGCGGCCGTCGCCTATTCGCAGCCGGTGCTGTGCGCGGTCGAAGCGTTCGCGGTCAAGAAAGGCAACACGAAGAGCATCAAGACCTACGACGAAATCGCGAAAGATTCCAAAGCGGTGATCGGTGTGGAAGGCGGCACGACCGAGCAGAAGCTCGCGACCGCCGCGAATATTCCGACCGATCGCGTGATCATCGTGCCGGACGGGCAAAGCGGTCTGAAGATGCTGCAAGACGGCCGCATCGACGTGTTCGCGTTGCCGCTGCTGTCGATTACCGATCTGCTTTCGAAGGCGAAAGACCCGAACCTCGAATCGATCGCACCGGTGCAGAACACGCCGGTGCAATGCGACGGCGTCGCGTTCCGCAAGCAGGACACCGCGCTGCGCGATGCATTCGACGTCGAGCTCAAGAAGATGAAGGAGTCCGGTGAGTTCGCGAAGATCGTCGAACCCTATGGCTTCTCGGCGAAGGCCGCGATGTCGACGAGCCGCGAAAAACTGTGCGCGGCGAAGAACTGAGTCCGCGATAACTCACCATGCGCGCAACACGGTAGCGCGCGTGGCCCACCACACATTGCGCGCGAGGTGCGTCGATGAACCACTGGTCCGGCTATTTGCAGCTGATTCTGCAGGGTGCGCAGACCACCGTCGAACTGACGCTGATGGGCGCGGTACTCGCGCTCGTGATGGCGTTCGTCGCGGGGCTCGGCCGCTTGTCGCGTTTCTTCGTGGTGCGCGCCTTGGCTACGTCGTATATCGAGTTCTTTCGCGGCACCTCGATATTCGTGCAGCTGTTCTGGGCGTACTTCGTGTTGCCGATGGCCGGCCTGACGCTGACGCCGCTGCAGGCCGGCGTGCTAGCGCTCGGTTTGAACGTCGGTGCGTACGGTGCCGAAGTGGTGCGCGGCGCGGTCGCCGCGATCGGCCACGAGCAGCGCGGCGCCTGCATCGCGCTCAATCTTTCCCGCTATCAGCGCATGCGGCACGTGATCCTTCCGCAAGCCTTGCCGCTGATGCTGCCCACGTTCGGCAACAACGCGATCGAGCTGCTGAAGGGCACGGCGGTTGTGTCGCTGATCTCGCTCGGCGACATGACGTTTCAGGCGCAGGTGGTGCGCTCGCAAACCGGCAACACGTTGATTCCGTTCGCGACGATTCTCGCGCTGTACTTCGCCATGGCCTGTCTGATCTCGTTCGGTATGCGCAAGCTGGAAAACCGGATGAGCTTTGGTCTCGACCGCATCAGGAGATAGACGTATGGAATGGGACTGGAGCTTCGTGCGCGAGATTCTGCCGACCCTGCTGCAAGGGTTGGAGATCACCGTGCTCGCTACCTTGCTCGGCGCCGTGGTGGCGGCTGTGGTCGGCATGGCGATTGCCATTTTGCGGCTGGCGCCGAATCGTGCGGTGTCGCGCGGCACCTCGGCGGTCGCGAGTTTTATTCGCGGCACACCGCTGCTCGTGCAGCTGTATTTCGTGTTCTACGTGCTGCCCGACATCGGCATCCGCATGCCGGCGCTAGCGGCCGGCGTACTCGCCATAGGCGTGCATTACGCGACGTATGCGGCCGAGGTGTATCGCGCCGGCATCGAAAGCATTCCGCGCGGGCAATGGGAAGCCGCCAAGGCCTGCAATCTGAGCCCCGCGCAAACGTGGCAGCATGTCATCCTGCCCGAAGCGGTACCGCCGATGGTGCCCGCGCTCGCCAATTACCTGATCTCGATGTTCAAGGAAACGCCGTTGCTGTCGGCGATCACGGTCCTCGAATTGATGAATCGGGCGAAGATCATCGCGAATACGGATTACCGCTATCTGGAGCCGATGACGCTCGTCGGCGTGCTGTTCCTGATCATCAGCCTAATCGCGGTCGCCTGTGTGCGACTACTTGAAAGGCGCTTTCCCGCGCCGGGGCATTGAACGATGCAAACCACCATCCGGCAGTTCGAGCGCGCGCCGCAACTGCTCGAACGCGCTCTCGACAAACGTATCGGCCTCGTGATTCTCGCCACCGATCACACCACCGAGCCGGACTTCGCGGCATTGGTGGCAAACCATCGTATCGGTATCTACGTGAATCGCGTGCCGTATGCGAACCCGGTCACGCCCGACAATCTGCTGGCGATGCAGCCATCGCTGAGCGCGGGCGCGGCGTTGATCCTGCCCGACGAGACGCTCGACGTCGTGATGTATTCGTGCACGTCGGCATCCGTGGTAATCGGCGATGCGCAGATCGAGCGGGCTATTCATGCGGCGAAGCCATCGGCCACGGTCGTGACTCCAACCGCGGCCGCGGTCACGGCGCTCAACGCGCTGGGCGCACGGCGTATCAGCGTGCTGACGCCGTACACCGCCGAAACGAGTCGGCCGATGGCGGCGTATTTTGCCGCGCAAGGCTTCGCTATCGATCGCTTCTCATGCCTGGGTCTGACCGATGACCGGGAGATGGCGCGGATTTCGCACGACGACATCGTCGCCTTCGCGTGCGACGCGATCGCGCCGGACTCCGATGCGCTGTTTATCTCGTGCACCGCGGTGAGAGCCGCGCCGATCATCGCGCGAATCGAGGCCGCGATTGGCAAGCCCGTGGTGAGCAGCAATCTCGCGACCGCATGGATGTGTTTGCGTCTATGCGGCGAGTACGAGGCGAGGCCGCAGCACGGTCGTTTGATGACGCTGCCGTTGCAGACGCGCTAAATGTCGTGCGTGGAGCCGATCGTGTCGTTTTTCCCGAACCCACACGACGTGTCATCGATGCACGCGTACGGATTACCGCATCGGTTACCGGCTTTATGGAAAACCCCGATGCCTGCATCGTCCTAGAACATCGTTGCAGGCGCGGGCCGCCGGTATCGTGGATTCGGGCGACATTGCTTGTGTCGCATAAAGACATCCTGGAGGAGACATGCACTACGCCAATTCATGGACCGCGCAGAGCGCGCAACCGCAAGCGCAAGCGCGCAGCTTGCTGCGACGCGCAATCGCCGCGTCGGCACTCGGCAATGCGACCGAATGGTTCGACTACGGTATTTACGCCTATGGCCTGAGCTATATTTCGGCCGCGTTGTTCCCCGGCAGCACCGCGCAGGCCACCTTATTCGCGCTCGCGACGTTCGCCATTTCGTTTCTCGTGCGTCCGTTAGGGGGTCTGTTCTGGGGACCGCTAGGCGATCGCCTCGGCCGCAAGCACGTGCTTGCGTTGACGATCATCCTGATGTCGGTGGCCACGCTGCTGGTCGGGCTCGTGCCGACTTACGCGAGCATCGGCTGGTGGGCACCGGCGATACTCGTCGCGCTACGAATGATCCAGGGCTTTTCGACGGGTGGCGAATACGGCGGCGCGGCGACTTTCATGGCCGAATACGCACCCGATAAGAAGCGCGGCTTTTGCGGCAGCTTCCTCGAATTCGCGACGCTGTCGGGTTTTTCGCTCGGCGCATTTCTGATGCTCGGCTGCTCGGTCGTGCTCGGCAATACGGCGATGCATTCATGGGGATGGCGTTTGCCGTTTCTGATCGCGGCGCCGCTCGGCCTGATCGGTTTCTATCTGCGCTCGAAGCTCGAAGACACGCCGGTCTTTCGCGAACTCGAACAATCGATGCACAAGGAGCAGCATAGCTGCGTCACGCTGAAGGCATTGCTGCGCGACTATTGGAAACCGCTGATCCAGCTCGGCGGACTCGTGGTTGCGTTGAACGTCGTCAACTACGTGCTGCTCGCCTATATGCCGACTTTCATGCAGAAGCAGCTCGGCATGAGCGACAACATGTCCCTGCTGGTGCCGCTGATCGGCATGCTCGCGATGATGGTGTTTCTGCCGTTCGCGGGCACGTTCTCGGATCGCGTCGGACGCAAGAACGTCTGGTGGTTTTCGCTGATCGGTCTGTTCGTCGCGGCGATTCCGATGTTCCTGCTGATGAAGCTCGGCCTCGTCGGCGCGTTCCTCGGCTTCGCGGTGCTCGGGCTGTTGTACGTGCCGCAACTCGCCAGCATCTCGGCGATGTTCCCCGCAATGTTTCCGACCCAGGTCCGTTACGCCGGAATGGCGATTGCGTATAACCTGTCGACGTCGATTTTCGGCGGCACGGCGCCAATGGCGAACCAGTGGCTCGTCGCCCATACGGGCAATGCGCTGGTGCCCGCTTATTACATGATGGCCGCGTGCGTCGTCGGTGCGATTGCGTTGATCTTCGTGCCTGAAACGCGCGGGTGTTCGTTGCGCGGGCAGGGCATTCCGGGCAAGCAGGAAGTGGTGCTGTGAAGTGCCATGGCGTGGCCGGACCGCATCGCGATGCGGTCCGGCCACGCGGGTTCGATCGAGCGTCTACCGCTGCGGTTACGACTTCGCGCCGCTCAGGATCGCAAGGCTCGGGCAGTAATGCGTTGCGCTCAGATACGCGGCCTGCTGCGAACGTACGCCTGCGCCGCTCGAGGTGGGCGGATCGATGAACACCTGTGCATTGTTCGATCCCGCCGGTGCGGTCAGCGTCATCGTCACTTTCCACCAGTTGCCGGATTTCACCGCGCTCAGCGCTGTCGCTTGCCCCGCGCCCCACGTGCCGCGCACGATCGCGCCGGTGTTCGTGTTCAGCACCCAGCCGAACTCGGTGCCGCTCGGGTCGTCGGTCTGGATCGAGCCGCCGGGGAATACCGTCGCGTTGGTGGTGGCGAGCACGTAGTCGGTGAACGTGTACGACTGGCCACCTTGCACGCGGATCACTTCGTGGATGTTCGACACGGCCGAACCGTTCGTGCTCGTGACCGTCGCGGCGCCGCGATTCGCGCCGGAGATGTCGGTGGCGGGCACGGCGGTGCCGCCGTTCGACTGGAACCACGCATCCGGCGTCGCCAGACTGAGTGGCGAGTTGATCAGGTTGTTCGCGTAGCAAGCCGCCGCGGCCGCGTTGGTCGGCGGCCCGTAAAAGCTCGCGATGCTCGACTGGATCGCGTTGTCGGTCGTATCGGACGTCGCCTTCGTGATGATCGCGCCTTCGAAGAACTGGATCGGCGCGCCGCTGCCGTCGCCGCCTTCGCCGAGCGACAGACCGCCTTGCCATTGGCCGTTGAATGCATGACCGGCATCGTTGCCGAAGTCCAGCGCTTCAGGCGGCGCCTGGTCGTATAGCGACGTCAGCACGCTTTGGGAAGCGGAGCCGCCTTTGACCGCAAACAGATTCGACGCGGTGAGCGGCGAGTACTTCGACAGCACCGTCACGAACTTCTCTTTCGCCGGCTGCTGCGGACCATACAGATAGACGCCGGCTTCGGCATCGACGCCCGGCCAGTTGGTATCGAGCGCATTGCACACCGGGTCCTTGACGTTCGACGGCTGGATGGAGTCGCCGTCGCAATAGCCGAACACGGCCGCGTTGCCGTTCGAGAACGCCAGCGCGAACATTTCGCCTTCCACTTCGCCGTGCGAATAGGTGCTCGGATTCGCGCTGTTCTCCATGTTGCCGTAGGTGCCGCAGCAGGTCGACGACTGGCTGTAGTGCGCGCCGGCCACCATGTACTCGGCGATTTCGCTATCGCCGATCGACTGGTTCACCGTGCCGAAGCGTTTGCGATAAGCCTGCCCGGCCAATGTGCCGAGAGCCGGAATCTGCACGCCGTTCGTCGTGACGAAGGCGAGCTTGGCAGGTGTGCCGGGAAGCGCGGGCAAGTCGTTGCCGATCGTCAGTGGCTGCGTCGGCGCCTGCGCGGTCAATGCGGTCGGCGGTTGCGCCAACTGCACGGTCAAGGTGCCGGTGGTGCCCGGCAGCGTGATCGTCGCGAAACCGTTGAGGACCGGTACCGTGGTCGTTTTGCTGCCGTTCTGTACGGTTAGCGACTCGGTGCCGTCCTGGTTGAGCGTCAAGGTCGCGGGGACATTACCGAACGCGCCGTTTTTTAGCGGCGCGACCAGATCGATCTGGTCGTAGATGTAGGTGACCGAGCAGGTCGTGTTGTTACAGAAGGATTGCATGCTCTGCACGTTCGCCGAGCCGACCAGCGAGCGGTTGCCGCCCTTTAGCGTGCTGTTGGTGTACGGATAGACGTCGAGGGTCGTGTTGTCGGACGCGCGTTGAATCTGGAACAGCGGGCCCGTGTAGTTCTTCGTCAGCAGTCGGGTCACGCTGTGCGCGGCGGAGCAGGGCGTGTTGGCCGTGGCCGCGGCGTCGCAGGGCAGTGGCGCAGCCGTCGTCGCGTGGTTGTCCGCCAATGCATTCGAATCCGATTGCGATGCATTGCTGATCGGCGCTGGGTCCGAGATGGCCTCGTTCGCCACCGGCGATGTCGATGCGCCGCTATTGTCGCCGTTACACGCGGCGAGTCCGACGGCCATCGCCAGCCAGACCGCCATTAATCCCATTCTTCTGGACATCGTGACCTCCTCCTGTTGAACCGCTGATCGGTTGAAAACACTTTTTGATCTAGATAAGGAATCGAGATAGCGGGTGGGCCGGCGCCGAACGTCCGGCAGGTAATAATATTAGTCAATAATATCGATTCGACCGCATGGGGTAATCCCGCATGCCGACCTCGATGTAAATGAAGGGATTGTGCTGCGCATAGCGTAAGCGTTTCGCATACGCGCGGGTCTCTGACGATTTATTACTAATATTTTGGTCGATGCGACACGCAACCTGCGAATCAGCGAGAGGTGTAAGGCGAGGGGGATAGAAACGAAACTAACGCGCGGCGAATCAGGCGTTCGACCGCGGATGGCTTACGCCGATGTGCTTCAACGCCATTCAATCACCGGACAGAACAGTGTCCTCGACTTCGTAGCGCTCATTGCCAACTGAAATCAGATTGATGCCGGCATGCTTGCGCGTGAGCGTGTCGCCGGGCATCGGGCGATCGTTCGCGGTCGCCGCTGTGCCCATCACCCGGCCGTCGACGCTAAAGAAAATCGCCCGCGTGGCGCCATCGGGCCAGTAGACCACGACCGTGGTCGATCGATCGCTGTGATGCACGACGCCGAACTTGCACATCGTTTTGGTCTGCCCGTTGCCGCGCTCGCACGGCAAGGTGCCGCTTGCGCTGATAGGCGATTCCTTCATGGGCGCGTGGCTGTTCTGCGAGCCGGCCTGAGCGCTCTCGGTCGAAATCGAAATCAGCGTCACGCCATCCGCTTCTCCGACCACGCGCGCGTGCCGCTGATGCCCGACGAGCGCGCGCACCGCGGCGCTGTCGCGCGAGCCCGGACAGCCGATCAGCATCGCCATATGGTCGAGATAGTTCGCGGTCGCGGCCGACTCGCCGAGTCGCCGGCAGGCATCGCCCGAGTGCGGATAACCATCGCCGAGCACGACGAACGACGCGGGCCATTCGAACTGCTTGTCCGTGCCAGCGGCGTGCGCGGACGTCGAAGCGCTACCGGCACTCGAAACGGTCGCCGCGATCGCGGCGCACATCGCCGAAGCAAGAAACCGGGTCGCGCGTCGCATCGATGCTCTCCTCCGCATACTCAGGTTCGAGCCGCGCCTGCCGCTAACGCGGCCTGTGCCCGCTGCAGCCACTCGCGATTGTGCTCGCGCGCGTGACGCGGCCAATGCTTGGCATCCTGCACGATTTCGGCATAGAGCGCGCCCGCGCGGCGGCGGTCCGCAGCTTCCGGCTGCGCCGCGAGCCAGTCGGCGAACAGGCAGCGCGGCGCGACGTCGCTCGCGCAGGCCAGCGCCTGTTCGAACGCCGCGCGTGCGCCCGGCGCGTTCAGCGCGGCTAGCGTTCGTGCGTACAGCAGCGCCGGCTCGCCCTGATTGCGCGCCTGCGGATTGACCGAGAACAGATTCGCCAAGGTCGCATCGGTGGCCGGGTAGTTGCCGAGCGCGAACTGCGAGCGCGCGAGACCGATCAGCAGCGCGGGATCGTTCGCGAATGGGCCGTTCGCCGCGGCCTCGAAGTGTTCGAGCGCTTCGCGCGGATTGCCCGCCGCGAGCAAGGCCTCGCCGAGCCGCATCCGATGCTGCACGGTCGGCGCGCGGTCGAAATCGGCGCGCGCTTCACGCAGCGCGCGATTCGGATCGACGAGTTGCGTGATCGCCTGCGTGGCCACGCGCGCGCCGCGCGAATGGCGCAGACCCGGCAGATAGATCGCGAAGAAATACACGACGCTGCCGAGCAGCGGAAAAGCAAACAGAATGAACAGCCAATAAATGCCCTGGTTATTGCGCATCGCGTGGACGGCGAAAAAGATCGCAATAAAAACGTGAAGACCAATTCCAAAGAAGTAGGGCATATCGATTCAACCTTCGAGCATGAGGACAAGCGCGTCGCGAGGCCGTGACCGGCATAACCGGCCCCTAGTGCAGCGAACCGACCCGCAGATACGCGAAAAGAAGCGACAGCGCCACGACGATCACGCCGGTCGCAACGACGAGACGATTGGCCAATAGTCGACGCATCGCAAGTCTCCTAGACGAAGCTGTAGCGTTCGGAATGGTAGCGCATGCGCGGCACCTTCATTTCGCCGAGCGCCGTTTCGATTGCATCCATCATCGGGTCCGGGCCGCAGATGAAGTACTCGTGCTCGGCAAACGCGGGCGGCAGATGACGCCGGAACATCGCGGCGTCGATGCGCCCGGTCTCGCCACTCCAGCCTTCGGGCGGGGCCGACAGCACATAGATGATGCGCAGATCGAGCCGTGTTTTCAGCGCATCCAGTTCCTCGCGGAAAGTCAGCGAGTCCCAGGTCTTGCCGCCGTACAGCAGCACCAGCGGACGTTGGTCGCCGCGATCGGCGAGCGTGCGGATCATGCTCATCATCGGCGTAATACCGATGCCGCCCGCGATCAGCACGTGCATGTCGGTCGGATGGCCGATCGTGAACGCGCCATAGGGTCCGTCCAGATACACGCGCTGACCCGCCTCGATCAGCTTCACCTTGCTCGTGAAATCACCGAGATTGCGGATCGTCATTTCGACGCGGCCGTTCTCGGCCTCGGCGCTCGACGAGAACGAAAATGGATGCCCGGTGATCCTGAACGGACTGCCCCACACGTTGAGCCAGCCGAACTGGCCGGGCTTGAAACGAAAACCGGCGTGGCCGTCGGGCTGCATCACGAGCGTCGTGGTGTCGCCGCGTTCGGCGCGCACTTCCGCGATCCGGTACGGACGCCTGAGCATGAAGATCGGCTTGAACAGACGCACATAGAGCAACAGCGCGATCCAGAATGCCGTCATGCAGATCCACAGCGTGCGCTTGAGCGGATCGGTCAGATAGAAGCCCCATCCGATCATATGCAGCACGCCGCCGAAGATCGCCACGAGCGCGAGTCCGATGTGCGATAGATGCCAGAGTTCGTAAGGGATTTTTAGCTGCTTGCGCCACAGCGCGGTGATCACCAGCACGATTACCGAGCCGATCGACAGGAAGGCGAACCACGCGCCCCACGGTACCTCCCGCAGCGAGTCGGGCATCGCGACCTTGTCCGAGCGGATCGCGAACAGAATCAGCGGATGGGCGACCACGAGGCTGACCGCGAGCAGCGACACGCGTCGATGAAAATGGTAGATGACGTCCTCGCCCCATGGCTCGGTCACGTGACGAAAGCGCGCGGTGAGGCCGAATTGCAGGCCCATCATCGCGAGGCCGGAGTAGCCGAGCGCCACCGAGAACTCGGTGCCGAAGTTGCGCGCGGGCGGCAGCGTGCCGGCCAGCAGCGCAAACAGCGGCGCGAGAATGAACAACAGATAGATGGCCGACCAGATGATCTTGCGTGCGAGATCTCGAGACTGCATCAGTGCTTCTCCATGCCGGGGAGGGAGCGGCCCCGTTCGCGCTCGGTCGGCGCTCGGTCGGCGCTCAGTCCGCGTTCACACGCAGGTGGTGAGCAGCAGCGCCGGCCCGAACGTAATCACGGTCGCGACCAGCGCCGCGATCAGCGTCCAGACGACGACGGTATGCATGAACGAGCTGATGCGCTCGGGCCCGGGGTCGCGCGTCGCGGCGCGATAGCGCCATAGCCAGCCGATCGCGACCAGATGCAGCAGCAGGATGATCGCGAGGCTCGCGCGCAGCGGCCCGGCCGGCCACGCGAACGCGCAGCCGATCGCATGCAGCGCATACAGGATCACGAACGCGAGGCACCAGATCGTGAAGCCGACGGCGAGCCACCACAACCGCCGTGGCGAAAGCGGACGCGCATTCATGGTCGGGCTCCCAGCATGGCGACGAGGCCAGGCAGCGCGAGCACGAGTCCAAGCGCGATGAGGCCCGTCGCCAGCGTGTAATCGACCCACAGGCGCGTGAGGCGCAGATCGGTCAGGCGTCGCGCGGAAACGAAGCCCGCGCCGACGCGCAGCACATTGCTGATCAGGAACAGTAGCCCGACGCCCGCGTGAACCGCGATGTACGTGAGCAGCGCCGCGGCCGTCGCGCCGAGCGCATGCTCGCGAGGATTCGGTGTCACGCCGTTGATCAGCATCACGCAGGCGATCAGCGCGACGATCAGGGCAATCGCGGTCAGTCCGATCGTGCCGTGCGGTTTGCGCTCGGCGGCGGCCGCGCGCAACGAGCCGCGCGCGGCGACGGCGGCGAGCGCAAGCGCGACGAGCGCCACGAGCGCGAGCAGGCGGCTCGGATGCGGCGTCACAGCGGCCGGCCAGTTCGGCGCGGCGATCCACAGATAGAATGTGCCGAAGACCAGCGATGTGAACAGCGTGCCGTTCGCCACCAGCGCGCAGATCAGCGAAAGCCATGATGGCGAGCCGGCCACCTCGGTATGCGGCGGCACGCTGACGCCGCGGCCGACCGGCAACGCGCCGTAGTCGCGCGCGTGGCCCGCGCCGTGGCCTGCGAAGATGAAGAGGCCAAACGTGACCAACGCGAACGCGACCGACAGCAGATAGAACTTGAACAGCATCGCGAGCACCGCCGCGGCGGTCACGAGCGCGGTGACGAGCGGCAGATAGGTCGAGTTCGGCAGCACGATCAGTTGATCCGGCTCGCCCGAGGTGATATGCACGCCAAGGGTCTCCAGCCAGCCGTTGCGCGTGAAGCCGAGGTAGCCTTCGCCGCGCGCAAGCGAGGTCGCTAGCTGGCCGGGCGGGACCTTTTCGGTTTCGGCGTCCATGTGCGGAATCGACGCGAACGCATAGGGCGCGGGCGGAATCGGCATCGCCCATTCGAGCGTGGTCGACTGCCACGGATTGCGCCGCACGCGCTGGCCGAAACGCAGTTGCACGATGATGTCGATCACGACTAGTGCGAAGCCGATCGTCATCACGAAGCTGCCCACCGACGACAGCAGATTGAGCCAGTTCCAGCCTTCGTCGCCGCTATAGGTGAAGACCCGCCGCGGCATGCCGAGCAGGCCGGTCAGGTGCATCATGAAAAAGGTCATGTTGAAGCCGATGAACACGAGCCAGAACGCCGGCACGGCAAGTTTATGCACGGCGGTGCGCCCGCTCAGTAGCGGCAGCCAGTAATAGAACGCCGCGAGCATCGGAAACGCGAGCGCGCCGGCCACCACGTAGTGCAGATGCGCGACGACGAAGTAGGTGTCGTGCGCCTGCCAGTCGAACGGCACCATCGCGAGCATCACGCCGGTCAGCCCGCCGCAGGTGAACACGAAGAAGAAGCCGAAGATGTACAGCATCGGTACGTCCCAGCGCGGGCGGCCGTGCGAAAGCGTGGCGAACCACGCGAAGAACTGGATCGCGGTGGGCACCGCGACGATCGCCGAGCCCGCCGAGAAGAACGCGAGCGCCAGATGTGGAATGCCCACCGTGAACATATGGTGCACCCAGATGCCGAAGCTCAGGAACGCGAGCGCGATGATCGCGACGACGATCGTGCGATAGCCGATCAGACGGCGTCGCGCGAACACCGGGATCATCGTCGACAGCACGCCGGCCATCGGCAGGAAGATGATGTACACGTCCGGGTGGCCGAACAGCCAGAACAGATGCTGCCACAACAGCGGATCGCCGCCGCGCGTCGGATCGAAGAACGGCAGGTTGAACGCGCGCTCCACCTCGAGCAGGATCGAGCCGAGAATGAGCGGCGGAAACGCCACGATCATCATCATCGCGGTGACGAGGATGTACCACGCGAAGATCGGCATGCGATCGAGCGACATGCCCGGCGCGCGCATCTTGAGAATCGACACGACGATTTCCATCGCGAGCGACAGCGCCGAAATCTCGACGAACGTGATGCCGAGCAGCCAGACGTCGGCGTTCAAACCGGGCGTGTAGACCCTGGAGCTGAGCGGCGTGTACATGAACCAGCCTCCGTCGGGCGCGCTGCGCAGAATCAGCGACACGGTCAGGATCGTGCCGCCGAACAGATAGCACCAGTAGCCGTATGCGGTCAGGCGCGGAAACGCGAAGTCGCGCGCGCCGAGAAGCTTCGGCGTCAGATAGACCGCGAAGCTTTCCACCATCGGGATTGCGAACAGGAACAGCATCATCGACCCATGCATCGTGAAGACCTGGTTATAGGTCTCCACGTCCATGAAGCCCGCATGCGGCGTGGCGAGCTGCACGCGCGTGAGCATGCCGAGAATCCCGGCGATCGCGAAGAACACGAATGACGTGATCATCATGCGCATGCCGAGGACCGTATGGTTGACCGCGGCGAGCCTCTGCACGCCCGGCCCGGTGCCCCAGATCGCGGCAAGCTGGCGGTGCAGCCGCAGCGCGTTGCCCTGTGACGGCGGCTCGACGGGCACACTCATTTCTTCACCTCCCCGTTGGCGGCGGCGTTTTTAACTGCGGCCGGAAAATCTTCCGGACGATCGACGATCACGGTGAAGTGCATCTGCGCGTGACCGATGCCGCAAAACTGGTTGCATTGTCCGGCGTACTCGCCGGGCCGATCGACCTGGATGCGCAGCAGGTTGTGGTGGCCGGGGACCGCGTCGATCTTGCCCGCGAAGCGCGGAATCCAGAACGCGTGCACGACGTCGAGGCTGGTCACGGAGATGTCGACCGGCGTGCCCGCTGGCAGGTGCAGCACGTTTGCGGTTTCGACATTGCCGAGTTCCGGGTAGCGGAAGGTCCAGCGCCATTGCTGCGCGATCGCCTCGATGCGCGCGGGCGCATGCGCGCGCAGCGGCAGCAGCAACTCGCCCGCATACAGCGCGTAGCAGATCAGCGGAATCAGGATCACCGCGGGCAGCACCAGACCACCGAGCACGATCCAGCGCGCGGGCGACACGTGCGAGCCCCAGCCCGGCCGGAAGACCGTCATCAGAAACAGCACGAGCACCATGGCGAACAGGATCGCCGCGCCCGCCAGCATCACCCACCACAATCCGGCGATCGATGCGGCGGCCGGGCCGGATGGATCGAGCGTCGAAAGCGGCCCGCTGCAGCCGGACAACGCCGCGAGCGATCCTGCTTGGACCGTCAGACGCAAGCAGCTATGATGGTTTGCACCACCAGGCATTCGATGCGAGGGCACACCATCATGGCAAAAAAAGGCAATTCCGGCACCCAGACGCGCAGCGAAGTGATGCTCGAACTGCTGCGGCTCGACAAGGGCTCCGCGGTGGCGCTCGTCGGCCATCCGATTCACGTGATGATGGTGCATTTCCCGATCGCGTTCGTCGTCGCAACGTTGGGCGTCGACGTGATCTACTGGTGGACGGGCGACCCATTCTGGATTCGCGCCGGCCTGTGGGCCGCCGGCTTCGCGTTCTGGAGCGGCGTGGCCGCGAGCGTCGTCGGTACGGCCGAACTGCTGCTCGTGCGCGGTATCCGCCTGAAGGAGGCGAGCTGGTCGCATGCGATCGCCGCGATGACGCTCGTCGCGCTCGCGGGGATGAACTGGGGCGTGCGCCTTCTGTACCCCGATGAGATCCTGCCGCATGGGCTCGTGCTGTCGGTGCTCAGCTCGGTGATGACGGGCTTCGCCGGCTGGCATGGAGGCAAGCTCGTGTTCGATCATGGCGTGGGGATTCTGGTTTCGCCGAAGGAGTGATGCAGCCACCGGCCTAGTCCGCCGGGCTCGAACAGGTGCGGGGCCAGCAGGTTCGAGTCGATGTGCGGCTTGGCCAGCACGATCCAGATGATCGCGACGATCACGATCAGATAGGCGAGGGTCAGTGCGATCGCCGAAGCAGGGCTGAACCGGCCGCCGGGCAGATACAGATCGTGCAGTATGAGGCCGGCCAGCACGTGCAGCATCGCCATGATGCCGACGAACACCATCTTCGCGGTGAACCACTCGACGAAGGTTGCCTGCAGAAAAATCAGCACGGTGCCGCTCGCAATCGCGACGAAAGCGGCGGGCGAGGTCAGTTCCACGAACACGAATCGCGTGATGCGGTGCAGCCGGTCGAGCTCGGTGCCGGCCGCAAGCCCGCGGCGTTGCCAGAACAGATACGGCAGCACGATCAAACCGCCCGACCAGGTCGCGATCGCGGCCAGATGAATGAACTTCAGCAGGGTCGTCACAGTGCGGGCTCTCCGACGCGCAGGCTTGACCAGACTAGCGAAAGTCCTGCCGCGAGATAGGGGATCATCGCCAATACCCACATCAACAGGCCGGCGAGTTGCTGGTCGGCGATCGGGGTGAGGCCCCACGCGGCGGTGGTCGCGAAGTGCACGACGTAGAGCGGCATCGGCGCGAACACGATCAACGCGCCGAGCAGACCCATATGGCCGATCGTCGCGACGAGCGCCATCAGCGCGAGGCCGGTCGGCAGCAATGGCGAAAAGATGCTGCGCCACATCAGCCATGCACTGCCGAGCAATGTGAACTGCATCAGCCAGTAGCCGGGTACGGTCGACAGGCCCCACGCATACGGCCCCGGCGCATGCCACAGCCAGATGATCACCGCGTGCGCGGCGACCACCGGCACGAGCGGCGGATGCGGGAGGCGCGGTAGCGGAAACGCGAGGGCGAGCAGAGGAGCGACGCCAGCGATCAGAATGATGTGATGGGTTACGCGCGCCGAGAACAATGCCGACGACAACGCGCACAGCGGCGAGACGAACACGACGGCCATCAGCGCGACGGCGACCCATCCCGCCCGTGTATTCGCCGAGCGGCCGCTGGTCACGATCCATGCCAGCGCCGCGAGCGCGACGAGCAATGGCAGGTCCGTGTTCCAGCGTAGCCACAGGCTTTCGGGGACAGGCGCGGGACCACAGTAGGCGACAGGAAAATATGGCATGGCGCGATGTCTTCAACGAGTCCAAGTGCTTCTTTAGTACACGCAACGAAACGCGTGGCAGAAAACACCCTTGAATTGTCGGGACGGCTCACGATCCAACTGATCGCTCACGTACTCTAGCGCAAATAAACTGTTTGGGGACAGCTATCTGAATCCTGTAGTTTGCGCGTGACAGAATGTTTGCAATTTGTCGCTGGCGGCTTTGTCGGCCGAATCAAGGCGTAGGTAGTGACGACGATAGAACCGCAATGGTGCGGCGCAATACTTCGGGACTCAGCGCGCCCGGCGTAATATGACGAAATCACGTGACGGAGGCCCGCCATGTTTCACGATCCCATTCGGGTCCCTGCAATGATCGAATTGGCATTGCTGGCAATCGTGCTGATCGTTGTCTGCATCGTGCGCGCGAGACAGCAGAGGGAGCGGGCGCGAAATCGCGCCATGGCGGAGCCGAAAAGATCAGATAGACCGCGACTGTAATAGTCGTTTTTACGTCATCTTTGAATGCGTCCCCGTTGAGATCTTTTGCAGTTCTTTGCTGCTTCTATCGATGGTGATTCGGCGTGGCGCGCGGCCACGCCGGTGGACGTCAGAGCGGCGGACGCTCCAGTTGGACCCACTGTTGCACGCTGGCACGCTGCCATTGTTGCGTCGCGTATTCCTTCAGCTTGTGCGGAACGGGGTCGCCATTCAGCACGAGGCGATTGAGCATCAATGCGAGGTCCGTGTCGGCAATGCACCATTTGCCGAACAGGTTCGGCGAATGGGCTGGAAGAAGAGCGTCGGCGGCGGCGAAGAGTTTTTGTGCCGCTTCCTGTGCGATGCCGGAAAGCGGTGCGCCGCGCGTTCCGTAGAAAACGACTTCGGTGGAACGCTCTTCGCGGATTGGCAGCAGATCGCTGCGCAACCAGGCCTGCACCTGGCGCGCTCGCGCGCGCAGACGCCGATCTTGCGGATAGACCGGCGTGTCAGGGAAAGTCTCGTCGAGGTACTCGGTGATCGCCGACGACTCGGATAGTGCAAAGTCTTCATGGGTCAGCGTCGGCACGCGCCGCGTCAATGAGCGGTTCGCAAAGTCCGTTGCGTGATTCGCTTTGCTCGCGAGATCGACGGTCGAAAGTTCGAACGGCAAGCGCTTCTCGCGAAGCGTCACGAAGACGGACATTGCGTAAGGGCTCGCGAATTGCGCGTCGGTATAGAGCTGGAGGGGCGGTTGCGGCACAGTGGCTCCGTTTTCATGGTCAATCGATGCCGAGCTTCGCATACGAGCAGCACTCCAGGCAACCACGAGGCACAAGTCGCGAAAGGGGCTTCAAAAAAATAATTTGGCTGCTACAATGGCGCCCCTCTGCCCAGGTGGCGAAATTGGTAGACGCACTATCTTGAGGGGGTAGCGCCGAAAGGCGTGTGGGTTCAAATCCCGCCCTGGGCACCATGTCGAATCGTCGATTCGAATCTTCAAGCGCTTCGCGCTTTCTTTCAGACAGCGGCGGCCGTATCAGGCCATTGCATTGTCGATTCTTCTTCTGCTATTCACTTTCGTTGCGCTTCGGCGATCTCTTTGCCCGCTTGCCGAACAAGTTCTGATGCACGTTCGATCGCTTAGAACTCTTTGCGGTAGGCGAATAGTCCGGGAAGTCCGCCGCTCATGACGAATAGAATCTTCTGTCCGGCAGGATACTTCCCGCTGGTCACGTTGTCGACCAGACCTGCGAATGCTTTGCCGCTATACACGGGATCCAGCAACAGACCTTCCGTCGATGCCATCAGACGAACGGCAGCGCGCATGTTGTCGGTCGGCATGCCATAGCCGGGTCCGAGCTGCGCTTCGTCGATCGAGATGGCGTCATCGCTCACGCTCAGGCCTGGGTCGATCAGTCGAACCGTCTGATTGGCTTTATCCAAAGTCACCGTGCGCGCGTGCCCAGCGTTCCCATAGACCGTGAATGCGGCAACCGGTGACGGATCCAGGCCAAGCGCGACAAAACCCGCAACCAGTCCAGCATGCATGCCGCCGCTTCCATTCGGCACCACGATGCGATCGAACGCCACGTTTTGCGCATGCGATTGAGCGACGATTTCGGCGGCACAGTCCGCATAGCCGAGGCAACCGACCGGGCTCGAACCGCCCAACGGACACACATAGACGTGACGGCCCTGCGCTCGCAACTCGTTCGCCCGTTCCTCGGCGAATTCAAGTGCGTTGGCCGTGCCGGGAAGATCATGCACGCGCGCATCGAATAGCGCATGGAGCAGCACGTTGCCGTTCTCCATATACTCTTGGTCGGCACGTGGCACGGTTCTCGTCAGCACCAGTTCGCAGTCAAGTCCAACGCGAGCCGCCGCGGCCGCCGTGAGGCGCGCATGGTTCGACTGACGCGCGCCGACGGTAATGATGGCGTCCGCGCCACCCGCGAGCGCTTCGCCAATCAGGAATTCGAGCTTGCGCAATTTGTTGCCGCCACCACCCAGTCCCGTCAGATCTTCTCTTTTGACGTAGATGTCCGCGCCGCCCAGGCGAGCGCTCAGACGCGCAAGGTGCTGAATGGGCGTGGGGCCTTCGAGCAGTGCATGGCGCGGAAAGCTGGATAAATCGAGGCGGCGCGATGAGGCGAAGTTCATGGTCGTGCGCGGGCGATTAAGTTCAACAAGAGGCTTCTATTCGTTTGACTGGCGCAAACTTCCGTATGACTCGAGTGCTCAACGCGCCAACGTCCGTATCCCAGCCAATAATTTGTCAACTTCGGCGCCGGTGGTCAGGTAGCTGACCGACGCGCGCGCGATCTGCGTCAGTCCTCGGCTCGTCATGTCGAACGGCGTATAGGCGACGCCATTCGAACCGATCGCGATGCCCTGCGCCGCCAACGTGTGTCGCACTGACATCGCATCGAGTCCCGCGACGTTGAACGACACCAGCCCGGATCGTTCGACACCCTGGTCGAGTACGGAAACGCCCGGCAGCGCGGCCAGTTGCTCGCGCAAAGTCTGCGCGGTTCGATCGATCTGCGCGCGGATGTTGTCGATGCCGATGTCCAGCGCTTCCTCCAATGCATTCGCCAATCCGCAATGCAGGGCAAGCGACGCTTCCGACGATTCGAACCGCGCCGCATCGTCGCGCAGTATCGGGTCGCCCTCGGCATCGAGCGGCGCGGAGTGCGTGTCGACGAACGCCGGCATCAGCCGAGGCAGAAAGTCCCGCCGCACGTATAACAGCCCGGTGCCGCGCGGTCCGCGCAGTGCCTTGCGGCCCGCGCCCGCCAGCACATCGCAGCCGACTTCGACGACGTCGATCGGCAGTTGCCCGACGGCCTGCGCCGCATCGATGAAATACGCAATGCCGTGACGGCGTGCTATCTGCCCGATTGCGGCGGCGGGGTTGATCAGTCCGCCATTGGCCGGCAGCCACGTGAGCGCGATCAGTCGGACGCGGTCGTCGAGCATCGCTTCGAGCGCGCGAGGATCAACCCTGCCGCTGGCATCGGAAGGGATCGTCTCGATCGATGCGCCCGCGCGCTGCGCCAGAAGACGCATCGTCGCGAGATTGCCGCCCCATTCGTGCCGCGCAACGAGGATGCGCTGCCCTGCGAGCCACGGACCCAAGGCCGCGAAAGCTGCGCCCCAGCCCGCCGAGTTGCCGGTCGTCAACGCGATCTCGACGGGCTGAGCGTTCAGCAGTCGCGCGGCGAGCGTGCGCGCCCGCTCGGTCTGTTCGCGGGCAGCCGCGCCTGCTTCCATCGGTCCCATCGACGCTTCGCGCAACAGATGCGCTTGAATCGCTTCGAGCGTGGCGGCGGAAGGCAGCGACGCCCCGGCATGATTGAAATGCGTGGTACTGCGAACACCGGGCGTGCGGGCGCGCATTGCGTCGATGGCGGCGGGCGACAGTGGAGAAGACATTGGTGGCTCAGAAGGTATGAGTTGAATTCAGACGTTTTTCAATGCGACAACCGCGTCGACTTCGGACACGAGGCGAACAGAACCCTGGCCATGCAGCTTTATTCCTGCCACGCTTCTCCTTGCGGAAACCAGTACCTGTCCAACGACGCCTCCAATATCTCGATGCTATATCCGGCACTTTGCGGCGGCATATAGCGCCCGTTGCGAATCACGACGGGGTTCACGAAATGCTCGTGCAAATGATCGACATATTCGAGCACGCGATTCTCGAGCGAGGCCGACACGCAGATATAGTCGAATAGCGAAATATGCTGCACGTATTCGCACAAACCGACGCCGCCCGCATGCGGGCACACCGGCACGCCGAACTTCGCGGCCATCAGCAATACGACGATCACTTCATTGAGTCCGCCGAGCCGGCAACTGTCGATCTGGCAGAAGTCGATGGCTTGCGCTTGCAACAGCTGCTTGAACATCACGCGATTGTGGCAATGCTCGCCGGTTGCAACGCCAATCGAGCCGAGCCGCCGGCGAATCGCCGCATGACCGAGGATATCGTCCGGACTCGTGGGCTCCTCGATCCACCACGGGTCGAACTCGGCGAGACGGCGCATGTTCGCGATCGCCTCATCGACGTCCCACACCTGATTCGCGTCCATCATCAGCTTCAGGTTCTCGCCGATCTCTTCGCGCAGAATGCGCGCGCGCCGCACATCTTCTTCCAGATCGCCGCCGACCTTCTGCTTGAAATGCGTCCATCCCTGCGCGACACCCTCGCGCGCGAGACGGCGAATCTTGTCGTCGTCGTAACCGAGCCAGCCCGCGGACGTGGTGTAGGCCGGATAGCCTTGCGCGAGCATTTCTTTTTCGCGCTCGCCTTTGGTCCTGGCGTGCCGGTGCAGCATGGCGAGTGCTTCGTGCGGCGTGATCGCGTCGGTCACGTAGCGAAAGTCGAGGCAGCGCACGAGTTCTTCCGGACTCATGTCGACCAGCAGCTTCCACACCGGCTTGCCGACGGATTTCGCCCACAGGTCCCACACCGCGTTGACGACCGCCGCGGTGGCCAGATGAATCGCGCCTTTGTCCGGACCGATCCAGCGTAGTTGGCTATCCGAAGTAAATGCGCGCCAGAAAGCGCCCATATTCGCGGTGATATCTTCGAGCGTCTTGCCGACGATCAACGGCGTGAGGGCATTGACGGCCGTCACGCAGATTTCATTGCCGCGGCCGATCGTGAACGTGAGGCCGTGGCCGGTGAGATCCGGCGTGTCGGTTTGGAGCGTGACATAGGTGGCGGAATAGTCCGGCGCGGCATTCATCGCGTCGGAGCCGTCCAGCGAACGTGAAGTGGGAAAACGGATGTCCCGAACGGACAGCCTTGTGATCGTGGTCATCTGCGCGCCCTCCGGGGCTATGGCTATCGGCTTGTCGTCTGCGAACGCAGACGGATCGGCTACCTGCGCACCTTCTCTGCGTGCGCGTTCCTGCTGCGCGTACGGGTAAGCCCGCAGTTCCCAGATACCAGGCATCCCTTGGTATTCCCAGGCATTTGTACGCGTTGACAACATCGCATTCACTTTCTAGCATGCTAGCATGTTCTCTCGAAATCAAGGGCTTCGTGACCTCCTCAGCCGAACTTGAGAATGCCGCCGGCAATCCTTATGTCGCACTGCAAAAAATCGGCGGTGGCGAGCGCGGTAGTTTGACCGACGCGGTTGAGGCGGCGTTGCGAGAAGCGATTGTTACGTTGGCCTTGGAGCCCGGCATGATGATCGACAAGATGGCCGTATGCGAACGGATGGGTGTGTCGCGCTTTCCGGTGTCCTCCGCGTTGGCGAGGCTTGCGCATGCGGGGCTCGTCGAGGTATTGCCGCAGCGCGGCACGCGCGTCAAACCGATTGCGCTCGACGACATCCGCCAGCATCTGTTCATCCGCAGTGCACTGGAAGTCGAGACGGTGCGTGGCGTGGCGCTGCTGCGCGACCGGGCGACGCTCGACGCATTGGCCGGCAATCTCGACGAGCAGCGCAGCGCGGCTGGAAGTGGCGAACGTCTGGCGTTTCATGCGCTCGATCTGGCCTTCCATGAAATCCTGCTGGACGCGGTGAAACTGCCGCGCGTCAAGGAAATCGTCGCGGTGTCTCGCAATGCGCTGGACCGCGCGAGGCAACTGCTCGCGAGTCCCGAACGGGTCGTGCATACGCTCGAAGAGCACGAGAGCATCTTCAAGGCTCTTTGCGCCGGCGACGGCGATGCGGCCGCGAAAGCAATGCACGATCATCTCGACCAGGTCGTCGCCGAGTTGCACCGGTCCGCAAAAGAGCGGCCCGACCTGTTCGCGCCTTGAATGAAAGCTGGAAATGAAAGCCGTTGTCCAAGCCATAAAAGGCTCCACCGAAAAAACGTTGGTGATATAGGCAGCCGTCGAACAGATCAGCACATGAACCCACTCATTTCCGTCAACAAGCTTTGCAAGAGCTTTCCGGGCGTCAGAGCGCTTCACGACGTCCGCTTCGAAGTCATGGCCGGCGAGGTCCATGCGCTGATGGGCGAGAACGGCGCGGGTAAGTCGACGCTGATGAAAATCCTCGCCGGTGTCTATACGCGCGATTCCGGCGAAATCTTCTTCGACGGCAAACCCGTCGATTTTGAAGGGCCGCGCGACGCGCAGGCGGTCGGCATCGGCATCATTCATCAGGAACTGCAACTGATGAATCATCTGAGCATCGCGCAGAACATCTTTATCGGCCGCGAGCCGCGCAAGGGTCTCGGTCTGTTCCTTGACGAAGATAAGCTGAATGCGCATGCGCGCGAGATCCTCGCCCGCATGCACGTGAAACTCGATCCGCGCACGATGGTCGGCACCTTGACCGTGGCGAGTCAGCAGATGGTCGAGATTGCGAAAGCACTGTCTTTCGATTCGCGCGTACTGATCATGGACGAGCCCACGTCTGCGCTCAACGATGCCGAGATCGCCGAGCTGTTCCGGATCATCCGTCAATTGAAAGAGCGCGGCGTCGGCGTCGTCTACATCTCGCACAAAATGGACGAGTTGAAGCAGATCACCGATCGCGTCACCGTGATGCGCGACGGCGAGTATGTGGCCACCGTGCCGACCG
Source organism: Paraburkholderia sprentiae WSM5005 (assembly GCF_001865575.2). Lineage (NCBI taxonomy): Bacteria > Pseudomonadati > Pseudomonadota > Betaproteobacteria > Burkholderiales > Burkholderiaceae > Paraburkholderia > Paraburkholderia sprentiae. Next base: position 260,419 of record NZ_CP017562.2, read on the forward strand.
AGAGCACGAGCGTCGAGACGATCATCGGCATGATGGTCGGACGTACGCTGAGCGATATCACGCCGGTCGAGAACGCGCCGGTCAAAGGCGAGCTCGCGCTCGAAGTGAGAAATCTCGTTGCGGGTCCGCTCGTGCGCGACGTCAGCTTCGAATTGCGCAAGGGCGAAATACTTGGCTTCGCCGGCTTGATGGGTGCGGGCCGCACGGAGGTCGCGCGCGCGATATTCGGTGCGGATCCGGTCGAATCGGGCGAGATTCTCGTGAAGGGCGCGAAGGCGTCGATCAAAAAGCCCAGTGATGCGGTCAAGCGCGGCATCGGCTACCTGTCCGAAGATCGCAAGCGCTTCGGTCTCGCGACAGGAATGGATGTCGAATCGAACATCGTGATGTCCGATCTCGGCAAGTTCCTGTCATTCAATATGTTCCTGCGCCGCGGGCAGATTCGCAAAAGAGCGCAGCACTTCATCAAGCTGCTTGCGATTCGCACGCCTTCAGCGACGCAGCAGGTGCGGCTCCTGTCCGGCGGCAATCAGCAGAAGATCGTGATTGCGAAATGGCTGGAGCGCGACTGCGACGTGCTGTTCTTCGACGAACCGACGCGCGGTATCGACGTCGGCGCGAAAAGCGAAATCTACAAGCTGCTGCGTTCGCTGGCGGCGCAAGGCAAGGCGATCGTGATGATCTCATCCGAGCTGCCGGAAGTTCTGCGCATGAGCGACCGCATCGTCGTGATGTGTGAAGGCCGCATTACCGGCGAGCTATCCGCCAGCGAAGCGACGCAGGAGCGCATCATGCATCTCGCGACGCAGCGCGAAACCCTGAAAACGGCACAAGCCTGAAGAGGTCTACGACATGACATTGCAAACGGATACCGCGACGCTGGACAATGAAAGGCGCACTTCCGGCCTGAAAGCGCGCATTTTCGCGCCGACTGCGGTGCAAAAGATGCTCGCGTTCGCGAGCCTCATCCTGCTGCTGGTGTTCTTCAGCTTCGCGTCGCCGGCATTCATGCAGATGGACAATATCCTCGGCATCTTGCAGGCGACCGCGGTGAACGGCGTGCTGGCGATCGCTGCGACCTTCGTGATCATTACGGGCGGCATCGATCTGTCGGTCGGTACGTTGATGACGTTCACCGCCGTGATTTGCGGGGTGTTTCTCACTTACTGGCATCTGCCGATGTGGATGGGCGTACTCGCGGCACTCGCCACGGGCGCGGTATGTGGCACCGTATCGGGCACGCTGACCGCGAAAATGAAGATCCCGCCATTCATCGCGACGCTCGGCATGATGATGCTGCTGAAAGGGCTCTCGCTCGTCGTGTCGTCGGATAAGCCGATCTATTTCACCGATACCGAGAACTTCTACCGTATTTCTCAGGACTCGCTGATCGGCTATTTCCTGCCGAGCGTGCCTATTCCGAATGCGGTACTGATCCTGTTCTTTCTCGCGATCGTCAGTTCTATCACGCTCAATCGCACCGCGCTCGGCCGCTATACGTTCGCGCTCGGCAGCAATGAGGAAGCGGTGCGGCTTTCGGGCGTCAATGTCGATCGCTGGAAGATCGCGATTTACGGCGTGGGTGGCGCGATCTGCGGTATCGCGGGTCTGCTGATCGCATCGCGGCTCAATTCGGCGCAACCAGCGCTCGGCCAGGGCTACGAGCTCGATGCGATCGCGGCAGTCGTGATCGGGGGCACCTCGTTGAGCGGCGGCTCGGGCACGATACTCGGCACCATCATCGGCGCTTTCATCATGAGCGTGCTGACCAACGGACTGCGCATCATGTCGGTCGCGCAGGAGTGGCAGATCGTCGTGACGGGGCTGATCATCATTCTGGCGGTGTATGCGGATATCCTGCGGCGCCGCCGGAGCAGTTGACGCGGGAACAAGGAAGCAGCAAATCAGCAGCAAACCCAGAACCATGAGCGAGAGGGACGCGCGAAGCGCCCCCCTGAAGCTCGATAGCGGCTTGATAGCCCAACCATTGGAGGAGGCCCCATGTTGAAGAGAAGACTAATCGGTATCGTGGTCGGTGTCGGTGCACTCGTCGGCGGAAGTTGTCTCGCGTATGCGGACGAGCCGTACATTCCGCTGATTTCGAAGGGCTTCCAGCACCAGTTCTGGCAAGCCGTCAAATCGGGCGCCGAGCAGTCCGCGAAAGCGAACAAGGTCAGAATCACGTTCGAGGGACCGGAAACGGAAGCGATGGTCGACAAGCAGATCGACATGCTGTCGGCCGCGCTCGCGAAGAAGCCGCAGGCGCTCGGTATCGCGGCGCTCGACAGCAAGGCGGCGATCCCCTTGCTCAAGCGCGCCCAGAACGACAAGATTCCGGTGATCGCATTCGACTCGGGCGTCGACAGCGATATTCCGTTGACGACCTGCGCGACGGACAACCTCGCGGCCGCCGCGCTCGCCGCCGACAAGATGGCCGAGCTGATCGGCAACTCCGGCGAAGTCGCCGTGATCGTGCACGATCAGACGAGCCGTACCGGCGTCGATCGCCGCGACGGTTTCGTCAATCAGATGAAGTCGAAGCATCCGAACATCAAGATCGTGTCCGTGCAATACGGCGCCGGCGATCACCTGAAGTCCGCAGAAATCGCCAAGGCGATGATTCAGGCGAATCCGAACCTGAAGGGCATCTTCGGCGCGAACGAAGGTTCCGCGGACGGCGCGGCGATCGGCGTCAAGGAATCGGGCAAGAAACTGGTGCTGATCGGCTTCGACTCTGGCAAGGAGCAGAAGGACAACATCATGTCCGGCCTGATGGCTGGCGCGATCACGCAGAACCCGGTCGGTATCGGCAAGTGCGTGGTCGACTCGGCGGTCAAGGCGCTGCATGGCGAGAAGCTGCCGAAGAAGATCGACACCGGTTTCTATTGGTACGACAAGACCAATATCAACGATCCGAAGATCGCAGCCGTGCTGTACGACTAAGCAAGGCCGGCGATCGCGACTCGGCAAGCCGAGGCTGCCGGAAATCATCAAGGAGGAAGAGCCGCGCTCTTCCTCTTTTTTATTGCCGTTCCGCAACGGCTACGGGTCATTTCACGCCATTGCATGCATTAATCTGATACTTTATGTTTATGTAATTGCTGCAAGAGCCGTCCATTCGCATGCCGATTCGGACCCACTCACCGTCGAATGCGCAGGTCATGGCTTTTACCGAACCAAGGTCTCCATTTTTCAAGTGGGTTGTGTCCTCAGCCCAGAACCTGAGTCCGGACAACCGGCAGGTCCTGCTTGCCAATCTGTTCACGCGAACCGCCTCCATCGTTTTCGCGTCGATTTGCGAAATCAGCGTTTGCGCGACCGCGTATTATCTTTATCCGATTCCGCTGTATGCCGCGTGGGGCATTGCCGTCGTCGCGTTGCTGATCGCGCGGCTCGTGCTCATCTGGCTATGCCGAAAGCGCGCCGCGCAAGGGCTGCCCACGCCGACTTCCGCGTTTGTTCTCGCGAGTCTCTTGTGGAGCGCGCTATTCGGTTTCGGCACAATGCTGTGCAATATCAGTGGAAGTCCCACGCTTTTTCTGCTTGGAAACGTTTGCGCGGTCGGCGTAATCGGCGGATTGGCCGGCCGCAATGCGAGCACGCCGCGGCTCGCGTTATTGCAGATCGTGTTTATTCTCAGCTTTCTGAGTGTCGGCGCGGCGATGTCGCCGGGCAACGGCAAGCTCGTGCTGCTATTTCAGGCGCCGTTTTGCGCGGCCGGCTTTTTCACGGTCGCGCTGCGTAGTAATCGCGACACCGTCGCGTTGCTGCTCGCGCGCGAAAACAGTCATCGCCTCGCGCGCCAGGACAGTCTGACCGGTATGCCGAATCGCGCGCGTATCAGCGAACTACTGCTCGAACGCACCGGCGAGAGTTCGACGCGGGAGCGCGAGGCGTTCGCGGTGCTGCTGATCGACCTCGATGGCTTCAAGGCGATCAACGACAGTCTCGGCCACGCCGCCGGCGACCAGATTCTGCAGGAAGCGGCGACGCGTTTGAGCGATCTGCTGCCGAGCGGCGATCAGGTTGGCCGCCTGGCCGGCGACGAGTTCGTCGCGATTTCGGACGACGCCGGGCAGCTTCGCGACGTGCGCGTGCTGGCCGATCGCATCGTCAGAACACTGGCGCGGCCGTTCGTGTTGAGCGAAGCGCTCGTCCATATCGGCGCGAGTGTCGGCATTGCGCTCTACCCCGAACATGCGAAAACGGGCCCGCAATTGCTGATCTGCGCCGACCGCGCGTTGTATGGCGTCAAGCGCAGCGGCAAAAGCGCGTTCGCGATTTTCGATGCCGAGAAGCACGCTTCCGACGAAAGCCTGAGCCTGTTGCGCAGCGACCTGGAAGGCGCGCTGAAGTCGTTCAATGGTTTGCGCATGGCGTATCAGCCGATCATCGATCTGAACACCGGCGCGGTGGCGGGCCGCGAGGCGCTGATTCGCTGGACCCATCCGACGCGCGGCGAGCTGCCGCCGTCCTCGTTCATTCCCACCGCTGAGCGCACCGGCCTGATCCTCGCGTTGGGCGAATGGGTGTTGCTGCAATCGTGCATGTCAGCGGCGACGTGGCGCGACAAGGTGATCGTCGCGGTCAACGTATCGCCCGTTCAATTGCGTGAGGAAGCGTTCGCATCGACGGTGACGGCAATACTTCGAAAAACGAAGCTTCCGCCCACGCGGCTCAATCTCGAAGTCACGGAAACGGCGCTATTGGACGACGACGAAGTGACTCGCCGCAATATCACCAGGTTGCGCGCATTAGGCATCGGGCTCGCGCTCGACGACTTCGGCACGGGCTTTTCGACGATGTCGACGCTTGTGCGCTTCTCGTTCGACAAACTGAAGATCGACAGCTCGTTCGTCCGCGAGTCGGTGCATGGGCGCGAATCGGCGGCCGTGGTGCGGGGCATCGTCGCGCTTGCGCGCGAGATCGGCATGCCGACCACGGCCGAGGGCATCGAAACCCAAGAGCAGCTCAATTTCGTGCGCGTCTGCGGTTGCACGCATGCGCAGGGCTATCTTCTGGGCAAGCCGATGTGCAGTGACGAAATCGAGCAGTGCGAAGCGGCGCCCGCGCGTGTGTGAGGCAGCCGCTTACATTTCACTCCGAAAGCTTCATCGTCAAACGGCTTAACATTCGACGACACGCGACGCAGTTCGTGAGACGATGCAGTTTCACTTATTTTTGTAGGGGTGCGACATGGGACTTCTTGACGAAGTGGGCAAGATTGCCGGTGCGGTTGCCGCCGTTGAAGCCGCCGAGAAAGTCGATCCGGAAGCGGGTCTGCTGACGAAAGGCTTGGCTGCTATCGCGGGTTTCGAAGGCGCCGGCAAGCTTGAATCGCTGGTGGAAAAGAAAGAAGAAGAGAAGCAGGACGACGCCGCCAACGCTCAAGCCGCGGACGATACCAGCTCGCAAACCTGAGCGGACGTCAAGCCGATTGCCGGTTGCACGCGCGTGATCGAATCACGCGCTGCACCGGCAATTTGTTTTTATACCGGTTCCGATATCAATCCCCCTTCCGCTGTTCACCCGATGTTTTCATCGGGCTGTCATCGCCGTCCGGCTACGATCGTCCGTCACCTTGCGTCCGCGCGCGCCTCGCGGGGCGTTGTTTTGCGCTGGCATTCTTCCACCTGGACAACCCTACCGGACATGTCGAACAGAAAAATCGTCAAGACACCGCCTGCCGATGAGCACGGTGCATCGATCGTCTCGCGTCGCGGCTTTCTGAAGTTCGCCGGCGTATCGAGTCTCGCGACGGCGGCGGGCGCGCTCGCGTCGACCGCGCGCGGCGCGAATAGCGGCACACCCGACGGCACCCCCGAGCAGATTCATCTCACCTGGGGCAGCGACCCGACGAGCGAAGTCACCGTGTCGTGGTCGTCGCTCGCGCCCGCGGTCAATCCGCAGGTTCGCGTGAGCGGCGCGAACAGGGATCACGCGAAACATACGGTTCACGCGGTGCAAAACACTTACACCGATGGCATCAACGGCGAGGTCGTGTTCAATTATCACGCGCGCGTGCGTGACCTGAAGGCCGACACGAGTTACCAGTATGAAGTCACGGCCGATAACGACGGCAACGCAGCGCAACCGTTCACTGCGAGTTTTCGTACTGCGCCGCGCGGGCGCGCGCCGTTTCGCTGGACGAGCTACGGCGATCTCGCGACGCCGAATACGAACTGGGTGCTGTCGTCGCCGCAAAGCCGCTTCGCGGTGGCGGCCGTCGAGCGCTTCGAGCCGCTGTTCCATCTGCTGAACGGTGACCTCTGCTACGCGAATCTGAACCCGACGCAGCAGCCCGAGGTGTGGCGCGACTTCGGCAACAACGCGCAGACGTCGGCGGCGAACCGGCCATGGATGCCTTGTCCGGGCAATCACGAGCTCGAATTCAACAACGGCGAGCAGGGCCTTGCGTCGTATCTGTCGCGCTACATGCTGCCCGATAATCGCACGCGATTTCCGGGCCGCTGGTACAGCTTCCGCATCGCCTCGGTACTGTTCATTTCGCTCGATGCGGACGACGTCGTCTATCAGGATGCCGCCGCTTTCGTCGCCGGTCCCGCGCCGCTGACGCCGGTCGCGAGTACCGGCAATCCGCCGATTCCGGCGGGCACATCGCTCTACGTGCGCGGCTACAGTAATGGCGAACAGACGCGCTGGCTCGAAAGAGTGCTGCAGCATGCGTCGCACGATGACGACGTGGACTGGATCATCGTGCAGATGCATCAGGATGCGCTCAGTTCGTCGAAGACCGGCAACGGTTCCGACAAGGGCATTCGCGAAGCGTGGCTGCCGCTGTTCGATCGCTATGGCGTGGACCTCGTGCTGTGCGGTCACGATCACGACTACGAGCGCAGCTATCCGGTGCGCGGTTGCAATCACAACAAGGGCACCGACATCGCGACGGGGCGCCCGGTCGATACGTTGCAGCCCAAGCCGATCATGTCGGCGGTATCGGCGGGTGCATCGACGTTCGATACGAGCCACGGCACGATCCACCTGATTCTCGGCGGCGGCGGCACCAGCGCGCCGCTCGACGTGTATGGCGTCGATACCGGCACGGGCCTGCCGCAGGCGCGCATCTTCACGAAGCCGAATCGCCCGATGCCGTCGACGACCGCGGGCACGTTCGTGCGCGCGAGCGCCGATGCGGTCGAAGACGCGATCTGGTCCGCGCAACGCGACACCGGCACCGGCTACGGCATCGCGGTGTTCGATTACGATCCGGGGCAGCCTGGCGGCGATACCACGATCACGATGAACTACTACCATGCGCCGGGCGCGGATCAGACGCCGACACCGGACTATGAACTGTTCGAGACGATCGGGTTGCGGAAGAAGCGGCGCGGGTAGAACCAAAGATTCGCATCGGTAATCGGCATTCATTTTCCATGGGCCGCTCGTCATGAGCGGCCCTTGTGCTTTGACGCCCACCGCAACGAACCCGTCCCATTCATTTTTGTTACACGTCTTACCGACACTGATCGTCGCGGTTACAAAGCCCTTTCCAAAGCCCCGTTATACTCGGCGCCGTCTCACTAAAACAAAGACCCGATATGTCGAAGAAAATCATTCAGATGGTTGCCGTGGCTGCATTGAGCGCCGCGGCGTCGTTGCCGGCATTCGCCGGTGATATGAACAACATGCTCGGCGGCGCCCTCGGTGGCGTCGCCGGCGCGGCGGTCGGCGGCGCGGTGGGCGGCAGCACCGGTGCGGTGATCGGCGGCGCGGTGGGCGGCGGGGCGGGCGGCGCGGTCACGTCGAATCGCCGCGAGCGTACCGGCGCAATCATCGGCGGCGCGCTGGGGGGCGGGGCGGGCACCGCGGCCGGCAACGCGATGGGCGGCCGCACCGGCGGGCTCGTCGGCGCGGCGCTCGGCGGCGGCGCGGGTTCGGCTCTCGGCGGCAACGTCTCGCGCTCGAACTCGTACGCGAATGACTACTCCCGCGGGTACCAATCGGGCAAGCACCATCACAAGCATCGTCGTTACGACTGAGACGGCTTGACATCGACGGGACCAGTCCGCGAAGGATCAGGGCCGCCCGTCGCGCACCGCGGCGGCCCTACCGTCTATCACGCACGCAGAACCAGTTTCTGAATGCGCCAGTTCAGCAACTCCGCAACGACTAACACGTTCTGCGCAGGACACGCCATCTGGTGAATCCAGCCGAACTGCTTCGGCTGTTTGCCCGTTTTGCCGAGTACACCGAGCACTTTGCCGTCGAGCGTCATCTTGTAGATGCGGCCCGGAAACGCATCGGCGCTATAGAGCACCTGATGCGGTCCCGGGGAAATGCAGATCGCCCACGGCGAGCCCGGCGCGAACGTGCCGGCGGCGATGTCCGCTTCGCTCGGCAGGTTGCCGATCGCGGGGCGCGCGTCGGGCGGCACCGGCACATCGATCGTGAACTGGCGCAGGAAGGTGCCCTCGGTATCGAACACCTGGATGCGCCTGTTGCTGCGATCCGCCACGTACACGTGGTCGTTCGCATCGACCGCGATGCTATGCGGCGTATGAAATTGCCCCGGACCCGTGCCGCGATCACCCCATGACTTCAGCCAGTTGCCGTCGCGATCGACTTTCGCGATGCGCGAATTGATGTAGCCGTCGCTGATATAGGTATTGCCCGCCTTGTCCCACGCGACGTCGGTCACCTGACGGAAGCGTCCGGGCTCGGACGGCAGCGGCGGATTCGGATGCTTGAGTGGCGCGGTGCCTTCGTCCGACGCCTCCTGCTTGCGGCCGAACACCATCGCGACGCGTCCTTCCGGCGTGAACTTGATCACCATGTCGGAACCCTTGTCGGTGACCCAGATGTTGTCGTGCCGGTCAACCTTCACCGTGTGCGCGAACGACCACGCATACAGCTTGTGGCCGATCTCGCGCACGAAGCGTCCGTCGGGTGCGAACTCGAGCAGTTGCGCGGCGGCCGCGCCATACGCGGGCCCGCTCGTGTTGCCGCGCGACAGCACGAAGAGGTGGCCATGCGAATTGAGCGCGACGCCGGAGCATTCCCCGAAGTACATGTCGTTCGGCAAACGTACCGGATTGGGAATCGAGTCATAAGCTATCGTCGGCACGGTGGGGGCATCGGCCGCGAACGCGGACGGCATCGCGAGTCCGGCGGCGCTGCCCGCAAGCAGGCTCATGAAAGTTCGCCGGCTCATCGCCCGGTGATCGGCACCGCCGCAGCATGCACACAACGACTCGTATCGCTCGCTCATTCGCCGTCTCCTTGAATGGTCCGTCACCTGGAATGTGCACAAGCAATCCTAGTGCACAAAACGTTCAATAGCGAACCACGCGAACAGCCTGCGCCTCTTTGCTACTATGTAAGACCGCAACAGCCAGGTCCATTACACAAGGAGATTCGAATGAGCAAAGGTTATTGGGTGTCGTCGTACCGCAAGACGAACGACCCGCAGAAACTAGCCGCATACGCCCAACTGGCTCCGGCCGCGGTAGCGGCGGCGGGCGGCAAGTTTCTGGTGCGGGGAGTGGCGGACGAGGCGCGCGAGCAGGGCCTCAAGGAGCGCACGGTCGTGATCGAGTTCCCGACCTACGAGCAAGCCGTGGCCGCTTACGAAAGCGAGGAATACAAGAAGGCGCTGGCCGCATTGGGCGATGGCGTCGAGCGCGATCTGCGCATCGTGCGCGGCACCGACTGACGCGAGCCGCAACGAAACACTGCGCGGCACGCGCCGCGCAGCAGCTTACTTCACCGCGCCGAGCGCGAGGCCCTTCACCATATAGCGCTGCAACCACGCAAACACGATCGAAACCGGCAACGTCGCGCCCAACGTCGCGGCCATCACCAGATGCCATTCGACCACGTACTTGCCCGCCACCATATCGGTCACCTGCACGGTCAGCGTCTTATTCTCCGGCGAGCGGATCAGCGTATAGACGACCGCGAACTCGTTCCACGCATTGATGAACGTGAAGATCGCGGTCACGACGATCGCCGGCACCGCGAGCGGCAGAAACACCTTGAACACCGCGCGCGTGCGGCTGCAGCCTTCGAGCCACGCGGATTCCTCGAGATCCTGCGGCACGGTCTGAAAGTACGACGACAGCATCCACACCGCGAACGCGATATTGAACGCGGCGTACGACACGATCACGCCGATCCTCGAATCGACCAGGTTGCCGTCGCCCCACGGAATCATCGCCGCGAGCCGGAACAGGCCGACCACCAGCAGGATCGGCGAAAGCATCTGCGTGACGAGCAGGAACTGCCGGTAGAGGCCGCGCCCGCGAAACGGGAAGCGCGCGAGCGCGTAAGCGGCGGGCAAGCTGACCGCGAGTGCGAGCGCGGTGGACAGGAAGCTGATGATCGCGCTGTTGCGCAGCGCGACACCGAAGTTGGCCGCGTCCCACATGTCGACGAAATTGCGCCACTGCCAGTTCACTGGCAGCCAGCGCGCCGGATAGACGAAGATCTCCGACGCGGGCTTGACCGCGGTGAAGAACATCACCGCGAACGGAAACAGCACGACGACCACGAGCGGCGACAGCGCGAGCCAGCACCACAGCGAGCGTTTCGTCTTCGCGCTCAGACTCATGACGTCACTCCTTCTTTCGCGGGTTGCAGACGCAGATAAGCGATCGAGAACACGAACAGCATCACCAGCATGATCAGCGACACGGCGGCTGCTTCGCCGGGGCGTCCGAGCCGGAAGCCGAGTTCGTACAGATAGGTGACGAGGATGTGCGTGCTGTTGTCCGGGCCGCCTTGCGTCATGACCCAGATGATCGGAAACGAGTTGAACACGTAGATCACGTTCAGCAGGATCGCCATGTTGATGAATGGGCGCAGCAGCGGCATCGTCAATTGACGGAATTGCTGCCAGGCGCTCGCGCCGTCGATACGCGCGGCTTCGTAGATATCGCCAGGCACCGACGACAGGCCGCCGAGAAAAATCGTTACCGTGAACGGAATCGACACGAGAATGCCGACCGCGATTTCGACGGGGAACGCGAACTCGGGTGTCGCGAGCCAATGAATCGGGCCACCGATCAGCCCGAGCCGCTGCAGCGTAACGTTGACCATGCCGTAGTCGTCGTTGAAGGCCCAGCGCCATACGACGGCCGTCATCGTCAGCGAGACGGACCACGGCAGCATCACGATCGTGCGCGCCGCGCCGCGGCCGTGAAAGTCCTGATTCAGAATCAGCGCGACCGGGACCGAGATCAGCACCGTGCCGCCCACCACGCACACGGTCCAGATGATCGTGCGGCGTACGGAAGCGAGAAATACCGGGTCCTCGAACACGTTGATGAAATTCTGCGCGCCGGTGAAGTCGCGTATCGCACCGAAGCGCGAGACCTCATGCAGCGATTGCCACACGATGTTGAAAATCGGATAGCTGATGATGAACAGCGCGAGCACGAGGCTCGGCGCAATCAGCAACCAGGGCGCGTGCGCGCGCGGAGAAACGGAACGGCTCATGCGTGCTCGATCGTAAGACACGCCCGCCTTGAAACGGCAGGCGCGACGGAATGGGCCGGAGAGTGCATCGTGCCGCGTCGGCTCGATTGCGCGGGTGGCGCGGCGCAGCGCGCGACGCCGTCGTAACGGCGCCGCGCGTTGCCTGTTCGCCTCGCTATTGCCAAAAGCCGCGTATCAGTGACCGAGCGACTTGTTCGCCTGCGCAGCCGCCGCATTCAACGCGTCAGCCGGTTGCGCCTTGTTCAGGTAAATCGCCTGCATCGCGTCGGTCACGGCCTTCGCGGTGTCTTCCCAGCCGGTCACGGTCGGCGCGAAGTGAGCGGTGGGCAGCAACGCGATGAATGCCTTGAGGTCCGGGTCGTTGAACGCCGGGTCCGTCGCTTCGGCCTTCGTGGTCGGCAGGAAGCCTTCGGTCGTCGTGAACTCGACGCGCGGTTCCTTCGTGAACAGATAGTCGAGGAACTTCCATGCGGACTTCTTCACCTTCGAGTTCTTGAACATCACGATCGAGTCGGTGACCGCGTAGGTGGCGTGCGTCGTACCCATCGGCACCGGATCGATGCCGTACTTCAGATTCGGCGCTTCCTTCTTGATCTGCTTGGCGAGAAACGGCGCGGAGATCACCATCGCGACGCGGCCCTGCTTGAACAGGTTCTGCACGTCCTCGCGGCTATAGCCGGTGACGCCCGGTTGCGTGAGGCCCTGGTCGATCATCTGCTTGTACATCGTCGCGGCCTTCACGCCCGCGGGCGAATTGAACGCGGCCTTGCCGTCCTTGCCGACCACGTCGCCGCCCATCGTCCACAGCGCGTAGTAAAAGTAGACGTCGGTTTCGATTTCCTTGCCTTGCAGACCGAAGCCGGCGATGCCTTGCGCCTTCAACTTCTTCGATGCGTCGATCACCTCGTTCCAGGTCTTCGGGCCGTCGGGGTAGCCGACCTTCGCGAGCAGATCCTTGTTGTAGTACAGCGCGCGGGCGGAAGCGGCGATCGGCAGCCCGTAGGTCTTGCCGTTGATCTGGCCAGGCGCCAGGAACGGACCGATGAAGCGGGCCTTGAAGTTCGCGTCCATGTAGCCGTCGAGCGGCTCGGCGACGTCGTCCTTCACGAAGTCGAGCAGCCAGCGCGTGCCGACGATTGCGAGGTCGGCGTTGGCGCCGCCGGAGATGTCCGTTTGCAGCTTCTGTTGCAGCGTGTCCCAGTTCACGTCTTCAATCTTGATGGTCGTGCCGGGATTGGCCTTCTCGAAGTTGCGGGCCATTTTCTCGAAGTACGGCGCGGTCGCGTCGCTGTAGTGAGCGACCGTCACGCGGACCGTGTCGGCGTGAGCCGAGACGGCGATACCTGCAAACGCGAGCGCCACGGCGACTTTGCCTAGCGCGAGGGAAGCACGGGCATGCAACGACATTTTTCTCTCTCCTGGGTGGTTTGCTGCCGTCGCCGGCCGCCTGGGTACGTTGTTTGAAAAAATCCTACATGACGCAAAATAGCTTGTCACGTAGGGTCTGCGATATTTTTTCTCGGGCCGTTTTGTGCATAAGATGCTGTAAAGCATGGGCTATCGTGTATTTCGCGGTGGCGTGAAAGCCCACTCTTCGGGATCACCCCATAGCCCTCGGTCGTTGCGGATGTAGGAAATTTACAGCACCGCGCGCGGCGCATGCGGGCTGGCGGAAGGCGACGGCAAGACGGCTGAAACAGCCGGGAGAACGAGCGAGGATCACATGGATCGTGTCGTATTGGTAACGGGCGCATGCGGCGGTATCGGCAGTGTGTTGTGCGAGCGCTTCGTCGAGGCGGGCGACACCGTGCTCGCGCTCGACATCGACGCGGCCGCGCTGCAAGCACTGAGCGCGCGACTCGGCGCGGACAAGGTCGCGCCGGTCGCGGTCGATCTCGGCGACGCCGCCGCGGTGCAGCAGGCGGTGGCCGCCGCGGTCGCGCAGCGCGGCCCGGTCGACGTGCTGGTCGCGAACGCGGGCGCGGCGCTCGGCGCGTCGCTCGCGACCACCGACGCCGCGAGCTGGCACCGCGACATCCATCTGAACCTGAACGGCACGTATCACACGGTCGAGGCGGTGCGCGCGTCGATGATCGAACGGCAGCGCGGCTCGCTCGTGCTGATCGGCTCGGTGAACGGTCTCGCCGCGCTCGGCCATCCCGCATATAGCGCCGCGAAGGCCGGCTTGATCAGCTATACGAAGGCGCTCGCGATCGAACTGGGCCGCTACGGCATTCGCGCGAACATCGTGTGTCCGGGCACGGTGAAGACGCAGGCATGGCAGGCGCGCGTCGACAAGAACCCGCAGGTATTCGAGGAACTGAAGAAGTGGTATCCGTTGCGCGACTTCGCGACGCCCGACGACATTGCCGACGCGGTGCTGTTTCTCGCGTCGCCGCAAGCGCGCGTGATCACCGGCGTCGCGTTGCCGGTCGATGGCGGCTTGATGGCGGGCAACCGCCTGATGGCGGAGGAGCTGACGCTCGAGTCGTTCTGAGCCGCGCCCGGCGTGCGCAATCCGCTACCCGCAATACGATACGCAGCAAGACAATGAGGACAGCATGGCAGCAGTGCAACTGAGCGGCATCTTCAAACGCTATGGCGACACCCAGGTCGTGCACGGCATCGATCTCGACATCGACGACGGCGAGTTCGTCGTGCTGGTCGGTCCGTCCGGCTGCGGCAAGAGCACGCTGATGCGGATGGTGGCCGGGCTCGAGGAAATCAGTGGCGGCGATCTGATGATCGGCGGCACGCGCGCGAATACGCTCGCGCCGCAGCAGCGCAATATCTCGATGGTGTTCCAGAGCTATGCGCTGTATCCGCATCTGTCGGTGTACGAAAACATCGCGTTCGGTCCGAGAATTCGCCGCGAATCCTCGGAAAAATTCAAGCCGCGCATCGATGCGGCCGCGAAGATGCTCAACCTCAGTGACTATCTGGACCGCTTGCCGCGGGCACTGTCGGGCGGTCAACGGCAACGGGTCGCGATGGGCCGCGCGGTGGTGCGCGAGCCGTCGCTGTTCCTGTTCGACGAACCGCTGTCGAATCTCGACGCGAAGCTGCGCGTGCAGATGCGCACCGAGATCAAGGCGCTGCATCAGCGCTTGAAGAACACGGTGATCTACGTCACGCACGATCAGATCGAAGCGATGACGATGGCCGATCGCATCGTCGTGATGAACGCGGGACGTATCGAGCAGATCGGCCGTCCGCTCGAACTCTACGACCGGCCGGCGAATCTGTTCGTCGCGAGTTTCCTCGGCTCGCCGTCGATGAATTTCGCCGAGGGCGTGATCGTCAATCGCACGCAGGGTACGGGCCTCGCGTTGAAGCTCACGGACGGCAGAGAGGTCGCGCTCGAGCGCACGCCCGCGTCGGCTGTGGCCGGCGCGAACGTCACGCTCGGTGTGCGGCCCGAGCACATCGAGATCACGACGCAGATACCGGATGCCGCGCTCGACGTCGAAGTGATCGAGCCGACTGGCGCCGAGACGCATTTGTACGGAAAAATCGGCGGCACGACATGGTGCGTGACCACGCGCGAACGCTCGAAGATCGATCCCGGTCAGCGTGTCGCGCTGCGTCTGCCTGCCGAACACATTCATCTATTCGATACGGAGAGTGGGCGCAGGCTGGTCTGAACCGCGTGCGGCCTGAATGTTGATCGGGCCGCCTGAAGCCGAAGCAGCTGCGAGCGACGCGGATCCATATGTAAACAGACCCTAAGGAACACCGGGTGTCCGCACCGAATTTGATTCCCCATATCCGCAGCGCACTCGCGAATCTGCGGCCCGCCGAGCGCAAGGTCGCCGACATGGTGCTCGCTGACGTCGACTTCGCGATGCGCGCAAGCATCACGGAACTCGCGCAGCGCGCCGAAGTGTCCGAGCCTTCCGTCACGCGTTTTTGCCGCGCGATCGGTGCGCATGGCTTGCGCGACTTCAAGATGCACCTCGCGCAGAGCGTGGCGGGCGGGCTGCCCTATGCGTCGACCGCGGTCGCGCGCGACGACGACGTGCAGACCTTGATGAACAAGGTCGGCGAAGCGGCGATCGACGGCATCACGCATGCGCGCGGGGCGCTCGACCCTGCCGTGGTCGAAAGCGCGATCGCGGCACTTTCCAGCGCCCGGCGCGTGTTTTTCTTCGGCGTGGGTTCGGGCTCGGGGCTCGTCGCGCAGGATGCGGCGCTGCGGTTTTTGCGTATCGACATCGCCGCGGCCGCGTTTACCGATGGGCATTTGCAGCGTCTTTACGCCGGCCTGATGGAGCCCGGCGACGTCGCGTTTGCGATCTCGCATTCGGGCCGCAGCGTCGAGGTCAACGAGAGCATCCAGATTGCGAAGGAGCGCGGCGCCACGACGATCGCGCTGACCAACGTCGGCTCGCGGCTCGCATGGCTCGTCGATATTCCGCTGCTGCTGCGCGTGGCGAGCCCGATCGATCCGAACACGCCGGGCGTGTCGCGGCTCGTGCATCTATGCATCATGGACGCGCTCGCGATCGGTGTCGCGCTGAAGGCCGGGCCCGAGACGCTGGAGAAGATGCGCCACGCGAAGGCGCGGCTCATGCCGCGCGAGCCGGAAGGAGCGGGCGAGTAAAGCGCGCGCTCGGCTCACGGTGTCATGGGTTGTCGCGCTTCTCGGCCGTGCGTCTGCCCTGGAAGACCGGCAGCCGCCAGCCGTAGCGCAGCGACGCGAGCCGCACCAGCACGCACGCGAGGGTCGCGAACCACGGCGTCCACCAGTCGGTCCAGCCCGCATACGAAAAGCCGACCTGCACCGCCGCGCCGAGCAGCGCGGCCGATGCATAGATCTCGCGCTCGAGAATCGCGGGCACGCGCGACAGCACGACGTCGCGCATGACACCGCCGCCCACCGCGCTGACGATGCCGAGCAGCATCGCGAGCTCGGCATTGTGGCCGTACGCGAGCGTTTTCTGCGCGCCCGACACAGCGAACAGACCCAGCCCGATCGCATCGAAGAACAACACCGGCTGACGCAGCCGGCGCACCTGCGGATACGCGAGAATGGTCACCGCCGACGCGGCTAGCGCGGCGGCCAGATATCGCCAGTTGGAGAGCCCCGCGGGCGGGATCGCGCCGATGCATAGGTCGCGCACGATGCCGCCGCCGCACGCGACCATGAAGGCGATCACGACGATGCCGAACAGGTCGAGTCGTCGTTGGCGCGCGGCCACAGCGCCACTGATCGCGAACACGAAGGTACCGATCAGATCGAAGATGGTATAGACGGCGTGCGAATTCACTGAGTAGTTTCGTGTTGGTCGAGCGAGGCACCGCCGGTGCACGGCAGGGCTTCAAGGTCCATGCGCAGCTTCGGGTCGAGCACCGGTGCGAACTTCGGCGAATGGTCGCCCGGCAGTTCATGGGCGCGCTCGCTGAACTGCTTTTCGAATGCGCTCGACATCGTTTCGATCGGCTTCGGCATGGCGGGATGCTTGTCAGCGTGAAGGCCAGAGAGAAAGCGGCGAAATACGGATCGTCTGTCAGGATCCCGCAGGCGGCGTGCTTGCGGACTCGCTTTCGAGCAGGCTGTGCGAAAGCTTGCCGAGCAGACGCTCGAGCGTTTTGCGTTCGTTCTTGCTGAGCGCCTTCGCGAGCTCGACTTCGAGGTCGGTGCCGACCGCTTCGGACGCCTGCGCGACGTCGAGCCCGTGCGCGGTGGCGCGCAACGCGATGCTACGGCGGTCCGACGCATGCATGTTGCGCGTGATCAGGCCGCGCGTTTCAAGCTCGGCGAGGACCTTGGAAAGCAACGTCTTTTCGATCAGCGCGCGCTGCGAAACGGCCTTCGGCGTGATGTCGGGCTGCGAGCATACGAGGCGCAGCACGCGCAGCGCACGCACGTCGAGATCCCAGCGCTCGCGGTAGACGATGTTCGCGCGGTTGATCAGCAACGCGCTGGTCAGGTCGAGCCTGAAAGTCAGGAAGTCCGAGTACAAGAATTTGCTCCGCTGTCGACCGTCATACGCAGTGCGGCATTATAGGCAAGTAGTTGAAAATTTCAAATACTTGCGCGGAGCCGACTGCCTTCGAAGTCAAAGCTGTTTGCAATAGAACGTCGTGGCACAGAACTCGCCGTCGGGCATCAGCGCGTAATTCGGCACGCTGCCGACGCGTTGCCAGCCGGCGCGCTGATAGAGCCGTTCGGCATCGCCACCGGTGACGGTGTCGAGCACGAGAACCGATTTCTTCTCTTCCCGTGCGATGCGATCGAGCTCGGTCATCAAAGCATGCCCGACGCCGTGCCGGCGCGCCTTTCTGTGCACGAGCATCTTCGCGACATCGGCGCGATGCGGCTGATTTTCGGGTTGCGCGGTGATCAACTGCACGGTGCCGATGATGCTGCCATCTCGATCTTCAGCGATCAGCAAGGCGCGCTCACCGCGCGCGACGCCCTCCGCGACGTCGCGCCAGAATCGGAGCGCCGTGTCGCGCGAGATGGGCAGCATGAAGCTGACCGACGCGCCACCTTCCACGCAGTCGATGAGCACATCGGCGAGCGCTTCGACGCAGGCCGCGGCTTCGTTTGCGCCGACGCGCCGTACGGTCGCGCTATCGATCATCCGTTTCTCCGTTCATTGACTGGCGCTGTGTTCAGCGCAACGAGATAGCGCGCGCGTTTGCGAGTGTGGTTGCGGAACACGATCGGGCTATCGAGCCGCATCGCGAGACAGTCGCCTGTCTTGAGGCGCCAGCTCACGTCGCCGACCGTGATTTCCATCGAGCCGTCGAGCATCCACACCTGTTGATGAATGTCGACGTCGCGCGCGCCGGTTTCGTAACTGACGCGCTGACCCGCGGGGAAGGTGACCTCCACCAACTGGATCGCCGAGCGCGCGGTCGGCGATAGATGACGCCGTACGTAACCGGAGCTCGGATCGGTCCATACCACCTGCTCGGACGAGCGACTGACCGGCGACGGCTCGGTAACTGGTGCGTCATCCTGCTCGAATAGCGATGCGAGCGGCACGTTCAACGCGGTCGCGAGCTTGTCGAGCACGGTCGCGGTGGGGCTGCTCTGCCCGCGCTCGATCAGCGAGATATTCGAGCGGCTGACCTTGCTGCGTTCAGCCAGTGCATCCAACGACCAGTTCTGCGCATCGCGCAGCGCTTTGACCCGGCGTGCGATCAGGGCGTTGATGTCCATATGTTCCAGTTTAAGAGACGGTGTTTCCAGTAAAATAGACAATGATTTTATTGTTGTCAATCCAGGGCACGCGCGGTGTCGTGCGTCAAACCAACGAGCCTTTCCTGTTTCCAGCGCGATTCGCTGTGCCTTCAGCATTCGACGCCATTCTGACCGGCGGAGTATCGGCGGGCAACGCCGCGAGTCTTTCGAGCAGGGCGCCTGTCATGCTATCGAACGCGATCCGTTGACTTGCCGTGAGCGGCGCAGCGCGGGTTCGGCTCGTCAACGTGAGCGGATCGACCGGTCGATCGTGCTTGCGCACCTCGAAATGCAGATGAGCCCCCGTGGCTGTGCCGGTACTGCCTACCGCGCCGAGGGGCTGTCCTCCAGTCACCGGCGCGCCGACGCGCAAGTCGCGGGCGAAGGCCGACAGATGCGCGTAATGCGTCGTATAGCCTCGCGGATGACTGAGCTCGACGATCTTGCCGTAACCGCTTCTGAAGCCAACGAACCGCACGGTTCCCGAGGCGGCGGCGGCGACAGAAGTCCCCATGGGTGCGGCAAAGTCCACACCTGTGTGCATCAGATGCTTGCCCTTGACCGGATGGTGTCGGTAGCCGAATCGCGAACTGACCCGAGCGTGACCGAGCGGCATCGTAAAGGGCTTGTCGGTGAGCCGCCGTCCGTCGAATGAGTAGTAGTCCCCATCGGTGTGCCCCGGCGCGATAAACCATACGGCCTGGTAGACTTGACCGCGTGACCTCAGTTCGACGGCCGTGAGACGCTTGCGCGCTGTCGTTGTATCGTCGCGTCCGTAGAGGACCTGGTAGGTGTCGCCCTTCTGCGCGGGGGCGGCGAGATCGAGCTGATGCGCAAAAATATGCGCGATTTGTTCCTGTATATCCATCGGCACGTTGGCCCGTACGAGCGTGTCGTGCAATGTGCCATCGATGCGCCCCGCGTATGACCCGCTATCGGCCTCCGGCATGCGAAGCGGCGCAGCGTCAGACAGCTCACTATGCCCGGCTTTGCTAACAGGCTCGTCAACAGCCGGCACGATCACTTCCGAGGTCAGGGAAGATCGGATTGCGCTCGATGTGCCCAGCAGCGCAGCGATGCCGCATAGCAACACGGCACGCGCTGAAGATGTAAATCGGCAATTCATCGAATGGCCCACGGTGACGGAAATAGCGCGGGCGCAGCAGCAGGCATGACGTAGATAGGAAACGCGCATCATTGCAAACCTCGCAGTCGGAATAAAGGGCTGCAGGCATGAATGACATTGCTGGAACAGCAGAAACCCGATAGAGGGCTACTCGTTCGCGCTACACAACCCGATAAGAGGAGCCTTTAGTCTATGGACCGCGGCTAGCAACGAGTATCGGGAGAATCCGATTATTGAGATGGACTCGGCATGAAGCAAAGGCGACCACGCTCAGTACGCCAGCCACGCGGTCCCGCGCACGCTAAGCCCGTACGAAATGCGCTGCCCGACAACCCCCGTACCTGCCCAGTGAACGAAGAGTTCTCATTGCACGTACATTCTTCCGCATTTACGAATGTGAATAAAAATTCGGAAACAAATTGCCGATCAACGATGCGAATTGATTGCCAAACTTTCGATTGCCTTATACAAGAAAAGCTTTACGCCCTATTGCGCATAAAATTACTCGCATTAGTAGAAATACCGATGCTGTAGTCAGACTACATTCTTACATTAATCACCACGGAGACTCGCTACAGCCCATCCAGTTGCGCCGGTTCTCCTTCCCAGCAGGCAAACGTTTGCAGTCATCGCTGCACGCCTGCTTTCGCGTCCGCTTTCCACCCACCCGACGCGCTCCGTTGGCCCCAGAAAAGCACAATTTCGGAGAGACACTATGCAGAAGAAACTATGGCCGGCCGTCGCGATAGCGGCGGTCGTGAGCGCCGTTGCGCACGCGGAAATTCCCAATCCTGGTCTCGACTTCGCGCCCATGTCGACGGTGCTGAACCCATTCGCGTCCGCGGCGGCGCATCGGCGCGCGCAAACCCTCGTCAACAAGATGACGATCGACGAAAAGCTGCAGTTCATTCATTCGGAGTACGCGATGTCGGCCGTGCCGGGCGGCGGCGCGGGCTACATTCAGGGCGTGCCGCGTCTCGGCATTCCCGACCTGAACATGGTCGACTCCGCCACGGGTTCGGGCAGCACCACACAAGCGTCGACGACTTTCCCGGCAACGCTCGCGGTGGCGGCTAGCTGGGACCGGGCACTGTCGTGGAACTTCGGCAAGCAGATCGCGATCCAGTTGCGTCAGCAAGGCTTCGGTATGGGGCTCGGCGGCGGCACGAACCTCGCGCGTGAGCCGCGCGGTGGCCGGCTCTTCGAGTATCTCGGCGAAGATCCGGTGCTGGCCGGCGAAATGCTCGCCGAGCGCACCGACGGCACACAAAGCCAGAAGGTCATCGCGACGATCAAGCACTACATGGGCAACGAGCAGGAACATAACCGCGGCGGCGGCAACAGCCAGATCGACGAGCGCACGATGCGCGAGCTCTATCTGCTGCCGTTCGAAATCGCCGCGCGTCGCGCGCAGCCAGGCAGCGTGATGTGCAGCTACAACCAGGTCAACGGCACGTATGCCTGCGAGAACTCGCATATTCTCAACGACGTGCTGAAGAACGACTGGCACTTCGAAGGTCAGGTGCAGTCGGACTGGGGCGCGACGCATAGCACCGTACCGGCTATCAACGCCGGTCTCGATGAGGAAGAAGACGTCGGTTCGACCGTCTACCTGACGCCCACGCTGGTCAAGCAGGCCATCGCGAACGGCTCGGTGTCGACCGCGCGCCTCGACGACATGGTCGAGCGCAAGCTGTACGTGATGATCCGCACCGGCGTGATGGACGATCCGCCAAAGGGTGGCGCGACCATCGACTTCTCCGCAGCGAGGGCGTTCGCGCAGTCAGTGGAAGAGCAATCGATGGTACTGCTGAAGAACGCCAGCAATCAGTTGCCGCTCGCCGCCGGTTCGCTGTCGCGCATCGCGGTGATCGGCGCTCACGCCGACGCGGCGGTGCTGACGGGCGGCGGTTCGGGAAATACGCGCGATCCGGTGACGGGCGCGTTCGCCGGTTGCGGAGGTTTGACGTTCGGCACGTCGACGGGCTGCAGCTGGTGGACCAACCCGTGGCTGAAACTGAAGACGCCGATCGTGTCGGCGATTCAGGCGCTCGCGCCGCAGGCCACGGTGACCTTCGCCGGCAACAGCGATCAGCAGTCGCCGTTTGCCGCCTACACGCAACCGCAGATCACCCAGGCGGCGACGCTGGCGGCCAACTCCGACGTCGCGATCGTGGTGGTCGCGCAACCGGCCGGTGAGGACATCGGCGATCTGCCGAGCCTCGGCCTCGCGAATCCGACCAACCAGGACGCGCTCGTCGAAGCGGTTGCGGCTGCGAATCCGCACACGATCGTCGTCGTCGAAAGCGGCAATCCTGTGCTGATGCCGTGGAAGGATAGTGTGTCGGCGATCGTCGAAGCATGGTATCCGGGCGAAGGCGGCGGCAACGCGATCGCGAACGTGCTGTTCGGCAAGGTCAATCCTTCCGGCAAGCTGCCCGTCACGTTCCCGATGCGCGACCAGGATACGCCGACGTGGGGCACCAATGGCGCGTTTGCGGCGAACCCGGTGTACGCCGAGAAGCTCGATATGGGCTATCGCTGGTACGACTCGCAGAACATCACGCCGATGTTCGAGTTCGGCTACGGCCTGTCGTACACGCACTTCGCGTACTCGGGTCTGTCGGTCCAGCATTTGCCCGGCGGCCTGCTCGACGTGTCGTTCAACGTGCGTAACGATGGGCGCGTCGCGGGAGCGGAAGTGCCGCAGGTGTATCTCGGGGTGCCGTATCAGGGTGAACCGCCGCGGCGTCTCGTCGGTTGGGACAAGGTCGGTCTGAATCCCCACGAATCGCGCCGCGTGCACATGGTCGTAACGCAGCGCATGCAGAGTGTGTGGGATACGACGAATAACCGTTGGCTCTACGTGCCGGGCAGCTCGGTGTACGTCGGCGCATCGTCGCGCGACATCCGTCTGCAGGGCCACAGCTAAATAGTGCTGACGATGTAGCGAATGCGGGCGCGCGAAGTTGCGCGCCCGCACGCATTGCTCATCACGCTTTCAGCGTGTTCTTGTAGAACTTCCCGTCCTTCATCACGATGCGCAGGTTCTGCTCCGGGTTCGCCATCAGGTCGAGATTGTCGAGCGGATCGCCGTCGACGAGCAGCAAGTCGGCGTAGGCACCTTCCTCCAGTACGCCGAGCTTGCGCGGATACGGATTGCGGTGGCCTGACAACGTGAGCAGTTGGCCATTGGTGCCCGTTGCCATACGCAACGCTTCGCCTGCGCTGTACCAGCGCCGCATATGCGTGAGCATCGTTCCCTGCCGCGCTGCGACGGCTTGCGAAAAGATCAGGTCCGTGCCAAACGCGACCTTGATGCCATGCTTGTGCGCAAGCTTGAAAGTGTTGTCGGTGCCCGCAGTCACTGCAAGAAACTTTTCGCGGCTCTGTGGGGCGAGCGGGCCCACGTCGTCTTCACTGACGAACGGCTGCGTACTCAGCCACGTGCCGTTCTTCGCCATCAACGCGGCAGTCCTGTCATCCATCAGATGACCGTGCTCGACACACTGCACCCCGGCCGCAACGGAGCGTTGAATCGCTTCGGGCGTGTACGCATGCGACAGGACATAGGTGCCCCAGTCGGCCGCTGTTTCGACCGCCGCGCGTAGCTGCCTTTCGGTGAACGTGAGCATGTCGAGCGGACTGCGCGGCGTCGATACGCCACCGGATCCGACCAGCTTGATCTGCGTCGCGCCCTGAATGAACTGCTCGCGCACGCGCAAACGAACTTCGTCTTCGGTGTCGGCGATCGCGGCGCCGCCATCCCGTTCGATTTGACTGACCTGACTGCCGGTGCGTGGCAGCTCCCATAGCGAACGAAAATCGCCGTGGCCGCCGGTCGTGGTGATCATCGCGCCCGACGGATAGATGCGTGGCCCGGAAATCATGCCGCTATCGATCGCCTGCTTCAACGCGAACGAAGGGCCGCCCGCGTCGCGTATCGTCGTGAAGCCGCGCAATAGTGTGCGTTCTGCTTCAGCGCTCGCCGCAAGATGGACGAAAGCAATGTCGGATTGAAGGAGGACTTGAATCGGTACCGCCGCGAGCAGCGCATGCCAGTGCATGTCGATCATGCCTGGCATGATCACCTTGCCACCGCAATCGACGAGTGTGTTGCCGTCGCTCGAAGCGGGCTGCCCCTGACGCAACTGGCTGATGCTATCGCCTTCGACAATCATATGGAGGCCATCGCGCAACGTCGACGATTTGCCGTCGAATAAGCGGAAGTTCGTGAACAGCACCGGCTTGGCGGGCGGTGCTGGCGGTTGCATGCTTTGCGCCTGGCTGAGTCCGGGGAGAACCAGACTCAGCATCGAAGCCGCGAGACCGGTGACAAAGCCGCGGCGCGACAGGTCGGCACTGATGCGGCGGTTTGCATACTGCGCTCGAGTCTTGTCGCAAAGACATGAAAACGATGGACTGACCGTCTTGTTGCCGATGTACTTTCCTGAAGACATAGCTCACCCATAACGTAGATCACCGTGCATCGAAGGCCGCCGTCTGACTACACTTCACAATGGCGACGGGAAAGTCAAGCCAGCACAGAGTATCGCCTGCGACCGAGGATGGCAAATCGGTGCCGATTGATACAAGCATTAAAGTTGCATCTATTAACTGATCATGCAGTTGCAGCATGCAATAAAAAATCTGCTTGCGATGGGCGAAAAGAACGGGCTATGCTCACGTCACTCATTCTGTCAGTGAATCTCCCGGATAAGGCGCAATACTCAACCCTGTTGGGGAATCGAGATCGGCCAAACAAACGTCCACGTAAAGCGGATGCATCAGGTAATACAAGCGCATCTCTTTGTCATCGCGGTCGTCGCTCACGGCGACAGGCTTTTCATTTTGCGCGCACCGCGGAAACCGATATTCAACTATTTCACAATTTCGCCACTACACGAGGAATATCCGGACCCGCAAAGCCGTGTTTAGACTTTTCACTTTTTCACGGAGAAATAGAAATGATCGACATATCAAAGCCGCGCATGATCAGGGTATTGGCTGGTTCCGCCTTGTCGCTGTTTGCCATCGCCGCGGTGGCGGACGATACGCTCGGTTTGTCGGAGAGCCTGTTCTCGATCGGCGCGCCGGAAATCACGCAGACGCCCGCCGCGAACGCGAGCCCGTGGCGCTTTGCGGTTGGCGCGGGGATCGTGAACATGCCGAAATTTCCCGGTGCGAGTGGCACGAAATGGGAAGTGGTGCCGTCGGTGAGCGCGAATTACGACCGCTTCTTTATTGGCGCAAATCCGGATGCGGGCTCCCTGCTGTCGCTCGGCGCGTATTTGTACCGCGACAATAACTGGCGTGTCGGCGCGGCAGTGACTTACGATTTCATCGAACCACGCAGCGAGTCCGACGATGCGCGGCTGCGCGGACTCGGCGACGTCAAACGCACCGCGCATGCGGAGCTGTTCGGTGTCTATAGCTGGGAGTTCATCACCGCGCGTGCGAGCGTGTTGACCGATATTGCCGGCAACGACCGCGGCACTGTCGCGACTTTCGACCTGCTTGGTCGCTATCAACCGGCACTGCGCAATTGACGCTAAGCGCGGGGCCCGGCCTGACGTGGGCAAGCGACAAATACAACCAAACGTATTTCGGCGTGACGTCCGAGCAGAGCGCGCGCTCGGGATTGCCGGCTTACTCGGCCGGTTCCGGTCTGAACCAGTTGCGCTTCTCGATCAATGGGGTGTACCGGATCGCGACGCGCTGGAACGTCGGCGCGAGCATGTCGTTCGCGTGGCTGCGCGGCGATGCAACCGACAGCCCGATCACCGAGAAGACGAGTCAGGTCACGTACGGCCTTTTCGCGAATTACCTCTTTTAGTGGTCGGCCAGAAGCGCAGATCCCTGCGCCTGATCGCTCAGGCGCAGGATGACTTTTCGTTCTATGGGTGAGCAAACGCGTCATCAGTTGTTCTGCGCGAGCAGAGCCTGAATCTTCGCCTCGGTCTTTGCATAGTCGCCTTCTCCGAAATGCGTGTAGACGATACGACCTTGCTTGTCGATCAGATAGAACGCGGGCCAGTACTGATTGTTGTACGCATTCCAGGTCGCATACTGGTTGTCCTGCGCGACCGGATAGCTGATGCCGAGCCGCTTGAGCGCTGTCTTCACGTTGCCGGTGTCGCGTTCGAACGGATATTCGGGCGTATGCACACCGATCACCGTCAGCCCCTGATCCTTGTACTTCTGGTTCCAGCTTTTCACGTAGGGCAGCGTGTTGGCGCAATTGATGCAGCTATAGGTCCAGAAGTCGACGAGTACCACCTTGCCGCGCAACTGCTGCAATTTGAGCGGTTCGCTATTGAGCCATTGCGAAATGCCGCTGAACTCGGGCGCCGGCGGCCCACTTTCCTGCGGCGCGGCGAAGGCGGCCGTACTCGTCGCGATCAACGCGCAGGCGGCAAACGCGGTGGACAGTGCGAAGGCTTTCAATCGGGTAGTCATGTCAAAGTCCTTTGAGTGAGGGGAAAAGGGCGGCGAGCCGCGCATAGAGCAGCACGTCGTATTGCAGGTAGATGGCGAGTGCGGTCAGCATCACCAGTACGCCGAACACCTGTTGCAGGCGTTCGGCGTGACGTGCGACGACGCGTACGTGACGCGTCACGTAATGCCCGCCGTAGATGATCGCGAGCATCGGAATCGCCGCGCCGATCGCATACAGCGTGAGCAGCAGTGCCGACCAGCCGAGATCCTGAGCCTTGACGACGAGCACGAGAATCGATGCGAGCACGGGGCCGGCGCAGGGCGTCCATACCGCGCCGAGCGACATGCCGAGCACGAAGCCGCCCGCGTTGCCGCTGCCGGGATGTGTGCCCGGCGCAATGACCGCGCCGATGCGGTCGAGCGGCCCCTGCAGTTGCGCGACGAGCCAGTCGTAAGGCCGCGGCCAGATGCGCAGCAGTCCGGACAGTGCGAGCAACGCAATGCCGGTATTGCGCAGTACCTGTTGCGCAACATGCACGGTGCTCGACACCGCGCCCAATAGCAGCGCGAAAGACGCGAAAGTCAGAATGAAGCCGGCGACGATGAACAGTGGCCGCGTGCGACTCGGTTGTTCGACGGAAGTGCCGAGCAGGATCGGCATCACCGGCAGCACGCAGGGAGAGGCAATCGTCAGCAGCCCGGCAAGCAGGGCGAGCGGGGTTTCGAGCGTACTGTGCATGATGGGCGTTCCGTTGGCTGGGATGGCCCTATTGGAACGCCCGCACGTATCTGGTTTATGTCTGCGATCCGGCGTGCTTGCAATGTTGAGTGTCTGCGTACCGCGCAGACACATTGCGACACAAATCGGCTGACGAGCCGATGCGCGCGAGACTAGAGGCAGCGAGGATCAGCGCGTCTTGCGTTTGCGTACCGCGGTTCCCGTTGCCCGTGCGGCTCGGTTGACGTTCGAGCTGGAGAACATCGCCATGCGCTCCTCGATCCAGCGCAGCAATTCGAGCGGTCCCGGCGCGAGCGGGCGGCCGGTCTTGACGAGCACACGCGCCTGCGCACCGGAAAACAGCGGATGCGCGATCGGTACCGTGGTCAATTCGCCGCTCGCGATTTCGCGGTAGGCGGCGAATTCACCGATCAGCGTCATGAAGTTGTCGACGGTGACGAAGCGCTTCAAGGCACTCAGTGAGTTGGTAGTCAGCGTCGCGGGAATCGACACGTTTTCCGCGAGCTCCGTCATCTTGACGACATGACCGATGCCAAAGCTTGGCGGCATCAGTGCAAGGGGCCATGCGCGCAGGTCCTCGAGCGTCGCGGGTCTTTTGCGCTTCGCGAGCGGATGGTCGCTTCTCAACAACAACACGACCGGTTGCGACGAACTCGCGCGGTACTCGAGACGCGTGTGAGGCGGCGGATTGTACGCAAGCCCGATATGCGCACGGCTTTCGGCGACTTCTTGCTGGATTGCGTCGACCGCGAGCATATCCAGGCCGATTTCAAGTTCCGGGTATTGCACACAGAATGGCGCGAGCACATCGTCGACCAGCATGTCGACGAAGCCTTCGCTGACCGCGAGCCTGATCTGCCCTCGCTGCAGGCCTTTCAACGCATGCAACTGATCTTCGAGCTTCTCCTGCTGCGAACGGTAGCCGCGCCAGAATTCGAGCAGGTGCGTGGCCGCTTCGGTTGGCTTGACTCCGCGCGCCTGCCGCTCGAACAGCACGGTGCCGAGTTCGTCCTCGAGCAACTTGATCTGCCGCGTGATCACGGAAGGCGACGTATTGATGCTTTCGGCGGCGCCGCGTATGGTGCCGTGCGTGAGCACCTCGTTGAAATAGCGAAGGCGTTGCTGATTGATCTCGCGCATGTTATTAGTCGACCGCGGTTAATGCGTTGCCCAGAAGGCAACGACGTGTGGACTTAGTTGCTCTTGCTGATAACGGCTTGCGCTGACATTATTCATCTCATGCGGTGCCGCAGCGGTAAGCCGGAGGTTCAGTCGTCAAGGCATCCTCGTTTTCAGATTCGCTCTGCCCGTCTCGTTCACTTCGTTTCATCCGATTCCATTGAAGTCCGGTCTGCTTGCACGTTGCTCGCATGCGGCTGTGCGATATCGCGCGCTAGCGGACGGACTCGATCAATTCCGTATCAACGCCCTGATAAAAGGAGAATAACCATGTCGGATCAGATCAACAGCCGTCGCCGCCGCTTTCTCGGTACAACAGTTGCGGGTCTCAGCCTGCTCGAATTGGGGCTGAGCAGCCTCGCGCATGCGCAATCGGCCGACACGGCCGGTAATGCGAAGGCGGGCGCGGGGGTCGCGTCGTTCGAGAACATTCGCTCGATCAATGCGGGCACGTTGAATGTCAGTTACGCGGAAGCGGGCCCGCGGAACGGACCGGTGGTGATTTTGCTGCATGGCTGGCCTTATGACATCTACAGCTTCGCCGAAGTGACGCCGTTGCTGACGGCGGCCGGTTATCGCGTGATCGTGCCATATCTGCGCGGCTACGGCGGCACCCGTTTTGTGTCGGCGGATACGCCACGCAACGGTCAACAGGCGGTGGTCGCGGTCGACATCATCAACCTGATGGACGCACTGAAGATCGACAAGGCCGTGCTCGGCGGCTTCGACTGGGGCGCGCGCACGGTGAACATCGTCGCCGCGCTGTGGCCTCAACGCGTGAAGGCGATGGTGTTGGTGAGCGGCTATCTGATCGGCAGCCAGCAAGCGAACCATGCGCCGTTGCCGCCGAAGGCCGAGCTCGCGTGGTGGTATCAGTTCTATTTCGCCACCGAGCGCGGCCGCGCGGGTTATGAAGCCAACCGTCATGACTTCAACAAGCTGATCTGGCATACGGCCTCGCCGAAATGGAATTTCGACGACGCCACGTTCGAGCGTTCCGCCGAATCGTTCAATAACCCGGACCATGTTGCCGTGGTGATTCACAACTACCGCTGGCGTCTGGGGCTCGCGCAGGGCGAGCCGCAATACGACGAACTCGAAAGTCGCCTCGCCACCGGGCCGACGATCGCGGTGCCGACCATTACGCTCGAAGGCGATGCGAACGGCGCCGCGCATCCCGAGCCCGCAGCATACGCGAAGAAGTTTACCGGCAAGTATCAGCATCGCAACGTCAGCGGCGGCATCGGCCACAACTTGCCGCAGGAAGCGCCGAAAGCCTTTGCGGATGCAATTCTCGACGTCACGCGGCTTTGATCGAGCCGGCGCCCACCGGCTTCTTAACGGAACCCCAGCAGTCCAAAGCACGTTTTGTATCGCAATGTATCGACACCGTATGCAGACAAACACGCTTGCATAAATGGGGGGTGACGAAAACATGGCAGATACGTTGAGGCGTTCTAATGTCTTCACGCAAGGTTGATTCACAACGTTGCGTGTGAATCAGGCGGGACATGACGGTGCATCGGCGTTGATGGCTTCGCGTTCCGCGCAATTCTTTTACCCCTGATGGTTTGACTACCGGAGAAGACTCATGAAACTCGTTCAATCGCTGATCGTCGCCGCACTCGTTGCTGCCCCCGTCGTTTCGTTCGCGCAATCCCAACCGCATCAGGCGCTCACGCATGCTGAAGTCCGCGCTGAACTGGTGCAGTTGGAAAAGGCCGGTTACAGCCCAGCCGGCGACAACACGCAATACCCGCAGAACATCCAGGCGGCAGAGGCGCGCATCAGCGCGGGCCATGACGCGGCCGCATACGGTGGCGTCGCGAACGGCAGTTCGGTGTCCGGCTCCCACGTGCCCATGAAGCATGCGGCGGCGGATCGGGCGAACGACGGCTCGAATCTCGTCGGCCTTGGTTCGATCTACGCGCATTCGTGATCGATGCAAGCAAACAGGCGGTCCGCGCGCATCGACGCGCGGACGCCGTGTTCAACTCCACCTGTCGAGACAACAACGATGACCACACAGCTGAAGAAATTCCTCGGTTCCGTCCTGTTGCTGGGCGGACTGTTTGCGGTGCAGTCCGCGGCGTTCGCGCAGGCCGCCCCGTCCGACGACCTGACGGGCAAGAACGTCGTGCTCATACACGGCGCTTTCGCCGACGGGTCCAGCTGGGACAAGGTGATCCCGCTGCTCGAAGCGCGCGGCCTGCACGTGGTGGCTGTACAGAACCCGCTGAGTTCGCTCGCCGACGATGTGGCGGCTACGCGGCGCGTGATCGCGCAGCAGAACGGTCCCGTGATTCTGGTCGGCCATTCGTGGGGCGGCGTGGTGCTCACCGAGGCCGGCAACGACGACAAGGTGGGTAGCCTCGTGTACGTCGCGGCATTTGCGCCGGACAACGGCGAGTCCATTGCCGACATCACGAAAAACAAACCCGCGCCGGTATGGGCGGGCGAGTTGCGCAAGGACTCGGCCGGTTATCTGACGCTGTCGACCCAGGCGGTGCTCGACGATTTTGCGCAGGACCTGCCGTTGCCGCAGAAACGCCTGATCGCGGCGACCCAGCAGCCTTGGGCCGCCGGCTGTATCGACGACCAAGTGACGAACGCCGCGTGGCATCACAAGCCGGCGTACTTCGTGGTGTCGGGCCGCGACCGCATGATTGATCCGGCTTTGCAATCGGAGATGGCGAAGCACATCAACGCTAAGATCACGCGCGTCGACACCAGCCACGTCGCGATGCTGAGCCAGCCGCAGGCCGTGGCCGACACGATCATCGCCGCAGCGCGGGTCGCGCAATAAAGCGCGCGATCTGATTGCCAATCAGATCGCGATCGACGGAATGCTCTTCATGCAGCGCAGCGCGAACATCGAGCGGCTATGGCGAATGCCTGCGATCTTGTAGAGCTTTTCGCGCAGGAAGCGCTCGTAGCCCGCGGTGCCGTCCACCGCGACCTTGACCAGGTAGTCGTAGTCGCCGGACACCAGATACGCTTCGAGCACTTCGCTGAGCGCGGCGAGCTCGGCGCCAAAGCGCGCGAGCGCGTTTTCGTCGTGCCGGTCCAGCGTGACTTCGAGCAACACCACGTCCGCGAAGCCGAGCTTCTGCTGATCGAGCAAGGCGACGTAGCCGCGGATATACCCTTCGTTTTCAAGCTGCCGCGTGCGGTTCCAACACGCGGTGGTGGACATGCCGACCAGGTCGGCGAGTTCGGCGTTGCTGAGGCGGGCGTTCTTCTGCAGCTCGCGCATGATCTTGCGATCGAGCGTGTCGGGCGGGCGGTTTCGGGTAGTCATGGGCGGGGCCGGAAGAATCTTCTGTGTGGAGGAATTGTACGCGAAGATCGTTCCGACACAGCGGCATAAGTTGATGCGTTTGAGAAGCCTATCCAGCGGGCCTGCGGGTATATTTTCAGCGTGCATTCGTGCCCGGGACGACCGCCCGGACCGCAGGCCTCGCGCCAGCGATCCTCCGTGGCCACAAGCCGCTTGTCGGCGTCTCGCCGCCTTTCGCGGTAAGGCGGCACGCGGGCGAATTCCGGCGCTACCCGCGCCGGAATTCGCGCTCGCCGGGCATGGACGCATGTCACCGCATGTGTCTATTGCCATCCGTCGCGAAGCCGCGCAAACACCAATCGCGTTGAATCCGAAAACGCTCTGTTCTTTCCGTCCTTCTTTCAACAGATCATCAGTACTTTTTCTGGCCAGTACTTTTGCTCTGATATTAATGCGGCGGTACGCTAACTACGGCTACGCGCATACCGCCGCCACGGCAACAACGTCACCCTTATTGTCTGCACCGTGCGATGTCAATGGAAAATGAGGTAGAGGATAACCAGTACGATCAGCGGAACGCCAAGCAGCCAGCCAAGTAGGTAGGGCATGATGTCATCTCCTTTCGGATTGAAGTTCGAATACGCAAGAGCTTCAGCAGGCTGCGTGCCTGCGTCGAAAACGCTCCAACCGACTCGGCATCATCGGAGGCGAGGCGGCGCATTCCCGTCCATCAAGGCCTGATCCACCGCAACGCCGATGGACCACGTGTCAGGCTCTAGCCGTTATTGGTAAAGCCCGGATACAACGTCATTCCACCATCAACGAACAGCGTCGTGCCCACGACATAATCGCTTTCATCGGAAGCAAGCCATACCGCCGCCTTGCCGATATCTTCCACGGCGCCGACGCGTCCGTAGGGGATCAACTGCAGGAGCTTATCGAGCGCTGCTTGTGAATCCCACGCGTCTTTATTGATCGACGTACGGATTGCGCCCGGGGCAATCGAATTGACGCGAATGCGCTCGGGCGCGACTTCCTGCGCCAGCGATTTCATGAACATCTGAATGCCGCCTTTCGACGCGGCGTAATTGACGCGACCCGCCCACGGAATCACTTCGTGAACCGAACTCATGCAAATGATCTTGCCGAGCGCTTTCGATACGGTCGACGGGCCGCGCCGGCGGAACTCCTTGACCGCGGCCTGGCACGTCAGAAACTGGCCGGTCAGATTCGTCGACAGCACCAGTTGCCAATCGTCGAGCGTCATATCGGCGAACGGACTGTCCTTCTGCAGTCCGGCATTCGCGACCACGATATCGATGCCGCCAAAGCGAGCGCGACTCACATCGAAGAGCTTTGCGACCTGAGCCGGATCCGACACGTCCGCACGAATTGCGATTGCCGATCCGCCGGCCTTTTCGATTTCGTCGGCGAGCTTTTCACCGGGTTCCGCGTGCGAATGATAGTTGAGCACGACCGCCGCGCCAGCATCCGCGAGTGCTATGGCGACGCCATAGCCGATTCCCGAACTCGCGCCGGTAATCAGCGCGACCTGATTGGCCAAGGACTTTTCCATGGAGTGCTCCGGCAACGAAATAGCGAAGCCGCCGCCAACCCAGCGCACGACATCGCACGGGAAGACGGCGGCTCGCCGGTGTTTCAGTCCTGCGCGTGGTTTATATCACCCCCGCAACGAGCAGAACGATCACCACAATCAGTACGATGCCGAGTCCACCGGTCGGACCATAGCCCCACGATCGGCTATGTGGCCATGCCGGAAAAGCGCCGATCAGCAGCAGAATCAGCACGATGAGAAGAATGGTTCCTAGCATGTTATGACCTCCGTCTGATTGAGAGAGACCTGCGTTGCCTGCATTGGCCACAAGGCCGCAGGGGTGATCTCTGACGAGCAAGCGGTGTGCCCGCGATCGATCCTTGAGTGGGCTCATGGAAACGGCACCCGTCGCATGCAAAACATGGGCAGGCTGCCGTTTTTCCAATTGCGGACACGTCGCGCGTCCTATAGATAAGTTCCGCCGATGCGGCCTTCGAAGATCGCGGTGTTGATCTCCCAATCGTCGACGGTACCCGTGCCGCCACCGTCCACCTTGACGACTACCGAGCGGCCGCCGTGCAGCGCCTTCATCTGTTCGACGGTCAGCGTTTTTTGCCCGGATGGATCGCCCGCGCGAGGCGGCAGGTCCTTGATGATCACATTGGCTTTCATGGCATTTCTCCTTGACGTGGAAAGGCGAGCACAGTGCGGCGCCCGCTTCGAGTTCTGCAAGGCGCATGCCAATCTGAGGGGAACGTGATCCGGAAATCGAGCGGGAGCCGCAATGCGAAGCCTGGCAACGATCCACGCTTTAGGGGCGTTGAAGCGTAGTGGACACGATCGCGATGGCGAATCGAAGTGTTCGCGCGCGTCCCACGAGTCGCGTGCGAATCGTTGGGGCTCAGCGCAGTGTTGCGCATCGCGAGGTTGTGCGTGCAACACTCAGCCGGAAGCGCAAACAGAAACGGCACGCGCCCTATGCGCGTGCCGCAATGGTGATACGACCCAGCGAGCGATGCTAGCGGCGCGGGCGCTTGCGCGGCGACGCTGCCTCGGCGATACGCAGATGCGCGGTCGCAAAGCCCGGCGGGTACTCGACAACGCGCGGCGCGGCCGGCACCAGCGGCGCGGCGAGACTCGAACGCGCACCGACACGGGCGCCGCCGACGATCGCGGCCATCGCCTCGCGGTCCAGTTCGACGCTTTCGGTCAGATCCTTGATGGTCAGCTTGGCCATGACGGCTCCGGAAAAACGCTCCGGCGGCCGGACCCGTTCGGGTTCCGGCCGCCGTGCTCGGTATGTGTTCGGCGCGTTGTTCGTTGTACTCAGATCTCGACGCGCTTTCAGTATAGGAAATCCGTTCGCGGCGCGCATGGACGCGGTGTTGCCGCGGCAGTGAAGGAAACCCCGTTCCCCCGCTGCTGCGTCGGCTTACACGGCAGAGAAATTGCCGCCCCACAGCGTAGGGTCGACGTTCAGCTTCAGCGGCACGAATCCTGCGCCGATCACGCCGACGTTGTTGAGCGCTGCGACGTCGACATTTTGCTGCTGAACCAGGTTCTGATTGATTGTGACGTTGACGTTGGCGATGCCGGCAAGGCTGCCGAGACCGCCATAGCCGCCCGAGGGCATGGGCACGTTGCTGCCGGTGCCGCCGGCAATCCCGGACATGGCCCGGCGGTCGAGTTCGCGCGTGCCGGACAGATCGCGAATCATGAGGGATGACATGGCGTTTCTCCAAAGACATACGGAAAGCGGACAAGCATGGCACGCGGCGAAGCGGCCCGCGTCAGCGGGCAGCTCGCCGCGCCACGCATTACGAGTGGCTGTTGTTGTTCGACGTCACATACGGCATGAACGTCGAATCGATGCCTTCGGAGAACGCAACGTTGTTGCCGTTGGCGTTCTGGAAGTTCAGTTCGTTGGTGATCAGTTGCGTGGTCTCGGCGTTCTTGACTTTGGTCGGCGCATAGACAGGGCTGAAGTTATAGTAGCTCGACCCAAAGCCGCCGCGTACGGCGCGCATGGCCTTGCTGTCGAGTTGCTCGGTGACGGACAGGTCTTTGATCATCAGCGTTTTCATGGTGAGTCTCCTGAAAGAAGTGTTCGCAGTGTTGCGAGTGGTGTCGAGCAATCCGTTTGCTCGGACATCACTAACGCACAGGTTGTGCCAGTTTTATTCAAGTATCCTGACAAAGTTGCCGAATCCCTGTCGCATAAGGGTTTGGCAGATGTGCCGGCCACCGCGCCGGTGAGCTCGGAGCACGTTGACGCGCTCCGGGCGGTGGCTGCCGCCCGACATCGCAGCGCGCCCTGTCGGCTGGCGTACGACATTGCGCGAACGACGACTCGGCGCGGTGCGCGGCCGATGCCTGGTTTGCCTGGTTTGCGAAAGCGCGGACCGGGAGCTAGTATCGAAACGGCACATGTAACCGGTTACGACAGGTTTTCTATCAACCCGCGTGGCTTCGGTCGCACGCGACACGGTCCAGCGGCAACGGCGGTGCTTCGCACAAATGGCTAGCCTTGCGCGTGTGATTCTCGACTTCCAGAGCGGCGAGCTGTCGCGGGACGAGTTCGTCGCGCGGCTCGACAGCGCGTTGGCGACCGAGCAGCTCGGCCCGACGCGGCTGCTGGAGACGTTGTACGCCGCGCATCATCGGACGCCGTTGCCCGAAGATCTCTATCTCGAAGTGCGGCGGCGCATCGAGCAGCTGCGCGTGTCGAACGTCGCGGCGGGCGGCGAGGAAACCGGCATACAGACCGCGATCGACGTGCCGTCGCCGGGTTCGTCGAGCGCCGGCAAGGCGGGCAGCGCGAACACTGCGGGAAGCGCCGCGCAAGAGACCGTCAAAGGCATCGGCGATACGCTCAACAATCGCTTCGTGCTCGAAGAGTGCCTCGGCGTGGGCGGCATGGGCACGGTGTACAAGGCGCTCGACCTGCGCAAGCTCGAAGCGTCGGATCGCAAGCCCTATCTCGCGATCAAGGTGCTGAACGTCCAGTTCCGCGGCAATCCGAATTCGCTGGTGGCGTTGCAACGCGAGGCGCGCAAGGCCCAGGTACTCGCGCATCGCAACATCATCACCGTGTACGACTTCGACCGCGACGGGCCGATCGTCTATCTGACGATGGAGTACCTGAGCGGCAAACCATTGAGCCAGCTGCTGCGCACGCCCGGCTATCAAGGCATGCCGGTCCGCTCCGCGTTGCCGATCGTGCGCGGCATGTGCGCGGCGCTCGCGTACGCGCACGAGCGCGGCTTCGTCCATTGCGATTTCAAACCCGCGAACGTGTTTCTGACCACGCATGCCGAAGTCAAAGTGATCGACTTCGGCATCGCGCGCGTATTCCAGCGGCCGGAAGAGGAGAGCGACGCGACGGTGTTCGATCCCGGCAGTCTCGGCGCGTTGACGCCGGCCTATGCGAGCCCGGAGATGATCGAGCATCGCGAGCCGGACCCGCGCGACGATATCTACGCGCTTGGCTGCATCACCTATGAACTGCTGACGGGACATCATCCGTTCGACCGCCTGTCGGCCACCCAGGCGCGCAATGCCGACTTCAAACCGCAGCGTCCGCCGAATCTCGACGCCCGACAGTGGCGCGCGTTGCGTGCCGCGTTGTCGTTCGAGCGCGATACGCGGATGCCGAGCGTCGTGCGCTTTATCGCCGAGTTCGACAACGAAGCGCGCGCGGAGAAATCCGGAACGCTCGCGTGGGCGGGGCTTGCTACCCTGGCCGTCGTGTGCGCGGTCACGGTGGGCGTGTTCGCTTTTCGCTCCGGACCCAGCCGGCAGCAAGCCGCGCGAGCCGAGGCGGCGGGACCGCGTGGCGATCAGGTCGATCGGGCGGCTGCGGCGTCCGCGGCCGCGCCCGCGCCCGCGCCGAAGCCGGCGCTGACGCTCGCCGCGATCATGCCCACGCTCGCCCAGGTACCGTGTTCGGCTTTATCGGGTGCGGTGCACGACCACGCATTGACGGTGCGCGGTTTCCTGTCGCAGCGGTATGGGGCCGCCCATCTGAAGGAGACGCTGGCGGCACTGCCGGGCGTCGATACGGTTTCGCTCGACGTGCGGCCGCTCGCCGACGACAAATGCGACTTCGTCAAAACGCTCGCGCCGTTGGTGGTGCGCAACTGGCAGGCGGGGCGCGCAGCGTCGATGCAAATGCGTCCGCCAAGCGGTTTGCTGACCGAGAACGACTCGCTGGTAGTCGACCTGAAAGCGCCCCCGTTCGAGTCTTTTGCGACCGTCGACTACTACCAGCTCGACGGCCACGTCGTGCACATGGTGCCCAGTCATCTCTGGCCGGACAACCAGATGCAGCCCAACGGCGGTCCGTACACGATCGGCAGCAA
Organism: Paraburkholderia sprentiae WSM5005; assembly: GCF_001865575.2. Classification (NCBI taxonomy): domain Bacteria; kingdom Pseudomonadati; phylum Pseudomonadota; class Betaproteobacteria; order Burkholderiales; family Burkholderiaceae; genus Paraburkholderia; species Paraburkholderia sprentiae. The sequence continues at coordinate 297,749 of NZ_CP017562.2, forward strand.
TGCTGGCGACTGGACCGTCGCGAAGCCGTTCGGCTCGGAGATGGTGGTGCTGGTGGTGACACCGGTGCCGCTGTTCGACAAGCTGCGCCCGCAAAGCGAAGCGCGCGCCGATTACCTGCGCGCGCTCGAGACGCGGCTGCGGCAAATCGGCGGTCGATATGGGCCGGATCGTCTGTTGGCGGACTTCGCGCCGATTACGACGAAACCCGCCACGCGATGATCGGTGATAGAGCTCATCGAACCCGTCTCAGTGCAGATCCTTGACGACGCGAAAGCCGTCCTGCGATTGACGCACGCCCGCGCTGTATTTGAAGCGCGTCGCGCTGAGCATGTAGTCGCCACCTTCGCGCCATGAGCCGCCGCGAATCACCCGCATCTCGCAGCCGGGCGAGTCCCACACATGGCCATCGACGGGCGCGCCCTGATAGGAGTTGTGCCAGCAGTCGGCGGTCCATTCCCAGACGCCGCCGTTCATGTCGTACAAGCCGAGCGGGTTGGCGGCGAACGTGCCGACGTTTTCCGGCCCTTCCTTGTGCCACGGGTCGCCGCAGTCCTTGCAGTTGGCGTTGCCCTTGCGCATCTGCTCACCCCACCAGTACGCGGTCGTGGTGCCGGCGCGGTCCGCGTATTCCCATTCGGCTTCGGTCGGCAGACGGTACGGTTTGCCGGTCGATTTGGCGAGCCATTTGACGTACTGCTGCGCGTCGTCCCAACTGAGATCGCGCGCGGGTGCCGCCTTGTTGCTATTGCTTTGTGGCGTCAGCTTCTGGCATGCGTTGGCGGCGACGCACGCATTCCATTGCTCGACCGTCACCGGGAATTTGCCGATCGCGAATGGCGCGCCAATGCTGACGCGATGCACCGGCTTTTCCGACGGGTCGTCGGTATTGCTGCCCATCGCGAACGAGCCGGCGGGTACCACGACCATGATTGGACAGCTCGCGCAGTCGCGGAGCTCTCCGGCAGTCGGCGGATGGGCGACGGTCTTTTGCGCGAGTGGCGCCGCGGCGGCCGAGGCGGGTGGCGTTGGCGATGGCGATGGCGCGGCAGCGGGGTGAGGTGGTGGCGCAGCGGCTGGCGTGGAACTCACCGCGGGAGTCGATGCCGCCGCGCGCAACCGATCGATACGCGCATGCGCAAGCGTAGCGAAGCGGCCATTCGGGTAGGCCTTCAGATAAGCCTCGTAATCGGCCGGGTAGTTGCTGTCCTTGATCGACTCCCAGAACGTGATTTCGTATTGTTCGCCGCTTTCTTTGGGCATGATGCCGCGACTGCGCGGCGTGATGGCCCGATCGTCGGACGTATTCGACGACTCTCTGGCGGCTTCGCCACTGGTGGGAATGGAAGAACCCGCAACAGAGAGCCACGGTTGCTGGATGCCGCGTGTGACGGTGCGTACTTCGGCGGCGACGTGCCGGAACAACGCGATGAGCGATTCGGACGATGCGTCGCCATCATTCAGTGCCTGCAACAAGGCACGGGTATAGACGCCATGCCGCGGGCCGTCCGCCGCGAAGCCGCCCGGTGCGGTCGCATAGGCAATCATGGTGTTGGCAGAGATCACCGGCTTTTCTATCGCAACTGCGGCGGGCGTAAAGGGATTGTCGAGACACGTATCGAGAATCACGAGATTGAGCCGGCCCGCGCGCGTGGATTGCATCGCATCCAAAACGGTATTCAGATCGATGCCGTTATTGAGTAGCGACGCCGGTGCGCGGGTATCGGCTCGCGCATCCAGTCTCGCCGGCAAAAGCAGCGTTTGCGGGCCTATCTGCATGCCGTGTCCGGCGAAATAGAACAATCCGATATCACCTGTTCGCAAGCGTCGTTGAAATGCGTCGATGGCCGCGCGCATTTGCGGCGGCGTCGCATTCGTTCGGGTGATGACGTCGAAACCACGCGCGCGAAGTGCATCGCTGATCGATTCGGCGTCGCGCGGCGCATTGGCGCGGATCGGGTTGATGGCGTCGCCGTACTCGCCATTTCCGATCACGAGCGCGACGCGTCGCGAATGCGTCGCGCCGTGCGATAAAGCAAGTGGTGAAAGGAGCCAAGCGGTATCCGCCGGCCACCCCGCACTACGCGTCGCCCAAGCCGCGCTCGGCTCGATGCGTTCACGTTGCGTTGCGGCACCAGCACTGTCCCACTGCGCCTGGATTGCCCCAACCACGCATACCAGCAGGAATCGTCTCCACATCTTCATATCCTGTTTGTACCGGACAGAATTGAGGCCTTCGTGCCCCGCGCTCGCGCTGTCCGCACTGTTCATTAACGATAGCACGCGCTTCGCGTCACAACTGTCCGGGAGTCCTTAACGCGTCATACGGTTAACGAGCATTGCGTATCTTTTTGGCAAGTTACGTCCTAAGCTCATTCACAAAGTCACGTCACACGGTCGTTTTAACTAGGTGGTCGTGCGCGAATTCAACTTGCGACATGCCGCTCAAACACCCGGAAGATCATCACTAGCCGGGCCCAGCCATGACTCCTGTTCAGGAGAGTGCGCTATGCGAAGAACCCGTGTTCCCTCTCTTTTCGGCATGCGTCATCCGGCGCAAGCGCATTGCGGCGGATTACACGCGGCAGTATGTGCGACGTTCGTCGCGGTCTGCCTCGGTATCGGAACTGGCGGCGTCGCGCGCGCCGAGCAGACGCAGTCGCCGCCGGGCGCCGAGGAGTACATCATCTGGCCGTCCGATGGCGCGGTGATACACGGCGGCAAGCTGTGGGTGCGCATGGGGCTGCGCAATATGGGCGTGTGTCCGAAGGGCGTCGCATTTCCCAATTCCGGCCACCATCATCTACTGATCGACACGGATCTGCCCGCCCTCGACCAGGAGATTCCGTCGGATCGCCAGCACCTGCATTTCGGTGCGGGCGAAACCGACGCACGCATCGAGTTGCCGCCCGGCAAGCACACGCTGCAGCTGATTCTCGGCGACCATAATCACGTGCCGCACATACCGCCCGTGTACTCGAGGAAGATCACCATCACCGTGCTAAAAAACTAACGCGATCCGTTCGTTCGAACTGGTCAAGCCGGAACGGAGAGTCCTGATGAAGAAGATCCTTGCGGCCGCCGCGTTTGTCGCAGCGGCACTGGCGCCATCGACCGCGCCGCAACGCGCGTGGGCAGCAGAGCCGTCGCCCGCTGGCGCATACGCATACATCGGCTATCCGAACGATGGCCAGGTGGTGCCCGCCAATAAGCCCTTCCGGGTATGGTTCGGCCTGCGTTTCATGGGCGTCGCGCCAAAAGGCGTCAAGTACCCGAACACGGGCCACCATCATCTTCTGATCGATACCGATCTGCCGCCGATGGATCAGGAGATACCCTCGGACCGCCATCATTTGCATTTCGGCGCGGGCGAAACGGAAACGATGATTCAATTGCCGCCGGGCAAGCATACGTTGCAGCTGTTGATGGGCGACGACATGCATATGCCGCACAACCCGCCGGTGTATTCGAAGAAGATCACGGTGATCGCGCGCTGACTGTCGTCATGCGGCCAACCATGTCGCGCACGCTGTTGGCTGCCATCCACCATTCACGAGTCTTGCCTTGCCGGTTGGTCGCGTTCGAAGAACGGCTGCGATGTTCGAGACCTTTGCCAGCAAGCGTTCAGGACGTGAATGAGGCAGGCGGGACACTCCTGGCATAACCCATGCATCAGTAGCGCCCGAGCAGACAAGTTGCTCGAACCCGACGCACGACGATGCCCGTTCCCTTTTCCAGGAGATTCGACATGAACACGCTGATGATCAAGGACCTGCCCAACACCGAACAGCTCGACAGCAAGGCGATGAGCGCGGTGCGCGGCGGCAACGGCTACTACTGCCCGATGTCTCCGTCGTACTTCAGCTACGCGCCCGTCTATGCGCCGAGCACCACCAGGAACGTCTCCACGACGCAGATGATCAACACGGAGATGAACATCCAAAGCGCCAACGGCAACAACTCGGCGTTGGTCGCGGGTACGACGACCTTGATCGAACCGCACATTACCTCGAATAACTACTCCCACGTGGGCTGAACGGTGCGGCGCACGCGCGGCCCGAGCGGCCGCGCATGTGCGCCCTGCAACAGGCTGGTCGCTCAAAAAGACCGCTCATTCAATCGTCCTTTCGACGCATCCTTCGCGTATCCGCCGCTCCCCGCATCGACGTTTCCGCGGCTTCATTGCCGATGCCGCGCGAAATGCGGCTCGGCCTGAAGCCGGGCAGCTCGCGCGAAACAGGCGAATGCAATCGGAGATCATCGTGTCAGCATTGCCGGAATCATCGCCCGATTTGCCGTGTGATTCGCCGCAACGTCAGCGACTCTGCGCTGCGACGACGGCGCCGCGCGACATGGGCCGTGTGCTGCGCGGCATCGGCGCCGCAACGATGTGCGCGCTTGTGTTGAGTGCGTGCGTCGACGTGCGCATGCCGGCTTATCAACGCCCGGACACGCCGGACAAGACATCGTGGTCGGATCGCAAGGGCGCACCGGTATCGGCGGCGCAGACGATCGAGCGCGACTGGTGGAAGGGCTTCCAGGACCCGTACCTGAACACGCTGATCGACAAGGCGATCGACGGCAACTTCGATATCCGGGTGCTGGCCGCGCGTATCGAAGTCGCGCACACGCAGATCAGCGAGACCCAAGCGGGCGCATTGCCGAGCGTGGACCTCGGGGCGGGCACCGACATCCAGACGTCGACCGGACAGCCTTTGACAAGGACGTATAACGTCGCGCTGCAGGTGAGCTGGGACATCGACATCTGGGGCAAGGTCGAAAAAGGCGTGCAGGCGCAAAAAGCCGAATTCCACGCGAGCGAGGCGGATTGGCGCGCGGGGTATCTCGAACTGGTCGCGAATGTGGCCAGTACCTATTTCCAGATCCTGCAATTCGACGACCAGATCGCGCAGCAGCAAAAGACTATCGACACGAACCGGCAAATCCTGACGATCTACCAAGGCCAGGCGCGCAACGGGCTCGTGCCGCAAACGCAGGTCTTGCGCCAGCTGGCGGAGATCAACCGGCTCACCAACGATCTGTTCGAGCAGCGACGCTCACGCGCGGTCGCCAACAACGCGCTCTGTACGCTACTCGGCGTGCCGGCCGGCGAGTTCCAACTGCCGCAGGGTCATTTGCAGGACCGGGTGAAGTTGCCGAGCGTGCCCGATGGCTTGCCCGCGCAATTGTTGTCGCGCCGTCCCGACGTGGTGGCGGCCGAATTCAGGGTGCTCGAGGCCTATGACCTTGTCGGTCAGTCGAAGCTCGCCCAATTGCCGACCATCGGCCTTACCGCGCAGGGCGGTACGGCAAGCTACGCGCTCAACCAGTTGCTGAAGTCGTTCACGTTCGGCCTGATGCCGAGCATCAACATCCCGCTGTTCGATCCGGGCGTGCGCGCACATGTGAAGGTGAGCGAAGCGCAGTCTACAGTCGCCGAGCAGCAATATCGCGTGGCAGTGATGGGCGCGTTCGAGGAAGTGGAAAATGCGCTCGTCAATCTGAGTGCCCATAAGGCGCAGCACGCGGAACTGCAGCAGCAGGTGGCGCGGCTGCAGATCGTCGCGGACCAGATCCAGTCGCAACTACGCCTTGGCGTCGTGTCGCAACTCGAAGTGTTCGAAGACGAGCGGACCTTGCTGGAGGCGCAACAGGCCTTGCTGGCAAATCATCAATTGATTCTGTCCGATACGGTAACGCTTTATAAGGCGCTCGGCGGCGGCTGGCCAGGCGTCGACGTACAAGCGCAGATCAAAGAGAAGTAACGAAACATTGAGCTAATCCTGGTGTTGGCGTATCACGCGGGTATTTCGTCGGCTGATGACTTACGCGCTGTCTTCTCAACCGGCGATATCCAAATTGACACTCTCGATGCGTGACTTACAATCCTTTAGGGGTCAGCGTTTGCGTGGCTCGTCACAACGACATGGTTGCGCCGTTGTTCTTCGTCCCGTTCGCCCCGCGTCGTCGCCGCGGCGGGTAAACGCTTAGTGATCCAGAAAATGGCCACCGGCGAAGCTCCGATTGCTGAAATGCGCGCGACAGTGGGCACTGCCTTCGACGTGGTGTTGTCGCCGGTAGCGTGCGCGCAGCGCCCCGCGCTCGAAGCGATTCGCATCGTCGACAACCTGTTCGCCATCGGCCGCAGCGAAGCGCCGTTCAACGACTACCCTCCGCAATGGACCGCCGGTCTCTCGCGCCGGCATGCGCGCGTTTTCGTCGAGCATGGCGCGATTTATGTTGCCGATCTAGGCAGCAAGAACGGCACCACGGTCAACGGCATCGCGGTGCGGCAAGCTCCCGCGCGCGTGTGCGCCGGCGATGAACTCTGCTTTGGCGGTGAGCTGCGCTATCGGGTCGGCATCGAGCCGCGCGCGCGCATCGTCGCGAGCGGAAGCGCTTCGCCCGTCACGCATCTATTGCTGGTGCCGCAGCGCGATGACCTTGGTCTGCAACCGGTCGACGTGCTGGCTTTTCCGTTTCTCGTCAGCAAGACGGACGAGGTTTTCTCCCGCTATAAAGATCGTTATCCGCACCAGGTCAATTACATTTCGCGGCGCCATGCGCATCTGTTTCTGAAGGGCGGTGCGCTTTATGTCGAGGATCTCGGCAGCACCAACGGTACGTTCGTGAATGGGCAGCGGCTCGGCGAATCGGCGCTTGCGCTGGTGGATGGCGACGTCGTTGCATTTGGCGGCGACCACTTCGTCTACAGGGTGTCGCTGCAGAAATCCCCCGACGTCGAACCCACCGTGACCCAGCTTTCTCTTCGTAGCGCTGCCGACAGTGGCGCCGATGCCGACAAGACCACCTTCGTCGGCGCGGCGCATTCGTTTCTCGAGATCTTTTGCGTCGATCCGGCGCTGCAACGCGAAGACGAAGTCAATGAAGCGGCGCAGCCGGGCGCCGCGCGCGCGAAGCGCGATGGCGTAGCGACGGCAAACGGCGCGCAGGGGGCGCATCCCGCGGACCCGAAAGACCGCGCGAATGAAAGAAGCGGCAAAGGCGGCGTAAAGCGTCAGCCGCGACGCTGGAAGATGCTCGCCGGCGAACTGCACAAGGCGTTCGCGGACGGCGAGCATACCAACGCGCGGCGCGCCGCGGCATGGGGCGGCGCGGGTGTCGCAATCGTGGTTGCGCTCGGCGTGGGCCTCTATCTGCACGGTTCATCGGAACGGGAGTTGAAGAGCTTGCTCGCGAGCGGTGATTACTCGAGCGCCGTCACGGTGGCGCGCGGCTATCTGGCCACGCATCCGGCGGACACGAAAATCAGCGTGCTCGCGAGCGAGGCGTTGCTGAAAGGCGAATTGCCGGGCTGGCTCGAAGCACTGCAAAAAGCGCAGTTCGACCGGGCCGATGCGCTGCTGAAGAACATGAAGGCGTTGAGCGTGAATAACGCCGATGCCGCGTCGCTGGTCGGCGAACTGCAATGGGTCGGCGATCTCGAACGCTTCGTCGCGGCGCGCGGCGGCGTCGACGCGCCGATTCGCATGTACACGGACGAAGCGACGATCAATGACCTGCTGCACCGCTGGGACGACGACGCGACGAGTCATCAGCGCGCGCTCGACCGTATTGCGAGCTACGTGCCGGTCTTCGCGGAGCCCTACGCGCAAGCGCTCAGTCATCTGCGCAAGCTCGAAAGCGACGATTCGGTGTACGTCGCCGCGATCGACCGGCTGAACGGCGTGATCCTCGCCGAACTCGCGCGCGACAAACCCGACGCGTTGCCACCGGTACTCGACGATTACGCGCAGCGTTATCCACGGCTCGCGGGACTCGATCGCGTGCGTGACGATTTGCGCCAATACACGGCCTTGCTGAATGCCGCGCTGAGCCGCCAGTTGACGTCACTGCTAGCGATGATGAAAACCGCGCGCTTCCGTACACCGCCTTTTCAGGCCCAATTCCGGCAGCTTGCGGCTACGCGTTTGCCGGCGGCGGACGTCGTTCAACGTCAGGATGCGGTCGACGCCGCGTGGCAGCGCGGCGACGCGCAGCAGGCGCTGAACGATTTGCAGTCGATGCCGGCGAGCCCGTGGTCCGACGTGCTGGCGACCGAAGCCGCGCACAAGAAGGGCTTGTTCGATCAATACAACGATTTGCAAAAAACCCGTGGCGCGAAGGATTACGACCAGCGTCTGCTGTCGTTTTACGCGAGCCTCGATCCGCAGACCGACGCATGGTTCGTCCAGGCGGTCCAGAAAGACGTTGCCGCGTTGCATGACAAGGCACTCACGCACGCGCAAGATCTGCTGCTGCGCGCGCAAAGCCTGTGGAAGACATACCGCGCCAATGGTTCGATCGGCGGCACGCAGCGGCTCGAAGCCGGCATCTCGGCGGGCTTTCGCAACGAAGCGCGGCTGCTGACCGAAGCGCAGACGGCGGCGCGGCAGGGCATGCGCATCTACACGCAGTTGAAGGCCGATCATCCCGCCGATTTCGATCGCCTGCTCGCGGATATCGAAGCCGAAGCGAGTTTGCAGCGTCGCTCGTTGACCGAGTTGCGCATGGTGCTGGACGCTGGGCTTTTGAAGGCGAAGCTCGCATTGATTGGAGGCGATCAGAGTGAAACGCGACCCTCACCCTAGACCGTTGTCGGAGGCGCTCGAAGATCATAGCGTCGAAGGCATCGCGATTCTGACGTCGGAGCCGATGCGGATCGCGCGTGCGCTGATCTGGGCGATGGTTGCGCTCGTCGTCTCGGGTTTGTTGTGGTCGTTCGTCGGTCGCGCGGACGTGATCGTCAGTGCGCCTGGCACGTTGTCGCCGGAATCGGAAGTACGGCGCATCTATACGCCGATCGACGGCGAACTCGCGGATCTGTATATCGCCGAGGGGCAGCCGGTGTCGAAGGGCGACGTGCTGGCGCGACTCAATGCGCGCGGTGCGATCGAGGCCGCGAGCAATGCGTTGCAGGCCCAACTCAAACTCGAAGACGCCGAACGCGAATGGAAGCAGTTTCCGCAGAAGAAGGCGTTGATGGAACGCAAGGCCGCGTCGCTGAAGGCGCAACTCGAAGTCGAAGAGCGCTTGCACGAGAATCGCGTTTCAGAAGGCACGACGAAGCTTGCCGAAGGGCAGAAGGCCGAACTCGACGAAGCGCGCAGCTCGCTCGACAACGCGCGCCGTGTGCGCGAAGCGGCGAATCAGGAACTCGATCGCTATTCACGGCTGTTCGCGCAACCGGGCGGCGGTGGTATCGCTGAATTGCAGGTCGAGCAGAAACGCACGGCCGCGCTCGAGGCGGATAACGCATACCGTGTCGCGCAATCGAAGCTGTCCGAGCTCGACTTCCGGCTGAGCCATGAATATGCGCAGGCGAACGCGCAACTCGCGACGAGCGGCCAGCAAAGCACCGATCTGCAACTGCAATACGATGCGGCGGTGCGCGATATCACCGATGCGGAAGACAAGCTGCGCGTGCAACTGCAAAGCGCACGCCTCGAAGCCGATGCCGCCGCGCGCGTGCGTTTCGAGAACATCGACAAGGATAATTTTCTGCTGATTCTCGCGCCGGTTTCGGGCGTGATCACCGACGTCACATCGACGCAGCGCGGCGACAAGATTCAGGCGAATGCGCCGCTCGGCGGCATTGCGCCAAAAGACGCGCGGCCCGTGCTGAAGATAGAAATCGCCGAACACGACCGCGCTTTTCTGCACGAAGGCCTGCCGGTCAAATTGAAGTTCAACGCGTTTCCCTACCAGCGCTATGGGTTGATCAGCGGCACGCTAGCCTATATCTCGCCGGCCACCAAACCGTCGGCGCAGGACAAGCAGCCGGTCTACGAGGGCCGCGTCATGCTCGACAACGATTACTACCAGGTGGCCGGCACGCGTTATCCGCTTCGTTACGGCATGACCGCCAATGCGGAAATCGTCGTGCGTGAGCGGCGCCTGATCGATCTCGGTCTCGATCCGTTCAGAGAGGTGGCGGGTTGAGCGCGCGAATCAAACATTCACCAAAGGAGCGGAGCAAATGACCGCGATAGTGCGTATCGATGACGAGGTCGTGGACGTCGACGAGTTCATTCGTCTTCTTAAACTGACCGGCCAGTTCGAGAGCCTGATCGAGCAGATCGTGCGCGACAAGCTGACCGTCCATGCGGCGAAGAAGCAGGGCGTTGCCGTCAGCGTCGACGAAATCCAGCAGCGCGCCGACCAGTTTCGCCGCGTGCGCGGGCTGCATCGCGCAGCGGATATGAATCATTATCTCGACGCGCTGCACGTGAGCCTCGACGAATTCGAGGCGTTCATTACGGACGGCCTCTATCAGGAGAAGATGCTCGACGAGATCGGCAACGACGCGGCGATCCGCGATTACTTCGCATTGAATTCACCGAAGTTCGACGCGCTCGAAGTCAGTCATATCGTGCTCGATAGCGAAGGCAAGGCGAAGGAAATGATCTCGTACCTGCGCGACGACCCCGACAGCTTCGCCGAGATGGCGCGCGAGCATTCGATTGCCGATACGCGCGAGTCGGGCGGCGTGATCGGCAAGGTGCTACGCGGCTCGCTGAAGCCCGACATCGAGGCGAAGATCTTCAATGCGGCGCTCGGCGATCTGCTCGGGCCGTTTCCGTCGGCCGACCGTTCGTGCTTCGAAATCTTCGCGGTGACGGCCAAATATCCGGCCACGCTCGATGCCGACGTGGCCACCGAAATCCGCCGTTTGCTGCGCGAGAGCTGGCTGATAGCCCGCGCCCAGGAACACGTGATCGAAGCGCGCTAGTACCCGACTAGCGACCGATAAAGCGAGGCTCGCCGATACATGGATGCCCCCCAGACCGCGCCATCCGCGTCTTCCACCGCCGAATTTCTCGCTTCGGTGGAGATCCTGTCGGCGTTCTCGCGCGACGAGATCGAGCGGCTTGCCGACTACGCGCAGGCCAAGTCCTATTCGTTCGGCGAAACGGTGTGCTCGGCGGGAGAGGTGGCCGACGGGCTCTATGTGATCCGCTCGGGTACGGTGCGCATCTTCACCGAGGAGCACGGCAAGGAATCCAGCAGGGGCGTGCGCAAATCGGGGGAGATCTTCGCCGACATTGCGATGCTGCGCACGTACGTTCACGAAGCGTCGGTACGGGCGTCGGCCAGGACCGAATTGCTGTTCATTCCGCGCACAGCGCTCGAACCCGTGATGGCGGGCAACGCCGCGGCGTTGGCGTTCGTCGCGAGCTATGTCGCGATCAATTCGGCCGGCGGCTTCGTCGCGCAACTGTTCGATCTGCGCGGCAAGTTGAACAAGGCGGAACTCGAGGAATGCGTGCGCAGCGTCGGGGCCAAGCGGGTGGCTGCCGGCAAGGAGATTCTCAAACAGGACGGCCGCGACGACAGGCGGCTTTATCTGGTGCGGCAGGGCCAGGTGCGCATCGTGCGGCAGGAGCAGGGCCACGACTATACGCTCGCCACGCTCGGCGAAGGCGAGATCTTCGGCGAGAAGGCGTGCCTGATGCGCCAGGAACAGATGGCATCGGTCGTCGCGACCACCGACACGCGGCTACTGGTCATTCCCGAGCGCACCGTTCATTTCATTCTCGAACGCAATCCAAAGCTACGCGAAGTACTCGACGAGCGCATCCGCTACGGCGACCGCGAATTGCAGCGGCAAAAGCGGCTCGAACAGCGGCGCAAGCTGCCGTTGCTGCTCGACCTGCAGAGCAAGCCGGAACTGGGCGAAAGGATCATCCGGCGCTTCGCGCTCGTCGAGCAGGCCGAGGAGATGGATTGCGGCGCCGCCTGCCTCGCGATGATCTGCCGCCATTACGGCATTCCGATGACGCTCGGAAAACTGCGCGAACTCGCGAATGTGACGACGCAGGGCGCGACGCTCGATAGCCTCTCGCGCGCGGGCGAGTCGCTCGGCTTCACGACGCGCGGCGTGCAATGCACGTTCGATTCGCTCGCCGGCTTCGATCTGCCGTTTATCGTGCATTGGGAGGGCTATCACTACGTGATCGTGTACGGGCTGTCGAAGGACTATGTCTGGGTGGCGGACCCGGCACTCGGTTTCAGAAAACTGAGCGTCGAAGACTTCGAACGTGGCTGGAGCGGCACCTGTCTGTTGTTTACCGGCGGATCGCAACTGTTGCAGATGTCGGCCGCGCGCTCGCCGTGGATCCGTTTTGTCGGCTATCTGAAGCCGTACCGCAAGATACTGGGCTATCTGTTTCTCGCGACTTTCGTGATCCAGGTGCTCGGCGTGATACCACCACTGATCATTCAGAACATTCTGGATGGCGTGATCGTGCATCAGAACGTCAGTCTGCTCCATCTGCTGATCGGCGGGCTCATCATCTCCAACGTCTTCACGCAGTTGATGTCGACGATTCGCGCCTATCTGGCGAACTTCATGGTCCGCAACATGGACTTCGCGATGATGTCGCAGTTCTTCAAGCATACGATGTCGCTGCCGTTCTCGTTCTTCGCGAAGCGCAAGACCGGCGATATATTCGCGCGCTTTCAGGAGAACCAGACGATCCGTGCGTTCCTGACCGAATCCACCGTGACCACCGCACTGAATCTGCTGATGATCTTCATCTACTTCACGATCATGTTCGTGTACAACGTGAAGATGACGCTGGTGTTGATCGCGTTCGTGATTCCGATCATGGGACTCACGGTGATCGCGACGCCGAAGATCAAGGGCTACGCGCGGGAGGTGTTTACGGCGTCCACCGAGGCGAAGTCGTTTCTGATGGAGGCTCTGGCCGGTGTCGAGACCGTCAAGGGCATGGGTATCGAGCGGCCAGTACGGTTACGCTGGGAAAAGAAATACGCGAAGGCGCTTGAATTGCAGTATCGCGCGCACGCATTCAATATTCTGGTCAGCTTCGGCAGTCAATTGCTGAATGCGGCCACGACGATCGCGATTCTGTGGGTCGGCGCGAATCTGGTACTCGCGCGCGAATTGACGATCGGCCAGCTGATCGCGTTCAATGCGTTCATGGGCAGCGTATTGAGTCCGCTGATGGGGCTCGTCGGCCTGTGGAGCATGCTCAACGATGCGGGCGTCGCGATGGAACGGCTCGGCGATGTGCTCGATATCGAGCCCGAACAGAAGCCGCAGGATTTACCGTCGCGCGTGATGCTGCCGGAGCTGCAAGGCGAAATCAGCCTGCAAGGCGTGTATTTCCGCTATGGCGAAGACGATTCCGCTTATGTGCTGGAGAACATCAGCTTCGATATCAAGCCGGGCGAGCTGGTCGCGATCGTCGGGCGCAGCGGATCGGGCAAGACTACGCTGGCGAAGCTGCTGGTCGGCTTCTATCAGCCAAGCGAAGGGAAAATGACGATCGACGGCTATGACTCCGGCGTGATCGACAAGGCGTATTTTCGCGCGCAAATCGGCTACGTGATGCAAAGCAATCTGCTGTTCTCGGGCACGATCGCCGAGAACATCGCGAGCGGCGACGACGCGCCGGAGCGCCGCCGCATCGAGGAAGTCGCGAAGATGGCCGACGCCCACGGCTTCATCAGCAAGATGCCGCTCGGCTATGAGCAGATCGTGGGCGAACGCGGCATCGGTTTGTCGGGCGGTCAGATCCAGCGGCTTTGCATCGCGCGTGCGTTGTATCACGATCCGCGTCTGCTCGTATTCGACGAGGCGACCTCGGCGCTCGACTCGCAATCGGAAAGCAATATTCTCGGCAATATGCACGACATTCTGAAGGGCCGCACCGCGGTGATCATTGCACATCGTCTCAGCACGATCATGCGGGCGGACAAGATTCTCGTGCTGTATGAAGGCGCGATCGTCGAACAGGGCCGTCACGAAGAGCTGATCCAGCGCGGCGGCATGTACTACCAGCTGGTGCAGAAACAGTTGAGCGCATCATGATGAAGATACTCGACCAGATTGAAGAGGCGAGTCCCGCAATATCGTATGCGGGACTGATCGAGCGCATCGAGATCCTGCGCTCCACGTTGCGCTGGTCGTCGCGGCTCGAACGCGCCGATATCGACAAGCTGCTGAGGCAGGCCACGTCGCTGCGCGACGAAGTCATGCAGCTTTCGCACAAGGAGCGCTTCGTGCAGGCGGCCACCGCGGGCGAGCCGCAGACGAGCGCGGAGCAATCGCGCGGTGCGCGCCGCAAGGCGCTGCTCGAACGCAGCTTTATCTTCGAGGGAACGTTCGGCGACAATCCGCGTTTGCTCGAATCGCTCGAAATCGCGGAAAAAGCCGCGCCAACCGACCTGCCGGTGTTGATCGATGGCGAAAGCGGCACGGGCAAGGAGCTGATGGCGAAAGTGATCCATGCGAATGGCGCGCGTGCGGACAAGCCGTTCATTTCCGTGAACTGCGGCGCGATTCCGGACAATCTGCTGGAATCGGAGTTGTTCGGGCATCGCAAGGGCGCATTCACCGGCGCGTCGAACGACCGCAAGGGCAAATTCGAAAGCGCGCATACGGGCACGATCTTTCTCGACGAAATCGGCGAGTTGCCGCTCGCAGGCCAGGTCAAGCTGTTGCGCGTGCTCGAAGCGCATGAGATTCAACGCGTCGGCTCCGACGAAACGATCGCGGTCGATACGCGCATCGTCGCGGCGACCAATCGCAATCTGCGCAAGCTCAGCGAGGAAGGCCGGTTTCGCGAGGATCTGTTCTACCGGCTCAGCGTGATTCACGTGACGCTGCCACCGCTGCGCGAACGGCGTGATGAAATTCCGTTGCTGATTGCGTGGTTCGGCGACGAAGCGGCGGGCACGCTGAAACGCCGGCCGGTCAGATTGACGCCACGTTTGCGGGACTTTCTGTTGAGCTACGCGTATCCGGGCAATATCCGTGAATTGCGCAACGTGATGTACCGCATTTCATGTCTGGCGGGAGAGATGGCCGACGTCGAGCATTTGCCGCTCGACATGCGGCCCGCTGCGCCCGGCTCGGCGCCGGCGCCGGCGCAGGTGGATGGCGGGCAGGCGAGCGGCGAGCAGCCGATCAGTGTCGCGAACCTGATGTCGTTGAGCGACGCGAAGCGGGCGGCCAGCGACGACGCCGAAAAAGCATTCCTCGAACGCGGACTGCGTGAAGTTGGCGGGACCGTCGCCGAACTGGCACGGCGCATCGATATGAATCGCTCGCACTTGCAGATGCTGCTGAAAAAGCACGGCCTGCACTCAAAGGATTTCCGCAATCGCAATGCGCCGCCCACGAAGAACGGCGCGAACGAGCGCGACGAGGAAGACGACGAAGGCTAATGAGGATTCAGCGAAACGCTCGCCCGAAGACGATCAAGGCGCCGGATTCCGCAAGGTGTTGTCCGCCGCATTCGGGTCCTGCGCTTCGACGACCACTGCGGTAATGTTGTCGCGCCCGCCGCGCGCGAGCGCGAGCTCGACGAGTTCGCAACATGCGTTTTCGCGCTCCGCCGACGTCAGCACGTCGGCGATCTCGTCGTCGCTCAGTTCATTGCTGAGACCGTCGCTGCACAACAGGAACACGTCGCCGTCGGCGACTTCGATCGCATCGTCGTCGAGTTCGAGCAGATCCGTCGCGCCGACCGCGCGCGTGATCATGTGCTGCGCGGGGTGATGGCGCGCCTCTTCGTCGGTGATCACCCCGAGCGAGCGCAACTCCTCGACCTGGCTGTGATCGCGCGTCAGTTGCCGCAACTGTCCCGCGCGGTACAGATAAATGCGGCTGTCGCCGGCCCACACGTAACCGCAGAAGCGATCGCAGGCAAGCAGCGCGACCACGGTGCTGCCGATGCGCTGCACCTGGCGGCGCGCGGCTTCGTCGCGCAATTGACGGTTCGCGATTTGCAGCCGCGCGCGTGCATCGGCAATCAGCGTTCTGAGGCCCTGCGGCTCGGCCAGCGTGGTCAACGCGTCGATCACGGTGCGGCTCGCAAGGTCGCCGACCGCGTGCCCGCCCATCCCATCGGCGACGGCCCAGCGTCCCGCTTCGGGCTCGTCGAGGCAGGCGTCTTCATTGATTTCGCGCACCCGTCCCGCGTCGGAACGCGCAGACGATGTCCAGAGAAATTGGCTCGCGCAGGTCACAACGGCTACACCATGTCGTTTCTGTTGCGTGCGTCCGGAGACACGTTGAGGTTCGCGTTCGCGCCGGTGTTGCGTACGTCGACCGACTGAAACTGGTTGATCATCTGGTTAGCATAGAAGTTGTTGGAGACCTCGTACAGATTGACCACGGGCCCGATGCTCGGCGTTTGCGGCACATAGGGCTGAATCCAGCCATAGATCCACGGCGCGCCGCCGCCACCGCGAATCGCCGCCATCGCTTTGCGATCGAGCGCGAGGTTCAAAGAGAGGTCGTTCAATTTGATGCAGGACATGTCGTTCTCCGGTTGGCCGCATGCGCAATGCGCGCGGCTGAATGGACTCTGCCCGGGACGCTGCAAACACCATGCCAATCAGCAACGGATTGCAGCCTAAGCGCGCCGCGCGTTGACTGGCGCGCCTTTGCGCAGTTCGACCCCGCGCGCGGTCGACGCGATCGGTCGGCTCGCGGCCAACAAGCTCGCACTCGAACAGGTGTAGGACCCAACACATGGATCGGGTCCCGCGTGCGCTTCATTTCACGCGAAAGCACCACGCGACACCCCTCGCAAATGAGCGTCACACGCTAACAGATCAGCGCGATTTCTGTTGGTTCGGTACTGACATTCTCGTCTTCAGAAACCTGCTCAATTAGCCGTCGGCCCGGCAAACAAGGGCTTTCCGGCGCTTGGCCCGGATCATGCGAAAGCTGTCGCAACTGTGTTGGAAATGCGAACGAGGCCAGCCATGAACACCCCAACGCTCGATACACGCGACGACGCCCCGCCATCGGCCGCGATTCGCGACACCGCATCATCGACGATCGATCTGCCGATCGGCGCGCATCTGGTCACGCAGCGTAACGGCTACGAACATCACGGCATCTATGTCGGCAACGGCCGCGTCGTGCATTACGCGGGCTTCGCGGGCTCGGTGCATCGCGGGCCGGTCGAGGAAGTCGAACTGGCGCGCTTCGCCGCCGGCCATTCGCTGTCGGTTCGCGCGACGCCTAGCGCGATCTACGGCGGCACGGAAGCGGTGCGCCGCGCGCGCTCCCGCCTCGGCGAAAACCGCTATCGCCTGCTGACCAACAACTGCGAACACTTCTGCGCGTGGTGCCTGCTCGGCGAAAGCCGCAGCGAACAGGTGCATTGCTGCCTGCGCGACCCGCGCACGGGCGTGCGTGCGCTGCTGTGCCTCGTGAAGTCGTTCGTCGAGAGCGGGACGAGGCATCAACAGCGGGCGGCGCAACTCGCGCAACTCGCGTGAGCGCAGCGCGTCGGGAACGGGACGCTTCGAGGAGAAACATCATGGTTGCAGCAGAAAAGACCTTGCACTGGGCCGTCGACAAATGGCTCGCGCCCACGCCGTCGATGCCCGCGCGCGTCGTGCGGTTCTGCCATCGCGCGTCGCAACAGCAGCGCTATGTGTGCGTGCAGGCGTTGAAGCCCGAAGGACTGTTGTCGATCTTCTTCTTCCGCCACGGCGATGGTTCGTGGAACGTGTTCCCGCCGCAAGCCGAGCGGCCCGCGATGAACGGGCATTGCCGCACGGCCGCGTAGAAACTCATGCGCGGCCCGGCGTGGCCGCTTCCCTTGCGATCCACTGTTGGAATAGCACCATGGCCGGCGTCATCGGCTTGCCCTTCAGGCAGGTCAGCCAGTAACTGCCCGCCTGGACCTCGACGTCGAAAGGGCGCACTAGACGCCCGCTTTTGATCTCCGGCTCGAACATCGACGCAGGCGCGAGCGCGATGCCCGCGCCCTGTATCGCGGCTTCCACCATCAGCCGCGACGAATCGAACACCGGCCCGCGCACCGGCCGCGGCGCGATGCCCGCGGCCGCGAACCAGTTCATCCAGTCGTCCGTGCGGTACGAGCGCAGCAGCGTTTCGTTGGCAAGATCGTCAGGCCGCGCCAGGCGCGCGGCGATCTCGGGCGTGCAGAGCAGCGCGAGCGGCGCGTCGAGCAGTTTGGTGGCGAGCGAGCCGGGCCACGTTCCGTCGCCGAAACGGATCGCGAAATCGAGGCCTTCGGTCGCGAGGTCGACGAGATTGTTGTTGGTCAGCAGCCGCAGTTCGACGAACGGATGCGCGTCGCGAAACGATGTCACGCGCGACATCAGCCAGCCGACCGCGAACGTGCCGACTACACCGACCGTCAGCACCTCGTGAAAATGGCCGCCGTCGAACCGCTTGAGCGCCGCCTCGATGCGATCGAACGCGTCGGAAAGCACTGGCCGCAGCGCGAGCCCTTCGTCGGTCATCACGAGGCCGCGCGGCAAACGCTTGAACAGCGCGGTGCCGAGCCGCTCCTCCAGCGAGCGTACCTGCTGACTGACCGCGGCTTGGGTCACGTTCAGCTCTTGCGCGGCGCGCGTAAAGCTCAGATGCCGCGCGGACGATTCGAACGCGCGCAGCGCATTCAGCGGGAGATACGGTCTCATGGTGCAGATAATGGGTTTTCTTGTGAGTGGGCTAACTTATCATCATCGGCCCGCTTCGCCGACTTCCGGTCTGATATTCGCCTGTCGAATCGTGCGACACTTGGACCACATCGACGGCGGCAAACGCCCGCCCGGCGCCACGCGAGACCCGCGGTAGCGGGTCGGAGACAAAGCGTCGGCAAGCGTGAACAATCGTGAACGGCCACTGCGGATTGCGTCGATGTAGGTGGGAGAAGTTGACTGTGCAGATGGAATGCTCGACATGTTCTGCCGACGTTCGTCCTGATAAGCCGTCGGCTTGTGCAACCTTGCATCATTGCCCTCGATCGGGAGTCCGCTATGTCCGTGTATGTTCTGGCCTTGTTCATCGGCGTCGTCGCCGGCCTTCGCGCGATGATCGCCCCCACCGCCGTCAGTTGGGCTGCGCGTCTGGGATGGCTGCCGCTGCAAGGCACGCCGCTCGCATTCCTCGGCTTCACGGCCACGCCGTATATCTTCACCGTGCTGGCGGTGATCGAACTGGTCACGGATCAATTGCCCGAAACGCCGAGCCGCAAGGTGCCGCTGCAGTTCGGCGCGCGCATCGTGCTCGGTGCGCTGAGCGGCGCGGCGATCAGCGGCGCGCATGGCGGCCTCGCGGGCGGCTTGATCGTCGGGGTTCTCGGCGCGGTGGTCGGAGCCGTCGGCGCGGTGATCGGCACGCTCGGCGGCGCGAAGGTGCGCAGCTCTCTCGCGAACATGTTCGGGCGCGATGCACCCGCGGCGTTGATCGAGGACGTGGTCGCAGCGGTTGCCGCGGCGTTGATCGTGGTGTCGTTGCATGGGTTCTGACACGCTGAATGTGCCTGATCGGCTGGCTCATCACATTGCACGCGACGGCCGGCAGAGGCCACAGGCAGATAGCCACGCGCCACAGGTTGGCAAGCGCCGATGCGCACCGGCATCGCGGGAAGTCGCGCAAGAGTCCCGGCAGTGTCCTGTTATCAGCCGCGCCCGGCCGTATACAATTCGGCAGCGCCTGAGCGCCGCGGGCTTTCCCCGCCTATTTGCCAACCAATCCAACTCGACCCATGCCGGATTCGACCCGGGCCTTCCTTCTCGGCCCGCTCCTGAAAGGCGTTTCACGCTCCTTCTACTTGACGCTGCGCGTATTGCCCATCGGCATGCGCGATCCGATCGGACTCGCCTATCTGCTCGCGCGCGCGGCCGATACGATTGCGGACACCTCGCTGATTGCACCAGCTCAACGCCTCGAATTGCTGCTCGCACTACGCGATCAGGTCAATGGTGTGGCCGTCGACAGCGCGCCGTTCCAACGCATCGCCGCGGAACTCGCAGATCAGCAGGCACAGTCGGATGAAAAGCTGCTGCTCGAATCGTTGAGCCCCGCACTCGACGTGCTCTCACAACTGAGCGAGTCCGACCGCCAAGCGGTGCGCGCAATCGTCACGACGCTGACCGAAGGCATGGAATTCGATTTGCGCACGTTCCCCGACGAACGCTCCGGCCAGATCGCGGCACTGCGCGAATACGACGAACTCGATCGCTATACGTATCTGGTCGCGGGATGCGTCGGCGAGTTCTGGACCACGATGACTTACGCGCACATGCCGGGCACGCTGAAAGAACAGCCCGACACGATGACGCAGCGTGGCGTGCGTTTCGGCAAGGCATTGCAGATGACCAACGTGCTGCGTGATTGCGGCAAAGACTTGCGCATCGGCCGCTGCTATCTGCCGCAGAGCATGCTCGAGCGCCACGCTCTGAGCGCGCGCGATCTGCTGCAACCGGCCAATTCGCTGCGCGCGCGGCCGCTGCTCGGCGAACTTCTGCGCAAGAGCCTCGACCATTTCCGCGCGGCGCTCGACTATACGCTCGCGATTCCGGCGAGCGCGGTGCGCTTGCGGCTCGCCTGCCTGTGGCCGATCCTGATCGGCCTCGACACCTTGCTGCTGCTCGCGGATAACGACGCGTGGCTCGATCCGGCGAAAGTGTCGAAGGTGACGCGCCATCGCGTGTATCGGATCATCGGGTCGTCGCTGCTGCTGGTGCCGTCGAATGCGCTCTTGCGCAACGCGATCAATAGCCGCATCGCGAGGATCGAAACGCGGCTGTAGGCGTAAACGCCTACGGTTGCGCGCACAGCTACCCGCATCGAATAAAACTGAATCGCTTCAATGCACTACGAATCGCCCGCAGTAGCCGCGATTTATTCTGGATCATTGAACCGTCAACAATCGGGAAAGCCCTAGGCCACTGCATTCGCGCTTCGCGTTAGTCTCTTCGAAAAGGAGGCGACCATGCGACAAGCGTTCAATATTGCGTTGGTGCTTTTGCTTGGCTATTTGATGGCGGATCGGACGTTGATGCGTGCGCAGGCGGGTGAGGTCGGCACGATTACCTGTCACCAGGGCGCGGCGCTGGTCAAATCGGATGCGTTGAAAAAGGGCTTTGGTGACGCTGGCGCGAGCGCGCAGAGCGAGAGCTTCCTGTCGAGTTGCCTCGTGACCGGGCGCGGCCAGGTCGGCGATCTGATCGCGCGCGACTGAGCGGGGGCAACTGAGGATTCGTCGCGGTGCACGCAGAGCGCCGCGAAAAAGCGCCCAGACCGTGAAGGCCTGGGCGAAGTCATCGGGAGTCCGATGACGGAGGTAACCCCATATTGAACTGGCCCGCGCTCGGAGATACCCGAGCCGCGGGCCAGTTCATTTGAATCGGGATGCGCGTCGCAAGGACGCGCTATTCGGAACTGCTAGCGGTTCGTGTCGCCGCCGTACGGCTTCGGGCGACACAACTGCTGGGCTTCACGAACCGCCTACTGCTTACCGCTTAATGACCGAAGTAGACCGACTTCGGGCCAACCGTCGGAGCCGCATGGCTCGATTGCGACGTACCGCTCTCTACACCACCGAAGCCGCTAGTGGCCTGGCCGACGCCGTTTTGCGCGTCGACGCGGGCTTGCGCAGCCTGGATGTCAGCCGGGTAGTGCGGGTCGGCGTGACCGGGTTGATAGCCGGCCTGTTCGAGTTGGACCAGTTCGGCGCGTACCTGAGCGCGCGTCACGGGCTGGTTGGCTTGCGCAAACGCAGCGACCGGGGCGGCGATAGCGACGGCGATGACAACGGCTTGAATCAGCGATTTCATGATACTTACCTCCAGTTCACGGTTTTTTGTGCTGCGAACTTGCTTGTTCGTAGTCAGTGATTACATTGTAGATTGGTGAACTAGGCAGAGTAACTCGCGAGATGGGTAATGTTTATTGCGATATTTGATACAGAAGTGCGGAACCTTTAGGGTTAACGCGTAGGCGATTATGGTTGCCTCCCTCGCGTCCGACATGCTCTACGCAATACCGGTGGGCAGTACTTACGCCGGTTCGTCAAATGCAGTGCTTCGTGTCAGCGTCTCCCAAGCGTCAAAATCCCGGGCCATTGCAGCAAGCTGTTTGCGTGCGAGTTCAAGCGCGTCGACGCCCAGTAGCAGATGCAACGGCGGTTGTTTCGCTTTCAGCGCCTCGATGATCGCAAGCGCGCCTTTCGACGGATCGTTCTGCTGCTTCCCATCCGAGGCGAGCAGGGCGTCGCGTTGCTTACCCAGCGTTGCAGCGAAGTCGTCGCCTCGCCGGCATATCTGTCGCGACATCGAGCGCCGGCAACGCCGGGGGAACTGCAGCATCACCGCTGCATCAACTACCGGATGGAAAGCACGGGCAGCCTGTATGCATGGGAGTTTGAAAAGGAGGGGCGAGCGCTGAAAGTGGCGCCGTCAGGGCCGCTGACTTTCAATGAGCCCGGCCCGATGTTGCAGGCCGCTGTCGATGGTCTTGGCGTGGCCTACGTACTGGAGCACGAGGCGGCGCCGCATGTTGAAACGGGGCGTCTGGTTCGGATACTGGACGACTGGTGTCCGCCGTTTGCGGGATTCTTCCTCTACTACCCGTCGCGCAAGCAGGTTTCGCCGGTGCTGGCGGCGTTAGTGAAGCGCCTGCGGGCGCAGTAGCCGGTGGTTTGTGCTTATTGTCCGTGCGACCCGATAGGGCGCGCTTGCCGTCATGCTCATTCCTTGCTCTGAGGAAAGACACACCCGCCGTTGCGGACCAACGCCTTCACCTCTTCGCTCACCTCTATTCGGTCTCGCTTCAATCGCGCAAGGAAATCCTTGCGGCGCCGCACGTACGACTTCGAATCGTGCTTTGCGCTCCAAAGGGCTATGTCGAGCACGATGGGAATCAGGTCCAGGCCTTTCTCCGTCAACGTGTAGAAGTCCTTGCGCCCGTCGGCGGGGCTGGGCGTCCTCGAGAGAATCCCTTGCTCCTCAAGAAAGGCAAGGCGGGAAGCCAGGATATTCGTCGCGATTCCTTCTTCCGATTTCAGGAACTCGCCGTACGTCTTCTTGCCAGCAAAAACGATGTCGCGAATGATCAAGAGCGACCACCTGTCGCCGAAGATCTCTACGCCGTAGTTCACTGCGCAATGTGACCGAATGTCTTGTTTGCTCGTCGTCTTCATGGCTGGATCTTAGCATCGCTTGCATGTCACAAGTAAAATCCCGGTCAGTTTACTTGTGTTTTGCAAGTTACATGGCTAGCATGATTCATACGCCGAGCGCGGTCACTAGATGGCGCCCGTGCTGGACGAATGCTCAACCCATAACAGCAAGGAAGTTCGCAATGAAAATTGGCTTTATCGGCGCCGGGATTGTCGCCCAATCGATTGCCAAACACACCCTATCGGTGGGTCACGAGGTTGTACTGAGTAATTCGCGTGAGCCTGAATCGCTCGCCTCCGTTATCGCGGAGTTGGGTTCCGGCGCTGCCGCCGGAACGGCTAAGGAGGCTGCCGAGCAGGACCTCGTGGTGCTCGCCACCAAATGGTGGCACGTGCAGGCAGCGTTGTTTTCGGTCAGCGACTGGAAAGGCCGGATCCTGGTGGATACGACCAACCGCGTTGCCAGCTATCAGCCTTTGATGTTGGGCGACATATCCGGTCGGACGTCGAGCGAGATCGTCGCCGATCTCGCGCCGGGAGCGAGGGTCGTCAAGGCGTTCAACACCGTTCCAATGTCTTGGATCTCGGATTTCTCACCAGCAAAACGGAAGACCGCGTTCTTCGTATCCGGGGACGATGCCGACGCCAAAAAGAGGGTGACCGACCTCATTGAGCAGATCGGTTTTTACAGCCTCGATCTCGGTTCCCTCGCGGTTGGCGGCCGACTCCAGCAAACCGGCGGACCGCTCGTTGGGGTCAATCTGACGTTTAACGAACGGTTCGTCCTTCCTACGATCGACTGACCGGATGGACACGTGCCGCTTCTTTGTGTCAGGAACGGCCGTCCGTAGACAGCGCTCGCGCGCTGAGCATCCAGCAGGCCGCGGTGTAGCGAACTTCGGTTCCGTGCACATAGGGGTCAAAGGCGGCGCGGACAGATTCAATGACCTGGGTTCGCGTCCGCTCGTCCGTTTCCTGAAGGATCCGACCAACAGGGCCTAGCCGGCTGAAGTAGCTGACCAACTCCTTCTCGGGCAAAGTGCAGTCCATATCGATCGGCCGGATGTCGATCTCCGCCCAGCCGCTCTCCTCCAGGATAGCCGACACCCGATGCGGGTCCGCGAAGGAGAATTGCCCTGGCGCGTCAGGCCGGCGAGCGGGCAGGTTCGGCAACAGGGGTGCAGCGGCGCGCTCGGCGGTGGTCATGAACGGATTGTCCTCGGCACTGCGCCAGGCAATGCAGCGCAATCCGGCGCCGTCCTTTGCAGCGCACCGCAGGTTTGCGAACGCCAGCGACGGGTTCTCGAAGAACATGATGCCGAACCGCGACATGATCCTGTTGAAGCTCGCCGGCTCAAAGGCATGGGTCTGTGCGTCGGCACAGACGAAGCTGGCTGTCGAGTTCTCTCGCTCGGCACGCCGCCGGGCGACCGTGATCATCGGGGCGGAAACATCGATTCCGATGCAATGGCCGTTCGCGCCGAGCCGCCGTGCCGCGGCAAGCGTCGTGGCGCCCGTGCCACAGCCGACGTCGAGCACCCGCAGCCCGGCTCCGGCGCCCATCATGTCGACCAGTAGCTCCTCGAGGGGCTTGAACATCTGGTCGAGTACCGCCTGTTCGGCTATCCATGCGCGACCGGCGCTGCCATTCCAAAGTGCCGTCTGCGCGTTTTCAGTCTGGCGTGTGACATCCATGATCGTTGTCCTTGGCTTGCCCCCGGGGAGCGGAAGCTAAACTATGCAAGTTCAAGTCGACTTCAGGTCAAGCGATGTTCAAGCTAGATATCGGCGAGGTGGTGCGGCGATCCAGCGTACCCGCATCGACGCTGCGGTTCTACGAGGCAAAGGGGCTGATAGCGTCGAGCGGCCGCCGGGGATTGCGCCGCCTGTACAACCCCGGCGTGCTGGATCAGTTGGCATTGATCGCGCTGGGGCGCGCTGCCGGCTTCTCGCTCGATGACATCGCGTTGATGTTTGCGCCGGCGGGGCAGCCGCGCATCGACCGCCGGATGCTGGTGGCCAAGGCCGACGAGTTGGACGCGACGATCCGCAAATTGAGCGTCATGCGCGACGGGTTGCGACATGCCGCTGCCTGCCCCGCACCAAGCCACATGGAATGCCCGGCGTTTCGCCGCATCCTTCGCGCTGTCGCATCCAGGGGTATTCGAATGCAAAGGAAGACAGCCCCACAGCGACCGTAAAGCAGGTTCGAGGAACGGCCATTGTCGACCATCTGGATGGCGTCCTCGCTACACCATTTGAGCCATTACAGACCGAATGGCTCAAATGGGTCCGATTGCTGGTTGGGACGCGGCCAAGGGATCAATGGATCTTTCGAGGCTTCATCGCATAAGTTTCTCGAAGCAAGTCGAAGCGAGCGTGCGCTTTCTCCCGCATCCTCGCCTCCAGCGCAACCCTCGGCGGATGCCTGCGCGCCCGATGCGGCGGGGCGTGTCGCTCGCGGCCCGCCCAGGCTTCTTCTTTAGTGCAGCGTGTAGAGAGTCTGCGGCCCCTCAGCATAAAGGGTCATGGCGACCTTCAGGATCTCATTGCGATTCCGGTCGAAGGAGGCAAGCACCTCGGCTTCGTCAGTACCGAGGGCGGAGTCGAAATGCTTCAGTACGCGGTCTTCCACAAAGAAGGTAATCTCGCGTGCTTTGTCGTATCCCCAGAACCACACGCCATGCCTGATCCCATCATAGCTGCGGCTGGGGTTGGAAAAGCTAAGTGCCATGTGTCGTCCTTCGTTCTACGCCTCGAGATGGACCGGGTTGCACGCTCACTACCTGCGCGGAGCGCTCCCGCTAGTGCGGATCGCCTTTCATGCTTTCGGCTTCCATCGCGGCATGCAATTCCTCATACGCCTCGATGGGTTCCATATCCTGATCGACGAATGCCGCGGCGCGCTCAGCGGCGGTCGACGCGTCGCCCGGGATATCGCTCTCGCTGACGTCTTCGGTGCTTGGCGGCAGCAGCATGTCCTCAAGCATCCCGCGCAGTTCGGGCGTGTTCCATGGCTTGCCCAGCTTGGCCTTTCTGTTCAGGTAGTGACGAATTTCCGAGTCTTGCTCGGCCGTGAGCGGAAGCCCTCGAAAAGTGGGGTCGGAGTTGTGATGGATCATGATGCGCCTCCCGAAGCGGCTTGCGCCTTCGATGTGGAGATATCAATTTCCTGCGGTAAACGCTAGAAGTTGCATGCGATCGCTGTGCGGCGTGTCCGCGGCCAACCGATTTATGTCTTTTTCTTGGCAACTCCTTCGTTCGCAATCCGCGAATGAACCGGGCTGAACGGCTTTGCCGGCACTGACGGCTTCGTGGGTTGCTTGGGCTTTTTCGCTTCGCGTGTGCTGCGTAATTGACTTTTGGCCATGGTGTTGCTCCTGGTGCGTTGCGTGACTAGGTGACATTCCCAGCATACGCGCTTAGCTTGGTCTCGGCGTCAAAATGAACGGATCTGGCGTGTCGCTACGCGGAAAACTGACAGGGTTGGCCGATTGCGAGTGGGATCGCCGTTATGCATTGGGCCATCCTAGCCGCTGCGCGCGATGAAGCGAAGCTCGGACGACAACCCGATGAAAAGGCGCGATGAGCGTGATATAGGCTCGCCCCAGCGGACGCTTGTAGAAGACGAGCGTCGTGACTGTGAGGCGGGATCGACCGTGAGATGACGGCTGCACCAGGACCGAGAGGCGAAAATCCAGATGCGTGTCATCCTCGCCGAGAACGATCTCGTCGTCATATCGTTCGAATACGTGAAATAGGCTTATCCTGTCGCCTCCTTTCTGCTTGAGGTCAGCTGCTGTCTTCAAGCCGAACGGCCGCACGAGAATGTCCCGGAATCTCAGCAGCATGCCAATCCACGCGGGCTGCCTGGCGAAAACGTGTCGTGCGAGCGCCTCTGCGTCGTGGCAGGCTCTTTCTGGCAGGTCCACCGAGAACGCGTCCGCGAAATCAGCCAGGCCGTACGACAGTCTCAACTGCGAGCACGGCGGCAAATCGGACTGTTCGATGTTCGGATAGCAATACATGTGCGATCACCAATGCGAGGGTCTTGGGCCGAGACGTTATAGCAGCGAGATGTCGCCGTCGACCGCCGACTCCCCGCCCAACATGTGCGGTGAAACGTCAGTCGCCAGAAACGTTTGCCCATCCGACACACCGGCACCTGCACCTCGAAGGCCAGGAGGCGTCGTACCGGCTTTTTTTCTACTGCTATGCCGGCAAAAGACCGGCAATACGATAGCTTTCAATTAACCCATCGTAGACAGAGATATCCGCGCGACTTCTGGCGATGAGTTGAGCGCCGGCGACGGCTGCGAAGATGGCGCGAGCACGCCCCCCGCGCTCCTCGGCCCGGACAATCGCCGTGGCGGATAGCACCTTGCTGAGCCATGCAACATTCACGTCCGCAAAGGTTTGGACCTCCTTGGTCACCGCCTCCGGCAAGTCATCAGATTCGGCGGCCATGAAGCTGCAGAGGCAGATGCGATTATCGCGCTCCAGTGCCGTGCGAAATGTATCCGGATAGCGGCGCAGACAGTCGATCGGATTCGCGGATTCGGCCCAAAGTGCATCCAGGGTGGCTGCCGAGTCCTCCCAGTAACGCCTCGCCACCTCGGCTCCGAGATCGGACTTGCTTGCGAAGTGATGGTAGATGCTCGCGGCCTTGATGCCGACAGCCTCAGCGAGATCACGAAAATTCAGGCCGCTGTAGCCGTGCGCTTGCGCAATCTCTGTAGCAGCCGCCAGGATTCGTTCCCTGGAGCTCAAGCCCGAATCGTTCTTCACTGCGACCGCCTCCTGAAACTGGGATGACTGTTGACACAGCGAATTGTACCCTCTATGGTAAACCTAACAAGCGTTAGGTAGGTCGGTGGATACTGTCCCCTATCCCCCGATCCCGAGTAACCGCCACCTGGAGAGGTAAGCATGACATCCGGCATCATTCATTCCGATGTAACCGAACTGCCCATCATGACGATTTACGATTTCCCCAAGGGACCTTATCCGACGCGGGTGCGTATCGCTTTGGCCGAAAAGAATCTGCAATCGCGCGTCGAGTTCGTGATGGTCGATCTTTACAAGGGAGAGCACAAAAGGCCCGAGTTCATCTCAGGGAAAAACTACTCGGGTACGCTGCCGGTCCTCGAACTCCATGACGGAACGTGCATCGCCGAATGCACCGCTATCACCGAATACCTCGATACGCTCGATGGCGCACCCGCACTGACCGGCAAAACACCGCTCGACAAGGGCGTGATCCACATGATGAGCAAGCGCGCCGAGCTGGAATTACTCGACGCCATCAGTGTCTATTTCCACCACGCCACGCCTGGACTGGGGCCCGAAGTCGAGCTTTATCAAAACCCCGAATGGGGATTTCGTCAGCGCGACAAAGCTCTCAGGGGCATGCAGTACTTCAATGACGTCTTGAAAGAGCAGCCGTTTGTCGCCGGAGATGCATTCTCGATGGCCGACATCACCGTCATTGGCGGCCTGGTCTTTGCGTCGATCGTGAAGCTGCGGGTGCCCGCAGAGTGCGAAGCCCTTCTCGCCTGGTACGCGAGAATGCGCGAACGCCCGAGCGTCAAGAGCCAGCCGGCATTTGCCTGAAATCGCAGCTGTCGCCACACGCCTGGAGACGGGCATGGCATGGGTGAATGAAATCCGCACCCGGGGCGTCGATATTTCGTTCGGTGGCCACAAGCAGTCTGGTCTCGGCATCGAGCATGGCTTTGAAGGCCGGGTGCTCTCAGATCGGCCTGCGGTCTTTGCCCAAAGCGATCGGTCGGCGTGCGGCGTTGTTGGCGAACACCTGGTGTGAGAAGTTGGGCGTGCGTGCTCTCGCCTCCATCCGTTAAAAAAAGCGCCGCGGCGACGATTCGGGTCCCGCAGCGCCCCATCTCGAAGTCACTCGACCACAAACGTCGATTTCAAGGCGACCGCATTCGCCAGGTTGTAGACGTTGGGAGACGTGGCCATGACAGCGTCGTGGATTTCGGCGAATTGCTGCCTGGTGCCGCTGCCCTTGATACGAACGGTGAAACGCAAGCTCTCGTAGCCGTTTGCCACCTTGGAGTCGAGCCCAAGAAACCCTCTGAGATCTATTTCGCCCTCAGTCTCAACGTGCAGAGATTGGAGCGTAATCCCGCGAACGGCGCATTGCGCCGCGTAACCCACCGCGATGCAAGCGTTCAGCGCCGCGATCAGATGCTCCTGAGGGTTGGCAAACTGATTAGAGCCGCCAAGTTCGCAAGGCTCATCGATATCGATCGTGAACCGGCGCGACACGTTCTGTCCTCCGATCGAGAAGCCGTCTACCTCCGCGCGAGTCCGGGTCTGGCCTTGCCATGTCGTAGCAATGCGCCAACCGGTGGTGGCTTTCGAGGCATCGCGCCTGACGCTCTCGATCAGCGCGAACAGGTCGTCGACGTTGATGCCGTTGACGACGTTAGGTTGCTGGGTCTGTGCATTCGCATTCATATCGCATCTCCTTTACCTACGCGGGTTGTTCCGTTTCGGTCGATCTCATTGCAACGTGGCTAGCGCGGTCTGGATGCGCATGCCTTGGTCTTCGGAGATGAGCCTATGAAGAACCTCCCCGAAGTGGGGATGGCGTACACCGGAATGGATGTATTGCCACCGGTAAGCCTCCAGAAAATTCGCTTCGATCGACAGCGTTTCAACCTCGTCGACTGCGCGGCCGCAGTTCGCCGCGAAGTAACGCGCATCGGCTGCGGCCTGCGCCTGCAGAATGCCGTCGATTGCGGTGACCAGCTCGATGAACTCGTCGACAGCCTTGTCGCGCTCATTGGCCGTCACAGTAGCGTCGTGACGCTGCCATTCGAGTTCATCAAGGATGGCGTGCTGACTCTCTTCCTTCCAGTGATAGAAAAATACGTTCTTGAACAGTTCGGATAGCTGATCGTCTGGATTGATGCTCTGACGATAATGAAGCTGTGTGAAAAGTTCGATATACAACGTCAGCGCCAGTACGGCCCAGGTGCTCTTCCCGAGGATTACCGCGGCAATGGCATCGGGGTCGACGTCGAAGCGATAGCCGGCAGGCAGGGTTTCACCGATCATTTTGTCGATCCGGCGAAACAGCGCCTGATGCTTGATTTCCTCCTCGCTGAACCGAACCAGCGCCTCAAGAGCCACCTGGTCGCCGAGCCAGTAGTCGCGGCCGATTTCAAGCACCTTTGCGTTGATGAAGCGTTCGACCAGCCCGAACACGTTTGCATACGTGCGGCCCTGAATCTGACTGACAAACCGTTTCTCACTGCCGGACAGGGTGAAGAAATTCGGCGCCAGTGAGAGACCGTCGGGCAGATACTTCTGGGATGTGTCAAAAGTGCGGCCTCCAATCACGTCACGGTCGATATCCCAACTGACCATCTTTGAGGCGCGAATGCACCGGGCGTAACGATCGCGGTCGGAAAGTCGCGATACTGCTTCCATAGCCTTGCTCCCAATAGAGACCGCCACGCGGTCGAGTTATGCGTGTTCATCAACCGGTCAGAACCAGATAGCTGATCTGGCGTTCCGGTACGCTCAATGTACGATGGGGATAGGCGAAGCTCTATGATCGGGCCGCCGGACGATATGACTGAAACGCCGCGTCAGCATTGACGTGCGTGAATGAACATTGCGTCGGGCATGCCAGAGGCACGCTGGCGATTGATCCGGCCAATTGGCGCAATGAGCCACCGATCAGTTCGGGCGTCTGCTGACGTTTATCGGCGCACCGTTGCGCGTGGCGAACGGTGTCACTGAACCGGTGGCGATGCGATACCGCTTGCGCTTAGTGATGCCTGCCTGGATACGGCAGTGCCGTCCAACTTTCCTTTGCTCCGGCGCCAGCTCGCCGGCGGCATTCCAAATTCGCGTCTGAAGGCTCGACTGAACGCCGCCTCCGACTCGTAGCCGATCTGCTCCGCTATTGCCGCGAGTGACTTACTGCCGATCAGCAGCTCGTGTGCCGCAATCTGCATGCGCCATCGCGCAAGGTACTGCATTGGCGGTTGTCCAAGAAGATCGGTGAACCGTTGCGCCAACGCCGAGCGCGATAACCCCACCTTGCGCGCAAGTTCATCGACGGTCCAGGGGTGAATCGATTGAGCATGGAGCAAGGAAAGCGCGCGCCCCACATACCGGTCGCGCACGCCGGCCAGCCATCCTGTCTGGTCCGCGGGTAGCGCTTCAATACAGCTACGCGCCGCCTCGACAAACAGGAGTTCGGACAGTCTGGCGAGTACGATCGTGCCGCCCGGACGCGAATGCCCTGCCTCGGCGGCAGCAAACTTGAGAGAGGACTCAAGCCATGCCGCGCGCGGATCCTGACGCATATCAATCTTGAAGAGTCGCGGCAGCGATGAGAGCAGTGGGTTGCTCAGCGTATCGTCGCAGGCTAGAAAGCCACATACGATGCGAGTCGTCGCTCCTCCGCCTCCATGGGACAGCGTCATTACCTCACCGGGTGTTTCCGCCATCAGACCGGCTAATAGCGATTCCGACGGCGTGGGCGGAACATCCATGGCGCTGCCCATCACATGCGCTTCACCTTGCGGGATCACCAGCAGTTCTCCGGCGTTGAGATGAATAGCTGAATGCGGGTCGTTTGCCAACTTCGCCCAGCAACTCCCTTCTATGATCAGATGATAGGAGACTACCCGCTCTGAACGCGGTAGGTAGGCCGCACAGAGCGCAGCATCGGTGCGGCCTATCAAGGACCACGGTGCCGTGAAGGTTCCGTTCAGGAACACCGCGCCGCTTAGGCGCACAGCGCGCAGAACGTCGGAGACTGCATCCATGAATAGCTCGCGTGAAATGCGATTTCCCCGACAAGGAACTGCGATGGCGCTCATTCGTCATTTGGCCGGGGAGTACATGTTATACCCGTTGCGCTAATCGATGACAAATCCCTTACGGATGATTCCACCCCGCCTCCTGAGGCGCTTCATGAGATGTGTAGCGGTGCGGCCAGGTCGTTAGCAAACCTGGCTCACCGGACGGGTCTCACCTGGTTGGTCCCCGCGTCGGACCCATCACGATCGACGCGGCAATCGCGACTCGGATTCGCCCGTGTGCCAACGTGGCGACGTCCCGCCTCGTCGTTACCGTAACATCGAGCGCTTTGGCAGGAGTGCAGGGCAATCTTTCTGGACGCCCGGCAATAGCTACGCGCAGCATCGGCAAGACTTGGACGATCGGACAAGAAACGTCGACGCGCGGGCAGGACCGCAACTGGTTGAGAAAGGCAGAGTTGGTACAGAACGGGACGTGACGTGAGCAACGTCGGTCGTTCTCGTGGCGAAATCTTCAATGGCTATCCGAAGCCCGCTGCGCTATCCCACTTGCACCCATCGGTTCGCGTCCAGTGACCTACCGCTTCGGGCAATCGACATTGCGTGAGATGTCTATGAGACTCCTGATAAGCCGCACGATATGCCATCCGCTAATTGCGCTACCTATGTTCTACTTGACGGACCTGATGTACAACGTCGACTACAACGTCTCCGGCGCTCTGCTCGTTCTGGCAGCGAAATCTATCTCCCGCGTCTTGAGCCTGTTCAACAAGAGTTAGTGCCGTGCGTCGGTACGTCAAGCAAGGTGGGTTACTCGAACGCAAGATGGAAGCAAGCGCACAGGCAAGCGAGAGCAGTGGAGTAATTCCGGTGGAAGTGGGTTATCCGATTCACTCTTTGACAGCAAGGTTTGCGGACATTGGCGAGTAACGTAAACCGATGGTTGCCCAATGCTGATCAACGACGCGCCGGATACGATCGGCACGGATGCGCCCGTCGCCAACGTGCAAGCTGACGTTCGAACGACTGCATGAGGAGCAGGCCAATTGCACCGGTCGGATAGCAACCTGCCCGCGGTTTTTGCCGAGTGCTACTTCTCCGACACCGGACTGACGGAAGAGCCCGTTGCTTGCGCATCGTTTCGCGCGACGCCCGACGTCGCGCCACGAACCGATTGCCGCAAGCGCGTGAACGCCTGACTCGTGCGCGCATCGCGCTGGTCGCGTGCGTCGTAGAAGTCCTTGCTGAGCCACTGGCCGACACTCATCATCAGCGAGCCCGCCGCGCTCTTGAAGCGCACCCATGCGTTGCCGGTGCGCGCCAGTTGCGCGGCAGCCTCGACTGCCTCGGCGGCGAGCCGGTCCAGTTCAGCGTGCAGATAGTCGGCGAAATGATGCAGGCCATGCTGATTGCCGTTCGACGATTTGCGCTCCAGCTCGACGTGCTCTGCAATCAACGATTGATTGGCCACGCGAATAAACGCCGGCGTATCGGTGCGCGCGCCGCCGCCGCGGCGAATCGCCACACCGATGTTGGCGGACGCCTGGGTGCGCTTGCCAAGCGGCGGCATTTGCCACTTGTCGCTCAGGTACTTCAGGAGGCTGCAATGATCGAATCGTTCGTTGCACACGCCGGCTTCGCACCACGGCGACACCAGGATCGCGGGAACGCGTACGCCGAGTCGTTTGAAATCGAAGCTTGCGGTGTGCTCGTCGGGTGCGACGGCGTCGGCCGGAGGCGATACGTGATCGTAGAAACCGCCGTGCTCATCGTAGAGAATCACCAATAACGTGCGCTCCCACAGCGCCTGATTCGAGCGCAGCGCGTTGTAGGTATCCGCGATCAGCTTCTCCGCCTTCATGATGTTATGCGGCGGATGATCGTCGTTCTGCGCTTCGCCGAAGTACTTCGGCTCGATCAGCACGAATTGCGGAAATCGATCGGCGGGTCCCGCTGCGTCTTCGAAGAACTTGTCGAAAGAGCGGTAATTCGCGAGGTTTTCCGCACGTCGCTGGTTTTTGAGCAGCAGCGAAGCGGGGAAATCGTAGAAGTAGACGCTCCATGTTTTGCGCGCCGCATTCAGCCGATCGAAGATGGTGTCCTGATCCTGCTCGGTGTACCAGCGCGGGTTGAGCCCGTCGAGTCCCGCGGGCATGTCTATCTCGCCTTTCGACGTACCTGTCAGCGCGAAGAAACGGTTCGGCCATGTCGGCCCCGGCAATGACGAGAACCACCGATCGCACACGGTGAATTGCGAACCGAGCGTATGCAGCGCTGGCAGAAAGCCGGGCGGGTAATAGCCCATCACGTCTTGCCGCGCGGCGAGGCTGCTGTTCGGATAGTCGTTCACGAACGAACGCACGAAGCCGCTGTTGTCCGCGGCGATCTGTTCCATCACGGCCTTGTGCCCGTGATTCGGATCCTGCTTCATCTGCCGCTCGCGCGTCACACGCGGATGGAATGTGTTGCCTTTACCGTCGGCGTTCGATTTGCCGGCGGCGTTGCGCACGCCGTCCAGTTTGTCGTGCACGGCATCGAGGCAGCCGAGCATCTGGTCAAACGAATGATTCTCCAATAGCAGCAGCACGACGTGTTCGATCGGATCGTTCTGCGCGTTTTGCTCGACGTCACTCATCTTTATCGCTCCACTCGGGCCGGGATGGACTTCGCGTTGCAAAGTTAGCGTAAAACGCGTGCTGGCGAAAGTGCCTCGCTTCAAAACGGATCTGCATGCCACGCTAAGCCTATTGGGTCACGTGCATGATTCGCTCAACGTAGCATCGACTCAACTGCCGCCCGAGAAGATCGGACCTTGCGCGCCCGGCGCGAACGACGGGAAGATGTCGCCGGACGGCGCGGCCGCCGCCGGTGCGGGCAAACCCGACTGCGACACCGGTTCGCGCGACGTCGACGCGCTATCGGGCGCAATGGGCACACGCGGCTTCGCGAGCAGTTCGGTCTTGCGCATCGAGCCGACCGACGTGCCGAAGTAGTAGCCGATGATGCTGATCCACGCCGTTCCCAACGCGCCGACGATCACGTTGACGAGATCCTTGTTGGTGCCCGGCAGAGGCTGGAACGCCATCAGCAGCAGAATGCCGAAGAAGCCGGTGGTGACCGCCATCGCAAGTACCTTCGGCACCCAGTCGCGATCGGCGACACCCATCGCGCGTGCGCTTGCGATGTCGCTCGTGGCGATGCGGGCCAGGTCGCTTTCGTGCGCGAGGCTCGACTGCGCCGCCGTCACCATCAACTGCTGCAATTGCAGCGAGTTCGCGTTTTCGGCCCGGCGAATCTTTTCGAGCGCGCCGGGGTCGTTCAACGCGGGTTCCACATACGTCGGATCACTCGGCGTGCCGAGTGCGTGCGAGATGATCGCGGCGGCAGCGGTTACGCCGAGGCCGACCGGACCGCCCACGAGCCCGGCGAGAAGCGGCGCGGTGCTGTTGATGTTCGTCGCTACTTTAGACCAGTCCATCATGCTGCTCCGAGGAGAAGATTGGCTGCCATGCGCTCGGTCCAACCGCGGCTGAAATTCGGCCACGAATGCAGGTTGCGCAGGTACCGCAGACGATACGCGGCAAAGCGCAGCACGAACTTCATCGGATCGGCGTTCTTGACCGCATCGAGCGTGGCGGGGCCGAACTTGCCGTCTTCCTTCGCGCCGGACGCTTTCTGCATCCACAGCACGACGAGGCCGCCGTTGTAGTTCGCATCGAATATCTGGAAGGCCACGCGCGGATCGAGTTCGTCGAGATGCAACGGGTCCCAATACCTGCGCTTGGCGATCTGATGCGCGGTATCGAGCGGCAGATCTTTCATTGCGCCGTTATAGCCCTCGCTGCGCGCGACGCGCGCGGTCACACCCCACATCGTTTCGCCGCCGGGATCCCCCGGGTTGAAGCTGTACCCGCCTTCATTTCCGATCAAGGCTGTGAATGCGTCTTCGAAGCTATCCATCGATCTGTCTCCTCTTCGGCCGTGTTGGCGACTCAAACGGCGAATGCACCCGGCTCAGGCCGCTTGCATCGCATGTCCTACGCTGTCGCGTACCGTATCGAGCGATGCCCGAAGCGGATACGACGTCATTGGATTCGAAACGGGCTTGACGCGCAGGTCGGGCATCGATGTGGCGGTGTCGTCTGCGTCCGGCGATACGCCCGCCGAGCGCGCCAGCTCGCGTTCGCGCGCCGACAGCGTGCTGGCGTCGAACTGCAGTGCCTGCGCGTACTTGCGCGCGGCCTCGCGCGGAGCGCCCTTATGTTCCAGCGCGTGGCCCCATTCCACATAGGACGGCGCGTGATCGGGGCGCAACGCGACGGCGTGCGAGAGTTTGTCGATCGCTTCGTCGTCGTGCCCGGTTTTGATGAGCGCCTCGGCCCAGTCGTGCAGCGTATCGACGGAGTCGGGCTTTAAGTCGGCGGCCTTCCTGAACGCTTCGAGTGCTTCGCGATCGTGCTTCGCATGCAACAACACATCGCCGAGCAGCCGCAGGTTTTCGACGGTGCGCGACTTTTCGTTCGCGCCGGCCCGCAGTTCTTTCAGCGCATCGTCGATGCTGTTCTGCTGTTCGAGCGCAATGCCCAGACTCGCGCGCAGCACCGCCGAGTGTTTGTGCTGGGTCAACGCTTCGCGAATCTGCTGCTCCGCTTCTTTCGAGCGCCGCTGACTGTTAAGCAACCACGCCTTGCCCGCGAGCGCCCATTCGGCTTGCTCCGAGGCGGGCAGCGCGAGTACTTCGTCATAAATCCCGACGATCTCGTGATAGTCGCATTGCGCGAGCGAGCATTTTGTCTTTTGCACCTGGGTGAACAGATGACTGGCGAGGATGTTCGGTTCGGCGAGGCGCATCGCCATGACCGCGATATCGCGCACGAAGTTCTCGAGGTCGCGCCCTTCGAACGGCACGCTACTTTCGCGGGCGTTGAATGGACCGCCTTCGATCTGCACATGCGCAACGTACGAATCCGCGCTGTCATTCGTCTTCGTGATGCCGACATGCACGGCGACATCGGTGCGGTTGAGGACGCCCTTAAGGAAGCGCACCGTCGACGCATACGACATCTCCTGCCCCGGAATCTGGATGTCGGGTTGCGCATCGTTGTCGGTCATCGTGTCGTGCGAAATCGATTCGGCATCCTGCCCGATCTCCTTCATCGCCGACATGATGCGCTCGGCGAGAAAGTTCGACGTATAGCCACGCTCGCTCAGCGTTTGCGGGGATTCGACTGGCGGCACCAGCAATTGACGCGTGAGCACGCCGCGCACGACGAGGCAGAAGAAGCCCATCGCCAGAATGGCGAACACCCAGGGCAATACATACGGCCACAGCCGCTTCGGTCCGCAGCCGATCTCACGGGCGGTATGCAAGCCGAACAGCACAAATCCGCTCGAATGATGACGATGGCGGCGATTCGCTGCGTTGGCGCGCATGAACGGGCGGTTGTACCCGTTCGGTGATCGGCGTTGACTATGTACACTCGACATGAACCACCTCGCTTCGATCCGCGATCGATGTTGGCGATCGCCTGACTTGCGCGGTGGGTATGCATTGAACGTGCCATAGCCGGCGAGACCGGCTGGCAGCCGCCTGTTGGCTTATGGTACGGGACTACAAAAGGAGTAGTGTTGCGTGCTGGCCAACGTATCGGCGCAAAGCGTTCGCCGACGGGAGACAGGACGAGCGGCTAGCAAATAAAAATGCCGCTCGGTCGGAAAGACTGAGCGGCATTTTTGACGAGAACTTCCTATTGGCGACTCGCGTCGCCGCGACTCAAACCGAACTCGGTCGCCACTTCAACAATCGATTCTCCACCGCGGTCAGCAGATAGTCGGCGGCCAGCGCCACCACCGCCAGCACGATCATCGCCGCGAACACGCCGCTGGCATTGAATGCGCCCTGCGCGGTGGAGATCAGCAAACCGATGCCCTGCTTGGAGCCGAGAAACTCGCCGACCACTGCACCGACCAACGCGAAGCCGAAGCTCACGTGCAAGCTCGCGAGAATCCAGCTCAGCGCCGACGGAATCACGACCGAGGTCGTCACCTGACGGCGTGACGCGCCGAGAATCTGCGCATTGGCGATCATGTAGCGATCCGCTTCGCGCACACCCTGGAACGCGTTGGCGAACACGACGAAGAACACCATCACGACCGCAAGCGCGACCTTCGATGCCATGCCGAGCCCGAGCGCGATTACGAACACCGAGCCGAGCACGACGCGCGGAATCGAGTTGGCGATCTTGATGTAGAGGCTGAATACGTCGGAGAGCAGCTTGTTGCGGCCGAGCACGATGCCGCAGAAGATGCCCCCGATCGAACCGATGATGAAGCCGAGCCCGGTTTCCTCGAGCGTGACCCACACCTGCGTGAGCAGCGGCCCTTGCGACGTACCGTTCACGAACCAGTCGACGATCTGAGCGAAGATCTCGGTCGGCATCGAGAAGAAGAAAGGGTCGATCCACTTCAGGCGCGCGGACAGTTCCCAGCCGCCGAGCACGACCACGAGCAGCAGAATGCGCAGCGAAATCACCAGCATCTGGCGCTGGCGGATCTTCTTCTGCGCGATTCGCTCGACGTTAGCGAGCGACGCGGCGTCGATGCCCGAGGGCATCATCTGTTGAGAGGGTGTAGACATGTTTGCCATTCCTTGATTAACCGATCTGCACTTCTTCGCGCAGGTCATGCCAGATATCGCGCGAAATTTCGATGAAACGTGAGTCGTAGCGGATCTCCGACGTAACACGTGGTCGCGGCAGATCGATTTCGTAGACTTTCTTCAACGTGGCGGGGCGCGCGGTCAGCACGAACACGCGGTCGGCGAGCGCAATCGCTTCTTCGAGGTCGTGCGTGACGAACACGACCGAGCCGGCGCCGCCCCACAATTGCAGCAACTCGTCCTGCATCAACGTGCGCGTCTGCATGTCGAGCGCCGAAAACGGCTCGTCCATCAGCAGGATTTCCGGCTTGTTGATGAAGGTCTGCGCAAGCGCGACGCGCTTGCGCATGCCGCCGGACAGTTGATGCGGATAGTGCTTGCCGAACTTGTCGAGGCCCACGCGGCGCAGCCATTCGTTCGCTTCGTCGTAGGCGGCCGATTTCGAGCGGCCGCGGTAGAGCGGACCCGCCGCGACGTTATCGAGCACCGAGCGCCAGGGAAACACCGCATCGGCCTGGAACACGAAGCCGATGCGCGGATCGATGCCGTCCACCGGCGTGCCCATCACGCGCACTTCGCCGGTGGTCGGCTTGAGCAAACCGGTGATCATGCTGAGCGTGGTGGACTTGCCGCAGCCGGTCGGGCCGACCACGGCGACGAATTCGCCGCGTGCCACCGACATGCTGAAGTCGCGCAGCGCGACCGTGGCCTTGCCGTCCGGGGAAATGAAACGGCACGACACGTTGCGCATTTCGATCGCTGGCGTCTCGCGTGACATAGATTGATTCATCGGCGGGTGCCTCGAAGTTCTGTGAATATTAAAGAAGCGTTACTTCGACGCGGTCTTGACCGGCGCCGACAGGTAGTCGTTGGAGTAGGTCTTGGCGAGATCGATATGCTTGCCCTTCACCGACGGATTGAATGCGGAGAGCACCTTGAGCACCGTATCCGGACCGTCGGCGGGCATCTTGCCGTCCTTCGTGAACATCGGCTTCGACGCCTTTAGCGCGTTCACGTACAGGTCCTTGTTGTTCCCGTAGTAGTCCTTCGGCATCTGCGCGGCGATGTCCTCGGCGCTATGCGTCGCGATGAAGTTCAGCGTCTTCGCGAACGCATGCGAGAGCTTCGCGGCCTCGTCCTTGTGCGTTTCGGCCCACGCGCGCTGCACATAGAAGCTCGACGCGGGGTAGGTGCCGCCGAGGGCGGCGCGCGTGCCTTCCACGTTGCGCATGTCGACCAGCACCTTCGCGTCGCCGGTCTTCAGCAGTTGCGAGACGGTCGGCTCGGTGGTCATGCCGGCGTCGATGCGGCCTTGCTTGACGGCGGCGATAAAGCTGTTGTCCGCGCCGACCGGCAACATCGTGTATTGCGTCGACGGCACGCCCGCGCGCTGCGCGAGGTACTGCGTGAGGAAGCTCGTCGACGAACCGAGACCGGTCACGCCGAGCGTCTTGCCTTTGACATCGGCCATGCTCTTGAGCGAATCGGCCGCCTTCGTCGAGACCATTTCGACTTCGCCCGGCACCTGGCCGAAGACGACGAGCGCCTGCACTTCCTTGCCCTTGCTCTGCAGATCGATCGTATGATCGTAGAAGCCGACCACGCCTTGCACCGCGCCCGCGAGCAGTTCATTCTCCGCATCGACACCGGCCGGCTGCGACAGAATTTCGACGTCGAGGCCTTCGTCCTTGAAGTAGCCGAGCTGCTCGGTGAGTTTGGCGGGCAGATAGATGATCTTGGTGGCGCCGCCGACCATGATCGTGATCTTCTCGGCGTGAGCCGCGGCGGAAGCGGCGGCAAGGGCGAACGCAACACCTGACACAGCAGCAATCTGGCGCAAAGTACGCATGAGGAGTCTCCTTAGGTTGGTCGCCGCGAGCGTGGCGGGCGGCGTTTTTCTGGGTCACTGGCAGCGATTATAGAAACGCGAAACCTTCGGAGAGCTTTCGGGGTTCGGCGCAAAACATGGGTGTTAACCCCAGCCATGCGCCGAGCCATGCGCCGACCAATGCGCCGCTACCTCCGCGCCAGGCACTGGACGGACGCTGCAAACCACACGGCAAGCGCGCAGAGCCGTTGTTTTAAGGCACAATCGACGGCCTGACTTTTGCCGTTGCCGCCATGAAGCTGCTGCTGATCGAAGACAACCCCACGCTTGCGCACTGGCTCGCGAAGATGCTGGAGCAGGAAGCCTTCGCGCTCGACGCCGTGCAGGACGGCGACGAAGCCGACCGCCTGCTGCGCACCAATCACTACGACGTGATCCTGCTCGACCTGAACCTGCCGAAGCTCTCGGGCAAGAACGTGCTGCGCCGGCTGCGTCAGCGTGGCGACGCGACGCCGGTGCTGATCTTGACCGCGAGCGGCTCCATCGACGAGAAGGTGGAACTGCTCGGCGCTGGCGCTGACGACTATCTGGTGAAGCCGTTCGAAGTGCGCGAGCTGATCGCGCGCGTCAAGGTGGCGATTCGCCGGCAGTCGCCGTCGAAGGCGAGCGAGGTGGTGTGCGGCGATCTGTCGTTCGACATCGACACGCGCCAGTTCACGCTGAAGGGCGCGCCCCTGAACGTGACGCCGCGCGAGCGTTCGGTGCTCGAAGCGCTGATCCTGCGCCTGGGCAAGACGGTGACGAAGCCCGCGCTCGTCGATGCAATCTTCACACTCGCCGACGAGCCGAGCGAGGACGCCGTCGAGATCTATATTTCCCGTCTGCGTAAGAAGCTCGATGGCAGCTCGGCCGCGATCGTCACGCTGCGTGGACTCGGCTATCTGCTGCGCAAGAAAGAAGACGACCAGTAACGATGGCCAATAGCCTGCGCATACGCCTGCTCTGGTGGCTGCTCGTGCCGCTCGCGCTCTATGTGTTCGTGACCGGCAAGACCGAGTACGACAACGCGCGGCACACCGCGAATCTCGTGCAGGACAATCAGCTGGTGGCCTCGGCGCGGATGATCGCGGGCGAGGTCGAATGGAGCGACGGCTTTCTGCGGGTCGATGTGCCGCCCGCCGCGCTCGAGATCTTCGCGTCGCCCTATCGCGACCAGGTGTTCTACAGCGTGCGGGTCGTCGGTGGACCGCTGCTCGCGGGCACGCCTGATTTTTCGCCGCGTCGGTTGCCAGCGCCCGACGTGCCGGACTCGTACTACACGGACTTGCACGGCCAACAGGTGCGCGCGGTGGACATCGTACGGCTCATGTACGACAACGGCGTGGCGCGCCCCGTGCGCGTGACGGTCGGCAAGACGGTGCGCTCGCGCGACGCGATGACGCAACAGCTATGGCGGCCGCAACTCGTGCGGCAGCTCGAAATGATCGCGCTGGCGGTCGCACTGGTCTGCATCGGGCTCACATTCGAGCTGCGGCCCTTGATGAAGGTGAAAGACGAGGTTGCCGACCGCGATCCGATGCAGCTCGAACCGATTCGCGTCGAGCGTCTGCATACGGAACTGCGGCCCATCGTCGATGCGATCAATCAGTGCATCGCGCGGCTCGGCGTGCAGGTGGCCGCGCAGCGGCGCTTCATTGCCGACGCCGCGCATCAGTTGCGCACGCCGCTCACGCTGCTGGGCACGCAATTGCAGTTCGCGCGGCAGCAGGAAGGTCTCAATCCCGCGCTCGACGAAGCGCTCGCCGCGATGCATCGCAGCAATCGCTCGATGGTCGGTCTCACCAACAAGCTGCTGTTGCTCGCGCAGGCCGAGGCCGCCGACAACTCGCAAGTCGCGATGGAAAGCGTCGATCTGGTGCCGCTCGCGATGGAGGTCGTCGAGGATCTCGCGCTGCTCGCGCAGGCCCGCGGAATCGATCTGGGCGCGGAATTGCACGGCGCGGCGCCGGTGCTCGGACATCGCGGCCTGTTGCAGGCGCTGATCGCCAATCTCGCCGAGAATGCGATCCGCTACACGGGTAGCGGTGGTCACGTGACGGTTGCCGTGCGTGCGGATGCCGATGCCAATGCGGCTACGGTGAGCGTGACCGACAACGGCCCGGGCATTCCGGCCGAATCGCGCAGCCGCGTGTTCGAGCCGTTCTTTCGCGCATCGACCGATACCGAGGGCACGGGCCTCGGCCTTGCGATCGTGCGCGAAATCGCGGATGCGCATCACGGCGAGATCGCGCTGAAGTCGGGCGAAGGCGGCAAGGGCGTGCATATCGCCGTGACGTTTCCTTGCGCGACGCCGAAATGATCGGGATAAACCCGAGGTTCGTGCAACATGCACCGCCCTGAAAGCATAGAGAAGGGTTCGCCCCTTCAGAATCACGGGCAGGCGACGCGCGCGGCGCCCAGACACAAGATGACGGAGACACCTGCAATGAAGCTTGGCTTGACGCGTTTCCCGCGCGCGGCGTATGCCGCCGTCGCGGCGTCGCTCGCGTTGTGCGCGCTCGCGAGGCTCGCGGCGCCTGCGCACGCCGCCGCGCCGGAGAAGCTCGCGATCATGGTGGGCGGCACCAACAAGCTGATTTATTTGCCGGCGCGTCTTGCCGAACAGCTCGGCTATTTCAAGGCGGAAGGGCTCGACGTCGAACTGCTGTCGCAGCCGACCGGCATCGAAGGCGAGAACGAAATGCTCGCCGGCGCGGTGCAGGGCGTGGTCGGCTTCTACGATCACACGATCGATCTGCAGACGCGCGGCAAGGAAGTGAAGACGATCGTGGTGTTCGGCCAGGTGCCCGGTGAAGTGCAACTGGTTGGGGCGAAATCGGCCGATGCGATCCGCAGCATGGCCGACGTGCGCGGCAAG
Organism: Paraburkholderia sprentiae WSM5005; assembly: GCF_001865575.2. Lineage (NCBI taxonomy): Bacteria > Pseudomonadati > Pseudomonadota > Betaproteobacteria > Burkholderiales > Burkholderiaceae > Paraburkholderia > Paraburkholderia sprentiae. The sequence continues at coordinate 340,888 of NZ_CP017562.2, forward strand.
ACGCTCGGCGTAACCGGGCTCGGCTCGTCGACGAGCTTTCTCACGCAATACCTCGCGCAGCGCGCGGGCGTGCCGTCCACGCACTACACGCTGCTGCCGGTCGGCGCGGACGGCAGTTTCATCGCCGCGATGCGGCAAGGACGCATTCACGCGGGTATGACGACCGAGCCGACCGTCACCGAACTGCTGAAATCGGGCGACGCCAAAGTACTGGTCGACATGCGCAACGTCGACGGCACGCGCGCCGCGCTCGGGGGCACGTATCCGGCGTCGAGCCTCTACGTGCAAACTACGTGGCTCGACGCGCATCCTGACGAAGCCGCGAAACTCGCGCGTGCATTCGTCAAAACGCTGCGCTATATGCACGCCCATAGCGCGGAACAGATCGCCGCGCAGATGCCAACAGAAGATGTCGGCAATGACAGGGCGCTGTATATCAGCGCATTGCAGGCCTCGCTGCCGATGTACACCGTGGACGGCAAGATGCCCGCCGACGGTCCGCAGACGGTGCTCAAGGTACTGTCGAGTTTCAATCCGGCGGTGAAGGGGCGGCATATCGATCTGTCGCGCACGTTTACCAATCAGTTCGTCAATGACGTGAAGCCTTGAAAGCGGGCTGACCGCGGGTTGCTTCGAGCACAAAAGGATCGGCACATCGTGTTTTCAGGCAGTTTGCGCGGACGCTTGTTGTGGTGGTTGCTGTTGCCGCTGGCGGCATTCGTATCCATTTCCGTCGTCATTTCATACCGTTTCGCGCAGGACACCGCGGACCTGGTTCAGGACAATGCGCTGCTTTCGTCGATGCGGATCATCGGCGAGGATGTCGACTGGGACAACGGTTCGGTGTCGATCCAGATTCCGCCGGCCGCGCTCGAGCTGTTCGAATCGCCGGAACAGGACACGGTCTTCTATCGCGTCGAGGCGAGCGGCCATCGTCTGCTTGCGGGCATCCCCGACTTGCCGCTGCCGCCGCATGTGAGCGACAGTCCCACGCTTTATGCCACGCATTTCGCCGATGGCCGCGCGGCGCGCGCGGTCGCCTACGCGCGGCAGCTCTACGATTCGGGACATACCGAGGAAGTGATCGTCGCGGTCGCGAAGACCGAGGGCTCGCGCGATGCGATGGTGTGGCGTTTGCTGCGGCCGCAATTGTCCGGCGAAGTTCTGACACTGGTGCTGGCGATGGTGTTCGTCTACCTCGGCCTGACCTTCGAGCTGCTGCCGCTGATGAAGGTGAAAGACGACGTCGCCGATCGCAATGCGTCGCAACTCGAACCGATTCGTGTTGCGCGTCTGCACGTCGAGCTGAGGCCGATCGTCGAGGCGATCAACCAGTGCATCGCGCGAATGGGCAAGCAGGCCGCGACGCAGCGGCAATTCATTTCCGATGCCGCGCATCAGTTGCGCACGCCGCTGGCTTTGCTGGCCGCGCAAATCCAGTTTGCGCGGCAACGCGATAGCCGCGACGCCCCGCTTGCCGAAGCGCTTGCAGGCATGCACAAGAGCAGCCGCAAGCTGACGACGCTGACCAACAAGCTGTTGTTGCTTGCTCACGCCGAGTCGGCCGCGCCGGTGAACGAGCGCGAGCGGATCGACCTGAGCGCGTTGATCGCGGGCGTGCTCGAAGAACTGATCGCGTTTGCGCAGTCGCGAGAAATCGATTTGGGCGCGGAGCTGGAAGACGGTTTGTACGTGACCGGCGACGAAGCATTGACTGCGGCGCTCGTGACCAATCTGGTCGACAATGCGCTGCGCTATACGCAGGCGGGTGGTCGCGTCACCGTGCACACGCAGCGGCGTGAGGCGATGGCGATCGTGCGCGTGATCGACAACGGACCCGGCATCAACGCCGATGCACGCGAACGGGTGTTCGAGCGCTTCTATCGCGCGTCGAACCATGCGGAAGGGACTGGACTCGGTTTGCCCATCGTGCGCGAGATTGCGCATCGCCAGGGCGGCAGCGTGACGCTCGAATCGAACGAAGGCGGCGCGGGCCTCGTGGCGACCGTCGAGATGCGCTTATGGATCGGCGCGAGCTGACGTCGCGCGGCTCGCCAAGGAGAGGACAACGATGAAACTGCTGCTCGTGGAAGACGACGCCGACCTCGCGCGCTGGGTGATGAACCTGATGCAGGTCGAGCAATTCGCGATCGACTGGGCGCAGAACGGCGAATGCGCGGAGACGCTGCTCGGTCTGCAATGCTATGACGCGGTGCTGCTCGATCTGCGCCTGCCCGGCATGGGCGGCAAGGAGTTGCTCGCGAGGTTGCGCCGCAAGCGCGATAACGTGCCGGTGCTGATGCTGACCGCGAATGGGTCGACAGACGACAAGGTGGACTGCTTTTCGGCCGGTGCCGACGATTATGTCGTCAAGCCCTTCGATGCGCGCGAACTGATGGCGCGTATCAAGGCGCTGATTCGCCGTCAGGTCGCGGGAGACAGAGGGCAGTCGACCGAATGCGGCAATCTGCGTTATCTGTTCGATTCGCGAGAATTCGTGTTGCAGGACGAACGCCTGCCGTTGCGCCGCCGCGAACACGCGATCCTCGAAGCGCTGATCCTGAAGCAGGGCAAGACCGTTTCCAAGGCAACGCTGATGGACAAGATCTTTACGCTCGACGAGGAGCCGAGCGCCGATGCGATCGATATCTATATTCACCGGCTGCGCAAGCATCTGGCGACATCGAGTGCGAAGATCATGACGCTGCGCGGACTTGGCTACATTCTTCGCGAAGAAGAACCGCGCGAAGCATTTTCGTCAGGCGGAATCGGTTGACTGGGTGGGGCTCACACTCGTGCGCACCCGGTCATCACTGCCCGCAGCATCATCCGCCGCTGCCTCCGCCAGCCCCCGCCTGAGCGTCGACTCCCGCACCACCAGACGCGGATCGAGCATCGAATAACTCGCGCTTTCTTCGCTCTTGCCGTGCAGTTCGTCGATCAGCTTCGACATCGCGAGCTCGCCCATCTTCTCGCTCTGAAAGTCCACCGACGTCAGCGCCGGCGACGCGTATTCGCCATACGCCACATTGTCGAACCCGGCGATCGACACATCGCGCGGCAACGAGAAGCCCAGCTCGCGCGCTTCCTTGATGAAGCCGAGCGCGATCAGGTCGTTGTAGCAGATCACCGCGTCCGGTCGTTTCGGGCCGAGCATCAGACCCGAGCAGGCGCGCTCGCCGGCCGCCGCGGAGGGGCTCTGCGCATCGTGAACGTCGAGCGGCAACCCGTATTCGTCGAGGCAATTGCGAATGCCGCGAATCCGCTCGTCGTTCCAGCGTGAACGGCCAAAGCCGAGATACGCGATGCGCTGGTGACCGAGCTTGATCAGATGGTTCGCGAGCATATAACCCGCGAGACAGCTATCGGTGCCGACGCTCGAAACCGCAAAGCGCAAGCTGCGCCCGAACAGCACGACCGGCTTGCCGAGATCGAGCAGCCATTGCACCGAATCGTCGGGCATGCGCGAGCTCACGATCATGCCGTCGACGCGTTGCGCGAGCGATTCGATCAGCGTTTTTTCGCGCTCCTGGTTCTCTTCGGTATCGACGAGCAGCAGCGTGTAATCGTGCTGAATGGCGACGCGATTGGCGCCTTTCACGATGTTGGTGAAATGCGGATTGCGGATATCGAGAATGGCGAGACCGATAGCGCGCGTGCGACCGGTGATCATCGAACGCGCGAGCGGATTCGAACGGTAGCCGAGCTGCTCGATCGCCTCCTTCAGACGCGCCTCGACGGCGGGGGTGAAGCGCTGGGTACCATTCATGTACTTCGATACGGTCGCGACCGATACGCCTGCTGCGGCCGCGACGTCGCGAATGGTGGCACCCTTCTTCATCGGCGGGGATAACGTTTTCCACGGAGTTTTTAATAATACGGTTATCGCAAAACGCGTAAAGGCGAATGCTATGCGCGATATTCGCGTGGCCCGGCACGCCGAGCGCAGACACGAGGGGAGACATGACTATCAAGGTGAAAGGACTGCGCTGGTGGATGATCGGGCTGCTCACGCTCGGCACGATCACCAACTATCTCGCACGCAGCTCACTCGGCGTCGCGGCGCCGACGGTGCTGCATCATCTGAACATTTCGACGCATGAATACGGCTGGATCACGGGCGCGTTTCTCGTCATGTATCCGATCGGCGCGCCGCTGACCGGCTATCTGATGGATCGCGTGGGCTTGCGCATGCGCTTTTTGCTGTGCGGCGTCGCATGGTCGCTGATTTGTGTGGCGCATGGCTTCGCGTCCGGCTGGGTCGGGCTGTTCGTGCTGCGCGGCATGCTCGGGCTGGTGGAAGCCGCGTTCATTCCAGGCGGCATGCGCGCGGCCGCGTACTGGTTTCCGTCGCACGAGCGCGGCACGGCCGCCGGCGTGTTCAATCTCGGTACCTCGACCGGCGCGATTCTCGCGCCGCCGCTGATCGCGTGGTCGATCCTGCACTACAGCTGGCATGTCGCGTTTGTGATCGTCGGCGCGCTGGGGTTCGCGTGGGCCATGCTGTGGCTGCTGCTTTATCGCCATCCGGACCGTCATCCGGCGCTGTCGCAGGAGGAGGCCATGTATATCGGCGCGGCGCAGGAATCCGCTTTGCGCGCCGCGAACGGCTCGCACCCGAAGGTGTTCGAGATCCTGAAGCAGCGCAATTTCTGGGGTATCGCGCTGCCGCGTTTTTGCGCCGATCCGGTGTGGGGTACGCTGGTCTACTGGATGCCGCTCTATCTGTACCAGGCGCGCGGCTTCGACCTGAAAGCGATCGCGCTGACCGCGTGGCTGCCGTTCGTTGCGGCCGACCTCGGCTGCATGATCGGCGGTCCGCTGTCGGCGTGGCTCGAGCGCCGCTTCGACGTGCCGATCGTCAACGGCAAGCGCATCGCGTTCACGATCGCGGCGTTCCTGATGATCGGCATGGCCGGCGTCGGCTTCGTCCACGATCCGGCGATGGCGGTATTCCTGCTGTGCCTCGGCGGCTTCGCGCATCAGACGCTGTCGATCACCGTGATCTCGATGTCGGCCGATCTGTTTGCGCGCCGTGAAGTCGGCACGGCGACCGGACTGGCCGCGCTCGTCGCGGGGCTCGGCAACTTCGCGTTCACGATGACGATGGGCTGGTTCGTGAGCCGCGTCGGTTATGCGCCGTTTTTCGTCGCGCTCGGTTTCGGTGATCTGATCGGCGCGACGCTGCTGTGGACGCTCGTGCGCCGTCCGTCAACGCCGCCGCGGCGCGACGTCGTGGCGCGCGAAGCGCGCGCATGAGGCGCCGAGTGCGGCTCACGATGCGATCGATTCGCATTTGTCCAAAAATAATGGCGCGCAAGTCATCTATAAGATATCTATCTTAAGACCGTGGTAATCGGCCGCAAACCCTTGCCAGTCGGGACCCGGCCTGTTTGCGTAGGGTCTCGCGATCTGTTTGTTTAGTCACATTTAGTGGAAAACGCGCATATACTCTCGGTCGTATCGCAAAACGAAGGTCGCGGGATTGCGTCGTGCCCAATCGACGCGGTCGCCGTCGCGCCACGATTTGCGCTGGCTTCGACCGCCAACGCTCTGACTATCACTTCCTTGCAAAGCATCGACCATGTCCACACCGCCGAAGATCATCTACACCCTGACCGACGAAGCGCCCGCACTGGCGACGTACTCGCTGCTGCCGATCGTCAAGGCGTTCACGCGCTCGTCCGACGTACTCGTCGAAACGCGTGACATCTCGCTCGCCGGCCGGATCATTGCCGCATTTCCGGACTACCTGAGCGCGGAACAGAAAGCTTCCGACGATCTGGCGGAGCTTGGTGGACTCACCACGCGCCCGGAAGCGAACATCATCAAGCTGCCGAACATCAGCGCATCGGTGCCGCAACTGAAGGCCGCCATCGCCGAGCTGCGCGACCAGGGCTACAAGCTGCCGTCGTATCCGGATGTCGCGACGACCGACGCCGACAAGGATGTCAAGGCCCGCTACGACAAGATCAAGGGCAGCGCGGTGAATCCGGTGCTGCGCGAAGGCAACTCGGACCGCCGCGCGCCGCTGTCGGTGAAGAACTACGCGCGCAAGCATCCGCATAAGATGGGCGCATGGAGCGCGGATTCGAAGTCGCACGTCTCGCACATGAGCGGCGGCGATTTCTACGGCAGCGAGAAGTCGGCGCTGGTCGCTCAAGCCGGTAGCGTGAAAATCGAACTGGCCGCCGCCGACGGTACGACCACGGTCCTGAAGGCAAAGACGCCGGTGCAGGCGGGCGAAATCATCGACGCGTCGGTGCTGGGCAAGAACGCGCTGCGCAGCTTCATCGAAGCGCAGATCGCCGAGGCCAAAGCGAGCGGTGTGCTGTTCTCGGTGCATCTGAAGGCCACGATGATGAAGGTCTCGGACCCGATCATCTTCGGTCACGTGGTGTCGGTCTTCTACAAGGACGTGCTCGAGAAGCATGCAGACGCGCTGGCCAAGGTCGGCTTCAACCCGAACAACGGTATCGGCGATCTGTACGCGCGTCTGAAGGACCTGCCCGCGGAAACGGCCGCGGCGATCGAAGCCGACATCAAGGCGCAATACGAACAGCGTCCGCCGCTCGCAATGGTCAACTCGGACAAGGGCATCACCAGCCTGCATGTGCCGAGCGACGTGATCGTCGACGCATCGATGCCGGCGATGATCCGCGAGTCGGGCAAGATGTGGGGCGCCGATGGCGCGCTGCACGACGCGAAGGCGGTGATTCCGGACCGTTGCTACGCCGGCGTCTATCAGGCGGTGATCGAAGATTGCAAGAAGCACGGCGCGTTCGACCCCGTCACGATGGGCACGGTGCCGAACGTCGGCCTGATGGCGCAAGCCGCCGAAGAATACGGTTCACACGACAAGACGTTCCAGATCCCGGCGAACGGCGTGGTCCGCGTGACCGACGAAGCCGGCGCGGTGCTGCTCGAGCAGCCGGTGGAACAGGGCGACATCTTCCGTATGTGCCAGACCAAGGACGCGCCGATCCGCGACTGGGTCAAACTCGCGGTGAACCGCGCCCGCGCGAGCAACACGCCGGCCGTATTCTGGCTCGACGCGGCGCGCGCGCACGATGCGCAGATCATCAGGAAGGTCGAGCAGTACCTGAAGGATCACGACACGAACGGTCTGGACATCCGCGTGATGACGCCGGTCGAGGCGACGAAGTTCTCGGTCGAGCGCATTCGCGCCGGCAAGGACACGATCTCGGTCACCGGCAACGTGCTGCGCGACTACCTGACCGACCTGTTCCCGATCATGGAATTGGGTACCAGCGCGAAGATGCTGTCGATCGTGCCGCTGATGGCCGGTGGCGGCATGTTCGAAACCGGCGCGGGCGGTTCGGCGCCGAAGCACGTGCAGCAGTTGGTCGAGGAAGGCTTCCTGCGCTGGGATTCGCTCGGCGAATTCCTCGCGCTGGCGGCATCGCTCGAGCATCTGAGCACCGCCTATCACAACCCGAAGGCGCAGATTCTCGCGAAGACGCTCGATCAGGCGACCGGCAAGTTCCTCGACAACGACAAGTCGCCGGCGCGCAAGGTCGGCGGCATCGACAACCGCGGCAGCCACTTCTACCTCGCGATGTACTGGGCCGAAGCACTGGCCGCGCAAACCGACGATGCGGCGCTGCAGGCGCAGTTCGCGGGCGTCGCGAAGGCGATGGCCGACAACGAGGCGAAGATCGTCGCCGAACTCGGCGCGGTGCAGGGCAAGCCGGTGGATATCGGCGGCTATTACCGGCCGAACGTCGAACTGACCAGCAAGGCGATGCGCCCGAGCGCGACGCTGAACGCGATCGTCGATTCGGTAGCCTGAACTCGCGCGGGCGGCTGACGCGGCAAGTGTTGCGGCTGCCACCGCGATGGTCTTGAAAGCCACGCGGTAAGCACGCAGCCCCAACCGCGGATAAACCCGCAAGCAGGACCGCAGAAACGACAATGGCGCCTTCGGGCGCCATTGTCGTTTCTGCTTTCACTGCTATGTCGCCGTCGGTCATACCCGTCCTTATACGTGAACGATTTCCCAATCGGCGAGCTTCTCCGGGATTTCGAGCGTCGACGTATCGAGTTCCGACAAATGCTCGCAGCTCAGGCCGCGCGCGAGGTCGTCGGCGGCCTGTTGCGGGCTTGAAAATTCGCCGAGCGTTTCGTTGCCGTAGGTGGCTTCCCAGCCGTCCTGACCCGGCAGAATGTAGAACGCTCCCTGCGTCGAACCAAAGCGAAAGCCTTTCATTTTTAGTCTCCCAGTTGCCAATAAAAAAGCCGCGATTCGTGACGGCTTCTTCGCAATCCTTGGGATCTGGGCGGCCTCGTGTCGTGAGGGCCCTCGAATCCGACTGCGTGAAGCGCGTGCTCTTGTGAAAGAGTCTACGTCAGCGAATCGTCGTGCAAGCGGGCGTCAAACCGTTCCTTATATTAAAAAAGCTGTCTTAAAAACAATGACTTGTGCGTTTCATTTTGCGATGTGCAACGGCACCGGGCATCGTGGAATGCCCTATTTGTGCCGCGCACCATGACTTTTTACGACGCGCGGCATCGTTTCGTACTGTGAAAATTAGGGGCCGCGCGCCAGCGCGAGACGGCACTGTGCGGCCCTATGCCGTGCCGAGCCGTTCGATCAGCATCGCGACAAAGCGCTCCGTCACCGGCGGCAGGGTGCGGCCGCGCTTTCTGATCAGCGCGATACGGCGCGTGAACGCGGGGTCGTCGATCGGTCGCGCGACTAGTTCGGGCTCCGCGCGCACCTCGCGCGCCGACGCGGGCAGGATCGTGATGCCGAGCCCTGCGCGCGCCATCGCCACCGCGCTCATCATGTAAGTCGGTTCGCACGCGATGCGCGGCACGCATTGCGCGCCGGCGAACGCGCTATCGACGACCGCGCGCACGCTCGTGCCCTGCGCGGTCAGCACGAGCGGCTCGTTGGCGAGATCGGCGAGCGTGACGGGCCGGCGCCGCCGCGCGAGCGCGTGCCGCTTCGGCAACACCGCGACCAGCCGGTCGATGCCGGCATGCAGCACCTCGAGCCCGCTGTCGTTCAGCTCGCCGCCCGTGAGCCCGATATCGGTTTCCTCGTTGCGCACCAGCGCGTTGACCATGCTCGCGACGACATCGCGCACCTCGAAGCCGACGCGCGGCACCGCTTTTCTCAGCGCCTGCACGAGCTCCGGCAGCACGCTCGCCGCGAAAGTCGGCAAACACGCGATGCGCACCGTGCCGCTCGCGCCTTCACCGAGCGCGCGCGCATCGTGCAGCACGTGCTCCATGTCGTGCAGCGATTTTTGCAGCACGGGCAGCAACTCGCGGCCGGTGGGCGTCAGCGCGACGTTGCGGCTGTTGCGATCGAACAGGCGCAGGCCGAGCGTTTCCTCGAGCCGGCGAATCTGCACCGTCAACGCCGGTTGCGATAGATGTAGCCGCGCGGCGGCGCGCGTGAAGCTGGCCGTTTGCGCGACCGTGATAAACGCGCGGATGTCCCGCAGATTCAGATCCATGATGATATGTGATGGCTGCGATCAATTCATTTCAATTGCCTTATTGTTGCCGCGAACTTACGCTCGATCACACTAAAAAACAACCTGGAGACAAGCTCATGCTGCCATTGCTGGGGCTGGCTACCATCGTCGTGCTGCTCGGCGCGATCCTGTCCAAACGCATGTCGCCGCTCGTGGCGCTCATCATCGTGCCGATTGCCGCGTCGCTGATCGGCGGATTCGGTTTTCATACGAGCAAGTTCGTGATCGACGGCCTGAAGAGCCTCGCGCCGGTCGTCGGCATGTTCGTGTTCGCGATCCTGTACTTCGGCACCATTACCGACGCGGGCACGCTCGACCCGATCATCGAGCGCATCCTGCGCGCGGTCGGCACGCGGCCCACGCGCATCGTGATGGGCACCACGCTGCTCGCGCTGCTGATCCACCTCGACGGCTCCGGCGCCGTCTGCTTCCTCGTCACGATCCCCGCGATGCTGCCGCTCTACGACCGCCTGAAGATGGACCGGCGCGTGCTCGCCGCGGCGGTATCGATGGCGGCCGGCATCAATTTCCTGCCGTGGACGGGGCCGATGATCCGCGCGTCCGCGTCGCTGCATCTGCCGATTTCGGCGCTGTTCAATCCGCTGATTCCGGTGCAGGCAATCGGCCTCGTGTTCGTGTTTTCGATGGCGTACTGGCTCGGGCGGCGCGAGGAAAAGCGCCTCGGCCTGAGCGCCGCGAGCGGCGCCGTGCCGATGCCGCAACGCCAACTGACGCCGGAAGAACAGGCGCTGCGCCGCCCGCGAAACTTCTGGTTCAACATTGGGTTGACGCTCGTCGTGCTCGGTACGATGGTCGCGATGGGTGAGAAGATTCCGCCGGCAATCATGTTCATGGTGGGCCTGTGCATCGCGTTGATGGTCAACTACCCGAACGTCGACATGCAGCGCAAGCGGATCGACGCGCACGCGCGCGCCGCGCTGATGATGGCCGGCATCCTGCTCGCGGCCGGCGTGTTCACCGGCGTGATGCAGGGCAGCGGCATGCTGAAGGCGATGGCGCAGGCGGCGGTCGGCTTCGTGCCGCCGGCGATGGCCAGCCATATTCCGGTCGTGCTCGGCCTGCTGTCGATGCCGCTCAGCATGCTGTTCGATCCCGATTCGTTCTATTTCGGCGTACTGCCGGTGATTGCCGAGGTGGCGGGCCAACTCGGCGTGCCCGCGGTGCACGTCGGTCAAGCCGCGTTGCTGGGACAGATGACCACCGGCTTTCCGGTCAGCCCCCTCACGCCCGCGACGTTCCTCGTGGTCGGCCTGTGCGGTATCGATCTGGCCGATCATCAAAGATTCACGTTTCCGCTGCTGTTCGGCGCGTCGGTCGTGATGACGATCGCGTGCGTCGCGCTCGGGATCTTTCCACTGTGAGCTTCATTGAACGCACGGGAGCAGCATGACAGCCACTCAACTTCAACGGGTCGTGCGCATCGGCGCGGGCGCGGGCTATTCGGGCGATCGTATCGAACCCGCGCTCGAACTCGCGGAACACGGCCAGCTCGACTATCTCGTGTTCGAATGCCTCGCGGAGCGCACGATCGCGATCGCGCAGCAGACGCGCAGCAAGGACCCGGAGCTCGGCTACGACCCGCTGCTCGAAGCGCGCATGCGCGCGGTGCTGCCCGTCGCGGCGCGCCACGGCGTGCGTATCGTGTCGAACATGGGCGCGGCCAATCCGCTCGCGGCGGCGCGCCGGACCGCGCAGATCGCGCGCGAGCTGGGTCTCGGCGGCCTGAAGATTGCGGCGGTCACGGGCGACGACGTGCTCGACGTCGTGCGCGCGGGCGACTTCCATTTCGTCGAATCCGGCGAGGCGGTGGCCGCGTGCCAGGACCGGCTGATTTCGGCCAATGCATATCTCGGCGCGAGCGGGATCGTCGAGGCGCTCGCGGCCGGTGCGCAGATCGTGCTGACCGGACGCGTCGCCGATCCGTCGCTATTCGTTGCGCCGCTGATCCACGCATTCGGCTGGCGCATGGACGACTGGCCGATGCTCGGCCAGGCAACGGTGATCGGCCATCTGCTCGAATGCGCGGGGCAGATCACCGGCGGCTATTTCGCGGATCCCGGCTTCAAGGACGTGCCGAATCTCGCGCGGCTGGGGTTCCCGATCGCCGAAGTTGCGCGCGACGGTTCGGTGGTGATCACGAAGCTCGCGCAAAGTGGCGGGCTCGTGACGGAGGCGACCTGCAAGGAACAGTTGCTGTACGAGATCCACGATCCGCGTCGTTATTTGCAGCCCGACGTGGTCGCCGATTTTTCGCGGGTGCGTGTCGAGCAGGAAGGCCCGGACCGGGTGCGCGTCACTGGCGGTCGCGGTACGGAGCGCACCGCGACGCTGAAAGTGTCGGTTGCGTATTTCGATGGCTATATCGGCGAAGGGCAGATTTCGTACGGCGGACCGGGCGCGCTCGCGCGGGCGCGGCTCGCGCTCGATATCGTGCGCGAACGGCTCGCGCTGACCGGCGTACAGACGCGCGAGTTGCGCTTCGATCTGATCGGCTTGAACGCGCTGCATGGCGACACCGTGGCTGCCGGTCATGGCGAGCCGTACGAGGTGCGCGCGCGCGTGACGGGGCGCACGGCGTCGCTCGCGCAGGCGCTGCGCATCGGCAACGAGGTCGAGACGCTGTACACGAACGGACCGGCGGGCGGGGGCGGCGTGACGAAAGCCGCGCGCGAGGTGGTCGCGGTGCAATCGGTGTTGCTGCCGCGCGCGTATGCGACGCCGGCTTTCTCGCTGCTGGAGGCTTGAGATGAAACTACGGGAACTGGCCCATTCGCGTACCGGCGACAAGGGCAACACGCTCAATATCTCGGTGATCTGCTACGACGCGCGGCATTACCAGCGCCTGCGCGATGTGCTGACACCCGAGCGCGTCAACGCGCATCTGCGCGATGTGGTCCACGGCGACGTGGTGCGCCACGAGTTGCCGGGCATTGCCGCATTCAACTTCGTGCTCGGCGATGCGCTCGGCGGCGGCGTCACGCGTTCGCTCGCGCTCGATGCGCATGGCAAATCGCTGAGTTCCGCGTTGATGGATCTCGAAGTGGGGGAATGAGCAGGTGATGCTGGCGGCGTTTCGTGTTGCGGGGCAGTCGATCAGCCCCGCCCGTCGTCACACCCCGGCCTTCGTCAACTCATGCGCGCGGCGCAGCCGCTCGCGGCTGTTGCTCAGATGCATGCGCATCGCGGCGCGCGCATCGTCGGCATCCTGACGCTCGATCGCGCGATAGATCATCAGGTGCTCGCCGAGCACGCTGCGCAACACCTCGATATGGTCGAGCTCCGCGATCTCGGCCGAACCAAGCCGCGTGCGCGGGCTGACCGAGCGGCCGAGCTGGCTCAGAACGTCGAAGAAATAGCGGTTGCCGCTCGCGCGCGCGATCTGCAGATGAAACTCGATGTCGTGCGCGAGCGTGTCGGTGCTGCCGCGCTCCAGCTCCGACTCGAAGCGATCGAGCGCGGTGCGAATCTGCTTGAGGTTCTGCTCGGTGCGCCGCGATGCCGCGAGCGCTGCCGCGGCCGCTTCGACGTCGATCCGGAACTCGATGATCGCCATCACGTCGAGCATGCTCGTGAGGTCGGCGGCGGGCAGCTGCATCGGATTTTCGGCGGTGGGCGCGAGCACGAACGTGCCGATACCGTGGCGCGTCTCGACGATCCTGGCCGCCTGCAGACGCGAAATCGCCTCGCGGACCACGGAGCGGCTCACGGACAGCTGCTTCATCATCGCGACTTCGGTGGGGATGCGGTCGCCTGGCCTCAGCGCGCCGCGGCGAATTTCATCGGAAAGGGTGGCCACCACCTTTTCAGTTAGGCTGCTCATTTTTGTGGCTGGTTGACTGATCCTGCAAAGTATCGCACAGGAATGTACTCGATTCTGCCGCCTTCGGCGCGGGCTATCTGTGCTTGCGGCGGGGCGGCGGCCCGAGCATGAAGCGGACGGCGGCGCAGGCGCGTCGGCTGCCGCCCGCAGCGCGAAAAACCAAGGACATCAGACGTCTTAGTTCGAATCGAATTTAAGGCGGGCGACAGCACGAGAGGCCGCGAGTCCCCGTCTCTCCGAGCAAGTCGCTTCAGCTATACAGGGTAAACACCCGATTGGATTTAGCAAAAGCAACGCGATAGACTGTCGTCAGACAACGTACCAGGCGCGTCACAGGGACTTGCACCCACCGCATGCGCCGGGTTGCGTTCCAACAGGCCATGGGCCGACAGGGGAGACACATCTTGACATCAGTTCTGACCACTGCGCTCGACCCGCTGCAATCGGCGGTCTCGAAGGTGAAGCGCAACGTGTTGCCGCTTTTCCTGATCATGTTCATCGCGAACTATATCGACCGTGTGAACATCGGCTTCGTCAACGCGCACCTGAAGACCGATCTTGGCATCGGCGCGGCCGCGTACGGGCTCGGCAGCGGTCTGTTCTTCATCGGCTATGCGCTGTTCGAAGTGCCGTCGAACGTGCTGATGCAGAAGTTCGGCGCGCGTGCGTGGCTCACGCGCATCATGGGCACGTGGGGGCTGGTGGCGGCCTCGATGGCGTTCGTCTGGAACGACACGTCGTTTTACGTGCTGCGGTTCCTGCTCGGCGTCGCCGAGGCAGGCTTCTTTCCCGGCGTCGTCTATTACTTCACGCAGTGGCTGCCGCAAAAAGAACGCGGCAAGGCGGTGGCGATCTTTCTGTCGGGCTCGGCGATCGCGTCGGTGCTGTCCGGTCCGATCACCGGCTCCCTGCTGTCGATTCGCGGCCTTGGCCTGCAAGGCTGGCAGTGGATGTTTCTCATCGAAGGTGCATTCTCGATCGTGCTGTGCGTCGTCAGCTGGCTGATGCTGAAGTCGCATATCCGCGACGCGCACTGGCTCACCGCCGAAGAGCAGCGCGTGCTCGAACAGTCGATCGCGGCCGAACAGGCCGAGCGCGAAGCGAAGGGCGGCGCCCGCCCGACGACGATGAAGCTGCTGAAGGACCCGCAGATCGCACTGTTCTGCTTCCTGTACTTTGCGATCCAACTGACGATCTACGCGGCCACTTTCTGGCTGCCGACGATCATCCGCAAGATGGGCGGCCTGTCCGACTTCCAGGTCGGCATGTTCAACGCGATTCCGTGGCTGATCGCGATCGTCGCGATGTATGGCTTCGCGCTCGTGTCGGCGAAATGGCGCCATCAGCAGGCCTGGCTCGCGGTCGCACTCGTCATTGCGGCGGCTGGCCTGTTCGCGTCGACGTCGGGCAACCCGGTGTTCTCGTTCGTCGCGATCTGCTTCTCGGCGATCGGCTTCAAGGCGGCGGCGTCGCTGTTCTGGCCGATCCCGCAGGCCTACCTCGATGCGCGCGTCGCCGCCGCCGTGCTTGCGCTGATCAATTCGCTCGGCAACCTGGGCGGCTTCTTCGCGCCGGCCACCTTCGGCTATCTGCAGCAGCACACGGGCTCGATCACAGGCGGGCTGTACGGTCTGGGCGTCGCGTCGCTGCTCGCGGCGGCGGCGGGCTTCCTGACACGCACGAGGCGCGGCAATCGCGGCCCGTTGCCCGATTCGTTGCACGGCAGCGCGCATTGACTACACTGACGGCTCGCATGCGGCCGTCAATCTTTTTGGATTCGAGTTTTCGTCCGGGCCGGTCGAACGCGCACGCAGCGCGCGGCGGCTTGCGCCGGCCGGCTTTCTTCATCACACAGGTGCTTTTCCATGTCCACCAAACCTACCGAACCGAACGCTACGCCGGTCGTGACCGAATTGCGCGTCGTGCCCGTCGCCGGCCGCGACAGCATGCTGATGAATCTGAGCGGCGCGCATGGCCCGTTCTTCACGCGCAACATCGTGATCCTGCGCGACAGCGCGGGCCATACCGGCGTCGGCGAAGTGCCGGGCGGCGAGAACATCCGCAACACGATCGACGACGCGCGGCCGTTCGTGGTCGGTCAGTCGGTCGGCAATCTGCAGGCGATCCTGAACAAGGTGCGCACGCAGTTCGCTGATCGCGACGCTGGGGGGCGCGGCCTGCAGACCTTCGACCTGCGCACGACGATTCACGCGGTGACCGCGCTCGAAGCCGCGCTGCTCGACCTGCTCGGCCAGCATCTCGGCGTGCCGGTCGCGGCACTGCTCGGCGAAGGCCAGCAGCGCGACGAAGTGGAAATGCTCGGCTACCTGTTCTATATCGGCGATCGCAACAAGACCGATCTGCCGTATGCGAACAACGCCGGCGCGGGGGACGACTGGGAGCGCGTGCGTACCGAAGTCGCGTTGACGCCGGAAGCGGTCGTGCGGCTCGCGGAAGCGGCGCAGGCGCGCTACGGTTTCAACGACTTCAAGCTGAAAGGCGGTGTGCTCGCCGGCGACGTGGAAATCGAGGCCGTGACGGCACTGGCCGAGCGCTTCCCGGAAGCGCGCGTGACGCTCGACCCCAACGGCGCGTGGTCGCTCGCCGAAGCGGTACGCCTGTGCCGTGATAAGCACGACGTGCTCGCTTATGCGGAAGATCCGTGTGGCGCGGAGAACGGCTACTCCGGCCGCGAAGTGATGGCCGAGTTCCGCCGCGCGACCGGCCTGCCGACGGCGACCAACATGATCGCGACCGACTGGCGTCAGATGGGCCACGCAATCCAACTGCAATCCGTCGACATTCCGCTCGCCGACCCGCATTTCTGGACGATGCAGGGCTCGGTGCGCGTCGCGCAGATGTGCAACGACTGGGGTCTCACGTGGGGTTCCCATTCGAACAACCACTTCGACATTTCCCTCGCGATGTTCACGCACGTCGCGGCCGCGGCGCCGGGCAAGATCACCGCGATCGACACGCACTGGATCTGGCAGGACGGTCAATTCCTGACGCAAGATCCGCTGCAGATCGTCGGCGGCAAGGTCAAGGTGCCGCAGAAGCCGGGCCTTGGCGTCGAACTCGATATGGACGCGCTCGAGAACGCGCACGCGCTGTATCAGCAGCACGGCCTTGGCGCGCGCGATGACGGCGTGGCGATGCAATATCTGATTCCGAACTGGAAGTTCGACAACAAGCGTCCGTGCCTCGTGCGTTAAAAGACGCTTCGACCTGAATAAAAGCCTGACGGGCTGCACGAGCAGTGCAGCCCGTCAGGCTTTTTTGTTTTTAATTTCTTCATCATCAGACGTCCGCGCATTGTCCTAAGCCATTGTTTTTATTGATTCGACGTAAACCCTAGTCGTCTGATGACGAATTAAACATTACGATGTCTTCGGTGAAAGCAGAGCAGGGCGGGAGCATCAGCAGACGGAACGCTGACAACCAAATGAGATAGCAGTCCTTCACAGTAGAACGGCCAACGCGCATCGCGCATTGTGCGTATAACAAAATCAAGGAGAGACCATGTCTGAGAGATTCATTCAGAGGAGAACGGCCGCCGCCGCAAGTATCGTGTTCATTCTGGCGGCGTGCGGAGGAAGCAATAGTCCCAACACGCCGGCAGCGGCTCCAAACCCGGCTTCAAATCCACCCTCGACGCAGACATCCGCTATGCCATGGATGAATACGTCACTTTCTCCCGAAGCACGCGCTGCACTGCTTGTTCCCGCCATGGCGCTTGCCGACAAGGAAGAGCAATTAACCGGTTCGAATCCCGGCATCCTGCCCGAGTTGCCGCAGTGTTACGGCGCCCGGCACATTCTTGGGCTGGCGAAGTACGCTATTCCGACGCTGCGAATCACCAATGGGCCTGTCGGTATTGGCCAGAACGACTGCGTTTCTCCTTCCGTATCAGGCTTCGCCGCTTATACGGATTCCAGTTCCGCCAAGGCGACCGCGCTCCCGTCAGCCATCGCCATGGCCGCTTCGTTCGATCCTTCCGTCGCGACCCAGTTTGGCAACGTGGTTGGCGTCGAGGGAGGAAATCTGGCTCTGCACGTGTTCGAAGCGCCGGGTATGAACCTGGCAAGATTGCCCGTGGGGGGACGCAATTTCGAGTACATGGGCGAGGACCCCTATCTCACCGGGACGATGGGTGTCGCGGAAATCCAGGCCGTGCAAGCCCACGGCATGATCGCGATGGCGAAGCACCTGGTGGCGAATGAACAGGAAACGAACCGCATGACGATTCAGGAGAGCGTGGACGATCAAACGTTGCACGAACTCTACCTGCTGCCGTTCGAGATGGCGGTGAAAGCAGGAAACGTCGGCGCCGTTATGTGTTCGTACAACTCGGTGAACGGTTTTTCGATGTGCGAGCAAAAGCACATCCTCTCCGATGTCCTGCGCGGACAATGGGGCTTCAAAGGCTATGTGCAGTCGGACTTCTTTGCCGCGCATAGCACCGCGCCAACCATGCTGGCAGGTATGGATAACGAGATGCCGCTGCCGCAAAACTGGTCGCCCGCGAACCTGAATGCGGCTTTGGCCTCGGGGCAGATCCAGACCTCCGATATCGACAATGCGCTGCTGCGCCGATATACGCAGATGTTCCGCGCGGGTATCTTCGATCGGCCCATTGCCCAGAGCGCTATCAACGCAACGGCTGACGGCACGGTCGCGAAGCAGATCGGCGAGCAGTCGGCCGTGCTGCTGCAGAACAACGGGACGTTGCCGCTGAACAAGACGGTTCGAAACGTGCTCGTGGTCGGCAAAACGACGCAGGTCTATGCTCAGCAAGCGGTGGCTGGCGGCAGCTCGGTCGGTCACCCGATGGGTTCGGGAGGCGGCAGCTCCGACGTCGTCGCCTTGTACACCGTTACACCGGTGCAGGGCATCAAGGACACGCTTGCCAACCTCGGCAATACCGGCGTTCAGGTTCATCTGGCGCTCGTCGACGACAACAATTCGACCGGCACGATCGACGGCGCGGCCGCCACCCTCGCCGACGTCAAGACGGCAGCCACCGGTGCCGACGCCGTCATCTTCATGGCTGGCTCCATGTCGGAGGAAGGGGCCGATCAGGCGAGCTTCACGGACTCGACGGGCCTCACGCTCGACACCGGCAAATACCTCAATACGCTCGACTGGTATGCGCCGAAGTCGAGTTCGATTACCACTTCGAGTTCCGCCAAAAACAGCAACACGCTCGCGTTGCTCCAGACCATCGTCGCGGCAAACAGCAACACCGTGCTCGTTCTGAAGGACAGTGCCGCCGAAGCGCTCGATCCCTCGATCCTCACCGGAGGGACATCCGCGGCGAGCGCGATTCTCGAGACCTGGTTCCCTGGCGAGGAAGATGGGCACATCGTCGCGGATCTGCTGTGGGGCGTGGCGAATCCGTCCGGCAAACTGCCGGTGACGTTCCCGCAGATCGGCCAGGGTTTTATGGATTCGATCACGCCTTTCCAATACCCTGGCGTGTCGATCAACGGAAGCCCGACGGTGACCTATTCGGAAGGGCTGAATGTCGGTTATCGCTGGTATGACGCGATGAATAAGAGCCCGGCATTCCCGTTTGGCTTTGGTCTTTCCTACACGACCTTCACGATTAGCAACCCGACCGTCAGTACCGGAGCGAACGGCACATACACGGTTACCGCGGTCGTGAAGAACACGGGTTCCGTGGCGGGCGCCGAAGTTCCACAGGTGTACATCGCGCTGCCGTCCGCGGCGGCAGAGCCGCCCAGGCGTCTGGTGGGGTTCCAGAAGGTGAGCCTGAACGCCGGGGCAACGCAGACGGTGTCGATCACGATCGATCCAGCCGCGCCGAATCATCCGCTCAGCACCTGGAATAAAGATTCGCAGCAGTGGACGATCCCGACCGGCTCCTACGCTGTGTATGTCGGAAACTCATCACGCAGCCTGACTCTTGCGGGAACCATCACCCAATAGAGTCGCGTAGGGCACCAGTGTCTGATCAGGTCCGATTCCTGATTAGACCTGGCGCTGCACACAGACCTTTGGCGACCGTTCGCCAAGGTGCTCGAACCAACGTAATCGGTCGGCTCAATGACAGTACTATCACGACGAATGTCGGCACTTGTGCTCGGTGCAACGCTCTGCCTGGCGACGAGCGCAGCAGAGAAGCCTTTTGTCACGGTAAACGGCAAACCGGTCTCTCAGGCGGACGCCGACTTGTATATCGGACAGGCGCACGCGCAAGGCTTTTCCGATTCGCCTCAATTGACGGACCATGTCCGGGATGAACTGATTCGCCGCGAAGTTCTCTTCCAGCAAGCGCAGAAAGTCGGCTTCGACCGGAACCCGGCAGTCGCGGCACGTGCCGAGGCCGCTCGGCAAAAGATTCTCGTGCAGGCGCAAGCGACGTGGGAGATCGAAATCGTTCGAGCGTACATGCAGGATTTTCTAAAGAAGAATCCTGTCAGTGACGCTCAATTGAAGGCGATGTACAACGACATGAAAGCGAAAGGCGGAAGCACGGAATATAAAGTCCGCCATATCCTCGTCAAAGACGAGAGCCAGGCGAAAGACCTCATTGCGAAGCTCAACCAAGGCGCGTCGTTCGGCGACCTCGCAAAGGAATCGATCGATTCGGACACCAGATACAACGGCGGAGAGCTGGGCTGGATAACTTCGAGCAAGGTGGTCAAACCGTTCGCTGACGCAGTTTCGAATCTGCACAAGGGCGAATACACGCACAGCCCCGTCAAGACCGGTTACGGCTTTCATGTCATCGAAGTCGATGACACTCGCCCGTTGCAGGTGCCGTCCTTCGAAGACATGAAGCCGATGCTGTACCAGCAGGCGCAAGCCGAACTCGTCGACAGAATGGTGAAGAACCTGCGAGCGAAAGCCACCGTTCAGTAAGCGGCCGAATCACTGAGCGCTCAGCTCTTGCGAAACACCACGCGCGAGATCCGCTGCACGAGAAGCGCGGCCGCGAGCGATGCCACCGCCGTCAGCCACACACCGATATGAATCGACTGTACGAGCGCATCGCGTGCGCTATCGATCAGTGCGAGCGTATCGAGCCCCGACGTCTTCATGTCCGCGATCAGCTGCGTGCGCGACGCGTCGTCGATCAGGATGCGCAGATCGACGAAACGCGGTCGCCATTGCGATGCGGCGGGCTCGCCGAGCACGCTCATCGTGCGTGTGACGACGTTGCGATAGTGATGCTGCACGACGGTCGCGACGATGCTGGTGCCGAGCATGCCGCCGACCATGCGCGTCGATTGCAGGAGCGCGGTCGTGATGCCGAAACGCTCGCGTCCGGCGATCTCCTGGCCGAACACGTTCAGGTTGTTCAGAATGAAGCCGAGGCCGATGCCGACCGCGCCCATCGGCAGCACGATGCGCAGGCGCGGCGTGTCCGGATTCGCGAACGCGAGCGCGATCGACGCGAACATCAGCAGCCCGAAGCCGATCGTCAGAATGCGCGTCGGCTTCTTCATGTGAATCACGATGCGGGTGTTCAGCAGACTGCCGAGCGCGATGCACGCGGCGATCGGCGTGGCGAGCAGGCCGGCCTGCTGCGGCGACAGACCGAAGCCGCCTTGCAGCAGCAACGGCGCAAAAAAGATTAGCGAGAACATCACGAAGCCGGACAGCATGCCGAGCGTGAACAGCGTGACGAGCTGTGCGTCCTTGAACAGATCGAGTGGAATGATCGGGTGCGTGGCGCGCTTTTCGCACACGAACAGCGCGACCGCGCCGGCGATCACGCACGCGCCGAGCGCGAGGTTGCCCACCGTGAGGCCATTTTTCGGCACCGCTTCGATAAACGCCTGCAAGCCGCCGAGCACGCCCGCGACGAGCCCCGCGCCGAGCCAGTCGATCTTGACCTCGCCGTCATGCGGCCGCCGAAAATTCGGCAGATGCATCCAGATGAAATAGAGCGCCGCCGCGCCGACCGGCAGATTGACGAGAAACGTCGAGCGCCAGCCGAGGTGCTCGCTCATCCAGCCGCCGAGCGAGGGGCCGGCCGCCGTACCGATGCCGTAGGCCGCGGCCAGCACGACCTGCCAGCGCACGCGGGTGCGCGGGTCGGGGAACAGATCGGGGATGGACGCGAACGCGGTGCCCACCATCATGCCGCCGCCGACGCCTTGCAGCCCGCGCGCGATCGCGAGAAACAGCATGCTGTTGGCGAGGCCGCACAATACCGACGCGAGCGTGAACGTGATCACCGCGGCGATCACGAAGCGCTTGCGGCCGAAGTAGTCGCCGAGCCGCCCGAACACCGGCACCGTGACGACCGAGGCAAGCAGGTACGCGCTCGCGATCCACGCGAAATATTCGAAGCCGTGCAACTCGGCAACGATCGACGGCAACGCGGTGCTGACGACGGTCTGGTCGAGCGCGACCAGCATGTTGACCAGCCCGATGCCGAGCATCGCGTAAAGCGCGTGGCGAAACGGCAGGGCGGGGGCGGCGGTGGAACTGGCGGGGGCGGTGGAATTCACGGATCGGGCAGAAAGCGGTTCGGGGGTGGACGCTGCACGGCGGATCGCGGTCAGGACCACCGGCGATTTTACGCAGGTTGTCTGACCTCTCGCGGATTATACGGGTTTCCCCTGGTCGCAACGAGGGGTCGTCGGAAAAACCACACGGCGCCGGGCAACACCGTGCCGTCCCGCGTGGGCCGCATGGGTTCGCCCGAACGTGGTAAGTTCGCTCGCGGACGATCCGATCGATGTGTTTGAGGAGGACCTCATCCTGCGTCACGCCCTGGCTTGCTTGCTGAACGCAGTCCGCGAAGCCTTGACGACCGGCGTCGGCGTCAGAGCCGCTCGGGTGGGCGGCGCGCTGCTGGTCTACGCGCACGGCGCGGCCGCCGCCCCCCGAATCAACACCGGCTTCGTCTCGCTGTACGGCGTGATCGATACGAGTCTCGAAATCACCGACCCCGGTTCGGGCTGGACCCCGCGCATGGACTCCGGCGCGTATCGCGGTTCGCGCGTCGGGCTGCATGGCGCCGAGCCGCTCGGTGGCGGCAATGCGATCGTATTCACGCTCGAAAACGGCTTCAGCTCGGCCGACGGCGCTTTGCAGGTGCCGGGCTCGATCTTCAATCGCCAGGCATGGCTCGGCGCGAGCGGCGCGTGGGGCGAATTGCGCGTCGGCCGTCAGTATTCGCCGATCTATATCCCGTTCAAGGGCGATCTCGACGCGTTCGGGGCCGGCACGATCGCCTCGGGGCTCAACAACCTGTCGAAGATCACGCCGTATGCGAACAACGCGGTCACCTATCTGTCTCCGCGCCTCGCCGGCTTCAGCACGACGCTGATGGTGGCGATGCGCGATGCGTCCGAGGACGACGGCAACGGCATCGACGGTTACTACGTGAGCGCGTCGTATCGGCTCGACCGGTTGCATCTGCTGTACGCGCGACAGCAGACGCACGGCTCCGGCGCACTGCGCGCGAACCTCGGCGGCGCGAACTACGCGTTCGGCAAGCTGCACGTGTGGCTGTCCTTTTTCAACGGCGATGGCGGCGCGCCGGTCTACCACGGCGCGGGCGGCTCGCTGTCGGCGCAGTACCGTTTTTCGACCAACGCGCGCGCCTCGCTCGGCTATGCGCACGTGCGCGACTACACGACGCCCGGCGGCAGCGCGGACCAGTTCAGCGCGGCATTCGAATACAGCATGTCGCCTACGCTGCTGCTGTACTTCAGTGCCGCGTATCTCGCGAATCACGACGACTCGAGCTTCACGCTGCGCGGCGTCAACGTGACCGGGCTGCCGGTCGCCTATCCGGGCGCGCCGGTCGCGGGCGTGCAATTCGGTGTGATCGAGCGGTTCTAGCGCGCGTCACCGTAGGCCAAGTTTTCAGTCGAGCCAATCCACATCCGATCATGGCGCTATGCTAGCGGTCTCGTCTACTCAAGGAGCGACCAATGATCCAATCCGCAGGCTCGATGATCACGTTCAACCGTCCCGATGGCAAGCAACTGCAGGGCTATCTCGCGAAGCCCGACCGAACCGCGGGCGCGCCCGCGGTCGTCGTGATCCAGGAATGGTGGGGTTTGAACGACCAGATTCGCGGCGTCGCCGATCGCCTCGCGAAAGCCGGCTACTTCGCGCTCGTGCCCGATCTGTATCGCGGCAAGTCGACGGTCGAAGAGGACGAGGCGCACCATCTGATGAGCGGCCTCGATTTCGGCGACGCCGCCACGCAGGACGTACGCGGCGCGGTCCAGTATCTGCAGCAGCACGCGGCGAAGGTCGGCCTGAC
This sequence comes from Paraburkholderia sprentiae WSM5005, assembly GCF_001865575.2. Classification (NCBI taxonomy): domain Bacteria; kingdom Pseudomonadati; phylum Pseudomonadota; class Betaproteobacteria; order Burkholderiales; family Burkholderiaceae; genus Paraburkholderia; species Paraburkholderia sprentiae. The sequence continues at coordinate 364,496 of NZ_CP017562.2, forward strand.
CGGCTATTGCATGGGCGGCGCGCTGACGTTCCTCGCGCTGTGCAACGTACCCGAAGTGGCCGCCGGCGTCGTCTGGTATGGCTTTCCGCCGCTCGACTATATCGACGCGTCGAACATCAAGGTGCCGGTAATGGGCCACTGGGGTCTGCAGGATGAGTTCTTCGCCGCCGATACCGTCGCCGAGCTCGAAAAGAAGCTCACCGACGCGAAGGTCGACATCGAGTTTCATCGCTATCTGGCACGTCATGCTTTCGCGAACGAAACGGCGGTTGGGCCGGGGCGCATCGCGAAGACGCAATACGACCCGGTCTGGGCGCAACAAGCGTGGGATCGTACGCTGACGTTCTTTGGCAGCACGCTTTGGGGATGATCTGGTGAATGGCGCGAGCGTACGGCCGGTGCTTCAATGGCGCGGCGGCATCGGCACTCAATTCATGGAGATGACAACGTGGTGAAGATCGATCCGGACCGGCTGCTGGCCGACCTCAAACGGCTGCGCGGTTTTGGCGCGACCGGTCCCGGCGTGGTGCGGCTCGCGCTGTCGCCTGTCGATCTGGCGGCGCGCGAATGGCTGGTCGGCAGAATGACGGAGGCGGGGCTCGACGCGCGCATCGACGGCGTCGGCACGGTGTTCGGACGCTCGCGCAATAGCGGTCCCGCGCTCGTGATCGGTTCGCACACGGATACGCAGCCGACGGGCGGCTGGCTCGATGGCGCAATGGGCGTGATGTACGGGCTCGAAATCGCCCGCGCGCTAGCGGAGCACGACGCGACGCGGCATCTCGCCGTCGACGTCGCGTCGTGGATCGACGAGGAGGGCACCTTCTCGGGCCTGCTCGGTAGCCGCAGCTTCGTCGGCGAGGCGGTCGACGAATCGATTTGCGGCGCGAAGAATCGGCGGGGCGAACGCCTCGCCGACGTGCTCGAGGCCGCGGGACTCGCGGGCCGGCCGCGTGCGCGTTTCGAGCCAGGGCGCCAGGTCGCGTATCTGGAGCCGCATATCGAGCAGGGTGGACGGCTCGAAGCGATCGGCAAAACGATCGGCGTCGTCACGACGATCGTCGGGCTGCGCGAATCGCGGCTGCGCTTCACCGGTCAGCGCAACCACGCGGGTACGACGCCAATGACGATCCGCCGCGACGCGGGCGCGGCGCTGGTCGCATTCATCGCGCGCATGAACGACGCGTTCGGTCAGTTGGCGGACGCGGACACCGTCTGGACCGTGGGCCGCATCGATCTCGAGCCGGGCTCGATGAGCGTCGTGCCCGGCGCGGCCGACATGTACCTGCAATTCCGCGATGCGAACCCGGCACGGCTTCAGGCACTGGAACGCGCGCTCATGGAACTGGTGCGCGACTTCAACGCACACAACGCGGTGAGCGTCGAAGTGCAGACGATCGACGAGCCGATCGAACCCGTCAGCATGGACCCCACGCTCGCCGAGCACATCGCGCGAGCTGCCGAAACGATCGCGCCGGGCCAGTGGCTGCGCATGCCGAGCGGCGCCGCGCACGACGCCCAGGTGATCTCGCGTTGCATGCCGGCCTGCATGATGTTCGTGCCGAGCATCGGCGGCGTGAGTCATGACTTTATCGAGGACACGGCCGAGGAACACATCGTGCTCGGCTGCCAGGTCGCGGCGACGGCCGCGGCTTCGATGCTGCTGGAGCGATCGGCCAGGCATGCCTGAGGGCCGCGCTGCTTCCACTTGGCGCCGAGCGCGTCGGGAGTCTCTGCTTTAGCTACCGAACAGCGAACCCTGGGTTCCCCGGCTCGGCAGATGATGCGCCGGTTTCGGTGATGCATCGGCCTTGGCCGCTCGCGCCGCTGCCCGTTCCCGCGCCTGCTTTTGAGCGTCGTCCACCGCTGCTTCGAGCGATGTCTGCCCCGCCTCCAGCGCAAGCAGCAGCATCTTGTTAGCGAGCCCGCCGGCAAATCCCGTCAGCTCACCCGACGCGCCAATCACGCGATGACAGGGCGCGACGATGGAAATCGGATTCCGGCCGTTTGCCGCGCCCACCGCGCGCACCGCATTGACCTTGCCGATCTGCTGCGCGATCTCCGAGTAGCTGCGGGTCTGGCCGAACGGAATCGTCAGCAAAGCGCGCCAGACCTGCTTCTGGAACTCGGTGCCCTGAAACTCGAGCGGCAGATCGAAAGCTTGCCGTATGCCCGCGAAGTACTCGCGCAATTGCCGCTCGGTTTCGACCAGCACCGCTATCTCGTTCGCTTCGCTCATGTCGCCGAGTCGCACGCGGTTAGGCTTGTCGTGCTCCCACAGAATCGCGGCGAGGCATCCGCCTTTCGCCACGAGCTTTAACTGACCGACCGGCGAATCGATCAACTTGTATGCGTACGTCACTTTCTCTGGCTCCTGACAGGATGGGGGCGCAAAGCTTGCGGGGGCGAAGCGTTGTTTCGACCGCACGCACAAAGCTGCATGAAGGCTGCGCCGTTATCCGGTAGTGTGTCGCTTGCTTGGCCTGAACGCGTTCCGGATATTGCTGTCTCATTCGCATTCGACATGGCCGCGACGGTCGTGACCACCGCGACGCTCGCATCACTGTACCGCAGAGAACCCCAGATGGCCTTCGACTCAGTAAAATCGGCAGCTTCGGTACGACGCGCTGCGGGCGCTAGCCGATTTTCTTTCCCACCACTGTGACCACGACTTTAGAACAACTGCGCGCCGGACAACTGGCGGGTGCGCGCGAACTGAAACTCGCGTGCGGCCTGAGCGATTTTCCACGCGAGATTTTCGATCTCGCCGATACGCCCGAAGTGCTCGACCTGTCGAACAATGCATTGACGAGGCTGCCCGACGATCTGCCGCGTCTGCGCAAGCTGCGCATCCTGTTCGCGTCCAACAACCCGTTCACCGAGCTGCCCGGCGTGCTCGGCGAATGCGCGCAACTGAGCATGATCGGCTTCAAGTCGAATCGCATCCGCGAGGTGCCGGCGCGCGCGCTGCCGCCGCTGCTGCGTTGGTTGATCCTGACCGACAACGACATCGAACGCTTGCCCGCGGAGCTCGGCCGCTGCACGCAACTGCAGAAGCTGATGCTCGCCGGCAACCGGCTGCGCGCGCTGCCCGAGGAGCTGGCCGCCTGCACGCGGCTCGAACTGCTGCGGCTCGCGGCGAACCGGTTCGACGCATTACCGCGTTGGCTGCTGCGTCTGCCCCGGCTTTCGTGGCTCGCGTATGCGGGCAATCCGTTCAACGCGGCGCTCGAACAGGCGGCAGTCATCGACACGCCGATCAGCGCCATTCGCTGGGATGCTTTGCGGCTCGAACAGCCGCTGGGCGAGGGCGCATCGGGTGTGATCCATCGCGCCACGCTGCACGCGCAAGGCGAGCCTGCGCCGCGTGCGGTCGCCGTCAAGCTGTTCAAGGGCGCGGTGACAAGCGACGGTCTGCCCGACTGCGAAATGGCTGCTTGCATTCGCGGCGGCGAACATGCGAACCTGATTCCGGTGCTTGGCAGGGTGAGCGGGCATCCGTCGGACTCGCATGGCCTCGTGATGGGGTTGATCGATCCTCGCTTCGCCAATCTCGCCGGTCCGCCGAGTCTCGCATCGTGCACGCGCGACGTCTATCGCGACGACGCGTGCTTCGACGTTGCGACGGTGCTCGGTATCGCAAGCGGCATCGCGAACGTCGCGAGCCATCTGCATCGGCGCGGCGTGATGCATGGCGATCTGTACGCGCACAATATCCTGCACGGCGGCGCGGGGCACGCGCTGCTCGGCGATTTCGGCGCGGCGTCGTTTTTCGAGGTCGGCGATCGCGAGTTCGGTATCGCGTTGCAGCGGCTCGAAGTGAGGGCGTATGGCTGTCTGCTCGAAGAACTGATCGAGCGTTGCGCTGCGCCCGGTAGGCTCGACGCGCAACGGGACATCGGCACGCAACTCGCCGCCTTGAAGACGCGTTGTCTGAGCGAAGACATCGACAGCAGGCCGCTGTTCGACGAAATCGCCGCCAGCGTCGCGTCGTTAGATCGACACGTCCGCAACCGGCACGTCCGCAACCGGCACGTCCGCAACCGGCACCTCCGCGAAGGAGTCGAGCCATGACGCAGAACATGCGCCGCCGCGTGCTGCTCGCGGGCGCGCTCGCCGCAACCGGTCTCGGTGGCGGCGCGCTGTACGGTGACGACCCCCGCGCCGAAGCGCTGCCCGCCACGAAGCCGAAGATCGCGCTCGTGCTCAAATCGATGTCGGAGCCGTTCACGGTCGCGATGGTCGACGCTGCGCGCAATTACCAGGACCACTTCTCGTCGCAATTCAACCTGACGATTCGCGGCACGGTGAAACAGACCGACACCGCCGCGCAGATCCGCATGGTCGACGAGATGATCAGGGCGAAGATGAACGCGATCGTGATCGCGCCGACCGACTCGAAGGCGCTGATCCCGGTGGTCGCCCGCGCGATCAGGGCCGGCATCATCACGATCACGATCGACAACCCGCTCGACGACGCCGCGCAAGCCGCCGCCGGCATCTCGGTGCCGTTCGTCGGGCCGAACAATCGCAACGGCGCGAAGCAGGTCGGCGATTATCTGGCGAAGTGGCTGAAGCCCGGCGATCAGGTCGGCATCATCGAAGGCTTTCCGGTGAGCACCAATGCGCAGCAGCGCACGGCCGGCAGCCGCGATGCGATGGATGCCGCGAGCGTGCAAGTCGTCGCGGTCGATTCCGGTAACTGGGAGTATGGCAATGCCCGCGACGTGGCCGCGAAAATGCTGGCCGAGCACCCGCAGCTTCGCGCGCTGCTATGCGGCAACGACAACATGGCGATGGGCGCGGTCGACGCGATCCGCGACGCGGGTCGCGGCGGCGGCGTCTATGTCACCGGCTACGACGCGATCGATGCGATCAAGCCGCTACTCGCCGACGGCCGCGTGCTCGCAACGATGAATCAGTTCGCCGGCCGCCAGGCCGTGTTCGGCATTGACTTCGTGTTGAAGGCGGTGACCGAGCAGCGCAAGCAGCGCGAGCTGTCGAGGGTGATCGAGACGCCGTTGCAACTGGTGACGGCGCCGAAACGTTGACGCGGCGCGCACTCTTGCATGGCATTTGCACCAAGGGCCGATCAAGCATCGCTTCATCGGCCCTTGGTTTTGACGGTAGCCAGACGGTTCGACTCAGATCATCGTACTCACGGCACGAGCCATAACGCCACCGCGTAAATCACCAGCGACACCGCGAACGTCACCGCGGTATAGCCCATCACGCGCTGAATCCGGATTCCCGCGATCGCGACGATCGGCACGGCCCAGAACGGCTGCAGCATGTTCGATACGTTCTCGGCCATCGCGACGCCCATTGCGGTGCGCGGCACCGACGCATGCAGGCTGAGCGCGGCGGGCAGCACGAACGGCCCCTGCACTGCCCAGTGGCCACCGGCGCTCGGCACCAGCAGCGTGATGATCAGCGAGCTCAGATAGCTCCACAGCGGCAGCGTGACCGGCGACGCGATCGTCACGAACGCCTTCGCGATCATCGACGCGAGACCCGTGCCCTTCATGATGCCCATGATTCCGCCGTACATCGGATATTGCAGCAGCATCGAGCCGGTCTGGCGCGCGGCGCGGCGAATCGAATTCGCGTACGCGATCGGCGTGCGCTGCAGCGCGAGACCGATCATCAGGAAGATCAGGATCGTGTTGTTGATGTCGAGATCGAATCCTTCCTTGTGCCACGTGATCGCCAGATAACCGATGCCGAGCGCGAGCAGCAGCAGCGTGCCGAGCATCGACTGTTCGAGGCGCGCCGCGAGCGATGTCTCACTGCTCGCGCGGGCATGCGGGTCGTCGCTCGGCGCGTCGGCGGCTGCTTCGCCGCTCTGACGAAACGCGACGACGTTCTCCGCCTTCGGATGCATCTTGATGAAGATCGCGGTCATCACGACGACGACCAGCACGGTCGGAATGAACACGAACGGCGCGAAGATGGTTTCGCTGAGCGGCACCACGTGGCCGGTCGCTTTCTCGACCAGATTCAGCGCATTGCCGTGCGATGCCTGTGACAGCGCGATCGAACTCGACAGCCCGCTGTTGCAGATCGACCAGGCCGAATAGCTGCCCGCGACGAGCCAGGCAAAATCGACGTCGACGCGCCGCGCGATTTCCCGCGACAGCAACGCGCCGACGATGAGCCCGAGCCCCCAGTTGAGCCACGCGGCAACCGCGACGACCGGAAACACGAGCAGCGCGGCGCGCGTCGGCGAGTTCGCGTGCGAGGCGAGCGCGCGTAGACCGCGTTGCACGATCGGCGCTTCCGCGATCGCGTAGCCGGTCGCGAGGATCAGGATCATCTGCAGCGCGAAGCCCAGAATGCCGAACGTGCCGGTGTACCAGGAATCGAGCAGCGTCGGCAGGGTGCCGGAAGGCGCGATCAGCATCGCCAGCACGGCGACGAAGAACGTCAGGCAGATCGACAGCACGAACGGGTCGGGCATGACCTGCTCGAAAACATAAACCAGCCCTTGGACGATGCCGCGCGAAGCGGCCGGCCGGCCGGCGGCGTGAGGGGAAGTGTCTCGCTTCATGTATGTGACTCTGTGTAGTGCCCGGCCATGTGCTGGGCGGAGGGGCGGGTACGGCGCGCCAGCGGTGGGGCGCTGGCGCTTATTGGCGGCAAACTTGCCTTACCTGATCTTGATCGCAGCGGACAGATGGCGTGAATCCAGGAGGGCGGGCCCAGACGCGGGCGCGGCTGGCCTCGAACCCGGCGTTGCGCTCGAAAAGACCTCTGTTTCTCGTTTCAATGTTCTTAGCGTGAACATCGTTTCGTTAAACGAACGCTACATTATTCGCGGTGAGCGCGGGCGATGTCAAGAAAACGTGAGATCGGCGGAGCGGTCGCGGCACTGTTTAATACTTTTCACGACCTAATCGCGCCGAAAATATATATTGGACGTCTTACTGGCGTTCTTGCACTATTCGCTTCCAGCGCAAGCTCCGCGCTGCCAAAATTCCCTCGCTCGCGCAGGCGCTCATCAAAACCGATAACAGCAAATCCTGAGGATACCGATGCCAAACTATCGCTCACGCACTTCGACTCATGGCCGCAACATGGCTGGCGCCCGCGCGCTGTGGCGCGCGACCGGCATGAAGGACGACGACTTCGGCAAGCCGATCATCGCGGTCGTGAACTCGTTCACGCAGTTCGTGCCGGGCCATGTGCATCTGCGCGACCTCGGCGCGCTGGTCGCCAAGCAGATCGAAGCTGCCGGCGGCGTGGCGAAGGAATTCAACACGATCGCCGTCGACGACGGCATCGCGATGGGCCACGGCGGCATGCTGTATTCGCTGCCGTCACGCGAACTGATCGCGGACTCGGTCGAGTACATGGTCAACGCGCACTGCGCGGACGCGATGGTCTGCATCTCGAACTGCGACAAGATCACGCCGGGCATGTTGATGGCCGCGATGCGCCTGAACATTCCGGTGGTGTTCGTGTCGGGCGGTCCGATGGAAGCGGGCAAGGTCAAGTCGCCGACCGATGGCCAGGTGATCGCGAAAATCGACCTGATCGACGCGATGATCAAGGCCGCCGATCCGAAGGTCAGCGACGCCGAAGTCGCCGAAATCGAACGCAGCGCGTGCCCGACCTGTGGTTCGTGCTCGGGCATGTTCACCGCGAACTCGATGAACTGCCTGACCGAGGCGATCGGCCTCGCGCTGCCGGGCAACGGTACGATCGTCGCGACGCACGCATGGCGCAAGGGCCTGTTCGAGCAGGCCGGCAGCCTGATCGTCGAGCTGTGCCGCCGCTACTATCAGGAAGAGGACGCCTCGGTCCTGCCGCGCAACATCGCCACGAAGCAGGCGTTCGAGAACGCGATGGCGCTCGACGTCGCGATGGGCGGCTCGACCAACACCGTGCTGCACCTGCTGGCCGCCGCGCAGGAGGCGGGCGTCGATTTCACGATGTCGGACATCGACCGCATCTCGCGCAAGGTGCCGTGCCTGTGCAAGGCCGCGCCCATGACCGACAAGTACCACATCGAGGACGTGCACCGCGCGGGCGGCATCATCGGTATTCTCGGCGAGCTCGCGCGCGCTGAGCTGCTCGATTTGTCGTGCGGCAACGTGCATAGCGGCACGCTCGGCAACGCGATCGCGAAGTGGGATATCGCGGGCGACGCGGACGAGGAAGCGCGGAAGTTCTTCCGTGCGGCGCCGGGCGGCATTCCTACCACGGTCGCGTTCAGCCAGGAAGCCACCTTCGCCACGCTCGACGCGGACCGCAAGAGCGGCTGCATTCGCAGCAAGGAGCACGCGTATTCGAAGGACGGCGGCCTCGCGGTGCTGTACGGCAACCTCGCGGAGAAGGGCTGCATCGTGAAGACCGCAGGGGTCGACGAATCGCAGTGGCTCTTCTCGGGCCGCGCGCGCGTGTTCGAAAGCCAGGACGACGCGGTCGACGCGATTCTCGGTGACAAGGTCGTGCCGGGCGACGTCGTGGTGATCCGCTACGAAGGTCCGAAAGGCGGTCCGGGCATGCAGGAAATGCTGTACCCGACTTCGTATCTGAAGTCGAAGGGCCTTGGCAAGAGCTGCGCGCTGTTTACCGATGGCCGTTTCTCGGGCGGCTCGTCGGGCCTCGTGATCGGCCATGCGTCGCCGGAAGCGGCAGAAGGCGGCACGATCGGTCTGGTCGAAGACGGCGACGTGATCGAAATCGACATTCCGCAGCGCAAGATGCACCTCGCGGTGTCGAACGAAGAGCTCTCGCGCCGTCGCGCGGCGATGCAAGCGCGCGGCGACGACGCATGGCAGCCGACCAATCGCGAGCGTGTGGTGTCGCAGGCGTTGCAGGCGTATGCGGCACTCGCGACCTCGGCCGATCGCGGCGCGGTGCGTGATATTTCGCAATTGAAGCGCAAATAAAGCGCGGATCAGCGCGGCGGTCCTATTCGCGGTGACGCGAGTGGGGCCCGACACAGACCGGTATGCAGGCGACTGTATGCCGGTTTTTTTATGTCGGCGGCTGCTTCGCATTATGCAAACTTCGCGTTACGGGCGGCTTGCGTCTATCCTTGTTTCACTTCTTCGGCTGCCAACAGCGCCGACGAGGTCTTCTGCAGCGTTCGATAATCGCCCGCCCACCAAGGGCAAACCCAACAGGAGAAAACCAGATGTCACGATCCATTTCGCAGCGCGCATTCATGGTGTTCGGTGGTTTGGCCTTAGCGGGTACGCTCACGTTGGCGCAAGCGGCGCCGGTCTCATTCGAGGTACCGTTGACGGGCGCCCAACAGGTTCCGCCGGTGCAGACGCCAGGCAGCGGCAGCGCCAAGCTAACGTACGACTCCGGCACGCGGGTCGTCACGTGGAACATCAGCTTCAGCGGATTGACGAGTCCGGTCACGATGGCGCATTTCCACGGGCCCGCCCCGGCCGGTAAAAACGCCGGCGTAAAGGTCTGGCTCTCGCAGAAAGGCAAGACGGAGGTGACGAGCCCGATCAGCGGTCAGGCCACGTTATCTGCGGACGACGCCAAGATGTTCGAAGCCGGCGACATGTACATCAACGTTCACACCAAGAACAATCCGAACGGCGAGATCCGCGGCCAGGTGACGCCGCCGAAGGGCGGCTGAAGCAGGCACTAGCGGCGTCCCGAGGTCAAGTGTGCGGCGAGCTCAGAGATAAGCCGCGAGCAGCATCACCACGGCAGCGCCGACGCCGAGTGCAAGCAGCGCCAGCAGCGCTGGCGTCTGCCGCGGCGCGTCGACGGACGGAGGCAGCAGTTTGTAGCCGGTCAGCATCGGCCGCAGCAGGTTGTGTCCCTTCGCTACTGCATAGAGAGCAATCACGAGCACGTGCAGCGCCACCGCGGCGAGCAGCAGGTCCCAGACGAGCCCGTGCAGTGCCGAGATCGCGTTGGCGAGCCACGCGGGCGCGAGTTCGCTCAACGGCCCTTGGTCGGCAATGTCGTTGTTGACATAGAGCCCGCTCAGCGTCTCGGTCAGCAGCAAGGCGAGCAGCAACAAAACCATCCAGCCGCCGGCCGCGTTGTGGCCCACCTGCAGGTCCGGCTCGCGACGAAACAGGTGGCGCAAATGTCGAACCGCAGCCGCGGGCGTTGCGACGAAACTGCGAAAGCGCGCCGTCTCACTGCCAAAGCAGCCCCACAGCAGCCGGGCGATCACCAAGGCAAGCAGCGTCTCGCCGACCCGCACGTGCCAGTCGATCCAGTTCAGCTTCAGGGTGACATAAGCGGCCGTGACTAGCGCGACCGCCAGCCAGTGAAATAGCCGCACCGGCGCGTCCCAGACCAGCATCGGACGAGTTGCGGGCCGGGTTTGCCGCGTGACGGGTTCATGAGCATCCATGTGTCGTGCCTATGTGCGTCACGCTCTCGCCTACCTTTTTTGCGCGTAGAAACTGAGAGTCGTTTTCAACTTCTGCTTTATTTCTCTCGTCAAGCCCGCACGCACCGAAACCCCGCGTACACATACTGATAATGCGGCTGAAACCAGTTGCGAAATTCCGGCCGCAACATGCACAGCGCGGTGCGCGCGGAGCCGCCCTTCAGCACGTAATGCTGTCCATCGAAGAAGTTGGCCGAATAACCGGGATAGAACGGAAACGCTTCGAAGCCCGGCAGCGCTTCGAATAGCGTCGAGGTCCATTCCCAGCCGTTGCCGAACTGACCTTCGGCACCGAACGCGCTGACGTTGTCCGGATGCGCGTCGACGGGCCGCGGATCCCAGCTGCGGAAATCGAAATTCCCCGATACCGCTTGCGGCGCACCGTGCGCCGCGCGCTGCCATTGCGCCTCAGTCGGCAGCGCTTTGCCGGCCCAGCGCGCGTAGGCGCTCGCTTCGGCGTGGCTTACGTAGACGGGCCAGTCGAGCGGCAACGGCACATCGTCGAACATCGTGCGCAGCGTCCATGCGGCGCGGCCGTCTTGCGCCGAGCCTTGCGACCAGCCGGCGGGATGCTCGATGTGTTCCGCTTCCTTCCACGCCCAGTCCTTCGGCGACCACCACTTCGGCTCGCGATAACCGCCGGCTTCGAGGAACTCGAGGAACGCACCGTTCGTGACCATGTATCGATCGATCTCGAACGCGGGCACGTCTACCACCATTTCGCCGAACTCATTGTCCCAGCCGAAGCGGCCGGCCTCGCGCGGCATACCGAGCACCGTGGTGCCGGCCGGCACGCTGACCATCGACGACAATGCGTCGCGCCGTTGCGCGCGTGTCACCACCGGCTCGCGCAATGCGGTGTTTTTCTGCGCGAGAGGCAACTGATGGAGCATGTATGCGAGCGTTTCCGCATGCATCAAGCGATGCTCGATCGCGACGTTCAGCAACTGCACGGCCGCGTCGTCGCGCGCCGGGTTGCCGCGTTCGCCGAGCGCCGCGTCGATCTGCCGTCGCGCGCGCGTCGCGTACTCGTGCACGCGATCGAGCGACGGCCAATCGCCGGGTTGATCGGTGGGAAAGCCGCCGCCTACCGGATCGATGCCGAAGGCGAACAGCTGGTCGAGTTCCGGCGCGAAAGCCGGCAGATCGAACAGACGCTGGTCGAGCAGATTGCGATCGAACGCTTCGAGATGGCCGATGTAGAACACCACGCGGTGACGCTCGCGGATCGGCCGTTCATAGAGGTGGTCGGGTTTGACGATCGAAAAAAGGTCGTCGGTGACTTGCCGCGCGTCGAGCAGGCGCCGCACGAGCGGATGATGCGGGGCAGGGTCGCGATTCATTGGGCCGGGTCTCCATGCAACACGGTTGCCGTGAGGGGCGATCTGAAACTGTACCCGCTTGCAGGCGGCGTGCCAAGACGAATAGCGCAACGGCTCGGCGCGCCCGGCCGCTGCGCTCAGACTTGCCGCAGGCCTTCGAGGTCGACGATGCGAATGGGCTTGCCCTGCGTGTCGTCCCCCCCGCTATGACGTGCAGCTGGGGGCAAAGTGACGCGTGCGCTGCCCGCACGCGCTGAGCGACGGCGCGCGTCGACGGGCATCGTGGCCCCGTTCGGGCAAGGCGGCGCGTGGCGCGCGGCCTTGCGCATGATGAAACAGTCAGGCAGGTTCTTTGTCGGTGCCCGCGGCGGACGGTATCAGCAGGACCGGCAGCGTGGCCTGGCGCACGCAGCGTTCGGCGACGCTGCCGAGAATCAGCCGCTGAAAGCCACGCCGGCCGTGCGTGCCCATCACGAGCAGGTCGGCGTTGAATTCGGCTGCGGCCTGCAGCACGATCTCCGCGACGTCTCCGAGCGACGAAGCCTCGGAGACCGCCGGGTCGCCATGCACACCTTGCTCGGCCATTGCTTTCGAAAACTCGACACGCAGCTCCTGGCCTTCCTCGATCAGACGGTTGCGCAGGATCGACGGGTCGTAGCCGGGCGCCTCGAAATACATCGGCGTGTTTTCGACGACATAAAACGGCCGCAACACCGCGCCATTCGATTTGGCGAGATCGAGCGCCGCTGCGAACGCACGGCGTGAGGTATTGCTGCCGTCGACCGCTACAAGGATGCGTGTGTACATATCGGCTCCGCGTCAAAAAATGCGTCTGCCACATGGTTAGCCGCGGCAGGTTTATTGATCTGCCAATGAAGCTTAGATGATTGCCGGAAGAGATGCACCGGACCAGGATGTAAATCAAACATTTGCCAACTATTCAGGCCCGGCGCAACCGAAGTGGCAGCGCGGCAGCCCGCGCGGGCGGCCTCGCGTGCTTGCAACCCGCACAAGATTGCTGAAGCCGACACGGGGTTGGCCTTACAATCAGGCCATATTCAGACAAGCTGGCCAGTCCGCTGATGAACGATCGAAAAACCAAGGGCTTACCCGACCAGATCTACGGCGACATTCTGAACCGCATCCTCGAAGGCGAGTACAAGGAAGGCGAGCGATTGCCGACCGAACACGCGCTGGCGGAGCGTTTCGCCACCTCCCGGCCGACCGTGCGCGAAGCGCTCGCGCGATTGCGGGCCGACGGCATCATCTCGACGCGACACGGCTCCGGTACGACCGTCGAGCGGCGGCCCGATCCGGACGTGCGCCGCTTCGCGCCGCTCGAGACGCTGTCCGACATTCGCCGCTGCTATGAATTTCGCATCGTGACCGAGGCGGGCGCGGCCGCGCAGGCGGCGCTGAAGGCCGATGCCGGCGACATCGAGGCGATCCAGCATGCGTGGGACGAACTCGAGCGCATCATCGAGGCCCAGGGGATCGGCGCGAAGGACGACTTCATGTTCCACCAGGCGGTCGCGCGCGCGTCGAAGAATCCGTTTTTCATCACGGTGATGTCGTTCATCGAGGAACAGATTCTGTTCAGCATGAACCTGTCGCGCAATCTGTCGCTCGTGAAAACGGTGGAACGGCAGCGGCTGGTGCAGGCCGAGCACATGGCGGTGCTCGACGCGATCCGCCGCAAGGACGCGGCGGGCGCGGGTGCCGCGATGCGCGCGCATCTCGAGAACGCGCTGGAACGGATGTTCGGTTCCTGAGCGCATCGCGACTTTCGTCAGGCCGGCGCTGTGGCGCGGTTCAGGCCGCGACGGCGACCGGCCCGAACAGCGCAGTCAGCGTTTTCGCGCTCACCGCGACGTCGAGCGCGACGGCCCGCTCGACGCCGATCTGCAGCGGCGGCCCGAGCCGGCTGATGTCGAGGCCGGCACGGCGCAGCATGCGCTCGATCGGCGTGGTGGTCACCGTGACGTAATCCGTGATGCCCATGCGCTGCGCGAAGCGCATCACTTCCTGAATTGCACGGATCGTCATATCCGTGAAACCGAACGTCTGTTCCTCACCGCCGGTTTCGATCGCCCAGCGGCTCAGCTCCCAGATGTGCCGCCCGACCGGCGCGGCCGCGCCATGCAGCAGCTGCGGGAACGTGTCTTTCAGCATGTTGGGACCCTCGGTCGGCATCAGGCGCCAACAGCCGCGCAACCGTTGGTCATCGCCCTGAATCAGCATGTAGTACGGCCCGAGCGCGTCGTAGCCGTCTATCTCCATCCCCGCGATGGTCGGAATTTCCCAGCCGAGGCGACCGTGAAACACACGGGCTCGCAGGCGGTACATCTCGTTGATCAGCTCGTTGTCGAAATCCTGCCGGAGTCCAATTCGGATCGTGGTTTGCATGACGTTCTCCTGTACGTGTCGGGGTGCCAGATACGCAGGAAAACTTATGCATTCTGAATCTTTACGCCACCTACCTACCTGGATAGGTGTGGATGCTTATCGGGTATCGCAAAATTCAAACACGTATCCGCCCCCAACCGACAAGGCTCCAAAATGGAACTCCTCGACAATCACTGGCAACCGCAAACCCACCTCCCGGCGCGTCCTTCGGAGGTCTCTTCGGCAGTGGATCGCGTGCTGATCATTGCCTACCGGAAAAAGAAAAAAGAGAGCCAGCGCCGTTTCTGGGCTCGCTTCGGCGTCACGCAGTCGCGCGGCAGCCGCTTCGAATCGGGCGCCGAGATTCCGGCGCCGGTGTCGATCCTGTTGGGTTTGTACTTTACGAAGACCGTGTCGGACGCCGATCTGGGCCGCGCCGAGCGGGTGATGTACAGCCGCGACGCGGCCGCGCTGCTCAACCCGGGTCAATAAGCCCGAGCTGCGCCGCGATCACGGCTGCCGCACGCCGCGAATTCACGCCGAATTTCGTCCTGATGTTTTTCATGTGGAAGTTCACCACGGCTTCCGAGCAACTCAGGATGTGGGATATCTCCCAGGTGGATTTGCCGCGTGCGGTCCATTTCAGACATTCGCGCTCGCGCGGCGTGAGCTTCGGCAGCAAGGTCTGCGCATGCGAATTCACATGCTGTTTGCTGGTGTCGATCACCAGGTCGCGCAACAGCACGAGATTCGGCAAGGCGGCGTTCACATGACGCCTGAACCCGTCGGACGGGTTGTCGTCATTGACGAAGCACATCATGCCGGCTTCCTGATTCGGCCCGTGAATCGGCAGCGTCACGCCTGCACCGAGGCCAAATGAGCGAGCTTCCTCGTATAGGGATTGCTGCGCCGGGGTGGCGAAAATGTCCGGCGTCCAGATCAGCGGCGCGGAGCGTGACAGGCAGTGCGCGACCGTCGGGTCGATATGCACCATGCCTTGCTCGTCATAGGCGTGGCGCCATGCCGGCGCGTAAGTGCTGCGCAGGTAAGCGTCCTCGAGACGCATGGTCGGCCGCGGCAGCATCGCAACCAGAATCCTGTCGAAGCCCCACGTTCCGGCGAGGCCTGTTATCGCGCCGAACCATTCCGCCTCGTCGGCGGCATTCAGTAGCGGTGCCATCTGCTCGATAAAGTGTAGCGACAATTTATTGACTCTCTCAGGCTCGCAAACATCGCATTCGCGGTTATTGGCGGGCGCTTCGCTCCGCTCTTTTGTTCCGCATAATCTATCACTAAAAACTCGGGCGCAATCCGCCCATGCTCTGCGGGGTAAACGCTAGCAGCCGCGCGATGGCAAGGCGGTGCTGCCCATTATTATGCTGATTGAAATAAATCTTTAGCCGCCCGGGATTTTCGGGCGACTAACGCGGCTAATCCGCCTCCGCTTGCCGTATTTTGATGTGTTTCATTGACAGCATTATTTCCGTCGCGCTTTCATTTAATCGCATTTACTCGATTATCCGCGAAAGCAGGTCATTGCAAGCCGCGTCCTGCTTGCCTAAAAACAGCCTATGCCGATGCCGCACGGGATGCGCTGGCTCCATTGTCATACAAAAGGAAAGATCGTGATGTGCGCCCGACAATCCGACGCCAATGGCATGGCGCGGCCGATCCCGATGCGCAAGTTGTTTGACAACATTGCGATGCCGATGCTACCGTGAACGCTCCGCCTTGTGCGTTTGCGCGTCAACCATCATGAACGAATCTCCGCTCCGCGACGGCGAGTTCGCCGCATCGGTCATGGCCGTGCCGCCGCTCGCGCGCCGCGCCGACTACACGCTCGACCCGGCTCAGAATCTCGCGTTGATCCGCCATATCGAAGCGGGCGGCGTACGCACGCTACTGTATGGCGGCAACGCGAACCTTTATCACGTCGCGGTCAGCGAATACCGGGAACTGTTGGACCTGCTCGCCGACGCCGCGAGTCCCGGAACACGCGTCATTCCTGCGCTCGGTCCCGACTACGGCAAGATGCTCGACCAGGCGCGCATCCTCGCGCAGACGCGTTACCGCACGGCGATGGTGCTGCCGCTCGGCGGCTTGACGACGCCCGAGGGCGTCGAGACGGGCCTCACACGGATCGCGGACACGGCCGGCATGCCGCTCACGGTGTACATCAAAAGCGAAAACTACGTCGATGTCGATACGCTCGCGCGGCTCGTCGAGCGTGGCACGTTGACCGCGGTCAAATATGCGATCCCGCGCGACGATCCCGCTGACGATCCGTATTTGCGCCGGCTGCTGCAACGCGTGCCGGCCGCCAAGATCGTGTCGGGCATGGGCGAGCGGCCGGCGCTCGTGCATCTGCGCGAGTTTGGACTCGCCGCGTGGACCACCGGTAGCGGCTGCATCGCGCCGAGCATGGTGATGGCGCTGCTGCGCGCGGTGCAGAGCGGCCACAGCGCCGGTAGCGCTGATGACAACACCGCCGAACGTCTGTACGACGCGTTCATGCCGCTCGAAGCGCTGCGCAACGACATCTCGCTGATCCGGGTGTTGCACGATGCGATCTCGTTCACGGGTCTGGCCGACATGGGGCCGCTGCTGCCGCTGCTCAGTTCGACACCGCGCGAGCATCATGCGAAGATCGCGCAGACCGCAGGCACGCTACTCGCGCTCGAACGCGAGTTCGCGCGCACCCCATGTAACCGTTCCGACAGGCAGGCCACCGCATGACCGACCAAAGCCGACGCTATCCCGATCCCGCCATCCGCGTGTTCGATCCGCGCTTCAAGTCGCTGATCCTCGCGTCGGCATCGGTCGAATGCTTGTACCAGGGCACGCGCTGGTCCGAGGGGCCGGTGTGGTTCGGCGATGGACGCTATCTGCTATGGAGCGACATTCCGAACGACCGCATCCTGCGCTGGGACGAAACCACGGGCGCGGTCAGCACGTTCCGTCAATCGTCGAACAATGCGAACGGCCACACGCGCGATCGGGAAGGGCGGCTCGTCAGTTGCGAGCACCTGACGCGGCGGGTGACGCGCACCGAGTACGACGGTTCGATCACCGTGCTCGCCGATCGCTATCAGGGCAAGCGCTTCAATTCGCCGAACGACGTGGTCGTCAAATCGGACGGCTCGATCTGGTTCACCGACCCGAGCTTCGGCATCGACGGTTTTTACGAGGGCGAGCAGCAGCAGTCCGAGCTGAACCCATGCGTGTATCGGATCGACGGCCAGTCGGGCGAGGTGTCGGTGGTGATCGACGACGTGCTGGCTCCGAACGGTCTCGCGTTTTCACCGGATGAATCGCTGCTGTACGTCGTCCAATCGCGCGGCGAGCCGCGCAAGATCCGTGCGTTCGATGTCGAGGCCAACGGCAAACGCACGACGGTGTCGAACAACCGCGTGCTGATCGACGCGGGTCCGGGCACGCCCGACGGTTTTCGTATCGATGTGCACGGCAACTTGTGGTGCGGCTGGGGCATGGGCACCGACGAGCTGGACGGCGTGCGCGTGTTCACCGCGCACGGCGAGCCGCTCGGCCATGTCGCGCTGCCGGAGCGTTGCGCGAACGTGTGTTTCGGCGGACGGCATCGCAACCGCTTGTTCATGGCGGCGAGCCACGGGCTGTATTCGCTGTTCGTCAATACGCAGGGCGTGCGCGGCGGCTGAGCGGTCGTCCGCTTACCAGACAACACGTGCTGCATGCGCAGCGGACGCTCGGGTTTGCCCTTAACGCGCGTTGCCAGGCGTTGAAGGACAAGGAGTCCACGGAAAACAAGCCGTTTTCGCGCACGCCAGCAGTCTCGACTATTTGCTTGACATCGGCTGTTGCGCTTCGCTATGTTCCATTGGTAGAAAGACACCGCCCGCAACGCATCGACGGCGGGCTTCCATACCAAGAAGCGAGGAGACGCAATGACTGTTTCGCACAGGTTGTCGTTCAAGCTGCTATCCGTCTGTATCGTCGCGAGCGCGGCCTTCACCGTTGCGGCGCATGCGGCCGATCCGGTCACGATCAACATCGTCGACGTCGCCGGCGATCTTCAACTCACACAGAAGGGCTTCGAGGCGTTCAAGGCGAAGTATCCGAATCTCGTCGGAAACATGACGTTCACGAACGCGCCGGCGCCGCAATTACCCGGCAAGATCAAGGCGATGCAGGCCGCGGGCCGCTCCGACATCGACCTCGTGCTGACCGGCACCGACGCGCTCGCGGCCGGCATCGAACAGAACCTGTGGATCAAGCTGCTGCCCGACAACGCGGCGCAGTTCCCCGGCGTGCTCGACAAATACGCGCCGGGTCCGCGCAAGATGCAGGACCTCGCGCAAGGCTACGGCCTCGAGGTCGCGTATATGCCGGCCGGTCCGTTGCTCGAGTACAACCCGGCCAAGGTCAGCGATCCGCCGAAGACGCCCGAGCAACTGCTGCAATGGTGCAAGGCCCACCCCGACAAGCTGATCTACGCACGGCCGGCAAATTCCGGTCCCGGCCGCACGTTCCTGATGGGCTTGCCCTACGTGCTCGGCGACAAGGACCCGCGGGACCCGGTGCATGGCTGGGACAAGACATGGGCGTTCCTCAAGCAGTTGAACGACTGCATTCCGTACTATCCGGGCGGCACCTCGGCGGTGATGAAGGAACTGGGCGAAGGCACGCGCGACATGACCGTGACCGTGACCGGCTGGGACATCAATCCGCGCGCGCTCGGCATCGTGCCCGCCGAATTCCGCGTACAGCCGTTCGACAACATGACGTGGGTCAACGACGCCCACTACATGGTGATTCCGAAGGGCGTGCCGAAGGAAAAGCTCGACGTGCTGTACAAGATGATGAACTTCATGCTGGAGCCCGCGCAGCAGGCGCTGACCTACGACGACGGCTATTTCTATCCGGGCCCGGCGATCAAGGGCGTCACCGTCGAGCAGGCGCCCGCGCACAGTCAGGAGGTGCTGCAAAAGTATGGCCGCCCCGAATACGCGAAGATGTTGGCCGATCATCCGCATGCGTTGCCGCTGAATGCAGCGGCAATGGTCGCCGCCTTCAGGAAGTGGGATAGCGACATCGGCGCGCAAAAGACCCGTTAGGCCTTCGCCATCGCGACGGCAAACGAGGCGAAATGCAGCGCGGCGTGAAGTTCGGCCGCGCTGCGTGTTTTCAGCGATGACGTGCGCCTCCGCTTGACTGCCTGATGTGCCGCGTTCACCGCAAGCGCGGCACTCGCGACATCCGTCGCCCACGCGGACCAGGAAACCGCCATGAAGCATCATTTTGAGCAGTTGCGGCTCGATTCGGTGAGCCGCAGTTTCACGAACGCGCAAGGCCACGCGATCGCCGCGCTGCAGGGTCTCGACCTGACGATCCGGCGCGGCGAGTTCATCGCGCTGCTGGGGCCGTCGGGTTGCGGCAAATCGACGGCGCTGAACTGCATCGCCGGATTGCAGCCGCTCACCGGCGGCGGCATCTGGCTCGACGAACGGCGCATCGACGTGCTGCCGCCCGAAAAGCGCGGCTTCGGCATGGTGTTCCAGAACTACGCGCTGTTCCCGCACATGAGCGTGCTCGACAACGTCGGCTTCGGGCTGAAGATGCGCGGCGTCGGCAGGAGCGAGATCGCGCGGCGTGCGCGCGAGGCCCTGCAACTGGTGCAGCTGACCGGTCATGAGCACAAGCTGCCCGGCCAATTGTCCGGTGGCCAGCAACAGCGCGTCGCGATCGCGCGTGCGATCGTGATCGAGCCGCCGCTGATCCTGATGGACGAGCCGCTGTCGAATCTCGATACGAAGCTGCGCATCGAAATGCGCGCGGAGATTCGCCGCATCCATACGCAGCTCGAACGCGCGACGCTGTACGTGACGCATGATCAGGACGAAGCGCTGTCGATGGCCGATCGCATCGTCGTGATGAGGGAGGGCGTCGTGCAGCAGGTCGCGACGCCGAAGGAGGTCTATACGCGGCCGCGCAACCTGCACGTCGCGCGCTTCATGGGCTATCGCAATGTCGCCGAGTTCACGCTGGAGGGCATGCAAGGCGATGGGGTCGCGGTCAGTGCCAACGGCGTGCGGCTCATCGGCACGCCGATGGCGGGCTTCGACGGCAAACGCGTGAGCGTCGCACTGCGTCCCGAAGACATGGAGCGTGCCGAACCCGGCGCCGACAACGCGTTCGATGCGCTGATCGACGCGGTCGAATACGGCGGCCACGATTCGCTGCTGCGCGCGAAGACCGCGTTCGGCGACGTGTGGGCGCGCGTGACCGGCGAATGCGCGGAGGGCGAGCGCATCACGTTGCGGGTGCGGCCGTCGTGCGTGCTCGTCTATGACCCCGAGGCCGCATGAACACGCCGACGCTCGTCCCCCCGCTTAGCTCCCGCGCGCCGCGCGACGCCAAGGCCTGGCTCGTCGCGCCTGCGCTGCTCTTCATCGTCGCGCTGTTCATCTATCCGTTCGCGTATGGGCTCGCGCTGTCGTTCCGGCCGATGAACGGCGGCGGCGTGTGGGCCAACTATCTGACGTTCTTCACCGACATGTCGATGTGGCCGACGATTCTCGTCACGCTGAAGCTGTCGGTACCGGCCACGCTGATCAACGTCGGCGTGTCGGTACCGGTCGCGTTCGCACTGCGCCGCTACTCGCGTTATCAGAAGATTGTCACGACGCTGCTGGTGATTCCGGTGACGCTCGGCACCGTGCTGATCGCGGACGGCATGCTCACGTACTTCGGTCCGCACGGCTGGCTGCCGCAGGCGTTGCAGGCGCTGCATCTGTACACGCGCGAAGTGCGGCTCACGCACAACTTCACGGGCGTGCTGCTGTCGCTGATCGTGTCGGGCTTTCCGTTCGCGTTTCTGCTGACCCTGTCGTACGTGACCGGCATCGACCCCACCCTCGCGAGCGCGGCCGCGACGCTCGGCGCGAGTCCGTGGCAGCAGTTTCGCCGCATCTATCTGCCGCTGCTCGTGCCGGGGCTCACGATGGCCGCGTGTCTGTCGTTCGTGCAGGCGTTCTCGGTGTTTCCGTCCGCGGTGCTGCTCGGCGCGCCCGCGGGTCCGACGCGCGTGATGTCGATTGCCGCGGCCGAAGCCGCGTTCGAGAGCTACGACTATTCGCTTGCGTCGGCGATCGCGATGGTGATGGGCTTCGTGCAACTGCTGGTGGTCGCCGCGCTGCTCGGCGCGCGTCGCTGGTTCTATCGTGGCCCCGTCACGGGAGGCAAAGGCTGATGACGACCGATCGTCGCGCGACGCAGCCCGACTGGTCCGCGTCAACCTCCGCTTCCGCGGCGCCTCAGCCGGGCGACGGCGCCCGCGAGCCCGCGCAACACGCGCGTCAGCGCGCGAACCTGGCGGGCCGTATCTGGCGGGTGCTGGTGTGGGCCGTAATGGCGTTCTTCCTGATCAACGTCGTGCTGCTGATCGCGACCGTCGCGGTGAATTCGATCGCGACGCGCTGGTTCGGCACCGCGTTGCCGCAAGGCTTCACGCTGCACTGGTATGCGCAGGCGTGGAGCGACTTCCAGCTCGCGAGCGTGTTGTGGGTCACCGTGCAGGTGGTCGGCGCGGTCGTGCTGCTGTCGGTGCTGCTCGGCGTGCCCGCCGCGTATGCGCTCGCGCGCGTGCAGTTCACCGGCAAACGCCTCGCGATGCTGATCTTTCTGCTGCCGTTGATGGTGCCGCCCGTCACCTACGGCATTCCGATGGCGACCGTGATGTACAAGGTCGGGCTCGCCGGCACGCTATGGGGCGTGATTCTTGCGAATCTGGTACCGGCGCTGCCGTTCGTGATTCTCGTGATGACGCCGTTCATCGAGCAGATCGATCCGAATCTCGAGGCGGCCGCGCGCATTTTCGGCGCGAACACGTTCCGCTATTTCCGTTATGTGCTGCTGCCGCTGCTCGTGCCGGGTATGCTGGCGGCAGGCCTGCTCGTGCTGGTGCGCACGATCGGCATGTTCGAACTGACGTTTTTTACGGCCGGCCCGGCGACGCAAACGCTGGTGGTCGCGTTGTACTACGCGGTCTTTTCGACCGGCGTGCGCGCGCCGCAATCGATCGATGCGATGGCGATGATCTATATGGCGATCACGTTGATCTGGGTGCTGATCGCCCTACAATTCGTGAGCCCGACGCAAATCGTGTCTCGCGTGAAAGAACAGAGGCGCTGACGCAGGGTCGGCGGCCATCGTGGAGTAGACGTTGACGAAGAGAAAGACCCCCGAGGAATTGCGCAGTCATCGCTGGTACGGCGCGAACGATCTGCGTTCGTTCGGCCACCGCTCGCGCACGGCGCAGATGGGCTACAACCGCGACGAGTACGCGGGCAAGCCGGTCATTGCGATTCTCAACACGTGGAGCGAGATCAACCCGTGCCACACGCATTTCAAGCAGCGCGTCGAGGAAGTGAAGCGCGGCATCTGGCAGGCTGGCGGCTTCCCGATCGAGCTGCCGGTGCAGACGCTGTCCGAGCCGTTCCAGAAGCCCACCACGATGCTGTACCGCAATTTCCTCGCGATGGAAGCCGAGGAGATGCTGCGCTCGTATCCCGCCGACGGCGTCGTGTTGATGGGCGGCTGCGACAAGACCACGCCCGCGTTGCTGATGGGCGCGATTTCGATGGATCTGCCCGCCATCTTTCTGCCGGCCGGGCCAATGCTGCGCGGCGACTGGAACGGCGTGACGCTCGGCTCGGGTTCCGATTCGTGGCGATACTGGGCCGAACTGCGCGCGGGCACGCTGACGCCGGACGACTGGCAGGGCGTCGAGAGCGGCATCGCGCGTTCCCCGGGGCACTGCATGACGATGGGCACCGCGTCGACGATGACGAGCGCGGCCGAAGCGCTGGGCTTCACGTTGCCCGGCTTCGCGTCGATCCCGGCACCAGATTCGCGTCATGCGCAGATGGCCGCGAAAACCGGCATGCGTATCGTCGAGATGGTGTGGGAGGATCTGAAGCCGTCGGACCTGATTACGGCGGCATCGGTCGATAACGCGGTGACGACGTGCGTCGCACTGTCCGGGTCGACCAATTCGGTCGTGCATATGATCGCGTTGGCACGGCGCGCCGGCATCGAGTTGACGCTCGATCGCTTCGACGAGATCGCGCGCCGCACGCCCGTGCTCGCGAACATCCGGCCGACCGGCGCCTACCTGATGGAAGACTTTTTTTACGCGGGCGGTCTGCGTGGGCTGCTCGCGGAACTGGGCGAGTTGATCGACGGCTCGCAGAAAACCGTGAACGGCCGCACGCTCGGCGAGAACCTTGCTGGCGCGCGCATTTTCAATGACGACGTGATCCGCCGCCGCGCCAATCCGCTGCTACGCGACAGCAGCCTCGCGGTGCTGCGCGGCAATCTGGCGCCCGACGGCGCGGTGATCAAGCCGGGCGCGGCCGAGCCGCACCTGCTCGTGCACACGGGCCGCGCTGTCGTGTTCAGCGACTACAACGACATGGCCGCGCGCATCGACGACGACACGCTCGATATCGACGAAAGCTGCGTGCTCGTGCTGCAGCACGCGGGGCCGGTCGGCGCGGGCATGCCCGAGTGGGGCCAACTGCCGATTCCGCGCAAGCTGCTGCAAAAGGGCGTGCGCGACATGGTGCGTATCTCCGATGCGCGGATGAGCGGCACGAGCTATGGCGCGTGCGTGCTGCACGTGGCGCCCGAGGCGTTCGTCGGCGGACCGCTGGCGTTCGTGCAAAGCGGCGACCTGATCGAACTGGATGTGCCGCGCCGCCGGCTGAATTTGCTGGTATCGGACGAAGAGTTCGCGCGCCGCGAGGCCGCGTGGGTCAAACCGGCGGCGCGCTTCGAGCGCGGCTATGGCGCCCTGCATCAGGCGCACGTGATGCAGGCGCATCAAGGCTGCGATTTCGACTTCCTGCAACGTGGCGGCGCGCGTCCTGATAGCCCGGGCGAGCCGGAGATTCACTGAGCTTCAATACCCCACGCGATACACGCGCCCCGTCTGCGCGCTGACGGGCTCGAAGCCCGGAAAGAACGGCGCGTAAGCGTCCATGGCCTCGGTCAGCACCGTCGGACTCACAAGGTTGATGCGCAGCCGCGCGGAAGTTCGATCGCCGCGCCGCGCACGAAGCCTTCGAGTGCGAGATTGACGGTCGTCGCGCTCGCGCCCTGCAGGATCGGCTCGTCGCCCGGAATGCCGCACCGATGACGACGATTCTTT
Source organism: Paraburkholderia sprentiae WSM5005 (assembly GCF_001865575.2). Classification (NCBI taxonomy): domain Bacteria; kingdom Pseudomonadati; phylum Pseudomonadota; class Betaproteobacteria; order Burkholderiales; family Burkholderiaceae; genus Paraburkholderia; species Paraburkholderia sprentiae. The sequence goes on from NZ_CP017562.2 coordinate 388,773, forward strand.
TCATCCGCAACTCCGTTAAACGAACCGGCGTTAAACAAAGCAAAGCACGCACCAGAATTAAACAGTGCGTGCCACGTCATTACCTGATTAATCGGAATAAACGCGGTGATTCAAGCGCGCGTATAAAGGGATGATACGCAACTCCGCTATTTCACCCGATGTAATTCAATCACGCGCGCGGGCCGCAAATGATTGAGCGCGTAATGAATGCGGCCACGCTCCTGGCGCTGTCCGACCGGACGCGGGTCGTCGTACTGATGGTCGGCCGAGTAAGCGCCGACCGGCTCGGTCATGCCCTTGTCGATCACCGCGTAACCCGGCTCGAGCGCGAGCAGCAGATGATTGCCGCCGACCCGGCTGTCGAAGCCGGCCATGCCGTCGAGCGACTCGGGCACGCTGTTATCGAGCGTCGCATTGCTGGTCGTGATCGCGTCGGGCGAGATCGCGCCGTGGCCCGCGAGACGGGCCGCTTCGCGGTTCTTGCCGTCGGTGTCGACCGTGCTGTCGTGCGTGCGGTCGTTGTGCAGATCCGTGCTCGGTGGGTCTTTCGGGTCCGGTTTCGTGCCGGCGTTTTCCGGTTTGCTGATCGCGCTGTTCATCGTGCATCTCCTGAAGAGGACATCGTCGAAGAAGGAGCAAAAGCCGTTCCGACTGCCGCGGCGCCGCGATGCGCGGGCCTCGCGATGCGTTGTCCGCCATGCTTCGATGCGAGTCGCGTTGCCCTCGCGATTGAGTGGCGATGAGGTCCGCGTTTCATTTCGTTTTTTTTAATGGACGCGCATTTTCTACAGAGTATGATCTTACTCCTGCGACCGATGCGCGGTTAAATTGGCGTCACTGCTCTGGCTGTTCATGGTCGGAAAATACGAACAAACAAATGGCCGCGCGATTGAGAAAACGTTACGGGGCTTCAGGGGCGGGTGGCTCATGCACTTCGATGCTGCATTCACACATCGCGGCTATCTTTTGAATTGCGAACCGGCGCGCTCGGGCGACGGCTCCTGGCAACCGTATGTGGTGATCTCGCGCTCGAGCGACGGCGAACTGGTCGCCAACCGTTTCTTCCCCACGGAACTGCGCTTCTCCGACGAAGCCGCCGCGATCGCGCATGCGCGCGATTGGGCCGTGCGCTGGATCGACGCGAGCAGTCTCACTATTTAAGCTCAGGGAACGGCGAGTGTTGCCGCTGGCCGCTGGCCGTTGCCGCGCGGGCGGCGTTAAAACGTTGTAATCTCTGCTGCATCCCCACCTCGAACCGTGCATGCCGCACGGCGCCGTCCTTATGCCCAACGTGCCTGCCCACAACTGGGGCCTTGAACAGATCGTCGCCGACCTGCGCGCCTCGCGCGAACAATTGCATCGCACGCGGCATCCGCTCGGCATTCGCGAATTGCCATCGCGTGAAGCGGTGGTCAATATCGTGGCTGGCCTGCGCGCCGCGATGTTTCCGACGCATTACGGCGCCCCCGATCTAACCGACGAGACAGTCGACTACTACGTCGGCCATACGCTCGAAAGCACGTTGCGGCTGCTCGCCGAACAGATTCGTCGCGCGCTGCGCTTCCTGCCCGAGTTCGGCGCGACGCCCGAGCCCGAGTTGCGCGAGCGCGCATTCGCGGTGGCGCGCGAGTTCGCCACGCAGTTGCCGGGCATCCGCGCGCTGCTCGTCAGCGACATCCAGGCCGCGTTCACCGGCGACCCGGCCGCGCAGCACATCACCGAAATCCTGCTGTGCTATCCGGGCGTGTGGGCGATGACGCATCACCGTCTCGCGCATGCGTTGCACCGGCTCGGCGTGCCGCTGCTCGCGCGCTTCATCAACGAGATCGCGCACTCGGCGACCGGCATCGACATTCACCCGGGCGCGACGATCGGGCCGAGCTTTTTCATCGATCACGGCACTGGCGTGGTGATCGGCGAGACCGCGATCATCGGCGAGCGGGTGCGCGTGTACCAGGCAGTCACGCTCGGCGCGAAGAGCTTCGCGGCCGACGAGGACGGCACGCTGATCAAGGGCAACGCACGCCATCCGATCGTCGAGGACGACGTCGTGATCTACGCGGGCGCGACGATCCTCGGACGCGTGACGATCGGGCGCGGTTCGGTGATCGGCGGCAACGTGTGGCTCACGCACAGCGTGCCGCCCGGCAGCAGCGTATCGCAAGGCAAGGTCCGCGAAGGCGAGCGCACCGACGATGGGCGGCAGTGATGCACCGCTAGCCGCGTCCGGATGCATTGCCGCGTCTAGCTGATCGGCCAGTGGCGCAACCACGGCAACGCATGCACGCGATGCAGCCACACATGCTCGCCGATCAGCCACGCGGCCACCCACGACGCGGCGACGACGATCAGATCGCAGTGCCCGCTATTCCATAGGTTCAACGAATGCCGCCCGGCGATCCACGGCACGCCCAGCGGATTCGGCCAGTCGGCGAACAGATGCATCAGGCCGCCGCACGCGAAGCCGAAGGCCGGCGCCGCGTAGATCGAATGTCCGAGCGTGTGATACGACACCGCTAGCAGCGCGAGCCAGCCGATACCCCAATGCGTCAACGTGCGATGTGTGATCCACAGCCGCCGCGCGCGGGACCACCACGCGACTTCGAGCCAGTCGGGCGCGGTGCTGCCGGCCACGCCGGCGATGAAGCTAAGCAGCACGGCTGGATGAAACGGACCCCCGCCGCTGCGCGCGACGATCGCCGCCGCGATGATGCCGGCAGCGAAACCGGTCGCATGATGCGCTTTGCTGGATGCCATCGAAACTCGCGGCACGCGTGCCGCGCGAAAACAAAGGGCGGCTATGTTCGCAGATGAGCGGATAAAAAAATAGCCGATGCGCGACATAAAAATTCGCGCATCAGCCGATGGCGCACGGCGTTCACGCGAGACGCGCCGCTCAGGTCGCGCAACGCGCGATATGGAAGCGCATCTCCTCTTCGGGTGGATCGTCGGGCGCATCGGCCGGACGCATGACCTTGATGACCGTGTTGCCGTTGAGCGGCGTGAGCGTAACGAAGTACGAATTGTGCGAATCGGCACCGACCGCGAGTTCGGTCGCGGCGCCGGCGTGCGAGATACGCACGCGCGGCAGACGTTCTTCAAGGCAGGCCGCGATGGATGCAGGCGTGCGCGATGAAGAGACGTACACGAGCGGCGCGGACGCATCGCGCGCGGGGCCGCCCGACGAACCGCAAGCGGCGAGGGTGGCAGTGAGGGCGACAGCGGGGGCAAGCAGCAAAAGTCTTTTCATGATCCGATCGTCGGCGTTCCCATGCATGCATGGGAAGGTGAGGCGCGAGCGAAGCGCGATGCGCCGGCGTGCAGCGCGATGCTTCGCGACAAAGCCGCTGTGCGGACGGCGCGGTGTCACGCGCGTCGCACGGCGGCCGGGGCAGTATACCGAGCATGCGTTGACGTCGTCACTAGCGCGGCCATGCGTTAATTCGTCCGACGGCCAACCGTAAGGGCCCATGAAAAAACCCGCGACGTGGTATTTAATAATTGGTTTGCGCAATGCAGTCTTACGAAGAAAGCCTTAAATCGAGGCGGGATGCCACCTATAATTTCGATAGACGCCTTCGACCAAAGGGTGTCTTTTTCATTTTTATACGCGGCTCTCGGGCCGCGTTTTTTTTATATATTTTCAAGGCCGATTTATAGATCGCCACGTACCGGCAAATAGCATCTTTCGCCGGTGGGGCTGCTTCGCGATTCCGAACAGGCCTTGTCCGTTCGTCAGATGGAGCGAAGCAAAGGGCGCAGGACAGGTAGAATCGCGGGTTCGAAATCTGTTTGTGCGCCCCGCGAAGTGAGTGAACCTGTGATGAACGACACGCCCTTTCCCTCGTCCGACACGAATGCCGAGTTCCCGACCGATGATTCTTCCGGACCGCAAGACAGCGTGCATGAAGACCGTCTGTGGCATGACAACGGCTGGACCGCGCGCATCATCAAGAACGAAGACGACGAAGGCTGGGCCGTCGAAATGATCAAGGACGGCGAGGCGGAGCCAACGCTCGTCGGACCGTGGACGATGGGCCGCAACAAGAAGGATCCGAAGCCGCTCGACGTATCGGCGTTCAACACGCTGGTGAAAACGGCGTCGGAAGTGCTGCGTCGTCACGAGCAGCAACTGCGCGCGCAACTGCACAGGGCAGTGCGTGTGCCGAGCGCGGACGGCAACGACGAACTCGACATCACGCTCGATATCGTTCCCGACGAAGACGAGCCGTACGCACTGTTGAGCGCGCTCGATGCTTTCGGCGAGCAGGTCGCGCAAGTGCAGGTTGCGCCGACGTTCAAGCTCAGCAAGGCGAGCGCCGCGGCGTGGGTGGCAAACGAGTTTCGTCGACCGGGGTGAAGCGCTAGCTGCGCTTGCAAAAAATGGCGGTGATGAGCGGCGCGACGTGATGCACGATCGCCGTGCTGCCGGCGTTCTCGAGCGCGCTTTTTACCTTGTCGTCGCTGCCGAACACGACGGCGCCATACGCGGACTGCGCGACCGGCTCGCCGTCGCCGACCCGGAACATCGGGTCGTCCTTTTCGAAGCCCACCACCGCGAATACCCGGAAGCCGAAAGCGGTCAGATGCGCATCGGGCATGGGCGAGAACGCGTTGATCGAGTTGCTTTCGACGTGCGTCGGCTTCGGGTTGATCAGCTGCTGCTGCATCAGATCAGCAATGAACTGGTGGCCGCTCTCGTTGCATACCAGTGGCGCGTCGAGCTCCACGGCGAACGAAGAAAGCGGCAGTGCGGCGGCTGCGGCAAACAGCACAGGGGCAAGAAGACGGTTCATGAGCGTAGGCGGGCGTCACCAATCGATGTGGTGGACCAGCAACCACCGCGCCATCCCCGCGGAGGCACGAACGGTGCTGCACATCGAAGGATTCCGAGCGACTGGCAAAACTGGATTCGCACTTTACAGCGATTCGGCGAATTCCGCTTTGCGACGGACACGCAACGGCATCTACGACTTCACAAAAAAGCGTTCGGGATGACAGCAAGCTTTCAGAATCCCGTATATATTTCCGACTTATGACTTCGCGACGACCTCCAATAAACGTTCCGCCGCCACGTACGTGGGATGCCCGGCTCGCCCGCCGGCTCGTGACACCGCTAGTCGACACCTGGGTCACCCCGAACCATTTGACCACGCTGCGCCTGCTGATCGGTATCGCCGGCGCGTTATGCGTTGCGCGCGGGGGATTCGCGTGGGCCAACGCGGGCGCACTACTGATCGTGCTGTCGAATTTCGTCGACCACACGGACGGCGAACTCGCGCGGGTCGGTGGCAAGTCGAGCCGCATCGGTCATTTCTACGACCTTGCCTGCGACGCGCTCGTCACCGTGATGCTGTTCGTCGGCATGGGCATCGGTGCCGGCGGCACACAGATCAGCGCTTTGAAGCTCGCGCCTGGCGTGCTCGGCGCGGTGGCGGGTGTCGCCATTGCCCTGATCTTCTTTTTGCGCATGCGGATCGAGGAAATGGCCGGCAAGGCCGGCACGAAGCAGGCGTCGGTGGGCGGCTTCGAAACCGAGGACGTGCTGTACCTGCTGCCGATCGTCACGCTGACGGATGTCGTCGCGCCGTTCGTGGTGGTCGCGGCGATCGGCGCGCCGCTGTTCGCGGCATGGGTGGTGATCGACTACCGGCGCGTCGCGCGCCGTACCGCTCGCGTGGCGGCCAAGGCCGCCAACGCTTCCGAAACCAGTCGACAGTGGGCCAGCGAATGAACCTGCACGCCGAAGACGACGTGATCGCGCCCGTTTCCTCAGGCACGCCCGTGGCGGCGCTCATCCCCGCGCCCGACGCCGACCGTGCGATCGCGAGCCGTACCCGCACCTTCGACAACGCGCGTCTGCGAAAAGACTTCGCCGCGCAGGACGCGTTTCTGTATCTGGAAGATTTCCTCGCGCCGGAAGTCACCGCGCAGCTGGTTCATAGCGCGCGGTCACTGCTCGACGAGGTGAACCGCAACTATCTGCCGGGTCACAAGCAGGGCGGCAGTGTGAGCCGTCATACGATCGACCGGCTCGCGCCGTTCATCGCCGAGCTGTATCGCTCGAAGGAGCTGATCGGCTGGCTCGCGCAGCTGAGCGGCGATCAGCTGCAGGTGTCGCCCGCCGACGATCCGCACGCGTACGCGCTCTACTACTACACGCGCGCCGGCGACCATATCGGCTGGCACTACGATACTTCGTATTACGAGGGACGCCGCTACACGCTGCTGCTTGGCGTGATCGACGAGTCATCGTGCCGGCTCGACTATGAGCTGCATACGCGCAATCCGGACGTGCCGGACGAGCCGGGTTCGGTGCAGATTCCGCCGGGCGGCCTCGTGTTTTTCGACGGCGACAAGCTGCGTCATCGCATCACGCCGGCCGGCCCGAACGAGATGCGGGTGTCGCTGACGTTCGAATACGTCACCGATCCCACTATGCGGCCGTGGCGCCGCTTCGTGTCCAACATGAAGGACGCGATCGCGTACTTCGGTTTCCGCCAGGTGTTCCGTCAGATCGCCTCGCGCGGCAAGGACGCAGCATGAGTCGCGCGGCCCTGCTTCTGCTGTCGATCGGCTCGGCGCTGTTCGTCGGCCTGCTCGCCTGGCAGGGCTTCGGCTCGGTGGCGTCGACCCTGCTCGCAGCCGGCTGGGGGCTCGCGGTCGTCGCCGCATTCCACGTGGTGCCGCTGGTGCTCGATGCGGGCGCGATCGCGGTGCTGTTCAAGCGCGGCGCCCCATCGCGTGACGGTGCGCAAGAAGGCGCAACGCGCGGCGCGACGGGCACTGCACGAGCCGAACCCTCGCTGCGCGATGCGCTGTTCGCGCGCTGGGTCGGCGAATCGGTGAATAGCCTGCTGCCCGCCGGGCAGATCGGCGGCCCGGTGGTGATGGTGCGTCAACTGTCGCAGCGCGGCATGCTGCTGCGCGACGCGGCCGCCGCGATCACCGTCAGCACGACCTGGCAGGCGCTCGCGCAAATCGTGTTCGCGCTCGGCGGCCTCGTGATGTTCGGCGCGTACGCGGCGCACGGCGCGCTGCATGACGTGCGAAGCGCCACGCTGATCGCGACCTGCGTGCTCGGCTCGCTGATCGCCGCGTTTTACTTCGCACAGCGGCGCGGCCTGTTCGGCCGGCTGCTCGGCGTGGTGTCGAAGCTGTTCGGCAAGCGCGACTGGGCGTCGCTGATGACGCGCGCCGAAGCGGTCGACGCCGCCGTGCAGTCGCTGTACCGCGGGCGCGGCAGCGTGGCGGCGAGCTTTGCGCTGAGCCTCGTCGGTTGGGCCGTCGGCACGGCCGAGGTTTGGCTCGCGTTGCGTTTTTTAGGCCACCCGGTCGGCTGGATCGATGCGCTGCTGCTGGAGAGCATCGGTCAGGCGATTCGCGGCGCGGCCTTCATGATTCCGGGCTCGCTCGGCGTGCAGGAGGGCGGCTATCTGCTGCTCGCGCCGCTGGTCGGTTTGCCGCCCGACGCGGCGCTGGCGTTGTCGCTCGCCAAGCGTGCGCGTGAACTGGTGCTGGGCCTGCCGGGCCTGCTCGTATTGCACCTCAGCGAACGAAGCTGGCAACGTCGGCGCGCCGTGCGGCGTGTGCCGGTTGCCGATTGACCTCCGTATTTTTTTCCAAAGGACAGCGCATGCGCGCCATCATTCTCGCAGCGGGCCTCGGCCTGCGTCTCCAGCAACCGCCGCAAGCCCAGTTTCCGAAATGCCTGTTGCAGTTCGACGGCATGAGCCTGCTTGAACGGCATCTGCAGATGCTCGAAACCGCCGGCGTGACCGACGTCGTTTTGGCGCTGGGTTTTCAGCCGGAATCCGTGCAGGCGGAACTGGCGCGCATCGACTGGCCGCACAAGGTCGAGACCGTGCTCAATCCGCGCTTCGATCTGGGCAGCGTGCTGACCGTGCATACCGTTGCCGATGCACTGACGCGCGGTGGAGACGTGCTGCTGATGGACGCCGACGTGCTGTACGACGAGCGCATTCTGAATGCGCTGGTGGCGGGCGAGTCGGTCAACCGTCTGCTGATCGACCGCGATTTCGAAGCGGGCGACGAGCCCGTCAAACTGTGCCTGAAGGACGGCGTGCCGGTCGAGTTGCGCAAGCAGCTCGCGGTCAATCTGGAGTACGACACGATCGGCGAGTCGGTCGGCTTCTTCCGTTTCCGCGAGGAAACCGCGCGGCGCTTCACGCAGATCGTCGCAGGCTATATCGACAGCGGCCGCGCGAACATGCCGCACGAAGAAGCGGTGCGCGACCTGCTGCTCGAGCGCAGCCAACTGTTCGACACGGCCGACGTGAGCGGCGCACCGTGGATCGAGATCGACTTCCCGAACGACGTCGCACGCGCGGCCAACGAAATCCTGCCGCAGTTGCAGCCGCTCGTCAGCGCTTCGCGCTAAGGCGCCGGTGCCGCGCGGACGAGGCGCGGCAAAATCGTCTCGCGTGACAACATGTGTTGTCGCCGCGATGCCATAATCGACGCTTTCCATTGATGGCTGGCCGCCCGTCGCCATGACAATGCTGCTCGCTTTAGGCGCTTTCATCGTTCCGCTGATCGTCGCGTGCGCGATGTTCATGGAAAACGTCGACGGCACGGTCATCGTGACGTCACTGCCGGTTCTGGCACGCGACCTCGGTCACGATCCGATCACGCTGAAGCTTGCGGTCACCGCGTATGTGATCGGCCTTGGCGTGTTCATCCCGATCTGCGGCTGGGTCGCCGACCGCTTCGGTTCGCGAACCGTGTTCCGCACAGCCATCGGCATCTTCATGGCGGGCTCACTGATGTGCGCGGTCTCCACGTCGCTCGCTACCTTCGTGCTCGCGCGCTTCGTGCAGGGCATCGGCGGCGCGCTGATGGTGCCGGTGGGCCGCATCATCATCTTCCGTTCGCTGCCGAAGTCGGAGTTCATTCGCGCGATGAACTACCTGACGGTGCCGGCGTTGCTCGGTCCGGTGGTCGGACCGCCGCTCGGCGGCTTTATCACGACCTATCTGCACTGGCGTTTGATCTTCGTGATCAACGTGCCGATCGGCCTGTTCGGCATCTGGCTGACCAACAAGTACATCGCCAATACGCGCGAGCCGCATCCAGGCCGGCTCGACTGGCTCGGCTTCGTGCTGTCGGCGAGCGGGGCTTCGCTATTCATGCTCGGGCTCTCGCTGGTCGGCGGCGAACTCGTGTCGACGCGACAGTCGGTCGGCATGTGCGTGATCGGCATCGCGCTGCTGGTGGTTTATGTGCTGTACGCGAGCCGCGTCGCGCTGCCGGTGCTCGACCTGCGGCTGCTCCGGATCCCGAGTTTTCATGCGAGCGTGATCGGCGGTTCGCTGTTTCGTATCGGTCTTGGCGCCGTGCCGTTCCTGTTGCCGCTCGCGTTGCAGGAGGGTCTCGGCATGACCGCGTTCAGAGCCGGCGCGATCACGTGCGCGTCCGCGTTCGGCTCGATCTTCATGAAGACGATGGCGTCGCGCATTCTCGAACGCTTCGGCTTTCGCACCGTGCTGATGGTCAACGCCGCGTGCGCGGGTCTCGCGATCGCCGTGTACGGCCTGTTCTTTCCCGGCACGCCGCATTGGGTGATCTGGTGCATCGTGCTGGTGGGCGGCTTCTTTCCGTCTCTGCAATTCACGTCGCTCAATACGCTTGCCTATGCGGATATTCCGGGCAGCGACGTCGGCCGCGCGACCAGTGTCGCGAGCGTCATCCAGCAGATGTCGCTCGGCCTCGGCGTGACGATCGCGGGTATCGTGCTGCAGATTTCGCATCAGGCGCAAGGTCATCCGACCATCGTGTTCTCCGATTTCTGGCCGGCGTTTCTCGTCGTCGGTCTGTTCTCGTGCCTGTCGATTCCGATTACGCGGCGCCTGCCGCGAGACGCGGGTGATGAGATTGCGCGCGGCAGCCGCGGGAGAGCGTAAGCGATGATACGAACGCAGTCGTCGTCGATCAGGAGGACATGAAGTTGTTCCGCCACGTCAAAGCTTCAACCAGCGCTTCGATCAGCGGTTTCGCGCTGATCGCACTGGTCTGCGTTTCGAGCGCTTTTCTCGAGCCGGCGCCTGCCGTCGGGAAAGCGCCCGCGAAGACGCAACCGGCCGTGCTTGCCGGTTCGGCGATCGCGGTGCCCGACTCATACAGCGCCGATGCCGCCGAGCAGATCTTCAACGAGGGCGGCAACGCGGTCGATGCGGCCACCGCGATCGCCTTCACGCTTGCGGTCACGTTCCCGGACGCGGGCAACCTCGGCGGCGGCGGGTTCATGACGCTGTATGTCGACGGCAAGCCGTATTTCCTCGACTATCGCGAGCGCGCGCCGCTCGCCGCGACGAAGAACATGTATCTCGACGACAAGGGCGAGATCATCAAGGACATGAGCCTGATCGGCTATCGCGCGGTGGCCGTGCCCGGTACCGTCGACGGCATGTGGCAAGCGCAGCGCCGCTTCGGCAAGCTGAAGTGGCAGCAGGTGCTCGCGCCCGCCATTCACTATGCGCGCGACGGCTTCGTGGTCGCCCCGCAACTGCAGAAGCTGCGCGACGATGCAGCCAAGGACTTCGCGGGCAAGACCAATTTCGACACCTACTTCGGCAATCTGAGGCAGGGCGCCACCTTCAAACAGCCTGACCTTGCCGCGGTATTGCAGCGCATTTCCGATCAGGGCGCGAAAGATTTCTACACGGGCAAGACCGCGGATCTGATTACCGCTTCGATGCGCGGCCACGGCCTGATGACGAAGGCCGATCTCGCGCAGTACAAGGCCGTGTGGCGCGAGCCGGTGCAGGGGAACTGGAAGGGCTATCGCGTGATCACCGCGCCGCCGCCGAGTTCGGGTGGCGTGGGGCTCGTGCAACTGCTGAAGATGAAGGCCGATCTCGCGCCCGACTTCAAGGACGTGCCGCTCAATTCCGCGCAATACGTGCATCTGATCGCGGAACTCGAAAAGCGCGTGTTCGCGGACCGCGCGCAGTATCTCGGCGACCCGGATTTCTACAAGGTGCCGGTCGCACGACTGATCGACGACCCGTACCTGGCGAAGCGCGCGGCCGAAATCAATCCGAATGTGCCGTCGGACACACAGAGCATTCAACCGGGACTCGGAACCTCGATGCCGGAGAAGGCGCAGACCACGCATTTTTCGGTGGTCGACAAATGGGGCAACGCGGTGTCGAATACGTACACGCTGAACGGCGCGTTCGGCTCGGGCGTCGTGGTGGATGGGGCCGGCATCGCGCTGAACGACGAGATGGACGACTTCTCCGCGAAGCCGGGCGCCGCAAATATGTTCGGCGTGGTGGGCAGCGACGCGAACGCGATCGAGCCGAAGAAACGCCCATTGTCGTCGATGGCGCCCACCATTTTGACGAAAGACGGCAGGGTCGCCCTCGTGATCGGCACGCCGGGCGGGTCGCGCATCTTCACGTCGATTTTCCAGGTGATAACCGATATCTACGACTACGACATGCCGCTGTCGGATGCGCTCGCCGCGATGCGTTTCCATCACCAGCTATTGCCGCCGAACACGATCTATTCGGAACCGTACAAGCCGATCGAGGGCGAGCTCGCGCAGCAGCTCGAGGCGAAGGGCTACAAGCTGGAAGAACAGGATTTCACCGGCAATGTTCAGGTCATCAAGGTCGACGGGGACCAGCCGGAGGCGGCGGCCGACCCGCGTGGGCGAGGGACGACGCGGGTGGTTCGGTAGGCTTTCATGCTGGGCATCCACGCATGGCTGCCCAACGCGAAGTCCCCGATCACCCCGCCTGCTCGACCGGCGTCAGTGTCAACTCCATCCGCTGCGCGCCGCGCAACACCGACACGCTGACCGGCTTGTCGATACGTGAAGCGTCGAGCGTGCGTTGCAGACCATCCACATCCTGCACCGGCTGCGCGTCGATCGCGACGATCGTGTCGTCGGTGCGCAAGCCGCCGAGCGCGGCCGGACTGCCTTTGACGATCTCCATCACGTGCACGCCGCTTTGCGCGCTGAGCCCGAAGTAGCGCTGCACGCGCCGCGACACCGGCGTGGTCGTGCCGGCCACGCCAATATAGGCGCGTCGCACGCGGCCGTGCGCGAAGATCTGCATGATGACCCACTTCGCGGTATCGATCGCGGTCGCGAAACAGATGGCCTGTGCGCCAGGAATGATCGCGGTATTCACGCCGATCACCTGACCCGCCGAATTAATCAGCGGTCCACCGGAATTGCCCGGATTCAGCGCCGCGTCGGTCTGGATCACGTCGTAGATCATGCGGCCGGAGTTCGAGCGCAGTGAACGGCCGAGCGCCGAAACGACGCCGGTCGTCACGGTCTGCTGCAGCCCGAGCGGATTGCCGACCGCAATGGCGATCTGCCCGACGCGCAGCTTCGACGATTCGCCGAGTTCGACGTGCGGCAGCGGCTCCGGCGAACCGATACGCAGCACCGCGAGATCGCTGCCGGGATCGTCGCCGACCAGATCGGCGTCGAACTTCGCGCCGTCGGCCAGCGTCACCTGGATGTGCGTTGCGCCATGTACGACGTGGCTATTGGTCAGCAGGTAGCCGTCGGGCGTGAACAGGAAGCCCGAGCCGGTGCCGCCGCGCGCGCCGCGCCCATGCGCGGACGCTTCGCCGGGCAGCCGGCGTTCGACGGCAATGAACGCGACCGCCTGCTGCACGCGCTCCAGCGCGCCGATCACCGTGCGGGAATAGGCGTCGAGCAGCGCGTCGTCGTCGTGAGTCAAAAGGTCGGTGGATTGGGGCCCGGGGGCGTCGGATGCGGCGCTCGACAGGTCATCGATGAAGCGTGGGCGGCTTCCCATAACGATGCTCCGGATAGACGGGCTGCGAGATGCGGGGCGCTGCGCGGGTTTTCAAGGCTATCCGGCGGCGTCGGGGCGTGCCGGCCGCCGGCGCCAAACCGGTGGCGGCCGCGTGTGAGACACTTTCTCACGCGAGCCGTCGCTCGCTCGCGCCACGGAGACCCTCTTCATGTCCGCCTCTACACCTTCAGCGACGCAACCCCCGCAGCCGGATCCCCGCATCGAGTCCCTCAGCGCGATCACGCTCGCGACCCGCGACATGCAGCGCGCCGTCGCGTTCTACGAAGCCCTCGGCTTCCCGCTGAAGTATGGAGGTCCACGCGAGGCCTTCACCTCGTTCGCGTTCGGTGGCTCGTATCTGAACCTCATCGCCGATGCACGCGCGCCGGTCAACTGGTGGGGACGCGTGATCATTTACGTCTCGGACGTCGATGCGATCTACGACAAGGCGCGCGCGGCGGGTCTCGCGCCGTCGTTCGCACCGTCGGATGGGCCGTGGGGCGAGCGCTATTTTCACATCACTGATCCGGACGGCCACGAACTGAGCTTCGCACGGCCGCTGCACTAGCGACGGACGTCCGGATAAAACTCGCTATCATGAGTGTTGCCACGCATGCGCAGCGCCCGCCCGCACGCACGCGGTAACACGGCTGACACCTCGCGCTTTGATAATCGAACGCCACCGCGTCGCGCGAGCCGCCGCGCGCCATCCCATTCCAGTTGCGAGGAGAGCCGCAATGAAAGAGCCGGACCCGAGAACCGATACCGAACTGATGGCGGAGCGGCAACGCCGTTTCGAGGAAGACCTCATCGACGCCTATGACGAAGAGCTCGAAATGGAAGTCGATGACCGCATCATCGACGGTCCGACCGGCTTTACGCCCGAGTATCGCGACGCCCGCAAGCAATACTTCCGCGAACTGTTCCGGCTGCAGGGAGAGCTGGTCAAGCTGCAGGACTGGATCGTCGCGACCGGGCACCGGCTCGTCGTGATCTTCGAGGGGCGCGACGCGGCCGGCAAGGGCGGCGCGATCAAGCGCATCACGCAGCGCCTGAATCCGCGCGTGTGCCGCGTGGCCGCGTTGCCTGCACCGAACAATCGCGAGCGCACGCAATGGTATTTCCAGCGCTATGTATCGCATCTGCCGGCAGGCGGCGAGATGGTGCTGTTCGATCGCAGCTGGTACAACCGCGCGGGTGTCGAGCGCGTGATGAACTTCTGCACCGACGACGAGTACGAAGAGTTTTTCCGCTCGGTGCCGGAATTCGAAAAGATGCTGGCGCGCAGCGGCGTGCAAATCCTCAAGTACTGGTTTTCGATCACCGACGAAGAGCAGGAGATCCGCTTTCAGAATCGCATTCACGATCCGCTCAAACAGTGGAAGCTGAGTCCGATGGATCTGGAAAGCCGGCGCCGTTGGGAAGCCTATACGCTGGCAAAGGAAGTGATGCTGCAGCGCTCGCATATTCCCGAGGCGCCTTGGTGGGTCGTGCAGGCCGTCGACAAGAAACGCGCGCGTCTGAACTGCATTCACCATCTGCTGAGCCAGGTGCCGTATCACGAGATCGAGCATCCGCTTGTCGAATTGCCGCCGCGTGTCTATCACGAGGACTATAGCCGCCAGCCGGTGCCTCAGGCGATGATCGTGCCCGAGGTCTATTAAAGAGCGGAGCGTATCAAATAGCTGGTCAACGAATAAGCGCGGTACGTCGATGAACGCACCGCGCTTTTTTCATGCTTCGCTCCGCCAGATCGGCGAACTCAGAACACCGAACGGAATACCCAGTACAGCCCGCCGGCGAGCGCGATCGAGGCGGGCAGCGTCAGCACCCATGCGAGGATCAGGCTGCGCACCGTGGCCCATTGCAGACCCGAGCCGTTGGCCGCCATCGTGCCGGCCACGCCGGAAGAAAGCACGTGGGTCGTCGACACCGGCAGACCATAGACATCGGCGGCACCGATCGTGACCATCGCGACGACTTCCGCCGCCGCGCCCTGGCCGTAGGTCAGATGCTGCTTGCCGATCTTCTCGCCTACCGTAACGACGATGCGCTTCCAGCCGACCATCGTGCCGAGACCCAGCGCGATCGCGACCGCCACCTTGACCCACGGCGGAATGAACTTGGTCGCGTGATCGAGTTGCGTTCGGAAGTTGGCGATGACCTTCGCGTCGTCGGGCGAGAACTGCGGCTGATTGGCCTTCTGCATCAGACGGATCGCCTCGGACGCGACATACATGTTGTTGCGCACGTTATCGACGATGCCTTGCGGCACCGCGGCCATCGAGCCTGATTCGCCGACCTGGCGACCGATCTGCCCGGCCAGTTGCTGCAGCGCCGGCAGCGTAGCGGGCGTCAGCTGGCGGGTGCGCACGAATGCCTCGACGTCGGCGCGCGGATCCGCGGAGGGCGCCGCGCCCTGGGTGTAACGCGACAGCGTCGCCACGGTTTGATGCGCGACCGCGACGAAGTTCTGGGATTGCTCCGCCGTGACCGCCTTGTTCAGCGCGTAGGCAGTGGGCACCGTACCGATCAGGATCAGCATGATCAGGCCCATGCCTTTCTGGCCGTCGTTCGAGCCATGCGCGAACGACACGCCCGTGCAAGTCAGAATCAGCAGGCAGCGAATCCAGAACGGTGGCGGCTCCGTGCCCTTCGGCTCGGCGTACAGCGCGGGCACGCGCACGAGGGCCTTCAGGATCAGCAGCAGCAAGCCCGCGAGCAGAAAGCCCACGATCGGCGAAAACAGCAGCGACTTGCCGACGCCGAGCGCCTGATTCCAGTCGACGCCGCTGGTGCCGTTCGTACCATGCATGATCTGATTCATCAGACCGACGCCGATGATCGAGCCGATCAGCGTGTGCGAACTCGAAGACGGCAGGCCGAAAGACCACGTGCCGAGATTCCAGATGATCGCGGCGATCAGCAGCGCGAACACCATCGCGAAGCCGGCGCTGCTGCCAACCTGCAGGATCAGCTCGACGGGCAGCAGTTGCAGCACCCCGAAGGCGACGGCCCCACTCGACGTCAGCACGCCGAGAAAATTCCACGCGCCGGACCAGACGACAGCGATATTCGGCGTCAGCGAGTGGGTATAGATAACCGTGGCCACCGCGTTGGCCGTATCGTGAAAGCCGTTGACGAACTCGAAACCGAGCGCGATCAGCAGTGCGACACCGAGCAACAGATAGGGCAGCACCGAGCTTTCACGTACCGGCTGCAGATCGTCGATCAGATGCACGCCGCAGTACACGACGCCGGCGATGAGCAGGGCGACGAAAATGAACAGGCCCGCATTACGCCCTTTGCTGGTGGTGCCTGGTTGCGGATACGAAAGTTCCGGCATGTCATGAGCCCCAAAAAAGTCGGTCGCAGAGTTTTCGATGCTGCTTCCGCCATGTGTCGCAATGATGACAAGCGCGTGACGGCTTTTGGGGCGCGAAAAGACAGGCGCTGTGCGGCCTATGCTGCGCCGCTCGCGTCGACAGATACGACGCGAGCGGGCGGAACCGAACAGGAAGAAGTCCGAAGCGGACCGGGCTAATGATGACTAAAACGAGGCGGCGAACGCGCGGCGGCTGCGTTCAGGATGCGCTGATCACTTCGCCGCTTGCGCTGCCGCCGAGGGTGCGTTTATAGGCTTGCGCGACGATCTCGGCAGGTACCCCTTGCGACGGATCGCGGCCCATCGATTCGAGCGTTTCGGCGACCCATCCCGGGCTGACCACATTGACGCGTGCCTTGCCGCGCAACTCGAGCGCGGCCGAGCGCACGAACGCTTCGACTCCCGCATTGACGATGCTGACCGCGGCGCTGCCTTCCATCGGCTGTTGCGCGAGCACGCCGCTCGTCAGCGTGAACGAGCCGCCTTGCGACACATGGCCGGTGCCGCAGCGCACCAGATTGACCTGGCCCATCAGTTTGTTGGCAAGACTAAAGGAAAAATCTTCGTCGCGAAGCGCCGCGAGCGGCGCGAACTTCGCCGAGCCCGCCGCGCAGACGATCGCGTCGAAGCTGCCGGCTTGCGCATACATCGCTTCGATGCTGCGTTTGTCCGACAGGTCGACGTGCAGTTGCGAGCCCTTGCGGCTCGCTCCGACCACGTCATGCTCGGTGGCGAGCAGCCTCACGATGTGCGAGCCGAGCAGGCCCGTCGCACCGACCACGAGTATTCGCATACATCCTCCTACGGTCTGTTGTTGCGGCACGTGCCGCGCTGCCCATTGCATCGTCAATTCGCAGCATTCACCGCATCACGCAATGCGCGGCCCCACCGGTTGAGGATAGACGTTGCGGACGCGACGCGCCAACGCGTGACCGGAAGCGGGCTGGGATGCGCGGCGAAACTCCTTGGGCATCATGTTTGCTTCGCTGGAACCAGGTCACATTTCGTGGGAACGTCGATGAAGCAAGAGAGCGACACAGTCAACCAGTCGGTAAGCGAAGCACCGGCGCAGCAGGCCTTCAGGTCGTACGCCGCGCCGCTGGTCGATCGGGCGACCGCACTCGCCAAAGGCGTGCGCGACGACGCATCCCCCGAAGCGCTGCACAAACTGCGCGTGTCGCTGCGGCGCTTGCGGTCGCTGTGGTGGGCGTTCGCGCCGTTGGTCGACAAGGGCGAAAACACCCGCCAACGCGCGGTCTACAAGTTTCTCGCCACCGCGGCGGGGAAAACGCGCGATTGGGACATCCTGATCGACTTGCTCGGACAAGACGACAGCGACGCGCAAGCGTTGATGCCCAAGCTCGAACAGGCGCGCCGCGACACACTGGCGACCAGCCGGGCGACGTTAGTGAATGCCGACGTCAAACATCTGCTGCGCGATGCGTTGGCCACGACTTCCGCGGAACTGCACGCCGCGCACGAACCCGGTATTGCGCTGCGCAAATTTGCCGCTCAACGCATCGGGGCATCGGAGCGCTCGTTGAAAAAGCGTATCAAACGCGCAAGCCGTGCGAAACGCTCGAATTACGCGGCCTTTCACGATGTCAGAAAAGCGGGCAAGAAACTGCGCTATCTGTTCGAGTTTTTCGGGCCGGTGCTTCAAGGCGGCCATAAGCGCACGCTCAAGCGGTTGAAAAAAATTCAGAAGCGCTTCGGCATGCTCAACGATGCCGTCGCCAGCGAAGCGCTGTTGCGCGACAATGCCGCGTCGCTTGCCGACGCGGACCACATCGAGGCCGCGTTGGATTGGCTCGACAGGAAACGCAAACGCCGCTTGCGCGCGGCGTCGCAGCTACTCGGCTGATCGCGCGCGTTCGATCCTCGCTAGCGTGTCGTACGGGCGCGGCGCTTTAGCGCCCATGTTCAGGTGCGCGCTTTCTCGGCTCGGATTGTCGCGACCCGGTGCGACTCAGGCGCGTTCCGCGAGGCGCGGCGCGAAACCGCGCAACGTCACCGCCGCTGAGGTTTCGCCCCGCCACGCTGGACGCGGCTGATCGGCAGACGAATTCTCCGCGTGAGCCAGCAGACCCACCGGGAAACCGCGGCGCTGCCACGCATCGAGCCCGCCGCGCAGCGCGCGAATCCGCGTGTAGCCGTTGCGCCGCATATGTTGAGAGACCTCGAGCGCCGTCGCGCTGTCCGGACAAATGCAATAGATGACCATGTCATGCGTGCGCAGCGCGCCGTCGATCTGCTCGGGCGAGTGCGGATCGAGCGCGAGCGCGTCGGGAATCTGGCGTTGCAGATCGAGCAGCGGCGCGCCGGGCCGCGCATCGAGCACTCGTGACGGCGTCATGCGGCTCGGGCGACCGGAGCGCCGCCAGCGCCACGGCGTTCGCGACGCGGCGCTCGCCGGTGACGCGTGCGTCGGCTCGGTCAGCGTCGGCGTGGCCGAGGCCGACGCGGCTCGCGCGAGCCGGCGCCGTTCGTGATATCGCATGGACAGCCGGTACAGCAGATAGACGAGCGCCACCGCAAGAAGAATGTCGGCGAGCGTGCCGCCGCGTTGCCCGACGAACGCGCGCAGCATGTGCAGCTCGCGCTCCACCGCCGCCCCGCCGAGCAGCCAGAACGCTGCCCACGCGATCACGCTCGCGAGATCCCACAGCGCGTAGATGCGGATGTCGACGGCAGTCGTGCCCATCAGCGGTGGTGTGATCAGGCCGAGCCCCGGCACGAACTTCGAAATCGACACGAGCGGCACGCCATAACGTTCGAACAGCGAGCGCGCCGTTTCGAGCCTTGTATCGACCGCGGGCGACAGGCGGCCGAGCCACGCGAGCAGCTTGCGGCCATACAGCCGGCCGGCCGCGAACCAGCTGCCGTCGCCGATCAATGCGCCCAGCACTGCCGCGCCGAAGATCGGCCAGAACGACAGGGTGCCCGCGGCGATCGCCGAGCCCGCGAACAGCAGCATCGGCACGGCTGGGATCGGGACGCCGAGTCGTGTCAGCAGGACGTTCACGAACACGATCGCGCTGCCCCAGGTTGAAATCGCCGACAACGGAAACTCGACCAATTGAGGCGCTCCTGTGCTGCTGTTGGGCCGGCATGTGCGCGCAAAAGGCTTGCATGGGCGTGCGCCCGCAGCGAATCGCAAAGCCTGTTCCAGCCGCACCGCGGATTTGGTGCTGTGCACTCGCCTGATCAGTAATACGCAACTAACTGCCAACCCCGCGTGCCCACGGCAACGTTGCGGGCGAGCTCGAAGGAAATTGCGCACGGGGGTGCCCGCTGGATTCGCAAGGGCGGGGGCAGCATCGTCAGGGAGCCATAAACAGCCCCCGCCTATGTGCCCTGCGTCAGCTGTTGGGCACCGTCACCACGCCCGGATTCCCGACGATCGACAGAAACTCGCGCCGCGTCGACGGATCGGTACGGAACGTGCCGAGCATGCGCGAGGTGACCATCGTGACACCCGCCTTATGCACGCCACGCGTCGACATGCACTGATGCGCGGCTTCGAGAATGACGCCGACACCCGCCGGCTGCAGCACGTCGTTCAGCGTATCGGCGATCTGCACCGTCATCTTTTCCTGGATCTGCAGCCGTTTCGCGAATGCATCGACGAGGCGCGCGAGCTTCGAAATGCCGACCACGCGATGATTCGGCAGATACGCGACGTGCGCGCGTCCGATGATCGGCACCATATGGTGCTCGCAATAGCTTTCGAAGCGGATGTCCTTCAGCACGATCATTTCGTCGTAGCCGTCCACTTCGGAGAAGGTACGCGCGAGGATTTCGCGCGGATCGACCTGATAGCCGGCGAAGAACTCCTCGTAAGCGCGGGTCACGCGTGCCGGCGTGTCGATCAGGCCTTCGCGCTGCGGATCGTCGCCGGCCCAGCGCAGCAGCACGCGCACGGCTGCCTCGGCTTCTTCGCGGCTCGGGCGTTCGACGGCGGCCGCTACCGGGTCGGTCTTATTTGTCTTGCTGCTGGTCATGCGACGTCCTCCTGGATCGCGCGTCGACGCTGCGCGGCGCGCGGGGTCAGTAACTACGGTCATTGTTCCATCTTTTGCGCCCGAACGTGCCAATGCCCTTTCGTCGCCGGGGTGGCCGCGGGCGTGCTGCACACGACTACTTCGGCCATTCGTCCAGCGCGTCGTTGAACAGCTCGGCGACCACGCCGCGCAGCCAGCTGCCGCGCGGATCGTTATGAAACTTGCGATGCCAGTGCTGTCGCAGGTCGAAGCGCGGTAATGGCAGCGGCGGCTCGACGAGCATGATCGACGCATGCTCCGACACATACGCGAAGCCGATCGCGTGCGGCACGGTCGCGAGCAGATCGGTGCGCGCGAGGATGAAGGGCAGGCTCATGAAATGCGGTGTTTCAAGCACCGCGCGGCGCTTGATACGCTTCTTCGCGAGGTACTGCTCGAGCACTTCCTGGCTGCGTCCCTCGGCGCGCACGACCGCATGCCCGGACGCCACGTAATGCTCGAGCGTGAGCGGCCCGTTCGACAGCGGATGTCCGCTGCGCATCAGGCAGATGAAGCGATGCGTGAAGAGCCGCTGCTGAAAGAAGTTGTTGCCCGCCAGGTCGGGAAAATAACCGACGGCGAGATCGACATCGCCCGATTCGAGCCCGCGTTCCACCTGCGACGGCGACAGCGTGACCGAGCGCAGATTCGCGCACGGTGCGCGCTCGGCGAACAGCTGCAACAGTCGCGGCAGAAACACGATCTCGCCGACGTCGGACAACGCGATCGAGAAGGTGTGCGTGCTCGTCGACGGATCGAAATCCTGCACGTCGAGCATGCCTTTCTCGATGCGCAGCAGCGCGTCGCGGGCGGCGGGCAGGATCGCGAGCGCGCGCGGTGTCGGCTCCATGCCTTTCGATGTGCGCACGAACAGCGGATCGTCGAAGTATTCGCGCAGGCGGCCAAGCGCGGTGCTCACGCGCGGCTGGCTCACGCCGAGCTGCTCGGCGGCGCGGCTCACGTTGCGGGTGTCTTCCATTGCGACCAGATAGGGGATCAGGTTCAGATCCAGGTGTGTGTCGGACATGCTTGTTATGGCTCGCGAGGGCAGGCGGGGCAACGCGGTGCCTATGCCGTATCGCTATAGAGTCTAGTTGGAAAATCGCCCGTCAGCATAGTGGGATGATGCTGGGCCGTCTGTTTCGCGCAGCGCGAGCGCGACTCAGACCTTCGCCGCTGCGCACGCGGCGACCTATGATGAAGGGGGTTTCCCTGCCTTGACAACCCGCGTACCGGACAACCATAATCGACGAATCGTTCGCTAAACGAATCACTGTTCACGCAACGAACAATTTGGCGGTGAACCGATCGAAGGCGTCAGCCCGCTTTCCATTCGCGAGCCGTCGCCAGCATGCGCGCAGACTGTTTCGGCGCGAGCCTTGCCGGTTACAGCTGTCAGCCCGGTGGCACGCGGCGCCCCCAAAGGAAATTCGACATGATCAACAAGATTTTCGAGACACTTCAATCGGCGGTCGCCGATGTCCACGACGGCGCGACCGTCATGATCGGCGGCTTCGGCACGGCCGGCATGCCGTCCGAGCTGATCGACGCGCTGATCGAGCAGGGCGCGCGGGAGCTGACCATCGTCAACAACAACGCAGGTAACGGCGACATCGGCCTCGCGGCGCTGCTGAAAGCCAAGCGCGTGCGCAAGATCATCTGCTCGTTCCCGCGCCAGACCGACTCATACGTGTTCGACGCGCTCTATCGCGCCGGCGAAATCGAACTCGAGCTCGTGCCGCAAGGCAACCTCGCCGAGCGCATCCGCGCGGCGGGCGCGGGCATCGGCGGCTTTTTCACGCCGACCGCGTACGGCACCAAGCTCGCCGAAGGCAAGGAAACGCGCCTGATCGACGGCCGTCACTACGTGCTCGAAGCGCCGCTGCATGCTGACTTCGCGCTGATCAAGGCGTACAAGGGCGACCGCTGGGGCAACCTGATCTATCGCAAGACCGCGCGTAACTTCGGGCCGATCATGGCGAGCGCCGCGAAGACCGCGATCGTGCAGGTGTCGGAAGTGGTGCCGCTCGGCGGCCTCGATCCGGAAGAGATCGTCACGCCCGGCATTTTCGTGCAACGCGTGATCGCGGTGCCGCAAGCGGCGCATGCGCCGACGCCCAATCCTCACGACGCTGCTGCCTGACCCGGAGACCGACATGAAGAAACTGACCCGCGATGAAATGGCCAGGCGCGTTGCCCAGGACATCCCTGAAGGCGCTTACGTGAACCTAGGCATCGGCGTGCCGACGCTGGTGGCGAACCACCTCGCCGCCGACAAGGAAATCTTCCTGCACAGCGAAAACGGTCTGCTCGGCATGGGCCCGGCACCGGCGAAAGGCCAGGAAGACGACGAACTGATCAACGCCGGCAAGCAGCACGTCACGCTGCTGACGGGCGGCGCTTACTTCCATCACGCGGACTCGTTCGCGATGATGCGCGGCGGCCATCTGGACTTCTGCGTGCTGGGCGCGTTCCAGGTGTCGGCGAAGGGCGACCTCGCGAACTGGCACACCGGCGCGCCCGACGCGATTCCGGCGGTCGGCGGCGCGATGGACCTCGCGATCGGCGCGAAGCAGGTTTACGTGATGATGGAGCACCTGACCAAGCAGGGCGAAAGCAAGATCACCGCCGAGTGCTCATATCCGGTCACCGGTATCGGTTGCGTGAACCGTATCTATACCGACCTCGCGATGATCGACGTCACGAAGGAAGGCCTCGTCGTGCGAGAGATCTTCTCGGACATCGGCTTCGACGAACTGCTGAAGCTGACCGGTGTGCCGATGACCGACGGCACCCAGGCCGCGCGCGCGGCCTGACGGTTGGCTAGGCGTCGCGGCGGCGGTCCGCGTGGTGGCCGCGCCGATGGCGTCCCGGCTGAAGGCGGCATTGCACGAACGGGCCAGCGCTGACCGGGCGACTTCAGCAACGCTCTGGCCGCCTTTGGCGCACAATACGGAGCACCTACCGCGGCGCAGAAGACGCGCGAACCAGGCACAAACCAGGCGCAAGCACGGCACCGCGCCGCCGCGTTGCCTGCTTGGAGCCGCCGCGCGCCGCGCCGCTTCTTCACTTCCGATTGCCTCGAACATCGACGTCACCATGCTCGACTCCAGCGCCCGTCTGACTGGCCTTCTTTGCGGCACGCAGCCGATGAACGACATCTGGGCGCCGCGTGCCACGCTGCAGCGGATGCTCGACGTCGAAGCCGCACTCGCGCGCGCGTCGGCCGCGCACCATGTCATTCCTGAAACCGCCGTCCCCGCGATCGAAGCGGCCTGCCAGGCCGATCAGCTCGACGCCGACACGCTCGCACGCGACGCCGCGCTCGGCGGCAACCTCGCGATTCCGCTCGTCAAGCAACTGACGGCACGCGTCAAGGCCGCCAATGCTGAAGCGGCCAAATACGTGCATTGGGGCGCGACCAGCCAGGACATCATCGACACCGCGACAGTGCTGCAACTGCGCGACACGTTCGAGCTGCTCAACAGCGGCCTGCAAGCCACCTGCGACGCGATCGCGAAACTCGCGGCCACCCATCGCGCGACGCCGATGATCGGCCGCACGTGGCTGCAACAGGCGCTGCCCATCACGCTCGGTCTGAAGTTCGCGCAATGGCTCGACGCGCTGTTGCGTCATCGCGAGCGGCTCGATGCGTTGCGCGCGCGCGTGCTGGTGCTGCAATTCGGCGGCGCGGCCGGCACGCTCGCGAGTCTTCGCGAGGCGGCGCCGCGGGTCACGCAGTCGCTTGCCAAGGAACTCGGCCTCGCGGTGCCGACCTTGCCGTGGCATACGCAGCGCGATCGCATTGCCGAAACGGCGTCGCTGTTCGGCATGCTGATCGGCACGCTCGGCAAGATCGCGCGCGATGTCTCGCTGCAGATGCAAACCGAAATCGACGAGCTCGCCGAACCGGCCGCGGCCGGCAAGGGCGGTTCCTCGACGATGCCGCACAAGCGCAACCCGGTCGGCTGCGCGGCGGTTCTGACGGCCGCGACGCGCGCGCCCGGTCTCGTCGCGACGGTGTTCGCCGGCATGGTGCAGGAGCACGAGCGCGCGCTCGGCGGCTGGCAGGCCGAATGGGACGCTCTGCCGGATCTCGCGCGCCTCGCGGGCGGCGCGCTCGCGAACATCCAACAGATCGCCGCGGGTCTGAACGTCAACGAGGCGCGTCTCGCGGCGAATCTCGACGTCACCCACGGCCTGATCCTCGGCGAAGCGGTGATGCTCGCGCTCGGCGACAGCATCGGCCGGCTCGACGCGCATCATCTGGTCGAGCGCGCGTCGAAGGCCGCGATCCGCGACGGCAAGACGCTGTACGACGTGCTCGCCGCCGACGCGGCCGTCACCGAACATCTTCCGCTCGAGCGCCTGAAGCAACTGCTCGACCCGGCTCAATACGTCGGCCAGGCGCACGCGTATGTCGACGCCGCGCTGGCGCTTCACACCACGCGCGCGCAGCGCGCCCATTCCAAGGAGTAACCGGCATGCCCTACGCCGCAGTCAACGGCACCGAGCTTCACTATCGTATCGACGGCGACCGCCACGGCCACGCGCCGTGGCTCGTGCTGTCGAATTCGCTTGGCACCGATATGTCCATGTGGACGCCGCAAGTCGCGGCGCTCTCGAAGCGCTTCCGCGTGCTGCGCTACGACACGCGCGGCCACGGTCATTCGGAAGCGCCGAAGGGTCCTTACACGATCGATCAGCTGAGCGGCGACGTGCTCGGCCTGATGGATACGTTGAAGATCTCGCGCGCGAATTTTTGCGGCATCTCGATGGGCGGGCTGACCGGTATCGCGCTCGCGGCGCGCCACGGCGACCGCTTCGAGCGCGTCGTGCTGAGCAACACCGCCGCACGCATCGGCTCGCCGGAAGTGTGGGTGCCGCGTGCCGCGAAGGCGCGCCACGAAGGCATGTTCGCACTCGCCGACGCGGTGCTGCCGCGCTGGTTCACCGCAGACTTCATCGAACGCGAGCCGGTCGTGCTGGCGATGATCCGCGACGTGTTCGTGCACACCGACAAGGAAGGCTACGCATCGAACTGCGACGCGATCAACGCGGCCGATCTGCGCCCCGAAGCGCCGGGCATCAAGCTGCCGACGCTGGTGATCAGCGGCACGCACGATCTGGCCGCCACGCCTGCGCAAGGCCGCGAACTCGCCCAGGCGATTCCGGGCGCGCGCTACGTCGAACTCGACGCCTCGCATATTTCCAACATCGAAAAGCTCGGCGAGTTCACGAAGACCGTGCTCGACTTCCTGACGGAGCCAAAATGAACGACGAAGATCGTTACGAAGCCGGTATGGGGGTGCGTCGCGCGGTGCTGGGCAACGCGCACGTCGATCGTTCGCTCGCGAATCGCACGGAGCTGACCGACGAGTTCCAGAACCTGATCACGCGTTATGCGTGGGGCGAGATCTGGACGCGTGAAGGTCTGCCGCGTCATACGCGCAGCCTGCTGACGATCGCGATGATGGTGGCGCTCAATCGCAACGAAGAACTCGCGCTGCACTTGCGCGCCGCCAAAAACAACGGCGTGACGCGCGAGCAGATCAAGGAAGTGCTGCTGCAGACCGCGATTTACTGCGGGGTGCCGGCGGCTAATTCCGCGTTCCACCTGGCCGACAAGCTGTTCCGCGAGGACGATGCGGCTGTGGCGGCGAAGTCGTAAAGATTGAGTACTGTAGTTTTCCCGCTTCATTCAGCAAAAGCGCGACGGACATTTCTGCCGCGCTGAGACCGCCGATGCGCATGGTGTCGCGCTCATCCTCCAGCGCGACGAACCGCAGTTCGAACTGCGCCCGCGCGCCGTCCGGCAGCGGGAATTTGAACGGCTGGCGCATGACACGCAGCAGGCGCGCATCCAGGTGTGCGCCCACCGACTTGCCGCCGCCCGTGTCCGTTTTCTTCATCGCCGCGCGCCGGAAGCGGCGCGGTTCACTCGATCTGCCTGTACCGAGTGTCCCCGCCGCCACGCTGCAACTGTTTCGAAACGATAAGAAACTGTTCGTCACTAATCGTACACTCCAGTTCGCCTATCTCATACACATCAACTAGCTTGATCTTATTTCCGTTTCGTTCCTCGAAGGCAATCTGATAGATCCCGCGCCACATTGGTTCACCATCCTCGTATTTACCGATCTTCTCGGACGCGAGTCGCACCGCCCTTGTTTTCGTCGCGTCGAAATCCAGCGAGAGGATGTCAGTTTTTCTTAGCGCCATCTGGGCCACACAGGCCGGGAACCGGTCGCCGCATGGCGGGTATGGTCCGGGTTCCGCCAGGCATAATGCGCGAAGGGATAGCAGCAGGACTGCAAGAGCGTGTTTCATCGATTTAAAGGACGTCACTCTATCTGCTTGAACATTCTGTCGTTCTCGACTCTTGACAGCAAATGCTTCGAAACGACAAAGACTTCTACGGCACTCATCGAGCATTCAAATTCCCCAGCGTCGTTCACGGCAATCACCTTGACCTTGTTTCCGTTTGTTTCGTGAAAGGTGATGTGATAGACCTCACGCCACAACTGTTCGCCATCCTCTTCTTTTCCTATTTTCTCGGACGCCAGTTGCATGGCTTGGGTTTTCGTATAGTCGATATTGCCAAGCATGCCAGCTTTTTTTAGTCTCCCCTCGGCTATGTTGGTCGGCCACCTGTCGCATTGGGGTTCTGGTTTAGGTTGCGCCATGCATAGCGCGGAAAGCGCTATGAGAATGGCTGCAAGAGTGCGTTTCATGGCACCACCTTTATTGTTCATAGCGATGGGTTCCACGTTTCATGGTCAGTCTCGCGCGCTGACCGGCGATGCTGGAATAGCGCGCGCGTGAACAGTTACTCTATGTCCTTGAACAGTCTGTGAACTGGTGGCGAATGTCGCGAGACGACAAAAACCTCAACAGCACTCATTGAGCATTCCGACCAGGCGGCTTCACCCACGGTAATAACCTTGAACTCTTTTCCGCCTTTTTCGTAAAACGTAATGTGATAGACCTGGCGCCACAGTTGCTCGCCGTCCTCGTCCTTGCCGATCTTCTCGGATGCCAGTTGAACGGCACGGGTTTTCGAATGGTCGATCTTCGCCGGGTCAGTGAGGCGCTCGTTTGTCAGTGCGACCTCGGCGACGTTGGTGGGGTATCTGTCGCATGGCGGTGACTTCGCCAGGCATAACGCGGGAAGAGACAGCAGCATGATGGCAAAAGCGCGTCTCATGGTTACTCCACCTCCAGCCATCTGTCACCACTGTCCCACATCTTTTTGCGTATTCGCTTGTCGATAACGATGCAGCCGTTTGACGCGTTGCCCGGGTCACTGAGGCTATCGCCGTGGATCATGAAGCCGTCACGCCCGCCCAGGCACGTTCCGCAAACGGGGTTAAGCCGCAGTGAATATTTTCCTGTGTGCGTATGGTCAAACGGTGCGGTAATTTCGTACCGGCCAATGGGAATGGGACCTTTGTCGCGCACATATTGCATGCGGCGCTTATTCTTTCCTTCACGTTTGCCCGAATATCCCTTTTTTTCCATGAGAACGCCGTTGTGATACATCTCGCCGCTGGTCTGTTTGTAAATCCACACCATTTTCTTTTCTTCATTGGTTGTACGAACCAACGATTACATCAGATCATCTGGCTGCGTGCAATTTTCGGGATAAGCGCGGTGGTTCATTCACGTCCCTGTATCGGGCCAGCGGAGGGAGCGTCAGCGAAGCCGCGTACTGAACTCAAGCGTATGGGGCATACGGCGAAAAAATGGCCCAGGTTGGCCAGGCGCCGATATTTTTACGCGGTAGTCGTCGCTACGACGCTCGCCGGCATCTGCACGCACACCGCCCGCAACACCGTCTCCCTGATCACCTCGCGCCAATGCGCGAGCGCGGCCTTGTCCATCAGCGGTTCGCCGAGAAACGCGCCGAGCGTGTACTGATTGGCGTTATAGAAATAGCCGAGCGACGCGATCATCAGATACACGTCGCGCGCCGCGATATCGGCGCGAAACACGTTCTGCGCGCGACCCGCGTCCAATAGCTTCTGCACGACCGAAATCGCGAAACCCGAAATCTCCCTGAGCTTCAGCGATTTTTTCGCATGCTTGCCCTGGTGCAGGTTTTCGCTCGACAGCAGCGTCACGAACTCCGGGTGATCGAGGTAGTACTGCCAAACGAACTCGACCATCTGTTCGAGGCCGTGCACCGGATCGCGCAGATCGAGATCGAGTTTGCTTTCCGCTTCGTTGAACTGCGTGTAGATCGTTTCCAGCACTTCGATGAACAACTGCTCCTTGCTGCCGAAGTAGTAGTAGATCATCCGGTCGTGCGAACGCGCGGCCTTCGAAATACTTTCGATGCGGCCGCTCGCATATCCCTGCTTCGCGAACACCTTGATGGCAGCCTTCAGGATCTTGGCGCGGGTGTCCTGCGCCTGTTTCGCACGGATACCGATGGCGCCCGGCTTGCGGGCAGCGATGCGACTCATGAAGGTCTGGACCCCGCACGACGGAAAACACGTTGCATAGTCGATTTTGATCGAGTAGATTTCATTCAAGTTTGGTGTAGAAGATACTACATGAACGGTGAGTGGCCGCAACATGAAAATGGGCGGCCCACGCGAGAGTGTCATGAAACCGGCACGATTCGCGCACCGCGCAGCACCGCCAGCCATGTCGCGCCCGTTATGTCGTACGGAACCCCACGATGACAGAACATACGAAGGTCGATTTCGGTGCAGAGCGTGTCGATCGCGATACCGCGTCGACGCCCGGCCCCACCGTGCTCGACAAGGCGGTGCCGCGCAGCGAGCGCATGGCGGCGAACAAGATCGAATGCAACGCGTGTCCGGTGCTGTGCCAGATCTCGGCAGGGCGCACCGGCGCGTGCGATCGTTATGCGAATGCGGATGGGCGGTTGGTACGCGTCGATCCGGTGGTATTCCTCGCGCGTGCGAATGATGCCGGCGCCGATAGCGCAACTGCGGCGATCGAATTTGCCGCAACCCCCGGGGCAGACCAAAGCACCGCCGAACCCGCGCTGTTCGTCACCGGCGTCGGCGCCTCGTCCACCTATCCCGACTACAAGCCCGCGCCGTTCATCGTCGCGTCGAAGCTCGACGACGTCGACATGATCACCGTCGTCACCGAAGGCATCTTCAGCTACTGCAGCTTCAAGGTGAAGATCGACACCGACCGCTTTCTCGGCCCCGAACAGGCGAACGTGCGTTGTGACGGCGAGATCGTCGGCCACGTGAGCACGGCCGAATACGGCTCGCAGATGCTGAGCCTCGGCGGCGTCCATCACCTGACCGGCGGCAGCAAGAAGGAAGGCCGCGTGACCTGCGACACGATGCTCGCCCTTGGCAACAAGGAGGCGGTCGAGCTCAGCATCGACGGCGGCGCGAGTCTCGCGATCCGGGCGGGCGCCGCGCCGATCGTCGACGGTGTCGAAGAGCAACGCATGCGCGTCGGCTGCGGTTCCGCGACGATCGGCATCTTCGCGAAGCAATGGTTCGGCCACGTCGATGAAGTGGTGGTCGTCGACGATCACATCACCGGCGTGCTGACCGAGCATCAGGCAGGCCGATGCCTCGGCATGACGCGCTCGGGCATCAAGATACGCGGCCGCAAATCGACGCCGGGCCGCTATTTTCAGGTCGCCAATCCTGGCACCGGTTGGGGCGGCACCGACATTCAGGACCCGCTCGCGATCGTCGAAGGATTCGATCCGTCGGTCGCGAAGCCGGGCATGCGCGTGCTGATGGTGTCGACGACCGGCGAGCACGCGCAATGGTACGAGCTCGACGCGCAGCTCGCGCCGCGCGTCGCGCCGATGCCCGACGCGGTGCGCCGTACGGTCGAGCGGATCGGCGAGAACTGCGAGCCGTCGCTTGCGACGGTGCTGTTTCTCGGCGGCGCGGGCGGCAGTCTGCGCGCGGGCGCGACCGAGAATCCGGTGCTGCTCACGCGCGCGATCAAGCGCAAACTCGTCAACGTCACGTGCGGCGGCGCGCCCGCTTACGTGTGGCCGGGCGGCGGCATCACCGTGATGGTCGACGTGATGCGAATGCCGGACCGCTCGTTCGGCACGGTGCCGACACCGGCGATCGTCGCGCCGATCGAATTCACGATGACGTACGACACCTACCGCGATCTCGGCGGCCACCTCGATGCGGTGCGCTCGTTGCAGAGCGTGCTCGCGAGCGGCCCCACGCATACGGAAGGCGCGCCGCGCGGGCGGCGCACGCTCGCGCGCGATCCGGACAATCCGTGGCCGCCTGCAATGCGTGGCTGAGCTTCCTGACTAAAGATCATCCGATGACCCCTACTCGCATCCGGCTCGACGCGCAGCGCTTCCATTGGCAGCATGGACCGATCGACCTCATCCTCGGGGCCGACGGCGAGCCCGACGCAGTGCGTGCCGCGTACGACGCGTGCTGGCAGCGTTTCAGCGGCGTGCTGGAGACACTGGTCGGCGAATTGCGCGTGCTTCGCCAGCCGATGCCGGCGCTCGCGGCGTTGCGTGATTGCCCGCTTCACGGGCCGGTCGCGCGGCGCATGTGGCGCGCGTGCCATCCGCATCGCGCGCGCTTCATCACGCCGATGGCAGCGGTGGCAGGCAGCGTCGCGGACGAACTGATCGCCGTCTTCGCGCGCGACGGCATCTCGCGTGCGTTCATCAATAACGGTGGTGACATCGCGCTGCACCTGGCCGCCGGGCAGCAGTATCGCGTGGGCGTGTTCGCGGACCTCGCGCAATTTTCGGGCATGCGTTTCGCGCAGGCGCATGCGCTCGACGCGCACCTGACGCTCGACGCGCGACAGCCGATCCGAGGCATTGCGACGAGCGGCTGGCGCGGCCGCAGCTTCAGTCTCGGCATCGCCGATAGCGTGACGGTGCTCGCGCGCGATGCCGCGAGCGCCGACGCCGCCGCGACGATGATCGCCAACGCGGTCGATCTCGACCATGCGGGCATCGTGCGGCGTGCGGCATCGTCGCTGAAGGACGATAGCGATCTCGGCGATCTGCTGGTGACCGTCGATGTGCCGAGCCTGCCGCGGCCGCTGATCGATCTCGCGCTGGCGCGCGGCGTCGAGCTCGCCGCGCAGCTGCGCGAGCAGGGTTTGATCGAAGGCGCCGCGCTGTTCCTGCAAGGGCGGGCGCGCGTCACAGGCATCGCCGATTCACGCGCGCTGTCCACCACGCGCGCTTCACTGACAACGGAGGCTCCGTGTTCGAAATACGCCGCGTGCTGACGCACGTCGAGGACATCTTTCACGAGTTCGGCCCCGCACCCGCGCAGCCGCTCAGACGCGGCGCGATTGCCGCGGTGATGACGAATTCGTTCGCGGGCCGCTACGAACCGAAAATCGAGCCCGCGATGGAGGCGCTGAAGCCGATCGGCTTCGATATGGCGCAGCGGCTGCTCACGGCGATGGCGGTGCCGCATGCGTCGATTGAGGGCTATGGGAAGGGCGCGATCGTTGGCGCGCGCGGCGAGCTCGAGCACGGCGCGCTGTGGCACGTGCCTGGCGGCTATGCGATGCGCGAGCTGCTCGACAAGCACGGTGTGCCGACCCACGCGATCGTGCCGTCGACGAAGAAAGTCGGCGCGCCGTCTACCGCGCTCGACGTGCCGCTCACACATGTCAACGCGAGCTACGTGCGCAGCCACTTCGATGCGATCGAAGTGCGCGTGCCCGGCGCCCCGGCGGCCGACGAGATCGTCTACATCCTCGTCATGAGCACGGGGCAGCGCGTGCATGCGCGGGTGGGCGGCCTCGCGAAAGAGGCGATCGTCGGCAAGGACGGCTTGCGCTGAAGCGGCGCGCGGCCACCACGCAGCAACGCAGCAAGGCATCGAAACTCGGAGAGCGGAAATGGCAATCAGGCTTCGCAAGCTGGTCGTGCAGGTCGACGAAACACGCATCGAAATGGGCCAGACCGTCGAGCCGCCCGCGCGCCGCGCGGTCGCGATCGCGGTGATCGATAATCCGTATGCGGGCCGCTACGAGGCGAAGCTCGACGCGCTGATCGAAGCGGGCGAGGAACTCGGCGCGCTGCTCGGCAAGCGCTGCGTCGAGGCGTTGGGCATCGCGCCCGGCGAAGCGCAAAGCTACGGCAAGGCGGCGATCGTCGGCGAGGCGGGCGAGCTCGAACATGCGGCCGCGATCCTGCATCCGAAGCTCGGCGCGCCGCTGCGCGCGGCGGTCGAAAAGGGCGCGGCGCTGGTGCCGTCGGCGAAGAAGATCGGCACGCTAGGTACCGCGATCGACGTGCCGCTCGGCCACAAGGACGCCGCCTACGTGCGCAGCCATTTCGACGCGATCGAGGCGCGCGTGGCCGACGCGCCGCGCGCGAACGAAATCGTCGTGGCGGTCGCGGTGACCGCGTCGGGCCGGCCGCTGCCGCGCATCGGCGGCCTGCAGGCGAGCGAGATCAAGGGCGAGGACGGTTTGCGCTGAGCCGTCGTTTTTCTTCGGACGCTTGTTTGCGTTCGCTTGTTGCATGGGTTGTTTCGCTGGTAGTGTCCTGCCGTTGACGCGGGCGTGCATGGTGCCGCCCGCGCTGCAACGTCCGCCGATCGGCCGTTCGCGCATGTTGCGCGCGCCGTTCGGCGAGCTGCCGAGGGTCGCGATGCTTTCGAACTTGCTGGTACAACTGGTCAATGGACTCGCCGACGCGTCGACGCTGTTTCTGGTCGCCGCCGGTTTGTCGTTGATCTTCGGCGTGACGCGCATCGTCAACTTTGCGCACGGCTCGTTCTATATGTTCGGCATCTACGTCGCCTACAGCATCGCGAGCCGCTTTGGCCACACGGCGGGCGGCTTCTGGCTGTCGGTGCTGGCGGCCGCGCTCGCGGTCGCGGTGTTGGGCGCGCTCGTCGAAATCGTCGTGCTGCGGCGGATCTACCAGGCGCCCGAGCTGTTCCATCTGCTCGCCACGTTCGCGCTCGTGCTGATCTTTCGCGACGCCGCGCTATGGCTTTGGGGCCCCGACGATCTGTTCGGCCCGCGCGCGCCGCATCTCGCGGGCGCGGTCGATTTTCTCGGCCATCCGCTGCCTACCTACGACATCGCGCTGATCGTGATCGGTCCCGTCGTCTTGCTGCTGCTGTGGTACGCGCTGACGCGCACGCGCTGGGGCACGCTGGTGCGCGCCGCGACGCAGGACCGCGAGATGCTCGGCGCGCTCGGCATCAACCAGGCGTGGCTGTTTACCGGCGTGTTCTTCGTCGGCGCGTTTCTCGCGGGACTCGGCGGCGCGCTGCAAGGACCGCGCATGTCGGCGAACCTGTCGCTCGATCTCGAGACGATCGGCAATGCGTTCGTGGTCGTCGTGGTCGGCGGCATGGGGTCGATTCCGGGTGCGTTCGTCGCGGCGTTGTTGATCGCCGAGATCAAGGCGCTGTGTATCGGCATCGGCCACGTGACGATTTTCGGCATCGGCTTGTCGCTGAGCCGCTTTACGCTGGTGGCCGAATTCGTCGTGATGGCGGTCGTGCTGGTGGTGCGGCCCTGGGGTCTGCTCGGCCGCGCGAGCGCCGCGGTGCGCGCGATGGGCGCGCCGGAAACGCCATTGCGCCCGGCGGGCAAGCGTCTGAAGTGGCTGGCCGCCTTCGTATTGCTGGTGCTCGCGCTCGCGCCGCTCGCGGCCAACGCGTTTCCCTATATGCCGGTGCTGCTGGTCGAAATCCTGATCGCGGTGCTGTTCGCGGCGAGCCTGCATTTCATCATGGGTCCGGGCGGCCTGCATTCGTTCGGCCATGCCGCGTACTTTGGACTTGGCGCTTACGGCGCGGCGCTGTTTCTCAAGGTGCTGAATCTGCCGATGGAAGCGGCCTTGCTGCTCGGGCCGCTGCTCGCGATGGTGGGCGCACTCGTGTTCGGCTGGTTCTGCGTGCGCCTGTCCGGTGTCTATCTCGCGATGCTGACGCTCGCGTTCGCGCAGATCGTCTGGTCGGTCGTGTTCCAGTGGGACGACGTGACGGGCGGCAGCAACGGCGTTCTCGGTCTATGGCCGTCGAACTGGCTGTCGTCGCCGGTCGCGTTTTACTACTTGACGTTAGCGTGCGTGGTGCTCGGCGTGTGGCTGTTGCGCCGCATGCTGTTCTCGCCGCTCGGCTATGCGATGCGCGCGTCGCGCGATTCCGCGCTGCGCGCCGAGGCGATCGGCATCGACGTGAAGCGCGTGCAGTGGGCGTCGTTCGTGATTGCGGCGTTGTTCTGCGGGCTTGCCGGATCGCTGTATGCGTTTTCCAAGGGCAACATCTCGCCCGAAGTGATCAGCGTGAGCCGGTCGGTCGACGGCCTCGTGATGGTGCTGCTCGGCGGCTTGCAGACGTTGAGCGGGCCGATCGTCGGCGCGGCCGTGTTCACGTGGCTGCAAGACACGGTCGCGCGACAGACCGACTACTGGCAGGCGCTGCTAGGGCTCGCGATCCTGTTACTGGTGATCGCGTTTCCGCAGGGGATCGTCGGCTTCGTTCGCGAGCGCTTCGGCGATGCCAACGGCGATCAGGCCGACAACGCCGACGGCGCCGCCGCCTCGCCGCCGCAACGGAGCGCCGCGGTCAAGGAGGGCCTATGAGTCTGCTGCGCGTAAGCGGTCTGTCGCGATCGTTCGGGGGACTGAAGGCGGTCGACGACGTTTCGTTCGATCTCCACGCCGGTCAACTGCTGGCGCTGATCGGTCCCAACGGCGCGGGTAAATCGACCTGTTTCAACATGGTCAACGGCCAGTTGCAGCCGTCGTCGGGTTCGATTCTGCTGGACGGTCATGAACTCGTCGGCATGCGGCCGCGCGATATCTGGCGGCGCGGCGTCGGCCGCACGTTCCAGATCGCCGCGACGTTCAACTCGATGACGGTGCTCGAAAACGTGCAGATGGCGCTGGTGTCGCGCGAGAAAAAGACCTTCGGCCTATGGAAGCCAGCGGGCTCGCACTATGCCGACGAAGCGTTCGCGCTGCTCGAACAGGTCGGCATGGGCGCGCACGCGCAGCGCGCGTGCGGCGTGCTCGCGTATGGCGACGTGAAGCGCGTCGAACTCGCGATCGCGCTCGCGAACCGGCCGAAGCTGCTGCTGATGGACGAGCCGACCGCCGGCATGGCGCCGAAGGAGCGTAACGAATTGATGGCGTTGACCCAGCGTCTGGTGAGCGAACACAAGATCGGCGTGCTGTTCACCGAGCACAGCATGGACGTCGTATTCGCGTACGCCGACCGGATGATCGTGCTCGCACGCGGCAAGCTGATCGCCGAGGGCGACGCCGACACGATCCGCAACGACGCGCGCGTGCAGGAGGTCTATTTCGGCACCGGGAAGACGTTCCGGCCGCACGCGCCGTTACAGGACGCCGCGGCCAATGCGCAGAGCGGCCGGGGGACGTTGCAATGAGCGAACCGATGCTGAAGGTCTCCGGCCTCAACGCGTTCTACGGTCGCGCGCACGTCGTGTTCGACGTCGGCCTCGAAGTCGGCCGTGGCGAAGTAGTCGCGCTGATGGGCCGCAACGGCGCGGGCAAATCGACGACGATGAAAGCGCTGATGGGACTACTGCCGCGCCGCCACGGCGAAGTGACGTTTCGCGGCCAGAACATCAGCGCGCTCGCGCCGTACCGGATCGCCCGCATGGGCGTCGGCTTCGTGCCCGAGGATCGCCGGGTGTTCGCGGATCTGACGGTGATGGAGAACCTCGACACCGGCCGCCAGCCGCCGCGCGAAGGCGCGCCGCAATGGACACCCGAGAAGCTGTTCCGCCTGTTTCCGAATCTCGGCGAAATGCCGAAGCGCCCCGGCGGCCAGATGAGCGGCGGCGAGCAGCAGATGCTGACCGTGTCGCGCACGCTGATGGGCAATCCGTATCTGGTGCTGCTCGACGAACCATCCGAAGGGGTCGCGCCGGTGATCGTCGAGCAGATGGCGAACATGATTCTCGAACTGAAGCGCGAAGGGCTATCCATTCTGTTATCCGAACAGAATCTGCACTTCGCCGAGCTGGTCAGCGACCGCGCGTATGTGCTCGAAAAAGGGCAGATCCGTTTCAGCGGCACGATCGGCGAACTCGCGCGGAACGAAACAGTGAGGCGCGCTTATCTGAGCGTGTGAATTCATCGGTAGTGTCGGCGAAAGGAGAGGCAGATGGCGGCAGAGACGTTGACAGGCTTGTCGGGCAAGGTCGCGGTAACGAACATCGGGCTGCTGTTGTCGGGCGATATCGATCAGCCGATCGTCGACGCGGACACGCTGGTGATCGACGACGGCTTGATCGTCGCGCTCGGCCGCGAAAAAGACTGCGATCTCGAAGGCGCGCGCACGACGGTCGACTGCAAAGGCACGACGGTCGCGCCGGGCCTGATCGACTCGCACGTGCATCCGGTGTTCGGTGACTGGACGCCGCGCCAGAATCAGCTCGGCTGGATCGAGTCGAATCTGAACGGTGGCGTGACCACGATGATCTCGGCCGGCGAAGTGCATTTGCCTGGCCGGCCGAAAGACGTGCTCGGCGTGAAGGCGCTCGCGATCACCGCGCAGCGCTCGTTCGAAGGCATGCGCGCGGCCGGCGTCGGTGGCGGCGTCAAGGTGCTGGCGGGCGCACCGGTGCTCGAGAAGGGCATGGTCGAGCAGGACTTCAAGGAGCTGTCCGAGGCCGGCGTGAAGCTGCTCGGCGAAGTCGGCCTCGGCAGCGTGAAGGGCGGCGAGGAAGCCCAACAGATGGTTGCGTGGGCCCGCAAGTACGGCATCCAGAGCACGATTCACACGGGCGGTCCGTCGATCCCGGGCTCGGGCCTGATCGATCGCGACGTGGTGCTCGCCGCCGATGCCGACGTGATCGGCCACGTCAACGGCGGGCATACCTCGCTGTCGTATCGGCACGTGTGCGATCTGTGCGAGCAGTCGAGCCGCGCGCTCGAAATCGTCCACAACGGCAACGAGCGCATCGCGTTGCTGACCGCGCGGCATGCGATCGAATTGAAGTGCCCGCACCGGATCATTCTCGGCACCGATAGCCCGGCCGGCTCGGGCGTGCAACCGCTCGGCATTCTGCGCATGATCGCGCTGATCGCGAGCTTGGCCGACGTACCCGCCGAAATCGCGTTCTGCTTTGCGACCGGTAATACCGCGCGGCAGCGCAACCTGCGCCAGGGGCTGATCGAGGTGGGCCGTCCCGCCGATCTCGTGTTCATGGACCGCGCGCAGCATACGGCCGCCGACACGCTGCTCGAAAGCGTGCAGCTCGGCGATATTCCGGGTGTGGGCATGGTGATGATCGATGGTTTGATCCGTTGCCGGCGCAGCCGCAATACGCCGCCCGCGACCGAAGTGCCGGTGGTGCTGTGAACGCGCGGCGCGACAGGGTGCTCGCGTGATGACGAACCGCGCCGCGCGGCTCGTGCTGACGGTGAACGGCGCGACGCATGTGGTCGATGCGGTGGCGCAGACGCCGCTGCTCTATCTGCTGCGCAACGATCTCGCGCTGAACGGGCCGAAGTTCGGCTGCGGCCTCGGCGAATGCGGCGCCTGCACCGTGCTGCTCGACGGCATACCGACGCGCGCCTGCGTGACGACCGCCGAAGTGGCGCTGGGCCGCGAGATCACGACGCTCGAAGGGCTGGGCACCCGCACCGCGTTGCATCCGGTGCAGCAGGCGTTCATCGACGAACAGGCCGCGCAATGCGGCTACTGCCTGAACGGCATGATCATGACCGCGAAGGCGCTGCTCGATCGCGATCCGCATCCGAGCGTCGCGACGATCCAGCGCGAGTTGTCGCGCAATCTGTGCCGCTGCGGCACGCATGTCGAGATCGTGCGCGCGGTGCAGCGCGCCGCGCAATTGCTCGCCGCGCAGACCGATGTGCACGACGGAGCGCGCGGATGACCGGGCCCGACTTCAGCGTCGATCGTCGTGGCGCGCCGCCGTCGCGCAAGCAGTTGTACGACGCGCAGAGCGTGCTGATCGTCGCGCGGCCGCCGCCTGCACCGGTCAAGGCCGCGTCCGGCCAGCCGGGCTCGCGTTCGTCGTTCGTGCCGAGCGAGGCCGAGCTGTTTCTGGCCGTGCGCGACGATGGCAGCGTGGTCGCGTTCAATGGTCACGTGGACCTTGGCACCGGCATCGGCACCGCGCTCGCGCAGATCGTCGCGGAAGAACTCGATGTGCCGCTCACGCGTGTGTCGATCGTGCTCGGCCATACCGGCGAAACGCCGAACCAGGGACCGACGATCGCCAGCGCGACGATTCAGATTTCGGCGGTGCCGCTGCGGCAAGCGGCGGCGCAAGCGCGTCAGTATCTGCTCGCGCAAGCAGCCGCGCGCCTCGATGCAGACACGAACGATCTCGACGTGCAGGACGGCCGCGTGTTTGCGCGCAATGGCGACCCGGCGCAGGGCATTCCCTATGGCGAGCTGATCAAAGGCCAGCGTGTCGAACTGCTGCTGTCGAACGATGCCCCTTTGAAATCGCCGCACGCGTACCGCGTCGTCGGCAAAAGCGCGCCGCGTGTCGACATTCCCGCCAAGGCGACCGGTGAGCTGAGCTTCGTGCACGATGTGCGCGTGCCCGGCATGCTGCACGGACGCGTGGTGCGGCCGCCTTATGCGGGCATCGCGCAGGGCGCGTTCATCGGACATAGCCTGCTGGAAGTAAACGAAGCGCCGATTCGCGACTTGCCGGGCATCGTCAAGGTGGTCGTGATTCGCGACTTCGTCGGTATCGTCGCCGAGCGCGAGGAGATCGCGCAGCTGGCGGCTCGGCGGCTCGACGTGCGCTGGAAAACGGTCGACGGCTTGCCGCCGCTCGACACCGGCGAGCAGGTCGAAGCGGCGTTGCGCGCCAATCCGGCGACGCGGCGCGATCTGGTAATCGAAGGTGACGTGGATGCCGCGCTCGCCCAACACCCGGCCCGCACGCTGGAGCGAACCTATGTTTGGCCGTTCCAGATGCATGCATCGATCGGCCCGTCCTGCGCGGTCGCGGACTATCGCAACACGGACCGCGAAGGCGCGAAGCTCAACGTCTGGTCCGGCACGCAGAACCCGCATTCGCTGCGCGCCGATCTCGCGTTGCTGCTCGCGCTCGACGAAGCGCGCATCGACATCGTGCGGATCGATGCGGCGGGCTGCTACGGGCGCAATTGCGCGGACGACGTGGCCGCCGACGCCGCGCTGCTGTCGCGCGCGGTCGGCGCGCCGGTGCGCGTGCAGCTATCGCGCGAGGACGAACATGGGTGGGAACCGAAGGGCGCCGCGCAACTGATGGACGTACGCGGCGCGCTGAGCGCCGAAGGCGAACTCGCCGCCTACGACTTCGCGACGCGCTATCCGTCGAACGACGCCCCCACGCTCGCGCTGCTGCTGACCGGCGCGATCCCCGCCCAGCCGCAGGTGTTCGAGATGGGCGACCGCACGGCCGTGCCGCCATACGACTATCGCAGCATGCGCATCGTCTGCGACGACACGCCGCCGATCGTGCGCGCCGCGTGGCTGCGCGGCGTGTCCGCGTTGCCGAACGCGTTCGCGCACGAGTCGTTCATCGATGAACTCGCCGAGCAGGCCGGCGTCGATCCGGTCGAATTCCGCCTCCGGCATTTAACCGACCCGCGCGCGATCGACCTCGTCAAGGCGGTCGCGGCGAAAGCCGGGTGGCAAGCGCGCGAAGCCGCGTTCAAAACGCGCGGCGCAGACCACGAAGACGGTGACATCGCGCGCGGCCGGGGCATCGCGTACGCCCGCTACGTGCACAGCAAATTTCCGGGTTTCGGCGCGGCATGGTCCGCGTGGGTCGCCGACGTCGAAGTCAATCGCAGGAGCGGTGAGCTGGCGGTCACGCGCGTCGTGGTCGGCCAGGACACGGGCACGGTGGTCAATCCCGACGGCTTGCGTCATCAGATTCACGGCAACGTGATCCAGACGACGAGCCGCGCGCTGAAGGAGCAGGTCAGTTTCGGCGACAACGCGGTGACGAGCCAGGAGTGGGGCGCGTATCCGATCCTGACGTTCCGCGAAGTGCCGGTGATCGACGTCGTAATGATGCCGCGCCACGGCGAGCCGCCGATGGGCGCGGGCGAATCCGCGTCGCTGCCCGGCGCGGCCGCGATCGCCAACGCGCTGTACGATGCGACCGGCGTACGTTTCCGACGTCCGCCGTTCACGCCGGAGAAGATTCGCGCCGCGCTCGCCGACGCGCAGGCGCAAGACAACGCGGCGCGCCGCAACAAGCGCTGGCGGCGCGGCTTGTTCGGCGTGTTGGCCGCAGGCGCGGCGGGCGCGCTCGGCTGGATTGGCGCGCTGTCGTTCGCCTCGGTTGCCGGCGCGCCGCTTGCGCCGATCGCGCCGCCGCTCGCGAGCGCGTTCGCGCCGGAACTGGTCGCGCGCGGCAAGCTGCTCGCGTCGCTCGGCAATTGCGCGGTTTGCCATACCGCCCGCAACGGCGTGCCGAACGCCGGCGGCAAGCCGCTCGCCACACCGTTCGGCACCGTCTACAGCACCAACCTCACGCCCGACGGCCAGACCGGGATCGGCCACTGGTCGCTCGAAGCGTTCGTGCGCGCGATGCGGCACGGCATCAGCCGCGACGGTCATCGGCTGTATCCCGCGTTTCCGTACACGTCGTTCCAGAATATCTCCGACGACGATCTGCACGCGCTGTACGCGTACCTGATGTCGCAAACGCCGGTGCGCAGCCGGCCGCCGGAGACGAAGCTGGCGTTTCCGTTCAGCGTGCGTCCGCTGATGGCTGCATGGAACGGCCTGTTTCTCCGCCGCACCGCGTTTGCCGCCGACCCCGCGCAAAGCGTCCAATGGAATCGCGGCGCGTATCTGGTGAATGGCCTCGGCCATTGCAGCGCCTGCCACACGCCGCGCAACGCGTTCGGCGCCGAAAAAACCGGCGCGGCGTTCATGGGCGGCGGCAGCGCCGAGGGCTGGCAAGCGCCCGCGCTGTCGGCGTTGTCGAGTGCGCCGGTGCCGTGGAGCGAGGACGAGCTGTTTCGCTATCTGCGCGACGGTTACGCGCCGTTGCACGGCGTCGCGGCCGGGCCGATGGCGCCCGTGATCGGCGACCTCGCGGCGCTGCCCGACAGCGACATCCGCGCGATGGCCGTCTATCTCGCGTCGCTCAATCCGCTGGAGCCGAACGCCGATCCCGCCGCCAGCGCGCGCAACTACGAGCTGGCCAGCACGATGACGGGCGCGCCGGTCACGGCGGGCGCACGGCTTTTCGACGGCGCGTGCGCCGCGTGCCATCACACCGGCAGCGGGCCGCAGCTGTTCGGCGCGCATCCGTCGCTCGCGCTGAATACGAACCTGCACGGCGCGACACCGGACAACCTGATTCGCGTGATTCTCGACGGCATCGGCTCGCCTGCGCGGCCCGAACTCGGTACGATGCCGGCGTACCGCGACAGTTTCAACGACGCCCAGGTCGCCGAGCTCGTGTCGTACCTGCGCTCGCAGTTCGCGGGCGGCAAGCCGGCTTGGCAGGACGTCGCCGCGAACGTGGCCAGAATCCGCGCGCAACCGCGCGAGCAATGAGCCCTCGCACCTTGCACGTTCGCACGTTCGCACGTCTGTCCAAAACCAGCAGTCCTTCTGATAACGGAGAAACGCATGACCACGCGCGCAGGATGGATCTCTCGCCTCATGGTGTCGACCGTGTGCTCGTTCGCCGCACTCGGCGCGAGCGCACAGCAGACCATCAAGATCGGCGAGATCAATAGCTACAAAGCCCAACCCGCCTTTCTCGGGCCTTACAAGCAAGGCTGGAATCTCGCGCTCGATCAGGTGAACGCGGCGGGCGGCGTGCTCGGCAAGCAGCTCGAAGTGGTTTCGCGCGACGACAACGGCAACCCTGGCGATACGGTCCGCGTCGCGCAGGAACTGATCGCGCGCGAGCAGGTTCAGCTGTTGTTCGGCGGCTTCCTGTCGAACACCGGTCTCGCGCTCGCCGACTTCGCGAAGCAGAAGAAGATCTTCTTTCTCGCCGCCGAGCCGCTGACCGACAAGATCGTCTGGGCCGATGGCAACAAATACACGTACCGTCTGCGTCCTTCGACCTACATGCAAGTCGCGATGCTGGTGCCGGAGGCCGCGAAGCTGAAGAAGAAGCGCTGGGCGGTCGTGTACCCGAACTACGAGTACGGGCAATCGGCGGTGGCGACCTTCAAGAAGCTGCTGACCGCCGCGCAGCCGGACGTGCAGTTCGTCGTCGAACAGGCGACGCCGCTCGGCAACGTCGACGCGGGCGCCGTGACCCAGGCGATCGCCGATGCGAAGCCCGACGCGATCTTCAACGTGCTGTTCGGCGCCGACCTCGGCAAGTTCGTGCGCGAGGGCAATACGCGCGGGCTCTTCAAGGACCGCGCGGTGGTGTCGCTGCTGACCGGTGAGCCCGACTACCTCGATCCGCTCGGCGCCGAAGCGCCGAGCGGCTGGATCGTGACGGGCTACCCGTGGTATTCGATCGATACGGCCGCGAACAAGCAATTCGTCGACGCGTATCGGGCGAAATATCACGACTATCCGCGGCTGGGCTCGGTGGTCGGCTATTCGGCGCTGATGTCGATCGCGGACGGGATCAAGAAGGCCGGGTCGACCGATCCGGACAAGCTTGCCGCCGCGTTCAAGGGGCTCGACGTGCAGACGCCGTTCGGGCCGATCATGTACCGTGCGCAGGACAATCAGTCGACGATGGGCGCGTATGTCGGCGTGACCGGTGTGAAGGATGGCAAGGGCGTGATGACGTCGTACCGCTATGTGGATGGCGCGAGCGTGCAGCCATCGGATGCCGAGGTGAAGAAACTGCGGCCGGCGGATTGAGGACGTGGTGCGCGGCGCTTCGTCGTGACTGCGGTTGCCGCGGCCAACACTATTCTTCCGCGTCGTGCTCCGAGACGAAGCGCTTCAGATAAGCGAGCACGGCGGCTTCCATCGCGCGATGATCGGCGGTGTTTTTCGAGCCCGCGTTTTCTTCATCGCCGAATAGCGTGGACGGCGCGTTGTGCACGTCCACTTCCTGCCCTTCGCGGAACACGCGGATTTCGTGGACGTCTTCGGCGTATTCGGCGATCCAGTGCACGCCCTCGATATGTGCGCCAGCGCGAACAGTAGCTATCTTCATGGCTGTCTCCCATGCACCGCAGTCGACCCGGGGCAGCACGTTTAGCGCGACGCCGGACTCATCTCCACACCATACGCCGTCCCGCCGACGCGCGCGAGTCCCGCCGC
Organism: Paraburkholderia sprentiae WSM5005; assembly: GCF_001865575.2. Lineage (NCBI taxonomy): Bacteria > Pseudomonadati > Pseudomonadota > Betaproteobacteria > Burkholderiales > Burkholderiaceae > Paraburkholderia > Paraburkholderia sprentiae. Next base: position 432,211 of record NZ_CP017562.2, read on the forward strand.
GCAACTGCCGCCGAACCTTGGTGCGGATGGCGCTCCGGCACGCTCGTTGCTGAACGCTAAAGCCTCAACCACAACCGGAGAACCGTCATGCCAGAGCAGAAAACCATGAAGCGTGCCGCGGCCGATAAACGCGCGGGCAAATCAGCGAGTACTCAAGCGGGAGAGTTCGTCAAGGAACAGGTGGACAAGGTCCGCGCCGGCAAGCACGGCGTGCGCTCGCCGAAGCAGGCGATCGCGATCGGGCTGTCGGAGGCGCGTCGCGCGGGTGTCGATCTGAAGCCGCCGAAGAAGGGCGCCGCGAGCGAGGCGACCCGCAAGAAAGCACAGAAGGACAGCGCGGCGGGCAAGCATGAAGGCGCCGCGAAGAAGAGCGCGAGCAAGGAGTCGAGCGCGAAGCGCTCGCGCGTGTCGGAGAACGTGCTCAAGCGCGAGAGCAAGGCTGGGGCGTCGTCGGCGGCGATGTCGAAACAGGCGAAGTCGGCGGCGGCCAAGCGGCCTGCCGCGAGCCGCTCGGCCGCAGCCAAAAAAGCCGCGCAAACCAAGGGCGCGGCTGGACGCTCCGCTGCCGCGAAGAAGGCCGCGCAAACGCGGGCATCACGCTCGCATCACTGAGGTTGCGGCGCGCGGATTGCCTTTTGTCGTCGCCTGGCGGCGCGCCTTCTTACTGGACCGTCGCCAGCACCTCGCCAACCGTGCGGAAGATCCGCGCGATCTGCTCTTCGTCGATGATCAGCGGCGGCGAGAAAGCGAGGATGTCGCCAGTGAAGCGGATCAGCACGCCCGCCTCGAAGCATTTGACGAACGCCTCGTAAGCGCGAGCGCCCGGCGCGCCGTCGCGCGATTCGAGCTCGATGCCCGCGACGAGGCCGAGATTGCGCACGTCCTTCACGTACTTCGCGCCGCGCAGCGCGTGCGCGGCGGCTTCGAATCCCGGTGCGAGGCTGGCCGCGCGCTCGAACAGCTGCTCGCGACGGTACAGATCGAGCGTCGCGATCGCGGCCGCGGCCGCCGCCGGATGCGCCGAGTACGTGTAGCCGTGGAACAGCTCGATCGCGCCCGGCGCGCCGCTGCCTACGACGGTGTCGTGGATCGTGCGGCTCGCCGCGACCGCGCCCATCGGAATCGCCGCGTTGTTGATCGCCTTCGCCAGCGTGATGAGGTCGGGCGTGACGCCGAAGTATTCGCTCGCGGTCGCCTTGCCGACGCGGCCAAAGCCCGTGATCACCTCGTCGAAGATCAGCAGGATGCCGTGCTTCGTGCAGATCTCGCGCAGTTTCTGCAGATAGCCTTGCGGCGGGATCAGCACGCCGGTCGAGCCGGCCACCGGTTCGACGATCACCGCGGCGATCGTCGAAGCGTCGTGCAGCGCGACGATGCGCTCCAGTTCCTCGGCCAGATGCGCGCCCCATGCGGGCTGGCCCTTCGAGAACGCGTTGTGTTCGAGGTTGTGCGTGTGCGGCAGATGATCGACCGCCGGTAGCAGCGCCCCCGAAAACGTCTTGCGATTCGGCGCGATGCCGCCAACCGAAATCCCGCCGAAGCCGACGCCGTGATAGCCGCGCTCGCGGCCGATCAGGCGCGTGCGCTGAGCTTCGCCTCGCGCGCGATGGTAGGCGAGCGCGATTTTCAGCGCGGTGTCGACCGATTCGGAGCCCGAGTTCGTGAAGAAGATGCGGTCGAGCCCGGCCGGCATCAGTTCGGCGACTTTGGCCGCTGCTTCGAACGCGAGCGGGTGGCCCATCTGGAAGGTCGGTGCGAAGTCGAGCGTCGATAGCTGCTGGGTGATCGCGGCGACGATTTCATCGCGGCTATGGCCCGCGTTCACGCACCACAGCCCGGCGCAGCCGTCGAGAATCTCGCGCCCGTCGGTGCTTCGGTAGTACATGCCCTGCGCCGACTCCAGCAGGCGCGGCGCGGCCTTGAACTGGCGGTTGGCGGTGAACGGCATCCAGAAGGACGACAGATCGTCGATGACGGGGCGCGAAGTCATGGCATCTCCTCGAAGGGGCGCGGTTGGGGCTTTTAGCGTAGCCAAACTGTAGCGTCCGCGGTTTAATGGCGGCATAAACAGTTGACGAAGTGTGGTGCCAACTGTGCTGGCGGATTCGCGCGAACTGTCCCGGTGGTCGGGCCGTCCGGAGTCCGCCTTCTTCCCTGATTTTTCGCCCGAAACATGATCGAACTCGACCTTCAACGCGACCGGCGCGCGGCGCCGACGCTCGTCGAACAACTCGTGCAAGGCTTCGCGCGCGCGATCGACGCGCACTCGCTGCGCGCGGGCGCGCTGCTGCCATCGGTGCGGCAGCTTGCGCAAAGCCACGCGCTGAGCACCTTCACGGTGACCGAGGCGTACAACCGGCTGGTGTCGATGGGGCTCGTGGTCGCGCGGCGCGGCTCCGGTTATCGGGTGGCGGCGCGCTCGCCGTCCACGCGAGCGCCCGTCGCCGACTGGCAGCCGCCGAGCCTGACCGCGACGTGGCTGCTGTCCGACGTGTTCGCCGATCATTCGGTGCCGATCAAGGCCGGCTGCGGCTGGCTGCCGAGCGAATGGATCAACGAGAGCGGGCTGCAGCATTCACTGCGGGCACTGAGCCGGGTGCCGGCCGCGCGCCTGGGCGACTACGGCCATCCTTACGGCTTCGCGCCGCTGCGCGAGCACATCGCCGAACAGCTCGACCGGCGCGGGCTGCCCGTCGAGCTCGCGAACGTGCTGCTCACGCAGGGCGCGACGCAGGGTCTCGATCTGATCGTGCGCACGCTGCTGCGCGCGGGCGATGCGGTGATCGTCGAAGATCCCGGCTACTGCAACCTGCTGCAGATCCTGAAGCTCGCCGGGCTGGTCGTGCATGGGGTGCCGCGCACGCCGGCCGGCGTCGATACGGAGGTGCTCGCAACGCTGGTCGCGCGGCACAAGCCGAAGGCGATCTTCGTCAACACCACGCTGCAGAATCCGACCGGCGCGAGCTTCGGCATGTCGGCCGCGTTCCGCTTGCTGCAGATCGCCGAGCGCGAACGCATCTGGGTGATCGAGGACGACGTGAGCCGCGAACTCGCGCCGGCCGGCGCGCCGCTCCTCGCCGCGATGGAGGGCTTGCAGCGCGTGCTGTACGTCGGCGGCTTCTCGAAGACGGTGACGCCGGCGCTGCGCTGCGGTTACGTGGTCGCCGAGCAGGCGGTGCTGCGCGAACTCGCGCGCACGAAGATGGCGGTGGGGCTGACGTCGTCGGAAACGATCGAGCGGATCGTCGACAAGGTGCTGGTGGAAGGGCGTTACGCGCGCCACGTCGAGACGGTCAACGAGCGGCTCAAGCTCGCGCATGTGGCACTCGAAGAACGGCTCGACGCGCTCGGGCTCGACGTGTTTCACCGGCCGCGCGCGGGGCTCTTTTTGCTGGCGCGTCTGCCGATCGAAGCGGAGCGCGCCGCCGAGGTCGCGACCGCCGCGCTCGCGCACGGCATCTGGCTCGCGCCGGGCTCCTACTTTCGTCCCGACGACGCGCCGAGCGCGTGGTTCCGCTTCAACGCGCCGTATTCGACCGACGACGCGTTGTGGCGCTTCATCGAGCGGGTCCGGCAGGGGGCATGGTAGACGCGGCGACGCGCGTCGAAAGCTCAGCCGCCGTGCCCAAGCAGCTTCAGCGCGACCGGATACAGCGACGCCACGAGCAGAAGCGCCATCGCGATGTTGAAGACGCGCAGCCGCTTCGGGTTCGACAGCACCTCGCGCATCGCGGTGCCGAAACCGGCCCACGCGCAGATGCACGGAAACCCGATCACACAGAACACCGCGGCCATCGCAACGGCGTTCATGCCGAAGCTGTTGCTCAGATGAATCGTCGTCGCGGCGGTCAGCACCATCATCCACGCCTTCGGATTGACCCACTGAAACGCGATCGCTTCATGAAAGCGCATCGGGCGGCGCTCGCCGCTCCTGAGCTTCAATTCGCCCGAGGTGCCGATTCTCCACGCCAGATACAGCAGATAAGCGACGCTGACGACTTCCAGCACCGTATACAGCACGGGGAAATGCACGAACGCCTCGCCGAGGCCGATCCCGACCGACAACATCAACAGCACCACGCCGGCGCTGATGCCGGACAGATGCGGCAGCGTGCGGCGAAAGCCGAAGTTGACCCCCGACGCGAGCAGCATCGTGTTGTTCGGACCGGGCGTGATCGAGGTGACGAGCGCGAATAGAATGCCGGCGGGCAGCGCGCTGAGAGTGACGAAAGACATGAATGCTCCGGTGTCGCGAACAGAAAACGGTGAAGCTCATTCTAGCTACAGGGCCCTGTACAGTACCTGTACGGTTTGAAGAATGGCGTCCGGTACGGATCGATGATGACTGGTCGGCTGCAACGCGGCGCCATGGAGTCGGTAGTTAACATATGTTGCAATTATTTTTTTAATGGCAACATATGTAGACGACTGGCGCAGCAGTCCGCCATCTATCAGGAACCTGCCGCACGATTGGAGATACCCATGAAAGTGATGAATTGGTCCACTGTTGCCCTGCTCGTCGCGGCAACGTTGGCAAGTCCGGGCGCGTTCGCGCAGGACGCGACGTCCACGCTTGCCAAGATCCAGCACAGCGGTGTGATCGCGATTGGCCATCGCGAGACATCGGTGCCGTTCTCCTACGTCGACGCGAACAACGAGGTGGTCGGCTTTTCGCAGGACCTGTGCAACAAGGTCATCGATGCGGTCAAGGCGAAAACGAAGCGTCCGGACCTCAAGGTGCGCTTCATCCCGGTCACCTCGCAGAATCGCATTCCGCTCGTGCAGAACGGCACGGTCGATCTCGAATGTGGCGTGACGACCAATCTCGCCGCGCGCCAAAGCCAGGTGACGTTCGGCGACACGTTCTTCGTCGCGACGACGCGTCTTCTGACGCGCAAGGACTCGGGCATCAAGGACTTTCCGGATCTCGCGGGCAAGACGGTCGTGACCAATCAGGGCACGACGTCCGAGCGCATCCTGCGCAAGATGAACGAAGACAAGAAGATGAACATGCAGATCATCAGCGCGAAGGATTACGGCGAAGGGCGCCTCACGCTCGAAAGCGGCCGTGCCGTCGCGTACATGATGGATGACGTGTTGCTTGCCGGCACGCGCACGCTGACCGCGAAGCCATCGGACTGGATCATCACCGGCACGCCGCAATCGTCGGAAGCGTACGGCTTCATGTTGCGGCGCGACGATCCCGAGTTCAGAAAGCTGGTCGACGACACGCTCGAACAGGTGATGAAAGGACCGGAAATCCACACGATGTACGACCGATGGTTCATCAAGCCGGTGCCGCCGAAAAACATCAGCTTCGACTTTCCGATGAGCGATTCGCTGAAGCAGCTTTATGCGACGCCGAACGACAAGGCGCTTGAATAACGGTTTTTGCAGCCATCCCATGTAGGCATTGATATTTGTGTGGCGATCTTTTGCTCTTTCTTCTATACCAGGTACAGGCGGCGCGTTTGGGTTGAGCGCGTCGTCCGGTAGCGGGAATGGAGGTGCAAAGTGTCGAAGCCGATGGAAACTTCGCGATGCGGACGGATTTTTGCCAGTGGAATCCTTCGTGCTGCGCTCGCATTAGCGGGCGGCGTCTGCATGGTGTCCGCGCACGCCGACGCGCCAATGCGCGCAATCACGATCGTATCGGGCACCTATGGCGAGAATTGCGGCGCGCCGCCCGGCAATCTGACCCGCGAGCTCGCGCGTCATTGCAACGGACGGGCGACTTGCGACTACCCGCTGCCCGGCCTGCATAAAGGCGGCACGACGATGGCATGCCCACGCGACTTTCACGCCGAATGGCATTGCGACCACGCCGACTTTCACCGCGCGGCGTTGAGTCCTGGCGCGAAATCGGGCGATACCCTCGTGCTCGGTTGCACGGAGTCGCGTGGCGCGGGCAAGTAGCTCAGTGCGCAAATAAAAAGGCCGAGTCCCCAACGGGTCTCGGCCTTTGATTTTCCCCGTAGCCTTTTTAGCCGGCTTTACGAACCGGCGCGAAACGCCGCTTGCCCAGCGACGGCCCGATACGACGGAAACGCTCCCGCTTGTGTTCTTCTTCGAAGTGGGCAAGCGACGGCTTGACCAGATCGCTGCGCGACACGATGCCGATCAGACGCATGCTGTTGCTGTCGGCGACCACCGGCAAGCGTTCCAGCCCCAGCACGGCGAGCCGCGTCGCCACCAGCCGGCAGGTTTCGGATGACAACGCAAACGCGGTGTTGTGCTGCGCGAACACGTCGGCGAGCGTCATTGCGCGCTTGCGCTCCGCGTCCCCGGCGCAGGAGCGTTCGAGCAACATGCGGTCGACCACGCCGATCACCGCGCCGTTGCGCAGCACCGGATACGCGCGGCGCAGCTGGGTCGCGCCGAACAGCGTCTGCAGCGTTGCGCCGACCGTCGTGGCGGCATCGACCGATTCGACCGAGGCGGTCATCACTTCGTCGACATAGTGGCGCTCGAGCGGATCGACACCGTACTCGCGATAGATGTGATAGCCGCGTCGCGCGATTTTCTCGGTCATGATCGAGCGCCGCATCACGACCGTGGAGAAGCCGTGTGCGATTAGCGTTGCCGTCAACAGCGGCAGCAGCGCGTTGGCGTCGTGCGTGAGGCCGAACGCGAACACGATGGCCGTCAGCGGCGCGCCGAGCGTGGCGCCAAGCGTCGCGCCCATGCAGACGAGCGGCCACAGCGCCGGCCCGCTACCCGGCAGCCAGTGCGCGAGCACCGTGCCGAGTCCGGCGCCGAGCATCAGCAGCGGCGCGAGCACGCCGCCCGAGGTGCCCGAGCCGAGCGCAATCACCCACATCACCGCCTTCACGGTGAGCAGCAAAAGAGCGACCTGCACCGCGATATGCTGATGCAGCAGATCGCCGATCACGTCGTAACCGACGCCGAGCGCACGCGGTTCGAGCCAGCCGCCAATCCCGATGACGATGCCGCCGAGCGCGGGCCACCACATCCAGTGGATCGGCAGCTTGCCGAACAGGTCTTCCACCTTGTAGAGCGCGGCGGATAGCCCCGAGGCCAGCGCGCCCGACAACACGCCCGCGACCGCGCATGACAGCAGCGACCAGCCATCGGGCGCGGCGGTCTGCAGCGCAAACAGCGGACCGGTACCGAAGAAAATCGCGCGCGCGAAGCCGGCGACCGCGCAGGCCACCGCGACCGGCAGGAAGCTGCGCGGGCGCCATTCGAACAGCAACAGCTCGACCGCGAGCAGCACGGCCGCGACCGGGGTGCCGAACACCGCGGTCATGCCGGCCGCGGCGCCGGCCACCAGCAGCGTCTTGCGTTCCGCCGACGTGACCTTCACACACTGAGCGATCAGCGAGCCGAGCGCGCCGCCGGTCATGATGATCGGGCCTTCGGCGCCGAACGGCCCGCCGCTGCCGATCACGATGCCCGACGACAACGGCTTGAGCACCGCCACTTTCGGCGACATCTTGCTCTTGCCGAACAGGATCGCTTCGATCGCCTCGGGAATGCCGTGGCCGCGAATCTTTTCGGAGCCGAAGCGCGCCATCAGGCCGACGATCAAACCGCCGATTACCGGCACGCCGATCACCCAGAGGCCCAGCGTGTTGGTGGCGGGCGAGCGGTCGACGAACGACAGCGTGCCGAAGAAAAACAGATTGGTGAACAGGCGAATCAGGTTCAGCAAAACAAAAGCGGCAATCGTGCTGACGAAGCCAATGCACGCGGCGAGCGCGAAAATGCCGGGCAGCCGGGCATTCGCCGCGAAGTCGCGTTTGTGGTAATCCATGCTCATGGTTAGTCGAGGTCGATCTGTGGAATCTGGAAGGAGCCTTCGAGCGATCTCAGTTCGGCGCGATGCAATTCCGCAAGCCGCTCGAGTACCCGTTCTCCCGCTTTTTCAATGTGTACTTCAACCTGGCGGCGATCGATCTCGCTGACCTGGCGGCGCACCAGATTCAGCGCCTCGCAGCGCGATACCAGTGCGACGACGCCGTGATGCTGCGCCTGCAGACGCTCCGCGAGTTCGCCGACGGTTGCCCAGTCGCGCTCCGGATAGCCCTTGATATGCAGCAACAACAGGTATTGCAACGGCGTGATGCCCTCGTTCTGCGCAGCCTGCTCGGAGAAGCGCTCGAAGCGCCGCATCTGGTAGCGAAACTGCGACAGCTGCTCGAAATCCCTCTTGAGGAGCTTGCGAGTCCGTACTTTCATGGCAGATCCGCCGATGTGAAGAAAAACCGAAAATATATCACGTCATGATGTACTGGTGCGGAGTTTCGGCCGTGGCAACGGCATCGCGCAGCAGGCCTGTCGGTCTTCTAGCTGAAAATCAGGCCGCCTCGCGAGCCCGGGTGGCGGTTTGTCGATACAGGCCGGAGATCAGATCCACCTGCGTGATCATGCCGACCACGCGCCCGGCGCGATCGAGCACCGGTACGTGGTGATGGCCGAAGTTCGCGAACATCGGCACCAGCTCGGTGATCGGCGCGGTTGCGGCGACGGTGCACACGTCGGTCGTCATTACGTTGCCGACGTTCGACGTGCGAAGCGCATCGCCGCGCAGCCAGCCGTCGAAGTAGTTCAGGATCGGACCCAATGCGCCGAAGCTTCTTCTGTCGACGAAATCGGCGCGCGTGACGATGCCGAGCAGCTTGCGCGTCGCGTCGACCACCGGCAGCGCCTTCACGTTGTGGCGCTTGAACAACTCCCATGCGGCGGCGGCGCGCGTCCCCGGCGAGACCGACACCACGTGGCGCGACATCACGTCTTCACAGCGCAGTTCGTTGAAGCTGCGCGAGAAAGCCTGAAGCTGCGTTTCGCGCAGCAGCGAATAGAGGTCGTCAGTGTCGATGTCGAGCATTTCGTCACGGCGTCCGAGCACGGCTTTGACGTCGTCGCGCGTGAAGCCGATGCGCGCGGCTTCGTCGGCGGCCTGGCTCGGCGTCGCGCGGTCCTGGCGACCCGCATGCGGGTAGCGGTGGCCAGTCGCCGCGTGATACACGAGCGCGGCGAGCAGCAGCGCGGCCGACTGAATCGCGATCGGTTCGAGCACGAAGCGGTAGCCGAGCGCATGAATGACCGGGCCGCCCAGCACTGCGGTCAACGCGACCGCGCCCGACGGCGGGTGCACGCAGCGCAGCGCGAACATGCCGCTGATCGACAATGACACCGCGAGGGCGGCCGCCAGCGTCGGATCGCCGATCAGCATCGCACAGCTCACGCCGATCGTCGCCGACACGAGGTTGCCGCCGATGATCGACCACGGCTGCGCGAGCGGGCTCGCGGGCACCGCGAACAACAGCACCGCGGAGGCGCCCATCGGCGCGACGAGCAGTGGAATATTCGCGGCCGGGCCGAGCAGCAGGTGCATCAGACCGCCAGTAAATGCGATGCCGAGCAGCGCGCCGAGGCAGGAACGTGCGCGCTCGTGCCATTTCACGGTGACCGGTGCGGGGAGAAAGCTGGCAAGCCAGCCACGAGCAGGGGAGCGGGACAAGATAGAAGCGGAAAGTAGTCGATGAAGCGGGGCCCGACATTACCGGGGAAACCCTGGCAACGCGAATACAGTCTGGTCATAATTATATTTCAATATGATATAAAAAGCGGTCCGACCATTCCGAATGCAGCATAAACCGTGGCGTTTCGCAGACGGTCGAGCGCGCGACCGAGACTCTCCTGCATGATCTTGAGCGCCGTGTATGCGTTCTTTTTTATCATGCTGTGAGATAAAATGATGGTAAGCGGATCGCGGGGATCGAAAAGGAGCCATCATGATGATTACATTTCAATCGACGGCGGCGCCGGATGTCGTCATGCTCAGGGATCTCGCGCAATATCTACTCGGTCTGATCGGCAAGCGGCTTGGCGAGCGCGGTGTCATCAGCCATGACGAGCTGCCCCATGCGATCGATCGGCTCGAAGCCGCCATCACCGAAGACGCGGCCGCGGAAACGACGCTCGAAGCATTGCACCGTTCAACGAGCAATCAACGCGAGTCGCGCAACCGATTGTCGCAGCGTGCGTGGCCGTTTCTCGACATGATGCGCGCGGCGCGCGAGTCGGATGCGGACATCATCTGGGGCCTGTAGCTCGTCGAAGGAGTCGCGATGAAAGCCCGTGCGTCGCGTCGACGTTTGGCAATCCTGCTTATTTCAGTTTGCGCGGTTCCGCTTGCCTATGCGTTCTCACCTGTGCCGCAGATCGGCCGATACCCGCAGCCGATGCGCGGCCCATGCGCCGCGTCGGGCGAGACCGGGGTGCGAAGCAGGGTGATCGGCGTGTATGGCGGCACCGTCGTCGATCAGTTGTCCAATGGAGCGGTGGTGCTCGTGAAATGGCCGAATGGTTCGCCGCACGAGGCATGGACCGCTCGGCGGCATAGCGATAGTTTGCCCGTGGTTCCAGCGGCAAACGCTGCTCACGTTTTCTTTATGTGGCCGCAGGCGTAGCGCGGCGTCCCCGAGCGTCGCGCCGCGCAACTGCGTGCGTTCAGGTACGGCTAATGCGTACTCGACGCTGCTGCGACGGCGCACGAATTCCCCATCTTTATCCGACCACGAGGAGCGGCAGTGCAGACCAACGCGTCAAAAGGCGACTTCGCCACCGATACCCGGCTTCTGCGAATCACGGTGATTGCCGCCGTGGTTGGCATGTTCAGCACGTTCGCCGCGGACTTCCTGCTGCACCTGATCCGCTTTTTCACTAATCTGTTTTTCTTTCAGACGCTGTCGGTCGCGGGCCGCTCGCCCGCCGGCCACGCGTTGGGACTGTGGGTGATCGTGGTGCCGGTCGTCGGCGGTCTGATCGTCGGGCTCATGGCGCGCTTCGGTTCGGAGCAGATTCGCGGGCACGGCATTCCCGAAGCGATCGAGGCGATCCTGTTCGGCAAGAGCGCCATGTCGCCGAAGGTGGCTGTGCTGAAGCCGTTGGCGTCGGCGATCGCGATCGGCAGCGGCGGACCGTTCGGCGCCGAAGGGCCGATCATCATGACCGGCGGCGCGCTCGGTTCGTTGATCGCGCAGTTTTTCCATCTGTCGAGCGGCGAGCGCAAGACGCTGCTGGTGGCGGGCGCGGTCGCCGGCATGACCGCGGTGTTCGGCACGCCCGTCGCCGCCGTGTTGCTCGCGGTCGAACTGTTGCTGTTTGAATTGCGGCCACGCAGTCTGCTGCCAGTTGCGGTTTCGTGCGCGGTGGCGGGCTTTTCGCGACCGCTATTGCTGGGCAGCGGCCCGCTGTTCCCATTGCAGACCTTGCCGCTCGGCGCGCTCGGGCTCGCGTCGTGCGCGCTCGCGGGGCTGATCGCCGGCGCGCTGTCGTGGGGATTGTCGACGTGGCTCTACAAGGTCGAGGATGCTTTCGCGCGGCTGCCGATTCACTGGATGTGGTGGCCCGCGCTCGGCGGTGTCGCCGTGGGCATCGGCGGCTATTTCCAGCCGCGCGCGCTAGGCGTCGGCTATGACGTGATCGGCGATCTGCTGATGCATCACCTTGCCGTGCGCGTCGTGCTGGCGATCGTGCTGGTCAAGGCGGTGATCTGGGTGATCGCGTTGGCTTCGGGCACCTCCGGCGGCGTGCTCGCGCCATTGCTGATGATGGGCGCGGGCGTCGGTGCGGTGCTCGGTCCGGCGATGCCGGGCGGCGACCCCGCCATCTGGCCGCTGGTGTTCATGGCGGCGGCGCTCGGCGGCATGATGCGCGCGCCGATCATGGCCGTCGTGTTCGCGTTCGAACTGACGCACGACGCGAATGCGTTGCTGCCGCTGCTGACCGCCGCCGCGGTGTCGTATGGCTTCACCGTGCTGTTCATGCGCCGATCGATTCTGACGGAAAAGATCGCGCGCCGCGGATATCACATCTATCGCGAGTACGGCATCGATCCGCTCGAACGTCATCACGTGGACGAAGTGATGACGCGCGCGGTGCAGACGATCGATGCGAGCCTCAGCGTCGCCGACGCGCTCGCGCAGTACTTCGGCGCGACGCAGCTTCATCGCGCGTACCCGGTGGTGCAGGCGGGGCGGCTCGTCGGCATGGCGGATCGGCGGATGCTGAGCGCCGCGCTCGACGAGGGCCGCGCGAGCGCGACGGTCGGCGATCTGTGCACGAGCGACGCGAACCTCGCGAACGAACGGCTCGACATCGCGTTGCCGGAAGAGACCTGCCGCCATGTCGCCGCGCGGCTGGCCGCGCGTTCGCTCGATCGCGTGCCGGTCGTCGCCGATGTATCCAGCTATCGGCTGATCGGCATCGTGTCGCGACACGATCTCGTCAAACCCTCGCTGTCGATCTTCAACGAGGAACGCGAGCGGGAACGATTCCGGCGCATTTCGCTATTTCAAGGCAGGGAATCGGTGGCAGCCGAACCGCGTGAATAGTGCTTTTTTCAGGGCGCTTCTGTAGGTATTTGCATGAATGAGTGGCGCGCGGTATATGTCACGAATTGACATATACTTGATTGATCATGTGCCGCGCACGCTGCGCACGGAGGTTCTCATGTCGGGCTTCAAGCGCATTCTTCTCTGTTACGACGGAACCCGCGAAGGACAACACGCGTTGAAGGACGGTGCGGCGCTCGCGCAAGACCTGAAGGCGGAAGTGCACCTGCTTTCCGTGCTCAACAATACGGCGTGGATGCAGGGCGCTGACATCACGTCCGCAGTGCCGGTGGATTTCATCAACGAATCCGCCAAAGCGCTGCTCGACGAGGGCTTGCAGAAACTCGCCGCACGCGGAATTCGCGCGACAGGTCATCTCGCGATCGGCGAACCGCTCGATGAGATCCCGTTTTTTGCCAACGATCTGAAGGCCGATCTGGTCGTGGTTGGCCATCGTCGCAGTCACGGACTTGCGCGCTGGTGGGGCGGCCGCCACGACGGACTGCTGCTCGATCGCGTGACGTGCAGCGTGCTGGTGACGATGGGCGCGGCAGCCGATGCACCCGCCGCAGTCGCGGGCACAGGCGAGACCGCGCGGTCCGCCGAACATTCATGAGCGTTGTGTTGTGTGTGTTGAGCTGCGTTGGCACGGAGGCACACCATGAAAGACGTCGACGAACAGTTCAATCATCCGCAGCCCGTCAAGCACAGCGATAACGAAAACAGCAAGCTGCCGCAGCGCGACGACGATCAGCAGCGGCTGAAGAAAAAACCCGAAGGCGAGCCGCCGGTCGAGTGACGCGAGGCGGCGTCCGCCGTTCAGCGATCAGAAGTCGGTGCTGACCGACAACAGGAACGTACGCGGCGCACCCTGGGTCAGGTACGTCGTCGCCCCGTAGGCCGACACGGCCGACCAGTAAGCCTTGTTCGTCACGTTTTGCACGGTGGCGCGCAAGGTCGTCTTCTTGCCGTAGATGGACGTCTCGTAACGCGCCCCCAGGTCGAAGCGGTTCCATGACGGGATCGACAGCGTGTTCGCGTCGTTCGCTTGCTGCGCGCCGGTATGGATCCAGCGCGCGTTGACCGCGAGCCCCGGCACCAGCGGAATGTCGTAATCGGCGCCCAGGTTGAACAGGAAGTTCGGGACGCCAACCGGACGGTTGCCGTCGTAGGTTCCGCCTTGGGTGTTCTCGAGCGTCGCGTTCATCAGCGAAGCGCCGGCCAGCAGACGCAGACCCTTGAGCGGCTCGCCGTGCACTTCGGCTTCGAGGCCGCGATGGCGTTCGTTGCCGTTCAGGCCATAGATATGCGTGACCGGGTCGGTGTATGCCGACGGCTGTTCGATCTGAAAAGCCGCAAACGACGCGCCGAGTCTTTGCGTGTCGTACTTGACACCCACTTCCCACTGCTTCGTGCGGACCGGCGCCAGTTGCTGACCGTAGTTGAGCGTGCCGGCCGGCGCGATGCTGCCCGCGGCCAGCGCTTCGCTGCGGTTCGCGAAGATCGAGATGTTGCGCGTCGGCCGCAGAACGAGGCCGAACAGCGGCGTCGTGATGCCGTCGCTGTAGTTGCCGCTGCCGATGCCCGTGTTGTCGTAGTTGGCCGTCGCGATTTGCTGGCGGCGTGCGCCGAGCGTGAACAGCACCCGGTCATGCAGGAAGCCGAGCGTGTCGGATGCGGACACGCTGCGGATCACCGTGGTGGCCGTCATGCCCGGATCGGCCAGATTGCCGCCTGACAGCGTCGTGGGCGGGTAGGGCGTCTGCACCGTGTTGTAGAGCGAGACCGGGCCCATGTAGGCGTAGGTCCAGGCCGAGTTGGTGTCCTCGCTCGTGATGGCGCCGCCGAGCGCGACCCTGTGCGACACCGGGCCGGTGTCGAAGCGGCCGCGCACACCGACTTCGGCGGACGTCGAGTTCTGGTTATACGGCACGCCCAGACGCGCACCGGTGACGCCGCTCGACGAATAGGTCGGCGAATAGTATTCGCCCTGCTCGACCGTGCGACGCACACCGCCGGTAGCGTAAGCGGTCCAGCCGGGCAGGAAATCGTATTCGGCCTTCAGGATGCCGACTGTGTCTTCGAGGTTCGTGTACGACCAGTTCTGCGCGTAGTTGTACGTCGCCGACGGCACGGCCGGAATCGCGTCGGTGAAATAGACGACCGGGCGGCCGTCGCTGACGTGTTCGCGCTGATACAGGAAGTCGCCGGACAGACGCAGCTTCTCGCCGCGCCAGTCGAGCGCGACCGCGGTGGTGTTGTCGCGGCGGTGTTCGCCGTCGATGCTGGTTTCGCCGTCGCGATTCGCCTGGTTCACGCGAATCCCGAATTGGCCTTCGCTGCCGAAACGCCGGCCCACGTCGACGTGCGCGCCGAACTCGCCGGAGCCGCTGGTTTCGAGCGTCACGTTGGTCGTGGGCGTGTCCTCGGCCCGCTTCAACTGCACGTTCACGCCGCCACCGATCGCCGAGCCGGTCGGCGATGCACCGTTCAGGAACGCGTTCGCGCCCTTGAACACATCGACCCGCTCGAGCGCCGCGGTCGAGACCAGCTGGCGCGGCGTCACACCGTACAGACCGTTGATCGAGATGTCGTCCGCGTTGAGCTGGAAGCCGCGAATCACGAAGACTTCCGAGAAATTGCCGTAGCCGTATGCGGTCCGCACCGATGGGTCGTTCTCGACCACGTCCGCGAGCGTGCGCGCCTGTTGATCCTTGATCAGCCTGGCCGTGTAGGTGGTCATGCTGAACGGCATGTCGATGTTGCGCTGCTTGCCGAGTACGCCGTAGTCGGCGCCGCGTGCGACCTGGCCGCCCGCGTAAGTCGGCGACAGATCGCCGGGCAGCTCTTCGACGGCGGGCGCCTGAACCTTGATGGCAGGTAGCGTGCCGTCGGCGGCGGAGGAGGCGGTGTCGGTGGATTGGGCGAACGCGCTGGCCGGAACACTGAAAGCGACGGCGATGGCGGCGAGGATGGTGGCGCGATGCAGAGTGGCTTGGGCAGGCGTGGCCTGCGGGCGATTCCAGCGTGAAACGGACATGGATGGGAAAGTAGGCGTGGTCGTCGATCTTCCGTCCCGGGGCGCTGATTGAAATCCGGGCGGCCTTTATCCTGGTTGCACGCGCGGACGATGCTCTCCTATGTAAGCGGTCCGAGCGCAGAACGAAGGTTCGACCGAATTATAGTGCAAATAGGAATCATTCCTATTGCGCAGACGCAACGATTTGCAGAAGGCACGGCACAAACGGGTGTTTTTGATGGCGTCGAGCCGTTCGGACCTCGCAAAAATGCGGGACGCGACCGCTCAGCTCTTCGGCGCGGCCTGCAGCCAGCCGGCTTCGACGCCGAACTGCGCGATCTGTTTCACGACCGCGTCGGCGAGGCGCTTCGCGTCGTCGGACACGCCTGCGCGCTTCGTTTCGGTCACGCCATGCAGGCCCGCGCCGGCCGCGGCTGCGGTCGCGACGGTGCCGGCCGCCGCGCCGACTCCGGCGGTTTCGACCATGCCAGGCATCTTGCCGCTGTCCGCGTTGGCGGTGAAGCTCTGCACCACACGCGGCGCGCCGACTGCCGGCTGGTATACGATCCGCACCGTGCTGCTCACGTCGCTCTTGCCCGCGCCCAAGCCGATCAGCGTGCGACGGCGGCGATTGCCGGCGTCGATCGTCTCGAAGCTGCCTTGGACGAGCAGCACGTTCTGGCCGGCGGGCACCGGCGCGTCGGTGCGTACCGCGTGCAGACCCATAGCTTGCAATCGCTGGACGATTTCGTCTGCGACCTGCTCGCGCACCTGAGCGGCATCGGCAACCTGTTTCTGTGCATCCGACGAAGCCGACATCTGCGCCTTCAGTTTCTGCAGCATGCCGCCATGGTCGAGCTTCACCTGCTGCGGATCGGCATCGAATGTATAGACATAGATCGTGTCCGGATGCATCGTCGACTGCGTGCCTGCGTCGGCCGGCGCGGAGGTGCTCGTCGCGCTCAGATTCGTGACGCTGGCGCCGGCGCAACCGCTCAGTAGCGCGCTACCGCAGACGAGTGCGATGCAGGTGAAACGGGCGGCGTTCGTTTTGATGAAGTTCATTGAAGTCAACATGATGATCCTGTGGTCGGCACGCGGTGCCAGTCGGTTCGAGTCCATCGCCGATGATCGGGCAACCGTGGGATCGTCGATCATCGGCGAGGGGAGTCGCACATGAAGCCTTTCGATCTCATGCGTCTGTGATTCGTCACGCACCGGCAGCGAACGAAGTATGGGTGAGTGCTCCGCCGAACTCTATTCAACAATTATTTCGAGTGATGTCACGGCGACATGAGGGCGCGAAGTGCGGATGTGCGCGGCGTCATGCGTGGGCGAAAGGCGACGCGAAACGGCAGGGGAGCGAGACGAGGGAGAGGCTGTGGACGTCGAACTGCCGATCAGTTCAAAGCGAGTTTGACGATGCAGCACAGCACGAACACGAGCAGGGCGGCGGCAATGGCCATGTCCAGCGGATAGCGCATTCCGTCACCCTGTCCTTGCGTTGTGAAGCCCCTATCGTAATCACCTGACCGAAGATGGAAAGCGCCAGTGAAGCGCCAATGTGGGACAGCCCACGCAGTCCCGCACGGCCGCATGGAGCGGCTGAAGGCGAGAGCCCGCTGGCGCAACGCAGCCGGATAGCGCATGATTGCTGCGATGTGCCGTGCGACCCCAAGAGCACCTCGCCGTGGCGGCACGCGCGGCACACGCCGCCGCCCGCATCGGCGTCGCGCCCGGTACTGGCGGCGCAGAGGCGATGAGTCTTCAACCGCAAGGAGGATTTCGCATGGACCGACCCGATGCAGCCAATCCGTTTGGCGACTTCACCAAAATGCTGGAGCAGTTCAAGCTCCCCGGCTTCGACGTGCCCGCCATCATGGAAGCGCGCCGCAAGGACATGGAAGCGCTGGTTCAGGCGAATCAGACAGCATTCCAGGGGATGCAGTCGCTCGCGCAGAAACAGGCCGACATGCTGCGCACCACGCTGGGTGAACTACAGTCGCTGACGACGCAACTCACGGCGACCGGCACCGCGCCGTCGAGCAAAACCGCGGAGCTGATCCAGCAGAGCCTACACAAGGCGCTGGCCGACATGCAGCAGCTCGCGCAAGCCGCGTATCAGACGCAGGCGGAGTCGTATGCGGTGATCGCGAAACGCGTCGAGGAAAACGTGCAGGAGCTGAAGTCGTTGCTTCAGCAGCAGAAGAAGTAGCGCGCGCCGCCATTGACGAACGACTCGAAACCGCGGAGGGCCGCCAAGCCCTCCGCGGTTTTTATTTACCGTCGCGATTTGCGTCGCAAGCCGCACCTGGTCAGAGGAATGCGCACGCGCGCTCGTTTTTTCGGCAGACGCTTACATGCGCGAAAAGACGCCGCTCCTATTCGCAGCTTTAACGCGCAGCGGCCGCGATTTCCACAGGCTGCCGGTTATAACGTCATACGGAAACGAAAACGGCGCCAAGGCATTGTCTCTACGAGGCTTTGTCCGCACTGTTCCAATCGGAGCTGAACCGCGGCCGAACCCGCAAAGGTTTAATTCGCGCCGCAAACGATTGGCGCGCGCCATCGCGCTGACTAAAGTTTCGGCCCGCTTGTCCGTAGACGCATTCACGCAGCCCAACCGGCGTGAAGGCAACCCGGCTTAGCCGGTCAGGTGTGCGCCCCTAGTTTCGCGTTTGCGATCGGCTCAGTCCAGGTCGCGGGCGTTTCACCTCGAAGGAAATCTCTTGAAACCGATGCTTCTCACCCGCATTGCCTGCGCAATGCTCGGGGCATGTTGCGCGTTGCCATTCGCCGCGCACGCGACGCTCGGCCAGAACGCCACCACCGTCGACAGCGATCAGACGCGCCTGCACGCGGTCGCTCGCGCGGCTAGCGCACGTGGCGCGTATTCGGTGCATGCGCTCACGCTGCCGTCCGGCACCCAGGTGCGCGAGTACGTGGCGGCCAATGGCATCGTGTTCGGGGTCGCTTGGGATGGCCCGACGCTGCCCGATCTGAAGGCGATGCTCGGCACGTCATTCGACGCCTACGTCGCCGCCAGCGCGACGCGGCGCGGCGTGCCGCTCGCGGTCTCGAACAGCGATCTCGTGGTGTTCTCGAGCGGACATCTGCGCGCGTTCACCGGGTACGCCTATCTGCCACAGGCGGTGCCTGCGGGTGTCGACGTCAGCGTCATCCAGTAACGGAGCGAATCATGCGATCCAGGTCTTCGTGGATGACCGTGCTGGGCGCGGCGCCCATCGTGGTTTTGAGTCTGCTGCTGGGCGCGTGTGGCGGCGGGGGCGGCGGTAGCGGTGGTGCGAGCACCACGGCCAATTCGAGCACGCCCAGCAGCGCGACAAGCTCGTCGGGTTCGACCGTGACCAACACGTCGCCATCGCCGCAGGTGCTGGCCGCGAACGCGGTGCGCGTGACGGTCGACGCGGGCGTGAGCAACGTGCCGAACATGCCGTTCGTCAGCATCACGATTTGCGCACCCGGCACCAGCAACTGCCAGACGATCGATCACGTGCTCGTCGATACCGGCTCGTGGGGCGTGCGCGTGTTCGCGTCGCAGCTGCCCGGGTCGATGAACCTGCCGCAGCAGAAGGACGGCTCAGGCAACCTCGTCGCCGAATGCATGCAGTTCTTCGACGGCTACACGTGGGGCGCGGTGAAGCTCGCCGATGTGCAACTCGCCGGCGAGAAAGCCGCGTCGCTGCCGATCCAGGTGATCGACCCGAACTACGCGTCGCTGCCGGGCGATTGCGCGGCCGTCGGCGCGGCGCGCAACACCCCGGCCGCCTTGCAGGCGAACGGCATTCTAGGCATCGGCGTGTTCAAGCACGACTGCGGCGCGAGCTGCGTGCAGCAGGCGATCCCCGCGACCTACTACGGTTGCAGCGGCACCAGCTGCACGTCGATTCCGCTCGCGCAGACCTATCAGGTCGCCAATCCGGTGCCGTACTTCGCGACCGACAACAACGGCTCCATGCTCAGTCTGCCGACTGTGTCGGGCGGCGCGCCAGCGGTGTCGGGGCAGCTCGTGTTCGGCATCGGCACGCAGAGCAACAATGCGCTCGGCGGGGCGCAGGTGATCGGCGTGAGTCCGTCGAACGGCACGTTTACGACGGTGCAGAACGGCACCACGTATACGCGCAGTATTCTCGACAGCGGCTCGACCGGACTTTTCTTCCAGACCACCTTGATGCCGGCTTGCGCGAGCCCGAACAGCGCGTATTACTGCCCGAACTCGACGCAACAGTTGAGCGCGATGATCGAGGGCGTGAATGGCACGACAAGCGCGGTGACGTTCGACGTCGGCAATGCGACGTCGATCGCGCAGACCTATAGCGGCGACTCGGCGTTGCCGTTACTCGCGGGGCCGGCATTCGTCACGTCGGCGGTGTTCGACTGGGGGCTGCCGTTCTTCTACGGCCGCAACGTGTACGCGGCGATCGAGCAGCAGTCGACGCCGGGTGGGAAGGGGCCCTATGTGGCGTACTGAAGCGGCGCGGTGAACCCGCGTACCAAGCACGCGTAGCCGGTTGCTCCGGCGGCAGGCTTTTTTATGCGCTGATGCACCCGCGATCGCCACGCGTGCCACCCGCCGCCGTGACCACGCGATGCACGAAGCGCAGCTTGTCGACCACCGGCGCGGCGAGCGTGAACGGATAGCCGTCGGGCAGGCCGAGACTGCGGTTCAGGCTGTTCAGCGCATAGGTGAGCGGAAACCAGCGCTTCATCAGATTGCCGAAGCTCGCATCCTCGACCGGCGTGCGGTCGGTCAGCGTCGGCTCGCTCGGATCGTCGGGCAGCAGCGCAAGTCCGTACGACGTCGACGTATCGAGCACATCGACGATCAACAGATAGTGCGCCCATGTTTCCGCCCAGTCTTCCCACGGATGCATCGTCGCGTAGGCGCTGATGTACGACGCCTGCCAGTCGGCCGGCGCGCCGTCGCGATAGTACGCGTTCAGCGCCTGGCCGTAGTCGGCCCGCTCGTTGCCGAACAGCTTGCGAAACGGTTCGAGCCAGCGCGGTTCGTTGTCGATCAGCCGGCTGAAGAAGTAGTGGCCGGTCTCGTGACGGAAGTGACCGAGCAGCGTACGGTACGGTTCGCCCATCGCGGTGCGCACTTTCTCGCGATGCGCGTCGTCCGCCTCGGCGATGTTCAGCGTAATCAGCCCGTCGTCGTGACCGGTCATCACAGGGTCGCCGTCGCCGCCGTCGGCGAGGAATTCGAACGCGAGGCCGTGCTCGGGGTCCGCGTCGCGCGTTTGCACCTCGAGGCCAAGCTCGCCCAGCGTGTACAGCAGACGCCGCTTCGCGACTTCGAGCCGGTACCAGTAGAGCCGGTTGTCCGGTTCGCTCAGGTTCGGAATCGTGCGGGTCAACTCGCACGCGCGGCACAGCGTGTCGGGCGAATCGGCGGGGATCATCCAGTTGCAGACGTTTTCGACCGCGTAGTTGTGGCATTGCCGGAACAGCGCGCCTTTCGCACCCGGGTGCAAGCTGCGCCAGCGGCCGTCGCCGGCGTCTTCGAACGCGCTGATTTCTCGCAGTTCATGCAGATAACCGAGCAGCGACTCGCAGCGCTCGCAGCGGACGTTCTCGTAGAACACGAGTTGCGCGCAGCGATTGCAGTGGAAGGTTTTCATCGGGCGAGCCTCGTGATGCGTGCGGTGAACGAAAGCCGGTCGCAATCTTCATGCCGTGATTGCCAGACGTCACCGCTTTAACGCACAGTATGGACATGATCGTGCATCGGTGCTGCGCCGCTTTGGTGCACGGTTCGGCGCGGGCCCGCGGCAACGGGCGAGGTACGCAAACCACACGTAGTTCAGCCAGCATTAAACGATTCACGCGGGGTTGTCCAGCGACGGCATAAAGCTTGCTTTTTTGGCGGGTTGCCCTTTTCGTCGAGGAGTCCGGAGTGTCCATACGCGTCGCGTTGCATCACGTTACTCATTACCGCTACGACAGGCTGGTGACGCTGTCGCCCCAGGTCGTGCGGCTACGGCCCGCGCCGCATTGTCGGACGCCGATCCTGTCTTACTCGATGCGCGTGGAGCCCGCGAGGCACTTCATCAACTGGCAGCAGGACGCGTTCGCCAACTATCAGGCGCGGCTCGTGTTTCCCGAGCAGACGCGCGAGTTCAAGGTCAGCGTCGATCTGATCGCCGAAATGGCCGTCTACAACCCGTTTGACTTTTTTCTGGAACCCTGCGCCGAGCAGTATCCGTTCGACTACGCGCCGGAGCTCGCGGCCGAGCTCGCGCCGTATTGCGTAAAGCGGCCGATGACGCCGCGCTTCGCCGAGTTCGTCGCGAGCATCGACCGCACGCCCGCCGGCACCGCGAACTTCCTCGTCGCGCTGAACCAGCGGGTGCAACACGAGATCCGCTACCTGATCCGGATGGAGCCCGGCGTGCAGACGCCCGAGCAAACGCTGACCAACGCGTCCGGCTCGTGCCGCGATTCCGGCTGGCTGCTCGTCGAGACGCTGCGGCAGCTCGGCTTCGCGGCGCGCTTCGTGTCGGGCTATCTACTGCAGCTCGCAGCCGACGTCAGGTCGATCGACGGCCCGAGCGGCACCGAAGTCGACTTCACCGACCTGCACGCATGGTGCGAGGTCTATCTGCCCGGCGCGGGCTGGATCGGGCTCGACCCGACCTCGGGGCTGCTCGCGGGCGAAGGGCATATACCGGTCGCGTGCACACCCGAGCCGGGCAGCGCGGCGCCGATCGCGGGCGCGGTCGACGAATCCGAGGTGGAGTTCGGACACACGATGTCCATCGAACGCGTGCTGGAGTCGCCGCGCGTCACCAAGCCTTACAGCGAAGCCGCGTGGCACGACGTGCTGAAGATGGGCGCGCGGGTCGACGATGAGCTCGCCGACATGGATGTGCGGCTGACCATGGGCGGCGAGCCGACCTTCGTGTCGGTGCGGGATCGCGACGCCCCTGAATGGAACACCGATGCGCTCGGACCCACCAAGCGCAGCTACGCGGTCGCGCTGATTGACCGGCTGCGCGAACGCTACGGCGCGAACGGTTTCCTGCATATCGGCCAGGGCAAGTGGTATCCGGGCGAGCAACTGCCACGCTGGGCGATGTCGTTGTACTGGCGTGCCGACGGCGAGCCGTGCTGGCACAACCCCGCGCTGTTCGCCGACGAACGCGAACCGGGTCGCTACACGGCCGCCGACGCGCAACGCTTCATCGCGCATCTGGCCGGGAAGCTGTCGCTCGACGCGGACTGCATTCAGCCCGGCTACGAGGACACCTGGTACTACCTGTGGCGCGAGCGTCGCTTACCGGTCAACGTCGATCCGTTCGACGCGCGCCTCGACGACGAGCTCGAACGCACGCGGCTGCGTCGCGTGTTCGACGCGGGGCTCGCGAGCCCGTCCGGCTACGTGCTGCCGATCGGCCGCGAGCGCGCCGCGCCGGGCCTCGCGCCGACGTGGATCACGGGACCCTGGTTCTTCCGCGACGGGCGCATGTACCTGATTCCGGGCGATTCGCCGATGGGCTATCGGCTGCCGCTCGATTCGCTGCCCTGGGTGTCGAAGACCGACTATCCCTATCAGCACGCGCACGATCCATTCGCGCCGCCGCAGCCATTGCGCACGGCCGCGCAGTTGCGTGTGCAATATGAAGATGGCCTCGACAGCGGGCAGATCGCCGATGAAGCGAACAGCGCGCGGCGGGCGGCCGCGCTGTCGCTGTCGGCGGCGGATGTGCTGAGCGGCATGCCGCACGGCGGCATGCTCGCGTATGCGCCGCCGCGCGGTGACGAATCGCCGCCGGCGCGAGGCGAATCGTCGAAGGACACGCTCCGTACCGCGGTGTGCGTCGAGGCGCGCGATCCGAAGCGCGCGGCGGGCCCGACAGCCGAAGCCGATTCGTTCGGCAGCGGCCGCACGCTGCTTCACGTATTCATGCCGCCGCTGACCGATCTCGACGACTACCTCGACCTGCTCGCCGCGGTCGAAGCGACGGCCGGCGAGCTGAAGATGCAGATCGTGCTCGAAGGCTATCCGCCGCCGCGCGACCCGCGTCTGAAAGTGCTGCAGCTCACGCCGGACCCGGGCGTGATCGAAGTCAACATTCACCCGGCCGCGAACTGGAACGAACTCGTCGATCACACCGAGTACCTGTATCAGTCGGCCGCGCACAGCTATCTGAGCAGCGAGAAGTTCATGCTCGACGGGCGCCATACCGGCACCGGCGGTGGCAATCACCTGGTGCTCGGCGGCGCGACGCCGGCCGACAGCCCGTTCCTGCGCCGGCCCGATCTGCTTGCGAGCCTAATCGCGTACTGGCACAACCATCCGTCGCTGTCGTATTTGTTCTCGGGGCTCTTCATCGGACCGACGAGCCAGGCGCCGCGCATCGACGAAGCGCGCAATGATCAGGTCTATGAACTTGAAATCGCGTTCGCCGAATTGCAACGACAGGTCGATCTGCTCGGTGGCGACGACAGCGGCAAACTGCCGCCGTGGTTGATCGACCGCGCGCTGCGCAACATCCTGATCGACGTCACCGGCAACACCCATCGCGCCGAGTTCTGCATCGACAAGCTCTACTCACCCGACGGGCCGACCGGCCGTCTCGGCCTGCTGGAGCTGCGCGGCTTCGAGATGCCGCCGCACGCGCGCATGAGTCTCGTGCAGCAACTGCTGCTGCGCGCGCTGGTCGCGCGATTCTGGCGCACGCCCTACACGCAGCGCCTGACGCGCTGGGGCACCGAACTGCACGACCGCTTCCTGCTCGGCACCTTCGTGAAGATGGATTTCGACGACGTGCTCGCCGAGCTCGGCGAAGCCGGCTTCGCATTCGATAGCGCGTGGTTCGCGCCGCACTTCGAATTCCGTTTTCCGCTCGTCGGCGAGATGACGCTGAGCGGCATCGACCTGACGATCCGCAATGCGCTCGAACCATGGCACGTGACGGGCGAGGAGGGCGCCAGCGGCGGCACGGTGCGCTACGTCGATTCGTCGGTCGAGCGGCTCGAGGTGCGCGTGCTGGGCTTGAACGGCAATCGTCACGTGCTGAGCGTCAACGGCGTGCCGGTGCCGCTGCAGCCGACCGGCCGTGTCGGCGAGTACGTGGCTGGCGTGCGTTTTCGCGCGTGGTCGCAATCGTCGGCGCTGCATCCGACGATCGGCGTCCACGCGCCGCTGACGTTCGACCTTGTCGACACCTGGAGCGGCCGCTCGCTCGGCGGATGCCAGTATCATGTCGCTCATCCGGGCGGGCGCACCTATCAGACTTTCCCGGTCAACGCCTACGAGGCGGAAAGCCGGCGCCGCTCGCGCTTCTTTGCGTCGGGTCATACGCCCGGGCCGCTCGCCGTGGGCGGAGCGCAGCGCAGCCTCGAGTTTCCGTTCACGCTCGACCTGCGCCACAGTTGAAAAACATGCATCACTGACACCACACGACCTTGGCCTTTCAATCGACTTTGCCCTTCGAAGCGTCCGCGATGCCTGCGGACGCTTCGTCCCTGTTGCGGTTGCTGCCGGGTCATGACGGACATTGGGACGAGCTGCGCGATACGTCGGGCGCGCTGCGCGAGCCGTGGCGGCAGTTCTTCGCGCTGCTCGACGAAGGCGGCGTGGCCCGGCTCGCGGACCATCATGCGTCGATCGCGCGGCAGATCCGCGACAACGACATCAGCTACAACGTCTACGCGGACAACGGCAAGGCGCGGCCGTGGGCGCTCGACCTGCTGCCGTTCCTGATCAGCGAAGCCGAGTGGGCGCACATCGAGCGCGGCGTCGCGCAGCGCGCGCATCTGCTCAACGCGATCGTCGCCGATATCTACGGGCCGCAGACGCTGCTCGAACATGGGCAACTGCCGCCCGCGCTGGTGTTCGGCCATCCGGGCTATCTGCGCTCGGTGAAGGGCTTCACGCCGCCCGGCGGTCAATATCTGCAGGTCGTCGCGCTCGATCTCGCGCGCACACCGGGCGGCGAGTGGAACGTGATCGCACACCGCACGGAGGCGCCGTCGGGTCTCGGCTACGCGCTCGAGAACCGCCTGATCGTGTCGACGCTGCTCGCCGAGCCGTTCCGCTCGCTGCGCGTGCGCAGGCTCGCGCCGCTCTATTCGCAACTCATCGCGACGCTCGTGCGGGCCGCGCAAGCGACGATGCGCACCGAGCAGCGCGCTGACGCGTCGCCGCATATCGCACTGCTCACGCCGGGGCCGTACAGCGAAACCTATTTCGAGCACGTGTTTCTCGCACGCTATCTCGGCGTCACGCTGGTCGAAGGCAAGGACCTGACCGTGCGCGGCGATCGGCTCTATCTGAAGACATTGGCCGGGCTCGAACGCGTGCACGTCGTGCTGCGCCGTCTCGACGACGCGTTCTGCGACCCGGTCGAGTTGCGCGCCGATTCGACGATCGGTGTGCCGGGGCTGTTGCAGGTGATGCGCGCGGGCAACGTGATCGTGTCGAACGTGCCGGGTTCGGGGTTCGCCGAGTCGCCGCCGTTGCACGGTTTCATGCCGGGTATTGCCGAAGCGTTGCTCGGCGAAGAGCTGGTGCTGCCCGGCGTGCCGACCTGGTGGTGTGGCGAACAGGCCGCGCGCGAGCATGCGTTCGCGCATCTCGACGACGCCTTCATCGTGCCGACATGGCCGCTCGCGGGACGCGACGCGCCGCCCGGCATCGAGGGGGGCAGGCAGCCGCTCGCGGCATGGCGCGAGCGCATCGACGCGTCGCCCGACGCGTTCACGATCCAGCAGGAGCAGCGCTTTTCCTGCACGCCGCGCTACGAGGCGGGTACGATCGGCGGGCGGCCCTCGGTGCTGCGCGTGTATGCGATCGCCGACGTCAACGGCGGCTGGCACGTGATGCCGGGCGGTTTCACGCGCATGGCCGCCGAGCGGCAGACCACGGTATCGATGCAGCACGGCGGCAGCAGCGTCGATGCGTGGGTGCTGTCGAGCCAGCCAAGCTCGACGTTCACGCTGTTGCCTTCGCCGATGCAGCCCGCCGACCTTACGCGCAAGCATCGCACCGTATCGAGCCGCGCCGCGGAGAACCTGTTCTGGGCGGGCCGCTATGGCGAGCGCGCGGAAAACAACGTGCGGCTGCTGCGGCTGATTCTCGGCTCGCTCGAAGGCAACGACGCCGACGCGATGTTCGCGACGCTGGTCGAACTCGCGACATGGTGCGGCCTCGTGCAGCCGGGCGATATCACGTCGCCGCACGGGCCGGCATCGCCGCGGACCTTCGAGCGCGCGCTCGTCGCGAATCTCGGCGACAGCGCGGGCAGTGTCAGTATCAGCCAGAACCTCAATTGCCAGGCGCGCGCGAACGGCGAAGTGCGCGGGCGTTTGTCGAACGATCATTGGCGCATGATTCTCGCGGCGCGCAACGACTTTCAGGACGCGTTGCAGGTCTTGCTGCCAGCCGTGGGCGTGGGCAACGGCGGCGCGGGTGCCCCGAGCGGCGGCGGTGCGTTCGATCGCTACGACCGCGTGACGCTTGCGAATGCGCTCGAGCATCTGTCGGTGCAGCTATCGGCGATCAGCGGCGCGCAGGGCGACCGCATGACGCGCGATGAAGCGTGGCGGCTGCTGTTCGTCGGGCGTCATATCGAACGCGTCGCGACGATGGCCGCGTTCATGCGCGGCGTCGCCGCGAACGGGCAGCTTGCGACACCGGCAGGCTTCGATCTGCTGCTGCAAATGTTCGACAGTACGCTCACGTATCGTTCGCTGTATCCCGGGCGTTTCGAAGTGCCCGCGCTGCTCGACCTGCTCGTGATCGAGCCGCACAATCCGCGCGGCATTTATGGCGTGTACGAGCGGCTGCGCAACAAGCTGGACGAAATCGCCATCGCGGCGGGCAGCCTGCGGCATCGGCCGTTCGCGGAGCTGCTGCCGGGCGTCGACTTGTTGCCGTCGCTCGAATCGCTGTGCGAGGTCGACGAACACGGATCGTATGCCAGGCTGATTGCGCTATGCGATCAGATCGGCGGTTTCGCCAACGCGGCCGCGCATGAGATCAGCGCGCGCTATTTCAGTCACGCGACCACGGCCGCCTCCCAGGTGTGGGTATGAAGAACGCGCCGACGGTGCTGTCCGTTTCGCATCGCACTACCTACCATTATTCGACGTATGTCGAAACCGCGCAGCATCTGGCGACCATCCGGCCGCTCGCGTGTCCGTGGCAGCGTGTGATCTCGCGAAGCGAACGGATCGAGCCGGAGCCGTCGTACCGGCACAGCCGCATCGACGCATTCGGCAACGACGTGCTGTACTTCGCGCTCGATGTACCGCACGAGCGTCTGCAGCTCGTCAGCGAAACCTCGGTCGCGCTGACGCCGCGCTGGACCGAGTTCGACGCCGAGGGCACTCCGGCCTGGGAGACGGTGGCCGAGACGCTGCGGTTTCGCGTGGGCGGCGCGTTCCGTGCCGAGGCGGAGTATTGCTTCGCTTCGCCGAACATTGCGCTGCGGCCGTCGCTGCGCGCGTACGCGTTGCCGAGCTTCACGCCCGGTCGGCCGCTCGTCGCCGGCGCGATCGATCTGATGCATCGCATTCACGAGGACTTCACGTACAAGCCGTCGGCGACGCTGTTCGATACGCCGGCCGAACGCGCGTTTGAACTGAAGAGCGGCGTGTGTCAGGACTTTGCGCAGGTGATGATCGGCTGCTTGCGCTCGCTTGGTTTGCCCGCGCGCTACGTCAGCGGCTATCTGCGCAACGATCCGCCGCCAGGCCAGCCGCGCCTGATCGGCGCGGATGCATCGCATGCGTGGGTGTCGGTGCATTGTCCGGCGAGTGGCTGGATCGATCTCGATCCGACCAATGACGTGCTTGCCGATCTCGATCACGTGACGCTCGCGATTGGGCGCGATTACAGCGATGTATCGTTGCTGCGTGGGACGATTCTCGGCGGCGGCGCGCATCGGATGGAAGTGGCGGTGACGGTGCTGGAATTGTGATAGCGGGCGCGGTTCGTTGCCGGTGTTCGAGTGGTCATCGTGCGCGCCCGCGCGCCTTGCAAGCGAGTGTCGGGCGATTCACGACAAAAACCGGGACTCGCGAAGAACGCGTATCCAAGGCCAGATGACCTCTAACGCAGCTATCGAAGTTCAGACAGAAGCGCGCATACAGGCCGTTTTTACTTCTCACTGACAACAGGCAGCAACCTGTCGCAACACCCGGAAAGGCGCGAATTCTCGCGCTTTTTTGTTTTGTGCGCCCAGAATGGGCGCGCTCCTGCGGTGCAAGTCCCGCCATAAGCTGGTCACAGCGAATGAAGTGAAGCGCAACTGTACGAGGCGACCCAGTATGGGGAGGAAGCGCGGAGCGCAAATCGTGAGCCGATGAACTCTCTTTGCGGATATGTTCGAGGGATCGGATAACCGGGAATGTCTTGATTGTCGTGTCACGTTCAAGATATACAAGGAGTGGCCTGATATGCCTCAGGCGATGATCTTCGCGAGAAATAAGCCTCATCAGGCGATTAGCAACGCAGACAGCATTGCTGGGTATATAGCGACATTCGATGGAGTAAATATCGCACCGTGAATAGACAACTGATTTTCCGCGGTGGCTGTCTCGCGGCATTGCTTGCCGTGTGGTTTTGCTTGGGACGCCCTGTTAATGCTTGTACTATCGGGGAGGTAGCGGCTATTGAGTTGCCATTCAACACAGTTGAACTTTCGAAGGAAAATCGGCGCTCAATCGCAGAGGCCGAGGAAGAGGCAAAGAAGTGGCCTGACGTGCAGATTCAGGCAATTGTGATGGCCGGTGCATATATTGGCGAGCACGATCTCGACGTTTTGCAAGAGCGCCGCGGGGAAAACGTGCAAGCGTATCTGAGGAAGCTCGGTATCAGGAGTGAGAACATCTATATCGTGCCGAAAACGCTGACGGATGGGTTCGTGGTGAAGCGGGCTGACGGTGAACTTGCTGTCCGCCAGATCGAAGTTGAGTTGCATCCGATCCGTACAGCTACCTGCGCATGCATGTGCAACGATCCAAGAGTGACCCCACGCACCAAGGTTATCAACCCGTAAGCACACGAATAGGGTCTGGCTTCGGCGGGGCCTTTTCATTCCACCTCGTCGGCGGCGGCGCGTATCGGATCGCACTCAAGGTAACGGCGTCGAATTTGCGATGGAGTTCAGTTCATTTCCGGTATTCAAGTCAGTTCAGCCATAATGTAGAAAACCCCGCCGGAGTTCACCCGCCCATGAAGCCCCGTTGCTTGGCAGCAGTTCTCGTCGTTCTCGCTACCGGCTGCACAACGACTCCGGCCAACCATCAGACCGCGGGCGATACGAACGCCTACATTCTGCACGCTCCAGACAGCGCACCGCCCGCTGATTCCACGTCAAGACCACCGAGACTCACGGTCGGCACCAGCTATTCCGACACGCAACTTATCCTGCCTTGGTTTCTCAACGACATCATCAACTTCGTCAACTATCGCTAGCCAACGGGCGCGCCGTGCGGCTCTTCACATGATCGATGAACGCACGCAGCTTCGGCAGAACCTGCCGGCGGCTCGGATAGTAGAGAAACACGCCCGGGATCACCGGTGCATACGCATCCAGAACGCGCAGCAGCTTGCCTGTTCGCAACCCCTCGTCGGCCATCGGCTCGGGTAGCTGGGCAAGCCCGATGCCTTCGATCGCCGCGCCCAGCATGCCCGGAAAATCGCTTGCGATGAAAGGACCGGAGACGGCGATCTCGATCGACTGGCCGTTGTCGTTGAACGACCACAACGCGAGCGCGCCGCTGGTGCGCCGCCAGCGCAGGCATGCATGCGCGCGCAGATCGTCCAGATCCTCGGGGCGGCCGCGCGCCGCGAAATAGGCAGGACTCCCCACCACGACAAAGCGCAGTGGCGGCGTCAATGGCACCGCGATCATGTCGGCGGCAATGAATTGACCCAGCCGGATGCCGGCGTCGAAGCCTTCCGCCGCCAGATCGATCAGTTCTTTGCCGGCCGCGACTTCCACCTCGACTTCTGGATTGGCCTTGCAGAACGACGCGATCAGCGGCTCGAGCAGGATCGGCACGACCGCGCGCGGCACGGAAAGTCGTAACAGGCCGGACGGGCGCTGCCCGAGCCCACGCGCCACCTCGCTGGCAGCGACGAGTTCCTCAAAAGCGGGCTTGGCGCGAGCCAGAAAGCGCTCACCGGCTTCGGTCAAGCCGACGCTGCGCGTGGTGCGGGTAAAGAGCGCCGCGCCGATGCGGGCTTCGAGCACACGCACCGCCTGACTGACGGCCGACGGCGTCACGCCGAGTTCCGCGGCGGCCCCGCGAAAACTGCGATGCTCGGCCACGCGGAGGAAGACCTCGATGCCGTCGAGTGCGCCCTGCCTGACCGTGAAGTTCTGCTTCATAGCCTGTCAACATTGTGAGGAATAGTCGCTCGCGCGAGACGATGGTACACCTAACACCTGCGCATCCAACATTCGACAGGAGGCACCATGTCACCGCAGCTTCTCTTCCAGTTGCATCTCGTTCTCGGCTACGTCGCCTGGCTGTTGTGCTTTGGCACCTACGTGTGGCCGAAGCTCAGATCGATGGCCCCGTTCGACGCGCAACGCGCGATCGCCACCTTGCACAGCTTCCGCTTCTTCGGGCTCGCGTTCCTGCTGCCTGGCGTCGTCGGTGCGCAGTTGCCCGCGAGCTTCGCCGCGTTCGCTGCTTATGGGGATTTCGCCACCGGCCTGCTGGCGATGCTGGCGTTGCTGACGGCGCGGATACGTCCGCTTTTCTGGTCGCTCGTGGTCGCTTTCAATGTGATCGGCATGGTCGATCTGCTCCTCGACTACTACCACGCGACAGCGGTCGACCTGCCCGCACATTCGGGCGAACTGGGCGCGCTGTACGCGATCCCGATCATCTATGTGCCGGTGCTGGCGATCACGCATGTTGCCGCTTTCTATCTGATGCTGCGTCCCCGGTTCAAGCGGCTTCGCGTCGTTGCGGCCGTGAGCCAGGACATTTCCAACGTGTAGCCTGGTTCACCATCCACCTGCGTTATCCTGTCGGTCGTCGAGTCGATGCTCGCGGCCTGGACGAAGCAGGTGCGCAAACCCGGCGCAGTGCGGCCGGGTGGTGCCTTTCACTGGCTCTTCCGGCTTTCGCGCATGCGACTGATTCTCGCGTCCCCTTGCCTGGCGGCGCGAACCAACGCCCGGAACAACCACTGAACTCACCGAGGTGCCGACGTGAAATACCGCATGCTGTTGTTGCCGCTCGTTCTCGCCGCTTGCGCACAGACTCCCGAAGTGACCGCGCCGGCGCCCTCGGCGACCACGGCCGCCGCGAACCCGGCGTCGTCGACCGGCACCGAGCTACTCACCCGGTACCACTGGCAACTGAGCAACGCGATCGACAGCAATGGCAACCATATCGACGCGCTGTTCGCGCGCCCGGACAAGCCGGTGCAACTGGACTTCAGTCCGTACCGGATAACTGTCGTCAATAGCTGCAACAGCATGGGCGCGGGTTACACGGTGAGGAAAGGGCATCTGCAGATCGGCCCGATGGTCAGCACGATGATGGCCTGCCACGATGCCGCCCTTGCCGCACTCGACGATGCGATCTCGCAGCGCGTGCGCGGCAGCGTCGACGTCAACCTGCTTGCGCGCGACAATGCGCCGAGCCTGCAACTGGTCACGGATAACGGCGATACGCTGAGCTTCACCGGCGTGCCCACGGCCGAGACCCGTTATGGCGGCCCCGGTCAAATAGCGTTCCTTGAAGTGGCGCCGCAGTCGGTGCCGTGCAACCATCCGTTGACGCCGGACGCGCAATGTCTACTCGTGCGCGAACGCTTCTTCGACGAGCAGGGCCTGGCGAGCGGCACGCCCGGTCCCTGGCAGCCGTTGAATCAGAATATCGAAGGCTATACGCATACACCGGGCATCCGTAACGTGGTTCGTGTCAAGCGCTTCACGATCAAGAACCCGCCTGCCGATGGGCCCTCGGTCACTTATGTGTTGGACCTGGTCGTCGAATCGGAGAAGGTAGGGCAGTGATGCTTTTCAAACGTGCCGCCGGCCAGTGGCGGCGGCACGGCTCACCGAGCCAGCAACATCATCCCTTCTGAATCAGCCGCGCCAGCGGCGCGAGCGGCCCCACCGGCAGGTATTCATATTTGATCAGTCCGTCGGCTACGAGCGGCAATCCGTCGAGAATCGCCTTGGCCTCGTCGACCGATCCGACATTCATCAGGAAGATGGGTCCGGCCTTGTCGCGGAACCAGAACTGCTCGACCTTACCGTCGAGATAAAGCTGGAGCGTCGCCGGCACCTCGTGGGGCATGTGCTGCTGGAGCTTGTCAGGGGTGAGGGTCGCTTGCGCGGACGCGATGGCGAAAACTTTCATGATTGACCTCCTTGGTCGACGCGTTCGTTGCGATATGCAACGAGGTCACTGTAGCCCCCGGACGGGAAAAGCTGTATCGTCGTAAATGACAACTTTAGGGTCATTTACGCCATGCGCATCGCCGTGCTCGCCCTGCAGGGACTGTTCGACACCGGTCTCACCGTCATGCTCGACGCATTCTCGCTCGCCAACCGGTTCGCCGCCGCGAAGATGGGCGGGCGGCCGCACTTCGAATTGTCGATCGTCGGCGTGCGCAAGAAGGTCCGCTCGGGGCAGGGGCTGGCCATACCCGTGCAAGCGATTACCGCGGACCTGAAGCCGGACTGGGTAATCATTCCCGCGCTCGGGACCGGTATGCCGGAGCAACTGGTGACGGCGCTCGAACGGCCGGACGTGCGCGACGCCGCAGCGCAACTGCTGGCATGGCACGCCCAAGGTGCGCTGCTTGCCGCGTCGTGCATCGGCACGTTCCTCGTCGCGGAAACCGGACTCCTCGATCATCGCGAAGCGACGACGACCTGGTGGCTGGGTCCATTGTTCCGGCAACGGTATCCGGCGGTGTCGCTCGACGAGTCGCGCATGCTGGTGCCATCGGATGTCGGGGTGACGGCGGGCGCAGCGATGGGGCACCTCGATCTCGCGCTGTGGCTGATCCGCCGCGCGAGCCCCGAGCTGGCCGCGCTCGTGTCGCGCTACCTGCTTGCCGACCTGCGCTCATCGCAGGCGCCATACATCATCCCTAATCATCTCGCTCAGGCTGATCCGCTGATTCAGCGTTTCGAGCGATGGGCGCGCGATCATCTGAAGCAAGGGTTCTCGCTACAGCGCGCGGCGGCCGCGCTGGCGACGAGCGCGCGCACGCTGCAACGCCGTTGCCAGGAGGTGCTCGGCAAGTCGCCGTTGGCTTACTTTCAGGACCTGCGTGTCGAGCACGCGCAAGTACTGCTGCACAGCAGCGGCCTCGATGTCGACGCGATCGCGGCCGAGGTGGGT
Source organism: Paraburkholderia sprentiae WSM5005 (assembly GCF_001865575.2). Lineage (NCBI taxonomy): Bacteria > Pseudomonadati > Pseudomonadota > Betaproteobacteria > Burkholderiales > Burkholderiaceae > Paraburkholderia > Paraburkholderia sprentiae. Next base: position 465,955 of record NZ_CP017562.2, read on the forward strand.
TATGTCGACGGTGCCACGTTGCGAACACTGTTGCGCCAAAGGCTTGGCAAGGGCGTGCGCGATCTGCGTGCGGATCTGCGTTGAAGGCTGGCAGCGCGTGCGGCGACTTTCACGCGGACGCTGCCACTGATACGACAATCACGTCGTCGAGCCTAAATAACGCCGATGCAAAGTCGACTCTTTCTTCCTTACTTCCTTGCCGGATATTTTTTGCCAGGCGGCCGCGGGATTCGGTAGCCCGTCGCGATGCGTTATGCGCATTGTCAACGGGAGAGCTACTTGCGCAGCGACGCGCCATCCATGCCACGGCCCGCCACCTGGTCGCGGCATGAGGCTTGCTACGCAGCGCATTGCTGTACACCTTCGCGCCTCACATTCCCCAAGCGCAGACTCGGCGCGCGAGACGAAGCCGGCTCGTGCAACCGCGTCTCCAAAAAACCAAGATGGAGACAGTCATGCCCATGCAGCGCGCCATTCCGTCCGCCGTTTCGTCATTCTTTTCCTTGGCTCCCGTCATTTCCATCGCCCCATTGCTCGCGGCCCTGTCGTTGAGCGGCTGCGGCAGCGACGATGACAATCTTCAGTCGACCGCCGCCGCGCCACTCGGCTGTACGCAGCTTGCCGGCAAGACAGTGCCGTCGTCGGCGATCGGTTTGCCGACCACCGGCGCGACCGTCACCGCGGCGACCGTGATGCCCGCGTCCGGCTCGGGCGCGCAGGCGACCGGCGAATATTGCCTCGTGAGCGGCGCGATCAGTCCCGTCGATCCCGCGGCGCCGCAGATCAAATTCCAGATCGCGATGCCGACCAACTGGAACAGCAAGATCATGATGTTCGGCGGCGGCGGCTACGACGGCACGATTCCCGCGCCGACCGGCAACGTGCCGGCCGGCCCGAGCGCGCAGCTGACGCCGCTCGGCCGGGGCTACGCGGTGTTCGCGAGCGACTCGGGACACCAGGCCAACGCGCTTGGCAGCGAGGACGCGTCGTTCGGCGTGAACGACGAGGCGATGCAGAATTTCAACGGCGACGCGCTGAAGAAAACGCGCGACGCGGCCGTCTATCTGATCGACGAGCGCTATGCGGTGAAAGCGCCCAAACGCGCCTATTTCGCGGGGGGATCGTCGGGCGGACGCGAGGCGCTCGCGGTTGTGCAACGCTGGCCGCAGGATTGGGACGGCTCGATCGTGCTGTATCCGGCATGGGCGGCCGCGAGCCTCGACCTGCAGTTAGGGCGCATTACGCGCGCACTGGCGGCGCCCGGCGCCTATCTCGACCAGGCCAAGCGCAAGGTGCTGCTCGATACGGTGCTCGCGAGTTGCGACGCGCTCGACGGCGTCGCCGACGGTCTGATCAGCAATGTCGCCGCGTGCAACGCGAGCTTCGATCCCGCGACGGCGACGCTGAACGGCACGCCGCTGCGCTGCGCGGGCGGCGCGGATACCGGCGACACGTGTCTGTCCGACGCACAGATCGCGGCGCTGAACGTGTACAACACGCCGATCACGTTCAGCTACACGCTCGCGAGCGGCGAGACACAGTATCCGGGCTTCAACGTGTACGGCGCCGATCTCGGTATCGCGAATCCTTCCGCGTTGCAGCCGACTGTGACGACGCTGGCGCTCGGCAAGTCGCAACCCGCCTCGCCGATGCCGGCGACCGCGCCGTATCTGAGCGTGTTCTGGGATCAGTGGATCCGCTACTTCGTTACGCGCGACCCGAACTACAACTCGCTGTCCGTCGATCCGCAGAATCCGGGCAGTCTGCAGGCGCGCATCAGTCAACTGACCGGTCTGCAGGACGTCAACAAGACGGATCTCGCGGCATTCAACGCGAAGGGCGGCAAGATCCTGATGGCGCACGGCATGGCCGACGCGCTCGTCAGCACGCGCTCGACCGAGCAGTACTATCAGCGTCTGCAAGCGACGATGGGCGCGTCCGCCGTGGCGAACTTCGTGCGCTTCTACGAGATTCCCGGCTATGGCCATGCGGTCAGCACCGTGTTCAACGCCTCGTGGGATTCGCTGACGACGCTCGAAAACTGGGTGGAAAAGGGCGTGGCGCCGCCGGCGCAGATCGTCGCCGATACGGCGGGCGTGCCCGGACGTACGCGGCCGCTGTGTCAGTATCCGACGTTTCCGCGCTATAACGGCTCGGGCGATGTGAACGTCGCGGCGAACTTCACCTGCGCAAGCCAGTAAGCGCTGCTCAACTGACGTTGAAATGCACGCGGACGTCCCGCGTGCTTTCGATACGCCCGCTCGATGATGATGGTTAACGCGAGCACGCCGAGCACGCTGAGCGGATACATGACCATCCGCCGGTGCGCATCGCCGCGATCAAGCTTGTCCTTTTTGCCGAGCTGGATACGAGTTCGAACGGCGCTGGCGTGAAGTAGCACGCAAAGCCGGCGTGCAGCGTCGTCGACGGCGTGAGCGTGTAGACGAGACCGACGCGCGGGCTCAACTGGCTCGGCATCGTGCGTGAATAGCGCGTGAAGAGCTACAAAACCGCCCAACCGAAAAACTTGACACCGTGCATATGCACACCTAGACTTCGCTCTATGAACCGTCTTCCCCCCTCCTACGACGAATGCAATTGTTTCGCGCTGCGCCAGGCGGCACGGCACGTCACGCAGATCTACGAACGCCATCTCAGCAGCGTCGGGCTGACCGCTGCGCAATTCACGATTCTCGCCAAGCTCGCGCGCACGCCGAACCTGCCGATGGCTGAACTCGCGGACGCGATGGTCATGGAGCGCACCACGCTGGTCCGCGCGATGAAACCGTTGCAGCGCGACGGCTTGGTGCTGGCTGAAGCGGCGGACCACGACAACCGCACGCTGCTGTTCAGCCTGACGGACAAGGGCGAGACCACGTTCGATCAGGCCTCCGTCGCATGGCGCGCCGCGCAGGAAGAATTCGAGAAGAAGTTCGGTCGCGCCCGCGCGAAGACGCTGCGCGCGGAGCTTTTCAGCGTCACGGGCTAGATCGGCATGGGAACCCGCTTCGGCGGGTTTTATCACGCCGTTCGTGTGCATATGCACGCAAGCAAAGGAAATGCAGCGAATGGAAGCGCTTTTCGACGACGACTGTTTTGCGATCCGCCAGGCGGCGCGTCACGTATCGCAGATCTACGACCGGCATTTGTCGAATGTTGGGCTGACCATCACGCAGTTTTCGCTGCTGGGGCGTCTGAATCGCACCGGACCGACGACGATGAAGCAGATTGCCGAAGCGATGCGCATGCAGCGCACCACGCTGGTTCGTACGATTCAGCCGTTGCGCCGCGACGGCCTCGTGTCGAGCAAGGCGATGGGCGCGGACGCGCGCACGCTGCTGATTGCGCTGACCGCGGCGGGCGAACAGCGGCTGGACGCGGGCCGCGCGCACTGGTATGCCGCGCAGGCCGAGTTCGAACACCGCTTCGGCGAGGAGCGCGCGGCCGCGCTGCGCACCGAGCTATTTGCGATTATCACCAGGGATCCCCTTTGACATAAACGCTGAAGGTAGCGGAGGCCGGCGCACTGCGCCGTTTTTTTCAACCTGAACAGTGCATACGCACATACCGACATCATGTCCACAACTCCTTCGACCGTCGCGCCCCCGAGCGCCGTGCAACCCGCCAGAGCGGCGCGGCGTATCCCGTGGATGCTGCTCGCGATCCTCTCCGTTCTCGTCGTGCTGGCGCTGGCCACGTCGTACTGGTTCTTCGTCGGCCGCTTTGTCGAGACGACCGATGATGCCTACGTCGGCGGCGACGTCACGGTGATGGCGCCGAAGGTCAACGGCTTCGTCACCGACGTGCTGGTCCGCGACAACGAGTTCGTGCATGCCAACCAGGTACTCGTGCGTCTCGACGCCCGCGATTACGACGCGTGCCTCGCGCAGGCCAACGCGGAAGTGGAGAGCGCGCAGGCCGCCGTCAGCGAACTCGAAGCGAAGAAATCGCTGCAACTCGCGACGATCAACGAGCAGGCCGCCGAGGTCCGCGCGTCGGGCGCCGAGCTGACGCGCAGCGCGGCCGACCAGACCCGCTACCGCGAGCTCGTGAAAGACGACGCGGTTTCGAACCAGGTCGTCGAGAAAGCCGACGCCGATCTGACCAAAGCGCGCGCCGCGGTCGATCGCAGCAGCGCGGCGCTGCTCGCGGCGCAACGCCAGATCGCGGTGCTGGACGCGCAGATCGGCAACGCGAAGGCGCGCATCGCGACCGCGCAAGCCGCGCAGCGCGTCGCCGCGTTGAACGTCGAATACACCACGATTCGCTCGCCGATCGACGGCTATGTCGGCAATCGCACCGCGCGTGTCGGGCTGCTGGCGAACACCGGCGTGTCGCTGTTGACCGTCGTGCCCGCGAGCGGTCTGTGGATCGATGCGAATTTCAAGGAAGACCAGTTGCGCAAGATGCGCGCGGGCGACAGCGTGGAGGTTCAGCTCGACGCGTCGAGCACAACGCTGCACGGCGTGGTCGAAAGCCTTGCGCCGGCGACCGGCGCGACCTTCAGCGTATTACCCGCGGAAAACGCGACCGGCAACTTCACGAAGATCGTGCAGCGCGTGCCGGTGCGTGTGCGCCTCGACGTGCCCAAGGACATGCAACGCGCGTTGCGTCCTGGCCTGTCCGCGACCGTGAAAGTGCACCTCGATGCGCGCCATCCGGCCGCGCAGGGATGAACCGGTCATGACTGACGTTCTCGACAACCCGGCCGACCAGCCGACCCGCGTCAAGGTCTTCGCATTCGCGCTGATGTGCGTGGGCTTCTTCATGGCGACGCTCGATATCCAGATCGTCGCGTCTTCACTGCGCGATATCGGCGGCGGGCTGTCCGCGAGCCAGGATGAACTCTCGTGGGTGCAGACCTCGTATCTGATCGCGGAGATCATCGTGATTCCGATGTCGGGGTGGCTCACGCGGGTGTTCTCGACGCGGTGGCTCTTCACCTTCTCCGCGTTCGGCTTCACGGTGACGAGCATGCTGTGCGGGCTCGCATGGGACATCAACTCGATGATCCTGTTTCGCGGTCTGCAGGGCGCGCTCGGTGCCGCGATGATTCCGACCGTGTTTACGACCGCGTTTGTGCTGTTTCCCGGCAAGCAGCGCTTGATCGCGTCGACGACGATCGGCGCGCTCGCGTCGCTTGCGCCGACGATCGGCCCGGTGATCGGCGGCTGGATCACGTCGCAATGGTCCTGGCACTGGCTGTTCTATCTGAACCTGGTGCCAGGCGTCGCCGTGACGTTGCTGGTGCCGAAGTACGTGCATATCGACAAGGTCGATCTGTCGCTGCTGAAAAAGGGCGACTACTTCGGCATCGTGCTGATGTCGGGTTTTCTCGGCTGCCTCGAATACGTGCTCGAAGAAGGGCCGCGCAAGAACTGGTTCGGCGACGACGTGATCGTACTCTGCGCGTGGATCGCGGCGAGCTGCGGGTTTCTGTTCCTCGTGCATGCGTTCACCGCGAAGGAACCGATCGTCGACCTGCGCGCGCTGGCGGTGCGCAACTTCGGTATCGGCAGTCTGCTGTCGTTCATCACCGGAATCGGGATCTTCTGCACCGTGTTTCTGACGCCGGTATTTCTCGCGCGCGTGCGTGGCTTCGATTCGCTGCAGATTGGTCTGGCGTTGCTGTCCGTCGGCTGTTTCCAGCTGCTCGCGCTCGCCGCGTACTCGGCGCTCGCGCGCTTCGTCGACATGCGCATGCTGATGGTGTTCGGACTCGTGCTGTTTGGCGTCGGCTGCTATCTGTACGTGCCGTTGACGAACCAATGGGGCTGGCAGCAGTTGCTGATTCCGCAAGCGCTGCGCGGAATTGGACAGCAGTTCTGTATTCCGCCGATCGTCACGATGGCGCTCGGCGCGTTGCCGCCGTCGCGGCTGCGCTCCGCGAGCGGGCTGTTCAATCTGATGCGCAATCTCGGCGGCGCGATTGGCATCGCAGTCAGCAGCACGATGTTGAACGACCGTCTGAATCTGCATTACGAACGGCTCGACGAACATCTGAACGCGGGCCGTCCGGTCGTCGAATCGATCTTGCAGAAGCAGGCCGAATATCTGTCGGCAATCGGCGGCGATATGTTGAACGCCGCGAATGCGGGCCTCGCCGAATTGCACGCGGCATTGATGCGCGAAGCGCTGGTGCTCGCGTTTTCCGACGCCTTTCTGGCGGTTTCGCTGTGCTTCGTGGTCGGTCTGCTGAGCGTGCTGTTCTCGCGCCCGTTCGGCAACACCGCTCCCCCGCCAGACGCACACTAGGAGTCCAACATGAAACGGATGCTGATGAAGTTAACGGCGAGCGCCGCCTTCTTGACGCTCGCGGCCTGCGCGGTGCAACCGGCTATGCATGGCGACTTGCCGCATACGGTGCAGACGCTCGCGCCGGCCGCGTGGAGCGTCGACGCGCCGCAAGACAACGTGAACACCGACGCATGGTGGGCGCAATTCGGCGACCCGGTCATGCATCGACTGATCGAAGCGGTGTTGACCGGCAACCTCGACGTGCAGGCCGCGGCCGAGCGCGTCAAGCAGGCCCAGGACCTGGTGACGCAGAATCGCGCGGCGCTTGCGCCGGAGCTCAATGCGAACGCGGGCGCGTCGGTCGAGCGGCAGAATACGCCGCCGCCGCTCGGCTATGTGCGGCAGGCCGGCTTCGGCCTGGCCGCGAGCTGGACGCCGGACGTATTCGGCGGCGAACGTCTCGCGGTGCTGGCGTCGCAGGCGCAGGTGTCGGGTAGCGTTGCGGCGCTCGACGAGTTGCGGCTCGCGCTCGCGGCAAACACGGCGGCCGCGTATATCGATCTGCGCTGGGCGCAGGCACAGTTGCAGATCCTCGACGACAACGAGCGGATTCGCCGCCGCGCGCTGAAGCTCACGCAGGAGCGTCTGCATTACGGACTATCGACGCAGCTCGACGTCGCCCGCGCGCAGAACCAGTTGCAGGAGTTGCAGGCGCAGATTCCGCGCATGCAATCGACGGTGCAGCATCAACTGAGTCTGATCGCCGTGTATTCGGGGCGCACGCCGGAAAGCCTCGATACGTTGCTGCTTTCCGACGCGCGCGCGATTCCGGTGCCCGCGCAAGGCGCGCCGCAGGTGTTGCCGTCCGACGCGTTGCTGCATCGGCCCGACGTGCGCACCGCTTATGCGCTCGTCGAACAGCGCGCGGCGCAAGTGGGGGTATCGAAAGCGCAGCGCTATCCTCAGTTCAAGATCAATCTGACCAATGGGCTGCTCGCGTCGTCGTACCTTGGTTTGCCGACGCTGACCGATAACCTGTTCAGCGCCGCGTTGAATGCGACGAGCCCGATCTTCAACGCCGGGCGCATCACGGCGAACATCGACGCGAGCGAGAGCCGCATGCGCGAATCGCAACTCGGCTTGCAGCAGACGATGTTGCAGGCGCTCAAGGAAGTCGAGGACAACCGCACCGATCTGGTCAGCGGCGCGGTGCAGGTGCAGCGTTTGGGTGGTGCGCTCGATGCGTCGAATCATGCGCTGCGTCTGTCGACCGAATTGTACAAGGGCGGTGCGTCGAGCTTCCTCGATGTGCTCGCCGCGCAGGAAGCGTATCTGCGCGACTCGGAGTCGTTGAATCAGGCGCGGCGCGAGCATGCGCTTTCGGCGATCGCGCTGTATCGGTCGCTGGGTGGCGGGTGGGAGCAGGGTGAAACGGTGGCGGCGCAGTGAAACCTTCCCGGAACCAATCCCCAATCTTTGCTACATTCCTCCACAGGAACCACACACGCGGCACCATCGCGATGCGTCCACCAGCGACGCGCGTGATCGGCAAATCGAAACCTTCCAAGAGGCTCAAGATGCGAATTCTGGTAGTGGGAGCGGGCGCGGTAGGCGGCTATTTCGGCGGACGTCTGGCGGCGGCGGGGCAGGACGTGACCTTTCTCGTACGCGCCGGTCGCGCGGCAAAGCTACAGCGCGACGGCCTCGTCATCAACAGCTCGCGCGGCAATCTCCAGTTGCGTGACGTGAAGACGATACTCGCCGGTGTCGCCGCCGCGCCGTTCGACCTGGTGCTGCTCAGCTGCAAAGCCTACAGTCTCGACGACGCGATCGATTCGTTCGCGCCATTCGTCGGCGAAGAGACGCTGATTCTGCCGGTGCTCAACGGCATGCGCCATATCGACGTGCTGACTGAGCGTTTCGGCAAGGAGCGCGTGCTCGGCGGCCAGTGCGTGATCGCCGCGACGCTCGATGCCGAGCAGCACATCGTGCATCTGAACGACCTGCATGCGATCACGTTCGGCGAGTTGGTGGGCGGCACGTCGGAGCGCACCCAGGCAATTGCCGATGCGATGTCCGGCGCGACCTTCGACGTCGCGGTCAGCGACAACATCCTGCTGCGCATGTGGGAAAAATGGGTGTTCCTGGCCACATTGGCCGGGAGTACGTGCTTGATGCGCGGTTCGGTCGGCGATATTCTGACTGCGCCCGACGGCAAGCGCGCTATCGAAAATCTGCTCGGCGAATGCCGCGCGGTGGCCGAGCACAACGGCTTCACGATGGACGTGGACTTCGACGCGCGCGCCACTCAGGTGCTGCTGACGCCGTCGCCGCTGACCGCGTCGATGCTGCGCGACGTCGAAAACCGCTCGCACACCGAGGCGGATCATATTCTCGGCGACCTGATCACGCGCGGCGGCGACGCGCAGAAGGGCGAGCATGGGCTGTCGCTGCTTCGCATCGCCTATAGTCATCTGAAGACGTACGAAGCGCGCCAGACCCGCACTTCCTGACGGCTCGCCGCGGCCGGCGCGAACGCGGGTCGGCGCACGGAGCGCCGCCGCAACCTGACGATCGGAGATCTCAAGTATGCCGACTCCCATTGGATCGGTGCCCGCGCTCAGCGCCGCTTCCGCGACCGTGTTCTCGATCGGCATCGTGTTTCTCGGCTACTGGGGCATGTATGAGCCGACCGCGTGGCACAAGGCCGACGTCGTGGTCTTCGTGTTCGCGCTGGCCGGCTTCGCGTGCCTCGGACTCGTGCCATGGATGGCGACGAGTCCCGTCGAGCCGGAGAACAACGACTCGCGCGTGCGCATCGCGCGGCATCTGTTTCTCGCGGGCGTGAGCGCGATCTGGCTCGCGGTAGCGGTTTCCGTGCTCTTCTGACGCCCGTACAAGCCGCGCGCCGCTTACTCTGGCATCTTCCTGAACGACACCGCAATCCGGTTCCAGCCGTTGATCGCCACGATCAGCAGCGTCAGGTCGCTGATTTCCTGCTCGCTGAAATGCGGCTTCACCGCTTCCCATACCGTATCCGGTACGCGTGTTTGCGCCACCAGCGTCACCGCCTCGGTCCATTCCAGTGCCGCGCGTTCGCGCGCAGTGAAAAACGGCGCTTCGCGCCACGCGGCCACCGTCGCCAGACGCCGGTCGGTTTCACCGTGCTTGCGCGCGTCGCTCACGTGCATGTCGAGGCAGAACGCGCAGCCGTTCAGTTGCGACGCGCGAATCCGCACCAGTTCTGCGAGCGTCTTGTCGATCGTGCTTTTGCCGATGGTTTCCTCGAGCGCGAGCATCGCGCGGGTGCCGCTCGGGCAGGCCTTGTAGAAGTCCAGACGTGCTTGCATCAGAGTGTCCTCCTGAGTGTCGGGGGAGCCCGGATGGGCGTCCATGGAGGTAAGCTTACGTTCGTCATTGGTCGTTCGAAATAACCATTTCGCGTTTATTTGAGGTAGCCACCTGAATGGACATTCACATTGCGGTCGAAGGCCATCACGATCTGTCCGGACAGATTTATCGGCAATTGCGCGCGGGCATTCTCGAAGGGCGTCTTGCTGGCGGCACGCGTCTGCCGTCCACGCGCGATCTCGCGATGCAGCTCGGCGTGTCGCGCAAAACCACGCTCGACGTGTTCGAGCGGCTGCTGTCCGAAGGTTATCTGAACGCCCGCGCCGGTTCGGGCACCTTCGTCGCCGACGGGCTCGAACGGCTGCCGGCCGAGCGCTCCGCCCACGCGCGCGCGGTGGCTCGTTCGCGCGAGCGGGCCGCCGCGCAAGCGAACGCCGCCGCGCGCGCACAGCCACTGTGGGAGCGCATGCCCGAGCGTCTGCCGTTGCCGCGGCCGTCGGTGCCGTCACCGCTCGACTTCATCGGCGGCGCGACCGACAAAACGCTGTTTCCGTTCGAAGTCTGGCGCCGCTGCGTGAATCACGCGCTGCGCGGCCAGGCGCGCAGCCCCGGCACTTATCGCGAGGCCGCAGGCGACCCACAGTTGCGGCTCGCGATCTCACGCTACCTCGCCTTCAGCCGCGCGGTGGCGAGCAACTGGGAAGACGTGATCGTCACGCAGGGCGCGCAGCACGCGCTCGATCTGATGGCGCGCATCACGCTGAGACCCGGCGAAATCGCGGCCATCGAAGACCCGGGCTACCCACCCGCGCATGCATGCTTCACGGTGACGGGCGCGCGCGTGGTGCCGGTGCCGGTCGATCGCGAAGGGCTGGTCGTCGGCAAGCTGCCGGACAAGGCGCGGCTCGTCTACGTGACGCCTTCGCATCAGTTTCCGCTCGGGATGCCGATGAGCCTGGAGCGTCGCGTCGAACTGCTCGAATGGGCGCAAAAGCGCGGCGCGGTCATCATCGAGGACGACTATGACTGCGAGTACCGTTTCGAAGGCCGGCCGATGGAGCCGCTGAAGAGCCTCGATCGGGCCGGCCTCGTCGCATACGTCGGCACCTTTTCGAAGACGATCTTCCCGGAGCTGCGAATCGGCTATCTGGTACCGCCGGCGTCGTTGCACGGCCCGCTGCTGAAGGCGCGGCAGATCGCCGATTGTCACGGCTGCACGCTGACGCAAACAGCGCTCGCGTCGTTCATGCTCAACGGCGACTTCGCACGCCATCTGCGGCGCATGCACAAGGCTTACGCGGCGCGCCGCGCGATGCTGCTCGAGCATTTGCAAGGCGATCTCGCGCGCTGGTTCGAACCGATCGTGCCGACCGCCGGCATCCATCTGGCGGCGCGATTGAAGGGGCCGTTGGCGGCGCTCGGCGAAGAGGCGCTCGTCGCCGCCGCGCGTGAAGCGTCGATCGGCCTTTATGGACTCGCGCCATTTCACCATCGCGTCACACCGCAGCCTGGGCTCATCTTCGGCTATGGCAGCATCGCGGCCGAACATATCGACGCGGCGCTGACGACGCTCGCCGGTATCCTGCCGCGCATCGCGCGCTGAAACGAAGCTCGCCGCAAGCGAGGCGTAGGCGTCGCCAAAAGTTGGAGCGCGCGCGTTGCTTGACGCGTCAAACGAAGAAAATGCCCTGATTCAAGGGGCGAAAACGTCGGGCCGCCCCGCGGCAACCACCTCGAAACCGCAGCCGAAACGAACCGTAACGTGCGTTACGCGTCGATATTAAAGACCTTGCCGAGCGCGTTTTAGCCGCTAAAACAGGGACTAAAATGCGTTGGACTGTTGGCGCCGCGCAAAAAACTTCATCGCAATACATAAAAGAGTCGCGCAAATCGCTTTAGCGCTTGTAGAATCCGGCGTTGAAGCGTGCGCATACGGTGTGCGCTTCGAGCAATTCACTGACCACAACAGGTAGGAGAAACATGCCGACTTCCGCAAAAAAGGTGGCCAAGAAGGCTGCTGCCCCGGTACCGACCAAGAAGGTTGCTGCAAAGAAAGTTCCTGCGAAGAAAGCCGTCGCAGCCAAGAAGGTCGCCGTGAAGGCGTCTGGCGCACCGTCGCCGATCAAGGACACCTTCACGAAGGCCTCGTTGGCAGCTCACATCGCTGAACGTGCTGCAGTTGAACCGAAGACCGCCAAGGCTGTGCTGGCCGCGCTCGAAGACACGATCCTCGGCACGGTGCATAAGAAGGGCGCTGGCGAATTCACGCTGTCGGGTCTGCTGAAGATCGTCGTGCAGTCTGTGCCGGCGAAGAAGAAGCGCTTCGGCAAGGACCCGTTCACGGGTGAAGAGCGCTGGTTCCCGGCCAAGCCGGCAAGCGTGCGCATCAAGGCACGCGCGCTGAAGAAGCTGAAGGATGCAGCCGCTGCCTAAGCGCGTTGCTCGCATCGATCAGGCGTCGCATGGCGCTGTGATGTTTAACCATGCCTGACGTTTGAGTGCTTGAGTTAGCGTCTGTTCGCAGGCCATCGAAGTCCCCGTGGATGAAAATCCACGGGGACTTTTTTATGCGCACGCTTCGTTAGTGCTCGTCAAATCCATTCGCGCAAACGCCATCGCGCCTCTCATAGTGTGCTCCCTGATGGCGCGCGCGCACCTGACTGGCGCATCATGATGCACGACAGTACGGTCAAGACACTCGGGCGCGCTTGCGGATGCGCCGTTATCGTGCACGTCCACGCGCTCTGTCACGACCAATTCAATGGCATAACGCTTGCTTGATCGAAGGTCGATTACCGAATGCGCAGCGCATTCGCCTTCTATTGACAACAAGACTGGGGCTGACATGCGATGCTACGACGAGATGCGCCATCACGCCGATGGCGTACGGCCGCATTACGCGCACTTTGAGCGCTGGTTGGACCGACAGGGCGATGAAGCGATCGCACGCAAGCGCGCGGAAGCGGACCTGCTGTTCCGGCGCGTCGGCATCACCTTCGCGGTGAACGGCGACCTGTCCGGCACCGAGCGGCTGATTCCCTTCGATCTGATTCCGCGCATCATTCCGCGCGGCGAATGGCAAGCGCTCGAAGCCGGTTTGCGGCAGCGCGTGCAGGCTCTCAACCTGTTCATCCACGACGTCTATCACGATCGCAACATCGTGCGCGCGGGCATCGTGCCGGCCGAGCAGGTCTATACCAATGCGCAGTATCGCCCGGAGATGCAGGGCGTCGACGTGCCGCTCGGTGTTTACGCGCATATCGCGGGCGTCGACGTGGTGCGCGCCGGCGACGAAGGTGAGTTCTACGTACTCGAAGACAATCTGCGTGTGCCGTCGGGCGTGTCGTACATGCTCGAAAACCGCAAGATGATGATGCGGCTCTTCCCCGAGCTGTTCGTGCAGAACCGCATCGCGCCGGTCGCGCATTATCCCGATCTGCTGCTCGATACGCTGCGCTCGGTCGCGCCCGAGGGCGTCGACGATCCGGTCGTGGTGGTGCTGACGCCGGGCATGTACAACTCCGCGTATTTCGAGCATACGTTCCTCGCCCAGCAGATGGGCGTCGAACTCGTCGAAGGCAAGGATCTGTTCGTCGACGACAACTACGTGTTCATGCGCACCACGCAGGGACCGAAGCGCGTCGACGTGATCTACCGGCGCGTCGACGACGACTTTCTCGATCCGCTCGCGTTTCGCCCGGACTCCGCGCTCGGCGTACCGGGTCTGCTCACTGCGTATCGCGCCGGCCGCGTCGCGCTCGCGAACGCGATGGGCACCGGCATCGCAGACGACAAATCGATCTACCCGTACGTGCCCGAGATGATCGAGTTTTATCTCGGCGAAAAGCCGATTTTGAACAACGTGCCGACCTATCAGTGCCGCAAGCCGGAGGATCTCGCGTATACGCTCGCGAATCTGCCGGAGTTGGTGGTCAAGGAAGTGCACGGCGCGGGCGGCTACGGGATGCTCGTCGGTCCGGCGTCGACGAAGGCGGAAATCGAGGCCTTCCGCGAGCGGCTGATCGCGCGGCCGGCTGGCTATATCGCGCAACCTACGCTGGCGCTATCCGCGTGTCCGACCTTCGTCGAGTCGGGCATCGCGCCGCGGCATATCGACCTGCGGCCGTTCGTGCTGTCGGGCAAGACCACCACGATGGTGGCGGGCGGGCTCACGCGCGTCGCGTTGCAGCAGGGCTCGCTCGTCGTCAATTCATCGCAGGGAGGCGGGACCAAGGACACCTGGATGGTCGACTGATGCGGTTGCCGCCGCTCGTCCCGCTTTGCTCGTCATCGATCAACGCAGGGCGGCGCTCGCAATCTGATGCGCTGCAAGCGGCACGCAATGCGCCGCTGGCGCTCAACGGATAACCAGCGCGGACTTTCGTCGTCGACGAAGGTCTCGCGCGCTCAGAATCACAGACATGGAACGCCGTCATGCTTAGCCGAACCGCCGATCACCTCTTCTGGATGGCCCGCTATATGGAGCGCGCGGAGAACACCGCCCGCATGCTCGACATCAACCTGAAGGCGCAGCTGCTGCCGCAGACGCCCGAACAGGAGGCGCGCGCGCAGCGCTCGGTGCTGCGCATCTCCGAGCTAGAAAGCGCGTTCGCGCAGCGCTACGACGAACCGACGCACGACCATGTGCTCGACTTCATGGTTGCCGACGCGAGCAATCCGTCGAGCATTCATTCGTGCCTGCAGGCCGCGCGTGAAAACGCGCGCGCGGTACGCGGCACGCTGACGACCGAGTGGTGGGAAACCATCAACGACACGTGGCTCGAATTCAACGAGCGGCTCTCGAGCGGCCAGGCGGCCAGCAATCCGGGCTCGTTGTTCGAGTGGGTCAAGTTCCGCTCGCACCTGTCGCGCGGCGTGACGATCGGCACCGCGCTGCAGGACGACGCGTTTCTGTTCACGCAGTTGGGTACGTATCTGGAGCGCGCCGACAACACCGCGCGGATTCTCGATGTGCGTTTCGCGAACGTCGAGCCGAATTCGCGCGACGCCGCGCGGCAGCTCGAAGACTTCTATTACTGGACCTCGATCCTGAGTTCGGTGTCGGCGCTCGAGATCTATCGCAAGGTGTATCGCGACGTGGTGACGCCCGCGCGCGTCGTCGAGCTGATGATCCTCAATCAGCAGATGCCGCGCTCGCTGCTCGCGTCGCTCGACGGCGTGTGCACCAATCTCGCGATGCTGCGCACGCCGGGCTCGAACCAGTGCGAGCGCTTCGCCGGCAAGCTGCGCGCCGAACTGCTGTATGCCGATATCCGGCAGATTTTCGAAGGGGGGTTGCACGCCTATCTGACGCAGTTCCTCGCTCGCGTCTTCGAGCTGGGGAATCTGGTGGCGCGCACTTATCTGATGCTGCCCGTGGCCTGACGGAGTTTTCTCATGTATCTGACGATCCGCCACGACACCTCTTATCGCTATGAAGCGACGGTTCACTATTCGATCCAGCAGTTGCGCCTGACGCCCGCGAGCGGCGCTGCGCAGACCGTGCGGCGCTGGAACATCGATGCGCCGGGCAAGCTCGATGCCACGCTCGACGCATACGGCAACGTGCTGCATACGCTCGTCATCAACAAGCCGCACCGCGAGATTCATCTGCGCGTGTCGGGCGAGGTGGACACGCTGCCGCTCATCGACGGCGTGCTGCGCGATCCGCCCGGCCCGGTTCCGCTCGAGCATTTCACCTGCGCGACGCGCCTGACCGAAGCCGACGGCGCGATTCGCGAACTGGCCGAGTCGGTGCCGACTTTGGCGAGTCCGGCATGCCTGATTGCGCTGTCCGAGCAGATCGTGCAGCGCGTGCAATACCGGCCCGGGGTGACCGAAGTCACGAGCACGGCCGCCGAGGCGCTCGCGCTCGGCAACGGCGTGTGCCAGGACCATGCGCATCTGATGCTCGCATGCTGCCGCGCGCGCGGCGTGCCGGCGCGCTATGTGAGCGGTTATATCGAACCCGGTGACGTGCCCCATGCGGCGAGTCATGCGTGGGTCGATGTCTGGCTCGAAGACACAGGCTGGATTTCGATCGACGTGACGCACGCCGGGTTTGCCAGCGAGATCTACTGCCGGCTAGCGGTCGCGCGCGACTATGAGGCGGCGGCGCCGGTGCGCGGACGGCGCATCGGCGGGCTCGAAGAGGAGCTCGACGTGAAGGTGACGGTCAGCACCCAAATGTCGCAGTAGTAGCGTGGCGGACACACGGGTAAAAGGCGCCTCTTCGCCGCATTACAATAGCCCGTACCTTTGCCTCCCGCGGAATTCTTATGACTTACTGCGTAGCGATGGCCGTCGACGACGGCCTCGTATTTCTGTCCGACACGCGTACCAACGCGGGCGTCGATCACATCAGTACCGCGCGCAAGATGTCGGTGTTCGAGCAACCCGGCGAGCGCCTGCTGGTGCTGCTTGCCGCCGGCAATCTGTCGATCACGCAGGCGGTGCTGCACGAGCTGTCCGAGCCCGCCGATGCCAGCGAGGCCACGCTGTGGAGCGTGCCGACGATGGCCGACGCCGCGCGCGTGGTCGGCAGCGCGGTGCGCCGCGTGCATGAGCGCGAGGCCGAGACGCTGCAGAAGTTCGGCGTCGACTTCAACTGCAGCTTCATTCTTGGCGGGCAGATCGGCGGCAACCGGATGCGCCTTTTCATGATCTACGCGGCGGGCAACTTCATCGAGGCGTCGGCCGTGAATCCCTATTTCCAGATCGGCGAGGCGAAGTATGGCAAGCCGATCATCGACCGGGTGTTGACGCCGTCCACGCCGCTCGACGAAGCCGCAAAGTGCGCGCTGATCTCGATGGACTCGACGCTGCGCTCGAACCTGTCAGTGGGCTTGCCGCTCGATCTGCTCGTCTACGAGAAGGATGCGCTGCGCGTCACGCGGTTCGTGTCGATCGACCGTGACAATGCGTACTTCGACATGATTCACCGCACGTGGGGCGAGCGTCTGCGCCAGGTGTTCGGCGAGATTCCCGATCCCGACTGGCAGCCGCCGGCCGATGCGCCGTCGCTGCAGTCGGAACGCGCGCTGGTGCTGCATCGCGCGCCGGTCGGCGCCGATGGCCACGAGCACGAGCACGACGCGTGGCCCGCGCAGATACTTGCGCAGTCCGACAAGGACAAGGCGCAGCGCCGCTAGCAGCGTTGGCTCGCCCGGACTCGCACCAAAACCTTCTAGACGAAAAAAAACCAGCCATCGGCATCGCCTCTGGCTGGTTTTTGGCTACGCAGCTCGTCAGCCGCGTAGCAGGTTCGACTCGAAGTCCGATTAGAACTTGTGACGGATACCGAGGCTGACCATGACCTGGTTGTTGGTGCTCGCCTGGTTGCCGTACGAACCGATCGAAGCCGTTGCCGACGGGAGGGCCCCGGTCGACGGATCGCGCTGGTTGCCGCTGGCGTGCTGCCATGCGCCGACTGCATACAGGTCGGTGCGCTTCGACAGCGAGTAGTCGCCACCCAGCGAAACCTGGTTGTACGTCGCCGATGCGTCGCCCGAGCCGTGCGTGTACGCGTAGCCGACACCGAGCAGCGCTGCCGGCGTGAGCTGGTAGCCCACGTATGCGCGGCCGACGTTGTACTTCTGCGTCGTCGCGAAGCCCGAGCTCGCGTCCGGCTTGTACTGTGCGTTGCTGTACGACAGGTTAGCCGTCCACGGGCCCGTCACGTACTGTACCGCTGCCGACGCGATGCCGATGGCCTTCGACGCAGCGTAAGCCGAGTTGATACCGGCGACGGTCGGGAAGTTCGAATCGAACGTGCCGTCTGCTGTACCTGCCCAGCCGCCAGCAGCCGTACGCGTAGCCGGCGAGCTCGCGTTGCTTGCGTGCAGGTAGCCTGCCGCGACGCTGAACGGACCCATTGCGTACGTTGCCGCACCCGACCACGTCTGGCCCGAACCCGTCGCGCCCGCGACGCCGCCCAGAGCGTACATGCCTTCGATCTGCAAGCCCGACCACACCGGCGACACATACTTGACCGAGTTGTTCACGCGGAAGCTGTTGTCGTTGTTGTCGACGTCACCCGGCGTAGCGAACGTGCTGCCGAAGTAGTTGTCGCCCGTGAGCGGCTGGATCATGTCGACCAGCGGGTCGTACTGACGGCCAGCCGTCAGCGTGCCCCAGGCATCGCCCGTCAGACCGACGTAGGCCTGACGACCGAACATCCGGCCGCTCTGACCGAGCTTGCCGCTGTTGATATCAAAGCCGTTTTCCAACTGGAAAATCGCCTTCAGGCCGCCGCCGAGGTCTTCCGTGCCCTTCAGGCCGAAACGGTTACCTTGCAGGTTGCCGCCAAACAGTTGTACGAGGCTGCCGCCATGGGGCGTAGCGTTGTTCACGTACTGGATCGATTCATCGAGCACGCCATACAGGGTCACGCTGCTTTGCGCGTGAGCGATACCGGCGACGCCGAAGAGTGCCAGCGAGAGGGTAGACAGTGTGATTCGTTTCATCCATTTCTCCACGCAGATGATTGTTCGTTGTTGCGGAAAGCAGAATAGCTCACCGGCTCTACGCGGTAAAAATGAAAAAAAAGAGTGTCGCCAAAAACTGACAATCGATGCAAACCCTTGTATTTAAAGCCCATCGCGATTATTTCCGTTTGCGCAATATTTATTGGTCTGATCCGCATTATTGTTGATTCGTTGATACTGGCCCGGTGAATGAACGTGCTATCCGCATCAAATTGGATGCGATATGTCATCTAGTCGTCTACACGTCGACTCGACTTTGCAGCGGGAGCATAAAAGGGACGACAGACGAAATGACTAGACAGGCTCGACAGAAGCGGCGCGTTGTGTTGTGTCCGGGCGCAACCACGTGCATGGACAGCGCCAGCGACGGCAGCGCGGTGTGCGGCGCCCGGTTCAGCGCCTGTCGGCGCCACGGCGCGCCATGGCGGCGGCGGTGAGCCCCGCGGCGGCGGCGAGCAGTACCGAGGTCCACGGGTTGCGTCGCACGAAGCGGTCGGCGGCCGTCGCGCGGCGGCGCGCTTCGACGAGGGCCGACGCGGCGAGACGGGTGGCTTGCGCTTCGGCGTCGAGCACCGTGCGCGTGACGTCCACTGCGGTCTGATGCGCGGAGCGCTTTGGCGCCGCCGCGCGGATTCCCGCCGGCGGCGGCGCCTGGCCGGCAACGCCCGCAGCCGCAAGCGCAGACGGCGCGGCATGCGCCGCGACGGTCGAGGCCGCCAGTACCGACGCGAGCTTCGCGCGGCTGCCCGGCGGCGCGTCGCTCTGCATGCCCCAGCTGCCGCGCGGATCGTGCAGCCGGCCGCGCGCCGCCGAGAACTCCGCGCCGAGCAGCAACACCACCGCCGAGAAGTACAGCCACATCAGCAGCACCGCGAGCGAGCCGGCCGCGCCGAACGAGCTGGCCATTCCCGCATGCGCGAGATAGAGCGCGAACAGCTTCTTGCCGGCCGTAAACAGCACGGCCGCGACGATGCCGCCCACCAGCGCATCGCGCCACAGCACCCGCGCATCGGGCAGGAACTTGAGCAGTCCGGCGAACGCGAACATCAGCACGAACAGCCCGACGCCGAGCTGCAGCAGATTGCCGATCACGACATAGGGCGAGTCGCCCCACAGCCAGTTGCCGACGAAGACGATGACCGTGTCGAGCACCAGCGACACGATCAGCAGGAACGCGACGCCGAGCACGAGCCCGAACGAAATCAGCCGCACCCGCACCAGCGCGAGCACGCTGGAGGTACGCGGGCCGCTGTAGGGCCACACTATATTGAGTGCGCTGTTTAGTGAGGAGAACGTCGCCGACGCGCCGATCGCGAGGAGCGAAAACGAAATGATCGTCGCGATGCCGCCTTTGGCGCCCGCGTGGTGCGCGTTCTCGACGATCGTCTGCACGCCGGCCGCCGCCTGGTCGCCGATCAGGCCGTTGATGTGGCCGAACAGCTCGCCGCGCGCGGCGGCCGGACCGAAGAACCAGCCCGCTACCGCGATCACCATCACGAGCGTCGGCGCGAGCGAGAACGCCGCATAAAACGCGATGCTCGCCGCCATGGCCGGACAGCGGTTCTCCGTGAACTGCCGCAGTGCGCCCATCGCCCAATTGGCCTGATGTCGCGCGGCCTGCTGGAGGTTCTCGCGGGAAAGGGTGTCGATGTCCATGATCGTGTCTGACTCGTGACGGCGCGTTCACGGTGCCTGCGTCGTTGCATTTCGCAAGCCCCGTGCCCGTCACTATACAAGTTACGTGGCGGGTTTCGCGGCCACCCGCGTGTACCGCTAGAATGCAGCGGGTCATCGTCACCTTTGCCCTCATCATGCATTCGCACGAACTCGTACAGCAACTGGACGTCATCGAGCGCGACCAGTGGAGCGCGCATCTGCCCGCGCATGTCGTCGAACAACTGCCGGCGCACGGCATTACCGTGTTCGCCGTCACCGACGACGCCTCCGACACCGCCGCATTCAGTGCGCGCTACGGCTTCGGCCTCGAAGACTGCGCGAACACGATCGTGATCCGCTACAAGAAAGAGGGTGGCGAGCACTACGCGGCGCTGGTGTCGCTCGGCTCGCGGCGGCTCGACATCAACGGCGCGGTGAAGGCCGCGCTCGGCGCACAGCGGCTGTCATTCGCGAAGCGCGAGGCGGCGGTCGAGCATAGCCGGATGGAGTTCGGCGGCATTACCGCATTCGGTCTGCCGGCCGACTGGCGCATCCTCGTCGATGCCACGGTGATGGAGCGCGCACAGATCGTGATGGGCGCGGGCGTGCGCGCGGCGAAGCTGCTGCTCGCGCCGGACATACTGCGGCAATGGCCACGCTGCGAAGTGGCGGCGCTGACGCTGCCGGCGGAGTGAAGCCCGTAGTCCTGAAGCCACACTGCAGTTTTCGCCCGTCGCGCCGCCAACGCACAGCGCGGCGCGATGGACGACCGGCGCCGGTTTGCCAGTCATGGCGTACCCGACAGCGCACAATCCCAATAATCGCGAATGGTCCGGCATCCGTCTATAATCGCAGGGCCGTCAAAACAGCGACGGACAGGCTTGGCAGCCTGATTGCTAAACCCGCACGCCTGCCCAGGCAGGTCGTGCGTCTGTCTCTGCACGTCCGTTTCCAATGGGCGGGCCGTGGCGGGGAGGCCTTCGGGCCTGCCGGTTTGGTTTAGCGCCGGTCTGCCAACCTTGTCATCGTGCCCGCTCACCTACCTCTTTGTGTCCGGGCGATCCTCACGATAATCAGGACCGCGTATGACAACACCCATCAAAAAGCCGCATTCTTCCGCCCGTCCCCCTGTAGACGCTCTCCAGTATGAACGGCTCGCGCTTGCCGCCTTCCATCTTTGCGACCGGCAGAGCCAGCAACTTCAACATCTGATTACACTTGCGACCTCGATGTTCAGGAGTCCTGCTGTGACAGTCGAGGAAAGACGCGACCAGCGGAACCTGCTGGAACTCATGATTCAGATCGGCGAGGACTACCAGCGCATCAATGGCTGCGACCACGAACTGTTCACCGTGCTTGCGCTCGACGCCAAGGGGCTTCCCAATCGCCGACTGACACCTACGGACGCCGCAGCGCTTCTCGCTGATGCAGCGTGCGGCGCAAACGAGAAACTTGCGGCTGCGAGTGCCGCCGCGACGAAGCACTGACCGGCGTCGATTTCCTGTGGGCAAAGGCGGTTCAACGCCGCCTTTGGGGTCAACCGCGATACAGGAAAAGCACCGCTCAAATAATCAACCGCGACACCTTCGTGCCTTGAAGCGACACGCCGGCCATCAAGCCGCCGTTGGTCAGCACGAACGCCTGCACCGGGCTCGTCGCGGTCGACGAATCGACCACGCCGTTCGCGCCGACCTTCAGCACGGCGACGGTCGCATCCGCGCCGACCGCCCAGCCCTGACTGTGCACGAATGTGTCGAGCGCTTCCTGGGTCATGAACAGAAACACGAGCGCCTTCGACTGTGCGCCGATCTGCAATCCGAACGAGCCCGCGACGGTGCTGTAGTAGCCGACCGTGCGGCCGCCGACGCGCAGGGCCCCTTCGCCATATTGCGCACCGACCCAGAAACCGGCCGAGATCACCGACGGAAACACGAGCACGCCGCGCGCATTCGCGACCAGTTCGCGCGAACCGTCGACGTTTTCATAGAGACGCGCGAGCGTCGAGTCGACGCCGGCGTTGATCGTGTCGCGCTTGCCGGCGTTGGCCGACGGCGATGCGTTCGAGGACGGCGAAGTCGTCGTGCAACCGGTGAGGCTCAGGCCTGCGACGGCCATTGCAGCGCTGCCGGTCATGATGAATTGTCGTCTGCGCATGACTGTTTTTTCCTTTGCGTTTCTCACGCGTGTTGTACGTTATGAACGAGTGCGGCGAGTCGCCCGCCTTACTTTGTTCTGATTTGCACGCGAGAGGTTCCCTGCGCCGGGTATCGCAGCCAGGCAGGTGTCCACCGCCAAGGCTTTGCGGCGCTTTTCGTCACACGTCGTCGCTACACGGTTGGGCGGATGTTCTGGTTGTGACAGAACAGATTGTGCGGATCGTAGCGGTTCTTCGCGGCGACGAGCCGTTCATAGTTGGGTCCATAGGCATCCGCGATTCGGCCGCCTTCTTCCTCCGTCATGAAGTTGACGTACACGCTGCCTAGCGCAAAGGGGCGCGACGCGTCGAAAAAGTCGCGCGCCCATGCGACGCAGCGCGTGTCGTCGCGCGCATCGTCCCAGCGGCCGTGCACGTTCATCGCGTATTGCGTCTCGCGGCTTGGGTAGGCGGTCGCGTCGACCGCGACGCGCTGCGTTTGCGCGCCGATCAGCCCGAAGAAAATTTCGCATTGCGCGGACGGCAGCGTGTCGATCGCGCGGATCAGCGCGTCGATCAGACCATCGTCGATGGTGGCGAGGTTGTGCGACTTCCAGTAATTGCGCGCGCCCGGCGCGAGCAGCGGATCGAAGGCCTGTTGCCACATTTCATAGGGCATTGGACCAAGATGTTCGCCGAGCGGCTGGCCGAAGCCGCGCACGGCTTGCACCGCCGTTGGGCCGTTTTCCACCGGGCCGCTGTAGCACATCGCGAACACGAGCACGGGTTTGCCGTGCACGTCGGGCGACAGGAACGGCAGCGGCGGGGCGAGCCGCGCCACGGCCCATACGGCCAGTTCGTCGGGCATTGCGGGCACCGCATCGCGGTATTGGATGAGCGCTTCCCTGGCGTCGGCGAGCGGCAGCACGACGAGGCCGCCGTAGACGATCGGGCCGACCGCATGCAGCGCGAACTCGAACAGCGTGACGACGCCGAAATTGCCGCCGCCGCCGCGAATCGCCCAGAACAGATCGTCGTTTTCGGTGGCGCTCGCGTGGCGCAACGCGCCGTCCGCGGTGACGATGTCCGCCGCGACGAGGTTGTCGATCGTCATGCCGTAGCGGCGGCTCAGCCAGCCGAAGCCGCCGCCGAGCGTCAGACCCGCGACGCCGGTCGTCGAGTTGATGCCGAGCGGCGTCGCAAGTCCGAAGGCCTGCGCTTCGTGATCGAGATCGTGCAGCGTCGCGCCGGGCTCGACGTAGGCGCGCTGCGCGTCGGGATCGATGCGCACCGATTTCATCGCGGACAGATCGAGCACGAGCCCGTCGTCGCACAGCGCGCTGCCGCCGATGTTGTGGCCGCCGCCACGAACTGCGAGCGGTAGGCCGTTGTCACGCGCGAAGGCGACGCCGCGGCGCACGTCGGCGACGCCCGCGCAGCGCAGGATCATCGCGGGAGAACGGTCGATCATCGCGTTCCAGACGCTGCGTGCCGTATCGAAGCCCGACGTGTCGGGCAGCATAAGCTGGCCGCGCAAGCCGGATCTGAATTCGTCGACCGCGCTGCTGGAGATAGTAACCATGATGTACCTCGTGGGAGAGGGGAAGGCGCTCGCAGAACACACCCGGCAGACCAAACTCGATGCGGGCGGTGAATGAAAGCGGATTGAGAGGTTCGGCTGCGTGCAGTAAACGGGGCGGCGCGTCGAAGTCAAACAGAGGTTTACCCGCGGCTTCGGGCGATCCCGCGCGGTGGCTCGCGCCACAGGCTTTTGCGGGCACGGCAACGACGATGCGCGGCTGTACCCGCCGACGATGGTGGAAATGCTTCGGAAAAAGCGCGCGCGCTGATGTGTTGGTTATCTGACGCGGTGGTGGTCGTGCCGCGACACTTTGCACGTGGCATGAGGATCGCGATCGCGTGCGCCCGTGGCGCGCGGTCGACGACTGTGCGAGGTAGCGCACATCGCAACAGCGATTTCCCGACGCATCGGCGCTGCGCAACGACGCGCAATGTCCCGCGCGCGCATATCGATAATTTTCATCGGATTGTCTATGGGATCGCTCGCATTGGGCTTTTCCATTTTCATTTTTATGTGCGAATGGCCACATGAATAAAACTGCCGACCTGTAAATAGTCGGGATTCATCCGATAAAACCACATCTGTTTTCTATTTTTGTCGATCAGATTGCATCGAGGGCGATAGTTTTCACCGCTGTCTGAACAATATCTATTAGCGGATTTGGCAGGCGTTCCGCCGATTAGCACTGTCTGGCAGGCCGTACCGGCAATATCGCATTGCGTGGTCTAACGCACGGTCGCGCGATTGCGCTGCGAATAACTTCAACCTCCATCAAACCTCGCTGTGCCGCTCCGACAATGATGTGCGCGCACGGCCAGCCGATTCTCTCGAAGCACGCCAAATCGGACCGGGATTTTCCGCGAGAGAAGTGTTAGTGCGACCGCATTTTAAATTCGCATAAAGCGGAGCTGCGCGGAGGCTTTGAATTTTCGTTTTCTTGGCGAGTCGAGATTCGCTCGTTAATTGGACCGGTCGTTCTGTGGACGTAATCAGGAGAGTGAAATGAAAAAGCAAAACGGGGACGCGTGGATATTGGGAACGCGACGGGCGGCTTTAGCGGTTGCGGTCAGTCTTTATGCAGCGATGGCGGGTGCGCAGACGAATTCGGCAAGCACCGTCGCGCCGGCAACGAATTCGGGAGTGATGGTGCTCGCCGAGGTGGATGCGCACGGCGAGTGTCCGTGGAGCGGCAGGCCGGGCTGCACGCCGCAGGTGGGCGGGCTGTTCGGGTCGGGGGGTGGCTTCGGCGTCGCGGCCGCGGCGCTCGGCTCGACGGGGTCCACCGGATCGCCGTCGGGCAACGGGACGTCGTCGACCGGCGCGGGCGCGAGCAGCGGTGGCGGAAATAGCTCGGCTAATTCTGGCCCGGGCGGGTTGGGCTCGGGCAATACCGGCGGCAACAACGGCAAAGGCGGTTCCGGCGACAACGGTAACGGCGGTGCTGGTAGCGGTGGTGGCGGTGACGGATCGGGGAATGGCGGTACGGGTGGTACGGGTGGTACGGGCGGCGGTGACGGCGGCGGTGATAACGGTGGGGACGGTGGTCATGGGCATGGCCACGGCGGCGATGGTGACGGCGATGGCGGTCACGGACATGGCCACGGCGGCGATGGCGACGGTGACGGCGGTCATGGACATGGCCACGGTGGCGATGGCGACGGCGATGGCGGTCATGGGCATGGCCACGGCGGCGATGGTGACGGCGATGGCGGTCATGGGCATGGCCACGGTGGCGATGGCGATGGCGGTCATGGACACGGCCACGGTGGTGATGGTGACGGCGATGGCGGTCATGGGCATGGCCACGGTGGCGATGGTGACGGCGATGGCGGTCATGGACATGGCCACGGTGGCGATGGTGACGGCGATGGCGGTCATGGACATGGTCACAGTGGCGACGGTGACGGCGACGGCGGTCATGGTCATGGTGACGGCGGTCACGGTGACGGTGGACATGGCGATGGCGGCCACGGTGATGGTGGACATGGCGATGGCGGCCACGGTGATGGTGGCCATGGCGATGGCGGCCACGGTGATGGTGGCCATGGCGATGGCGGCCACGGTGATGGTGGCCATGGCGATGGCGGCCACGGTGATGGTGGCCATGGCGATGGCGGTCATGGTGACGGCGGCCATGGCGATGGCGGGCACGGCGACGGTGGTCATGGCGATGGCGGGCACGGCGACGGTGGTCACGGCGACGGCGGCCACGGTGACGGTGGTCATGGCGATGGCGGCCATGGTGACGGTGGTCACGGCGCCAGCGGTCATGGGGATGGCGGGCACGGCGACGGTGGTCACGGCGATGGCGGCCACGGCGACGGCGGCCACGGCGACGGCGGCCACGGTGACGGTGGTCATGGCGATGGCGGCCATGGTGACGGTGGTCATGGCGATGGCGGCCATGGCGATGGCGGCCATGGTGACGGCGGCCATGGCGATGGTGGTCACGGTGACGGTGGCCATGGCGATGGCGGCCATGGTGACGGCGGCCATGGCGATGGGGGCCATGGTGACGGTGGTCACGGCGCCAGCGGTCATGGTGATGGCGGTCACGGTGACGGCGGTCATGGCGATGGCGGCCACGGCGACAGTGGTCACGGTGATGGCGGCCATGGTGACGGTGGTCATGGCGATGGTGGCCACGGTGACGGTGGTCACGGCGCCAGCGGTCATGGTGATGGCGGTCACGGTGACGGCGGTCATGGCGATGGCGGCCACGGCGACAGTGGTCACGGTGATGGCGGCCATGGTGACGGTGGTCATGGCGATGGTGGCCACGGTGACGGTGGTCACGGCGCCAGCGGCCATGGCGATGGCGGCCACGGTGACGGCGGTCATGGCGCCAGCGGCCATGGTGACGGTGGCCACGGTGATGGCGGACATGGCGACGGCGGTCATGGTGATGGCGGCCGCGGTGACGGCGGCCACGGCGCCAGCGGCCATGGTGACGGTGGTCACGGTGACGGTGGTCACGGTGATGGCGGACATGGCGATGGCGGTCATGGAGCCAACGGTCGCGGCGATGGCGGCCATGGCGATGGCGGCCGCGGTGACGGCGGCCAAGGCAACGGCGGCCCGGGCAACGGCGGCCGCGGCGGCCGCGGCGGCTTCGGCGGCTTCGGTGGTCACGGCGGCTTCGGCGGCTTCGGCGGCCACGGAGGCTTCGGCGGCCATGGCGGCGGCTACGGTGGCGGTGGCTCCGGCAATGGCGGCCACGGCGGTGGCAACCACTAACGGGTGGCAGGAGTCCCGCGCGATGCGCGGGGCTCCCTCCGGACGCGGGGGCCGGTATCGCCCGGCCCCCACACCGAATCTCGTCGAGCGTCGCAGGCGATCAGTAGCAAAAGAAGTGGCACAAGACGCAGCAAAAACAGCCACCAAAAGCACACGCCACCAAACGACAAAGCGGACGCCCACTACCGTCCAGTCAACTCCTCAACTCGATCACCCTCTCCTGCACCACAAGAAAAACCCGCTCCCCCGGCACGCGCCCCGTCTCACGCGCGCCTCCGGTAAAACTCCCGAACGCCGGCAGCACGCCTCGATCGATCCCAAAGCGAAAGCACGGCACGCGCACCGAATCGTTGCGCGTCGCGATCCGGTAGACCGGATGCACATGCCCCGCGAGCACATACGCGTGATCGACCGCATGCGGGTGATGGCACAGCGCCCACGCCCCGATATGCCACGGCTCGCGCACTGACTCGATTTCCAACGTAGGCGGCAACGCACCCGCATGCCGATCGTGATTGCCTTCGACGAGCACCACGCTCATCGACGCATGCCGCGCGCGCCACGCATGCAACGCATCGAGCGTGAGCGTCGACAGCGACTCGCGCGCGTGCAGCAGATCGCCGAGAAACACTAGCGTCGCCGGCTCGAACTCGCCGATCAAACGATCGATCCGCAGCAGATTCTCCGCGGTCGAACCCATCGGTACCGGGATGCCGCGCGCGCGAAACACCGCATCCTTGCCGAAATGCGCATCGGCGATGAAAAGCGCACGCAACGCCGGATCGAAACACGCGCGCAAACTCGACAGCACGAGCGGTCGTCCGCCCAGGTCGATCGCAAGCGAGGTCGGCTTCATCGCTGCGCCGCCTTTTCGAGCTCGGCGAGCATTCGCTCGACGCGATCCGCGAGCTTCTCGGTGCTGACCTTTTCGCGCAGACGTCCGACGATCAGCGGAAACGCGAACGGCGTCGGCTTCTTCGGCCGCGTCAGCACGACGCGGCTCGCGTTCATTCGTTCGAGCGCAATGCAAATGCGCCGTACGTCGAGTTCCTGCAGCAGTACTTCGGTATCGGCCTGGCCGAGCAGCAGATTGCCGCGATCGTGCTGACGAAAGATCTCGTAGAAAAGCCCGCTCGACGCCTGCAATTGACGCGCGCTTTTCTGCTGTCCTGGATGCGCCTGGAACACGAGTCCTGACACTCGCGCAATCTCGCGAAAACGTCGCAAAGAGAGCTCGGACGAGTTGAGGCTCGCGAGAATGTCGTGATCGAGTTCTTCAGGTGAGAGCAGGCCATGCTGCAATTGCGCGTCCCAATCGAATGCCTGCGCGCACAGCAATTCGAAACCGTAGTCGTTCATCGAAATCGAAAAGGTGCCGGGCTTGTCGCGCGCCACTCGCCACGCGAGCAACGCGCCGAGTCCGATATGCGCAGTGCGTCCCGCGAACGGATAGCAGAAGAAGTGGTGACCCTCGCGCGATTTCAGCAGCTCGACGACGAGCACGCCCGGCTCGGGCAGCGCCGACCACTTCTGCTGTAATTCGAGCAGCGGCCGTACCGCGCGCATTTCGGGTTCGTCGTAGATGCCGTTGGCGGCGCGCGCGAGCATCGTCAGCGTCGCGTCGGCGAGCTCGGACGAGAGCGGCATGCGGCTGCCAGCCCATTGCGGCATCGCGCCACGCGACGAGCTCGCACGCCGCACCCACGCCGTCATGTCCTGCACGCGGATCAGTTCGAGCGCGCGGCCGCCGAAAGTAAACACATCGCCGGGCTTGAGCCGCGAAATGAATGATTCCTCGATGGCACCAATGCGTCCGCCCGATAGGTACGCGACGTTCAAGGTGCCGTTCGCGACGATCGTGCCGATGTTGTTGCGATGCCGGCGCGCGAGATCGTTGCGCGGCACGCGGTACAGACCGTCGCTATCGCGCGCGACCCGATGGTAGTCGGGATACGCGCGCAGCGTTGCGCCGCCGCCTTCGACGAAACCCAGCGCCCAGTCGAACTCCTCCTGCTTCAGATCGCGATATGCATACGTATGCAGCGTTTCATCGTACAGCTCGCGCGCGTCGAAGCCACCGCCGATTGCAACGGTGACGAGATGCTGCACCAGCACGTCGAAGGGTTTTTGCGGCGTATCGCGACTTTCGATCTGCCGTTTGTCGACGGCTTCGCGCGCGGCCGCCGCTTCGATCAATTCGAGCGCGTGCGTCGGCACGATCGTCACGCGCGACGGCAAACCGGGCGCATGTCCGGAGCGGCCCGCGCGCTGCATCAAACGCGCGACGCCTTTCGGCGAGCCGATCTGGAAGACCCGTTCCACCGGCAGAAAATCGACGCCGAGATCCAGACTCGACGTACACACGACCACCTTCAACGAGCCGTTCTTCAACCCACGTTCGACCCACTCGCGCACCTGTTGATCGAGCGAGCCGTGATGCAGCGCGATCGCGCCGGCCCATTGGGGACGCGCGTCGAGCAGCGCCTGATACCAGACCTCGCATTGCGAGCGGGTGTTCGTGAAGACCAGCGACGTGCGTGCTTCGTCGATCGCGCGCGCGACGGCATCGACCTGACGCATGCCCATATGGCCGCCCCACGGAAAGCGCTCGATCGTGTCGGGAATGATCGTGTCGACGATCAGCGCCTTCGGCAGCGCGCCATGCACACTGACGCGCGGTGTCGCGACCGGGGCGAGCAGTACCTCGGTCGCGAACGACAGATTGCCGAGCGTCGCCGACAGCCCCCACACCTGCAAGCCAGGGCGCCAATGCGTGAGACGCGCGAGCGCGAGTTGTGTCTGCGTGCCGCGTTTATTGCCGAGCAATTCATGCCATTCGTCGACGATCACGAGCCGGACCTGAGCCAGTACTTCGCGCGCATCGGCGCGTGTCAGAATCAGCGTCAGACTCTCGGGTGTCGTGACGAGCGCGGACGGCATGCGCCGGTTCTGCCGCTCGCGTTCCGCGGCCGATGTATCGCCGGTCCGCAGACCGACATTCCACGGTACCGCGAGTTCGGCAGCGGAGCTTTGCAACGCGCGCGCGGTGTCGGCCGCAAGCGCGCGCATCGGCGTGATCCAAAGCACGGTCAGCGGTTCGGGATGCTTGCGCGGCGTCGACGATGCACTCGCGAACGCGGCGAGCGCGCCGAACCACACGGCCCAGGTTTTGCCGGCCCCGGTGCTTGCGTGCAGCACGCCGCTCGCGCCGGCGGCGATGTGGCGCCACACCTCGCGTTGAAACTCGAACGGTTGCCAACGGCGCGCGGCGAACCATGCGTCGAGTTTGTCCGCGAACGGGCGGCGCGCGTCATCGGGTGAATAGGAGGGGAACGGTAGCGGCTCGAAAGCGGGTTCGCGCGCATCGAGCCGCGCCTGCTGCGCCTGGCTGCGCGTAATCCGACGCGGCCTCGGCGCGCGAACGCGCTCGTCGGCGGACGCCGGCGCGGCGGTGGGCTCGTTGGCGGGGTCGTCAGAACGGGCCGGCTCGGTCATCGAAAGCGCTCCGGTCAATGGGTGTGGCGGATTCGCGTGCCGGCGACTGACGCCGGATGTTGATGTGGACCGCCGTGTCGCGCGGCGGTTCGGCGACGTTCCCGATCGGTCGCAACGACCGGACCGGACGATACCTGGAGCCTCGGCCGACCTCCGATCCGTTACAATCAATCGGACCACCTCACTGGAGATTCGCTTTGAAATCACTCGTTGCTTTGCTGGCCGCAGCCGTTCTGTCCTCGACCGCAATGGCTGCGGCGCCGACCACGGAGAAGCTGCCGTCCGGCGTCATCGTCCAACATCTAACGCAAGGCACGGGCCCGCAACCGTCCGCGACGGACGTGGTAAAGGTCAACTATCGCGGCACGCTGCCCAACGGCACCGAATTCGATAGCTCGGCCAAGCATGGCGGCCCGGCCTCGTTCCCGCTCAATCGCGTGATTCCGTGCTGGACGCAAGGCGTGCAGACCATGAAAGTCGGCGGCAAGGCGCGACTCACGTGCCCGGCGGCGACCGCATACGGCGATCGCGGCGTCGGCCCGATTCCGCCGAATACCGATCTGACCTTCGAAGTCGAATTGGTCGACATCGTCAAGTAAAAGCGCACGAGCGGTGCTAAAAATGCACTGAGACCCGAACCTCGCCGCGCCGATCGCAGCGAGGTTTTTTTATGGGCGCCGCACGGCGCGCAAGGGGATTCACCATGAAACGCGAGAAAAGCGCCGTGCCGGTCGCGAGCATTGGTTTTACCGGCAAGAGCGCCCAGAGGTTCTTCGGCTTGTTGAAGGACGCCCATGTGCGCACGGTGCTCGACGTTCGCCTCAACAACACGTCGCAACTCGCGGGCTTTGCGAAAAAGCAGGATTTGCCTTTCTTTCTCGAGCAGTTGTGCAATGCGGCGTACGTGGAAATACCGGAGCTGGCTCCGGAGCCGGAACTGCTCAGACGCTACCAGAGCAAGCAATTGAACTGGGAGAACTTTCGCGAGGAATATTTCGACCTCGTCGCGCGCCGCCGCGTGGAAAGCAATCTGGATATCGCGCAATTCGAATCGGCGTGCCTGCTTTGCAGTGAACATTTACCACATCGTTGTCACCGGACCTTCGCGCTCGAGTATCTCAACCAGCACTGGAATAGCCGTCTGTCCGTGACACATTTGACCTGAGCGGCGCCGGTCAGTCCCGGCTACGTTTTTCCGCGTCATCGCCTGGCGGCTTGCCGTACCGACGGGTAGAACCGGGCCGGCCCCCCTGCGTTTCCTTCAGTAGCCCGAATAGAAGCGTGGCGCGAACGTCGAAAAACGCGTCCAGGACGCATGTTTTTTTCAAGGCGCGAGAAGCTTGCTCGTCTACCATCTACTTACACGTGGCTCCTGTATTCGTCTTGCCCTATCGCGGGCCACAAACCGGCCGTGATTACGCGCGCCAGGAGCGCCTGTCATGAACATCGACTTCCATTACGGCGTGGTCTACATCGCCGCGCGTGTCGGCGGCATGACAGCCCGCGATGCGCAAACTGTCGCGCATGCCTGCCAATACGTCGACGACGCTACGACGAGCGGGATACTACGGTTCAAAGGCGGCGAGACATTCGAACGATTCGCGACCGCGCACAAGTTATTCGATTACGCCAATGCGGAAAACGACCAGAATCGGCTCGTGTGGACGCCGTTTCATTTTCTGCCGGCTGGCGTTGGAGTAAGTCTGGAGGAAAAGGCGGTTTGCCGGCCCGATAGTGAAGTCGCGCGTGAAGTCGCTCGGCGTGCGATCCGGCAGCGCGATTCGGCAACCGCGTTGCATAGGCTCGGCGTGACGCTTCATACGAATGTCGATACCTGGGCACACCAGGGATTCGCGGGCATCGAAAGCCCCTGGAATCGCGTGCATCTTCTCGAAGCGCAGGATTGCACGCGCAAAGGCTGGCTTGCGAGCCTCGAACTCGCGGTCGCGCATCTGATCGAGCATGTCGAGGAGGACGTTCTGACGATCGCCTTGCCGGTCGGCCACGGCGCCGCGCTGCATTATCCCGACCAGCCGTGGGCACGCTGGCATTACATCGACGGCGCAATCAGTTCATCCCGCGACATAATTTGCCGGATTTCGTGCAGGCCGCGGACATGACTTGTCGTGTCGTGCGAGCTTATCTGGACGGACGCGAGGATTTCGAAAACCAGCCCGGTATGCCTGACGACGTAAAAGACGCACTGACCCGACTACTCGATACGAACCGCGAACTGGACGACAATTTGCGTCTGAGAACCGTTTGCGAATGGGTGAATGCCGGCCGTATTCCGGGTTTGAGAGAACCCGTGCCCGGCTATATCGCCAAAGGACACGGTTCGTGGAAGTACCAGGCCACCGGCTTGTTGTGCGACGACGACACGGGGGACAGACCGGAGTGGACGACCGCCTTCGAGAAGAGCGACTACCGCCTCTTTCACGACGCGGTCAAACAGCACCGTTTCGTGACCACTCAGGAGATCTTGCCCGCGCGTGGATTGCGCATTGCCTGAGTGATCGAGCAGGGCGCGTTGCGGCGAACAGAGATTCAAACATCCTTGCTTCGCCCTCGCGCGAACGTTTGCGGCGATGCCGGCCTTGCTCCCGTTACTGCATTCTGGCTGGCTGATGCTGCCCGGCCTGAGCCGCCGCCTGCTGTTCTTCGGCGTGCTTTTTGGCCATATGCCGTCCGACGATACAGCCGCCGACCGCGCCGACCACCGCATGATGTCCCGCATAGTGCCCGGCGACGCCGCCCACTACGGCTCCTTTCATGCAACCGGCCGCGTTCGCGGTGCCGGCCATTGCCAAAGACACTGCCATTGCCGCGAGGGCGGTCCGAATAAAACCAGCTTTCATTGCAAGTACCATCGTGTTTGAGTGGATCGAAAATCGGGTGGCCCGATGTCTTTTTCAATAGCCGCCGCCTGCGTGGCGGCGGAGAAAGAATACTCCATGGTCTAAGCGTGCACCGCCGAGTACGAACGCGAAGTGTAAATGGGCAGGGCCGGCGCAGGCGCAACAGACGTTGCAAGATCGTAACGGCCCGTTACAGGAACGGCGGCGTCTTCGCGTGCATCCTCAATGGGGTTTCGCGCATGCTTGAATCGGTTCGCTATAGGAGGCTACGGAAAAAGACCGTTTACGAATAAAAATGAACTACTCTCCTTTGAATATTCGAATGCCTGGCTATAGTAGAAGCGACTAATGCCAGAAAGCTCGTCGGCGTCCTCTTTCTCGCCGATGCGGATGACGGGGAAACACAAATGACGCGATCGAATGCAGCGATCTATCAGACCAGGACATCCACGCCGGAGTCGTTGCGAACCCTCGCGAGCTTTCTCGAATTGGCGCTCGACGAGGGAACAAGCGTGGTCGTCATGCGGATCGGCAAGCAGGCGCGTAGTGTTTACGTCGGAAATCCATCCGGTGCATTGGAGGATTTAACGGATTCCGGCGTCGTCGATGCTTTCCAGGCCGATGAAATGCTGGCACTGACCCACCTTGGCCTGAACCGGATAACGGCGGACGGTCAACACTACCGCTTTATGCGGAGCGTGAGGTACATTGCCGATCGCCAGGTCGTCGTTTTTACACCGATCTGAGCGGTGGAACCGAAATGAAAAAGAAGAATCACGAGGAAAGGGAAAGGAAGAATGCTTCGACGATTGGGTAGAAAACCCTGAAAGCTTTGTTATTTGCAGGCTGCACCAGCGGTCCTATCGATGTATTGAAGCTCAGGATAGGTCAATAGACTGCCTTTCTTCCGTCATTCATGGCATAGTTCGACGATTACCACATAAGGAGCAATCAAATGCCTTCGTTAGAGCAAATCCAAGCAAAGCTTAAGAAGCTCCAGGCGCAAGCTGACGTTCTCATTGCCAGAAAAGCACAAGCCGCGGTCAACCAGATTCGCGAGTTGATGCTCAAGCACGGTCTCACGACTGCGGATATCGAAGCGCAGGCAAAACTACGTCGTGCCACGCGAGCTCTGAATGGCAATGCGGGTGCGGGTCGGGGAAGACCCGCAGGCGCAAGCAAAGCCGCCAAGTCGGCCACGCCGCCGAAGTACCGCGACCATAAAACCGGCGCGACCTGGACAGGACACGGCCGCGCGCCTGGCTGGATCTCCGGCGCGAAGGACCGCTCGGTGTTCCTGATCGACGCTGCGAGCGAAAGCAAGTCCGCCGCTGCGCCCGCCACGAAGCGCGGCGAAGGTCAGCCGAAAGGCGCACAGCCGCCGAAATACCTGAATCCGAAAACCGGCGCGACCTGGAGCGGCCGCGGTCCGGCGCCGGCATGGCTCGCGGCCGTCAAGGACCGCAGCAAATTCCTGATTGATGGCGCAACGACGGCTGCTGCTCCGAAAGCAGCGAAAGCGGCGGCCAAGAGCGGCCAGCCGAAAGCGACCGCGAGTGCGGTAGGCAGGAAGGCCACGGCGAAAAAAGCAGTGGCGAAAAAAGCAACGCGCAAGACGGCCGCGAAAAAGACCGCGGGCAGCAAGGCGACCCCGGCAAGCCGGAAAGCCGCGGTGAAGAAAACCGCCGGCCGCAAGAGCGCTGTAAAGACGGCAAGAAAAGCACCGGTGCGCAAAACTGCGCTCAAGAGCACGGCCGCCCCCGTCGCCGCAGCTGCGCAAACGTCAGAGGCGCAAGCAAGCGCGTAATTGCCGCGGAGTCGCGAACTAGATGGTCAGCACGTTCGATGCATCCCAGCAGGAAGACCAGGTCTTCCTGCTGGACTCCGCTCCTCATCCGGCAGCCGATGCCGCCGAACCATTCATCGTCGCGAGCGATCGCCGTGTGATCCTCACTTATCCGATTGCGGAGTCGGACTTTGAACGGTTCGGACCGTTCGATCCCGACGACGATCCTTTTTGCGCGGTGTTGTTTGCCGACGCCGTCTTTCATCGTCTCGGGCCGCCGGGCGATGTCGATCTGGCCGTTCATCCGCTCGCGGCGCAAGGTCTGAGCGGCTACGCAGTGCATGAAGTCGTCAATTCGTCGTTGTGCGCGGAGATTGCCAGCGTGGCGACGAACCCCATCGCGATTGCTCCCGAAGCACCGGCGCGGCGGCATTTCGTCATTACGTTTCATGCGTCGACGTTCGAATGCGTGGCGTCGGACTATACGGTCATCGGTGTATTCGGCGCTGCCGAAATTGCAAGTCGCGAGGCATTTGCCTTGGTCAGATAAAGCGTTAGCAGCCCATAGCAAGGCGCCGTCCCCCTGCGGGCACGCGCCGTGCGTGTCGTGGCGTCAGCAAACGCCAGGCACGAGTCCGGCACTCCCCTCAAACGCGGGACGCGCACGGCGCGTCCCGACGCCTGGCATCGAGGCCACGCATGCTGACCATTGCTATTACCGCGTTCGTCACGGTCGTGATCGTTCTGGTGATCGCCAATCTGTCGAGTGGCGAGAAGAAAATTGAACACAAGATCGAGCGGCTCTATAAGAGCGAAGATCCACAATTCCTGCGCTCGATGGGTCTATTGCTCGGGCCGCCCGTGGTGGCGGGCAATCGCTTCGAGATGCTGCTCAACGGCGACCAGATCTTTCCGTCGATGCTCGAAGGCATTCGCTCGGCGCGCGAAACCATTACGTTTGAAACGTTCATTTACTGGTCCGGCGAGATCGGCGAGCAGATTGCGCGGGCGCTCGCCGATAAGGCGCGTGACGGTGTCGCCGTGCATGTACTGCTCGACTGGGTCGGTTCATCGAAAATGGATCGACGCTATCTGCAACTGCTGCATGAGGCCGGCGCCGAAGTGGTCAAGTATCACAAGCCGCACTGGACCGGACTCGGTCGTATGAACGATCGGACGCACCGCAAGCTATTGGTGATCGACGGCCGGATCGGCTTTACGGGCGGCGTCGGCATTGCGCCGGAATGGACGGGCCATGCACAGGACGAAAAGCATTGGCGCGATACGCATTTTCGTGTGACCGGTCCGGTGGTCGGCCATATGCAGGCCGTGTTCATGGACAACTGGATCAAGGCGACCGGCTGCGTATTGCACGGCCCCAGGTATTTCCCGCGCATCGACGCGGAGCCGAAAGGAGCAGGCGAGGGTCTCGCGCATATGTTCAGCAGTTCGCCGTCGGGCGGCAGCGACGACATGCAGTTGATGTATCTGATGGCCATCACCGCGGCCACGCGCACCTTGCAGCTCGCGAGCGCGTACTTCGTGCCCGACAAGCTCACCATCAACGCGATCGTCGAAGCCGCGAAGCGCGGCGTGAAAGTACGGATCGTCACGCCGGGCAAACGCATCGACACGCACACGGTGCGGGAAGCCTCGCGTGCTTGCTGGGGCGATCTATTGAAAGCGGGCGTCGAGATCTACGAGTACCAGCCGACGATGTTTCATTGCAAGTTGCTGGTGGTCGACGAGTACCTGGTGTCGGTCGGTTCGACGAACTTCGATAGCCGTTCGTTCAAACTGAACGACGAAGCGAACCTGAACATCTACGACCGCGATTTCGCCAGGCAGCAGAGCGCCGCGTTCGACGACGACATCGCGAAGTCGAAGCGCATCACGCTCGAAGCATGGACGCGGCGTTCACTCACCGAGAAGCTCGTCGAAAAGTGCGTGCGGCTGCTCGACACGCAGCTTTAAAGCCCGGTGTGGACGTGTCGAGCCGCTGACGCATCAGTGAACGGCGCTGCTCAGATACGCTTCGACGTCGGAGCGCTCCGCTCGCTCGCCGTTGTCGAGTTCAACGGCCGCGGCATCGACGAGGCGCGCTTTCGCGTGTTGATAGGCATTGGCAAAGCCGCGCAGTTGCTGCGTGACCGGACGATCGTCGAGCCGGCGCCGGGTGAGCGCGTGCGCGATGCCGCGTTCGATCAGCGCCAATTGGCTGTCGATATAGTCGATGCATAGCTCACGGCAGCGCGCGGATGCCGCCGCAACGGTCAGCAGCGCGGGCACGAGCGAGATCGTCAGAAAACCGCCCACGGGAATGCGTGCAAGCGCGGCGGCCGAATCGAACAGGTCGGCGCGCAATGCGTCGAACACGGCTTGTGTCCAGATTGCCCGCTCTCCTTCGAGCGCGCTCCGCCGTCGCGCGAGCGCATCTCGAGCACGCGGATCGACTATGCGGCCCTCGTCGATCAGCAACGCGGCATCGTTGCGTTTGGCTTCCTGGATATATGCACTGCCAACATACACAGCGCTGTTGCCGCGTTCCGCCAATACCAGATATTGCAAGCTATCCGGCACGAGCGGGTCGAGCGGCACCACTTCGCACGTCAGCGGCTTGCCCTGCAGATGAATCGCGCAGCGCCCGTCGTCCGCTAGCGCAGGGCAGCGTCCGAGCGACGGATAGTCGAAGCCCTGCGCGGCAATGCTAAAGGTGTCGCCCGCGTTATACAGCAGCGTGTCGGCGAGCGCATCGAAGCCCGCGCAGTCGCCTTCGTCGAGCACGGCTTCATGTCGGCCGACGCGCAGCCGTTCGCCGGGCCGCCTGCGCGCCACGCGTCCAATCGCGATGCAGCCGATAAAGCGGTCAGCGTGGCGAAACAACTCGGCCAGCGTCATCGAGGGCGGGCTGTTGCAGCATCGGCCGCATGCGGAGCAGGAGAACGAATACGTGTTCACCACGGCCGACGCACCGAGTCCTGATAACGCATCAGAATGAAATGAGCGACGGCGTCCGAATGATAGGCGGCGACCAGTTGCGCGACCCATGCGCGCTGGCGATCGCTGTCGCGCACGCTCAGCACGTTTGCGTAGGGCGAGCGGGCGTCTTCGAGACTGAGCGCATCGCGAGCCGGGCGAAGACCTGAGCGCGCCGCCGTGTCGCTGTCGATCACCGCGAACGCGACGCTGTTCAAGCTGTCGTACAAGCGCGCTCGCGGCAGCTGGCGAATCTTCAGATGGAGGCGGTTGCTCGTGATGTCGGCGAGCGTAGCGTGCAGGCCTGCGGTGTCGCGGAACGTCAGCAGCGTTTCGTTTTGCAAAAGGATCAGCGCGCGTGCGGTCCCAGCGGCGTCGTCGGGAATCGCGATCGTCGCGCCGCGCTGCAATTGCGCGAGGTTCGTCAGCTTGCGCGAATACAGCGCGACAGGAAACGTGACGGTCGTGGCCACGCTCGTCAGTGCATAGCCATGCTGTGTTCGCTGCGCGTCGAGTGCGGGTTCGTCTTCGAAGCTCGCGACATCGATCTGCTTCGCGACGAGCGCTGCGTCGATCCGCGACGCTTGATCGAACACCACGACATCGAGCGCGAGGCCCTCGGTCGCGGCGACGCGGCGCACTTCGTTCATGATCTCGGCTTGCGCCCCCGAACTCACGCCGACCCTGATCGTCTGCGAGGCGGCGTGCGAGGCGTCAGGCAGCAAAGCGGACAGTACCGCGAGCGCAAGCGCGGCAATCGCATATCGCTTCATGCCGCATCCCTCGATACCGTGCGAAAGCCGATATGCGAAGCCGGCAAATCGGCTTCCTGCTGCTCGCGCGACGCCGCGCGATACCGGACGCAATAGTCGCGCGCGCACAGGAACGAGCCGCCCTTGATGACCATCGGCGTATCGTGGCGGCGGCCGAGCGGCGCCACGGCCGCGGTATCGCCGTTCGTATGCGACTGGTGCGGCCCGGTGTACACGTCCTTGGTCCACTCCCACGCATTGCCGATCATGTCGTAAAGCCGGAAATCGTTCGCCGCATAGCAGCCGACCGGCGACAGGCCGACGTGACCATCCTCGCCGGTGTCGAGCACCGGAAACACGCCTTGCCAGTAGTTCGCGCCCGGTTTGCCGTGCGCGTCGCGCGGCGCCGTGTCGAGATCCGCGCCTTGATGGCCGGCTTTGCCGGCGTATTCCCATTCGGCTTCGGTCGGCAG
The DNA here is from genome assembly GCF_001865575.2 of Paraburkholderia sprentiae WSM5005. Taxonomy (NCBI): domain Bacteria; kingdom Pseudomonadati; phylum Pseudomonadota; class Betaproteobacteria; order Burkholderiales; family Burkholderiaceae; genus Paraburkholderia; species Paraburkholderia sprentiae. Next base: position 504,978 of record NZ_CP017562.2, read on the forward strand.
ATCGCGGCCCAACCAATGCGCGTACGCGAGCGCATCGGCCTGCGTGACCATCGTCACCGGTTGATTCATGCGGCCGTCGAGATTGCTGCCGGGGCCGCTCGGATGATTCCACGCGGCGCCCTTCACCCAGCTCCACCACGCGAGATCACGCGCATTCATCTCTTCGCGCGTCGGCGTGTGAAAAACCACCGCGCCGCCCTGGCGCTCTGCATCGCTGACGTAGCCGGTTGCGCGCACGAACGCGGCGAACTGCGCATTCGTGACGTCGGTCTGGTCGATCCAGAAACCGGCAACGTGCGTGTTGCCGTCGCCGGCCGGGCGCTCGTCTTCGTAGCCGAGCTTGCTGCCGAACACGAAGTCGCCGCCATGCAGATGCACCATGCCGGCCCGTGGATCGTCGCGCCAACGCGCGGGCAAGCCCGAGTAGCGCGCGCATTGCTGTTCGGAGCCGAGCGCGGCGAGTGGACGCGAGCGGTTCAGGTTGTCGAACGCATTGGACGACCCACCGCCGAATATCGCCGCGCTAGCCGCACTGATGGAAGGCGCGGCAAATGTGGCGGCAAACGCGGCGGCAAACGCGACCGCCGCGATCCCGGCGTATGCGCCATACAGTGCGACGCCGCCTTTGAGCTTGAATGAAAACGCCATCGTGGGCTCAGTAGTAACCGCGCGGACGCAACGGCTCGACGCCGCCCACGCGCGTCATATAGTCGTTCCACTGCTGCACGAGCCCATCGATGATCGACGGGTTCTGCGCCGACAGGTCCTGCGTTTCGCCGCGATCGGCGCTGATGTCGTACAGCTGCCAATGACCGTCGACGGGGCCGAGCGGCGGTTCGGTCCACAGGGCTTTCCAGCGGCCGTCGGCGCTGCGCAGATAGCCGCGCCCGTAGGCTTCGTCGCCGAACGACGCGCTATGCACCGGCGCTGTGCTCCGATCTTCGAGCAGCGGCAACAGCGATTGTCCGGTGATCGGATACACGTAGCGATTGTTGTAGATCACCTTGCCCTTGTTCTGATCGACGCCGGTCAGTGTGTTGATCAACGCGGGCGCGGGCGTGCTCGGCGCTGGAATTTGCGCGATCGCGAGGAACGTCGCGGTGTTATCCGTCACGTGGGTGAATTCGCGCAGCGTCGGCTGCTGCGAAGTCTGGCCCGGCAGATGCACGATCAACGGTGTCGATACACCGCCTTCACCCGAATAACCCTTGGTCAAGCGGAACGGCGTCGCGCTGACTTCGGCCCAACGCAAACCGTATTGCAGACGTTGCGCGTTTTGCTGGCCGTTGTCGGTGCCGAGTTTCGAGTAGGTGGGGTCGGCCGCGTTCGCGGTGTCGGTGGCGGTCGGGTCCGCGCCGGAATCGATCGGCCAGCCTTCGGCGCCGTTATCGGACTGGAACATGATGAACGTGTTGTCGTATTCGCCGATGTCCTTCAGATGCTGGACCAGCAGGCCAATGTTGTGATCGAGGTTTTCGACCATGCCCGCGTAGATTTCCATGTAACGCGCCTGCGCTTTCTTCTCGGCCGGCGACAGGCTCTCCCACTTCTTGTTCACATTGCCGGGGCCGTAATCGGTGTAGCCCTGCGCGGCACTGTGCACGGCGCTCACGCATTTCGCGCTCGCGGTGCCGTTGCTCGCCGTGGCCGGGCTCGCGACCAGCGTCTCCGATGCGCCGCCGTACGGCACGAAGTCCTGGGCAATGATGCCGAGCGCTTTTTGTCGGGCGATGCGCGCATCGCGGATCGCATCGTAGCCGGCATTGTATTGGCCGACGTAATTGTGCAGATAAGGATCGGGCACCTGCAGCGGCCAGTGCGGTGACGTGTACGCCGCGTACGCGAAGAACGGCTTGCCGTCGCCCTTGTTCGAATCGATGTACGAGATCAGGCGCTGCGTGTAGAAGTCGGTCGAATAGAACACGGCCGGGCTGCCGCCCGCGCCGCCGGGTTGTCCGGGTTGGCCCGGCTGCACGTACTTGCCGTCTTCGGTGTAATTCCGCGAGCCGGCCGGTTCGTGCGCGAAGTGATTGGTCGCGGCGCCGCCGAGCAACGCATAGCTGTGCTCGAAACCCCATTGGTCCGGCGTCTGCCCGCTGCCCGTCGCGCTGCCGACGATGCCCGAGCCGATGTGCCACTTGCCGGCCATGTACGTGTGATAGCCGCCGTCCTTCAGCAACTGCGCAACCGATAGCGCGCGATCGTTCAGATAGCCTTCATAGCCTGGCAGTCCCTTGCGTTCGTCCGTCGGCACGCCCATCGTGCCTTCGCCGACCAGATGGTGATCGGTGCCCGAGATCAGCATCGAACGCGTGATCGCGCAGACGGTGCCCGTGTGGTGATTGGTCAGGATGCGGCCGCTTTGCACGAGCGCATCGAGATTGGGCGTGTTGATTTCGCCGCCGAACGCGTGAATGTCGGAGTAGCCGAGGTCGTCGGCCATGATGTAGAGGATGTTAGGCCGCTTCTGCGCGACGACCGCCGTCGACGCGGGCACGGCGCTCGACGCGGCGGCCGGGCTCGGCAGACTGTCGTCGCCGCACGAGGCGAGCGTGACGAGGCTCGCGACGGCCGCGCCGATCAGGCCATGACGCAACGAGGGGCGATAACAGGTACGGTGGAATCGGACTGTTGTCATTGTTATTGCGGACCGTAAAGTTGGGCCGCTGATGTTAGCAATGACACTGCCAAGGCCAAAAGAACGATTTCTGCGTTGCTATCGACGGTTGTCGATATAGCCGGCAGTAGACGGTAGTGGCGCAAATCTCGCCATTTGCCGCGCGCTAATTGCCCGGATCGAGCACCGGCCTGTCCGGGTCCGCCTGCGTGCGGTACGGCAGCCGCGTGGCGTGCGGATCGGTCGTCGTATTGTCGATCACGCGCTCGACGTCCGCTGTTTTCGCGAGTTCGGCGAGGAAGGTCTTCTTGTCGAAACCGGGCGCGACGCAACCTTCGACATAAATAAAGCGGCGTTGCAGCGTGAGCCATAGCGTCGACTGCTCGCGCCAATGCGTCGCAACGTTCAGGTTCGCAAGACGCCGTTGCACGCTATCGGCAATTTCCGCGTCGTACAGATACGCGTTCGGCAAACGGCAGCGACCTTCGATCCAGCAGCTATTGCCGCGTTCGATCCGGTAATGGCTATCGTCGAGCCACTCCTTTTCGGTTTCGAATGGGCCGAGCGGCGTCGGGCAAGCGGCGATGGCGTTGGAGATCGGCAGGAAGGGATCGTGGCCCCGATTGACGCGCGCGGGTTCGCTATCAACGCGAGCCGCGGCCATGCAAAGCATCAGGCTGGCGAGACTCAGTTCGAACACGCGTTTCATGCTGTAGTCGCTCCAGGTGTGGACCGCCCATTATCGCGCGCCGGCGAACTTCAACGCCTCGCGCGCCGATGCTCGACCGCGAACTTGATCAACTCGGCCTGCCCTTCGATATCGAGCTTGCGCTTCAGATTCAGCCGATGCGTCTCCACGGTCCGCACCGACAGATCGTTGCGCTGCGCGATCTGCTTGCTCGACAGACCTTCGGCGAGCGCATCGAGAATGTCGCGCTCGCGCGGCGTCAAACGTTCCACCGGCGATTGCGTCGCCGACGCCTGGATCAGCCGCGCGCTCAGCTCCGCGCTGAAGAACGTCTTGCCGTCGAGCACCGCGCCGATCGCCTGAATGATTTCGAGCGCCGGCGAATCCTTCAGTACGTAGCCGCTCGCACCCGCGCGCACCGCCTGCGTCACGTATTCGAGGTTGTCGTGCATCGACAGCATCAGCACGCGAATGGCCGGAAACCGCTCGTGAAACAGGCCGGCCAACGCAATGCCGTTCATGCCGCTTTTCATGCCGACATCCATCAGCGCGAGATGCGGCGACTGTCGTTCGGCCAGTGCGAGCGCTTGCTGCGCGTCGCCCGCTTCGCCGACCACTTCGAAATGGCGGACCGCTTCGAGGCGTGCGCGCAGACCGTCGCGCACGAGCGGATGATCGTCGACGAGCAGCAGACGCGCGATCGAAGGTGAGGTCATGTCGTTCATGAAGAGAGTTCCTGCAGGGGCGGCACGGTCGCATGCATCGTCGGCAGCGGCACGCGCGCGGCGACGACGGTGTGACCCGGCTGCGAGTTCAACGACAGGGTGCCGCCGAGCGCTTCGAGCCGTTCGCGCATGTTGCGCAGACCGACACCTTCACGTCCGCCGACGAATGCGTCGGTTACGTCGAAGCCGCGGCCGTTGTCGGCGATCGTCAGCGTGACCGCATCACGCGAAATCTCGAGCGCAAGCGCCGCGCTCGACGCCTGCGCATGCCGCACGATGTTCGTCAGCGCTTCCTGGGCGATGCGAAACAGCATGGTGTTGACCGCCTCGGGCAAGGCGGCCGCATGCGTGTGCGAGATCTGCGTAAAGCCGATCGCGATGCCGGACTCGTCGCCGAGTTCGCGCGTCAGCTGTTCGAGCGCGGCCGCGACGCCGAGATCGTCGAGCATCGACGGGCGCAGCGCATGCGAAATGCGCCGGACTTCGCGCAGCGTATCGCCGAGCCGCGTGAGTCCGGTGGACAACGCGGCCTCGGCGGCGGGCACGCGTGCGTCACCCCGTTCGAGCCGCGCGAGCGCCGATTCGAGCAGCAGCTTCACGGACACCATCATCTGGCTGATGCCGTCGTGCAATTCGCGCGACAAACGCGCGCGCTCGTTCTCCTGTGACTCGACGACCTGCTGTGCGAGCCGCTTCAGCTTCGCGTCGGCGCTGCGATATTCGGTCACGTTCAGCACGAGCGCGCATAGCGCAATGACCGCGAGGCCAGCCACGGCGATCGCGTCGATCCACTTCATCGTGCGACCGATATTGGCCGCGGCCCCGGCGTCGATATGCGCGAGCGCGCTGTCGACGTCGTCGAGATAGATGCCGGTGCCGAGCATCCAGCCCCAGCGCTCGAGCGGCACCACGTAGCCGAGTTTCGACTCGACCTTGCCGGTCGACGGCCGATGCCACAGATAGCGCACGTAGCCGCCGCCGCGCCCGGCGGCGGCGAGCAGTTGCTGGATCGTCGGCGCGCCCCGGCTATCGCGCAACGACCACAGATCGCGGCCGACCAGGTCGGGCTCGCGCGGATGCATCAGCGAGCGGCCGTGCATGTCGTAGACGAAGAAGTAGCCGTCCTCGCCGAAATCCATTTTTTCGAGCACCGCGAGCGCGCGCGTGCGCAGCAGCGCGTCGTCGCGCGCATTGTCGCCGCCGGCTTCGTAGAGCGGCGCGATCGCGGTGGTCGCGAGTTCCACGTAGTGCTTGAGTTCGATCTGCTTGCTCGCCATATACGCGGCCTGGGTGGTCGCGTGCTGCCGCTCGGCGAGCGCCGTCGCTTCGCGGCGCACCCCGGTCTCGATGCTGGCGATCGCCGCGAGAAAGGGCACGATCGCGAGCAGCACAATCTTGGCTTTGAGTTTCATCGTTGGAAAACCGGTCAACGGGCTACGTATTATCACGTAGACGGCTTACGTAGTTGCGCGCTTGTAAGGAAGCGCGCGAAGGCGAATACTACATGCCCGTCGCATACCGCGCTGCGCAAGGCCTGGCGGGCGCGTGTGCGGCGTTCCCCGCTTTCCCGCCTGACCTCAGGCAACCGGGCATCCGCGCGCCGGGCCACGAGCCATCGCGCGTGCTGTCGATAATACTCAGGAGACGTTCGTGGAGACCTCCCCCTCGGCCGGCCGTTCATGGCTCTGGCTCATTCTGCTGATTCCTTATGTCGCGCTGCTGTGGCTGCCGTTCTATAACGACACGCATCCGCCGCTTGCGGGCTTTCCGTTCTTCTACTGGTATCAGTTTCTGTGGGTGCCGTTGACCTCGCTGCTGATTTACATCGTGTATCGAGGTCTCAAATGAGCGATCTGAATCCTGTGAACCCGGTGGCGATGACGGTTTTCATCGCGTTCTTCGCGCTCGTCACGGTGATCGGCTTTTTTGCCGCACGCTGGAAACGCGGCGATCTCACGCAGTTGCACGAGTGGGGTCTCGGTGGCCGGCAGTTCGGCACGGTCATTTCGTGGTTCCTCGTCGGTGGCGATTTCTACACCGCCTATACGGTGATCGCGGTGCCCGCGCTGGTCTATTCGGTGGGCGCGTATGGCTTCTTCGCGTTGCCCTACACGATCATCGTTTATCCGTTCGTGTTCGCGGTGATGCCGAAGCTGTGGAAAGTCGCGCACGCCAAGCACCACATCACCGCGGCCGACTACGTACACGGCGAGTACGGCGGCAAGTGGTTCCCGGCGGCCATCGCACTGACCGGCATCGTCGCGACCATGCCGTATATCGCGCTGCAACTGGTCGGCATGCAGGTCGTGATCAAGGGGCTTGGCGTCAGCGGCGAATTGCCGTTGATCGTCGCGTTCGTGATCCTCGCGCTCTATACGTATGCGAGCGGTCTGCGCGCGCCGGCGATGATCGCGTTCGTCAAGGACATCATGATCTATATCGTCGTGATCGCGGCGGTATGGCTGATTCCGGTGAAGCTCGGCGGCTATGGGCACGTGTTCGCACTGGCCGATGCGCACTTCCAGGCGAAGGGCGGCGCGACCGGCATCCTGCTGAAGCCGAATCAGTACACCGCTTTCGCATCGCTCGCGCTGGGCTCGGCGCTTGCCGCGTTCATGTATCCGCATACGATGACGGCGGTGCTGTCGTCGGCGTCGGCAAAGACGGTGCGCAAGAACGCGATCTTCCTGCCTGCCTACACGGTGCTGCTGGGCCTGATCGCGCTGCTCGGCTATATGGCGATCGCCGCGGGCGTGAACGTGAAATCGGCAAGCGACGTGGTGCCGACCCTGTTCGGCACGCTGTTCCCGTCGTGGTTCGTTGGTTTCGCGGCCGCCGCGATTGCGATCAGCGCGCTGGTGCCGGCCGCGATCATGTCGATCGGCGCGGCGAATCTGTTCACGCGTAATCTGTGGCGTCCGCTGGTGTCGCCGAACATCTCACCCGCGGCCGAGGCGGCCAATGCCAAGATCGTCTCGCTGGTCGTCAAGTTCGGTGCGCTGCTGTTCATTGTGTTCCTGCCGACGCAGTACGCGATCGATCTGCAACTACTCGGCGGCGTATGGATTCTGCAGATTTTCCCGGCCATCGTGTTCACGCTGTACACGCGCCGTCTGAACACGCCGGGTCTGTTCCTTGGCTGGCTCGTCGGTATCGTGCTCGGCACCGGCCTCGCGATTTCGCAAGGGCTCAAGCCGGTGTATGGGCTGCATTTCGGCCACGAGAGCTGTCCGCTCTATATCGGCCTGATCGCGCTGGTCGCGAATATCGTCGTGAGCTTCGCGGTGTCGGCAGTGTCGCCGCGACGGGCTGCCGTTACGGCCTGATCGACCTTTATCCGGCTCGATGAGGAACGCCGCGGGGCTGTCGGCCCGCGGCGTTTTTTATGGTGCTCAGGATCCGGAAGAACTAAAACCGGTCGACCCTGAACGGCCGCGGATCGACCAGCGTTTGCTCGCCGGTCATCATTTCGGCGATCAGCCGTCCCGTCACCGGTCCGAGCGTCAAACCATGATGCGCATGCCCGAACGCGAACCACAGTCCTTGATGTCGGATAGCGGGCCCGATGATCGGCATCATGTCCGGCGTGCACGGGCGGCGTCCCATCCACGGTTCGGCGTCCAGACGTTCGCCGAGCGGAAACAGGGTGCGCGCGATCGGCTCGACCGCATCGAGCTGTACCGGCGTCTTGGCCGCGTCGAACCGCGCGATTTCGGCGCCCGTGGTCAAACGGATGCCGCGCGCCATCGGCGCGAGCACATAGCCGTGCTCGACGTCGAGAATCGGATGATTGAGCCGCGCGCTCCGGCGCGGCGCGTAGTGCATGTGATAGCCGCGCTTGACCGCGAGCGGCAGCCGATACCCGAGCCGGGTGCTCGCGCTCTCCGACCACGGTCCGAGCGCGAGCACCGCCGACGCGGCCGTGATGGCTCCGTCTCGTGTATCGACTTGCCAGCCTTCGCGCAGCGTATCGGCATCGCCGATGAAGAACCGTCCGCCCAGCGCTTCGAAGTACCGCGCGTAGGCGGTGACGAGCGCGTTCGGATCGCTGACCGAATCGGATTGCGGATAGCGCAAGCCGCCTTGCAGGCGTTTGTCGAGATCGGGTTCCAGTTGTTGCAGGCGCGATGCGTCGAGCGTTTCGAACTCGACGCCGTACTCGCGATGCCATTGCTCGGCGAGCGTGATTTCGGCGTCGCGTGCGGCGGCGTGGCGAAACACCTTGATCCAGCCGATCGGCCGCAGCAGCGCGCCCACCCCAGCGTTCGCGGCGAGCGCGCGATGTTCGCTGACGCAATGCTCGATCAGCGTCGCGTACGACTTCGCGATTTGCGCATGCTTCGCCGGATGCGAATTGCGCCAGTAACGCCACAGAAACGGCGCGACCTGGAGCATCGCGTCGGCGTGATAGCGCACGTCGGGCGACTGGTTACGAGCGTAGCGCAGCAGGGTGCCGAGCCCGCGCGGAAACGCGTATGGATAGACGCCCTCGCGCTGGATCAGCCCGGCGTTGCCGAACGACGTCTCGTTGCCCGGCTCTTTGCGGTCGATCAGCGCAACGGCGCGCCCGCGTTTCTGCAGATGCACGGCGACGCACACCCCGACAATGCCGGCGCCGAGCACCACGGTATCGAATTTCATGCTCCCTGCCCGCCTTGGGTGTGTTCTGTGTGTTGTCGACGCTCCGCCGTTTTCCAGTGCGCGGCGAGGCGCTCGTTTTCATCTTATACAGGGATCGGCCCGCTTCGCTATGGGCAAAAAACCACGCTCGGGAAAACGCGCGAATGCCAGGCGCGAGCGGGCGAAATCCTGTCTTTCGACGCGCGATCGAGCGGGGGACTTCGGACTCGCTGGCCTCAGCGTGTAAACTGCTGACTTTTTTGCGTCCGGTGGTATGTTGCAAGCCCCTCAACGCAGCGCCCTCAGCGGGCCCGCGCTCGTTCGCCTACTGGCCCGTCTCGCCGAGGCCGACGTCGCCGAATCGCGGCAATCGCTGGCGGATCGGCTGAGCCAGTGGCTCGGCTGGACCGACGCGATCGCGTTGTCGTCGGCGCTGGACGGCAAGCCGCCGGCCGTCGCCGGTGGCGCGCGTGCGTTCGGCCGCGCGGAAGAGGACGAGTGCACGCGCGTGCGCCGCTCGCTGGTGAGCGCCATCGCGAGCGATGGCCTGCTCGCCGGCTCGCGCCGGCGTGGATCGGCGCCGTCGTCCACCCCCATGTCCGCTCCACGCGCGGCCGTGGACACGCAGGCCGACTACGCGGTATTCCGGCACCGCTATCTCACGCTTCAGCAGTCGATGGAAACGGCGATCGGCACGTTGCGCGGCCGGCTGCGCGGGCTGCTGGCTACGCAAACGCCGGCGCTCGCGCGGCTCGCGCTAGTCGATGTGGTGATGGAGCGTGCGCTAGGCGAGCGCGAGCGGACGCTACTCGGCGCGGTGCCCGGATTGCTCGGCGGGTACTTCGACCGCTTGCGAGAGGGCGAGAAAACTGCGCCCGCCGGCCACGCCGAGACGCTCCCGTCCGACGCGTGGCTCGACACCTTTCGCAAGGACATGCAAAGCGTTTTGCTGGCCGAGCTGGAAGTTCGTTTTCAACCGGTCGAAGGGCTGCTTGCGGCTCTTCGCGCCTGCTAACTGGGACCCCATGTCCAGATATCGTATCGATCTCGTCGTATTTCTCGCAGGGCTCGCCGCGGCGTGCTGGATCGCCGTCGGTTACGCCGTCTCCAATCCGCTTGCGTTCGTCGTCACGCTGCTGATCGGCACCTTCTACGTGCTGGGCGCGCTCGAATTGCGCCGCTACAGCCAGGCGAGCGCGACGCTGACGGGCGCGCTCGCCGCGCTGTCCGGACCGCCGCCAAGCCTCGCCGCGTTTCTCGAACCCGTGCATCCGAGTCTGCGCAATAGCGTGCGGCTGCGCGTCGAAGGGGAGCGCGTCGCGTTGCCGGGCCCCGCGCTGACGCCGTATCTGGTCGGCCTGCTGGTGCTGCTCGGTATGCTCGGCACGCTGCTCGGCATGGTGATGACGCTGCACGGCACCGGCCTTGCGTTGGAGAGCGCGAGCGACCTGCAGGCGATTCGCACATCGCTGGCCGCGCCGGTCAAGGGGCTGGCATTCGCGTTCGGCACGTCGATCGCGGGTGTCGCGACCTCGGCGATGCTCGGGCTGCTGTCCGCGCTGTGCCGCCGCGAGCGGCTCGAAGCGGCGCAACAGCTCGATGTGAAGATCGCGACGACCTTGCGGGTCTACTCGCAGAGCCATCAGCGCGAGGAAAGCCTCCGGCTGCTGCAGCGGCAGGCCGAAGCGACGCCGCTGCTGGTCGAACGTCTGCAGACGATGATGAGCGCGCTCGAACAGCAAAGCGCCGCGTCGAACGAGCGGCAGATCGCGAGCCTCGACGCGTTTTGCGGCCGCACCGAAGCCGCTTATCTGCGCCTGGCCGGTGTCATCGAGCAGTCGCTGAAGGACAGCGTGGCCGGCAGTGCGCAGGCCGCGGGCGAGGCTCTACAGCCGGTCGTCGAAGCGACGATGGCCGGCCTCTCGCGCGAAACCGCCGCGTTGCACGACGCGGTGACGCAAGCCGTGCAGCGCCAGCTCGACGGCATGTCGAGCGGCTTCGCGGCGACCAGTGCGAACGTCGCCGAGATTTGCAGCCACGCGCTCGCCGGACATCGGCAGGCGAGCGACGAGTCGGCCGCGCAGCAGCGCGCTTCGGTCGAACGCGTCGCCGAAGCGTTCGAACAGCGCTCGGCCGCGTTGCTCGACGCCGTGTCCGCGCGGCTCGAAGCGACGGCAAGCGGCATGTCGCAGGCTTGGGGCGACGCGTTGGCACAGCAGCAAAGCGCGGGCGACAAGCTGGCCGCCAACAACGAACAGGCGTTGGCGCGCGCCGCCGCGACGTTCGAGCAGCATGCCGTGGCGTTGCTGAGCGCCGTCGGTAGCTCGCATGCGAACTTGCAGACGGAACTGACTGCGCGCGACGAGCAGCGTTTGGCCGCATGGGCCGAGGCGCTCGACGCGATGGGCGCGAAGCTCAGCGATCAATGGCAGCAGACGGGTGCGCAAGCCGCAAGCCATCAGCAGCAAATCTGCGACGCGCTGGCGCAAACCGCACGCGGTATTTCCGCGCAGACGCAAACGCATGCGAGCGCGACCATCGCCGAAATCGATCGACTGGTACAGGCAGCGGCTGAAGCACCGAAGGCGGCGGCAAACCTGCAAGCCGAACTCGCCGCGCGCGACGAACAGCGCTTCGCCGCGTGGACAGAAGCGCTCGGTGCGATGACCGCGAAGCTCAGCGAACAATGGCAGCAAACCGGCTCGCAAACCGCGAGCCGACAGCAGCAAATCTGCGACGCACTCGCGCAAACCGCGCGCGATATCTCCGCGCAGACGCACACGCATGCCAACGCGACGATCGCCGAGATCGAGCGCCTCGTGCAGGCGGCGTCGGAAGCGCCGAAGGCCGCTGCGGAAGTCGTCGCGGAGTTGCGCCAGAAGCTCTCCGACAGCATGGTCCGCGACACCGCGATGCTGGAGGAGCGCAGCCGTCTGCTCGCCACGCTGGAGACACTGCTCGACGCGGTCAATCATGCGTCGACTGAACAACGCACGGCGGTGGATACGCTGGTCTCGACGTCGGCGGATCTGCTCGAACGTGTCGGCAGTCGCTTCACCGAACATCTCGAGCAGGAGACCGGCAAGCTCGGCGCGGTCGCCGCGCAGGTCACCGGCAGCGCGGTCGAGGTCGCGAGCCTCGGCGAAGCATTCGGCGCGGCCGTCGGCGTGTTCGGTGAAGCGAACGACAAGCTCGTCGCGCACCTCGAACGCATCGAAACGGCGCTCGATAAATCGCTTGCGCGCAGCGACGAACAGCTCGCCTACTACGTCGCGCAGGCGCGTGAGGTGGTCGACCTCAGCGTGATGTCGCAGAGGCAGATCGTCGAAGATCTGCAGTTGCTGGCCGCGCAGCGCGCGACCGACGGAGCCGACGCGGTATGAGCGAGGAACTCGACGGCGGCGTGGAAACGGCTGCGCCGATCTGGGCCGCTTTCGGCGATCTGATGTCGGTGTTGCTCGGCGCCTTCGTGCTGATTCTGGTGAGCGTGATCGGCGTGCAGCTCGAACTGTCGAGCAAGCTCGAGCAGGAGGTCAAGCAGCGCCAGGCTGAAACGCAGCGCCGCAAGACGCTCGAACAGGCGCTCGCCGGACCGCTCGCGGCGGGGCGCGTGACGCTCGTCAATGGCCGCATCGGCATTAGCGGCAACGTGCTGTTCCCGCTGAATTCCGCCCAGCTGCAGCCGGAGGGCCGCGCGCTGCTGAAGAGTCTCGCCGGGCCGCTGTCCGCATATCTGCGCGCGAGCGACCAGATCTTGATGGTGAGCGGCTTCACCGACGATCAACGCCTGCGCGAAGGCAACCGACGCTTCGCCGATAACTGGGAGCTGTCGGCACAACGCGCGTTGACGGTCACGCGCACGCTGATCGACGAGGGCCTGCCGGCGTCGTCGGTATTTGCGGCGGCGTTCGGTTCCGGGCAACCGGTCAGTTCGAATGCCGACGAACCGGGTCGCGCGAAAAACCGCCGCGTCGAAATCGCGCCGGTGCCGCGGCCGTCGAGCGGGGCGGTAGCGGAGAAGGCCGGTGTCTGATGACGCGCGTGACGGCAGCGCCATGACCGACGACGCGATCCACATGACTCGCGCGACGCTCGATGCATGGCGCGCGAGCGGCGCGGCCCGGCTCGATCCGGTGCGCTTTCATCTGCTCGACGCCTTTGCGCGGCGCACGACGCGGCACAGCGGCGAGTCGCGACGCGCGCTTGAGCAACGATTGTCAGAACTGCTGGCCGAATATACGGCCGAGGTCGAACGCGCGGCTGCGGACGAGGCCGCGTCGCAAGCTGCCACCGGTCAAGTCGACGAAGGCAACGACGCCACCGACGCCACGCTCGCGTCGCTGATCGAACAGCTCGCCCGCCACCATGCGCGCGCGGATGCACCGCACGCCGCGGCCTATCCCGAACTCCCCGCGATCGACTACTTCCGCGAAGTCTGGTCCAAAGTCCGCACAGAAAAGCAGCTGCGCCAGTCGCTTGCGCAGGTGCCCGGCAACGCGGGGCCGCTCAATTCGAGCAGCCTCGTGCATCGCGCGCTGTCGTTGATGCGCGAGCTGTCGCCGGGCTATCTGAAGCAGTTTCTGTCGTATGTCGATACGCTGTCGTGGCTCGAGCAGATGAATGGCGGCGTGCCGGTCGAGAAGGAAGCGCCGCGCGCCGCGACGACGGGCAAGGGCGCTCGCAAGAAGGCCCGTTAAGCGGCGTTGTCGTTGCCGCTGCTGCGTCCAAGCGCAGTATTCGATTGCGATCGAGCGGCGCTGAAAGGCAGAAGGCGGCCCTGGCCGTTTCATGTTCCCATGGCATAGTGACTGAACCCGTCATCACCGGAGGCCGGCATGCGTATTCAGACATCCTTTCTTTTCGATCTCGACGGCACGCTCGTCGACAGCGTCTATCAGCACGTGCTGGCGTGGAAGGAGGCGCTCGACAGCGAGGGGATCGCGCTGTCCGTCTGGCGAATCCATCGCAAGATCGGCATGAGCGGTGGGCTGTTCACGGACCAGTTGCTGCGTGAGACGCACGGCGAGATCAGCGTCGAACGCGCCGAACGGCTGCGGCACGCGCACGCGGCCGCCTATCAGCGCCTGCGCGCGCAGGTGTGTCCGCTGCCGGGCGCGCGCGAACTGCTCCAGGCGCTGACGCAGGCCGGTACACCGTGGGCCGTCGCGACCAGCGGGCGGATGGAAACTGCCGCACTGAATCTGGCGGCGCTCGGCGTAGATCCGGCGAAGTCGGTCGTGGTCACGCGCGACGACGTCAAATACGCGAAGCCCGATCCCGACCTCTTCCTCGCCGCGGCCGCGCGGCTCGGCGTGCCGATCGAGCACACGGTCGTGGTCGGCGACAGCATCTGGGACATGCTCGCCGCGCGCCGCTGCCGCTCGCTCGGGGTCGGCCTGCTGTCGGGCGGCTACGGCACCGAGGAGCTGGAGCGCGCGGGGGCGTTGCGTGTCTACGACGATCCTGCCGACCTGCTCAGGCATCTCGACGAAGTGGCGTCGCGGCCGTGAGCAGGGCGTCGATCAGGGCTTGATCACCGGCGGCGCCGCCGGCGGCGCCGCCGCGGGGGGCGTCGGCGTCACTTTCGACGATTCGCGCACGAGCTGATCGGTCATCGCCGACGCGACCGGATTCGTGCCGCGGCCGGTGCCGGCGCCAGCCCCAGTGGCGTTGCCCGATGACATCGGCACGGTGATGCCCGATGGCATCGGCAGCGACGGGTCGGGTTTGGCCGATTCCTTGACCAATTGGTCCGTCAGCATCGCGGCGACGGAGTTGGCGCCATTCGGGTGCATGTCGTCGCGCCGGTGGCCCTGGGTCTGGTCGATGCGCGGTCCGTACTGCGGCCGCGATGGGTTTTTTTGCTCCGCGTACGACTGCAGTTTCGCGCGAGCGTGCGCGACTGCGGCCGGATTGACCGCGGGCGGCGCCGCATTATCGATGCGGCCGCCGGCGGTCTGGCCCGAATCGGGCGTGGCGCCCAAGGCGGGCGCGGCCGCTGTTGCGGGCGGGGAGGGTGCGGGAGCGAGTGCCTGCGCGGGTACCCGAGCGGCGGAACCCGTTTGCGCGAGCGCCGACTGCGGCGCGGGCGGGCTCATCGGTTGCGCCGGCATCACACTGGCGCCGGCCGCACGCGTCGTGTCGGTCTGCGGTTGCGGTTCCACCGCGCCGGTGGTGCCGCGGGTCACCGCGCCGGTCACGGCTGGCACCTGATCGTCTCTGGGGTAAAGCAGATAACCGGCGACACCCGCATCGACCACGAGCAGCCCGACTATCATCATCTTGCCGGTATTCGTCATATCTAAGCAACAACCATTCAGCAACTGCGATTGACTGATGATAAACGACCCTCGCGTCAGCGACGCTTGTTGCTCGCATTCCGCGATGCTGCGCGATGGTTGATGTCCGAATGGGCCTGGCACCAAAACAGCGCACGCCTGCCGTTATCGCGATTCGTTTGCACGGCGCAAAAGGAGACTTTCCGGGTGCTGCGATTTTCTTTTCGACTCGATTATGATCGCCGCATTGGCGCGACCGGCACCCGCAGCAATACGATTTAAGTTGTACTGCCAATGCGTGGAGCCTGTACTATACGAACCATTGCAGACGACCGGCAGCCAGGTTCCATTGTCCGGCGTGGAAAATGAATCGAGACGCGCGAACAGCGTCGACAGCGGCGAGCGCAGGCGGCGACCGGAAATAGCGGCAACAACCCATTGATCATGCGGACCCGCGGGCGAGACATCGCCCGGCATTCCTTGGGCAGTCGCTTGGCGAGACGCCAGACCCATCGGTCGGTCCGGGGCGGTCGCAGCGGCAGCGCGGGAAACACGTGAAGATATGAACAACTTTATTCGACCTCCCGTTTTTTATCCGTCCACGGTGGTTTTCGTCGACGATAACGACAGCTACCTCGACGCGCTGCGCCGGTTTTTTCCGGGCACCTACACGAACCTGTTTTTCACCCGTCCGCAAGCAGCCCTCAACTATATTCGCCAGCATGCGCGCGAGAATTCGCTCGAATTCGCGGCGGCATCGGCGTGCCTGAGCGAGCCCGGCGTCGAGCGTTTCGTCGAGACCTCGGCCGAGCGCGACATCGTCGCGCGGCCGTCGCGCTTCGAGGAGGTGTCGGCGGTCGTCGTCGACTACGACATGCCGGGCATTGGCGGCGTCGAATTCCTGTCGTCGATCTCGCACTTGCGTTGCGCGAAGGTGTTGCTCACCGGCGTCGCCGATGAAACCGTCGCGGTGAAGGCGTTCAACGCCGGCATCGTCGATCTGTACCTGCGCAAGACCGACGCGGATTCGGCCAATCGCCTCACGCATTTCCTGAAGGACGCGAAGACCCGCCATTGCGCGGAGTCGGGCTGGCTCGCGCTCGGCGAAAACGGCATGACCTACTGCGATCCGCGCACGCGCAAAGTGATCGACGAAGTGGTGGCCGCACAGGGCATCGTCGAGTATTACTGGCGGCCCGAGCAGAACGTGATCCTGATGTTCGACGCCGCGGGCAACCCGAGCGTGTTCGTCGCGTGGGCCGAGAACGACTGGATCTCGCAGGGCGAGATCGTCGCCGACGAGGGGGGGCCGTCCGACCTGCTGCGCCAGCTTGCCACGCGCGAGGTGATGCCGCTGTTCTGGCCGGACCTCGCATATCGCTCCGGCATGAAGTTCCGCTCGCTGACGCCCCAAAGCATTCCCGGCTGGGACGACGCGTTCTTCGGCTGGACTCGCATCGAGCCGGCCGAGGTCGGCCTCGATCTCGTCACGTTTGCGCACTGGCGCAGCGATCGCAATCGCTGAGCCGGGATAACGCGGCGGTCACGGCGGTGTATGCCGCCGCGCTAATGGCTTGCGTGTTCGCGGAGAAAACCGCATACAGCCCGGTGCATGGCCTGCACGGCGGGGCTCGTTTCAAGCGCGCGCCAGCATCCATGCACAAGCCCCGTGCCGATCAGGAGCCGGGCATCTCCACCGGCCGCGCGAATCCGTTCGACGAACACGCGCGCGTCGTCGCGCAGTGGGTCGTGCTCGGCGCCGACGGCAAGTGTCGGCGGCAATCCGTCGAAGCGGGTTGCGGCGAGCGGGATCGTCCACGCGGGGCCGGGCGTCGCGTCGCCTTCCCCACTTTTCCCCCAATAAGCGTCGCGAAACTGACGCACGTCCGCGAGCGTCAGCATCGGCGCATCGGACTCGGTGTCGCGCGCGGGCAATTGCGGCTCCGTGCCGAGCATCGGATAGACGAGCGCGATGCCGCGCACCGCACTCATGCCGTCGTCGCGCAGCTGCAGCGCGACGCTTGCCGCGAGCGTGCCGCCGGCGCTATCGCCCGCGAGCTGCAATGAAGCGTGCTCGGGCAGGTCGAACGGCAGTTGGCGGTTCAACGCGGCCCGCGTGATCTCGAGGCAGTCGTCGTGCGCGGCCGGCGCGCGATGCTCGGGCGCAAGCCGGTAGTCGACCGCGATCACGTCGAGGCCGGTGTCGGCGGCGAGGCGCGCGGTCACCATCTGATGACTGTTCAGCGAGCCGAGCACGAAGCCGCCGCCATGAAAATACAGCACCGTGCCGCGGATCGGGCCGTTTTCGCGTGCCTTCGCTGGATGCCGGTAGAGCCGCAGCGGGATCGCGTGGCCCGTGCCGCTGTGAAAGCTTGCGTCCTGCGTGATGAGATCGCTGGGCAGCGGCGGCGTCAGCACCGCAGCGTAGCGGTCGTATAGCTCGCGCTGCTCGCGCGGCGTCATCGCCGCGTGATGCGATGGATAGAGCGCACTGGCCCGTTCGATGAAGGCGGCGATTTCCGGCTCAAGCATGATCACTCCGTTCGGACAGTGTTCCCAGTTGCGCTGTGCACGGCAAAGCGATCACACGTCCCGCAAAACGCGCCGCCGGCAATGTCGCATGTGCTAGCGCGAGTTCGTGTACGCGCGCTTTGACGTCCGGATCGAAAGCGACGCCGCGCGGTCCGCTGGTATCGACGTGCAGCAGCATCTGTTCGCCCGCGGCGACGGGACCGGTGCGCTGGCTTTGCGTCGTGCCCAGCGAAAACATTTCGAGGTAGACATGAATACGTTTTGCGTCGTGGCCGAGCACGCGCATGTCGACACGCACCTGCGTGTCTCGTTTGATTTCGTGAAGATAGTTGAGATGCGCTTCTAGCGTGTAGATCGATCGATGCCGCTCTTTGCGCACCGCATCGGGCAGGCCGATGAAATCGATCAGTCCATCGATCGCGAGACTGAAGATCAGCATATAGAACGCGTCGCGCATGTGGCCGTTGTAATCGACCCATTCGGCGCGGACGGTCTCGCTGTAAGACGGCAGGGCAACGGGATGCGACATGAGCGTCTATCTCCTCGATCGGATGCGATGGCTGCGGAGCGTCGTTTGGCGTGATCAGTGTAGTGCATCGCGATGAGGCTGCGCCGAAAGCAGGCGCCTCGAATCGTGGTCGTTATAGCAACGATGAATTCATAGTGCAGGGCTTACTACGTGGTCTGATCGGTTTCCAAACCGGCACAACCGCTGCCGCTGCCAGTTTGACGCTGAAGTACGTGGGGCACTCGCGCCGCCGCGTGCTCCAGCGCTCGTCGCTGCAAACCATCAAATCCGTATCAGCACCGCCCCTAGCGTCACCAGTGCACACGCCACGATGCGTCGCGCGGTGAGCTTCTCGCCCATGAAGATCCAGCCGATCAACACCGCGAAGATCGAACTCAACTCGCGCAACGCGGAGACCATCGCGATCGGCAGATAGCGATACGCCTCGATGATCAGGCAATACGCACCGAGCGCGAGCAAGCCCGACGCGATGCCCTTCACCACCAGCGCGCGGCCGATGAACAGCCCCTTCGCACCGCCGCGCCAATACCACGCAAGCATGAACTGCGGGATGTTCCAGATCAGATAGACCCACATGATGTAGCTCAGGCCATTGCCCGCGACGCGCGCGCCGACGCCGTCGACAACCGAGTAGGTCGCGATGAAAAGACCCGTCAGCAACGCGAACGGCACGCTCTCGCCGGAAAATCGCATGCCGCGCCGAAAGGCGAGCGAGACGATGCCGCACGACACGAGCGCGACGCCGAGCGCGGCGAGCGGTTCGAGCACCTCTGCCGCGAACACGAGCGCGCCGACGAACACGAGCATTGGCGAGAGACCGCGCGCAATCGGATAGATCTGGCTGAAATCGCCGCTTCTGTACGCGCGAATCAGCGCGAGCAGATAGCCCCATTCGAGCACCGCGGACGCGACGATATACGGCCACGCGGCCGGCGCCGGCAGCGGCAGCACCAGCACGCCGATCGCGCTGACTACGATATACGGCATCGCCATCATGCCGAGCAGCCAGACGCGGTCTTCGGACAGATGCAAGAACGCGTTCCACGTCGCGTGAAGCAGCGCGGAGAACAGCACCAGCAGGACGACAAAGGTTTCCATCGACAACGGGATCAGCCGAACAAGGCAAGGGAAGACCGCAAGGCGGTCGCAAGCTCGTGATTATTCCAGCAGAACGCAGGAATGGCGGAGTGGATGAGCAAAGCGAAGGGGTTTTGTGGTGAGAGCGGCGTTTCGGCGCCGGTGCCGTCCTCAGATCACCCGCTCACGCAGCCAAGCCGAGCCGAGATCGATCACCGTCACGATGACGATCACCATGATCATCACCGCGGCCGTTTGCGCATAGTTGAACGAGCGGATCGCCTCGTACAGCACGACGCCGATGCCGCCCGCGCCGACCATGCCGACCACCATCGCCGAGCGCACGTTCGACTCGAAGCGATACAGCGCGTACGAGATCCACAGCGGCAGCACTTGCGGCAGCACCGCATAGACGATTTCGTCGAGGCGGCTCGCGCCGGTCGCGCGCACGCCTTCGGCCGGGCGCGGATCGATCGCCTCGACCGCTTCGGCGAACAGCTTCGCGAGCACGCCCGTCGTATGCACCCACAACGCGAGCACGCCGGCGAACGGCCCGAGCCCGACCGCGACGATGAACAGCATCGCAAAGACCATTTCATTGATCGCGCGGCACGCGTCCATCAGGCGGCGCACCGGTTGCACCACCCACTGCGGCGCGAGATTGTGCGCGGACATCAGGCCAAATGGCACCGCGCACACGAGCGAGAGCGCGGTACCCCAGATTGCGACCGCCAAGGTCACGTACATCTCGTGCGCGTAGCTGCGCCACTCGGTGAAGTCAGGCGGGAAGAAATCCGCCGCGAACTGGCCCATGTTGGCCGAGTCGCTGAGCAGGTCGAGCGGACGCATGTCGGCACCATGCCACGCGCCCCCGAGTATGGCGAGCACCGCGATCCAGCCGAGCAGCGACCACCAGCCGCGCTTGCCGGCACGATGTCTCGCCTGCGCCGCCTGCGCCGCCTGCGCCGCCTGCGCCGCGGCCGCTTCGCTCGCGCGCGCTGGCGATGCGATCACGTCGGCCGTATTCATTGCTTCGACTGTGCGTTGCTGAGCGCGCTCAGCTTCGCGTCGAGCGCGGCCAACTGCGTCTTGCGATCGCTATCGGACAGATGCGCATCGCTCTCGATCTTCTGCTTCTGCTGGAACAGCACGATCTCGCGAATCGGTAGCAGCTGCTGATTCGACGATGCCTCGAAGCCGCTGTACTCGGTGATGCCGGCCATCACCGCTTTTTCGTGCGGATCGGTCTTCGCATAGTTCAGGAAGAACTTGCGCAGCTTGTCCTTCGTCGCTTGCGGCAGATCCTTGCGCCACACGAGCGGGTCCGATGGAATCAGCGGCGAAGTCCACAGCACGCGCACCTGCGCGAACTTGTCCGGGTGCTCGCGCTTCAGCGTTTCCATCATCATGCTGTTGTTGGTCGCGATGTCGATCTTGTTGTTGACGACCGCCAGCAGGTTCGCTTCGTGGCTCGACGGCAGCACGCTCTTGAACGACGTATTGACCGGCGCGTTGTGCTTCGCGAACAGATAGTAGCCCGGCACCAGCGTGCCCGACGTGGAGTTCGGATCGCCAAAGCCGAGCGTGACGTCCTTCGTGTTCCTGAACACGTCGTCGAGCGTCTTGAAGCGGCTGTTCACGTTGGTGATCAGCAGCGAGTAGTAGCCGCTGTCGCCGTTCGCGTGCTGCGCTTTGGCAAACACTTCGCCATCCGAACGGTCGACGGCTTCGATCGCCGACGCGTTGCCGAAATAGCCGACCTGCACCTTGTTGAAGCGCATGCCTTCGATGATGCCGGCGTAATCGGTCGCGAAGAATGCTTTCACATTCAGACCGGTCTGTTTCCTCATGTCATCGATCAGCGGTTCCCAGCGTTGCTTGAGTACCGCCGACGAATCGGTCGAGATGATGCCGAGGTTGACGTCCTCGGCATGGGCCGTGGCGACGCAGGCGAAAGCGGCCGCGCCGGCCGCGAGCGTGATCAGGGAGCGCAGGAATTTCATCGGTTGAGATCCGGTTGGGTGAACGGAAGGAATCAAAAGCGCGCGACAGCGCGGGCGGGTTCAGTTCGACGGCGCGGCGT
This sequence comes from Paraburkholderia sprentiae WSM5005, assembly GCF_001865575.2. NCBI lineage: Bacteria > Pseudomonadati > Pseudomonadota > Betaproteobacteria > Burkholderiales > Burkholderiaceae > Paraburkholderia > Paraburkholderia sprentiae. The sequence goes on from NZ_CP017562.2 coordinate 526,127, forward strand.
TGAGCGCGAACGCGTAGCGCGCGGCGGCGGGGCCGGTATCCGACCGGGCCGGCGCGGCGGCGGTGGCGGCGACGTCAGGTGCGTTGGGTGTTTGGTCGGCGTCCTGCGTGGCGTCGTCGAGCAGCTCACAAGCATCGTCGCCGTAGAGTCTTTTCAGCAGCGCCGGCGTCAGCGCACTGGAAGGGCCGTCGTAGACCACCTTGCCGCGACGTAGCGCGACGGTGCGAGGACAGTACCGCAGCGCGATGTCGACCTGGTGCAGCGACACCAGCACCGTGATCCGATGCTCGACGTTCAGCGCCTGCAGCATGTCCATCACGCGGCGCGACGATTCGGGATCGAGCGAGGCGATCGGCTCGTCGGCGAGCACGATCTGCGCACGCTGCACGAGTGCCCGCGCAAGCGCGGCGCGTTGCTGCTGACCGCCCGACAGGTTCGCGGCGCGTTCGCGCGCATGTTCGGCGATACCGACCTCGTGCAGCGCGGCCAGCGACAGCGCGCGTTCCGCGCGCGGGAAACGGCCGCTCAGACGCCGCCACCAAGGCAGGCGCGCGAGCGCGCCGATCAGCACGTTGGTTTCGACCGACAGCCGGTTCACTAGGTTGAACTGCTGGAATACGAAGCCGATGTCGCGGCGAATGCTGCGCACTTCGCGCACGATGCGGCCGTTTTGCTGGATCGGCCGGCCGAGAATCTCGATCTGCGATGGCTGCGCGTCCGACGCGGTAAAGCCCGCGATATGCCGCAGCAACGTCGATTTTCCCGAGCCCGACGCGCCGATCAGCGCGACCATTTCACCGGGCGCGATGCGCAGGTCGATTTCGTCGAGCGCTTTGCGGCCGTTACCGAACGTCTTGCTCAAACGTTCGATTCGAATAGCTTCACGGATCGCTTCCATGTGTACCCCCTCGATGCATCCGGACACTGCCGGCATGTGTCGGGCTCATTCTAGGAAGCGACTGTGACGGTTGAGTGAAGGCATCGCAACGTCTAGACGACTACATCTTTTGGGCGACTTTTCCGCTATGTCATGTGTCGTCAGGATGACAAAACAAAGTCAATGCGAAGTCGACGCCAACTCACTGATGCGAACGGTCAGTGACATGCGGATGACAAACTGATGGCCATGAGCGATTTGTGAACGAAGCAGCGCCCCTTTGCTGTATCGCTGCTCAAAAAAAACGGCATTGAGCAGCGTTTGCCGACTAAGATCGACGCCGGTCAGTGCATATGGCTAAGTGGCAGAGCGTGAAATTACGGCCGCCGCTTCGGCGGGACTCCGCACAGCCGTAGGCGATATCGCCGATGAACTCGATGCCGGTGAGCACACAATCGCTTGGCCCCATCCCGCTCAATTCAACGTCGCGCAGCTGCGGCAATAGCGGCCGGTCCGCCGCGTGTCCGGTGAAAGCCGCAATCTTCGTCATTCGCCTGTACTGCTCCGACCACCGGTAAAGGCCGGCTAACGCTGCGCCCGCGCAACTGTCACAGCACACGGATATATTAGGGGCGGTGCGGCGCGCCGCATTCCTGGCTCCGTCCCCCTCCAACGTTCCGATTGACGTTCCATGCCGGCTATAAGCTTCCTACCTGACAGCTTCGAAGAATACGAAGATCTCAAGTCGATACTCGACCAGGGCAGCGCGAGCTTCGAAATCCGCGCCATCTGCGAGACTGAGGTGCGCGGCCGGCGCTTTTCCGTCTACACCGCGAGCATCGGTTCATCGGATTCGCTTGCGCCCGCTATTGCTTTCATCGGCGGCATTCACGGGCTCGAGCGAATCGGCTCGCAACTCGTGCTCGACTACATGCGCGCGCTACTCGCGCGGCTCGAATGGGACGAATTGCTGGTGCGGCAATTGCAATCCATCAGGATATATTTCTGCCCGATCGTTAATCCCGGCGGCATGTGGGCGTCGACGCGCGCGAATCCGCACGGCGTCGATCTGATGCGCAACGCGCCGCAAAACGCCGACGCACGCGTGCCGCTGCTGGCGGGCGGGCAGCGCGTCGGCGCATGGCTGCCCTGGTATCGCGGCCGCGCGGGCGAGCCGATGGAACCGGAGGCGGCCGCGCTGCTGCAGTTGGTCGACACGCAACTCGCCGCGCGGCCGCTGAGCATCGCGCTCGATTGCCATTCCGGCTACGGCTGGAGCGACAGCATCTGGTTTCCGTACGCGCGAACGCGCCGGCACATGCCGCATCTGCCTGAGATGTACGTATTGAAGAGCATGTTCGAGCACGCGCATCCGCATCACGGCTATACGTTCGAGCCGCAGAGCCACCAGTATCTGCTGCACGGCGATCTGTGGGACTGCGCGTACGACCGCACGCCAGCGCCGAACATCTTCCTGCCGATGACGCTCGAACTCGGCTCGTGGTTGTGGATCAAGAAGAACCCGCGCCAGTTGTTTTCGCGCCAAGGCATGTTCAATCCGGTCATGGCGCACCGCACCGCGCGCGTGCTGCGGCGCCATGCGAACCTGTTCGACTTCCTCGCGCGCGCGGCGTTTTCAGCGCAGCGCTGGCTGCCGCAAGGCAACCGCCGCGAGCAGTTGCTGCAAGGCGCGCTCGATCACTGGTACAGGCCGCATAGCGTATGAGCACGTGGATCCTGCTGCGCGGACTCACGCGCGAAACGCGGCACTGGGGGCGCTTGCCGGCTGCGTTGCACGAAACCTTGGGCCAACTCCCGGCCGATTGCTTGCGCGAAGCAACGGCAACCGCAACCGCAATGAGCGCGACCGGCTTGCGTTTGCTGCTGCTCGATCTGCCTGGCAACGGTGAATACGCGCGGCGGCGCGCTCCAGCGAGCGTCGCGGGCATGGTCGCATTCGTGCGGCACGCGGCGCTCGAAACGGGCGTGCCGGGCCCTTACAACGTGGTCGCGATGTCGCTAGGCGGCATGGTCGCGACCGACTGGGCACAGCGTCACCCCGGCGAAATCGAACGGCTCGTGTTGATCAATACGAGCATGCGGCCATTCAGCCGCCCGCACCAACGGCTGCGGCCGTCGTCGTGGCCGGGCTTGCTCGGTGTCGCCGCGCATTGGGGCGATGCGGCCGAAGCCGAGAGCGGTATCCATCGGATCACGTGCAATAACGTCGATACCTTGGGCGCGGATCTCACTGCGTGGACCGCGATCCGCCGCAGCGCGCCGGTGAGCCGCGCGAATGCGCTGCGGCAATTGTGGGCCGCCGCGCGTTTCAGCGCCGGGTCCGCCGCGCCGTGCTGCGCACGGCTCATTCTCTCTTCGCGGGCCGATGGGCTCGTCAACCCGGTCTGTTCGGCGAAGCTCGCGGCGGCGTGGGGCGCGCCGCATCGCGAGCATCCTTGGGCCGGCCACGATCTGCCGCACGACGATCCCGCGTGGACCGCCGAGCAGATTCGCGCGTGGCTCACGCGGCGCGCCGAAGACAGCGATGCGGCCGCGCCGGCACCGGCGCGAGCAAAGCCCGCGGGTTGAACCGCGGACCGCGTTGCCGCGCCGCAGCGACGCAATTGGTTGCAGCAAAGCTTTGGGTGACTCTTCAATGACCCGTCAGCGGGTATTACCTGACGGCGCAAAAACGGCCGCATTACGCACGGCAGGCGCATAATTCCAAGTCAGACGTTGCCTGCGAATCACGCGATACTCACCATTGCCGCCAGCCAGGGGAGTCGATCATGCAAGCAAAGAACGAAGAAGCCGTCACGCACCTGCTGAACGATGTCGTCGAATTTGCACGGGGGCGGCTGCCGGAGCCGACCTTCGATATCGTCGAACCCTTTCTGCGGCACTACTACGATTTCGTCGACGCGGGCGATCTGCAAAGCCGCTCGATCGCCGATCTGTACGGCGCGGCGCTCGCCCACTGGCAGACTGCGCAGCGTTTCGTGCCGGGCGAGCAGCGGCTGCGCGTCTATAACCCGATCCTCGAACAGCATGGCTGGCATTCCGATCACACAGTGATCGAGATCGTCAACGACGACATGCCGTTCCTCGTCGATTCGGTCTCGATGACGGTCAACCGGCATCGGCTCGCATTGCATTCGGTCGTGCATCCGGTGTTTCGCATCTGGCGCGCGCCCGACGGCAACATCGCGCGCGTGAGCCAGGGCGCCGAAGAGGCCGGCGATGCGCGCTCGCATCTGACCTCGTGCATCCATTTCGAGGTCGATCGTTGTGGCGATGCGGCAAAACTCGACGCGTTGCGCGATGACATCGCGCGCGTGCTCGGCGACGTGCGCGCAGCGGTCGAAGACTGGCCGAAGATCGTCGAACGCGCGAAGCAGACGATTCAGGACATGAAGGTGCGCGAGACCGGTCCCGAGGGCGTCGAAGCGCGCGCGTTCGTCGAATGGATGGTCGCCGATCATTTCACGTTCCTCGGCCAGCGTGATTACGAACTGGTGCAGCAGGAGGGCGGTTACGGTTTGCGGGCGGTCGCGGGCTCCGGTCTCGGCATTCTGCGCGATGCGCTGCGGCCCGCCGGCGCGGCGGAAGTCACCGCGTTGCCGCCGGCGGCCGCGGAGATCGTCGCCGGATCGTCGCCGATCTTTCTGACCAAGGCCAATTCGCGCGCCACCGTGCATCGGCCCGGCTACCTCGACTATGTCGGCATCAAGCTGAGCGGTGCGGATGGCAAAGTAACGGGCGAACGGCGCTTCATCGGCCTGTATACGTCGACCGCTTATTTCGTGTCGGCCGCCGAGATTCCGATCGTGCGGCGCAAATGCGCGAACATCGTGAGACGCGCCGCATTCCTGCCCAAAGGTCATCTGGCGAAATCGCTGGTGACGGTTCTCGAAACCTATCCGCGCGACGAACTGTTCCAGGCCGACGAGGACCAGCTCTACGACACCGCACTCGGCGTGCTGCGCTTGCAGGAACATCAGCGCACGCGGCTGTTCGTGCGGCGCGATCGCTTCGATCGCTTCGTGTCGTGCCTCGTGTTCGTGTCGCGCGACAAGTACAACACCGATCTGCGGCAACGGATCGCGAACCTGCTCGCCGATGCGTTCAACGGCGAGAACGTCGAATTCACGCCGCTGCTGTCGGAGTCGACGCTCGCGCGAATTCATTTCGTCGTCCATGCTAAAACGGGCAGCATGCCCAACGTCGATACGCGCGAGCTCGAAGCGCGCCTCGTGCAGGTCGCGCGACGCTGGCAGGACGATCTGGCCGACGCGTTGCTTGACGCGTACGGCGAAGAGCACGGCAACCGTTTGCTGCAGCACTACAGCGATTCGTTTCCGCCCGGCTATCGTGACGACTATCCGGCGCGCACGGCGGTGCGCGATATCGAACTGATCGAGCGCGTACAGGGCACCGAGCGGCTCGCGATGAACCTGTACCGGCCGATCGAATCGGGACCGCGCGCATTCCGCTTCAAGGTGTATCGCGCGGGCTTGCCGATCGCGCTGTCGCGCAGCTTGCCGATGCTCGAACATCTCGGCGTGCGTGTCGACGAAGAGCGGCCTTATCTGATCGAAGCGCCGGGCGCGACGCCCGCGTGGATCCACGACTTCGGCCTCGAACTCGCGGACGATGCCGAGTTCGACATCGAGCGGGTCAAAGATCTGTTCGAACAGGCGTTCGAGCAGGTGTGGACCGGCACGATAGAAAGCGATGACTTCAACCGCCTCGTATTGCGCGCGCAGCTGAACGCGCGCGAGGTGACGATTCTGCGTGCGTACGCGAAGTACTTGCGGCAGGTCGGCTCGACCTTCAGCGACGCGTATATCGAACGCGCGGTGACCGGCAACCCGGCGATTGCGCGCATGCTCGTCGCGCTGTTCATTGCGCGCTTCGATCCGGCGCTCGGCGACGTGCGCGAGGCCCGCGTGAGCGGTTGTCTCGAGGCGATCGACAGCGCGCTCGACCAGGTGCCGAATCTCGACGAAGACCGCATCCTGCGTCAGTTTCTCGGCGTGATCAAGGCGACCAAGCGGACCAATTACTACCGCTATGGCGCCACGGGGCAACCGAAACCGTACCTGTCGTTCAAGTTCGATCCCGCCCAGGTGCCCGGCTTGCCCGAGCCGAAACCGATGTTCGAGATCTGGGTCTACTCGCCGCGCGTCGAGGGCGTGCATCTGCGTGGCGGGCGCGTCGCGCGCGGCGGCTTGCGCTGGTCGGATCGGCGCGAGGATTTCCGCACGGAAGTGCTCGGCCTGATGAAGGCGCAGATGGTGAAGAACGTCGTGATCGTGCCGGTCGGCTCGAAGGGTGGCTTCGTCGTCAAGAATCCGCCGCCGCAGAGCGAGCGCGATGCGTGGATGCGTGAAGGCGTCGCGTGCTATCAGACGTTCCTGCGCGGATTGCTCGACGTCACCGACAATCTCGCGGGCACCGACGTCGTGCCACCGCCCGACGTAGTGCGCCACGACCCCGACGACCCGTATCTGGTCGTCGCCGCCGACAAGGGCACAGCCACCTTCTCCGACTACGCGAACGCGATCTCGCGGGAATACGGCTTCTGGCTCGACGACGCATTCGCGTCGGGCGGCTCGGTCGGCTACGACCACAAGAAAATGGGCATCACCGCGCGCGGCGCGTGGGAGTCGGTCAAACGGCACTTCCGCGAAATGGGCATCGACACGCAGAGCGAGGACTTCACGGTGGTCGGTGTCGGCGACATGTCGGGCGACGTGTTCGGCAACGGCATGCTGCTATCGCCGCATATCAAGCTGCTCGCCGCGTTCGATCACCGCCATATCTTTCTCGATCCGAATCCCGATCCCGCCGCGAGCATGGCGGAGCGCGCGCGGCTCTTCATGCTCGACCGCTCGAGCTGGGCCGATTACGATCCGTCGCTGATCTCGGCGGGCGGCGGCGTCTTCCCGCGCAGCGCGAAGACGATTCCGCTGTCGACGGCGGTGCAAGCGGTGCTCGGCATCAGCGCGGCGGCGTTCTCGCCGGCCGAGCTGATGCGCGCGATTCTGCAGGCACCCGTCGATCTGCTTTATAACGGCGGCATCGGCACCTACGTGAAGGCGAGCCGCGAAACGAATCAGCAGGCGGGCGATCGCGCGAACGACGCGATCCGCGTGAACGGCGCGGATCTGCGTTGCAAGGTCGTGGCCGAGGGCGGCAATCTCGGCTTGACACAACTCGGGCGCATCGAGTTCGCGCAGCGCGGCGGCCGCCTCAATACCGATGCGATCGATAACTCGGCGGGTGTCGATTGCTCGGATCACGAAGTCAACATCAAGATTCTGCTGGGGCTCGTCGTCGCCGATGGCGAGATGACGGAAAAGCAGCGCAATGCGTTGCTTGCCGAGATGACCGATGAGGTCGGTCTGCTCGTGCTGACCGATAACTACTATCAGACCCAGGCTTTGTCGATCGCGGGCCGTTTTGGCGTCGAGTTGCTCGATGCCGAGGCGCGTCTGATGCGCTATCTGGAGAAGGCGGGGCGGCTCAATCGCGTGATCGAGTTTCTGCCCACCGACGAAGACCTCGCCGAGCGCGCCGCCGCAAAGCAGGGACTGACGACACCCGAGCGCGCGGTACTGCTCGCATACAGCAAGATGTGGCTCTATGACGCGCTGCTCGACTCGTCGATGCCGGAAGACCCGCTCGTCAGCGACATGTTGATCGACTACTTTCCGAAACCTTTGCGGCAGCGTTTCCGCGAACCGATGCAGCGCCATCCGCTACGCCGTGAAATCCTCGCGACGCACTTGACCAATGCGCTCGTGAATCGCGTGGGCTGCGAGTTCGTGCATCGGCTGATGGAAGAGACCGATGCTTGGCCTGGCGACATCGTTCGCGCGTGCATCATGGCGCGCGACGTGTTCGATCTCGATCAAATCTGGCGCAGCATCGACGCGCTCGACAACCGTGTTCCGGACGACGTGCAGGCGCGCATGTTTGCGGAGGTCGCGCGGCTCGTCGAACGTTCGGCGCTGTGGTTCCTGCGGCATCTGCAAACCGGCGCGGCCGCCGACGACGTGACCGGGCTGCTCGCGCGCTGCCGCGATGCCGCGCAGCGCCTCGCGCCGCAATGGCCGGCGCTGTTGCCAGGCGCGGATCTCGAAGCGTTGTCGGAACGGCAACGAATATTCGTCGATGCCGGTGTCGATAGCGATCTCGCGGTGCGGATCGCGAGCGGTGAGGTGTCCGCCGCGCTGCTCGATATCGCCGAAGTCGCGTCGACGTGCGGGCGCAATCTCGAACAGGTCGCGGGCGTCTACTTCGCGCTCGGCACGCTGCTGAACTACGGCTGGATCAGCGAGCGCGCCGCTTCATTGCCGGCGCCGACGCATTGGGACATGCTCGCGCGTGCTTCGGCGCTCGCCGAACTCGCAAGGCTCAAGCGGGCGCTGACCACGAGCGCATTGGCCGGCGCGACCGATGCGTCGACGCCCGATTCGCTCGTGCAAACCTGGCGCGACAAACGCGCGGCGCAGCTCGATCGCTACACGCGTTTGCTGACCGATCTGCGCGCGACGGGCGGCGCGAGCCTGTCAGTGCTGCTGGTGGTCGTGCGGGAGATGGCGGCGCTCGAGAGGGTGTGAGCTGCGCGAAGACCGGGGGGGGGCGTTGTTCATCCATAATATCGAGTACTTGCCGATAGCTTCGATCGTGCAGTACCCAGCACACTCATGGACGCCCGCCAGCCGATGAAAGAAGAATCGCCGAAAGCCATTTTTTACGCACTCGCCGCCAACCTGGGCATCGCCGTCTGCAAGTTCGCCGCGGCCGCGTTCACCGGCTCAGGCTCGATGTTCGCCGAGGCGATTCACTCCACCGCCGATTGCGGCAATCAACTGCTGCTGCTTTTCGGGCTGCGCGAAGCGCGCAAGCCGGTGAGCCCTTTGCACCCGATGGGCAGTGGACGGGAAATCAACTTCTATTCGCTGCTGGTTGCGTTGCTGCTGTTTTTCGTCGGCGGAGCGTTTTCGGTGTATGAGGGTGTGCATCGACTGATTGCGCGCGAGCCGTTGCAGTATGCGTTCGTCGCGTTGGCGGTGCTCGGTGTGTCGGTGGTGCTGGAATCGCTATCGTTGTGGGGCGCGGTGAGGGAGATTCGCAAGACGCATCCGGATAAAAATCTCTGGCGCTGGTTTCGTGAGACGCGCGAATCGGATCTGCTGGTCGTGGCCGGCGAAGATATCGCCGCGCTATTCGGTCTGGCGATCGCCTTCGTCGCCGTGCTATCGACGATGGTGACCGGCGACCCCGTGTATGACGCGCTCGGCTCGGTGGGGGTGGGTCTTCTGCTGATGACGATCGCGTGGCTCATCGCGCGTGAAGTGAAGTCGATGATCGCCGGCGAATCCGCGAGCCCGGAAATGCGCAGCGCCATCGACGCGCATCTGCGCGCGCGTCCCGAGATTCGCGGCATCATCAACATGATTACGTTGCAGTGGGGGCGTCACGTGGTGGTGGCGGTGCAGGCGGAAATGATCGACTATGCGAGCGGCCGCGCGATGGTCGATGCGATCAATCTCATCGAGGCCGATCTGCAGGCCACGTTTCCTCAGGTGCGCTGGGTGTTTTTTGAACCGGACGTGCCGCGCAATTAAAAACGTCTTCCATTCATAACGGGCCTGCGCTCACGTCGCCCGAATCGACATCTCGCTGCTTGACACGCCCGACCCCGGAACCTAGTATTCGTCGGGGAATTGGTCATACGACTCTAGAGTAGTCAGGCCACTCGCCCACGTTCCACATCAGGTTCCCATTAAAAGAACTGCGTCACATCGGAGATGTCGATGAAAAATATCGGTCGCGCCTTTTCTTCCGTTGTCCTTACTTGTTCCTGTCTGTTTGCTATTGCCGCTCACGCGCAAACACTGGCGACCGGCGACAGCCGAACGGTGACGCAGCCAGGCTATCCCACTGTTTGCACCACGCTCACCGCGCAATTCACGAGTTCGCAACGCGCATCACCGCCGACTACCGACGACACGAGCCGTCTGCAGGCGGCGTTGAACAGCTGCGCCGGCACGGGCGGCAGCGTCGTGCTGGCCACTTCCGGATCGAACAACGCGTTCTATACCGACAGTCTGACGATCAGCGGCGCGGGTATCGTGGTCAACTCGGGCGTCACGTTGTATGGCAACAATAGCTATTCAAGCAATGCGAACCTGCTGTCATTCTCGGGCACGAACGCGTCACTGATGGGACCGGGCACCGTCGACGGCCGCGGCGATATCATCACTGGCACGCCGCGGCTCGTACAGGCGAGCAATACAACGAACTTCATCGTCTATAACGTGACGCTGTCTCAGGCGGCCCATCCGAACCTCTACGTTGAAGGCGGCAGCGGCTTCACCGCATGGAACGTGTCGATTCGCACGCCGGCCACGCGTAAGAATGCCGACGGTATCGACATCGACAGCCTGACCAATGCGACGGTGACCAACTCGGATATCGAAGCCGGAGACGATGGCGTCGCGGTCAAGACGAACTCGGGCAACATCTCGAACGTCACCGTTTCGAACACGAAGCTGCATGGCACGCACGGTTTGTCGGTCGGCAGCATCGCGCAGAATACGGTGTCGAATATCCTGTTCAACAACAACTATGTGTACGGCAACGATCTGAACGGCACGGCCTCGACCGACGCGAACGCGATCAACGTGAAGGCCGATCCATGTTCGCTGACGGTGCAGCAGGTCAGCTACGTCAATACCTGCATCACCAACGCAAAGCATCTGATCGTGATGGACACGAACTACAGCAGTTGTAGTAGCGGCGGCAGCCCGACGTTGTCGAACATCATCGTCAATGGTGCGTATTCGACGGCGTCTGTGTCCGGTGCCTATACGAAGATCGATGGACGCAGCTCGAGCTATCCGGTGACAGCGTATCTGGCCAATGTCAGCCTCGATGCGACCGCGCAAAGCGGCGACCAGTACGCGAGCGTCGGTCTGTATAACTCGAACGTCACACCGTCCGGCACTGGCGTCACCACGTCGAGTTTCACGCTGAGCGGCAGCGTACCGAGTTGCTCGTTCTAACCGCGCCGTAGGGTAGCGGCGAGCGGTGCGGAGAGGCGCATGATCAGCGGCTCTTCCGCATCGCTCTATCAAGCGATTGTGGTCAAGGATCAGCATGCCGGAAAAATGGCTGGGACCTGTTTGCGTGATCTGCGCGGCGGCGCTGGGGCTGTCGACCGGCGTGCTGTACTTCCGGCACGCGGCGCCAGCGGCGGGGGCTGCGACGAGCGTCGTTGCCGATAGCGAAAACAACGCGGCTCCGGCGGCTTCAGTCCACGCACCCGCGGCGCAGACCGATAACTCGTTGCGCATCTGGCCCGCCGATTCGCGCCTCGCCAATGGTTTAGCAATCACGGACAGTCATCATCTGATTGTCAACGACGCATTGCACGACCTGATCGATTTCTTTCTTCTCGAACAGGCGGACGACGATCGCGCGGACCAACTGAAGCTGTATCTGAGAACCCGGCTCCGTCCTCCCGCTTCCGAGGAAGCGGTGCTGCTCGCCGAGCATTACGTGGCCTATATGGCAGCGCACGACGAACTGCTCGCCGCGCAGAACCTGAATGCGCAGAACCTGAGTGCATCGAACGTCGACATCAACCGCATCATGACGTGGCGTCAGCAGCGCGATCAATTGCGGCAACGCATGCTGGGCGACCAGGTGGAGCAGGCCTGGTATCAGAACGACGATTCGCAATTGACGCAGGCAATCGACGAATGGCGGCAACGCGCGGCCGATCAGGAAGGGGTAGCCGCGTTCGCGCGGCAGCCGCGTTATCCGGTTCCTCATTGGCAAAACAGCCACGACGAAAAACTGCACATCCAATACCTGCTTGGGCTATTGCAAAAAGCCGTGACGAGTTTCAGCGAACGGAGCCACGAAGGACAGCATTGGGCCGAGCGATATTCGAGCTATCAGAGCGACGCTCAAACAATCAGTCACGATCCGGGTCTCGACACCTCCCAGCGTAACGCGCAGCTTCAGGCTTTGCGAGTGAGACTGTTTCCGACGCAAGCCGAACGGCAGCGCGCACATGAACTGGGACCGTGAGGGCTTCCGGTACGCGTCACCGCGCCTATTTGAACCCCATCACCGCATGCGGCACATACCGTTCTTCGAGCCGGTGAATCTCTTCGTCACTGAGCTTTAAGGAAAGCGCCGCGACTGCATCGTCGAGATGATGCAGTTTTGTCGCGCCGACGATCGGCGCGGTAATCGGTTTCTTCTGCAGCACCCAGGCTAGCGCGACCTGCGCGCGTGGCACGCCGCGCTCCTTCGCGATCTCGCTGACCCGCTCGACGACACGCCGATCCGCTTCTTGCGTGTGCGCGTACAGCGTGCGGCCGAATTCATCGGTTTCCGAGCGCGCGCTTTCGCTGTCCCAGTCGCGCGTCAAGCGTCCACGTGCAAGCGGACTCCACGGAATTACGCCGATGCCCTCGCTTTCGCACAGCGGCAGCATTTCGCGCTCTTCCTCGCGGTACAACAGATTCACGTAGTTCTGCATCGTCACGAAGCGCATCCAGCCGTGGCGCTCCGCCACATGCAACGCCTTGGCGAACTGCCATGCGTACATCGAGGATGCGCCGATATAGCGCGCCTTGCCGGCTTTCACGACATCGTGCAGCGCTTCCATCGTTTCCTCGATCGGCGTGCCGTAGTCCCAGCGATGGATCTGATACAGGTCGACGTAGTCGGTACCGAGACGCCGCAGGCTGTGATCGATCTCCGCCATGATCGCCTTGCGCGAGAGCCCCGCGCCGTTCGGGCCGGGATGCATGCGGCTATTGACCTTGGTGGCGAGCACGATCTCATCGCGCTTCGCAAAGTCCTTCAGCGCACGCCCGACGATTTCCTCGCTGGTGCCGTCCGAATAGACGTTGGCCGTATCGAAGAAGTTGATGCCGTGATCGAGTGCCTGCTTGATGAACGGCCGTGCGGCTTCGTCGTCGAGCGACCACGGGTGCGTGCCGCGCGACGGCACGCCATAACTCATACAGCCGAGACAAAGACGCGATACATCGAGGCCGGTGCGGCCAAGTTTCACATAGTCCATCGTGGTGCTCCTGTCGTGAAGGGCACAAACCCGCTGCGAGGGAAAGATGTCCGATTATAGGGAAACGACGGCAAGCGCGTCGTCACGGGCCGCGGCGCTTTCGATCGCTCCAATGGCAAAGCGCCCGCGAAGCCACTTCGCGGGCGCATAACGGCGAGTGCCGTGAACGACAGTTAACGCTCAATGCCGTACCGGACGATAGGGAGTCCACACGGGCGTGTCCGTATTCCACTGATCGAGTTCCGATGGTGTCATGATGTTCTCCTTGCTCAAGAGGCGCGCGGTTCTGCGCGATGACCGGCAGTTCTTCGCGAAGCCGGATCGTTCGCGCGAGCGCGCCGGGTTCTGAATAACTTCCGCCAACTCGTTACTGGCCCTTCGCGACGCGCGTCACTTCGCCGTTGTCCCGTTCCTGCAACGCGATGCGCGCGGCTTGCGTCTGGCCGATCAGGCCTTTGTCCGGATACGAGGTGCGGTTCAACGACGGCAGCGAACCGTCGCGATACGCGGCGACGACTTCGGCCTTGACCTCGGCGCGTGTCTTCGTGCTTGCAGTCGGCGCCGGCTGCGTGTCATACGTTCCTGCGCGGCCGATACCGCCGCCGCCTTGCGCGAATGCCGGAGCGCTGACGAGCAGCGAAAGAGCGAGGCCTGCCAACAGATTGCGTTTCATGATCCACTCCTGTCGATTCATTGGCAGCGCGGTGGCGCTGCGACAGGGTGAAATGTAGACGTCGACGCCGAGCGGATAAATCGCGGTTTTGCGAAATGAATTGTCGCGATTCAAGAACAATCGCGGAAAGGGATGGACGGCGCCGTGCGATTGCGCAGTGGCCGCGGCATTGGCGCCGCGGCTGGAATTCACTGTTTCACTTACCGCGCGTCATGCGACCCATTCGGTCATCACGGGCGTGTCGAGTGCGGGCGCGGACTCGCGCTCCTCGAACGTGCGCTTCGTACAGGTGGCATCGAGACTGCCGCGTCCGCTCAGCAATGGGCAACGATCGAACAGCTCAGCAATCCAGTCTACGAAAACACGGACTTTCGGCGACAGATGACGACTGTGCGGATAGACTGCCGAAATCGGCATCGGCAAGGGTTTCAACTCCGGCAGTACTTCGACGAGCTGACCCGAGCGCAAATGCGGCAGCACCATGAAGAGCGCCGGCTGGATCAGGCCGAAGCCTTCGAGTCCGCAGGTCACGTAGGCATCCGCGTCGTTGACCGACACGATGCTCTTCATCTTCACTTCCACTTCGCTGCCGTTCACCATGAACGCCCAATCGATCGTGCGTCCCGTGCGGCTCGAGAAGTAGTTGACGGCCTTGTGATTGTCGAGATCTTCGAGCGAGGCGGGCATGCCCGCACGCTTGATGTAGTCGGGTGACGCGCAGGTCACGCCCTCGAACAGACCGATGCGGCGCGCGACCAGCGACGAATCCTGCAGCGCGCCGACCCGCACGACGCAATCGACGCCTTCCTGCAGCAGATCGACGGGCCGGTCGGTCAGGCCCAGTTGCAGATCGATGTCCGGATAGCGGGTGTGGAATTCGCACAGCGAGGGAATCACGAGCAAGCGCCCGATCGAACCCGGCATGTCGATGCGCAGTTTGCCGTGGGGCTTCTTGTTGCCGCTCTGAAAACTCGCCTCGGTCTCCTCGACGTCCGCGAGGATGCGCACGCACCGCTCGTAGTACGCGGCGCCATCGGGCGTGAGCGACAGACGCCGGGTGGTCCGGTGCATCAGCCGGGTGCCGAGAAACGCTTCGAGGTTCTGAATGATCGTAGTAACCGATGCGCGCGGCAGATCGAGCGTTTCGGCTGCACGGGTAAAGCTGTTGGTGTCGACGACACGCGTGAACACTTGCATGGCCTGAAGCCGGTCCATTGCAAACCTCCGAAAGGGGCAGGTGCGCAGGCGGGAATGGAGTCCGCGAAAACAATCGCAACGGGATTGTTCAAAGGCACCGAATTGTGTTGCCGGATTATAGGCATTTATTTACGAGTCTGCCGAACCCACAATTCGCACCATTGAAGTTCTATGCGCATTTGCGCGGCTCGACATGGATGCATTCAAATTGCCTTACCCGCCTGTTTCCACCGGCGTTTTCGCCGAAGACACTGGCGCTGAGGCCAATCACGCAACGCTTGAACTCACCGACGTGGGTATCGATGGTCACGCTCAGCCGATTACGCTGCGCCTGTACCGGCTGACGAAGAAAACCGCGCTGCCGGTACTGCTTTATTTTCACGGCGGCGGCTTTACGAAAGGCTCCATCGAATCCGCCGACTTCGCCGCGCGGTATTTCGCAGAACACTTACCGGCGCTTGTCGTATCGGTCGGCTATTCGCTCGCGCCGCGGTTTCCGTTTCCGGCCGCGCCCGAAGACGCGCATCGCGCGGCGCTGTGGGTCCAGACGCGGGCGCGGGCGTTTGGCGGCAATAGCAGAAAGATCGGCGTGGCGGGCCATGACGCGGGCGGCCAACTCGCCAATTGTCTCGCGTTCATCGCGCGTGATCGTGGCGACGTGCAGATCAGCGCGCAGGCGCTGTTCGGCCCGATGCTCGATCCGAGCCTCACGCGGCTCGGCGACGAGCAGCGCCTCGGTTCGGACATCACCGCGCGCGAGTGCGCCGCGTGTTATCGCGCGTATCTGCCGCAGGCGTCCCAGCGCATCCATCCGTACGCGGCGCCGCTCGAATCGTCGCGGCTCGCCGGCTTGCCGGCCACGCTGATCGCCACCGCGCAGAACGACGTGCTGCACGTCGAGGCCGAGAAGTATGCAAGCAATTTGATCGACGCCGGCGTGCAGACCCAGGTGGTGCGCTTTCCGAGCGTGTCGCACGCGGCGCTCGCCGATCATCCGCCCGCTTTGCAGGAAGCGGTGCGTTTTTTCCAGTGGCGCTTCGATGCGCGCGCTCATCGATAAACAGAAATTCAATCAACGATACCGGGAGCTACACATGACTATCCTTCCTCTTTCCCGCCGCCGCGTGGCGCTTGCCGCGCTAGTGGTCGTCGTTCTTGCCGGGCTTGGCACGTTCGGCGCGATCCGTGTGGATGCGAGCTCGCCAGCCGCGCCGACCATCGTGCCGGAAGTGGACGTGGCGACTGTCGTGCAGAAGACGATCACCGACTGGCAGTCGTATTCGGGCCGTCTCGAAGCCGTCCAGAAAGTGGACGTGCGTTCGCAGGTGCCGGGCACGATCGTGTCGGTCAACTTCAAGGACGGCGCGCTAGTCAAGCAGGGTGACACGCTGTTCGTGATCGATCCGCGCCCGTATGCGGCCGAAGTCGATCGCGCGCAAGCGCAGCTCGCGGCCGCGCAGGCGCGCACCGGTTACACGCAAAGCGACTGGGAACGCGCGCAACGGCTGATCGTCGAAAACGCGATCGCCAAACGCGACTACGACGAGAAGCAGAACGCCGCGCGCGAGGCGAGCGCGAACCTGAAGGCCGCGCAAGCCGCGCTCGAAACCGCGCGCATCAATCTCGGCTACACGAAGATCGTCGCGCCGGTGTCGGGCCGCGTGTCGCGCGCGGAGATCACGGTCGGCAACGTCGTGTCGGCCGGCGCCAGTTCGGCGCCGCTGACGACCCTCGTGTCGGTGTCGCCGATCTACGCGTCGTTCGACGCCGACGAGCAGACCTATCTGCAATACCTGAGCCGCGCGAAGGACGGCGCCAAGGTGCCGGTCGAACTCGGTCTCGCCGATGAATCCGGCTACTCGCGCAGCGGCACGATCGAGTCGGTCGACAACCGGCTCGACACGTCGTCGGGCACCATCCGCGTGCGCGCGAAGTTCGACAACGCGGACGGCGCACTGATTCCGGGCCTCTACGCACGCGTCAAAGTGGGCGGCAGCGCACCGCATCCGGCGCTATTGATCGATGACGCCGCGGTGGGCACCGACCAGGACAAGAAGTTCGTGCTGGTGGTCGACCAGGGCAACCACGTCGTTTATCGCAACATCACGACGGGTTCGATGCAAGGCAATCTGCGCGTCGTCAAGGACGGTCTGAAGCCGGGCGACCGCATCGTCGTCAACGGCGTTCAGCGCGTGCGTCCCGGCGACACGGTACGCGCGCACATGGTGCCGATGACGACCGACGACGACCCGAACAGCGCAGCGCTCGCGCAGTCGCGTGCGAAGGCGGACGCCGGCGCGAAAGGCAATTCGTGAGCCGCGTGCTCCAACGCGCATGCTCCAACGTTAAGAGCTTCCAATGAACATATCCAAATTCTTCATCGATCGCCCGATCTTTGCAGGCGTGCTATCGGTATTGATCCTGCTCGGGGGCATCATCTCGCTGTTCAAGCTGCCCATTTCCGAGTACCCGGAAGTGGTGCCGCCTTCGGTGGTGGTGCACGCACAGTACCCGGGCGCGAATCCGAAGGTCATCGCCGAAGCGGTCGCCGCGCCGCTCGAAGAACAGATCAACGGTGTCGAGAACATGTTGTACATGCAGTCGCAGGCGAATAGCGACGGCAATCTGACGCTGACGGTCACGTTCAAGCTCGGCACCAACCCCGACCTCGCCACGCAGCTCGTGCAGAACCGCGTCAATCAGGCGCTGCCGCGTCTGCCGGAAGACGTGCAGCGGCTCGGCGTGACGACGATCAAGAGTTCGCCGACGCTCACGATGGTCGTGCACCTGATCTCGCCGAACGATCGTTACGACATGACGTATCTGCGCAATTACGCGCTGCTGAACGTGAAGGATCGGCTCGCGCGAATTCAAGGCGTCGGCGAAGTGCAGCTGTGGGGCTCGGGCGACTACGCGATGCGTATCTGGCTCGATCCGCAGAAAGTCGCGCAGCGTGGCCTCACCGCGACCGAAGTCGTCAACGCGATTCGCGAGCAGAACATCCAGGTCGCGGCCGGCGTGATCGGTGCATCGCCGTCGGTGCCTGGCACGCAGTTGCAGTTGTCGGTGAATGCGCGCGGCCGTTTGAAGACCGAGGGCGAATTCGGCGACATCATCGTGAAGACCACGCCCGACGGCGGCGTGACCTATCTGCGCGATATTGCTCGCGTCGAACTCGCGGCGTCGGAGTATGGGCTGCGGTCGCTGCTCGACAACAAGCCCGCGGTTGCGCTGGCGATCAACCAGGCGCCGGGTGCGAACTCGCTCGCGATTTCCGAACAGGTGCGCGCGGCGATGAAGGAACTCGCCGAAGACATGCCGGCCGGCGTCGAGTACCGGATCGTCTATGACCCGACGCAGTTCGTGCGTTCGAGTATCGAGGCGGTGATCCATACGCTGCTCGAAGCGATCGCGCTGGTCGTGATCGTCGTGATCGTGTTCCTGCAGACGTGGCGCGCGTCGATCATTCCGTTGATCGCGGTGCCGGTGTCGATCGTCGGTACCTTCTCGCTGCTGCTCGCGTTCGGCTTTTCGATCAACGCGTTGTCGTTATTCGGCATGGTGCTCGCGATCGGGATCGTCGTCGACGATGCGATCGTCGTGGTGGAGAACGTCGAGCGCAACATCGAAAGCGGGCTGAGTGCGCGCGAGGCGACCTACAAGGCGATGCGCGAAGTGAGCGGGCCGATCATCGCGATTGCGCTGACGCTCGTCGCCGTGTTCGTGCCGCTCGCCTTCATGACGGGTCTCACGGGCCAGTTCTACAAGCAGTTCGCGATGACCATCGCGATCTCGACGGTGATCTCGGCGTTCAATTCGCTGACCCTGTCGCCGGCGTTGTCCGCGCTGCTGCTGCGCAGCCACGGCGAGAAGGAAGACTGGCTGACGCGTGTGATGAACCGTGTGCTCGGCGGCTTCTTCAAGCGTTTCAACAAGGTTTTTCATCGTGGTTCCGAAGCGTATGGCCGTGGTGTGACCGGTGTGCTGCGTCGCAAGGGCGGGATGCTCGCGGTGTACGCGATCCTCGTCGGTGCGACCGTGTTGGTGGCGCGGGTCGTGCCGGGCGGCTTCGTGCCCGCGCAGGACAAGGAGTATCTGATCGCGTTCGCGCAGTTGCCGAACGGTGCGTCGCTCGATCGCACGGAGAAGGTGATCCGCGATATGAGCGCGATCGCGCTGAAGCAGCCGGGCGTCGAAAGCGCGGTGGCCTTCCCTGGCCTGTCGGTGAATGGCTTCACGAATAGTTCGAGCGCGGGCATCGTCTTCGTTACGCTGAAGCCGTTCAAGGAGCGCGGCAACAAGAAGCTCTCGGCAGGCGCGATTGCCGGTGCGTTGAACCAGCAGTACGGCGCGATCAAGGACTCCTTCGTCGCGGTGTTCCCGCCGCCGCCGGTGCTCGGTCTCGGCACCCTCGGCGGCTTCAAGATGCAGCTCGAAGACCACGGCGCGCTCGGCTACGCGGAGCTCAATAAAGCGGCCGAAGCATTCGTGAAGCGCGCGGCGCAAACCCCCGAACTCGGGCCGACCTTCTCCAGCTATCAGATCAACGTACCGCAACTGAACGTCGATCTCGATCGCGTGAAGGCGAAACAGCTCGGCGTGCCGGTCACGGACGTGTTCGACACGATGCAGATCTATCTGGGCTCGCTCTATGTGAACGACTTCAACCGCTTTGGGCGGGTGTATCAGGTGCGCGTGCAGGCGGATGCACCGTTCCGTCAACGCGCCGACGACATCCTGCAACTGAAGACGCGCAACGCGGCGGGCGACATGGTGCCGTTGTCGTCGCTCGTCACGGTGACGCCGACTTACGGACCGGAGATGGTGGTGCGCTACAACGGCTACACGGCGGCCGACATCAACGGCGGCCCCGCGCCCGGCTATTCGTCAGGGCAGGCGCAAGCCGCGGCCGAACGCGTGGCGGCCGAGGTATTGCCGCGCGGCGTGAAGCTCGAATGGACCGACCTGACGTATCAGCAGATCCTTGCCGGCAACGCGGGCATGTGGGTGTTCCCGATCAGCGTGCTGCTGGTGTTCCTCGTGCTCGCGGCGTTGTACGAAAGCCTGACGCTGCCGCTCGCGGTGATCCTGATCGTGCCGATGAGTGTGCTGTCCGCGCTGACCGGCGTGTGGCTCACCGGTGGCGACAACAACATCTTCACGCAGATCGGTTTGATGGTGCTGGTGGGCTTGTCGGCGAAGAACGCGATCCTGATCGTCGAGTTTGCGCGTGAGCTCGAACACGATGGACGCAGCCCGTTGCAGGCGGCAATCGAAGCGAGCCGCCTGCGTCTGCGCCCGATTCTGATGACGTCGATCGCATTCATCATGGGCGTGGTGCCGCTGGTGCTGTCGAGCGGCGCGGGTTCGGAGATGCGTCACGCGATGGGCGTCGCGGTGTTTTTCGGCATGCTCGGCGTCACGCTGTTCGGTCTGATGCTGACGCCGGTGTTCTATGTGGTGCTGCGTTCGCTCGCCGGCGGGACGATTCACGTCGCGCAGAAGGATGCGCCGCGCTATAGCGCGCCGGTTACGGACGCTTGAGGAGAAAACAACAATGAAACGCTTTGAATCTCGCTTTGTATCTTTGCGCGGTTGGGGCCGCGCGGCTGCGAGCGGTTTGCTGGTTGCGCTGCTGGCCGCTTGCTCTGTCGAGCCGACGTACAAGCGTCCCGACGTCGATACGCCGGCGGCGTTCAAGGAAGCGCCCGCGGTGGCGACGTCGGCCGCGGCGGCGTCGGGAGTGACGGCTGGTTCGGCTGCGTCGGCACAAAACGCCGGCACGTGGAAACCGGCCCAGCCCGCCGACGACGCGCTGCGTGGCGAATGGTGGAAGGTGTTCGGTGACCCGCAGCTCGATGCGCTCGAAGAACAGGCCGCCGCCGCGAACCAGGACCTGAAGGCCGCGGCCGCGCGCGTGCAGCAGGCACGCGCGGTCACGCAGGCCGCGAAGTCCGACTGGTTCCCGAAGTTCGACGCGGGCTTCGGCCCGACGCGCGAGCGTGCGTCGGCGGCGTCGCAATTCCAGCCGGACAGCGCGGGCGGCACGACGGGCACGATCTGGCGCGCGCAGGTCGGCGCGTCATATGAAGCGGATCTGTTTGGGCGGGTCAGCTCGAACGTGAATGCGTCGCGCTCGGACGAGCAGCAGAGCGAAGCGCTGTTCCGTTCAGTGCAGCTGTCGTTGCAGGCCGACGTCGCGCAGAACTACTTCCAGTTGCGCGAGCTCGACACGGACCAGGACCTGTATCGCCGCACCGTCGCATTGCGCGAAGACACGCTGAAGCTCGTCGAACGGCGCTTCAGGGAAGGCGATATCAGCGAGCTGGACCTGTCGCGCTCGCGTAACGAGCTCGCGAGCGCGCGTGCCGATGCAGTCGGCGTCGCGCGGCAACGGGCGGCCTCGGAGCACAGCCTCGCGATTCTGCTCGGCAAGCCGCCCGCGAACTTTTCGTTCGCGGAAGCACCGCTCGCGCCGGTGACGGTGCGCGTGCCGCCGGGCTTGCCGTCGGCGCTGCTCGAACGCAGACCGGACATCGCGGCAGCCGAACGCGCGATGCAGGCAGCGAATGCGCGCGTCGGGCTCGCGAAGTCGGCCTTTTTCCCGAAGCTCGACATCACCGGTGCGTTCGGCTTTGAATCGGCGACGCTCGGCGACCTGTTCATGTGGTCGAGCCGCGCGTTCATCCTCGGTCCGTTCGCGGGTACCGCACTGACGATGCCGATCTTCGACGGCGGCCGTCGCAAGGCCAATCTCGCGCAGGCGCGGTCGAAGTACGACGAGGACGTCGCGCAATATCGCCAGCAGGTGCTCGTGGCGTTCCGTGAAGTCGAGGACAATCTCGCCGATCTGCGCTTGCTCGACGATCAGATGCGCGAGCAGAACGACGCAGTCGATGCGTCGCAGCGCGCCGCGCATCTGTCGCGCACGCAGTACACGGAGGGCGCGGTCAGTTACCTCGACGTGATCGATGGCGAGCGGCAGGTGCTGCAGTCGCAATTGCAGGCGAGCCATCTGGCGGGGGTTCAGGCGGTCGCGACCGTGAATCTGATTCGCGCGCTCGGCGGTGGTTGGGGCGATGCGGCGGCGGGGGAGACGGCGGTCGGAGCGGCGCCGGTGCCGGTCGACGTTGCCGGCGGTGCGGCGATGGCTGCACCTGTTTCAGCGCAACAGCAGGTGGCGAAGCGCTGAATTCCGAACCCTGTTAGCAAGCGCTTCATCGACCTCATCACCCACGCCGGGCGGCGCGTAAGCGCCGTCCGGCGTTGTTCAGCGGGACTCTGCCGGAAGTTTCTCGGTACACTCGAGGCGGCTTGCGGCGCCCCAGGCGTCGCGTCGATTCCCCATGAGAGATTTCCGGCTTGCGGTTCAAACTACCGACCAGCGCCACCGCGCCGTTCTGCACCAGTTAAGGTGACCTATGCACTGTCAACAGGATTCGCAACCCAATTTCCTATAGGGCTATATGGACGCGACGACTTCCTATGCCCTGAGTACCGTAAATAACTAGCGTTGTTCGACATCTGGCACGGCCGCTTTATTGACACTCGCGGACGTCTGCAGACACTTAAAGAAAGGCCCCTCTCGGAAGACGAACCGGCCCGCTCTCATCGTTAGCTCGATAGACCAATCGATCGCACGAAGGACCCGTTACGGGACGGGGATGGCCGCGTTCGAGCGAGTCCGGAGCGGCCCGCAGGACGGGCCCGCGCAAGGGTGCATGGCGAACTTCCCGTGTGTTTGCTTGGGAACAGTAAAGAGGGGCAGGATGAGGCGCTGTTTCGTGCCGCCGCGTCTCACCGACCACCGGCTGCTCTCATACAGTACACGGAACGTGGCAGTCAGTACTGCGCTCACGCCTATCGAAGCTCCTCAAACAGTTCGGCATGCAGGCGTCGGTGAGCAGACGTGGAAACTGCTTCGACAACGCCAGCATCGAATCATTCCGGAGCCCGCTGAAAAATGAACTTGGCTGTCATCGCAAGTTCGTCACCCGCAATCAAGCTGAGAAAGAAATCACCGGAATACATCGAAATCTCTTATGACCGGCAGCGCACACAGGCGCGTTTGGACTATCTGTCGCCGGCCGCAATCACGCAGCGATTCCATATTGAGTAAAATCGCTGCTTAACCCGTTGGCGTCCACGGATTCCGACCGACATCAGAAATCAAAACGCTTGCCGATGAAACCGACAAGCTTGCGAAACAGATATCGACAAACGCGAAAGTCGCGCGTGGCGTCATTGCTGGAGACGCCTGAGCGCGGCCGGATGACTAAGCCTTCACTGCCTGGGCCTTGATGCCGACCATCAACGCCAGCCCGCTCAGCACCAGCAAACTCGCGAGAAGGTACACCGCGAGATCCATGCTGCCCGTACTCGTGCGAATCTGGCCGATTACCCATGGGCTGACAATGCCACTCGTGATCCCGATGCTGCTGATAAACGCAATGCCGGATGCCGCAGCCTTGCCGGAAAGATAGCTCGTCGGCACGGACCAGAAGATCGGCAGTGCGGCGAAGATCAATACGGCGGCAAGCGACAGGATCGCTAGCATCGCGGGAAAGCTGTTCAGATGCAGCGTCAGTGCCGCCAGCGCCAGCCCGCCGCCGATCGTGCAAAACGCAAAGTGCTTGCGCCGCTCGCCCGTGCGATCGGAACGACGCGCAATCAAGACGAGACCGATCGCGCCGATCGCGTTCGGCACGACGGTATAGAGACTCACCGACACGACATCCTTGATGCCGAAATCGCGGATCATCAGCGGCATCCAGAAGTTCAACGTGAGCGACGCGCAGGTCAGCGAGAAGTAAATGAACGCGAACAGATAGACGCGCGGATTGAGCAGCGCCGCCGCGAAACTGCGACCGTCGTGCTTGCTGTCCTTCGCCTGGCCTTGCGCGCAGAGTGCAAGGAGCCGGTCCTTTTCTTCCTGGGTGAGCCAGTTCGCGTGGTGCGGCTTGTCCACCAGGTAGCGCCATGTGAGAAACGCGAGGATCACGGCGGGTGCGCCTTCGATTGCGAACATCCATTGCCAGCCGAACAGTCCCATCACGCCGTTCATGTCGCGCATGATCCAGCCGGAAAACAGGCCGCCCAGCACCCCCGCTACCGCGACGCCCGCAAAGAACACGGAGATCACCGCCGCGCGACGATTTGCCGGAAACCAGTAGGTCAGATACAGCACGATGCCGGGGAAGAAGCCTGCCTCGAACACGCCGAGCATGAATCGCAGGATATAGAAGTGCGCCGGCTTCGATACGAACATCATGCACATCGACGCGATGCCCCACAGCAGCATGATGCGCATGAAGGTCTTACGTGCGCCGTATCGGGCGAGCAGGATGTTGCTCGGCACTTCGCACAGCACATAGCCGACGTAGAACACGGCTGCGCCAAGCCCATACATGGCATCGCTGAAGCCGAGATCGTGCTTCATCTGCAATTGCGCAAAACCAATATTGATGCGGTCCAGAAAGGACACGACATAACAGAGAAACAGAAACGGAATGATGCGCCACGCGACCTTCTGAAACATCAGGTGATCGGCCGTGACCGGTGCGACTTGCCGAATGGCGTCGCCATCGAGGGAATGTTGCATGTCTCGCTCCATATACGTTGCGCGTCTGACTGGAGACGAGCAAGCCCGAGGCGTCTGTGCGCCTTCATGTTCTGAACGGTGAGAGGAAAAGCCGGACGGCCTTTCCAGGTGTGCTTCGTGCGATCAGTGCGCGGCGCGTGCCGCGCCCTGTTTCGCGATCAGCCCTGCAGCGCGGCCCACATTTCCTTGTCGCGCTGCGCGGTCCAGATACGCGGATGCGTGATGCCGCTCGCTTCGTCATACGCGCGTGAAACGTCGAACGGCAGGCAGTGTTCGTAGATGAACACCTGGCCGAACTTCGGGTCCATCGCCTTGCGCGTGAGCGCCATCGCGCCCTTCAAATCGAGCTTGTCCTTGTACGCGTCGCGGCCGGCTTGCAGCAGCGTCGTCACGAAGTCTTTTGTGTAGTCGAGGCCCTTGTTCACGTCAGCCGGATTGAGCAGCGCGGGGCCGCGTCCCGGCACGAGCTTGTCCGCATTAAGCGCGCGCAATGCCTCGAGCGTCGCGGGCCATTGTTCGAGTTGCGCGTCGCCGCAATAGCAGGCAGCGTCGTATTCGACGAGGTCGCCGGAAAACAGCACCTTCTGCGATGGCAGCCACACCACCGTGTCGCCCTTCGTATGACCGGCACCCAGATGTGCGATGCGCACTTCGAGCTTGCCGAGGAACAGCGTGATTTCCTTTTCGAACACGAGAGTCGGCCACGTCAGACCGGGAACGGTTTCGACGCCCGCAAACAGACGCGGAAAGCGCTCGATTTCCGATTTCATATCGGCTTCGCCGCGCTCGACGATCATTTCGTAGGTGCCGCGGCTCGCGATCACCTGCTGCGCGCCTTCGTTGAAATACGCCGACGCGCCGAGCACACGCACCGCGTGATAGTGCGACAGCACGACGTATTTGATGGGCTTGTCGGTCACGCTGCGGATCTTCGCGATCAGGTCTTGCGCCATTGCGGGCGTGGCGGTGGTGTCGACGATCAGCACGCTGTCGTCGCCAATGATGACGCCAGAATTCGGGTCGCCCTCGGCCGTATACGCATAGGCGTTTTCGGACAATTGGGTCCACGTGATTTTCTTTTCTTCCAGGTCGGCCTGGGATGCAAAAGCCTTTGCCATGTATGTCTCCGTTATACGACTCGTTGGGGATGAGCCATGGTCGTCGCCACGCAAAAATTTGTCAATAGCAAATCAACTTGCCTTTCACTAACGTAGGGTAAACTCCCGTGTGTCGGGGCAAGGGGCTCAATCGGATACCATCTATCCCTTCCATTGCGAGGCACCGAATTGGTCAAATCCGCTGCGGACGAAAGTCCCGGTCATACGACGGCTGACGCCTCGGTCGAGAAGAAGCAACGCGGCATTCAAAGCGTCGAGGTAGGCGGGCGTCTGCTCGAAGCGCTGGCGCGGCATCGCGTGCCGCTCGGCCTGACCGAACTGGCGGGCGAGGCGCAACTGCCTTCCGCGCAGGCCCACACGTATCTGGTGAGCCTGACGCGTCTTGGCCTCGTCAAGCGCGACGCGCTGACGGGCAATTACGAGCTGGGCCCGCTGTCGTTGCGGCTCGGGCTCATGCATATTGAACAGCAACCGGTGTACCGGATCGCCGCATCGTATGCGCCAGCGCTCGCCGAACGGATTGGTTTCAGCGTGGCGATCTGCGTGGCAGGCGCGCAAGGGCCGACCATCGTGAGATATGAGCGCGGCGGTTTTCCGCTGCATGTGAATCTGCATATCGGCACGGTGATGTCGCTCGAAGCCACGTCCACGGGCCGCATCTTCTGTGCTTTTTACGCGCGCGAGCAGGTCGGCCAGATGGCGCGGAGTCAGGCGCTCGCGCCCGATGCATCGTCGCCGGGTGACAACTCGGCCAGGACACCGGTGGTCGATGCGCAATGGTCCAAGCGCTTCGACGCCATTCGCGCACGCGGGATAGAGCGCGGCATCGACGTGCCGAGTCCGGGCATCAGCAGCCTGAGCGTGCCGGTGTTCGACGCGCAGCAGCGAATGCAGCTTGCGTTGACGGCAATTGGCTCCTCGGGATCGATCGACGTCGGCTGGGACGGCGAGGTGGCTCGCCAGTTGATCGAAACCACCCGGCAAATCACCGAAGCGCTCGTCGCCTCGAATTGAAACCATGCAGACTGCCACTCCGGACACGTCCGGTTTCAACGTGACTCAAACCAGCGATCCGAAAGTGCAGCGCGGCATCAGCGCGCTCGACAGCACGGGCGAACTGTTGCTCGCGCTGGTTTCGGCAGGTCGCCCGCTGTCGTGGCGCTTTGGCTGGATCGGCGGCTGACTTTGCGACCCTGCAATTGACTCCGCGACCGGCTGTGCGGCTGATGCCGACGCGCGGCGCGTGGTTAAGCGGAGTGGGGCGGCGGCTCGGCATCGGGTTGCAAGGACGGCTCGGCGGCAGCGAAAGCGGGAAGGCTCATCGCGTGACCGGCGATCCTGACTATCGTCGGATAGGCGTCGAGCGGCACGTCGAAGCGCCGCGCGTTCCAGACCTGCGGCACGAGGCAGAGGTCCGCGAGCGTCGGCGTATCGCCGAACACGAGCGTGGCGACGCGCGGATCGACCGACAGCCGCTTCTCCAGCGAAGCGAAGCCAAGCTCGATCCAGTGCCGATACCACGCGCTCCTCTGCTCGTCCGTGATACCGAGCGTGCCGCTCAGATACTTCAGCACGCGCAGGTTATTCACCGGATGAATGTCGCATGCCACCTGCAACGCCACGGAGCGCACATACGCGCGATCCAGCGCGATGCGAGGCAACAGCGGTGGCTCCGGATATACCTCGTCCAGATAGTCGATGATCGCAAGCGATTGCGTGAGCACATGCGTCTGATCGCCAACGCTATGCGTCAGCGACGGTACGAGCCCATCGGGATTGATCGCACGATATGCGGGCTTCAGATGCTCGCCGCCGTCGCGCACCAGATGGACCGGCGACTGGTCGAACGGAATCGCTTTCAACGCCAGCGCGATCCGCACCCGATACGACGCCGAGCTGCGGAAATAGCCATGCAGCGTGGGATCGCTCATGCAAGCTCCGGCGCGGGCAGGATCTTCCCAGAGCATGTGCCGAAGCCGACGCGATAGCCGTCGCCCTGGCACCATCCGCGTATCGCCACTTCGTCGCCGTCCTGAAGGAACGCGCGCGTGTTGCCGGAAGGCAGCGCGAGCGGGCGCTGGCCGTTCCACGTCGATTCCAGCAGCGAGCCGCACGAATCCGGCGTTGCGCCGCTGATCGTTCCCGAGCCCATCAGGTCGCCGACCCGAAGGTTGCAGCCGGAAGCGGTGTGATGCGCGAGTTGCTGCGCCATCGTCCAGTACA
Organism: Paraburkholderia sprentiae WSM5005; assembly: GCF_001865575.2. Taxonomy (NCBI): domain Bacteria; kingdom Pseudomonadati; phylum Pseudomonadota; class Betaproteobacteria; order Burkholderiales; family Burkholderiaceae; genus Paraburkholderia; species Paraburkholderia sprentiae. The sequence continues at coordinate 553,934 of NZ_CP017562.2, forward strand.
TGTATTTGAAGTTGGTGCGGCAAATCGTAGACGTCTCGGGTTCGCCCGCGCCGTGCAGATGGACTTCGAGTTGAATATCGAAGCCGTGTCTTCCTGCGTGACGCAGATACGGCAGCGGTTGCGGCGACTGTTCCGGCTGTGCGCAGCGGAATGGGTCGAGCGCGTCGAGCGTCACGATCCACGGCGAAATCGTGGTGGCAAAGCCTTTCGAATTGAACGGTCCGAGCGGCACGTATTCCCACTGCTGGATGTCGCGGGCGCTCCAGTCGTTGAGCAGCACCATGCCGAAGATATGTGCCTCAGCCTGTTCGCATGCAACCGGCTCGCCGAGCGTCGTATTCGTGCCGACGATAAAACCCGTCTCCAGTTCGATATCGAGCTTGCGGCACGGGCTGTAAATCGGGCGATCGCTGTCGGGCGTCTTGATCTGGCCGTTGGGTCGCCTGACGGGCGTTTCGCTGACGACCACCGACGACGCGCGGCCGTTATAACCAATCGGGATTTCGAGCCAGTTAGGCAGAAGGGCGTTCTTCGGATCGCGGAACATCGAGCCGACGTTGGTCGCATGTTCCTTCGACGAATAGAAATCCGTATAGCCCGGAATCTCGACGGGCAGATGCATCCGGGCATCGGCTTGCGCGACCAGCGCCTTCTCGCGCAGCGAAGCGTCGTCGCGCAACGAGGCCGTGTTCGCATCGAGCAGCGACGACAGCTGCGCGCGCACTGCGCGCCACTGCGCCTGTCCGAGCCCGATAAAGCGGTTCAGCGACGCACACGCGAACACGTCAGGGCCTGATGGCAGCAGCCCGTTATCCGCAAGTGCGGCGAGATCGACGATGCGATCGCCAATCGCGACACCGACCCGCGGCGTCGCATTGTGGTTGTCACTGAACACGCCGAACGGCAGGTTCTGGATCGGAAAGTCGCTGGCTGGATCGTTTGCAGATTCGACCCAGCTTTTACGGCGCGGATCGTTGGCCGCTTGCCACGTCATCGAAGTGGGATTCGTCATGCCTGTGTCTCCAGCTTGAAGTTTTTCCGCAGACCTTGCCAGCATTCGAAATACTCGGCCTGCAATTGCGAGGTTTCCAGTGCGAACGCAGTCGGGCGAATCACGCGCGGCGTCTCGAACATGAATGCGAGCGTGTTGTCCACCTTATGCGGTTGGGTCGTGTCCGATGCCGATGCTTTGCGGAACGTCTCCGCATCCGGCCCATGCCCGGACATGCAGTTATGCAGACTTGCACCGCCCGGCACGAAGCCTTCTTCCTTTGCGTCATACGCGCCGTGCACGAGTCCCATGAACTCGCTTGCGACATTGCGATGGAACCAGGGTGGGCGGAACGTATCTTCCGCGACCAGCCAGCGCGGCGGGAAAATCACGAAGTCGAGCGAGTGCACGCCTTCCGTATCGCTCGGCGATTGCAGCACGAGGAAGATGGACGGATCGGGATGGTCGTAGCTGATCGAGCCGATCGTATTGAAGTGCCGCAAATCGTATTTGTATGGCGCATAGTTGCCATGCCACGCCACCACATCGAGCGGCGAATGCCCGATATCCGCGCGCCAAAGATGACCGTCGAATTTTGCGACCAGTTCGAACCGGCCTTCGCGATCTTCGAAAGCCGCATGAGGCGTCAGGAAGTCGCGCGGATTCGCGAGGCCGTTGGAGCCAATCGGTCCCAGGTCCGGCAGCGCGAGCAACGCGCCGAAGTTTTCGCATACGTAGCCGCGCGCCTCGCCATCCGGCAGCGCAACCGAAAAACGTACGCCGCGCGGAATCACCGCAATCTCGAACGGCTCGACATCGAGTACGCCGAGTTCGGTCGCAATCGTCAGGCGGCCTCGCTGCGGCACGATCAGGAATTCGCCGTCGGCGGAATAGAAGAAGCGCTCATGCATCGATGCGGTGGCTGCGTACAGATGAATCGCGCAGCCGCTCATCGACGCCACCGATCCATTGCCCGCCATCGTCACCAGCGAATCGACGAAGTCCACCGGACCATCGGGCATCGGCAGCGGGTCCCAACGCAACTGGTTGGGCGGCGTCGTCGGCACCGTCAAAAAGTCGCCAACCAGCCGGTCGTTCGACAGCCGTGTGAACGGCTTGTGAACGGCGGCCGGACGAATCCGGTAGAGCCACGAACGGCGGTTGTGTGCGCGCGGCGCGGTGAACGCGGTGCCCGACAACTGCTCGGCGTACAGCCCTCTTGCGACCTGCTGCGGCGAGTTGCGGCCCACGGGCAGCACGCCCGGCAAGGCTTCGGTGGCGAACTCGTTGCCAAATCCGGACTGGTATCGGTCGTCCGACACCCGTGTCAGTCCATGTGTGTTTTCCGGCATCTGCTTCTCCGTGGAACGGGAAATGTTGGATCAGTGCGGCTATTGCGGCGCGGCGTCGTTATCGGACGCGACGCCCGCGCGGGCGATGGCGAGCGCCTCGGCCAGCACGCTGGCATCGCCGATATGGTTGGCGAGCAGCAGCACCAGCTTCGCGTTCATGAAATGACTTTGTTGGTCGGTCAGACCGTTGTGCGCGTCGATCAGTTTTTCGTAGAACGCGTCAGGGTCGGCGATATTGGTTTCGATATTCAGCGTGGTCATGATGGTCATCCGTTGCACGTAGCGCGATTGACGGCTTTCGCGACCGATCCGCCGTCGAACGCGCGCCAGCGTGCGCAGACATGCTGATCGGGTCGCAGCAGATAGAACGTGCCGGGACGCGCATCGAAGCGATGCGTGACGATGCCCTCCACGTCTTCGACCACGGTGATGCCAGGCATACCCGGCAAGGCCGTCGCCGCAGCGCCGCGCGGCACGACGATCACCGTGCGCACCGGAACCGCGAGCCGGGCGAGCGCGGCAAGCTGTTCGGCACACGCCGAAAGATCGTCTCCATGGCCGCAGAAATGCACGCCCGTAAAGCCGCCGTGGCCCGTCTGGTTGAGGAACCACGCGTCGTCGCCTTGCACCTTCACGGGCGCGTCCGTGCAGACCGCGCCGGGCACCATCGTGCAGGAGAACGCGGCGTCAGCGGCGTCGGGCGTGTTCAGCGTCGAGTCGCGCAACACGGCGGGAATCGACAGTCGCCCGCTATTGACGATGCGTCGCGCGAACGGGCAGTCTTTCGCGAGCTCGAGCGTCGCATCGCGGAACATCCGCGAGATCGCGCTTTTTGGCGTGATGAAGTCCGTTGCGCGTGACGAGTTCAGGATGTTTTCATCGGCCGCGTATTCGCGCTCCGATGCATAGGTGTCGAGCAATGAAGGCGGCGCGTCGCCGTTGACCACCAGCCGCAACTTCCACGCGAGGTTGTCGGCGTCCTGCACGCCGCTATTCGCGCCGCGTGCGCCGAACGGCGACATGCCGTGCGCCGCATCGCCCGCGAACAGCACCCGACCGTGCCGAAAGCTGTCCATGCGCAGACACGAGAACGTGTAGACGCTGACCCATTCGAGTTCGAACTCCGTGTCTTCGCCCAGCAATGCCTTCACGCGCGGAATCACTTTCTCCGGCTGCTTTTCCGCAACCGGGTCGGCGTCCCAGCCGAGCTGGAAATCGATGCGCCAGACGTTGTCGGGCTGACGATGCAGCAACACCGACTGATTGCGGTGAAACGGCGGATCGAACCAGAACCAGCGCTCGCTCGGAAACGGCGCCTTCATCTTGACGTCGGCGATCAGGAAGCGGTCCTTGAACGTACGGCCACGACTATCGAGACCGAGCGCCTTGCGCACCGCGCTGCGGGAGCCATCGGCGGCAATCGCGTATTGCGCGCGCATCGGGTAGACGCCGTCGGGGGTTTCGACCTGCAATTCGACATAGCCGTCGTGCTGGGTCAGACCGATGACGTTGCTTTTCCAGCGCATCTGCAGATTGGCCGTCTGCCGTGCGCGCCCGGCCAGATAGCCTTCGACGTAGTACTGCTGCAAGTTGATGAAGGCGGGGCGGGCGTGTCCCGTTTCGGGCAGCAGATTGAACGTGTAGATCAGTTCGTCCTGCAGGAACACCTTGCCGACTTTCCAGCTCACGCCTTTGTCCACCATCTGCGCGCCACAGCCGAGGCGGTCGAAAATTTCCAGCGTCCGCTTGGCGAAACAGATGGCGCGCGAGCCGCTCGACAGCGTGTCGTCGTTATCGACGAGCACGGTACGCACGCCCTGCTGCGCAAGATCGATCGCGGCGCTCAGCCCGACAGGGCCCGCTCCGATCACGACGACCGGATAGGTAGTGGGCGTCGCGGCGTCGTGGTCGGCGGCTCGCTCGTAGTCGAACCGCATCGTTTGATAATCGATTTGCATCGTGTCTCCGTGTGCTGCGCGTCGGATTTATTAATCTATAGCAAGTATCATTGCTCCTTGCTAATATTTGCCATTCTATGCAGCTTTCGGTCGGGACGAATCTGTGTTTACCCCTGGTGTGGCTAGTCAAGACGCGCCGATGCGACCGCGGAACGGCCTGGTTGCGGGTTGAAAGGCGATGCCATGCTGGCGGTGGAGAGCGAAGAAGCGGGCGAATTCATGCACACGCCGGGTGGATGGAGACGGGGCGAGTTAGCGAGGCGAAGGGAAAGGAACGCTAGGGGAAGGGGGGCGAGGGAAAGGCGCTTCCGGGCGCGGCGCAGACCGCCAAGGTCCTGCCGCGCTCTCGCGAGTGGACCTGTGCAGTGCAAAGCGAGCGCTTCAGTAGCCGCCTTTAGGCGCAGTCGAGAGGGTGGCAATCTGTTTGTACGACGCGGACAGATCGGAAGCAGCCTTACTGAACAAACCGGTACCGTACCCACCGCGACGAACGTCGCACCCGCTTCGAGGTATTCCATCGCAATCTCGCGGTCTGGCGCCAGCACGTCGGCAGCTTTGCTCGTAGCGCGCACCGTCTGGATACCGTTGCGGATCGCGTCCCGGACGCGAGGCGCGGCCGGCTTGCCGAGCAGGCCCGTCGATGCGGGCCAGGCCGAAGAACACGCCGTCTATGCTGCCTGTATTCGCAATCGCGGCGAGGTTACCCAAGCCGGTTTTGTTCTTCACCTGTACCAACACGCACAATTCCTGCGCCACCGTCGCCAGATAGTCGGGGATACAGTTCCAGCGCGGCGCCAGCGCACTGCCGACGTCCCGAATGCCCCGCGGCGGGTAGCGCCTTGTGGCGACCGCGTCGGCGGCTTGCTCCGGTGTTTCGATCATCGGCAACAGCAGGCTCTGTGCGCCGATATCGGGCAACTGCTTGATTAGCGCGGCATTGCTGCGCACGGGCCGCAGCACCGGATGCGATGGGTAAGCGGCGACCGCTTGCAGTTGCGCGAGCGTGCTGCGGATGCGGTTCGGACGTCAACGAGCCACTGAGGATCACGGCGCTGGCGTTCAGGACTTGGTCGCAGCGCGGATCTTGTTCGAGAGCCAGGTGGCGCCATTGGCGCGATGATTCAGCACCGCCGCCTGACCGCTTTCCTCGACCGCCCCGTCTTGTACAGCAGTGCACCGACGCACCGCAGATCGATCTCCAGCGTACCCACAAGACGACCGCCCAGCACAGGCGGCCGTGCTTGTGCGAATGGAGCCATGGAACTGATACCGAAGGAACGCTTCGCCGTAGAACAGCGGCGCGCGCTGCTGTCGTTGACGGACACGAGCGCCGAACTGGTGCGGGTGATTTCGAAAGACCTCGCAGCGCATTACCACCCGCGCGAACCGACGATCGGCACGGAGATCGTCGAGCGCGTGTATCGCGCCATCGACGATCTGAACGTGGGGCGCAACACGACGAATGAGGACGCGCCGGACGGTTATGCGCCGGACTGGCTCGCGGCCGGTGCATCCCGCAGTCCGAGCAGCCACGGAATCTGGCTCGTGTTGTGCATATCGAGTTTCTTATAGGCGCAACGCAGGTAATGCGGCACCGCCTGCACGATGCGAATTCGGCACACCGTTTTGCCGGTTTGCCCAGCGCGAAGGCGAAAAAAAACCGCGCAGTGCATTCACCGCGCGGATATCTGTGAGCTTCGGTTTGAATCGGACTGGCCGCGTCTCGCGTCGGGCGAATCGATCGCTCAGGCGGCCTGCGCAACCTGCGCTGCGTCGAGCGCTTCCTGGCGGGCGGCAGCCGCCTTCTTCGTCTTGCCGGCACGCGACGGCGGCTGGCACGCGCCGCACACCACGTTGTGCTGCAGGTCATGCTTGTGCGCGACGAACTTGCCGGTACAGCGGCAGCATTTGGTCAATTGCAGGATGTCCGCGTCGAAGAAACGCACGAGCGTCCACGCGCGCGTCAGATCGAGCACCGGTTCTGTATCGCTGTGCCGACAGTGTTCGAGATACAACCGGTAGCCCTTGGTCAGCGCATCCAGGTGCGAGCAGCGCGCCTCGTTCTTCAGGAACAGGTACGTGTTGTAGAACAGCGACGCGTGAATGTTCGCGAGCCACGTCATGTACCAGTCCGCCGAGAACGGCAGCATGCCCTTGGGCGGCGACACCCCCTTGACCTCGCGATACAGACGGATCATGCGGTCGCGCGACAGCGTCAACTCGCTCTCGAGTACCTGCATGCGGGCGCCGAGTTCGATCAGTGCGATTGCGCGGAATACTTCCTGTGCATCTTCGGTCAGGCTTCGCTTGAGCATGGCAGTCACCTCGATCAGGCAAATTGCTCGGCGGGCTGGCCTGCAAGCAGGATCGCCGTGTGGGTCGGTGCAACTGCGGCGTGCTTGGTCGATTGCGTCAACGCCGACAGCATCGCGTGGTCGTTGAAGCGGAAAAAGCACAAAAGCTGATCGGAAGAGGCCAGCTTGACGATCTGCGCGAGCGACAGCCCGACAAGCAAGTCAGCCAGTTCCGACGACAGCCCCAGCCGGAACATGCCGACCGGTTTGTCCTCGCGCAACATGCGTTGCGCGAGCATGATGTAAGACAAGTTAATCTCGCGGATTGAATCCAGCGTCTCGCTGCTACGGTCCATGTTCTCTGTTTTCCGAAGCCCCGAATTACCATGTCGGCTTTGCGCCGTTATGACTTTTTTGCGTCGCCGGAGACCTCGCCTCCGGCTATATCTTGCTCGGCTACAGGCCGCGAACATTTGATACAAGCCGTTACATTTCGTAACAGCTTGGGACGAATTGTATGAAGCGTAAAACCAGAAAGCAATCCCTTGTCGAAAAAATATCTCAAAAAAATGCATGAATTTTCGGTAAGATTTTCACGCCGTTGTAATGAACGCTTCGGGGTGCATTTTGAGGGTTTGGAGACTTGCCTCTAATCCATGAAAACCCTTGCTGGATCGGCCTCCTGCCAAGTGGCACAGGCGACGAATGCCCGCCGCGGGACGACCGGCAAGTTTCTGCGGGATTAGAAGGGAATAGAAAGCGTTGGAATAGACGGTAATAAATACTCGCCATGGGCGACGCATGGGGGACGGATGAAGGATGTAACGGGAGGAACCGCCCCCGGTTACAAATTCCACCAGGCGCGAACCCGAGTTGTAACGAGGTCGTAACGAGGCGCACAGATGCGGACAGGCGGCCCCGCGCCAAGGATTCGAGGCGCTATGCCAGGAACCGCGCCATCAGATCCTCGTCATGGAACCTGCCGTCGACGTGCAAGGCGTCGACTTCACACCCATATTTCCGAAACCCGAGCGATTCATACAGCTTGCGCGCTGCGTCGTTGCGGCTCCCCACGGTGAGCTGCACCTGCCGCAAGCCGTCGACGCGCGCCGCGCGGGTCAATAGCTCGGTGAGCAGCGCACGCCCGACCCCGCGACCTGCCGTTTCCTGTGCGACATACATGCCGACCACGCTCGCCTTGTGCCGCTCCTTGTGGGCTTTATTGCGCAGCAGACCTACGACGCCGATCAACGGAGCATCCGCCGACGCGTAGGCGCCAAGCAGAAACGTGCCTTCCGTCTCGGAACCCTGCAATGTCGAGTCGTACTGCGCGGCGCCTTTCGCGAGCGCCTCCTCGTAGCTTTGTCCAAAGGAGGCCGGATGCGCTTTCAGCCCGCGCAAACGAAGCTGGAAATAGGCATCGCGGTCGGCGGGTCCGAGCTGGCGGATGAGCAGGGTGTCGGCGTTGTCGGACATATCACCTGTTCGTGGCAGGTCGTGCGAAAGGGGCACGCATAGCGGCTACCCGCGCTGCTGTTCGGCAAACTCGCGCAGCGCCGCCGCAGTTTGCCGATCTGCTGGAAAGAACGCCTCGATCGCGAGTTCCGACAGCGTAACGTCCACCGGCGTGCCGAAGACCGTGGTGGTGCTGAAAAACGACAGCACGCCAAGCGGCGTGCGCAGCCGCAAGGGCACGGCGATCTGGCTGAGGACTGCATCGTCCGGCATGGCGGCGTCTGCATCCGGCGGCGCGGGATAGGCGGCCAGTTCGTCGCGCAGTGCGCTCAGCGTGTCGTCGCCGCTGACGTCGATCTGTCGTTGCAGCCGGGCCAGCACGTGCTCGCGCCACGCGTGCCAGTTGACGATCGACGCCGCAATGCCTTGCGGATGCAGGCTCAGGCGCAGCGCGTTGACCGGCGGCTTCAGCAGTTCGGGACTCGCGCCGCTCAGCAACGGCGCGATCGCATTGTTGGTCGCCACGATGGTCCAGTGCCGGTCGATCGCGAGCGCGGGGTAGGGCTCGTGTCCGTTGAGCACCAGTTCGACGGCTTCGCGCGCGGCGGCGAGCTGGGGGTCGGAGAGAGGACGTTCGCGAAACAGCGGCGCGTAACCGGCCGCGACGAGCAGTGCATTGCGCGCGCGCAGCGGCACCTCGAGGCGCTCGGCCAGATGCATGACCATTTCCCGGCTCGGCAGCGCGCGCCCTGATTCGACAAAGCTCAGATGGCGCGTCGAAATCTCGGCCTCCGTGGCGAGCAGCAACTGACTCATGCGCCGCCGTTGCCGCCATTCGCGCAGCAGATCGCCGACCGAGCGACTGACCGTCGGCGCGGATGACGGAGCGGTTTGTGCAATAGAGAGTGTGTTCATGCCATCGATCATAGTCGAAGCGCGCAAGCAATCGATTACCTGTCAGGTCATGCTCCGCTAATTGCGCGAGAGCGACACTGCATCCGCCTGATTACCTGCCACGTAATCGACGCAATGCACGCGAGCAGCCAATCTTCATTCCGAGCCCGCCGCATGCAACGCGTATGCCGCGCGAAGTGCTCGATTCTGCCAATCAAGGAGTTTGTGATGAATGCGCATACCGATTTGATCGACCGTTACTTCGATAGCTGGAACGAGACCGATGGCGCGCGCCGTCGCGAGTTGATCGCGGCAACGTGGAGCGTCGATGCCGACTATCGCGACCCGCTGCTGGCGGGTACCGGCCACGATGGTATCGACGCAATGATCCGCGCGGTGCATGAGCGGTTTCCCCATCACACGTTTCGCCGTACGACCGACGTCGACGGCTTCGCGGATCGCGTGCGGTTCTCGTGGGCACTGACGACGCCCGCGGGCGAGGCGATCGTGAAGGGCTCGGACTTCGGTGTGGTGGACGCGCATGGGCGCTTGCAAGCGGTCACCGGTTTCCTGGACGAAGCCCCCGGCGGCGCCTGAGGCGCTGTTCATCGGAGACGAACATGCACGAGCCCGCCGCTGCGAAACCTGCCCAAATCCATCTCGCGTTGTCGCGCGTCGCGGCCGCGCTCGACGCGTTATCGAGCGCGATCGCTGGTTTTGCGCTGCTCGGCGGCGCGCGCGCGTTCATGTTCGTCGCACTGTTCGGCTGGCGCGAGCCGGTGCTCGGCGGCGCGGGGCTCGTGCTGCTCGCGGTGGTCGGATGGCTGCGCTGGCAATGTGGTGCGAGCGCAGCGCCGCAACGCGCGAGAGGTGCTTGCTACAATCGATCGTCGTGCGGATAACGCGTGACAATGATCTTGCGCGAAGCGCACGACCCACCCCCGCGACCCGTTCCGAACGAACGACCAGGAGACCCCGTGCTGAAAAATCTTGACCCGCTACTGAACGCCGATATCCTGCATGCGCTGCGCTCGATGGGGCACGGCGACGAGCTCGTGATCTGCGACGCGAACTTCCCCGCTGATGCGGTCGCGCGCGATACCGTGCTCGGTAAGCCGCTGCGTCTGGATGGCGTCAGTTCGCCGCGCGCGATCCGCGCGGTGCTGTCGGTGCTGCCGCTCGACACCTTCATCGAGCATCCCGCGTCGCGCATGGAAGTGGTTGGCGAGCCGCACACGATTCCCGCGGTGCAGCGCGAGGCACAAGCCGAGGTCAATGCGGGGGAGGGCCGCGAGGTGCCGTTCGTGTCGATCGAGCGATTCGCGTTTTACGAGCGTGCGCGTCGCGCGTACTGCGTGATCGCGACCGGCGAGGAGCGCGGCTACGGTTGCTTCGTGTTCACGAAAGGCGTGTTGCTTGCGCCGGATGCGCCACGCACATACGCATAGTGTGTCCACCTTCCTCGATGCGCCACGACCCATCATGAGCTTCCAGCTAGACAGTCTCGATCATCTGGTTCTGAACGTCGCCGATGTCGAAGTCAGCGCGGCGTGGTACGCGCAGATGCTCGGCATGCGCCGCATCGAGTTCGCGTCGCGCAGCGGCACGCGCGTGGCGATGACCTACGGCAATCAGAAGATCAACCTGCGCCCTGCGTCGGCTGATACCGGCGCATGGTTCACGTCGCGCGAGGCGGTGCCGGGCACGGCGGACCTGTGTTTCGTGACCACCGCGAGCCCGGACGACGTCAAGGCGCACTGGCGCGCGCAAGGCGTCGCGATCGAGGCCGGGCCGGTGGAGCGCGACGGCGCGCGCGGCAAGATGACGTCGGTGTATTGCCGCGACCCGGACGGCAACCTGATCGAGGTCGCCACGTATCCGCCAGCCTGAGCGCGCTTGGAAATCGCCGCCATTGCACATATGCTCAGGGGCGAGGCGGGGAACTGAGTCCGTCCGTTCGGGTCTGCTGCTTATTCAATTACGGAGTCCCCCATGTCGCGTCCCGTCGATTTCGGCATTATTTTCATCGCTCGTCTTGCGCTTTCCGTGTTGTTCCTGTGGAGCGGGGTGATGAAACTGCTGGGCTATGCGGGCTTCGTCGGCTACCTGCATTCGAAGGGCGTCCCGTTCGTGCAGATCGCCGCGCCGATCGCAACCGCGGTCGAGGTGCTCGGCGGCCTGCTGCTCGTGATCGGCTTCAAGGTGCGGCCGCTCGCGCTGATCATGGCCGTGTATACGGTCGCGACGGCGGTGCTCGGCCACGACTTCTGGAATATCACCGACCCTGCCTTGCAGCACGACATGGTGATCCATTTCTGGAAAAACATCGGCATCGCGGGCGGTTTCCTGTTGCTGTTCGTGACGGGCGCGGGGCGTCTGAGCATCGACGGCGCGCGCGCGCCGCGCGGCGGTCTCGGCGGCTTGTGAGGCGCGAGCGCGCGCAGTCCACGCGGCCCGCATCGTGCTACGCAGCAGCTACGATCCGCGGCAATCAAGGGAGCAGATGATGATTCAGAACTTCGAGCAAATGATCGGCGGCCAGGTCACGCAACTGTGCGCGAGTCTCGGCGAAGGGCCGACGCCGCATCGCGTGATCATCAGCCTCGCTGATTCCGCGAAGACGCTGGTGGTTCTGGATGCATCCGGATTCATCGGCACGCTGAAGGCCGAGATCGAGGACCCGGAGAAACTGCTCGCCGATGCGATCGCCAAGGCGCGCAACGACGGTCTGATCGAGCGCGCAATCGATACCGGCACGATTCAGGAGGCGGCGCTGTAGGCGACGGCGTCACGCACGCCGCTTACTTGCTTGCGGCGCTTGCCCCGCGCGCGGACGATGCGGCCGCGTGCGGCTCCGGATGCACGAAGCACGCAAGCACGAGGCCCAGCACCAGCAGTCCCACCGAAATAGCCGTCGCCGCCTGCATCCCCGGCACGATCTGCGTCGCGGCCGCGCCGCCGGCGAGCGCGCCGAAAGCCGCCACGCCCACCGCGCCGCCGGCTTGGCGCGCCGTGTTCAATACTGCCGACGCCGTACCCGCGCGCCGCGCCTCGGTCGATGCCAGCACCGCCGTGGTCATCGCCGGCACCGCGAGCCCCATGCCCGACGGAATCAATAAGAACGGCAGCAGCAGGCCGATGAGCGGCGTGTCGGTGTCGACGAGATGCAGCAGGCCGTAGCCGAGACCCGCCGTGATCGCCCCGAGGATCATCGGCACGCGCACCCCTAAGCGGCCGATCACCCAGCCGCTCGCGACGTTCGAGATCAGGAAGCCGCCGGTCAGCGGCAGGAATGCGAGGCCCGCCTGCAACGGTGTGTAGCCGCGCACGCGCTGCAGGTAAAGGCTCAGCACGAACACCATGCCGTAATACGTCAGGTTCACGCAGACGCCGAACAGCACTGCCGCGCTGAACGTGCGCGTACCGAACAGCGACAGCGGCAGCATCGGGCGCGCGACCCGCGCTTCGACGAACACGAAGGCACCCGCCGCCAACAGCGCCAGCACGAAGCCGCCGGCCACGAGCGGATGCGTGAGCCCGAGCGGGCGCCATTCGATCACCGCGGCGACGAACGCGGTCAGCGCGACGATCGCGAGGCACTGGCCGCCGAGATCGATGCCGCGCGGCTGCCCGTCGGTGTTGTCGCAAGCGGCGGCCGGCGTGCCGCGCTGCGCGGTTGGCGGACGCGGCACCCACAGCAGCGTCGCAAGCAGGCCGGCCGCGCAGATCGGCAGATTGACGAGAAAGATGCTGCGCCAGCCGAATGCGGCGATCAGCAGACCGCCGGCCACCGGCCCGGCCGCGATCGAAATCGCGCCGGACGCGGTCCACAGGCCGACCGCGCGGGCCCGCAGCTTCGGTTCGTGGCCGAACGACTGATTGAGCAGCGCGAGCGAGTTCGGCAGCATCGCGGCCGCGCCGATGCCTTGCACCGCGCGCGCGGCGATCAGCATCGGCGCGTCGAGCGCGAGCCCGCAGGCCAGCGACGCGAGCGCGAACAGCACGATCCCGCACGCATACATGCGCCGCGCGCCGAAGCGGTCGCCGAGCGCGCCGGCGCAGAGCATCAGCACCGCGAACGCGAGCGTGTACGCATCGACGACCCATTGCAGGCCCGCGACGTTGGCGTGCAAGTCGGCGCCGATTCGCGGCAGTGCGATGTTGACGATGGTCACATCGAGTTGCGTGACCACGAAGCCGACGCTGACGGTCGCGAGAACGCGGCCGAGCGCGGGCGAAAGGGAGGGGGTGGATGAGTTCATGACTGCATCGTAAACCCGATGCAGCGCGCCACGTTTCGGGGTCGCGTGAAGTGTGGAAGTCGCTTCGCTAGCGACGGCGCCTCGAAAAGCACGCCGTCGCAGGGGCCGGTCGGATCAGTGCGCCCGCGGGGCGTCCTTGACGAACAGCGTGGTCAGCGCGCCAAGCACACAAATCGCCGCGACATACAGGGGCGCGGCCAGCGGGTTCGACTTCATCATCAGCGACACGGCGATCGGCGTCAGGCCGCCGAACACCGCATACGCGACGTTGTACGAGAACGAGATGCCCGAGAAGCGCACCGCCGGTGGGAAGCCGCGCACCATCACGAGCGGAATCGCGCCGATTACGCCGACGAAAAGCCCGGCCAGTGCGTACAGCGGTACGAGCAGCGAGGTATCGACGGCCAACTGGCGGAACATCACGTAGTAGATCAGCGCAAGCGCAAGGCCGCCGACGAAAATCGTGCGCCCCGCGCCAATGCGTCCCGCGATCGAACCGGCCATCACGCAGCCGATGGTCAGGCACAGCGTCGCGGCACAGTTTGCGATCAGCGCGGTGGCCGGCTCGACGTGGAATTGCTTTTGCAGCAGCGTCGGCGTCATCAGGATCACGACGACGATCGCCGCGGACAGCATCCACGTGAGCAGCATCGACACGATCACCGCGCGGCCGTGATCGCGCAGCACAGCCTTCAGCGGCACTTCCGCGGCGATCGCCTTGCGCTGCTTCAGCTCGGCGAACACCGGCGTCTCGTGCAGCCAGCGGCGCAGATAAACCGAAAACATGCCGAACACGCCTCCTATGAGGAACGGAACCCGCCACGCATACGCGGAGATATCGGCCGGCGTGAAATGGCGATTGACCGCCGACGCAATCAGCGAACCGAGCAGAATGCCCGCCGTGAGGCCGGCCGTCAGCGTGCCGCATGCATAGCCGACGTGCCGCCCGGGCACATGCTCGGACACGAACACCCATGCACCCGGCACTTCGCCGCCCACCGCCGCGCCCTGCATCACGCGGAACACGAGCAGCAGCACCGGTGCGAGCACGCCGATGCTCGCGTAGGTGGGCATCAGGCCCATCAGCAGCGTCGGTACCGACATCAGCAGCACGCTCAGCGTGAACATGCGCTTGCGGCCGAACAGGTCGCCGAAGTGCGCCATGATGATGCCGCCGAGCGGCCGCGCCAGATAGCCGGCCGCGAAAATGCCGAAAGTCTGCACCTGACGCAACCAGTCCGGCATCGCCGCCGGGAAGAACAGCTGGCCGATCGCCGGCGCGAAGAAAACGAAGATGATGAAGTCGTAGAACTCGAGCGCTCCGCCGAGCGCGGCGAGACCGAGTGTCTTGTAATCGCTGTGCCCGAGCGGGCGTGGGGTGACAGCCTGCGCTCCACCCAGATTTGTCGCTTGCATTGCTGTGTCGTTCGATGAATTGGAAGTCACGCGCGTGACGCGTGGAGATACGGCGGTCGTCGGGCGAGAAGTGTGGCAGGCGCTGGGTAGAGCACGGGACACGGCGCGCCGTTGGGATAGGGCGGGCGCGCTGACGACAGAGGCCGGCGCGGATTTTACAGGATGAAAGCGGGAGCCCCGCGCACGCGCCTGGTTGGGCGACGAAAGCCGCGGAAATTAAGAATGCTCCGACGGGCGGGACCGGATGCGCCCCCGAGAATGGTCCGCGTGTCTTTGTCGAGAGTGCATCCCATGCGCGTTGCTGTGCTTCAGCGTGACCCGGTCATGCGGCAGTCGATTGAAACGATTCTGGTGAGAGCCGGCCATTTCTGCGCGGCCTATGAGAACGGGCTCGCCATGTCGAGGGGGCTAGCGCGCTCCACGATGGATCTGCTGGTGCTCGACTGGCAGGATACGCGGTCAGCCGGCGCCGACCTGTTGCGCTCGGTGCGCCGCGTGGCGGGTGAGCGCGTGCCGATCATGGTCGTATCGAGCGACGGGTCGGAACAAAGCATGGTGCGCGCGCTGGCCGGCGGCGCCGACGACTACCTCGCGTCGCCGCTGCGCGACGCCGAGTTTCGCGCGCGTGTCGCGGCGCTGCTGCGGCGCGCGTATCCGGATCGCTTCAGCGCGGCGACCGGTTTCGAAATCGGTCCCTATCGCTTCGACACCGTTTGCGGGGCAGTCGCGCTGCGCGGCGAACCGGTGCCGCTGTCGCCCACGCAGTACCGGATCGCGGCGCTGCTGTTTTCCAACATCGACCGCGTCATGTCGCGCGAGCATATCTTCGAGACCGTGTGGGGCCGCGAACTGCTTGAATTCACGCGGACCATCGACAGTCATGTTTCGCGGCTGCGTCTGCTGCTCGCGCTGGAGCCGCATAATGGTGTCCGGCTGGAGCCCGTGTACAAGAGCGGCTACCGGTTGCTGTGGCTCGGCGAACAGACGTCCGGGAGTAAACCTGGGCAGTCGGCGCGGAGGCCGTAAGGTCGCGGCGCTCAGGGATATGCTGGAATCCGCGTTGCAGCCCGTCGTGCCCGCCAGCGGTGTTCATTATCCTCACGTGTGTGCTGCCGGGAGCGATACCGAATCTCGGCCGGTTTCGCGCGCTGCGCGTGCCGCGGATCATGCACCGCGCGGTTATGCCGAAATCGCCACAATCCGCGCGCACGCGCACCAAGACCCATGGGCCCGCTATTCCTACCATGGGCGACATGAAAACCCTCAACATTATCGACTCGCATACCGGCGGTGAGCCTACCCGCCTCGTGGTGTCGGGTGGCCCGGCGCTGGGCGGCGGCACGCTCGCGCAACGGCTCGACGTGTTCCGCACGCGCTTCGACGATTGGCGCGCCGGCATCGTCACCGAACCACGCGGCTCGGACGTGGTGGTTGGCGCGCTGCTCTGCGAGCCCGACGATCCGACCTGCGCGGCCGGCGTGATCTTCTTCAACAACGTCGGCTATTTGGGCATGTGCGGGCACGGCACGATCGGGCTCGTCGTGTCGCTCGCCCACATGGGGCGGATCGGGCCGGGACGTCACCGCATCGAAACGCCGGTCGGCGTGGTCGAGGCGACGCTGAACCAAGACGGCAGCGTCGCCGTGCGCAACGTACCCGCGTATCGCCACCGCAAGGCGGTGCAGGTCCATGTGCCGGGCTACGGCGTGCTGACCGGCGACATCGGCTGGGGCGGCAACTGGTTTTTCCTCGTCGCCGAGCACGGGCACGAGCTCGAAGCGGCGAACATCGCGAGCCTTACCGCGTTCAGCTCGGCGATCCGCGACGCGCTGATCGCACAGAACATCACCGGCGCGAACGGCGCGCTGATCGACCATATCGAGCTGTTTGGACCGGCTTCCCGCGAGGGCCTCGACAGCCGCAGCTTCGTGCTGTGCCCCGGTAATGCGTACGACCGCTCGCCGTGTGGCACCGGCACCAGCGCGAAGCTCGCGTGTCTCGCGGCCGACGGCAAGCTCGCCGAGGGCGCGGTGTGGCGCCAGCAGAGCATCATCGGCAGCGTGTTCGAGGCGAGCTATCGCGCGGCGGGCGACGGCATCCACGTGATTCCAACCATCACCGGTCACGCGCACATCATGGCCGAGGGACGGCTGTGCTTCGACGAGCGTGATCCTTTCGTGTGGGGTATTCGTACCGCATGAGTCCGGACGTGCTGATCATCGGAGCGGGTATCGTCGGTGCCGCGTGCGCGGCGGAACTGGCCGCGCTCGGCCTGCGCGTCGACGTGCTCGACGCGCAGCGCATCGGCGGCGGCGCGACGGCGGCCGGCATGGGCCATATCGTCGTGATGAACGACTCGCCCGCCGAATTCGCGCTTAGCCGCTATTCCCGCGAGCTTTGGCTCGAGCTCGCGCCGCAGCTGCGCGGGTGCGACGCCTTCGCGCGCTGCGGCACGCTATGGGTCGCCGCCGACGACAAAGAGTGCCAAGCCGCGCGCGCGATGCAAGCGGCGTTTGCGGCGCAAGGCGTCGCCGCGCAACTGCTCGACGCGGCGGAACTGCGTGCCTGCGAACCGGCGCTCGCCGCATCGATGGCGGGCGGCTTGCGCATCGAGCACGACAGCATCGTGTATGCGCCGACCGTCGCCGAATGGCTGCTCACGCAGTCGCCGCACGCGGCGAACATCGGCGTGCGGCTCGGTGCGCCGGTCGCATCGATCGATGTGGGGGGCGTGACGCTGGCGAGTGGCGAGCGCATCGGCGCGGCTCACGTGGTCGTCGCGAACGGCCTCGGGGCTGCGCAGTTGCTGCCGCTGCCACTGCAGCCGAAGAAAGGTCACCTGCTGATCACCGACCGCTACCCGGAGCTCCTGCGTCATCAACTGCTCGAACTTGGCTATATCAAGAGCGCGCATCACGCGACCGGCACGTCGGTCGCGTTCAACGCGCAGCCGCGTCCTACCGGGCAACTGCTGATCGGCTCGTCGCGCCAGTTCGGAACGATCGATCCCACCGTCGAGATGCCGGTGCTCGCGCAGATGCTGCAACGCGCCGCGCAGTATCTGCCGCGGTTGCCGACGCTCAGCGGCGTCCGCGCGTGGACCGGGTTTCGTGCCGCGTCGCCGGACGGCCTGCCGCTGATCGGACCGGCCGGCGAATTCGCGTCCGACGTTACCTGTCGTTCGGCGTCCGGCGTGTGGCTCGCGGTCGGTCACGAAGGGCTCGGCGTGACGACCTCGCTCGCGACCGCGAAACTGCTCGCGGCGCAGATCGCAGGTCACGCCGCGCCGATTCCTGTCGAACCTTATCTGCCGGTCCGCTTTGCTGAGCAGGTGGCTCATGACTGACACTGACGCGGCCCGCATCCGTTTGACGGTCGACGGCCGCGGCGTCGAAGTGAAAGCCGGCACGACCGTGGCCGCGGCGCTCGCGATCGCCGGGGTGAGCGGCTCGCGGCTGTCGGTCGGCGGCGAACCGCGGGAGGCCTTGTGCGGAATGGGCGTATGCCAGGAGTGCCGGGTGACGATCGACGGCCGCGCGCACGCGCTCGCGTGCCAGACGCTATGCCGCGACGGTCAGCGCGTGCAGACACGAAACGGGACAGCACACGTATGACGCAGCACTTCGACATCGTGGTGATCGGCGGCGGTCCGGCTGGGCTCAATGCCGCGCGGGCGGCGGCGCACGCTGGCGCGACGGTCGCGCAAGTCGACGACAATCCGCGCGCCGGCGGCCAGGTCTGGCGTCAAGGGCCCGGCCATCCGCCGCAGGCGCCGCTGCATGCGTTGCTCGCGGCGTTGCAATCGCAGCCCAACTTCACTGACTGGCCATCGACCCGCGTGATTGCGCCGCTCGGCGCGCAAGGCTTGCTGCTCGAATCCGCCGAACACGGCGGCATGTCGATCACCTATGACAGGCTGATTCTTGCGACCGGCGCTCGCGAGCGTCTTCTGCCGTTCCCGGGCTGGACGCTGCCCGGCGTGACCGGCGCGGGCGCGTTGCAGGCGCTGATCAAGGGCGGCATGCCGGTGCGCGACGAGCGGATCGTGATCGCCGGCAGCGGTCCGCTGCTGATAGCCGCGCTCGCGACCGCGCGCGAGGCCGGCGCGCGCGTGATCGCGGTGGTCGAGCAGGCGTGGGCGGCCGATGTCGCGCGTTTTGGCGTGTCGCTGCTGCGCGAGCCTGCGAAGCTGCGTCAGGCGATCGGTCTCACGCGCGGCTTTAGGGGACTGCGCTACTGGACCGGCAGCATCGTGCGTGAAGCGCGGGGCGCGCAACGCGTGCAGCAGGTGACAATCCGGCGCGGGGAGCGCGATGTGACGCTCGCTTGCGACCGCGTCGCGTGCGGCTACGGACTGCTGCCGAACATCACGGTTGCGCAGGCGCTCGGCTGCGCGATCAACGACGCCGGCGAGATCGTCGTCGACGATCAGCAGCGCACTTCGATCGAGCGCGTTTATGCGGCGGGCGAGTGCACCGGCATCGGCGGCGCGGAGCTCGCTTGCGTGGAAGGCGAGATTGCCGGTCTCGTCGCGAGCGGCGTGGCCGATGCGTTACCCGCCGCGCTGCCGGCGCTCGTCGCACAACGCGCGCGCTGGCGGGCCTTTGGCGCGCGCGTTGCGGCGTCGTTCGCATTGGGCGAGGCCGCGCGCACGCCGCCCGCGGATGCGACGCTGCTGTGCCGCTGCGAGGACGTCAGCGTCGGCGAGGTGCGCCGCTGCGCCGACTGGCGCGACGCGAAGCTGCACACGCGCTACGGTATGGGGCCTTGCCAGGGGCGTATCTGCGGCGCGGCCGCAAGCCTGTACTTCGGCTGGCCGGCCGCCGAGCCGCGTCCGCCGTTCAGCCCCGCGCAACTTGGCACGCTGATGAGCGCGGCCGAAGCGCCGACAGCGGCGCCATGACGGCTCCGCGCTTACCCGCGGTCGATATTGGCGGGCGCCGCGCGGCTCTATAATCGACCGCATTCGACCGCACCGGCACGCTGCCGGGCCGTATCGGCGCAGCGATCCGCGAACGCGACCCAACGCATTCAACCAGGCACGCCCCAACGGAACCGCACGATGAACACGCTGGCTCATCCGCTCGAACCGGACGATACGACGTTGTCCGGCATGCTGTCGCATTTCAGGTTGCTTGAGCCGGTATTCGACGCGATGCCGGACGTCGTGTTCTTCGTGAAGGATGCCGACGCGCGTTATGCGCTCGTCAACCGCACGCTCGCTACGCGCTGCGGCTTCAAGGAAAAAGCGGCGCTGCTCGGCAAGACTGCGGAAGACGTGTTCCCACGCCGCTTCGGGCGCATCTATACCGCGCAGGACAAGGCGATCATCGGCGTCGGCAACCAGATGCTGGATCAGCTCGAATTGCACCTGTATCCGGGCCGTCAACCGGGCTGGTGCCTGACTTGCAAACAGCCGTTGCGCGATGCGAACGGCAAGGTGGTCGGCCTCGCCGGCATCTCCCGCGATCTGAAAGCCGACGAAAGCAGCCATCCGGCCTACAGCCGGCTCGCCGCGGTCGTGCAGTCGATCCAGGAGAATTACGTGCAGCCGCTGAACCTGAAGCAGCTGGCGGCGATGGCGGACATGTCGGTCGCGCAGCTGGAACGCTACTTTCACAAGGTGTTCCATCTGACGCCGCGCCAGGTGCTGTTGAAAACGCGACTCGATGCGGCGACCGCGTTGCTGGTTTCGCACGACAAGGTCACCGACGTCGCCGCGCGCTGCGGCTACACCGATCACAGCGCGTTCACGCGGCAATTCAAGGCGACCGTCGGCGTCACACCGACCGAATACCGGATGTTGCTGCACGGTACGCTGCGTAGCTGAGCGGCATCGCACGTGTCATGATTGGTGCGCGCACGCCGACCCTGGCGGCAGGCGAACCACCTAAGGACTGGAGGACGACTAATCGCAGCAGTGCGCGGGCGGCACTGCTCGAAATCCGGCTGATGACAGGACTGGGCCCGGCACTGCCCGACTGCGCAGGAAGCGTCGCAGCGGCTGAAACACGAAGGACCGGATTAGCGCCTGGCCAGCCATGACCCCTGGCGCATCTTCGTCACTGTTTCATCGTCCCCGTCGCATTGGAGTTCGAGGCCCCTTGGGGCGACAGGGCTTTCTCGCGCTTCTGCATCAATGTGCCACTCGCGGGCTTGCCGCTGCCGGTGTCAGCCGCGCGGCCCATGCTCTGGCCAGCGGTACCGGGCTGCGCATTCTGACTATCCTGGTTTGCTGGCTTCGCGTTGCCGGTATTGGTCTGCGCAAACGCAGAAGTACCAGCGGTGAGGGAAATTGCGAGGATTACTGCCAATATCCGCTTCATGATCGTCTCCTGTTCGGGAAGCGCCTGCGCGCTGCCTTCGACATGTTCGCAGCATGGGTTGTGCCCGTTCCAACTGAGATCTGAAACCGATAACTGGCTGGTAATAGCACTTCCAGCGTGCTTTTAAGCTCTTGATGGCCGCATAAGGTTTAGGCCCGAGCCATGGAACCGGCAGCGAGCCGCTTGCGCCAAGCAATCCAACCGACAACAATCGATAGTGTCGCCACGACGAGTGGCGCCACCCCATGTCCATATTCGCCGTGGACTGCGACGGTTGCCAGCGCAGCCAACATCACAGTGCAGCCGAGCACCGAGCCCCACAGCCGCGTCCGTGCTCGCGCCAGCAGAACGGCGGTCATGAGTTCCAGCGAACCAGTCACGAAATGGAACCAGTGCGGATATCCCCACTTCAGATATTCCTCAAAAATGGATCGCGGGGCGACGATGTTGCTGAGCGATCCCACGACGAAAAAACCGGCGAGAACCAAAGGTAATACCTGGCGCGAGGAAACCTTGGACATTCGTTTTACCTTCTCCGATGAGGGCGCTGCCGAGGACCGGTGTGGCCGCCTGGTCGACGAGCTGGCCGATCTCCGCTGTTCATGCCGTAGTGGCCTTGTGGGCCGCCGCAAAGACATCGCGAGGGGACGTCGTGCCCGCTACGTGCTCCGTACCCGCGACGCCGAGGTCCATCCAGCCCGCGTTGACGGCATCGAACATCGCTTCGGCCGGTCCGGTCCGGCCCTTCGGGACGCCGAACTGTTCGAACGCTGCTGGCCACCCGGCCCGCGGGATGGCAAAGGCCTTGACGTCGCGCTGCAAGACTTCGCCCAGCTGGGCTGCGACCTCGTCCGCGCTGACCATCGAGCCAAGCTCGACGACGCGATGCCCGGACCACGCCGGCCCGGTGAGCAGCGTCGCCACCTCGGCGCCGATATCGTCGGTCGCGACCATGGTCGACTTCCGACTCGTCGGGGTGTAGTAGACGGGTAGCGTGCCGCCCTGGGCGACGTGCAAGCCGTAAAGGAAGTTCTCGAAAAACCCGCCAGCTCGCACATGGGCGATCGGCAACGGCAGGTGGCGCAGTCCCTGCTCGAGAAGCGACAGGGCCGTGATCATACCCAGCCCGCTGGTTCTGTTCGCTCCCATCGACGACAGCACAACGACCCGCGGCGGCGCTGCCCGGGTCAGCGCCTCGACATAGTTCGCGATTACGCTCTTTGCTTCCCTGAAATCAGGCGAGGGTGCCCAGACAGCTGGCAGCATGACAAATGCACCTTCCACCCCTTCGAGCGCCCTCTCTACGGCGGCCGCATCATTCCGATCGCCGTCGACAAGTTCCACACCTTGATCCGCCCAATTCGCAGCCTTCTCGCGATTGCGGACCAACGCCCGTACTTTCCTGGTTTGCGCTAACAGATGTTGGGCCGTTGCGCCGCCTACGCGTCCCGTAATTCCCATTACCAAAAACATGTGTTTCTCCTGGAATTAGTATTGCCCCTAAACGCCAACATTTCTGCGACTGCGGCTGGATGCAGTGCTTCGACATCCGAGCTCCCTGAGGAACGGTCTTTGTTTGAGGGCAGGTCTATCATAGAGACCTACGCCTCGCGCCGTAAGGAGGCAGTTTTTTGTTACCAGAATAGTTAAAGGGAACCCGAATGAGCACCGCTCAGAATGCGATCGAGAGATTCAGCCGATATCAACGTCAGGTGGGCGACGCCCAGCCCGCACACTGCGCGGTTCGGGACGTGCTCGACCGCATCGGCGACAAATGGAGCATGCTCGTGATCATGGAGCTCGCGACGCGGTCGCAGCGCTTCAGTGAGCTTCACCGAGCCATCCCGGACATTTCCAAGCGCATGCTTACCCAGACGCTCCGCGATCTGCAGCGCGACGGACTCATCACCCGCCATGTTTTTCCCACCAGCCCGCCAAGCGTCGAATATCGTCTGGCACCACTAGGCCAATCGCTGTTGGACCCGATGGCGGCTCTCATCGATTGGGCCGATCGTCGTTATCCCGACATCGATGCCGCGCGCGTCCGCTTTGACGGCGCATCCGGTGATGTCCGGCGCTAGATGCCCAGCCCGATGTGAGGGTTGCCAATGAAGTGACGCAGCGCGTCCACAGCGGCTGCCCGGCGGGTTCTATCGCATCCGCCGCAACGGTCTGCTTGCCACCGACGCTGGGCCAATGTCGCGAAGGTGCGAGAGCTGGCGGACGTTGCGGTGGCGTCCTGTCTTTCGTTCGCTCGCTCGCCAGATTTCGGGCAAGGCAGGACTGCCGGGTGGCTGCATCCTCGTGCTCGAAAACAAACCGTTCGATTCGAAAGGGGGGCTCTCCTGCAATTCAGTCTATAGCTTCGATGCGTACCGGCATCGCGCTCATTACCGGCATGGCGTTGATCGGATCGAGGTCAACTGAAGTGCTGAGCAACTGGTTTGGATTGGCGCCGGCGTAAGTCTGGGGCTCCTCATCGGGCATCGGTCCCCAGCCGTGCGGAATGGACACGACGCCTCGGCGCAGTGCGGGGTCCGCTTTGACGATAGCTCGAATGCGGCCATGCGGCGAAACAATGGCCACGCACTGGCCTTCGGTGAGTCCTTGAGCAGCCAGGTCATCGGGATGCACAAAGGCCGGATTGAACGGCATGCGTCGGCGGATCGCAGGCAGGTGGTGGTACATGGTGTTCTGCACGTCGCGCACGCGCCGCACCGCCAGGCGATGCGTGAACCCCGGCGGCTCGCCCGCTTCGTTCAGTACGTCCGCCAGTTCGCGCTCGACGTCGTCGGGCATCACGTCGAAGCGCGCGGTGTTCCCGGGCTCGCCGGGCTGCACGATCATCGGTTCGATTTCGTAGACTTTCCCTTGTGGGTACAGCTTCAGTTCGTCAAAGGAGATCGAGCCGTGGCGAACCAGAATCGCAAGCAACTCGTCGGTGCTCGGCGCTGCGCGCATATCGAGCGGAACGTCGTCGAATAGGATGGGCTTGCCCAGGCGCCGCGCCAGATCCCAGAATACGAACCAGTCGTCCACGACTTCGGATCCCTCCGGCGGCGTCGCCACGGCGGCCGAGTATTGTGCGTAAGGCTGGAACATGATGTAGGACTCGTAGTCGCGCGAATGCAGGTCGGCGCGCTCGAACATCAGCTTCGGTGGAATCACATAGTGCGCGAGCCGCGCGGTGTTAGTCATGAATGGCTCGATGCATACCAGCAGTTCCAGTTGGCGCAGCGCATCGGCGATGCGGCGCTGGTCGGGCACGGCATTAACTGGATTGCCGCCGTCGACCAACAGCGCGCGGATCTGGCCGGCGCCAGGCGTAGTGATTTCCTGGGCCAGCGTGCCGCTCATCTTCTGGCCGAACAGCATGCCATAGCCGCCGACACGGCTCTTCCAACCGGATTCCCAGGAACGGCGTGGCGCAATCACTTCGGCGCGGCGCTGATAGCGTGGGGCGAGCACGCCGGGATTCGGTACAGGGTCGCCGGCGCGAGCGAAGCGGCCACACACGACGTTGAGGCATTCGACCAGATGCTCAGCCAGATTGGAGTGCGGCGCCATGTTAGGCCCGGTTCCCGACGCGGCCGAGCCGCGCTTGCGGCGCAGGCCGCCGGCCTCCCGGACGGGTTCCGCGAAGGCCGCAGCGGCGGCTTCGAGCCCTTCGACGCTTACGCCGGCGCGCTGGGCGACGTATTCGGGCGTGAACGGCTCGACCGCGCGCGCCAGTCGTCGCAGGTCCTTGACGTAGCGCGCGCAGAATTCAGCATCGTGCCAGCCGCGGCACAGAATGATGCGCAGCAGGCCCGCCAGGACGGTCGGGTCCTCGCCCGGCAGCACCTGCAGGAAGACATCGGCATGGCGGGCGGTCTCTGTCTCTCGTGGATCGATCACCACCAGCTTCAGGCCGCGCTCCTTCGCTTCGTGGAGCTGCTTGACCGGATTCTGCAATGCAAAGTTGAACGTGGATAGCGACACCAGCGGATTGGTGCCGACGAACAATAGCGCGTCGGCGAGCGCATACGGATCTTTGCCGGCAGCCCAGCCGCCCAGTCGCTCAAATGCCACCCATTTGGCCGACTGGTCGATGGTCATTGTAGAAAAAAACGAATTCGAACCCAGCGCCGCGAGGAAGGCGGGCAACATATGATTGGCGGCGAGGTTAGAGTAGTTCATGGTGCCGCGAAAGGCTGCGACCGCATCGGCGCCGTGGCGCTCGATCAGGGTCTGGAGTTGCGCCGCGATCTCGGCCAACATCACGTCAAGCGGCATCTGCACGAAACTGCCATCGCGTTGCCGTTTCAGCGGGTGCAAGAGCCGCTCCGCGCTGTTATGCGCCTCATGCAGATACGCGCCCTTGATGCAGGCGTAGCCGCGCGTGAGCGGATTGTCGCGGTCGCCGCGCGCAGCAACGACGCGTCCGGCGTCGTCCAGGGTCAAGCGCAGTGAACAGTTGCCGGCGCAGATGCGGCAGGCGGTGACGGCTTCGCGTGGCACGGCGAACTCCTCCTGTAGTGTGGCCCACACCTCGTAACCACCCACAACTTTCGGCGTAAAGGTTAAAGCCGAGCCGGACACCTGCGAGATGACAGAGCACCCGCATATGACTAGCGTTAGATCGCCGCCAGACTGCGGCCATTCATTCTATATCATAAACGACGTTCATATTTTCGCAAATAGGCCGGCGACCTGTTGCGAGTGCCGCGGCCCGCAAGTCCGGCATGCGGCGCCCCGACAGGCGCATCGGGCCTCGCGACGGCCCGTCGCACGAGAAGCGCGCCCTCACGAAGATCGGAGGTCGATACGAACGTCAGCGAACGCGACGTGAGCGGGATAAAAGAGGGCACCAAAGCGACGTTTCACTGCCGAGCAAATGTACGAGGTGCGATCCGCTGGCGGCTGCTCCATTGGGCCAGATCTACACGGGGCTATTTCGTGCGTGTGTGGGTCCTACTCGCAAACACGAAGCTGACGTAGAGGCTGCGCAGTCGTACACTTCGAGCAACTCGACTGCACATGGCGAGGCTGTCATGCGAAATACGTCCGTTCGCGAGCCGCACGCCACAAGGAACGCGACCGCGATCGCGGCAAGCGTTTTTACGCGGAACGCCCGCGATCCTCGAGCAGAACAGCGCGGGCCCTGGCGCTTTCGCGTCAAGACGATGTATCAGTCGACGACCGCCATCGTGGCCATCAATCCTTCGGACAGCGACGCCGCGGGCTCGCGAATCGCGCCGCGGCAGGCCACGGCGCCTCAAGGCTCGTTGTCGCCGCCGATGGAACGGTGATCGCTTCATTGCCGCCGCGTAGCGCATGCGTGTGGATGACGGCTGGATGAATCGTCATCGCCGGCCTGGCCTCGTGCGCTTCTTCAATGTGGCGGAGCCGGCTCGCCGAGCGGTCAACGCGTTCACACATCCCCAATTTTGAACGGCAGCTCGAAATTGCCGCCGCTGTTGATCAACTGCACGTACTCGAGGTATCGCGCGTGTGCGAGATTCTGCGCTGCGACCAGATAGCCCGGCAAAGGCGCTTGCAACTCGTTCGGAAGAATGTCCGATATCAACTGATCATGGAGCGCCTGCGCTGCGGGGTCGCGGTAGCGGTTATCGAGTTCCAGCCTTCCCTGCTCAGTCGAGTAATCGTAGTACTCCAGGTCGCTCGAACCGGTGATCGTCGTGGTGGACGGCGCCCAGTGCGAGTACGTTCCCAGCTTGCCGCTGTCGGTCCTGACGCCGATGATGTGCGGCGCCGCATTGTTGAAGTTCAGGCTCTCGGGCACGGTCTCATCCGACGAGAAGACGACATACGGCCGGCCTGGCGCGCTCGAACTCTTCAACATTGGGAGCAGGTCGTGCCGGTTGCCGTACATCTGAGCGTAGTCCCCGGTCAGCCAGTTCCGTTGACCTCCGTTGCCGATGGTGACGAGCAGCGGAAGAATGTCCACTGACGACGTCAGCGCGCCGCGCACGGTGTCGAGATCGCCGTTGTACTGCCCGGTCGGATCGACCACGATGAGCGGGACGTTGAACGCTTCTTCGTAGCACGTCCCGGTCTTCCCCGAGATCAGACCGTGCGCGCCCGCATAGTCGCCATGATCCGACGTGAGAATGATGATCGTTTTCCTCGCGACAGCGTGCGGTAACGCGTCGACGACGGCGCCTATCTTCGCATCTACGATCGACATGATCTGCGTGTACGAATCGAGGCCTCGCTTCCAGTAATGGAAAGGCGCCTTGGCGATGCCTCTGGTCACGGACGGCGGCGGATAGTTCGGATTGACCGGATAAGCCGTGATCTCGAAGTCGGTACCACGCGTATCCTGGACACCGCCCCATACGGCTTCCTGAATCGTGCGGTTGAAGGTTTGCATCGGCGGCTTGTTCGCTGCCAGTTGAGAGCCGGACTCCCAGTTGGGCGCAGTCGCCGGATAGTCGAGCCGGGGCGGACTGCGCAGCGGGTTCGATTCCCAGTCGTAAGCAGGCGGCCCCTTGGTGTAATCGACCCACTGCGTATAGCCGTTCGGGTTGTACCGATTTGAACTGAACAACGCGGTAAAGCGCTTGAACTCTGTGCCTGCGGGAAAGAACTCCTTGTCGTGCGGATTGATGAAGCCGACAGTCAGGCACCACGGTGAATCGCCCGGCTTGCGTCCCTGCAACCATTGCGTTGCCTGGTCCGCGATATTCGCATCGCTCAGATAGCCTTCTCCCGGATTTCCGATCGTGCCTTGCAGGTTGCTGCCGGTCGGATCGGGATACGTCATGCCCTCGAAACCATACAGCGAGAGCGGGCGTGGCCCTTTATGCACGATCGACAAATGCCATTTGCCGATGTACGGCGTCAAATAGCCGAGCGACTGGAGGATTTTCCCGTAGGTCGGATACTCGCGGCGCAGCACCGGTTGTATCGATACCCTCGTATCTGGCGAATCCAGAATAGTTGTTAGCAGCCAGTTCTGCTGCGTATAGAGTCCTGTGACCAGCGCGGCACGCGCCGGGCTGCATGCCGAAGCCGCCGTGTAATGGCCCGAGAATTTGACACCCTTTCTCCACAGATCGAATGTTTTCGGCATATAGGCTTTGAGAAAGCCGCGCACATCGGTGATGCCGTCCGGGAAGACGCGAGGAAAGCGCATCTCGTCGAGCAGGATGAACAGAATATTAGGCTTGCTGTTCGAAGAGTCGCCGCCTTGCGTGCCATCCGCGGCCTGAGCGGTGACATTGGCCGTAGCGACGGCTGCGCCGACGGCCGACGTCTTCTTGATAAATTCTCGTCTGTCCATGGTTTGTAGCCCTAAGTAAATGAATTGGGAAATTTCAATAATCCTTACGAGCTTCAGTTCACTTTCGTTTGATACGACGAATCCAGCTAATCCGACCGTCTTTTAGAAGAACCGGTCGAAAGCCAAACTAAGAATAGGCGAAACTCGCGACGTATAAGGGAAAAATTCGTTTTAACTTATGTCACTGATCGTAGTGAGGATTTTCAAGACATACCCGCCATTGCTTCGCATCTTTTGTTGCTGATGCAAGGCGGAAAATCTATGAAAACAACGCCGAGGTGTCGACGTCGGCCATTTTGTCCAGTTCGTCGCGCCTTGGGTGATCCACAGAGCCAGCGATAAACGCGAGGCTTCCAAGCGCAATGAAAGCATTCGGGTAGCCGAAGCGGCTGGCAAGCGATCCGCCCAGCAATGGACTCAGGCAACCGCCCGCAGCTTCCACACTTTTCATCGCGCCCTGACCGACGTTCACCAGAAGCTCGAGCGGCGGATGACGCGACCGGCATAGACAGCAGCAATCAGCAGCTCATTGTGTCGGGCCAAGGCCAAAGCCGAGCCTATTTGCTGGGAAAACTCACATGGCGGCTGCTACGATGGGCGGTTATCAAACCGTTACTCACGAGCTTCGTTTGGGAATCAGTCACTTGCCCGACAAGTAACGTTATCGCGTATAGCTCGCATTAAACGCAATGCCTGATACCAGTCAGCGACATTGACGACCCCGGCAGCAGGCGCGGTTTCCGGCGTGTTGCCGTCTCCCAGCGCTCCCCGCCATCTTGTTCTTACGCGGGAAAATGGCGGAGGCCGCGTGCTGGCCCGGACTATTCTAGAGGGAGCGCTCCCTGCCTATGGGGCAAGGGCGCACAAGCGGGAGCGACCCATGAGCAGGCTGATTCTCCGGCGCAAGCATGTACTTGTGGTTTTCACGCTGAGCAACATTGCCGCAGGGCTTGCGTTTGCAGGTATTGCAGTAGCGGCACACGCCGACACGGTCCGGATCACCGTCTCGCACTACAGTGACGCGACTGGCCCATACTTCAACAAGATGGCTCAGGAGTTCGAAAAAGCTTACCCCGGTACGACAATCAAGGTCGAAGAAGTAAACTGGGACACGCTGCAACAGAAGCTCCAGACGGACATCATGGGTGGCGCGAACTCGGACCTGGCGATTGTCGGTACTCGCTGGTTGCTGGACCTCGTTAAGGACGACGTCGCCGAGCCCCTTGATGGCTACATGGACGTGAGCTTCAAGCACCGCTTCATTGGCCAGATACTGGCGCCGGGTGAAATCAAAGGGAAGGTGTATGGCTTGCCGATCGCTGCTTCGACACGCGCGCTGTACTACAACAAGGACCTGCTTGCGAAAGCTGGTTATCCGAATGGTCCGAAGACGTGGAACGACGTGATCGATGCGTCGAAGAAGCTGAAAACGATGGGAATCGCGGGCTTTGGTCTTCAAGGCAAAGAAATCGAGACAGATGTCTACTTCTACTATGCACTCTGGAGCTACGGCGGAGACGTGATCGGCAAGGACGGCAAGGCTGCTTTCAATTCGCAGGCTGGCGTGAAAGCCGCAACGCTGTACAAAACGATGATCGACGAAGGTCTGACCGAAGCGGGGGTCACCGGGTATAGCCGTGAAGGCGTACAGAACCTGTTCAAGCAGGGGCGTGTGGCGATGGTTATCTCTTTGCCCTTACTGTCGAAGCAGATCGCGAAGGACGCACCGGACCTGAAGTACGGTATCGATCCCATTCCGAGCGGAACGACGCAGGCCACCTATGCGGTGACCGATTCAATCATGATGTTCAAGAACTCCAGGGTCAAAAAGAGCGCCTGGAAGTTTCTCGACTTCCTCTTCACAAAGGGCCCGCGCGTCGAATTCTCGAAGAAGGAAGGCTTCCTGCCCACGACGGAGGCTGAAGCTAGCGATCCGGCGCTCAATGGCCCGGACACCCGAGCGTTCATCGCGTTGTTGCCGAACGCGCGCTTCGCACCGGCTGTCACTGGCTGGGAAGACACCGGGAAGGCCGTGTCGAATGCGATGCAATCCGTCTACCTGGGAAAAGCTCAACCCGCCGCGGCGCTGAACGCGGCAGCCGAAAAGGCCAATCAGTCGCTAGGTAAGTAATGCGATGGTGGCAATTGAGATCCGCTACAGACTGGCGCACGAACGGTTCGCGGCGAACGGTGCGAGCTGGCGTCTGCTGCATGTTGCTCCGTCAATGCTTCATTTCCGACCATCCTTATGGAGCCGGGAAAGTCCATTCAGACACTGTGCCTGCAACGGACGCATTCCGAGGTCTTGGGCGATCATCAGCGCCACGCGATAGTGATTGCGAGCTTGCTCAGTCCGAGCTGCGGTAGCGTTGCCATCCGAGACAAGATCGCCCAACAGGCACCAGGCCCAGGCTTCGTTGCCTCGTTCGCCGGAGGCTCGAGCAAGATCAATGGCGTCTTGTGCATGAGTGAGCGCTTCATCTTGTCGACCTGCGAGCTGGCACACCTGACCGAAAATCGAGAGCACTAGCGACTGTCCGAACGTTAAATGACTGGCCGCCGCCTGGCGAACTGCCTCTTCCAGCAGAACCAGTGCTTCATCGGTCCGGCCCAGTGGGGCATACGCCGCCCCCAGACAGGAGGCTATTCGCGGAACGTAGATTGGAAACTCAGCGCTCTTGCACATGGCCAGTGCTGGCTCAAGTGCCTCGACGGCAACGCCGGGATTGCGTTGAATAAGGTGCATCCGTCCGACACCGTGGCCAGCAAAGATCAGTTCCTCTGGCTCATTCATCTCTCGGGCCATGCGGGTCGCCTCCTGTCCGAAGACGGCGGCCTCTTCAAACCGGCCGAGTTCGGCGAGACACAGCACCAACCAGATACGACCGTTGACGCGCGTGAATTTTACGTAATCCTCATGCGGTCCGAGGCCGTGATCAAGGCCTTCCTGGAGGAGATCTAGCGCCTGTCGAGCATGTCCCATCGCGCGTTCATAGTCTCCGCGCCCATACCGCGACCTCGCCAGCATCATCGCAGCCCACGCCTTCGCATCGGGGTCGCTTCGCCGCTCCGCCAGCGTCAGGGCGCGCTCGCCTGCCTCGACGGCGCCGACCAGATCGCCTAACGAACCGAGCGTGAAAGCCAACCTTGATAGAACGCGGGATAGGCGTACTTCGTCGCCAAGTCCTTCGGCAAGATGTTTTGCGCTCTCCAGATTCGCTCGGTCCCGTGTCAATTCTCCGAGCGGATAAAGCGAGTGGTTAAGTTCCCATCGGGTGTCGATGATTTCACCAACTGTCTCGGCCGAGGACGGCAGGGCCGCATAGGCATTCAGCGCTTTCTCGAACAAGGCCGACGCCTCGCGATGCGCGGCGCGTTTTGCAGTATTGTGACCGGCACGCAGCCACAGCCGGGCCGCCTTCTCCGCCAATCCGGCCTGGGCGCAGTGTTCCGCCAGGATTTCCGGTTGTTGCTCCGCTACGTCAAAAAAATGATTTTCGAGCTCCGTTGCGATGCGCGCATGCAGTTGCTGTCGCCTGTCCCGCAGCAGGGAGCTGTACGCGGCGTCTTGCACCAGGGCATGCTTGAAGGTGTATTCCGCATCCGGTGGTGCCCCGTGCTGGAAAACCAGTTCCGCACTGACGAGGTGATCCAATGCGTCGTTCAGGCGCTCCCTGGGCATCGACGCGACCGCGCTGATGAGCTCATAAGAAAATCGCCGGCCGATTACAGCGGCGATTTGCGCTACATCCCGCGCCGTCGCCAGGCGATCGAGACGCGCCATCAGCGAAGCGTGCAGCGTCATCGGGATCGCCAGTGGTGGCAGCGGACCGTCGAGGACGTAACACCCGTTCTGCTTGCGCAGTACGCTGCTCTCCAGCACGGTCTTGGTCAGTTCTTCGACAAATAGCGGTATTCCATCCGTATGCTCGATGATCCGGTCGGTAACCTCTTTCGGTAGCGCCTTACCAACAGTTATCCGCCCGATCATTTCCGCCTGTTGCCGAGGCTGCAGACGATTGAGCGTAAGGAGCGTCACCTCTGCGCGGCCGATCCACGGCGATATGAATTCAGGCCGGAACGTGACGATCAGCAGGACAGGAAGGGTTGCAATACGATCGACGAGCTGGTCCAGCGCTTCGAGTGAGCTGGGGTCGGCCCAATGCGCGTCTTCGAACAATATCAGCAGCGGCTGGCGCATTGCCAGACCCACGATCTGCGCAATAATTGTGCTAAGCGTCTTCTCCTTGTGCTTCTGCGGCGTGAGGTTGAGGATTGGGTATCGACGTTCTGTCGGGATCGATAACAACGCTGCCACCAGCGGAGCAGCTTCGCCCAGATTGTCGATGGCCAACGCGAGCACCGCCTCAAGTTTGTCGAGACGTTGTTCAGCAGTATCGTCGCGCCGCAAAGCCGCCGCCCGCTCGAGCTGGGCGATGAACGGGTAGAAGGCGCTGTCTTCATGGCGGCGCGAGCAGAAATACCGCAAGCGCCTGTGCGGTTCGAATTGAAGCCGCTCTTCAAGGGCGGTGGTCAGGCGCGATTTCCCGATCCCCGGCTCGCCCGAAAGCAGCACAACCTGCCCCTCGCCGTTCTTCACTCGCTGCCATCGGCGGAGCAACAGCTCGATCTCCTCGTCGCGCCCAACGATTGGCGCCAGTGTGGTTCCATGCAGCGCCTCGAACCGGCTTTCGACCCTGCTGGGGCCGAGCACTTGCCAAACCCGCACTGCTTCGCCCATACCCTTCACAGTGGCCAGGCCCATGTCGCGGTAGTCAAACAGTCCGCCCGTAAGCCGCTGCGTGCTCGTAGAAATCACGACTGTTCCGGGCTCGGCCAATGTCTGCAGCCGGGCAGCGAGATTAGGCGTCTCACCGACAACGCTACGCTCCAGGGCTGCGCCTTCGCCGATGAGATCACCGACTACCACTACGCCGGTGGCGATCCCGATCCGCACTCGCAGACTTTCGTCCGTCCCGGAATCGAGTTTGCCGATGGATCGCACCAGGGTCAGCCCCGCGCGTACCGCCCGTTCCGCGTCGTCCTCTTGCGCCCGGGGATAACCGAAATAGGCCAGTACACCGTCGCCCAGGTACTTGGCGATGAAACCACCGGCCGTAGTAACGATATCTGCGCAATCCCTGTAATAGGCGCCGATGACCTGCCGCATGTCTTCCGGATCGAGCCGCGTCGACAGGGCAGTCGAACCGGCGAGATCGCAAAACATGACGGTGAGCTGGCGTCGGTCCGCGTCATCGCCCGGGACGGGCGCGGCCGCGCTCGGAGATATGGCAATGGCGCTGTCGCCAAGTTCGGCAATCGCGCGCAGCATTTTGCGGCGATGCCCAAGCAACACGCCAACATCCTTGAGATCCTGGTCCGTGAGATCGGGGAGGACGGAGCGATCGATACCGTTCTCGGCAAACACCTGGACATACTCGGACAAGCCGAGTGATGCTAACCACTCCGCAATGCTTCCCACCGGCTGTCTCCTGAGGGTGCTGCCTCATGCAATGGTAGGAAAAGATCGCCGGCAACGGAAAGCGTCATGGAGCTAGATCCGCCCCGCGAGCGCCCCCGCCAGAAAATCCGTCGCACTGCGCACCCGGGTCGGCACAAACCGTCGCTTGGGCCAGATCAGGCTGACCTCCCTTGGCTGCTGCACGAAATCATCGAGTACCGTGACGATGTCCGAATGCTGGAACTCGCCCGCTAGCGAAGCGCGGTGAAACATCCCGATGCCGACGCCGGCCAGCACGCCCGCAAGAATCGTTTCGACACTATTGGACGACAGATTGCCGCGCACTGGCAAATTGAACTGACCTTCCGGTCCGACGAACGGCCAGTCCGTCATCTCGCCGTAGACCAGGCAGTTGTGATCCGCAAGCTCGGCAGGAGTCCGGGGTACGCCATGCTGCTCGAAGTAACGGCGCGATCCGGCGCACACGAGCGAGGTCGCAGCCACACGACGCGCCACCGAATCGGGCTCTTCGATGGGGCTCACGCGAATCGCAAGATCGATCCTGTCTTCGACCATATCCCGTACGGCGTCCGACAGCACCATATCGATCCGCAAGCCAGGATGTCGCGCCAGCAATCCGGGGATGAGCGGCAGCACGTGCAGGCGACCGAACGTCGAGGGTGCCGCGATCCTGATGAGACCGGAAACGTCGAGCGTGGTGCTGGTCAACTCGCTGTCCGCCACCTGGATCTCGTCCACCAGTGGCCGCGTGCGCTCGTAGTACAGCTGCCCCTGATCGGTCGGAATCACCTTGCGCGTGCTGCGATGGAGCAACGCCACGCCGAGACGTTTTTCCAGCGCATTCACGGCCTTACTGATGGCGGACTGCGACTCGCCAATCCTGCGCGCGGCTGCGGAAAAGCCGCCCGTCTCCACGACGGCGATAAATGCGTTCAGTTCGTGAAACCGATCCATCCGGCGACTCCCGCTATATCAGGTCTCGGACTAATTCCAACGTGGAATAGATCCTATGTTCGATGACGCGATTATCATTTGATCTCGCCGAAATTACCATTCTCCCCATGCTAACTCTGAGCAGGAGAATAAAGATGAGCTACTCGATCATCGGTTTCGGCGCGGTGGGCCAGGCTTTGGCACGCGCCTTCGCGCGCCAAAGCATTGAAGTCGCTGTAGCCAGCCGGCGAGAACCCGATGCGCTGCTGCCGCAAGCACGTGCCATCGGTCCGACGGTCAGCCCCAAGACCTTGCAGGATGCCGTGCAAGCCGACACGCTGATCCTCGCGGTGCCGTTCTGGGAACACCGCAACGTCGCCGAGGTCCTGCCGGACTGGCAAGGCAAAACCCTCATCGACGCGACCAACGCGTTCGGCGTGCCCGTCGAGGAACTGGGGGGCTTGCCCTCATCGACCGTCATTGCTCGGGCCTTCCCCGGTGCCCGGTTCGTCAAGGGATTCAATCACCTGCCTGCAGACGTGCTGGCCGCCGACCCTAAAGTCGGCGGCGGCCGGCGCGTCGTGTTTTTATCCAGCGACGACGACGCAGCGGTGCCACCCGTAGTCAACCTCGCTGAACGGCTCGGCTTCGCGTCGGTTTGGCTGGGCTCGCTCGGGGAAGGCGGCTCGCTCGTACAGGCGAGGGGCCGCACGTGGGCGCCGCTCATCTTCCAGGATCTCGTCAGGCCCGAGTAAGTCCCGCGCCGGGCATCCGTCGGCAGCATTCGAATCCACCGCTCACCCCGTTAGAGAACCTCCATGTACGAAACAATCCAGTGGCCCGAGGAGCTGAAACCGAGCCGCTCTCCAATCCATTTCACCAACGAGCTCGAGGTCTCCGCATCCGTCGAAACAATCTGGTCCCTGCTAACCGATTTCAAGTCCTGGCCAGCTTTCTATCCCGGTGTCCAACACGTGCAGTCGCTTGACGGCGGCGAGAACTTCGGCCTTGGTACGAGATTCGAGACGAACCTCGCCGGCCAGGACGTCTTCGCGACCGTGCAGGAGTTCGAGCCGATGACCCGCATCGCGTGGGGCGGCTATCCAAAGGTTTCCAAAATATCGAAGGCCTACCACGCGTGGATCATCACGCCCACGGCAAGGGGGTGCCATCTGTGGACCGAGGAGACGATGCAGGGACCTCACTGGCTGGAGCTTGCGAAGCAGGCGCCCGACGTGTTCTGGCTCACCCACGAGAAGCTGCTCGGAAATCTCGCCGAGATCGCCACGGCGCGCGAGCGTTCGCGCGGCTAACCCTACCGAAAAACGGAGATTCGATACATGATCGACACAGTCAACTGGCCGGAACGCTATCACCCGCGTACCTCGGCAATTTACGCGCTCAACGACATCGACGTTAAAGCGCCGCCCGAAGTGGTCTGGAAAATGCTCGTCGACGCCGAGCGCTGGTCGCGCTACTTTCCGGCCGAGGATCAGGTCAGGATACTGTCCGGCGAGCCGGAACTCGCGCTGGGCACACGCTACAGCCGCGTGACGGTCGGCTATCCGATGTCGCTCGTCGTCACTGAATGCGTGCCGAATCGCCGGCTGGCATGGGCAACAACGGTCGATGGCGATGAAACTGGTTCGAGCGCCTATCACGGCTGGGTTATCACGCCGACCCAAGATGGCTGTCATGTGCTGACCGAAGAGACGCAGCAAGGCCCGTTCTTCGTGGAACTGATCGGCAGCAGGCATCCCGGCGCGCTCTATCGCTATCACCAGGAATGGGTTGAATGCCTCGCCCGAGCCGCCGAAGCGGAAGCAGAACGGAGATAAGTGCCATGAAGATCGAACTCAATGGCCGCAAGGCCATCGTAACGGGCTCTACCGCCGGCATCGGCCGCGCGATTGCCGAAGGGCTGGCGCGCGCAGGCGCTGCGGTCATAGTCAATGGCCGGACTCAAGAGCGGGTCGACGCCGCACTGCGCGAAATACGCGCGATCCTGCCGAATGCGGAACTAACCGGAGTCGCCGCCGACGTTGCGACACCCGAAGGCTGCGCGGACTTATTCGCACAAGCACCGGTAGCCGATATTCTCGTCAACAACGCAGGGACAGCGCGGTTAAATGATTTTTTCGCACAGGACGACAGCGAATGGCTCGACCTCTTCCAACTCAACGTGATGAGTGGCGTTCGCACCGCCCGCTATTACGTGCCAAATATGGTGAAGCAGGGCTGGGGGCGCGTCGTGTTCCTGAGCAGCGAGTCGGGGCTGAACATACCGAAAGAAATGATCGACTACGGCGTGACCAAGACCGCGGTGCTCGCGGTGTCGCGGGGGCTAGCCGAACTTGTTGCCGGCACGGGCGTGACCATCAATGCCGTGCTGCCAGGTCCGACCAACTCCGAAATCCTTTCGAACTGGATGAAGGCGACAGCGCAAGAGCAGGGGATCAGGCAAGAGCAGGCTGAACAACAGTTCCTGAAAACCTCACGGCCAACATCGCTGATCAGCCGCTTCGCCACGACGAACGAAGTGGCGAACATGGTTGTGTATGCATGCTCAGAGCAGGCGTCCGCCACGACGGGGGCTGCGTTGCGCGTCGATGGGGGCGTGCTTCGTTCAATCGCGTGATTAGTTTGTGAAATATCGGGCCGTGCATGGCCGGGCAGCACAGCGTGTGAATGCCGACTCGACGAAGCGCCGCGAGCGGTGAAAGGCTGCTCATGGCTAACTGAGCCCGGTACCAAATTGCCGAGTTCGATCCCTGCGCCCGGACGACCGAACATCGCGTGGACGTCGGCTTCAAGACGGCCTGGCGGCCATTGCGGAAACGGTAGGTTTCGCGCTGTCCATGTGTCTAGCAATGTCCAGGTGATAGGCCTATAACGACAGCAGGGCTGCGCACTGCATGCGCCACGACTACGCGACCTGAGCCCGTTGCCAAAAGGCGACACACATTAGCCTCTTTGCTCTCTCCTGCGTGGCCCTAGCCCGCGTCCTCCGGTCCTGGAGTCCGGCGGCGAACCTTTACTGACGCTTCGCACGGGCAGGCGTTCGTACGTGCGCAATGCCCTGTCTCGGCTCGGCTGCTGCACGCGGAGAGGTGTAACGACTGAATTCAGCGAGGCGTGCCATGAATCCCATTAAGCAGATAATGTTGATGGCTCTTCTTTTTGCAGCGGCACTTTCATTTTCCGCGTGTAAAAGTCCGTCGGTTTATCCTCCTGAAAAGGTCGCTTCGGTTAATGGAACTCACCTCGCGTACACCGAAGCCGGGGAGGGCGAGACGGTCGTTTTCGTGCACGGGGCCTGGTCTGACACTCGAGCATGGGCGGCACAGCGCGATGCAGTGTCGGCACACTACCGGTTTGTCGCGTACAGCATGCGATACCACACCCCCAACGAGTGGCAAGACAACGGCAGCCTTTACAGCATGCAAACACATACAGCCGACCTGGCGGCTTTTATCAAATCGCTCAACGTTGGCCCGGTTCACGTAGTCGGTCACTCTTTCGGAGGCCAGGTGGCAGCGCAACTCGCGATGGAGCACCCGGAACTGGTGAAATCGCTGGTCCTCGAGGAAGCATCCATCTTCACGGTTTTAGATTCTCCGGCAGGAAAGGCGGCCGCAGGGGACTTTTTCAAGCCTGCGCCATTGGCAAAAGACGCATTGAAGATGGGCGATTCGTTGAAAGCTACCCAAGTCATGCTGGATTCGGTGCTTGGAGACTCAAACGGTTGGGATAAACTGCCGCCCTCATTCACTGCCATGTTTAGTGATAACGCTAAGACGATGGGACCGTTTATGGCTGCGACGCCACCTGCAGTGGGATGCGTCCAGGTTGGGACCATCAAGGTACCGACGCTTATCATCGAAGGGGACCACAGCATTGCGTTCTTTCGCGAAATCGACAATGTCCTCCTTCGTTGTATTGCCGGAAGCGAGCGGGTGGTCATAACCGGCGCTGACCATCTGGTGCAGTTGCGTAATCCGAAGGCAATGAACGATGCGCTGCTAGCGTTCCTGGGAAAGCATTCCTGACCCGCCGCCGATCGAATCCACGCACCGCAACGGTTTCACGTGTGCTGATGCCGGAATCGACCATGTCGCGCAGACGGTTGCGGAAATGCAGGCGTATGTCCCCGACAAACTGATCGAAGGCAGCCACGCGCACGCAGCGGCTCAGGCCGCCGATGTGATCGTCACCGCGACGCGAAGCGCGACACCGCTCTTTGACGGCGTGTGTGTGAAGCCGGGCACATTCGTCGCGGCGATCGGTTCGAGCAAACCCGATGCGCGCGAACTCGACGACGCGCTGCTGGCGCGCGCGAGCACGCTTGTCGTCGAGTCGCTGGAGCAGGCGCGTACCGAAGCGGGCGATCTGCTGATGGCCGCGCCGGGTGTTGTCGACTGGGACCGCGTCGTCGAACTGGGCGCGGTACTCACGAATCCGCAGATTGCGGATTGCGCACGAGGCGAGGTGACAATTTTTAAGTCGCTCGGCCTCGGTCTTGCGGACGTTGCGCTAGCCGGCCTGGTCGCACGCCGTATGACCCGCGAAGCGTAGTAGCACGTCTTCAGATCATGGATCAATCGACGCGACCTCACGACCCACTACGGACTCTAAACCAGGCATTGCCGTTCAGGCCCGTTGCATACTGAATTCCGTCAGTGCGTTTGCCAGAATGTCCACGGCTTGCTCTGTCACGGCGTTGTATAGAGACGCACGCAACCCGCCAATTGAACGGTGCCCCTCTAGTCCAACGATACCCTGTTCACGAGCCGCCCCGATAAACGCATCGCCGAGCCGAGAATCACCGAATTTAAAAGCCGCGTTCATTTGTGAGCGCCAGCGACGGTCCGCGTGGACGGTCACGACCCCCTCCAAAGCGTCCAGCGTGTCATACAGCCGCCGCGCTTTTCTCTCATTGATGCTTTGCATCGCGTGCAGACCGCCAACATCGAAGCGCAGCCAGCGCGTAATCAACGTCAGCACATAGATCGCGAATACCGGCGGCGTGTTGTAGTTGGAACCGTGCGAGACGTGGGTGCGAAAATCGAGGATCGCCGGCAAGCCGTCGGGGATCCGTTCAAGCAGCGAACGCTTGATTACCGCTACCGTTACCCCAGCCGGACCCAGGTTCTTCTGGGCGTGAGCATAAATCATCGAGTATGCGTCTGGCCGAATGGGCTTCGACAGAAAATCGGACGACATGTCCGCAATCAGCGGTACCCGCGTCGCCGCTTCGCAAACCGGAAATTGCAAACCTTCCAC
Organism: Paraburkholderia sprentiae WSM5005; assembly: GCF_001865575.2. Taxonomy (NCBI): domain Bacteria; kingdom Pseudomonadati; phylum Pseudomonadota; class Betaproteobacteria; order Burkholderiales; family Burkholderiaceae; genus Paraburkholderia; species Paraburkholderia sprentiae. The sequence goes on from NZ_CP017562.2 coordinate 593,868, forward strand.
GGTCTCGTTCGACACGTAGTGCAGATAGGCGGCAGAGCCGGAGATGTCCAGTTTATCGAGGGCGGGCAACTGCCGGTAGCCCGTCGCGTGGCCGTCCCACGCAATTTTCCTCTCGGTCACCTTGGCCGCCTCCGAGGTCGCCCGACCGCTCCAGTAGCCGGACGTCACATATTCGGGCGGGGCGAATCCTTTCGCGGCAAAATTCATCGGGATCGTCGCGAACTGCAGACTACTGCCGCCCTGCTGAAAGGTAATGGCGTAGTCGTCGGATATACCGAGCAGAACGCGCAGATTCTGTTCCGCTTCGTCCAGTATGGAGCGAAACCAGTCCGAGCGATGACTCATGCCGAGTACGGAGATGCCGGTTTCCGGTAACGCGGTAATCGCTATGCGCGTCTGTTCCAGCACCGTTTCAGGGAGCGCTCCTGGACCACCGGAAAAATTCAATGCATTGGACTTCACTATGCCTCCGAGGCCAGCCGTTGGATTTTGTATGCGTTCGCAGCCGCGCGGCGCAGCATTTCATGAAAGGCGCGAGCAACCCGGCGAATTTGCGGAACCTTATAAGGAAAGATGCTCTGGTCGTCCAGGTCATGCACAACCATGCCCGTCGCTATCTCGAATATGAGCAGCCGGCCATCGCTCGTTTCAGCGCAGTCGAATCCTACGTAATCGAGACCGGTCAATTCGGCGACGTTGCGAAACGCCTCGCGGTGACGCACAGCAAAATCGGTGTCAAAGCTCGCCATCAAGTGCGATTCTTCCTCTCGCCGGTCGGGATGCGTCGACATTTCCGCGTAAGGGTAGTGAACCATCCATTCCTTCGAGATGCCCATATGGCACACGAATGGCGTTCCCTCGATCATCACGATCCGGTATTTGCGAAACAGACCGTCGGCGCTGCTGTAGTCGATAAAAGGCGCTATGTAATATTCCACGGCGTCAGACTCAGCCATGTAGCGCGCGAGTTCCTGAGCGTCGGACACTTTTGCCAGACCTTGTCCGGCGTGCGATCCTATCGGCCGTATGATGAGCGGATAGTTTGCGCCGAGTACCTTGGACAACTGCAACGCTCCTGAAGCCGCTTCGTTGACCCGCTCACGGGAAAGGCGCACCGTGTGGGCCATACAGATACCGGGGGCAGCGCCCAGCAGAGCATAGGCGGTGTCACGCATTGTCTTCGCAATGTGTTCAGGCCGGTTCAGTACGCGGCCACCCGTCCCGCTCGTCAGCGACGCGATTTGGGCAAGAACGCCCGCGGTTTCATCCGACGCGCATGCCGCAACGAAGATTACGTCGTGCTCGGGCAACTCGGCATTCCGCAGCGGCCGCGCGTCGACATACAGGACCTCTATCTGCAGGTCGGCGTTCTCAAGCAGGCACTCAAAAGGCGTGTTCGCCATCAGATCGCCCGGAGCCTTGAGCACCAGCACCTTCAAAGGAGTCTTGATCGTCTGGGCGCTCTTTAACCGATAATGTCTGGTCATTTGAAGCGCTTGCTGCTGGACGGCGAGAGCGGCCGCCTTCTGGTATTTCAATTGCAACACTAGCGACAAATCGAGCAGAGCGTACGGGTCGTCATGGCGCTTTACGTGCTCGAGCAGGCTTTCCCCCAGCGGCGTCAGATCGCTCCCAGCCATTGCCGCCCGGAGCAACACAGCCAGTCCCAGTGGCTGATGCATCGATGGAAGGTCGGCATCACCCGTTAATTCAGTTCGAACAGCATTCATGAATGGCGCGTTTCAGTGGAGCGATACACGGGGCGAAACAATGCGCTCGCCGGCATGACTTTTACGTGAGGTTCACCCAGGTCATTGACGGTGGGCGTCAGTCGGGATGCGGGTACACGCCGGCATTTCGCCGATGTAGCCGACTTCTTCCTCGAACCATGCTTTTGGGATCGGCCCGGATGTCGTTGCATTACAGTCCGCGGGAATCGCGACAGCACTCGATGTGTTGGCTACGAGGGCCAATCTGGCCGAGCTCGCGCGTCGCTTTGCAATTGACATGTATGTTTTCCTTCGATAGAAACGTCAGGATTATGTAACCCACAACTTGTCCGACATACTGCATTAACCCCATGTGCAGCCCATGATACGAGCTTGGGGCTGAACCAAACGAGGGAAAAGAGGGGCGATTGACCACCTATTCAGAGGACTTTGAGGCGACGACAGGTCAACGGTGACCGTTTCCCGTCCTTAAACTCAAGCGTCCAACGAATTGAGAACGGCGACGGCACGTTGCGCGTCGTCGAAACGCAAAGTCCGGTACCTGGGGCGAAGCCGACATTCAAATGTCCGCGCGGGACCTCCGGAAATACTCACGGCTCAATGCAAGCGGGGTTGCCTCGTGTACCAGGTCACCTGAACTCACGGTGCGACAGCGCATCGTCTATTGCGGGAAGAGCGTGCAGTGCTCCAAGCCTTTGCGCTTCTTTTTTCAGGCGCAGAAGTTCGTCGAGCGATGCGGCGGCCTGGTTTGCCTTCCCGCAGCCGAGTAGCGCGCGCGCCCGTGCAACGACGAATGCGGAAAACGGCGACGGCTCGCGACGGGCGTACGCCTCAAGGGCCGCAGCATGTGCTGCAGCCGCATCCCACCATCCGCGCTCGAGACAGGCTTCGATCGCGTCACGTCGAAACAGATAGTGATTGTGGCTCACCGCCCCGGCTGCAAGCAGAGCCTCGCCCTCCTCGATAGCCCGCTCGAAGATGGCGACATTGTCGGTCGCGCGCGCAAGCGTGCCGAGATAGGACGCGCCGAGGTAGGCCATGCCCGTCTCGCGGCTGATCGCCAGCGCCTGTTCGATATCGTCGAGCGCCTCCCGCCGGCGCCCGGCGACCCGATGCAGTTCAGCGCGAAACGCAAGCGCCTCGCCTTCGAAGCGCCTCGATTTCAGTTCGCGCGCGCAGTTCAGCGCCGGACCAACATGCTCCCACGCGCGGTCCCACTGCGCGAGATCGTGCAGGCAATGCCACGCGGCATGATGAGAGACGGCCAGCGCCCGCAGCTGCCCGACCTTCTCCGCGGCCGCGACGCTTGCCAGGGCCGCGTCGAGCCCGGTGCTCGCGTTGCCGGCAAACCACGCGGTAAACGCGCGCATCGGCAGATTGGCGACCTCTATCCGGCCGAAGCCGTGGCGCTGACACAGCTCGATGCAAAGGCTAAATGCGTCATGTGCACTGATCATCCGCCCACGCATGTATTCACCGTCGCCAAGCCCGCCGAGCGCGGCCGCCTCCTGTTCGTAGTCGCACGCCTCGCGCGCGAGCGCAAGGCTGCGTTCATGCTCTCGCACGCAGCCGTCGCTGTCGCCGCGCGGAAAACACAGATTGCCGCGCAGAAAGTGAATGCGTGCCTGTTCGCGCGAGAGACGCTCGGCTGCGGCCACTGCGGCCGCGCAGTCGAGATCGGTCCACGCGCCGTCGAGATCGTCGATGACCCGCTTCACCGTAGCGCGTCCGATCCATGCGTGACAACGTTCTGCATCCGTCGTCGCCGTCGCGAGCGCCGTTTCGAATGCACCGAGTGCCGACGTCATGGCGCCGATGTCATGCAGGATGTTGCCGCGGAGCAATTCGAGCGCGACGCGGTCGGCACAGGCATCTGCTAATGCAAGCCCGCGTTCGACAAGCCGAAGCGCAAATTCATGGCGATAGCCGGCCGCCTGCGAGCGCGCCGCGTCGCAATAAGCGCGAGCCGCGTCACGCTCGCCAGCCCGATCGAGATGTTCGGCGCGCAGTACGGTATCGCGCTGCGCAAACCACTGCGCGGCGCGTCGATGCAACTCGCGGCGTTGGCTCTTCAGCAGCCCGTCATAGATGGCGTCGCGAATGAGTGCGTGATGGAAGATGAATCCGCTGCCCTGTCGGCGCAGCAGGCGCGCCGTCACCATCGGTTCCAACGTCACATCCGTGCGTTCGAGAATGTGGCTGATCGCCTCCGGCTCGAAGAACTGGCCGAACACCGACGCCGCACGCAAGACGGTCTTGTCGACGGCATCGAGTCCATCCAGCCGCGCTTGCACCAGACTTTGCACCGAACCCGGCACGCCCGTTTCTGCCGTTTTCTCTGTATTGCTGAGCAGTTGTTCGAGAAAAAGCGGATTACCCGCGGCCCGCTCGATGCAGCGCGCCACCAGATCCGTTGCACAGGAAAACGACTCGGCCATCAGGCGGGAGTCGCCGTCGTTCAAAGGACCCAGATCGAATATCGAGCACGGCGCGTTTGCCGCTGCGCCCGATGACGAGTCGAGCGGATCGCCTTGCGGCCGCGTTGTCAGCATCAGCACGGCCGCGCAATCCGCCGCTGCCCGGCTGAGTTCGGCGAGGTCCTGCAGCGTCGATGGGTCCGCCCAATGAATGTCTTCAACGACGAGCAATCGAGGCTGCACGCGGCTCGCGCGTTGCACGAGCCTAGTCATCACATCCTGCCGGCCTCGAACGCGCATCGCGTTGTTCATGGCTTCGTAGACCGCCCGGTGCTCGGGCGGTTGCGACACCTCGATCAGATCGTTGAGGAACAGCGCATCACCGGCGTCCGCGAGACCGTCGGCGATGGCTCGCGTCGTGGCGGACGTGGCGGCTTCCTCATCGCTCGCGTCGTCGAACGCGAGGAGCCCACGCACCAGTGATCGGATCGCGTCGCGACCGGCTCTCGAACCGAAGTCGAGCACGAACGCCGTGTGACACGCGAAGCCTAGCCCGCTTGCCTCGCGCTGGAATTCCTCGACCAGACGCGTCTTGCCGATACCAGGCTCACCCCGCAGACGAACGACGCGGCCGCGTCTCGTCTGCCGGCATGATTCGAGTATCGCCCGAAACTGGCGCAGTTCGTCAAGACGGCCAAAGAGTGGTCGGCTGGCAGACGGACGTTGAAGGCCGGTGAGACGCCACACGGAAACGGGCTCGGCGAAGCCTTTCACGGCAAGTTCGCCACGGGCTTCGCACGCGATGCGGTCAGCCAGCGGGCGCCACAACGTTTCCGAGATCAGGATTTCGCCCGGTCCGGCCGCGTCGGTCAGACGCGAGGCGAGGTTGACCGTTTCGCCCGTCACGGTGTACTCGCGGTGCGCCGCGCTGCCCGTGTCGCTTGCGACGACCTGGCCGACCGCAATACCGATGTGACTGGAGAGCGGGCGCACCAGCGTTCGAGACAGATCCGGCATCGCGTCGATGATCGCGAGTGCGGCCCGCGCTGCGCGCTCCCGATCGTTTCCGTATGAACGCGGCGCGCCGAACACCGCCATGACGCAATCGCCGACATGCTTGTCGATGTGACCACCATGTCGAACGACGATGTCATCCACCTGCTCGAAGTAGCCGCCGAGCACAGCGAGCAGTTCTTCCGGATCGAGTGCCCGGCTCAGCTCCGTATAGCCGCAGATGTCGGCGAAGAGCACGGCGACTTGCCTGCGCTCGTCCGCTCGCGCGACAGACGGGTCGACAGAAGCCTGTGCCGTGGACGACGATTTCTGCACGATCGCCGCCAGCAGCCGCTTGCGATGCCCCAGCGAGCGCACGCCGAGTTCCTTCAGGTCCGCATCGGTGAGCTCGGGCAGCATCGACGCATCGATGTCGTTGTCGGCAAATGCCTGCATGTACTGCTCGAGCCCGAGTTCACGCAGCCACAGTTCGATGTCCATCGCGTCACCGCCGGAACCTGTTTCCCGCTGAGCGCTTAAGAAATACGACGGCGCTCGCCTGTTTCAGTGTAGGTGTTGCGCGCACCGACAGGTGCATGTTGGCCGTTTGACAGGCGCAAGGACGACGGCGGATACTGGGTCGCGCGGCGCGCTGGCATGCCTCGGCGCCGCGCGTTGCGGGAGAGCGCCGTGAAGGAAGGTGCCACGGGTTTTGCGTCCGGGTCTGCGTCGGAGTCCGCGTCGAAGGTCGCCGGCCTGCTTGGCGACCTCGCGGCGGGCGCCGTCTCGACGCTCGTCATGCTCTGCTACGCAATGAGCCTGGGCACGCTGGTCTTCAGCGCGGACCTCGCGCGCTATGCCCAACTCGGCGTACCTACGGCGCTCGTCAGTTGTATCGTCACTGCGATCGTGATCTCGCTGACCAGCTCGATGCGTCTGAATATCGCCGGGCCGGACAGCAACGCGACGGCGTTTCTCGCCGGTGTGGCGGCAGGCGTCGCCAGCAGCGCACGCGCCGACGGCGGCTCGTCACCCACCATTTTGCTGACCGTACTGATATCCATCGCGCTGTGTTCGGTGCTGACGGGCATTGTGCTGCTGTCAATCGGCTCGTCGAAGCGCAGCCGTTCATTGCAGTTCCTGCCGTATCCCGTGGTCGGAGGGTTTCTCGCGGGCACGGGTTATCTGCTGCTGGCCGGCGCGTTTCGCGTGCTGACCGGCGCGTCGCCGCAGTGGCAAAACCTCGGGTTGCTAGCGCATCTGCACTGGCTCGCATGGACACCCGCGGTCTTCATCGGCGTGCTCACAACTGCGCTTACGCGCGGTCGGCAGCACATTGCCGCACTGCCGATCGTACTCCTGTGCGGAATCGCGCTCTTCTATCTGCTGCTGCATCTCGCCGGACTGTCGATCGACGATGCGCGCAGCATGGGCCTGCTATTGCCACATGTGAAACTGCAATTATTCGCCCATCTGCATATGCCTGCGCCGCTCGCGCGCGGCGCGATCGACTGGGCCGCGATCGGCGCGCATCTGCCTGAGACGCTCGTCGTGACTTCTGTATCGGCGATCACCATCCTGATGAACTCGACGGCCATCGGCGCGGTAACGGGCGAAGACATCGACCTGAACCGCGAAATGCGCGCGGCGGGACTCGCAAACATCGCGAGCGGATTGCTGGGCGGCATGGTCGGCTATCAGTCGTACAACCGCTCGATGCTCAACGCGCGCGCCGGCGCAACGAGCCGGATGGCGGGCGTGTTCGCGGCGATCGCATGCCTCGTTGCGCTCGCGGCGTCACCCGATCTGGTCGCGCTGTTTCCCGTGCCCGTGCTGGTCGGGCTGCAGCTTTTCATGGGATTGCGCCTGATGCTGCAATGGCTGGTTGGCGCGTATGCGCGGCTGAACTGGTACGAGTACGCGCTCGTGCCGGGCATACTCGCCGTGGTCGCGTTCTATGGCGTCGTCGCGGGTGTGATTGCGGGCGTGATCGCCGCGTGCGTGATGTTCGCGCTGCTGTACGGACGCGTCAGTTGTGTGCGGATGGAATTCGATGCTACGACGCGTACCTCGACAGTCGAGCGCAGTATCGAAGACGCCGCGCGGCTGCGCGAACTCGGCGCGCAGCTATTCGGCGTGTGCCTGCAAGGCTTCCTGTTCTTCGGCACCGCCAACTCGATCCTGCAACGCGTGCGAGAACGCCTCGACGTACACGACGCATTGCCCGTGCGCTATGTCGTACTCGATTTCGCGTCGACCAATGGCATGGACGCATCGGTATCGATTGCATTCGTGAAGCTGCGGCAACTCTGCGCAACGTCGGGTGCGGATCTCGTGCTGACCGCGTTGCCCATACGCTCGCGCAATCTGCTCGTAAAGACCGGCACGCTGCATTTGCGGATACGCGAGTTTCCAACGCTCGATGCCGGTCTCGAATGGATCGAAGACCAACTGCTCGAATCCGATGCGGACACGGATCGCTCCGGTGAGCACGATTTCCATACGACGCTCGCGCCGCACTTCACGCCGTGCGCGCTGGAGAAGCTGTGCGGATATCTCGAAGTATGCGATCTCGACGCCGGGCAGCCGCTGTTCTCGTGTGGCGAGCCGGGCGATGCGCTTTATATCGTCGAGTGCGGACGCGTCGCCGTTTCATTGCCGCTGCTCGATGGCCGGCCGGTGCGGCTGCGCTCTTTCGGTCCGGGCACGATCGTCGGCGAAATGGCTGTGTACACCCAGAGGGCGCGAAGCGCCGACGTGATCGCCGAGGCGCCGACACGCGTTCACCGTCTGTCGGTGTCCGCGCTTCTCTCGCTCGAACGCGATGACCCCGTCACCGCGCAGCAGTTTCACCGCTTTCTGATCAAGACGATCGCGTCGCGACTCGCAGTCGCCGATGAGGCGCTGCGCGCCGCGTGGTGATCGGAAGCGATCGCTCGTATCCGGTAAGTAATCGAGACCCCAAGCGATCCCATTCGCTATCAGCGCCATGCGCGGTGCATTATGTCCCCCCTCTAGCCCGCGCCAATGGCTTCCGTGACAAAGTCAGCATAGCTGCGCAGGGGCCGTCCCAACATTGCTTCGAGACGCTCGACCGTGCCATCTGCGCCACGCATGCCGAGATTCTGAATGCCGGCCATCATCAAGCGCATGTCGTACGCCAGCCAGCTCGGGCCCAACGACGCCATCTGTGCTTCGAAGGCCGCCACGTCATCGCCTCCGTAACTCACCTCGCGTCCGGTCGCCGTTGCCCAGATTGCTGCCGCGGATACGCCCGTCAGCACATGCGGGCCGACCACGTCCAGCGTCATTCGCGACAACGGAGCGGGAGCGCTGTCGCGGCGCAGGAGTTCTGCAACGGCAATATCCGCGATATCGCGCCCATCGACCATCGCGACGCCAGCTGAGCCAATCGGCATCGGATAGACGCCATGGTTCTGGATGACCTGCTGGATCGTGCGCTCGTTCTGCATAAAGTAAGCGGGGCGCAGAATGGTTGCTGCCACGTCCAGACTCTCGATCATGCGCTCGACCGTGTGCTTGCCCGCAAAGTGCGGCACGTTCGTGTACTTGTCCGCGTGAATCACCGACAGGTAAACGATGCGTTCGATGCCTGCCTCGCGAGCCAGGTTCAACGCAACGAGGGCTTGCGTCACTTCGTCGGGCGTGACCGCGTTCAGCAGGAACAGCGTCCGCACCGAGCTCAGCGCTGCGCGCATCGACGGCACGTCCGTCAGGTCGCCCACCACTTCAGCGACGCCCGCGGGGAAGCTCAGCTTGCGCTGCTGGCGAACCAGCGCTTTGACGTCCGCGCCGGCTTCGGCGAGGCGTTGAACGACGAGAGAACCCACTGTGCCCGTAGCACCGGTAACTAGAATGCTCATGTCAATCTCCAAACAGAAATGGGTTAGTGCGAGAAGTCCGCCACGATCTTGCCGGTGCGGGAATCGGTGCGATTGCGTTCGATGGCGGCGGGGATGTCCGCGAAGCCGACCACCTCGCTCACCTTGTTTTTCACAGAGCCATGTGCGATGTCTGCTGCGAGCTTTTCCAGAAGCGCGGCGTCCGGCCAGTTCATGAACCACAGGCCGCGGCGGCCGGCAGGCGTGCGCGCGAGGATATCGGGCGACGACGTGCCGACGATGGCGCCGGTCTGCGTCAGCACTTGCCACGAGCGATCGAGTACTTCACCGCCGACATAGTCGAGCACCAGTTCGATGTCCCGAGCACGATCCTCGAAACGTTCGGTCTGGTAGTCGATGACATGGTCTGCGCCGAGACTGCGTGCGTATTCGACGTGAGCGGTAGCCACAGTCGCAAAGACTTCCGCCCCGGCTCGCCTTGCGTATTGCACGGCATAGCCGCCCAGCCCGCCAGCCGCGCCGTGAATCAGGATTCGCTGGCCCGGGTGAATCGGACCTGCGTGATACAGACTCTGCCAGGCCGACACCGCCGCCACAGGGATCGCTGCTGCATGGACGTCGTCCAGCCCGTCGGGCGTGCGGCAAAGGTTTGCCTCGTTGACCGGCACGAGATCGGTATAGGCGCCGATACCCCCGAGCGGGCCCATGACGCGATCGCCGACATGGAAGCGCGAGGTGCCGGGGCCAACGGCCTCGACCACACCCGCCAGTTCGATGCCTAGCACGGCGGGCAACTGGAGCGGAAAGGCGTCGCGAACATAGCCCTCACGAATTTTCCAGTCGATACCGTTTATGCCCGCGGCGTGGACGCGGACGAGTACCTGGCCTTCTGCGGCTTCGGGTGTCGCGATCTGCGCCACTTCAGCGGCGCTCACGTCGCCAAACGCCCGAATCACTACAGCGCGTTGAGTCGTGTTCATTACTGGTTCCTCATATCGAGTTGCGGTGAGGAAAAGATAAGCGGTTGCACTAATAAAACGAAGACGCGAAAATGGAGACACCTCGTTTCAAAATTGGAACAGCATGGATCTCAACGCTCTGGCCGACTTTGCGCTCGTGGCAACGAACGGAGGATTGGGGAAGGCAAGCCGCGCAAGTGGCAAATCGAAGGCGACGCTGTCGCGGCGCATTGCCGAACTGGAAGAGCAACTCGGCGTGCGACTCATCGAGCGCGGCCCCCGCGGACTGAAACTTACGGAAGCCGGCGAAATGCTGATGGCCCGAACCGAAGGGCCGATGCACGAAGTGGAGGAGGCCATGACCGCAACGAGGGAGGGACTGTCCACTCCACGCGGACGCTTACGTATCGCGTCGCCGGTACTGTTTTCGCAGCTTGCGATGGGCCGGATTTGCGCCGGCTTCTGTGCCGTCTATCCGGAGATCACGATCGAGGTGGTGGGAGAGGACCGCATGGTCGACCTTGTCGAGGAACAGTTCGACGTCGCCATCCGGATCAATCCGAGCCCGGACAGCAGCCTGGTGGGCCGGTGTTTTGCCCGCGACCGGCTCGTTGTCGTGGCGGCGCCATCCGTATCCATGCCGCGTGCTGGCGCCGTCAGGGCCGTTCCGGCCATCGTGTTTTCGAGCTTCCAGTCCACCAACTGGACTCTCGACGACGGACGCTTGATCCTCGAACCCGTTCCACGGCTCAGACTTTCCTCGTTTCTGATGATCCGCGACGCTGCCGTCGCCGGCGCGGGTGCCGCGCTCTTGCCGCAGTCCATTGCCTGGGACCCGCTTACTCAAGGGCGGTTGGTACAGTGGGGAGCGGTTTCAGACGTGGAAGCCGCGCTCTGGGTCTTGCACACCTCGCGACGTCTTGCGTCGCCCAAAGTCCGTGCGTTCGTCGAGTTCATCTGCGACCAATACCCGGAAGGGTCGCTGGTCTTGGAGGGATAGGGCACGGGGACGCTCGCCGTGGTGAGCGTGGGCCAAAACTTGCTCGCAACGACTGCACGCCGCAACCGTCTTCGGGCAAGCAGACATCGACCAGCACGCAACGCAAACGGAACTGCGAGAACGAAGCCAACCATTGCCAAAAATTTCATCCCTCGCTCCAACTTACATGTCAGCGAGACCGGCGCGAGTCCGCCGCCGCGAATTTGCCCCGTGGCTATGCTCACGCACGCGTTTGTGCGCGCACTCGCCGCAGCGCCAGCCACCATCCAAGACACATCCGCTTTTGTAGTCGGATCCGCGTGAATCCTGCGGCGGGGGAACGCTGTCGCTCTGCGTGGCGCGTCTACTATGAGTTTGTCGACAAACCGCTGGAGAGCGGCCAGCTCATTCTCTCGACAAAAATGCGCGCGCAGTCTAGCCATTCCTGGCTCGAGCTCAACGAAGTCGTCCGTGCAATCGGACAACGAACGAGCGCGCCGCTCAACGCTGCTGACGAAAACGCCAAGATCGCCAACGGCGATTTCTTCAAAGTTGGGTGATGACCAGTACTCCCGGCCGCCACCGCCGTGATACCCAATCACGTAGTTTCCGCAGAGCGCAGCCTCAACTGGCGGCAAACCTAGTCCTTCCAAGCCTGAAAACGACATGAAGATCCGCGATTTCTTGAGCAGTGTTGCGACTTCTGCCTCATTCATGCCGTCGATCCCGCGCATTTCCCAACCGGGGGGCAATCGCTTCTTCAATCCAAAGACAACGGCAGCCGCATGCGCACCGTTCTTGCGCGGCATATACGTGATGAGGTTGCGTTTGTTGCCGTCGGCATGAAACACGTTGTCGTCTACCGAACAAAACACCCGCCTGACCCGGTTTGTCAGATGCGGATAGTGAAGTGAAATCAGGGAGGAAGTATCGTCGGAGATAGACAGGATTGCGGACGCGTTCTGATAGGCGTGGTCGACGTCGGCATCGGTACAGCCACCGTCGCGGTCGCGCAGATAGTATCCGTTCTGGACAAAGATCGAGTACTTTAATCCGCGCGGCGCTATGATTCGCGCGAGCTTCGCCGCTTTGATTTCTGGCAGCACCAGATGATCTGTCGGACGCAGTTCCCTGTCGGAAATCAGCTGGACAGCGTGTTCGGCCCAAGGGTACGCATAACCACGCCTGTCATGCATGATCGCCGAAGCGATCAGGCCACTGTTATTCAGGCGGCTGGAGTGGTCGTAGATGACTTTAACCCCGCCCGCGTGCTCATTGGCTCGCGGCGACGTGCAAAAATACACTAAACGCACTTCGACTTTTTCCTCCATTTATTTTGATCCGCTCGCGTGCTTCAACGTGACGACTCCGATCCGATCATCCGTTTCGCTCGCAATATCTCGCAACCCTGAACGCGACGCGGCTTGGCCAACGGCCGCCGCCCAAGTTCGGTTCGTCATGCCAGGTATTGCCCAAGGCGCGGGTTTTCAGGCCACACCGCGAAGTCACTCAAAGAGCGTTGCACTGCGCGACCGTGCGCGGGCCGACGTACCACTGTAACGGCTTCCAACACAACAGATTGTCAATTCGTATGTGACGTGTTTTTTGATTTCTTGACGACATCGATCGTCGTCACGCCAGTCGAGGGAGTGACGAGTAAGCGAGCGTTGCCCGTTTTCCGCCTGCCCGGCCTGCCGCCCTACGATCGACAGACGTAAAAAAAGCCAGCCGCAAGGCTGGCTTCACGCAGGTCCATTCATCACCGTCGGCGCTATCCTCGGCGCCGTAGGACGACATGCGTGGCCTTCTCCGACGCTGCGGATTCAACGCATTCGTATCCCAGAGTCCGCAAGTCGATCCCTTCGAACAGCGATTCTCCGCGGCCGAGCAGGACCGGCGAGATAGCAATATGCAGCTCATCTATGAGGCCCTCACGAAGATACTGCCGGATTGTGTCCGGCCCACCGCCGACCCGCACGTCCATCCCGGCAGCGGCTTCGCGTGCATGGTCGAGCGCCTCGCGAATGCCTCCTGTTATGAAGTGGAACGTCGTGTCGCCTTCCATCTCGATGGGTGGACGAGCATGATGGGTCAAGATGAAGACCGGAACGTGATACGGCGGATTCGCTCCCCACCAGCCTTTCCAGTGTGTGTCCGGCCAATCCCCACGAATGGGTCCGAACATGTTCCTCCCAAGGATCCAGGCGCCAACGTTCTGAAAGCCACGGGCGGCAAAATCGTCGTCGACCCCGGTCGTACCGCCGTCGTTGCCGAACAAGGCTCGCTGGAACGTGCGGGTTGGGACTAGCCACTGGTGCAGTTCCGTCCCACCAACGCCGAGCGGATTGTCGATGTCTTGATTCGGACCTGCTCCGTATCCGTCGAGCGAGATGGTAAAGCCGTTAACGCGAACTCGTGTCATCGTTTGCCTCCTTTGGATGCCTAACAGGTAATCTACGGACGCTGGCGTCCGGATATGCACCATCCTCTTGTGAACGCTCGATGTCGCCCAAGGTCAGCCCGAGTTGTTCCCACAACCCTGTCCATCCGACCGGCGTGACTTCCACGGACGGCGATCTCCGGCTCCGCCTGAACCAACCTTTTTCACATAGTAGATCGAGCAGCCCGACTCCGAGCGGTCCGGCGAGGTGATGCTCGCGCTCGGTCCAGTCCATGCATTGATGTGCGATCCCGTGCCGACCCCGCTTCATATCGCTGATATTAATCCCCAATGTTGCGAACCACGCCGCGCCCGTGGGTGTGACATCTAGCCGTTTATCGCCGGCGATGGAAAGGAAGCCCTTTGTCATCAACTTTTGCGTGATGGCGACGCCAGCTTTGCCGGCCAGATGGTCGTAGCAGCAACGTGCGAATCGCAGGCTTTCAGCATTACGGCCAAGCGCGTTTCGGCGACTTGGGCGTTGCGGCGCGATCGAAGCCAGACTTTCGAGCGCCACCGCAACTTGCGGACTGGCGATCTTGTAGTAGCGGTGGCGTCCTTGTTTCTCGACGCAGACCAGTCCTCCGTGCAGCAGCTTGGCGAGATGGCTGCTGGCTGTCTGCGGCGTTACACCGGCGGCATGGGCCAGCTCACCGGCCGGCAGCGCGCGCCCGTCGGCCAATGACATCAGCATCGCGGCCCGTGCTGCATCGGCAATCAGAAATGCGGTGGCGGACAAATTGGGTTGCGCGTTCAAGTAAGCCTCCGGGTTTCAGCTGAAGCGTAAAGCGCTTCGATAGTCGCATGATTCGATACGCGTCGAAGCGTTCGGCGCCTCGCGCCTTCGATACTGCGGCAATACTCCCACCACTCGAAGCGAGGTCGTCCAAAATGAGAAGCTGTAAGCGGCAGCGACCGGTCCTGTGGGCGACGGCCGTAAGCTACATGATCGTCATTCTGGACACGTCTATCGTCAACGTGGCGCTGGAACGGATTGCCGAGAAACTCGCTGGTGGCATCGCCGCATTGCAGTGGGTCGTGACCGCATACACGCTCAGCTTTGCAAGTCTGCTGTTGACAGGCGGCGCGCTGACAGACCGGCTCGGCGCACGCAGCCTCTACATCTGTGGGTTGGCGACGTTCGCATTGGCATCGGCATTTTGTGGGTTTGCGCCCAGTGTCGCACTGCTTGTCGTGGGACGCATGGTTCAGGGCGTCGGCGCGGCGTTGCTGGTCCCGGCCTCGCTAACGCTTATCAACGAAACATGGCCGGATCCCGGGGCGCGTGCGGCCGTGGTCGGCTTGTGGACGGGACTCGGCGGTGTAGCGATGGCGTCGGGGCCATTAGTGGGCGGCATGCTGATCCGGTTTATCGGCTGGCGCAGCATCTTTCTGGTCAATGTGCCGATCTGTTTGGCCGGCATATGGCTGGTGTGCAGGGTCTCGCCTGAAAGATCGAAACCGCGACCGGCGATCGCGGGCAAGTTCGACCTCGCCGGGCAGGTCGCGGCGATCGTGTCGTTGGTGTTGCTGAATTTATCGGTGATCAGTGCGCCGCACTACGGATGGCGCTCACCCGTGATCATCGGATGTATGGCCGCAACGCTTGCGACGGGCGTTGCATTTCTCGCGATAGAGGCTACGCGCACAGATCCGATGGTGCCGCTGAACTTGTTTCGCAACGCCGCATTTTCGGGCGCGGTGTGGGTATCGATGGTGTCCGCATTCACGTTCTACGGACTGATCTTCGATCTGGGTCTACTGTTTCAGCGACAGCTCGGCTATAGCCCGCTGTCGACCGGACTGGCGTTTTTGCCGCTTACAGTTGCTGTACCCGCCGGAAGTCTGTTTTCGAAACGGCTTACGGAACGGCTTGGTCCTCGACGGCTAGTTGTAGGCGCGTTCCTGTTGGCCGCAGGCGGGTATTTCAGTCTTATGGAAGTGGCGCCGTTACGTCCGTATGCACTGTTTGCGTTGCCATTGCCGGCGATTGGCCTGGCAGCGAGCCTCATTACCCCTGTAACGACAACGGCAACGATGGCCTCTGTGGACCGCGGTCGTGCTGGCATTGCCGCGGGGGTGCTGAATGCAGCACGCCAAACCGGCGCGGTTCTTGGCGTGGCATGGTCAGGCGCGCTGCTTGCCGGGCACACGACGATCCGCGAGGGTATGCAGACGAGTTTGCTGATAGCGGGACTGCTGTCCGCAGTCGCGGGCGCAATCTGGTGGCGCGCGCTGCGATCTGATTCAGTGTACGGGGATAACGCAGAGAGGCGCCCAGCGGCGGTGTCGGAGTGACCAGGAGAGACGGGGAGGATAGGGACGTCGCGCTGGCGATCGGCTGCGCGAAGCGGGATCCGCGATGTGGCAGGTTTGAACGGCCTGAATGAAAAAGGCCGCGTCAACGTCATTCGTTGCGCGGCCTCGGTCGGTTGTGACGGTCGTGCGTTACTTCACCCCAAGCCCCCGCAACACCGCATTACCCTCGGACGTCAGACGGATATGCGGCTCGCCGGCATCGTTCGAAACCGTCTCGACGAGACCGGCTTCGTAAAGCTGCGGAATTTCGGGTTTTGCGGATGCATCGATCGGCGCGTGCAGCAACAGCAGCAGCGTCGCGAGTTCATGATGGCTCAGGAGACGGCGCAGGATCGTGGGGCGCTTGGCAGGTGGTTCGTTGCTATTCGGTTTGGGTTGGTTCATGGAGCGCACCTCGTGCGGGGACGTGTCCGAGGATCATGCGGACGAAGTCTTAAACGATTCTTAAGACTCCATTGTCCTGTAACACTGTGACATGATCGTTTCAACGGATCAGATTCCGGCGCCCGGAACGTCGCTTTGATGCGCCATAAAGCCTTATGGAGCGCAGGTTTTGCCTGCCGATTCGATCCACAGGTTGCTTACATGACGCTTGCCCGCATAGAAACGGTAAGTTGTCGCGCCGTTGTCGCTGCGTACCTTGACGATGTTCGAGTCGCCGAAGTCAAGCATCTGACCTTGCGGGATGCCGGTCGACTTGAAGGCGGCGTTGTGATGATTGGCCATCTGCGTCAGACAGGCAACCACGTCGTCGACGGAACGCTGGGTCGTCGTGTCCGTGACGGGCTCGCCGGAGTCGGGATCTTTCTGGAAATACGCGCAAGCGCTGAGCAGTAGCGAAAGGGACAGGACTGCAACGAACGTCTTCATAGGTCTCCTGGCGTTGATTCGGCTTGTGAGGGTCCATGCGCCGCATCGCATCGCCTGGTATCGCGCGAGATGCCAGGCGAACGTGCGGACCGGACCGCAAAACAGGCGCCATTATATCGAGACGGCGAACCTGCCCCGATCGGCACGCAGGTCGCGTGCCTGCAAAGACGAAGTCCGTATGGACGCGGCGAGTTCCGATGTTCCGATGAAGAAGCCGCTGTGGTGCCTCTCATGCCTGCCCGTCACTTGCGCCGCTGCGCCTGCGCCGCGAGCCGCACCGCCGCATTGGCCGCCCCATAGCCGTCGTAGCCGCCGCGCCGCTCGACGATCTCGAGGAAGAAGCGCTGGTCGAGTTGCTCGGTATAAGCGTGGAAAAACTCGCCGCCCCGTTCATCGCGGTCGTACAGGATATGGTTCGCGCGCATTGCTTCGAGCAGCGTGTCGGACAGCGCGTAGCGGGCCGCGAGGTCGTCGTAGTAATTGCGCGGAATGCGCAGGATCGGCACGCCGTCGGCGACGAACTCGGGGATCGCGCTGAAGATGTCGCTGGTGCGGAACGCGACGTGGTTCAGGCCCGAGCCGTGATACGTGTGCAGCGCCTCGGCGACTGCCGTATGGCGATCCACCGACGCATTCAGCGCGATCCGTACCGAGCCGTCGGGGCTGCGCAGCGCGCGGCTGCGCACGAGGCCGTATGGATCGGGCACCAGCACGCCCGGCTCGGCCAGGAAGCCGAGCGCGGTGCGTAGAAATAACACCCACGTATCGAGCGCATTGGCCGGCACCGACAGGCACACGTGATCGATCCGCTCGAGCGGTCCGACCTCGGTCGGCCCGTTGACGTCGGTGAGCACGAAATCGGCTTCGAATAGCGTGGGCTGATCCGGCCTTTCGTCGACGAAATAGTTGAGGCTGCCGTCCGGCGCCTGCACGGCCGGCAGTACGCGCTCGTTCGGCCCGACCTGGCCGGAGAACGGCGCGTAGCCGAAGCCGGCCGCGCGCTCGAATGCCTGGCTCGCGTCATCGACCCGAAACGCCGATGCGCACAGCGACAAGCCGTGCTGCTGGAAAAAAGCGTTTGCGAACGAATCGGGCTCGGCGTTCAGCACGATCGATGCCGCGCCGTGCTGATACAGCGTCACGTCCTTCGAGCGATGCTGGCCGGCCTGGCGGAAGCGCAGCTTGCCGAGCCAGTCGGCGAGCTGCGCGCGCGTCGTGTGATCGACCGCGAATTCGAGGAACTGATAGCCCACGTGCGCGGGTGCCGCGGGCGAGCGGTACAGCTCGCTCGTCGTCTTCTGCGGCTGCGATTGCTGTTCGAGCAGCGCGCGGGTTTGCTCTTCGAGGAACAGCAGCGAGCGATGGCCATCGGCCGCCGTGATCGTGGTGGGGGCGGCGCGAAAGCCATCGTTGAAGATTTCCAGCGAAAGCGGGCCCTTGTAGCCGGCCTTGACGACCTGCGCGGTGAAGTTCGCGAGATCGAAGTCGCCCTGGCCGGGGAAGCAGCGGTAGTGGCGGCTCCACTCGAGCACGTCCATCGCGAGCTTCGGCGCGTCCGCGATCTGCACGAACGCGATGCGCTCGCCTGGAATGTCGGCGATAGCCTCCGGCGTGTCGTTCAGCGATAGCGTATGAAAGCTGTCGAGCACGAGTCCGAGGCTCGGATGGTTCACTGCGTCGACGAGCTTCCACGCGTGGCGGTAGGTCTTCACGTGCTTGCCCCACGCCAGCGCCTCATAACCGGCGATGACGCCGGCCGCCGCGGCCGCCCGGGCCAGCGCGCCGAGCTGATCGATCATCAGCGAGTCGTCGCAGAGGGTGTCCGGCGAGACGTTGCTGCACACGAGGATGCGGTCCGTGCCGAGCTCGTGCATCACGTCGAACTTGCGCTTGGCGCGATCGAGATTGCGCGCCAGCCGCTCGGGACTGACGCCGTCGAAGTCGCGAAACGGCTGGAACAGCATGATCTTCAGGCCGAGGTCGTCGGCGATGCGACGCACGTCGGCGGGCGAGCCGTCGAAATACAGCAGGTCGTTCTCGAAGATTTCGACGCCTTCGAAGCCCGCCGCGCGGATCGCGCTCAGCTTCTCGACGAGGGTGCCGCTAATCGACACGGTGGCAATCGAACGTTGCATGAACGGCTCCTGCGAAAACGCACAAACGGGGAGAAAGGAACAGGCAAGCCGCTGCGGCGCGCCTGTGGGCGCTGCGTGCCGGGTTTGCTGCAACGCGCAAATCGAGTCGCTCCGTTACGCAACGCAGCAAGATGCAGACCAGAATTCCCCATACTAGCCGGCAGTTTCGACAGTCTATACAAACTAACTAGATGGTACAAATTCGTAGAAACCCCGAATGACGGCGACGGCCGATGCGCGCACACTTCGTTATACGTCGAAGAACCGCCGCGGGTGCCGCGGTTCGAGTCGTACCTAATTCCGCAGGAGTCGTTGTTATGAGTTTTGCCTCCGTACTGGTCCTGAACGGACCGAACCTCAATCTGCTCGGCACGCGCGAGCCGGCCATCTACGGCGCGGAAACCCTCGACGACGTCGCGAAGCTGTGCCGCGACGCGGGCGGGCGCCTCGGCCTCGCGGTCGACTTTTGCCAGTCGAACGCCGAGCATCAGCTGATCGACTGGCTACACGCAGCACGTAGCAAGGTCGACGGCGTCGTGATCAATCCGGCCGCGTACACGCATACGTCGGTCGCGATCGCCGACGCGTTGACCGCGATCGAGAAGCCCGTCATCGAGGTGCATATCTCTAACGTGCATCGGCGCGAGGCGTTCCGGCATCACTCGTACGTGTCGGCGGTCGCGGACGCGATCATCGTCGGCTGCGGCACGCAGGGCTATGTGCTCGC
Source organism: Paraburkholderia sprentiae WSM5005 (assembly GCF_001865575.2). Classification (NCBI taxonomy): domain Bacteria; kingdom Pseudomonadati; phylum Pseudomonadota; class Betaproteobacteria; order Burkholderiales; family Burkholderiaceae; genus Paraburkholderia; species Paraburkholderia sprentiae. The sequence goes on from NZ_CP017562.2 coordinate 613,300, forward strand.
GCTGGAACGGATGGCGACGATTCTTAAGAATAGGGCGGCGAAATGATCACTGAAGCGAACACTCGGGGAGCTCCCCGAAGCGCCGCGGAGATCGCCGCGTTGGCCAATGCGCAGGCGAGCTCGAGGGCCGCGCCGTGCTCCTTTCTGGTCGGTCTGATCGGTTCGGGCATTAGCGGTTCGCTCACGCCCGCGATGCACGAGGAAGAGGGCGGCAAGCTCGGTCTGCATTATGTGTATCGGCGTATCGATCTCGATGCGCTGAAACTCGACATCGCCGCACTGCCGGAGCTGCTGACGGCAGCCGAACGGATGGGCTACAACGGCCTGAACATCACGTATCCGTGCAAGCAGGCGGTCATTCCGCTGCTCGACGAACTGTCCGACGACGCCCGCGCGCTCGGCGCGGTCAACACCGTGTTGTTCAAGGACGGCAAGCGCATCGGTCACAACACCGACTGGTCCGGCTTCGCGCGCGCATTCCAGCGCGGCCTGCCGGATGTGTCGCTGGAACGCGTCGTGCAGCTCGGCGCCGGCGGCGCGGGCGCGGCGGTTGCGCACGCCGCGCTGAACCTGGGCGCGCAATCGCTGACGCTGTTCGACGTCGATGCCGCGCGCGCGCAGTCACTCGCCGACGAGTTGCAGGCGCGTTTCCCTAAAGCCGAGGTCAGCGCCGGCATGTCGCTAGCGGAGTCGCTCGCGGCCGCGCAAGGGCTGATTCACGCGACGCCGACCGGCATGGCCAAAATGCCGGGCCTGCCGCTGCCGGCCGAATTGCTGCACCGCGACCTGTGGGTTGCCGACATCGTTTATTTCCCGATCCGCACCGCGCTGTTGCAGGCGGCCGAGGCGCTCGGCTGCCGCACGCTGAGCGGCGGCGGCATGGCGGTCTACCAGGCGGTCGATGCGATGCGCATTTTCACGGGCCTCGAGCCGGACGCCGAGCGCGTCTACACCCACTTTCAATCGCTGTTGCAACGCTAACCGGCCGCGTAAAGACCGGCACACAAGCTGATCGAGGAGACAAGCACGACATGCCGCAATCGTTCCAATCCAATTCCGCGGACTCGTCCGCGCCGAACAGGACGGCGAGCCCCGCGCGCCGTTCGAAAGCCCGTTATCAGATCCTCGCGCTGCTCGCAGTCGGCACGATGATCAACTATCTCGACCGCACCGTGCTCGGCATCGCGGCGCCGCAGTTGACCAAGGAACTCGGCATCAACGCCGCGCTGATGGGCCTGCTGTTCTCCGTGTTTTCGTGGAGCTACGTCGCCTCGCAAATTCCAGGCGGGCTCTTTCTCGACCGCTTCGGCAGCAAGCTCACGTACTTCCTGTCGATGACGTTCTGGTCGCTGTGCACGCTCGCGCAGGGGCTCGTCCATGGCATCGGCGGCCTGTTCGCGTTCCGTCTGGGACTGGGCGTGTCGGAGGCACCGTGCTTTCCGACCAATAGCCGGGTGGTCGCCACCTGGTTCCCGCAAAGCGAACGCGCGATGGCGACCGGTACCTACACGGTCGGCGAATATATCGGCCTCGCGTTTTTCAGCCCGTTCCTGTTCATGCTGATGGGCGCGTTCGGTTGGCGCTCGCTGTTCCTCGTGGTCGGCGGCGTCGGTATCGCGTTTGGCGTGGTGTGGTGGTTGCTGTATCGCGAGCCGCGCGATCATCCGTCGGCGAATCAGGAAGAGCTCGACTATATCGAGGCGGGCGGTGGACTGACGCAACGCAACAAGGAGGTCGCGGGTGCGGCCGACGCAGCCTCGTCGAAGAAGAGTGGCTTCGAATGGCGCACGATTGGCCGGCTGCTCAAACATCGTCAGCTGACCGGCATCTGCCTCGGCCAGTTCGCGGGCAATTCGACGCTGGTGTTCTTCCTCACGTGGTTCCCGACGTATCTCGCCACCGAGCGTCATATGGCATGGCTGAAGATCGGCTTCTTCGCGATCATGCCGTTCATTGCGGCGTCGATCGGCGTGATGTTCGGCGGCCTGTTCTCCGACTGGCTGCTGCGTCGTGGCAAATCGGCGAACGTCGCGCGCAAGCTGCCGATCATCGCGGGTCTGCTGCTCGCGTCGACGATCATTCTGGCCAACTATGTCCAGAGCAACGTGGCGGTGATCGCGATTCTGTCGGTGGCGTTTTTCGCGCAAGGGATGGCCGCGCTCGGCTGGACGCTCGTGTCGGATATCGCACCCGAGGGTCTGCTCGGCGTGACCGGCGGCATCTTCAACTTCGCCGCGAATCTGGCGGGTATCGTGACACCGCTCGTGGTGGGCCTGATCGTCGCGGCGACCGGTTCGTTCGTGGGCGCGCTGGTATTTATCGGCGTCGTCGCGTTGATCGGTGCGCTGTCGTACATCTTCATCGTCGGCGATATCAAGCGGATCGTGCTGGTGGATTAATTCTTTCCGCTGAGCCTCGTTTCATCTCGCGGTCGCTGTTTCGTTCGAATTCCCGGTTGTCGTCGCAGTGCGGCGGCAACCGGGGATTTTTGCGTTTGGGGCCGGGTCGTGGCATCTGCTTATACGATGTCTTATCTGATCTGTGCGACCCTGCAAGATCTGCCAAGGCGCAGGGTAAACCATCTTGTATGACATCCCATCAATGAAGAGAATGCCTACAACATTAATCGCAAGTTGTATCTTCAAACCATGGGAGGGGACATGAGGACGGGATGGTTGGCGATTGCACTGGCATGCATGACGGTGGCGGGCTGCGGCGGTGGTGGAATATCGAACAGTGATTCCGACGCGACGGCCGCGCCCGCGACGCCTGCGTCTTCACCGAGCGTCAAGACGACGTTCAGCGTCGCGGAGTTCGGCGCCAAAGGCGACGGTTCGACGGACGACACCGCCGCGATCCAGAAAGCACTGAATGCCGCGAGTGCCGCGAAGGGGACGGTCGTATTTCCGCAGGGCACGTTCATGACCGGCGCGCTGTTCGTCGGTTCGAACACGACCTTGCAGATCGATGAAGGCGTGACGCTGAAGGCCATCCAGGCGCAGAGCTGGTGGAACATCAAAACCACCATCGCGTCTGGCGCGACGAACGGTTTCTATCCCGATGGTGTTTCGCTGTACCCGCAGGTGCCGACCCGCGTGCAGGGCATCGAGATGAACTGGGCATCCGCGATCATCAACGTCCGCGACGCCGACAACGTGACGATCACCGGCAAGGGCGTGATTGACGGCAACGGGCAATCGTGGTGGTCGCACTATTACGCCGACGGCACGACCTTCCATTCGTCGCTGGGTGTTACATGGGCGCTGAACTGGGACGAGCAGCGGCCGCGCGGTATCGAAACGTACAAGTCGACGAACGTCACGATCAAGGACGTGACCGTGCAGAACTCGCCGTTCTGGACCATTCACCTGTGCTACTCGGACCAACTGCATCTCGACGGCGTCCACGTCTACAACTTCCCGACGGCAGCGACCGGCATCATGCCGAGTACCGACGGCATCGACATGGACTCGTCGACGAACATTCTGGTCGAGAACGCGGATATTGTCGCGAACGACGATGGCTTCGTCATCAAGTCGGGCCGTGACGGCGACGGGCTGCGCGTGAACAAGCCGACAGCGAACGTCGTGATCCGCAACTCGACAGTGCGCGCCGGCGCGACTGCGTTTACGATCGGCAGCGAAACGTCGGGAGGCGCGAACAATATCGAGGTGTCGAACATTCAGGTCTCGCCGCTGACCGCGCAGATCAACAGCAACGTCGGCTACAAGACGGGCGGGCCGGCCGTCTACAGCGTGTTCGTGTTCAAGTCCGCGCCGACGCGCGGCGGCGTGATGGAAAACGTCTATATCCACGACATCAACGTCGACGACGCGTACTACTTCATGCAAGGCAACGAAAACTGGCCGGCCGGCGGCACGGTGCCGGCCGCGTTCGGCACGACGTATGTGGAACCGCCGTACTGGCCGTCGATACTCGTGATGCCGGCCAACGCGTCGGACGGCTATCCGATCTTCCGCAACTTCAGGTTCGAGAACATCACGATGAAGCACGTCGAGAGCGCGGTGTTCGGCGTCGCGGGTTACACGATCGCGGGTGAAGCGGAAAAGGGCCGGTTTACCAATTTCACGTTCAACAACGTGAACATCACGGCAGTCAAATCGTCGGGCACCTCAGTGGGCGCCGGTTCGATCGCCAATGCGGGCAACTGGACCTTTACCAACAGCACGATCAAGAACGCCGCGGGGGCAAACCTCGTGCCGACGTTGGCGACCACGTCGACTGCCGTCACCGGTTTGCCGGGACAGTAAATGGTTGAGCGCGCTTCGTCTCTCTAAGCGATAAAAAACGGGATGTGGCTTTCACCACATCCCGTTTCCGTTTCGGCCGTCGGCTACGCAACCGGCCTCAATCGTCCTTCTTTACGAACCGCAAGATCGCATCGACGATCATCGCCCGATGCCGCGCCCGCAGCCGCGGATGCGACGGATCCCGCCCAAACGCGGTGCCGAACGTATGCCGGTTGCCCACGCGATGAAAGCACAGCGAGCTGATCATCAGATGCAGATCGATCGGATCGATGTCGCTGCGGAACTGGCCGGCCGCGATGCCGCGCGCGAGCAGATCCTCGATCGTGTGAATCACGGTGACGTTGCGTCCTTTGAACGTCTTCACCTGCTCGACATACTTCGCGCCGTGAATATTTTCAATCGTCACGAGGCGCACGAAGTCGCGCTGGCGGTCGTGGTAGTCGAACGTGAATTCGACCAGCGCGCGCATGCCCTCGACCGGATCGAGTTCGCTGACGTGCAGATCCTGTTCGAGCGCACGAATGTCGCCATACACCTTTTCCAGCACCGCCTGGTACAACCCTTCCTTGCTGCCGAAGTAGTAGTACAGCATGCGCTTGGTGGTGTTGGTGCGTTCCGCGATCGCGTCGACGCGTGCGCCCGTCAGTCCCATCGCGGAAAATTCCTGGGTCGCGACGTCGAGAATATTGCGCTTCGTCTGCTCGGGATCGTATTTGCGTCGGGCGTCGACACGTCGGCCTTCGCCGTGCGGCGCATGGGACACGATGCCGTTGGTATCAGGCTCGGCGGCCTTGCTTCCCTTTTTCATTGTGGTTTCGAGCGGCAGTGACGGCGCATTCTAGCATGGCGAAACGGGCCTCTGGCGCGGCTCTGAGGCGTCGGCGCAGGCATCTGGAAGGCGCTCGCGCGGCGCTTACGCGACCGGGCGCGTGGGGCGGCGGCGGGCGGCGAGCGCGTCGCGTGTTTGCATCGCGGTGTACGTGAGCTGCGCGGCGGCAACACCGAGCGCGCCGTACGTGCGCGTGAGGCCGAAGGTCGCGAACGCGTCGGGCACCGGCCGTTCGCCGGCGATGGCCGCGGCCAGCAGTTCGCCCGACACCGTGGTCGGCGCCATCCCGTGTCCGCCGAAACCGACCGCGTACCAGACGCCGTCCACGCTGCGGCCGATCTGCGGCATCTTGTGCCGCGCATAGCTCATCAGGCCGCCCCATGCATGCTCGACGCGCACGCCACGCAACTGCGGATAGACCTTCAGCAGATCGTGTCGCAACAGTCGCGCGATCGCCGCGGGCTCGCGATCGCGCACCGAGATGCGGCCGCCCCACAGAATGCGCGTGTCGGGCAGCGGGCGGTAGTAGTCGAACGCGAAGCGGGTGTCGTAGATCGCAGCGCGCGTGGCGAGCGCGTCGTGCAATCGTTCGCCGAGCGGCTCGGTCGCCATCACGTACGTCGCGATCGGCAGCACCGCGCGCTCGACGCGCGCGTACACGTTGCGCGCATAACCGCCGCCCGCCATCACGACGTGGCGCGCGTCGAACCCGCCTTGCGGCGTCTCGACGACGAAGCCCGTACCCTCGCGCCGCAAGCTCGCGACCGGGGAGCGCTCGTGGATCGTCACGCCCGCTTGCGCGGCCGCCGCGGCAACGCCGACAACGTATTTGAGCGGATGAAAATGGAATGCGTTGCGCTCGAACAGGCCGCCGTGATAGCGACTCGTTTTCAGCAGCGCGGCGAGTTCGCCGGCCGCGATCGGCTCCCAGTCGATGCCGAACGAATCGCGCATCAGACGCCGTTGCGCTTCGAGACGCGCGGGTTCGTCGAACCAGTTCGCGAGGATCACGCCGGCATCGGTTGCGTCGCAATCGATCCGGTAGCGCGCAATGCGTTTGCGCATCAGCTCGAGCGCGTCGGTGGTTAGCGCATAGAGCTCGCGCGCGCGAGTCGGCCCGAGCGTCTTCAGCAGGTCGGCGCAATCGAGGCTGTAGCCGCCGAACACGAAGCCGCCGTTGCGTCCGGATGCGCCGAAGCCGACCTGTTGCGCTTCGAGCACGACGACGTCTTCGACGCCGCGCTCCGCGAGTCCCAACGCGGTGGAGAGTCCCGCGAGTCCGCCGCCGACGATACAGACGTGCGCGCTGCGTCGGCCGGTGAGTGGGGCGTAGGCGGACGAACGGCTGACGGTGGCTTCGTAGAAACTTTGCATGCGGCGCGAGCCTGTAAACAGACCCAAGCGTAGCGGCAATCGTATGCCGCCGTCCACCCCGCGTCAGTCCGCACGTCGGCAGGCGCCCCGCTGCACTTCAACGTGTCATCGACCCCAGCGCAACACGAGCGGATCCAGCCGGCGCGCGATCTTCAACAGCCCTTCGCGCGTCGCCGGATGCATCTGCGGCAGCGGGTCACGCACCGCGTCCGAACGGATCACGCCGCCTTCCTTCATCAGCGCCTTGCACGATGCGAGGCCGCCCTGGCGGTTCTCGTAGTTGATCAGCGGCAGCCACTGCTGATAGTGCGCGGCGGCGGCTTCGGTATCGCCGGCCGCATACGCATCGACGATCAGGCGGATGCCGTCGGCGTAACCGCCGCCCGTCATCGAGCCGGTCGCGCCCGCATCGAGATCGGCCATCAGCGTGATCGCTTCCTCGCCGTCCCACGGACCGACGATCGCGTCGCCGCCCAGTTCGATCAGCTCGCGCAGCTTGTTTGCGGCCTGCGGCGTTTCGATCTTGAAGTACGACACGTTTTCGATCTCGCGCGCCATGCGGGCGAGGAACGGCGCGGACAACGGCGTGCCGCTGACCGGCGCATCCTGGATCATGATCGGGATCTGGATTGCATCGGACACCGTCCGATAGAACGCGTGAATGCCGCGCTCGCCGATACGGATCGTTGCGCCGTGATACGGCGGCATGACCATCACCATCGCGGCGCCCGCGGCCTGCGCGGCGCGGCTGCGCTCCGCGCACTGGTACGAGCTGAAATGCGTGGTCGTGACGATCACCGGCACGCGGCCCGCGACGTGTTCGAGCGCGACATGCATCAGCGTGTTGCGCTCGTCGTCGGACAGCGCGAACTGCTCGGAGAAGTTCGCGAGAATGCACAGGCCGTTCGAGCCGGCGTCGATCATGAAATCAAGGCAGCGCTTCTGGCCTTCGAGGTCGAGGCGGCCGGCGTCGTCGAAAATAGTCGGCACGACGGGAAAAACGCCGCGCAGGGCGGTGGACTGTGACGGTTGGCTCATGGCGATGTGGTCCGTGCTGGAATGGAAGGGTTGCGCGTGGGCTCGCGAACGAGCGAACGAGCGGCGCAATGCGATGATCGTCTCCGTTGCTGACTATACGGCGCGAGGCCTCGCAGGTATATTGAATTGTTTCCATACCGTGATCGCTTTTGCGACTCACCCCACCGATGAAAGACACGCTCAACGTCTTGCTGTCGAAGCTGCGCATGAAGCAACTGCATCTGCTGATCGCGCTCGACGATCACAAATCGCTGCACAAGGCCGCTGGCGTGATGGCCATGACGCAATCGGCGGCGAGCAAGGCGCTGCAGGAACTGGAATCGATGCTCGACGCGCCGCTTTTCGAACGCTCGAAAAGCGGCATGATCCCCAACCAGCTCGGCCATTGCGTGATTCGCTACGCGCGCGTCGTCACGACGGATCTCACCGCGCTCTGTCAGGACGTCGCCGAAATACGTTCGGGGCGCGGCGGGCGGCTTGCGCTCGGCGCGATCATGGGCGCCATTCCCGACTGTGTGGTGCCCGCGCTGAATCAATTGCATGCGGCGCAACCTGATCTGTCGATCGAGGTGGTCGAGGACACCAGCGCGCGGATGCTCGCGCAGCTCGACGACGGCCGGCTCGATCTGGTGGTGGGCCGCGCGGCGGTCGCCGCCGACCCGTCGAAGTATCAGTATCGTCCGCTCGGCGACGAGCCGCTGGCGGTGGTGGTCGGTTATCAGCATGCGCCGTTGCCGCGCCGCGAGATGACGCTGCGTGATCTCGCCGGGCATCGCTGGGTCATGTATCCGTCGCATATGCCGCTGCACGCGCTGCTCGAACGCGAGATGGATCTGGCGGGTCTCGACATGCCCGACAATCCGATTTCGACGGCTTCCACTTTCGTGACCGTTGCGCTGCTGCAAGGCAGCGCCGAGCTGGTTTCGCTGCTGCCGAGCTCGATTGCGGGGCCGTTCGTGCGGCACAAGATGCTGCGAATCGTGCCGGTCAGGCTCAAATCGCCATCGCAGACTTTCGGCATCGTCACACGCAACGGCGGCGTGCTGTCGCCGCCGGCGGAACGGTTTATCGCGCTGCTGCGCGCGCAGACACAACGAGCGCAACCGAAAGCGCGAGCTTAGGTGTGGCCCGGACGGGACCTCAAGCCGTCCGCGCGCTTGCCGGTAAGAATCCCCGCCAAAAAGCGACAGATTTCGGCAGGGCCCGTCAGAAACGGCAAAACCGCCCGGAAAGGCGGTTCGGTAGTGCTCTGAAAGACTTTCAATATCTCATGCCGGTTCGAGTTTTGTCATCCGCCGTCGGCAGTTGTTGTAGCGGCGACACTGACGGGCAAATTAGAACCGGTGACGGCTTCTGGATCCGAGCTACACTCATTTGAATGAAGTGAGCCAGGCCCCATGCCCTGGCCATCGCTCGGGGAGAGCAGCCATGAATCGGCCACCGCTTCGGTTTCCGCTTCGCGCGACCGGTGCCGCGCCCGTCCGGACTTGGCGGTGGCTCAAATGGGGGCTGGCCGCGTTCCTGCTGCTGGCGGCGGCGCTGATCGCGCGTCTCGTGCAGATCGAGATCGAAACCTCGCGGCTGCAGGCGCGATACCTTTCCGAGCTGACGCGCGACGTCGGTTTTTCCCTCGCCGACGGGCCCAGCCATTCCATCCGCTTTCCGCAAGCCGACAAGGGACCGTACGACACGCGCCTCGGCTATGCGCTCTTGCCTGCCATCCAGCAGCGTCTGTTGCAACATGGCTTCGAAATCAGCTCGCAGGCGCGCGATTCGGAACGCATGCTGTCGCTAGCCGATGACGGCCTGTTCCTGCCTTACGACGAAAAAGACACGGCGGGCCTGCAATTGTTCGACGGCACCGGCGTGCCGCTCTACAGCGTGCGGTTTCCGGGCCGCGTGTACGACAGCTTCGACGCCATTCCGCCCCTGCTCGTGAACTCGCTTCTGTTCATCGAGGACCGCTATCTGCTCGACCCGAATCAGCCGAACCGCAATCCGGCGATCGACTGGGGGCGCTTTAGCCGCGCGCTCGTCGATCAGGGCGCGCGCGTTTTCAATCGTCATCAGCAGACGCCGGGCGGCAGCACGCTCGCGACGCAGATCGAGAAATTCCGTCACTCGGCGGGCGGCCGCACCGCGACGCCGCCCGAAAAGCTGCGGCAAATCGCGTCGGCGTCGGTGCGCGCTTATCTGAACGGACCGCAAACGCTGCCCGCGCGCGAACAGATCGTGGTCCATTATCTGAACTCGGTGCCGCTTGCCGCGCAGCCTGGCGTCGGCGAAATCAACGGGATCGGCGATGGCCTCGCCGCCTGGTATGGGCGCGATTTCCGCGAGACCAACCGGCTACTGAAAGCGCCGTCCACCGACGCGAATCTGTCCGAGCAGGGCCTCGCGTTTCGCGAAGCGCTGTCGCTGATGATTGCGCAGCGTGCGCCGTCGTTTTTTCTGCAGCGCGGCTATCCCGAACTCGAACGGCTGACCGACAGCTATTTGCGGTTGCTCGCAAGTGGCGGCGTGATCACCGCGCAGTTGCGCGATGCGGCGCTGGCGGCCCACGCCGATCTTCATCGCGCGCCGCGCGGCACACCGGATATCGGCTCGTTCGTGTCGCGCAAGGCCGTCACGTCGATGCGCTCGCATCTGCTCGCCGCGCTCGGCGTGCGCAGCTTCTATGAACTGGACCGCCTCGACGCGCAGGCGACCGGCACACTGAACAATGACGTGCAACAGGCCGTTGCCGAGCGCCTCGCCGCGGCCGCGACGAAAGACGGTGCGAAGGCCGCGGGTATCGTCGGCTATGAAATGTTGCGCGCGTCCGACGATCCGTCGCATATCGCTTACAGTTTCACGCTGTTCGAGCGGCACGGCGACGCGAACCTGGTGCGGGTGCAGACCGACAGCGTGAACCAGCCGTTCGACATCAATTCGGGTGCACGCCTCAATCTCGGCTCGACCGCGAAACTCCGCACCGTCATCACGTATCTGCAGATCGTCACCGAATTGCATACCCGTTACGCGTCGCTGAGCACGGCCGAGCTGAAGGCGATCACGCCCGATCCGAACGATCGGCTGACGCGCTGGGCGATCGACTATCTGCTGCACACCCGCGATCATTCGCTCCAACCTATGCTTGACGCGGCCGTCGAGCGCAAATACTCGGCGAGCCCGGGCGAAACGTTCTTTACGGGCGGCGGCGCGCAGAGCTTCACGAACTTCGAGTCCGACGACAACAGCCGCATCCTGACCGTGCATCGCGCGTTCCAGCATTCGGTGAACCTCGTGTTCGTGCGGCTGATGCGCGATATCGTGCACTATGAAATGGTGCAGACCACCGGGCCGTCGTCGCAATGGCTCGGCGATCCGGCGACCCGCAAGATGTACTTGACGCGCTTCGCCGATCAGGAAAGCCGCGTGTACATGAAGCGTTTCTACACGAAATACCACGGCAAGACGCCTGAACAGCAGATCACGCTGTTGCTGCTTGGCGTACGCAAGTCGCCGCCGAAAGTGGCGACCGCGCTGCGCAGCGTCGCGCCGGATCAATCGAACGCGTGGTTCAACAAAATGATGTACGCGGCGCTGAAAAACACGCCGGCGGCTTCGATGCTCGACGACGAAGACCTCGCGAATCTCTACGACAAGTACGGCATCAACCGCTTCAATCTGAACGACCGCGGCTATATTTCGAGCGTGCATCCGCTGGAGTTGTGGACGCTGAACTATCTGCGCTCGCATCCCGACGCGACGCTCGCGCAAGTCGAAAGCGCGAGCCAGGACGTGCGCCTGTCCACCTACTCGTGGCTCTTCAAGACGCGCTACCACGTGACTCAGGACCACCGCATCAAGCGCATGGTCGAGTTGCGCGCGTACGACGCGATCGGCAAATCGTGGCAAGCGCTCGGTTATCCGTTCGCGTCGCTGACGCCGTCGTATGCGGCGGCGATCGGCGCGTCGGGCGATCGTCCGGCAGCACTCGCGCAACTGATCGGCGTGATCGCGAACGACGGCAACAAGGTGCCGACCGAAACGCTGACGCAAATCGACTTCGCGAAAGATACGCCGTACGAAACGCATTTCAAGCGCGCGGTGGTCGCGCCGCAGCAGCAGGTGTCGCCGGAGATCGCCGGCGAAGTGCGGATGCTATTGCGCGACGTCGTGACGGGCGGCACCGCGCGGCGTCTGGCGCAAGGCATGACGTTCCCGAACGGCGAAACGCTCGCCGTCTACGGCAAGACCGGCACCGGCGATCAGCGCTTGAACGTGTATGCGAAGGGCGCGCGGCTCATCGAGTCGCGCAAAGTGAATCGCAGCGCGACCTTTGTGTTCGCGCTCGGCGACCGTTTCTACGGCACGCTGACCGCGTGGGTGCATGAGCCGTATGCCGCGCGCTACGACTTCACGAGTGCGCTGGCCGTGCAGTTGCTGAAGTCGATGGCACCGGCGTTGCAGCCGTTGCTCGACACGCCGGTTGACAAAACGGTGAGCGCGCCGCAGGCGGAGTCGGTGCCGCCCGCGGCGAAGCTTGCGTCGAAGTGAACCGATGATGCATCTCGTGATGCGAGCGAACAGCGGGAACGTGACTCACCGCTCGTCGTAACCCGCCTCCGACGCCGCCGGCTTCAGAAACAGTTCATGGACCGGCGCGAAATGCGCATACAGCGGCAGAATCGCGCCACCCATCGCGCGCGCGTCGGCGCCGATCGCACCTTCGAGCAATTGCGGCCGCACCATGCCTTCCCATTCGAAACGATCGAGCACGCGCTCGGTGCGGCGAATGATCTCGCGCAGCAATAGCCGGTCGAACTCGCCGTCGATCACGACCGCTTCGAGATCGAGCAACGCGGCCGCATTGGTTAGCGCGTTCGCGATCGCCGGGCACGCGCCGTCGAGCCATTGCTCGGTATGCCGCCATAACTCGGGCGATAGCGCGCGATGATCGTGCGCCGCGGCGGCCGGCGCGCCCGCATCGCTGAACAGTTGTTCGAGCACGAAGCCCGACGCCGCGTGCAGCAACTGCCGCGCGGGTTTGCGTGCGCCGCCTTCGCGCAGCGGGATCGAACCGACCGCGCCCGCATTGTCGTGCGGGCCCCCATGCAGACGGCCGTCGATCACCAGACCCCCGCCGATGAACGTGCCGACGAACAGATACAGGAAGTTGTGGATGCCGCGGCCCTGGCCCATCACGAGCTCGGCCGCGCATGCGGCCGTGGTGTCTTTCGCGAACTCGACGGGTAGGCCGGTCATCGTCGCGATGCGCGCGCGCAGATCGATGTCGTTCCAGGCGTCGAGCGCGTCGGGCGGCGCGCCGAGAAAATCGCGCCAGCCACCGAGCCACAACGGCGCCGCGACGCCCACGCCGACCAGCTTGCCGGCCTTCGCGCCGAGCATCTCGTTCACGCGCGAGAGTTTGTGTTCGAGCGCGGGGAACAGCGTACGCGGATCGGGATACGCATACTCGAACACGTCGCGGCACACGATGCGCCCGGCGAAGTCCATCGCGAGCACGTCGAGACTGCGGCGTCCGACCTTGACGCCGATCGTGTAGGCGCCGTCCCCGCACAACGCGATCGGCACCGACGGCTGGCCGATGCGCCCGCGCACGCGCGCCTGTTTTTCGAGCAGGCCGTCGACGATCAGCCGGTCGACGATCATCGACACCGTCTGCATCGAAAGACGCGTGAGGCGGCCGACCTCGGCCTTCGGCAGTGGTCCATGCAGGCGGATCGTTTGCAGCACGATGCGCTCGTTGAATTGCCGCATGCCGACCTGATTCGAACCGACCGTGCGTTTGACCGGCGAACGCGTGCTGGTGCTGGAAGGGTCCATTGTCGTGTCTGGCCCTGGCTCAGCGGCTTGAGCGGCGCGTCATGCGATCGCCTTGACGTCCGCTTCCTTCGCGCCGGTCATGATCGCGACCGCTTCCGACATATGCACGTCCTTCGTATTGACGAGCGCCGCGCGCCGGCCAAGCCGCTGGATATGGATGCGGTCCGCGACCTCGAACACGTGCGGCATGTTGTGGCTGATCAGAATGACGGGCAGGCCGCGCTCGCGCACGCGCCGGATCAGTTCGAGCACCATGTTGCCTTCCTTCACGCCGAGCGCGGCGGTGGGTTCGTCGAGAATCACCACGTGGCGCGCGAACGCCGCGCTGCGCGCGACGGCGACGCCTTGGCGCTGGCCGCCGGAGAGCGTCTCGACCGCCTGGCGCATCGAGCGGATGCCGATCTGCAGATCCTTCATGGCCGTGGTCGCTTCCTCGAGCATGCGGCGCTTGTCGATCATCTTGAAGAGCGAACCGCGCCAGCCGGGCTTCAGCAATTCGCGGGCGAGAAACAGGTTTTCGGCGATGCTCATGGCCGGCGCGACGGCGAGTTCCTGATACACGGTTTCGATGCCTTGCGCGCGCGCATCGAGTGGGCTGCGGAACTTGACCGGCTTGCCGTCGAGCAGAATCTCGCCTTGGTCGGGCACCGTGGCGCCCGAGAGCGCCTTGATCAGCGACGATTTGCCCGCGCCGTTGTCGCCGATCACCGCGAGGATCTCGCCGGGCAGCACTTCGAAATCGCAACCGTCGAGCGCGGTCACGTTGCCGTAACGTTTGATGAGTCCGCGTGCCTGCAGAACCGGCATGGCGGGGGAGGCGGAGGTAGAAGCGGAGATAGAAGTCGGCGTCGACATGACAGGGCTCCTGTGCGGGCTCAACGGCCGCGGTGCGAGAGTTTATCGGCGGCGACCGCGAGAATCACGAGGATGCCGGTGATCAATACCTGATACACGGAAGAAACACCGATCAACGTCAGGCCGTTGCGGAATACGCCGACGATCAACGCCCCAAGCAACGTGCCGACGATCGATCCGCGTCCGCCGAACAGACTCGTGCCGCCGAGCACGACCGCGGTGATGCTGTCGAGGTTCTCGGTCTGGCCGGCCTGCGGATCACCGACGCCGGTGCGTGCCACCGACAGCAGCGCGGCGATGCCATAGATCGCGCCGGCGAGCGTGTAGACGGTCAGCAGAATCCGCTGCGAGGACAAGCCCATCAGCCGCGCGGCCTCGGCGTTGTTGCCGAGCGCGTACAGATGGCGGCCCGGTACCGTGTCGCGCAGCACGAACCACGTGGCCAGATACATCAGCAGCGTCAGCACGGTGCCGTACGTGACTTCCGCCGGTCCGAGCCTGAACGTGTTGCCGAAGAACATGATCGCGTCGGGCAGGTTCGACACGCTTTCCGCGTTCGAGTAGATCTGCGTGAGCGCGAACGCGATATTCAGCGTGCCGAGCGTGACGATGAACGCGGGCAGCTTGATGCGCGTGATCAGCACACCGTTCAGCAGACCGAACAACGTGCTCCCGGCGACGCCGCACAGAATCGCGAGTACGGGTGGTACGCCAAGCACGACCGCGAACTTGGTCATGATGATCGAGCCGAAGGCCATCACCATGCCGCAAGACAAATCGATGCCACCGGTCAGCACGATCAGGGTCTGGCCGATCGCGATGACCGCGACGACCATCGTCTGTTGCAGGATCAGCGACAGGTTCTGGAACGATAGAAAGCGGCTGCTCTGCGAGATAAAGAATGCGCAGGCCAGTACCAGCGCGATCAGCGGTCCGATCTCGGAAAGCGACGGCAGATGTTCGGTGAAAGACGGGCGCGGCCGTCCGGCGGGCGCGGAGGGAGTCGACATGATGGCAGTCCTCGATACATGAGCGTGACGCGAAGGTCACGCGGCAAATCAGATGGCGGCCCGATGCGACGCGCAACGGGCCGCTGTGCAATGCGCGTTACTTGTTGCCCCAGCAGTTGTCGAGACCGAACTTGGTGTCCTTGCTGTCGATGCCGGACATCGGCTTGTCGGTGATCAACGTGACGCCGGTGTCCTGATAGCCGGAAACCTTCTTGCCGGTTTTCGCGTATTCGACGCCGGCGGTGACGCCGAGCGCGGCCATCTTCAGCGGATACTGCTGCGAGGTCGCCGCGATCGCGCCGGCCTTCACGTTGCGCACGCCTTCGCAACCGCCGTCGATCGACACGATCATCACGTCCTTGTCCTTGCCCGCTGCCTTCAGCGCGCGATACGCGCCGGCCGCGGCCGGTTCGTTGATCGTGTAGACCACGTTGATGCCGGGTGCTTTTTGCAGGCAGTTTTCCATCGCCGTCTGGCCTTTCGCCTGATCGCCGCGCGTGTCCTGGCTGCAGACGATCGACGGATCGCCTTCCTTGACGCCGAAGCCTTCCAGGAAGCCGTTGTGACGCAGCACGCCGACCGACACGCCCGGCGCGAGATCGAGCGTTGCGATCTTCGCGGGCTTGCCGTTCAGCGCGGCCTTCGCGTATTTGCCGATCAGCACGCCGGCCTTGAAGTTGTCGGTGGCGAACAGGGCGTCGGTCGCATCCTGCGGATCGGTCGGCGTATCGAGCGCGACGACCATCACGCCGGCCGCGCGCGCCTTTTTGATGCTGGGCACGATCGCCTTGGTGTCGCTCGGCGTGATCAAGATCGCTTTCGCGCCGGCCGTCATCATGTTTTCGATCGCGGTGACCTGGCTCGCGTTGTCGCCGTCGAACTTGCCGGCGGCCGTGATCAGTTTGGCGCCGTCTTTCGACGCGGCCGCGTCCGCGCCCTGGCGCATCTTGACGAAGAACGGGTTCGTATCGGTCTTGGTGATCAGGCCGATGACGGGCTGGTCGGCGGCCTGGCTCGCGCTCGCGCACCACAGCGCCGCTGCCGCGGCGCACATCGATACGATTGTCCTGGCGACAGGACGCCTGCGGGAATTCAGATTCATGAGACGCTCCTCCGGTTATTGGCAACGACTTTTGGTACTGCAGATGGACCGAAGCTGCGAAGCCGTGTGCTCCGCGCTCGGCGATGACGCTTCGACGCAATGTTCGTCGGAAGGGAATCGCCTAAATCACTTTGGTTGATTTAGTACAGCAGGTGCGCGGCCGGTCGTCAAGGCAATATGAAACGCGGAAATTTGCCGCGCTGGCGATCACGTGCAGGCTGATAGCCTTGTGTGGCAAGGCTTTGACGCCGTCTTGCGGTGCGCAACGGTGCGCCTCGGCTTCGGGAAAATCCCTGGCTCGATTGAAAGCTGTTTGAATGCTTAATGGCGACTTTCCGCGCAATTTGCGGCGCGTCACGCGTTTTCGCTGAGCGCCGAATACCGAGCAGCCGGCGCGGCGGAATAGCGCTTGCTCGCGTCGACAGAACGTCAACCTGTCGGAGAGGCGCATGGATGTGCATGGGTCGCAGCGACGGCTCGGCGCTCGCGGATCACTGCTCGCCGCCGCCGTGGTGATTGGCGTGCTGTACGCGGGCAGCACGATGGTCACGCCGCTCTATCCGCTGTATCAACGCCGGTTCGGCTTGTCCGAGCTGACCATCACGCTCGTGTACGCGACTTACGTGATCGGCAATCTCGGCGCGTTGTTTCTCTTCGGTCGCGTGTCCGACCAGGTCGGGCGCCGATCGGTCAGTCTGGTCGTGCTCGCAGCGGCGATCGCGAGCACGCTGTGCTTCCTGTTCGCCACCCATGCGGCGTGGCTGTTCGTCGCCCGCGCCGTGAGCGGTCTCGCGATCGGCGTCGGCGCCGCCACGGCAACCGCGTGGATCGCGGAATTGCACCCCGGCGCCGACAAGGCGCCCGCTAGCCGCCTTGCCGCGGCGGTCAATCTGGCCGGGCTCGCAGTGGGGTCGTTGCTGACCGGTCTGCTCGCGCAATTCGCGCCCTGGCCGTTGCGCACCGTGTTCGCCGTTTATCTGTTGACGCTTCTGCTTACCGCGGCGTTGACGGCGCTCGCGTGCGAAACGGTGCAGGCGCGCGCCCGGTCGTTTGCGCAGGTGTCGTTCGCGCCGCGCATCGGTGTGCCCGCGCAATTGCGCGTGGCATTCGTCGTGCCCGCGGTCACCGCATTCGCGACCTTCGCGCTGCTCGGCTTTTTCGCGGCGCTGTTGCCCAATCTGATCGCTAACAGCATGCATCTGCACAGCCCCGCGCTGAGCGGGGCGCTCGTCGCCGAACTGTTCGCCGCGAGCACGATCACGGTGATCGTCACGCCGACACTCACCGCCCGCACCGCGATGCTCGCCGGACTGTGGCTGCTGCCCCCGAGCCTCGGGTTGCTGCTGTGGGCGCAGGTGGTCGCGTCGATCGCGGTGTTGATCGCGGCGACGGCGCTGTGTGGCATCGCAGCCGCGCTCGGGTTTCGCGGCAGTCTGCAGGAGATCAACCGGCTCGCGCCCGCGGACCAACGCGCCGAAATGCTATCGGCGTATCTGCTGTGCTGCTACACCGGCAACTCGTTGCCGGCGGTCGGCATTGCGCTGCTGTCGACCCGGGTCGGACATTTGTGGGCGAACGTCGCGTTCGCGGTGGTCTCCGCGGCATTGGCCTTTATTGCGTTGGCGGTCGGTGCGCGCCAGCCGCGTCACGCGAGTTGACGCACCGCAAGCTGACCGAACTCCGTCGATCGCAACGTCAGCTCGCAGTGGTGACGGCGACCTCAACGCGAACGCGGCACGGCGGTCGACGCGCGGACGATCAGTTTGGGCTCGGACGAAATTCGCATCGGCACGCGCGCCGCCACCTCCCGCGCGCCGCGTCCCGCCTGCCCGTACGACGTCTCGATCAGCTCGCGCAACAGTGCCACCGCAAGTCCGGCGACCTCGACCGTCGGCACGGCCACCGTCGTCAGCGCGGGGCGCGACTCGCGCGCGAGCTGGATGTCGGTGATGCCGATCACGGACAGGTCCTGCGGCACGTGAAGGCCCAGATCCGCGGCCGCGTGCAGCGCGCCGAGCGCGGGCAAGTCGTTGGTCGCGAAGATCGCGCTCAGTTGCGGATCGGCTTCGAGCAGCGCGCGCGCCGCGAGGTAGCCGCCGTGGATCGTGTCGGCCGCGTGCCGCACGCGATTCTTCGTCACGCCGGCCGCGCGCAACGCATCGATGAAACCTTCGTAGCGCGCCGCATGAATGCCCGACGCCTTGCTGCCGACGATCGCACCAAAACGCCGATGCCCGAGTTCGAGCAGATGCTCGCCGGCCAATTTGCCGGCCAGCCGGAAATCGACCGCGACGCACGGCAGCCCAGGCGGCTCGTTGGGCCGCTCCCACATGCACAGCACGACCGGCGTGCCACGCGCTTCGGTGTTGCGCAGATCGGCGAAATCGAGATTCGCGTTCGTGACGAGCACGCCTTCGGACAAGGTGCCGGCGATCTGGTCAAGGTACGCGCGGCCGCTCAGTGGATCTTCGTTGGTATTGCAGATGATCACGAAGTGGCCGCTCGTGCGCGCGGCACGTTCGACCGCAAGCGCGAACTCCGGATAGAACGGATTGGCGATGCTCGACACCATCAGCGCAAGCGTCGGCGCGCGGCCCTCGGCAAGCGCACGCGCTGCAAGATGCGGCCGATAGCCGAGCGCCGCGACCGCGTCGAGCACGCGTTGCCGGGTCGTTTCGCCAACCCGGCCGCGCTTGCGCAGCACGTTCGACACCGTGGCTGGCGTGACGCCGGCATGACGCGCGACTTCGCTGAGTGTGGGCATGATGTTCTCAATAGTTGGGATGGCTGTCCGACATTTGCATCGCAACGCGAGGCGCGGCAACATCTGTCGGCGAACAAACGTACAAAACGATCTCGGAGACAGACCTATCGATCGCCTTGCGATCGATTTTTTGGTCTTGCTGATTAAGCGCTTAATCTCCGACTTCGCGCCGATTAAATCACGGAGTCGATGCAATGGCGAGCATTTCGTTACGAGGCGTGCAGAAGGCGTATGGCGACGGTGCACCGGTGATTCGCAACGTCGATCTGGACATCGGGGAAAACGAGTTCTGCGTGTTTCTCGGTCCGTCGGGCTGCGGTAAGTCCACGCTGCTGCGCATGATCGCCGGGCTCGAGGATGTGACCGACGGCGACCTGTCGATCGGCGGGAGCATCGTCAACGACGTGCCGGCCGCGCAGCGCGGCGTCGCGATGGTGTTCCAGAGCTATGCGCTGTTTCCGCACATGAGCGTGTTCGAGAACATGGCGTTCGGCCTGAAGCTCGCGAAGACCCCCAAGGATGAAATCGAGCGCAAGGTGCGCGAAGCCGCGCGCGTCCTGCAACTCGAAGCGCTGCTCGAGCGCAAGCCGAAGGCGCTGTCGGGCGGGCAGCGGCAGCGCGTCGCGATCGGCCGCGCGATCGTTCGCGAGCCCGGCGTGTTTCTGTTCGACGAACCGCTGTCCAATCTCGACGCAACCTTGCGTGGGCAAACCCGCGTGGAAATCGCGCGTCTGCATAAGCAGTTTGCGAAGGCGAGCGTGGTCTACGTGACGCACGATCAGATCGAAGCGATGACGCTGGCCGACAAGATCGTGCTGCTGCATTCGGGCAAGGACACCGAGCGCTACGGCAGCATCGCGCAGATCGGCGCGCCGCTCGAGCTGTATCACCGGCCCAGGAGCCGCTTCGTAGCCGGCTTTATCGGCTCTCCGCGCATGAATTTCCTGCCGGGCAAGGTGACGTCTCTCGATGCGCAAGCTGTGCTCATCACGCTCGATCACACTGGCGAGAACGTGCGCGTGCCGGTGAGCAGCGCGGGATTACAGCCGGCGCAACCGGTCACGCTCGGCGTGCGTCCCGAGCATCTCGAGTTCGTCGATGCATCGGCAGCCACGCTCGCGGCGACCGCGCAAGACGGCGTGCTCGCGCGCACCGTGTCGCTCGTCGAGCAGCTCGGCGAGCACAGCTATGTTCACCTCGATCAACCGGGCGGCGCCGTGCTGATCGCCAAGGCGCCCGGCAACACGCGCCTGGTTCCCGGCGATCGCGCAAGCCTGCGCGTGTCGCGCACGGCCTGTCATCTGTTTACCGAGGACGGCTTCGCGGCCGCATCGCTCGAATCCGTCGAACATTACGCTTGAAGAACATTGGGGACATAGGGATGCGTATCGGAGTCTGTTATTACCCGGAGCACTGGCCCGAGTCGATGTGGGAAGACGACGCGCGGCGGATGAAAGCGCTCGGCATCGAGCAGGTGCGAATCGCGGAATTCGCGTGGAGCCGGATCGAGCCGACGCCTGGCGAATACGATTGGGGCTGGCTCGATCGCGCCGTCGACGTACTCGGCGCGGCTGGCCTGAAGGTCGTCATGTGCACGCCGACCGCGACGCCGCCGAAGTGGCTGATCGATCGTCATCCCGACATCCTGCCGGTCGGCGCCGATGGACGCCCGCGCGGTTTCGGTTCACGGCGTCATTACGATTTCTCGTCGCCCGCGTATTTCGAGGCGTCGCGGCGCATCTGCAGCGCGGTGGCCGAGCGTTACGGTCAGCATCCGGCGGTCGCCTACTGGCAGACCGATAACGAATTCGGCTGTCATCACACCGTCGTCAGTTATTCGCCGGCCGCGGTCGCGCGCTTTCGCGAGTGGCTCAAGGCGCGTTATCGCACGATCCAGGCGCTGAACGAGGCATGGGGCACGGTGTTCTGGAGCATGGAATACCGCGGCTTCGAAGACATCGACGCGCCTGTCGGCACCGTGACCGAGGCGCATCCGTCGCATCGGCTCGACTACCGGCGCTTCGCCTCCGACGAAGTGGCGCGCTACAACCGCATGCAGGTCGAGATCATTCGCGCGCACTCGCCGGGGCGGCCCGTCGCGCACAACTTCATGCAGCTCTTCACCGAGTTCGATCATTACAAGGTCGCGGCCGATCTCGACGTCGCGGCGTGGGACAGCTATCCGCTCGGCGGGCTCGAAGAGCAGTGGTTCGCGCCGGACGTCAAGGCGCGCTGGTTGCGTAGTGGTCATCCGGATTTCGCATCGTTCAATCACGATGTGTATCGCGGCATGTCGAAGCTGCCGTTCTGGGTGATGGAGCAGCAGCCGGGACCGGTGAACTGGGCTCAGTGGAACCCGGCACCGCTGCCGGGCATGGTGCGGCTGTGGAGCTGGGAAGCGTTCGCGCACGGCGCGGGCTGTGTGTCGTATTTCCGCTGGCGTCAGGCGCCGTTCGCGCAGGAGCAGATGCATGCGGGGCTCAATACGCCCGACAACCGGCTCGACGTTGGCGGCAGTGAAGCATCCCAGGTGGCGTCGGAAATCCACACGGTGCTCGCCGCACATGCCGATGCCAACGCGCAGATCCGCTCGAAAGTCGCGCTCGTCTACGACTACGAAGCGAAGTGGTTGTTCGAGATTCATCCGCAGGGCGCGGACTTTCACTATCCGCGGTTTGCGTTCGAGTACTACTCGGCTTTGCGCGCGCTAGGACTCGACGTCGATGTCGTGCCGGTCGATGCATCGTTCGATGGCTATAGCCTTATCGTCGTGCCGCCGCTGCCGGTCGTGCCTGACGATTTCGCCGAACGTCTGACGCGCTCGGGCGCGCAAGTCGTGCTCGGTCCACGCACCGGTTCGAAGACGCGCGAGCTGCGGATTCCGGCGAATCTGCCGCCTGGCGCATTGACGTCGGTGCTGCCGCTGCGCGTATGGCGCGTCGAGTCGATGCGGCCGAACGTGACCGAAGCGGTGCTGCTCGGACAGACAGGCGGTACGGCCGATGGTGTCGCGCGGCACTGGCGCGATTTCATCGACAGCGATGGGCCCGCTTCATTCGACGTGCGCGCGCGTTTCGCGGACGATCATCCGGCGTACGTGCGAAGCGGCGCGTATCACTACTTCGCGAGCCTGTTCGACGACGCTTTGACCATGCGCCTGTTCGCGCGGATCGCGCAGGAAGCGGGCCTCGACACGCAGGCACTCGGCGATAGTCTGCGCATCAGCCGTCGCGGCGGACTGACCTATGTGTTCAATTACGGCGATCAAGTCCACACGCTCGACAACGTATCGGACGACGCATTCGTGATCGGTTCGCACGAGGTGGCGCCGCAAGGTGTGGCGGTCTACCGCTCGCAATAGAAGTTGGCCGTAGCAATCCCATGCAGTGATTCGACATCGAAGCGACAACGACGCAAAAATCATCAAAGAAAGGAGACAGTCAGAATGAAATTGAAACCACGCAAGATTCTGCTGGCGCTCGCGCTGGCCGCGGTTGCCGCGGGAACCTCCGTCGCCAGCACCGCGCAGGCGAGCACGCTCGCATTGAACATCGCCTACAAGGGCGCGGGCCAGCGCGCGGTGTGGCAGCAGGTGGTCGACGAGTTCAAGAAAGCGCACCCCGGAATCGACGTGAAGGTGTCGTTCATCGATGAAGAAGCCTATAAGGTTCAGTTACCGGGCTGGCTTTCCACTGTCGCGCCCGATATCGTCAACTGGCATGACGGCGAACGCATGGCGTATTACGCGCAGCGCGGCCTGTTCGACGATCTGACCGGCGACTGGCAGAAGAACGGCTGGAACGACATGTATGCGTCGACGAAAGAAGCATCGTCGTACAAGGGCAAGCAGTATGCCGCGCCGACCGTGTACTACTCGTGGGGAATGTTCTATCGCAAGGACCTGTTTGAGAAGGCCGGCATCAAGGGCGAGCCGAAAACGTGGGACGAGTTTCTCGATGCCTCGAAAAAGCTGAAGGCCGCCGGCATTACGCCGATCGCGGTGGCGGGCCGCGATGCGTGGACGCTTGCCGGCTGGTTCGACTATCTGGATCTGCGCCTGAACGGCAACGCGTTTCATCAGAAGCTGATGGCCGGCGAGATCCCGTACACCGATCCGCGCGTGAAGAAGGTCTATACGACGTGGAAGCAACTGATCGACGACGGCTACTTCATCAATAATTCACTGTCCTACGATCTCGACGCGGTGCAGCCGTTCCTGTTCCAGGGCAAGGCCGGCATGATGCTGATGGGGACCTTCATTGCGGCGGGTTTCCCCGACAACGTGAAGCCGCAGATGGGATATTTCCAGTTCCCGATCATCGACGCCAAGGTGCCGACCGCCGAGGATGGGCCGGTCGAATCGCTGCATATTCCATCGAAGGCGAAGAACAAGTCCGATGCGCACACGTTCCTTGCTTTCGTCGAGACGCCCGAGATCGGCGCGCAACTCGGGAAGGGACTGGGCTCGTTGTCCGCGAACAGCAAGTCGCCCGAGCCTGAAGATGCGGTTTCGAAAATCGGCTTCCAGATCCTGTCGAATACGAAGGGCGGTATCGCGCAGTTCTATGATCGCGACATGACGAAGGAAATGGCCGACGAAGGGATGAAGGGGATGCAGCAGTTCGTCTCCGATCCGTCGAAAGTCGACGACATCCTCGCGCAGCTCGAACAGACGCGTCAGCGTATCTACAAGAAGTGAGCGGCGGCGGCCGCAAGGCCGCTGTCCGATGCATCGGATCGGGAGATTGATCGTGTCGCATTCCGTCAGCCGGCATAGCGTCGGCGGTCCTGTTGAAGCGGGCGCACCAGGCTTGCCGGCGTCAGGCGGCGCGCTGGGCGGTGCGTCCGTCCCATCGCGCCGGCGCGGGCCGACACCGACCGCGCGGCGGCAGCGGCGCGCCGCGTTCCTGTTCCTCGCGCCGGCCTGCTTCATGGTGGCGGTGTACGTGGTGTGGCCGATCGTCTCGACGATCCGCCTGAGCTTCTTCAACTGGGATGGGATGACCGAGCCGACCTTCATCGGCCTCGCGAACTACATCGAGCTGCTCCATACGCCGACGTTCTATACGGCGCTGAAGAACAACCTGATCTGGCTGGTGCTGTTCCTGCTCGCACCGCCAATGGGTCTCGGCGTCGCGCTGTATCTGAATCAGGCGGTGGCCGGCATCCGTATCGTCAAGTCGCTGTTTTTCGCGCCGTTCGTGTTGTCGGGCGTCGTGGTCGGGCTGGTATTTTCATGGTTCTACGATCCGACCTTCGGCCTGCTCGCGATGATCCTCGGTCACGGCGTGCCGGTGCTCGGGGACCCGCGCTATGCGACGTTCGGCATCGTGTTCGCCGCGCTGTGGCCGCAAACCGCGTACTGCATGATTCTGTATCTGACCGGCTTGACGACGTTAAACGCCGAGCAGATCGAAGCTGCGCGAATGGAAGGCGCGCAGGGGTGGTCGATGCTATGGCATGTGATTCTGCCGCAATTGCGGCCCACGACGTTCATGGCGATCGTCGTGACGATCATCGGCGCGCTGCGCAGCTTCGATCTGATTTCGGTGATGACGGGCGGTGGTCCGTTCGAAAGCTCGACGGTGCTCGCCTATTTCATGTACGACCAGGCGATCAAGTATTACCGCATCGGCTATTCGGCGGCGATCGCGGTGGTGCTGTTCGGCATCATGCTCGTGTACATCGTTTATCACCTGCGGCGGATGCTGCGCGCCGAGCAATAAGGAGCCGCTGATGTTTCCGATTCCGATCGACAAATGGAAGCCGGCCACGCGCCGTGCGTACAAGCTGACGCTGCCGATTGCACTCGTGATCTGGCTGCTGCCGATGATCGCGGTACTCGTCACGTCCGTGCGTTCGACCGAAGAGCTGAGCGAGGGCAACTACTGGGGATGGCCGAAGCACTTCGCGATGTTCGACAATTATCGCGAGGCATTGACGACGTCGCCGATGCTGCATTACTTCTGGAACAGCGTGCTGATCACGTTGCCTTCGGTGGTGGGCTCGATCGCACTCGCGGCAATGGCGGGCTTCGCGTTGGCGGTCTATCGCTTTCGGGGCAATTCGACGCTATTCGCCACGTTCGTCGCGGGCAACTTCGTACCCGTCCAGGTGCTGATGATTCCCGTGCGCGACCTGTCGTTGCAACTCGGGCTGTTCAATACCGTGAGCGCGCTGATTCTGTTTCATGTGTCGTTTCAGACCGGCTTTTGCGCACTGTTTCTGCGCAACTTCATCAAGCAGTTGCCGTTCGAACTGGTGGAGGCGGCGCGCATCGAAGGCGCGAACGAGTGGACCGTGTTCTTCAGGATCGTGCTGCCGCTGATTCGTCCCGCGCTCGCGGCGTTGGCGATCCTGGTGTTCACGTTCGTGTGGAACGACTATTTCTGGGCGTTGTGTCTGACGCAAGGCGATGACGCGGCACCGATCACCGTCGGCGTGGCCGCGCTGAAGGGGCAGTGGACGACCGCGTGGAATCTCGTTTCGGCGGGATCGATTCTGGCGGCGCTGCCGTCGGTCGCGATGTTCTTCGCGATGCAGAAGCATTTTGTCGCGGGCTTGACGTTCGGCGCGACGAAGGGGTGAAGAGGTTTGCGCGCGGTCACGCTGCGTAGACTGCCGCCGCGTTCCTCCATCAGCCAGCAAACGAGGCCTTCCTCCCTGAGAACAGGAAGGAAGGCGCTTGCCGCTATCAGGCCGGATCAGCGTACTTCAGCGTCCACGACAGCTTGCGGGTGGCGCCGCCCGTCAACGCGAACGGGTTCGTCGTACACGCGAAATTGGAGTGCAGCTGCCCAATCGGCGTGGTCGACAGCGGGTTGGTTGCACCGTTCACCGTATCGAACTGCGACAGCGCGCAACTATCGAAACCCATGGCCGCGTAGTTCGTCGCGGGGCTATTCGTGTAGTTGACCGAGTAGCCGTCGCTATTCGCCGTCGTGTTCTGGAAGTCCGCGAACGACGTGTAGTCGGTTTCCACCGCGAGATTGCCCGTCAGCGTCCCCGAGCTCAGGGTATCGGTGCGCGTCATCGTGCCCTTGCTGAACGTCATCACCGTGTGCACCTGCAGGTCGAGATCCGTCGTGTACAGGGCGTTCTTGGCCGCTTGTCTGAACTTCGCGGTGTCGAACGTGACGACCACCTGGCCATTGGTTTCCTGCACGTTCAGGTTCTTGTAGTACGTGACCGGAATATAGGTTTTGCCGTTGTAGGTG
Source organism: Paraburkholderia sprentiae WSM5005 (assembly GCF_001865575.2). Classification (NCBI taxonomy): domain Bacteria; kingdom Pseudomonadati; phylum Pseudomonadota; class Betaproteobacteria; order Burkholderiales; family Burkholderiaceae; genus Paraburkholderia; species Paraburkholderia sprentiae. Next base: position 639,592 of record NZ_CP017562.2, read on the forward strand.
ACCTGCGGAATCAGCAGCGCATAGCCGAGGTCCGTCGTGCCGTACGCGAGGTTGTCCGAGGACGGCGCCGGATAGTACGGCGTGTACGAGTTGTAATCGGGCGCCTGGCTCAGGTTGAGGTTGATCACGCGCTTGCCGTCGCGCACGGTGATGAGCGCGGCGCTATACGGATGCGCGGTATCGGTCGGCTGGTTGTACCAGGTCAGCGTGTAGTGCGGCAACGCGTCGAGGTAGGCCTGCATGTCGGTATCCGACAGCGGCGCCTTGCCGTTGAAACCCAGTTTGTCCCACCACGCGTTGACGTACATGTACTGATGCAGCAGGCTGAAGTTTTCGCCCATCACGCGCGGCTTGCCGCGATACGAGTCGGTGCCGCGGCCCTTGACCCACATGTTGACCGACGGCGTCGGCAGCGTCGGGTCGTACCAGAAGTTGCTGAAGCGCAGAGCCGACTTGTAGATGTACGTATAGGCGACCTTCATTTCCTGATCAGTCAGCACGCCGGCATTGGCCGCCGCGGTCAGCACTTCCATGAAAGCCGAGTCGCCGTACGGGCCGATCGAGCGGCCATAGTTGAAGCCCTCGCCGTTGGTATTGAGCTGCGGAAGAATCAGGTTGACCGAGTTGCGCAGATACGATTTCAACTCCGGCGTCAGGTTCGCCTGATTGCCCATTTCCAACGTGCGCTCGGTCACTTCGCCGATCAGCAACGTGCTGTAGCGGTCGTATCGTGCCTGGTCGTAATAGGTCGTATGGGTGTTCGACGCTTCGTCGGAGAAGCCGCCCGACGAGTCATTGCGGATGTGCTTCGTCAGCGTGTACAGCAGCGCGTCGCGCGCGTTCATCGTGGCCACGGTCGCGTCGGTGGTCGATGAGAACGTCGGGTTGCTCCAGCCGAGCTTCTGCCGCAACCCCGCGATGCCATACGACACCGCGTAGTAGTTCTGCGCGGTATTGAGCGACGCGACATCGATCGGCGTGCCGGCGGCGGGGCAGGTATCGGTCTTGCCGCTCGCATCCGCGCCGAACATGTCGCAGAAGTTCAGTCGTGCCTGCAGCGTCTTCAGCATCGCGTCGCTGAACACCTCATTGAGCATGCCGTGAGCCTGGAAATTGTTGAGCGCGACCAGGTAGTAGTACTCGCCCCAGGACGTATTCGCATACGTGTAGTTGGAGCCGGTCATCTGCGTCATCATCGCGATCGTGATTTTCTGGTACGTCGCCAGATAGTCGGCGTAGGCCGGATCGCCTTTCGTTTTCATGTCGATCAGGATCCACGACAAACCGAGCGCGAGCTTGCCGGGCAGGAATTTGTCGCCGGTGTTCGTATCAAGCACGTGGACCGGGCTGCCGTCGCCGAGATCCATCACGACCTGGGTGAAATCGGACGATTTTCTGATCAGATCGAACAGCGCTCGCATTTGCCCCATCATCGTGATCGGAACGCCCGCGCCGGTCGGTACGCTGGTATCGGCCGCGCCATAGACGATTCCGTGCAGCGAAATGGCGCCGTTTTTCGAAGGATCGGGCGTGGGGGCGGGTGAGTTCGTGGGCGAGTTGCCGGCGGAAGAGGACGAGGCGTCGTTCACGCCGTCGCCGCAGGCGCTGAATAAAAGCGCGGTGGCGGCACTCAGGGCAAAGGCAAGCGTAGTTTTCTTCGATGAAAGCATTTTTGTCTCCGAAATTTTTATTTAAATGTCGGTCTGATTAACCTTTTTCGAATGTAGGTGATTATCCTTTTTAGCGGGTCAATATTAAATCAACCGTGACGCGCAAGGATAATCCGGCACTGACGATAACATCAGTCGTCAGATAACCGGAGACCGCCAGAAAGGCGCGGTCCTGCAGCGTCGAACCGCGGCCCCCTAAGTAATGGCTAGCTTTGGGGCCGTGGGCCTTAGCCACGTGCTCTGTAAGACATAGGAGATCATATCTCAATGCACTTTGCAAGCGCCGTCAAATACCATCGAATCGCGATCCACTTGCGGCCAAATTGGAATGGCGGGATATTTGGCTACGTGATTCCCGTTTTGAACATGGTCCTGAAGCGTGAGTCTCGAGGCGATGCCAAGGCGATTATCGAGCCGATTAATTGTTTGAAATTTAGTTAGATTCACGAAGCATTTGATGGTCGCGCTGTCGAAGGATTGCTTTCGTCTCCATGCTTGCTTCCTTCAAAAACGATTACACGGTGGGCTGTTTCGTGGTTTCGGGTCGTTCAAGTTAAACGTTTTCCCGACGGATCGTCGCGATGTCGGGAGCAGAAATTTAGCTCGTAGTCCTAGTAATCCTGGGTCGATGCGGCGGTGCCGAGCGCCTCATTTTCACCTGCTCGCCGGCCATCGGATAAGATACGGCCCGCCATGGATTTTTTAGGACCGAAGGAGTCGTTTCAATGATCGAACCGAGCAACGTTTTCAAGGATAATCTCGCCAGAATGCCGGCGATCGACGGCATCGCGCGCATCGATCTAGTCAACGGCAACGGTGCCGTGGTCGCTAGCATCGAGAACAAACCGGGCAAGCAAGGCTCGCTCGCGGTGTACAACCACCTGCGCAGCGCATTCGGCACGCTCGACGCGAAGGCGGCCGCATACGGCCTCGCACTGTTCGCCGAGCATACGACCGATGCCCGCAACCGTCCGGGCGCGCATCCGAACGTCGACCACCTGCTGGCGATTGCCGCTGGCGGCGAGGCATTGCGCCTCGACGTTGTGCCGGCAGCGTAAGGCCGCTCAAAGCCTTTTTCGCTTCGCAAGGTATACGTTTTCCCTCCCGCTGCCGCGAATCCGACGCCTCCGCCGACCCGGATTCGTGGCTCATCAGCGCTGGTTGCTCGGCAAAAACCCTTGCTTTTCTCGAACCGTCGGATTGGTTTCATATTCGGCCGCTGTTCGGCAAATTGAAACGCGGGAGGCCGGCGCACACTCGGTTCGTCCCGTCGCGCATAGCGCGCTTTTCCGTCAGGAGCCTCGGATGTCTACCCGTCACAACAATCGCCGCCGGTTCGACGCCGACCTGCCGGAATTCACCACCTCGGAAGGCGATCAGCCGACACCGGGCGCTAACGACGACGCGATGCGCGTACTGCAACGCGGTTCCGAAGCCATCGTGCGTCTCGCCACTCAGGCGCACGCGGCCGTCGCCCGCAGCGACGAAGCGGCCGCGCAGGCCGCGCGCCAATCGCTCGAAACGCAGCTGACCTTCACCACCGCGCTGATCGACGAACTGCTGTTCGGTGCGCCCGAGCGATCCACGCTGCACTGACTGCCTACGCGGCAGCATCACCGTACCCACCCGTCGTCCCGACGTTCCGGAAACCGACATGAGCGCTTTGACCGTCATTCTTTGTATCTGGGCCATGGTCGCGCTTTGCGCGGTCCTGTTGATCCGCGGAGCGAGTCCGCGCGTCGAGCGTGAGGCGAAACCGCCGCGTGCTCGTGCGTCGCGCTATTCGATCGCGGAGTAACACGCGCTGCCAACCACGCGGAACCAACGGGGTAACATGAGGAACGCCGGCCGGCACCGCCGACGTTCCCCCGGAGGTTCTGCTATGGACACCCATTCGATTCTCGGCATGTTGCACGCCGAAGAGGCTTTGCTGGTCTCTATCGTGCGGTCGCTGCCTGACGATATCAAGCGCAGCATCGCCAACGATTTTCACGAGCAGGCGCAACTCGCCGAAAGCTCGCCTCTGAATTCCACCACGAACCGCGAAACGAGCGACGCGTTCAAAGCCCACGTCCGGCGCCTGTCCAACATGCTCGCTTCGTTGTCTTGATCAGGTCGACGTTTCGGCGGCAGAGTCGAACATCCGACCTGCCGCGGAAGACGTCGCTCGCCGTTTCGGCTTTGCAACACGCCGGTCTCCGCGACTCGGCGCGAACTCGTCGCATGACGTGACCCCGCCATTTTTCCCGTGCTTGCGGGCGAATCCGAAGTCGCGGCGGCGCCGCGTAAACGGGCGCTTGCGCGCCGGCTGGCGGGCTGCGAAGATCACGCTAACGCCGCTGTCGTTTCAGATCCGCACTAGACGATCCGCGTCCGCCGCACCAGGGAATTCCATGTTAGCGTCGAGCCCATTTCCCGCATTGCTGCACCACGCGAGCCTGTGGCTGCAAGGCTATGCACTGGTGCTCGTCGTGATGGGCCTCTGCGCGTTGCTCGAGCGTCGCTGGCCGGCCGCGTTGCTGCAGTCGCGCGCGGACCAGCGTTTGAACCTGGCGTACGCCGGCCTGTATCTGGCGCTGGCGGAAGCCACCAAGCCGCTGACCGCGGCCGCGAGCGTCGCGATCGTGAATGCGCTCGGCGGCGGCATGGTCGCGCTGGTGTCGCGCGGGTGGGGCGCGCTCGCTTCGTTCGTGATCGTGCTGCTGACCATCGATTTCCTCGAATACGCGTTTCATCGCTTGCAGCACACGTGGCCCATCCTATGGAAGCTGCATTCGCTGCACCATAGCGCGGTGGATTTCAACGTGACGATCACGTTGCGGCATCATTGGATAGAAGTGCTGCTCAAGGGCTGCCTGGTTTATCCGCTCGTCGGCGTACTGTTCAAGGTCGAGCCGTGGATCGTCGGCGCGACGTCGATCGTGTTCATGTTCGGCAACTACTTCGCGCATCTGAATCTGCGCGTGGACCTCGGCCGCTACGTCACATGGGTCAACAATCCGCAGTATCACCGTCTGCATCACTCGATTCGCGGCGAGCATGTCAATCACAACTTCACGCAGCTGTTGCCGATGTGGGATCACGTATTCGGCACGCGCTGGGTGCCCGCGAAGCACGAATGGCCGCCCACCGGTCTCGACGATGGCACGCAACCGCGCTCGCTGCTCGGCGCGTTCAGCTGGCCGTTGGGGCAGCACGCGGGACGCGATGCGTTACCGGCTCGCAAGCCGGTCGCCGTGCTCGACAAGGAAGCGAAATAGCGCTGGTTAAGCGGGTTGTGCGCCACGCACCGCCTTGCCGCCCAAGAGCGACACGATCAGCGTGGCCATCACGAGCACGCACAACGCCGCGCGCAAGCCGAGCACGCCAGCGCCGAAACCGATCAGCGGCGGCCCGACCAGAAAGCCCGCATAGCCGAAGGTGGCCGCCATCGACACGCCGACCGCGGGCGTTGCGCTCGAACGACCCGCCGCGCTGAAAATCACCGGCACGATATTCGCGAGACCGATGCCGACCATCGCGAAGCCGACGCACGCGGTCAGCACGGTGGGCAGACTCAGCACGAGCGCGAGTCCCGCGAGCGCGATCAGACCGCCGAGCGCGACGACCTTGCTCGAACCGAAGCGTCGCACCGACGCATCGCCGGCGATCCGGCAGGCCGCCATCGAAAACGCGAACGCGGAGTAGCCGATCGCAGCGACGCTCGCTTGCTGGTTCAAGGTGGAGCGCAAGTACACCGCGCTCCAGTCGGCCACCGCGCCTTCGACGAGCATGCACATGAACGCGAGCAGCGCCAATTTCATCACGCTGCTGTCCGGCCATGCGAAGCCGCTCGACGCGGCGGCCGCGCGCGGACCGATATCGCGCAACGCCAACGACGCGGCGACAACGAGCAGGGCTGCGATGAACAGATCGGGCGCGAGCAACCCGCCCACGACGCCGATGCCGGCTTTCTGCAGCACCGCGCCGCTCGCCGCGCCAAGCAGGCCGCCCGCGCTCCACGCGGCATGAAACGACGACATGATCGGCGCGCGCCAGCGGGTTTCGATCGCGCTCGCATGTCCGTTCATCGACACGTCGAGCGCGCCGTTCGACGCGCCGAGCGCAAACAGCACCACGCACAACATCAGCATGCCGGGCGCGACGCCGGGCAAGGGCAGCGCGATCGCGAATGCCGCGCCGAGTAGCGCGGTCGCGCGGCCGCTGCCGACGCGCGGCGCGAGCTGTCCCGCGAGCGGCATCGCCACGATGGCGCCGAGCGCGAAGCAGAACAGCGCGATGCCGAGCGAGGTATCGTCAAGCCCCAGGCTTTCCTTGATGCGGGGCACCTCGACCGCCCATGCACCGATGCCGAAACCGTTGGCGAGAAAGACGGCGAGCGTCGCGATGCGTTCCCTGGCGAGTGGGTTCATGGGCGTGCCACCATCACGTTGTCGCACACTGCCCGGAGGCTTGCGACACGAGCACCCGGCACGTCCGCTTCGACGAACAGATAATCGACCGCCGACACCGGCGCTACCGCGAACCGCCCCGCGGTCATCAGCTTTTCCGAAGTCAGCGCGATGGCGAGCTGGCCACTCGCTTTGACCATCGCGCGTTTCAGTTCGGCATCCTCCGCGTCGAACGCGGCGACGCCTTCGTCGGGATCGAAGGCGCAGGCGCCGAGAAAACAGAGGTCCGCGCGAATCTGCTGGATTTGCAGCAGGGCGGTCGCACCGAGCGAGCCCGCCGCGCCGCTTGCGATGCGGCCGCCGACCAATATCACGTCGAGCCCCGGGCGATTCAGCAGGCGCGCGCAGGCCTCGGGCGAATTCGTGACGACGGTCAAGCCGGCGTTCTCGGGTAACGCTGCCGCGATCGCGACGTTCGTCGAGCCGGCGTCGAGCAGCACGATCTGCTTCGGACGAACGATCGATACGGCCGCCGCGGCAAGGCGTGCCTTGCGATCGACGGCTTCGTGCATGCGCACCGCCGCGGGTTTGTCGGCGGGCGACATCAGCAATGCACCGCCGTATACGCGCTTGCAGTGGCCCTGGTCCGCGAGATCGCGCAGATGACGGCGCACCGTGTGCTCGGAGGTCTGCAGCTCGGCGGCAAGCTCGGCTGCGAGCACGCGACCATGCGTGCGCAATCGCTCCAGAATCAGCGCTTCGCGCTGGTCGGGCAGTAGCCCGTTGATCGCTTCTTCTCGGGTTCGCTGCATGGGGCTCGTCTCCGTTCCGGGTAAACCGATCATAACCGAGCAAAACATAGCGTAAACGATCTGACGATGCAAGCGGCGCGATACGGCTGTCCTGATCTCACGCGGCGCCGTTCAGTTCCGGTCGTGAGCCGCGGGCGAAAACCAGCCGGTCGAGCAGCCATACCGCGACGAGCGTCGCGCCCATCAGCGGGAACAGGATGCCGAGCAGCACGAGGCCGGCCTTCCAGCCGCGCATCGGCGGCGCGCCGCGCTCGCGCGACGGTGCGCCGAGCGAGCGTTGCGGTCGACGTTTCCACCACATCACGAAGCCGGTCACAGCAAGCGCGGCGAGGCCGAGCGAAATGGCCGCGCACACTATCTGGTTCGCGACGCCGAAGAACCGACCCATATGCAACGACGTGCCGTACGACACGGCTTTCGCGATCGCGCCGTAATCGCCGTAGCGAATGTCCCGCAGGATTGCGCCGCTGTATTGGTCGACGTACAGCGTGCGTTCATCTTGCGGATTCGCGGGGAAATAGGAAAGCGTGTAGACGCCGGTTGCCGAATCCGGCAGCACGATGCTGTAGCCGTTCGTGAGGTCGAGCGACGCGGCGAGCGCGACGATAGCGCCGAGCGACAGCGGCCGTGCCGCAGCGGTGGCGACGGAAGACGGCACACGCGCGTTGCCCGCGGCCCACGGCTTCAGCGGCAACGGCAGGTCGTCCATGACCATGCCGGGCATCGAGTCCATGTCGGCGTGGTCCGCTTGCGCTCCCGGCACGCTGGAGCGCAACGGCAAGCCGCCCCACGCGCCCGGCGGCGCGCCGAGCTTCGTCGCGGTCGCGAACGCCTTGAACTGCTTGCCCCACGAGCCGGTCCACGGCAGACCCGTCAATACGAACGCAAGTGCGCCGAGCGCGAGCCAGATGCCGATCACCGCGTGAAGGTTTTTCCACAGCGGGCGTCCTCTCAGCGCCAGGCGCGGCAGCAGCGAGGCGGGCGCGGTCGTCTTGCCGCGCGGCCACCACAGTGCGATGCCGGTGCCGATCATCACGAGCGTCCAGCATGCTGCCAGTTCCATCAGCAGTTCGCCGGGCTTGCCGAGCAGCAACTTGCGATGGAGCATGCGATCCACCTGCATCAAGCGATGCTCGACGCTCAGCGTGCCCAGCACGTCGCCGTTGTACGGATTCAGATAGACGCTCTGCTGCGTGCGGTCCGCGAGACGAAACACGAATTCGGCGCTGCGTTGCGGATCGCGCGTGATCACGGCGGTCGTCGCGACCGAGCCGGGCGGCATCGCCGCGCGCGCTTTCGCGAGCAACACGTTGTCGGGCAGCCTCGGCACTGCTTGCGGTGCGACGATCATTTGCTGTCGATAAAGCAGCGGTTCGAGCTGCGGCTGAAAGCAGTACAGCGTGCCGGTGATCGCAAGCACGAGTAGAAATGGCATCACGAAGAGGCCCGCGTAAAAATGCCAGCGCCATAGTGTTCGATAACCTGGATGTGCGGGGCCGCTCGTCGCGGCAAGTGTCGTACTGTTTTGCGGCCGCGTGCGTTCGGCGGTTCGAGTCGTGGACATGAAATCCTCGTCGGGCAAATGGGGCGATGCGTTCGTGTGCGACAAGCGGTTCGCAGCGTGTTGCGCCTTGCTCAGAGATGCAGCTTCGCTTCGACATAAAACGTGCGGCCGGGATACGGGTGGTAGACGAAGTACCGCGCATCGAACAGGTTGTCGACGCCGATGCCGATTTCGCTGAGCTTCGTCGGCTTGAACGTGAACTTCGCGTCGGCGACCGTGTAGGTGCTGGTGCCGCCGAACACGTTGGGATTTGTGTCGGTATTCGTCAGCGTGTTGTACTGGCGACCCGAGTAACGTGCTGCAAGCGTCAGCGCGGCGCGCGCGTCGAAGTGCCAGGTCGCGGCGAGCGTCGCGCGCCACAGCGGAATGCGGTAAAAGTACTTGCCGACCGAGGCCGGATTCTGCGCGTTCTCGAGAATCTTCGACTGCGTGTAGGCGACGCTCGCCAGCAGATCAAGGTTGTGCACGAACACGTCCTCGCCCGAATAGCTCGTTTCGACGCCGCGCGAGCGGACCTTGCCGATGTTCTGGAAGTTCGTCACGTTCGGCATCACGGTGGTGTCGGTCTGGCTGAAGATCGTGTTCTTCACGTCGTCCTGAAACAGCGACAGGCGGAACACGCCATTCCAGTGCGCCCATTCGGCGCTCAGCTCTTTCGACAGGTCGTCTTCGGGCTGCAGATGCGGATTGTTGTTGACGATCGCGGAGCCATTGATTTGCCCCTGGAACAGTTCGCTCGCGGTCGGGAAGCGATAAGCGCGACCGATCGATGCGTGTAAAGTCAGATCGTCGCTGACATCGAACGATAACGACGCCTTCGGCGAAAAGCGACGCTGACTGGCGTTGCCGTAGGCGATGGTCGTGCCCGGCAGCGACTGCGCGCCATCGTAGGCCTGCCAGTCTTCATAGCGCACGCCGAAGACGAGCCTCCAGCGCGGCACCAGGCGCCACGCGTCCTGCGCATACAGGGCCTGCGTCTGGGTCTTGCCGGTGAATGCGTTGGCGAACGAGGTCGGGTCGCCGTCACGCCAGTCCAGCGTGTTGTACGTCTGGTTGTCGACGAAGTAGTTGTCGTAGTGGTAGCCGAAGCTCAGTGTGTGATTGCGTGGTCCTGCCTGATCGATCGTGGGCGTATAGGTCCCGCGCAGGTCCAGCGTTTTCCAACCGGTGCCGTCGCCGAACAGCACGGTGCCGGGACCATGGCCGGGGTCGCCGGCATTCGCGGTGCGTGCGACGCTATTGCCGATGTCGTAATACGATGCGATCGCCTCGCCGTTCCAGCCGGTCGCGTTGCGCGTTTTCAGCGATACGCCGTAGAGCCAGTTCTCGCTGTGCCCGAGACTCGGCGCAAACGCGGCCGCCGGAATCGTGTAGTGATTACCGTCGATCGACACGTTGCCGCTGTACACGGCGTTGCCGTCCGCGTCGCGCAGGAACGTCGAGGTTTCGCTGCTGTACGTCTGATGCCAGTAGCCGAGCGTGAAGCCGGCCTGCAGTGTCGGCGTGAAGTCGTACTGCATCTTCAGCTTGAACTGGTCCTGCACCGTGTGCTCGATGCCTTCGCCGTTCACGCCGAGCACGGCCGTCGGCGTATTGGTCTGGTTGCGGTAGAAATAGGCGCCGGTGACGGGCGTGTCGCCGGCCTTTGCGGGCGTGGTCGATTGCGCGAGCGTCGCGAATTGCAGCGGCTGACTCGTGTTCTCGAGATGATTGACGCCGAGCCGGTAAGAGAACTTGCCGATCCTGTCGCCGATCGACGCACTCGCTTCGCTGCCGTTGAAACTCCGGTTCACGCCGAACAGGCTGAAGTGCTGCGTGAATGCCTTGACGTCGACGCTCGCTTCGAACCGCTTCGGCATGCGCGTGCCGATCAGCACGGTCGCGCCGAGCGAATTGCCCGGATACAGCGCGGAAAACGGCCCGTAGATGACGTCGACCTGCTGGATTTCGTCCGGATCCACCATCGACCAGCGCGGCGGAAACGAATAGCTATTGCCGAGCAGATCGCTCAGCAGCAAGCCGTCCGCATAGACGAGACCGCGCGCGCTCTGCGTATTGCTCGTGCCGCGTACCGCGATGATCGAATTCAGGTCGCCGATAAAGCGCTTGCGCACCGCCAGGTTCGGCAGGTACTTGAGCACGTCCTCGCTGTCGACGACGTTCCAGTTCGCGAACTGATCGCGCGTGACGGTTTCGACGGAGGCGGGGAGATTCGGGTCGACGGCACGCGGTGCGGCGCTCTTGCTTGCGCTCGCATTGACGCTGACGGCGGGCAGGATTGCGTCGGTGTTGGCGTCGGCCGCTTGCGCGGAGCTTGCGATGAAAGCCGGCACGCAAGCCGGCACGAGCGCGGACCAACGAACGGGACGACGACCCGCGCGATGAGCGCAATAAACAGCGTCACGACGGACGCAAGACAGCCTTCGCAGCGCGAAGTTGAACATGAGCGTTTCCTCGATGCATTGAACAGGCGATCGCAGGCCTCGTCGACATCAGCGACGAATCCGCGATCAGGACCGGCAGCGATCAGGAAACGACAGGTGGGGCGCGTGGACGTCCAGACGGGAACGCGCCAAGCGGCGTGAAGCGGGTGGACAGCGTGGGCGGCGCGGTGCCGGCAAGCGGCAGCGCGGCCGTGGGGTCGACGACGGCGAGCATCGGCATCGCGACGTGATGTTCGAGCAGATGACAGTAGCCGCAGGCGCCGAATGCATCGTCGTGGCTCAGGTGCACGGGCGCGGGGCTGGTTTGAGCGGCGACGCTTGCATTGCTCGTATCGCTCGCGCCGGCCGGATGAAGCGCCGAACAGAGCGCGGCAACCGGCTCGTGGGCGCGGCCCGATTCGAGCAACTGACTCACGAGCGGCGCGAACACGACGAGCCACATGGCGACGAGGCCAAGCCATGCGGTCAAGTGGTTGTGCGAGCGTCGAGTCATGATCGTCGAAGAAAAGGCGGGGGCGATTCTAGCATCACGGCGCGATCATTTCATTCGTCATGACGGCTATAGCGGCGGATTAGACGGGGAAAATGCGCTTATTTCGGGGCGCTGACACGCAGGCGAATCACTTATGCTGTGAAATCGCCCGAACTGCGCGTATCGGAACAACAGCGCAACAACGCAACGGCGGCGCGACCGCTGCACAACCACGCCGCTGAAACATCGCCACGACAGATGACACCCACGCAGACGTCTGCTTCTCCGATCGCCGACATTAATCGGCGAGCCGTGTCGTTATGTGCGGCCGGACAGTTCGCCGACGCATTGCCGCTCGTCGCGCCGCTGCTCGAAGATGGCACCTTGCCGAACGATCAGCGCGCCGAGGCGTTGAACATCGCCGGCACGTGCTCGTTCGCGCTGCTTCGGTGGACGGACGCGGAGAACTATTGGCGTCAGTGCCTGTATCTGAAGCCCGATTACGCGGACGTCTACGCGAGCCTCGGCTCGCTGTTCAGAACGCTCGGCCGCCTGTCGGCCGCGAAATCGACGTATCGGCAACTGGTGTCGCTGCGCCCGCTCGACGCGAACGCCCATCATCAACTCGGCAACGTGCTGCACGGGCTCGGCTACCGCGCTGAAGCGGAGGCGGCGTATCGGCAGGCGGTGACGCTTTGCCCCGAGCATGCCGAGGCGCATTGCAACCACGGCAGTGTACTGATCGAACTCGGGCGTCTCACGGAAGCCGACGCCGCGTTTCGCGAGGCACTGACTTTAAAGCCGCAGTATCCGGAAGCGCTCAATAACCTCGGCAGTGTGCTGAAGGCGACCCAGCGTCTCGCGGAAGCGGAGCTGGCTTGCCGGCTCGCGCTGGCTATCCGGCCCGAGTATGCGCAAGCGCATCTGAATCTCGGCGCGGTGCTAGTCGATCTCGATCGGCTCAGCGAAGCCGAGGCCGCGTACCGCGAAGCGCTCGTGCATCGCGCGGATTACGCCGAGGCGCATTACAACCTCGGCGTGGCGCTGTTCAGGCAGGAGCGTTTCGAAGAGGCCGAGCAGGCCTACCGCGACGCGATTCGCTGCCAGCCTGCGCTTGCCCATGCGCACAACAATCTCGGCTGCGTGCTGCGCGTGCGTGAGCGTTTTGCGGAAGCACTCGACGCGTTCCGGCAAGCGCTCGCGCTGTCGCCGCAACTCGCCGAGGCGCACTCGAACGTTGCCAACGCGCTGACGCAACTCGGGCGCCTGGCCGAGGCCGAAGGCGCGTATCGAAAGGCGATTGCTTTCAAGCCCGACTATGGCGAGGCACGTTTCGGCCTCGCCGTATTGCTGCTGGCCCTGGGCCGCTTCGAGGAGGGCTGGCGCCTGTATGAATGCCGCTATGAGCAGCCCCATTTCATTCATCGAAAGACGAAGGCGATGCTCGGTCGTCTGCAATGGACAGGCGAGCCGCTCGCAGGCAAGTCCCTGCTGCTGTGGCAGGAAGACGGCCTCGGCGACATGCTGCAGTTCAGCCGCTATGTGCCGTTGCTGAAGGCGCTGGGGGCCGTCCATATCGCGTTTGCGTGCGCGCCGGCGTTGCATCGGCTGGTCGCAAAGGTGGACGGCGTCGATGCGGTGCTCGATCACAACGGCGCGCTCGCGCGCGTCGCGGCCTACGATTACTGGACCAGTCTTCTTAGCGTGCCGTTGCATTCGGGTACGACGCTCGATACGATTCCGCGCCCGGTGCGGTTGAGCGTCGATGCCGCGCTCGTCGAATCCTGGCGCCCCGCGCTCGACGCGCTTCCGCTCGGCCACAGAGTCGGTCTGGTCTGGAAGGGCAACGCGAAGCATCATAACGACGCGAATCGTTCGATTCCGTCGCTCGCCACGCTCGCGCCGCTGTGGCGCGTGCCGGGTCTGAACTTCGTGAGCTTGCAGAAAGGGCAGGGTGAGGACGAAGCGCGCAATCCGCCGCTCGCGCAGCCGCTGCTCGACCTCGGCGCGCGCGTGACGGACTTCGCCGACAGCGCGGCGATCGTCGCGCAGCTCGATCTGGTGATCTGCGTCGACACATCGATCGCGCATCTGGCCGCGTCGCTCGGTAAGCCGTGCTGGGTGATGCTGCCCGACAGGGACGTCGATTGGCGCTGGATGCACGAGCGCAACGATTCGCCGTGGTATCCGCACACGCTGCGTCTGTTCCGGCGCGGGCCGGGCGAGGACTGGTCGAACTCGGTCGAGCGCGTGCGGCAGGCGTGCGTGGAGCGCTTCGGCGGCGCGCGATGAATTGTCGGCGCAGGTGATACGGCGACGCTTCATTTTGCGCGTCAACCGATCAAGTCGAAGCACTCAATACAGGCCGATGCTGACCGTGCGCGTTACGTCGACGACCGACAGCCGGATCGCGTCGATCAACGCCCGCGCGGCGGGCGACGGCGTGCCCGCCGCGCGCAGGGTCAGGCCGATGTCGCGCCTCGTGTTGTGCAGCGGTACGTCGAGCACCGTCAATTGGCCGGACTGGATCTCGTGATGCAACTGCTGCGCGGACAAGGCCGCCGCCATGTCGGTGCCGAGCAACAGACCGCGAATCACCGCGAGGTCGGCGGTCTCGACCGTCGGCAGGGGCGGCTTCACCTTCATCCGCTTGAATTGCGTTTCGAACAGCGCCCGCGCCGGCGCGTTGCTGCGCGGCAGAATCCATTGCGCGTCGCGCAGACCCATGATGGTCAGATTGCGCGCGCGGGTCAGCGGATGATCGCGGCGCACCAGCACCACCATGTCTTCCGACATCAGCCGCTCGTTTTTCAGGCCGCTCGCCGCGTCGTTATTGCGCAGCGCGCCGAGAATGAAGTCGATGTCGCCCGCGCGCAGACCGGCCACGAGCGTCTCGTACGCGCTTTCGTCGGTGATCACGCGCACGCCCGGATTCTCCGAAGTCATCCTCGCGATCGCCTTCGGCAGGATCAGCGTGCGTCCGAGCGGCAGCGCGCCGACCGTCACCGAGCCCTGAATCTTGCCGTGCAATGCGGCGACATCGTCGGGTACGTGCCGCAGTTCGTTCAGCGCGCGGCGTACGTGCAGCAGAAAAGTTTCCCCCTCGGCCGTCAACAGAATGCCGCGCGGGCTGCGATGGAACAGACTCAGCCCCGCGCCGCTTTCGAGCACCCGGATCGCCGTACTCACCGCGGGCTGACTGATGCCGAAGGTTTTCGCCGCGCTCGGCATATGCCGATGCCGCGCGAGCGCCACGAATAGTTGCAGCCGCCGCGTGTTGAGCAGATACGCCGGCAATGCGCCTTCCGCGACGGGCCGGCGGCGCGTCTGTCGCGCGGCGCACCATTGGGCGAGCTCTTCGAGTTCGGCGAAAATCCGCTCGCAGCGATGCAGCACCGCGCGGCCGACCGGGGTCGGCAGCATGCCCGAGGGACCGCGATCGAACAGCGGGACGTCCAGCGCCGACTCCAGTTCCTGCACGGACCGCGTGACCGCCGATTGCGCGCGAAACAGCGCGGCCGCCGCGCGCGTCGCGCTGCCCAGATCGGCGACGAGCCGGAACGCGCGCAGTTGCGCGAGATTGAGCAGGTCCGTGCTGCTGATCGACAGCGGCGCTTTGGCGGCCGCCTGGCGGGTTTCGGCGGAAAACGTGCCCTTGCTCACGCGGCGCCCGCGATCAGATGCAACGACGGCAGGGACAGATTCAGACTTTCCTTCGAGATATGGGTGTGCTCTTTCATCAACGCATCGACGCGCGCGCCTTCGCCTTTTTTCAGCGCGTCGACGATCGCATGATGCTGGCGATGCGCGTACAGCAGCATCATGAATTGCCGCTCGCGCGCGGATTCGTCGAATGCGATCGTGAACGGCGACACGAACGGGACCTTGTCGTTGAGACTGAGCGCGGCCGCGGCCGCGTGGTTTTGCGCCGCTTCGACGATCAGCGCATGGAAGCGGCCGTTCATCTGCGCGTAGCGTACGTCGTCGCCTGGCTGCAAATGCTTTTGCGCGAAAATCTCGTCGCCTTCGCGCAGGCAGTCGTCGAGCGCGGCGGCAAGCGCGGGGCTCATGCCGTTTTCGGCGACCGAGCGCGCGGCGAGTCCTTCGAGCACGCCGCGCACATCGATCGCGTCGAGGACGTCACGTACGCTGAAGCGGCGCACGACGTAACCGCGCGAGCCCGAGCGATCGAGCAGCCCTTCCGAGGACAGCACGCTCAACGCATAACGCAGCGGCGTGCGCGACACGCCGAGCCATTGCGCAAGCTGCGCTTCGACGAGACGCTGACCGGGCGACAGTTCGCCCGACAGGATCCTTTCGCGTAACGTCTGCACAATCGCTTGCTGGGTCGTCTCGTTCATCGTTTCATCGCTCGTCGGCAGCACCGCAGTATAGCCACGCGAGCAGCGCCGCTCCAAGCCTTAAAAAGTGCGTTGCGAGTTGTTTTCCGAGCCATCTGTTTTATTTATCGATGCCGATTCACGAGGGCAGGGCGGAAGGCTTGCGGCACGGGCTTTGGGATACCGAGTAAGCCCTGCGCGGCGCGGATCGCGGCGCGGGTTACCCGCTCGCTGAACGCCAGAACATGGCGTTCCTACCAATCAATCCCGCGCCACCTCACGTATACCCGGACTTCCCGAATCACGGCAAAATTTCTATCTTTGTATCCCAACACGGTCGCGTTGACCAGCGCATCGAATCCGGCGACCTATCCGATTGGCAGCAGCACGAAGTGACGGAAGAAAACGAATATGGCAAGGATCATTGGTGGTATCGGCACGTCGCATGTACCCACGATCGGGTTGGCGTACGACAAGGGCAAGCAGAACGAACCGGCATGGGCGCCGCTCTTCAAGGGCTACGAACCGGTGGCGCAGTGGCTGGCCGACCAGAAGCCCGACGTGATGGTGATGTTCTACAACGACCACGCGAACAGCTTCTTCTTCGACTGCTATCCGACGTTCGCGCTCGGCGTGTCGGCCAACCACGAATTCGCCGATGAGGGTGCGGGCAAGCGTCCGCTGCCGGACATCGCCGGTCATCCGGATCTCGCGATTCATATGGCCGAGCAACTGGTCGCCGACGAATTCGATCTGACCGTCTTTCAGGACCGCGCGCTCGATCACGGCTGCAATTCGCCGCTGTCGCTGATGCTGCCGCATCAGGGCGGCTGGCCGCTGTCGCTGGTGCCGTTCGAAGTCAACGTGCTGCAGTATCCGCTGCCGACCGCGAATCGCTGCTACCGGCTCGGCCAGGCGCTGCGTCGCGCGATCGAATCGTTCGAGCAGGATCTGAAGGTCGTGGTGGTCGGCACGGGCGGGCTGTCGCACCAGGTGCATGGCGAGCGCAGTGGTTTCAACAATACCGAATGGGACATGGAGTTTCTCGACCTTATCGTCAACGATCCGGAGCGCCTTGCCGCGATGAAACACGTCGACTACGTGCGCCTGGGCGGCGCGGAAAGCGTCGAGACGATCATGTGGCTCGCGATGCGCGGCGCGCTGGGCCGGAAGGTCCGCGAACTGCATCGTAACTACTATCTCGCGACCAGCACCGCGATGGCCGTGACGATCTACGAAGAACAGGTGGCCCCATGAATCCGCAACTGATTGGCGTCGAGGAACTGACCGGCACGTATCCGTTCGATATCCGCCAGAGCATGAAGGCGATGCGCCTGAACCGCTTTTTCTGGCAGATGCGCGAAGCGTCGGCGCGCGCGCTGTGGCTCGAAAACCGCACTGCCGCTTACGATGCGGCCGGCCTGACGCCGGAAGAACGCACGCTGGTCGACAACACCGACTGGATCGGTCTGATTCGTTACGGGGTGTCTTTCTTCGTGCTGGAGAAGTTCGCGCGCGTGGTGAAGATCACGAATCTCGGCGTGTACGCGAGCATGCGCGGCGAAACGCTCGAAGCGTTTCTGAAGACCCGTCAGGTGCCCGACGCCGTCTAAAGGTCGGGCGTCGAAGGCGTGCATCGAAGCAGCGCCGTCAAGCGGTTGATGGCGCCTTCGGTCAGTGCGTGACCACCGACGCCGCGATCCGGTCGGCCAGCTTGCCGAGTACGCGGCTCAACGCGGCGGCTTGCGCAGGCGCACCTTGTCCGTTGATGGCTGAGTCGAGCGTCACCTGCTGGCGCAGCGTCGCCTGATCCGCATGCCCGGCCAACAGGGTCCACTCCGCCTGCAGGGTCAGCGTGCCGCTCGCGTCGGCCGTGGCGTTCAACACCGTGACGACCAGCGTGCGCGTGCCGGGGGGCGCGGGTGCATCCGGCACGACGAACGCTCCGGCCGGCAGGCGCGTGAGCAAGTCCTGGGCAAGCGTTCTGCGCATCATCTCCGCGAGCGGTGCGCCCCATCGCTCGCTATCGTCGATCGTCAGGCGGTTCTGCGAAGCCAGCGTGACGACTTCGAGCCGATCGAGCACCGCGGGAATATGCACGGCAGTCAGTTGGATCGGTCTCATCGGCGCCATGGCCGGCGGCGCGTCGGCGGGCGTCGCGTTCAACGTCACGTAGCGCGTCGGGATGCTGTGCCCGCATCCGGCGAGCACCACGGCCGCGACGGATGCGATCAACGCCGCAGCCCCGACGCTCGTCCCGACCGATGCCGCGACGCCGCGCCTGACGGAGAAAGTGAACCTCGTCGTCATTGAGCCTCCTGCTGCCTGCCCCGAACCAGCGCCTCGGGATGGCGGTCGAGATAGTCGGCCAGCGCCCGAATCGAGCGTGCGGTGTCGGTCAGCTCCCGCAACGCCGCAGGCAGGTCGTTCTGGCTCGACGCGTCGCCGCCGAGCGTTCGATTCGCAGCGGCCACCGTGCGATCGGCCGCGTTAGCGGTCTCGTGCAGTTGCGCGACGAGCGGACCGATCTGCGGCGAGACCTGCTGCAACGTGCGATCGATCTGTGCGACGGAGCGGTCGATGTGCGTCAGGCTGTCCTTGATCTGCGGCGAGGAACTGAGCGCGTTGATATGCGCGGCGATACTGCGGACCTGTTCGCCGGTTTGCCTGATCGGCAGATCGTCGATTTTCTGGATCACCTCGTTGGCCTTGGCCATCGTCGTGTCGAGATTCGCGGGCGCGACACTCGGAATCACCGGCAGACCGTCCTCGCTCGCGAGCGTCGCGACTGGCGCACCGGCCACGAAGTCGAGGTCGATCTTGTCGGCGCCGACGACCGGCGGATCTTGCGACAAGCGCGCGCGCAACCCCGTGGCGACGAGACGGGTGAGCATGCTGTCGACGAGCGGGCGCCAGTCGCCGTTGGCCGGCGCCGGCGCGCCGACGATGCCGAGCTGCGACGGGTTCAGCGCGATCTGCACCGGGGTGCTCAGCGCGCCTGTGCGGGCGTCGTAGTTCAGGCGCACGCTGGTGACGGTGCCCACGTCGAAACCGCGCAATTGCACGACGGCACCGTTCTTCAGTTCGCCGACGGCGCCGTCGAATCGCACCAGATAAGTGACGATCGGGCCGTGTCCCGGCGCGAGCGCCGGGCGGCGGTCGACTCCGTCGAAACGCGACACGGGTTCGCCGGGTCCAGGCTCCATGACGATCTCGGGGCCGGACAACATGCCCTTGAGCGACGCTGGATCGCTGAGGTCCACGTGTGCGCCGCGCAGATAAAACTTTGTCTCGCGGCGCAGATATTTTTTTTCGGCGCGATCTATCTTCAGTTCGGCTTGCACATGCTGGCCATCGGGCGCGAGCGTAATGTCCGACACGTCGCCGACCTTCACGCCGCGCAGCGTGACGATCGTGTCTTGCGGCTTCATGCCGTACGCGTTGTCGAACGTGACCGTGACAGTCTCGCCCCGATGCATCAACGCGCGAAAACCGAGCCATCCGGCCATCGCGAAGGCTGCGATCGGCACCGCCCAGATCCAGCCGGGCCACGCGCTGCGGCGCACCTGGGCGTGCGAGCGACGGGGGCGGGTGCCGCTCATCGCTCGCTCCGCGGATGGACGTCCCACATCAGGCGCGGGTCGAACGCGTGCGAAGCCGCCATCGTCAGCAACACGACGAGCGCGAACGCGGTTGCGCCGATGGCCGGTCGGGCCGAGGCGATGCCGTCGAACTGGATCAGCGGTATGAACGCCGCGATCGTGAACACGTCGACGAACGACCATCGGCCCAACTCGTCGATCAGGCGATACAGATGCGTCTTGACTCGCAGATGCCGTCGCGAACGGCGCTGAACCGAAACGACGAACCACGCCATGCCGAGAATTTTCGCCACCGGAATGACGATGCTCGTACAGGTGATCAGAATGCCGAGTGGCCACAGGCCGGCGTGAAACAGCTGGTAGACGCCGTCGATGATCCGGTGGGACTGGATTCGCCCGAGTTGCATCGAACTGGTCATCGGAAACAAGTTGGCCGGGATAGTCAGAACCAGCGCGGCGAGCGACAGCGCGGATGCGCGTACGACGGCGTCGGTTTTGCGAGCGCGCAACGTCAGTCCGCAGCGAGGGCAGGGACGCCCTTCCTGCGACATCGGCACGACCAGATCGCAAACCGTGCAGCACAACGGCGTTTCGTGTTCCGGCAGCGGATTGTCGGCGACGATCGCGCGCCACACGGTTCGTCGATCGAGCGAGGCGCGCGTGAGCATCGACAGCAGCGCCGCGGCGATGAAACAGTAGCCGCCGGGGCCGATCGAGCTGGTCAGATTCTGCGTCACCCGCGCGTAACCGACGAAGCAGCCGACCAGGTAGACATCGGGCATGGTCCAGATATCGAGCGAGGTGGTCCAGCGAAACAGCGCGCCGATTCCGCGGGTACGCCTGCCGAGCCGTAGCGCGACCAGCACGGCCACGAGGCCGCCAAAACGGATGAACGGCAGCACGATACCGAACGTGCCGAGCAACAGCGCAAGGATGAACCAGCCGTCGTTCCACATCTTCACGATGCCCGACGACAGCACGGACGAGTGCTCGATACCGAGCATGTGCACGACCATCAGTGGCGCGAGGTTGGCAGGAAACAGCAGCACGAAGGTCGACGTCGCGCAGGCGAGCGCCGCGCCCTGGCTTCGGCCGCTACGCCGCTCGAGCGGAAAGTGACAGGTGCGGCAACGCGCATAGGTATGCGCGGTGAGCGGCGGGATGTCTTCGAGCGCGCCACATTCGGGGCAGCCGATCGTCATGCGGCGTTCTCCATCGGCTGTCCGTTTTCAGTCGGGCAGTGTGTTGCGAAAGAGGTTTCGCCGATCATCCCATCGACCTCCTGCGCCGTTTGGCGCGTGAATGCACCGCAGGCGCGCTCACACGCGCTAGCTCCTGTCCTCCCCTAGCATGGCGCGTTCCCGGGTGACGAACGAACGCCGCATGCAAAGAGGCAGCGGATTAAGGACGAGCTCTCCATTTCGGCAACTTTGACTCTCAGGGTTTCTCCTCTCCCGCCTTGAAATCCGCGGTGTCACTCATGCGCTACGCCGCTCATTTGCAAAGAAAAAATAACGCCGACGTTAAAAGATTGTGCTAAAAAATAACAGTTGCACGCGCAGGGAATAGCCGCGCCTGCAAGTAAAAAATTCGGCTTTCAATAATCTTAATCGGCCGCGAGGTAGATCATGAGAACAATGAAGCTTTGGGGGCTCGGGGTGACGACGGTCGCTTCGGCGCTAACGCTGCAGTGTTATCCAGCGTGGGCCGACGGACCCGAAGCCGCGTATGCGAGCGACGACGAGGCGCCGGCCGGCTCGCTCAGTGCGAACGAGTACAAGGTCAATGCAGACGGCATGAAGGAAGATCCGAACGCGAAGATGTCGGACGTGGCCCGCGCGTATCGCAATGGCTATATCAATCGCGGCAAACAGGATCAGGCCGATTACCAGGCCATGATCGACGCGCACAATCACGGCCAGCGGCAAGCCGCGAAGACCGAGGTCGCGCGGGTCGACGTGCCGCCGCTGCCACCGGGCGTTCCCGAAGACGATCACTCGAAGTACACGAGCATTCCGCCGCAGCCTCGGAAGCCGCAGCCGGTCCAGTACGCGCAACGTCAGGCGCCGCAACCGCCGCCGCAACCGCAATATCAGCAGGGGTACCCGCAGCCGCAATACGCGCCGCCGCCAATGCAATATCAGCAGGCGCCGGCCTACGCCCAGATCCAGCCGGTCTATGCCGACGACCAGCCGGTGTACGTGCGGCAGGGCTATCCGCAGCCGCCCGTGCAGTACGTGCCGGTTTATCCGCAGCCGGAATACGATGAACTGTCGCCGGTCGTGGAAACGGTGGTTCAACCGGCCGCGCCTGTCGCTTACCAGGTTTATCGTCCGCCGGTCTATTGGGCGCAGCCGCGCATGTATGCGTATCGCGCCCCGGTCTACAGCTATCGTACGTGGCGTTGAGGTATGGCTCGAGTCGTGGCGGCGTTCGGCAACGATGGAGCGCCGCAGCGATGGTTCGCACGCATTGATTGAACGGCCAATATAAAGTACTCAGCCCGGCGCACTCGTAGCGGGCCGAGTACTTTCATTTATTCGCTTTGCGCTAATGACCGCCGGCACCTCTCGTGCGTACATTCAGACGGTTATTCACCTGTCTGACTCCGCGCACCGATCTGGCGACGCTGCCGGCGCGTTGCACTTGAGCGCGCTGCGGCACCCAACCGGTCAGCGTCACGATGCCGTGACGCGCCTGCACGTGAATCGCCGTTGAATGCAGGTTCGGTGTGCGTGCGAGCGCGCGCCGCACCTCGCGCGCGAGCTCGCTATCGGGTCTGTTGCGAGCCGGCGAGGCCGCGATGGACTGGCTTTGCGCGGACGCGTCGTTCGGCATTGCGCCAGTGGTTTGCGCGTTTGCATAGGTCGCTGTGCCGATCGCAATGAGTGCTGCGGCAATCGCGCCGATGAGGGTGCTTGCGCTTTCTGTTCTCACACGTCCTCCTGTACCACCTGGTTTGAATCGCGCGCGAGCCTCTCCATTAGCGCACGATGCCGCGCATGCGATCAACGTGGAGTCGGGCCAGCGCGGACGTCGCAGCCGCATGCCAGTGTAGTGCATGCCGCTAGTCGCGGTGCCGATGCGTTTGCGGTAGCGGGGAGCGCATTGGGCGAATCAGCCTGTATGATGGCGGGCTCGCGCCCGGCCCGAAGCCTCGCGCGGGCGGCTTGCGCGGATCGCACGCCGTCTGCCGCGCCCACCGGGCCGCAAAACATCCCTTCACGATGACCTAGAGGAAGATCGCCATGACGGCTGCAACGCAATTCGACCAGGTTTCTGTTGTCAAACGAGCCAACGTGTACTTCGACGGCAAGTGCGTGTCGCACACCGTCCTGTTCGCCGACGGCACGCGCAAGACGCTCGGCGTGATCCTGCCCGGCACGCTGAACTTCGGCACCGACGCGCCGGAACTGATGGAAGTGCAGGCGGGCCAATGCCGCATCCGCCTCGACGGCAGCGACGAGTGGAAGACCTATGGTGCCGCCGAGTCGTTCTCGGTGCCGGGCAAAAGCCGCTTCGATATCGATGTGGTTGAAACGTTGGACTATGTTTGCAGCTATCTGTAAGTGGGAATGACGCCTGTTGTACGCGTCGGGGATGGCTTGGGCAATTTTTGTTGGCCTTTCCTTGATTTGTTATTGGTCTATTGGCGTTGCCCCTATGCGGGGCGGCACTCACTTTCTTTGCTGCTGCAAAGAAAGTAAGCAAAGAAGACAGCTTCAAACCGCCAGCTCATAAGCGGGCCCCCTGGCTTGGAGGAGGTAGTGGTGCATCTGGAATCCGTGCCCCCGCACATTCCACGTCAGTGACAAAGCCGTCATCCTTCCCACTCCGCACTGCGTGCGTCGCGGACGGGTCTGCCAGGGAAACCGACCGATGGCTTTGGAACAGGGTTTCGGCGCGCGCAGCGCCGCCGGAAGAACGACTGCCTTGTCACAAGCGCCGAATGTGCGGGAGCACGGATTCCAGATGCACCACTGCCGGAGGCAGACCGAGGGACACGCCTAAGAGTTTGCGGTGTGAGCTGTCTTCTTTGCCTACTTTCTGCCTTGTCTGGCAAGGTTTTCCGGCATTCCTTCCGCCGAAAGTAGAAGATTTTTATTTGCAGCAGGACAGCCTGAGGACAATATTTGCGGCTTTCTTGCGACACCCGACAGGCGCGTGAATCAGTCGGATAACTAGCGTCTGTACCCCATCAGCGGGACGACCCGAGCACAATTGATGCCATAATAGGCAAGTAGACCTATGCCAGTTTGGACACGCTAGACGAAGTCCATGGTTACGCCATAGAAAAAGACAATCAGATGTCAAATAAAATCACTATTCGCAATCTGAAGCACATCAGGGAACTTACCTTTGATGTCCCGCCCCCGGGGGTCCACCTGCTGTCCGGCGCTAACGGTGCTGGCAAAACTTCCGTCCTTGCGTGCCTGCGGCGCATTGGGCAAGGAAATGCATTCGCCCAGCATTTCCGCGCTTCACAATACTCCGACTCGCTTGATAATTTCGACGGGGCAGAAATTGTTTACTGCGTCAATGGCCGTGAGGTCACATATGCATACGGCGGCGAGCGATGGGTTCCCCGGCCTCGCTCGAACAATCGTTTGCTGTCGGCGTTTGGATATCCCTCAGTCTTTTATATTGGCGCGACGGCAGACCGGATTACGCCTCGGCCCGAAGATTTCAACGTTCGTCGCGTTGCACAAGCTCCGCTGCAACTCCGCGAAGCCGCGAATCGGATTTTGGGAACGAATAAGTTCGATGCCCTCAAAACCATCAACCTAACGCGAGGCGGCGGAAACTCTGCTTTCGTCCTTCAGTCCAAGCCGGCACCTGGCGCGAAGTACGTTTCTGAGCGGAACTTCAGTTTGGGCGAGCTCTGCATTCTGAAATTGGTCCGGGAGTTGATGTACTGCGCAAACAATTCGCTAGTACTTATTGACGAGCTGGAGCTTGCGCTGCATCCCCGCGCACAAATTGAGCTGTTGCGCTATTTGCAAGAAATGGCAGAGCAGAAGCGACTCACAGTGATATTTTCGACGCATTCGGTAAGCCTGCTAAAACGCGTCCCGCGTGAACAAATCCTGTTTTTGGAGGCAAGCAACGGAGCGGTAACTACGGTGAAAGGCTGCTATCCGACGTACGCATTGGGGAACATTGCGTACGACGAAGAGCGCGCGCCGGACTTGGTTATCTACGTGGAGGACGAATCGGCGCTTTACGCGACCGAGGCGCTCGCGCGCCTCTCAATTAGTCACCGTTTCAGAAACGAGGTGTCGCTGTTTCCGACGGTGCATGTAGTCCCCATTGGCCCGTTCATCAGTGTTGTGCGGTTTCTCGCCCGTAGTAGAGCGCTCCTACCTCCTACGACAGTTTCAGTCGCGTTGCTCGACAACGACGTAAAAACAGAGACCATCGCGGGATGGAGAGCACAACAAAACCACGCTGCTTTGGCAGAGTTTCAGGCTCACGAACGTACGATTGATTATCTTCCGTGGACGCCAGAAGTCGGCCTGGTCGAATACTTGGGTAACGGAGGCGACGCGCAGTTACACATTCGGCAGCACTTTAACAATCACCACCTCCAAGTTCGTCCCCAAGACATAGGGGACATTCCTCCCGCGGCAGGCGGAGAGCAACGGCGAGCCTGCAAAGCTGCGGTGCAGCGAGTCGTGCGCCACATTGCGGGGGCGCTGCCGAATGAAAGCGAAGTGCAAGTGCAAAAGGCACTCTTTCAATTATTTTCGAAGTGGCACTTCGACAAGAACCGCGCATCTGTATTGCAATTGTTCGGTCCGCTTCTTACTCAGGCATTGGTAACGTGAGACCCGCCAGAGCGCATCAAGGCCCGCTGAAGCGGACCTTGATGCGCGGCAGTTTTAGGCATTGACGAGACAGGTTGATCATTCAACTTCGTCCGCTGTCGCTTCGAGCGCTTCGAGCGTGCCGCGCACGTCCGGCCGGTGCAGGAGCGACAGGACGCGCGCCGACGCATGTTCGTCTTCCGGGTAGACCTTGACGCGGAATGTCTACGGGACCGTCCCGCCGGCCTTGGGTACGAACGTGATTCTGTCCAGCTTCGCGTCGATAAACGGCAAATCGTCATCGTGACCGCTATCGCGGAACGTTAAGTCGGCCGGGAAACTGCCGGACCAGTGCAGCGTGCCTAACTGCGGATTGCGCAGGTGCGGGGTGTTGTCGGGGTCGATCAGGTCATTGGTCCCGTCCGCGTCGTAAAGGGACCGGCGTAGCGTTGGCGACAGGCGGTCGAGGGACGTATTCGGAAGGTCGGTCGTGATTTTCAGGTCGAGCGCCAGCACCTCGTCATCGCCGTGGTATTCCGTGCGCGGTTGATGTGCTCAACCCTGACAGGATGATTTTCGAAGGTCATCATCGCGTTCTCCTCAGTTGGAAGTCGTTACCGCATTCATTGCTCACTCTCCATCCTGTGGCGTTTCGCTACAAAGAACTCTTCCAGTTCTTCGCGCTGGCCTTCGTCCTGCACGGTGCGTATCAGGGCGGCGGCAACATCGAGCGCGTCGGGCGTTTCCGCTTTTTCCAGCGCGTCCATGACCTGGGCGAACGTCATTGCTGCCACTTCACCGCCGCCGCCATCTTTCGAGCCTGCGCCAGCAGGATCGTCCTGCGCGGCTTGCGCGTGTGCCGCAGCGCGTTCGGCGTTGAGCTTGTCGCTATATGCTGTGCGTGCGATGTCTTTTTCCTGATCGGTGCGCAACTTCGTTGCGAGTTCGCCAACCGCCGTCATTTCACTGCTGTTCGTCGCTTCCGCAATGGCCTTCAGAACCTCGTCAAGCGTCGGCGCTGCATTGCGTGTAGTCGCGTTCTTCTTCATGCGCTCCTTGACGCTGCTTGTGCGCGACGATCCATGCGCCGCGGATTCCCGTCTGACTTCTTCGGCTGGCCCCCTGTCGCGCATGCCGGTATCGATCACCGGTGACGTTCAGTAGTACCGACGCGTTACCGGGCAGCATTGCGCCAGCCACGACCTATTTCGTGGTTCAGGTATCCGCTGACCAGAACACATTCCAGATTTCCGGCACGCAGGGCGGCGCACCCATATCGATGACCGACGCGGGAACGGGTACGCACGCGATTGTCAGCCCGCCGTGGCGCAAATCGGACCGTAACTCGGCCATCGTCGAAGCCAGCATTCAGGGCGCGGGCGGTTCAGGTGGCGTGGCGAACCGTACGTCGAATACAGGGACTGCCACGGGCGGAGGGGCTGGCGGTTATGCGTGGCTGCGTCGCCATGCGGAGAGCCTGCCCGACGAGCTTGAAACCGTCATTGGCGCGGGTGGCATCGTGCCGGACTCGGGCAACGCGGGCAGGCAGGGAGCGAATACGTATCTTGGCAGCCCGCTATCACCCGTTGCCTACGCGACCCGGTGGCGCTGGCGGGGCGGGCTCGGCAACGATTGCCACGCTGCTCGGTGCGCCGGGTGGAACAGGCGTGAACGGCGACCTGAACGTGCGCGGTGAGGGTTCGCTGCCGTTGTCAGCACCACGCTATCGAACTACACCCCGGCGAGGAAATCCATGTACGGCATTGGCGGTATGGGCGCCGCCTATGGTCCGTCAGGGGCGACGCCGGTCCGTGATGGCTCGGGTCGCGGAGCGGGCGGCGGTGGCGGACTTGGTAGTTCCGGGTCGTTCACGGCTGGCCGAGGCAGCGACGGACTGCTGGTCATGCGTGAATACAGTTGATGAGGACACAGCGCGGTAGATGTCTACCTGTAGCGCAGGAGAATCCCATCATGCTACACGTTGTAATGACCTTGATCCTTCTCGCAGTGCCGATGCTGACGGGCTGCACCGTGATTCACATCGAAGGCAATGCAAACACCGTGAGCGGCATTGAAGGTCATACGGGCACGGTGAAAGTCCCTTCGAGCCTTCGCGACAGCGCACAATCCCAATAATCGCGAATTCTCCAGCATCCGCTTATAATCGGAATGCCGTCGAAACAATGACGGCTCAGGCTTGGCAGCCTGGAAAGGTGAAAGCCCGCATACCTGCTTCGGCAGGTTTGCGTTTGCTTCTGCACGTCCATTGTCAATGGGCGGGCCGTGGCAAGGAGACCCTCGGGTCTGCCGGTTTTGGCTTTCACGCCGGTCTGCCAACCTTGTCACGTGCCCGCTCACCTGCTTCCCTATGTGTCCGGGCGATCCTTCACGATAACCAGGACCGCGCATGACCAAATCCACCAGAAAGCAGCAATCTCCGTCCCGCCCCCCTGTAGACGCTCTCCAGTATGAACAGCTCGCGCTGGCCGCCTTCCATCTTTGCGACCGGCAGGGGCAGCAACTCCGACATCTGATTACACTTGCGACCTCGATGTTCAGGAGTCCTGCTGTGACTGTCGCGGAAAGACACGAACACCGCAACCTGCTGGAACTGATGATCCAGATCGGCGAGAACTATCACTCGACCAACCGCTGCGATCAGGAACTGTTCACGCTGCTTGCGCTCGACGCCAAGGGACTTCCTCACCGCCAACTGACGCCGGCGGACGCCGCAGCGATTCTTGCTGACGCTGCGCAGGGCGCGAACGGGAAACTGGCGGCTATGGACGCTTCATGGACAAAGCACTAACCGGCGTCAATCAATGCTGGAGAAGGTGGCTCAATGCCGCCTTTTTTTCATCGCTGCCGATGCAGAAACATGCCTCATGAATCTATTCCATCGTGCATCTGTCAATGATTGTCAATTCCAGGCGATCTCGTTTTAAACCAGTTGACCCGGGAGGCGTTAGATGGTGACGTAGCGAGTTTGGTAAATACCTCACTGCTTTAACGGGCTAGATATGGCGGAATCTGATCGAATAACAAACTATCTGACAGGGCGGCAATCGGCGCATCTGAAGTTCATGCCGCGCAAGCCGCAGAAGGTTGACCGTGAGACGGGCAAGCCGAAACCGATGCCGCTTGCGTCGGTCGTGTCATGGGAAGTGCATGAGGAAATCTGTGAGCCGTATCGCATCAAGGCCGTGATCACGACGACGGAGCCGGTCAGCAGAAAGAAGGTGCTCGGGCAGTTCGCAGAGTTCTCGATCCAGCCCGAGGATGGGCGCGGACTGCGCAGATTTAGCGGCTTTGTGTCGCGGTTTAATCTGGTGTCGGAATCGCGTGATGGTTGCACCTACCACGTGGTGGTTCGTCAGCGACTCGCCATGCTCGACGGCCCGAGCAACTGCGTCACCTACCAGCGGATGGCATCGTGGGAAATCATCAAGTCAATCCTTGAACGCCACGACATCCGCTTCTCGATGCAGGTTGAATTTCGCCTGAGACGTGAGCATCGGAGACATGACTTCCGTTTCCAGTACAACATGGGCGATTGGGCCTATATCAGGCTGGAAATGGAACAGGCTGGGCTGTTCTGCTTCACGAAGACCGGCGAGCATGGTGAAGTGCTGGTCATTGCCGATGATATCGACGGTTACGAACGGCCTCACGTCACTGTGCGTGACCGTCCAACTGCCGGGTTGTCAACGTTCGAGGAGTCCATCTTTTCCTTCAGGGTGCATACCCGCACCGTGCCGGAGTCCTTTGTCGTTGCGGACTACAACCCGGAAAACGCCTGGGAGGTTCTTCGTGACGAAAGCGAGCCAGCCCGGGACGACCAGACAATGATCGGCCAGCCGTACGTCTGGGGCACGCATCACGGAGACGCCAAAGGTGCGAAGCGCGAGGCGCAGTTGCGGCATGAGGCGGCGCGTGCGCAGCAGGTGCGCTACAAGGTCAAATCGACCGTGCTCGAACTCAGGCCGGGTCGCCTCGTACGCTCGGACCGGGCGCTTGAAGACACGAAATCGGGCATGGTCGTTACGAAGGTCGTGCATAGTGGTGCGCGGGACGCCAGCTACATGAACCGCTTCACCGCCGTTCCCGCCGACCGCCCCTACCGGATGGTGATCGATGAAAGCCGGTGGCCCCGCATACATGGCACACTCGGCGCAACGATATGTTCGCCTGATAAATACAAGTTTGCCTACCTGACTGACAAGGGGGAGTACATTGCGCGCTTTCATTGCGACTTCGGCCAATGGCCGAAGGGCGCCGAGAGCGTTCCCTTGCGGCTGGCGAAGCCATTCTCGGGCAGGAACAACACCGGCATGCACATGCCCGCGCTGGAAGGCGATGAGGCTCTGGTGGGCTTTCGCGAAGGCAACCCGAACAAGCCGATCCTGGTGGGCTTCATGCCAAACAGCCAGCGTCCCGACCTCATCAATTCCTCACGGCGGCGCATGTCGCGCAACGAAATCCGTACGCAGTCTGGCAACAAGCTGTGGATGGATGACTGGGACAACCAGCAGGGAATCGAACTCAGCACCGAGCACTCGGGGCGCTCGCAGCTCAACCTCGGTTTCATACCGGACGGTGAACTGAAAGAGCGGGGAGCGGGCGCGGAGCTTCGCACGGCCGGTCACGCGGTCACGCGCGGAGGAGCCGGCGTGATGGTGACGGCGTACAACCAGGCCGGTGGCAGCGGCAAGGTGCTCGCCATGGACGAGACCGATGCGCAACTGACGGATCACCAGGTGTTCGCCAGGTCACTTGCGGATGCCGCCACGCCGTCGAAGGCGTCGCCTGCCGATATGGATGCGCAGCAGGCGATCCATGATGGCCTGAAGGAACTGAAGAAGCCTGGCGTCCTGGTCACGGGTCCAGGGCCGGCTGGCGTCGTTTCGGGGGGCGGGATGCACCTTGCCGCAGACGGCCCTATCATCGGCACCGCGAAGAAAGGCGTGCATTTCAGTACGCTCAGGCGTATCACCGCCGCAGCCGGAGATGTGCTGTCGATGTTCGCGCAGAAGGGCATGAGCCTCATAACGTCGGCGGGGGATTTCGTCGCGCAGGCGCAGCGTGGCCGCATGCAGCTTGCTTCGCAGGAAGACATGTCCTTCGAGTCCGTCAACGGCGTGGTTCATGTGAAGGCAGCGAAGGAAATCATCCTGAACGTGAACGGCACCTACGTGAAGATCAGCGGGGGCGGCGTCGAGATCGGTTCGCGCGGCGGCGTGCTGTTCCGCACGGCTGGCGTGAAGGGGAGCGGGCCCGCGCAGATGGACCTGGGCGGCGCGGCGTTCGCTCCTGCGTTCGTGCCGTACACGACAGCGTGTGAAGTGTGGCGCACCAACCCGGCTTTCGTTCCTCCGCCCGCACCTGCGCCCGAGATGGACACAGCGGAGAACATGGTTGCGCCTGCACCCGATGCGGGCGGGGTGGCACCATCACCGCTTGGCGACTTTTTCTCGCGTAAATCCAGTGATGCTCTGCCGCCAGGCGCGTCTGCTTATTCGCCGTTTGACGGGAAGCCCTCAAATGTGGATTCAGGGATTCCTAAAGCCAAGACCACACTGAATAGTCCCGACGATCAGCCGAAGGCTGCTGTTGCGCCTGATCCCATCAAGCTGGTGAACGCTGTTCCCTGTGACTGGAAAAGCACGGATTTGAAAGCTGATGTCGAGCAGCATGTCGAAGCTAAATCGTATTTGGGCATGCTGGATAACCGGACGCCTTGGATGAGCGACGATAAAACGACGCAGTACCGGGGCGGTGGTTCGAGAGATTCAAATTTCGAATTTGCGTACAGCGAGCAGGACAAGGCGATTACCTGCACCGTTCGTGTGATGCTGATTCCGATGGATCTGTTTCCGGTTGATGGAACTGGAAAGCGTGATCTTACGGCTGACGATCAGACGATTCCGTACAATTTTTCCGCTCATTCGACAATGACGCTTGGCTCTATACGCAAGGGTGTCAAAATGGACTATCGCGATTCGGTGGGAGATAAATACGATCTCATCGCGCTGAAAAGTCGTATCGAAGCGGTGCTGAATCAGGGCGGCTACAAGCTGATCCTGGACGGTTGCTCCAAGGGGGCGGCATGCGGATGCCGGGTGAAGGTCAACTTCAAGGTTGATTTCCGCTTATCGATCAGAGGTGCGCCGGTCAGCGGATTCAAGGAGCACGTCTCCCTCCATCTGTACCCCTCCGTCCTTCGGGCGGATACATCCTCATGGGGGGAGCAGCATAAATGGCAAGACCAGAATCAGGTAATACATGATTATCCAATTGCGAATGTCGAAGCGCATGAGTGCGGCCATTATTTCAATTTCCCCGATGAATACTACGACCAGGGCGGTTGGCTTCACGAAACCTATATCAAGGATGGGCGGATCGATTTTTCACTGGTCGATGCAAAAGCAGGAACCCTGGCGTGGCAAGGGCGTTCGCAGACAAATCTGATGGGCTATGGCGCCAACCTGCCGTTGCAGAAGGGTCGCGCGACGATCAAGCCATATTACCTGGAATATGTGCGGCGTCAGTATTCGCTTGCGACGAACAAGTTGTGGAGGGTTGGCTATGAATCATAATTCATGGATCAGGCATTTGGGGCATGCGGCTCTCGCCTTGTATATGCTTGGAAGCAATGCACACGCTGAGGCAGTAAACGCGGAGAATCAATCGATGCAATTTAGCTATACGACAAATGGCGCTGCGGATGGCAGCATTAACACCTATGGGAACAATTCAATATCAGTTTCGGGCGATACCTTAAGGGTTCAGATTGGTAACTCCTCGCTGGATCGAAATATCAATGGGGTCGGAATATTTGAGTTGAAACTGTTGAACCAGAATCTGGAAGATGCCAAGAAACTTGCGGAATTGCTATGCTCGCCGAAAGACCCGAAAAGCGATGTGACGATTCCCGATCTTTACATCGCGAAATGTGGTGGGGAGATGAGAAGCAGTTACGTGAGAGATTTTAATCGCGATGTCGTGAGCAAGATTGCTGATCTGGTGGACTCGCTTACAAATGCGGGGGTCCAAGGGACAAAGGTTGTGAAACTCGACGTTTCACTTGTTTCAATCGAGCGTGCTAGAGATGGATTTCTGGTTTCCGTTAGTTTTAGCAATAGCGGCGACTACCTTATCAAGTTCAAGACGCCAGATAAATGGGATACTCGAATGGGGAAGCGTATGGCTATTTTGGGTGTAAATGGTGCGCAGGTAAATTCTCGGAAAGATAAGTTTGCCCTTGCGTTGGCGGGCCAGCCTCTTGTCGATTCAGCACAATTTCCTAGTGGAGAGATTGAACTTGCCCCCCATAGCTTCATAGTGGTGAAGCTAAAGACTAATTCCATCGAAAAATTTTCTGCTGGCGAATACAATTTAAACGCGGGTGCATTCATGGACATAGAGGTCGTCGGAATCCAGTCCAGCCTGTTGCGTGTCGATTTCCATTCAGACTACAAGAAGCCGACCCGGATCACGTTCGACCGCGACTATCCTTCGACACCCGAGGAACGCGAACAGTGGGAAGCGACGCGACGCGCCGAGATGTCGTTTCGGCCGGTCAAGCCTGGCGAGACTTTCGCGGAGGACGGTCTGTATCGCGCGGTGACGCTGATTCACGGTGGCCGTTATTGCAGTCTCCAGGTCAAGCCGTTCAAGGCTGGGGACGTCGCCACCACCGAGAACGTGAAGATGCCGATGGAGAACGGGAACGGCGTCAACATCAACGGGCCGGCGCAATGGGAGTGGGAAGCTACCGCGCCGACACCGGTCAAGCAGTGGTCGTTTGACATGATCGAGGATACCGTGCAGTTCTGCGGGGCGGGTTCGACCTGTCCGCGCAGCGGGCGCTGGGTGGCGCGCATCCCGACGGGATCGGATTTCTTGCGCCCGGAATACCGCCATGACCTGTCGAGCCTCGTGACGCTGCGGCGCGGCCAGCCGATGCCCTCGATCAAGGGTGCGGGCGAGCGGGCCGATTGGGAATGGGTGGGAGCCTGAGATGGGAGCACGCGCCCATATTTTCGAAGGCGACCGCAGCACCGCTGGCGGAACCGTCGCCGATGGTATCGATGGCACCGGCTACAACGGACGCAGGATGGGCTATATCGGCGCGCCGGTAATCTGCCCTGCTTGCGGCACTACCGGAAGGATAGGCCGTAACGGTGAGCGCTTCGAACAGGACTGGTACGGCAAGGTGCCCGCGCTGGAGAACGACTTCTGCCTGTGCGCCTGTAACCCGAAACCCAGGCTGCTTGCCTCGCAGCACGAGTGGACGGCTGACTGACAGGAGGCTGGATGAGTTTTCGCTGGAACCCGCAGTTTCCGTCCGAGCGGGCGACCTTTAAGCCGCTGCCCCTCTGGTTCTATCTGCTGCTGTACCTGATTGTCGAGGGTGTCGCACTCGCCCTGGTGGTGCCTGGCCTCCCAAGAGGGGCGATCCCTTGGGACACGGTCCTGCATTACGCGGTCGCGGTGCCGTTTTTCTGCTGGCTGGCACTAAGTTGTACGGTGTACTGGTTATCGTATGACATCCCGGCGACGCAGGCCGCAGAACACAACTCGGCACGCTGGCACCAGATGACCGGCTGGCAGCGGCAAAGCCGCTCGGGCGTGGCGGTGCTCGACAGCGTGATCCTCACGCCCGAGCCGGACCTGGCCGAGCGCATGCTGTCGCTCGAAGGCTCGCCGCCCGAGAATCCCGGCAAGGTCATGGCGCTGGCAGACATAGAGGCAGCAGATGACGGCTCGCGTTTGAACAGCCTGCTGGATGCCCTGCTTACGCCGCTGGCCGCGAAGCTCGCGTCGGCGGCGAAAGGCGGATCGTTCGAGATCGTGGTGCAGTGCGACCACCAGGTACTGTCGAACGAGGTTCTGGAAGCGTGGGCCAGGCTGACGCTTCCGGGCAAGCCTGTTGTACGGTGGCTTGATAACCGCCGCGACGTTGGCTTTGCGGACACGTGGTTCGAAAGCAAGGCCAGTTACTGGCCCTATCATTCGCAGGACACAACGCCGAAGTATCGCCTCGTGCTCGCCTGGCATCTGAACAAGAGCGGGCCAGACGTTGGGCGCACCGATTCTGAAGCGGCGGTGGCCCTGCTGCTGGGGTCGCCCGCACTCATGCGCGACAAGCCAGACCTGAAACGCCAGGCGTGGCTGCTGCGCCAGATTGACGGCGACGCCGACCAGGCAGACCGCCTGCTAGCCTTGCTGCTGAAAGCGGGACAGGTGCCCCCCGATAGTATCCGTCACTTCTGGCACAGTGGACTCAAGGGGCTGGCACAGCATGCGACCCTTGGCGCTGTCAGGGAGTCCGGCCTGAAGATAGAGGCGCACGCGCTCGAGCCGGCCATCGGTCCGCAGGCTCCCGTGGCGCGCTGGGTGATTCAGGCGCTGGCCGCGAAGATGGCGCAATTCGGCCAGGGGCCACAGCTCATTGCGTTGCGCCACGCGCAGGGTGTCGCGCTGAATCTGGTGGCGAAGGAACCGGCTCCGGTGGACGTGTCATGGAAGGATGAATACGGCTACAGGCCGCTATTGGGTCCTGAAGTCGGCGCGCTCGCGTCGTTCTGGATGGTCAGCATGCTGCTGTCACCGGAAAAGGGCTGGAGTTCGACGGACACCCTTGTCACGTGCGGCACCATTCTTTTGATGGTGGTGTTTTTCTTCATCCGTCATTCTGGGCTTTTCGCACGGATGGTGGAATCGACAGTGGACTTTGTGGCGAGCATTGTCGGATGATCAGCAGTAGAACTATCTGCCGAGACCCTGTTCGCCGGGACGCCGATCTACGAGCCGTCAGATTTTCCCACTGCGCGCGTGACGCTCGGTTTCCACCTGACGGCGCAGTTCTGACCCGCGCGGTGCGGCGGGGCGCTGCGAATTACTGGACCCGCCTGATCCTGTACAGCCGTATGCTCTCGCCCGTGCCCGAGTGGTGCAACGCAAGCCACAGGTCCAGATCGTATTCGCGTGAAGGGCGGAGCTGGTCGACCAGCCAGGTAAGCGAGCCGGTCACGAGCCTGCCCGCACGGCTCGCTGGACGGTGTCCGCGCTTTTCGCACTGCGGCTGCCCGATCATGACGCTCGCCCTCCCTTTGCGTCGCCTGCGCACGGATGGTTCCGATGCCTCGCAGCCGGGTCGCCGCCTGCGGTAAGCACGCGGCGGTGCCGGCCTCCTGGTCCCGTGTCATCGCCGCCGGAATCGTGCGTCGGGTGCTTGCAGGGGCCCGCCATGCCGGGGCATCAGATCGGCCGTCATCACGCTCCGGCCGTTCATTCCCGCCTTCGCAACAGATCGTCCACGAACAGACTGGCGCCGACCGAAAACAGTGCTGAACGCGTGAGCCCGTGCCGCCGGGCATGCGTGTCGATGCGTCTGAGCAGATCGCGGTCGCCAGTGATGGTGATTTTCTTTTTTCCCGCCCCCGCGTATTCGTCGTCCCCGTGTGCCCGGTCGGGTTCCGGTCTTTCTGTTGCCATTTCGCCTCCGCAGTCGGTGCCCCCGCACATTTCACCCTGGTGACAAAGCCGTCATCCTTCCCACTCCGCACTGCGTGCGTCGCGGACGGGGCTGCCAGGGAAACCGACCGATGGTTTTGGAACGAGGTTTCGGCGCGCGCAGCGCCGCCGGAAGAATGACTGCTTTGTCACTACCGCCGAATGTGCGGGAGCACGGATTCCAGATGCACCACTGCCGGAGGCGGACCGAGGGACCCGCTTAAGAATTGGCGGTGTGAGCTGTCTTCTTTGCTTACTTTCTTTGCAGCAGCAAAGAAAGTGAGTGCCGCCCCGCACAGGGAAAACGTCGAGTCTCACGCGAAAATCGCCAGAACCCTTATCCATCAAGGCCTCGACGGCGATTATAGCCGGTTGGCGAGGGGCAAAATTACGGCGCGGGGACTACGTGGGGACTATTGCCGCGCGTTCACAGCGCGACCGCCAGAATCGCCGGAGTCCCCTGCTGGACGGGGTTTCAGCGAACGCGGCGCGCATAGCGGCCTTCTGGACGTCCCGCGCTCGCAGATAGCTGTGACACACGGCTCGCGCGCGCCAGCGCCACCACGAACCGAATTTGGCGCCGGCTGCGGGCCTTCTCAGCCACATCACCTTCGCGCGCTCGAGCTTCGTCGTCAGCAATTCAACGGTCGGTCTGCGGTCGGTCGCTAATGGTAGGATGGTTTTGACCAGCATTCACGTCTCCCGTTGCCGGCAAGCAGCCAGCCGGGACGAATGAACGTCTAGCCTCCTATAAACACATCACCTGCCATGACTTATGCCGAAGCGGACACAGAGTTCTTTGCGTTGATCGAAAAACACGTGCCGCGACTGATCGGGACGTTGGGGAAAACGAAGTTCCCTCACACGTACCGCGCGATGTTAACGTTTGCCATCAAGATAAATAGCCTTAAGACGGCGATGTTCGACATGGTAGATTCGAACAACCCGTATGCTTTCAAATTGCTATTCCGATGTTTCAGTGAGCATTACCTGCGCTTCACATACGTGTTCGTCCGATTCTTGAGCGAGAAGACAGATGCGGCAGGCGATGACTACTACTCCTTTTGCGGAGCTGCTGAGGCGATGGACTACGCGTCTGCTGTCAAGGCTGCAGAGGCGTTGCTTGGGAACACCTTGGTTGGAGACGTGCGGAACGCGCTCACCCAGCTATACCCACGTACTGAGGGAATGAGCGCGCGCCAGATCGAAGCCGAATCCGGCAAATTCAAGTATCGCGCAATACTTCGATTCCTAGCTGAAACCGCGCCCGGCATGATTGCAAAAGAGCAGCCGTTCCTCGCCCAAATCGTTCCGGCCTACGCGCTTCTGTCGTCGTTCGTACATGGCGGTCCATACGCTGAGATTGAAATGTCCGAGTTCGCCCAGGCCGAAGCCCTAGAAGGCTGTGTGCAGGACGCCAATCTCATTTGCTTAATGGCAGCATCCGTCTTCGGCTTCACAGCGCTCGCTATCTCGCGAGAAGTTCACGACTGCCGCCTCGTTGCTTCCGAGATGCTCGCCTGTATTAAGCGACATTCCGATAGTTGAAAAGACAGGCGATGCTCTGATGACACTTGTCGCATGACGCTGGCATCGCCGTCCTTTGTCAGTCCGGGGCCGGTCCGTGGGGGGTATCTCCAAAGTTTCTCCGGTCTGGTCGGAAACCCCCGAAAAAGTTTTTCTCTCATGTGCGCACTTCGACAACCGGGGGGCGAACCGCCCGCCACCCGCGGCGCACGCCACCGGCATGCCAACCGCAACCGATGCTGATCGGGCAGTAATCGGCCAGGTTCGGTCATTCGGCCACGTCGCCTGGATCGTCGACATTGGAAGTACCCCCAGTGTCACGATCCAGTTAGAAAAATGTTCATCAGTTTCATTGCAGTTCGATACGTCGCGCAGCGCAACATCGCACCATCACAACAGCGCGCAAGGAACCGACGACATGAAACCCTTCTGGAGAAAATCCGCAGTAGCGCTTTGCATTCTGCTGGCAAGCGGCGTGGCGTCGGCAGCCGGCAAGCTGACGCCGGCCGAATGCACTGACTATCCTTTCCAACCGTTGAGCAAACCGGTCACGCATGCTCAACTGATGCAAGAACTCAGCGAACTGGAATCGGTCGGCTACGAGCCGTCGGCTCGCGACGAAAACAACTATCCATCGGACATCCAGTTGGCGCAGGCGCGCCTCAGGTTGAAATACCGTGCCGATTGTCTCGGACAGAACGTGAAGGTGCCCACGACACGGATTGACTCGGGCAGTAACCTGTTCGCGCCGATGTAAGCCTGGTATTCATTGAAAGGCCTATCGGCAACAGGAAAGGGGGGCGGCCAAGGTGTGGGCAAACGTCTCATGCAATTGGCCGAGGAGGAGGCGCTGGCACGTGGATGTCATGACGTATCGCTCGACACGGATGATTTTCAGGCAAGGTCCTTTTACGAACGGCCTGGCTATGTCCAATCGGCGAATTCCCTGGTTTTCCGGTGGGCCACTCTAAAACCCTTTTTGAAAAAAGCGCTCGGTACTTGAGGCGCTATGTAAGCAGTTGCATTTGGCTGCATCGATTGTCCGTTATCGAGCGACATGATTGTCCCTTGTGGGTCGGTTCACGCCGGTCGGCGCTCATGACGGCCGCCCGCTGCGGCGACTGCGCTGCCCGCGTTTGCGCAGCCTGTCGCGTTCGCGACGCGTCAGACCCGGGGCAGCAACCGCGGTTTCATACCGCTCACGTGGCAGCGGCACCCAGCGCATGCGACCCGCTACGATAGCCTCGACAACCTGCCGTATCACCTGCTCGCCGATATCCGCCATGATCGCCTCCGACAGGTTGCACCTGCAACGGATTCTGGACCCGGACTCACGGCAGGCGCAACAAAAAGCCGTGCGACTCAGGAGACGCCGCACGGCCAGAGCCGACTACTCGCGGATGCGCGGATATTAGCCACCGCCGCGCCGGTGGTGTTCTAGTCGTCGCGCACGCGCACTCCGCGCGGATAGCGCCTGCGATATTCGGCCAGCCGCGCCTCGAACACGGTATCGACCGATGACGCCGTGGTCCCGGTGAGTCCGGCCTGCCGGCGTTGCGCGCGATCTTCGGCCAGCTGACGTTCGACCAGCGCTTCGGCGGGCGTGAGGCTGCGCATGTCGGTGATCGTGGCTTCGGGCTGCGCCGGCACCGCACATAGCGACAGTTCCAGCCACTCCCATTTCGTGAACCGCACGCCGCCGCCCTGCATCGACTCCGATTCGAGCGGCCGGAAGCCGATCGAGACCGAGCGCAACAGACCGGCCTTCACGCTGGCCCATGCGTCGTCACACAGGCATTTCAGCGGCCCGTCCTGCTCGATCTTCGCAATCACGGCCTTGAAGTGAACGCCGAGTTCCGACGCCGCGCCGAGGATCACGGACCCGACGCTTTTGGTGTGATCGTGTGCGATCAACAATGGCAGCGGCGTCGAGAACTTCACGCCACTCGATACGATCACGTCGCCATAACGGTCCGGGGTCGGCGTCGAGGCAGTCCCGCTGATCTCGCGCAGGTCCTCGTTGGCGCTGCGGATGACCAGCAGCGTGCTGGCGTGCTGGATGTCGGCCTGTCTCATGATGTGTGCCCCTTGCGTTTCGTTGCGGCAGCGGTCGTCGCCCATGCCGCATCCGACAGATAGGCAATCGAGCCGGGTGCGGCCTGCCACGCCACGAAACGGCGCGCCAGATAGCCGACCAGATTCTCGGCCCACAACGAGTGCATGACACCATCGATGGTGACATCCGCCTGCGTGGCCACGTCGAGTTCCACGCCGTCATCGCCATAGGTCACGCCACCAGCATCGACCAGCGCCACGACATCGTCAGCGACCGCCGACGATGCGACGACCGGCAGACCGCAGAACACGCCACCCTTCACGCCGAGCCCGCCCGCGCTGCCCACCAGCGACGGCTGCAGGCACAACGACAGCGCGGTGTTCGAAGACATGACCAGCACCGCGCGCTCGATGTCACCTTTGAACGCTGCGGTCAGCGCGGCCATGTCAGCCTTCACGTCGCCGGTCGACGGCACTTCGGTTGCGTCCACAAGGAGGCTGGCAGGCGCGCCAGCGACCGGCGCCGCGGCGAACGCGGCCGCTGACGTGATCCGTGCAACCGCGCGTTGCAGCGAGCGGGTCAGTGCTGTCTCGGCAGCGTCGCTGGCGAGCGCAACGACTTCCTTCGTCACGACGATCAGGCCTGCAGCCTTCTGCGGCTCGACCTTCGTTTCCGTGAACGACGCGCCGCTCACCACGACCGGCTCGCCTTCACCCGTCCAGATCGCGACCGGGTCCTCGTCCTGAACGAGCACGCGCGTGCGCAGCGGGATGATGTGTAGCGGACTGACTGCGCCGACGCGCGGCAGCAGATCGTAGGTGGCCACGCCGGCCATGAATTCCGCCATCGACGCGCGCCACGCGGCATCGCCGCCGAGGTCACCGGTGCTGATGATCGCCTTCTGGCATAACGACAGCGCTGCACCGTCGCTGTAATCCTTGCGGCAGAGTTCGGCGGCCTGCAACGGATCGCCGTTCGCCTTTGCCATGCAGCGAATGAATTTGACAAAGCTGTTTCCAGCGATCATGACGCGCTCCCGGTACGCTCGGAATGCTTCAGATGATCGTCGTGGGCAGGCCGGAAGTCGATGCCGACATTTCCGCGCTATCCGCACTATTTGCCGTTGCGGTTCCAGCCTGCCTCGATGATGCGAGCCACGTCGAGCACCGGGTAGTGGCGCACGTTGCCGCGCAGGCGGTAGTTCATCAGGTTGCGGCCGTCGCTGACCTGCTTTCTCAACGCATCGGGCGAGCGATAGCCGAGTACCCTCGCTGCTGCGCGCTCGGGGATGCAGTCATCGATCGTGATGGCGTAGTCGTTGCGCTGACACCATTCGCGTATCTGGCACGCCGTTTGAGCGATGCGCGCGGCGAGTTCGGCTTCACCGGTCACGGTTGGCGCTGCTCACTCGGTGTCGACGTCTGATGCGATGGCGATATCTGCCCTGATGGCCGTGGCGAGACGCGTGAGGCCGAGCGGCGTGACGCAGACCCGTGTCGCGTAATGGAGTTCGCCATCGGTGCCGGTGTACTCGTGAACCTTGTGGACCAGCAACCCGGCCTGCAGCTTCGTCTGGTACGCGAGGTAGTCGCGGTTGCCGACGCGTTTGTAAATCCATTCGTGCAGGAAAAGCCACTCGAACAGCTGCTTCGGCTTCATGGCGAGATTCTTCGCCGCGTCGGTGATGCACATCGAGCCTTCGAGACTGGCGATGTGATCGAGCGCGTCGGCCTTCGGCTGCAAGTCGTCGACCTGGTGTTCCAGCGCGGAGACATCGCGTTCCGCCGCGACGCGCTGACGATACTGTTGCGCCCACGCTTCCGCCGATGCAGCCGGATCGGTGAAGTCGGGGAGCGCCGGATGCGTTGCCGTCTGTGCTTCGAGTTGCTGCCACCGATCCACCAGCGCGGCGGTGAACTCGGGCGAGAGTTGCGCCACGACGATGATGCTGTCGCGCTTGCCGCGCTCGCCTTCGAACACGTACTGCGTGAGCGGCTTCGTCGCCGTGGAGATTTCCTCAATTTGAGGGAATGTGATGGTACCGCGCTCGGCCATCGTTTCGATCAGGCGCTTCACGTTGTCGTGGCGCTTGCCGGTCAGCTCCGCGATCTCGCGGCTGCTCATCGTCGGTTGTGCCGTACTGCCGGTCATCAGGTCGTTCATGGCTTCCCTCCCTTGGGTTAGTGCCGCGTGTCGTTACCCGGCATGCAGGTGCCCGCCGCGCGGGCGGGCCGGTCAAAAAATCCTTGCCGTCATCGCGAGCCCGGACCCGTGCATCGAGCGCGGCTCTCGCGGTCTTCCACTGAGGCGTCTTGCTGTTGATCTTTTTCGCCGCTTCGCGGCACGCGGCCTCGAACGTGACCTCGTCCACGTTGTCGTTCGAGACACACCAGCAAAGCCACTCGGCCATATGCACCCGTGACGATCCGGCATTGCGCGAGGGCTTGTCGAGGTAGCGTGCGAAGATCGCTTCGAGTTGCTGCGCCGTCTGTCTGGTTTCCTCGTCGTACCGGCAGCTGTGGTCGATGACCGACTCGCGCGTCCCGAGCAGGATGTCGAGCGCATTGCGCACCGCTGTCAGCCTCGGCTTGCGACCGTCGCTGCACTGGCGTTGCGCCGTGCTGATCGCCTCGTGCAGGTCATCCACACGCGCGCCGCGCCTGGCGAAGTGCATGAACGCGTCCTCGACCGCGTCGTGATCCTTCGCTTCGCAGTACGTGTCGAACTGGTCGATCATCGCCTGCGCGAGTGCGGCGATGCCGTCCGCCTTGTCCGCTTCGTGTTCGTGCCCGGCGGGTGGCGAGTGAGAGGTCGAGCTTTGCGAAGCAAAGCCGACAGCCCGCCCGGCGACTGAGGGCCTCTCTGTTTTTCCCTGCGTTTCACACTGCGTGTTAACCTCAAAACCCTTTGTACAGTCTCGCTGAACACTTCGACCCGAAAAGTTGAACACTTCGGTGCCTGAAGTTGAACACTTCGGACCCATCAGGTTGAATACTTCGGTGCCCGAAGTTGAACACTTCGGCGCGTCGAAGTATTCAACCTCGCTGAACACTTCGGCTTGCTCGAAGTGTTCAATCTCGCTGAACACTTCCGGCTCGGCCGGGTTCATCAGCCGGAACTGTTCGAGCGTCACGCTATCGGGATAGAGTTCGACCGAGCGTTCATAGTCGAGGCGATAACGCTTCGTGCCGCCGCGCCCTTTGCGGTCGATGAACACGATCAGTTCGCGGTCGCGGAATTCGTTGATCTGGTTCTGGACCGAGGTGTGATTGCTACCGATGCGCCACGCGAGCCAGCGCACGCCAGCATGGAACACGCGGTCCCCATCGATGATCTCGCAGAGAATCTCGAACAGGGCGCGGCGCACCGGACCGCGCAGTGGATGTTCCCGTGCCCACTTGCGCGCCTTCGCGCGTTCGCTGAATTCGCGGCCGCTCATGACGGGCCTCCGTCGCGATAACGGTTATCAGTGTCGACCAAAGTGGACATTCCGGCGACGTTGCTAACGGCTATCCGTGTCCGGAATTCCGCTGGTCCGCTATCGG
The DNA here is from genome assembly GCF_001865575.2 of Paraburkholderia sprentiae WSM5005. Lineage (NCBI taxonomy): Bacteria > Pseudomonadati > Pseudomonadota > Betaproteobacteria > Burkholderiales > Burkholderiaceae > Paraburkholderia > Paraburkholderia sprentiae. The sequence continues at coordinate 682,340 of NZ_CP017562.2, forward strand.
CTATCCGCACCAACAATTGGCGCTCTCTTGATGCGCTAACGGTTATCCGGGGAAACTTTATTTTCCGGTTTGCATTCGGCCAGTCGCTGCGCCACTCGCTCATGCCGTAGCGGTCGATTGCGTCAGGACGCCGCCATGTCGGGATGCGGTCGAGCCATTCGATGGCGTGCGCCGGCAGCGACAGCGCGAGCAGATCGCGCACCCTGTCCAGACTGCGGCGCTCGCCGGGTCGAACGCAGAACACGTCGAGCGCGATGTCGAGGCCGGCAGGCGCGAACTCGCAGGCAGCGCCCACGTCGATACCGGCACCGGTGAGCAGGTAGAAGCCTTCGAGTGGAACCGTCAGCAGCCCTCGCTGAACAAGGCGCTTGAGCGCGCGCAGCGTTGACGCCTTCGCGGACAGGTAGGCGGCCGAATGGTAGAACGCCCCGCGCCGCATGAACGGGTCGGGCGCGATGCCGTGGACGGCCCATATCGCGAGCGGCGCGCAGACATCGCAGCCGCGCGGCCACGTAAGATACGGCTTGCCTTCGAACGAGTACCACTCGCCCATCTGTACGCGCAGCGAGCCGGTCTGCGTCGCGCGATTGACGGCGCAGGCAAGGCCGAGGATGGCCCGCTGTTCGGGTGAGAGTCCGCGTCCCATGGCAGCCCCCGCTCAGGCCGGTTCTTCTTCGGTCGTGGGCTTCGCTTCGGCGGCGCGCACCGTGTGCCGCTCCAGCCACTCGCGCACGGCTTGCGGCGTGATGATGATAACGTGACGTCCGACGCGCACCTCGTCAGGGCCGAGACCAAGCCGGCGGTTGTTGAAATAGCTGGTTCTCGACTGACGCATCAGCTCGCAGAACTCACGGATGGTGAGATTGCGCGTCAGTTCGGTGATTTCGGCGACGTTGAGATTGCGCTCCTGTTCCATTCCCGATCTCCCTGATATCAGGCGGCTCCGAATGAACCGCGATCAGTGGAAATCTAGACGGGGATGAAGCGTCTGAAAACGAACACGAAGGGCCACGCAAAATCTGCGTGCCTTGAATTTTTCGTGGGGTTATCCCTGATGACCGCTGTAAGCGCGAGCCAGTTGCCGCATCAGTTCGACGGCCTGCCGGTTCTCGTCGTAAGCCTTTTCAACAGCACGCACACCCAGATGGAAGTGCGGGGCGACTTCCCTGATGGCCTCCTTGCGAGGCGCTTCCTCGTGCGCTGCCGTTCTCCGTTCGATGGATTCGCAGACGGCATTGCAGATACGGATGGCCTTCTCGCGGCTGCGCCGTTGCTGCTGGCTCGGGGGTCGGGGAAGCAGGCACGGGAACGAGACCCGCCAGTTCTTCAGGTCGTCGCCGTCGCGCGGCGGTGTCATGAAGCGCTGAGCGACCTCGATGGCCGCGCGCTGCGAGAGCATCAGCGACTCGCCCGAACGGATCGCGGCCTGCGCGTCGTGGTAGAAAATCCACTCGGACAGCACGCCGATGTCATCGTCGAGCATGTCGAGAAAGTCCGTTGCCTGCCTCGGGCTGCACGGCCATGTCCAGCAGCCGGTCGCCAGTTCGCCTTCCATCATCTGGCGGAAGTGGTCGCGCATCGCGAGCCTGTCGGCCAGTTCGGCGCTGTAGCGCTGATACGGCGAATCGTCGGCGTTCATCCTTGTCCCTGTTGAACCACAAGGGATTCAGATTAACACCGGCGAACGATGACGCATTAACCAGTTCGCCGCAGGCACAGCGAAAAAAAAGCCCCCATGCGGGGGCTTCGTGGCAGGGCATCGGCAGTTGATCAGGCAGCCTGGGCGCTGTCGTCGACGATCCCAGTTGTACGTGGCCGGTCGAGCAGCGCCAGCGCTTCGGCCAGCTTCGTCTCGCGTGCCTTCAGATATCGCTGCGTCATGCGCCCGTCGCGATGACCGAGAATCTTCTGCACGTGATACGGTGACGCGCCCTCGTTGATCAGACGCGTAGCCATGTGATGCCTGCAATCCATGAACCTGAAGCCCTCGATCTGCGCGGCCTGCTTGACCGCATCCCAGTCGCGGACCTCGCGCAGCGGCTCGCCGATCTCGTTCGTAAAGATGAATTCGAACCGTCTGAACGTCTGGTCGCGCCACGCCTTCAGCGTCGCGAGCGCTTCGGCGTTCAACGGGATCACGCGCGAGCGTTTGACCTTTGATGTCGATGCCTCGACGGTGAACGTTTTCGCCTTCCAGTCGACCGCCGTCCAACGCGCGCGCAGCAGTTCACTACGCCTCAATCCGGTATTGATCGCGACGATGATCGCGGGCTTCACGTGGTCGACGTACGCGTGATGCTCTCCCGGCACCTCAGCCAGCTTGCGACCGTCATGACGCGCCGCCGCTTCCGCCCGGATACGCGTCTCGCGCGCATCGAGCGCAGCACGCAGCCGCGCTTCCTCACCGGCCGTCAGTTCGCGGCCGTGCTCGTCCTCTTCAGGATCGACCTTGCAGCGCAGCCGCGCGCACGGACTAGCCGTGACGATCTCGTGCCCGACGGCGTGCGAGAACAGACCGCCGAGCGCGCCGAGCGTGCGGTTGATGCCGGAAGGCTTGTGGCCCGCCGCGATGCGCGCCTCGATCCATTTCTTCACCATCGGCCGGCTGACTTCATCGATTCGCTTTGACATCAGGTCGGGGAAGTCGCGCCGAATATTCCGCAGGCTCTGTTCCGGCGTTTCTGACTTCGTCGTGCCGAGCCAGTACGTCCGGTAGTCGCCATCGAGATACTGGCCCACGGTCGGCATCGCGCAGTGCTTCGCGTCGGCCACGCGTTTCTGGTGCTTGGCAACGCGCGCGGCGGGCGTGTCGGCCTTGTGATCGGTGGTAGCGGTGAATGCGCGTACTGCTGCGCGCGCTTCCTCGACGGTCATCGCCGGCCAGCGGCCGAGCGCCTTCTTCTGCTGGCCGGCCGGCGATGACCAGCGATAGACGAAACTCGTGCTGCCGTTCGGCCGCATCCGCAGACCGAAGCCGGTCAGCTGGTCGTCATAGATATCGCGCAGTTTCGGCGCGCCGCCGTTCGCGATGGTGGCCGCACGCTCGCTTTCGAGCCGGCGGATCAGTTCGCGGTTGATTCGTTGCTTCGCCATTTTCCTGTCCTCAAGTGACGGTTCGCGGCGCGAGGACTGAAAGAGGACAATCCACGCCGCGGACTCTGCTGGACTCAGCTGTGCTGAGTTGAACTTAAGGTCTTGATTTTGCTAGGATTTTCTGACGAAGATGAACTCTAGTACACGGCTTGAAACTGTCAAGCAGCCCCGCACAGGGGCAACGCCAATAGACCGACAAGTCAACAAGAAAAGGCCAACCCCTCAAAAACAGAGAAAAAAAGCAAAGGCGGACCTTACGCCGCCTCCTTCCCCACAATCTCCTCAATCACCTGCACGAATTGCTCGACCGGCTGCCCGCCGGTCACCAGATACCGACGGTTGAAAATGATCGACGGCACCGATTGAATGCCCATTTCCTGATTGTTCTTTTCCGCTGCGCGCACTTCGCCGGCATACGCGCCGCTCGTCAGCACCTCGCGCGCTTCGTCGGCGTCGAGTCCGACCGACTCCGCAGCTTCCACCAGCACGTCATGATTGCCCGGATTCTTCCCATCGGAGTGATACGCGCGCAGTAGCGCGAGCTTGAGCGGCAACTGTTGGCCCTTCAACCCGGCCCAATGCAGCAGGCGATGCGCGTCGAATGTGTTGTAGGTGCGTGTGCGCGGTCCGAACTCGAAGCCGACGCTCGCGCCGCGTTCACGGATCATCGCCTGGGTTTCGGCGATTTGCGCGGCCGTGCGGCCGTATTTCTTGCCCAGATACTCGACGATGTCTTCGCCGTCAGATCCCATTTGGGGATTCAGTTCGAATGGATGCACGACGATATGCGCGTCGATCGTGTCCTGAAGCTGCGCGAGCGCGAGCTGCAGCGACGACAGGCCGATCGCGCACCACGGGCAGGCGATGTCGGAAACGAAATCGATGGTGAGTTGCGGCTTCATGGTTGTCCCTGGCGAAATGAACGGCGATGCGGCCTGAAAAATGCGCCGCCACAATGCCCACAGCGTAGCGTGAATCGTCCGCCCGTGCAGTCCAGCCGAATTTGACCGCAAGACCCGGCGTGTTTTCCCGGCACCACACTCGTACACTAAGGCCATCGAGCCACTTTCACGGCGCGGGCAACGAGCCCGCCCGCCCATTGATCGACGATGAACGCAATCGCTCCCACCCAAACAATCGACCAACGCGTCGACGCACTCGACTGGCCGCGGATCGAGCACGATCTCGACCAGTACGGGTGCGCCGCCGTGCCGCAACTGTTGACGCCGCGCGAATGCGACGCGTTGCGCGCACTCTATGCAACCGACGCGCTTTATCGCAGCCGCATCGTGATGGCGCGCCATGGCTTCGGCCGCGGCGAATACAAGTACTTTGCGTATCCGCTGCCGCCGCTCATCGATGGCCTGCGCGGCGCCTTGTATCCGCACCTGGTGCCGGTCGCGAACCGCTGGAACGGGGCGATGGGCATCGACGTGCGCTATCCGCCGAAGCACGCGGATTTCATTCGACGTTGCCACGACGCCGGCCAGATGCGTCCGACGCCGCTGATCCTGCAATACGGCGAGGGCGATTACAACTGTCTGCATCAGGATCTGTACGGTGAACACGTGTTCCCGCTGCAGGTTGCGGTGCTGCTGTCAGAGCCGGGGCGCGACTTCACCGGCGGCGAGTTCGTGATGACCGAGCAGCGTCCGCGCATGCAGTCGCGCGCCGAAGTCGTGCCGCTCGGCAAGGGCGACGCGGTCGTGTTCACCGTGAACAGCCGGCCCGTGCAGGGCACGCGCGGGCCGTATCGCGTGAATCTGCGGCATGGCGTGAGCCGCCTGCGCTCGGGGCATCGGCACACGGTCGGCATCATCTTTCACGATGCGTTGTGAGCATCGCTGCCGGGGCAATGGCGCGACACTGCGCGTCGTGAGACGATAGCGGCCACGCTTCAGCGATCTGCCGTTATGGTCGCAAGACCCTTCGCCTCGTCCCATGGAAAACCTGCTCAAGAAACTCGATCTCACGTCGCTGCGCCTGTTCGTCGCCGTGTGCCAGGAGCGCAATATCGCGCGCGCGGCGCAGCGCGAGTTCATCGCGTCGTCGGCCGTGAGCCGGCGCATTGCCGAGATCGAGGCACTGATCGGCCTGCCGGTGATTCAGCGGCAGTCGCGCGGCATTACCGTGACGCCGGTCGGCGAGACCGTGCTGCGCTATGCGCTTGCGATCATCGGCAACATCGAGCAGATGAGCGCGGAGCTGTCGCGCTTTTCGGCGGGCGTCAAAGGGCGCGTGCGGGTGGTCGCGAATCTGTCGTCGATCGTGCAGTTCCTGCCTGAAGACGTCGCCGCGTTCGGCCGCGCGTTTCCGGATGTATCGATCGAACTCGAAGAAGAAAGCAGCGCCGACGTGCTGCGTATCGTCGACGAACACGGCGCGGACTTCGGCATCTGCAATCCGGTCGCGGGCAGCGAGGCGTTCGAGCAGCTGCCGTACCGGCAGGACCGGCTCGCGGTGCTCGTGCCGGGCGGGCATCGGCTCGCCGGCGCGGCGCGGGTGAATTTCGACGATCTGCTGCACGACGGCTTCGTCGGCTTGCGCAGCGAAAGCGCGCTCACGCGTCTGCTTGTGCAGCAGGCGGCGAGCGCGGGCCGGCAGCTCGACGTGCGGATGCGCGTGAGCAGTCTCGATGCGCTGTGCCGGATGGTGCATGCGGGGCTCGGCATCGCGATCGTGCCCGAGCCAGTCGGCCTGCTGTACGTGAACACGCTCGACGTGCGGTTGCTGCCGCTTGCCGATGCATGGGCGGAGCGCCATCTGATCATCGTCTTCAAGGCGCGCGAACAGTTGAGCGCGAGCGCGGCCGTGCTGGTGTCGTTCCTCGGCAGTCAGCCTTAGACGGTCGCACCTACACGCGCACACGCACGTCGCACCGCCGCGCAACCTCGAGCATTCGTGAAACGAGACGGCAGCGTTGCCGCACCGGCACTTCGGCAGCGGCCTTGCGCGCCTTATAGTGGGCGCAAGGAGAATGCAGCGATGAGCGATACGATTCGTTTGGACGGCCGTGTGCTGTACCTGTCGCAGGACCCGGCCGTGATCGATGCGCAACTGGCCGGCGACAATTTCACGCGCGAGACGGCGGGGCCGTTACGCGACAACGTGTCGACGGACGAGATCACGCCCGTCACCGTGATGCTCAGCTACGACGAGCGTCTCGGTCAGTACCCGTACGTCGGCTTCAAGGCCGGCGAGCGTTTGCCGATCGGCCGCAATGCGGTGAAGGACGGCGGCTTTCGCGTGACGGTGGCGGGCAAGCGCTACGGCAAGGGCTCGTCGCGTGAATCGAGCCCGCTCGCGGAGTTGTCGGCTGGCATCCGGCTGATCGTCGCGGAGAGCTTCGAGCGTATCTATCAGCAGAACTGCGACAACATCGGCATTCTGACCACGTCGGATTTTTCCGTGCTCGATCGACTGCTCGCGGGCGAAGCGGTGCCGATCGACGAATTCCTGAAGGGCCGCGACGCGCTCACGCAGCAGATCATCCGCAGCGGCGGGCTGCTCGCGTACAGCCGCTTTGCGGATTGGCCCGCGCCCGGCGAGCGGGCGAGCGATGCCACAGACGACGTGCCGAGCGCGGAGCCGAAAACGCTGGTCGAGAAAATCATCGATCGTCACTTGCACCCGGGTACTGCAAGCGCGCAGCGCGGCGACGGTGTATTCATCGCCGCCGATTGGCGCTTCAGTCACGACTATTTCACCGGCATGTGCGCGCACTTGATGCATCGCGCGTTCGGCAAGCCAGCGCCGCTGCATGCGCCCGATCACATCATCGCGTTCCAGGACCATCTGGTGCTCGCGCCGCAGAGCATTCCGCACGTGCGCGACGGACTGCTGCCGGGCGTCGCGAATCTGATGGAGGGGCACACGTCGTTTTCGCGCGACTACCCGGTGCGCTCGCACGGCGCGCTCGACGGCGTGCCCGGCTCAGAGGGCATCTGTCATGCGTTGATGGCCGAGCAATACGCGCTGCCGGGGCAGGTCGCGTGCGGCACCGATTCGCACACGCCGCATTCGGGCGCGCTCGGCTGCCTCGCTTTCGGCGCGGGCGCGACCGAAATCGCCAATAGCTGGGTCACGGGCTACGTGCGCTGCAAGGTGCCGCAGACGCTGCGCATCGAGATCGACGGCCAGTTGCGCGATGGCGTGACCGCGAAGGACCTCGTGCTGCATCTGCTGCGGATGGACGCGATCCGCTCGGGCGGCGCGATCGGCCTCGTGTTCGAATACGGCGGCGCGGCGGTGCGCGCGATGTCGATCGACGAACGCGCGACGCTGACCAACATGGTCGCGGAACTCGGCGGCTTCACCGGCATCGTCGAGCCGGACGAACGCACGGTCGCGTTCTTGAAGGAGCGGCGCGGCATCGATTTCGTGCTGGAACGCTGGATGAAAAGCGACCCGGGCGCGACCCATCACGACACGATCCAAATCGACGCGAACGCGATCGAGCCGATGCTCGCACGTCCGGGCGACCCCGGCAACGGCGTGCCGGCGCCCCAGCTGGAACAGGACGTCGCGATCGATATCGCTTATGGCGGCTCGTGCACCGCGGGCAAGCGCGAGGACTTCGATTTCTATCACGAGGTGTTGCGTTGGGGCGTCGAGCACGGCCTGCGGGTGCCAGCGCGCACGCATCTCTTCCTGCAATTCGGCACGATGGCGGTGCGCGGGTATTGCGAGGAGCAGGGCTATCTGCCGGTGTTCGAACGCGCGGGCGTGACGCTCGTGATGCCCGGCTGCGGCTCGTGCGCGAACTGCGGGCCGGGACAATCGGCCAACGCCGGCGACGTGACGATCAGCGCGATCAACCGGAATTTCCCCGGCCGTTCGGGGCCGGGCGACGTGTGGCTCGCGAGCCCATACACGGTCGCGGCGAGCGCGCTGGCCGGAAAAATCACGACGTTCGAACAATTGCGACGCGTGCACGGCTAGAATTCCGGCCGGACTCCGGCCGAGGCATCGTGGCGCGTGCGACGCGCGACTGTACGAAGGCCGGCATCGAACCGGCCGCGGCGAGCTATCAGCGTTGCGGCAAAAGCAGTCGCAACGGAAGGAGACAGACAATATGGCATCCCCCGATCACGCGGGGTCCGTCGCGCGCAGCGGCGGCAACCCGGCGCATTCCATCGACGCGGCCGGCAGCACCGCCCGCGGCACCGCCGCCCACGCGTCGGCCCACGCGTCGCTCGACGCCGGCAGCATTTCGGCGCGCCTCGACCGGTTGCCGGCCACGCGGTCCATCTGGAAGCTCGTGGTGCTGCTGAGCCTCGGCTTCTTCTTCGAACTCTACGACCTGCTGTACTCCGGCTATGTCGCGCCGGGCCTCGTGAAAAGCGGCATACTGAGCGCGACCACGCATGGCCTGTTCGGCTCGACAGGCGTCGCGAGTTTCATCGCTGCGCTGTTCAGCGGCCTGTTCATCGGCACGATCGCGTGCGGTTTTCTCGCGGATCGCTTCGGGCGGCGCGCGGTTTTCACTTATTCGCTGCTGTGGTACACCGCGGCGAACATCGTGATGGCGCTTCAGGAAACCGCGACCGGCCTCAACTTGTGGCGCTTCGTCGCTGGAGTCGGCATCGGCGTCGAGCTGGTGACGATCGGCACCTACATCTCCGAGCTGGTGCCGAAGCAGATCCGCGGCCGCGCGTTCGCGTGCGAGCAGGCGGTCGGCTTCACGGCCGTGCCGGTGGTTGCCTTTCTGTCGTTCCTGCTGGTGCCGCGCACGCTGTTCGGTCTGGACGGCTGGCGCTGGGTCGTGCTGATCGGCGCGCATGGCGCGTTATTCGTCTGGTGGATTCGCCGCGCGTTGCCGGAAAGTCCGCGTTGGCTCGCGCAACAAGGTCGGCTTGCCGAAGCCGATCGTGTGATGAACGCGCTCGAGGCGAAGGTGCGCAACGAGTACGGCCGCGAGTTGCCGCCGCCGGCACCGCCGGCGCCGGTCGCGCCGCGCGGCAGCTTCCGCGACATGTGGGTGCCGCCGTACCGCCGTCGTACGCTGATGATGACGATCTTCAACGTATTCCAGACGGTGGGCTTCTATGGCTTCGCGAACTGGGTGCCGACGCTGCTGATCAAGCAAGGCATCACGATCACGACGAGCCTGATGTATTCGAGCGTGATCGCATTGGCCGCGCCGCTGGGTCCGATCATCGGGCTATTTATCGGCGACCGTTTCGAGCGCAAGACCGTGATCGTCGTGATGGCTGGCGTCAATATCGTATGCGGGCTATGGTTCAGTCAGGCATCGGGCGCGGTACTGCTCGTGAGCCTCGGAGTGTGCCTGACGCTTGCCGGCAACATCATTTCGTACAGTTATCACGCATATCAGACCGAGCTGTTTCCGACCGGCATCCGGGCGCGCGCGGTCGGCTTCGTCTACTCGTGGAGCCGTTTTTCCGCGATTTTCACGGCCTTTCTGATCGCGGCCGTGTTGCGCTACTTCGGCACGACCGGCGTGTTCATGTTCATCGCGGGCGCGATGCTGATCGTGATGCTGGCGATTGGCCTGATGGGGCCGAAGACGAAAGGGCTCGAACTCGAGAAGATTTCTTAATAGCGACGGCCGGCTTTCGAGCCGGCACGCCGCCATGTGCGCATTGGCTATGCCGTCAATGGAACGCACGGTCAGAGCGCCGGCCTTCCTGCAAAGCGGGGTCCGGGACCGCTTCAGGTCCCGACAGGACGGATCGACAGCGCGTTCTTGACCGAAACTACGCCAGGTACCCCTTTCGCCACCTCGGTTGCCCGGTCGCTTTGTGCCTGAAGCGGTACGCTGCCCTGCAGCGTGACAGCACCATCGCGGGCGCGAACTGTGATATTGGCCGTCGAGATGTTCCGGTCTTTCACCAGCGCATTTCGAACCTGACGTTGGAGCGCCCGGTTCGCTGCTTTCATCGACTTGTAATGCTGTCGGGCTTCGGGCGTCGTGGTCGGGGCAGACTCAGGGGCGTTAGCGTTGCTCGCCTGCGCATAGGCGTGAATCGAACCCGAAATCAGAAGGGCGGCGCTGACCAGTCTGGCGGCGTGGATTGCTTTCATGCATCTTCTCCTGTCGTTGCAGATCGTTGGGCTACAGACTCGGGGATATCGCACAGCGCCTCGGTAGTCTTTCTGAGGCCGATCAAATGGCACTATAGGACAATAAAGGGTGAGGTCAAGCAACAACGCAAACCGGGCCAATTGCGCGGACAACCGAAAATATCAGAATACTTCAGGGTTACGATGGTGCTCTAATCCCGTTAATGGCATTGCAAATCAAAATTACCGATTAGTTTTTTTCCGCCTTTTAACCTTCGCCATGCCAAAGCGTCGTCTGATAAAGACGCTGCGGCATTCCGTGGTGAAGTAGGCAATTCGTCCATGGCCGCGGCCGCGCGGTAGCCGCCACAATCAGAACAGCTGCTTCTGCCCCGACATTAGCGTCGTGAAATCGTCGCGCAGCATAGGCAGTATTGCGTCGGCTACCGGCTGCAATTGCCGCGTCACATAATGTTCGTAGTCGATCGCCGAGCGCAGCGTTTCGAGCGGCTCGGGGCCGGCCACCGTCATCACGTAGCTGATCCAGCCGCCGTTCTGATATTGCAGCGGACGTCCCCGCTGGCGATTGAACTCATCGGCGACGCGTGCCGCGCGCACGTGCGGCGGCACGTTGCGCTCGTAAGCATCGATCGGTCTGCGCAACCGCTTGCGATAGACCAGTTGATCGTCGAGCCGGCCCGCGAGCGTATCGCGCACATAGTCGCGTACGTAATCCTGATACGGCTGCTGCTTGAAGATGCGCCGATACAGTTCCTGCTGGAACTGCTGTGCAAGCGGCGTCCAATCGGTGCGCACGGTTTCGAGCCCTTTGTAGACCACGTCCTCGCGGCCGTCCGGCAATACCGTCAGGCCTGCGTAGCGTTTCTTGCTGCCTTCCTCGGCGCCGCGCACGGTCGGCATGAAAAAACGCCGGTAGTGCCGCTCGAATTGCAGCTCCAACGCATTGTCGAGGCGAAAGCGCGCCTGCAGCTCCTGCCGCCACGCTGCGTTGATCTGTTCGACGAGCGCGCGGCCGATGCGCGCGGCGTCTTCCTCGTCGTGCGCGTGCTTGAGCCAGACGAAGGTCGAGTCGGTGTCGCCGTAAATCACTTCGTAGCCTTGCGCCTCGATCAGCTCGCGCGTCGTGTGCATGATCTCGTGGCCGCGCATCGTGATCGACGACGCGAGCCGCGGATCGAAGAAGCGGCAGCCGGTCGAGCCGAGTACCCCATAGAACGCGTTCATGATGATCTTCAGCGCCTGCGACAGCGGCTTGTTGTGCTCGCGCTTGGCTGCTTCGCGTGCCTGCCACACCTGCGCGACGATCGACGGCAAGCAGTGACGCGTGCGCGAAAAGCGTGCGCCGAGAAAGCCGGGCACCGAGTGCGCGTCGTCGGGACGCAGCATGCCTTCGACGAGACCGACCGGGTCGATCAGAAACGTGCGGATGATCGACGGATAGAGGCTCTTGTAGTCGAGCACGAGCACCGAATCGTAGAGGCCGGGCCGCGAATCCATCACGAAGCCGCCGGGGCTCGCGGCGCCGGCCACGTCGCCGAGATTCGGCGCGACATAGCCCTGCCGATGCATGCGCGGCATGTACAGATGCGTGAACGCCGCGACCGAGCCGCCGCTGCGATCGGCGGGCAGGCCGGTCACGGTCGCGCGTTCGAGCAGGAACGCCAGCAGCTCGGTTTTCGCGAAGATGCGCGTGACGAGCTCGCAGTCTTTGAGGTTGTAGCGCGCGAGCGCGGGCTTGTCTTCGTCGAAGCGGCGCTGGATTTCGTCCATGCGCTGGTAGGGATTGTCGATCGCCTTGCCAACGCCGAGCACTGAGCGTGACACGTATTCGAGGCTGAACGACGGGAAGCTCCACGTCGCCGAACGCAATGCTTCGATGCCGTCGATGACCCAACGACCCGCGACGCCCGCAAAGAAGTGATTGCGCGTGACGCCGTGTTCGCGCCACTCCATCACTGCGCCGCCGCGGCCGATGCGCAGCGGCACGCGATACTGCTCGGCATGCTGTTGCAGAACCTTCAGATCGAACTGCACGAGATTCCAGCCGATGATCGCATCGGGATCGTGCCGCTCCATCCACTCGATCAGTTTCTCGAGCAGCTGCGCGCGGGTTGCGCAGTATTCGAGCTTGAAGTCGAGGGCGCCTGCGTCGGTGAGGTGGCCGTCGTTGCCATTAGGCGGCCCGAGCATATACACCTGCCGCTCGCCGCAGCCTTCGAGCGCGATCGAATACAGCTCGGCGTGCGCGCTCGTTTCGATGTCGAGCGACACGAGCTTCAACGGCGGCCGATAATCGTTGGCGGGTTTGAGTTCGCCATCGAGCCCCGGGCCATTCCGCTGCGGCTCGCCGCTGAACCACACCGGCGCGGTGATGAAGCGCTCCATCATGTAGCGCTCGGGCGGCTGGATATCGGCTTCGTAGACATCGACACCGCCTTCTCGGAGGCGCTTCTCGAAGCCCTTCAATTGCCGGTATTGCGCACAGTAAAGCCCGCTGACCGGCCGATGCTGGAAGTCGCGCAATTCGAGCGGCCGCAGATCGAGCGGCGCGTCGCGGCGCAGGATCGTTTCGGCGCGCTCACGGTGTTCGGCTGGAATGAAGGCGACGGACGGCTGAGGGCGCAGACGGACGTGGCGCGGCCCGTTGTCCGTGGCCAGCCAGAACTCGATTTCCGTGCCGGCGGGCGTGTCCCGCCAATGTCGGGTCAAAATGAAACCCTGTTCGAACTCAGTCAAACTTCCACCTTTAAAGCGGCGCAATCGCCTTGCGCGATTTTACCGCCGCGGGCAGGGACTATTGAACGGGCGATCGCTCCGCGTTCGCTGCTGGTTCTCAAGCTTCGAGCGCCAGCGTCGCGAACGTGGCGAGCCAGTGCTCGCCCATGTAGTCGCCGGCCACGTGCGGCAGCGCGCTGTGCAGATGACGCTCGGCCGCATCGAACAGCACGGTGCGACGCACGTCGCCGGCGGGCAGCGCGCGCGCGAGCCCACGCTGGCACCAGGCGCGGCTCAGATTGAGGCCGTCCAGATGCGCGATCTTGCCGTCGCTGCGATCGGTGACGGTGACGGGCTCGAACAGCGTCGCCGGCGTTTTCGCGCCGAGGTCCGGCAGAAAGCGCCCGAACCAGTCGGTGAACTGGGCGGACGGCAACACGCGCCGCATCAACTCCGCTTCCATCAGCGACGGCGACAGGAACTCGTCGCCGGCCGGCTCCCACGCCTGGCATGCAACGTCGTCCAGATACCAGCGCTCGGCGGTGCTGACGATCAGCGCCTCGATCGATTCGCGCGAGGTTTGCCGCGCGAAATCGAGCGTCAACGCAAGCGCGAACGCCATGTTGAAGTGGGTGCCGACGCGCAGCGGATAGGTCGCTTTCGGCAGAAACTCCTCGAAGCGCTCGACGAATGATTCGGTGAGCGGCGCGAACGTCTTTGCCCAGCGCGCGGCTTCCGAGATTTTCAGCGACTGCAGCTGCGCGCCGAGCGCGAGCAGCCATGCCCAGCCATACGGTCGCTCGAAGCCGCGGTTGTGCGGCAGGTCCAGATACGCGAGCTCGCCGGCGACGTTCGCCTCGGTGAAATGCTGGTCGACCACCGCGACGATGCGCGCGGCCTCGGGCAGATCGGGGAAGCGTTCGAGTAGATGCAGGATCAGCCAGTAGCCGTGCACGCACGAGTGCCAGTCGTAGCTGCCGTAGAAGATCGGATGCAACGCGCGCGGGCCCTTTACGTCCTGCGGGCCTGCGAGCGAGTGCGTGAGCTTGTTCGGGTATTCGCGCGTGAGGTGGGCGAGCGCGACATTGGCGAATTTCGACGCGAATTCGCGGGTAAGCTGGGTGGTCATCGGCGGCTCCTCAGAAGCGGAATGCGAGCAGATACATCAGTATGGAGTTGACGATCAGCAGTAGTAAAGCGCTCGGCCATCGGCGTCATCAACGAGCTGGCGGCGGGTGCCCGAAAGCATCAACCGTCGGTCATTCCTTCCGCCGTCAGGCTCGACCGAGCTGCCGATGTTCCGCGATTTGCCCGTGGATTTCCGCTACGTGCTGGGTCTTCGGGGCTATCAACCTCCCCGAATGTAATCCGGCAACGCCACGGCGTTCGCGGCCGGATCGCCGGCCGCATTGGTCGGTAGATACTGCGTCTGAAATGCGGTGAACATCGCGGCGAATCCATCGGCGCGCTGCACGATCACCGCGCCGTCCTGGAACGCGCCGTTTTCGTTGTAGTGCGGGCCGCGCGGATTGCCTTGATTCATGTGGGTCTCGTGAAGACCGTCCTTCTTCGGCAGAAACAGAAAGCCGAACCCATAGACCACGATGCCCGCTGCCGTCGGTGTCCAGAAATCGCGGTTATGCAACTGACCGCTGCCGTTGTCGAAGGGCAAGCTTTGCGACGGCTGCGTCTCGTCGATGCTCAGGATTTCGTCGATGATGTCGTTCACGTCAGCGCGATTGCCGTTTTGATCCTCGTACGGAATCGGCCGCATGCGGTGAATGTCGAGCAGGCTGCTGTCCTGAAAGTAATCGAGCCGCGGAAAGCCGCTGGTGTACAAGCCGAGGTTCAGTGGCTGAAGTTTGGCGGTTAGCGGATCGGCGAAGTTTAGATCGGCATAGAAGTAGACGTCGTCGTTACCGCTTGCGCCCGGTTGTGTCGACGCCGAATTGACGACGATGTTGAATGGCGTATCGTCGTTGTCCGCAACCGTAATCACATAATGTGGACTGCCTATATACGAATCTTTAAAAGGCGCCGCGCGCAGCAGTTTTCCCTTGAACATGCAGTATTCGTTCATGACGGAAGGACCTTCTCAAAGTTGACGAACGGAAAGCGACTCGCATCCAAGCATACGGTGTGACTCGTCGATCAACAACCGCGTCGGCTGTCACACGGTTTCCATGTTGATGCGGGCGATCGCCGCCGACGGCAACGCGAACGCCGCTCAGATCAGCGAGCCGTTCCGAACCCGGCCTCCCATCGGGGACATTCGACCAGCACGTCGGCGGTTGGTCCTTCCGTTTCTGTTTGCCTTACCTCAGAGTAAGGAGCATTGGGGGCATTATGACAGCAGCAACTATCACCTCGAAGGGCCAGGTCACGATCCCCGTGGACGTGCGTAACCAGGGTCCGCAGAGTGCGGCGTGGGCTGCATTCTGCCAGGGCAACGGGAAAAGGCCAAATATGCGGGTCCCGGACCGTAACTCTTTCATTGTTAGCTCATCACGCTGGCTGCGCCGGGGCAGTACACTACCGGTCTAGAAAGCCAGCTAATCCCATCCACGTCAGACAGTCCATGGACTACTTCGCCGCAGCACGTGCCTTCGTTTGCGCAGCGGAACTGCAGAGCTTCAGCAAGACGGCCAACGCACTGTCCGTCAAAACCTCGACTGTCTCCCGCTACGTGAGCGAACTCGAAAGAGATCTGGGCATCGCCCTATTCAACCGGTCGACGCGCGGCCTCGTCCTGACAGAAGGCGGCCGGCTGTTTCGTGAACACGCCTTGTTAGCGTTGCAAGCACTCGATGACGCGCGCGAAGTGACGTCGTCGCTAAATCGCACGCCACAAGGCGTGCTGCGCGTGACAATGCCACCGGCATTCGGCCGCCTGCACATCGTGCCGCATCTGCCGGCCTTCATGGCGCGCTATCCTGATATCGACTTCGACATCGTCTCTACGGACGAAACGCTCAACATGATCGACGCGGGCATTGATGTGGCGATCCGTACCGGAGTGCTGCCCGATTCGTCACTGATGGCGAGGCGCCTGGCACCGCATCGTCGTATCGTCTGTGGCAGCCCGGCGTATTTCGCGCGTAGCGGCACACCGCGTGTCCCTGGCGATCTGGCCGCGCGCGATGCGCTTCGCGTGCCCCTGGTTCAGGACGACAAATGGTATTTCACGCAGGTCACGGCAGACGCGCGGGCGTCGCAAGTACAGGAACAGGTGCTGGTGGAGTTGCAGGGACGCTTGCGCGTTGACGACTCCGAAGCCGTGCTCGCGCTCGCCGTGGCCGGTTGTGGCGTGGCGCTGCTGCCGACATGGCTCACCTCTACTGCCCTGCGAGAAGGGCGCTTGCAGCACGTGCTGCCGGAATGGGAAGCACGCACCGGACGAGCCGAACCCGCGGTCCGGGCGGTCTACCCACCGAAGAAGATCGTCTCGTCGAAGGTGCGCGCCTTCGTGGATTTCTATGCCGAGGCGTTTGGCGAGCCGCCGTACTGGGACGACGGTCTCGCACTGGAGCCTCAGCCTTAATGGACGAAGCGGATGTCTAGCGTGCGCAGGTAAGTCTGCAAGCCTGCATCCTGGATCGGAATCACATAGGCGTTCTCGTTCGTTTCATTGAAATGCGCATGCCAGTGTCCGGGCGGCGTGACGAATGCCATCCCCGCTTCCCAATCGACGCGGGTCGGATTCACGATATTGCCATCCCTGTCGAGTTCGGTTCCAACCAGCGTATAGACACCCGGCTTGCCACTGGCGATGAAGTCAAGTGCAATCGATTGGTGCCGGTGCGGCTTCTGCACCGAGTTGGGTGGCACGATGCCGAACATTGCCCACAACACATGCGTGACCGTGCGCGTCTGCGGAAAGTTGGCGTTGCCCATCAGTACGCTGATGCGGTTGCGACGACCTGCGTTCGCTTGTTCCGCGACCGCGCGCAATGCTGCCTGCGCCTCGGCGGCCGGATAGTGTGTCGGCGCAAAGCGCGCATGCACCCCGGTGGTACCGAGATAGGTGAGCAGTGGCGCGTCATTGACGTAATACAGCGTGGTCGTCGCAGCAGCGGACAGCACAGTGGCATGGCCGCCCGGGAATGTGAAGAAATCGCCCACCGAAAAGGAGAAGTTCGTTTCGGATTGCTTCACGCTACCCGCTCCGCTAATGACGTAGCAGACCTGCGAGGTCGCATTGGGATCGAGTGTCAACGCATCGCCCGCATTGATGCGCAGGAAGTTGGCGCTCAAGCCGGGACCCGTCGCGGGACCCGGGCAGCCCAACTCCGCAGACAGGTCGAGCGGCACGACTCGGGTTGCGCCGTCTGCATAAAGCGATGGCGCAAAGTTACGGAAAGGCACGCGCGAGATGAGCTTCGCACCAATCGGATTGGCGGACGAGGTGTATTCGAAGTATCGCGCGTCTACCGTGGCGACATTCGGTTCGGTGCAAAGCGCGGGGGATGTCCTGGTCAGCATGGTTTTGCTCCTTTTAAGTTTTGAGGGGGCTTCACGCGGGTCAATTTATGAGGATCCGCGTCCGAAGGCTGACCTGACTTTAGGCGCGTGGCGTTTGCGGCAGAAGTGCCGGACATCGAAATCACCTTTGCGCAAAAGGAACACCCTGCGACGGTTTCGAGGCACGGCGGGTTTTTCGTGCCGGGCCGCTATGCAGTTCATCATCGGCCGGGCGGATCCCGTCGTGAATCCTCTCGATACGATTGCCTACTACGATAAAGTGAACGCCCTTCAAGGCTCCCAGGCGACCACGGACAGCTTTTTCAGGCTGTTCATGGTTCCGGGAATGCGCGACCGACCGACTCAACGCTCTCGCCACCGAGCTGCGTTATTCGCACGGTGTCGCGATCAAGGTGATCACCGCCGACCTGATCGCGTCGGGCCACTCGTCGACGCCCGGTATGGCCATGATTTGGGAAAACGCCAACTACCCCCGCTACCGTTGCGTAGCGCATGGACAGCGCAGCCGCACCACGCAGCGCTATAGCACGCCAACCTCCCGCGCGGTGGCATCGATCGCCGCCTTCGCCTTCGAGACGATTTCGTCGATTTCCGGCCTGCTGATCACGAGCGGCGGCGATAGCAACATGCGGTCGCCACTGGCGCGCATGATCAGATTGCCCTCGAAGCACAAATCGCGGCACAACGTACCGACCTCGCCGCCATTCGCAAAGCGCTTGCGCTCGAGCGGCGCCTCGGCGAGTTGCACGCCCGCGACGAGACCGGCGCCGCTGATCTCGCCAACGATAGGATGACCCGCGAACGTCTCACGCAGCTTGTTCTGAAAGTACGGACCTGTATCCGCTTTGACGCGCGCGACGATCTTCTCGTCACGCAGCAGTGTCAGATTGGCAAGCGCGACGGCCGCCGCCACCGGATGCCCAGAGTAGGTGAGACCATGATTGAAATCGCCGTTGTCGATCAACGCAAGCGCGACGCGATCATGTAAGCCAACCGCCCCCATCGGCACATAACCGCTCGTCAGTCCCTTCGCGAGCGTGATCAGATCCGGCTCGAAGCCGAAGTGCTGATGCGCGAACCATTCGCCGGTTCGGCCGAAGCCGCCGATCACTTCGTCCGCGACGAGCAGCACGTCGTACTTACGGCAAATCCGCTGGATTTCCGGCCAATAAGTGTCCGCCGGAAAGATCACGCCGCCCGCTCCCTGGAAAGGCTCACC
Organism: Paraburkholderia sprentiae WSM5005; assembly: GCF_001865575.2. Lineage (NCBI taxonomy): Bacteria > Pseudomonadati > Pseudomonadota > Betaproteobacteria > Burkholderiales > Burkholderiaceae > Paraburkholderia > Paraburkholderia sprentiae. The sequence continues at coordinate 700,896 of NZ_CP017562.2, forward strand.
GATAAATGCGGCGACATGGTCCGCACCGAGTTCCAGAATCTTCGCTTCGAGCTGCCGCGCGCGCGCCAGCGCGAATTCTTCCGGCGTCTGATCGCTTGTCGCTTCGCCGAAGAAATAGGGCTGGTCGATATGCACGACGTTCTCGACTTTCGACGGCATCTGTTCATGCATATAAGCCATGCCGCCGAGCGTGCCTGCGGCGATCGTCGAGCCGTGATAAGCGTTTTTGCGCGCGATGACGAACTTCTTCGCGGGCTGGCGTTGCGTCGCCCAGTATCGATGGACGATGCGCAGCACGGTGTCGGTCCCTTCCGAGCCGCTGTTGCAGTAGAAAAAGTGATTGAATGGCGCAGGCATCAGTTCGGCAAGCAGCGCGGACAGTTCAATCACCGGCGGATGCGTGGTCTTGAAGAACGTGTTGTAGTACGGCAGTGCCAGCATCTGCCGGAATGCGGCGTCGGCGAGTTCCTTGCGGCCATAGCCGACCTGCACGCACCAGAGTCCCGCCATGCCGTCGATCATCTTGTTGCCGTCCGAGTCCCACAGGTACACGCCGTGCGCGTTGACGATCACGCGAGAACCCGCGCGATTGAGCGAGCCCATATCCGAGAATGGGTGGATGTGATGCGCGGCATCGAGCGCGCGGAATTCGGCGGTGCTGCGCGATGTGGCTGGCGATGTCAGTGCGTCTATCGTGCCGCCCAATGCGGGCGCTCCCTTTTCCGCAAACGTCACTTCTTCGGTCTTATCGCTCATACTGCCCTCCGAGTTTGCAAAGTTCTCATTGACCGCTTGGCCGGCGGCATTCAGACGTGAAGTAGCAAATGCCGGCGTTCCCACGAACTGATCACGCGGAAAAACGCTTCGTATTCGGTTTCTTTCAGCGCGAGATACGCGCGGACGAACCGCTCGCCGAGTACTTCGGCAATCGGCTCGCATGCACTCATCAACGTCAGGCCTTCTTCGAGATTGCGCGGCAATTGATAGGGCAATGCATAACCGTCGCTCGCCAGCGGTTCGGTCGCGGCGAGCCGCTGCGTCATGCCCAGGTAGCCCGCCGCCAAAGTCGCGGCAATCGCCAGATACGGATTGCAATCGACACCCGGAATGCGGTTCTCGATGCGTCGCGCGACCGGTGCCGAATGCGGAACCCGAAAGCCGACCGTGCGATTGTCGTAACCCCATGCGACGTTGATCGGCGCGGCCATGAAGCGCGACAGGCGCCGGTACGAATTGATGTACGGCGCGAAGATCGGCATCAGCGCCGGCGTGTATTTCTGCAAGCCAGCGATATAGCCGGTGAAAAGCGACGTCGGTTCGCCATCCGCGGCGGTAAACAGGTTGCGGCCGGTCTCCGCGTCGACGAGGCTCTGATGCATGTGCATTGCCGAGCCCGGTTCGGCTTCCATCGGTTTCGCCATGAAGGTCGCGTACATCTTGTGACGCAACGCCGCTTCGCGCACAGTGCGCTTGAAAAGAAACACACTGTCCGCGAGTTTGAGCGGATCGCCGTGCATGAAATTGATTTCCATCTGCGCGGCACCGACTTCGTGAATCAGCGTGTCGACTTCGAGCTCCTGCACGTCGCAGTACTCGTAGATGTCTTCGAACAGCGGGTCGAATTCGTTGACCGCTTCGATCGAATACGCCTGGCGTCCGGTTTCCGCACGACCCGTGCGGCCGACCGGCGGTTGCAACGGCAAGTCGGGGTCGCGATTCATATCGACCAGATAGAACTCGAGCTCCGGCGCGATCACGGCTTTCCAGCCGCGTGCCCTGTAAAGATCGAGCACGCGGCGCAACACGCAGCGCGGCGAGATTTCGAGCGGAGTGCCGTCGAAATGAACGCAGTCGTGAATCACCTGCGCAGTCGGGTCGACCGCCCACGGAATCATCCGGATCGTGCTCGCGTCGGGTACGCACACCATGTCGGGGTCGGTGACGCCGGTCAGCGAATCGATTGGCGGATAGTCGCCCGTCACGGTCTGAATCATCACCGCCTGCGGCAACCGCATCGATTCCCCCGATTCGAACTTGCTGCGCGGAATGATCTTGCCGCGGGCGATGCCGGCCATGTCCGGAATGATGGCTTCGATTTCGGTGACGCGATGCTTTTTCAGAAATTCGTCGATGTCATGCATGATTGTGTTCTCTGTTTTGACGAGGGGTTTGATCCGCATAACGGACGGACGTGTCGATCCCACGCGCACATCGGATGAGCGGCGTTAAACAGGGCGCGCGGCGATATGGGAAAACGCAAAGGCGAGTCGACGCCAAAGCGAATCCGCGCGATCACGCGCAGCGCTTTTTCGATTGGAAGCGGTTCGATCGAATCCGCCGCGATGCGCGGCAATCGGTCAGCGCCGCGCGGACGCGAGCAGACAGCTCGCGGAAAACGCGTGCAAACAGATGCAGCGAGCAGCGAAAAGAGACTAAAGAAGAGAGGCGCTACGGCAGCAGCGAAGCGACTTCGTCTGTGCGCACCGCGATGAACGCGCGTGCGGAGAGGACGTTGCGACGTCGAACGCAACGACGCGACAGGACTGTGATGACGGACAGAAAGCGGCTAAACGCAAGGCTGCCGTTGCTGCCGTCGGCGTTGGCACCGTCAGCGCAAGTACAACGCGCCTGACTGCAATTCCAATTCACCAAAGGGCCTCGGACTCTCACGATGACACTCGACTGGCGTAGTTGAGGGTATTGAACGGCCGGTTTCGATTTCCGCAGCGGACATTCAAGAAACAGGACACGGGTCGATCCAAAGGAAGCGATACTGACGGTACGAACCGACTTCGCAGCGCCGCTAATGCGATCGCCCAATAGCAAGCATAGACGAGCTGAACACGCCGTCAATTCGTTTTTTCGATTACGGCAAAGCATCCTCGGACGGATCATATGGAACGACCCGCTCGTGTTCGTCCGCGTGGTTGCGCGCGACGATCGCGCGCGCCGCGACGTTCGCGTCCAGATTGAATGGCTGATGCGGCACGCCTGGCGGAATAAACAGGAAGTCGCCCGGCTCGGTGATGACCGACTCGCGCAGGCCCGGGCCATAGCGCGTCTCGATCTTGCCTTCGAGCATATAGATCGCGGTCTCATAGTCGGCGTGATAGTGCGGCTGCGCATGGCCGCCAGGCGGGACCACGACCATGTACATCGACAGGCCGGCGGCGCCGGCGGTGCCCGCCGAAATGCCGACGAAGTAGGGCAGCCGCTGGCTCGTCGCCATTTCCCGGTCCGGGCGCACCTTGACCACTGAGGCGCGTGCGTCGTGCGTAACGTTTGACATGGTCGCTCCTTTCGTCGCCGCCGTGCGGGGCGGCTTCACGCATGCCGAACTGAAAGTCTAGACCATACCGGCGGCAATATCGGACCTGATCGAGCAGGCGTGATGAAGCGCGGGCGGCCGCGAAAACGCGTTGCTACAATGGTCGGCATACCCCCGACAGAGATCTCGGAGACAGCGCATGGCTATGCTTGAGCCCATCAGCCGCTACCCGGTTCCCGAACCGAGCGAGTGGCCCGAAGACATCAGCGCCCGCATTCTCGAGGTGCAGCAAAAAGCGGGTTTCGTGCCGAACGTGTTTCTGACGCTCGCGCATCGGCCCGACGAATTCCGTGCGTTCTTCGCTTATCACGATGCGTTGATGCTGAAAGAGGGCGGTCTTACGAAAGGCGAGCGCGAGATGATCGTGGTCGCGACGAGCGCGCTCAACGATTGCCTTTACTGCGTGGTCGCGCACGGCGCGATTCTGCGCATCTACGAAAAAGCGCCGCTGCTCGCCGACCAGGTCGCGGTCAATCATCGCAAGGCCGACATCACCGAGCGCCAGAAAGCGATGCTCGATTTCGCGCTGAAGGTGTGCCGCGCCTCCGGCACGGTCGACGAAGAAGATTTCCAGACGCTGCGCGGCCACGGCTTCACCGACGAAGACATCTGGGACATCGCGGCCATCACCGCGTTTTTCGGGCTGTCGAACCGGATGGCGAACGTGATTTCGATGCGTCCGAACGACGAGTTCTATCTGATGGGGCGTGTGCCGAAAGCCGCGGCGGATACGCCGACCAAGTAGCCGCAAGGGGAGCGGCTTCGGCATTCCGATCGGCAATTTGCTTCACGCCTGCGCGGGGCCGGATGAACGCAGTGCAGGCGTCGTCACCACCGTGTCGTCGATCGGGAAATGCAGCAGTGCCGCGATCAATCCCGCCGCGACCGTCGCTACCCAAAGCAGTGAATAAGAGCCGGTCAGATCGAACACGAGGCCGCCGAGCCACGCGCCGAGAAACGAGCCGATCTGATGGCTCAGAAAGCACAGGCCGAACAGGCTGCCCAGATGACGCGTGCCGAACACCTTGGCGACGAGCCCGCTCGTCAGCGGTACGGTGCCGAGCCACGTGAGGCCCATCACGGCCGCGAAAATCACCACGGAAACAGGGCTTTTCGGCAGCGCGAAGAACGCGGCGATCGTTGCGCTGCGAATCAGATAAAGCCAGCCGAGCACGTGATGCTGCCGGTACCGGCCGCCGAGCCAACCGCATGCCCAACTGCCCGCCATGTTGAACAGACCGATCAGCGCAAGCGCGGTGGCGCCCAGCCCGATCGGCATATGACACAGCGTCAGATACTCGGGCAGATGCGTCGCGATGAACGCGAGCTGGAAGCCGCAGGTGAAGAAACCGAGCGTCAGCAGGCGGTAGCCGCGATGGCGCGTCGCTTGTGACAGAACCTCGCGCAGCGGCGCCGGTGGCGTGTCCGCGAAGCCGGCCTGAGCCGCCGAATTCTGCGCGCGCCGGTCGAGCACGATGCCGAGCGGCGCGATCAGCAGCATCAGGAAAGCGAGCACGAACAGCGATGTCGCGATGCCCGCGTGCAGCCGGACGCCTTGCACGAGCGGCACCATCAGCACCTGTCCGGCGGAGCCGCCGGCGCTGACGAGCCCCATCGCGACGCTGCGCTTGTGCGGCGACGCAATGCGGCCGACCGCCGGCAGCACCACGCCGAAGGTCGTGCAGCTCACGCCGATGCCGACCAGCAGTCCCATGCCGATGACGAGCAGCGCGCCGCTGGGCGCGATCGCCGACAGCGCGAGGCCGGCCGCGAACGTCGACGCCCCGAACGCGACGACCGGCGCCGAGCCGTAGCGATCCGCGGCCGCGCCCGCGAACGGCTGCGCGAAGCCCCACACGAGGTTGTGCAGCGCGATCGCGAACGCAATCAGCGTGACCGGCAGACCGCGGTCGAACGAGAACGGGCCGATGAAAAGGCCGAAGGTCTGGCGGATGCCCATCGCGGCGCTGAGGATCAGCGCACCTGCGACGATGACGAGCGTCGTGGTGGCGGTCGTCGCCGGAGCGGGAGCGGGAACGGATTGCTTGCTGCGGGTGGTCGACATGGCGGCTTCTCCTAGGCCACCATCGTCGCAGCCCACCGCGCAGCCGGCAAAGGAAAAGATTTCGCTATCAGGTGAGCGCGGCTCATCTGTGCGTTTCTACGTGGTCGTCGGCGCCGCGTCGGCATGGGTGTCCAAGCGTGTCGCCTCGTCGACGAGCCAGCCCTTGAAATCGGCCAGTTCGGGCCGTTGGATTGCGCTGTCCGCATGCTCCGCGCTGACCAACCAGTAGGCGGTGCTCGCTGTGACGGTCTGCTTGCAAGCCTCGACCAGCGCGCCGCTCGCCAGATCGCCGTCGACCAGCGGCTTGCGGCCGAGCGCGACGCCGAGGCCCATGCTGGCCGCCTCGAAGGCGAGCTGGATCGTGTCGACGTGCAAGCCGCCGCTCGTATCGATGCCGGCGCTGCCGGTTGCCTCGAGCCACGCCTGCCAGTCTTCGCTCGCGGCGTTGACGTGAATCAGCGTCGCGCGTTGCAGGTCCGGGACGCCACGCTCGTCACGCAGCGTGGCCAGATACGCCGGGCTGCACACGGGCACGAAGCGCTCCCCGAACAGGCGTGTCCACGCGCTGCCGGCGACCGGTGCGCGGCTCATGCGAATCGCGAAATCGAAGCCGTCGACCGGAAAGCCCACCTGGCGATGCGACGTATCCACGCTGACGTCTAGGTTCGGCCAGCGCGCGCGAAAACCGGCGAGGCGCGGCAGCAGCCAGCGCGACGCGAAGGTGGGCGCGCAACTGAGCGCAATTGGCCGATCCGCGCGATGATTGGGCAGACGCTGCGTGCCGATCGCAATCAGCGAAAACGCCTCGGAGACGTACGACAGATAATCCACGCCAATCGCCGTCAGCGAGATGCCGCGCGGCTCGCGGATGAACAGCGCGACGCCGAGCGCCTGCTCGAGTCCGACGATGCCATGGCTGATTGCGCTCGGCGTGACGTTCAGCTCGGCGGCGGCGAGCTTGAAACTTTGATGCCTGCCGGCCGCTTCGAAAAAACGAAGCGCGGGCAGAGGTGGCAGACGAAGCGGCATGTGCGTTCCCCATGGCGGCCGCGTGGTGCGTGGACGCACGCGCCGCGTGGTGTTGGCGGGTGTGATGGGCGTGACGGCGAGTCATGCGGTGCAAGCATAGCTTGCGGTGGCGCCTGGCGAGTGCGTCGCCAACTGCTGGCAAAACCGCCTTGACGAACCGCGGCGCACGATTCATCGCGAGGCCTGTCGATTTTCCGCCGCCTCATTCGTCGTCGCTACAGGAAGGGCGGGAAGTGCAGTCGGCCGCCCGTCTTCCGTCCGTTTTGCTCACGATTTCTCACCAGGAGATGGCTGATGAACGACGCAAACCCTTCGATGCAGACGCTGAAACCGGCCCGCGAACTGGCCGATCTGCCCTCGCGCTTTCCCGGCGAGAGCGCCGAATATCGACGCGCGCGCAACGCGTTGCTCGCCGAGGAGATCGAGCTGCGCCGCCATATCGAGCGCGTCGCCGCGCAGCGTCGCGCGCTGCCGCCGGGCGGCATCGTGTCCGAGGATTACCGCTTCGATGGCGAAACCGGCCCGGTCACGCTGTCGCAGATGTTTGGCGCGCACGACACGCTCGTGACCTACAACTTTATGTTCGGTCCGCAACGCGCGCGGCCGTGCCCGATGTGCACCTCGCTGCTGAGCGCGTGGGACGGCGAAACGCCCGATATTCTGCAGCGCGTCGCCTTCGCGGTGATCGGACGCTCGCCGCTCGACAAACTCGTCGCGTTCAAGCAGGAGCGCGGCTGGCGGCATCTGCGGCTCTATTCGTCGGGCGGCAACACGTTCAATCGCGATTACGCGGGCGAAGATCCGGCGGGCGACGACGTTCCGGCGCTCAACGTATTCACGCGCGCGGGCGGCGTCGTGCGGCACTTCTGGGCCGAGGAGATGGGACCGTCGACGTCGGACCCCGGTCAGGACCCGCGCGGCGCGCCCGATCCGATGCCGCTATGGACGATCCTCGATATGACGCCGGGCGGCCGCGGCAGCGACTGGTATCCGAAGCTGTCGTATTGAGCGGCGCCGCGGTGGCGCGCCCGGGCGCTACGGATGCGTCTGTGCCGCATGGCTCTGAGCGAGCGCAGCCCACAGAAAGGTGTCGATGGCGCTCGCCCGCATCGGCAGGCTGAACAGATAGCCTTGCACCGCGCGCGCGCCGAGTGCCTGCACGACCTTGGCCTGCAACGGCGTTTCGAGTCCTTCCACCACGCATTCGAGCCCGAGGTTGCGGCACAGGTCGATCACGGATTTGACGATCTTCTTCGACGCGCTGTTGGTATCGACATCGGTCACGAAGCTGCGGTCGATCTTGATCGCATCGAATGGCAGCCGATGCACGTAGCTGAGGCTCGAATAGCCGGTGCCGAAATCGTCCAGCGACATCCGGCAGCCGGCCTGTTTCAGCATCGTCATCGCGCTGTGTGCCTGCTCGAAATCGCGCGTCAACGCGGTTTCGGTGATCTCGAAGGTCACGCGATGCGGCGACACGCCGCTCGCCGCGACGATGTCGATCAGGCGGCGCGCGCGCGCCGACGTCGAGATGTCGATCGCGGACAGGTTGAACGACAGATACAGATCGGCCGGCCAGTGCGCGACTTGCGCGAGCGCCTGGCGCAGCAGCACGTCGGTGATGCCGAGGATCAGCTCGGTACGCTCTGCGATCCGAATGAATTCCTCTGGCCTGACCATGCCGAGCCGCGCGTTGTGCCAGCGGCCGAGCGCTTCGAGTCCGATCGGCCGGCGCGTGAGCAGATCGTAGATCGGCTGGAACTCGAGGAACAGCTCGGTTTCGAGGTCCGCGTGGCGCAGCTCCTGCGTGACGAGGCTCAGACGCCGCATCTGCGTTTCGTGATCGGTCGAGAAAATCACCGGCTTGCCGCGGCGGTTTTCCTTGCCGACGTACAGCGCCGCATCGGCGCGTTCGAACACCTGCGCGACCGTCGAGCCCGCCTCGGGAAACGCGGCCCAGCCGATCGTGCCCGACAGCTCCGCGATATTGTCGGCGACATGGTACGGCTGACTGAGCGCGTCGCAAATGCGCTGCCCCAACTCGACCAGCGCTTCGTTCGACAGCTTGTGACGCACGATCGCCCCGAATTCATCGCCGCCCAGACGCGCGAACATCAGGCCGGTTTCGCCGATCGACAGGAGCCGCGTGCCGACCTCCTGCAGCACGAAGTCGCCGCTCGCGTGACCGTAGATGTCGTTGACCTGCTTGAAACCGTCCAGATCGATGAGCCCGACGTTGAAACCCCCGCCGGTTTCGAGCGCCTGCTCGGAGATCGCGCGCAGCGACGAGAAGAAGCTGCGCCGATTCGGCAGGCCGGTCAGACTGTCGAGGTTCGCGAGCCGGTAGTTGTCGTCACTGAGCCGTTGGGTGTTTCGCTGGCTCGCCTGCAGTTCGCGTTGCGCGTTCACCGCGTCCGCGAATGTGCGCCAGTAAAGCTGGATGACCACCGCGAGCGCGACGCCGACCAGCGTCATGTCGACGGCCATCGCGAAGAACACGGGCGAGCCGCTGGATACGAGGAACCCGGAGAAGCTTAGGATGACGATGCAAAGCAGCAGGAGCGCGGCCTTGCGCAGATGAATCAGGCAGAACATGCTGCCCACCAGCGTGGTCGCCATATAGAACGCGACCTGCGCCTGCTGGTACGCGCTGCCGTACGGGAACAGCAGCAGCGACCAGCCGCTGAACGCGACGCCGAACAGGCCGACCAGCCATGTCACGCTGCGCAATTCTTTGATCGCCTGCGTGTCCGTCATCGTACGGTTGCGCCTGCGCCACCAGCGCACGCAGCGGAGCATGCACAGCACGCCGAGCGCCGCGGGTATGTAAAAGGACAGCCACGCCGGCGCGCTGTCCAGATGCGTCGCCGCGACTGCCGCCGTGTTGACGAGCAGGATGAAATAGAGCAGCGGTACCTGGCGGCTGAAAGCGTGCAACTGCGCACGCATGAGCTCCCGGTCGCCCTCGACGACGGATAGCATCTTTTTCGATCTCGCTAGCCAAACCATTACCGTCCCTTTAACGTTTGCGCGCTAAACGCAGCTGTTTATATCGGCGCGAGGCTGATTAACTTGAGCGCAACGAGCGGTAATGGAGCATCGCAGGCAAAACGTCTATGAATCCGACGGCCCGCTTACCAATTGGAGGCGGTAAGTACTACCTGGCGGCGCGCGTTCGTGCACCGGGACCAGACAGGCTCAAAGCATGGGGCACGACAGAACCCGCTGCGGCCGCAGAGCGGTGCCCGGCTGGCCGGCCGGGGCGGGTGTGCCCCGCGGGGCGGACGAGACGAGCCGCACGGCGTCGGCGCCCGCATTCGCAAGCACGTATTTTTCCGGGCTGTTGTCCGGCTGCCAGTACGCGCGATAGACGTCGCCGTCGCTGAACACCAGCAGCTTGCCGTGCACCGTTCTGCCGCCGCGGATGAAGTCGACCGGTTCTCCGTCGCGTAACGCGAAGCCCTGCGCAGCGCCGGGATTCGCCGCGCCGACGAGGGTCGCGCATACGTTGTCGTCGGCCGCGGCAGCCGCCGACCAGAGCAGGGCGAGCAGCGCCCATGTTGCAAAGTGGCGAATTCTCACTCTTTTATGTCTTCCCGAAAGTTAACTTGTGAGGTGTCTCGCAAATGCCGCGCCCACGCTTCGAGAAAAGGGCTATCGTCGTCTGAAACGCCGCGCGCGCTTGCGTATCGCGTGCTAAAGCACTGAAATTGCAACGGATTGTGATGCGCGGCGAACCTTCGCGAGCTGGCGCGCGCGCATAAGCCCGCGATTCTTATGGCAGTTTGGGGCGGGAAAACGTCAAATCGGCGCCCCGGCCTTGATACAAGCCTTACACCAAGGGTTTGCGCGAAAGTGCGCCTATGCGTTAGTGTGTCGGTCCCGGCGCCTCAGAGGGGCGCCGGTTCCATGATTACCATACGGGAAGTGCTATGAACAAACAGGAACTGATTGATGCAGTCGCCGCAGCGACGGGCGAAAGCAAAGCGGCAACCGGCCAGACCATCGACGCGATCGTCGAGGCAGTGACCAAGGCGGTGGTGAGCGGCGATACGGTGCAACTGGTCGGTTTCGGTTCGTTCTCGACCGGCGCGCGCGCGGCACGCGTGGGCCGCAATCCGTCGACGGGCCAAGAGATCCAGATCGCCGCGGCCAAGACGGTGAAGTTCACCGCAGGCAAGGCGTTCAAAGAAGCCGTCAACGCGTCGTAAGCAACGCGCTTCGCGCCGGAGCATTCGCGGTGCGCTCTGCAGCCGTGCTGTGAGGCGCGCGCGAGCGCGATGCGTCGGGCGTGAGGATCACGCGCCGCTCAGCCCGGCCACGCGGTTCACCCGGCGGCTGGCGCGGCGCGTGTGTCCGGCTCGTTGGCGCAGTCAGCCCGCGCGACGCTTGCCCGCTGCCTCGGCGAGCGTGGCGAGCACCGGTTCGGTCTGCGCCCAGCTCACGCAGGCGTCCGTGATCGACACGCCGTAACGCAACGGCACCCCGGCCTTCAGATCTTGACGGCCTTCTTCCAGGTGACTTTCGAGCATCACACCGATGATGCGGCGCTCGCGCTCCGACAGTTGCCGCGCGATATCCTCCGCGACTTCGATCTGCCGCAGGTGCGACTTGTTCGAGTTCGCATGCGAGCAGTCGATCATCACCTGCTCGCGCAGCCCCGCTGAACTCAGCGCTTCACAGGTGGCCTGTACCGACGCGCTGTCGTAGTTCGGCCCTTTCTTGCCGCCGCGCAGGATCACGTGCGCGTCGTCGTTGCCGCGCGTTTCGAAGATCGCGGCCATACCCATTTTGGTCATGCCCATGAACGCGTGGCTCGCGCCCGCCGCGACGATCGCGTCGGCGGCGATCTGCACGCCGCCGTCGGTGCCGTTCTTGAAACCGATCGGGCAGCTCAGTCCCGACGCGAGCTGGCGATGACTCTGGCTCTCAGTCGTGCGCGCACCGATTGCACCCCACGCGATCAGATCGGCGATGTATTGCGGGCTCAGCAGGTCGAGAAACTCGGTCGCGGTGGGCAGCCCCAGACCGTTGATGTCGATCAGCAACTGCCGCGCGAGACGCAGCCCCTCGTTGATGCGGAAGCTGCCGTCCAGACGCGGATCGTTGATATAGCCTTTCCAGCCCACCGTCGTGCGCGGCTTCTCGAAGTACACGCGCATCACGATCAGCAGATCGTCCTTGTAGTGATCGGCGGCGGCCTTCAACTTGCGCGCGTAGTCGATCGCCTGGTCGTGATCGTGAATCGAGCACGGACCGACGATCAGCACGAGCCGGTCGTCCCGGCCGTGCAGAATGTCGGCGATTTCGACGCGGGTCTTCTCGACCAGCGTCTGCACCGCGGGCGGCACCGGCAGTTCGTCCTGCAGCAGCGCGGGGGAAATCAGTGGGCGCACCGCGCCGATGCGCACGTCGTCGATGCGCGTGGTGTCCTGGGTGGCGTCGGCCGAGCCGACTTCCTGATCGTGCAAGGGATTGTCGAGGGCGCTCAAGATGTTCTCCGCAATCGGTTGATGAGGCGGCCTTGCCGCCCGATTATGCGAGCGCCGCCGCGAAGAGGCGTGCAGGCGCTGCGTGGGTTTGCTGTGGACCGTGCGGGTTCGGGTTGCTGCGGGCCTCGGGCGAGGTTGGACGCAAGGTCTTCGTGGACTTGACGTGAGGCCGACACTACCGCGCACGGATGCGCTGGCGCGATTATGACACCCGCGCGGCCCTGCTGGCAGGCGGGCAGGCGGCGCGGCGTAGTCAGAGCTTCTGGAGCAACGCCATCGCGGCGGCCGGATTGCGCTCCTTGAAGCCGCTGATCACATACAGATAGACGTCACGGGTGGCGGCTTTTGCGGGCGGCGCCGCGCAGGTCTCCAGATCGTCCGGCGCGATGCCCGCGGCGAGCTGGCGCACGCGCTCGGCCCATGCGTCGAGCGCTTTCGTCGAATAGCCCTTGGCCTGCTTGTCGCTCGTGCCCATGATGCGCGCGTAGACGAATGGCGCGGTGATGTCGGCGATCTGCGGATACTCGCTATCGGCCGCGAGCACGACCGCGACCTCGTACTTGCGTGCGAGGGCGATGAATTCCGCTGTCCTGAACGAGTCGTGACGAACCTCGACCGCATGCCGCAACGTCTGTCCTTCGATGCTCGCGGGTAGCAGCTTCAGAAAGGCCTCGAAATCGTCGGCGTCGAATTTCTTGGTCGGTGCGAACTGCCAGTTGATGGGCCCGAGCTTCTGCTTGAGCAGCAGCACGCCGCTTGCGAAGAAGCGCTCGATCGTGTCGCCCGCTTCGGCGAGCACCTTGCGGTTGGTCGCGTAACGCGGCGCTTTTAGCGAGAACACGAAATCGTCGGGCGTTTCCTGATACCACTTCTCGTAGCTGGCCGGCTTCTGCAAACCATAGAACGTGCCGTTGATTTCGATCGACGTCAGATGCCGGCTCGCATATTCGAGTTCGCGGCTTTGCGTGAGGTCGTCCGGATAAAACGGCCCGCGCCACGGCGCGTAGGTCCAGCCGCCGATGCCGATGCGAATGCGTGCGGTGGACGTGGATTGGGAGGGCCGGCTGGTTGGGGTTTTCGTTGGCGCTTTCCTGGTGGCTTCAGGCTTGTCGCCGTGTTCCTCGCCAGACTTTCCGGTTCGCTTGTTGCTTTGCTTCGCGCTTTTTGCTGCGGGCACTTGGGCTCTCCTTCGGGCGGCGGCGGGAAAGCTCGTAGATTAGCCGCTTTTGTCGCGGCGCGCGGCGCTGGCTTCATCGAAACGACGGCTCGCTTCGGCCACTTCCACGCGAAAGCGCTGCAATGCGCTGAGCGCGAGGTCGGGCGGTGTCAGCGCGGCCCACAGCACGTCGATGAGTTGGTCGGCGGTGGCTTCGATATCGATCTGCCGGTTCGCCAGCGTCGCGTCCCATAGCACGTGCTCCATCGGTCCGAACACCATCGAGCGCAACAAGCGCAGCGGCATGTCGGCGCGAATCTCGCCGCTTTGCTGGCCTTGCGCGAGCACGCGCATCAACGGCGCAGTGTAGCGGCGCTGCAGTTCGGTCAGCGCTTCGCTCAGTTCGTGATGCCGCGCGCGGCCTTCGGAGAGCACCAGCGCGCACAGGTCGGTGCCGTTCACGAGCATCAGCCGTAGATGCATGCGCACGATGAACGCGAACTGCTGGCGCACGTTGCCGTCGCGCGGCAGACCGGACTCGATCGCGTCGATGATGTCGTCGTACCAGTCGCCGATGACACGCGCGCATAGCTCGCGCTTGCCGCGAAAGTAGCTGAACACCGTTGCCTCGGAAATGCCGAGGCGCTGCGCGATTTCCGCGGTGGTCGCGCGTTCGTAGCCCTTCTGGGAGAACACCTCGCGCCCCGCCTGAAGAATCTCCTTCACGCGCTGCTGCGACTTCCGCCCGGCCGGCTGGCGACGCGAAATGGGTAATCCGGCCTTCTCGGCAACCGTCATATGAGTAAGATTCAGATTTGTGATGCGGACCGGCGCTTGAACGGCGTTTCGAACGCCGCGCACGCGTCATATGGACGGAATCGTAGCGCACAATTCGCCGGATGGCGCAGGTTTGTGGAGCTTCTGAGTAACACTCAAAAATACCTATTGACGCTTACGTCAATCTGGCGTGAAATGCGCGTTGACACGTTTTCGCGCCGCTTCGCGTTGCATGAGCGGCCGCCCACGAACTCAGGAGACACCGCAATGCCCAACCTGCCCGGTTTGCAGTTCCCGCTCGGCGAAGAGATCGAAATGCTGCGCGACAGCATTGCGTCGTTCGCCGCCAAAGAAATCGCGCCGCGCGCGGGGGAAATCGATCGCACCGATCAGTTTCCGATGGATCTGTGGCGCAAGTTCGGCGACCTCGGCGTGCTCGGCATGACGGTGTCCGAGGAGTACGGCGGCGCCAACATGGGCTATACCGCGCACATGGTCGCGATGGAGGAAATTTCGCGCGCATCGGCCTCGGTGGGCCTCTCGTATGGCGCGCATTCGAATCTCTGCGTGAACCAGATTCATCGCAACGGCACCGACGCGCAGAAGCGCAAGTATTTGCCCAAGCTCGTCTCGGGCGAGCACGTCGGCGCGCTCGCGATGAGCGAGCCGAACGCGGGCTCGGACGTGGTCAGCATGAAGTTGCGCGCCGAAAAGAAGGGCGATCGCTACGTGCTGAACGGCACCAAGATGTGGATCACCAACGGCCCCGATTGCGACACCCTGGTCGTCTATGCGAAGACCGATCCCGAAGCGAAGTCGCGCGGCATTACCGCGTTCATCGTCGAGAAGGGCATGAAGGGTTTTTCGGTCGCGCAGAAGCTCGACAAGCTGGGCATGCGCGGCTCGCACACCGGCGAACTCGTGTTCCAGGACGTCGAAGTGCCGGAGGAAAACATTCTTGGGGCATTGAACGGCGGCGTCGAAGTGCTGATGAGCGGTCTCGACTACGAGCGCGCGGTGCTCGCTGGCGGCCCGACCGGCATCATGGTCGCGGTGATGGACGCGGTCGTGCCGTACATCCACGACCGCAAGCAGTTTGGCCAGTCGATCGGCGAATTCCAGCTGATCCAGGGCAAGGTCGCCGATCTGTACACGACCTTGCAGGCGTGCCGCGCGTATCTGTACGCGGTCGGCCGGCAGCTCGATACGATCGGCCGCGACCACGTTCGCCAGGTCCGCAAGGACTGCGCGGGCGTCATTCTGTACACGGCCGAAAAGGCGACGTGGATGGCTGGCGAGGCGATCCAGATTCTCGGCGGCAATGGCTATATCAATGAGTATCCGGTGGGACGTCTATGGCGCGATGCGAAGCTCTACGAAATCGGCGCGGGCACCAGTGAGATCCGCCGGATGCTGATCGGCCGGGAGCTGTTTGCCGAAACCATGTGACGTGAGCACGAGCCGTTTTAAAGCATCAAGCGCTTCTGAAAAACGCCAATCTGGACAAGCCACGTCATGCCGATCATCGAATCGAAACTGAACCCGCGCTCGGATGACTTCCGCGCTAACGCGGCGGCGCTCGAAGCGCTCGTCGCCGATCTGCGCGCGAAGGTCGAGCAGCTCGCGCAGGGCGGCGGTCAGGCCGCCCGCGACAAGCACACGAGCCGCGGCAAACTGCTGCCGCGCGAGCGCATCGCGCAACTGCTCGATCCGGGCACACCGTTTCTCGAACTGTCGCAACTCGCCGCGTACGGCATGTACAACGACGACGCGCCGGGCGCCGGCGTGATCACCGGCATCGGCCGCATCGCGGGACAGGAGTGCGTGATCGTCTGCAACGACGCGACCGTGAAGGGCGGCACCTACTATCCGGTCACCGTGAAGAAGCACGTGCGCGCGCAGGAAATCGCCAGCGAAAACCGTTTGCCGTGCGTGTACCTCGTCGACTCCGGCGGCGCGAATCTACCGAATCAGGACGACGTGTTTCCCGATCGCGATCACTTCGGCCGGATCTTCTACAACCAGGCGAATCTGTCGGCCGCGGGTATTCCGCAGATCGCGGTGGTGATGGGCTCGTGCACCGCGGGCGGCGCATATGTGCCGGCAATGAGCGACGAGTCGATCATCGTCAGGAACCAGGGGACGATTTTTCTCGGCGGCCCGCCGCTCGTCAAAGCCGCGACCGGCGAAGTGGTCAGCGCCGAGGATCTCGGCGGCGGTGACGTGCATACGCGTCTGTCGGGCGTCGTCGATTATCTCGCGCAGAACGATGCGCATGCGCTCGGGATCGCGCGCAGCATCGTCGGCAATCTGAACCGCGTGAAGCCGGCGCCGCTCGCGTTACAGGAGCCGAAGCCACCGCGCTACGAGACCGCGAGCATCTACGGCGTGATTCCGGTCGACACGCGCAAGCCGTTCGATATCCGCGAGGTGATCGCGCGCATCGTCGACGATTCGGCCTTCGACGAATTCAAGGCGCGCTACGGCACCACGCTCGTGACCGGCTTCGCGCATATCTGGGGGCATCCGGTCGGTATCGTCGCGAACAACGGCATTCTGTTTTCGGAGTCGGCGCTCAAGGGTACGCACTTCATCGAGCTGTGCTGCCAGCGCAAGATCCCGCTCGTGTTCCTGCAGAACATCACGGGCTTCATGGTCGGGCGCAAGTACGAAAACGAAGGCATTGCGAGGAACGGCGCGAAGATGGTCACCGCGGTCGCGACCGCGAAGGTGCCCAAGTTCACGGTGATCATCGGCGGCTCGTTCGGCGCGGGCAACTATGGCATGTGCGGCCGCGCATATTCGCCGCGCTTCCTGTGGATGTGGCCGAACGCGCGCATCTCGGTGATGGGCGGCGAGCAGGCCGCGTCGGTGCTCGCCACCATCAAGCGCGACGGCATCGAAGCGAAGGGCGGCAGTTGGAGCGCGGAGGAAGAAGAGGCGTTCAAGCAGCCGATCCGCGAGCAATACGAGCATCAGGGCCATCCGTACTACGCGAGCGCGCGACTGTGGGACGACGGCGTGATCGACCCCGCGCAAACCCGCGACGTGCTCGGGCTCGGCCTGTCGGCGGCGATGAACGCGCCGATCGAAGACACGCGCTTCGGCGTGTTCAGAATGTGACGGCCCACGGCACCGCGATGCGACGACGCAAGGCGAAGGAGTGCTACGCATGCAATACGAAACGCTGAAGGTCGAGCTTGCCGGCCAGATCGCGACGGTCACGCTCGATCGTCCGGACGTTCGCAACGCGTTCAACGAAACGATGATCGCCGAGCTAACGGCAGCATTTACTGCGCTCGACGCGCGCGACGACGTGCGCGCGGTGGTGCTCGCCGCGAACGGCAAGGCGTTCTGCGCGGGCGCCGACCTGAACTGGATGAAAAAAATGGCCGGCTACTCGGACGACGAGAACCGCGCCGATGCGATGCGGCTCGCGGGCATGCTCTCGGCGGTGTATCGCTGCAACAAGCCGGTGATCGCGCGCGTGAACGGCGACGCATACGCGGGCGGCATGGGCCTGATTGCCGCGTGCGACGTCGTCGTCGCGGTCGACAGCGCGCATTTCTGCCTGTCCGAAGCGCGGCTCGGGCTGATTCCCGCGACGATCGCGCCGTATGTGATTCGCGCGCTCGGCGAGCAGGCGTCGCGGCGCTACTTCGTCACCGCCGAGGCGTTCGACTGCGCGACCGCCTCGCGGCTGGGATTGGTCAGCGAAGCGGTGAGCGCCGAGCGGCTCGATGCGACGGTCGCGCAGCTCGCGCAGACGCTGTGCGCGAACGGCCCGCAAGCGGTGCGCGCCTGCAAGCGGCTCGTGCAGGACATCGCGGGTCGCGAGCTCAGCGACGCGCTGATCGAGGACACGGCCGTACGAATTGCGAAAACGCGGGCCGGCGCCGAAGGCCGCGAAGGGGTCGCGTCGTTCCTCGAAAAACGCCCGCCGGGCTGGCGCCACTGAGATGCGCCGCTAACAACCCTCGCCTCGCACCGCCTTTTTCATCGAGACACTCATGTTCAACAAGATCCTGATCGCCAACCGGGGTGAGATCGCGTGCCGCGTCGCGGCGACCTGCAAGCGGCTCGGCATCGCGAGCGTCGCCGTCTATTCCGACGCCGACGCCAACGCGAAACACGTCGCCGCCTGCGACGAAGCGGTGCATATCGGCGGCTCGACGGCGGCGCAAAGCTATCTGCGCATCGAGCGCATCATCGACGCCGCGCGCGCGAGCGGCGCGCAGGCCGTGCATCCGGGCTACGGCTTTCTTTCGGAAAACGAAGACTTCGCGCACGCGTGCGAGGCAGCCGGCATCGCTTTTATCGGACCGCCGGTGGAAGCGATTGCCGCGATGGGCTCGAAGGCCGCCGCGAAAGCGCTGATGCACGCGGCCGCGGTGCCGCTCGTGCCCGGCTATCACGGCGACGACCAGGACCCGCAGCTGTTGCAGCGCGAGGCGGACACGATCGGTTATCCGGTGCTGCTGAAGGCGAGCGCGGGCGGTGGCGGCAAGGGCATGCGGGTGGTCGAGCGCAGTGCCGACTTCGCGGCCGCGCTGCTGTCGTGCAAGCGTGAGGCGGCGAGCAGCTTCGGCAACGATCGCGTGCTGATCGAGAAGTATCTGACACGGCCGCGTCACGTCGAAGTCCAGGTGTTCGCCGATCGGCACGGCGGCGCGGTCTATCTGTTCGATCGCGACTGCTCGGTGCAGCGGCGTCATCAGAAAGTGCTGGAGGAAGCGCCGGCGCCGGGGCTTTCGGCCGAAGTCAAGCGCGCGATGGGCGAAGCGGCCGTGGCGGCGGCGCGCGCCGTCAACTACGTCGGCGCGGGTACGGTCGAGTTCATCATGACGCCGGCCCGCGAGTTCTATTTCATGGAGATGAACACGCGGCTGCAGGTCGAGCATCCGGTCACCGAGATGGTGACGGGGCAGGACCTCGTCGAATGGCAGCTGCGCGTTGCCGCGGGCGAGGCGCTGCCGCTCACGCAGCAGCAGTTGAAGCTCGACGGCCATGCGATCGAGGCGCGCATTTACGCCGAGCATCCGGCGCGCGGCTTTTTGCCGTCCACGGGCACGCTCAAGCATCTGCGCATGCCGGACGGTGTCGAGTTCGCGATCGACGCGGCCGGTCTCGGCGAGCCGGGCCGCAAGGCGCCGGTGCGGATCGACAGCGGCGTGCGCGAGGGCGACACGATCACGCCGTTCTACGATCCGATGATCGCGAAGCTGATCGTGCACGGCGCGACGCGCGACGAGGCGTTGGCGCGCCTCGCGCGTGCGCTGCATGCCTGCGAGGTCGTCGGTCCGCATACGAACGTGGAGTTTCTGCGGCGCATCGTCGCGAGCGAACCGTTCGCGAGCGGCGATCTCGATACGGGTTTGATCGAACGTCATCGCGACGCGCTGTTCGCGCCGGCAAAGAAGCCGTTCAAGGAAGCGCTCGCGCTCGCGTGCGCCGCATTGCTGACACGCGAGGGCGGCACCGCGCACGGCGCGTCGCCGTGGGATGCGCTGTCGCACTGGCGGCTCAATAGCGGTTACACGCAAACGCTCGGCTGGCGCGTGATCGACGACGCCGCCAACGACGATAGCGACGACGCTTTCACGGTCGTGTTCGCGCGCAACGGGGGAACACGGGCCTTCGTGCAAACACTCGAACACGACGGCGTGCGCGAGGATTTCACATGGTCGCTCGGCGCGGGCGCGCACGAATTCCGCGCGACGATCGGCGATGCGCGCGTGACGGGGCGCGTGTTCGTCGACGGCGACAGGTTCCACGTGTTCTGCCTGGGCGAGACGCTTGCCTTCGAATGGCAGAACCTGCTCGCGCATGCCGCGGATGCCGAGCATGGCGAGGGCCGTCTGACCGCGCCGATGCCGGGCAAGGTGATCGCGGTGCTGGTCGAGCCGGGCGCGGTGGTCGAGAAAGGCGCGCCGCTGATCGTGATGGAAGCGATGAAAATGGAGCATACGATCGGCGCACCGGCGGCCGGCACGGTCGCCGAGGTGCTGTATGCGGTCGGTGACCAGGTCTCCGACGGCGCGCAGCTGCTGGTGCTGGACGTGCAGCAGGCGGGGGAATAAGCGCCGGAATCGATCAGCCGAGGCGCGCGTAGCCAGCCGCGCGCGCCTCGCTTTCGAGCTCGCCGATGCGCGCGTAGTCGGTCAGCGGCAGCGTCGAAAAGCCCGTCAAACGCAGGCGTTTTGCGCGCGCGGGGCGGCTCGTCAGCGTCTCGTTCAGCGCGTTGCGCAACGCGGCGATGGTGGCGGGCGGCACATTGGCCGAGGCGATCAGCGGCAAGCCCGGCGAGGCGGCGGTCGTGCCGATCGCGCGCACGCGCCGCGCCAGTTCCGGCAGCACGTCGCAAACGAAGGCGAACGTCACGCAGTCGATCGCGGCGACGTCCGCGCGATTGTCGGCGACCGCGCGCAGCGAGCCCAGATGCGAGCCCGTGCGCAGCACCGCACCGAAGAACATGCCAGCGCGCGCGAGCGGCGCGACCGCGTGACGAAACGCGTTCATGCCGCTGTTCGAATCGTCCTGGTTATAGACGGCGCGCGCGCCGCGGCACGAGGCGAGCGAGTCGAAACGCGCGTCGGCGCGCGTGACCAGTACGCTCGAGTAATGCGCGCCGTCGCAGCCGGGCGCATCGAAGCAGGGTGTCGCGATCAATTGCACCTGCGCGTGCAGCCCCTGCATCAGCGGATAACCGCAGGTCTGCGAGATCAGCAGATTCGGGCGGCGCCAGAAGCCGTGCAGTTCCTCGTCCGGTTCGACGATGCGGCACGCGGGCTTGATCCGGCGCAGCACGTCGTCGAGCCACTCGCGCCATTCGAGGTCGAGCGCGGGTGTCACGTTGTACATCGGCAAGGCGGCGATCCAGCTCATGAGGGCGTTGCTCGCACGCCTAATGTCTGACCAATTTAAATTCGTCGAGACCGAGCCGCACCGGCTCGCTCGGCGTGAACTGCCACCGCTGCGCGGCTACGCTGAGGATCTCGTCCTGCGCATCCTCGAACGCAACCAGTAGGTCCTGCTTGCGACGGCTGACGGCGCCGCAGAACTCAATCAACGCGTCGGCGCTGACTTCAAAAACCTGCGCGCGATCGTCGCAGCACACGCGGAACGCGACCGTCGCGCATTCCGTCACGCAGGGCCGGAACCCTTCATCGACATAGACCGACATGGCGAACTCCTTCGGACGCCTGAATCGACAGGATGACAAACCGCGCCTGCCAGGTATGTGGGAGAACCGGCATTGACGGCAAATATGCCCGGCACCGCAACCGGCGCGACACGGCGGGCACTGCTCAGAAAACGCTTAAATCGGGCACGCCAATCCAGCGTCGAATTCGACGCGCGAACGGCTCGCGCCCGTCTCAAACTGTCTTTGGGATTTTCTCACCAAGCTCGTGCCAGAGGTATCGCTCCCGCGCTCCGTCGGTTCGCGTTCGCGATCCGGCTGCCGATCGGCGCAGGTATCCACTTTACGATTACCGCGCGTTTCTTGCAGAGGATGAATCCAGCGGAACAAGCGGGGCTGTGTGAGCGTCCGAGAAATTGAGCCGGCGGATCAGCGCGCCTAGTGTCGTCGCCTGAATCAGCAGGCTGAACACCACGACCAGATATGTGACGCCGATGAACGTTTCGCGCCCGTGAAACTCCGGCAGCGACAGCGCGAGCGCTATCGAAATTCCGCCGCGCAGCCCGCCCCACGTCAGCACGACAGCGGAATGCGGATTGAGACGCCGGAACTTCTGCAGCGCGAGCAACGGCACCGCGACGCTGACGCCGCGCGCGAGCAGCACGACGGGAATCGCGGCGAGCCCGAGCCACACGATCTCGACCCGCAGCGACAGCGCAATGATCTCGAGCCCGATCAGCCCGAACAGCACCAGATTGAGCAACTCGTCGAGCAGGTCCCAAAAGTTGAACAGATGCTCGCGCGTTTTCTCCGACATCGACGTCGACGCGCCGTGGTTGCCGATCACGAGCCCCATGATGACGACCGCGAGCGGCGCCGATACGTGCAGCGCTTCGGCGAGACTATAGCCGCCGGTCGCGAGCGCGAGTGTGATGAGGATCTCGACCGGATAGCTGTCGATGCCGCGCAGCAGCAGCGACGCGCCGAAGCCGAGTGCAGCACCGAGCACGAGCGCGCCGGCGACTTCGCGCAGCAGATCGAATGCAATCGCGCCCGCGGAAAACTCCTGCGCGCCGGTCGCGAGCCCGACTAGCGTGACGAACGCGACGACGGCCGTGCCGTCGTTGAACAGCGATTCGCCGGTGATCTTGGTTTCGAGGCTCTCGGGCGCCGCCGCGCGCTTGAGCACGCTCAGCACCGCGATCGGATCGGTCGGCGAGATCAGCGCGCCGAAAACGAGACACCACAGCAGGCTGACCGGATGGCCGAGCCAGTGTGCGGCGTAGTAAAACCCGAAGCCGACCACCGCGATGGAAATCAGTACGCCGATCGTCGCAAGCATCAGCACCGCGCGCCGCTGCGTGCGCATCTTCGACAGATCGACGTGCAGCGCGCCGGCGAACAGCAGCAGGCTGAGCAGGCCGTGAAACACGATGTCCGCAAAATCGATCTGCACGACGATCTTGCGCGCGGCGATCGCCATTGCCGGATAGTAGAAGCCGAGCGCCGAAATACCGACGCAGACGACGAGTCCCACCGCGGTGATGCCGAGGGTGTCGGGCAATCTGATGAACCGATAATTGACGATGCCGAACAGCGCGACGATGGCGAATAGCGCGCCGGTCATCTGGAATACGCTCATCGTGCATGCCCCCCAGCTTCGGGGCGGCGCGAACGCGTGATCACGGTGGCACCGAGGTAACTCGCGCAACGAGGGATAAAACAGACAGGCGGAGAGAGCCGCCGCGATGGCGACATCGAACCAGCGAGATATTTCACCAGCAATTCCTTATTCAAACTCATTCGATCTGACAAGCGATCTGCAATCTATAAAAACACGATCGTTGCCGCTGGCGATAGAGCGACGTACCGGTACGAACGCTTTGTTCAAACACGACAGTGCTCGGACTACTGGAGCACCGGGTGAGTTCCGGTCTTTATTTCGAGATATAGGTTTTCTATTTCGAGATATTCCGCACAGCTTGTTTCATCACGGATTATTCAATTGGATCTGAATAGACTTTTATGCGGACACTTCTGCATAATTGTTCTTGAAGGTTGACAATTTTTGACAAAAATGGGTCGAGAATAATGCAGCATAAATGTGTGGCGAAATGCTGTTGTGTCGCAACGGCAGAAGACGGAGAAGAGCATGAAGCAAATCTATCGTTATCGGGGTTTCGACATCGTGGTCAACGCATTGCGTGGCACTGATTCGGTCGCGCATGTCAGCGATCCCACGGCGCGGCGCGCGTATGCGGCGAGCGTCACGTTGAAGACACGGCTGATCGGCGGCGAGTGGTCGACTGCCTTTCGCGTGGGTCCGGTGCCCGTTGGTTCGTCGACGGATCTGAGCGAAGTGCTCGCGGCGGGATTCGCGGCCGCGACGCGGGTTGTCGATGACGTAGTGAGCGTGATGGGCGAAGGTGTCGCGCGCAAGGCGGCCTGACATATACACGGACGATTGGCGCCTCGATAGCAACAGAAATAACCGCGCGTAGCTGTCAGGTGCGTGTGAATTTGGGACGGGACGTGCTCGTCTCCTCAGCGTCCTGTCGTTTGAATCCCGCTCCCCCCTGTTTGTGTGCGGCTTTTTGCCTTTTCTGGAGATAGAGAAAATGAGGCTTGGCGCAAATGTCGCCTACGTGCGCGGATACCTCGGATGGATGCGAAACCGAGTTCACGTATCGTTTCGCGCCCGCCACGTTCGACCACAATAGCAGGAAGCGATGCTATGACAAACTTCGTTCGCCCGAAGTACGAAAGCAGCATTCGTCAGAATCGCTGTCGTGAATGGAACCTGTGCTGAGAATCAGCGCCGCCGTGTTGCAGACCGACGACCTGACGGGACTCTTGCCTGACGCGCTGTCGTCATTGCGCGCCCGGTATGCCGGTCCGCCGATGGATGCGCTTACTGTGGTGGTGAACCGGTGCTGTGATGGCGTCGAGGCGACGCCCGACGAACATCGGGCCGCTATGGAACGGGCGGATAAAGTCGGCAAGCGCAAAGAGGTGTTGCAACTGCTGGAGAAGATCGCAGCAGAACGGCGCAAGTGGCACCGCGAGGGAGTGCCCCAACGCGTCAATCGGTGGCATCAGGCATAACACTGAAAAGGCCCGAACGGAGCGGGCCTTTTCCCGTTTACGGGTACCAACCGAACGTCTAGTTCGCGGGCGGTTGTTCCTTTGGAGGCGATTCCGTATTGCACCGATGACCTCCCCTCGGAGGACAGGTTGGCGCAACGATGATTTCTATTGCGAGGTAGTCGTCGGAATTTCCCCTCGCGTAGCGCAACGATGAATCCGGATAGTGTCGCGGTCCCCGTCTGCCACTGGTCGATCAAACATTGGCACCCCCCGGATGGTTAGCACAAAGCTTTCGTACAGCCGCCGCTCGTGCGTCGTGTGTTGACGCTTCGCTCTTTAGCAACATCGAACGACACACAGGCTCATAACGCCCCCAGGCATCGGGAAATAACTCACGCACAGCGTCAATCTCTTTTTCCGAAATACCAAAGGGTAATTCGCCAGGTGTTTCGAAATAGTACCGACCGCACAAATGGAGTGCCCTGGTAAACTGCGTCCGCTGGAACTCATCTAGCGGACGCAGCCATTGCACTACCGTGCAGACACTACGCCACTCCGATCTCACCATTCCTCCCCACAATTGCCGTCGCAACCACGGCATCCTGCCCGCTTTCGCGCGACCGGTTAGCGCGGCTTCGTTTAGGTCAAGTGCGCGCCATTCACCGAAAATTGAAAGAATATTGCCCATCGTCTCGGGGAATATCTCGATCCAGAAGATGCGCTCCAGTGTTGCATCGTCATAACCCGACTCGGCGCAACTGCGCGCGACGAATGGTATCTCCCAACGCGTCTCGGTATCGAGAAACAGGTCACTCATTGCCGCCCAAACTGGTCGGCGACGTGCAAGATTTTCGGGGGTCACGATACGACACTCTGGCAAAATTTGACAATAAAGATTGGCTCGCAATGGTCTATTGCAAGCCGGCTATGAGATTTAATTGGCAATAATGCTCTTAAAGCTGGTTAGGGCCGAATCATACCAGTCCTGTATGTGCTCGCCGACCTGACCGCCCATAGCCGCGCCGATAGACACCGTGGCTGCTGCGCATACCGGCTCTGCGGGGCCACACAAGAACGAAACCGCACCACCAGCAATAGCGCCACCAATGAAACCTGCGGCAATGATATCGCCTTGTTTTGCCGCCTCCCTAATTTTATCTTTTGCATTAATAATTGCGCCAACTGCATAGATGGCAACTACGATTATGGCCGTAACGCCAAGACCTTTTTGTATTTTTGTTCCTTTGGTGACTTTTACGTTATCGCGACCAGCCGAAAGAATTGTTTCGAAATAAACCGTAGCTCGCTGATCGGCATTTAGAAACTTAAAGTCAACGCGATATTTCGCGTTTGCGTATTTATTAAGGTAATATTCAAACCCCCTTGATTTCATCTTTATAGCTTCCGCTCCCGCGATGCCAATGGCCGATGTATATTTACGATATTCAACGAATAATTGGTCTCGAACTTGGCTGCAATATTCAGCTGCCTCCTTTACGGACAAGTTTCCGTTTTCAACAGCCTGCCTAACCGAAGTGGAAATTCGCTTGATATGTGCCTTGTATTGCTGCCTTACAAATTCATCGGTAATAATGCCATGAGATACAAATAGCGCAGCCGCCTCAAAGGCATCTAATTGCGCTTTGAGAAAGTCCACACCTATTTCATGACTTTGCCTGGTTCGGAATTGCCCATCGACTACGACGCTTTTTTTATCTCCTTGAATTTCTGACATATTTACCCCGCAATTGATGCAAGAATTGATTCGGTTACTGAGCCGGAAGCCTCCGCGCTATCGTCTAATACCACCTCTACGCGTGCGCATGGGCTACCATTGTTGGCGCGCTCGAATCGCACCGTGTTGCTTGCGTTGAACGTTCCGTACTCTTTGGAGCCGTCCGCGAAGTGCGCGACACAGCGCATACCTTCGCAGTTTCCCTGCTCTCTTAGGGCGAAGCTGATCCAATGATTAACAAACGGCGCTAACGTGGCATGCTTGCTAGTTGTCCGCTTGTCATCCCGATCATGGATGATCCACCTACGGCCGTATATCGCGATGATCCGGGGAGGGTCGGCACACTTGCATAGAACGATATCCCCGCCCACGGCTTGACGTCGCCCGCCGTTCACGCGATCAATCAGGCGATGCCCATCGCCCAGGCCCGAACCGTATGTAATCAGCCCCGTGCTATCGCACTTGGCGCAATACGCGGTGTCTCCAATGAAGGCTAGGCGGCGGCGCTTGCCATCCTCGCCCATGATCGTGCCGCACTGCTTGTCGGAAAAAACACGGCTTCCTTTGCCGCTTGTCAGTGGATCGTCTTCGACCGCTGCATAATAAGTTTCAGTCATGCTTACCCTGCGATCGCTGAGAGTAGGGATTCGGTTACTGAGCCTGATCCGTTCGCGTTGTCGCCTGGTAATATCTCAAGGCGCGAACATGCACTGTCATTGTCAAAGCGCTCGAAGCGCACTGTATTATCTGCACTGAACGTGCCGTATACTTCTGAATCGTCATTGAAGTGCGCAACGCAGCGCAGACCCGCGCAATTTCCGCGCTCCCGTAGCGCAAAGGAAATCCAGTGACTGGCAACATCGTTCGTGCGTGCGGTGTTCGCCGTATCACTCGCCCTCGTACTGTCCGAGCCGGTGTTGAGATGAATGAACATTCCTGCATCTGCACCCGCGATTACCCGGTTCTTTCCGCAAGGACATAGCACGTTGTCACCGTGTACAACGGCATTCCTGTTATTTTCTGACACGCCGTCACCGGTGCCGATGATCTTGAACACGCCCTTGCAGTTGCCACACGTCGCTTCCTCACCATGCAAGGCAATATGTTTTCCGCCATCAAACATCGTGGACGAAAGCGCGATAACGAATCCTCTGGTGGTTGTCGGGTCGCCATGTCGAACCAGTGCAAGCCTCATAGTCATTTTCCCTGTTGAAAGTTTCTGGATTAATCAAAAATCGACAAAGTGCCAGTCACCCGATTCTGGGTCATAGATTGCGCACTGGTCCATAGAGGACTTGCCAAGTTCTTCCGCCGCAATGGTCGGCGGCATCCTGGCTATTGCCTCTTCAGCTGCATCGTGAATCTGCGCAGTTGACCAGCCATCCATTGCTTCGAGCGTTTCGGCGAAGTTTGACAAGCCTGCTTTCGCGAAGATGTCTTCAATTCGGTCGACGACGCGCCCGGTAAACCGGATGGAAAAGTGGTCCCATTGGTCACGCGAAATCTCAAACGAGTCACCGGTGTAGACCATGATGGGCTGCGCGTGCTTGCCGACGACAATCCGGCCGCGATCCGCAGCGAAAGCGTAGTTAACCGATACGTTCAGGCTTCCGTTCTGCTCAAGAAAATGACGCGTATCGACGCACCTGAAATCAATCGGCCAGAAGTGATCTTCGTCATCGTGCAGGTCCATTGAACCCAAGATCGCATCGAGCGGACTCAGATAGGTACAGATCATGCGCCGGTGGTCTGCGCGGTGGCAAAGCATCTGCATGTCACCGCAGTAGTGACTGCCGGGCGAGACGGATGGAGCATCAAGTGGCTTGTTCACCATCGCATACAGGCGAAGCGAAGAATGTAACTGGTAGGGACAGGCTTCATGTGTATCGGCAGACAAACGGACATCTCCTTGAAGTCAGGACGCGTCGGCAAAAGGAACCTAACGCCCTCCGGTCAATGCCGGACTGCGTAATCCCTTTTCCTGAATCAGTTCGCAAAACCGATAACTGACCATTTAAATTCGAGCCGGTCAACGAAATTAAATCGAGATAACCTAGAATTAACAATCATTAACAGATAGATGCACGATGCAATCGATTCACGATGCATGGTTCTCCATCGACGTCCATCAAAAAAAGGCGGCATTGAGCCGCCTTCTCCTAAGTGATCGGCGCCAGTTAGTGCTTTGTCCACGAAGCGTCCATAGCCGCCAGTTTCCCGTTCGCGCCGTGCGCAGCGTCAGCGAGAATCGCTGCCGCGTCCCCCGGTGTCAGTTGGCGGTTAGGAAGCCCCTTGGCGTCGAGCGCAAGCACCGTGAACAGTTCCTGATCGCAGCGGTTGGTCGAGTGATAGTTCTCGCCGATCTGGATCATCAGTTCCAGCAGGTTGCGGTGTTCGTGTCTTTCCTCGACAGTCACAGCAGGACTCCTGAATATCGAGGTCGCCAGTGTAATCAGATGTCGGAGTTGCTGCCCCTGCCGGTCGCAAAGATGGAAGGCGGCCAGCGCGAGCTGTTCATACCGGAGAGCGTCTACAGGGGGGCGGGATGGAGATTGCTGCTTTCTGGTGGGTTTGGTCATGCGCGGTCCCGGTTATCGTGAAGGATCGCCCGGACACATAGGGAGCTGGTGAGCGGGCACAGTGACAGGGTTGGCAGACCGGACTTGAAGACCAACGACCGGCAGGCGCGAGCGCCTCCCTGCCAAGGCCCGCCCATAGAAAACAGACGTGCAGAGGCAGAGGCATCGCCTGCGGGGCAGGCGTGCCGGTCTTCAAATTTTTCAGGCTGCCAAGCCCGATCCGTCGCTGTTTCAACGGCATTCCGATTATAAACAGATGCCGGACCATTGACGATTATTGGGATTGTGCGCTGTCGCGAAGGTTGACGGGACTTTCGCCGTGCCCGTATGACCTTCAATGCCGTTCACGGCGTTTGCGTTGCCTTCGATGTGAATCACGGTGCGGGCCGCGAGCATTGCGACCACGAGAACGAGCAGGATCAGTGCAAAGCGTCGCATGATGGGGTTCTCCCGCGCTACAGGTAGACCTCTACCGCGCTGCGGGCAGGATCAACTGTATTCACGCATGACCAGCAGCCCGTCGCTGCCACGGCCAGGGCCGTGAACGACCCGGAACTACCAAGTCCGCCCCGACCGCCTGCTCAACGACCAGAGCCATCACGGAAGGGCGTCGCCCCGTACGGACCAGGCGCCGCACATACCGCCAATGCCGAGCATGGATTTCCCGCCCGAGGTGTAGTTCGCCACCGTCGTGCTGACAACCGGCGGGGAACCCTATCCGCATAGCAAGGTGCAAAGAAAAAAGCCTCGAACGCGGGGAGCGATCGAGGCTGCTGAAGGACAGGCTCAATGCCTGTCTGGCAAGGTCGATCGGACCCGTGATCGACCACTGCCAATATAGCGAGTTATCCGCCGAATAATTGTGAACAAATGTCGCGTCGTATTGGCCAGTGAATGCGCCAATTAATCGGAATTGCGGCGCCGTAATGGCGCGCAGTGTGGCCCACGATTGAGTGGGCCGCCGACTTAATCCGCGCGACCGAGATAGCCCGGCAGTCCCAATGCGGCGTCGCTCTTTGCCAGCTTCAAGGCTTCCTCGAGCAAAGCTGTGAACTTTTCGTCGCTATCCGGTCGCGGCAACGTCGCGCGAAAGAAATCGGTCCAGCGAAATTCTTCTAGCGGGACGTTGGTTTTTTCATAGCCGCCGGCATCGCGGACCGCTGCCGCGAGACTTCGGTATTCGTCGTCTCTCAGTTCCCATACGTGCGCCGGCAATTCGGAAAACGGCCGGCGCAGGCCTTCAGGGTCGTACGGAAAGGTCCATCGTTGGTTTTCCATGCTGAGCCAGAACGACGCCCACGTGTACGAGGAAAGATCCCGCACCAGCACGACCGGGACCGAGCGCACGCCAACGTACCACAGCGCTGCGGCCACATGATGATGATCGATCGCGAACGGTATCGTGCCCGGTCCGCAGACGACCGGTATCGGCTTTTCGGCGATGGCCATCTCCAGGTCATGGGCGCTCAGTGACCTGTATTGGCGGACTTTTTCGCGGACCTCCCGAGCGCCGTGGCTCAATTGCGTGGGACGGAGTTTTTCGATTTGCCGCGTATCCATGTCGGTCTCCTTCTCTGGATGCGATGACGCGGCTTCCGCAACTTTCATGCCCCCGCGCGCGAGCACGGTTCAATGAAGAGGCGGCAAGCCTCTCCATGAGCGCTTTCACTGCACGCAGGTGAACGACGCCGCGCTATTCACATCGCCCGCGCCGTTATAGCTGGGCCACGCCGGATACTGGCAAAGCGGCCGCGTGCGTCCCGGCACGCCCTCCGTATCGGTGACCACCTGATGCACCGGCGGCGTGCCGTGCTCGACCCAGTTCTCCAGCGTCGTCAGCGAGTCCCACGACGCATTGAACTCGGTGCCGACCGCGTGCTGGAGCCCCGGAATCTCATAGAAGCGCGCGAACGACCCGACTGCGCCAAAGCCCATCGTCACCAGCATGCGCTGATAGTAAATCTCGGTTGCCCGCGTGCTGACGGTCTGATCGACGGTGCCGTGCGCCATCAGCAGTTTGCCGCCGCGCCGCCTGAAGGGTGTCAGGTCCGCGTTGGTCGCGTCGAGCCCCGACAGCATGCTGACGCGTCCCGACCATCGGCCGGCAAGCGCGGGGTCGTACCTGAGCGAGTCGGCGTTCGGGTTGTCCATCACCGTATAGCGGACGAAGTCGTCGGCGATCTGACCGTCGAACATCGCGGTGCTTTGCAGCGGATACGACGGCTGCGTCGTGCCGAGCGCGAGCGTCGTGACGATGCCTTCGAGCGGTGAACTGCTGCCCACGCCGAGATCGGCGCCATACACGTTATAGCCGGGATACAGCGTTTCGCCGCTGTCGAGCGGATACGCAAACACGAGCGGCGTGTTCATCGTATTCAGTGCCGCGATTTGCCGGTCCGACAGACACGTGTCGCCGCGCGCAATACCGCCGGCGCAACGCAAAGGCTTACCGTCGACGCGGGCCGTCGCCGGGTCGAACGTCGCATTGCACGCCTGCACATTGCCGATGAGCCCGTCGACGACGCCATCGAGCCCGTCGCAAGCCTGCATCACCGCTTTGAGCAGCAGCGCGCGCTGTGCGGTATCGGGGTACGCGCCGGGCGCCGCGAAGCCTTCGGTCACGCGCAATTGCTGAAGGCTCAGCGTCGTGAAGTCGTACGCGGGGTAGAACGCGATAATGCCGTCCCAGTCCTTCGGCCAGCGCTGCGCGACGGTCAGCGCCTCGCGCCCGCCGGTCGAGCCGCCCGCGAAATACGCCTCGTGCGGATGCGTGCCGTAATGCGCGTCGATGATCACCAGCGAGGCGTCATGCGTTTTCTTCAGCGCTGCGCCCATGAAGTTGTCGTAGGCTTCGGCGTTGACCGAGAACGCGCCGTTCACCCCACCGTTGGTCGCCTCGTGCCCGGAATCGCTCGCGAACACCGCGTACCCCCGCGACAACGGTCCCGGCAGATCGGTCGGCGCGCTCGGCACGTTGCCGGTGATCGCGGGAATCGAGCCGTCGAAACCACCGCCGCCGAGCATCAGGATCTTGCCGTTCCACTGGTCCGGTAATGCGACGTTGAACAGGATGTCAGGCGCGGACGGGTCGACCGGATGAATCGCGCCGGCCACGAGGCAGTATGGCCCGGTAGCCGTCGCGCCGCTGCCGCTCGCCGCCACCGGTGTCGTCGACGTGACGACGGCGCCTGTCGTCGGCAGGCCGATCGCGCGGGCAGGGATGGCCAAGCCATTCAGATTCGGGCAGTCGAGTTTCGACCGGCGTGGCGGTTCGTGCTTTGCGCATGCCTCGCCCTCGCATCGGCCCCTGTGCGAATCCGCGTACGCGGCGTGGCTCCACAGCGCGCATAGCGCCAGCACACAGCACGCCCCCACCCACGACGGCACGCGCCCGCGCGCGTGCCACAGTCCTCTGCTCGAGTTCATCGCCGTGTCTCCTTCCAATGAGGGCTGGAGACGGCATCGGACGTCGCGGCATCAGCCCTCTTTGCCGCAACGCACCCATGACCTTTTGATCTTCGTTGTTTTAGTCAACAGCGCGGCACCGCGTGTTCAACGCCATGAGCGCGTTGCGCGCCATACCGCCCGACACCGTATAACGGAACTTGTTGGTAGAAGTCTTTCATCGGCCTGTCGATGTGGTACCGGTCGGCCAAAATCAACCTATTCATCATAGACGCTCAGTCACGCAACACGCGCCGAATTGCCATCGCGGGCACGCCAGATCGTCGTACTCGCTCGACACTGCGAAGCCGCGTAGGATGGAATCGGGAATAGGCACCGCATCACCGCCGTCGTGCAGGTAAGACTGACGGCAAAGGGGTGTTCAAAGCTGATCGCGGCGGCGGTTGCCCGTCATACGGCAAGCCCGCGGATATCCAACGAGAAATCTCCGTCTGCCGGATGAGCGCCGCGTAACACGCACGATTCGACGTTTGTCAGTAGGCGCGGTAGCTGGCTGCTCCCGCTGCGGACAAGGGCACGGAGTTCTCGCAGTGGACCAGATTCTCCGCATTCATCGGCTTGGTCAAAAGGTACCCTTGCACGTAGTCGCATCCTGCGTCGCGCAGCGCATGCAGCTGTTGATTCGTTTCGACACCTTCAGCGGTCACTTTGATGCCGAGTTCGTGCGACATCTGAATGATGCCCCGGACGATCGATGCGGCCGCCGCGTCGCGGCCCAGTCTTGCCGTGAATGAACGGTCGATCTTGACGATGTCCGGCGAGAAATCGGCCAGATAACGCAGGCTCGAATACCCGGTTCCAAAATCGTCGATGGCGATGCGCACGCCAAGGCGCTTGAGCGCCATCAGCGTTGCTTGCGCGAGAGTAGGGTTTTGCATCAACGCGCTTTCGGTCAGTTCGATTTGCAGGCAGCGCGGCGGCACTCGGTGTTTTCGCAGCGCCTGGTCGACTATCGCGACAAGCGAGTCATCCCTGAGCTGGCACGCGGACACGTTCACCGACATCGACAGCTCTTTTTTGCCGGCGGCCTGCCAGACGGCCAGTTGAGCGAGCGCCGCGTCCATGACCCACGCCCCGACTTCGACGATGAACCCGCTTTCTTCCAGGATCGGGATGAAGCTGCCGGGACCCACTAGCCCTCGCGCGGGATGATTCCATCGAACCAGTGCTTCGACGCCTTTCACAGCCAAAGATGCCGGCTCATGAATGCCCTGGAAATGGAGGATGAATTGGTCGGACGCGAGCGCGGTTGGCAGATTGCGCTCCAGTTCGAAATCGCCGAGCACGTCGCTTGACGCTTCGTCGGCGAAGCGGAAGCCGTTGCGGCCGCCTTTTTTCGCCGCATACATCGCGATATCCGCGCTCGTCAGCAGCGCCTCGTGCTCGCAGCCATGCTCAGGAAAGATCGATATGCCGATCGACGCCGTCACGAATGGCGCGGCGAGGTCCTTGGCGTCGCTTGAAAACAGGTTGAGAAGAGACTGCGCCAACCTTGCCAACGAGGCCCTGTCGCTGTCGCCCCTGACGATGACCGCGAACTCGTCTCCGCCGAGGCGCGCGACGCAGGAATCGGGGCGA
This sequence comes from Paraburkholderia sprentiae WSM5005, assembly GCF_001865575.2. Taxonomy (NCBI): domain Bacteria; kingdom Pseudomonadati; phylum Pseudomonadota; class Betaproteobacteria; order Burkholderiales; family Burkholderiaceae; genus Paraburkholderia; species Paraburkholderia sprentiae. Next base: position 734,328 of record NZ_CP017562.2, read on the forward strand.
AGCGCTCCCTGAATGGCTTTGGCGACGTCCTGCAGCAGACGGTCAGCGGCCGTATGGCCCAAGGTATCGTTGAGGACCTTGAAGCGGTCGAGGTCGACGAACATGAGGCCGAAGGCGACGTTCTGCCTGCAAAGCGTCTTCATGTGGCGGATCAGCGCGCTGCGGTTAGCCAAGCCGGTCAGCCCATCGGTGTAGGCCAAATGGTCAAGCGCCGCGAGGCGTTCCTGTTCCAGCGTGACGTCCTCGCTGACACCGACGATGCGCACCACGTTTGCGGCGCCATCGCGCACGGGATAAGCCGTGCTTCTGATCCAGCGCAGGCAACCATCGGGGCGGCGGATGCGGTATTCGAAGCGACCCTCCGCCACTTCGGACGCGATGCGGTTCATTTCGGCGAGCACAGGCTCGCGGTCCTCGGGCACCACGAGATCGAGCCACGCTGAAGGCCTGTTGCTGAGCTCTTCAGGCGTAATGCCGAACACGCTCTCGACACCCGCGCTGACATGATGACAGCGTTCAAAATGCGAGCTATACGAATAGAACACGAGCCGGACATGCAATTCCATCTCGTGCATCAGCTCGTCGCGTTCGCGGAGTGTTTTCAACAGCTCCGATTGTTGCGTGACATCCTCTGACGCACACAGCAGCGCGTCCACCGCGCCGTTCTCTCCTCTCACCGGCGTGAGTGTGGAGTTCCACCATTTGGTGCGCCCCTTCGTCGTCGCGCAGCTTCCAGTGAAAGACGAACTGCTTCCAGACAGGGCGTCCGCCAACGCTTTCTCGGCCGCCGTGCGGTCCTCACCGGTCCAGAACTCGAGCCAGTCCGCGCCGGCGAGTTGCTCTGGTGACTCCGCCTCCATCAACACGGCGCCATGCTCCGACACGCGCAGCATTTTTCCGTCTTTCGAGAGCACTTTCAGGCAGTCGCGATTCGCATGCAGAAGCCCGCCTGCCAGTGCGATGGCGGCACTGTGCTGGGCGTGATCAAAGGCGAGTTTTCGACGAACCAGCGCAAGGCCGGCGACACCTGACACCATCGACAGCGCGAGACGAACGGTAATCGGCGCTTCGCTGACTGCCTGGTTCACGAGAGCGCCTATGCCAACGCCGGCAGACGTGGCAATCAGCAGACTCGTTACCGGTACGGCCCTGCGTTGACCGAACCGCGACAGGAAATAGGAAAGAAACTGCTGGTTGCGCGCTGACCAACCATTGGCGTGTGCGTCGCTATCGACCCGGGACTCGATCGGGTTGGTCTTCTTTGGCCGCCATGCCGCTTTGGATCTCACGCTGTTCTCCGACTGCCTGGTTAAGCGGCAGCCCGAACGCTAGTTGCCGCCCCATCTTGCATATTACGGTATGAATCCCTGAATCTTTAACGCATGGAGCGACGACGGAAGCGCGCAGCGCTACAGATGGGGTGTCGGAATGCGCGCCTATCAGCGTTCAGCCTTTGCGAGGCTTGACCTGCGCGAACTGACGAATGCTGTCCGCCAGAGCGGGTAGGCCGAAGTCGCGAGCGACGTAGTGAGCCACCTGCCGGGTGGCCAGATCGATAGTCACGTGATCGTCGGGTGCTTTGGTGTTGGGCCCGTCAACGGCGGAATGGTATTCGATACGCAACTGTCTGGCGTTGGCGATGAGCCGTAAATAGCCGAAGTTGCGGTCGTCGTAGTTTTCGAGGACGACGGCGTCCGTGTCTTTCGATGCTGCCTGCATCAGCTGCGGCGCGCGAAGGGGCGGCTGTCCGTTGGTGGTGAGTCGTTGCACCGCATGACCGCCGTTGCCACACACGATGTAAGGGATGTGGGTGCCATCCGAACGGGTTCGCGTAAAGCGCTGATAGTTGTGCGCGTGTCCCGCGAGGTCCGCATGCGGCCATATGCCGACCTCGTTGCAGACGGTATCGATCTGCTGTTGCATGTCGACGCTCCAGCCATGACGGCCGCGCGCCACATAGGGAGGATGATGATGCGCGAAAAGCAGGGCGCCTCGATAGTTCTCTTTCTTCACCCGTAATAACGCCGCTTTCAGGAACTTCAACTGGCTATTGCCGATGTGACGGTCTGCGATCACACCGGGATCCTCGAGCGTATTGCTGTACAACGCAATGATGCGCACGAACGGCGCCTCGAACGTAAAGAAAACGCCCGGCTGAATTTGTGCCGTGCGTGACAGATGGCCGGCATCAGGAGAGACCTGGAAGCAGTCGGAGCAGAAGTTCCTAAGAAACGCCTGCAGGCTTTTCTCGTGCTTCAACGGCGAAACCATGCCGTCGTGGTTGCCGGCGGCGGCGAGAATCGGCGCATGATAGTCCCGATACGGCTCATAGAACTGATCGTAGTAGTACTGCGCTTCGCCAAAGCTGTAGACGATGTCGCCCAGCAGAAAGTTGAATTGCGGCACCTCCGCGGGATCCGCTTCGTCGAAGTCGCTGACCATCTTGTCCGCTACTTCGTTCTGGGTAGACGGACCTTTGGTACTGCCGCAATCGCCGGTGGCGTGAAACACGATCTGTCCGCTCGCGGTGATGCCGTCGACCAGCGTCTGGTTGTTGTCGACCACCTCCGCGAACGTCAGCCGGGGCTCGGTGCCGCCGCGCGGCGCGGGAAACGGCAGCGCCTTCAGCTTGTGCTCGCGGTTCAGTTCGTCGATGACCTTGTAGGCGGCCGCATCCGATGCATGCCTGACCACGAAAGTTTGCGGATCCGGCGTGGGCTGCGGCTGCGAGAAAACGGGCGCGGCGAGAATCCTGCCGGTGTGGTTGCCGCGTGCGGCTGTCGAGTCGTCTGAACGCTTCTTCGGCATGTCCGATCCTCCTTGATCGTCGAACGAGTGCGGCCACGCGGTTGCCGGCACACCATCAGCAGGTGACGGCGCCGGCCCTAGCCGGATGCACCGTTCAGACGAACGCAACGCGAGGAAGTTCAGATCCGGTTGCCGTTGTGCAACGCATGCGGCGCGAATTGCGCCGTACCGCCGTTGCGTGCGAAAGCCGGGTTCGCGGTAGCGCGTATTCGTTACGACGGCACGAACACGCCGATTGCCGCCAGCGCCATGGCGAGCGTTGCCAGCCAGCCTCCCCAGGCCAGTATGCCCTTGACGGCGAACTGTCCCATGACCCGCCGGCTTCGGGCCATCAACATCATGATGATCATGATCGGCACCGCGGTAACGCCATTGATCACCGCGCTCCAGTACAGCGCGCGGATCGGGTCGAAATGCATGAAGGTGATGGCCACACCGCCGAGGATAGCCAGGGCGATCACCGCATAAAATTGCCGCGCCAGCGTCAGATGCAACGCGAGACTGCTGCGCCAGCGAAAGCTGCCCGCCGCGGCGTAGGCGGCCGAGCCCGCGAGGACCGGAAGCGCGAGCAGGCCGGTGGCGACGATGCCGAGCGCAAACAGCATGTAAGCGAAACGCCCGGCAAAAGGCTCGAGCGCGCGAGCGGCATCAGCGGAGGTTTTGACATCGATGTGATGCGCATGAAGCGTTGCCGCCGCCGTCAACATGATGAAGAATGCGACGAAGTTGGAGACCCCCATGCCGACCCACGTATCGAAACGGATCCTTCGTAACTGTGCGGGCGCCTGGTACGGTACCTGACGCAACGGAGCCTGCCTCGGTGCCGAGCGCATTTCCTCGACTTCCTGCGACGCCTGCCAGAAGAACAGATATGGACTGATCGTCGTGCCCAGCACCGCGACGATCATGGTCAGATAGCCCGACGTGAGGGAAACGCGCGGCAAGACGATGGCGCGTGCAACCTCACTCCAGGAAATCGGAACGATGAATGCGACCGCGACGTACGCGAGCAGCGATAGGGCGGTCCACTTCAGCATGCGCGCATACGTGTCGTACGGGACAAAAATCTGCAGAACGACGGAAAAGACACCGAGGCCGACCACGTACACGTGCTGCGGCCCTGGCAGCAGCAAACCGACTGCGGCGCCCATCGCCGACAGATCAGCCGCGATGTTGATCACGTTTGCGATGACGAGCAGGGCGACCGCGCCGTACAGCAGCCATGGCGGGTAGTGCGCGCGCATGTTGGACGCGAGACCTTTGCCGGTCACCCGGCCGATCTGTGCGCTCACCAGTTGTATCGCGGTCATCAACGGATAGGTGATCAGGACCACCCACAGAAGGTTGAATCCGAACTGCGCGCCGGCCTGCGAATACGTGCCGATCCCGGACGGATCGTCATCCGCGGCGCCTGTGACGAGGCCAGGGCCTAGCCGTTTGATCCAGGATCGCTCGACGGGGTCGCGAACTTCCGATTCGGGCTCGATCAATTTTTCGTCGTTCATGTATGTCTCCTCGCGGCAACGTCAAGCAAATCGCGGGCCCGGTGTCCCTGCCAGCGTTGTCAGGCTTGGCAAGCGGGAGTCGGCTGCGGATAATGGACGCGCTTGACGGGCGATGCGCAGCCGCCAACCCGGCAACTCCGCGAGCGGCTCGGACAGCGCGAACAACGCATGTCGCCGGCCCCTGCGCCCGGCGGCTGTAGGACCAAAGTCCGATTGAGGCGGAATCGTTGCGTGTCATCATGGAAGTTTGGCGTTGAAGTGCTTCAGTGCCGGGGCATCGAGGCGAGCTTGCACCGGCCCAATCCGATAGAGGCAGGACGCATATGAGCCACTTTCTGGACAGGTTGCGTTACTTCACGGCCCCCCGTCCCCAGTTTTCGGATGGTCATGGTGCTGTCACAGACGAAGACCGGCAATGGGAGAATGCTTACCGCCAGCGCTGGCAGCACGACAAGATAGTTCGCTCAACTCATGGAGTGAATTGCACGGGGTCCTGCTCGTGGAAGATCTATGTGAAGGGCGGCATCGTCACGTGGGAAACGCAGCAGACGGACTATCCTCGCACCCGGCCGGACATGCCCAATCACGAGCCACGCGGATGCTCGCGCGGCGCATCCTATTCGTGGTACCTCTATAGCGCCAACCGCCTGAAATACCCGCTCGTGCGCAGTGCGCTCGTCAAGCTCTGGCGCGAGCGCCGCGTTTCGCTGGAACCGGTGCAAGCCTGGCAGTCGATCGTTACCGACGAGGCCGCGCGGCGCGGCTATCAGAGCCGCCGGGGCCTTGGCGGCTTCATTCGTTCCACATGGGACGAAGTCAACGAAATCGTCGCGGCCGCCAACGTCTATACGGTCAAACAGCATGGACCCGATCGGGTGGTCGGCTTTTCGCCGATCCCGGCGATGTCGATGGTCTCTTACGCGGCGGGTTCGCGTTACCTTTCGCTGATCGGCGGCGTTTGCCTGAGCTTCTACGATTGGTATTGCGATCTGCCGCCTGCGTCTCCGCAGACCTGGGGCGAGCAGACCGACGTGCCGGAATCGGCGGACTGGTACAACTCGACGTTCATCGTGATGTGGGGGTCGAACGTTCCGCAGACGCGCACGCCGGACGCGCATTTCATGACGGAAGTGCGCTACAAGGGCGCCAAGATCGTCTCCATCTTTCCCGACTACGCGGAAGGCGCCAAGTTCGGCGACATCTGGCTGCATCCGAAGCAAGGCACCGACGCGGCGCTCGCGCTCGCGATGGGCCACGTAATCCTGAAGGAATTCCACCTGACCGGCAAAAGCGACTACTTCGTCGACTACTGCCGGCGTTTCACCGACATGCCGTGTCTGGTGCGCCTCGTGCCGCACGGCGACGCCTATGTGCCCGAACGGCTCGTGCGCGCGTCGGACTTCGACGACGCGCTCGGTCAGGCCAATAATGCGGAATGGAAGACCGTGATGATCGACGCGGCGAGCAATGAATTCGTCGTGCCGCTCGGCTCCGTGGGCTTTCGCTGGGGACAAAAGGAAGGCGAGGACCAGGGCAAATGGAACCTGAAATCCGAAGCGGCCACAGGCGAGCCGCTCATGCCACGGCTTTCGCTCGCCAATGCGCATGATGACGTGGTCGCCGTGCTGTTTCCGTATTTCGGCAATATCGCGCACCCGCATTTCCATCACACCACGCATGGGTCGCAACTGTCGCGCAAGATCGGCGTGCGCAGGATCGCGACGCGGAATGGCGAGATGCTCGTCGCTACGGTCCACGACCTCTTCGTGGCCAACTATGGGCTCGACCAGGGGCTCGGCGGCGAGCACATCGCGAGGGACTACGACGACGATTTGCCGTACACGCCGGCATGGCAGGAAGCGATCACGGGTGTCAAGCGCGCGGATGTGATCTCGGTGGCGCGCCAGTTCGCGGAGAACGCGCATAAGACACAGGGCAAGTCGATGGTGATCATCGGCGCCGGGATCAATCACTGGTTCCACATGGACATGTCGTATCGCGCGATCATCAACATGCTGATCATGTGCGGCTGCGTCGGCAAGTCGGGCGGCGGCTGGTCACACTATGTCGGTCAGGAAAAATTGCGCCCGCAAACGGGTTGGACCGCGCTTGCCTTCGCGCTGGACTGGCATCGCCCGCCGCGCCATATGAACGCGACATCGTTCTTCTATGCGCATACCGACCAGTGGCGCTACGACCCGATGAACCCTACCGCACTGCTGTCGCCGCTGGCGGACGCGTCCCGCTTTCATGGCGCGCCGATCGACTACAACGTGCGCGCCGAGCGCATGGGGTGGCTGCCGTCCGCGCCGCAACTGGCCGTCAACCCGCTCGATTACGGGCGCGCGCTGAACGACCCGGCGCAAGCCGCGGCAACGGTCGTGCGCGATCTGAAGTCCGGCAGCCTGCGCATGGCCTGCGAGGACCCGGACCATCCCGACAATTTCCCGCGCAACCTGTTCGTCTGGCGCTCGAATCTGCTGGGTTCGTCGGGCAAGGGGCACGAATATTTTCTGAAGCATCTGCTCGGCACGATCAACGGCGTGCAGGGCGAAGAAGTGGTGAAGTCCGGCCATCCGCGTCCCGAAGAGATCGCCTGGCACGACGAGGCGCCGCGCGGCAAGCTGGACCTGCTCGTCACGCTCGATTTCCGCATGTCGACCACCTGCATGTATTCCGACGTCGTGCTGCCTACCGCGACGTGGTACGAAAAGGACGACATGAACACGTCGGACATGCACCCGTTCATTCACCCGCTGTCGGCGGCCGTCGATCCGGCCTGGCAGTCGAAAAGCGACTGGGAGATCTTCAAGGGCATCGCCAAGCGGTTCTCGGAGCTGAGCGAGGGCCACCTCGGCGTCGAACGCGACATCGTGCTCGCGCCGATCGCGCATGACAGCCCGGCCGAACTTGCCCAGCCGTTCGACGTGCAGGACTGGAAGCGCGGCGAATGCGAGCCGGTGCCCGGCAAGACCATGCCCTCGGTGCTGGTGGTCGAGCGCGACTACCCCGCCACGTACGCGAAGTTCACCTCGCTCGGACCGTTGATGGACAAACTCGGCAACGGCGGCAAAGGCGTCAGTTGGGATACGAAGGACGAGGTCGCGCTGCTCGGGGACCTCAACTACCGGGTCGCCGACGCGGGCTGCGCGAAGGGCCGTCCGCGCATCGACACGGCGCTCGACGCCGCCGAGGTCATTCTGTCGCTCGCGCCGGAGACCAACGGCGCGGTGGCCGTCAAGGCCTGGAGCGCGGTGACCGCGATGACCGGTATCGAACACGCGCATCTGGCCGATGCGCGTGCCGACGAAAAAATCCGCTTTCGCGACATCCAGGCCCAGCCGCGAAGATCATCTCGTCGCCGACCTGGAGCGGCATCGAATCGGAACACGTGTCGTACAACGCGGGTTATACCAACGTGCACGAGCTGATTCCGTGGCGTACGCTGAGCGGCCGCCAGCAGCTCTATCAGGATCATCTGTGGATGCGCGCGTTCGGCGAATCGTTGTGTGTCTACAAGCCGCCGATCGAAACCGGCAGCTACGAGCACATGGCAGGGGCGCGCTCGAACGGCAACCCAGAGATCGTGCTGAATTTCATTACGCCGCACCAGAAGTGGGGCATCCATAGCACCTACACCGACAACCTGCTGATGCTCACGCTGTCGCGCGGAGGGCCGATCGTATGGCTCTCGGAAGCCGATGCGCAGGCGATCGGGCTGGTCGATAACGACTGGATCGAGTGCTACAACGCGAACGGCGCCCTGTGCGCGCGCGCCGTGGTCAGCCAGCGGGTGCCGCGCGGCATGGTGATGATGTATCACGCCCAGGAGAAGATCGTGAACACGCCCGGCTCGGAAATCACCGGCACCCGCGGCGGCATTCACAATTCGGTCACCCGCGTGGCGCTGAAGCCGACGCATATGATCGGCGGCTATGCGCAGCTCGCGTATGGCTTCAACTACTACGGCACGGTGGGGTCCAACCGTGACGAGTTCCTGATCGTGCGCAAGATGAAGCACATCGACTGGCTCGACGACACGCCGCCTCTCACCATGAGCCCGCCCGTCCAGCCATTGCGGCAAGGAGAAGCATCATGAAAGTGCGCGCGCAGATCGCGATGGTGCTCAACCTCGACAAGTGCATTGGCTGCCATACGTGCTCGGTGACTTGCAAGAACGTCTGGACGAGCCGCGAGGGCATGGAATACGCGTGGTTCAACAACGTCGAGACCAAGCCCGGCATCGGCTATCCGAAGGACTGGGAGAACCAGGAGCGCTGGCGCGGCGGCTGGACGCGCCGCAGCGACGGCAAGATCGAGCCGCGCCTGGGCAACAAATGGCGGCTGCTTGCCCAGATCTTCGCCAATCCGCGTTTGCCGGAGATCGACGATTACTACGAGCCCTTCACCTTCGACTACGCGAACCTGCATGAGTCGGGCGATACGAAAGCCATGCCGGTCGCGCGGCCGCGCTCGCTGATCAGCGGCGAGCGGCTCGAGAAGATCGAATGGGGGCCGAACTGGGAGGAGATTCTCGGCGGCGAGTTCGAGAAGCGCTCGAAAGACTACAACTTCGAGAACGTGCAGAAGGACATCTACGGGCAGTTCGAAAACACCTTCATGATGTACCTGCCGCGCCTGTGCGAGCACTGCCTGAATCCGAGCTGTGTCGCGTCGTGCCCGTCGGGGTCGATTTACAAGCGCGAAGAGGACGGCATCGTGCTGATCGATCAGGACAAGTGCCGCGGCTGGCGCATGTGCGTGTCCGGCTGCCCGTACAAGAAGATCTACTTCAACTGGCAGACCGGCAAGGCGGAGAAGTGCATCTTCTGCTATCCGCGCATCGAAGTCGGGCAGCCGACGGTCTGCTCGGAAACCTGCGTCGGCCGCATCCGCTATCTGGGCGTGCTGCTTTACGATGCGGATCGCATCAGCGAGGCCGCCAGCGTCGAAGAGGAACACGATCTGTATGAAGCGCAGCTCTCGCTGTTTCTCGACCCGCACGATCCGCAGGTCGTCGCCCAGGCCGAGCGCGATGGCGTGCCGGCAGCGTGGATCGACGGTGCGCGGCGCTCGCCCGTCTACAAGATGGCGATCGACTGGAAAATCGCCTTTCCGCTGCATCCGGAATTCCGCACGCTGCCGATGGTGTGGTACGTGCCGCCGCTGTCGCCGATCAACGCGGCGGCCAACAGCGGCGAGCTCGGCATGAATGGATATCTGCCCGATGTCGACGCGCTGCGCATCCCGCTGCGTTATCTGGCCAACCTGTTGACCGCCGGCAAGGAAGAGCCCGTCAAGCTGGCGCTCGAACGGCTGCTGGCCATGCGCGCCTTCATGCGCGCCCGTCATGTCGACCAGCTCGAGGTGCCTGGCGTGCTGACCCAGGCCGGCTTGACGGTCGCCCAGGTCGAGGACATGTACCGCTATCTGGCGATCGCCAACTACGAAGACCGCTTCGTGATTCCGACCGCGCATCGCGAGTATGCGGAAGACGCGTTCGACCTGCGTTCGTCATGCGGCTTCTCGTTCGGCAACGGCTGTTCGGACGGCAAGTCGGAAGCGAGCCTGTTCAGCACGAAGAAGGGCCGTCGCACGATCCCCATCCGGCAGGAGCCTTGACATGAAATCGACTGGCGCGACACCGCCCGGAGTCGCTTACGCCGTGCTCGGCGCGTTGCTCGACTATCCGGACGAGCAGTTGCTGGCCGCGCTGCCCGAGGCGCGTCTACTGCTCGATGCCGAACGTGCGTTGACGCGCGAATCGAAGGCCGGACTCGAACGGTTCCTCGACTACTGCGAAGCGCGCGATCTGATGACGCTGCAGGAGAACTATGTCGCGCAGTTCGACCGGGGCAGGAACACGTCGCTGTATCTGTTCGAGCATGTGCATGGCGAATCGCGCGATCGCGGCCAGGCGATGATCGACCTGTTGCAGATGTACGAGCGGCACGGACTCTTTCTTGCGTCTGGCGAACTGCCCGACTATCTGCCGGTGTTCCTTGAATATCTGTCGCGCCTGCCGCGCGACGAAGCGCGTGCATTGCTCACGGAAACGGCGGAGATCCTGCAATCGATCGCGACTCAACTGACGAAGCGGGGCAGTGCCTACGGCTTCGTGGTCGGCGCGCTAGGGACACTCGCGGGCATCCGCGGTGCCGACACACCGCGCGAACTCAGCGAAGACGATGCGCGGTCGCCGCCTGGCCCGGCTGATTATCACGCGCTCGACGCGGCCTGGGTCGACGAGCCGGTGCGCTTCGGCGGCGCGCCCGCGCCGGCACAGGAGCCCATCCATTTTTACGACCGGCGTGCAGACGATGGCGCCCGCTCGACCCCGGCACCCAACCGCTCCCAGGAGAACCGGCATGGATGACTACTTCCATCAGTTCCTGTTCGGCATCTATCCGTACATCTGCCTCGTGGTGCTGTTGCTCGGCAGCCTGATCCGCTTCGACCGCGAGCAGTACACATGGAAGAGCGATTCATCGCAACTGCTGCGGCACGGTCAGCTGCGCCTCGGCAGCAACCTGTTCCACTGGGGCGTGATCGTGGTGGTGCTCGGCCATTTCATCGGGTTTCTCGCGCCGCACTGGCTGGTGGCGCCGATCCTGAGCGCTTCGGCTCACCAGCTCGCGGCGATGGTGGCCGGCGGCGTGTCGGGTGCCGTGGCCATCGTCGGCCTGACCATCCTGATTCATCGACGGCTGGTGGACACGCGCATTCGCCGCAACAGCCGCAGGTGGGACATCGCCATCGTGCTGATGCTGTGGGTGCAGCTCGCGCTCGGTCTCGGCACCGTCGCGCTGTCGATGCGCCACATGGACGGCGTGTTGTTCGAGCAACTGACCGACTATGTCAAAGGGATCGTCACGTTCCGGCCGGGCGTGGCGGGGCTGCTCGTCGGCGTGCCGCTGACCTATCAGCTACATATCGCGCTGGGCTTCACGATCTTCCTCGTCTCGCCGTTCACGCGGATGGTCCACATCTGGAGCGGGATCGCTTCGCTCGCCTATCTGATCCGTCCGTACCAGCTGGTACGCAAGCGTTGAGGCGGCCGCGATGAACACCATGCCGAGCTCCGGGCTCGCGGCAGGCACGGACGAAGACAGTAACGCGGCTGCCACGCTGAGCGTGAACGGCGTCGCCATCGATGCCGCGGCGCTCGCCGAGGAAGCGCGCCATCACGCCGACGCCGCCGATCCGCTCGCAGCCAGCCGGCGCGCGCTCGTGGTCCGGGAGTTGCTGAGGCAGCGCGCTCGCGCACTCGAACTGATCGAGGATGCCGTCGCGCTCGACGACGCCGCGCTCGATCGGCTGTTGCAACGCGAACTGTCGGTGCCGGCGGCGACCCGCGCGGACTGTGAGCGCTACTACGCGAGCCATGCATCGCGCTTTCGCCGCAACGAAATCGTCTACGCGAGCCACATCCTGTTCGCGGTGACCGCGCACACGCCGCTCGCGTTGATTCGCGGCAAGGCCGAAGCGACGCTGGGCGCGGTGCTCGCCGCACCGGATAGCTTCGAAGCCGTGGCCCGCGAGGTGTCGAACTGCCCGTCCGGCGCGGTGGGGGGCAGCCTTGGCCAGCTGCTGCGCGGCGACAGCGTGCCCGAGTTCGAGCGCGCGCTGTTCGACACCCAGGAGACCGGCCTGCTGCCTCGCCTCGTCAATACGCGGTTCGGCTTTCACATCGTGCGCATCGAGCGTCGCGTAGCCGGCGTGTCGGTGGCGTTCGAGGACGTCGAGGCGCAGATCGCGGAATTTCTCGACGAGCGCGTGCGGCACAAGGCGATGCAGCAGTACGTAACGATCCTCGCGTCGCGTGCCCGTATCGAAGGAATCGAACTGGGCGAGGCGAACGGACCGCTGGTTCAATAGACGACGGAGCTGGCATGAGTGTACAGAGTGGTACCGGTCGATCTGCCGTGGAGCCGGTCGTTTCGGCGAAGGCGTGGTCGGTCCTGTTCGCGAGCACCTTCGCATTTCTCGTCTGTTTCGTCGTCTGGATGATGTTCGGCGTGCTCGGCGTGCCGTTGCGCGACGAGCTGCAACTGAACAGCACCGAGTTCGGATTGCTGACATCGACGCCGGTGCTGACCGGGGCGTTGATGCGGCTGCCCCTCGGCACATGGACGGACCGTTTCGGCGGCCGTCTCGTGATGACTGTGCTGTTGGTCGTCTGCGCGGTGCCGGTGTATGTGGTCAGCTATGCGACGGCGCTCTGGCAGTTTCTGCTGATCGGGCTTTTTCTCGGCTGTGTCGGTGCGTCGTTCGCCGTGGGTACGCCGTATGTCGCGCGCTTTTTTCCGCCAGCGCGCCGCGGCTTCGCGATGGGTTTCTTCGGTGCGGGCACCGCGGGCGCCGCGGTCAACCTGTTCGTCACACCATCGTTGCAGGCGGCCTATGGCTGGCGTTTCGTGCCGCGTGTCTATGCGGTCGCGCTGCTCGTGACTGCCGTGATCTTCTGGTTTGCATCGGCGCCCGATCCGGGTGCGGGGCAAACGAAAGGTTCGTGGCTCGATGGGTTCAAGGTGCTGCGCAATCCGCACGTGTGGCGGTTGTGCCAGTACTACTCGATCACCTTTGGCGGCTTCACCGCGCTGTCGCTTTGGATTCCGCAATACCTGAAGGCGGAGTACGGGATGTCGCTGGTGATGGCATCCATGTTCGCCGCGGGATTCTCGTTGCCGGGGTCGGTGCTGCGAGCGGTAGGCGGGGCGCTGGCCGATCGCCTCGGTGCGCATAGCGTGACCTGGTGGGGACTATGGGTCGCGTGGATTTGCCTGTTTTTGCTCTCCTATCCGCCGACTGATTTCGTGATTCACACGATCGACGGCACCGCGAGCATTCACCTGCGGGTGTCTGTCTATATGTTTGTCGCACTGGCCTTCGTGCTCGGCGGGGTGTTCGCGTTTGGCATGGCCTCGACCTTCAAGTACGTGGCCGACGATTTCGCGGAGAACATGGGCGTCGTCACGGGGATTGTCGGGCTCGCGGGGGGCCTTGGCGGATTCCTGCTGCCGATTATCTTCGGCATCCTGCTGGATTTTTTCAGGGTGCGCTCTACCTGCTTCATGTTTCTTTACGGGATCGTATGGGTTTCGCTGATCCTGATCTACCTGTCGGAAGTACGCCGTACACCGGTCGCGGGCCCCGTGGGATAGCCGTGTATTTGCTGCGCGCAAGCTGTTGGCTGCGCATTTTTGCCGCTCGCCGGGACCGCCGCGCGGAAGTTGAGGCCGCAAACCGGCAGCACTGAGATTCGCGCTGGCCGCGGGTTCGCCCGCCGGCCTGTTGCTTCGCTAATGGAGGTGCCCCGATGAAACGCCGTGAACTGTTGGTTGCGCTGGCCGCAGGCGCGCTTGCCGAAAGTTCTATCAGCCTCGCGCAGGGGAGCGAGGCGCAATACACCAATGAGATTGCGCTGCCTAAGCCCAACGTCACAGGCACGGTCTCTCTCGAGGAAGCCATCGAGCGGCGCAGGTCCGTGCGCCGCTTCGCGCCAAAGCCGCTGCCTGTCGAGGCCATCGGCCAGTTGCTGTGGGCCGGGCAGGGCATTACCAGCCCGGACGGCAAGCGCGCGGCTCCATCGGCCGGTGCTTTATACGCGCTTGAACTTTACGTGGTGACCCCGACCGAGGTGATGCACTACCTGCCTCGAGACCACCGGGCCGAGACGCGAACCACGCCGGACCTGCGCCCCGGGCTGAGGTCGCTTGCGGTCGATCAGGCGTCGGTCGAGGCGGCTCCGGCCTTGCTCGTGGTGGCCGCCGAGCCGAGTCGGCTATCGCAGAGGTATGGCGCGAGAGCCAATCTGTATGCGGATCTCGAGGTCGGGCATGCGACCCAGAACATGCTGCTGCAGGCCGTCGCGCTGGGGCTCGTCGCCGTGACCGTGGGCGCCGTCGACGGGGCTCCGGCGGCGCGCAAGCTCGGCCTGCCTCACGGCCAGACCGTCGTTTATCTGATCCCGGTAGGCTTTGCGGCCTGAGTGGTTGGAGATGGGTCAAGCCTTGCCGTGGTCTACGGCTTGAGGGCTCGGACCTTGGGCAGTAGAGCGCCACGCGTTGGATTGCGCTCAATTTGCCGAACAACGGGGAGTAACGTATCGACACAGTCCAGCGCGTCCGCTAATCGCCCCAGCACGATGAGCGAGCGGGCCTTTTCGAGGCGACCGTGAAACACAGCGTCGCGCGGTCCGGCCGCTTCGAGCTGGTCGACGAGCTGTCCGATTTCGTCCTTGATGGGCATACAGTCGTTGGGCCATTGCGGGCCGATCCAGTTGCGTATTGCCCGCGTCAGCACCATGCAATCGTCGTATTCGCACCGCAAACTATCCATGACCGCCCTCAGCCATATTGCGCCCGGCTTAATCGGGCACACGCTCGGTTGTCCGCTCGATTAGGGGGCAAACACCCGATTGCCGCTGCGTACCCGTGAATAAGGCAAGCGGTGCGCCACGACTCGCTTGCGTCCGGCGAATACGGCGCAGTGACCGATATCGGCCTCGTGAACTCCGCTCTGCACGGTTGCTAGAGCGGGGCGCGACCATGTTCTCGCAATTCGGGCTCGAAGAAGATCCAGCGTGCGGACGGGAAGCGCGCCTTCAGATCGTTCTCGATTCGGTTGATGGTACGCACCAGCTCGCTGGCACTATCGTGTGGTTCGAGTTCGGCCTGAATCGCAATCACCAGATCCTCCGACCATTTCAATGCGATCAGGCTGACGATGCGCCGCACTTCGTTGCGCTCGCTCAGCCACGCGTGCATCTCTTCGCGTATGCGCTGGTGCGCCGATTCACCCACGAGAAGCGACTTGATCTCGCTCATCGAAAACAGAGCCGAGGCCATCAGTACCAGGCCGACGCCGATACTGCCGAGCGCATCGTAAAGCGGATTTCCGGTGAGGACGGTGATGCCGATCGCGATCACGGAGACGAACACGCCCGCTACCGCGGCGAGATCCTCGCTGACCGACAGCATCACGGACGGCCTGCCGCTTTCCTTGAACCAGGTCAACAGCCCCCTGGCGCGATGCCGCCGCTCGATCGTGCGAACGGAGGCTCGCAGAGCGAGTGCCTCGATCACGCCGGACACGCACAATACGCCGATCGCTAGCAGAGGTCGTTCGAGCGGCGAGTGATGCATGGCTCGAAAACCGCCGATCACGATCGACGCAACGCCGCCGAAGATGAACAATTGCATCGCCACCAGCATTCCATAGAAATAGATCTCGCGACCGAAGCCGAATGGATGTTGCTCGTCGGGCATGGCGCGCGCCGCACGATGACCGACGAGCAGGACGAGCTGGTTCAGGCAGTCCGCGCTGGAGTGGACGGCCTCGGCGAGTGCCGACCCCGAGTTGGTATAGAACGCGACGGCGAACTTGCAGGCGGCGACAGCGATATTCGAAGCGAGAGCGTAATAGACCGCGCGTGGCGCAGACGATGTGAGCCGCCCGGCCCCGGCCCTCATGACCTTTTCTCCTGTTTCACGGCGAAAGCGGGCGATTCCCGACCCCTCGGAGATCAACAGCAAGAAGCAGACCTTCAGACGCCGGTCGATTGCAACAGAGTCGAGGTGCTGAAGCGTCCGTTGCAGTGTGCGAGCTCGAGGTCGGGACGATGCGCTTGCCAGGCAGCGTGTTTCGGGATATTCACTGATGTGTTGCGCTACGCTTGGGCAAAGGCTCCTGAAATGAAACCTACCACTGCCGGGCATCAATCGAACCGGCCCACGTTGAGTACGGACAAATCCAGTCTGCGGGAAGCAACCGACGCGGTCGTGCGCTTCGTCGAGGAACTCCAGGCCGGCTGGGACCAGCATGACGCTGACCTGTCGAACCGCCACTTTGCCGCGGACATCATATGGGGCAGCCCGTTCGGTGCGTCTGTCGATGGCTATGCGGAGCTGCATCCGATCCATGCCCGTTTGAAGCGATCCGCAACGGGCGGCAATGCTTCCCGCTTCGAAATCGTCAGTGTCCGTGCGCCCGCTCTCGGCGTGGCCGTCGCACAGGTCCGGCGCGTCGCGCTCGGCCCGGACGGACAAACGATAGAACCGTCCGATGACCTTACGGCGTCGTTCTCCGAGATGGCACTTTACGTACTGGTATGCCGGGACGGCGTCTGGTGGGTCGCGGCAGGGCAGAACACACCCATTCGACCTGCCTGATAGCGCGAGCACGCATGCGGAACTCCCACAAGCCAGTAGCCGCCGGGCTCCCAGCCGCACTCGCGACGCCGACAATCAGCGGCTCCTTGCTCGCGCTGGTGTTCTGGTGGCCGTCACTGACACCCACGCTCATTCCGCGGTCGTGGGGAACGCAAACCGTGATCGGCGCGATCTGTCTGGCCACCGGCTATGGGATCGGTACATTGGCCGGCTGTGGGGTGCATCGGCTATTGGAGCGGTCGGGACGTTTGCCAGGCGGCGAGGCGCGCCGGAGCAGCTGGATCGTTCTGGCGGCTGCCTGGCTCATTGCGCTATTCATCGGCTCGAAGCTATGGCTTGGCTGGCAGAACGAGCAACGCAGCTTCATGGGAATGACGTCCATCGTCTGGTGGGACGGCGTGCTGATGGGCGTGCTCTCGCCGTTCGCCGCCGTGCTACTCGTGGTGGTCGGGCGGGTCATGGCCCGCGGGGTCGCCGCGGTGAAGCGGGTCATTCAGGGCCACGTGGCGTCGATCGTGTCGGTGCCGGCAACAACACTGCTCGTCATCGTGATTGGCATCACGCTTGGCCGCGGAGTCGCGCTTCCAGCCCTCGCCGCGGCCGCCAACTTCGTCCACGGACGGGCGAACGAAGACACGACTGAGGGCATCGCGGCGCCCGAGTCGTCAGCGGTGTCCGGCAGCAGCGGATCGTTGGTCGCATGGGACAGCTTGGGGCGCATGGGACGCGACTTCGCGGCAACGGCCACAAGCAGGCAGCAGCTCGCGATGTTCCATGGAACCGATGCGCGGCTCGTTGATCCAGTGAGAGTTTACGTAGGGGTGCGTTCCGCGGACTCCATCGAGCGGCGCGCGCAACTCGCGGTCCGCGAACTGGAGCGCGCGGGCGGATTCGACCGGAAACTGCTGATCGTGTGGGTGCCCACCGGCACGGGCTGGATCGTCCCCAAGGCCGCGACGTCCGTCGAGCAACTGCACCGTGGCGACACGGCGATCGTGGCGATCCAATACTCTTTCCTGCCCAGCCGGCTCGCCATCTTCATGGATGCCGGACTTGCTAACGAGGCGGGTATCGCTCTCTTCAACGCCGTTCGCGCCCGGTGGTCAAAGCTCCCGCCGCCAAGGCGGCCGAAGCTTGTCCTGTTCGGCAAGAGCCTCGGTGCCGCGGGGGTGGAGGCGCCGTTCGTGGGGGCCGACGCATCTGAGTCGGTGTCCAACATGGTGGCCCGCACGGATGGCGTGGTGATCGCGGGCGCCAAACAAAGCAATCCTATCCATGCGCAACTCACTCGCGAGCGCGATCCTGGGTCGCCCTTCTGGCAGCCGATCTTCAATGGGGGGCGCGCGGTACGGTTCTTGAACCGCGATCCCGATCAGATGAAACTGGACGCCAATTGGCCGGCGCCGCGAATCGTATACCTTCAGCATCCGGCCGATCCGGCCGTGTTCTGGAGTGCCAAGGCGTTCTGGTGGCCGCCAGAATGGCTCGCTCGGCCGCGCGGCTTCGACGTGCCTGACGCCATGCGCTGGTTTCCCATCGTCTCGGGCGTGCAGGCGGTGGCCGATCTGATTTTCCAGCTCGGCGTGCCGCCGGGTTTTGGTCACAACTATTCGTCGTTGGACTACGTCAGAGGATGGGCCAGCGTGATGCCTCCCGACGGTTGGACGGACGCCGACACCGATCGGCTGGCCCGGTTCATCGACCGGACCGCTGGCGACGAATCAGAGCCGTGAGCGAACTGAACGTGACCTCGCACGGCTCACTCGATCTGCCTGTACCGAGTGTCCCCGCGGACGAGCTGCAACTGTTTCGAAACGATAAGAAACTGTTCGTCACTGATCGTACACTCACGTTCGCCTATCTCGTACACAGCCACCACCTTGATCTTATTTCCGTTTCGCTCCTCAAAGGTAATCTGATAGACCCCGCGCCACATTGGTTCGCCATCCTCATATTTACCGATCTTCTCGGATGCGAGTCGCACCGCCCTGGTTTTCGTGGCGTCGAAATCCAGCGAGAGAATGTCAGTTTTTCTTAGCGCCATCTGGGCCACATAGGCCGGAAACTCGTCGCCGCATGGCGGATAGGGTCCGGGTTCCGCCAAACATAGCGCGGGAAGGGATAGCAGCAGGACTGCGAGAGCGCGTTTCATGGATTCGAAGGACCTCACTCTATCTGCTTGAACATTCTGTCGTTCTCGACTCTTGACAGTAAATGCTTCGAAACGACGAAGACCTCTACGGCACTCATCGAGCATTCAAATTCGCCAGCGTCGTTCACGGCAATCACCTTGACCTTGTTTCCGTTTTTTTCGTGGAAGGTGATGTGATAGACCTCACGCCACAACTGTTCGCCATCCTCAGCTTTTCCAATTTTCTCGGACGCCAATTGCACAGCCCGGGTCTTCGTATAGTCGATACTGCCAAGCATGCCCGCGTCTTTTAGGCCGTTTTCGGCGATGTTGGTCGGCCACCTGTCGCATGGCGGGTTCGGTCTGCCTTGCGCCAGGCATAGCGCGGGAAGGGATAGCAGCAGGACTGCAAGAGCGTGTTTCATGGATTCAAGGAACCTCACTCTATCTGCTTGAACACTCTGTCGGTGTCGCGTGATGGCAAATGACCCGAAACAATAAAGACGTCAACCCCACCTATCGAGCATTCAAATTCGCCTGCTCCTTCGTTCACAGCAATCACCTTGACCTTGTTTCCGTTTTTTTCGTGGAAGGTGATGTGATAGACCTCACGCCACATTTGTTCGCCATCCTCATATTTTCCTATTTTTTCGGACGCCAGTTGCACGGCTTCGGTTTTCGTATAGTCGATACTGCCAAGGATGCCAGCGCTTTTTAGTCTTCCTTCTGCGATGTTGGTCGGCCACCTGTCGCATGGCGGGTTCGGTCTGCCTTGCGCCAGGCATAACGCGGGAAGGGTTAGCAGCAGGACTGCAAGAGCGTGTTTCATGGATGTTCCACCCTAAGCATTCTGTCGCCATGGATCATGAAGCCGTCGCGCCCGCCCACGCTCGTTCCCGCAACGGGGTTGAGCCGCATCGAATACCGTCCAGTTTTGGGATGCGGAAACGGTGCCGTAATTTCATACCGGCCAACGGGGATCGGGCTTTTGTCGCGAATATACTGGCTACTGTGTCTGTCCTTGTGCTCGCCCTTACCGGAATATCCGGTATCTGTGATGTATTCGTCGTCGCGGTACAACTTGTGACTTTCATGCTTGTAAACCCACACCTCTGTTTTTTCTCATTTGTTCTACGAACCAACGATTACACCAAATCAGCTGGCTGCATGCAATTTTCAGGATAAGCGCCGGTACCGCAGACGACGAATCGGAGCCGTGACCGAGCCGAAGGCGAACAGAGCAGCACAAGACGCGCGGAATGGCGTCATCGCAAAGTTCGAAGCGATGGCTCGCCACGTGACTATCGAACCTTGCTAAATGCCCCGACGTGCACTAAAAAACAGCTACTTACTTCGCATGTACGATGGCGGCCCGGCCAATGCAATGGGCGTCTTCACCCCAGCGAGCGCGACAGTCCATGAGTCTCCTTGAACTCAGAGGCGTTTCCCGACATTTCGGCGCCATTCAGGCCCTGACCGACATGACGCTCAGTCTGGAGCCGGGCCAGGTGGTCGGGCTCATGGGCGATAACGGGGCCGGGAAATCGACATTGGTGAAGGTCGTCGCTGGCAACTTTCCGCCTTCGCACGGCGAGATTCTCATCGACGGAAAGCCCGTGCATTTCAACAAGCCGGTCGATGCCCGCGCGCGCGGCATCGAGGTCGTCTATCAGGATCTCGCACTTTGCGACAACCTGACGGCAGCCGCCAATGTCTTCCTTGGCCGCGAACTGCGGATCGGGTTCGGGCCTGTTCGTGTGCTCGATCACGCGAGCATGTATCGGCGCGCCGGTGAACTGTTCAAGGCGCTCAAGTCGGAAACGCGCCCGCGCGACCTCGTCCGGCAAATGTCCGGGGGACAGCGGCAGGCCGTGGCCATCGCGCGCACGCGCCTGTCGGAAGCGCGGCTCGTCCTCATGGACGAGCCGACCGCCGCGATCTCTGTGCGCCAGGTCGCCGAGGTGCTCGATCTGATCAAACGCCTGTCCGAACACGGTATTGCGGTCATCCTCATCAGCCACCGCATGCCTGACGTATTCGCCGTCGCTCACCGCGTGGTCGTGATGCGGCGCGGGCGCAAGGTGGCCGACAAGGACACCGAAGCGTCCTCCCCGGAAGAAGTGACCGGTCTTATCACAGGAGCCATCGCCGCCGCGTGAACCTGCCTCGCACGGAGACCCACCATTGAACGACGCGCCGCGAAAGCCCCCTCCAATGCCGCCATTGCTCGATGATCCACAGTCCGCGAGGACGCATACCCGCTGGTCGGGGCTGCTCGCGAGCCAGGTGTTCTGGGTCGTGCTGGCAACGATCGTCGCCTGCGTCGCGCTGTCTTTTGCGACCTCGACCTTCGCGACCTCCGAGAATCTGTTCAACGTCACACGGAACTTCGCCTTCGTCGCCATCGTCGCGCTCGGCATGATGGCGGTGATCGTCACGGGCGGCATCGACATTTCGGTCGGCTCGACGATCGGCATCAGCGGCATCGTGCTTTCGGTCGTCATGAACGCGGGCTACCCGATCTGGGCCGGTATCGGCATGGGACTCCTGACCGCCGGGCTCGTCGGCCTAGTCAACGGCGTGCTCATTGCGTATCTCGGCATGCAGCCTTTCGTCGTGACGCTTGCCATGCTCAGCGTCGGGCGCAGCCTCGCGCTCGTGATTTCCCGCAGCCGGACCATTTTCGAATTCGGCCCCGACGGCAGCAAGCTCCTCGCTCTCGGCGGCGGCGCGACGCTGGGCGTTGCTAATCCAGTCTGGTTCCTGATCCTGCTTGGACTGCTGTTCTGGTTCGCGTTCGGCTGGACGCGCTGGGGCCGCTACGTCTTCGCGATCGGCGGCAACCGTCATGCGGCGAATCTGACCGGCGTGCCCGTGCGCCGCATCATCTGCTCCGTCTATGTGCTCGGCGGGCTCATGGCGGGCGTCGCGGCGATCCTCGAAGTCGGCTGGCTAGGCGCGGTGACCACAGGCCTCGGTACCGGCGACGAGCTGCGCGTGATCGCCGCCACCGTGGTCGGCGGGACCAATCTGGCCGGCGGGGTCGGCAGTGCCTTCGGAACGATCGTCGGCGCGGCGCTCATCGAAGTGATCCGCAACAGCCTGATCCTGCTCGGCGTCGATGCGTTCTGGCAAGGGACCGTCGTCGGCACCTTCATCATCGTCGCGGTGCTCTTTAACCGGCTCGGCGGCGAGCGGCAAGGCGATTGAAATGGCTTCGAATGCACCGGCCGCTTCGCGGCAGGGCAGACATGGGCACCGGTAAGCCGGCGCCGAACAGGAGGGAACGATGAAGAAACTGTGGATGTGTCTTGCCGTGGCCGGGGGCCTCGCGATGCTGGCGTCTGCGAGCTTCGCAGCCGATAAGACCCTCGCGCTGGTGGTGAAGGGTCTCGACAACCCCTACTTCGACCTCATGCATCAAGGATGCGAACGGGCCAACAAGGAACTCAACAAGCAGGGCTACAACTGCTACTACACCGGCCCCGCGACCGCCGCGGACGAGAGCGCGCAAGTGCAGATCATCGACGACCTGCTGAGCAAAGGCGTCGCGAGCATGGCGATCTCGCCCGCGAACGCGCCTGCCGTCGCCGAGGTACTGCGCCGCCGCGGCGGATCGGTCCCGGTCATCACCGCGGATGCCGATTTACTGCCCAAGGACGCCTCGCTGCGCAAGAGCTACGTCGGCACCGACAACTACGAACTGGGCACCAAGCTCGGCGAGCAGTTGAAGATGCTGATGCCGAAGGGTGGCAATGTCTGCCTCGTGATGGGCAATCCGGCGGCGGAGAACATCAACCAGCGGGCCCAGGGCGCGCGCGACGCGCTCTCTGGCAAGAAAGGCATCGCGAAGCTTGCGGGCGAGAACGGCTGGCACGAGATCAATGGCTGTCCGCTCTATGTGAACGACGACGCCGCCAAGGCGAACCAGATGATGCAGGACACGCTGACCGCCCACCCTACCGGTCTCGACGCCTTTCTGTTCGCGGGTGGCTGGCCGCTCTTTGCGCCGCAGGCTTTTTCGCAGGTCGTCGCGCCGATCATGGACAAGATCAAGAACGGCAAGTTCGTGATCGTCTCGGCGGATACGCTCGGGCCCGAACTGCAAGCGCTGAAGGAGCGCAAGGTGAATGTGCTCGTCGGTCAGCGGCCCGAGGAAATGGGCTACCGTGCCGCGATGGTCATGCGTGATCTCGCGCAAGGAAAGTCGGTGCCTCCGGTGATTCATACGGGACTCGACGTGTGCACGTGGAAGAACGCCGACACTTGCCTGAAGCATTGATATTGGGCTACGAAAAATCAGCCTAACTTTAAAACCGCTTTCGCGAATATCACGATTGCTTTACAAAAACGCCGGTTCGATCCTGGCATGGGCAAGGATATTCGCTGGTTTTATTCGTCTAATAAAACGCCCTTTAACAATAATAAATCGCGATAGAACGATTCAATGTTCCGCCAACGTTTGCGCACTGGGCGCACGGCTGGGTGCACGGGTTAACCAAGGCTCCAGTTCATCAAGTTCGCCGCCGTAAATGCATATGCAACCCGCATCAGTTGGCAGGACGCGGGCGCATGCCGTCGCGTGACTCGGGCATCACGAACGCGATCGTCCGCATTTAGTTGTCTCTCCGTTGAAAATGGAAGCGAAAGATGATTCTGAATAATCTGTCTGTCAAGACAAAACTCACGGCGGCTTTCGGGGCATTGGCCGTCGTCGTACTGATCGTCTCGGGACTATCTC
The DNA here is from genome assembly GCF_001865575.2 of Paraburkholderia sprentiae WSM5005. Lineage (NCBI taxonomy): Bacteria > Pseudomonadati > Pseudomonadota > Betaproteobacteria > Burkholderiales > Burkholderiaceae > Paraburkholderia > Paraburkholderia sprentiae. Next base: position 757,686 of record NZ_CP017562.2, read on the forward strand.
TGTGGGAGCTCAACGACGCGAACGACCGCTTTGCCGGCTATATCAGTGGCATCAACGCCCGAGCCACAGCGGGTGAAGCGGTTCGCACTGCTGTCGATGATCGCGCCATGGCCGTGCGCAATCTGGTGCTGGTCACCACGCCCGCCGACATCGAGCTTGAAAAGGCCGCTGTCGACGACGCTGAACATGAAGTCGAGACCAGGTTGGAGAAGTTTAACGCCATGGTCGCTGGCGCGACCGACATCACCGACAAGGCACGTGGTCTCGCGGCCGAACTGCCGCGAATCGAAGCGCTGTACCGTCCGGTGGCCCTGGAAATTGATAGGCTCGCCGTCAGTAATCAACGCGACGCGGCGATTGCGGAGATCAACACGAAGTGCAAGCCATTGCTTTCGGCTTTCATCAAGGCGTCCAACGAATACCAGGCTGTTACCCACGAACGTGCGGCACAAATGGTCCAGCAATCAAGGGAGCAGTCCGCGACTCAACGGAATCTGCTGATCGCGATCTGTGTGGCCGCGGTCGCGATGGCGGTCGTGGCTGGGGTAGTCATCACGCGAGGCCTGCTGCGCGCCTTGGGCGCCGAGCCAACTGCGCTGGGCGAAGTGAGTCGGCGCGTGGCTGACGGCGATCTGAGCCCGGTGCCGGGGGCGAAGAATGCGCGGGCCGGAAGTGTGCTCGCCTCGATGAGCGAGATGCAGGCCAGCCTCGTGCGCCTGATCGGTCAGGTTCGTACTTCCGCCGACAGCATCGCCACCGGTTCGAGCCAGATCGCGTCGGGCAATGTGGATCTTTCGTCGCGCACGGAACAGCAGGCCGCATCACTGCAGGAAACCGCCGCGAGCATGGAAGAGCTGACCGCCACCGTGAAGCAGAACGCCGAGAGCGCGCAGCAGGCGAGCTCGCTGTCGGCCAACGCATCCGAAGTGGCGGGGCGGGGCAATCAGGTCGTTGGCAAAGTGGTCGACACGATGAGCGAGATCAGCACGAGCTCCACCAGGATCGCGGATATCACCGGGATCATCGAAGGCATAGCCTTCCAGACCAACATCCTCGCACTGAATGCGGCGGTGGAGGCAGCCCGTGCGGGCGAGCAGGGGCGTGGCTTCGCAGTGGTCGCGAGTGAAGTGCGCAGCCTCGCTCAGCGGTCCTCCAGTGCCGCCAAGGAGATCAAGGATTTGATCAACGCGTCCGTTCGGAAGATCCAGGACGGGTCGTCGCTGGCCAACGAGGCGGGAAAGACGATGGCGGAGGTGACCCAGGCCGTGGCGCGCGTGACCGACATCATGGGGGAAATCGCAGCCGCGTCGACCGAGCAAAGCCGCGGGATCGAGCAGGTCAATCAGGCGATCACGCAGATGGACGAAGTGACCCAGCAGAATGCCGCGCTGGTGGAGGAAGCGGCGGCCGCGTCGAAATCGCTCGAGGATCAGGGCCGGCAGTTGAACCAGGCGGTTTCGTTCTTCCGTCTGGATGCCCAGGGCGCAGCCGATGCAACGGGTGAATCTGCCGCTCCGGCAAACCTGCCGGTATCCCGCGTGCGGACCGCAAGGCCAGCACACCGGACTATCGCAGCGCCCGCCAGGCCGGTCGCCGTTACGGCTCAGTGATCGGGCAACTAAGGGGGGGCGCTTGCGTGCCTCGCCAAACATGCGCTTCAGAGTCTCTGCCTGCCGCAGGCGGGCACGGTCAGAAGTTGTATTGAAAATATAGCTGGCTGAAATTGATACCGGGGTTCGGCTCCTTGATACCGCCATTGGAGACATGCTGAAACCGGTAGCCTGCAAGATATTGCTGATGCTCGCCGAACTGCAGGCCGATGCCCGCCATGTCGGCGAACTGGAACGCGGTGCTGAGCGTGAGGTCGGACGAGATCCGGGGGCTCGTCAGCAAGCGGACGCCGGCGCCCACCTCCACGAACGGCCGCACCGGACCGGACGACTTAATGAAGCGGATGACCGGGGTCACGCCAAACTCGCCAATGTCCTGGTGAACGTTGCCCTCATTGGTGTGCCACCAGGCCACGTGCGCTTCTCCGATCAGTGCGAAATGCCAGTCGCCGATCGGCCACCAGGTGAGGTTCGGATCCCACACCATGCCCAGATCGAGCTTTTTGATGTGATGGTCGCCCGCGCCGCCAGCCACCCGAATACCGAACTGATCCGCCGTGGCCGCGCCCGCTGCGCCGAGCAGGAAAGCGGCGAACAGGGCATTGAGAGCAAGCCGATGCGAAGCAGTGGTTTTATTCTTCGCATCGCTCCCGTTGGCCGATGTCTGGATGATTGAAGGAGGGCGAAGGGCGGCGACTTCTCTCGCTTTGAACGTCACGCCAGCTAGCATGATGCGGTCGTCTTTGTGGTGCGGAAGTGGTCGAATTCATCCATCGCGGCATGGCCGCGCCGGTTCGGCTCGAGTGGTCCAGCTTCGAGCAGGCTTTCAAGCACTTCAACGGGTTTCTGGTAGCACATGCCGTCCCCCCGGGTTCAGGCATCGGGCTTAGCAGGAACGGTGCCCGACCGAACGGAACCCGGTGACCGACCGAAGCTGTTGTTGAGGATTTGTTTGGCAGAACCTCGCTCTGCGCTGTCGAACTCAATCCTCACCGGCGTCATGAGAGTCCAAGCTATCGTTCTTCGCGATCAACTTTCTCGCGATGGCCTGCGCGCGCGCCATATCATCGTCAGGCGCTGGTGTCGCGTTTGCACCTGCCTGCGCGCTGGCGCCGCTGCTTAGCGCTCCATTGCGTTGATGCGTATCGACCGACACGGTCATCGAGAGGCCGACTCGCAACGGATGCGCGGCGAGCTCCTCGGGGTTCAGCGAAATGATGACAGGCACGCGCTGAACGACCTTGATCCAGTTGCCGGCCGCGTTCTGCGGCGGCAACATGGAAAAGGCGCTGCCCGTTCCCGGTGACAGTCCGCCAACCCGGCCGTGAAATACCACGTTCGACCCGTAGAGGTCGGCGACCGCGGAAACCGGCTGGCCGATACGCAGGTTGCGCACTTGCCCTTCCTTGAAGTTGGCCTCGATCCACAACTGCTTGACGGGCACGACCGTCATCAGCTGCGTGCCGGCCGCAACCGGCTGGCCGATCTGCACCGAACGCAGGGCAACGGCGCCTTCTACCGGCGCAACGAGTGTCGTTCGCGCGTGTCGGACATACGCAAGCTCCACTTGCTGCACGGCTTGCATCACGGCCGGATCGTCCTCGATTCGGCCCGAGCCGCTCGCGGCGAGTCCGCTGGCAAGCTGACTGCGGGCCGATGCAAGATTGGCCCGCGCAACTTTCACCGCTTCCTGGGCCCGGGCATACTCTTCCGCGGAGACCACTTCCACCGTTGCGCCCGAGCGCGCTTTCAAGCTCTGTTCGGCCAGCGCGAGCTCGGCGGCGCGCGAGTCGACGGCAGCCCGGTACATGGCGTTGGAAAATCTGGCGCTGCGCGCCTGCCTCACCGCGCGGATCAACTGTCCCTCGGCCTCTTGCAGCGCAATGCGCGCCTCGGTGTCGTCGAGCCGGACAAGCGGTTGACCGGCCTTGACGTACTGCGTATTGCCGACTAGCACTTCGCGCGCCGTGCCTGCAATGCGCGCGGCGATCGGCACCACGTTGCCACTGACATACGCATTGTCCGTTTCCTCGACGTACCGCCCGAAGACGAACCAGTGCACGCCTGCCGCAACCGCCGCCATCGCCACGGCGCCGAACAGCAGCGCGAGCCGCCGGTTCCGGCGGCTGACCTTCGTTGTGTCGCGCTCCGTCATCGGCACGCGTTCGCCAAGCAGATTTTGTGTACTCATGAGGCCTGGCCGGAGCAGGGAAGGGAAGAAAAGCGGCTATCGCGACGGATATCGCTGATGTTTTCGTGCGACTCTCGATTCGCGTGGCTGGCCGGCGAAGCGGCCGAGGGGATGTTTGCGGTCGCCTCGAACCCGCCGCCGAGCGCCCTGATCAACGCGATATGAGCGTCGCGGCGTTGCCCGTTGAGTTCGAGAAGACGCAACTGATCATCGAGCCGCATGTCACGCAGCGCCAGCACGTCCGCCTGCGGGACGAGGCCACGGCGTTGCCGTTCGGTGGCGACGGTGAGCATCCTGTCGCGCGCCGCGACTATCTGTGTCTGTGCGTCGATGAGTGCGGTGACGTTGCGCATCGTCGCGATGGAACGGGCGACCTCGGCTAGCGCGCCGTCAAGCGTCTTGTTGTACAGCGCGATCATTTCGTCGGCTTGCGCGTAGTCGCCATGCAGTTGTGAGCGCAGACGCGCGCGGTCGAATACCGGCAACGAAACGGCAGGGCCCAATGCGAAGAAGAGCGACGCGCTCGAAAACAGCGAGCCGAGGCTGAGCGACGCCAGGCCGCCCGCCGCGGACAGATTGATGTTCGGATAGAACGCCGCGCGCGTTGCCGCGATCTTTGCGGTCGCGGCCTGCACGCGCAACTTTGCGGCGACGACGTCCGGGCGCCGGCCGAGCAGGTCGAATGGCAGGTTCGCGGGCACCGAGATAGCCGCGGCGTCGGCGTTGGCAAGCGTCGGGCGCCGCAATGCGAGACCGCGTTCCGGCCCCTCTCCGGTCAGGACACCGATCTGCAATTGCGTTTGGGTGATCGCATCGTCGGTCGTTTGCAATTGCATGCGAAGCGTGGCCTGCTCGATACGTGCCCGCTGTGCGGCGTAGGTGCTGTCGATTCCCCTTGCCTCGCGCGTGCGCCGGATCTCATCGAGTTGGTCCGCTTGGTGCCGCTTCGCCGCAATCAGATCCCGCTTCGCGTATTCGTCGGCAAGCCGGCCGTATAACGTGACCAGCGACGTGGTGATGATCAGGCGGGCCTGCTGTTCTTCGACCCGCGCAGCGTCGCGTGCGGACACGAGCTGCTGGGTCACGGCGCGGTTCCTGCCCCACAGGTCCAGGTCGTAGTTCGCACCGGCGATAACGCTCGCGGGCGAGACCCACGGATCGCTGAAGAGATTGATGGGAACCGTGGTGCCCGCCACATTCACGTCCGCCGCGCCCTCGACGGCGGGCATGCGCGCTTTGTAGGCCGCCGCCGCGATGCCCCCGGTGAGTCCCGTGCCCGAAGCGAACTGGTCGAGTTGCGATTGCGCCTCGGCCAGACGCGCGCCGACGGCCTGGATATCCGGATTGCCGGCGCACGCCTCGGCGATCAATGCATCGAGCTGCGTGTCGTGAAACGACTCGAACCATTGCCCTTGCGGCCATGCGCCGTTCGCGGCCTTCGCATCTTGAGCGGTCCGCGCGAGCGCCTCGGGGCCCGGCGAACGCATCGCAAGCGGATGGTAAGGGCTGTTGTCCGCGCAACCCGCGACTGCGCACAGCGCGCATAGGGAAACGGTGGACACGAACGCCGTCCATAGGCGCTTTCGTGCAAAGCCGATGCGGCAAGAATCGGTCGTCATCGGTCAGCCGTGCCCGAGGCGCGCCGCAAGCCGCGGGCGCGCCGTTTCGAGCGGACCGAGCCGACCGAGAAGGCCGTCGAGGATCCCGCAACCGATACTGGATAGTTTCGCCAGCTTGCCGGACTCGAAGAGCAGCACCTGAAAGACTTGCAGCAGTGTGATGAAATTGGGCACGAGCGCGACCGGCAGGGACGGGACATATTGAACGCAAAGGTGCATGCCATTACGCGCCATGTAATAGCGTCGAAAAGCCGGGTGATTCATCGACGTGATGCGCACCGGGCCGAGACGATGTTGCCTTTTGTGGCCGATGCGATGCAACAGCGTGAGCCGCGGCTCGACATAGAACTGGACGCCGCACAGCAGTGCGCGCAACGAATATTCGGTGTCGACATGATCGATGAACAGCGCTTCCGCGAACGCACCGAGGCGCTCGTACGCGAGGCGCGAGATGACGCAACCGGAGGACAGCAGAAAGGAGCACGGCTGCAAGGATGCGTCCGGTTCGAACACCAGCGTGCGAATCGAAAAGCCGTTGCTCACCATCTGCGGCAGGAAGTGCCTGACGTTCTCGTCGTAAATGCGCGGTCCGATCGCGAAAGCTCGTGGCCCGAGCGCCTTGCATGACTCGAGCATCAACCGGAAGTAATCGGTGCTCACCTGCGAATCCTGATCCAATAGCGCGACGGCGCCGAGGCCGCGTTCGAACATCCGCGCAAGGCCCCGGTTATAAGCACCGGCAATGCCGCCGCGATTCGCGTTGCACAGATACTCCGCGCCGTGCGCGTTCAGCGCATCAGCCAGCGTGCGGGAGGCCGCCGGCGAGTTATCGACGACCAGCAGCGGCGCGCCCTGCACGCACAGTTCGAGCAGATGAGTCAGGTGCTCGGAAGTTGGGCGGTACAACACCACCAGCGCACCGAGCAGCGGCACGGTGTAAGCGGCGCTGGCCGCAGCGCCGGGAGAGGAGATCGTCTGGCTCATGATCGTCACCCTGTCAGGAGTATTAATGTGGATTAATGTCCGGCGCGCTGGGCCGATACGCCGCGCCAGGGTTTGGTGGCCCACATCAGCGCCGCGAGCGCGAGGCACACGAGGCTCGCCACGTAAAACAGGTCGTTGGTCGCCATCATGTACGCCTGTTGCTGAACGACATCGCGGATGGCCGCTAATGGGTTGGCGCCGAATCCGAGCGTTTGCAGCGACCGCGTGAAAAGGCCGGTGCCGTCGGATGCCTGCGTGACAGACTGCGCAAGTGTGCCGTAGTGATGTGCCGCACGGTTGTCCCACCAGGTCACGCTGAGCGCGGTGCCGAGCGCGGCGGACAGCGTGCGCAGGAAGTTCGACAGACCCGATGCGGCAGCGAGCTTCTCGTTGGGAACGCGCGACAGAATCGCTGCGCTCAGCGGAATGAAAAAGCACGGCAGGCCGATACCTTGAATAAACGTTGGCGTGACGATTTGCCAGAAAGACATCGTCAGCGTGAAGTGCGCGTCCCATGCCAGCACCGCGAAAAACACGAGAAAGCCGAACGACGTCACGACGCGAGCATCGAACCGGTCCAGAAAAATCCCTATCAGCATGGAAAAGACGAGGGCGAGGATGCCGAGTGGCGCAACGCTCAGTCCGGCCTGAAACGCGGAGTAGCCCATCACGGTTTGTAGCCACAGCGGAAAGATGACGCCGATTACCGAGAAGCTCACCATCCCGAGACAAATGATCGCGACGCCAAAAGAGAAAGTGCGGTCGCGAAACAGGTCGAGGTCGATGACAGGGAAAGGTTCAGCCGACTCCCAGATCAACAGGCAAGTCAGCGCGAGCGCGGCCATCAACGACAGCGCAACGATCAGCGGCGAATCGAACCAGCCGTGGTCGCGCCCGAGGTCGAGCACGGCCTGTAGTGCGCCCACCCCGACGACGAGCAGCACGATGCCCATCATGTCGATCGGCGGCTGCCGGATATCCGGACGCTCGCGCGGCAACAACGCGGTGCAGGCCGCGAAGGCGAACAGACCGATCGGCAGATTGATGAAGAAGATCCACGGCCAGGAGAATTGATCGATGATCCAGCCACCGAGCACCGGACCGAAGATCGGCGCGAGCAGAACGGTCATTGCCCAGAGTGCAAGCGCGAGCACACGCTTTTGCGGCGGAAATGAGCGCAACAGGATGGCCTGCGAAAGCGGCACCATCGGACCTGAAAAGAGTCCCTGTATGGCGCGGCATAGAACGAGCAGTTCCAGGTTGCCGGCGATGCCGCACAGCAGCGACGTCAGCGTGAACAGCAGCACCGACCAGACGAAAAGGCGCGCTTCGCCGATCCTCTGCGACAGCCACCCCGTCAGCGGAATCGCGATAGCCGCCGCGACCGAATAGGAGCTGATGACCCACGTCGCCTGGGAATTCGACACGGCAAGGCTGCCGGCGATGGACGGCACGGCGACGTTCGTGACCGTCGAGTCGAGCACCTCGATGAAGGTGGCGAGCGAGAGCGCGACGGTCAGCAACGCGAGCCACGCACCGCGCAGTGGCGGCGCGTCGCGGCCGCCGACGTCCTGTATGACCATGCCGCTCGAAGTACTCATGTGGACAGTATTTCCCGAAGTCGTTCAGGCGACCGAACGGATGCTGAGGTCGCCGCGCTGATCTGCACAGCGTTCGATATATCGCGCGGCCGCCTCGCAGGCGTCGGGAGCTGCGTCGATGAGCCGTTTGACGAGCGTGCAACGGGCGGTCACGAGCTTGTCCGTGGTGACGCGCATGAGTGCCGCGGCCTGCGCCTTGCCGCTTGCAGGACTATCGATGCGAAGGCCGCAGCCGCTTTTCGCCACGCGCTGCGCATTGTCGAACTGGTCGTGCGCGAATGGGGTGACGACCTGTGGAACGCCAGCCGCGTATGCGAGCGCCGCCGTGCCGATTCCGCCGTGATGGACCATGGCCGCGCAGTGCGGCAGCAGCATTCGCAGGGGTACGAAGTCGCGCACCAGCACGTCGCGGCGCGCGAGCGCCCGGGCTGCGGAGGTGCCGGCGAGCACGATCGCGCGGGCACCCGTGCGGCGCACGGCTTCGTCGACGGCGCTCAAATAGATCCGCTCGTCGATCAGCGAGGAGCCTGGCGTGAACACGACCGGACGTTCGCCCGACGCGACGAAGGCGCGCAGTTCGTCGTCGAAGGCGTTGGGCGCTACATCGTTGAAGAGGGGAAAGCCCGCCATGAAATGATTGCGCGGCCAGTCCGGTTGAGCAGGGGCAAACCAGTCCGGGAACAGACACAGCACGCCGTCGGGCGAGTGCAGCCACTGGCCGAGTATGCGGTTCGCGGGCGCAAGCCCAAGCTTTTCCCGGACGTCGTTCAGAGCAGGTCCGCACGCCTTGTCGAGCACGCCTTTTTCGATCATTTCCATGCACTTTGCCCTGACGGATAGCGGCAGCCACATCGGCACGGTCAGACGCTTGTGCGTGGGAGGAGCGCTTGCGGAAAGCAGCGTCGAAGGCGACACCTGGACCGATACGTAGGGCGTGCCATGAACCTCTTGCATCAGACGCGCGGCGAACGCCCACAGCGAGCCGACCAGTATGGTGTCCGAGGTCGCGATCGCGGCGAGCGCATCGAAGTGAGGACGGATAGTCGGTGCGATGACGGTCCATAGCGTGCGAAACGAGGTCCGCCGGTTCCACAGCGCCGGGCTTGCAATCGCCCGCGCATACTCGTCCCACGTACCGATCGGAACGAACGCGAAGCCGTGTTGTGCCGCGAGCGCGGCGAATTGCGGATGCGTGCAGAACACGATCCGATGTCCGCGTTCTGCCAGGGTTCGCGCAATGCCGATGAACGGATGAACGTCGCCTGCCGAGCCGATTGCGGTAATGACGATTTGTGCCATGGTTTGCTCGCGACTCCTCAATAGAGCCACGGCACGAGCGCCCGTACCTCCTCGCGATAGGCACGGTAGGGCGTACCGAAATGCTCGGAGAGCCACCGCTCCTCGACGCGCACCTTATACGCGAGCGAAGCGAAGATCAGTATGAAGCCGGTCACGCCGCGCCATTGTCCGTTGACGAGCGCGGCGCCGGCAATCGCCAGCAGGCAACCCGAGTAGATCGGATGACGCACGAGCGCGTAAGGGCCGCTGCGGACGAGTTCGTGGTCGGCTTTCAACGTGACCGACACGCTCCAGTTAGGCCCGAGATGGCGACGGCCCCACACTGAGAAAGCGAGACCCGCCACGACGATCGCGAGGCCGAGCCATTGCTGAAAATCGAAATGAGCGCCCGCCGGGCTCGAGACGGCGACGCCGTCCGGCAACATAACCAGCGCGCAGCCGATGATGAGCGGGATCGACTGAAGCGTGCGTGAAAGTCGATCCTCGCGCTTTAGGGTCTGCTTCACGCCGGACGACGCTTTCAACCAGTAAGCGACCCAGACGGCCCAGGGGCCGAGAACGGCAAGCGTGTGATAGATCGTCATTTTCCGCTCCCGAATTCGACGTTCAGCCCCGAGTGGGCAAACGTTTGCGTTTCTGCCGCGGAAGACAGCGCGTCGAGCCGTGAACGATCGAACTCCTGGTTGACGCCGAAGAAGCCGAGAATCTCTTGGCGCATCGTGGCGGCCTGCGCCCGTCCTTCGAGTTCAAGGAAATGCCCGGTGTTCGGTGCGGTCGCGAACTGCGCGTGACGGATGTAGTGCGCCATGGCGCGAATGTCGTGCGCAGTGGTGTATTCGTCGAGCTCGCCGTTGATGAACTTCACCCGGCAGCGAATGTTCGCCAATTGATCCAGATAGGTTTCGGGCCTTAACGTCAGTATCTGCTCGACGTGAAAGGCGACCTGGCTTTGCTCTTCCTTCGGCAGGCTCGTCAGATAGCGGTAGTTCAGGAGTTTCAGTATGCGCGGCAGATGTTTGCCTACGGTGTCGTTCAGCAGTTGCGCGGCTTGCAGATTCTCCCCCGTATCGAGCAGATGCCTCGCTTGCGTCACATAGGCGACCATCGCCTCGTTGAGAAACGGTGAGAAGGAGCCGATTACCGCCCGCTCGATAGAAGCAGGCTGGCGCGCCAGCGCGAGCAATGACGCGAGTCCTCCCCATGACACCGAATACAGGAAGCGAGGCTCGAAGTGTTGAATCAGGCGCAGCAGGATTTCGACTTCGTCCTCTTTCGTCAGGAGGGAACCCGCCCGATTGTGCTGCTTTGATTGCCCCGCATAAGGCAGGTCGAAGCAAATTACGTTATATCGCTCGCCGAGATACTTGATTGTCTGTCCGAACGATGCTGTTGTCGCTAAAGCGCCATTCACCAGTATTACGGTTTTGCGACCGACTTCAAAAATATGCGATTCGACTTGTACTTTAAGTGAGTTAGGTAAACGAAAGATAATTTTTTCGACGGACATAGGGCCTCCCGCATTTGAAAATGCATGACGAATTGACGTTTATATGTCGGCGACAATGCGGCAGACGCGACCGGACACAGACAGATAAGCTGCTGAAATCAATCGCATTTAGTGGTGGTTCGGCGCAATGTCCGGCGAATGGATATTGTCTTAACAAATATGAAAAATCAAGCGCGTTTCTTAATTTTTTTACAAGAAAATTGCGTAAAAAATACTGATTCATGCTTAATGAATTATTATTTTTCCGGAGATCGCCGATAAGCATCATTAGCATGTAAATTCACGGAATCAGAAAAGCAAAGTCGGTCGGATGCACACGCATCGACGCCATTCACGAGGCGCGAATGTGTGGAAACTAAGCCCGAGGCTTCTCGTTAGCCAAATGCCGGGATGAAGCAAAACGCCGAAGATCGCCTGCGCCCAGTTCGATTCAACGAATGACGGTTGCACCTCGACAGCGGCCGCGAAGCCGGTACTGGACCGAAGCGCGGCGCCGGGTCGGTAGGGTGAGTTCGCCGATGCAGGAAGCTACTGTCCGGCCGCTCGATGCTCGTCGGCATTGGCCGACGATCCGTCGGCCGTCGCCGTTATGCGAGCGACGGTTGTATCTGAAGTGTCAGCGTGCGTCAGAGAAGCGTAGGCTGGCGATTCCCCGTCGTGGCGCCCCTTCGTCCGTCGCATTGCATTTAAAAGCAAAGCCAACATAAAATACTCACCGCCTCTGCGCTGACATTGTCTGACCGGTCGAGTACCGGCCAATGCAGTTGAGTGCACCGATAATAGCCGGGGCAGAGTTTCGCGGGCCCGGGCGACGCGCAGGGCAGCGGGGATCCGGGGACCAATGGCCGGCCCGGCACGTGTCGTTGACGCTGACGCTGACGTTTGCGGCTGGAAATTCTTCGATATAATACGAAAATGAATACGATTGCGATCCTAGGCCGAGGGACTTCCGGCGAACTCCAGGAACTGGACGGCAGTGACTTCCCGGCTCAGGTGGCGGCAGAGACACGCAAACTGATCAACCGCGGAGTGCTTGCACCTGGCGTCCAACTGCGACAGTCCGATCTTGCCGAGCGCTTCGGGATTAGCCGAGTGCCCGTGCGTGAGGCGCTGAAGCTGCTGGCCGCTGAAGGCATCATCGAACACGATCCGAATCGCGGGTTCTTTGTCGCCCAACTGTCGAGCGACGAGGCACGGCAACTCTATCGGATGCGGCAAGTGCTCGAAGCTGAATTGCTGATGACGATCGAGTGGCCGACGCCCGCGCAGATGAAGCAACTCAAGGCAATGCTCACGGATCTTGAGCATTTGCTCAAGGCGGGTAATCGCGAGGGCTGGATCGAGCAACACCGCGCATTCCACGACATGATTTTCGATCTGTCGCCGAACAAGGTGCTTAAGCGTGAAGTGCTGCGATTGATGCGATTGACCGATCGCTATCGTGCATTGGCCGCAGATATCTCAGCGAACCCTGAACACCGCAATGCGAATATCGAGGCGCGGCTGGTAAAGGCATTGCAGAGTAGGGATAAAGACTTGCTGCTCGCGACTTACGAAAAGGGGCGCTCAATAGTTTTGAGCGGCTTGATGGCGGTGCTGGCGGCCCGAGAGACCTGATCAACAGAAGGGGCACCCACGGTGCCCCTTTTCACATCAACGGCCGATTAGAACGTCGTGAGCATGTCGGCGGGTTGCGTGCTTGGGCGTAGTGGCCTGCGACCGCTAATTGATCGAACTTGATTAGTTGGACCCGCAGTTCGAGATCCAAAGCATGTCGTGGAAATCGAGGTGACGGTCCCCTCCACGCGGCCAAAAATCACAGCATGCGTGCCAATTTCGACGATACGTTCGACGCTACAATCGAACAGACGGTAGCTTCGATCCAGCAATTGACGGCGACCGTGCAGAACAACGCGGCGAATGCCAGACAGGGCCTCGAACTCGCACAGGCTACATCGGACTTGGCAAACAGCGGTGGAGAGGTCATGAAAGAGGTCGTGACCAAGTCATATCTGACCATCAGGCAATCCGACGGCACGCTGGCCCTTCGGCCACCGTGGATGGCAGACGAGGACGCTGCACGCATGCGCGTCGTTCTCAAGCCATAAGGTTCACCTCGCTTCGCAATTACGTGCGCTGCTCGCGCGGCGCTCGCGTCGGCGCAGGCACGCATTGCGCTGGATGCTGGCGACTCTCGAAGTGGGACACGCTGTAATCGATCTGCGCGATGAAGCGGCACATGCTGAGTATGTCCAGGCACTGCACCCACGTTGGAGTGCGGCCGTCGACCGTATGCTCGATCATCTCGCGCAATTGTTTGAGCGGCCCGACGCGCGAGCGCTCGAGCGCGCCGTGGTATCCGTCCGCTCGGCGATATGGATCGCACAGGACGTACTGGACGCAGTGCGAACCAGTCCGGACAGGCGTCACGATATGCAGCGCATTTTGAGTTGCCTTCATTTCGTTCGCACTGCATTGCTGGACAAAGATGCGCCGTTCAAACAGCGCTAACCCACGAACGTAGAGTCAGCCACGCGCGCGATCTTTCCGTGTTGATCTTTCGTCGTTCTATGCTTGCTTTGATTGTAACGTTGGTTGGCGCGCTGCAGCAGCAGTCGCAAGCCTGGGCTGCGGGAACATTGCGCATCGCGATGATGGCTGCCGATATCCTGACGACGACCGGTATGCGCAATAACGGCTGGGGGAGGGCATGCGCTTCCTCGGCTATTTGGTCTTTGAAGGGCCGATCCTGTGGGACCTGTCGCATTCGGACAGGCTGGCCAGCTTGCGTCCCGGTCTGGCCACAAGCTGGGAGGGCGTTGTCACGTTCGCGGACTGGTCAGCTAAACTGAGATGACGTGATGAAAAAGACGAAATCGCTCTACCACGGCCATCGATTCCCGGCGTCGGTCATCAGTCAGGCAGTTCGGTGGTATTTCCGTTTTCAACTTAGCCTGCGCGACATCGAGGAGTTACTGTTCGAGCGCGGCGTGGTTGTCAGCCATGAATCGATCCGGCGGTGGACGGACAAGTTTGGTGCCGGTTTTGCGCGTCAGGTCAGGACTGCCCGGCGCAAGCCGGGCAGCACATGGCGCCTCGACGAGATGTTCGTGACACTACGCGGCGAGCCCTGGCTGCTGTGGCGCGCAGTCGATGAGCACGGCATGGAACTCGACATCCTGCTTCGGAAGCGCCGCGACAAGGCCGCTGCCAAACGCTGCTTCAAACGGGTGTTGGCGGCCTGTTCTGTCGCGCCGAAGAAAATCGTCACTGACCAATTGCGAAGCTATCCGGCCGCGAAAGCAGAGATCCCTGGGCTAGCGAATGTGAAGCAGGTGTTCGTCCTCTCCGAAGCGGACCGGCGGAATTCCCGATGAAAACCGGATGCTTTGACGGCGTCCCGGACGGTTTCCTGTTGTTCTTGCGCCAGCCGTGCGTGTGCACCGTCGACGAGTTGGTCATTCGGACCGGACTTTTTGTTAGCGGACGCCGCTTTCCACTTTGTCGGCGTCGTCGCTGTTTTCACCGCTTTCCTCATCGATCCATCGCCGCGCCCATTCGAGCGCATATTGCTGCGCTGTCTCGCAGTGTTGGAAGCTCGGACCGATTAACCCCGATTGGGCGACTCGCCGTTCGTCCCGTACGATCTCGGCCCGTCCGCGGAATTGGGCGTTTGCCAGCCGATCGGCGGCAACGTAGATGACATAGCCGCGCGGGTCGGATCCGGTTTGGCCTTTCGACGCGAGGCCCATCAACGGCCAGGCAGTCCGATGAATTTGATGGGGCGTCACGGGGGTGCGGAATTCGACACACTCACGTGTGGCATGCGCAGAATTTGGGGGTTGCAGCGCGATTTTCCTGGACTGCCATGTGTCACGCGGTGTCTGCCAGGATGCCTGGTCTCTCCAGAGCACCTGGCGCAAATCTTCATACCGTGTCTGACGGTCACTGGTGCGCGAGGGGATATGGCGGTGTTCTAGCAACAGTTGCGGCCCGCAACGAAACTTGCGTCCGGTGTTCGAAAGAAGCCGGCACATCTCCGCAAGGGCGCCGCTCGAACGCCACGTCTCGAAGCGGTGCCGGCACGTCGGCGCCGACGGATAGTGGCTCGGGAGCATAGACCAGGATTCACCGGTCGTCAGTACCCACAGCACGGCATTGGCCACGACGCGAACCTGTGTGCGCGGCCGGCCACGCTGACGTTGAGGAATGGGGGTGTCCGCCACGACGGGCTCGATCAGCAGCCACTCTTCGTCACTGATTTCGTTGAAATGCACGCTGTCCTCCACATACCCATTGCATTGCGCGGGCCAGGGTATCTTCGCTTGCGCTACCGGCCGCTCATCACCCACGTTGACGGGGACGACGGAGCAAGCAGTTCCTCGACACAATCCGATAGCTCGCAGACTTCCTGAAACGAGGCATCGTTGGAATCGTGCAGATGTTGCCGTCTGAGGTCGCGTAATGCGGTTCCAAGACGCCGGAGAGTCTCGGGATCGCTGTTCATCAGCGGCCAGGCTCTTAATAGATACGTCAGCGGCATGACGCTTCTCGTTTCGCACCACAAATTGAAGAGGTGTAAGCACATTGCGTTGATGTGCTCGATCGAATCTTCTCTCTGAGACAGATGGGGAACCATGGCAACACTCGGATAAAGGACGATCGACGTGCATTCATCGTATGCGACTAGTTTTCGTGTTGCTGTCAGGAGATCAAGAAAATAAGGGGGATCCATGCTGAATTTCCGGTAAGGGAATCCTTATGGGGTAGTCGCACTCCTCGTAGTATTGTCGACTTGTTGAAGGGCGCGCAGGCGAAAGCACTTGACATATGGATCACTAATTTATGCGGCAGTGCGATCCAGCCATGTAGCTGCGGTAGCCGACTACGACGCCGATCATTTCAAGGGTTATGAAGCGCACCGGGAATCCCGGAGACTGTCCGCATACCGCACCGTCATGGACTCGCTGACAGTAGCAGCGCCGCATCATCGCGAGTCAGGGTGAAGAGATCGTTCATGATGCGGATCGTGAAGTCGTTCTGGAAGAGTCGAAGCAGCGCGTCGTCCGGCAGCGTCGGCACGGCGCGCGTGAGCGCCGGACGAATCAGGTGATCTAGCACGCGGCGGGTGAGCACGGCGATCTCATCGACGAAATCGTGCCTTATACAAAATGATCGTGGTTCGTCATTGACCAGCGATCGCGGCTTGCCGCAGACATCGCGAGCCCTGTCGCATTAATGACAGTAGATGTCGACTTTGTGCCGGTTCCGTCTATTTTGGACCGTTACATTCATTTGTCACTGGCATCGGGTGCACGGGAGGCCGCAGTGGACACACTGGTTTTCATCTGGAGTAACGCGGCATCGATCGCTTCGATGCTGGTCGATCACGTGCTGATCGTGCTGACCGGCGTCGGCTGCGCAATCGTGACCGGCGTCGCGCTCGGCATCGTCATCACGCTCAACGACCGGCTCGCGAAAGTCGTGCTTTACACCGCCGCGATGCTGATGACGATTCCGTCCATCGCGCTCTTCGGCATGCTGATTCCGGTGCTCTCGCTGATCGGCCAGGGCATCGGCTTCCTGCCTGCCGCCATCGCGCTGTTTGTCTATTCGCAGTTGCCGATCGTGCGCAACACCTATGTGGCGATCCGCAATCTCGACCCTGCGCTGCGCGAAGCCGCCAACGGCATGGGCATGACTGCGTGGCAGCGGCTCTATCGCGTGGAGATGCCGATCGCCGTGCCGATCATCATGGCGGGCGTGCGCATGGCGGTCGTGATGAACATCGGCATCGCAGCGATCGCGACGTATATCGGCGCGGGAGGGCTCGGGCGGCTGATAAGCCGCGGCATCTCTCAATCCGATCCGCGCCAGCTCATCGCGGGCGCGGTGATCGTCGCGCTTCTCGCGATCCTCGCGGACCTGGGCCTCTCCGCTCTGCAATGGCGCCTCACGCCGGAAGGGATGCGGCCGCGCCGGACGCGCTTCCTCCGGCGGCGCACGGCCATTCAAGCGCCGCTCCCGGCACCCATCACATCCACGGCAACATCCACGGCGGAGGGACGATGATCGATCTTCGACATCTGACGAAGCGCTTCGAAAAGCGCGGTGAGCAGCCGGTCGTCGACGACGTGTCGATGACGGTCGGCGAAGGCGAACTGTGCGTGCTGCTCGGGCCGTCCGGCTGCGGCAAGACGACGACGCTCAAGATGATCAACCGGCTGGTGCAGCCGACCTCGGGCCGGATCCTGATCGGTGGCGCGGATACGGCGGGCTTCGACATCGTCGAGCTGCGGCGGCGCATCGGCTATGCCATTCAGCAGGTCGGTCTGTTCCCGAACATGACGGTGGCCGAAAACATCGCCGTCGTGCCGAAGATGCTCGGCTGGGACAAGGCGCGCATCCGCGAGCGCACCGAAAACCTGCTGGAGATGGTGACGCTCGATCCGGCCACCTACATGCGCTGCTATCCGCGCGACCTCTCGGGCGGGCAGCAGCAGCGCGTGGGCGTGGCGCGCGCGCTCGCCGCCGATCCGCCGGTGATGCTGATGGACGAGCCGTTCGGCGCGATCGATCCGATCAACCGCACCTCGATTCAGGACGAGTTCCGCCACATCCAGAAAAGCCTGAGGAAGACCGTGATGTTCGTGAGCCACGACATCGATGAAGCAATGAAGATGGGCGACAAGGTCGCCATCTTCCGCAACGGCAAGCTCGAACAGCTGGCGAGTCCGGACGAATTGCTCGCGCGTCCGGCGAGCGCGTTCGTCGCCGATTTCATCGGCACGGACCGGGCGCTCAAGCGTCTGCGTTTGATGCGCGCGACCGATGCGGCGCTGGAATCGGCGCGCGTCGCGCGGCTCGGCTATCCGAGCGCCGACGCGCGGGCGCTGCTGCGCGATCACGTGGCCGAGGCGCTCGTCGTGCTCGATGCCCACGGAAGGCCGGCGGGCCACGTCGGCGCGGCTGAACTCGACGCCGGCGGAGCGACGCTCGAAGCGGCGAGTCTGCGCGCGCTGCCGGGCAGCGTGCGTGCGGGCGACGACCTGCGCACGGTCATGTCGATGCTGCTCGCGCACGGCGCGTCGTGGCTTCCGGGCGTCGATGCGGATGGACGCTTCATCGGCTACGTGACGCACGACCGCATCGCGCAGCTGGCGCGCGCGGCGTGCGCATCCGGCGAGGCGTTGCCGGAGGGCGGCGTTGCGTCGCTCGCCGGCAACGCGGTGAATGCGGGCGACGGATCGCGGGAAAATGGAAAGCATCCCGAACTCGTGTTCCGAGGCGCGCGATGAACGCGCTGCCGCACGGTCGAAGCGTCATCGCTCGGAGAGCGCTCAGCGTATTGATCGCGATTGTCAGCACATCTGCGCACGCCGACGACTGGCTCGCGTCGATCGGCCAGTACCGCGCCGACATCGTCCATCAGGCCGGCCAACAAATGCTGATGGTGCTGATCGCGGGCGTCGCGGCAATCGTCGTCGCGGTGCCAGCGGGCATCTGGCTGAGTCGCCCGGACAACGGCCGCGCCGCGCAGTTCGTGATGTTCACCCTCAACGCGGGCCAGGCCGTGCCCAAGCTCGCGATCCTCGCATTGGCGATGAGCGCGCTCGGCATCGGCGCAAGGCCCGCGATTCTGGCGCTATGGCTCGCCACGCTGCTGCCCATCGCGATGAACACGTACGAGGGCATCCGCGCCGTGCCGCCCGCGTTGATCGAAGCGGCGAACGGCATGGGCATGACGCCGTGGCAGATTCTCTTCAAGGTGGAACTGCCCAATGCGATGTTCGTCATTCTTGCGGGCGTGCGCACCGCGCTCGCGATCACCGTCGGCACCGCGCCGCTCGCGTTTCTCGTCGGCGGCGGCGGCCTCGGCGAACTCATCTTCACCGGCATCGACCTCAACGATTTTACGATGTTGCTTGCCGGCGCCATCCCGACCGCCCTGCTCGCGGTTGCAACAGACCTGCTCGTCGCACAGATGCAGTACTGGCTCGTGCCGCGCGGAATCAGTCCTCAACGTTGATATCTCACCTGGAAAATAAACCTCATGTTTAAGCTATTGCTGTCACGTAAGCTATGGTCACGCCTACTCGGCGCATCTTTGTTCACGCTTGCTGTGGGCGCGCTGAGCATGAGTCAGGCCGCGCACGCGGCGCCGACCGTCACGGTCGGTGGGAAGAACTTCACTGAGCAGGTACTGCTGGCGGAGATGACCACGCAACTGCTCCAGGCGAAGGGCTTCACGGTTGTGAAGAAGGACGGCATGGGCAGCACGGTGCTGCGTCAGGCGCAGGAAAACGGTCAGGTGGACGTGTACTGGGAGTACACCGGCACGTCGCTCATCACGTACAACAAGGTCACCGACAAGCTCGATCCGCAGCAAACCTACGCGCGCGTCAAGCAACTCGATGCCCAGAAGGGCCTCGTGTGGCTTGACCCGTCGAAGGCGAACGACACATACGGCATAGCAATGAATCGTGACGTCGCGCAGAAGCTCGGCGTCACGACGATGAGCGACCTCGCCAAGCTGCTCAACAGCGGCAAGGAGCTGACCTTCGCGTGCAACTCCGAGTTCTACGCGCGGCCAGACGGCCTGCGTCCGCTGGAGAAGGAGTACGGCTTCAGCTTCGATCCATCGCAGATCAAGCGGATGGATTCGGGCCTCACCTATCAGGCGCTGAAAGACCGTCAGGTGGACGCCGCGCTCGTCTTCACAACAGATGGCCGCGTGCCCGCGTTCAACTTCATCGTGCTGCACGACGACAAGAGCTTTTTCCCCGCCTACGCGCTCACGCCGGTCGTGCGCAAGGCGACGCTCGACGCCAATCCGAATCTCGCCGGCATCCTCAACTCACTCTCGGCCAAGCTCGACGATGCGACGATGGCGCGCCTCAACGCCGAAGTCGATGTGCAGAAGAAGTCGCTCAGCGATGTGTCGGGTGAATTCCTCAAGTCCGCCGGACTGATCTGACGCACGCGTTCGATGAAGCCCATTCTCGTCGCCGCCGCGCAAACCGAGACCGTCCCGGGCGATCTCGCCGCGAACCTGATAGTGCATCGCCGGTTCATCGATGAAGCCGGCGAGCGCGGAGTGCAACTGGTCGTCTTTCCCGAGTTGTCGCTCGCCGGTCACAGCGCGGGCACCGATGCATTGCGGCTCGGCCTGCCGCGCGACGCCGCCGCGCTGCGCGAACTCGCGCAAGGATGCTCGTCGGTCGTGGCCGTAGTGGGTTTCGTCGAGGAAGCGCCGGGCGCGCAGTTCTACAACAGCGTCGCGACGCTGTATGCGGGGCGCGTGATGCACGTGCATCGCAAGATCGCGCTCGCGACCTATGGCCGGCTCGATGACGGCAAGTACTACGGACACGGCGAACGGCTGGACCAGTTCACGCTGCCGGACGATCCGCGCTGGCAGATCGCGACGCCCATCTGCGCGGACCTGTGGAACCCGGCGCTGATGCACCGGCTCGCCTGCGATGGCGCGACGCTGTGCGCCGCACCCGTGAGCTCGGCGGTCGAAGCCGTCGGCGATGCGTTCGACAATCCGCGCGGCTGGGACGCGGTACTGCGCGCACACGCGCTCGTCTACGGCCTGCCTATCGCGTTCGCCAACCGCGTCGGCCATGAAGGCGCGCTGCGTTTCTGGGGCGGCTCGCGCATCGTCGGGCCGCGCGGCGAAACGCTCGCGCAAAGCGAATCGGCGCGCGAGGAACTGGTGGTCGCGACGCTCGACTACGACGCCGTGCGCGCCGCGCGCTTCGACCTGCCGACCGTGCGCGATGCCCGCGGGGTCCCCGCGCTCAAAAGCGACATCGTGTCGGTTTCGTGATTGCATCGGTCGTGTGTCTGCCCGCATCGGCCATATCCGTGACAGACAATCGATTCAACTGATCGTTCGCATGGGAGTGTGACGATGATCGACCCGACGCGCGTGCGCGCCGCCCTTGAACAGCGCCAGGAGAACTTCTCGCTGCCGCAGCCTTTTTATACCGATGAAGCCTTTCATCAACTCGACATCGACGCGGTATTCAACGACGAGTGGTTGTTCGCCTGCAACAGTTGCGAACTACGCGAGCCGGGCGATTACCTGACGCTCGAAATCGGCGCGACCTCGGTGATCGTGCTGCGCGATGCGGACGGCGAGATCCGTGCGTTCTTCAATACATGCCGGCATCGCGGCTCGCGCATCTGTCTGGAAGAGAAAGGCCACGCGCACCGGCTGACGTGTCCATACCATCAGTGGGTTTACGACCTCGACGGCGCGCTGCTGCACGCGCGCCAGATGCCCGCCGGATTCGAGCGCAACGACTACAGGCTGCGCGCCGTGCATGTCGCGATCGTGTGCGGCATGGCCTACATCTGCCTCGCCGAGACGCCACCCGACATCACGCTCTTCCGCGACACGGTGACACCCTACATCGCGCCGCATCAGCCGTGGCGCACCAAGATCGCCGCAAGCGCAATGATGATCGAGGATGCCAACTGGAAGCTGGTCATCGAGAACAACCGCGAGTGCTATCACTGCACGGGCAATCATCCGGAACTGCTCGCGACGCTGGTCGAGTCTGCGCTGCCCGACGATCCCGCCGGCTCGCGCGATTTCCATCTGCTGATGGCCAGCCAGGCCGCAAAGTGGGACCGCTACGCCTTGCCGCATCTGCCCGCCGATGGCGGCGATGAGTTCCGCTGCATCCGGCTACCGTTTCATCGCGGCGCGGTGTCCTTCACGCCGGATGGCTCGCCCGCGTGCGGCAAGCTGCTCGGCGAACTGACCGATCCGGATCTGGGCTCGGTGCGCAT
The DNA here is from genome assembly GCF_001865575.2 of Paraburkholderia sprentiae WSM5005. Taxonomy (NCBI): domain Bacteria; kingdom Pseudomonadati; phylum Pseudomonadota; class Betaproteobacteria; order Burkholderiales; family Burkholderiaceae; genus Paraburkholderia; species Paraburkholderia sprentiae. The sequence continues at coordinate 779,303 of NZ_CP017562.2, forward strand.
GTTCCGGGTGCCGAACAGCTGGCATCACTTTCTCGCCGATCACATCATCCACTTCCGCATCCTGCCGCTGTCGGCGTCGCGCACGGTATTGCGCACGACTTGGCTCGTGCACGAGGACGCCATCGAAGGCGTCGACTACGACGTCGATACGCTGACCTCCGTATGGAACGCGACCAATATGCAGGACGCGCGGCTCGCGGCGAACAATCAGCTTGGCGTCGGCTCGATCGCGTACACGCCGGGACCGTATGCGCCGCCCGAGTTCATGCTGCGCAACTTCAGCAATTGGTATGCGAACAAGCTCACGTCGTATCTGGACGGCACGCATCCGCATCGTTCAATCGCGCTGAAGGTGTCGAATGGCTGACGTGCTGATGTCTTCCGAGGCGACGAGCGATACCGGCATCGCATACGACGAGCCGGAAGCACGCATGCTCGAATGCATCGGCGTGCGCGACGAAGCGCCGGGCGTCAAGACCTTCCGCCTGCGCGATCCGCATCCGGACGGCGCGCGCCGCTTCGCGCCGGGCCAGGCGATGCTGCTGACGCTATTTATCGAAGGTGTGCGCTTCGACCGCACCTTCTCGATCGCCTCGACGCCGCTCGAACCCGATGGGCTCGAGCTGACGATCAAGGCGCAGTCCGACGGCGTGGTCACGCGCTGGCTGCATGAAACCTTCGCGCCGGGCATGCGCATCGACGCACGCTATCCGCTCGGGCGTTTCACGCTCGATGCCTCGGACGAAGCGCCGCACGCGCTCGTTTCGGCGGGCTCGGGTGCATCTCCGCTGATGTCGATGTTGCGCACGCTCGCGCGTCGCGCGCCGGAAGCGGACATCGCGTGGCTGCACTGCGCGCGCGGCGTGCAGGACATTCTTTTCGCCGATGAACTCGCGGCGCTTCAGGCGCGCATGCCGAACCTGAAAGTGAGCGTGTGGCTGAGCGCGCCCACGCCCGGCTGGTTCGGCCTGCGAGGACGCATCTCGCGCGGCGCGCTCTGGGTGATGGTGCCGGACTTCGGACGACGCATCGTCTATTGCTGCGGCCCTGCCGGTTTCATGCAGGGTGTGAGGCAGATTCACGCGGCCGAGGGGGCGCGGCGCGCGGCGTTTCATATCGAGCATTTCGGTCCCGTGATCGAGACGATGGAACGCGAAGCCGCAGCGGCCGGCGCCCCTCGAACGGGGGAGCAACGCGATGCCGTTCTTCATGCCACGCTGGCCGGCCGGCGCTTCGACGTGCGCACGGGCGAAACACTGCTCGTCGCGGCGGCGCGTCAGCAGATCGTGATTCCATGCGGCTGCGCGAGCGGCCTGTGCGGCACATGTAAAGTGCGCCACGTCTCGGGCGAAGTCGCGATGCAGCACGCGGGCGGTCTCTCTCCGGCCGAAGAAGCGCAAGGCTGGATTCTCGCGTGTTCGAGCCGTCCCTTGACCCATGTCGAAATCGCCTTCTGACGATGCATACGGCCCCGATGTTGCACGACGACGCCAGCTGCTTCACGCACGCGCTCTGCTTCGACATGCTTCCCGATGCCGTCGTGCGCGATGCGCAGCGCCGCATTCTCGACCTGCTCGGCATCGCGGCGGCGGGTACGTGTACGCGTCTGTCAGCGATCGCGCGCGAGCACGCGCTCGATTGCTTCGCGGCGGGCCGGACCCCGGCGCGCATGCTGCTCGACGGACGCATCGTCAGCGCGGCGGGCGCGGCCTTCGCGGGCGCGACGACCATCGACAGCTTCGACGGCCATGACGGCCACGCACTCACCAAGGGGCATGCGGGCGTCACCGTATTGCCGGCCCTGCTCGCGATGACGGAGCGCGCGCCCGGCATGAGCGGGCGCGAATTCATCGTGCAGACGGTGCTGGGCTATGAAATCGGCACGCGCGCGGGCATCGCGCTGCATGCGACGAGCCGCGAATATCACACTTCGGGCGCGTGGAATGCGCTCGCCGCTGCCGCCATTGCGAGCCGCGCGCTGCGTTTCGACGTGTCGGCGACGCGCCACGCGCTCGGTATCGCGGAATATCATGGCCCGCGTTCGGACATGATGCGCTGCATCGATCATCCGACCATGCTCAAGGACGGCTCGGGCTGGGGCGCACTCGCGGGCATCAGCGCCGCGCTGCTCGCCTCGCGCGGCTACACCGGCGCACCCGCGACGACCGCCGAGCGCGACGCGCCTGCCTGCTGGGCCGATCTCGGCGAACGCTGGCTGATTCTCGAGCACTATGTGAAGCCGTATCCGGTGTGCCGCTGGGCCCATCCGGCGATCGCTGCCGTACTGGCGGTGCGCGCGCGGAACGGCTTCGATGCGCGGGTCATCGAACGCGTCGAAGTCGAGACGTTCCACGAGGCAACGCGCCTGTGGTCCGCGCTGCCCCGCACAACGGAGGAAGCGCAGTACGGCGTGCTGTTTCCAGTCGCGGCTGCGCTGCTGCATGGCCGTGTCGATGCCGGCACCATAGGCGATGCGGGCCTTGCCGATCCCGCCGTGCGTGCGCTGATGCCGCGCCTCATCGCGAAAGAACACGCCGGGTTCAGCGCCGCATTTCCGGCCGAGCGCTGGGCGCGCGTGACGGTCGAACTGCGCGATGGCCGCCGCTTCGACTCCGGCGCGATGCAGGCGAGCGGCGACCATGCGCGCCCGATGACGCCCGACGCCGAGCGCGAAAAATTCCGCGAACTGACGGGCGCGCGCTTCGGTGCAAGGTTCGCGCGGGAAGTCGAAAACGCCGTTGATGCGCTCGCGGAGCCGTACGCAAGCGCCAGCGCCTTGTGCGAGCTCGTGCTGAACGCGCCGCCCGTCGTCGAGGACCCAGCCTTGCCGTATACGCGGCCCGTCGCGTCGCAAGCATGAACATTCCGATCAGCCAACCAAACAGCGAGTGATGCCAGTGGATACCGACGCTCTCTCAACTCCGTTCTACGATCCCGCGTCCGTGGCGGGCAAGGCGCCGCCCATCGGCGAATCGACCGATCTCTTGATCGTGGGCGCGGGGCCGGCCGGCATCGCGGCAGCGCTCGAAGCGGCCGGACGCGCCATCCGGGTCACGCTCGTCGATGAGAACCCGGTGCCGATCGAAACCATGGCCGAGGACGTGCCGCTGCACTTCGGCAGCCGCATGGGCGCGGCGGCGGGCAACGCGAACGCGATGCTCGAAACGATGCTCGAAGCCCGTCCCGAACTGGGCGATGCGCTTGAAGCGGGCATCGACGTGAAGCTCGGTACGGCAGTGTGGGGACTGTTTCCGCACGGTCCGGCGAGCGCGTGGATCGACACGCATGTGGCCGGTCTCGCGGACGCTGAACACACATGGCTGCTGCAGTTTCGCCAAGTGATCGTCGCGGCGGGACGGCGCGACATGGGGCTGGCATTCGACGGCTGGCAGCGGCCCGGCGTGATGGGCGCGAGCGCCGCATGGCGGCTCGCCATGCTGTACGGCACACTCGATGCGCGGCGCGCGGTGCTCGTCGGCAGCGACACGGATGCATTGAACGTGGCCGTCGACCTGATGTCGCGCGGCGTGCGGATCGTCGCGGTGATCGAACAGGCCGGGCAAATCGTCGGCGATGCGGCGCTCGCAGCGCGGCTCGAAGCGAGCGGCGCGCGGTTGCTCACGCGCCATGTCGTGCGGCATGCGCATGGCGACGCTTATGGGGTGAGGTCGATCACGGTAACGTCGATCGCGGCGGCGACCCCCGATGGCGCGCCGACGACGTTCGGTTGCGACACCGTGTTGCTCGGCATCGCCGCGCTGCCCTCGATCGAACTGCTCGAAGCGGCAGGCTGCGCGACCGCCTTCGATGCCGCGCGCGGCGGCCACGTCGCCCGCGTCGACGCGATGCAGCGCACCTCGTTGCCGTTTGCATACGCGGCGGGCGACTGCGCAGGCGTCTGGGCGGCGAAGAGCCGCGATGAAGCGATCGCGCGTGACGAGGGCCGTCGCGCGGCGCTCACGGCACTGTCGACTTTCAAGGAAGCGCCATCCCGCGCCGATGCGCCGCCCGCGAGGCAACCTGAAGCGCCCGCGCACGACATCGCCCGATCTCGCGTCGACTGGGTGCGCGCGAGCGTCGTCGGGGCGGCGGGCGAGCCGTTCGTGTGCCAGTGCGAGGAAGTCACCGCGCGCGAGATCCTCGACGTCCGACCGCCGCGCTATCTCAACTGGCAGCCCGCCGGTGCGCGGCACGACACCCGCGGCGTCGCCGGACTCGCACGCAGCGGACCGCCGAATCCCGATGCGGTGAAGCGCCTCACGCGCGCCTGCATGGGCCCGTGCCAAGGCCGCCGATGCCGCGAACAGGTCGCCGCGCTGCTCGCGATCGGCTACGGTTGCGCGCTGCCGCAGATTCCGCTCGCGACCTTCCGCGCACCGGTTCGTCCGCTCGCGCTCGGGCAGCTTGCCGCGGTTGCCGAAGCTCCCGCGACCGGCGCGCACTGGGACAGCTGGTTCGGCATGGCGTCGCAATGGGTGCCGTTCTGGCGCGTTGATCCTTTCCATCGCGCAAGCACGCGCCAGCAGGGCGAGCCGGTCGCGAGCGAATGAGAATGACGCAGGCACCGACGGTCTCACTCAACACGAATCTTCCGGACGGACTCGCATGAACGCAGACACTCACAAGGACAACGGCACACCCAAGGGCGCTTCGGTCGTCATCGTTGGCGGCGGCGTGACGGGGTTGTCGGCGGGCTGGTGGCTCGCGCGCGAGGGCATCGACGTGCTGGTGCTCGAAGCGGGATTGATCGGCTGGGGTGCCTCGGGCCGCAACGGCGGCGGATGCTCGCATCATCACAGCCCGCTCTTTCTCGAAGAGCAGCGCCTCTGGCCGATGATGGACGAACTGCTCGGCTATCCGACCGAGTTTCGCGCGCAACGCGTTCGCATCGCGCTCGATGAGAACCAACTCACGTTGTACCGGCGCGCGTTGGAAAACGGCGAGCATCATGGCCTGCGCTCCGACGTGCTCGATGCAAAACAGGTGCGCGAGCTCGTGCCGCTCGCCGGCGACAACGTGTATGCGGGCTACTTCTATCACTTCGGCGGGCACGCGAACCCGCATCGCACGTTGCAGGCATATGCCTGGGCGCTGGAGGATCGCGGGGGGCGCATCCTCCAGCACACGCCGGTGACGGACTTCGTCCGGCAAGGCGGACGCGTTAGCGCGGTGAAGACGCCCGATGGCGATTTCGCCTGCGATCATCTCGTGATCGCGGCCGGGCCGCATACCGGTGTGCTCGCGGCTCAGCTAGGGATCGATGTGCCGCTCGCTGCCGCGCGCGCTGAGATGATCGTCACCGAGCCGCTTGCGCCAATGGCGATCGGCGGCGTGGACGGCAATGGCCTGTACGGGCGGCAGACGCTGCGCGGCAATCTCGCCTATGGCGGCGGTCCGCACGAATGGATTGGGCTGGACGATGTGCTGAAAGTGCGTCCGCATTCGACACCGCTTCAATGCAGCATCGCCGCGCGGCTGGCCGCGCTGCTGCCGAAGGCCGCGCATGCGAAAGTCATCCGCAGCTGGGCTGGGTACATCGAGAACACGCCGGACGGACGGCCCGTGATCGATCGTCCGGATGCGCACGGCAACGTGACGGTCGCGACGCTGTCGAGCGTGGGCTTCGGCCTGTCGCCAGCGAGCGGCCACGCGATCCGCGATCTGGTGGTGGACGGGCGCTGCGGCTTCGCGGATCTGTCGTCGCTCACGCTTGGCCGCTTCGCGCAGCTCGAGCCGGACTGGCGCGAGCTCCAGGGCTGGCTACCATTGCCGCTGCGCGCGCCGGCGCCGGTGCTGGAGGCGGCCTAGATGCATCTTGCGCATGCGAGTGCCTGCAAGAAAGTTAGCGGCGGCCGATGCGCGTAAAGGATGCGCTGACAGCGGGCGTCGGGCCGATCACGACCGCGGCTGTGCCGCCCTCATCTCCGTTGGGCTGATCCCGTAGGCGCGACGCACCCAGCGCGCCAGATGCGAAGGCGACGCGAAGCCTGTTGCCACCGCGACATCCGCGACCGGCACGCTCGAATACGTGAGCAGCTCTCGCGCGCGCTCCAGCCGCAACTGCACGTAATAGCGCGCGGGCGTCGCGTTCAGATGGCGCAGGAATAGCCGCTCCATCTGCCGCGACGTCATGCCGATGGCCGAGCCGATATCGTTGATCTGCAGGGGCGTCTCGACATGCGCGCGCATCATCTCGATGGCCCGGCGGATGCCGCGCGGCAGGCTCGCGTGATTCTGGTCGCGCCAGCCGCGCTGGCTGTCGGCCGTGTCACGAATGCGCTCGTGATGGAACTGGTTCGCCACGCGCACCGCGAGATCGCTGCCGTGCTGCGTCTTGATCAGATGCAGCATCAGATCCATCGACGCGATGCCGCCCGAGCATGTCATGCGGTCACGGTCGATTTCGTAGAGCTTACTGCTGCATAGCAGATCCGGAAACGCCTCGGTGAAAGCCGGCAGATTCTCCCAGTGAATCGTGCACTGATAGCCATCGAGCAGGCCCGCTAGCGCAAGCAGATAGGTGCCGGTCGAAAGCGAGCCGATGACCGAATTCGTGCGTGCCGCGCGTCGCAAGGCAGCGACGAATACCGGTTCGAGCGCGGGCGCAAGACGCAGGCCGCCGCAGACGAACACGTAATCCGCCTCGGCCAGCACGGTATCGAATTTGCGCGCAGTGAGCGCGATTCCGTTCGACGAAACCACCGGGTCGCCATCCAGGCTCGCGAGCGTCCAGGCGTACAACGTTTCGCCCGCAAGGCGGTTGGCCGAGCGCAACGGCTCGATCGCCGACGAGAGGCTCATCATCGACAAGCCATCGGCCAGCAGGAACACGAACTGGCAAGGCGCGGCGGCGGACGAAGAAACGGTATTGAGCAAACGCGCGGCGTCGGTTGAATGATTCGAACCTTCGCATCCGCGAAGGCGCCCTGAGCAAAGCATGTGACCGCTATTATGGCCGTTAAAAAAACGTATGGAAACGAGCAGACGCAGTGGTATTCGCACGCGCAGTAGAAGACGCTGTTCGTGGGCAACGGCGGCAAGCCGGCCCCGTTTGTCGACGGCGTGCAGAAACTGAGCGACATGCTCGTCGATCTCAAGCAGATCGACGAGTCCGAGGTCATGAGGGGCCTGGAAGGCACGGGCTGACATTCATCGCGGGTGCACCGATGCTTCTGCTATCCATCGCTTTCGCTTACTACTGGTTGCAGGTCGTCTGCTATTGCGCTTCGAGCGCCTCAGCCTCTTCACTATGCGTTCAAGACACTCGCCCACACGATGATCGACCTGCGGCACTACTGCCGCACCTGATCGAGCGGCGTCGCTTAGGTTTTCAGTTCCGGCGCAGTGCGTCGTGATCCAGCTCACGCGTACACCCTTGAGACATCATGACGGCTCGCGCTTTCCCGCTTTCCCGAAAGCTCGTAAAAATATGTCCGTGCCCCGGCGTGTCCGCTCCTTAATTTCCCTATCGGTTGCCCGCTGCACAACTCCGAACAGGATGCGCGCGTGCAGATCACCTGCCCACAGGCTCACCAGGTCGTGTGCCGCCAGCTCCGGCGAGTCGACGATCAGTTCATTGCGCGCCGCGGCCTCGCTGATGATACCGGCCAGTACCGCCACAGTCCGTCCCGGCCCTGCATTGTAAAAGCGTGTTCTTAGCGGCAGGTCTTGGCGCCCGGTCGGCAGCGCGTGCGCCATGCCAGCAACATGGACATCGACGATGATCTTCAGGAATGCGGCGCCGATTGCAGACAGCCGTTCCCGTAAGGGTAAATCTTCGGAACTCGCGGGCGGCAGTGCCAGGAGCATCCGCTCCGAAACGTCACTCACGACGGCCTCGAATAACGCTTCCTTGTCCGAGAAATGGCTATAGACCGTCATCTTTGACACCCCCGCCTCTGCGGCGACGGCCTCCATGGTCACGGTGTCGTAGCGCTGCCCGGAGAACAGCCTCGTTGCCGCTTCCACAATGGACGTGTGCTTGGCGGCATCTTTCGGCCGACCGACGCGGCTCTCTGGCGAACTTTTCCGCACTAATAATTCCTCCTTGCAATTTCTGTACTTTATAGTCTAGCATATCGGTTGCTGTACTAATGGGTATAGAAACACATGCGCACGTCAAAGACTAGCAAAAACATTCATGCGAAGCACAACGGCCGCTTATCGATAGCGCAGGGGCGAGCCGCTCCGCTTGCGTCTCTGTCATTGGCCGCACTTCTGGCCGTCGAAACTATGCTCGCGGGTTGCACGGTCGGACCGAATTATGTCGCTCCGCCAGCGCCCAATGTGTCGAGGTTTACGGAGAAGCCAGTTCCCGCGCGCACTGTTTCCGCCGACACGACCGCGGGCACCGCGCAGACCCTCGCCGAGGGGCGCGACATTCAGGGTGACTGGTGGGCGCTGTTCCATTCGCCGCAGATCAACGCGCTGGTCGAGCGCGCGCTCAAGGCCAATCCCACGCTTGCCGCCGCTCAGGCGACGTTGCGCGAGGCGCGCGAGAACACGCGTGCGGAGCAGGGCAGTTTTTTCCCGCAAATCAGCGCGAGCACATCGGCCGAGCGCGAGCGCACCATGCTGGTGAGCCCGGTGCCGCAGACATACAGCCTCATAAGCGGATCGCTCAGCGTGTCGTACACGCTCGATGCATTCGGCGGCGTTCGTCGGCAAGTCGAGCAACTGAACGCCCAGGCTGAGTATCAGCGCTACGAACTGGAGGCGACCGAACTGACGCTGATCGCGAACGTCGTCAATGCGGCCATCAACGAGGCTTCGTTGCAGGCGCAGATTGACACGACACACGAGATCATCCGTGCGTATGCTGCCGCGCTCGACGTTACGCGCCACCGCTTCGAGGCCGGCGGCGTAAGCCAGGTGGACGTGCTGCAGCAGCAATCGCTGCTGGATGCGCAGATCGCCACGCTGCCCGGTTTGCAGAAGCAGCTCGAGCAGCAGCGCAATCAACTCGCGGTGTACCTGGGCGGCCTGCCGACCGACTACACCGGGTCTACGCTGGATCTCGCCAGCCTCGTGCTGCCGGAGGAACTGCCGGTGTCGCTGCCGTCGAGTCTGGTTGCGCAGCGCCCCGACATCCAGGCGTACGGCGCCTTGCTGCATTCGGCGACGGCGAACGTCGGCATCGCGGTGGCAAACATGTTGCCGCAGATTTCGCTGACCGGCAGTTATGGACGCGAAGGCAGCAGCTACTCAAACCTTTTCAACCCCGCAGGCATTGTGTGGAGCCTCGCGGGTAGCCTCACCCAGCCGGTCTTCGAGGGCGGCACACTCAAGGCGAAGAAGCGCGCCGCCGATGCTGCGGTCGATGTCGCCGCCGCCCAGTACAGCAGCACGGTCAACTCGGCGTTTCAGGACGTGGCCAATGCGCTCGTCGCCATTCATCGGGATGCCGAAACGCTTGCTGCGAACCTCGAGACGCAGAAAACGGCTGCTGCGAGCCTCAGGGTCGCTCAGGCGCAATACCACGCGGGCGGCGGGACTTACCTCAATGTGCTGAGCGCCGAGCAATCCGATCAGAGCGCGCGCCTCAACCTGATTTCCTCTCAAGCCACTCGCTACACCGATACGGTCGCGCTCTTCCAGGCGCTGGGCGGTGGCTGGTGGCATCGAAGCGATGTCGATCCCAAAGTTGCGCAATGTTGCGGAGCATTCTAAATCATGACCCCTGTTACCTCGCTTGCGGATACCGCCAATACCCCGCCTGAATGGCAGCGGCCGCCAAGAACCGTGCTTCGCCTGTTTCTGATGCTTCTGGTGGTGGGACTGCTTGCCGCCGCGCTGATTGGTTTCCACCTGTTCAAGGGGCACATCCTGAAGCAGGTCACGGCCGGCATCCAGTCGCAACAGGCGACCGTGTCGACCACATCCGCTGTCTTGCAGCCGTGGCAGCCGACGCTCACGGGCGTCGGATCGCTGCGGGCGTCGACGGGTGCGGATCTTTCGCTGGAAACGAGCGGCGTGGTCGATGAAATCGACTTCGAGTCCGGCCGCGACGTCAAGCAAGGGACCGTGCTGCTCCGCCTGCGTCCGAACGACGATCCCGCCAAGCTCGCGCAACTGCAGGCCACTGCCAGTCTGGACGAGATCACCTACAAGCGCGACCTGCAGCAACTTGCGGCGCAGGGCGTGGCGCAGTCGACCGTGGATACAGATGTCGGCAACCTGAAGGCGGCGCGCGCGCAAGTCGCGGCGCAACAGGCGCTGATGAACGAGAAGGTCGTCCGCGCGCCGTTTTCGGGACGTCTGGGCGTGCGTCAGGTCGATGTGGGTCAATACCTGGCGGCCGGCACGACGGTTGTCACGTTGCAGGCACTCGACCCGATGTTGCTCGACTTCTATCTGCCGCAGCAGGTGCGTGGGCAGATCAGCGTCGGACAGACCGCATCGGTGAGCGTTGATGCGTATCCCGGCAAGACGTTCACCGGCACGGTGACGTCGATGAATTCGAAGGTCGACACCTCGAGCCGCATGCTGCAGATACGCGCGTCGTTTGCGAACCCCGACGGCGCGCTGCTGCCCGGCATGTTCGCCACCGCCAGCGTGGCGAGCGGCGCGGAGCAATCGCTCGTGACGATTCCGCAGACGGCGGTGACGTACAACCCATATGGCAGCCTCGTCTACGTGGTCCACGAGCGCAAGGACGCGCAGGGCAGGCCGCAGGCAAGTGTCCGCCAGCAGTTCGTGACGACTGGCGGGACGCGCGGCGATCAGGTCAGCATCCTGAAGGGACTGAAGGCCGGCGACGTGGTGGTGACGGCGGGGCAACTGAAGCTGCACAACGACGCATTGGTCCAGATCGATAACAGCGTGAAGCTGCCCAACGACGCCGCGCCCGTCCCACAAGATCACTGAACAGGACGGCTCATGAAATTTACCGACATCTTTATCCGCCGGCCTGTACTCGCGTGCGTGGTCAGCCTGATGATCCTCGTGCTCGGCTACAAGGCGTTCACCTCGCTGTCCGTTCTCGAGTACCCGAAAACCGAAAACGCCGTGGTGACCGTGACCACGACGTACTACGGTGCCGATCCGCGGACCGTGGAGGGTTTTGTCACCACGCCGCTGGAAAACGCCATCGCGCAGGCGAACGGGATCGATTACTTGTCGTCGAAGAGCATCGCCGGCACCAGCACGATCACCGCGAACCTCGTGCTCAACTTCGACCCTGACAAAGCGGTCACCGAGATCAACGCCAAGATCAACTCGGTGCTCAACCAGTTGCCGAGCGGCGTGCAGCAACCGGCCATCACGGTCGCGATCGGACAGTCGCTGGACGCGTTGATTATCGGCTTTTCGAGCGATGAACTCACGCCCAACCAGATCACCGACTACCTCGTGCGCAACGTGCAGCCGCGTCTGCAGGCAGTGCAAGGCGTGCAGACGGCCGAACTGCTCGGACCGCAGTATTTTGCGCTGCGCGCGTGGCTCGATCCGCAGAAGCTCGCGGAGTACGGCCTTACCGCGACCGATGTCACCAACGCGCTTGCCTCGAACAACGTGATCGCAGGACTGGGAACCACCAAAGGGCAGATGGTGCAGTTCAACCTCACCGCATCGACGGATCTGCATTCGGCGCAGCAGTTCCGCGATCTCGTGATCAAGCAGGTCAATGGCGGCATCATCAGGCTGAAGGATGTGGCCAACGTCACGCTCGGCTCGGAAGACTATGAATCCGGCGTGTCGTATAACGGCCAGAAGGGCGTGTACGTGGGGATCCAGACGGTGCCGGGGGCGAGCCTGCTCGATGTGATCAAGGGCGTGAAGGCTGTGTTGCCCGACATTCAGAAGGCACTGCCGGCGGGGTTGCACGGCTCGGTCATCTACGACTCCACGGTATTCGTTGACAGTTCCATTCATGAGGTCAAGAACTCGTTGATCGAGACGGTGGTGATCGTCACGCTGGTGGTGTTTGCCTTCCTCGGCGCGCCGCGCTCCGTGCTGATTCCGGTCATCGCGATTCCGTTGTCACTGGTGGGCACCTTCGGCGTGATGCTCGCGCTAGGGTTTTCGATCAACCTGCTGACCTTGCTCGCGCTAGTACTGGCGATCGGGCTGGTGGTCGATGACGCGATCATTGTGGTCGAGAGCGTGAGCCTTCATCTCGAAAAGGGCATGCGGCCACGCGATGCCGCGATCAAGGCCGCGCGCGACCTCGCCAGCCCTATCATCGCGATGACCATCGTCCTGATCGCCGTCTATGTGCCGATCGGTTTTCAGGGTGGACTGACCGGCGCATTATTCACCGAGTTCGCGTTCACGCTGGTTGGCGCGGTGACCATGTCCGCGGTCATTTCTCTGACGCTGTCGCCTATGATGTGCGGCCAGTTCTTGAAGCCGCACGATCAGGGCGGCCGTTTTGTCACGCGCATTGTCGAGACGATCGATCATGTTTTCGGTTCACTGCGGCGTGGCTATGAACGGCTGCTGCGCAACAGTTTGCGGACCGTCCCGGTGACGCTATTGTTTACCGGGCTGGTAATTTCCAGCATCTATTTCCTCTACACCAGTGCCGACAGCGAACTCGCACCGCAAGAGGATCAAGGGGTCGTCATTCTGCAGCCGACTTCCGCGCCGGACGCGACGCTGCAGCAAAAGGAGGCGTTCGGCCGTCAGGTCGCCGACATCATGGCCAAGGTCCCCGAGGCCGCGCAGACGTTCCAGGTCGAGAGCCCGTCGCAGTCGATTGCCGGTGTGACGTTCAAGCCGTGGGATCAGCGTCATCGGACTGCGACGGATATCCAGCGCGATCTGCAGAACCAGTTCAACAAGGTGGCAGGTCAGAAGATCGCCGTGTTTCAGCCCCCTCCGCTGCCCGGTTCGCAAGGCCTGCCGATCCAGTTCGTGCTCAAGTCGACGCAGCCGCTGGATCGGCTGAATGTAGAGGCTCAGAAATTCCTCTCGGACGCAGCCGCCAGTGGGATGTTCCTATTTATCGATAGCGACCTCAAGGTCGATCAGCCGCAGAAAGTGTTCGATATCGACCGCAACAAGGCCTCACAACTCGGCTTGACGATGCAGCAGGTCGGCACGGCGCTGGGCGGTCTGTTGGGGGGCGGTTATACGAATTACTTCAGTCTCGATTCGCGTTCGTACCAGGTCATTGCCCAAGTGCAGCAGCGCTCGCGCCTGACGCTCGACCAGGTCATGAACTACCAGATCGCGACTGTGAATAACGTGCCCGTGCCGTTATCGTCGATCGCCCATGTGCGGACCGAAACCGTGCCTGAAACCATCAATCATTTCCAGCAAGTGAACTCGGCGACGATCTCCGGCGTGCCCGCGCTCGGCGTTTCGCAGGACGCCGCGCTCAGGTCGCTGCAGGCGCTTGCGGCGCGTACGCTGCCGGCGGACGTGTCGATCGACTATGCCGGCCCTTTGCGTCAACTGGTGCAGGAATCGAGCGGTTTTGTGGGCACCTTCGTTCTGGCGCTGATCATCATCTACCTGAGTCTCGCGGCGCTGTTCGAGAGCTTCCGCGACCCGTTGGTGATCCTTGTTTCGATCCCGATGTCGGTAGCGGGTGCGCTCGTGTTCATCAGCCTTGGGCTGGGAGGGGCATCGCTGAATATCTACACGGAAGTCGGGCTGGTGACACTGATGGGGCTGATCAGCAAGCACGGCATTCTGATTGTGGAAGTCGCGAATGCGGCGCAGCACGAGGGCATGTCGAAACTCGAAGCCATCGTCCATGCGGCGGGGATCCGCTTGCGGCCGATCCTGATGACTACCGCGGCGATGGTGCTCGGCGTCGTGCCATTGATCCTGTCCTCAGGTGCGGGTGCGGCGTCGCGCTTCAACATGGGGCTGGTGATCGGCAGCGGGTTGGCGATAGGTACGTTGTTCACGCTGTTCGTGTTGCCAGCGGTTTATCTCACGTTCGCTGCTCGACATGCGCAGGAGACGACCGAGTCAAGGGCGCAGACGGCGGAGATGGTCTAGCCTCTGCTCGACCTCGGCGTGAAGCGGCCGCTTATGAGATGCCTACCGCCCGATGCGAAGGCATCCGGCGCGGAGCGCTCACCGTCCACCCACACAAGGGTGTGTTTCTCGCTCATGCCGCGCCGGGCGATACGCGGCAGGGCGAGGCATTCTGGCCCGAGATGGCCGGGGCATGGACGGCAAGCGGACTCGGCGTTCGACGTTTCCGTCGTGAGCATTGGATTGCGACCACTTATGAAATTCCTGATCAAGAGCGCGGTCTGCATTCCGTGCGACGGCTCCCCGTTCGTGCCGCACGACGCCTACCTGTGCATGAAGCGGCTGCACTACGCGCACGCGATCGCGCAGTTCCGCGTGCTTGTGAACTATGTGCAGAGCCGTGTCGACGCGCAGGTCGCATTCGAGAACCTGGCGGGCGTCGCGGGCCGCTATCTGACGGTATGGCGACGGACGCGGGCTGCGTCGCCGCCGATCCGCGGATGGCGCGGTCGCTCGAACTCGGGCGCTGCGTGGCGGATGCGTTTCCGTCGACGCCGGCGGCGCGCGATTACCGGCGCGTCGCCGCCGAAATGCTGTACTGGCCGATGCGGCCAGCGATGTCGTCACGGTAGCCGGCCGGGGCTGCGCGCCCAAGGGGCGCCTTACCTGCAGGGGCGCCAGCTACCGCAAAGGCCCAACGATCTCGCCGCATTCCGCTTCGTCACAATACTCGCCTCGATCAGCGAACCACAACTGCGATTCCAGCGCGGTGGCGAACAGTTTGCCGTGCCACTGGAACACGACGTTTCGACCAACAACGCCGCGTTGAACAAGGAACTGGTGATGAGCGGTGCCGGTCTCGGCGCGTTGCCGCTGACGATGGTCGGCAAGGAGCTGGACGATGGGCGCCTCGTCCAGCTGCTGCCCGACTTCGAGGTCGTGAGCGCGCAGGCTGAGCTGAGGCTCGCATATCGGGAACGGAGCCTGATGACGGCGAAGGTCCGGGCGTTCATCGACTACGCGACGTCGTACTTCGACGCGCGCGCGGCTCAGGTGGGCCACGCACAGCAGCGGCCGAAGACGGTGGCCGCCGGCAGTGACAGGCCGTCCTGATTGCCAGATGCTCATGCAAACTTTCCCTACTCTCGTCGTCTGCGAGCATTGCGACAGCGTGTACCGCCGCCGCGCGCTGGCCACGCGCGAGGTGGCGCGTTGCGGGCAATGTTCGGCCGTCCTGTATCGCGCAAGCCAGCTCGATGTCGATCGGTGGCTCGCGCTAACCGTCGCCGCAGCCATCGTCTTCGTGATCGCCAACGTCTGCCCGGTGATCCGGATCTCGCTGCAGGGCCTGCACAGCGAGACGACGCTCTGGCAGTCCGCGGCGGCTCTGGCGCACGGCGCGGTTGCACCGATTGCGCTCGCCACTGCGATGATGATCGTCGTGGTGCCGCTTCTGCAGATCGCGCTGCTCGGCTGGGTGCTGGCGTTTGCCCGCGCCGCACGCCGGGCGCCGGGTTTCGCGTGGAGCATCAGGCTGCTTGCGCTGCTGCGCCCTTGGAGCATCGTCGAGGTCGGCGTACTTGGCATGCTCGTAGCCGTCATCAAACTTTCCAGCTTCGTGCAGGTGGCAGCCGGTCCCGGCATCTGGGCCACGGCAACGCTCATGGTGCTAATCACCATCATCGCCAATCGCGATGTCCACTTGCTGTGGGAATGGACCGACGCGGAGACAGCATGAAGCCACCTCCTCGCGCGGGACAGCTCGGCCTGATTGCGTGCCATGGATGCGGACTGGTTTGCGCACATATTCCGCGCCTGAGCGGAGACGCCCAATGCCCGCGCTGCGGACGAGCCCTGCATCGGCGGCGCCCGGACAGCATCGCACGGTCGTGGGCGTTCCTGATCGCTTCCCTGATTTTCTACATCCCCGCCAATGTGCTGCCGGTCATGCACACGAGCCTTCTGGGACACCGCAGCGACAGCACGATTCTCGACGGCGTCGTGGAGTTCTGGAAAGCAGGGTCCTGGGGTATTGCGTCGGTGATCTTTATTGCAAGCGTGGTCGTGCCGTGCGCCAAGTTCCTGATCCTCAGCATGCTGCTCGCGACCACCCAGCGGCGCAGTCGCTGGGCAATGAGCGAGCGTGCCCGTTTGTACCGGCTCGTCGAAGCGGTCGGCTACTGGTCGATGCTCGACGTGATGGTGGTGGCAATCGTCTGCGCGTTAGTCCGCTTCCAGGCGCTGTCCGGCAGCGAACCGCGCATTGGCATTGTTTTCTTCGGCCTTGTGGTGATTCTCACCATGCTCTGCGCCATCAATTTCGACCCCCGACTCGTCTGGGACGCTGAGGAAACATGAATCCTGTATCAAACAACCCGCTACCCGAACCTCTCGATCCTGTCGTCACCCATAGCCGCTGGCGGGTATCGCCCGTCTGGCTCGTGCCGCTCGTCGCCGCGCTGATCGGGCTGTCGATGGTGATCCACGCGTGGCTCTCGGCGGGCCCTGAAATCGCCATCTCGTTCAGGACCGCTGCGGGGCTGGAGGCCGGCAAGACCCCTATCAAATACAAGGACGTGACGGTCGGAACCGTATCTACAGTCACACTCAGCGACGATGGCTCACACGTGGTCGCCTCGGTTTCGCTTGCCAGCAGCGCGCGGAGCCTGGCGCGCGCGGACAGCCGCTTCTGGGTCGTCCGGCCTCGTTTGGGCATGACCGGTGTCTCGGGTATGGACACACTGCTGTCCGGCGCCTATATCGGCGTGGACACCGGCGCTTCGGAGGTCGCGCGCACAGCGTTCACGGGGCTGGAGACGCCTCCCGCCGTCATCAGCGGGACGCCGGGAGCGAGTTTCACGATTCATGCGGACGACCTCGGTTCGCTCGACATCGGCTCGCCCGTTTACTACCGGCGCATTCAGGTCGGCCGTGTCGCGTCGTATCGGCTCGACGCCGATGGCCACGGCGTCAGCGTACAGATTTTCATCGATTCACCGTATCACCGGTTTGTCACGGCGGATACCCACTTCTGGAATGCGAGCGGGGTCGACCTCTCGCTGGGCGCCGACGGTTTCAAGCTCAAGACGCAATCCGTGGCCGCGATCGTTGGCGGCGGAATTGCTTTCGCCACGCCCGTCGGTAGCACCGCCGCCGGCCCAGGCGGCAGCCAGTTCATTCTGGCGAAAGACGAAGAGACGGCGATGGCGCCGCCAGACGGTCCGGCCCAGTACATCGAGTTGCGCTTCGCACAGTCGCTGCGCGGCCTGTCTATGGGTGCCCCCGTGGTGTTTTCGGGCATCAACTTCGGACGCGTGGTTTCCATGAAACTCGATTACGACCCGGCCACGCAGCGTTTTCCCATGATCGTCGGCATCGAGGTCTATCCGCAGCGGCTCGGACCGGCGCTCGACAAGCTGCCCAGAATAAATGGCGATATTGAAAAGGCAGCGCATTTGCTGTCCACCATGGTCGCGCACGGTCTGCGCGGACAGGCGCGCTCCGGCAATCTGCTGACCGGACAGCTCTATATTTCGCTCGACTTCGTACCGAACGCCCCGAAGGTCTCATACGACGCCGATGCGCGACCGCTTACGCTGCCGACCGTGAGCGGCGGCTTCGACCAGTTGCAGGAGCAGGTGGCGAGCATCGTGGGCAAGATCGACAAAATGCCGCTCGACTCGATCGCACGCCATCTCGATACGGGTCTGGCGGACCTGGACAGCACCCTGAAGCAGATCAACGGCCAGGTGCTGCCGGCGACCACGCACACCCTGCAGCAGGCTCGCCAGACCTTCGGCGCCGCGCAGGGCATGCTGGCCGAAGACGGGCCACTCCAAGAAAACCTGGGCCAGACGCTGCAGGAAGTCCAGCGCACTGCCCGCTCGCTGCGCACGCTCACTGATCTGCTCGGCCGCCATCCGGAAGCGCTGCTGCGCGGCCGTACAGCGGATCAGTCAGCCGTGGCCCCGGTAAGCGTGGCCAGCCCCTCTGTTTCACAGGAGCCAAAACAATGAGTTTTTCAGCCCACGCCAGCCTGCGCGCAGTCACGCTCACCGTCGCGCTGGCCCTGAGCGCCTGCGCGTCCACTCCGGTGCACTACCACACGCTGGTTTCCCCGGCAGCACAGCCCGCTTCGGCCCAGCCAGCCGCGCCGTTCGCGATCGACGTGCTGCCAGTGGGTGTTCCCGCCGAGCTCGACCAGCAGGCGATGGTCGTACGGCAGGGCGACAGCGGCGTTGCGGTGCTCGACGGCGAGCGCTGGGTCGCACCGCTGGGCGATGAACTGCGCGCTGCGCTATCCGCCCAACTGGTGCGCCGCCTGGGCACCCAGGATGTGGCCGGTCTCGCCCGGCCGATCAATCAACCGGTGGTGGGCATCAGGCTGCAGATCCGGCGCCTCGACGCGTGGCCGGGGCACGCCGTGCAGCTCGAGGCTGACTGGAGCCTCGGTTTCGCGCAAGACCCCAACGGTGCCCGCCTGACCTGCCATACGCAGCTGCAGGAGGCGGCGCCGGGTGGTTACGCGGACCTGGTGCGCGCGCAGCAACTCGCCATTGCGAGCCTGGCCGGCCGCATCGCGGAGGATGCGCGAGGCTGGGCGCAGTCGCGACAGCATGGCTGCACGCCACAGGCCTGAGTCATCAGACCCATACACAATCGCCTGCCTTTGCCGGTTCGACCACCATGCGAAAACTATCGGGCTTCGTCTTTCGTCTCGCCCTGCTGGCATTATCCAGCCTGATCATCTCGACAGCGGGGGGGGGGGGAGCCGCTGCGTCAGAGGCCATTCCAATTGGGTCTCTGGGATCGCCTCAGGATGACACCGAGACTTTGACAGTTCTGGCGGAGCTGCGGAAGCATTGTGGGCGCTCGGTTCTGGGCACCGCTGTTACAGACCGAACCGACAGACCTTGAACGGCTCAAGGTATTCAATTCACTGATTACCGGTCAACTGCAGTCGGCGTGGCAACCGGGCGAGCGACTCACGATCGTGATAACGCTGCTGCTCGCGCTCGGAACATGGGCAGCAGGCGCCCATCTGCTCGAACGGGAACTGGTATGGTTCTGCCTGCACCGCCTTCCCGAGGGCCGTTTGCAACGCAGCGCGATCGCGCTGTCGACCACGCTCACCAGCGTGGCGTGCGCTGCATGCGCAGTCCGGCTCATCTATCTTGCCCCGATTCATCAGGAGCCACTCAACGCCAACCTGCAGGATTTCGCCAGCGAACTGATTACGCTTGCCCTGACCTGCGCAATGATCGCGGGACTGGGCTGGGCGCTGCTGTGCAGTGACCGACCCTCGTGGCGCCTGACGGTCATGGCCGATCCAGTGGCGCGCTCCCTTCAGCCATTCCCTAGGATACTTGCGGCCCTGCTCATGACTTCGGCTATACGAACGCAATCGCCAACGCCCCTTGGCCATTTTTTCATCGACAGGCCCTGACCCTGGCCGCTCCTAACCGGGTCGTCATTCGGTTCAGTGCTGACCGGACTGGCGATCTTCGCTGGGTGGGCCATACCATCCCGACACGAGCATGGCTCGCTCCAGTTCCTCCAGGTAGTCGTTTACCATCCACTCGAACTCGTCCGTGCCCAATTCGCAGTCGGATGGGTTGAGTACTCCGCGATATCGGGAGCAACGCATAGCTGGAAGCGTGGTCAGCTCAGTCTGATTTTGGGCTGTACGCAAGGACGCGGTCCGCGTTCAAGGAGCGTCAAGCTCAGTCGGATGCGCAAGCTAGGGCCACCGTAGCCCTCGGCAATATCGAGTACGCGGCTTAACTCAGCGGAGAGCTCGACACCGGTAGCGCCTGCCCCGACAATCGCGGCCCGGAGTCGTTCATCCTTCGCGCCGGCGCGAAGCATCGGGTCGCGCAAGGCGACGTTGAAAGCTTCGGCCTATTTCCGGCTGCCGATGAAGTGGCAGTGTTGCCTGACGCCGGGAACGCCGGAATCCTTGACCTGACTGCCCACCGACAGCAACAGCACGTCGAAGGGGACCGTCCTGGCTTCGAGCATGAGTTGACCCTCGGGCGTTCTGATCTTGTCAAGCAGCACTTCTTTGCATGTACGATGCAGTCGACAAGTGCGGCCTAGCTACCATGCAAACCGGTGTGCGCTCGCGTGAGCGAGATAACCGACCTGCTGCTACACATCACGCATGCCTACCGCGGTCGTATGAGCACCGGTTTCCAGACATCGGTTTGGCTGCTGTCCATCTGCGTCACGCGCTTCGTCCGAATGCGCGTAATGGCTGCCTGCCTTGTCGCGAGCAGGATTCCGGCGATTCCACCGCCGACAATGACAGTACGGACTGGGCGAGACATAACGGTTCCTGGTTGAACCAAGTGCGCCGGCCCATGGAACGGACGACCGATGTACACAATCAATGAGCCTGCGAGGTATCCGCCGCCGAACGTGCGCGCCATGGACGCGGCGAGCGAGCCATCATGACGGCTCGCGCTTTCCCGTTTTCGCGAAAGCTCGTAAAAATACGTCCGTGCCGCGGCGTGCCCGCTTCTTGATTTCCCTATCGGTTGCCGGCTTCACAACTCCGAATGCCATGCGCGTTTGCAGATCACCTGCCCACAGGCTCAGCAGGTCTTGGGCCGCGAGTTCCGGCGAGTCGACGATCAGTTCGTTGCGCGCCGCGGCCTCGCTGATGATGCCGGCCAGTACCGCCACAGTCCGCCCCGGCCCTGCATCGTAAAAGCGTGTCCTTAGCGGCAGGTCGTCGCGCAACACGGTCGGCAGCGTGTGCGCCATGCCAGCAACATAGACATTGACGATGATCTTCAGGAATGCGGCGCCGATTGCAGACAGCCGTTCCCGTAAGGGTAAATTTTCTGAACCCGCGGGCGGCAGTCCCTGGAGCATCTGGTCCGAAACGTCATGCACGACTGCCTCGAATAACGCTTCCTTGTCCGAAAAATGGCTATAGACCGTCATCTTTGACACCCCGGCCTCTGCGGCGACGGCCTCCATGGTCACGGTGTCGTAGCGCTGGACGACGAACAGCCTGGTTGCTGCTTGCACAATGGACGTGTGCTTGGCGGCATCTTTCGGCCGACCGGGGCGTCTCTCTGACGAAATTTTTTGCACTTAAAAATTCCTTTTTGCAATTAATGTACTTTACAGTATATTATATAAGTTGCTGTACTTGTCGGTATAGAAATACATGCGCACGTCAAAGACTACCAAAAAGAGGTCTTGTCCCAACAGGGCGTCCTGCTACGTTGGATCGCTTGGAACGTTTGGAAAATGAATGAAGACACTGGATCCGGCTGTGACTCATTTGCTCAAACGGTTGCACTGTCCGCTGGAGGTGTCCCTGACCTGTGTTCGGTGGTGCGCCCCCTTTCCGCAAGCTTGCGTTAGTCTTCGCTATGCCTGGGCCGGCCCCCACGAAAACCGGACACTGGGTAATGCTTATCCTATGAGGTAGTCTTCAGCCTATGTTCAAGCCTACAACTAACAAGATGGAACCCGTTGAGGTTCTGACCCAGCCGGAGCGGCGCCGACGCCGCTCGGCTGAAGAGAAACTGGCGATTGTGCGTGAAACCTTCGAACCCGGAGCGA
Source organism: Paraburkholderia sprentiae WSM5005 (assembly GCF_001865575.2). Classification (NCBI taxonomy): domain Bacteria; kingdom Pseudomonadati; phylum Pseudomonadota; class Betaproteobacteria; order Burkholderiales; family Burkholderiaceae; genus Paraburkholderia; species Paraburkholderia sprentiae. Next base: position 800,816 of record NZ_CP017562.2, read on the forward strand.
CCGTTTCTGGCGTAGCCCGTCATCATCAGGTGAATGCGAACCAGGTGTTCGCGTGGCGCAAGCGCTATCGGGACGGCAGCCTGTACGCAGTGAGTGCAGGTGAGCAGGTGGTGTCGGCATCGGACTTGGCCAAAGCCATGAAGGAGATTCGTGAACTGCAGCGACTGCTGGGCAAAAAGACAATGGAAGTGGAAATCCTCCGCGAAGCAGTGGAGTATGGTCGGGCAAACAATTGCGCGCCCACCATTGCCGCAGAGGGGGAGGCGACCGATGAAGCCGGTCTGTGAAGTCCCAGGGCTGTCGCGCTCGAATCTCGCACACCGCCGATCAATTCCACGAACTGGGAACATAGGTACTACTTCGCATAGCGATCACTCACAGTCCAATGTCACTTAGACCGGACTATGGGTCCGATACTCCTTATTGACCAACCATTTCGAAACGCGTCCTCTGACACGCGCGCCGATTGGCGGCAACGCAGATGGCGCCTGACCGGTACGCTATGCCATGAAGCGCGAACGCCTGACACGCTCACAGCGCAGAGAGCAGACTCGAGAGCTCCTGTTTGAAGCTGCGCGGAAGATCTTCATTGAAAAGGGACTGGCCGCAACGAGCGTGGAGGAAATCGCTGAAGCGGCTGGCTATACGCGCGGCGCGTTCTATTCAAATTTCGGCGGCAAACTGGAACTGCTGATCGAGCTACTACGCCGCGATGACGATACGGCGCTAGCGAATCTTCAGCGGATCATGAAGGAGCGTGGCACGCCCGAGGAAATGAAGGAGCACGCCGTCGCGCACTACAGCCGTTCCTTTCTTGAGAACGATTGCTTTCCGCTTTGGGTCGAGGCCAAGTTGCTGGCGTTCCGAGACACCGCGTTTCAGCAGCGCATCAATGCCTTCCGGCAAGAAAAGCTCGAACAGATTAGCGCATACATCCGTAGGATTTCGGAGTGCGATGTCGGCCCGATGGGGCGCCAGAGCGACGCTCTCGCGCTTGGCTTGATGAGCCTGTGCGATGGCGTGCAGTTTTTTAGAATGTGCGATCCGGATTTGATGAGCGACAAGATGATGCAAACAGTGCTTACCGGATTTTTTTCATGTGGATTGTGGTCATCGCCGCACGAAATACCTTTGGCCGATCATCGGGCGGGCGTGCCCGACTGAGTCGACGGACATTGGAACGCCACTGCGGGGCGTATACGATCCGCGACCACGGCCTGGCATGTTGAAGTTGAAGCGGCGCAACCGCCTGCCCGGGCGAATAGTCTCATGGTACGCAACCCCGGAACGATGAAATTTTTGGGAAGGAGGCTATGGTTCCAAGTAGGTTTGTTGGCGTGACCCTTTCCAGCCTTCGACGCTGTAACACGGGACAATCAATTGGAACACTCAGACCTGCTGCAGTTTCGCGGAAGTAATGCACCTCTTCTGTATCCGTCGGCACGCCTTGGTAACCTGACGCTTTCGAGCGTATTTCAGCCCATATTCAGCCTGTCGCATCGTCGCTCAATTGGATATGAGGCGTTGCTCCGGGTGCGCGACCCTATCGGAAAGGAGGTTCATTCGCTTGCAGTATTGGGCCGCACCGTTGAACGGGGGCGTTGGGATAATCTCGAGCGCGGTGTCCAGTTGCTACATGCATCAAACTTCGCGCAGATGGCGAATGCCCGTGACCGGCTTTTTCTCAATGTCCGGCCGGACGGCTTCGTCGTGTCAGAGGCCTATCGCCGCCTGGCAGCGGATAGCATGAGGCGCTTGCAGCTGACGCCTGACCGGGTTGTCCTGGAAGTGCTGGAGACACCGAACGGCAATCTTCAGCAACTCATCGACGGAGTCGCCTCATTTCGGCAACTGGGGTTCCAGATAGCCCTGGATGACTTCGGGGCCGGTCATTCCAACATTGACCGGGTCTGGCAACTCCAGCCCGATATCGTCAAACTGGACCGCACGGTCATCGAGCAGGCTGCTCAGAGCCCGCGTCTCGCGCGTCAGCTTCCGCGACTGGTGTCGCTGTTGCATGGAACAGGTGCTCTGGTCGTGGTCGAGGGGGTGGAAACGCAGCGCGAAGCGTTGCTCGCGATGGAGTGCGATTCGGATTTCGTGCAGGGATTTTACTTCGCCCGCCCGGCTCCAGATCGCGCCGACGAAGCCGCATACCGCGCTGTCATGGATTCGCTATGGCAGCTGTTTCGTGTCCACGTTGAGGAGAACGCGCGGAAGGAGCCCGCCCTTCTGTCGACTTACGGCAACGCTGATTAAGGCAGTATGACCTTATATGGACGCCTCCCTTTTTGCGAAGGTTTTTCGTGTGCATGACTTGATGGGGCGGTTGCTGCTTTATATCCGGCCTGTTGCAGCCAATCATTCGACTGGGGCCCCGATGAAATCCGCTGACTCCCACCTCATTTCAGAGGTGGGCGCGCAAATTCGGCCAGTCGGATAAGTGGAATGCTCGGGGCCCTGAGCCGGCGATAATGCCGACAAAGGAACCAGGAAGATGACGAAGAGAACCCGACGGACGCACTCAGCCGCGTTCAAAGTGAAGGTGGCGATGGCGGCGGTCAAGGGCGAGCGGACGCTAGCCGAATTAGCGCAGTAGTCGGGATGTGCACCCGAACCGGATCACCGAATGGAAGCGGCAGTTGCAGGAACATGCCGCCGACGTGTTCGGCGCAGGCGGCACGGCGTCGAGCGAGCCGCAAGTCGATTTGAAGGGGCTACATGCGAAGATCGGCCAGCTCACGCTGGAGAACGATTTTTTAAGCGGCGCGCTCAACAAGGCGGGATTGCTGAGCGCAAAGCGATGATCGATCGTACACACGCATTGTCGGTCTCGCAGCAGGCGCGACTCGCTGGTATCGCAAGATCGAGCGTGTATTACCGGGCGCAACCGGTGAGCAACGCAGACCAGTTGCTGATGCGCCGGATCGACGAACTGCACATGGAGTTTCCGTTTGCCGGAGGGCGGATGCTGGCGCGACTGCCGCGTCGCGAGGGACACGAGATTGGCCGCAGGCGCGCGCGCACGCTGATGAAGCGCATGGGTATCGAGGCGCTGTACTGCAAACCGAACACGAGCCGACGCAATGCGCGGCACAAGATCTGTGCCGTATCTGCTGCGGGGGCATGACGATCAATCGGGCAAACCGGGTCTGGGCACTGGATACGAGCTATATTCCGATGGCGCGCGGCTTCGTGAATCTGACCACCGTGGTGGACTGGGCCAGCCGGAAGGTACTGGCCCACGCGTAGCGATCACGATGGAGGCGATGCCCGCTGTCGAGGCGTTGGAAGAAGCGTTCGCGAGGTACGGGCAACCTGAGATCGTCAATACCGACCAGGGCAGCCAGTTCACCGCGACAGCGTTCACCGAGGCCGTGCTCAGCCGGGGCATCCGCTTGTCGATGGACGGCAAAGGTGCCTGGCGAGACAACGTGTTCGTCGAGCGCGTGTGGCGAAGCGTGGAATACGAAGAGGTGTATCTGAAAGCCTATGAATCGGTAGGCCACGCCCGGCGCTCAATCGGCGATTACATCAATCTGTACAACCAGAGACGGCCTCATTCGAGTCTGGAACACCGCACGCCGGATGAGGCATACTTCGCAACACTGCCTGCGATCAAATCGGCAGCATGACTGCCCCGGACGTTCCACTTAAAAATCTCAGAAGACTGTCCGAACGGGTGAGGCCATCTCTCAACGCCGTTGAAGCCGTCCTCGAGCCGGTTTTTTTTCATCCTTGCCAACATTAAGGGAAAACCCTAATATTAAACGTTAGGTGTTGCCCCTTATTCCGCTTCCGCATCAGGGCCGCGCCACTGTCAACGATGGGATACCCGATGAATTTTCATACCCGCAAATGGGTCAAGCCCGAAGACCTGAACCCGAACGGCGCGCTATTTGGTGGCAGCCTGCTGCGCTGGATCGACGAGGAAGCCGCGATCTATGCAATCTGCCAGCTCGCCAACGAGCGCGTTGTCACGAAGTTCATGTCGGAAATCAATTTCGTCAGCTCGGCGCGCCAAGGCGACATCATCGAACTCGGCATGACCGCGACGCACTTCGGCTGCACGTCGATCACGCTGCGCTGCGAAGTCCGCAACAAGATCACCCGCAAGAGCATTCTGACTGTCGAGAAGATGGTGTTCGTCAATCTCAACGAGAACGGCGAGCCGGCACCGCACGGGCGGACGAAGATCTGTCATGCGGATGAGGCGTTTGCGCGGTACCGCAAGAACGTGAACATATCGCCTATCGTGCAGTCGCCGGCGGGCGACACTGATGCGGTAGCGCGCGTCGAAGCAGATACGATGCACTGAGCGGCTTGCCCTGCCTGTCATTGCGAGGGACGCACCCGCTACGCTGGCGCCCGGTGCGCCGGTCCGCAGTGGACATGCCCTTGGCCTCGACACTTGCGCGCGCCCGGAAAGGCATGAACGAAAGGCGCTGCGTTGGGCGGAAATTTTTTATCCCATGACTTCGGCCCTTCTATGGGTGACCCGCTTCAGGCATTGAGTGCAATAGCGGTTGCCGCAGCCTCTTCGAGAGGCGCAGCATTTTGCCGCGCGAGATCGTCAGTAAGGTCAACGGATACCACACGATCGGGTTGTAATGAGATGGACCCGACGCCTCCCTTCGGGAGACACTGACGGACGTCAACCTGACGTGTGGAGGTTCATCATGGAAATCGATATTCTCGGCATCGATCTCGCCAAACAGGTCTTCCAGCAACGAATAGAACTGATCGGCGGCGGTTCGGGGGGCGCCGCTGTCCCAAACGACGAACCAGGCCCATGATGGGCTTCAAGGGTTTCCGGTGTGCCCGCATCATCCTGTCAGGCATTGAGACGATGCATATGATCAGGACAGGCCAGATGAAGGTGATCGCCCGATGATCCTGCTCGACGATGTTGTTCAGATATTTGACCTGCCGGACCTTGATGGGCGTTTCCCGCTCGGCGTTGATGGCCTGGAGGGCGGCCAGATTCGCCCCGCTTTTATCCATGGTCACGGTCTCGGGCGTCCCGTTCCGATCGATGGCTTTCTCGAAGTAACGGCGCGCGGCAGCTTTGTCGCGATGCGCCCGCAACAGGAAATCCGCCGTATTGCCGGCCTTGTCCACCGCGCGATACAAGTAGTTCCACTGGCCGCCCACCTTGACGTAGGTCTCATCCATCCTCCAGCTCTTGCCGACCGGACGTTTGTGCGGCTCTGTTGCAGTAAGGCGTTCCGCTATGATGTGCGGAAAGATACTAAACTGAAAGCTCGATGAAGACCTTAAATCCGGCCGTGGCCCGAGTGCTCAAACGCCTGCATTATCCACTCGACTTGATTCTGACTTGCGTGCGCTGGTACGTGGCCTATCCGCTGAGTCTGCGGAACCTCGAAGACATGATGGCTGAGCGCGGTGTTTCGGTCGATCATTCGACTGTGCACCGCTGGGCCATCAAGCTGTTGCCGGTGCTGGAGAAAGCGTTTCGCCTCCGCAAGCGGCCGGTCGGCAAGAGCTGGCGCATGGACGAGACGTACATTCGCGTCAAGGGCGAATGGCGATATCTCTATCGGGCCGTAGACAAGGACGGCAACACCATCGATTTTCTGCTACGCGTCCGTCGTGACAAGACTGCAGCCCGGCGTTACTTTGAGAAATCGATCGCCCAGAATGGAGCGCCCGAGACGGTGACCATCGACAAAAGCGGCTCCAACCTCGCCGCGCTCGAAGCAATCAATGCCGATCGTGAAACGCCGATCAGGATCCGCCAGTCGAAATATCTCAATAATCTGGTCGAGCAGGACCATCGGGCGATCAAGCGACGAACGCGGCCCATGCTGGGATTCAAGAATTTTCGCTGTGCCCGGATCCTTCTGGCCGGCATCGAACTGATGTACATGATCGTGAAAGGACAGATGAAGTTCGCTCGCGGAGCTCATCTGTCTGCCGCCGATCAATTCCAAAACCTCGCAATATAAGCACTACTTTGCATATCGATCTCGCTCGCATCTCCATCCTTACCGCGACAAAACCGATCGCCGTCAGACTGCGCAGCCAGATTCCGTCGCCGCGGGCCACCGAGCGCGGCGGGACCATCGCGTCGGATGCGCGCTCGCCATATGCGTGGGCCAGCGCCGCGACAGCCGAAGGCCAGTCGGCGAGCGACGCGACATCCGCATCGTTCAGAAAGAGTGTGGGGGCAGGGCGTCGTTCGGCGGTGTATCGGACATGGTGTGCGCTTTCTCGTTAGTGGCCAACGCCCTATAGGGACCACGACCGCTTGCGTGTACTGCTCAGTGTCGAAAGCAGTTATGTATTCCGTCGATAACAGCGATCACGCTGTCTATGCAAATGCAGCGAGGCGTTCGATCAGACGTCGAACCGCGCGCGTGGCGCGCGTATGTGGACGGCGTGGCGTGTCCGTCAGCACGACGAACCGTTCGAGCACGGGACTGACGATGCGCGACGACGCGAGGCGCGGATCGAGCCGCCCCGGCAATACCGATGCGATTGTATAGCCTCCGCCGGCTGCGACGATTTCATACTGCAAGCGCACTGAATCGACTTCGACGGCGACTTGCAGCGTCACCGAATGTTCGACAGCCAGCCGATCGAGACGCCCGCGTAGCGGACGCGGACGGCCCGGTACGACGAGCGGCAGGCCGGAAAGTCCGGCGAGCGGAAAGTCCTTCTTGCCGACTAGCGTGTCTTCGCGGCGGCCCACGAGATTTAACGGCACTTTGGCGAGCACGTGAGCGTCCTTGATGCTCGCTTCATCGTCGCGCAGTACCACCGCCATGTCGAGACGGCCATCGCGAAGCTGCTCTTCAAGCTGCGCGCTTGCGCCTTCCACAAGATGAAGCCTGACGCCCGGCAACTCGTTCTTTACGGACGCGAACAGCGGACCGGCAAGCTGATCGACCGCCGACGGCAATCCGACCAGCACTTCGCCATTCGGCTGGCCGCGCGCGCTGCGGATGTCGTCGGTAAGCGCGTCCGCCTCATGAGCGAGATGCGCGACACGCGGCAGCACATATTCGCCGAACTCCGTGAGAACGACGCCGCGGCCCATGCGTCGAAAGAGCCGTTCACCACATTGCTGCTCGAGCAGAGCAATGTTTCGGCTGACTAACGAGTGCGGCACGTCGAGCGCGATGGCGGCCTTGCTAAGGCTCCCGAGGTCCGCCACGCGCACGAACACCAGCCATCGCGGGTCGAGAATGGACGGCGTATCGGCAGCGGGCAGAACGTCGACCTTCGTGTTCGCGGTGCGCTTTCTGCTTGCGATCGCTTTCATGCCGCCGCGTCCGACGCGCTGTCCATCGCGAGAACCGCCTCTTTCAGAAGCGAGCGCGCCCACGCGATGCCCTGATCCGACGTGCGATGTTTGTGCCATTGAACGCATTGCTGCATCTTCGGCATCGTGACCGGCATAACGCGCGTCGTAATCGGCAACGAGCGCGCGGCCTGTCGTGCGAGGCGGGTATGCATGGTCGCGATACGGTGCGTGCCGACCACGAGGTGCGCCGGCGACAGAAAGCTGAACGTGCTCGCCTCGACACGCCGTAGCATGCCGAGGCGTTGCATGAACCAGTCTGCGAGCGCAATGCCGTCGCCGGGATGGACCACCACGTGACCGGCCGCCATATAGCGTTCGGCTGTCATGTCGTCGCCCACCAGATTGCTTTGATTCCACAGCACGCAGCAAAACGATTCTTCAAACAACATTTCCGACGGATGTTCCGTCGAGCAGAAGTCCTTGGGGATGATCAGCAGGTCCGCTTCGCCGCGCTCCAGCACACGTTGCGGGTTCGAGACCTGCGGCCGTAAATCGAAGCGCACGCCGGGTGCCTGCCGATACGCAAGCTCGAGTACGTGCGGCATCAGCGTCATCATCGTGTAGTCGGATACGAGCAGCCGGAACAGCCGGTTCGACTGCGACGGCACGAACTGCGGTTGCGCGGCCACTGTCGCGTCGACGCGAACGAGAATATCGCGCACGGCGTCTTTCAGCCCTTCGGCGCGTGAGGTCAACTCCATCTTGCGGCCGACCTGGACGAGCAACTCGTCGTCGAAATATTCGCGCAGCCGCGCCAGCGCGTTGCTCATCGCAGACTGGCTCAGATGTATTTTCTCGGCCGCGCGGCTGATCCCTTCCTCGGTCAGTAACGCATCCAGTGCCACGAGCAGATTCAGATCGAGCTTGTTAAAGCGCATGAGCGCTGTCTCCGTTCATTGTCGTCCGCCATGCCGGTATGACACGCGTTATCGTCGACCAGCATTAGGGTTTCTCCTGAAAGTATTCAGGCTACCCATAGACCGAATGGATGCAATCCATTTGAGTGCTACGCGAGCGCATCTTAATCTAAAGCCCATCCCGACACGACCGATTTTCAATCGCGCATCGGGATGCCGTTTGCAGTGCTGACGCCGCCGTAGTCGTGCGCGCTGCAACCAATGAACGATAAAAGACATGTCCGACAGCCTATGAGGCGTCGGCGATGAGGAGACGAAATTGCGTAGAGGATTTGCTGCAGCCGCCGCCGCTTCCGTAGGCTGCATGATGTTTGCGGCGCTCGGATCGAAGAACGCCTGTGCCCTGGAAAGCGGGGTTTCTCCCTATCCGGCAGGCGCGGTGGGCACCAACATCGCGGAGATGCCGCCGATACCCGGATTGTTCGCTCTGGAGCAATTCAGTTACAGCTTTTCGAATGGGCTTTACGGCAACAACGGCGAGAAGCTGCCGGTGCCATTTCATTCGTCGGCGTTTTCGGCGACCACGCGTTTGCTCGCCTCGTATCCGTTCACGGTGCTAGGCGCCCATGTGTATTCACAACTCGTGTTGCCGGTCGTGTCGCTGCATACGAACATCGCCGGACAGCAAGGCACGCAGAACGGACTGTCCAACGTCACGCTGTCTCCGGTCATCATGAGCTGGGGCCTCGCGCGGAATCTGACTTTCACCAGCGGCTTCGACATTGCATTCGAGACGGGTTCGTATAGCCCGTCGAAACCGAGCGTGGCCGTGGGCTATACGTCGCTTCAACCGGTCGTCTCGCTGCGTTACAACGCGCCCAACGGTATCGACCTGGGCGTCGCCAACCGCCTGATGATCAACCGTGAAAACGGCGCGACAGGCTACCGGTCTGGCACGGCCTACGTCGGCGAATTCGCGGCCGGATGGAACCTCGGCAAATGGAAGCTGGGCCTTGTGGGCGCGTACCTGAACCAGTTCACGGACGACCGGCACAACGGGTCGGTAATTGGCGACAACCGGGCAAAGACGCTCGGGCTTGGACCGTCGATCGTCTACGACGCGGGCAAATTCAATATCAACCTCAACTATCAGCAGGGCATTTACGCGGCCAACACCTCGAAGAGCAACGCGGTCTGGCTGAACGTCGCGATTCCGTTGTGGGCGAAACCGCCGGGACCTGCTACGGGCCACTAATCAACTTTGAAGGACTTGCATGTTTCGTTATTTCCCCACGAATTACGTCTGGAACCTGTCCGTCGATCTCGCGATCGAGATGGGCGCGCGCATCGGTGAGATAGAGGCAATGTGCGCGCCTTTGCAGGAGGCCGCGAAGCAGGCCGACGCGGAAGGTACCCGCGCATTCAGGCAAGTATGGTCGAGCATGGCCGATCGCCTGTGCGATCTCGCGAACGAGGACGAAGCGCGCGGCCGGCTGCTGTCGGCCGGGGAAAAGCTCAGGCGCGCCGCTATCTACCTGATTACCTGCGAACGGCTGCAGGCGCACGGCGCCCCGGCACGCGTCGATCTGTACCGGCGTTCGCTCGATACGTTCGCGAAGGGCGTCAAGCTGCTCGCAGAGGACTGCGAACGCGTGACGATTCCATACGGCAACGGCCACCTGTCCGGCTTGCTGGTGAAGGCGAAGGACGCGGGCGCACGCAGCCCGTTGCTCGTGCAAGTGAACGGGCTCGACTCCACGAAGGAAATGAAATACCTCGTCGGATTGCCGGCTTGGCTGGCGGCACGCGGCGTGTCGTCGTTGATCGTGGATCAGCCGGGCACCGGCGAAGCGCTGCGGCTCGACGGCCTGCATGCCGTGTACAACTCGGAAGTGTGGGCGAGCCGGATCGTGGACTGGCTGGAGACGCGCGACGACATCGATCACAAGCGCATCGGCATGGAAGGCGTCTCGCTCGGCGGCTATTACTGTCCGCGTGCAGTGGCTTTCGAGCCGCGCTTCGCGTGCGGTGTGGTCTGGGGCGCAAATCACGACTGGCGCGACGTGCAGAAAAGACGCCTGCAGCGCGAAGGCAATTTCCCGGTTCCGCACTACTGGGATCACGTCCGTTGGGTGTGGGGCGCGAAGGACGTCGAGGAATTCATGGAGATCGCGGAGAACGTTCATCTCGACGGCGTGCTAGATCGCATCAAGGTGCCGTTTCTCGTGACGCACGGCGAGAAGGATTCGCAGATTCCCGTAGCCTGGGCGCACCGCACTTATGAGCAGCTCGTCAACAGTCCGAAGCGTGAGCTGAAGGTATTTACCGACCGCGAAGGCGGCGTTCAACACTCCAGCTTCGACAATTCGATCAACGCAGGCCACTACATCGCCGACTGGGTGGCCGAAACCCTGGGCGGCCGTACCGCTCTCTGACCCATCTTTTAACTTGAACCCGAGCTCATGAATATCATCGGACCCGATACGCTCGTCTTCGGCGTGGACGACGTGGCAAGCTGCAACCAGTACCTGCTCGACTACGGCCTCGTGCCCGTGCGTGCGGGAGAAGCCGGCGGCCGCTTTGAAGCACTCGACGGCACCGCGATCGAAATCACGCGCGCCGACGACCCGGCTTTGCCGCCGGCGCTCGCCACGGGAAGCATGTTGCGCAAGACGACCTATGGCGTGGCCGACGCCGCAACGTTGCACGCGATCGCGGCCGAATTGCAACGGGACCGTGAAGTACGGCAACTCGCGGACGGATCGATCGAATCGGTCGACGACATGGGCTTTGCCCTCGGCTTCCAGATCACGGTGAGACGTCCGCTTGCGCTGCCCGCGGAGTCGGTCAACGCCCCCGGCGCGGCGGCGCAGCGCGCACCGAACGTGGTCGCGGTAACCGACAACGCTGACCTCACGCCTCGCTCGCTTTCGCACGTCGTCTATTTCGTGCCGGACGCTGAGAAGGCGGAAGCGTTCTATGTCGAACGTCTGCACTTTCGCTGTTCGGACCGCTTCACCGGCGTCGGGCCATTCCTGCGTCCGGCCGGCACGCTCGATCATCACACGCTGTTCATGATGCAGACGCCGCCGTTCATGAAGGGCTGCGAGCACTTCACTTTCCACATGGGCGGACCGACCGAGGTGCTGCAAGCCGGCACTCGCTTTGTCGAGAAGGGCTATCAGTCGTTCTGGGGGCCGGGGCGTCACCGGTTCGGATCTAACTGGTTCTGGTACTTCAACAGCCCGTTGGGTTGCCACGTCGAGTACGACGCGGATATGGACCTTCACGACGATGGCTGGTCCGCGCGAACCGCGCCGATGGGCGCTGACGCTTCGCAGTTGTTCCTGTTCCAGCATCGCGAGAAATGGGCGCCAGGCGGACCGCCCGCCGCGCCGGCGAAGGCCGCCGGCTAGCACTCGGGGCCATCATGTCAGTTGCGGCGTTGCCAATCCGTCTGATCGCCTTCGATGAACTCGACGACCCCAGCTCGCGAGGCTTCGACCCCGCGGGGCAGGGGCGCGATACGTTGCTGCTCGTTCGCTGCGACAGTGAAGTGTTTGCGTATCTGGATGCGTGTCCACACTACGGCGGCACACCGATGGCGTGGCGCAAGGACGCGTACCTGAATGGCGACGGCACACGTATCGTCTGCCACGCGCACGGTGCGCAGTTCGATATTGCGACCGGCGAATGCCTCGTGGGACCGTGTCTGGGCCAACGCTTGACGCGGCTCGACACGACAGTGACGGAAGACGGCGACGTGAGCGTTTTCATGCCGCCTGGTTCTGCATCGCGGGTCGGCAAAGAAGGCGAACCGGAAGGCGAAACATAACGCGCGCATGGCACGCATGGCGCGAGCAAAGAAGTGCGGCGGTCAATACCCATTGGCACGCCCGACGCACATCATTCGAAAACAGAAAACACGCCCGCTTACGACATTCGCTGGCGCGAGATGAATCCAGGAGACACCAGCATGACTTCCGTTCGGCATGTCCTCATAGTCGGAGGCGGCTTTTCCGGCATGGCCGCCGCGATTCAATGCGTAAAGCAGGGGCTGAAGGTCGATCTCGTGGAGATCGACCGCGAGTGGCGCGCGTATGGCGCCGGCATCAGCATTGGCGGCCCGACGCTGCGCGCATTGAAGACGATCGGCGTCGTGGATGCGGTGATGGAGCGCGGCTACTGCGGCGACGGCGTCGATCTCTTCACATCGGGCGGCGCGCCGCTGGGACAACTGCCGACGCCTCGCGTAGCCGGTCCCGACATTCCGGGCGGCGGCGCGATCATGCGGCCGGTGCTGGCCAACATTCTTGCGCAGGCGACCCGGGCAGCCGGCGTGCAGGTGCGCCTCGGCTGCACGTTCTCGCACATCGTGCAACGCGACGACGGCGTCGACGTGACGCTGACCGACGGCGCGCAGGCCACGTATGACCTCGTGATCGGCGCCGATGGCCTCTACTCGAAAGTGCGGCAAGCAGTATTTCCCGATGCGCCTCAGCCGCGCTACACCGGCCAGGGCATCTGGCGTGCGGTCGTGCCGCGGCCGGCGGAAATCGTCTGCGCGACCATGTGGATGGGACATAAGGTCAAGGCCGGCGTGAATCCCGTTTCGCACGACGAGATGTACGTCTTCGTCACCGAGGATCGTCCGACCAACGAGCGCCTCGACCCGGAGTGCTGGCCTGACATGCTGCGCGATCTGCTGACGCCTTTCAGCGCACCGCTCGTGCAGTCGATTCGTGACCAGATCGGGCCGCAGTCGACGGTCATCTACCGGCCGCTGGAACGGCTGCTCGTGCCGCAACCCTGGTTTGCTGGACGCGTGGTGCTCATCGGCGACGCGGTGCATGCCACGACGCCACATATGGCTGCCGGAGCGGGCATCGGCGTCGAGGACGGCATCGTGCTCGCCGAGGAACTGGGCCGAGGCCCGACGCTCGAAGCGGCTTTGCTCGCCTTCCAGGCGCGCCGTTGGGAACGCTGCCGCATCGTCGTCGAGAACTCAGGCCGGCTTGGCGAGATCGAGATCTGCGGAGGTGACAAGGCGGAACACGCCCAGATCATGCGCGAGACGCTGACGAGCCTCGTTCAACCAATTTGAGCCAACCGATCTGATGCCAAGGAGGCGAACGAAATGGTAGAGAACATCGCAGCGGATGCCGCGCGACAACCGGCCGTGCAGTCCGGCGCGCACGCAGCCACGCAGTACGGCGGAGCCGGCGTGCTGGCGCTGCTCGTCGCGCATTGCGCCGGCATGGTGGATCTCGTCGCGCTGCCGGTCTGGGTCGGCACGCTGATCGGCGACTATCACCTCGATCCACAGCAGGCCGGTTCGCTGGCCACGCTGTTTCTGGTCGGCGCGGTCGCGAGCAGCGTTTTCCTGTCGCCGCGTTTGAACCGCTTGCGGGCGCGCTTCATTGTGCCGGCCGGCTTCGCTATCACGGCCGTTGCATTCGCGGTAGCCGCGGCGATCGATCGCTATGAGTTGATGGCGGGTCTGCATGTCGTGGCCGGGCTTGCTGTCGGCAGCAGTCTGAGTGTGACGCATGGAACCATTGGCCGCAGCCGGAGCCCCCACAGACTGTTTGCGATTGCCGGCTTGTCGCTGGGATGTTTCGCGATCGCGTTTCTCGGCATCACGCCGGGATTGATTGCGGCCCACGGCGGGCGCGCGCTTTTCGAGGTGTTCGCCGGCGTGATGGGCGTCGCCGCGCTGGTGTCGGCGGCAGCATTTCCGGCCACCCGTGCGCGCGGTATCGGCGCGACGAACAGCGAGTCGCGGCTCGAACGCGCGGTCTGGTTCGGCATGATCGGCGTCGCCTGCATGGGACTGACGCAGGCCATGGTGTTCGCCTTCGTGCAGCGCATCGGGCTTGATCGCGGCTTCGGTTTCCCCGCTGTCACGAGTGTTCTCATCGCGCTCGGTCTGGTCAATCTGATCCCTGCGCCGCTCGCGGGCTTTCTCGAATCGCGCTTGCCCGGCGTGCGAGTCGTGCAGTGCGGGGCGCTGGCGCAAGCCGTCATCGCGGTGACGGTCACGCAGAGTTCCGCGTTCGCACCGTATGCGGCTTCGGTTTCGGTCTTTGCTGCGGCGATGATTTTCACCCACACCTTCGCGTTCGGCATGCTCGCGCGCCTCGACGGAACCGGCCGTGCGGTGGCGGCGACGCCGGCGATGCTGATGACGGGTGCCGCCGTCGGCCCGATTCTTGGCGGCACGCTCGTCAAGCTTTCCGGTTACGGCAGTCTCGGCGTGGCGGCGGTGGCGATTGCCGCAATCGCGATTTTCTGCTTTTCACGGCTTGCTCCTCGTACATGCATTGCGGGAATCTCCGAATGAAACCGAATCGACGCTTTATCGATCTCTCGATCTACCTTGAAAACGATGTGCTCTCCGATCCGCCGCCGCTCGCGCCGAAAATCACCTATCAGAAGCATGCCGACACGATAGGTGAATTCATGGCCATGCTGCCGGGAACGAAGGTCGACGACTTTCCCGACGGCCAAGCGGCCGCCGCCGAATGGGTCACGTTGACGACGCATAGCGGCACGCACCTCGACGCGCCCTGGCATTTCCATTCCACGATGGACGCGAGCCTCGGCGACCCGAAGGCTTCGACCACGATCGACCAGGTTCCGCTCGAATGGTGTTTTCAGCCCGGCGTGAAGCTCGACTTCCGTCACTTCCCAGACGGCTATGTCGCGACGGCTGCGGACGTCGAGCGAGAACTTGCGCGGATTGGCCATGAACTGGAACCGCTCGACATCGTCGTCGTGAATACACGCGCCGGTTCGCGCTATGGACATGGCGATTACGTCAATGCCGGTTGCGGAATGGGCTACGAGGCCACCATGTATCTGCTGGAGCGCGGCGTGCGGCTCACCGGGACCGACGCATGGAGCTGGGATGCGCCTTTCTCCTACACCGCGAAGAAGATCGCCGAGACCGGCGACACCTCGCTGATCTGGGAAGGCCATAAGGCCGGGCGCGACATCGGCTATTGCCATCTCGAGAAGCTGCACAACCTCGAAGCGCTGCCGCCGCATGGCTTCACGATCAGTTGCTTTCCGCACAAGATCCGCAGCGCGTCGGCCGGCTGGACGCGTGCCGTTGCGATATTCGACGAGGTGCCGGCATGATGCCGCCGATTCGCCGGATCGTCACGGGCCACGACTCGCGCGGGCGCGCCATCGTCGCCTCCGATGGTCCATTGCCAAGCGTCGTCGAAATCAAGGCCATTCCAGGCACGGTCTTTCACGAGGTCTGGTCGACGGCAGGCAGCCCGCCCTGGGTGGACAACGGGCCGGACCCGACCGCCGGACCCTTGATGCTGCCGCCGCCGGAACAAGGCACGCGTTTTCGCTTTGTCGACATTCCGCCGGATACGCAGGATTTTCTCGCGCAAGGCGCGTCGAAAATGCAAGCGGCGTTCAGCGAAACGGGCGATGCCAATGTGTCTACGGTGCAGAGCGATTCTCCGCACCCGCTGATGCATCGCACGGAGTCGATCGACTACGGCGTCGTGATCGAGGGCGAAATGACCTTGATTCTTGACGAGGGTGAAGTGGCGCTCGCGCCGGGCAGCGTCGTGATCCAGCGCGGGACCAATCACGCGTGGGCCAACCGCTCGAACCGGGTCTGCCGGATGTTGTTCGTGCTGATCGACGGCACCTATGACAGCGCCATTGCGGCGGCGCTCAACACGTCGATGGAGACCGAAACACGATGAAACTGGCCACTTTGCGCGGTCATCGCGACGGCACGCTGCTCGTCGTCTCGCGCGACCTTCGTCATGCCGTGAAGGCAACGGGAATTGCCGACACGCTGCTCGATGCGATCGAGCACTGGCCGGACGTCGCGCCTCGCTTGCAAACGCGTTACGAAGAACTCAATGACGGCCGTGTTGCCGATGCTCTTGCGTTCGATCCTGCCGCCTGCTCCGCGCCGTTGCCGCGCAGTCCGCAATGGTGCGACGGTTCCGCGTTTCTCAATCACGGCCGTTTGATGGAGCGTGCATTCAACACGCCGCCGATTCCCGAATTCGATACCGTGCCAGTCATGTACCAGGGCGCGAGCGACGACTTCCTGGGTCCGACCGAAGACGTGCCGCTGCCGGATGAGCGCGACGGCATCGACTTCGAAGGCGAGTTCGGCGTGGTTGTCGACGGCGTGCCGATGGGCGTGTCGGCGACTGACGCAATGAAGCATATTCGTCTCGTCGTGCAGATCAACGACTGGAGCCTGCGCGGGTTTGGACAGCGCGAAATGAAAAGCGGCTTCGGGTTTCTGCAAGCCAAGCCTTCGACCAGCTTCGCGCCCGTCGCGCTCACGCCCGACGAGCTGGGTCATCAGTGGCGCGATGGTCGCGTGCATCTGCGCTTGCACGTCGAGTGGAACGGACAATGGTTCGGGCACCCGTGCGGAAGCGAGATGAACTTTGGATTTGGCGAACTGATCGCACACGCGGCGCGTACGCGCAAGTTGTCGGCGGGGACGATCATCGGATCGGGCACGGTATCCAACGTTGACCGCGCGGCGGGGTCAGCATGCATCGCGGAGCGCCGCGTGATCGAGATCGTCGATGAGAGGCAGGCGAGGACGGCTTTCATGCGCTTCGGCGACCGGGTCAACATGACAGCGCGCGACGAAGACGGCGGTGCGCCCTTCGGCACGATCGATCAGCGCGTGGTGCGGGCGGCGATGGCCGGCAAAGGCGAGGCGCAACAATGAGAGTCCTCGTAACGGGGGCCAACGGTTTTGTCGGTCGCGCGCTGGTTCAGCGGCTATTGAGTGAAGGCGTCGCCTGCGCCGGCGACGTGTCGCAACTTCTGCTGGTCGATCAGGCGTTCTACAACGCTCCCGAACACGCTCGGGTCAGCTTTCTCGCCGGCGATTTCGGTGCGCCGCGCACGCTTGATTCGCTGCTGTCGGAGCCTGTCGATATCGTCTTTCATCTGGCAAGCGTGCCCGGGGCCCAGGCCGAAGCCGACCACGCTCTCGGCGACCGCGTCAATCTGTATGCGACGCTCGCGCTGTTCGAGCGGCTCGCGCAACAGGCGCAAGCGCATTCGCGGGTGCCGCGGGTCGTATTCGCGAGCAGTGTGGCCGTGTACGGCGCGCCGCTCCCGCCGCTGATGGACGAACACACTCTGCCCAAGCCGACGGCCAGTTACGGCGTGCACAAGCTGGTCGGCGAACAGCTTCTGTCGGACTGGACGCGCCGCGGCAAGCTCGATGGCCGTTCGCTGCGCCTGCCCGGAATTGTCGCGCGGCCGGGTCTGTCGGCGGGGCATGGCTCCGCTTTCATGAGCGCGATCTTTCGCGCGGCGCAACTCGGCCAGCGTTACACGTGTCCGGTTTCGCCGTCGGCGAGCGCATGGTGGATGTCGCGTCCGTGTTGCGTCGACAATCTGTTGCATGCGGCGCGCCTGTCAGCCGACGGACTGCATGCCCAACGTGTGTGGACACCTCCCGTGCTGCACCTTGAAGTGAAGAGGATCGTCGACGCGCTCGCGGTTCGCTTCGGCTCGGCCCGCGTCGACTATTCTCCCGACGACCGGATCGAGCGCCTGTTTGGCCGTCAGCCGCCGCTGATGGACCGGCGCGCAGTCGAGGCCGGTTTCCAGCACGACGGCACCGTCGATTCCCTGATCGCTCGCGCGCTGAGCGACGATTGAAACGCAACGCTGTGGGCGGACACAAAACGTCGTTTCACGGCGGCCGGTTCTGCCGACACGTTCGCGGCGTCACCGCCGAGTTCCATAAACCTGGGTGAATACACGGAACTCGCAGCGACGATCGGCAGGTTGGTGCCGCTGCCGCATCGTGCGCATGGCATGGCACCGTGGCGAACTGACTAACACTAGGTCGATTCGGCAGCCCAATTGAGAGAAGGCTTTGCTGCGACGGACGCCACTTGACGCGCCACTTCTGCCTCGTCCTTGAATGTCGCTGGGCTGAGTCGTCGACGGTCGATGACGAGGTCAAAGACGGCAAACTGGTTGTAATAGCCGACGATGTTATGAAACTGTTTTGGCTCCGCACACTGTTCAAGTTTGAAGGTCGCGTAGCCGATTCCCTCTTCTTTTTGCAGTGTGTCGCCAATCGCAGCTCCGGTCGGGTAGAGGAACTGAGTCGCCGTTGGAAAGCAGCGCGTCGAGCGTCGTCTTGTCCATGAACCCTGCGTTCAAGATGCCGAGAGCCTTCGCCTCGAGCGAATGACCCCCTGCGAGGATTCGATTCGCCGCAAGATTGGCGAAATTCGCACTAGAATTCGGCGGACGGGTCGGCCAAATGTCTGGGCATGCCGAGGTACGACTCTATTCGCCCTGTGCAGCAAGGGCGCACCGGGCGAGCCGGTTCGTGTTCCCACCTCAGATCCATTACCCAGTAAGGCTCGAACACCGTTGCTGCATAGGAGTGTGTTGCATCCAGCGGTTCGATCCGCCCTCCGCAGCGGACCTTCATGTGTAGATCATGTCAGTCGCGTTTTCGGTCTGCTGGAAAAACAGGAAGGTGCACGGTGATCGCGCAGCCGTTTCCCGGTGAACTGACAACAACGATCTGGCCACCCAGCATCAGGACGCGCTCCTCCATTCCCGCCAGTCCGAACGATCTTTTTCTGGTCGCCAGAGGATCGAATCCTTGACCGTCGTCCCGTACTTCCAGCACACAGGAATCCGGCGTTCGCTCGAGCGTGATGGTCACCTGGCTGGCCGCAGCGTGACGGGCAACATTGGTCAGCGCCTCCTGAACTACGCGAAACAGTACGATAGCGCGGTCCTCGTTCAGTACGAGGTTCTCGTCCTGCACGAGGAGCCGACACACCGTGCATAGATTGTGGTTGAATTCCGCAGCGAGCCACTCGAGCGCAGCCACAATGCCTGCGTCCAATGCGGCAGGGCGTAGCGACGCGATGACACCCCGGACAACCCGCATGGTGTTGTCCACCAGCGCCGTCAGTGCCTGGGCCTGTTCGGCCAGCGCTGGGAGGTCCTTGCCAAACTGCAGGGCTAACATCGATGCCCTCATGCGAAGCGCGGTAAGGTGTTGTCCCAGTTCGTCGTGCATTTCCCGTGCAATGTGCTTTCGCTCTTCCTCTCGAGCCGTCTCGCGACGGGAGGTGAGCTCTCGCAGCATCTCGTAGGACTCACGCAAGCGGTGCTCTGCTTCCTTGCGTTCCGTCAGATCGAGCACGAACGCGACACCCTCGTTTCCGCCCTCCTCGAAGGTGGCGACGCCGATCAGCACGGGCACACGGCTGCCGTCTTTGCGGAAGTACTCCTTTTCGAAGGGCTCCAGACGCCCAGTCACTTTCTGCTGTGGTATCCATTGACTCAGGTCACGGGCGAGCCATTCCGGTGGCGTGAGGTCCATCCAGCGTAGCCGGCCCGCCATGAGGTCATCGCGGTCGTAACCCACGATGCGCAGAAACGCGTCGTTGGCCTCGAGAATGTGACCCTCGAGATCCCATATGAAAATACCAATGATATTGGCGTCGACCAGGCGCCGGATCTTGGCTTCGCGGCGTTCGAGGCCGCGGTACAAGCGGGTATTCTCGAGTGAAGTCGCCGCCTGCGAAGCAAGCAGCCGGAGCACCACAACCCGGGCCGGCGCGAAGACGCGCGTGGTCAGATTGTTTTCGAGGTAAAGCGCGCCGATGAGCGTGGCCTGATTGATCAAGGGCAGGCAGAGAACGGAACGCGCCCTTCGCTGGCGGATGTAGGGGTCCCCGGCAAACGACGGCTCGAGTGCGGCATCGTCAATAACGAGGCTCTCCCGGGTGCGCATGACGTGGAAGAGGACCGACTCTGGCAACACCGCGGTGCTCACTGGCACATCGCACAGTTCCACATGAGTCGAGTCGAGGCGGGTCGTAGCTTCTGCGGCAATGTGCGGTTCACCGCCGCACAGCAAAATTAGCAGCCCACGCTCCGCACCGGCCTGTTCAATCGCTGTTCGCATCAGCGTTTTGATCAGCTTCTCAAGCACGATCTCGCCCGACACAGCCTGCGATACCTCGATCATGGTGGCGAGGTCGAGGTGTTCGACCGGCGCCGAGATTGTGCTCGTCGGGGTGGGCGCGGACTTTTCCGTCCTAAGGTACGGATACGCCTCGTCTAGTTGCCGGACCTTCCCGTCGGCTCCCCAACGCAGGTAGCCGTAGCGGGCGTCCTGCAAATACACCCGGGCAATTTTCTCAAGACCGTGCGCCGCGTAGAAGCGGGACGCGAGTTCATTGGCAAGCGCCTCATGGTGGACAAAATCGTTTGCCTGCGCCGAGTGGATGGCCTGCTCGTAGAGCCGCATCGCGTCACCATCGCGCCCTTCGAGGCGGGCGATCTCGGCACCGACCAGTGCGGCGCGGTTCTCGAAATTCTCCGGACCATTCTCCGCCCACAGTTGAAGTTGCCTGTGATGCGCAACCACGGCGTCCAGGTGCTGCTGCCGCTCGCCCGCTGCTGCGCAGTCGCACCATGCGGCTCGCGCCAGTGCACCGTAAAAGTGATATTCGGCCTCCTCAAAGAGTGAGGATGAGGTCCAGAGCAGCCGTTGCGCCTTCGATGCGGCGTCCAAAGCCGTCGCATAGTCGCCGGCGATGTAGCGTGCCTGCACTTTCCGGATCCAGTACCAACATGCAGCGATCGCCAGAAGCGGGTTGGTGGACAGATGGTATTCGGTGCGAAGTTCATTGAACTGCCCGTCGTCAAAGCAACCGAATTTCGGCGTCAAGCCGCGCAGCGTGCGGATCAGCGAGAGTTGGGTGGTGATGATGTCAATGACAAGGCCGAACCGCGCCTTCTCCGCGAACACAAGGCTATGTTCGGCTTCGCCTTGCACGTCAGGCAGCGGCTCGCCGGCGAAAAGCAGGTCCGAGTTGAGGCTGCTGCACGTGTATGCCCCATGCGTGAGGTCTCCGATCCGGTTCGCCGCGTCGAACGCGCGGCGCATCAGATCACGGCAAGCCCGCACGTGTTTCGTCCAGAACACGACAAAAAGCGCGAAGCAAAAATAGGTGCTCGCCTCGAAGCGGTTTAGCTCGCGTCGTTCGACCAGTTCGTAGCCGAGCTGGCCGAATCGAAATCCAGCCTGGTAGTCGCCAAAACGCGGTCCGGCAATCCTGCTGAGCTGGACATAGGCGAAGCACGATGCATCGCAGTTGCCACGTTCAAGGCAGAGACTGACCGCCTTGCAGACCGTCAGCGAAGCCAGGTTCGCATCCGTAAACAAGGCCGGCGGCAAGACCCTAACCAGGACAGCGACGGTCGCGAGGGATGCCGGGTCTTCCATCGGCGGCAAATCGATGAGTTCCTCGATTGTCCGGCCCGCAAGCCGTGACCCGATGCGCTCGTATTCGCGTTGTACTTCATCGTCTTTCGGATGGGGTACCCACTCGATACCGACGTGCCGGAGGTAGTCGAGACAAACAGCGACCGCGCGGCCGCTTTGATCGAGGGTCGTGCAGACATCCATGTGCAGGCACGCGACGCTGGCCTTTTCGACCGTTGTCGCGGCGCGATTGGACAGCGCCGCCAATCGCGCCTCTGCGACCAATGCCTGGCCGGTCAAAAATTCGCATTCGGCCCGGTTCAGCTCCAGCGCAAAGATCAGCTCGCGCCGGCGCGCCCAGCCATCTTCCGCCAACAGCGCCGCACCGGCATTGAGATAGGTGAGCGCTGCTGTGTAGGCGGTAGACCCCTTGGCGCGCTGGCCGGCGAGCAGGTTGAGCTCGGCGAGGTGCTCACGTTCTTGTTCAGTATTCAGCGCGGTGCCGCGGTTGAGCTGACCCACGATCTCGAAGATCGACGCCTCCCGTTTCTCGGCAGGCGTGTGCGTCAGCAGCAGCCTTCCGATTCGAAGATGGACCTCAGCGCGGGACGCTTCCCGGATCAGCGAATAGGCGGCTTCCTGAACCCGGTCGTGAACAAACCGGTAGGAGCCGTCCAACCGCTCAACCAATCCCTGACGAAGCGCCTCCCACAGGACCGCGTGGACCTGATCCTCCGAGGTTCCCAGAACGATCGAAAGCATCGCGATCGCAGCAACGTTGCCGAGGCAGGCGAACTGCTGCAACGCCTGCTGCGTGTCGGCCGGCAGGCGGGTCAGCTTGCCGACCATCAGGTCGATGACATTCTCCGTGTAACCCTTGGCATGGATGCGATGGAGATCCCAGCACCAGCACGCCTCCTCATGATCGAAGGTGAGTAAGTCCTCGTCAGCGAGTGCATACAGAAACTGAATCACGAAGAACGGATTGCCGGCGGTCTTCTCCTGCACCAGTCGGGCGAGCGGCGCGGCGCGCTCCGGCTCGCAGTGAAGCGCATCGCCCGTCAACCGTTCGATGTCCTCCTGGGCGAGCGGCGCAAGCGTGATCTCCTCGATCTTGGCGCCGGCGTTTTTGATCGATTCAAGCTTGCGCATCAGCGGATGGCTGGCATCGACCTCATTGTCGCGGTAAGCGCCGATCAACATCAGGTGCTGCAGCTCCGAGCCGGTCAGCAGATCCTCCAGCAGCTCAAGCGTCGCCGTGTCGAGCCACTGCAGATCATCGAGAAACAGCGCCAGCGGATGGTCCGGTCGGGCAAAGATGCTCATGAATCGGCGGAACGCGAGCCGGAAACGGCTTTGCGCCTGCTGCGGCTCAAGTTGCGGGACCGGCGGCGGTTCACCGATGATGAGCTTCAGTTCGGGGATGAGGTCGGTCATGAGCCGTGCATTCGGGTCGAGCGCCTCCAGAAGCGCGTCGCGCCAGCTCGCCAGCGCGGCGTCGCTCTTGCCAAGCAGCGGTCGCACGAGACCCTGAAAAGCCTGCACCAGGGTCGAATAGGGAATGTCGCGCTTGTACTGGTCGAACTTGCCGCAGGCGAAGAGCCCCCGCGGCGGCACCAGCGCCTTGTGCAGTTCATTGACGATCGCCGATTTGCCGATGCCGGAATAGCCCGAGACCAGTACCAGTTCGGGCGCGCCGCCGTTGGCGATCCGGTCAAACGCGGCGATTAACGTGTCGACCTCGCGCGCCCGCCCGTACAGCTTCTCGGGAATCCGCAGCCGGTCGGGCGTGTCGTGTTCGGCCAGTTGGAAGTCATCGATGCGATGCTGCCGCTCCCAATCGGCCAGGCAGTGCTGCAGATCATGCTCGACACCCGCGGCAGTCTGATAGCGCTCCTCGGCGGTCTTGGCGAGCAGCTTCATGACGATGTGGGAGACCGCAGCAGGGACGGTCTCCACCCGCGCGCTGGGCGGCACCGGCTTTCTGGCGATATGGCAGTGCACCCATTCCATGGGGTCGGTGGCCGCAAATGGCAGCGCGCCGGTCAGCATCTGGTAGAACGTGACGCCGAACGAATAGAGGTCGCTGCGGGCGTCGATCGAGCGGTTCATCCGACCGGTCTGCTCGGGCGCCATATAGGCGAGCGTACCAGCAATGGTTTCAGGCGGCTCGGGCGCCTGTCGCTCGCGCGGCAGCCGCGAAGCGATGCCGAAGCCGGTGAGCCGCGCCTGTCCGTCCGCGCAGTTCGCGAGGATATGGGCGGGCTTGAGGTCCTTATGGACGAGGCCACGCTGGTGCAACTTGCCGAGCGCTGCAGCGATGCCGACCGCGAGGCGCAAAACACTTTCCACCGGCATGGGCGCGCCGAGCATCCGCGCGAGTGGCTCACCGCCCGGATCCTCAAGCACCAGCAGCATCCGGCCGCCTTCGCGCACCAGCTCCAGCGGCCGCACGGCCCACGCGCCGTCGAGTTCGTCCTTCAGCCCGAATTCGTGAGCGAGGCGATCGAGGCTGGCGGGTGGCGGATGCTCGGCGGCGGCCCGCGCAACCAGTACGCTGTGGCCGCCGCCATGGCCCGGATGCCACCCTCGACACAGGATGCGCTCGCCATCCTCCCAAAGAATCTGAAGGCTATTACTCATCGGCACCCATACCGTCAGTAGGGTTCGTCACCGCACTCCGCTTTCACTCTGCTGCCGCTCAAGAAGGGAACACCGCCACTCGGCTGCGGCTAAAAGGGAAGGGCGTGCTTGAAAACACAGGTTACAAGGCCGCATCACGTCAGAGACGTACAGAAACCGATACCCGATCAGCATACACTTCGGCGGTCTTAACGCCATAGGGAAAGGTCGGGGTATGGTCAGGGAGACTTCGGTCAGCGATCACTGAGACCATCCGAAGCAACTGCGGGCACCAGCCGCTCCTTGTTACCTTTGCCTATCACTTCGAGCCACCAGCGATCCTTGCCGTTTTCGTCGCCCCGACGGAAAAACCGGCCCATCGTATTCGTGCCGACCTCCGTGATACGCAAGCCACCCGGATAGAGCAGGGTGAAAAGCCAGCGCACACGTGCGTGATGTTCACGCTCGCGATCGGTCTGCGTGGGGTTGTATCGCGATAAGATTGGCAAGGCAAGAAAGTTCCGCAATGACAAGGAGTCCTTACGCCACCAACGAATAGAACTGATCGGCGGCGGTTCGAGGGACGCCGCTGTCCTTCATCTGGCCTTTCCTGATCATATGCATCGTCTCAATGCCTGACAGGATGGTGCGGGCACACCGGAAATCCTTGAAGCCCATCATGGGCCTGGTTCGTCGTTTGATCGCCCGATGATCCTGCTCGACGATGTTGTTCAGATATTTGACCTGCCGGACCTTGATGGGCGTTTCCCGCTCGACGTTGATGGCCTGGAGGGCGGCCAGATTCGCCCCGCTTTTATCCATGGTCACGGTCTCGGGCGTCCCGTTCCGATCGATGGCTTTCTCGAAGTAACGGCGCGCGGCAGCTTTGTCGCGATGCGCCCGCAACAGGAAATCCACCGTATTACCGGCCTTGTCCACCGCGCGATACAAGTACTTCCACTGGCCGCCCACCTTGACGTAGGTCTCATCCATCCTCCAGCTCTTGCCGACCGGACGTTTGTGCTTGCGAAAGGTCTTCTCGAACAACGGTGTTTGATCACCCAGCGATGCACGCTCGAATGGTCGACCTCGAAACCCCGTTCGGTCATCATTTCCTCAAGATTTCGCAAGCTCAGCGAGTAGGCCACATACCACCGCACACACAGCAGGATCACTTCCAGCGGATAGTGCAGGCGTGTGGGTACATTCGCTACGCCGGCAGGCAGGGCTTTTCTCGCAGTCGCATTCTTCATATCACGCTTCACTTCAGGAAAATGTCCGCCTGAACTTTACTCCCGCGTCCTTAGCGCGACACAACCACTTCGCTTCCTATGCGCGGTGCGTGGACAGCCAGCGTATAAGCAACGGCAAAAAGAAAGCGAAGGCAACACAAAGAATGGCAACCCGTATCTGTCCTGGGCGTTCATCGAGGCGGCCAATTTGCACTGCGCTATTGCGCCGAGGTCAAGCGTTTCTACGAGCGAAAGAAAGGCAAGACCAATACCATCCTGGCGCGCAAGGCCTTGGCGCACAAGCTCGCCCGTGCATGCTTCCATATGCTGAAGGAGCACAAACCATTCGATATGACGCGCTGCTTCCCATAAGAGTTTCGACGGCGACCGGCGAGCCCTGATTGTTGACTGGCGAACAGTCACCGAGATTGAATGGGATGCCGTGCCGCCGTCCCCGATATGCAGTAAAAACGGATCGCCCGGAATACGAGCCAGCTGTGGATTGGCGCCGACAACCATGCAGCCCACGCAATTGTGCGAACCCCATGGACGCATTACGGCACCGAAGTTCTTCCGGGGCGGCACAGCCGCCGGGGCGAAAGGCACCAGCAGTATGGCCCTTCGCTTGATCCAGATGGGTGTCTGGCGCGTTTCGTCGCAGCCAGCAAATGAAGAAACGGGCGCGGTTGGCTGCTGCATTCGGAGAACTGGGAAACGGCTGCTGGTGCAGCCGGGGATGTGGATCGCTCACTTGACACCGGCCCGCTAATGGGCGTCAACAATCGGCCGCATTCCCACGAAACAGAAGCTAACGGGTGTCGCGCGTGAATGAGTCGACGCGGTCGATCGGGCGTGAAGCGTATTCACCGCATGTCGATGTCTTGCCCGGAATGCTATGTAGCGACTGGCGTCCGCTGAAGGATCCACGGACGCGAATGACGAAAGCTGACGCCATCGTCTACCGATCGCGCCAGACGGAAGCCGAGTGGCTCGCGCGTGATAGTAAGCACGAAAGTCGGACTGTTGGGTGATGGGCGGCGGAGGTCTTCGCCTGTGCATATCTTTGTCGCGAGGGATTGGATCGCGGTTCTACGCACGACCCGCGATTACAGTCAACAAAGGAAGCTAGATAGCCGCAGCGGCGATCGACTGAGCACCGCGGGTGTGGGGTGGTGCGTATCATCGTGGTTTCCGGAATGGCGTTCCGGACTGCCACGCGATTTCCGAGGCGCTGCATGGAGGCAAGGCAAAGCACTCGTAAAAAGGGCACCCTAGCCGGCACATGCTCCCTGGTTTTTGTCGCTCGCAAAGTCAAAATCAGAATTCGGCTTGGCGTAGAGGCTAGCCGGGCCACGCCGACACACCAGCGGCGGCGATGAAGAACCGGCATTCTTGTCCCTCGCCGAGTGAGAGATCGCCGAGCGCGACATCGATTTTCACGCCGCAAACGTCAAGGTACGCGAATCGCTCGCCGCGGCGCAGCTCTATCGCATTGATGGTCGCCGCATATGGGCCATCCGAGGCCAGCACGAAAGCATGCGAGGCAAGCCGCCACATCACCGGTGAAGCAATTGGCAGGTCCGCGCAGTTCGCTTCCACGACCCATCCAGGCGCAAGCTCGATGCGCTGCGGCGCGCGCACCGTGCCACAACCGACGTTCGAGAGACCGAGGAGTTCAGCCACACGCATCGTCACCGGACGCGCTAACACCTCTGCGGTGGAGCCGGCCTGCAATACCCGACCCCAATCGAGGACGAGTATCTCGTCCGCAAGCAGCGCGGCCTCGTCCGGATCATGCGTGACGATTATGGTGACCGCTTCGATCTCCCGTTGCAGCGCCCTGAGCGATTGCTGAAGCCGTCGACGTCGTGGCGTATCGAGCGCGGAAAATGGCTCATCGAACAACAGCAACCTACTATGACGCGTGAGCGCGCGGGCGAGCGCCACGCGCTGCCGCTGGCCGAACGACAGCTGGTTCGGCAAACGGTTGGCGAGCGTAACGATCCCAAGATGGCCGAGCCAATAGCGCGCGGCAGCGGCATCTGCATGAACCGGAAACGCTAGCTGCTGAGCCACCGTCATATGCGGGAAAAGCCCGTAGTCTTGAGGCATGTAGCCGATCTGACGCGCTTCGGGCGGCAAGGCGCCGATGTCCGCCGTGCCGAGCATTACTGAGCAAGCCTCGTTGGATTCCAGACCCGCAATCAGCCGCAGCGCCAGCGATTTGCCTGAACCGGACGGCCCGATAATGGCAAGGCGCCGCGTGGCCGGCGTCCATGCGATGTTGAGCTCGAACGCGCCCAGGCGCCGTTGCAGATGGAAAGAGAGGCGCACAGCCGCGGTCTCGCCGTGCCTAGCCGTCAGGTCCGGCTCTGGTTCCAGCACGTCGTCGTCGTTTTCGATCTTCTCGAGCGCGGTCTTTTGCCGAACGCTGCAAATCGACAGTGCCGCGCAGACGATCGCGATGGAGAGCGTCGGCAGCAATAGCGGCATCATCGCCGGCAGCCCCTGGCCGCCGAAGATGACGTACGTATAAACCGGCAACGAGTAGGGATGATAGGCGACCATTACGGTTGCGCCGAATTCGCCGAAGGCGCGCAGCCACGCGAGCGCGAGTCCTGCGCGAATAGCCGGCCATGCAACAGGCAGCATGACGCGCAAGAAGCGACTTCCGGCATGATGGCCGAGCGTCGCGGCGACATCGTCGAGGACGGGGTCGACCGCGGAGAACGCGGACCTTGCGGCAATGATCAGAAACGGCGCGGCGACGAAGACTTCCGCGAGCACGATGCCGGCGAACGAATCCGTCAGTACACCATTGGTCATGCGGCCGGCCCATCCATACGGGCCGAGCAGAAAGAGCAGCAGCACGCCGCTGGTAAGCGGCGGCAGCGCCAGCGGCAATTGCACGACAAACCCGAGCAGCGCGACTTTGCGCGATTTCGAGCGCGCAAGGAAATAGCCGAGCGGCACGCCACCTAGCAGAACCACGAGCGACGCCACGCTGGCGCTCGCCGTCGAGATCCCAACCGCCGACCATGTCGCGCGCCAGTCGACATTTGCCCAATCCGCTGCCCCAAGCTGCGGCACACTCGCGACAAACGGCGCGCACAGGTAGGCGGCCAGCAGCGCAGCCAGCCACAGCAGCGGGCGAGCAGCGACAGGATTCACCGCCCTTACTGCGCGGCGGCGTCGATCACGGCTTGCACCGACGGCGGCACGGCTTGCAGGTTGCCGCTCACCGTCGGTTTGATGACGTCCACACGATGTTGCTTGAGAAGCGCGCGACCTTGCGCACTCAGCAGGAAGTCGACAAAGCTGCTTGCGCCGTCACGGTTCGGCGCGTCACTGAGAATGGTCAGCGTGTAACTGGCCTTCGCCTGCAATTCGGGCGCCGGACGGATCGCCGGAATCTTCAGGTCGGACGTCTCTGTGGAATAGAAAAAGCCGGCATCGAGCTGTCCGGATTGTAGGCGGCCAACCAGCGTTTCCTCGGGCAAAACCTGTTCGGAATTTTCCGTCACGCCGAGTGTCTTCTCGACGAGGTCCGGCTGATGATAGAGCTCAGCGGCCCTGGTCACCATTGCGACCGTGAACGCGCCCTTCGGATCGAGTTTTGGATCGGTCCGGCCAATGCGGATGCCCGGTTGCTGTAGCACCTGGTCCCAGCGCCTGCTCTTGAACTGCGGCGCGAATCTGCTTTGCGGGTTGTAGCCGATCATCAATGGCGATTCGGCGAAGTTCACATACCACGTGACGTGATCGCCGTTTGCCGCGCCGGTTAAACTGTCATTCACCTTGGGACTCGCGCTGATGAACACGTCGCCGCGGCGCAGCTTGCCCTTGATTTCGTTGGCGATCTTGTTGGAACCCGCCGCATAGCCGCGGAAGGGCAGCCCTGTGGCCTTCTCGAAAGCAGGGCCGATGCTGCGCTCCATTACATTGACGAGCGAGCCGGCATACAACACGTTGACCGTGTCGCTTTGCGCGAAAACGGGCGTGGCCGTAACGATCCCGGCGATGAGCACAATAGGAGTGACGGTAGAAGCGAGCAGTTTGCGAATCATGCGATGACCGGATGCGTTGTTAATGGCGCTATATTACGACGACCTCGCCGCCTGTTGGGCGACGACATGGTTGAATTTCAATTGAGCGGGAAGCTCCGCACATAGCCGGTGCCGCTGGCGGCGCGATCGATCGCGTACAGCCGACCGCGCGGTCCATCGACGGCGACCCCGCGGGCGTTCTGTAAGTCATTTGCGTGCCGCAAATGTTCAAGGCGATGCTTCAGGTGGGCTTTACCACGCGCGCTGCCTCAGGTGGCGTGTTCTCGCCCATGTCTGCAGTGAGGTGTCCAAGCTTGGCATTGCAACTTGTCGAGACTGGGTCATAAGAACGGCAGGAAGAGCAATCTCAGAAAGCGTAGGACGGATTTTGGGCGAGTTCGGCGACTTCACGCCAGGAAACGAACCGGGCAGCAATCTCTTTGCGATAAAGTGAACCGTGCAGCAGGTGCTGCTTGAGCGCAAAGCGTTGCCGGATCGGCCCGAAGCACGAGAGAAATTTCTGTGTGCGTTTCGGGCGGCGAAAACCGCGCATGCGACGTTCGCGTTCGCGCGTCGGTTGATGACTGTTCTCGGCCCGGTTGTTCAGCCGGGCTGCAGCTTTGACGAACACATGCTTTACGCTCGCGAGCTCCGGGATCTCGGCTTTGGCCGCGCTCAAACAGCAACTCTTCGATGTCGCGCAGACTTAGAAATACCAACGCACGGCGCAACTGACAACGCCAGCGGGAAAACGATGACCGTGATAAAGCGATTTTGATTTGTTCATCCCACCATCCTACGCGACGACCTCGCCAACCTGACAATGCCGTTGCCGCGGAACCCATCCATCCGGCGTTGATCAATTCTGCGACCTCGCAAAATAAACAGTACTTTGCATATCGATCTCGCTCGCTCCTTGTGCCTTGCGGCGACAAACCTCGAATTCCAACGGTTCTCTACGACGGCGACGATCTTGGGCCCTGTGACTGCAACAACTCGAGCAGCGAACTCGGGGTGAAGGGAACAGACCTGGGGCGAACCCCGATGGCGTCGTAAATGGCGCTAGCTATTGCCGAAGGGATCACTGCACATGTCGGCTCACCGGCCCCCACAGGTGGCTGTTCCGGACGATCCAGCAACACCACGTCGATCTCGGAGGGCAGTTCCGGAAATTTCAGCAAGCGATAGGTAAGCCAATCAACGCTTGTCACCGCCGAACGTGAGAAGCTAACGTGCTCGAACAGCGTCCTGCTGATCGTCTGCACGACCTCTCCTTCAACCTGGTTGCGAACACCGTCAGGATTGACGATCAAACCGCAGTCGTGAGCGATCGTCACTTTCCCGATCTTCAACACGCCTGTCCTCTGGTTCAACTCGATCTCGATGACAGACGCGACGTATGCACGATTGGGCTCGTAACGCACGCACGCCATACCTCGCCCACGTGCGATATCCGAGGTGGACCGTGCCGGAAAAAGAGGGCGACGCTGCCAACCTGAACGTGATTCGACCGCGCGCAGAACAGCCTGCGCGCGCGAATCGTCGAAGTGACGGAGCCGAAACTTGAGCGGATCTTCGTTGGCGGCAACTGCCAGTTCATCCATGAACGATTCGTTGGCGTATGTGTGCTGCAGTCTACCTGGACCTCGCAACCACGCGGGCCGCAAGAACGTCGTCGAAGTTCGATTGACCACCACGCTCATGTTGGGTACGTCATATGGCGCGATCACGTTGAACTCCATGCCGCCGGCGTTGTTCGGCTCATCGACCATGGTTGAGGAGCGCACAAGCTCGGCGGCGAGCAACGGCACGTCTGCGTTGCCCGACACACGATAGGGAACCCACGTCGTGTACTTCCACGCCTGAATACGACCGTGACTATCAACCACGCCTGCAACATCACATACCACCGGGGCGCCCTTCGGATCCCAGCCGTGCTCGTCTTGCCGCATCCACTGTACACGGACTGGTTGCCCGACAGCTTTGGACAGTATGGCTGCTTCGGCCGTCGCATCTTCATGACCATTGCGGCCATAACAACCAGCACCTTCGACGTATATCAACCGTATGTCGCTCGTGCCCATCTTCATCATCGCGGCGATCTGATCTCGAGTCATATGTGGCGCCTGCGTGGACGACCAGACTGTCAATTTTCCGTCCCGATAATCTCCAATTGCACAAGACGGTCCGATTGATCCGTGCGTTTGCATCGGCCAGCAATAGGTCGCGTGGACCACCTTACCAGCTTTCTTGATTTCAGCATCAGGCTCCCCACGTTCGAGCAACTTCCCCTGCTCGTGGATGGGAAGCGCTCTGACCGCGTCGAAAAGCTTCGTTTCTTCAGGCAGGCCGGACCACGAAGACCACGTTGCACGTATTGCGCGCGCGCTGCAGATTGCCGACCACTCATCCGTCGCGATCGCAGCCAGCAGATTTCCAACGCGCACCGTACGGAGAAAGCCTGGCACCTTTTGGGCGTGTTGATCATCGACCGCCGACAGTTGGGCGCCATACGCGTCCGGATGCAGGATGCGGGCATGAACCATCCCGTCGATACGTACATCATGCATGTAGGTGAACTCTGCGAACACCTTCGATCGAACGTCATCGCGTTTGACCGGCTGACCAACTACCCTGTAGTTCCTGGGTGATTTGAGTGGCGCCTTCGGATCGAGACCGAGTGTTTCGGGTTGCGTGGCGAGTAGCTGATGGTATGCGATCCCCTCCAAGTGATCGGTTCCCCGGAAGGCGAGGCCGTTCTCCATCCGAACCTCTACCTCTGGAATCCGGAACGCTCGTGCCGCCGCTCGACGGATCGCAGCGCCCGCCGTCGCCGCTGCCTGTCGCAGCTGAATCCCGGCGCCTTGAACAGACATCGAACCATTCGTCGGCCCCTGATCGACAGTCATTGCAGTGTCGCCCTGAACGACTCGGACCCGCTCGAGCGGAAACTCCAGTTCTTCGACCACCATCTGCGCCAGTGCGGTGGTGTTGCCTGTACCCAGATTCACCTTTCCGGTATATAGCGTGAGCGTCCCGTCAGCGCCGAGGACGAGAAATGCGTCGACGCGAGCAGGATCGACTGACTTCGTGAGTGCAGCCGGAACGGCGTCCTCGCCCGCAATCTCAGCGAACGAAAGCCGGGACAGGGAGAAGCCAACGACAAGAGCGGCGCCTTGAAGGAAGAAGTGCCGTCGGGAGATGGAGGTTGGGTCGGAGATACGCATTCATGCACCACTAGCTTTAAGGATGGCCCGGACGATCCGCATGTGCGTTCCGCAGCGGCAGAGATTGGAGGCAAGCGCCTCCTTGACCTGCTCTTCGGTGGGCTTCGGATTGGTATTCAACAGTGAGCGCGCTGCGATCAGCATTCCGTTTATGCAGTATCCGCACTGAACCGCTTGCTCCTCGATGAACGCGGTCTGCAGGGGATCTGGCGATGCTGGATTTCCCATCCCTTCAAGGGTCGTAATCTTCCGGTTCACCGCAGACGAGACTGGCATAACGCATGAGCGGCGGGCGGTGCCGTCAACCAGAACGCCGCAGGCGCCGCACTGACCAAGTCCGCAGCCGAACCGGGGACCTTTCAAGGACAGCTGGTCGCGAAGAACATAGAGCAGCGGTGTCTCGGGCGTAGCCTTCACCTGGACGGTGCGTCCGTTCACGTGCAAAGTTATTTCGATTGTCGTGGCGGTCATTTGTCGTTTCCAGTTTGCCTGCGCACCTTTTCGATATCGCTCGGGCTCACCGCTGGTGCGTGATTACCCCAGCTGTCGCGCATGAAGGTGAGCACATCGGCGAGGTCGGTATCGCTGAGCGCACTACGTTGAGCTGGCATGGGATAGGGAGCAGGTTGGCCGTCGATTACCAGTGGCTCAGCACCATTGAGGGTCACGTTAATGAGTGACAGCGGATCCTTTTCCTGCACGTTCGGATTGCCCGCGAGCCGGGCCAGATACGGCGCCGTACCACTGCCATTCGCAAGGTGGCACGCGACGCAAAAATTCCGATAGATTTGCGCGCCATGTGCCTTGGCGGCGGGGCTTGCATCGGTTTGAGTTGCGTCGCGCCTAGCGGTGGCCGCGCCCGGCAGCGATTTCAGATAGATAGCGATCGACTCGAGATCGCTATCACTCAGCCACTGAGTGCTATGGTTGACGACGGCAGTCATGGGGCCGAATGCGGTCGCGTGCGCGTTTGCACCGGTCTTCAGGAAAGTCTCGATATCCTCGGCAGTCCATTCCCCGATGCCAGTCGTCCGGTCTGCCGTCAGATTTGACGCGAACCAGCCGTCAAGCGAAGCGCCGGACAGGAACGCATGGCTGCTTCCGTCAAGTGCCTGCTCCTCGAAGGCCACACCTCGTGCAGTGTGGCACGCGCCGCAGTGGCCCAGCCCCTGCACCAGATAGGCCCCTCGATTCCATTCGACACTTTTGTCCGGACGTGGCTCAAAGCGATGATCGTCCAGAAACAGAGCGTTCCAGACCCTCATGGGCCACCGCATCGACAGCGGCCAGCGAATGTCAGGAGTAATGTTGGCCTGATGTGCCGGCTTCACGCCACGCATGAAGTACGCATAAAGCGCGTCGACGTCCGCATCGGTGATCTTGCTGTAGGACGTGTAGGGCATCGCCGGGTAGAGGTTGCGCCCATCCTTTGCAACGCCTTCGCGAAGAGCGCGAGCAAACTCAGCTTCGGTATACTGCCCGATACCAGTCTTTGAATCAGGCGTTATGTTGGTCGAATAGATGCCGCCGATAGGCATATTCATTCTCAGACCGCCCGAGAACGGCATGCCGCCCTTGACTGTATGGCATGCGGCACAGTCGGCTGCCTGAGCGAGATAGCGCCCACGGACGAGAAGAGTCTGATCCGGCTCGGCTTGGGCGGCCTTTGCTGCGCCTATGGCGCTCAATAGCGCCAGTATTGCGAGGATTCCTTTTCTCACCTGCATATCCTTTTATCGAGACGGGCAAAGCGCTTCGTCCGGCTGCGACGGAACGGTCGCTGATTGGGGTACTTTACGTCGCTGCGCTGAGTCCAGTGAGGACCGATAGGCCGATTACGCTTGTGATTGCGAGAAGTGAGCCAATCCCCACTCGGGCTCGGGTGCAAATGGGAAACTTCATCGCTCGCCGAACACTATATGTAGTAGCTACGCGTGCAAATGCTTGCCTCATATGGCGGGCGAGTTGGTCGACCATTTCTATTTGTACCAGAGCCTCTTATCGCGACCGAACCCCAATTCGTGCGTTCTGAGGAAACATCGGCTTGCGTGCCTCCTCGTCCATCTCAGCCTTGAAGGCGTGACGTGCCTTCAGCGATTCGGCGCGGTGCGCCGCTGGTCGGAGATTGATTTCGTCGAGCAAACGCTTGACGTTCAGCAGCTTCTCCCACGCTTCGGCGCCGAGTATGAAGGGCACAGCCCATGCCCATCCCCATACGGCCATGTCCACCAGGGTGTATTCGTCGCCGAGCATGTAGCGATGCTTCGTCAACTGAGCGTCAACGATGTTCCAGTGACGCCACGCCTCATAGTCGTAACGATTCACCGCGTAGTCCTTAGGCTTGGGCGCAAAGTGTTTGAACGCACCGCTTGGCCCGAGTATGGGCCAATGCCCGTCGCAACGAACGCTGCTAGCTTGCCTTGCTGAGGGCGCTTGAGTCAACGTGCGTGAACGACTTGCCGTAGACATGTAGTTGCGTTTTTTGCGCGTATCTCAATGTATCGGCCGTCAGGTCGAACGTGATCGAGAAAACGCTCGTCGCGTCGTTTTTCGCCATGTACTGAGATTCAACTTGCGTTCGTCGCGTCCGCTGCTGGTTCAAAGGTTAACTGCTCGTAATAAGGTTCCATCGCGGGATTGCCTGTGCCTACTTTGGAACCTACTTGACCGGGCGCCACATCCACGCCGCCGGTCGCAATGGTTCTCCAGCTGCCGACCAGCTTGGCTAAGGGACCGAAATCCATTCCTTTAATGACGGTTCCTTGTGCATACGCTGTGGACATAGTCGAGAGGCGATTGTAAGAGAGACGAAGTATTTATTCATCATCTGCGTTACATTATTCGAGCGGAGTTTTCTTATGGAAATTATTTTACATGGGAACGGAGCTGGAATCGTTTTATGCCTCGCAATTCTATATTTCATCTCCCTGTGCAGACTGTCTTCCTGCGAAGCGCGGGTCAAGGAATACGAGTGGTTGGAGTGCGATGATCATTGCGCGTTGGACGTACGGGAGATCGGACCTTTGATCTTTTCTCTTCGCCGCTCGCTCTGTCGTCTGAGACCTCAACCGGTCACCGATCGACCCGCCCAGGTAGAGAGGGCTGCGGACGGGTCGCCGATATCGGTGCCGGGCGCCAACGGGGGAAGAAACGTCAAACGCGTCGGCCGCCTCGACCGAATCGCGAGCGTGGTGCAACACTGACATCAAGGATCTCTCAAATGTAACCCCGATTTTCCTCCGGGTTACATCGAGCGCTCGGGTTTTTAGATGGGCGATCGGCACTTGTCTGAGTCCTACCGTTCCCGACGCTAATTCCTTGAATGTGATCATTGGTCGTAATGCAGCCTGACGCGCTGTCCATTTCGATCGCGTCGCAAAATCTGATCTCGCCATCGTCGTGGTCGATGATTGTGTGGCCTGCTTCGCGGTGCAGCGACTGGCACCGTAAGTGTGACTGGCGCGCGCCCCTCAACCGAATTGAAACCGTTCTATAGGCTTTTCGCGCTATCGCCGCCTGTCACTTCGATTTCCGAGCCGGTGATCATTGCAGCGGCATCCGAAGCGAGAAATACCGCCGCAGGCGAGACGTCTTCCGGCTGCACCCATCCGACTCCAAGCGGCATCGTTGCGGCGCGGCGGTCCCACGCCTCCTGCGGCGTCAGGAAACCGTTCGGTTTGTGGTAGCCGGTTTCACCGACGCTTTCGGTCAGTCGCTTTTCGTACAGCGTCAAAGCGGTGGCGACGAGCCCCGGTACCACGGCGTTGACTGTAA
Organism: Paraburkholderia sprentiae WSM5005; assembly: GCF_001865575.2. Classification (NCBI taxonomy): domain Bacteria; kingdom Pseudomonadati; phylum Pseudomonadota; class Betaproteobacteria; order Burkholderiales; family Burkholderiaceae; genus Paraburkholderia; species Paraburkholderia sprentiae. Next base: position 837,177 of record NZ_CP017562.2, read on the forward strand.
TGTTGTAGCGACCGAGTTCGAGGGCCGCCGACTTCATCAGCCCAAAGATGCCCCACTTGGACGCCGCTGTTTCCGCATAGCCGCCAACGTAGCGTTTGCGAGACCGGAAGCCGGGAGGCTGAGGTTTTGCGCTTGCATCACGGAGGCGTTTGCGCCTTGGCAGGCAACGTCACGGACCAGCTCTTGCCGATCCCCGCATGCATCACCAATCAACCCTCATCGTTCCGAACCCACATGCGTCTGCTAAATCGTCTGGCTATCTCGATGGTTTTGCCGCTCGCCTCCTTCGCAATCGAACAGCAGGATCACGAGATGCGGGCTTCTGCGCGTGGCCCGCCATGCCGGCAGGCCTCGCAACCGGTTATAGGTCGCGGTCCGTTCTTCCACGAAATATTTTCGCGTCTGATGCAGGAAAAAGCGTTGCCTGATGATGTCCGTCCTCCAGCGGCACGAAACGCATACTCGGATGCGTCACTGCTTCGTAGATCGCAGCAGCATCCGCCGCGTCGTTCTTGCCGCGCTTGCCGGACAGGCTCTCTTCAGTTACTCGTTGCGCGAGTTCTATAACCCACCATCGAACTGCATCCCCGAGCCAAGCCGAGCCTATCGAGCCGGCGCGGCCCTGCCGGTCATATTTGGCGCGCGTGGGTCGGGGTTCATATACAGGCTCGTGCCGTTTGCCCGCATGTTGTTAAGCGCCGGCCCCGAGCCGATGCCTCTTGTGGCGGCGAGCGAGGTTCCCGCGCCCAGAATTGGGCTGGGACCGGCCCCGGTGCCCACACTCGTTCCCGGTGCGGCGCCCGCACCGCTCATGCTGCCCCCGGTGTCGCCTGGCTGCTGAGCATAGGCAACGCCCGCCGCACCGAGCATCAGCGCCGCCACGAGCGCCGACATCGACACCCCAATACTGCCGGACACGGTCTTCATAGCCCACTCCATCACATTGTTGAATTGCCCGAGCGTGAGCCCGCGCAGCGAAGCGCTCAAGACGCATGACGTTGTGCGCGCTGCTTTGTTAAATCGAAATGCTTACCCTTGGTACATTGACGCTAACCCGCGTCAACCTGCCGGCTGATGCGCCGCTTGCGCGGGCGCTACACCGGCTGACGTTTGGGGAGCGCTGGGGGAGAGGTGCGCTGCAGTGGGGACACAGTCCGCGCGATACTCGGCTTGCAACTTCTGTTGCGCCTGTTCCAGATCGTCGGGGTAGGCGTTGGCGTCGTCGGGATTGTAACCGGCCGCTTCCAGCTCGTTCAACTCCCGCATCAATTGCTGGTGTGTCACTTCGCCTTTCAACTGTTCGAATGGGTAGTCTTCGCATTGCTGTTGTGTCAGTCCCGGCGAGGCCATCGCCGACGCGCTGCCGATCAGAAGAAGGGCGGTGACAAAGGTTTTCGTTGTAAGCCTCATTTTCATTCAATCCACGAGAAGGTTCGAGTCGTTCCGCGAACAATGTAGCGGGATGGCATTAGACTAGCCGAGGCGACCTACCAGAACGGCGTCGGGAAAATGAAACTGCTTTTATCCTTTTTTCGGGTTCTGTTGCAATAGCGGAGGCTGGTCTGCTGCGGGACCTAACAGAATGATGTGAACGGCAATGAAAGCGCTGAGTCCGGCGGTAGCCAAAGTGCTGGAGCGGTTGCACTATCCGCTCGAGATAATGTTGGTGTGCGTGCGTTGGTACATGGCCTACCCGCTGAGCTTGCGCAATCCCGAGGTGATGATGGCCGAACGCGGGATCGCGGTCGATCATTCGACCGTGCATCGGTGGGCCATCAAGCTTCTGCCGGTGCTTGAAAAGGCGTTCCGCCGCTGCAAACGCCCGGTCGGCAAGAGCTGGCGGATGGACGAAACCTATGTGAAGGTCCAGGGCACATGGAAGGCAGTATGACTTTCCGTGAGGCAGAGGCTGGCCCGCCGTGAACGCCGAGCGTGAGACGCCCATCAAGATCCGCCAGGCCAAGTATCTCAACAATATCGTGGAACAAGACCATCGGGCGATCAAGCGACGTACCGACCCATGTTGGGGTGCTTTTTCAGCAGATGGCGGAACCGCAGAATCGTGCTTTCGTCGGGCAAACGGACCATACCGCCGTCGAGACCCGCGAACTCGCGATACAACGGCACTTCATAGAGCGCCTCTTCCATAGCAGGGTCCGACCGACCGAACCATTGTTGCATGAAATGAGTCCGCAGCATTGTCGCAATCGGGAATGGCGGCCGACCGGTCTTGCCCGTGGGATAGTGCGGCTCGATCAGCGCAATCAGCTTCAACCACGGTACAACGCGTCGCATCTCATCGAGAAATTGATCGATGTCTTCCAGGATACCGAACGTTCCGAACCACGGGCGACTTTTTCAACACAACCGGCCGAGAGTACGCATTCACGGCAACCGCCGGAATGCGGTCGTTGAAAATTCCAGCGGCCGCTCTATCGACGCGAGACGATGGTCGCCGAGGGTGGATTCACGAGCGGCGTGGAGGAGGCGAACTCCGCATCCAACGCTCCCGTCGATTTTTGACCACTGTTGACAAGTAAAAATACAGCGACTTAGACTTGGGCCATACCTTGAGGCCCGACAAAGACGTCCGCCCGAGGACCCGGCACAGAAGCCCCCTGGCGAACCAATGGTTCGCCAGGGGTTTTTTTTTCTCCGAATTTCCCCTGTTGTTCTAGCGCTCACTTCTACTTCTGGAGAACCCGCATGTTGCTGAAGCCGTCGGGCTGGATGCGTCTCGCCCTCACCGCAGGACTTGCACTGACCTCGCTCGCCGCGAGCGCCGCCGATCCCGTGAAAATCGGCTTGCTGGAGGATGCTTCGGGAAATTTCGCGCTGGCAACGATTCCGAAGATCCACGCCACCCAGCTCGCGGTCGATGAGATCAACGCGAAGGGGGGCATCCTCGGACGCCCGGTGACGCTGATCGCCTACGATACGCAGTCGGACAACACCAAGTTTCAGGAACTCGCGCGGCATCTCGTCCAGATCGACAAGCCCGACGTGATTTTCGGCGCGTTCTCCAGCGCCTCGCGCGAAGCTATCCGGCCGATCATGGACCGCGCGCATCAGCTCTACTGGTATGACAATCAGTATGAAGGCGGCGTCTGCGATACGAACACCTTCGTGACCGGCGCGGTGCCCGAGCAGCAGTTCTCGACGCTGATTCCGTGGATGATGCAGAAATACGGCAAGAAGGTGTACACCATCGCCGCCGACTATAACTTCGGGCAGATCTCGGCGGAGTGGGTGCGCAACATCGTGAAGGAGAACGGCGGCACGATGGCGGGTGAGGAGTTCATTCCGCTTTCCGTATCGCAGTTCGGCCAGACGATCCAGAACATCCAGAAGGCGAAGCCTGACTTCGTGGTCACGCTGCTGGTCGGCGCGAATCAGGCGTCGTATTACGAGCAACAGGCATCGGCGCATCTGAACCTGCCGATGGCGAGTTCGGTCAACGTCGGTCAGGCGTATGAGCACAAGCGCTTCAAACCGCCTGCGCTCAAGGACATGTACGTTACGGCAAACTACGTCGAAGAAGTCGATTCGCCCGCGAGCAACGACTTCAAGAAGCGCTTCCATGCCAAGTTCCCCAACGAGCCGTATATCAATCAGGAAGCGGCGAACGCCTACGACGCCATCTATCTCTACAAGGCCGCGGCGGAAAAGGCCAAGTCGACGAATCAGGATGCGGTGCGCAAGGCGCTGGAAAGCGGCGACATCTGCACGACAGGTGAGCAAGGCAAGGTCTGTATCGATCCGAAGAGCCACCACGCGAGCCACACCATCTATCTCGTGCACGTGAAGGAGGACCACTCCGTCGAGATTCCAAAGGTCTGGAACGACGTGCAGCCGTATTGGCTCGGCAAGGTCGGTTGCGATCTGCCGAACAAGCCGGACCATCGTCAGTACACGCCGTCGAATCTGCCCAAGAAGTCCTGATCCGAAGCCGGCGCGCGTTCGATACACACAGCACGCACGCGCGCCGGCCTCCTGAACGTGGAGCGCGCATGGCCACCTTATCGGTTCTCTATTCGCTCGTTTATCAGTTCGGCGACAACTTCGCCTATCTGGTGCTCGCGGCGCTCGGGCTCGCGGTGATCTTCGGCATGATGGGCGTCATCAATCTCGCGCATGGCGAGTTCATCATGTGCGGGGCGTATGTCACAATCATCGCGGCCAAACGCGGCGTGCCGCTGCCGCTCGCGATGCTGCTCGGCGCGATCGCGGCGGCGCTCGCAGGCGTGATCGTCGAAAGACTCGTAATTCGTCATCTTTACGACCGCGTGTTCGATTCTGTCGTGGCGACATGGGCGATCAGCCTCATCGTGCAGCAGACGATGCTGCTCGTCGCCGGACCGTCCATCGAAGGCATCGGCACGCCGTTCGGGTCGTTCTCGCTCGGCGATTATTCGTTCTCGACTTATCGCGCCGTGCTGCCACTCATCGCGCTGGCGATCCTTTTCGGCCTCTACCTTCTGTTCTTCAAGACGAACTACGGCGTCTGTGCGCGCGCGACGATCCAGAACCCGAATATTGCGCAATGCCTCGGGCTGCGCACGGACCGGCTCTATACGTTGACCTTCGCGCTCGGCGCGGGGCTGGCAGGTCTCACAGGTGGGCTCTACGCACCGACCATGACGGCGGTCCCGACGATGGGCAGCAACTTTATCGTGCAGGCGTTCGTTTCGGTGGTCGTCGGTGGTGCGAACGTGATTGCGGGAACGACGCCGGCCGCTGGCGTGCTCGCCATCATCCAGACGGCGCTCACGGCATCTTACGGCCAGTTGTTCGGGCAGATCGGGCTGCTCCTGACGGTCATCGTCGTGATTCGGCTGATGCCGCAGGGCCTCGGTAATCTCTTCACCCGCTTGCGCTAGGAGGCAGACGTGAAGCAAGCGAAAATGCCTTCAAAGACGTCCCACACCAGCGCCTCGACACGCGCGCTGCGTGCGATGCCCTGGCTCGTGGCGCTGTGCCTGCCGCTCATCGTCGATGCGAACACCAGTGGCAACCTCGCATACTGCCTGCTGTGGGCATTCAGCGCGGTCGGCCTCGCGGCAATGTGGGGCTACGGCGGCATCCTGTCGTTCGGACAGACCGCGTTCTTCGGACTGTCGGGCTATAGCTACGGCATCTTCACTCTGAATTACGGCGACATGTGGTTCGAGTCCTGGCTCGGTCTCGGCGTGGGCCTGGTGGTGAGCGTCGTGGTCGCCACGCTGATCGGCTATATGATTTTCTACGGCCGCATCAAGGGCGTGTTCATCGGCATCGTCACGCTCTCGGTGACGCTTGTGCTCGAAACGTTCATGTCGCAGACGGCGGGACCGCAATGGGCGATCGGTGAAGCGCGGCTGAACGGCTACAACGGCATGGGCGGCATGGCGCCGCTCACGATTCCTTGGCGGGACGGACCCCTCACGCTGGAAAACGTGAGCTTCTATTACCTCGTGGTGATCCTGCTGATCGTGGTCTATGTCGTGATGCGCAGGCTGCTCGATGGCACCTTCGGCCTCACGCTCATCGCGATCCGCGAGAACCCGCAACGCGCCGAGATGCTCGGCGTCGACATCCGTCGTCATCAGCTACTCGTGTTCGTGCTGGGTTGCACGCTGGGCGGATTGTCGGGGGCGCTTTACACAATCTGGGGTTCATATATCACCCCCTCGACGATGGGCCTCACCGCGGCCGCGATGCCGGTCATTTGGGTCGCGACCTCGGGCAGGAAGAGCATCGGCGGAACCATTCTCGGCACCGCGCTGCTCGTCTGGCTCTCGCAGAATCTCGCGGTGTACGGCAGCCAGTACGCGTTGATCCTGCTCGGTGCGATCCTGCTGATCGTCGTGCTGGGCGCGCCCGAAGGCTTGCTGCCATTCGTCACGCGGCAGTTGAAACGTCTCTCCAGCCGCACGGGCGACGGCGCGCGCGCCGTTGGCGCAGGTCTCAAACGAGAGGAGGGCAAGTCATGACCACGCTGCTGGAAACGCGCGGACTCACGAAGCATTTCGGCGGCGCCCACGTTATCAACGGCATCGACTTCAGCATCGACGCGGGTGAGATTCGCTGCGTGATCGGGCCGAACGGCGCGGGCAAGAGCACGTTCTTCAAGCTCATCACGGGCGAGCATCGCCCCTCGGAAGGCAGTGTGATGTTTCTCGGCCAGGACATGAGCCATGTGCTGCCTCACGAGCGCATCCGCATGGGCATGAGCATCAAGTTCCAGATTCCCGGCGTGTTTCCGGACCTGAGCGTGCGCCAGCATCTGCAACTGTCGCTACATCGCGCGAAAGACGACCGCCCCGAGAGCCTCGGCGAACTGCTACAGCGCTTCATGCTGGAGAGCGAGGATGGCGTGCTCGCGCGCAATCTGTCGCACGGCAAGAAGCAATGGCTCGAGATCGCGATGGCCGTCTCCTTGCGACCCAAACTGCTGTTTCTCGATGAACCCGTGGCCGGCATGTCGGTCGAGGAAACGCACGCGACGGGTGAGCTCATCAAGCGTCTGTCAGCGGACGGTCTCACGATGATGGTCGTCGAGCACGACATGACGTTCGTCAAGCAGATCGCCTCGCGCGTGACGGTGCTGCACGGGGGGAGTGTTCTCGCGGACGGCCCGCTCGACGAAATCCTCGCCCGCGACGATGTCGCCGAGGTCTACTTGGGAAAAAAGAAATGAGCGCGTTGCTCGAAGTGTCAGGCGTAGAAGCGGGATACGGTGGCGGCCGCGTGCTCAACGGGGTGTCGATCGGTATCGAGCGCGGCGAGGTGCTGGCGCTGATCGGCCGCAACGGAGTCGGCAAGACGACGCTGATGCGCGCGCTCATCGGACTGATCAGGCTCGATGCTGGTGAAATCAAACTCGACGGCGCTGCGATCGGCCACGAGAGACCGTACGTTCGCGCGCAGAAAGGCATGGGATACGTGCCGCAGGGCCGCGAGATTTTCGGCGCGCTGACGGTCGCCGAGAACCTTCAGGTCGGCGCACAGGCGAATCGCGCGCAGGCCGCGCAGATGAAAGAGAAAGTCGTCGGCTACTTTCCCATCCTGAAGAAGCGCTACACGCAGAAAGCGGGAACCATGAGCGGCGGCGAACAGCAGCAACTCGCGATTGCGCGCGCGCTCATCAGCGCGCCCAAGGTGCTGCTACTCGATGAACCGTCGGAAGGCATTCAGCCGTCGATCGTCGATCTGATCGGCGAGACGTTGCAGCAGATCGCGCGCGAGACGGGCATCGGCGTGGTGCTCGTCGAGCAGGACATGGGCATGGTCGAACGGATCGCGACACGCTGCTGCGTGATGGACAAGGGCCGTATCGTCGATGTATTGAGCCCTGCGCAACTCGGGGACGAGCAATTGATTCGCCAGTACCTGGCACTGTGACGGAGAGCGGAACATGAAATGGCTTGAAGAATCGATCATGATGAAGCGCGGTGTCGGCGCGGATCGGGAACCGGTGGAGCACCATCTCACCGAAGAGATGCAGCAGACGTATCACTACACCATCGGGCCGTATTCGCAGCCGGTGCTGCACGTCAAACCCGGCGATCGCGTGGTGGTGGAAACGCGCGATGCGTTCGAGGGCAAGATCAAGGAGGAAACCGACAAGCCGTCGCAGGTGCTGCAAGTGCCGTTTCTCAATCCGCAGAACGGACCGATCATGATCGAGGGTGCAGAAAAGGGCGACGTGGTGGCGGTGTACATCGAGAAGATGGCGCCGCGCGGCGAGGATCCGCACGGCTTCTGTTGCATGATACCGAACTTCGGCGCATTGACGGGCACCGACTACACTGCATTGCTCAACGAGCCGTTGCCGGAAGTCGTACGCAAGATCAAGATCGACGAAGAGAACGTGTACTGGAGCAAACGCAATACGCTGCCGTACAAGCCACATATCGGCACGCTGAGCCTATCGCCCGAAATCGATTCGATCAATTCCCTCACGCCCGACAATCACGGCGGCAACATGGATGTGCCGGACATGGGGCCGGGCAGCATAACCTATTTGCCGGTCCGCTCGCCGGGCGGGCGCCTGTTTATCGGCGATGCGCATGCCTGTCAGGGCGACGGTGAAGTGTGCGGCACGGCCGTGGAGTATCAGAGCACGACGACCGTGCGCCTCGATCTGATCAAGAACTGGCAGATCGCCTGGCCGCGGCTGGAGAATGAGGACGCGCTCATGAGCATCGGCAGCGCACGCCCGCTGGAGGACGCGACGCGGATCGCCTATCGCGAACTCGTGTTGTGGATGGCGGCCGAGTACGGCTTCGACAAGTGGGACGCGTACATGATGCTGAGCCAGGTCGGCAAGGTTCGCCTCGGCAATTTCGTCGACCCAAAATATACGGTTGGCGCGATGGTCGCCAAGCACTACCTCAAGTAGAACATCGTCAGACGAATCGAAGCACCGAAGACCTCAGCGCGGGGCGCCGCTCCGCGCGCATTAAAGAGCGTGTCACGAAATGGCTTTGTCCGATCCAATCCGAGTGGGCTTGCTGTGCTCGACGAGCGGTTCGACCGCGTTGATCGAGCAGTCTCAATGGCGCGGAGCGTGCCTCGCCGTCGAGGAGATCAATGCGCGCGGCGGTATCGGCGGACGCGAACTCGTCGCCCTTCATTACGATCCCGGCTCCGACCCGGCCTCGTTTCGCGAGCTGGCCGAGCGGTTGATCGTGAAGGACGGCGTCAACACGATCTTCGGCGGCTATACGTCGACCAGCCGCAAGGCGATGCTGCCTGTCGTCGAAAAGCACAACCGGCTGCTGATCTACTCGCAGATGTACGAGGGCTTCGAGTACTCCGACAACATCATCTATAGCGGCGCGTCGCCCAATCAGAACGGCGTGCAACTCGCGGACTTCATGACGGAGACCTTCGGCGCGCGGGTCTACTTCGTCGGGTCGAGCTACGTCTATCCGTACGAGTGCAATCGTACGATGCAGGAACTGCTGCTCCAGCATCCCGAAGGCGCGATTCTCGGCGAGCGCTATCTGCCGCTCGACGCGCCGCGCGATCAGTTCGCGCAGGTCATCGCGGACATCAGGCGCAAGTCGCCGGACTGGATTTTCTGCACGGTGATCGGCGATACCGTGCCTTATCTCTACGATGCCTACGCGCACGCGGACTTCGATCCTGCCAGAATGCCCATCGGCAGTCTCAATACCTCCGAGACTGAGATTCGTGCGATGGAGCGCGGCATCGCGACGGGCCACATCACGGCCGCGCCTTATTTCCAAAGCATTGACACGGAAGAAAACCATCGCGCGGTCGCGCATCATCAGGCGCTTTATGAGGCCGACACGCCGACCGACATGAACTGGGAGGCTGCGTATTATCAGATGCACATGTTCGCGGAAGCGTTCGCCCGCGCAGGCTCGGACGAACTCGCGACAATCATGCCGCATTTGCTCGGTTCGGAATTCACCGCGCCGCAAGGCCGCGTGCGCATCGATCCCGTGAATCATCATATGGCGCTTTATCCGCGCATCGGCCGGGCAAACGCGGACGGCCAGTTCACCATCCTGCGCGAGTCGAAGTTCGCTGTCGGTCCCGATCCGTACATGACGCGCCAGACGCTCGGGGACTGGGTCACGAAGTTGAGCACGCGGGACTATTGACGTGAGCGCGCGTGCGGACAGAGGCCAGCGGAGCCTCACCAGTTCGATCCTCGAGCGCAATGCGCGCGTGGTCGTTTTCCATCCGGACGACGACGACGGGCAAACGCTCGCCAACCATCTGCGGCGCATGGGCTTTTATGTCGAGCAATGCTGGCCGCCGATAGACACCTTGCCCGAGCGCGTAGATCTGGTGTTTCGCGCGCTCTTGCCCGAGGAGCGTACGCCGAGCGGCGAGTGGTCGGGACCCGATGCGCCGCCCGTCATCTGCGTGGTGGCCCATGAGAATCCGACGTTCATCGATCAGGCCATCAAACTCGGAGCGGACGGCATCATCACGACGCCGATCCGCGCATCGGGGTTACTTTCGACCGTGGTAATGGCCCTGTATCACGCGAAGCGTGCGCGTCAGCATGCACAGCGTATCGCCAAGCTCGAACAGAAGCTGCTCGACAGCCGGCATCTGCAGGAAGCTAAAAACATTCTAATGATCATGCATCGCGTGAGTGAGCGCGATGCGTACGACATACTGCGCGCTCAGGCGATGGAAAAGCGCGTGACCATCGACGATATTTGCCATTCCGTCATTCAAGCGGGCGAAGTGTTGCAGATCACGCGCGGCATGACATCCGGGGAAGGGCGCGAGAAAGAGTGAGCGCACAGGCTATGTTTTCTGATCGACACGCACAGGAGCGACGAAAATGGACCTGCAACTTAAAGGTCTGAAGGCGATCGTGACCGGCGGCACGAAGGGCATCGGACTCGCGATTGCGCGGACATTCGCCGCGGAGGGCGCCGACGTTGCCATCTGCGCGCGCGATGAAGCCGCTGTCGAATCGACCGCGAGCGCGCTGGCCAAGCTGAGCGGCGCACGCGCGTCGGGTGCGGCCGTCGATGTGCCGGACGGCGATGCGCTCAAGGCTTGGGTCGGGGGCGTCGGTGCGCAATGGGTCGGGATCGATATCGTCGTGGCCAATGTGAGCGCGCTCACGATCGGCAACGACATCCAGTCGTGGCGCAAGGAGTTCGAGACGGATCTGCTCGGCATGGTCAATCTCGTCGATGCCGCCATGGCGTTTCGCGAGGTGAGCCGGGCCGCTTCGATCGTCGCGATATGGAGCGTGTCGGGACGCGAGATCGATTTTGCCCCGGGTCCGTCCGGGTCTTCAAGGCCGCCCTCGTTCACTACATGCAGGGGCTGGCGAATCAGCTCGCATCGAAGGGCATCCGCGCGAATACGGTATCGCCCGGCAATGTGTAGTTCGAAGGCGGCGTGTGGGACTGGATCGAGTATTAAGACGCGGCGCTGTTCGAGCGTGCGCTTGCGTTGAAGCCGAGCGGACGCATGGGCCGGCCGCAGGAAATCACCAACGCAGTGGCGTTCATCGCGAGTCCGGCGGCGAGCTTCGTGAGTGGGGCGAACTTCGTCGTCGATGGCGCGCTCACGCGTGGCATCCAGCTTTGAGCGCTTTGAGGTACCGATAACTCAACAGGAGCATCGAATGGAACAAGGCAGTGCGATGGACATCGATCTGGATACGCTCACGGTCGAAGCCGTGCAGGCGGGTTTTCGAGCTGGGACATTTACGGCTGAGCAACTGGCGCGCGCCTGCTTCGACAGGATCGAGCGCGACAACGCAAAATTCAACGCGCTGATCTTTCTGAACTCGGACGCGATCGGCGATGCGCGGAAGATCGACGAACGGCGCGCAGCCGGTGAAGCGCTCGGGCCGCTCGCGGGCGTGCCGGTGGTCATCAAGGATCCCATGGATATGGTCGGTTTTCCGACCACGGCGGGATGGGCGAAGCTTTACAGCAAGAAGGGCGGCGTCGACCTGATGCCCGAGCGCGATGCCCCGGTCGTCGCGCGCATGCGGCGCGCGGGCGCGATCCTGCTCGGCAAGACCAACGTGCCCATCCTGAGCCACACCGGATCGCACGCGAACGATAGCTGGGCTGGGCCGACCATCAACGTGCCGATGCCCGACCGCGTGCCGGGAGGCAGCAGCGCGGGAACGGCGTCGGCGGTTGCATCGGGCATGGCGGTGCTCGGACTCGCCGAAGAAACCGGCGGCTCGATCCAGAACCCAGCCTCCGCGCAGGGCCTCGTCGGCATCAAGCCGACTATCGGACTGGTGCCGAATGCGGGCGTCGTGCCGCTGTCGGGTAATCGCGATGTAGTGGGACCGATTGCCCGCAACGTACGCGATGCGGCGCTCTGCCTCGACGTGCTCGCAGGCTATTCGAGCGAGGACCCGAAGACGCTCGCGAGCGTCGGCCGGCAGCCGGAAGGCGGTTATACGTCGGCGCTGTCACCGGATGCGTTGAACGGCAAGCGTATCGGTTTATATGGGCCGGGATGGCGCGCGCAGCCGCTCTCCGATGAAGCAACCGTGCTGTATGCGCGGGTCAAGCAAGAGTTGGCCGGTCTGGGCGCGGTCCTGGTCGACGATCCGTTCGAAGGCTCTGGTTTCGCCGATCTAAGAAAGCCGACGCCGCCGCTGGAACACTTCGATGCGCGTGGACTCGAATCCATTCCGTACGATCTCGAGAAATATCTGCAGCGGCTCGGCAAGCATGCGCCGCTCAAAACGTTCGCGGAATTCGCCGAAGCGACTAAAGACGACAATGTGTTCGGGCCCAATGGCGTACTGCGCTATTTGCCTAGTCTCGCCGACTTCCGGGCTGCGTTGGCCGACCCTTCGTTGCCGCCGGAGATGCCGGAGTTCGTCGACCTGAAGGCGCGTTATATGAGGATCTTCGATACGGTGATGAGCACGCACCGACTCGATGCGCTCGTCTTTCCACAGATGCGATGCGAGCTTCCTCCGCTTCACGGCAAGGACATCATTCAGGAGACGACGGTCGGCGAAATCAATATCGCGGGATTGCCTGGCATTGCGGTGCCAGCGGGCTATTACGAGTCGGGGTCTCCGTTCGGGCTGATCTTCGTCGGTCGGCAGTGGGACGAGGCGGCGCTGCTCGGATGTGCCTACGCATACGAGATTGGCGCGGGTCGCCAGAAGGCGGCGCCGATGCTCGATTGATTCGGATGCTGGCCCGAGAGTTCTGCAGGGAATAGTAAGCTGCGCGGTTGAGATCTGGTCAACCTGCATATCCGCGGCGTGACTCACGGCAATCAGATACTGCCGCGTGCGATGATAATGCAGAGCAAGACTAAACGGCCGGTGCAGTTTGAGGTCACGCAGCCAGCTCGCACTGCCGTTGCTGCATGGATTGAGAAAGCCGAGCGGAGGTGCGATCAATACCTATTCCCGAGTCGGCTTCTCGCTCGCCGCACGACGCGACAATGCGCCAGGATGGTTCATCAGTGGGGCGCTGCAATCGGTCTTGATCCGACCGCTTACGGCACGCACACGATGCGCCGGACGAAGGCCACCTTGATCTACTAGCGGACGAAGAACCTTAGAGCCGTTCAACTCCTGCTTGGTCACAGATAGATTGGAAAGCACCGTTCGATATCTCGGGATTGAGGTCGACGATGCCCTCGACATATCTGAGCAAACTGCGTGCTTTTCGTGAGAACGTTGTCGCAGACCTCGAGCAGCTTGCCGAACGCGAGCGTGGCGAGCACTTCCATATACGCAAGCGGCAACGGAACGGCCGCCGCGAGTTTCGGATCGATCTTCCCTTCCGGGAGATCGGATTCCTGAACTTGTCGATCGTGAACGCCGTCACGACGAGGGCGACGGAAATCAGCGATCCGGTGTTGGCCGGCACGAGCAAGGTCCGCGGCAGGCGATCTCGTGAGGTCCAGAGTTGACCGAGTCCTTCGGCCATCGAAACACCGGCTTCGCCGATCGACTTGAACCAGCCTTCTTCATGGTCGCTCAGACGGTGCTCAAGGGTGGGATGGGCTGATGCGCGATCAGTTCGCCATGCGACGGCGCCTCGAGACCCTTGCCGGCGTCCGCATGATTCTTGAATACGGTTTCGTGGATTGCCGTCGCGACGGCGGGAATCAGGTCGGCGAACGCGAAAGTCGCGGCATCGGCGTAGACGTCGTTGAGAACCACGTCTTTTTGATCCATGAGGTGCCCTTTCTGCATCGCATGGAAAGCGGGGATTAACGTCGTCATCACACGCGGGATCTGCCGGTACATTTCCGTGAGAACCTCCAGCGGCACCGCGTTCTTTCGGCCTGCGTCGTGCTCCCCGTGGTGTTCGCGCGTGGCGCGGGCATCTGCCTGCTTGGGGTCGGCATCGACGTGGAGCGCGGCGTAGCACCGCGATTCGTTGCTTCACGGCCTTCCGTGGTCGAAGGGTCGCCTTGGGAGTGCTCTGCTGCGGAAATGCTGTTGTCGGTTGTGACGTGTACCATTGCTATCCTCGCGGGTCGGGTCAGTTTGATGACACGAGAATAGAATCCGCTACGCCGCGTTTTTGCCGATTTCGCGAAGCAAGGGCAAGACGCGCGAAGCCAGGCGCCCGGGAACGCGATGGCTCTGTGCTTGACGGCCCTGAAACCGTAGCTTGCCGCCCCTTGCCCTGGCGGCGCTCCTAACCAGGGTCTTCGCTAAATCTCTTGACACCGTGAATTTGGTTTCTTAAATTCGCGTCCACTGAGCCGCCGAGTTGTCCGGCGGCTCCACGGCAACGATGCCGTGCCACATATGGAAGGCTATGTAGCCCCCTAACTTGCGTCCAACGCTGGTGAGGGGGCTTTTTGTTTTGGGAGACGAAAAGCAATGGTGCAGCACGGCACTGCAGAACGCGGCCTCGAAAGCCCCGTCATCGCCTGCATTCAGATGCAGCCACAGGTCGGCGCGAAGCGCGATAACGTGGCGCGCGCGCTCCGGTACATTGAAACCGCCGCAAGCGAAGGCGCGTCGCTGGTGGTCCTGCCCGAGTTGGCGAACTCCGGTTATGTCTTCAAGGACCGCGACGAGGCTTTCTCGCTGGCAGAAGCGCTGCCGGACGGAGAAACCGCACAGATATTCGCCGCAACGGCCCAGCGCCTCGGCATTCATCTTGTCGCCGGCATCGCCGAGCGGGCAGGCAGGCGCCTGTACAACTCGGCCATCCTCACCGGGCCCTCGGGTCACATTGGCACCTACCGCAAGCTGCATCTCTGGAACAACGAACATCTGTTCTTCGAGCCGGGCGACCGTGGCGTTCCGGTTTTCGACACGCCCGTGGGACGAATCGCCATTGTTATCTGCTACGACGGATGGTTTCCTGAAACGTTTCGACTGGCGGCGATGCAAGGGGCGGACATCGTTTGCGTACCGACGAACTGGGTGCCGATGGCGGGGCAGCCGGCCGATCGTCCTGCCATGGCCACGACCTTGACGATGGCCGCCGCGCACAGCAACGGTCTGGTGATCGCGTGCGCGAACCGGATCGGCAACGAGCGGGGTCAACCGTTCGTCGGCCAGAGCCTGATTGTAGGAGGCAGCGGGTGGCCCGTCGCAGGGCCAGCCAGCGCCGACCGCGAAGAAGTCCTTTATGCCGCGATCGATTTGCAGCGCATACGCGCCGAACGCACGCTCAACGACTTCAATCACGTGCTGCGGGACCGCCGTGCCGACGTGTACGACCCAATGCTGGGCACCGGCTGGCCGTCCGCTCACTCATGAGAAATTGGCCGGCGCCCGCATGTTCCTCGAAAAACCACACGACCACTAAAGGAAATCCCATGACCCAGTTCAACAAATCATTGCTTGCCGCCGCCATCGCGGCCATTGTCGGCGTTGGCGCCTGTGCCGACGTGCTGGCCGCCGACCCCATCAAGATCGGCGTGGCGGTCGGGTTGTCGGGCGCCAATAGCGTTGTCGCGCCGGCGGTGGTTCAGTCCTCGCAGCTCGCCGTCGAACAGATCAACGCCTCCGGCGGCATCCTCGGCCGCCAGGTGGAACTCGAAATCACCGACGACGCGTCCGGCGCGGTCGGCGCACAGAAGGCGTACGACACGCTGGTGTTTCAGAAGAATGTCGACGCGATCATCTCGATGGAAACCAGCGCGGCCCGCAACGCGGCGCTTCCCATCGTGGCGCGCGGCAAGAAGCCGTTTATCTACACGTCGTTTTACGAAGGCCGCTCGTGCAGCCCGTGGATGTACGTGAACGGCTGGGTACCGGAGCAGCAGGTGGCGCCGGTGGTCGACTACTTTGAGAAGAGCAAGGGTGCCAAGACGTTCTATCTGGTCGGCAACGATTACGCGTTCGGCCGCGGCATGCTCGATTTCACCAAAAAGTATATCGAGCAGCACGGCGGCAAGGTGGTGGGCGAGGAGTACCTGCCGATCGACGGCACCGACTGGACGCCGATTCTGTCCAAGATCCGCTCGGAGCATCCCGATGCGTTGATCAGCGCGACGGCGGGCGGCGCTCCCAACGTGGCGCTCGCCAAGCAGTTGAAGGGTTCGGGGCTGACACTGCCGTACGGCAACCTGGCGATTGACGAAGGTACCGCCCACAGTATGGGCGACGTCGCGACGGGCATCTATATGTCGGGCTCCTATCTGACGAGTATCGGCTCACCGGAGAACGAAAAATTCCTGGCTGCCATGGACAAGCGCTTTGGGAAGGGCATGAAGACGCCGAACGAGTTGTCGGAGCCGCAATACGAAGCGTTCTTCCTGTACAAGGCGGCCGCCGAGAAAGCAGGCTCCACCGATCCCGCCAAGGTGATCCGGGCGCTGGATCAGGTGTCGTTCGATGGGCCGCGCGGTCCGGTGTCGATGGACAAGAGCCGGCATACGCCGCTCGCCATGCGTCTGGGCCAGATTCAGGCGGACGGTTCGGTCAAGATCCTGCAGTCCTTTCCGGATGTCGACCCGGGTGCACAGTGCCCGAACATCAAGTAGCTTGCCGAGGAATGCAGCATCCACCTGAGCGCCGGGCCTCGCCGGCGAGCAGGCGGAGGTGACTGGAGAAGACAATGGTTCTGGCATTGGATATTTTTACAACGGCGGCCGTGCTGTTCATCGTGACCGCCGGATTGATGGTGATTTTCGGTGTGATGCAAATCGTCAATTTCGCTCACGGCGCCTTGCTGACGATGGGCGCGTATGCGAGCTTCGTGGTCACCCAGTTGAAGCTCAACCCATGGATCAGCCTGCCGCTGGCGATCGTGGTCGGCACCGTGGTCGGCATGCTCGTCGAGCAGGTGATCGTGCGCCCGCTCTACAAGCGCCCGCTTGACGCGATCCTCGCCACCTGGGGCCTCGGCATCGTGATCGGGCAGCTGATCGTCATGGCCTTTGGCCGCGAGGTCCAGTTCGTGGAAACGCCGCTGAAAGGCGCCTTTTCCATCGCGGGGACCGAGTATTCGGCTTACCGCCTGTTGTTGATCCCGATCGCGCTCGGTTTGTGCGCCCTCATGACCGCGTTGCTCACGGGCACGCGCTTCGGCGTCAAGACCCGTGCCGTGATCATGAACGAGGATCTGGCTCGCGGGCTCGGCATTCACTCCGGCCGCATACGCTTTATCACGTTCAGCCTCGGTGCTGCTTTGGGTTCGCTGGCCGGCACGCTTATTACGCCGTTGTCGAGCGTCGATCCGGACATGGGATTGGTCTGGCTGGTGAGCGCCTTCATGCTGGTGATGGTGTCGGGTTACTCGATGGTCAGCCTGCTCGTCACCTGCCTCGTATTCGGCGCTTGCCAGGTGCTGGTCAGCACGTTCGTCAGTCCGGTGCTGGGTGGCCTGACCATCGCCGTACTGGCTGCGCTCACGCTGCGGATTCGTCCGAAGGGGTTCTCACATGGCTAAAGTCGGCGCTTCACCAGGCCGTGCCGGCATCGGCGATGCCTCGCGGGGCAGCGGGCAGGTGTCCAGCCGGCGCAAGCTGTCGTCTCGACGCGGCTTGCTCATGATCGGCGGGTTCGCCGTTCTGCTGCTGGCGTTCGGTCCGTTCCTGTTCGGCACGTATCTGCTGAATGTCCTGATCCAGGCATTCTTCTTTTCGATCGTTGCGGTGACGGTGGATATCCTCTGGGGCTACACCGGCTATCTGACGTTCGGTCAATCGGCCTTCTTCGGCATTGGCGCGTACGCGGCGGCCCTCGTCTTCACGCACGGCGGTTTCTCGGCCGCCTATGTGGTGCTGGCGTTAGGCGCGGCGATTGCAGCGACGGCCGCGGTCGCGGCGCTGCTGGGCTGGCTGTCTTTCTATCGGGGCGCCTCGCCGTTTTTCGCAACGGTGATGTCCCTTGTACTGCCGATCGTACTCAGTCAGCTCCTGCTGTCCGGTGGCGAATGGACCGGCTCGAGTTCAGGACTGACCGGCTACGAGACGTTCGATCTGTCTCTCGATGCGTGGTACCGGATCGCCGGCGGCGCCTTGCTGATCATTGCAACGCTGGCCTGGCTGTTCGTGCGCAGCGACGGCGGCCGGGTGCTGGCGGCGATTCGCGACAACGAGTCGCGCTGCTCTTACCTCGGCATCAATACGTCGCTGGTCAAGATCGTCCTGCTGGTGGCGACCGCGATCGTCGCCGGCCTCGCCGGTTTCGGCTACGGCGCCTTCAGCGGGGTCGTCGCGCCCGAACTGACCGGCTTTGTTCTCGGTACCCAACTGATTATCTGGGTCGCGCTGGGCGGTCGTGGAACCCTGTGGGGGCCGGTCATCGGCGCGCTTCTGATTAACGTCGGGACGTCCTATCTCAGCGGCATCATGCCATTTGCGTGGCAACTGATCCTCGGCGCCGCGTTTGTGGCCGTGATCGTACTGTTGCCGCAGGGTATGGTGCCGTTACTGCTCAAGCCATTGCGCCATCTCGCGGGCAAGGACGGCGAACCCGAACTGGTAGAGCGGGAAGTGCGGGCGGAGCACGTCCAGGCTCTCGCGGAACCCGCGCTGCAGATGGAGGGTGTCGCGAGGAATTTCGGCAGTCTCAAGGTGTTGCAGAGCATCGACCTGAACGCCAACCCGGGCGAGCTCGTTGGTCTGATCGGTCCGAACGGCGCCGGCAAGACGACGCTGATGCGCTGCATGAGCGACGGAGCGGAACGCTCTGCCGGTTCGGTCGTGCTGTGTGGAAACGATATCCGGCAATTGCCGCCGGACCGCTGCGTGCATTTCGGACTGGGGCGCAAGTTCCAGAACGCCAACATCTTCGACACCCTGACGGTGGCGGAATGCCTGCGAATCGCCGGCACGATCATCGAACGGCCCTCGCTGTTGCGGCGGGCGGGCACGCTTTCGTTGCCTCCGTATGCTCTCGAAGTGGTGCGGACCACAGGCCTCGACCAGAAGCTGGGCGCGGTGGCGAAGGATCTCTCGCACGGCGAACAGCAGGCGCTGGAGCTGGCCATGGTGCTCGCGCTCGAGCCGCGCATCGTGCTGCTCGACGAACCGACAGCAGGACTGACCAAAACCGAGCGCACGCAAATCGGCAACGTGCTGGCTGCACTGGCTCACCGGTATCGGCTCTGCTGTCTGCTGGTCGAACACGACCTCGATTTCGTTGCCGAGATTGCCACCCGCATCGTGGTCCTGCATCAGGGGCGTATCGTGATGCAAGGCAACTTCGATGAAGTGGTCAACTCGGAGCTGGTCAGGACGATCTATGCCGGAACTGCGCAGAGCACAGGGTCCGACGCGAACACGACACATCAGGAGGCCTCATGAGCCCGATCGCGTTGGAGCTGCAGGACGTCACGAGCGGATACAAGGCGTCGGTCGTGCTTCGCAAGCTGTCGATGAGCGTCGCCAACGGCGAAGCCGTCGCCTTGCTGGGCAAGAACGGCATGGGCAAGACCACCTTGCTCAAGACGATCATGGGTTATCTGCCCAAGAAAAGCGGCGCGGTTCGCCTGCGCGGGCAGGACATCACGCGTCTCGCGCCGCATCGGATCGCACAGTCGGGCGTGGCGTACGCGCCTCAGGAACACGCGCTGTTTCAGGATCTCACGATTCGTGACAACCTGCGCCTGGGCCTTGCGAAGGTCTCGGTGTTCGACGAACGCTTTGCCGAGATCGAACCGGTTTTCCCGGTGTTCAAGAGCCGGTTGAAGCAACTCGCCGGCACGCTCTCCGGGGGCGAACAGAAGATGCTGCTGGTGGCCCGTGCGCTGATGATGCGCCCGTCGATCATCCTGCTCGACGAAATCACGGAAGGCTTGCAGCCGTCCGTGATCGAGCGGCTGGTCGAGGCGCTGCTCTGGGAACGCAAGCGTCATGGCACCACGCTCTTGCTGATCGAGCAGAACGTTCCGTTCGCGTTGCAGGTTGCCGACCGCTATACCGTGCTGAAGCAGGGCGAAATCATCGATCACGGTAACGCCAAGGACGAAGGAGCCGCAGGTTCGATTTTCGAACACCTTCGCGTCTGACACTGATCCCTCACTGAGACCTGATGAACGCACACTCATTTTATCGGCCGGTTTCGGGGCTGAATCTGCTCTCGCGAATCGGCAACGATCCGCAAGGGCGCGATCGCCTGATGCTCGATACGCTAGCGCGCATCGAGGCGGTCGACCGCGACATCGGCGCCATGACGGCCGTCGCCCGGCGCGAAGCCGCGATGGCCTCGGCGGCTGCCGCGCACGGGCCGCTGGCAGGGCTGCCCATCGCGATAAAAGATATTTTCGACACCCACGATCTGGTCACCAGTTACGGATCGCCGATCTACGAGCGCTACCGGCCCAGGTCCGATGCGGCGATCGTGACACTGTTGCGCCGCAAGGGCGCTGTCATCGTGGGCAAGACCGTCACCAGCGAATTCGCCTACATGGCGCCGCCCGCCACGCGCAACCCGTGCGATATACAGCGCACGCCTGGCGGATCGTCCTCGGGCTCGGCGGCTGCCGTCGCCGCCGGCATGGTGCCGTACGCGGTGGGTTCGCAAACCGGTGGCTCGACCATCCGGCCCGCGTCGTTCTGCGGTATTGCCGGCTACAAGCCGACGTTCGGCCTGCTGCCGACCGTCGGCATGAAATGCTTCTCCTGGTCGTTCGACACGGTTGGCCTGTTTGCCGCGGGCGTGCGCGACGTGGCCTATCTCGCGCAGGTCCTGTCGGACCGTCAACTGGCGGTGGACGGCATCACGGCCGGCCCGGTGTTCGGCGTCCCCGACAGCTACCCGTGGACCGAACCGTCGGCCAATGCCAGCGCCGCGCTCGACACCGCCGTACGGGCCATCGAGGATGCCGGCGGCCGGGTCCGGCGGGTCCGCTTCGGGTCGTGGATGGCCGCCATGGTGGCCGCACACGACACGATTCAGCGCTACGAAGCGTATCAATCGCTGGGATTCGAGTACGATCGTCATCGCGGCGATCTCTCGCCGATGCTCGCCGGGTTTCTTGAACGTGCGGCCACGATCGATGCGGCGACCTATACCAAAGCGCGCGTGTTGATGGGCGAGGCGAAGGACAGCCTCGCCGAACTCTTCAACGGCGTGACCGGCTTGCTGACGCCAAGCGCGCCGGACGAGGCGCCCGATGGGCTGGACTCGACAGGAGATCCAGCGTTCAATCGTAACTGGACCTTGCTAGGATGCCCGTGCGTGAATGTTCCTGGACTTTGGGGCGCGCGCGGCGGTCCGATCGGCGTGCAGGTGATCGGCCGGCCTTGGGACGATGCACGTTGCCTCGACGCCGCTGCGTTTGTCGAGCAGGCTATCGCGGCGGCGTCGGGACGTCGCCGCGCGACGTAGCCGGCGCCTAACGGAGCGATAACATGACCATCAGTAGTTCGTACGACGATCCCGCGTTACGCGCGGCGGAACTGGCGTCTGCCCGAACCCAGCCCGGCGGCGCCATGCGTGCGGCCGCTGCGGCAGACGGGCAGGAAAGCAGCGCAGGCGAGGGCTGGCGCATTGGCGTCCTGTACTCGCGCACCGGCGTGACCGCGGCCACCGAGTCCGAGCATTTCTTCGGCACCGCGCTTGCGATCGAAGAGGTCAACGCAGCCGGGGGCGTCGATGGGCGTCTGCTCGAACCGGTCGCGTACGATCCGAAGAGCGATCCCGATGAATACCGGCGGCTCGCCACCCGCCTGCTGCAGGAAGACGACGTGACCGTGATTTTCGGCTGTTCGACATCGTCGAGCCGAAAGGCGGTGTTGCCGGTGATCGAACGAAACAACGCGCTGCTGTGGTACTGCTCGATCTACGAGGGGTTCGAGTATTCGCCGAACGTGATCTACACGGGGGCGGTACCGAACCAGAACAGCATGCAGTTGGCCGCCTATCTGCTGCGCAATCACGGCCGTCGTTTTTTCCTGGTGGGCGCCGACTACATCTATCCGCGGGAATCGAATCGCATCATGCGCGATATGGTGGAGGAGCATGGCGGAGAAATCGTCGACGAAGTTTACTTGCCCAGCGACGCCGATCCTTCGGCACTGGGAGAGGTCGTGCGGCAGATCAAGGCCGTCGAGCCCGATGTGGTTTTCTCCACCCTGATTGGCCGGGGCGCGCGTGCTTTCTATCAGTTGTACCGCGAACACGGCATCGACCCTGCTCGAATCCCCATCGCCAGCCTGACGATGACGGAAGGCGAAACACGCATGATCGGCACAGAACTGTGCGGCGGCCATATCGTTTCTGCGAGCTATGTCAACTCTCTCGGCAACGAGAGCAACCGGCGCTTCCTGAAATCCTGGCTGGCACGCTTCGGCCCTCAGCCGGCCAGCATGTGGTCCGAGATGGCCTACAACCAGGTGCATCTGTTTGCGCTCGCCCTGGCCCGCACGGGGAGTCTCGATACGGCCCGGCTGGTAGAGGCGGCCCGCGACGTCGAATTCGATTCTCCCGAGGGGCTGCTGAGAATCGACCCCGAGAACAACCATGCGATCCTCACCCCGCGCATCGCCATTTGCCGGCCGGACGGTGCGTTCGACGTGGTGTGGGAAGGCCGCAGTCCGATCAAGCCGGACCCCTATCTGACATCGTATGGTTTCGCCGAGTTCTGGCTCGACGGAGAACCGGCATGACGACGGGTGCGCGTCGGCTGTTTGACGATCTGCGCACGCTGCGCGTCCTCGTGATCCATCCGCCCGGGGACGATCGCAGCGTCCTCGAAGAGCAGTTGCGCCGGATTGGTTGCCCGGTGCGCGTCCTCTGGCCGTTTCCTTCGCAACTCCCCGTCGATGTCGACGTGATTTTCTTTCTCGTCGGTCAGGAGCTTCGAAGCGCAGGCAACTGGTGCGCGGCCGACACCGAAGCGACGCTGATTGCCCTGTCCGATTACGAGAATCCTACGGCCTTGAAAATGCTCGTCGATACCCAGGCGCACGGCGTGATCACGAAGCCGTATCGCTCCAACGGTATTCTCAGCACGCTGGTGCTGGCACGCGCATCCTCCGGCTACCAGCAGCGACTGCATCACAAGATCGGCAAGCTGGAAGAGGCATTCAAGGCACGGCGCCATATCGAGAAGGCCAGCCGCATCCTGATGGATGCGCATCGGCTAAGCGAAAGCGACGCGTACGAACACATGCGTTCACGCGCCACGAGCCTGCGGGTCACGGTAGGCGAAATCGCGACCATGGTGATCGATGCACATGAGGCCATGGACAAACTCGGCCTGGGAAAAGCACCTAGGCCTTGAGTTGACGTAGCGTTCATCCGGAACACCGCTACTGTGCGGTTCCGGGTCTGCATGGGACGGCCGGCGTAGCCGGGTCCTATGGCCTTGCCTATGGCGCAGCGCATACCGTTGCCGCGCGCCGCCCCCTATGCGGGTGACTTCAACGCGAGTCGATCGCGCGGGATGAGCTCGCCCGCGATTGCTGCGCGACAGGCCACGCGACCAGCCACGCGTGCGGCCCACGCGCCTTGCGCCGGAAAGATTTTGTAATCCATTCGCACTCCAACATGTAGCGTCCAAACTGGTTGCATGCGCACCAGCGCTCTCAATCCGCATGGAGACTTGCGACCAGACGGTGGTCCAGCACGGCGTCTACTATCATCAGCCGTACTGCAAAATCGCACCTAACCATGATCGCCCGCGACTACCTGTGACGCATTGGTCCGCCCACGATCTTCGGCGCACCACCCGCACACTGCTTGCAACACTTTGTTTATCCGAACGAAATCGCCGAGGCCGTCCTCGGTCATGTCCAGCCTGGAATCACCGGTATCTATAACCGGCATACCAACGATAGAGAGCGGCGCGCGTGGCTCACGAAACTGTCACATCGCTTGGAAGAGATTGCGGCGACATATCCTCCAAGGAAGTAACACAGTCTCTATGCCGGTCTTCGACGCAGGGCAAAATCGCATGTTGCTGGGTAGACGATATGACTCGCGAGTAAGTATGCGACGTCGCGGTGGGCGCCTCAACGGCTAGAGTCTTTCCCACGAGCGCCGTGCACCTCTCGTGGATTCCCATCGAACAATTTTCACGAACCGCTATCAATGGGTATGGGCTGGCGATCACTCTGGAAACGCGGTGAACAGCGCGAGCCTTCGTTCTTCCAACTCAGCCCGCCGAAAGTGAATCGCCGTTGAACATCGAAATAGGAAGGATCAACGCCAGGAAGCGAGCGTCGAGGAATTTTCGACTTAGCGTCGTATAGCGTATGGTATTCCCCGGTAATCTCGGGAAGCGCCCCATTTGGCAATTGGACGGGAAAATGGCTTTTCTGTTTCTCCGGTGCGTTTGCTACACTTAACGACGCGTATTAAGTTCTGAAGTACATTAAGCGCAAAGGTGAATCTCCGCACATCATCAGTTCGGTCCTGTTGACGGTAGTCAAGATCGAACGGAAACCGACGAAGGGTAAGCGCGATGAAAATCTGTCTCTCTCCGAAAGAAGTGGCTCAGGCACTCTCTCTGTCCTCGTCGACCGTACAGCAACTGGTTCGCGAGAAAGCGTTTCCCGGGCCACGGCTGCTATCGGGGCGGAGGATAGGGTGATCGCACTTGAGGTTCAGTACTGGGCTGACACACGCCCAGTCGCCAAGCTCCTGCCGCCAGAAAATTCGGGCGTTAAGAAGCGGCAGGTCGCTCGAGAATGTTGACGATATGCGTCGTAAATCGTGACACGTCCGGTTGCCACCTGCTAGGCCAAGGGCGTGAGCGCAAATTCGTCGTTTGGTTGGTAGATGGCACTCGCCGTCGGCTTCGCCCCGCACCATCCCGGCGGCCAGGCCGCGGCGCAATTCGCCACGGGCGGGCTTCTTGCGACTACCCCTGTCCAGACGGGCACGCAGGATATGCAGTTCGGCTTCGCTCATGGTGCCCTTCAATCCGAGCAACAGCCGGTCGTTAAAAAGCCGTTGTATGTCCAGAAGATGCTGACCACCGGGATATCGATGTTCGCGAAGATATCGGTCGGCGTGCGCAGTATCGCAAGCGGGCCGACGATAAGGATCAGTACGGCGAGGACCACGAAGGTATATGGGCGGCGCAGCGCGAGCCGGACAATCCGCATGACGGGTTCCTGAAATGAGGCCATGACGTCACGGCGTTGCTGCGCTGCCAGAGCGCGTGACGCGGGCTTCTCGACTCAGGAGTGTGACGTTGGAGCCCTTACGGGCCGCGGTCGGGCTGGATTACCGTTCCGTTATCTGGGCGTTGATGCGAACGTGCGGTGACGTGACGTTTCACGAGGCAATGCCTGGATAACAAAAAGGTAATCTGCGGGTCAGTGCTCCGACAGGTGAAATGACGACAATGGGAAGCGTGGTTCAGGCCACCCACTTCTTGCCACTACCCGGAGAGACATCATGAAACTGCTTACCGCGATTGCCGTTGCTGCACTTAGCTTGCCGTTCGGCGCAAACGCTTTTGCTCAAACCACGTCGTCGGGATTGACACGCGCTGAAGTCATCGCGCAGTTGAAGCAGGCACAGGCCGAAGGGCTGGTGCCGACGTCCAATAGCGACTATCCGCCGACGGCCGCAGAGATCGCGCGCAATCGGGAGATCTATGCGATCCAGCATGGCACACACGGTACTGCCGCAATTCGCACGGCGGGCATCCCGGCGGCGCACCCGGCGTCGGAATAAAGTTGAGAATGGGGTCGCCGGGTGCGAGCCTTCTTGATGCCCGAAAACCCTCATGTGACTTCTTACGGCTGCTTCGGCAATTGCCTCTGCGTACGGCGGCAGTAGTAACGAGCGGAATGACGACGGCCCTGTCGAAGAAGCTTGGTCAATGACCGAGGTGCCTGTTGAAGAACTCGGTAATTTCACCAAACGCTTCTTTTGTCTCGGGTATGCGGTCATCCATTTGGTACTGCGCGTGCGACATGCCGTCAAAGACCTCGAGTTGTGCATCGACACCCGCCTCCCGAAGCTTCCGATGCACACGAATGGTGTTGCTAAGCAGCAGGTCCCGGGTTCCCGTGGTCAGGATAGCCGGCGGAAAACCGCGCATGTCTCCGTAGACGGGTGAGAGCAGTGGGTCTTTGAGATCATGGCCGTGCGCATAGACCACGGCAGCGGCATCGCAGAATCCATCGCGTGACACCAGGACGTTGTCGACCTTCTCATTGGTGTAGAACGAATCGCCAGTCTTCGTGAGGTCCGACATCGGCGTACCTGGCGCGATCGCGCCGGGCATTTGCAGGCCTTCCTGTTTTGCGCGAAGCATCAGCTCCAGCACCAAAGCACCACCCGCCGAGGTCCCAAAAACGCCCACGTTCTTCGCATCGTTCGACCGCAGTACCGCCTTGTAGACCGTCTCGACATCGTCAAGCGCAGCGGGGAAGTAACCTTCAGGCGGCATCCGGTAGTCAACAGAAATCACCTTGTAATGCCCCAGGCCCGCCATGATGACGGCTTCGTTCGTGCCCGCCTCGCCCGGGTAAAGCTCATAGCAGCCGCCATGAATGTGAATTAGCACCTTGTCGTGGTGATCGGCCGGAATGACATCGGGCGTCACGACGTACACCCTCACACCGTTGATTGTATTGGGCTGCACCGTCACACCGAGGCGTTCCCGCATGGCCGGAAGCGTTTGCATGGCCTTGGCGGCCTGCGCGTTGGCAGCGGCTCTCCATTGCTCGCCCGTCGTCCATAGGACATTCCAGGAGGGGTTCAATGGCGCTGCGATGAGCTTTTGCAATTCAGGGCTGACATCGGTCGGCACGGGCAGGGTCTTCGCGGGCACCTGCCGCGGGGCAAGCGCGTCGTCTCCGGCGAGCGCAACGCCCGAAACACCCACGAATGCAGCGCACGCGAGTACAAACAACTTGGTGAATTTCATGGATGACTTCCGTTTGCTTGCTTAAAGCGCGACTTTATAAACGATCTCGAATGGTTTCGGGGCGCGAATCCGTCCGAGCTTCTGATCGTCACCGATGCTCATGGTGTGATCTTTGTGTGCTCGATGCTGCGTGGAAATATCACACCATCAAGCCGCTTTCGTCAGCGTTGTGTTCGGCTCGGCGCGATCGGCACGGCCACCCCCGAAAAAAGCCCGCCAGAATGGGCGGGCCAACTGTTTCTCGGAGAACGCTTCTCGGTGACAGGGACTACCGGCAACGTTATCAAGCCTCTCGCGCTCGAATAACGCAGTTAAGGTAGCTTGTCACCCCTTCAATATTCGGCTCTCTCCCGGGGAAGCGAATGTTCCACTGCCACGAATCGAGCCCCAACGATACAAATATCAGTCATCGCCGGGTGAGAAACACTCGTCCCTGCCGCACGCGAATCGCCGCAAGCCCGGCGTTCCTCAACCGTTCGATCAGGCCTTAGAAGCGGGTGCGCAGACCAGCGCCCACGACCACCTGGTTCTTCGTTGCCGCAATCCCGCCGACATAGGAGCTTGCGCCTTCAAATGCAGTCAAGCTCGAATTACCCGGTGCCGCCGAGTTCAGACCGCCGCTCAGGTGTGACCAGTTGGCGACTGCATACACGTCCGTGCGATTCGACAGGGCGTAATCCGACAACAGGCTGAGCTGATTCCACTTCGGCGATGCCGCGTTCCCGGCATTGTCGAACTTGCCATCGGTGAACGTGTAAGCTGCGCCCAAGGTCAATGCCGAGGTAAGGCTGTAATGCGCGTTCACTTCATAGTTCGTGAAATGAACATAAGCGGCGTTTGCAGCCGTCAACGTACCGCCGCCGGGGAAAGCGATTGCGTTGTTCAGCTTGGTGTCCGTGATCACAACGATTGCTATGCCAAGCGCGGACAGCGCGATCAGCGAGGTCAGCACCGCGAGCGGAATCGACACCGCGATGATCAGCGTGGCGCGCCAACTGCCGAGAAAGAGCAGGATCATCAAAGCGGTGAGGGCGGCGGCGATCAGCGCTTCGCGCGTCACCCCCACGACGGCCGACTTCACGAACACCGATTGATCCGACAATGCGGTGACGTGCAGCGCGCTCGGCAAGCCGGCCACGATATGCGGCAGCATCGCCTTGACCTGCTGGATGACGCGTTCTATCGATCGTGGCCGGCCTCGCGTCTGTCGAGACGGTTCAGAAAGACACCGGCGACTCGACCACCCATGGCAAAGCGCGCTGCCAACGCGTTCGGCTATTCCAGGCGCGTTTCTGAGCCGGACTCCGCGTCACGGTTCGAAGGCGCGCGATCGGTACGCTTTTCGCCGAGATCGAACTGCCGTCGCGCCGATTCCATTTCCGTCATATGCGCTTCCACCCAGTCCCAGATCCCACAGATCTTGTCGAGCAGACTGCGTCCTAGCGGCGTCAACTGATAGTCGACACGAGGCGGTATTACAGGATGCACATAGCGCGTGACGAGACCGTCGCGCTCGAGTTGCCGCAAGGTCTTCGTGAGCATCTTCTGACTGACGCCCCCCACCTCGTCGCGTAGCCGCGAGAAACGCATCTCGCCATGGGTGCCCAGCGCGTCGATCACGAGGATCGTCCACTTGTCGGCGATCTGCTCGATGACGTTGCGCGCGAGGTCATCGGTTTTCTTCTGTGGGTTCTCGGCGGCGTGAGGGCCGCCGTAGCAATTTGTTTCCATGGGGAAAGTATGGAACCTTCAGGTGCCTTCTTGTGATCGCCGGATGCGGCTGAAATAATCGACTCGCCTGCCCGTCCTTTGGGCACGTCGCATTTTCTCGGACCGCATTCGACATGGATGCGGCGCTTTAACCAGAGAGCATCGCATGACTATTGAAACAATTGAAGTTGAGGGTTTATCGACGCCCGTCTCGCGTATCGGCCTGGGCACGTGGGCGATCGGCGGATGGATGTGGGGCGGCACGGATGAGAAGGACTCGATTGCGGTGATCCGCCGGGCGCTCGACAGCGGCGTGAACCTTATCGACACGGCGCCGGCGTACGGCTTCGGCGCGTCGGAGGAAATCGTCGGCAAAGCGCTGGCCGATGGATATCGCCATAAGGCAGTCATCGCGACTAAAGTCGCTCTCGAATGGCAGGACGGCAAGGTATTTCGCAATGCTTCGCCGGAGCGTATTCGTCATGAAGTAGAGGATACACTTCGGCGCTTGCGGACAGATTACATCGATCTGTACCAGGTTCATTGGCCCGATCCGCTCGTGCCAATCGAAGAGACGGCCGCGGTGCTGGACGACCTGCGCAAGGAAGGCAAGGTTCGCGCGCTCGGCGTCAGCAATTTCTCCGCGGCGCAAATGGACGCGTTCCGTCGCGTGGCGCCGCTGTCCACCACCCAGCCGCCTTATAACCTGTTTGAACGCGACATCGACCGCGACGTGCTGCCTTATGTGAAACAGCATGGGCTGGTTGCACTCGCCTATGGCGCACTGTGCCGCGGCTTGCTGGCAGGGCGCATCGGTGCCGAGACGCGTTTCGAGGGCGACGATCTGCGTCAACATGACCCGAAGTTCCGTGCGCCGCGTCGTCAGCAGTATGTCGACGCTGTGAAAGCACTGAACGTCTTCGCGCGCGATAACTTCGACAAGTCGGTGCTTGCGCTTGCCGTGCGCTGGGTGCTGGACCGCGGCCCGACGATCGCGCTGTGGGGTGCGCGCCGTCCGTCGCAACTGGACGGACTCGAAGCCGCGTTCGGCTGGCGACTCGACGACAAGGCCTTCGCGCAAATCGACGCGATCGTCTCGCAATTCGTCAAGGACCCGGTAGGTCCGGAGTTTATGGCACCGCCGCAACGTGTTCTGGTGTCGTGAAAGGAGTGTATTGAACATGCGAACCAATCGACGAAATTTCATTGTGCATACCGTTGGCGCCGCGGCGCTGGCAATGACCGGCGGCACGGCGTGGGCCGCGCCTACGCAGCTTCAGGAAGGCGATCCGGCCGCGCAGGCGCTCGGCTACCGGACCGACGCATCGCGTGTCGATCACGCGAAATATCCGCGCTTCAGCGCCAACCAGCGCTGCTCGAATTGCCAGTTTTATCAGGGCAAGCCAGTCGACACGAGCGCGCTTTGCGCGCTGTTCGGTGCGAAGCAGGTGAGCGGCGCGGGATGGTGCAACGCCTATCAGGCGAGAGCCTGATCGGCTTGTGCGGGCAAAGCGATACGGCGCATGACGACGTTGGGCCGTTCGCGTCGACTACGAGGAATCAGTTGATGGAACTCATTGTGAACGGCGTGCATCACAACGTCGATGCGGATGCGAATATGCCGCTGCTGTGGGCAGTCCGTGATCTGCTCGGGCTGCACGGTACCAAGTTCGGTTGCGGGGTCGGTGCGTGCGGCGCATGCACGGTCCATCTGGACGGTGTCGCTGTGCGTTCGTGTGTGACCGCACTGGCGGATGTTCAGGGCAAGCCCGTAACGACCATCGAGGGACTCGGCAAAGGCGGCGATCACCCGGTGCAGCGCGCGTGGAAAGCCGCCAATGTGCCGCAGTGCGGTTACTGCCAGCCGGGGCAGATCATGCAGGCCGCGTCGCTGCTCAAACAGACGCCGAAGCCGAGTGACGAGCAGATCGTCGAAGCGATGTCCGGCAATGTTTGCCGCTGTGGCACCTATCAACGCATCAAGGCCGCTATCAAGGCGGCGGCGTCGGAGGCGTGATGGGCGAAATCGTCAATATGAGCCGGCGCGGGGTGTTGAAAGGGACCTTGGCGGGCGGGGTTGTGCTGGGCTTGCAGATCCGCGGCGCGGGTACCGCGTTCGCGGCGAGCGTGCTGTCGTCCGCGAACGGCGCGAAAGGGGCTTTCGCACCGAACGTGTATGTCTTGGTCGCGCCGTCCGGCGAGATCATTCTGGTCGTGCATCGTTCGGAGATGGGGACCGGTATCCGCACCAGTCTCGCGATGATTCTTGCCGACGAACTCGACGCCGACTGGAACGCCGTCAAGGTCGTGCAGGCGCAAGGCGATGCGAAGTATGGCGACCAGAATACCGATGGCTCGCGCAGCATCCGCCAGTTCTTCCAGCCATTGCGCGAAGCAGGGGGCACGGCCCGGCAGATGCTCGTGGCGGCGGCCGCCGTGCAATGGCGCGTGGCGCCGGCGACCTGCCACACTGAGCCGGGTCATGTCGTGCACGCGGCGAGCGGGCGGCGCGTGGCCTACGGCGCGCTCGCAACGGCGGCGGCGCGTCAGCCGGTGCCGGGCCGTGACGCGCTGCATCTGAAAGACGAGGGTACCTGGCGCTATATCGGCAAGTCGCTGCCGATCGTCGATCTCGACGACATCGTCCACGGCCGGGCGACGTACGGTATCGATGTCGTGTTGCCCGGAATGACGTACGCGTCGATCGAACGTTCGGCGGTCTATGGCGCGACGCTCAAGAGCGTCGATTCGACGGAAACGATGAAAGTGCCCGGCGTGCTGCATGTGGTGCGCATTCCCGCTGCCCCGTTGCCAGCCGGTTTCCAGCCGCTGGGCGGCATCGCGGTGGTGGCAACCAGCACTTGGGCCGCGATGCAAGGGCGGCGGAAATTGAGGCTCGACTGGGACCTTGGGCCGAATGCATCGTATGACAGTCAGGCTTATCGCAAGGCGCTCGAGGACAGCGCGCGGCAGCCGGGCAAAATCGTTCGCAACAACGGCGACACAGCGGCTGCGCTAAAGAGCGCCGCCCACCATGTCTCGGCGGACTACTACGTGCCGCACCTGGCGCATGCGGCGATGGAGCCGCTCGCCGCGACCGCGTCCTATGCGAACGGTGCGGTTGAAGTATGGACCGCGACGCAGAATCCGCAGCAGGCTCGCACGACCGTGGCACAGGTGCTCGGCGTGCAGGAGCCGGCCGTGACGATCAATGTCACGTTACTGGGCGGCGGCTTCGGCCGCAAGTCCAAGCCTGACTACGTGGCCGAGGCGGCATTCCTGTCACGCGAGGTCGGCGCGCCCGTGAAGCTCACATGGACTCGCGAAGACGACATGCACAACGACTATTTCCATGCGGTGTGCGCCCAGCACATGGAAGGCGGGCTCGATGCGCAAGGCAAGACGGTTGCGTGGTTGCACCGCACTGTGTTTCCGTCCATCAGTTCGACGTTCAAGGCCGATGTCCGCTATGGGGCGGCGGGGGAATTGGGGCAGGGCGTGACCGATATGCCCTACGACGTCGCCAACGTGCGGTGTGAGAACGGCGCCGCCTCCGCACACACGCGCATCGGCTGGTATAGATCGGTGTACAACATTCCCCACGGCTTCGCGTTAGGGTCGTTCGTCGATGAGCTTGCGGCGGCCGCGCGGCAGGATCCGGTGCAGCACCTGCTCACGCTGCTCGGCACGCCGCGGCATGTCGATCTGCATGCACTAGGGGTCGATTACCCGAACTACGGCGCGTCGATCGACGAGTATCCGATCGACACCGCCCGCTATGCGGCCGTGGTTCGCGCAGTCGCCGTGAGCTCTGGATGGTCGACCGCATTGCCGGCGCGGCATGGGCGCGGGATTGCGGTACATCGCAGCTTCCTGAGCTATGTGGCCGCGGTCGCGCATGTGCAGGTGGCCGACGACGGTTCGGTGCGTGTAACACGCGTCGATCTGGCCGTCGACTGCGGGCGCATCGTCAATCCCGATCGGGTTGTTGCACAGTTCGAGGGCGCGGTGGTGATGGCGCTCGGCAACACGTTATACAGTGAACTCACTTTCCGCAACGGTGCGTCGGAGCAATCGAACTTCACGGACTACCAGGTCGCCCGTATCGATTCCGTTCCCGAGACACACGTGTATATCGTGCCGAGCGATGCGCCGCCTGGCGGTGTTGGCGAGCCGGGCGTGCCGCCGACTTCAGCGGCCATCTGCAATGCGATCTTCAACGCGACCGGTCACCGGATTCGTGCGTTGCCGGTGGATACGTCGGTGCTGAAACGGACGTAGCGGCGAAACGCAACGGAGTTCGAGCGGCTGCCTACCGTGATAATGAAATCAGCGTTAAACGATAGAGCTGTCGCGTCAACGGAACGCTGTGCGCGGACGGCGGTGTTCAGTGCACTTCGGTGCGCGCCAGCTCTTTCGAAATCGTTCTGCGAATCCGCCGTTGGGTCACCTGCCGCCTGGCAATGACGCAACGGCCGCCGGCTTGCCGTAAAGCCACCCTTGCGCAAGTTCGATGCCGCAGCTCTGCAATGCGTCATGCTGGGCTGCCGTTTCGACACCTTCAGCAAGCACCTTGCAGCCGAGCTTGCAGAGCTGTTCCGCCGACGCGCGAATAGCGGCTGCAAAGGGCGCACCCTTATCGGCATTGCGGATCACGGTAATGCACAGTTTGACGATTTCTGGCTTCAACAGACGGACAGTATCGAGGTCTGCGAACCCGCAGCCCGTGTCGTCCAGGGCCAAACCAATGCCGATGGTACGCAGGCGTTCGACCGCGTCTCGCAAACCTTGGGCTTCGTTGAGCGGCAAGTGCTCGGTCAGTTCGAACATGACTTCCTGCCGGCCTGCCAACGGCAGTTTTTCCGCAGCAAGCGTCAAGGCATCCGGGCCCAGATTGATGGTCAAAAACTTCCCGGGCGGCAGCTTGCCTTTGGTGCGCTCGAGAGCCAATTCGGCACACAATAATTCCATCTCCACGGCACAGCCGGCCGCAGAGCCGCATCGAACAGCACATCCGGGCGTTCGAATGGCGTCCGTCGCGGACCTCTGGAAAGGGCTACGGCCGTGATTTCCGTCATTGAAGACAACCTCGTTGTATTCCTTCTTGCTTACGCTCTTCGAATAATGCACATAGGCCTCTGAGCGACGTATCAACATACCGGCTCCTGCATGTCGCAAATCGGTCGGCAAAATGACATTCGTGTCATCCAGACCCGCAGCGCGATTTTCCGCGCTTACCAGCGGCAGCGTATTCAATGGGTGACCTGCGAAAAATCGGAAGACGTGCTAACGTCTGCGTCTTCAATAAAGGAAAGATCATGAACGTTACGCAAACCGCCGCAAGCGTGGCCATGCAAGTGATGCAGCAGTCCTCGCAGGGCGTTGCCGCGCATACGCCGCAAAGCGGCGCCCTGGCTCTCGTCGAAGCGGAAGCTGCGAGCGCGCCGCCTGTCAGTGCAAACGGCATGGTCGGAAGCATCATCAATACTTTTGCGTGAACGCAGAGCTGCGTAGCGCCTTACTGCGTAGCGCCGACCTGGCGCAGCGCATCGGCTGCGGCGGTATTGTGTTGCGAGATGGCCATTTGCAGCGCGGTGCCGCCGCGTGCGTCGACATGATTGACGTTCGCTCCGTGCGCGACCAGCACCGAGAGCATATCGAGCCGGCCGAACAGCGCAGCAAACGATAGCGCCGTTTCCCCTGCGTTGTTGGTTTGATCGATGGGACAGTGCGCCCCGAGCAATATTTCAGACGACCCTGCAGCATCCGGTCCTCGGAGGGCTCGATGCCCGGCACGGACTCTCTCTCTGTTTAATTTGGGCCAGTCGCCATTAACACGCTCGATGCAATTTCCGCACTACCGCGATGCGGCTCCCGTATGGCCGCTAACCTCGCAGCCGGCGTCCGGTTCGAGGCCGATAAAGTACAGCACGGAGATCAGCACCAGCACCGCGACAAGCAGAAACGCGACCCGGAAATCAGCAAGCGACAACTGCGCGTGGCCGCCATGTATCAGGACTGCAGCATGCAGCGCGATCGCACCGAATGCGATGCCGAGACCGATGGTCATCTGCTGGACCATGCTGAAAAACGTGCTCGCCGAACTCATCCGCGCCGGCGGCACGTCCGCGAATGCGAGCGTGTTGATGCTGGTGAACTGCATCGATCGGCATAGCCCGCCGACCAGCAGCACCAGCATGATCAGCGCGCGCGGCGTGTCCGGCGAGAGCAGGGCGCACAGCGCGATGGTGGCGGCAGTGAGCAGGCCATTGACGATCATTACCTTGCGAAAACCAAAGCGCTTGAGGATGGGCGTGGTGACGGTCTTCATGGCCAGATTGCCGGCCGCGTAAGCGAGCACCAGCAAACCGGCGGCGAACGCATTCAGCCCGAAACCGAGCTGGAAGAACAGCGGCAACAGGAAGGGCGAAACGCTGACCGAGACCACATACAACGAACCGCCATCGAGGGTTGCGCGAAAGGTCGGGATTCGCCACGGCGCAAGGTCGATCAGCGGGTGTTCGGCACGCCGGAAATGCCGTATCGCGAAGGCAGCGGCGAGCACGCCAGCGGTCAGCGCCGCGGCCGCGATGTGCCAGTCGCCATGCAGTTGCCCGACGAGTTCCATGCCGTACATGAGGCAGGTGAGCGCGACTCCGCTAAGCACGAATCCGGGCACATCGAACGGACGACGGCTGGATTCGCGGTGGTTCGGAATGAACGTGGCGGTCAGCGCCAGGCCCAGCAGGCCGATCGGTACGTTCAGCAGAAAGATCCAGCGCCAGCTGAAATAGGTCGAGATAAAGCCGCCCAACGCTGGACCCAACACCGGTGCCGCCAATCCCGGCCAGGTAATGTAGGCGATCGAGCGCATCAGGTAACGCTTCTCCGTGCTGCGAAGCACTGCCAGCCGGCCGACCGGCACCATCATTGCACCGCCGAGTCCCTGCAGGATCCGCGCGGCCGTGAATTCGACGAGACCGTTGCTGAGCCCGCAAAGTATCGACGCGCCGGTGAACACGACGATGGCGCTACCGAACACGGAGCGTTGCCCAAAGCGATCCGCCACCCAGCCGCTGATGGGGATGAAAACCGCGAGCGCGAGCAGATAGGCGGTCATGCCGATGCTCAGCCTCACGGGCGTGACGCCGAACGTGGCGGCCATGTGGGGCAGCGCTGTCGCAATCACCGTAGCGTCGAGGTTCTCCATGAAATACGCACTGGCGACGATCAACGCGATGATGACCGATTGACGGCTTGACAAAGACATGAGCGGAGAACCGAAACGGGTTGAGTGAAAGACCCGCAAACGCCCTGGTGCGGGGAGTGCCAATGCCGACAGTCATGGATGAGGCACTCGCTTCGCGATGGCACTGAGATAGTGCATGGCTAAAACCGGGAGCATGGCGACACCGGTTCATGCCGGCGGACGATGTACTCTATCAAATCATAACTCGTCATGTGAAGACATATTTTTAAAACCAACAAACATCATAGTGGCACCAATGACGCACGGACTGCACCACGAACCGACGAACGATCATCTCGATTCGAAATGTAGTCGTCAATTGACGATTTAGTTTATCGGCGATATCCTCGTTTCCGAAGCGATGGCTGAAGCGGTAGCTATCCCACGGAGTGAACAGCGCCGCGCACGCGGCTGGAGCGACTCATGAGCAGCGTCAAGCGAATCGGGAATGGCCGTCGTCGATTGCCTCGGTTATCGGCGGGCGGCGGCTGTCGCGGCTTGCTTGTCTTCGCCCTGGGTCGCAGCCTGAGTGCGCAGGTGCAACGCGCATGAAACCCACCGCATTTTCGTATCACCGGCCGAGCACGCTCGACGACGCGCTGTCGCTTCTTGCTCTTCACGGTTTTGACGCCAAGCTGATCGCCGGAGGACAAAGCCTCGCGCCGATGATGAATATGCGCTTCGCGCAACCGGCGCATCTGGTCGATCTGAATGCGCTGCCTCAACTCAAGGGCATCACGCTCGAACCCGATACGCTAGCGATCGGTGCAATGACGCGCCATCACGAGCTCGCCACCAGCAGCACAGTGCGCGCTGCTTGCCCGCTACTGGCTGAAGCGGCGGCGACGATTGGACATTACGCGATCCGACAGCGCGGGACGCTCGGCGGCAGTCTCGCGCAGGCGGACCCCGCGGCGCAATTGCCGCTCATCGCGAGCGCGCTAGGCGCACGCATCGAGATTGTCGGGCCGGCCGGCAGCCGGCAGGTGTCGGCGGCACAGTTTTTGATCGCGGTGATGACCACCGATCTGGCGGTCGACGAAATCATTCGCACGGTGCGCTTTCCGACGGCGTTGCCCGGTGAGCGGTATGCCTTCGAAGCATTTAGCCGACGGCACGGCGATTTCGCGATCGCGGCTTGCGCTGTCACCGCGGTGCTCGCGGGCGACAGGTTCGCGTCGTTGCGGATCGGCGTAGGCGGTGTGGCAGACGTGCCGCTGGTGCTTGACGGCCTCGCTGCGGGTTTCGTCGGCGAAACGGCCGATACGCCGA
Organism: Paraburkholderia sprentiae WSM5005; assembly: GCF_001865575.2. Lineage (NCBI taxonomy): Bacteria > Pseudomonadati > Pseudomonadota > Betaproteobacteria > Burkholderiales > Burkholderiaceae > Paraburkholderia > Paraburkholderia sprentiae. The sequence continues at coordinate 874,149 of NZ_CP017562.2, forward strand.
GCGTCGGCAGGATTGCCCAAGCAGTCGCAGACGCCGTCGAGGTGCACGATCAGCCAGGCATCAGCGCCGCGTATCGGCGCGATCTCGTCAAGGCGCTCATCGCGCGAGCATTGCAGCGGATAACCGCTGGCGTTACGCAACCCGATTAGGCCGTTCATGGAAAAGACAGCAATTTATCTGAGTGTGAACGGCGCGCGCCATGAAGTGCATTGCGAGCCTCGCAAGCTATTGTCCGATGTGCTGCGCGAAGATTGCCGGCTGACGGGCACGCATGTCGGATGCGAGCACGGTGTGTGCGGCGCATGCACCGTGTTGATCGATGGCCGCCCGGCACGCTCATGTCTGGCTTACGCCGTGCAAATGGATGAAGCGCAGATCACGACCATCGAGTCGGTCGCGCAAGACGGTCGTCTGTCGCCGCTCCAGCAGGCGCTGCATGAGTGCCACGGTCTGCAGTGCGGCTTCTGCACGCCCGGCATCGTCATGACATTTGAAGCGTACCTGCGCGAGAACCCGTGGCCATCCGAGGCCCAGGTGCGCGAGGTGCTGTCGGGCAATCTGTGCCGCTGTACCGGATATCAGAACATCGTGCGGGCGATCCTGCTCGCGGCCGAGCGGATGCGCGTGGAGACGGTCGATGTCTGAGCAGACGTTTCGTTACCTCAACAAAGCGACGCCTCGCACTGAAGACTATCGGCTGCTGACAGGCTATGGACGGTATCTCGACGACATCGAGATACCCGGTGCCCTTCACGTGTGCTTTGTTCGCTCGCCGCACGCGCATGCGCGGATCGTCTCCATCGATATTCACGGCGCCGCCGCGATGCCCGGCGTCGTGTCCGTCATCACGGGCGTGGAGCTCGCGCAGTGGACGACGCCGTTCCGTGTCGCACCACCCGTCGAAGGACTGAAGCCCGTCGAATTTGCGACGATGCCAGTGGACACAGTGCGTTTTCAGGGCGATCTGGTGGCTTGCGTCGTCGCGACGGATCGATACCTCGCTGAAGACGCCGCCGAGCAGGTGCTCGTCGAGTTCGAACCGCTGCCCGTGGTGACAGACATGTGGCAGGCGCTGGACCCCAACGCCGCGCAAGTCGACCCGGCCGTGCCAGGCAACCTGGTCTCGCACCAGACCTACGTGCATGGCGATCCTGAGCGCGCCAACAGCCGGGCCTTCCGGATAGTCGAAGCGACCTTCCAGCAGCAGCGCCAGACCCATGTGCCGATCGAAACCCGCGGCTGCGCAGCGGTCTGGGACGCCGGACGGGACCACTTGACGTTCCATATCGGAACGCAGGTGCCCCATCCTTTGCGCACTCAACTGGCGCAGCGCCTCAAGCTCGACGAGTCCCAGGTGACCGTGATTTCGCCCGATGTGGGCGGAGCGTTCGGACAGAAAATCGCCTTGTACCGCGAAGAGTTGACCGTTGCTGCGCTGGCTCGCCATTTGAAGCGGCCCGTGCGCTGGCGTGAGGATCGCCTCGAGAACCTGACGGCCGCCGCCAATTCGCGTGAGGACTTCTGCCGCACCCGCGCGGCGGTCGATGAGCGCGGCACGCTGCTCGCTCTCCAACTCGAACTGCGCGAAGACTTTGGCGCCTATTGCTTCTTTCCTGCCAACTATCTGGCGCGCGTCGTTGCGATGATCCTGAGCGGACCGTACCGGCTGCAGGACTATGCGTTCGATGTGAAGGTCGTGCTCAGCCATAAATGTGGCAATGCACCGATGCGCGCGCCGATGTCCATCACCAGCTGGGTGATGGACGGCACGCTGGATGCAATCGCGCGGGAACTGGCGCTCGACCCGGTCGAGGTACGCCGTCGCAACCTGCTGAGTCCGGCGGAACTGCCGTACCGCACTGCTACGGGAGAATGTCTGGACGACATCACGCCGACCCAGACGTTCGAGGCCTTGCTGTCGGCGCTCGACTACGCGGGCTTTCGCGAGCGCCAGCAGGCGGCGCGCGCAGCTGGCCATTACCTGGGGCTTGGCCTGTGCAACGTGGTGGAACCGACCACGTATGGTTCGCGCTTTTATAAGGCCGCGGGCATTCCCGGTTCGGGGCACGAGGCAAGCTGGATCCGTATCGAACCAGGCGGTGTCGTGAACGCGTCGGTCGGTCTCGGGCCCAGCGGCCAGGGCTACGAAAGCGCGATGGCCAATGCGGTGGCGGAGGGCTTGGGCGTGCCGCCGTCGAGCGTGCGCATTCATATGGGCCACACCGATATCGCACCATACGGTATGGGCAGTCGCGGCGCCCGCAGCGGCACGGCAGGCGGCGGCGCGCTTTACCTGTGCGCACTCGACGCACGCCGCAAGGTGCTCGCGATCGCCGCCGGTTGCCTTGATTTGCCTGACGGGCAGTCGCTGCGCCTGATCGACGCGAGAATCGAGCGTCGTCGCGCGGATGAGTGGATCGACACAGGTTTGACGCTCGCCGACGTGGCCCGCCGTGCGTACCTGGATCCCACCGCGTTGCCGCAAGGTTTGACGCCGGGCCTCGAATTTCACCTGACTTACGACCCTCCGGCCATGACCTATTCGAATGCGGCTCATGGATGCGAGATCGAGGTGGACGTCTTGACCGGCGCAATCCGCATCGCGCGTTACGTCATCGCGGAAGACTGCGGCACGCTGCTCAATCCCACCGTGGTGGAAGGGCAGCAGCACGGCGCCGTGGCGATGGGACTGTCGGGCGCGCTGTTCGAGCATATGCGATACGACGACTCAGGACAGAACGTGACCGGCTCTCTCGCCGACTACCTGATCGCCACTTCGACTGAACTGCCCAACCTCGAGATCATCCCGCTGCATACGCCTGGCAAGTCGACGGCGGCCGGCATCAAGGGGATGGCCGAAGGCGGGGTGATGGGAGCGATCGGCGCATTGACCAACGCGGTCAACGACGCGCTGGCGCCATTTGGCGTCGTTGCCGACCGTCATCCACTGACTCCCATGCTATTGCGCGACTTGCTGCGCGACAAACTCTGAACGGACCAATCATCATGAATCAATCTACAGGAAAACCCGCGATTGGCTTTATCGGCCTTGGCATCATGGGTTGCTCGATGGCCTCGCGGCTCGTCGCCGCCGGCTATCCTCTGCACGTCTATAACCGTACGCGTGCGAAGGCTGAGCCGCTCATCGAAGCCGGCGCGAGCTGGCAAGCGACCCCGCGGGCGCTCGCCGAAGTATCGGACGTCGTGTTTACGATTGTCGGCACACCCGACGACGTCCGAGCGCTCTATCTCGGCGACGACGGTCTGATCGCGAATGCGCGGCGCGATGCGGTGCTGGTCGACATGACGACGTCGAGTCCAAAACTGGCCGAAGAGTTGGCCGCGCACGCCGCTCGGCGCGGGGTGCACATGCTGGATGCGCCGGTATCGGGCGGCGACATCGGTGCGCGCGAAGGGCGCCTGTCGATCATGGTTGGCGGCGCAAGCGCTGTGCTCGCACGCGTGGAACCGATGTTGCGCTGCCTTGGCACCAACATCGTCCTGCAAGGCGGCCCGGGTGCGGGTCAGCACACGAAGCTGTCCAATCAGATCGTCATTGCGTCGACGATGATGGGCGTGTGCGAAGGGCTCGCCTATGCGCACAGCGCCGGCCTGGATGCCGACACCGTACTGAGCGCGATCGGCGGGGGCGCGGCGGGTGGATTCCAGCTGAACAACCTGGGGCCGCGCATTGCCAAGGGCGATTTTGCACCGGGTTTCTTCATCGAGCATTTCATCAAGGACATGCGGATTGCGCACGAGGAAGCAGGAAGCATGGGACGTAAATTGCCGGGTCTGGAACTGGTGCGCGTGATGTATCACGAGATGGCCGAGCGGGGCTACGCGCGCAACGGCACGCAGGCGCTGTTCAAACTCTACGAGCGCTGAGCGGCGATGAAACTGACAGATCGAACCATCCTGCCCGTGCCCCCTGAAGCCGCATGGCGTGCATTGAACGACCCTGTGGTACTCGAAGCATGTCTGCCCGGCTGCAAAGCGCTGAAGAGGCTCGACGACCTGCATTTCGAATCGACCGTGCAGATTCGCGTCGGCCCGATGTCGGCGACCTTCAAAAGCAACGTCGAATTGTCGGATCTCGATCCGCCCCGGGCCTATACGATTGCCGGTATGGGCAGTGCGGGTGCGCTGGGTTTCGCCAAAGTCACGGCGCGCCTGCAACTTGAAGCGCAGGGCGATACGACCGTTCTGGCATACGACGCTGACGTCGAAATTGGCGGGAAGCTGATGAGCGTGGGGTCGCGCCTGATCCAGTCCGCCGCGAGCAAGAATCTCGACGAGTTCTTCAGCGCGCTGAAGGCGCATGTCGAAAGCCACGCGGTCTGACGGCGCCGTGCTGTGAGAGAGCACCGATCGAAACAGAGGGAATCATGCTGGTAGAAATGCGTACGTATCAGATAACGGCAGGAAAGGCAGGCGAGTTCCTGGACATCTACGAGCGCGAAGGGCTCGGCATCATCAGTCAGTACGCCCGCCTCAAGGGTTGCTGGACGAAGGACTCAGGCACGTTGAACTCGATCGTGTTCTGCTGGGGCTACGAGGACTACGCGCATCGGGCCGCGCAGCGCGCGAAACTCGCAGCCGATCCACGCTGGCAAGCTTTCACGCCGCGCATCCTGCCGTATCTCGTCCATCAGGAGTCGGTGTTTCTGTCGCCAGTGCCGTTTTGCCCAATGGACTGAGACGAGTGACGAATTTCCCCGCCGCGCGACCTATCGACGTACCTGCCGTTTGGCGGTCTGGTGGCGGGCCGACTTTTTATGACGAATCAGAAAGGACTATCGATGACACACTTTACTTTCACTCCCGGAGCCGTCGCCGTCGTGACAGGCGGCGCTGCCGGCATTGGACTCGCTGCTGCGAAGCGGTTCGCGCAGCTTGGGCTTCGCGTGTGCATTGCGGATCTGGGTGAGGACCGCCTTGCGCACGCGAAGCAGGCGATTGCCAGCGTGGCTGCTGAAGGCGCGAAGGACGTACTGGCCGTCGAGACGGACGTCAGCCGCCTTGAAGATTTGATCCGCCTCGAAGCAGCGGTTCGGGATCGCTTCGGCGGCACGGATATCCTCATGAACAATGCGGGGATTCAACCCGGTAGCGTCATGTTCGGGGCGGCCGCTAACTGGGAGCAGGTGCTCGACGTCAACCTGTGGGGTGTCATCCGTGGCACTCAGACCTTCGTGCCCACGATGATCGCGCGCGGACGCCCGGGCCTCGTCATTAACACCGGTTCGAAGCAGGGCATCACGACACCGCCCGGCGACCCGGCTTATAACGTCTCCAAGGCCGGCCTGAAGGCGTTTACGGAAGCGCTGCAGCACGAGTTGCGCAATACGCCAGGCTGCCGGATCAGCGCGCATTTGCTGATCCCAGGCTTCGTGTTCACGGAGCTTGCCGCTCGAGGTCGCACCGAGAAGCCGGCCGCCGCCTGGACGCCCGAGCAGACTGTCGATTTCATGCTTGAGCGACTCGATGCGGGCGATTTCTACATTCTGTGCCCCGACAACGATGTGCCTCGCTCCCTCGACGAGCGACGCATCCTTTGGGCTGCGGGAGACATTGTGGAGAATCGCCCGGCGCTGTCGCGCTGGCATCCGGATTACGCGCAGGCGTTCGCAGCGTATGTCCGGAAGAACGACTGACGGCCGCCCCGGCGAAGCAGAGATCGTCGCTGGCGACATCGGCAATCCGAACGGCCTTTGTTTCTCGCCACCGCCAGCTTCAGCATGGCGATCACCCTCGATGCGCATCGACGACGAATGGCGTCCGCTTGCGATACCCGTCAACACCTCGTCAATGTGGAGAACCATCTGGCGCCGCGGCCGGGCGTGAGGTGGAATATCGACGCGGCGTTTGCAGCCACTTGGGCGAGTTCATCGCTCGACCATCCGCCGCCCAGTGCATGCAGCAGTTGCACGTTGGCACTTAGCTGGCGTGTCTGAATATCGAGCACGCTGCGTCGTGCTTCGAGTGCGACGGTCTGCGCCTGCACGACATCGAGGTAACCTACAGTGCCCTGGCGATATTGGCGCAACGCCAGATCGACCGAGTATTGCGCGGCATTCGCGGCATCCTTTTGCTCGCCAAGCGCGGTGCCGAGATACGACAGCAGCGAAAGGTTGTCCTCGACCTGCTGGAATGCCGACAGAACCACGCTGCGATAGCGGTCTCGGGCTTCCTCGGTTGCCGCCTTCGCGGCGTCGAGCTGCGCACGACGGTAACCGCCGTCGAAGACGTATTGCACCAGCTGCGGGCCAATCGCCCAGAACAGATTGGGCGCGCTAACCAGTCCAGCATAGGCGGCGCTTTGCACGCCACCCTGCAAGCTCAGCGTAAAACAGACGAGCGCGGTGCGTCCCACGAGCACTGGCAGCCGTTGCGCAAGCCACGCGATGCGGCCCCGGACCCGGGGCCGGATTCAGTGCCCATCGACACCATCAGTGACCAAAGTAAATCGAGTGAGTCCCTGCGCTCGCCGACGGCGCACCCGACTGCGACGAACCGTTCATCGACACTCCGCCGACCGCCATGCTGCTCGACGTCGTGGCATCCTGCGCATGAATACGTGCCTCCGCAGCCTGAACATCGGTGGGATAGTGCGGATCCTTGAGGCTCGGGCGATACCCGGCCTGTTCCATTTGCACCAGGTCGGCGCGCACTTCGGCACGCGTCAGCGGGGCAGTGGAGTCCTGTGCAAAAGAGACCGCGGGGACGGCGAGTGCGTTGGCAACCAACGCTGCATAGATCAGAGTCTTCATGGTGAATTACCTGTCAGGTTAAATATAGTCAGCTTCACACGCGATGAATGGAGCCTCGGGCGTCGCCGCGCCACCGCGGGCAGCGGTGAGTAACCTGTATTGTCCGCAGTTGGGGTGACGCGAGGCTGACCTCTTCATTACGCCGCCGTCATGTTCAGATACGTAGGAGCGCATGCGGCGATCGGCGCCAAAACAGGAAAGGAGAAATACCCAGATGATCCATGTCATTGCCACAATCACCGCCCAGCCCGGTCAACGCGAGGCCGTGTTGGCACTTTTCAACCAGAACCGTCCAGCGGTGTTGGCCGAAGAGGGGTGCATCAGCTACGAGGCCGTCATCGACGTACCGGAGTTCGGGACGCTTCAGACACCGCTAGGCAAAGATACGTTCGCTGTCATCGAGCGCTGGGAGAGCGCTGAAGCGTTGAGGGCGCATGGGGCCTCAACGCATATGGCCGAATATGGACGCAATACGCGCCCGTTGCTCGTGAGCCGCGTCATCAACGTGCTTCGGGCTTGCTAGCTTGCTAAAGAGAGCGTTCCTGGCGGTCCGCCATTGGCAGCGGGACTGCCGCCCACGCCCGGGGTGTATACTTTTATCAAAACGTAAATCGTCATCTGATGACATCAGCGATAATCCGACAACGCAGGAAGTTATGAAGAACAAAGGGACTATCGAGAAGCCGAACCGTGGAACCGGCGCCGAGCGCGTCGCGCTCAAGCGGACGATGAAAAAAGCGCCGCAGCGTTTGCCGCGCGCGGAGCGTCAGGCGCGCGTGCTGGAGAAGGCCGCGGAGTATTTCGCGGAGCATGGTCTGGGCGCGCAGACCCGCGCCATCGCGGAAGCCTGCGGCGTATCGCAACGCTTGTTATATAGCCTGTTCCCGAGCAAGGCCGCTTTGATTGACGAAGTCTATAAGCGGGAAGTCGTCGGAATCTTCGACGCAATTTGGTTTGTTCAGTTGCAAGACCGAAGTGTGCCGATTGAAACCCGGCTCAACGGCTTTTATCGCGAATACTATGACACGCTCCTGACGCGCCGCTGGCTGAGGCTCTTCCTTTACTCGTCGCTCGAGGGCCTGCACACGGCGCCGGCCTATACGAACGCGATCGTCAGCCATGCGCTCGAAATCATCGTCACTGAGACCGCGCATGAACTGGGTCTACGCATGCCAGCCGACCCGGCTCAACTGGGCGAAGTGGGGTGGCTGTTACATGGCGCCGTGTCTCATCTGGCGATTCGCCGCCGCATCTATTCGAACGAAAACAGCACGCCCGCCGAAGCGGTGATTGCCATGCACGTGCGCGCCTTCCTGACGAGCCTGCCGAGCCTGCTGCCTGCGCTATAACGCATTGCGAGTCGCCGTAGGGCGGTTCGCGGGTGTTATCGCTGCGACCGTCTGTGTCGTCTCCAGCGCAAATCGTCAAGCGACGATACAATCCTGCGAAATTGGGCTGCATTGCCGCGCAGGGGCCCTAGTGCGCTGTTCATTGTGTCTGCGCCGTCTCCCGTTCGAGCTGTGTTTGCTTTGCGCATGGCAGCTGCGTCATAACTGTTCGCAATCGTCGCCATGAGGCAAACCAATTTCCCGAACGGCGTGCGCCTCGGCACAATGCCATCGCGCATCCTGGAGGCGTTTCGGCCGCTATGTCAGGCCGCGAGTCATTGCACGCTGTCCGCGGCCGCCGTCTTTGAAACTGACGAGACGCGCGCAACAAATAATGCATCTCTCACGAAATAGGTGAATCCATGAGGACTACGGCGGGTTTGCGCGTCCGCACCCAGTTGGTTGCCGGCTTCGGCATTGTCCTCGTCGCTCTGGTTGCGCTGACGGTCATCGCCATCACGCGCGTCGAGTCCGTGCGGCAACGACTCGATCAGATCATCGACGTGAACGGCGTCAAGGAACGGTACGCCATCAACTTTCGCGGTAGCGTCCATGACCGGTCAATCGCCGTGCGCGATGTCACTCTCGTATCGAATGATGAGCTGCCGGCCGTCGTCGCGCATATCCGGCAACTCGCGGCGGATTATGACGAGGCGGCAGAGCCGCTTGCCGCCGTCTACGCGCAGCGCACCGACATCAGCCCAGCCGAGCGCGTTATCTTTCGCGCGTGATCGATGCGGGCAACAAGGCCACGCCGTTTATCGACGAGGTAGTTGCACGGCAAACCTCCGGCGACACCGAAGGGGCGCGCACCGTGCTGCTCCAGCAAGCGCGCCCCGCGCTGGTCGAGTGGCTCGCGGCAATCAACCAGTTGATCGACTTTCAGGAAGCGCTGAACCGGCAGGGCGGTGCCGAGGCACGCCAGATAAGCGTCGATTTCCGCTGGATGATGCTTGCGCTAACCGGACTTGCGTGCGTGATCGGTGTTGGCGTTGCGGTGCTTGTCGTGCGCAACATCGGCCGCTCGCTCGGCGCGGAGCCGCGTGAGCTGATCGCGTTCGCCGATGCGATCCGGCGCGGCGATCTTTCCCAGCGCGCCGGGTTGCGCACCGGCGATACGGCTAGCGTGATGGCGACTGTCGTGCGGATGAGAGAAGCGCTCGCGGACATCGTGGGACAGGTGCGCGATGGCGCCGATGCAGTCGCCGGCATGAGTCGCGCGATTGCCGCCGGCAATGCCGATCTTGGCGCGCGCACCGAGCTCCAGGCCAGCGCGCTGGAGCAGGCCACCGGCGCGCTCAAGGAGTTCGATGCTAGCGTGGCCACCAACACTGCGAACGCGGGACACGCGGACGAGCTTGCCAGGCACGCCTCGGAAACGGCTGGGCAAGGCGGCATCGCGGTCGGCCGGGTGGTGGAGACGATGCATGGGATAAGCGCGTCGTCGGCGCGCATCTCGGAGATCATCTCAGTCATCGACGGGATCGCGTTCCAGACCAACATCCTCGCGCTGAATGCGGCGGTCGAGGCCGCACGTGCCGGCAGCCAGGGGCGCGGTTTTGCCGTGGTGGCCGGCGAGGTCAGGCTGCTCGCGCAACGTAGCGCAGAAGCGGCGAAGGAGGTCCGGCAACTGATCGTGGCGAGCGACGCTCGCGTGAAAGACGGCGCTACCCAGGTCGATGCCGCGGGCTCGACCATCTCCGCGGTCGTTGATTCGTCGGCGCGCGTCACGGGCATCATGAGCGAAATCCACGACGCGTGTCAGCAACAGACGCTTCATATCGGCGAAGTCCGGGAGATGATCGCGAGTCTGGAGCATGGCACGCAACAGAATGTTGCGCTGGTCCAGCAATCGGGTGCTGCCGCGGACGCTCTGAACAGGCAAGCGCAGACTCTGCTTAGCGCGGTCAATCTCTTTTCCGTCGACGTCGAACGCGATTCGCAGCTGAAATCGGCGGGCCCACAACAGCGCGATGCAACGGCGCGCAACCCGGCGCTGTCGCTCACCAGCAGCTACTCGTGAGCGCAGTGCGGCATAGCACGATTTTCAATTCAATCCAGGTCGTCCGCGCTGCAGGCGCGATGCTTCTCCAAAGGACTGGGCGCGCCGGTCGGCTCGGTGCTGCTCGGCAGCCGGGCGCTGATCGGCGCCGCGCATCGCTGGCGCAAAGCGTATTTCGCTCGCGGCTGATGTCCGCGCGATGCCGGTTTTTTCACTGCGTGTTGACATGGCGCGTTGGGGTCGGACAATAATCTCAGCCCCGACAGTAGCCAATTTAGGTTCCAAGCGTGAACGACATAGCCGGCATTTCCCCCTCGCGGGCTGATCATGTCTATGTCAGCGTACGCGAGGATATCTTCGATATGCGCCTGCTGCCCGGCGACCGCGTGACGGAAGGCAGCATCGCCGAGCGCTTCGGCGTGTCGCGCACGCCCGCGCGCGAGGCCTTGCAGCGCCTGCAAAGCGATGGCCTGATGCGCGGTTATGTGCGCGGCGGCTGGGAAGTCGTGCCGGTCGATTTCAAGCGCTTCGAAGACCTCTACGAGATGCGCAAGCTGATCGAAACCTTTGCGGTCGCGAAGCTTGCGGGTGCCGAAGGCGAGCTCGGCGAAGGCGTCGCACGGATGCTCGGTCGGCTCGAACAAATCTGGAAGATTCCACCTGCTCATCGTCGGCGTGACGGCCGCGAGATGGTCGCGCTCGACGAAGCATTTCATCACGCCCTCGTGCAGGCCGCCGATAACGCGGAGCTGACCAATGCAATGCAGCGCGTCACCGATCGCATCCGGGTCGTGCGGCGGCTCGATCTCGTGTATGGCGACTGCATCGACGAAACCTACGACGAACATGGGGCGATCCTCGATGCGATCCGTGGTCGCGAAACGGATCGTAGCGTTGCGTTGATCGCACGCCATATCGAGGGTAGCCGCGCTGAAGTGCGCACCTTGACCGAAGAGCGGCTGCAACGCGCACGCACTGCAATGGGGCCGAATGCGGTCCCTTATGCACCACCCAGGTTGCGCGGCACCAGGTAGCGACATCGCCGTGAGCACCGAGTCGCGCGAAACCATGCACTGGCGCGCATGAGCCGTCGACCCGCGTGCTGGCATGCTTTTCGCATAAGTGACGGATATGTATACAAGCAAAAGCCCCGTCAAATATGTCATCTAGTTTTCTGAATCCCACGCGCGGCGTGCGCGGCATGGCGGTCGCGCCGAACGCGCTCGCGGCGCAGAGCGCGTTGGCCATCCTGCGGGACGGCGGCAACGCCGTCGAAGCCATGATTGCCGCTGCCGCGACTATCGCAGTCGTCTATCCGCATATGAACAGCATTGGCGGCGACGGCTTCTGGCTCATCTCGCGCCCCGGCGCGGAGCCGGTGGGCATCGAGGCCTGCGGCGCGGCCGCGCTCGCTGCGACGATCGACGCGTACCGCTCCCGCGGACATACGACGATTCCGACGCGCGGCCCGCTGGCCGCGAATACCGTCGCGGGCACCGTGTCCGGGTGGCAGCTCGCACACCGCTGGTCGAGGGACGCGCTCGGCGGCAAGCTGCCCGTCAAGCGTCTTCTCGAAGACGCCATTCACTATGCGAAGTCCGGCGTACCCGTCACGCGCAGCCAGGCTCAATGTGTCGACAGCCGGCGCGCGGAACTGAGCCCGATCGCCGGTTTCGCGGACACCTTTCTGCTTGACGGCCGCGCGCCGGCAGCGGGCGAGCGCTTTGTCGCGCCGCGTCTCGCCGCAACCTTGGAGCGCCTTGCCGAAGCAGGTCTCGACGACTTCTATCGCGGCGATCTCGCGCGCAGCATCGCGAGCGATCTTCAGTCCGCCGGCTCGCCGCTTGCGCTTGCCGATCTCGAACGGCATGAGGCGCGCTGGCGCAAACCGCTCGCACTGCAGCACTCGCTCGGCACGATCTACAACATGCCGCCGCCGACACAGGGTCTCGTGTCGCTGCTGATTCTCGGTATTCTCGACCGCGTGCTGACGAAAGACATGGATCCGCTCGGGCCCGAGTTCGTCCACGCGTGCGTCGAGGCAACCAAGCTGGCTTTCGCGATTCGCGATGCGCACGTCACCGATCCCGATCACATGACGGTCGATCCCGCCACGCTGCTCGAACCGGCCGCGCTCGACGCGATGGCCGCGCGCGTCTCGCCGACAAGAGCCGCGCCCTGGCCGGCCGGTCGCGGACCGGGCGACACCGTATGGCTCGGCGTGACGGATAGCGAGGGGGTGGCGGTCAGCTTCATCCAGAGCATTTATCACGAGTTCGGCAGCGGCATCGTCCTGCCGGGCTCCGGCATCAACTGGCAGAACCGCGGCTGCAGTTTTTCGCTCGACGAGCACGCGCTCAACCCGCTGATGCCGCGGCGCCGACCATTTCATACACTCAATCCGGCGCTGGCGCGCTTTGCCGACGGCCGCACGATGGTGTACGGCAACATGGGCGGAGACGGACAACCCCAATCGCAAAGCGCCGTGTTTTCACGCATCGCGAACTTCGGCTGGAATCCGCAGGCGGCGATCGACGCGCCTCGCTGGCTGCTCGGCCGTACATGGGGCCAATCGACCGACACGCTCAAGCTCGAACCACGCTTCGCCGCGCACACGGCGGCCGCACTCAGCGCGTTCGGGCACGAGGTCGAGATGATGGCGCCTTACGACGAAGCGATGGGGCATGCCGGCGCAATCGTCCGGCATCCTGATGGATTAATCGAAGCGGGCTACGATCCGCGCAGTGACGGGGTCGCTGCGGGCTGGTAGACATCGCGCGCTTTTACCCAATCGACTTGCAGTTCCGGCCGTTCAGGCCTGGAGGACTGCGCACGTCTCGCGCATGCCGGCTGGCATGCGCTCAGGAATCGGAGAACACCATGAGTACACGCTTGCAACCGATGTCGCCGCCTATCGAGAATGTCTCGACGCTCTCCACGCATACCCGCTGGATTCAACTTGGGCTGGGTCTCGTCTGCATGATGGCGATCTCGAGTCCGCAATACGTCTGGACGTTGATGACCAAACCGCTCGCCGCGAAACTGGGCATCGCATTGCCTGAACTGCAGGTGACGTTCTCGCTGCTGATCATTTTGCAGACGTTCTTTTCGCCGTTTCAAGGCAAGCTGATCGACCGCTTCGGTCCGCGCGCGCTGATTTCGGTCGGCACGGCGATGTCCGGCCTGAGCTGGGTGTTCGCCTCGCAGGTCCAGAGTGCGCCGATGCTCTATCTGACCTATGGCGTGATCGGCGGCCTGGGCACGGGCATCGTGTATGTCGGCGTCGTCGGGCTGATGGTGCGCTGGTTCCCCGCAAAGCGCGGCTTCGCGGCGGGCGCCGTCGCCGCCGGCTATGGCATGGGCGCGATCGTCACGACGTTTCCGATCGCGGCGTCGTTGCAGGCGCGCGGCGTCGACGCGACGCTGTGGATGTTCGGCATCGCGTTCGCGGTGGTAGGGCTGCTCGCATCGCAGGGCTTGCGTGTGCCGCCCGCGCATGATGCCGCCGGCGCGAACGTGAATGAGGCCGGTTCGCCGGTGGCGAATCTGCGCCCGTCACAGACGCTCAGGACGCCGATCTTCTGGCTGATGTTCGCCATGATGACGATGATGTCGACCTCCGGTCTGATGGTCACGTCGCAAATGGCCACCTTCGCCGCCGATTTCGGCGTGACCAAAGTGCTCGTGTTCGGCATGGCGGCGCTTCCACTTGCGTTGACGATCGACCGCTTCACGAACGGGCTCACCCGGCCGCTGTTCGGCTGGGTGTCCGACAAAGTCGGCCGTGAAAACACGATGTTCTTCGCGTTCGCCCTGGAAGGCGTCGCGATGGCGCTGTGGCTGTTCACGCGCGATAACGCGGTGCTGTTCGTGTTGCTCTCGGGCGTGGTGTTCTTCGGCTGGGGCGAAATCTTCTCGCTGTTCCCGGCGACGCTGACGGACACGTTCGGCACGCGGCATGCCACGGAAAACTATGGCTGGCTCTACATTTCGCAAGGCATCGGCTCGATCCTGGGCGGCCCGCTGGCTGCGTTGCTGCACCAGCACGCGGGTAGCTGGCTGCCGGTGTTCGGCGCGGCGATCACGCTTGACATCGTTACCGCATTGCTCGCGATTGCAGTGCTCAAGCCGATGCGCCGCCGTTTTCTTGCCGCACCACGCGGCGTTTGACGGCAACTGGCCGCTCGTTCGTTGTACGGCGAATTGCCAGGTGGCGCGCCTCTTTCACGGGCGCGCCGCGGTCACTCGTCGGACTTCCAGTGACGCTTCGAAATGACTGAAACGTCATCCAGCAGCCATGTCGTGTTAACGACCGCATTCCGATAATGACAACCGGGATCATTCCAGTCCACTCGAGACTGCCTGGGCGAGCAAACAGCAATCGATGCAGTACGCGAAGAGCAATTGGTGTTGGCTCGAGTCTCCCTGCTGGGCGGCTCGCGGCATGATTGCCGCCGGATATGTTTTCGGATCGCCGCCGTGATAGTCTCGACCTCACGCATTCGATCTTCACGCCGCCCCGGACCAACATGCACACACGGTGGACCACCGACGACATTGCGCCGCAGACCGGCAAGCGAGTGCTCATCACGGGAGCGAATAGCGGCATCGGCTATCACGCCGCATTGACGCTGGCGCGCAAAGGGGCACGGGTCATCCTGGCATGCCGCGATAAACGACGCGCAGAAAAAGCTCTCGCCCGCCTGAAGGCCGAAGTTCCCGGAGCAAACGCGGAACTGGCGATTCTTGACCTCGCTTCCTTCGCGTCCGTCCGGTCGTTCGCCCGGAAAGAACTTGCGGAGCAATGCCGCCTTGATATTCTGGTGAACAATGCCGGCGTCATGGCGCCGCCGAAACGTCTTGAGACCGCCGACGGCTTCGAGCTGCAGTTCGGCACCAATATGCTTGGCCATTACGCACTCACGGCGCTGCTCATGCCCGCTCTTGAACTTGCCGCGGCTGAATCGCCTGACCGACCACGCATCGTGACGATTGCTTCCATCGCGCACAAGCGGGGGAGAATTGATTTCGACGATCTGCAGTCGGAGAAGCGTTATTCGCCGATGCAGTCATATCGCCAGTCGAAGCTGGCGAATTTGATGTTCGCCTTTGAGCTCGACCGTCGACTGCGCGCGGCGAATTCCCGAGTCATGTCTGTAGCCGCCCACCCCGGGGTCGCGAACACCAATCTGTTTCGTTCCGGCGATCGTTCCGCGCTCTCACGGGCTGCTCGCAGCCTCGCTGGCCGGGTTATCGGCGTCGCGCTGAACAGCGAATCCGCCGGCGCGCTGCCGACGCTCTACGCGGCGACGTCGCCCGACGTCGATGACGGCGGCTATTACGGGCCGCAAGGTTTCCTCGAGGCACGCGGGCGCAGAATCGGCGAAGCGAGTATCGCGACGCTGGCCATGGATGAATTGACTGCCCAGCGCTTGTGGCAGGTATGCGAATCGCTCACGCAGATTCGCTTTCATCTGCAGTCCGAGCGGACCGCGTGAGTTGGACGCACGATGCCGCCGGGTCTTTTTCGAATCGCGCTAATTGAACGACAGGTTGCAGCACCATGCGAATACTGATTATCGAGGACGAGCCGAAAATGGCTTCCTATCTCCGCAAGGGGCTCATGGAAGCGAGCTTCCAGGCGGATACAGCCCTTGATGGCAAGGAGGGCCTCTTCCTTGCCCTTAATGAAGACTACGATCTGATTCTGCTTGACGTGATGCTGCCCGAACTCGACGGGCTCGAAGTCCTCAAGCGCATACGGGAGAAAAAACATACGCCGGTACTGCTGTTGACGGCTCGCGACACGGTCCAGGACAAAGTCGTCGGGCTCGAGTCCGGTGCGGACGACTACCTGTCCAAACCGTTCGCCTACGCCGAGTTGCTGGCGCGGGTCCGTGCGCTGCTGCGAAGGCCGGCGCAGTCGTCGGTCACAGTTTTGTGTGTCTCCGACATGGAGCTCGATCTGGTCAGGCGGCGCGTGCGGCGCGGCAATGTGCGCATCGATTTGACGGCTCAGGAGTTTGCACTGTTGAAATTGCTCACCGAGCGCCAGGGCGAAGTGCTGACCCGTGCTTTCGTGACTTCCCACGTGTGGGATATCAACTTCGACAGCGACACGAATATTGTGGACGTCGCGGTCAAGCGCCTGCGCTCGAAAATCGACAGCCCGTTCGAAAACAAGCTGCTGCACACGGTTCGCGGCATGGGCTACGTGCTGGAGGACAGGGCATGATTGGGGCCTGCGCGCCGTATTCACTGCTGAAGCGGCTCGTGCTCGCGTTTTCGATTCTTGCCATCCTGGTCCTTTCGCTCGCCGGCGGCCTTCTCTACCGTACGCTCTCGCTGGAACTGCGACGCCGCGACGACAGCGAAATTGTCGTGAAGCTTCAGGAGTTCATGGAGCAGGCTCGCACATTGGGCAGCGCGGTATCGGTCGCGCAAAACGGTGCGGTATTTCAGGAGGCGCTGCTTTCACATCCGGCGGTGTCTTTCGCGATATCCGGCGGGGGTGGTGAACTGTTGGTGTACACCGGGGGACGCGGGCAGCGTCTGGCATCCGGGCTGGGCAAAGACGCCGGGTCTGGTCCGTTCACGTGCAATCCGCCGGTCGTCGGGCCCGCCCGCTGCGTTGTGGGGCGCGAAAAGCTGTCGTCCGGGGAGACGATCCAGATCGTTCTCGCGCACGCGGCTCATGTACGGCGCTCGGTGCTGCGCGCTTTTCAGGAGGACCTATTGCTCGTGCTCGTCGGCGGTTCGCTGCTGATGGGCTTACTCGGTTATGCGATCGCGAAACGGGGTCTCGCGCCTGTGAAAACGATCGGTGCTCGCATTTCCAGCATCGAGGCACACAATCTGGACAATCGTCTGCAGATCGGCGGCGGCCCCGTCGAGCTTCACGACATAGCTGTCCCGGTCAATCGCATGCTCGACCGGCTCGAGCGGGCCTTTACGCGCCTGTCGCAGTTCTCGTCGGATTTGGCGCACGACATGCGCACGCCGCTCGCGAATATCATCAGTTCCTCGCAAATCACGCTGTCCAGGCCGCGCACGATTGATGAGTACGAGATGCTCATCGATTCGAATATCGAGGAGTGCGAGCGACTGCAGCGCATGATCGAGACCATGCTGTTTCTCGCGAGGGCGGATCATGCCAGACAGCAACTCAAGCTAGGGTCGCTCGACTGTCAAAGCGAATTCGCCAAACTCACCGCATTTTTCGATGCCGTTGCGGAGAATAAGAGCGTTCGGTTCTGCATCGATGGGCCCGTGCAAGTGCGAGCCGATCCGACGCTGTTCAGGCGTGCTGTCAGCAATCTGCTATCCAATGCGCTGGAGCATGCCGGGACCGCGTCCGAAGTCGTGCTACGAGCGTTCCGCTCGGGAGAGTATGTGGCCGTGCAGGTCATGAATCACGGCGAGAGCATTCCGCCCGAACATATCGATAAAATCTTCGAACGCTTTTATCGCGTCAATGCTGCCCGCGAGGGATCGGCGAAGAATACCGGCCTCGGTCTTGCGATCGTCAAAGCGATCATGGAATCGCACCGAGGCAAGGTCGAAGTGCTGAGCCGCGCAGGCCGCACGGTGTTTACGCTGTATTTTCCGGCTCGCGTCTAAAGCGCGGCGCGCCGCGCCGCAGCCTGTTCTCCTCCTCGACCTCGCGCACGTCGCCAGCCTCAATGTCAAAAATGACATTTGGCCGCCATGTGTGTATCAGCCGCAGATTTCGATAATCGACACCATGCGATCGAGGACATGAAGTCCTCGCTCTTCGAGTGTGTCAGGTCGATTCGATTCTGCGAGGGACTCATTGAAAACCAACTACCAGAGACGCCTGTATGCGTCCGTCGCCGGGGCCGGCTTGGTCGTTCTGTGCGGCGCCTTCGCGATTCATTCGCGCAGCACGCATGCAGCGGCCGGATCCGTAGCGGCCGAATCTGCCACGTCAGCGGCGGCGAGTAGTACACCTACCGTTTCCAGCGCCGTCGACCTGGCGCCCGAGGCGCTCTCGAATCTGCATCTGCAGATCGCCGACGCAGCCCTTCGCCCAGGCGTGCGGACCATCACCGCGCCGGGCGTGATCGCCTTCAACGGCAAACAGCTCGCACAACTGAGTTCCCCCTCCAGAGGCCGGATCGAGGCCGTCGACGTCGCAGTTGGCGACCACGTGCGTGCGGGGCAGCGACTTGCCGTGCTCGACGAGTTCGACCTCTCCGATGTGCGCAGCCAGCTCGCCAGCGCGCAAGCCGCGCTCGCCGATGCGACGGCCGCAGCCGACGCGGCACACGCCGCGCTCGCGCGCGGCACTGAGTTGGTCGACGCCGGCGGCATTGCGCAAAGCGAACTCGAGCGCCGTCGCGCGATGGCGGCCAATGCCGATGCCACGCTGCGCTCCCGGCAAGCAGATCTGCAGAAATGGCGCGGCATGACGCAACGATTGATGCCGATCGATGCCGCCGCGAAGGCAGAGGGCGACATGCGCACCCTTGTCGCATTGAGTCCGCGCGACTCGCTCGGCGCCGTGGTCGCGCCGTTCGACGGTGTCGTCACGGCAGTGAGTACGGCCGCCGGCAACATCGTCGATACGTCGCAGTCGCTCGTCACGGTGACGGATCTGTCGACCGTGTGGCTGCAAGTCAGCGTGCCGGAACGCGACGCCGCTGCCGTGCACGCGGGTCAGACGGTCGCGGTGAACGTCGATGCCTATCCGAACCAGCCGTTCAACGGACGCGTCATCGACGTCGCGGATCAGGCCGATCCGAATACGGGCACGGTCACGGTGCGTTGCGAAGTGCCGAACCCCGGCGGGCTGCTGCGCGCCAACCTGTTCGCCACGGCAAACATCGCGGCGCCGCTCGGCCACGATTCCGTGCTGGTGCCCGATTCCGCGTTACAGGACGTGAACGGTAAGACGGTCGTATTCGTGCCTGCGGGTGAGGGTCACTTCCTGCCGCGCACGGTCCATACCGGCGTGGCCGAGAGCGGCATGACCGAGATCGTGAGCGGGGTCACGGCCGGAACGCCGGTGGTCGCCGACGGCAGCTACTGGCTGAAGGCCGCGCTGATGCAAACCACCATTCCCGACGAAGGCTGAACCGCGAGCGCAGGTCATGATTACGAAGATTGTCGATGCGGCGCTGAAGAATCGCGCCATGGTACTGATCCTGGTCGCCGTACTGATCGCCTTTGGGCTCGTCAGCATGCAGCGACTGCCATTCGATGCGCAGCCCGATATCTCGCCGGTCCAGGTGCTGGTGACGACGCAAGCGCCGGGGCTCGCTCCGGTCGATATCGAACGCTCGATTACCGCGCCCGTCGAACTCGCCCTGCAAGGGCTGCCCGGCATGCAGGCGCTGCGCTCCATTTCCCGTTATGGCCTGTCGGTCATCTACGTGCGCTTTGCCGACGGCTCGAACATCTATCAGGATCGCAATCTGATTGGCGAGCGCCTGCAGACGGTGCAGCTTCCGCCCGGAACAAATCCGCCTCAGATGGGACCGCTGTCGGATGGCCTGAGCGAGATCTATCAATTTCAGGTGCGTGGCCACGGGCAATCGCTGATGACGCTGCGAACGCTGCTCGACTGGCAGATCGCGCCGAAATTCCGCGAAGTGCCGGGCGTGGTCGACGTCAACGTCAACGGCGGCGAACTGAAGACTTATGAAGTGCAGGTGGCGGACGACGCACTCACGCGCTACGGCCTTTCGACCGCCGACATCTTCAATGCCGTGCAGATGAACAACGGCGCAACCGGCGGCGCGACCATCGAGCACAACGGCGGGGAGGCCATCATTCGCGGCGAAGGGCTGCTTCGCAACGCGACGGACATCGGCAACATCGTGTTGCGCACCGAGCCGGATGGCACGCCGCTTTATGTTCGCAACGTTGCGCGCGTCGTCGAGGCGCCGATGCCCCGGCTTGGCGCAGTCACGCGCGACGGCAACGGCGAAGCCGTTGTCGGCGTCGTTCTGATGGGACTCGGGCAGAACACGCGTATCGTCGCGCAGCGGGTTCAGGACGCCGTCAAGGAAATCAACACGACGCTGCCGCCCGGCGTCGAAATCGCACCGTACTACAACCGCGCCGACCTGATGAACCGCGTGCTGCACACGGTTGCTCACAACATGGTCGAAGGCGCCGTGCTCGTGATTGCCGTGCTGCTGCTGTTGCTCGGCAATGTGCGCGCCGGCCTGATCGTCGCGCTCGCGATTCCTTTGTCGATGCTGGCCGCGGCGATCGCCATGTACGGCGCGGGCATGTCCGGCAATCTCATGAGCCTGGGCGCCATCGATTTCGGCCTGCTCGTCGACGGCGCGGTGGTCATGATCGAGAACATCGTACGGCGGCGCGCGGAAGCACCGGCGCGGCCCATGCAGGCGGTCGTGCTCGAGGCATCCCGGGAAGTGGCGCGGCCCGTCACGTTCGCGGTCCTGATCATTACCGCCGTCTATCTGCCGATTCTCAGCCTCCAGGGCGTCGAGGGAAAGATGTTCCGCCCGATGGCGTTGACGGTCGTGTTCGCGCTCCTCGCGTCGCTCGTGATCACGTTGACCGTGATGCCCGTTCTCGCGAGCTTTCTGCTGCGCGGCAAGGTGGCCGAACACGAGAGCCGCATCATCCACTGGATGCGGCGGCGCTACGAGCCGGTGCTCACGCGCGCGGCGCATCGTCCCGCGCTGACTATCGGGCTTGCCGTGCTGCTGCTCGCGCTCGCGGGCGTTCTCGGCTCGCGCCTCGGTGCGGAATTCCTGCCGCGGCTGGAAGAAGGGGCGCTCACGGTCACGACCACGAAGCTGCCCGGCATTTCCGTGCCGTCGGCGGTCGAGTCACAGACGATGGTCGAGCGAACGCTGATGCGCTTTCCCGAAGTTCAGTCGGCAGTCACGCTCGGGGGCAGCTCCGAGATTCCCACCGATCCGATGGGTGTCGAGCAAAGCGACACCTTCATCATGCTCAAGCCGAAATCGGAGTGGAAGACCGCGCAGACCCAGGAGGGACTGGTCGAAGCGTATTCGGATGCGCTCAATCGCGCGGTTCCCGGCCTCACGCTCGATTGGGCCCAGCCGATCCAGATGCGCATGGACGACATGCTCGCGGGCGTGCAGGCGGATGTCGCCGTGATGATTCACGGCAACGACCTCGACGCGTTGCACGATACCGCGCAGCGTATCGCGAGCGTGATCGCTCGCGTGCCGGGAGCCGCCGACGTGCAGGCGCAACAGACGGTCGGCCAGCCGTACTTGCGCATCATCGTGAACCGGGATGCGGTGGCGCGCTATGGCCTCAATGCGAGCCAGGTGCTCGACGTGGTGCAGGCGCTTGGAGGCCGCACCGTTGGCTCGATGTCGAATAACGATGGCCGCTTCGACATACGCGTTCGTCTGACGCCGCAAGACCGCACGGATGTGGCGCGAATCGGCGCGCTACGCGTGAGCAACGGCGCGGGCAAGGCCGTGCCGCTCGCCGAAGTTGCCGACATCCGGATGGAGCCCGGTCCTTCGACGATCGAGCGCGAACAGGGGCAGCGCGTGATCATGGTGCAGGCCAACGTGCGCGGCCGCGATCTCGCCGGGTTCGTGCTCGCTGCGCAACATGCCGTGGCCACGCAGGTCAAGCTTCCGCCCGGGTACAGCCTGTCCTGGAACGGCAGCTTCAAGAATCTGCAGGAGGCGATGTCGCGGCTCTACGTGGTCGTGCCCGTCGCCCTGGCGGTGATCTTCGTCCTGCTTTATCTGATGTTCGACAGCGTGAGCCTGGCGGCACTCATCTTCTTCAACGTGCCGTTTGCGGCAATCGGCGGGATCCTGGCGCTCTGGATTCGCGGCCTGCCGTTCAGCATTTCGGCCGCCGTCGGCTTCATCGCGCTGTTCGGCATTGCGGTATTGAACGGGGTCGTGCTGGTCAGCTACATCGTCGAGAAGCGGGCGAGCGGCCTTGGCGCGCTCGAGGCTGCGCGGCAGGCTGCCTTGACACGGCTGCGTCCCGTGCTGATGACGGCGACTGTCGCGAGTCTGGGCTTCCTGCCTATGGCTTTTTCCACGAGTTCCGGCGCGGAAGTGCAACGGCCGCTCGCCACGGTGGTGATCGGTGGACTGGTATCGGCCACGCTGCTGACTTTGCTGGTGCTGCCGACCCTGTACCCGTGGTTCGACCGCGGCAAGCGCACGGTGCCGCAAGAGCAGACCGTACCGGAATACGCAGAATGACACAGGGTGCTACTCACATGATCACCTTCCAACGTTCGTCCAGCCTGTTGATACCGTTGTTGCTCGCGAGTTGCGCGGTCGGTCCCAACTTCACGCAGCCCGCCGCACCGGCTGGGGCTGGTTACACGCAAGCGCCGTTGCCTTCGAGGACCGCGGCGGCCGGCGCGGATGGGCCGGCGCAGGACTTCGTCGCCGGCGGCGATATACCCGGGCAATGGTGGACGCTGTTCCAGTCCCCGCAGTTGAACCAGTTGATCGATCGCGCGTTCAGGCGCAGCCCGACGATCGACGCCGCACACGCTGCGCTCACTAGCGCGCGCGAAGACATGCTGGCGCAGGAGGGGGCGTTTTTCCCCAGCATCGGTCTCGATGCGTCGGGCAGCAGGAACGGGACGCCGACTGCGAGCCTCGCACCGGTCGCGGCGAACAACCAGCGCATCTATTCGCTCTACACGGGCGAGCTGACCGTTTCATATTCGCTCGACGCTTTTGGCCTGAATCGCCGGACCGTCGAATCGGCGGCCGCGCAAGCCGAGAATCAGCGCTTCGAACTCGAAGCGGCTTATCTGACGTTGAGCAGCAACGTGGTGCTCGCGGCGATCGACGAAGCGGCCTTGCGCGGTCAGCTTGCCGCGCAAGAAGAGATGATCAAGGCCGATACCGAACTCGCGGACATCGTCCGGCGCGAATACACGCTCGGCGAGGCCGCACAGGCCGATCTATTGCAACAGCAGGCCGTGCTCGCCCAGGCGCAAGCGGCGTTGCCACCGCTCGAAAAGCAACGGGCGCTGCAGCGCGATGCGCTGACTGCTCTGGTGGGAGGCTTTCCGAACGAAGACCTGGCGGTGCACTTCGATCTGGCGGACCTGCACCTGCCTGACAATCTTCCGGTGAGTCTGCCGTCCAGGCTGGTCGAGCAACGCCCGGATATTCGCGCCGCTGCCGCCACGCTGCACACGGCCTCCGCACAGGTCGGCGTCGCCATCGCCAATCGGCTGCCGCAGATCTCACTGAGCGCCGCACTGGGCACCTCACCGAATGCTCTCGCCAACGCGTTCACGCCCTACAACCAGTTCTTCAACGTGGTCGGCAAGGTCGCGCAGCCGATCTTTCAGGGCGGGGCGCTGCTGCACCGCCAGCGTGCCGCACAGGCGGTCTACGAGCAGGCCGGGGCGCAGTACCGCCTGACGGTCATCAACGCGTTCCAGAACGTTGCCGATGTCTTGCAGAGTGTGCAAGCCGATGCGAAGACGCTGGAAGCGTCCGTGGCCGCCGAACAGGCCGCATGGCGCAGCCTCGATATCGCTCGCCGGAAGCTGCAGACGGGGGAGATCGCTTACCTGTCCGTGCTGACGGCACAGCAAAGCTATGAAACGGCGCACGTCGCCGCGATCCAGGCGAGAGCCGCGAGGCTCGCGGACACGGCGACGCTCTTTCAGGCCGTCGGCGGCGGTTGGTGGAACAGGTCGGACGCGCTGGTCTCGAGCGCGGCGCTGAAAGAAGTTCATTGAGTCGGACCACGTGACACATTCCTCATGATACGAACTCTCATTGGCCTGATCTTCGTCGCTCTGCTGAACGGCTGCGCCTATCCGTCGGCACAGGCTTACCGTGCGCCGCTTGCGCAGACTGTGACAACCCGGACCGTCGACTATGCGGGCCTGCCCTGCGGCAATCAATACATGTACGTCAAAGCGCCGCCGTGCTACTTCCCGCGCGAAGCGCAAATACCTGTCGCCACGCTGCAGGCGGGGACGGCGTCATCGCATTGAGTACGATGCATTGCGCCCGGCGGTCGAAGCGTCCAGCTTGCCGGACGCGCTGCCGACTCGACTGGCCGTGCGACAGCCTCGACCCGCTCGCGGCGCTGATGTCCTGCTTCGCGCCCGTGCAAGCATTTGGGCGCGCTGGAACAAGTCCACCCAATTTCGTTCACCTACCCTTGGCCTCGTGCGATGCAACGAGGCGTACATAGGGTGGGCCTTTGACATCTGCCGTTCAGGAGTATGGGGATGAACACAACTATTGTCGGTCATGGACGTGGCATGCCGTGCGCAGGCGGTTTTGGCCGCCGCTGGCGCGAGCTGCTTCTCGGCGCGGCGAGTCTGCTGGCGCTGCTGATGTCGGGTCACGCTCAAGCCGCCGCGCCGGTGCCCGCCGAGTGCGCCGCGTTGCAGGCGAAATACCCGCAATTCAAGGGCAAGACGCTGATCAACGCGATCAACCCGCACACGCCGGGTTACGAAGCGCTGGACCCGAACGATCCGACGAAATACATCGGCTTCGACATCGATCTCGGCGAGGCGATCGGCAATTGCCTCGGCTTCAAGATGGCGTACAAGCCTGTCGCGTTCTCGGCGCTGCTGGCGACGCTGCAAAGCGGTCAAGCCGACATCGTGATCTCCGACATCTATGCGACCGAGGAGCGCGCGAAGGCGGCGGACTTCATCACCTATTCGAAAGTGTTCGACGGCGTGCTGGTTGCGAAGGGCAATCCGAAGAAAATCAGCGGCATCAACCAGACGATGTGCGGCACGACCGCTGCGGAGAACACCGGCTACGTCGAAGTGCCGCTGATCCAGAAGCTCGCACCGGCTTGCAAGGCGGCGAACAAGCCGGAAGCTGCCGTGCAGCTGTACGACAACAACGCGAACGCAATCCAGGCGATTCTCTCAGGCCGCGCCGATACGTACATCAACGACGTCAATACGGTGGACCAGGCGGTCAAGGCGTATCCGGGCCAGCTCGAAAAGGCCAATGCGGTGACACTGCCGTATTCGATCGGTATCGGCGTACCTAAAACGAATCCGGCAATGCGCGCGGCGGTCATGGCGGCGCTCGTCGCGATCCAGAAGTCCGGCATCCAGACCGAACTGCTGAAGAAGTGGTCGCTTGGTGCTGAAAATCTCGAAACTCCCAAGCTGATTGCCTCGAACTGATGAATTTGTTCCTGCACTATGTCGGCCTGCCGTATCTGTTAAGCGGCATCGGCTTCACCATCGCAGTCACGCTCCTCGGGCTGGCTGGCGGTCTGATCGTGGGACTGGTGCTCGCGAGCATGCAACTGAGCAAGGTGGGGCCGCTTGCCGTCATCGCACGCGGCTACACGGTGATTTTTCGCGGAACGCCGCTGATCCTGCAACTCGTGTTCGCCTACGACGCGCTGCCGCACATCGGTTTGAAGTTGAGCGCGATGGGCGCCGCGGGTCTCGCGCTTGCGGCGAACGAGGGGCCGTTCATCGCGGAAATCCTGCGCTCCGGCGTGCTCGGCGTCGATCGTGGGCAAGTTCTTGCGGCGCAGGCGCTCGGCATGACGCCGACCGTGTTGCTGCGCCGTGTGATCGCGCCGCAGGCGATCCGCACCATGGTGCCGGCGCTCGGCAACGAATCGGTCAGCGCGTTGAAGAACTCGTCGCTGGCCTCCGTGATCGCGGTCGACGAACTGACCTTGCGCAGCACGCAACTCGCGTCGTCGACGTTCGATTTCTTCTCGATCTTCTTTGCGTCCGGGCTGATGTATCTCGTGCTGACCGGCTTGATTGCCGCGATCCAGCTATTCGCCGAAACGGCGCTCGATCTCGATCGCAGTCCGTCCGGACGCTTTGCGCGACTGCTGCCGTGGCGCCGGGCCGCGCTCGCCGTGGAGCCCTCTGCCGCAAGCGCGACGCTATCCGTCGGTGCGCCGCTCGACGCCGCGCCCGTGCCGGTTGCGCGCAAAGCCCATGCGGAGCGCGCAAGCCGCTACGAGCTATTGCAGACGCAGAAAGCGGCGGTGCAGGTGAAAGGGCTGAGCAAGCGTTACGGCAAGCAGACGGTGCTCGACGGCTTCGACCTCACGGTCCGCTTCGGCGAGGTCATTGCGCTGCTCGGGCCGAGCGGATCGGGCAAAAGCACGCTGCTGCGCTGTATCAATCACCTGGAGCAGTGGGATGCCGGCGAAATCCGTATCGGCGGCAAGCGCATCGGTTTTCGGGTCGACGGTCAACCAATGACACAGGGCGACCTCGCCAACGAGCGAGCGAGTGCCGGCGTCGGCATGGTGTTCCAGCATTTCAATCTATTCAGTCATCTGACGGCGTGCGAGAACATCGCCGGGCCGCTGCGCTGGGTGCACGGGGTACCACCGGCCGACGCCGAGCGCCGCGCGCGCGAACTGCTCGAACGCGTCGGCCTCAGTCATCGCGCGGATGCGTTGCCGCGACATCTGTCGGGCGGCCAGCAGCAGCGCGTCGCGATTGCCCGCGCGCTGGCGCCGAATCCTCGCGTGCTGCTGCTCGACGAACCGACCTCCGCGCTCGACCCCGAACTCGTCGGCGAGGTGCTCGACGTGATTCAGCGGCTCGTGGACGAAGGCGGCCTGACCATGATCATCTCCACGCACCAGTTGCGCTTTGCCGATCAGGTCGCCGATCGCGTCGTGTTCATGAGCGGCGGCGCGGTGGTCGAGCAGGGACCCACGCATGACGTGCTCACCCAGCCGCGCCATCCGTTGACAGCTCGATTCCTGAGCGTGATGGGCGCGGACGACCGGCTCGAAGTCGCGTCTTGACGGCGCGCGCCATTCAGCATCGCCCGGCCGTTCGTGCCGGGCGTCTTACGAGGTTCGAACAGACATGAAGCACCATACCCTCCCGGTTTCGCCTGAAACGGTTCATTGGGGCTACTTCAGCAAGCAGGTCGCGCCCGCGTTGACGGTGCGTTCCGGCGACCGGATCACCATCGAGACGCTGACCCACCATGCGAACGACGACCACGAACGGATGGTCGCGGGCGACCCCGGCGCCGAAAGCATCTTTCAGTGGACTCGCGAGCACAAGGCCATGCCGCGCCGGGGCGCGGGCCCAACCGATGGACCGTTTACGCTTGGGTCGGGCGAAGGTGTCGGCGTGCATCTGCTGACCGGGCCGGTCGCGATTGAAGGGGCCGAGCCGGGCGACGTGCTCGAAGTGCGAATCCTCGACGTGCGCCCGCGGCCGAGCTGCAATGCGTGTTATCGCGGCCGTTGTTTCGGTTCGAATGTCGCCGCATCGTGGGGCTTTCATTACCACGATCTCATCGAGGAGCCGAAGCCCCGTGAAGTCGTGACGATCTTCGAGCTCGATACCTCGGGCGAGCCATTTGCGCGTGCGGTCTACAACTACGTGTGGACGCCGCAAACCGACCCGGACGGCGTGGTCCACGCGATGATCGATTACCCGGGCGTCAAGGTCGACCCTACGCTGGTGAACAAACGCGAGAACATCCTGCCGAACGTGAAGGTGCCGGCCAGACTGCATTTCGGCACGATGGGGCTCGCGCCGGCGGAGCTCGACTATGTCAGCTCGATCCCGCCCAGCTACACCGGCGGCAATATCGACGATTGGCGCGTCGGAAAAGGTGCGCGGATGTATTACCCGGTCGCGGTCGAAGGCGCATTCTTTTCTGTCGGCGATCCTCATGCGGCGCAGGGTGACAGTGAACTTGGCGGTACCGCGATCGAAACTTCGCTCACCGGCGACTTCGAGTTCGTGCTGCACAAGAAGAATGACCTCGGCGGCACGATTCTCGAAGGCCTCACGCACCCGATGCTGGAAACCGACGACCAATGGTCCGTGTACGGATTCACTTTCGCCAACTACCTGGCGGAACTCGGCCCGGCCGGACAGACCGAGGTGGCACAGCACGCGAGCCTCGACAAGGCAATGCGCGACGCGTTCCGCAAGCTGCGCCGTTTCCTGATGACCGTGCACAGGCTAAGCGAGGATGAGGCCATTGCGCTGATGTCGGTCGCCGCGGATTTCGGCGTCACACAAGTGGTGGACGGCAATTGGGGTGTGCATGGATCGATTCGCAAGAACGTCTTTATCGGCGGCGCCGGCCGCTGAGACGTCCCGCTCGGGCCGCAGGCGATTCGCCGCGCGCGTGCGCGTGCGTCCCGTATGCGTCAGGTCGGTGCATAGGGGCGTTGCTGGTGCCTGCGCGCGCAATCATCGCGGTCGGGCGGCCACCGGCGCTCGGGACGCCGCGCCCTCGCGATGCCCCCGACCCGAGTTGGTGCGGTTATTGCTTTTTTGGGCGACCCGTACCGCTCGTCGAATCTGTCCTCGGGTAGCGGGCGTTGCGCTCGTGCGACGGGCGTCCGTTCCGGAGTCAACGTTGGATTTGCTGCGCTTTACTACCGAGTCCTATTCGGAGGCCGAACGGCTTCGCGCGTGGGTTAAAGCGCTTGACACGATGGGGTGGCGTAGCGGTGCGATTGCTTCTGTGCGGGCATTGCGTGGCACGATCGTCGCGCAGCGCTCGCCCGGCGGTTTCGATCTGGGCCTGCTGGCGTCGGTGGCGCAGACGCTCGAACCGAACGCTGCCGGTGGCGACGGCGCGCTGATCGTGCTGCATCTTGACGGTGTGGCGACGCTGCAGGCCAACAGCGGACGTCAGCCTCTGGCAGTGAACGACCTCGTGTTTCTGCCGTCGGGCGAAGGCGCCTCGCTGCTGTTCGCGACCGATTTCCGCGCTTTTGTCGCGCGTGTACCGCGCTCGGCGATCAGGGGGCGGTTGTTTGCATCGTCGATGAACGCCGGCCGGATCGCCGGAGACGTCGGTGTCGGGCATGTGTTTTCCGGTTTTCTTGCGTCGCTTGCGGAAGGCGTGGAGACGTTGTCCGCCAACGACCTGCGTCCGCTTGAGCTCGCACTGGTCGAGTTTCTGGTGGCGATTCTGTCCGTGCAACAGCGCGAAACGCCGATTAGCGGACTGACATCATCACAGGCGGCCATCTTCTCGCGCGTGTGCCGCAGTATCGATGCGCAACTGGGCGACCCCAACATCAGTCTCACGCGTTTCGCCGCAGAGGAGCGCGTCTCGCAGCGCTACCTGCAAAAGCTGTTCGAAACTGCCGGCCAGAGCTTTTCCACGTATTTGCGGCTCAGCCGCCTTGAACGCTGCAGGGCTGAACTCGTCGATCCGCTCCACGAGAAGACGTCGATTTCGGATATCTGTTTTCGTTGGGGCTTCAACGATCCCGCGCATTTCAGCCGTGCGTTTCGCGAGCAGTACAAGACGTCGCCGCGCGCCTTCCGTCATGAAGCGAGCCTCGATTTGGCGCGACATGTGGTGCAGCGCATGTCGCGCGGATTGCCGCTCAACACGGATGCGCTGCTGGTTCCCGCGCAAACCGCGGCGCGGGAAGCCACGCTCGACGCTGCCGGTGCGATCGTAGCCAGTCGCCCCGTCGACACGCGAACCGGCTCGAGGCAGGCAATCAGCAGCCGGTCCGGCAAGCCGCGCCACCATCTGTTGCGTGCAACGGCCAACACGGTACATTGGGGCTATTTCTCACACGACCTGAAGCCGGTGCTCGAAGTCGACAGCGGCGATCGCGTGACGATCGAGACACTGACGCAGCATGCGTCGGACGACTGGGCGCGTATGGTGGCCGGCGATCCAGGCGCTGAAAGCGTGTTCCACTGGACCGCCGAGCGCAAAAACGTGAACCGGCGCGGCGCCGGACCGATCGACGCATCGATCTACGGTCGAGGCGCAGGCGAAGGGTTTGGGGTGCATATCTGCACCGGCCCGATTGCGGTACGTGGCGCCGAGCCGGGCGACATACTGGAAGTCAGGATCCTCGAGGTGCATCCGCGGCGCTGCGCGAATCCGCAATTCAGCGGGCGGGCGTTCGGCAGCAATGCGGCCGCGTGGTGGGGTTTCCATTACCGTGAATTGTTGACCGAGCCTAAACCGCGCGAAGTCGTCACGATTTATGAACTCGACGCAGAGCCCCGGCCGGACCAGGGCACGCCCTTTGCGCGCGCGGTCTACAACTACCGCTGGACGCCGCAATGCGATCCGTTCGGTGTCGTGCATCCGACCATCGACTATCCGGGCGTTCCGGTCGATCATTCCACCGTCGAGGAGAATTATGGAATTCTCAAGGGTGTCAAGATTCCGGTGCGCCCGCATTTCGGTCTGATCGCGGTCGCGCCGCAACAGGACGGTCTCATCGACTCGATTCCGCCGTCCGCGTTCGGCGGCAACCTGGACAACTGGCGCGTCGCGCAGGGTGCGAGCGTCTATCTGCCGGTGGGTGTTCCCGGCGCATTGCTGTCGGTCGGGGATCCGCACGCATCGCAGGGCGATTCCGAGCTATGTGGGACGGCGATCGAATGCTCGCTGACCGGCGAGTTCCAACTGATATTGCACAAGAGAGCGACTTTGGCCGGCCAACCGTACGCGGATCTCACGTATCCGCTCGTCGAAACCGCCGACGAGTGGGTGCTGCATGGATTCAGTCATGCCAACTATCTGGCTGAATTCGGCACGCACGCGCAGAGCAAGGTCTACGAGAAGTCGACGCTGGATCTCGCGATGCGTGACGCGTTCATCAAGACGCGCCGCTTTCTGATGACGACCAAGGGCCTTACCGAAGACGAAGCAATCTCGTTGATGTCGGTCGCAGTCGACTTTGGTGTGACACAGGTCGTCGACGGCAACTGGGGTGTGCACGCGATCATCCGCAAGGCCTTGTTCGCGGAATAAATTATCTTGTCGTGCGTGCG
Organism: Paraburkholderia sprentiae WSM5005; assembly: GCF_001865575.2. Classification (NCBI taxonomy): domain Bacteria; kingdom Pseudomonadati; phylum Pseudomonadota; class Betaproteobacteria; order Burkholderiales; family Burkholderiaceae; genus Paraburkholderia; species Paraburkholderia sprentiae. The sequence continues at coordinate 905,058 of NZ_CP017562.2, forward strand.
CGATCGGTCTGCCGAAGCGGTGCGCACGGTGCTTTCCTTTTTCCGGAGTTACCTCAAATGGATTTATCTACAAAATTCTGGATGGTCGAGGGCGGCCCGACACCGGTAGGCCCTTTCTCTCATGCAACCGAGCACGACGGCTGGGTGTTTCTCACCGGCCAGATGCCGACGTCGCCGGAGGACGACAACGCACCGCTTCCCGAAGGCGTCGCCGCCCAGACGACACGAGTGATGGACAATCTGATACTGGTGATGAAAGGGATGGGTCTGGGCCTCGAACATGTCCTTTCGGCGCGGATTTTCCTGACCGAATTCAAACGGGATTACGCGACGATGAACGCCGTCTATGCAGCTTATTTTCCGACTGGGAGATTGCCGGCGCGGACCTGCATCGGCGTAACCGGATTGGCGCGTGACGCGCTCGTCGAAATTGACTTCATTGCTCGCAGGCCGAGTTGAACAGCGGCTCGATGCAGCCGTTACACCAGGCAGTCAATGTGCCCATGCTACCGCGCCGTCTCGACGGTCACCTCGCCGTGCAACAGGAATGAGGTCATCTCAGGTGCGTCGCGACGGGCATCGGTCACGAGCGTCCACTCGCGTTCGAGCGGTGTCCAGTGTTGCTGGCTTGCGCGGTCCAGCTTGTGCGAGGTGACCAGTACGAAGAGCTGGGCAGCCTGCCTGATCACGCATTCCTTCAGGTAGGCCTGCTCCGCTGACGCCTCGCAGAGGCCTCGGTCAGCCACCACGCCGTCCGCGCCGAGAAATGCCTTGTCGACCGACAGGCGGCTCAAGGCAAGCTGCGCAAGCGGGCCGAGCGTGCTCATGCTGGTGGGACGCAGGTCGCCGCCGATCAGCGTGACGGGCACTTCGCTCGCAGCGAGCGTGTTGACGGCCAACAGATTGTTGGTCACAACGCGAACCTCGCGACGGCCGGCGAGCAAACGTGCCATTGCCGCGGTGGTGGTGCCGCCGTCGAAACCTAGTTTTCGTTGTATGGACAGGACGGTGGCTAGAGCATGGCAGGGCAGGGAAGTTCAAACCCGCCAGCGCCTCGCAAGCAAGTGTTGGAGTCTGCTGCCTCTATAAGTCTAAAAAGCGAGGCGCAGAGACACAAACAACTTGCTGCAAACAATCAACCGCTCATGCTCTCGAGATAGTCGCCCCAATCCCGCATCATTTTCTGTTCTCTGCTCACCCGGTTCTTCTCGACGTGGGCCAACTGACGTTCAACCGCCAGTGGAGCAAATCCCTGTTCGTGCGCCCATGTGCTAAACGTACCGCGTGCGCCGTGCGCCCTGAATAGCCGTTCGTCATTGAGCCCAGCGCGGACAAGCGCTGCATTGATTGTGGTAGGCGCCATGGGGCACGATTTGTCTTTGACATTTGGGAATAGGTAGTCGTCAGCGGCTGTCGTTCTAGTGATTCCCTGAATTTCTTTCAAAATTTCAATTGCCTGAGTACTCAGTGGGACGATGTGTGGATGCCCCATTTTCATGCGCTCGCCAGGAATGGCCCACATCGCAGATTTCAGATCTATCTCCTTCCACGTCGCGCCCCGCAATTCGATAGTTCGCACGGAGGTAAGCAACAGCAGACGCATTGCCAAACGTGTGAGCGCCGTTCCCACGATCGACAATGAATCCGGCAAGCGTTTGAGTTCATCGGCCTCCAGCGCTCGATTGTGGCGCGTAGGAGGGAGCGTCACCACGTCCGACACTTTGAGCGCCGCAACAGGATTTGCGTCGGCCCGCCCCCTGATAATCGCCCGCCTGAATATCGCGTCAAGGTGCTGACGCAGACGAACTGCAATATGAGGAGCACCCCGGTCTTGCGTTCATCACCTAAAAGGGTTTTGCGCTTTGCAATCGATTGCAGCAGATCGTAGACGTGAGCCACCTTGATATCTCGTACTGGCATCTTCCCGAGTGGCGAATCTTTCACGTAGCGCGAGAGAAAGCGTATGGCCTGCCCGCAGTAGTACTCGCTCCACCTGTCGCGGTTGTCTTCAATCCAGTCCTCGCAGACGGCCCAAAAGGTATTTTTGTGGTGTGTGATCGTCTGCAGTTGCAATTGCTGCTCATAGGCCTTGGCGTGGATGCGGGACGCCACCAGCTTGGCCGCATCGTTGCGACGTTGGCGGGCGTCGCTTATCGACAGGTCAGGGAATCGCCCAAGGGTATAGCTGCAGTCCTTGCCATCCAGTCGGTAGTCAAATTTCCATACCTTCGAACCCGAGACCGACACCCGCAGATACATGGAGTCACGATCACGGATCTTATAGGGCTTGTCGTGCGGTTTGGCGTTCAGCAGTAGCGGGTAGGTTAGCTTCACGGGGCTCTCCTCGACGGACAACTACCATGGTTTTTACCCGCAATTTACCCGCAAAACTGTCGGAAGCACACGGATTACTCTGGATCAAACCGGACGGATCCCCATAAACCGGAGGCGCAACCGAAGCGAACGCATAAAGTTTCAGCCATTCGCTGTAACCCCGTACCAGAAAGCCTCCGGAGCGTCCCACGTATTGCTGGCGGGACGTTTCATAAACCGCCCGGAGTGCAAACCACGGCACCTGCGGCAAGTCATGATGAACCAGATGATAGTTGTTGTTCAGAAACAGCAATCGCCACAACCATCCCGCTTCATTGATGACCGTGCGGTGCGCGGTTTCCTGCGCGAGCCGATGCTCATGAAAGGAACGCACCGATGCAAGCGCGAGCGAGCCATACCCGGCACCGACGATAAACATCCACGCCGGTATTGCGCATACCTGCCGCAACCACGCAGTGAGCGCAACCAGCGCGGCCAGATGCGCGAGCCATGCGGGCACGTCGCCCCAATCGCCGTCGCGAATCTTGCCGAGCGCTTGCGCACCGGTCGCGGCGATCGAAAACGCTGGCCCGACCAGCAATCTACCGATCAAGCTATTGCGGAAAACCAGCAATGCACGCATAGCGGTGCCCGCGCGTTGCCATTCCGATGCGCTGACGAAATAACTTTCAGGGTCGCTGCCAGGCTCGGTCAGGTGCGCATCGTCGTGATGACGCAGATGCGACTCGCGATACACGTGATAAGGAAACCACACCGCGAGCGGCGCGAAACCGAGCAGCGCGTTGACCAATCGCGAGCGCGTCGGACGACCGTGCAGCAGCTCGTGCTGCAATGACGTGTACCATGCGCCGAATCCGGCCAGCAGCGCGACCGTCAGCGGCAGACCCAGCAGACGCGCGTGCGTGGCCACGCCGAACCAGCCACCGTAGATTGCGACGATCAGCACCCATGTCGGCCATTGCGTGCGCCAGGTCCGGCTCGCGGCCAGACGGTCGATGCGGTAGCGCTGGGTGTCGTCGAGATAGATCGCCATCGTTGAATCGGTCCGAATCCAGGTTCGAACCCGCGCTATCGATGCGCAGGTCGAGACCGATCGTACGAGGCAATGCGGTGCGCCCGAACCATTTTGTTGAGCAATGCATCGGTGCAATCGTGCAAAGCGGGCTCGGCAAGCGCGTATCCGGGAACCGCTCAATGATCGTCCGCCACGCGGCACGCGTGATCGAGCAGCCCTTCGGCCGTGCCGCTGCCACCCTCGACGTCGATGCCGCTGTTGATGATCAGCCAGCCATCCCGAGCCGCGGACGGTCCCGCACCGGTGACGAGGATCGTTTGCGTGGCCATCGTCGCCGGGTCGGGATGGTCGCGCGCGACGATTTTGAACGGGTCGTCGGCGCCGCTCAGCGAGCTCACGCGCATGATCCTGTAGCGCTCGCCATCGAGGGTGTCCCAGCGCCATCGTCCGGGCGTGTCGTTGGCATGATTCGCGAGCGTGGCGCTGACTTCACGTTGCATGCAGTCGATGTGGATATGCAACTGGTTTTGCGAGCGACGATATTCGGAGTTGATTTCGAGGCCGAGCTGATCGTCCGGCAACGCGCGTTTGACCGCTTGCTGTACGTAATGGCGCGAATCCCACGCGTCGCTCCAATAGTCCCTGGCATCGGGCGCGACAACCAACGGACTTTCGATGCCTGTGATGCGATCGGTCGGCATCAACAAAAACTGCGAGCGGCCAAGAATGTCCTTCAGGACGACGTAGCGTTTGTCGAGATCGACGACCGTGCATTGACCCGGCGTGCCGGTGGCCTGCTGCGATGGCACGCAGCGGACGTCGACGATCTTCCACAGCGCGTTGGAATCGACCGTCGCAAGACGTGCGCAGGCGCTTGAGGCAAAAGCGACCGCGACAACGGTGGCCAGGTGAACGACGCGGCGCGCGAGGCCGCGAGTCGAGAGGGCGGTGGCGGGTTTCGTCATCGGCGCTTAAGGTGAGATTCGGGCATGCGAAGCGTCGGAATGCGGGCGGCAACGCGCACGCATTAAAGCACCAACCTGATGACGTGGACGTGAAACACGGGCTTCAAAGCACCGGCGCCGGCAACGGCCCGAGCACCTGTTCGAATGCGACACCGATGGCCAGCAGCCGTCTGTCCGAGCCGAGCGATCCGTCCAGTTCGAGGCCGACGGGCAGGCCGCTCGCGCTGATACCCGCCGGCAGCGACAGCCCCGGTATGCCGGCCGTGCTGGCCGGGTCGGTATTACGCAGGAACGCTTCCATCGTATCGATCGGTGGACCGCCGTCGATCGTGACCGTCGACGAACCGTTCAGATCGTCGATCGGTACCGCGACGAGCCGCGTAGTCGGAAACAGCAACGCGTCGAGACCGGCATCCGCGAACGTCGCGGCGAAGTAGCTTTGCAGCCGCGGCCGCCAGTAATTGAGCGCCGCCGGGTAGTGCGAGCCGAGCACGTCGGCGAGCACGTCGGCGTAGATCGCGCGCACGTCCGGGCTCGCGATGCGCGCGGCCAGTTCGGCGACGGTTTGCACCGGCGCCTGATTCGCGACCAGCCACGCGAGCACGTCGTCGCGCGCTTCGTGAATGGCGAGCGGGCCACCGACCATCCCGTTCAGATGCTCCAACTCATTCATCGCGACCGGTACGAACGTGACGCCCGCCGCTTCGAGCTTCTGCAACGCAGCGCGCGCGACGTCCTCGACCTGTCGCTCGAGAGCGTCCCACAGTGGCGCGGGCAAGCCGATGCGCAAGCCATCGAGCGCGATCGCGGGCAATGCGCGATCGCCGGTGATCACGCCGTCGAGCAGCGCCAGATCGGCGACGCTGCGCGCCATCGGCCCAACGGTGTCGCGGGTATGGCTGATCGGCACGACCGCGTGCGGGTCGTGATAGCGCCGCTCGGCGCCGCCGTTGCCGACCGACGGACGCAAGCCCGCGGTGCCGGTCAGCGCGGCGGGGATGCGGGTCGAGCCGCCGGTGTCGGTGCCGAGTCCCGCTGGCGCAATGCGCGCGGCGATCGCCACCGCGGTGCCGCCCGACGAGCCGCCCGGCATCAGCGACGGATCGTACGGGTTGCGCACCGGCCCCGCGTGCGCGGCGAGGTTCGTGCTCGTGATACCGAATGCGAGTTCATGCATGTTGGCCTTGCCGAGCACGATCGCGCCCGCATCGACGAGGCATTGCACCGATCGCGCATGGGTCTTCGGCACGAAGCCCGCGAGCGCCGGCGTGCCGGCCGAGGTCGGCAGGCCCGCGGTATTGATGTTGTCCTTGACGACGATCGGCAAGCCGGCGAGCGGCAGGCGCGCGCGGTCGGCCGCCGTCAATGCGTCGATGCGCTGCGCGGCGGCGAGCGCGCCGTCGAAGTCGAGCGTGGTGAGCGCGTTCAAATGCGTGAGCGCGGCGGCGCGCGCGAGCAAGGTGGCCACGTAGTCGGCGGCTTTGAGGCGGCCGGATCGTAGCGCCTCGACCGCCTGTGTCGCGCTGAGCGCGAGTTGTGCGTCGACGGTCCATGTCATGACCGGCGCCTCCGTCTCGATGGATGCGTCGCGGGCGGCGCGAGTTTCGGCGGCATCCGTCGAAGCAGCGGACAGATTACGCGCGCAGGCAGCGAACGCAAGGGTTCACCTATTCTGGCACATCCGCCTGAAAGCCGATGCCGGTGCGCACTACGATCCGCTTACTGGTGATTATCGATCCACATACGCCCCCAGTCGGATGCATAGGCGAGCGCATGCTCTTCATCGAAGAAGTAGTCGAGCGCGTCGAACGAATAGGCCTTGCGCCTATTCTCGTCGCGCTGCTCGATCGTCAGATTGGCGGCGAATAATCCATTCGGGAGCGGTTGCGTTGCCGCTTCGACCTCGTAGCCCTTGTAGCGGATGTGCGAGTTCATGATGTTGACTTGTCAGTGTGTCTGCGAGTGTCGTGCGAAACCCAATGCGTGCGGCGCGGCCCTGTCGTTGCCGAAGATGAATGAAGCGGCGGGCAGGGTCAAGCGTAGGGCGCGCTGCGCAGCGGGCGAACCAATCTTTCGTCGAAAGCAAATCAGCGCGGGAGTGATGGTCAAAAGCCCGGATTGGATCGAAGTCGCTGAGTGCGATGACTCTATCCGCGCGGGGTCGCGGTGTCTGTTATGTGGCGCACGGTCGCGCGGCGCGAAGCGTGCCGCCGCGCGCGATGGCCGCGGCGTCACGGTTGCGGGAGCGCTTCAGACCGCGTGCAGAACGCGGGTGGGACGGGTGTCGGCGGCGACGGGGGTGGTGGTGCTGCGTGCGGAGGCCAGGCTCGCCGCTGAACGGCTCGCCGCGGCGGGCGCGCCATGCGCACGCTGCGCGTCGAACGCGAGCGCGAACGTCGCGGTCTGCTGGCCGACGGTCGCGAGTTGCTCGACCACCTTCGGATCGGAGCAACTGTCCGCGCTGTCGAAGCGCGTCTCCAGCGTATTGATGCCGGCACCGAACGGCGTCGGCCAGCCACGCAGCGCGTGCACGATCGAGCGCAGCGATGTCAGCACGGAGCCCGTTGCCTGCCAGCCGTAGGCGGTGACGATGCAGCCCACCGCGCGGCCATCCAGATACGGGCGCTCGTCGGCGCGCAGTTCCTCGAGCGTGTCGAGCGCGTTTTTCACGAGCCCGGACACGCCGCCGTGATAACCGGGTGTCGCGATGATCACCGCGTCCGCGCGCCGCACGGCCTCGATCAGCTGCAGTTGTTCGTCGGTGCGCGCCGGCTGTTCCGGCGCGTAATGCGGCAGGCTATGCAGAAAAGTGCCGCCGAACAGGCGGGTATGCGCGCCCGCGGCTTCGGCGCCGCGCAGCGCCAAGGCGAGCGCGCACTCGGTCGACGAAATCGCGCGCGTCGTGCCGCCGATACCGACGACGAGCGGCGGGGGGCGATGATCGGATCTGCTCAACGAAATGCTCCTGCGATTGCGGTTCACGGCGCGGTGGACGGCGCGGTTCAAGCGGAACGCATGCAGCGCTAGCCACGCACGTGCACGGCCATCAATGGACCCGTCCGAGCGACCCGGACTTTGAAGCGTCATCTTAATCAGCGGCCGCCGCGCGGCTAAGCGACTTTTTGTTCTAACGATATAACCATGCGGGCGCAGGCCGCCGAACGCTGTGCAATGGACGTGAGCGCTCGACCGATAAGCATATGGCGAACCGTTGGTTGGGTGCGTGCGGGTCTGACGATAGGATGGGCTCGTCTCCTCCATGACATCTCCTTTGACATGGGACTCGGCCTCGCTACCCAACAAGTGGCGGGGCCTTTTTTCGTGGCTCGAACGGGCGATGTGCCGCAGTGCGATCGCGGCAGTGCCGGAATGCGCGTGCGGCGGCCAGGCCGCTTCGCGATGACGCCGCTTTCAGCGTGCTACGATGCCCGCATCGTTTTTCCGCGAGATCGAGCCCAGCATGGCAACCCTGTATGACACGCTCGGCGTGCCCGCGCATGCCACCGACGACGAAATCAAGCGGGCCTACCGGAAAGCCGCGATGAAGTGGCATCCGGACCGCAACCACGGTGCCGAGGATGTGGCGCGCGCGGCGTTCCAGGAAATCAGGGATGCGTATGCGATCCTGTCCGACGCCGAGCAGCGCAAGGTCTACGACACGGTCTACGCTGAACAGATGCGCGAGTGGGAGGCGCAGCACACGCGCCGGCAACGCGCGCAGGCGAAGCGCGAGGCGGCGGCGCGCGCGGCCGACGAAGCCGCGTATGCGGAGATGGTATCGATCGCGATCCGCTTCGCCGACGAGGGCCACAATCGTGACGTGCTGTTCGGCGTGCTGCTCGGGCGGCAATGCGAGCCACGGCGCGCCGCGCAGATCGCCGACAGCGTCGCGGCGTTGCAGGCGGCGCGCCGCGACGAGGCGAACGCCGCGCAAAACGATCAGCGCGCGAGTCAGAGCGCGAGTCAGAGCGCGAACACCGCGCAAACGGCGCAAGGGGGGGCGGGCGAAGCCGAACGGGCGAAAACCGCGCAAGAAGCCAGCGCGGCCGGTCAAACCGCCGGTCACGACACGCCGCACGCGAAACGCATGGGCCACGGGAAGCGCGACGAATCCGGCAGTGACATGCATCCGGCAGGCGCGCTCGGCAACCTGTGGTTCCAGTTCCTCAATAGCCTGAAGTTCTGACGTGTCGCAGCGACCCGTGCGATCAAACGTCCCGTGGCCGGCGGATGCGAACCGCATCGTGCCGGACCGGCGGGCGCGCACGAGCGTCGTTTGATCCGACAATTATTGACAGCTCGCTGAAACAGCGGGTCGGACGCTGGTACACTGCCCATCGTTCGCAAAGCTGTGCCCGTGGATCGAGGTCTCTGGTGCGAATCCCGTGGCGCAAATAATAAAGACGCCGTAGTGTCACGGGGGCGCAAGACTGGAGCGGCACAATTCCGCCCAGAGGCCAATAAAAACATCGGTACGGGGTAAGCGTGTCCAGAAAATATAAGGTGTTGTTTCTCTGCCGCGATAATTCGATCCGCAGCATCATTGCCGAAGCTTTACTGCGCGAACTGGCGGGGCACCGGTTCGACGCGTTCAGCGCGGGCCCTGAACCGGCCGCGCGCCTTCATCCACTCGCGGTCGCGCAATTGCGGCCCGGCATTTCCGGGCGCGCGGTGCTGAGCCCTAAAAGCTGGCTGGAATTCACCGGCGAATGGGCGCCGCGCATGGATACCGTGATCGCGCTCGACGAATTCGTCGGCGGACTGCATGCGCCGGTATTTCCGGGCGGGCCGGCGTTCGTCTATTGGGCCATTGCCGATCCGCTCGCGGGCGGCCACGGATCCGCTGACGAGCAGGCCCGTCTTTTCGACAAGACTTTCTGGCAAATTGTGCGGCAGGTCAGCGCGTTGATCGAGCTGCCGCAATATGCGCAGCCTGCGTCGAATCACGCAAATATCGCCGATGCGGCGAATGCGATCGATGCGGGAAATACGGTGAATGCCGCGAATGCGGTGAATGGGGCAAGCGGTGGCGCAAAACCGGTGCGTGGCACGGCGGCTCATTTCGAAGTCGCAGCCAGTGTTTCCGCGCCTTCGAGCGCGGCGGCCTGCACCTAGCGATTGCTGGGGCGCCCGAGCGGTGTGCCGGCGAACGGGTCATTCGACCAGTCCACCTGCTTTTTCGGCTGGGGTGCGGGCGGCGGTTTTGCGGCCAATTCGAAATGCTCGATGCTTTGGCCGGCGCTAATGGCCTGCTTCAACCATTGCGGCATTTCGCCGTTGCCGTCCCAACTGTCTCCGGTCGCATTGCGATAGCGCGCCGCCTTTTTGGCCAATGACTCGGTCGCCAGCGCCGCGGCAAGGTCTTCAGGTCTGATACCAAACTCTTCCATACGATGGCGGAGATACGCAATCATGCTATCTCGCTTCCTTTCGTCCATAGGATATTTGTCCTTCTAAAACGTGCAGCGTGCTGTCAAAGACAGATTGCGGGGAAAAAGCTGCGAAGCGTCAGCCCGACTGAAGGGGCCGCCCCGCGGTGGGGGTTTGTCGATTGACGGAGATGCCATGTGCCGGGTTAAAAAACGTTGCTCCCTGAACTGCAATAGGGCCTCGAACAAAGACGGCCGCAGGAACAACCGACCCTCGAACCGAGGGTCTCAATCAGCAAATATTTCAGCATGTCGCAGCGCGGCGAACGAGGCCGGTAAGCCTGACGTTCGCGATGAAAAGCTGTGTCTCGATGCAATGATTGCGAATGGATGAAGTCACTCCACGCTGTCCGTCTTTCACCGGACTTTCGTCGATGTGCGGTGCCGCTTTTTGTGCGTTGTAGCAACATCATAACGCAATGCGAGAGCAAAGCACGCTTAGTTCACAGCGAATTTGTCGGTGAATGCGGTTTATCGAACGGTGTGGACAATTGACGACACCGGTGGAAGCGCCTGGATTGAATTCCGGGGGCCGCGAACTATAAAAGAAGGACGAGAAGCTGCGCATTGCAGACTTACAGACCGATTGCGCCGACGCTCGGAACCCGTCGAATATCGGTTGAAAAGGCGGTAATTCTTCATCTGTTTGTTCGATGACCCGTCGCAGCAGTAGCGCATTGGCATCGACGCGTTCCTCGGCCCCTTGGGCAGGTTGGCTGTTCGCGGATCAATTCTTGTGGAGGACGAACACTGCTGCGCCGGATTCGAGGAGTCCGGAAATGAGAGTACGTATATTGATGATTGCGGCGACCGCCGTTCTGTTTCTCGTGCCGAGAACGGCCGCCGCGGATGAGTTGAGCGGCCAGGCGGACCCCGCCATGTCGGGTCGCGCGATGATGCAACACGATGCGGATGAATCGGCACAGGCGACGACCGATATGTCGTTCGGTCACAGCTGGGATGCGCGCGAGCAGGGCGTGCGCAACGCGTCGTATGGCGGCGTACCGGCGGGCGAGTCGCAGGCGGGAGGGCGCCGCAGCCAGTCTTGCTCGTTCGGCACGGAGTGCAAGACTTATTTCGGTCAATGACCGGTTCGCGGGCGGCAGGCGCGTGGTGCCAGGTGACCAACGGGTGCCGCGCTGTACCGCCGCCGCTCTTGCGCCGCTTGACTGCAAGCGCATCCAATGTCACGCCAATGCCGATTCCCCCTGCGCATGACCGTTGCGCTCGCCGAGGCGCGCGACGATATCGTCGACGCCGCGCGCTGTGTCGTGGTTTTCCCCCGCTTCGTTGTAACCGCGGAATACGTCGAGCACATCGCGCCATGAACCGTGCCAGCGCGTTTCCCGTAGGCAGACGCCGGACGGATCGGCAATACGCAACGCGCCGTTGTCCGGATAGAACGTCAGCGTGACGAGGCGGCCGTCGATAAAGCAGGCGGCGGTGCAGGGGCGAGTCGTGACCATGTTGGTGTCCGTTCGATGAATCGATGAGTGTGCGTCAAACGCCGATGCGAGTTTCAGCAAGCGCTGTGCCTAGGCTGCCATGCGTGCAGTGCGCGTCAAGCTTTCGGGATCCGTTCTTCATGAGATCCGACGCATTGGAAAGGAACCGCCGCTGGTTTCAAGGAGCGTATCGCCATTCGATAAAAGCGATTAATACGCTGCGTTCCTTTTTATCGATGCAATCAAAAAAGGAGTATGTCGTCGCTTGCAATAAACGTGCTCCGAAGTGATGCGCTGGTTCTGGGCGCTCGCGCGCGACAAGCTGCAGGTCGGCGCTCGGTGCGCGCGGTGTGCGTGTCGGTCATCGCGGCGTGGGTGTCGCGCATCGGCGCGGACATCAAATAACGGCGATTGAGACGGCTTAAATACACTACGCTGAAGCGTAGCGCGGTCGCGTGCGAAGGAGCAGAGAATGGAACAGAGCGAGACGGAAAGCACTGCCGAATCGGAGCGCAAAAGGCTGGTCCGCGGCAAGATACACGTCGGCTTCGCGGCGCTCGGCACGTTGGCGTCGGTCTTCGGGATCGGTATAGCGATCATCGGCGGCATCAACTATGACCAGACCAAAGTGCTGGTCGGCGTCGGCATCATCGTCGTGTCGACCATTCTTTATGTTTCCATGCTTTTCGTTGCTGCCGGTGATTAGCATCTGCGCTTCCCGTCGGCGTTCGATTCCGCTGCCGATCCACTTTTGCTATCGCCCCCTCCGATACTCGAATTGTTGGCGCATCGCCCCGCCCTTATATTGACTGCAGCGATACACAACAACGCGATGGCACGCCGCACGGCGGCCCACAGGAGCACAACAATGAATCGGATCGATCTGGAGGGGCGCGCGGTCGTCATTACCGGCGGCGCGCGCGGCATCGGCTACGCGGTCGCGCAGCGGGCGTTGCGCTCGGGCGCGTCGGTTGCGTTGTGGGACGTCGATAGCGAACGCCTCGCGCACAGCCAGCGCGAGCTGGGCGAACTCGGCAAGGTCAGCACCGTCACGGTCGAGCTGACCGACGACGCCGCGGTCCAGCAGGCCACCGCGCAAACGGTCGCCGCGCACGGCTCGATCGACGTGCTGATCAACTGCGCGGGCATCACCGGCGGCAACGGCGCGACGTGGGAACTCGCGCCCGAGATGTGGCGCCGCGTGATCGACGTGAACCTGATCGGTCCGTACCTGACCTGCCGCTCGGTCGTGCCGCAGATGCTGAAGCAGGGCTATGGACGCATCGTCAACATCGCGTCGGTGGCCGGCAAGGAGGGCAATCCGAATGCTTCGCACTACAGCGCATCAAAAGCGGGGTTGATCGGGCTTACCAAGTCGCTCGGCAAGGAACTCGCGACCAGGAACATTCTGGTCAATGCGGTCACGCCGGCCGCGGCCAGGACCGAGATCTTCGATTCGATGTCGCAGCAGCACATCGACTACATGCTCTCCAAGATTCCGATGAACCGTTTTCTGTTGCCGGAAGAAGCGGCGTCGCTGATCCTGTGGCTGTCTTCCGAAGACTGCGCGTTCAGCACCGGCTCGGTGTTCGACCTGTCCGGCGGCCGCGCCACCTACTGAGCGCGCTGCTCGCGCGTTGCTCGCGCATTGCTCACCTACCGCAGCGTATTACACACGCGTCGAACGCGCGCTGGCGAGCCGCTTCGACACCTCTCTCACCGGAGCCCTTTCATGGCCATGCCTACCATCCGGCACGTGCGTGCCTTCATTGTTCGCGGCGGCGGCGCGGACTATCACGACCAGGCCGGCGGACACTGGATCGACGACCACATCGCGACGCCGATGGCGCGTTATCCCGAGTATCGCCAGAGCCGCCAGTCGTTCGGCATCAACGTACTCGGCACGCTGGTCGTCGAGATCGAAGCGAGCGACGGCACCGTGGGCTTCGCGGTGACGACCGGCGGCGAGATCGGCGCATTCATCGTCGAGAAGCATCTCGCGCGTTTTCTCGAAGGGCAGCTCGTGACCGACATCGAGAAGATGTGGGACCAGATGTACTTCGCGACGCTGTACTACGGGCGCAAGGGCATCGTGCTCAACACGATTTCCGGCGTCGATCTCGCGCTGTGGGATCTGCTCGCGAAGGTTCGCAAAGAGCCCGTGTATCAACTATTGGGCGGCCCAGTGCGCGACGAGCTGGTGTTCTACGCGACCGGCGCGCGCCCTGATCTCGCCAGGGAAATGGGCTTCATCGGCGGCAAGCTGCCGTTGCAGCACGGTCCCGCGGAAGGCGAAGACGGACTCAGGCAGAACCTCGACAAGCTCGCCGACATGCGTTCGCGCGTCGGCGACGATTTCTGGCTCATGTACGACTGCTGGATGAGCCTCGACGTGCGCTACGCGACGCGGCTCGCGCAAGGCGCGCACGAATACGGGCTCAAATGGGTCGAGGAATGCCTTCCGCCCGACGATTACTGGGGTTACGCCGAACTGCGCCGCAACGTGCCGCGCGGCATGATGGTGTCGACCGGCGAGCACGAGGCGACGCGCTGGGGCTTCCGGATGCTGCTTGAAATGCAGTGCTGCGATCTGATCCAGCCCGATGTCGGCTGGTGCGGCGGCATCACCGAGCTGGTCAAGATTTCGGCGCTCGCCGATGCGCACGATGTCATGGTGGTGCCGCATGGGTCGTCGGTGTACAGCTATCACTTCGTCGTCACCCGCCATAACTCGCCGTTCGCCGAGTTCCTGATGATGGCGCCGAAAGCCGATGAAGTCGTGCCGATGTTCAACCCGCTGCTGCTCGACGAGCCGGTGCCGGTGAACGGGCGCATGAAGGTGCCGGATACGCCGGGGTTTGGTGTGCGGCTCAATCCGGAATGTGCGCTGGTGCGGCCTTATCAGCACTGAACGCTTCGAACAATGGGCGCCGAACGGCGACCCCGGCAAAGGAGACCAAGGTGCTGCTCAAGGACAAAGTCGTGATCGTCACCGGCGGCTCGCGCGGTATCGGACGCGCGATCGCGGTGGCCTGCGCCCGCGAAGGCGCGGACGTGGCGATCAACTACTGGGGCGACAACGACGCATCGTATGGCCGCCGCTCGGCGGTCGCGGAAGTGGTCGGCGACATCGAGGCGTTGGGCCGGCGCGTGATCGCGGTGGAGGGCGACGTCGCGGCGCGCGACACCGGTCAGGAGCTGGTGCGCCGTACCGTTGACGCGTTCGGCAAGCTCGACGTGCTGGCGAGCAATGCCGGCATCTGCCCGTTCCACGCGTTTCTCGACATGCCGGCGGACGTGCTCGAATCGACGGTCGCGGTCAATCTGAACGGTGCGTTCTTCGTGACCCAGGCCGCCGCGCAGCAGATGAAAAAGCAGGGCACCGGCGGCGCGATCGTCGCGACGAGTTCGATCAGCGCGTTGGTGGGTGGCGGCATGCAAACGCATTACACCCCCACCAAGGCCGGCGTGCATTCGCTGATGCAGTCGTGCGCGGTAGCGTTGGGGCCGTTCGGCATCCGCTGCAACTCGGTGATGCCGGGCACGATCGCCACCGATCTGAACGCCGAAGATCTCGCGGATGAAGCGAAGAAGGCTTACTTCGAGAAGCGCATTCCGCTCGGCCGCCTCGGGCACCCCGACGACGTCGCCGATTGCGTCGTGTTTCTCGCGTCGGACCGCGCGCGCTATGTGACCGGCGCCGCATTGCTCGTCGACGGCGGCCTGTTCGTGAATCTGCAATAAGCGACCCGCGATGCGGGCGTCAATTGACCGTGGCGGGCGTGGTCGGCGTGCCGGGGGCGGCGGCCGGATTGTCGCGCGTGAGGTTGCACGAAAAGCTCCGCAGCAGTTCGATCAGACGCAGCGCGGGCTCGGCGAGCGGCTCTTCCTTGCGCGTGAGAATGCCGAAACCCGCGAGGCTCTTGCCGATTTCGAGCGGCAGCGCGACCAGCAGGCCGCCGCGCACATGATCGCGCACGACCGACTCCGGCAGCATCGCGACCGCGTCGTAGTTCTCGAGCAACTGCAGCGTCGCGAAGATCGACGCGCATTCAGTCAGATTGACCGGGGTGGCGAGCCCCGCACGCGCAAGTTCTTCCTCGAACAGCACGCGCGCCGGACTCGTGACCGGCTGCGCAACCCACGGCCACGCGACGAGTTCGCGCAACGTGATGCGCGTGCGCCGCGCGAGCGGATGCACGGCGCGCACCACGAGAAGCAGCGTTTCGCGCGCGAGCGGCTCGAAAGTGAAGTCGTTGTGTTGCAAAGGACTGGTAAGCCGGCCCAAGGCAAGGTCGACTTCGCGGCGATGCAGCAACTGCACGACCTGGTCGCTCGTTTCGCCGAGGATGCGCACGTTGAGCAGCGGGCTTTCGGTCTTCAGCACGGCGACCGACATCGCCAGCAGATCGGGCGCGGCGCCCATGATCGCGCCGACGGTCAGCTGTCCGTGACCGCCGCGGCGTTTGACGTCGAGGTCTTCGGCGAAGCGCGTCAGCTCGGCGAGGGCACGGCGCGCATAAGCGAGCGTGACGACGCCGAGCGGCGTCGGCGTCATG
Organism: Paraburkholderia sprentiae WSM5005; assembly: GCF_001865575.2. Classification (NCBI taxonomy): domain Bacteria; kingdom Pseudomonadati; phylum Pseudomonadota; class Betaproteobacteria; order Burkholderiales; family Burkholderiaceae; genus Paraburkholderia; species Paraburkholderia sprentiae. Next base: position 920,805 of record NZ_CP017562.2, read on the forward strand.
CCGCGCGCGTTGCGCTCGAACAGCAGGAAGCCGAACGCTTCCTCGATGTCGCCGAGCATGCGGCTCGCGCTCGGTTGCGCGACGTTGACGGCCTCGGCCGCCTGATGCAGGTTGCGGGTGTCGTCGAGCGCGACGAGCAGGGCGAGGTGCTTGAACTTGAGACGGTTGACGAGTGCGACGGCGGCTGAATGTTGGCTCATGGTGCCAGTGTAGGGGCGCTGCGATTCGGTTTGTGGATCGCCCAATCCCAACAACGGATTGAGAGGCTATCGACGCAGGAATTATAGTTCCTTTGAAGGGCGCTACAGGACAGGAGACAGGCCGCAATGGAGACAATTGCTTTCCGAATGGTGCTCAACCCCGGCATGCGCGAAGAATACGAACGGCGCCATGCGCAGGTCTGGCCCGAACTCGTTGACGCGTTGCACAACGCCGGCGTACGCGACTACCGGATTTTCTTCGATCCCGACACGCATCATCTTTTCGCTGTGCTCTCGCGCACCAGCGATCACACGATGGACCAGTTACCGCAACTCGACGTGATGCGCAAATGGTGGGATTACATGGCTGACATCATGCAGACGGCGCCGGACCATACCCCGCTGTCGCAGACGCTCGAACCGGTCTTTCATCTCAGTCATTGAGTCATGCCGAAACGCTTTCCACCCGAACAAGGTGCCGCATGCAGGTTGTCGATTCGCATATCCATCTGTGGGATCTGAAGACGCACCGCTATCCGTGGCTGGAGAACCCGGGCGTGTCGTTTGTCGGTGATGCGCGCGATCTGAAGCACGACTACCAGCTCGACGATCTCCTCGGTGAAGCGGGCGACATCGACGTGCTGAAGCTCGTGCACGTCGAGGCGAATCACGATCCGGCCGATCCTGTCGAAGAGACTCGCTGGTTGCAGTCGATTGCGGATGGCAACGCTTCGCGCGGCATGCCGAATGCGATCGTCGCGGCCGTGGATCTGTCCGCGCAGAACGCGCCCGCGTTGCTCGAAGCGCATGCATCGTTCGCGAATACGCGCGGTATCCGGCAGATTCTCAACGTGCACGACAACAAGCTGTTCGATTACGTCGGCCGTCATTACATGCGCGAGCCGCAGTGGCGCGAGCATTTCGCGTTGCTGCGCCGGTACCATCTGTCGTTCGATCTGCAACTCTATCCGTCGCAGATGGAAGAGGCGGCCGCGCTCGCGCGTGCGCATGCGGACACGCTGCTGATCCTCAATCATGCGGGGATGTTCGTCGATCGCAATAGCGTGGCCGGTTATCGGGCGTGGCGCGAAGGCATGCGTTTGCTCGCGGCGTGTCCGAACGTCGCGGTGAAGATCAGCGGGCTCGCGATGTTCGATCATCACTGGAGCGTCGAAAGCCTGCGGCCGTATGTGCTCGAAACGATCGATACGTTCGGCGTCGAACGCGCGATGTTCGCGTCGAACTTTCCGGTCGACCGGCTGTTTGGTTCGTACACGGATGTGTGGCGCGCGTATGCGGCGATCGTCGCCGATGCGAGCGAGGCTGACAAAGACGCGCTGTTTCGGCGCAACGCGGAACGCTATTACCGAATCTGACGCCGCGCGCGCACGGACCAGGAACCATAGAAGCAACCGTTCAGGAGACACGCAGTGCAGCCATCCCCTTCCGCGGTGCCGCGACTCGAGTTGCGGCACGCGAGCAAATCCTTCGGCCGGGTGCGCGCGCTGTCCGACGGCGACCTCGTGCTGTGGCCAGGCGAGGTGCATGCGCTGCTCGGCGAGAACGGCGCGGGCAAATCGACGCTCGTGAAAATTCTCGCGGGCGTGCATCAACCCGATGCCGGCGAGCTTCTGATGAACGGCGAGCCGCGCCGCTTCGCGACGCCGGCCGAAGCACGCGACGCCGGGCTCGCGGTCATCTATCAGGAGCCGACGCTGTTCTTCGATCTGTCCATCGCGGAGAACATCTTCATGGGCCGGCAGCCGGTCGACCGCTTCGGCCGCATCCAGTACGACGCAATGCATCGCGAAGTGGACGGATTGCTGGCGTCGCTCGGCGTCGAGCTGCGCGCGGATCAACTGGTGCGCGGTCTGTCGATCGCGGATCAGCAGGTGATTGAAATCGCGAAGGCGTTGTCGCTGAGCGCGAGCGTGCTGATCATGGATGAACCGACGGCCGCGTTGTCGCTGCCCGAAGTCGAGCGGCTCTTCGCCATCGTGCGCAAGCTGCGCGAACGGGATGTTGCGATTCTCTTCATCACGCACCGCCTCGACGAGGTGTTCGCGCTGACGCAGCGCGTGACGATCATGCGAGATGGCGCCAAAGTCTTCGACGCACTGACCGCCGATCTGAGCACCGACGCGATCGTCGCAAAGATGGTCGGCCGCGATCTGGAAACCTTCTATCCGAAGGCCGATTGCACGCCCGGCGACGTGCGCCTGTCGGTGCGCGGCTTGACGCGCATCGGCGTGTTCAAGGACGTGTCGTTCGAGGTGCGCGCGGGCGAGATCGTCGCGCTCGCGGGGCTCGTCGGCGCGGGACGCAGCGAAGTCGCGCGTGCGATCTTCGGCATCGATCCGCTCGACTCGGGCGAAGTATGGCTGGCCGGCAAGCGGCTCGACACCGGCCAGCCCGCGGCCGCGGTGCGCGCCGGGCTCGCGCTCGTGCCGGAAGACCGTCGCCAGCAAGGGCTCGCGCTCGAACTGAGCATCGCGCGCAATGCGTCGATGACGGTGCTCGGCCGGCTCGTGCGGCATGGCCTCATTTCGACGCGCAGCGAAACGCAGCTCGCCAACAAGTGGGGCACGCGTCTGCGCCTGAAGGCGGGCGACCCGAGCGCGCCGGTCGGCACGCTGTCGGGCGGCAACCAGCAGAAGGTGGTGCTCGGCAAGTGGCTCGCGACCGGCCCGAAAGTGCTGATCATCGACGAACCGACCCGCGGCATCGACGTTGGCGCGAAAGCCGAGGTGTATGGCGCGCTGGCCGAACTGGTGCGCGAGGGCATGGCCGTGCTGATGATTTCGAGCGAATTGCCCGAAGTGCTCGGCATGGCCGATCGCGTACTCGTGATGCATGAAGGTCGCATCAGCGCGGAGATCGCGCGCGCCGACGCGAACGAGGAGCGCGTGATGGGTGCCGCGCTCGGTCAGGGACTTTCACCCATGGGACGTGCAGCATGATGCGCCATTCGACTCATCCCGCGCCGGTGCGGCAGTCGCTGCCGAAGCGTTCCGCCGCTTCGCCGGGCAGTCTCGTCGCGAGCGTCGCGAAGAGCCGCGAGACCACGTTGTTCGTCGTGCTGATCCTGCTGATCGTGGGGACCGGGCTCGCGAAGCCGCAGTTCCTGAATCTGCAAAACCTGCGCGACGTGCTGCTGAACGTATCGATCATCGGTCTGCTGACGGCCGGCATGACCGTCGTGATCCTGATGCGGCATATCGATCTGTCGGTCGGCTCGACGGTGGGTGTCAGCGCATACGCGGTGGGGAGTCTGTACGTCGCGTTTCCGCATCTGCCGGTGCTCGTCGCGCTGGCCGCGGGGCTTGCGATCGGGCTCGTCGCGGGCGGCATCAATGCGGTGCTCGTCGCGGTGGGCCGCGTGCCGTCGCTGGTCGCGACGCTGTCGACGCTGTATATCTTTCGTGGCGCCGATTACGCATGGGTGCACGGCGGCCAGATCAACGCGACCAGTTTGCCCGACGCGTATTCGCGGCTCGCGACCGGCACGCTGTTCGGCATCCCGACGCTCGCGCTGATCGCGGTCGTCGTGCTGGCCGGTCTGTCGGTGTATCTGAAGCAGTTTCGCGGCGGTCGCGAGCATTACGCGATCGGCTCGAATCCGGAGGCGGCGCGGCTCGCGGGCGTGAACGTCGAGCGGCGCGTGATGTCGGGCTTTCTGCTGTCCGGCGCGATTGCGGGCTTTGCGGGTGCATTGTGGCTCGCGCGCTTCGGCACCGTCGACGCGAGCACGGCGAAGGGCATCGAATTGCAGGTCGTCGCGGCCGCGGTGGTCGGCAGTGTCGCGATCACGGGCGGCGTCGGCACGATCCTCGGCGCGACGCTCGGTGCCCTCGTGCTCGGCGTGATCAGCATCGCGCTCGTCGTGCTGCACGTGTCGCCGTTCTGGGAGCAGGCGATCCAGGGGGCACTGATCGTTGCCGCGATCGCCGCCGATACGCTGCTGGCCCGCTCCGTCGCCAAACGCATGATGAGGAAACGCGATCATGGCTAAACCCGATTCCGCGCTGCTCACGCGCAAACGCGAAACGCCGCTGCAATGGGAGGTGTTGCTGGTGATCGTGCTGATCGCGTCGCTTGGGTTGGGGCGTGGGTTGTCGCCGGTGTTTCTGAGCGGCGCGAACCTGAGCAATGTGCTCGCCGATCTGACCGAGATCGCGCTGATGGCACTGCCGATGACGCTGATCATCGTCGCGGCCGAAATCGATCTGTCGGTCGCCTCGGTGCTGGGCGCATCGAGTGCATTGATGGGCGTGCTGTGGCACATGGGCCTGCCGATGCCGGTCGTGATCGTTCTGGTGCTGGTCGCAGGCGCCCTGGCGGGTTTGCTGAACGGACTCGTGATCGTCAAGCTGAACCTGCCGTCGCTCGCGGTCACGATCGGCACGCTCGCGCTGTTTCGCGGTCTCGCGTACGTGCTGCTCGGCGATCAGGCGGTCGCGGATTTTCCGGCTGCTTATACGGCGTTCGGCATGAACACGCTCGGGCCCACGTTCATTCCATTGCCGTTCGTCATCGTGATCGTCGCCGCGGTGCTGTTCACCGTGTTGCTGCAAGCCACCGCGTTCGGCCGCAGCCTGTATGCGATCGGCGCGAATCCGACCGCCGCCGCGTTCTCCGGTATCGAGGTCGCGAAGATCCGCCTGCGCCTGTTCGTGCTGTCGGGGCTCGTCAGCGCGCTCGCCGGCATCGTCTATACGCTGCGTTTCACGAGTGCGCGCGGCGATAACGGCGAAGGCTTCGAGTTGTCGGTGATCGCGGCGGTGCTGTTCGGCGGCGTCAGCATTTTCGGCGGACGCGGCTCGATGGTCGGCGTGCTGTTGTCGCTGTTGATCATCGGCGTGCTGAAGAACGCGTTGACGCTCGACGACGTATCGAGCGAAACGCTGACCATCGTGACCGGCGTGCTGCTGCTCGCGTCGGTGCTGATTCCGAACCTCGTCGCGCGCTGGCGGGCGGCGCGCGACCGGCGTTTCATCGCGAAGTCCGCCGCCGCGTCTTCTTCATCCGCAACCTAGCTTTCCCTCTCTGTCCAACAACAACGCAGGAGACACTTCATGATCAAACCTCTACGTCACACCGGCATGGCCGCGCTCTGCGCCGCGTTGCTCGCGATCAGCTGCGCCGGCGCGTTCGCCGCGGACCTGAAAAGCGGGCTGAAGATCGCGTTCGTGCCCAAGCAGATCAACAACCCGTACGAAGTGATCGCCGACGACGGCGGCCTCGCCGCGATCAAGGAATTCGGCGGCGTGGGCAAGGCGGTCGGGCCGTCCGATGCGGGCGCGTCGTCGCAGGTGTCGTACATCAACACGCTGATCACCCAGCGCCAGGACGCGATCGTGATTGCCGCGAACGATGCAAACGCGGTCGTGCCGTATCTGAAGAAGGCGATGGGCCAGGGCATCAAGGTCGTCACGTTCGACTCGGATACCGCGCCCGAAGGCCGCCAGCTGTTCGTCAATCAGGCGAACGCGGAGGGCATCGGCCGCGGCCAGGTGCAGCTGGTGGCGAAGCTGATGGGCGGCGAGGGCGAGTTCGCGATCCTGTCGGCGACGCCGAACGCGACGAACCAGAATACGTGGATCAAGTGGATGCAGGAGGAACTGAAGAAACCGGAGTACTCAAAGATCAAGCTCGTCAAGATTGCGTACGGCAACGACGACGATCAGAAGTCGTTCGTCGAAACGCAGGGCTTGCTGCAGGCGTATCCGAACCTGAAGGCGATCGTCGCGCCGACGACGGTCGGCATCGCGGCGGCGGCGCGCTACATCTCGTCGTCGTCGAGCAAGGGCAAGGTGGCGGTGACGGGCCTCGGCACCCCCAACCAGATGCGCGCGTTCGTGAAGAACGGCACCGTGACCGCGTTCCAGTTGTGGGATCCGAACGAGCTGGGCTATCTCGCCGCGTACGCGGCGGCGTCGCTCGCATCGGGCAAGATCACGGGTAAGGAGGGCGAAACGTTCGAGGCCGGCAAGCTCGGCAAGCGCACGATCGGCGCGCAAGGCGAAATCATTCTCGGACCGCCGACCACCTTCGATGCGAGCAACATCGACAAGTACAACTTCTAGGCCGAGCTTGAGCCGCAACGCCGGCTGTCCGCATCGGCGCCGTTGGCGGCGCGCGGGCAGTCAGCGCATCATCGTGAGCTTTCGCGTGCGATTCGCTTAGCGGCGGATCGCAAAACGCCGCGCATACGCGTCGGATGGAGAACCGCTTCCCCACATTTCCCCATCGATCAATGCCCGCGTCACCTCCTCGCCGGGCACCGCCACGTTCACGCGCGCGGCAGCCTCGCGATATAGCTGCGTCTGGTTGATGCGCGCGGCGATCGCTTCGTAATCGTTGCGCGCGTCGATGATCCCCCAGCGCTCGAACTGCGTGAGAAACCACGCGCCTTCGAATGGATGCGGATAGTTGACCGCGCCGTCGTCGAAGAAACGCATCGGCAGGCGACGCGGGTTCGCCGGGTCGGCCTGGTCGCCAAGCCGGGGCGCGATCAGCGTCTCGTCGATGCCGATGTAATCGGGCCGCGCGAGCCAGCGCGCGATCTCGTCGCGATGCCCGGCGCCATCGAGCCAGCGGCACGCTTCGAGCAGCGTCTGCACGAGCGCGCGCGCCGTGCGCGGATGCGCGTCGACGAAATCGCGCCGGCAGGCGAGCACCTTCTCGGGATGCTCGGGCCATACCTCGCTGGTATAAGCGATCGTTTTCCCGACGCCGTGCGCCTCGGCCATCGTATTCCACGGCTCGCCGACGCATAAGCCGTCGAGCCGGTCTTCGGCGAGCGCGGCGACCATCTGCGGCGGCGGGATCGCGACGCTGTCGACGTCGCGCAACGGATCGACGCCTTGCGCCGCGAGCCAGTAGTACAGCCACATCGCGTGCGTGCCGGTCGGGAAGGTGTGCGCGAACACGGGCTTGCGACCGAGCGTCGCGAGCGCGTCGCGTAAGGTGCCGCCCGAGCTTGCCTGTTTCGCGAGCGCATCGGCGAGCCGATTCGAGAGCGTAATCGCCTGGCCGTTACGGTTCAGCACCATCAGCACGGCCATATCGGTGCGTGGACTGCCCAAGCCAAGTTGCACGCCGTAGACGAGACCGTAAAGCGTATGCGCGGCATCGAGATCGCCCGATAGCAGCTTGTCGCGCACGGCGGCCCACGATGGCTGGCGGCAAAGTTCGAGCGTCAGTCCGTGTGCGTGGCCGAACTCGAGCAGCTTCGCCGCGACGAGCGGCGCCGCGTCGGACAACGCGACGAAGCCGAGCCGCAGGTGGGTCTTTTCAGGCGGCTCCGCAGAGCCCGCCGCGGTGACGGAAGTGGCTGGATTCATGAGCGCGTCATTTGAGCGAGCCGGCCGCCGCGACGACCTCACGCGCGACCTCGGCGAGTTTGACGCCCTGGTTCATCGCGCGTTTGCGCAGACTCGCGTACGCGGCCGGCTCAGTGAGTTTCTGCTGATCCATCAGCAGGCGTTTCGCGCGATCGATCAGCTTGCGCTCGGCCAGTTCGTTTTCGGCCTGCGCGAGCCGCTCGCGCAATTGCGACTCCTGCGCGAAACGCGCGAGCGCGACTTCGAGAATCGGCGCCAGTCGTTCGGACGCGAGGCCTTCGACCAGATAGGCGGTGACGCCCGCGTTGACCGCTTCGCGGATCAGTTGCTGGTTCGCGTCGTGGCTGAACATCAGCACGGGACGCGGCGCGGTCGCGTGCATCACGGCGAGCTGCTCGAGCGTATCGCGCGACGGCGACTCCGTATCGATGATGATGACGTCGGGCCGCTCGTCCTGCACCGAGCGATGCAGCGCCTGCGGCGTCGCGGTGCCGGCGAGCATCTCGCACCCTAGCTGGGCGAGCGCATCGCGCAGATCGCCAATGGGTTTGTCGGTGTCGGTAACAAGAAGAACACGCAGCATGGAGTCGGTGGAAGGGACAACTGACTACCTATCAAGCAATAGATATGCCATCTATGACGCGGCGCGGCTTGACGGGGGTCGTGAGACAGTGCGCGTGCGAATGGCGCGGACCGCTTGGGATTTTTGCGGGCGCTTGCTGCGATCGTCCACGCGAGAGGCAGCGCGGCTGCGCAGGTCGCGCTGCACCGGTGCGGGGCATGCAAGACTGCGGACGCCCGATGCACCGAAGCAGCGCATCGCGAGCGCCGCGACCGAAGCTTCAAAGCCAGCGCGAATCACGCGAGCTGTTCCGCCGATTAGCACGCGCCAATCATCGACGCAGCCATGCCGGCGAACTGCAGGCCGCGTTGACGGCGATGCACAAGCATCTGTCGGAACCGGAGGAGCGGATGGTCAAGCAGGTGCGCAAAAGCGCGGCGGGGAGGATGTGAGGCGGTGTTTGCGGCTGTCGGGGCAAACGCCGATTTCGCGCGCTAACGCGGCGAAGCTGACGTGTCGGGCTGGACCACAAGCGGAGTCGGAAGGTATGGCGCGAGTCTGCAGGGTCTCGCGCTTGCGCATCTAGTTCGGGCGGGCGGCCGCGTCACCTGCACAACATCAAGGTACGCGGCGCGACGCCGTTACCGCTGCTTACCTCCGCCGCGCCCCATGCTGCGCCGGCCGTGGCGCACCGCCACCGCTCGAACGCTCGTCCTTGTGGCGGAAATTGATCCGCCCCTTGGTCAGGTCGTAGACCGACAATTCGAGCGTCACGCGATCGCCCGCGAGAATACGGATATGGTTCTTGCGCATACGTCCGGACGCATAAGCGCCGACCACCACGCCGTTGTCGAGCGTCACGCGGTAGCGGCTGTCCGGAAGCACTTCGTCGACGATACCGTCAAGTTCAATCAGTTCTTCTTTCGCCATGCATAACTCCTGGTCGATGGGATAAAGGGGAAATCGGCCGCGGACATTGCGAGCGGCGCGAGTGGGGATTCGTTGGAAAAGCCGCGGCGCCCGAGAGCACGCTGCGCGACGTCAGTGACGCGCCGATGACGCCGCTCAAAGATCGGCGACCGATTGACCGCTCACCTGGCCATCGATCAGCCGCTCGGCATGCACCATGCACGCGATGCGCGCCTTGCCCGTGCCGTCGAACGGAAACAGATACTGCAGGCGGAACACCCGGCCGTCGGCTGCCGGATTGGCGCCGACGCGGCAGATGCGCACCGACGCGTCGTAACCGGCGTCCGGATTGCGGGTCGCTTGTGCGCCCGCGGGGCGGCGCGGATAAACGAGCGGGTGGATTTCGTAACCCTTGTAGGTTTTGACTGCTGGATTCATGGAAAACGTGTCCTGTATTACGTGGTTCACGCGCCGCGTGCATCGCGCTGCTTTCCGGCAGCGCCCCTTTGACGCGTTGCGACGTGGACCGGCGGCGCAGCACCGATGCGCGCGCCGCGACAAATGGTTGGCACAGGCCTGCTAGACCCGGCGGGCTCAATGACAATGGCTCGAGCGGTCGCGCGAAACGCGGATTCGACCGAAAAAACGCTGAAGCGGCGCGTCGATTCGCGCGCCGTACGCATGGTGCTGAACCGCTCGGTTGTACTTCTCGCGACGACGAATGCAGGCGGCGCATTGCCGGAATGACGGGCTCGCCGATAAGCGGCGGTCGAACAGTCGGGGGTGGTGCGGAGATGCCGGTTTGAGACTGCCTGATGCTGCCAGTGCTATATGGGTGCGAGGTGCAGCTATTGCAATATGATGCCTCAAATGCGACTGATTGGATAGTGCAAACTTCAGCGCGCAGCCGCAACGACCCGCTGGCGGGGCTTCGCGAGCGCTTGGCAAAGGCATGTGAGGTGCGCGCCGCGCGCGCGAAGCTCGCGATCCTAACGCGTCAGCGCGACGTCTCGGCGACGCGCTTCTGCAATTCGCGCGCGGCCGCGAGCGGCAGGCGCGCATCGTCCCAGCCGGACAGCCATTCGACTTCCTTCGCCGTGAAGACCTGACCGTGGTTGCGCAGCGCGTACTGCAGGGAATCGATGACGTGGTTGCGGATGATCTCCGGCGTGCGCTTGTCGTCGAGCACGGCGCGAAGCGCTTCGAGTGTGGACATCGGTTGGCTCCGTTCGGTCGGATATTGGTGGATCCGCGTTTATCGCATGAAAAAAAAGCGTCCGCGAGGTCGACAAAATTGCCGTCGTGCGTTGATTCGCGGCGCCAGCGCGAGGCCGCTACAATGGCGACTTCCTGAATTGCCGACCGGGCGTGCGCGCCGGCGTCGGCGGCAGGCGCCTCGCATCGTCGTCATTCGGCATCGCGCGGCGCCTGCTTCGAACCTCGCGTTTTTCCATGCGCAACCCGAACGTGTCTCCTGTCAAAGACTTGCTGCTGAAGCGCTACGCGCCGATCGCCGACGGCATCGCCGCGCTGCTCTATCCGTGCGCCGAAGTGGTGATTCACGATCTACGCGATCAGACCATCGCGTATCTGGTCAACAATCTGTCGCGGCTCGAGGTGGGTGCGCCGTCGGTGCTCGACGACGCGCACTTCGCGGCGCGCGGCCAGACCATCGGTCCCTACGAGAAACTGAACTGGGACGGCCGCCGCATGCGTTGCGTGAGCAACATCCTGTTCGACGACGACGGCAAGCCCGCCGGCATGCTGTGCGTGAACTTCAACATCGCCGTGTTCGAGGATGTGCGCTCGACGCTCGATCTGTTCATCAAGGGCGGCACGATGACGGAGGCGCCCACCGACGACCTGTTCCGCGACGACTGGCAGGACCGCATCAACACCTATCTGCACACCTGGTTGCGCGACCGGCAGATTGGCATCAATGCGCTGACGCGCGAGCACAAGCGCGAAATCGTCGAGGCGCTGCACGCACAGGGCGCGTTTCGCGGCCGCAGCTCGGCGAATTACGTCGCCGCGGTGCTGACGATGGGCCGCGCGACCGTCTACAAGATCCTCAAGCAGATGAAAGAGGGCGGCTGAGTTCAGGCGCGCGCCGCGCTTGCAAATGCTTCGATCACGCCCAAAACAAGGACATACGCGATGCGCTACCGCCACTACAAAGGCGGCATTTACGAACGGGTCTGCGAGGCCACGCTCGAATCCGATCCGACGGTCACGATGATCGTCTACAAGGCGGCCAATGGTACGATCTGGACCCGTCCAGCGACGGTATTTTTCGAGCTGGTCGAGCAGGAAGGCGTCAAGGTGCCACGCTTTGCGCCGCTTGATGAGTTCAACAACGAGGCAGATGCGTCCCACGCGGATTAACGCAGGCTGCCTGAACGACACGAACAGGAAACCGAATGCGTCTTTTGCTTGCCATCATTCTGCCGTGGTTGCAGTTTTTCACGATCGGCCGTCCGTTTGCCGGCATCATCTGCCTGCTTCTTCAGATCACCGTAATCGGCTGGGTGCCGGCGGCCATATGGTCGGTGTATGCGCTGAGCCAGTACAACACGGACAAGAAAATCGCCCGGGCAATGGGCAACGGGCGGTAACAGGCGGCGCCTAACGCCGTCGGCAAGCGGGGCACGGGCCCGCACGCTCGCACTCCCGCTTACCGTGCCGGTATCACGACCGCGTCCGGCACTTCGATCACCACATCGGTTTCGGCGATCGCCACGCAGGGCAGGATATAACCGTCCGCCTTTTCCTCGCGGCTCACGCCGGGCCATTCAATCGCGTAGCGCACCCGCCCGGACGTCATCCGGCACAAGCAGGTTCGGCACGTGCCGTTGCGGCACGAACGCGGCAAACGCAGATTCGCGAAAGCGGCGGCTTCGAGAATCGTCAGCGAATCGGGCGCTTCGAAGCGATGGCCGAGCGGCTCGACGCGAACCATAGGCGGGCGGGTGGGAGCGGACATCGTATTGATCGGTGGCTGGGTGCGCGACACTTTACATCGATCTGACGTCGCGCTGTGCCGCGGCGCAACATGCGCGCGTCAACCGCGCTTTCAAGAAAAAATCCGGGAAATCTTGCACCCGGCCCGAACTCGTCTAAAGTGAATCAAATCACCTCCGCGCGACGCGAACTGACTATGCGGCGTCGAGGTGAAGGCCCGCGTCGACTGCATAGACATGGAGGAACGAGCGGCGGACGCGATAGCAAGCAATCCGCGCGTGCATTACCCGAGCGCATCGTGCGCGCACTCTTCCAGGTGACTCCCATGCAGATCCAATTTCCCAACGAAGCCCCTGAGTATTCAGGCCGCGAGCTTACCTTGGCGTTTCCGGCAATGGTCGATGGGCAGAGGGTGGAGTGCATGATCACCGCGGAAGCGCTCGAAGATCACTTCGGCGCCGCGTCCCCTCGGCTGGAGGACATGGTCGTCGCGTTCGACACGCACCGGCCGCGCATCGAGGCCGCCACGCGGCGGCTGTTGTCGGAAACGCGCGCCCAGTGTCTGGTGCTAAGAAGCGGTTACGTGCGTTTCTACGAGGCGAACTGGCGTAACTGACGGCCCCGACTCGTATGCGTCCGGCGCCAGGTCCTCACTCGCTGCCGAGATAGAAATACCGGAACAGGAAAATCGCCGCGATGATCCACACGACCAGCTTCACGTTGCGCGCCTGGCCGGTCAGCAGCTTGAGTCCCGCGTACGAGATGAATCCGAACGCGACGCCGTTCGCAATCGAATAGGTGAACGGCATCAGCAGCGCGGTCAGCGCGGCCGGCACGACTTCGGTGGCGTCGTCCCACGGCAGGTCGAGCATTTCCCGCAGCATCAGGCACGACACGTACAGCAACGCGGGCGCGGTCGCGTACGGCGGCACCACTTCGGCGAGCGGCGCGAAAAACAGCGCCGCGACGAACAGCACGGCCACCGTGATCGCGGTCACGCCGGTTCGGCCGCCGGCCTGCACGCCCGACGCGCTCTCGATATACGCCGTCGTCGACGAGGTGCCGAGCAGCGACCCGGCGAGGATCGCGGTGCTGTCCGCGAGCAGCGCGCGGTTCAGCCGATGCATCTTGCCTTCGACGAGCAGCCCCGCGCGGTTCGCGACGCCCATCAGCGTGCCGGTCGCATCGAACAGCTCGACGAGGAAGAACACCAGCACCACGTTCAGCACGCCGCTCGACAGCGCGCTGCGGATATCGAGCTGGAACAGCGTCGGCGCAATCGACGGCGGCGCGGACACGATGCCGTGAAACTGGTTGCCGCCGAAGAAAAAGCTCAGGATCGTCACGCCGACGATACCGATCAGGATCGCCCCGCGCACGCGCAAATGATCGAGCGTGACGATGCCGAAGAAGCCGATTGCGGCGAGTACGACGTGCGGATCATGCAGATTGCCGAGCGTGACGAGCGTGGCCGGATTGCCGACCACGATGCCGGCCGACTTCAGCGAAATGATCGCGAGAAAGAGGCCGATCCCGCCGGTGATCGCAGTCCGGATCGAATGCGGGATCCCTTTGACGATCACCTCGCGCACGCGGAACAGCGTGACGATCAGGAACAGGCACCCGGAGATGAACACCGCGCCGAGCGCGGCCTGCCATGTGTAGCCCATGCCCTTGACGACCGTGTACGCGAAGTACGCGTTCAGGCCCATGCCGGGCGCGAGCGCGATCGGGTAATTCGCATACAGACCCATGATCAGCGACGCGAGCGCGGCGACGAGGCAGGTCGCGACGAACACCGCGCTTTTCGGCATGCCGGCGTCGCCGAGAATCGCCGGGTTCACGAAGATGATGTAGGCCATCGTCAGGAAAGTGGTCGCGCCGGCTAGCACTTCGGTGCGCAGGTCGGTGTCGACGGCGTCGAAGCCGAAGTAGCGTTTGATCGAGTCCATGTGGTGGGTGTTCTCTCTTTCGTCGTTCAGACAGTGTTTTGTGGTCGAGGCGGTGACGGCCCGGCGCGGCACGGCGGGCCGCGCGGCGGCGCGATGGCGGAATTTTAAACACCAACGGCGCGAGCAGGCCGCCCGGGCCGTCAGGCGGGCGGTTTGCCGTGCGACTGTGGCGCCTGCGCATCACCGCGCGGCGCGTGACGCGCGAGCCAGCGATCGAGTTCGCCAGCAAACGTCTTGCCATCGCGCGCACTGAAGGCGGCCGGGCCGCCGGTGTCGACGCCGCTCGCGCGCAGCTGGTCGAGCATCGACCGCATGCGCAGCCGTTCTTCGATCGTGCCGGGCGTGTACCAGTTACCGCGCGGATCGAGCGCATGGGCATTTTTTGCCAGCACGGCGGCGGCGAGCGGGATGTCGGCGGTGATCACGAGCTCGCCCGCGGCGACCCGCTCGACGATCAGCTGGTCGGCGGCGTCGAAACCGGCCGGCACCTGGATCGCGCGGATCAGCGGCGACGCCGGCACGCGCAGGAAGGCGTTGGCGACCAGCGTCAGCGGCATGCCGGTCCGGCGCGCCGCGCGATAGAGCATGTCCTTGACGACCGCCGGGCAGGCGTCGGCATCGACCCAGATTGACATGGTGCGGGTTCCGGCTGAGTGCGGCTTGTTGCTGTGTGGCAGTTGGAGGGACGCGATGATACCTTGCCGTCCTATCACGCCGAAGGCTTGTTGAACCGGTCCAGCACCGCGCTCACCAGATCGATCGGCAGCGGAAACACGATCGTCGAGTTCTTGTCGGCGGCGATCGTCGTCAGCGTCTGCAGATAGCGCAACTGCATCGCCTGCGGTTGCCGCGCGAGCGTTTGGGCCGCTTCGAGCAACTGCTTCGATGCCTGCAACTCGCCTTCCGCGTGAATCACCTTCGCGCGCCGTTCGCGCTCGGCTTCAGCCTGACGCGCGATCGCACGGATCATCGTTTCATTGATGTCGACGTGCTTGATCTCGACGATCGACACCTTGATGCCCCACGCGTCGGTTTGCGCGTCCAGCACCCGCTGGATGTCGGCGTTCAGCTGCTCGCGCTCCGATAGCAGTTGGTCGAGATCGTGCTTGCCGAGCACCGCCCGCAGCGTCGTCTGCGACAGCTGGCTGGTCGCCTCGAAGTAGCGCGCGACCTGGATCACCGCCTTCTCCGGATCGACCACGCGGAAATACACGACCGCGTTGACCTTCACCGACACGTTGTCGCGCGTGATCACGTCCTGCGTCGGCACGTCGAACACGACGGTGCGCAGATCCATCCGCACCACCTGCTGCACGACCGGAATGATCAGCACGAGTCCGGGCCCTTTGACCTTCCAGAAACGGCCGAGCATGAAGACGACGCCGCGTTCGTACTCGCGAAAAATCCGCACCGACGACGCAATCAGCGCGACTACGAGCAGGAGCAGGATGCTGCCGAAGCCGAATGTGAAGCCGATCATGAACGTTCTCCTTGTAAGGCGTCGACTGACGTAACGGGCACCACGGTCAGCGTGAGGCCGTTGCGCGCCGTGACGCGCACGCTTTGACCCGGTGCGGCCGGCGTCGTGCTCGACACGCGCCAGCGCTCGCCGTGCACGCGTGCCCAGCCGGCCAGCGGGCCGCCCGCCGCGTGTTCGGGTTCGGGCAGCAAGCCGCCGTCCAGCACTACGCCGACGCAGCCGATCAGCGCCTCCGAGCCCGTCACGACCGGTCGCCGCCGCGCGCGCAGTGCGAGCTGCGATACGCCCAGCACGAACGCGACGCTGAACACGACGACCGCGGCGATCAGCGGCAGCGGGATGCCGTAGCCGGGGACGTCGGTATCCATCAGCATCATCGCGCCGACCACGAACGCGACCACGCCGCCGAAGCCGAGCGAGCCGAAGGTCGGCAGGAACGCTTCGCCGATCAGAAACGCGATGCCGAGAAAGATCAGACCGAGGCCGACATAGCTGATGGGCAGCATCTGCATCGCGAACAGGCCGAGCAGCAGGCTGATCGCGCCGACCACGCCGGGCAGCACGAAGCCCGGGTTCGCGAATTCGAAGAACAGGCCGTACATGCCGAGCATCAAGAGAATCAGCGCGACGCTCGGATCGGTGATCACGGCGAGAAAGCGGCTGCGCCAGTCGGGTTCGAGCGTGATCAACGGCGCATGCGCGGTGTGCAGCGTGACGCTGCCCGCGCTCGTGACGACCGTGCGGCCATCGAGCTGGCGCAGCAGGTCGGGCACGTCGCGCGCGACGAGATCGACGACGTGCTGCGCGAGCGCTTCCTGATCGGACAGGCTCACCGCTTCGCGAACCGCGCGCTCGGCCCAGTCGGCGTTGCGGCCGCGCATCTGGGCGAGGCCGCGGATATAGGCGGCCGCGTCGTGGACCTGCTTGCGCAGTTCGGTCGATTGGGTGTCGAGTGGAAGCGCGCCGGCGGCTTCGGACGACGCGTTGGGTGACGAAGCGGCGGGCGCGGATGCGCCGGCGGGCAGCGTGCGCATGTCCGGCAGTCCCGGCGTGCCCGAGGTGCCCGGCGCACCGCCTCCGGCGGGCGGCTCGTTGCCGCCGATGCCCATCTGGATCGGCGTCGCGGCGCCGAGGTTCGTACCCGGCGCCATCGCCGCGATATGGCTCGCGTAGACGATGTAGGTGCCGGCGCTCGCGGCGCGCGCGCCGCTTGGCGCGATGAAGGTGGCGACCGGCACCGGCGAGGCGAGGATCGCCTTGATGATCTGCCGCATCGACGTATCGAGGCCGCCGGGCGTATCGAGTTGCAGCACCGCGAGTTGCGCGCGCTGGCTGGCCGCGCGCTGCAAGCCACGGACGATGAAATCGGCGCTGGCCGGCCCGATCGCGCCGTTCACTGGAATCACGACGACGCTGTTCGCGGTCGCGGCGCCGACGTTGGCCGCGTTGGCCGCATGGGCCGATCGCAACGGCGCCAGCGCTTCGCGCGTCGCGAAGCCGAACGCGCATAGCACGCCGAGCACGGCGATGCCGCGCATCAAACGGCCCACGATGCCGCCGCGGATAGGCGGCCTGCGCGGACCGGACTGCCGGAGCGGAAGACGCGGAGTCGTGTTCATCGCTGACGGCCGCCGCACCCGCCGGTGTGAACCAGCGGCGCGGGCCGATACCTCGATCAAGGCTGGCCGGTTGCCGCTTAAAGCTTAGTCCGATTCGGCGCGTCGCGTTAGATCGAACCCCGTTGCCCGGGCTGGCCGATAGTCGCTCGGCCGCATGCCGGTCCATTTGCGGAACGCGCGGTGAAACGCGCTCGGCTCCGCGAAGCCGACCGCGTTCGCGATGTCGGCGATCGTGCGTTGCGTGCGCTGCAATTCGGCGATTGCGATGTCGCGCCGCAGCGCGTCCTTGATCGACTGATACGTATGGCCCTCCTGCTTCAGATGCCGCCGCATCGTCGCCTCGGCGACGTGCAGGCGCGCGGCCATCTGATCGGCGGCGGGCCAGCCCGACATCGGTAGCGCGCGCAGCGTCTTGCGCACGCGCGCGGCGAGCGAGCCCGCATTGCGGTACTTGACGATGAAGCTGCCCGGCGCGTCACGCAGAAACATACGCGCCGAGCGCGTGGTCTGGATCACCGGCAGCTGCAGAAACGCTGGGTCGAGATCGACGTACGACTCGGGCTCGTCGAAATACATGTGTTCGCAAAACATCAGCCGGTATTCGTGCGCGGCCGGCGGCGCGCCGCAGCGAAAGCGCGCTTCGAGCAATGGAATGCGCCGGCCGACCAGCCAGCACACGAGCCCGTACACGAGGATGAAATACGTCGCGTAAGCGAACATCGCCGGCTTGCGCGTGCCCGCGCGTTCGACGAACTTCAGGCGCACGCGCTGCGCGTCGATGTCGATGGTCGCGCCGAGATCGTCGAGCACGAGCCGCATGAAGCCAACCGCGCGCGCGAGCGCCTGCGCGCCGTCGCGCGCGCCGAGCGCCGTCTGTGTCATCGCGATGAAGCTGCCGCTTTTCATCGGATGCGAGTCCTGGCCGAAGAACTCGTCGTCGAGTGCGCGTGCGATGCCGGTCCACAGCGCACCGTATTGCGTCGACGACACGCGGCTTTTCGGCGACGCGAGCATCGGCGCGGCGATACCGACGGCTTCGGCGAGCGCGCGCGCATCGAGGCCGCGCAAGCTCGCGAGCGCGAGCGTTTCCTCGACCAGAGTGACGGAGATCGTGCCCTTGTCGCTTTTCATCGGAATTCGGTTGCTCTGGCAAAAGCGCTCAGCATGCGCTGGCTCGCGGGTTGCGGAGCCCCACTCGGGTCGAGGCGCCGTGCGTACGCATGGTAGCAGTATGGCCAAAGCGCTCAGCAAGAATGAGCGCAGCGAGCATCGAGCGGCACGAGCCGCTTGCCTACACTTGCCGCATCACCGCGAGCGCCAACGCGGCCGCGAGCACCCACGAGGACGCAGTCATGGACAGCTTCTATACCGACGAACAACGGATGATTCGCGACGCCGCGCGCGACTTCGCGACCGAATGCCTCGCACCGCACGCGGCCCAATGGGATCGCGACGCGCAACTACCGGCCGAGGTCGTCGCGCAGATGGGCGAACTCGGCCTTCTGGGCATGATGGTGCCGGCCGAGTGGGGCGGCTCCTACACCGACTACGTCGCCTACGCGCTCGCGCTCGAAGAGATCGCGGCCGGCTGCGCCGCCTGCGCGACGCTGATGAGCGTGCACAACTCGGTCGGCTGCGCGCCGATTCTTAACTTCGGCAGCGCCGCGCAGAAAGACCGCTATCTGCGCGAGCTTGCCAGTGGCCGCACGATCGGCGCGTTTTGCCTGACCGAGCCGCAGGCGGGCTCCGAGGCAAACAATCTGCGCACCCGCGCGGCGCTGCGCGACGGGCAGTGGATTCTGAGCGGCAGCAAGCAATTCGTGACCAACGGCGCGCGCGCCGGGCTCGCGATCGTGTTCGCTGTCACCGACCCCGAGCGCGGCAAGCGGGGCCTGTCCGCCTTCATCGTGCCGACCGCGACGCCGGGCTTCGACGTCGGCCGGCCCGAGCACAAGCTCGGCATTCGCGCGTCCGATACCTGCCCGATCTCGCTCGATCACTGCGCGGTGCCCGAGGCCAATCTGCTCGGCGAGCCGGGCGAGGGTCTGCGCATCGCGCTGTCGAATCTCGAAGGCGGGCGCATCGGCATTGCCGCGCAGGCGGTCGGCATTGCGCGCGCCGCGTTCGATGCCGCGCGCCGTTACGCAAGCGAGCGCCAACAGTTCGGCAAGCCGCTGAAGGACCACCAGACGATCGCGAACATGCTCGCCGACATGGCGACGCGGCTGAACGCCGCGCGCCTGCTCGTGCATCACGCCGCACGGCTGCGCTCGGCGGGGCGGCCGTGTCTGTCGGAGGCGTCGCAAGCGAAGCTGTTTGCATCGGAACTGGCCGAAGAGGTCTGCTCGAACGCGATTCAGATTCATGGCGGCTACGGCTATCTGGAGGACTACGCGGTGGAGCGCCACTACCGCGATGCGCGTATCACGCAGATCTACGAAGGCACGAGCGAAGTCCAGCGGATGGTGATCGCGCGCCACGTTTGACGGTGGCGTTGGTGCCTGCCGTTTGAGCGCACAATAGCCTGGCCGAGGGTGTTCGTTGAGGCACCGCAGCGGCCACCCGGCGAAAGCCGGCGGCCACAGAAAAAGACCGAGCGAAACCGCAACGAGGTTGCATGGGACCAGAGTAAGCGCTAAAGCGCTAACTCTGGTCGACAGGAGACGACGATGACAGCAGCGAAAGCCTTTCTCGACGCGCGCGATCTGCTAGTGCGCCACCGCACCGACTACCAGCGCGCGTACCGCGAATTCGCGTGGCCCGTGCTTGGCGAGTTCAACTGGGCGCTCGACTACTTCGACGCGATCGCGCGTGACAACGACGACCCGGCGCTATGGATCGTCGACGATCCTTCCAGCGACGGCCTGCGGCTGTCGTACGCGCAGATGTCGGAACGCTCGTCACGGATGGCGAACTTTCTGCGCGGCGCGGGCGTCGGTCGTGGCGATCGCGTGCTGCTGATGCTGCCGAACCGCGTCGAGCTATGGGACGTGATGCTCGCCGCGATGAAGCTCGGCGCGATCGTGCTGCCCGCCACCACGCAACTATCCGCCGACGATGTGCGCGAGCGCGTGCAGATCGGCGGCGCGAAGTTCGTGGTGGTCGACAGCGCGGAGTCGGGCAAATTCGATGCGCTCGACCTGCCGCTCACCCGCTTCTCGGTCGGCGCGCCGCGTGACGGCTGGATCGATGTCGGCGCCGCGTACGAGGCTTCGCCGCATTTCACGCCAGACGGCGTCACCCGCGCCAGCGATCCGCTGCTGCTGTACTTCACGTCCGGCACCACCTCGAAGCCGAAGCTCGTCGAGCATACGCATCAGAGCTATCCGGTCGGACATCTATCGACGATGTACTGGATCGGCCTGCAACCGGGCGACATTCATTGGAACATCAGTTCGCCGGGCTGGGCCAAGCACGCGTGGAGCTGCTTCTTCGCGCCGTGGAACGCGCAGGCCTGCGTGTTCGTGTTCAATTCCGCGCGCTTCGTGCCGCGAGACGCACTCGCCGCGCTCGTGCGCTTTAACGTCACCACGCTGTGCGCGCCGCCGACCGTCTGGCGCATGCTCGTGCAGGAGCGGCTCGGCGACTATGCGGTGAAGTTGCGCGAGATCGTCGGCGCGGGCGAACCGCTGAATCCGGAGATCATCGAGCGCGTCAAGCACGCGTGGGGCATCACGATTCGCGACGGCTACGGCCAGACCGAAACGACCTGCCAGATCGGCAATTCACCAGGCCAGCCGGTCGTGCCCGGCTCGATGGGGCGCCCGCTGCCGGGCTACCGGGTCGAACTGCTCGACGCCGACGACCAGCCGGCAGGCGAAGGCGAAATCGCGCTGCCGCTCGTCGAACGGCCGCTCGGCCTGATGACGGGTTACGCAAACAACGCCACCGCCACCGCGCAGTCGATGCGCAACGGCTTCTATCGCACGTCGGACGTCGCGCTGCGCCGCGATGACGGCTCCTACGTGTACGTCGGCCGCTCGGACGACGTGTTCAAGTCGTCCGACTACCGGCTCAGTCCGTTCGAACTCGAAAGCGTGCTGATCGAACACGAGGCGATCGGCGAGGCGGCCGTCGTGCCGAGCGCGGACGCGTTGCGTCTGTCGGTGCCGAAGGCGTTCGTCACGGTACGTCACGGCTATGAAGCCGGTCCCGAACTCGCGCGCGCGGTGTTCGCGTTCTCGCGCGAAAAACTCGCGCCGTACAAGCGAATTCGCCGTCTGCAATTCAGCGAACTGCCGAAGACGATCTCCGGCAAGATCCGCCGCGTCGAGCTGCGGCGCCGCGAAATGGAGCGCGCGGCCGAGCCCGCGCGTCTGCCCGACGAGTACTGGGAAGAGGATTTTCCCGAGCTGCGTTGATTGTCTTTATTCCTCGCTGTTGCTGTTTTGCGGCCCCGGGTTGAACCGCACGCGTCGAATTCGAGCTTCGGATTCAACGCGTCGGGGCACTGTTTTCTCATCACAGGAGTTTCAGTATGAGCACCTTTGCTTCGAACGAGATCGGCCGCAACGTTGCCACCGAAGTCGCCACCGTCAAACTGCTGATTAACGGCGAGTTCGTCGAATCGAACACGACCGAGTGGCGCGACATCGTGAACCCGGCCACCCAGGCGGTACTCGCGCGCGTGCCGTTCGCGACCGTCGCGGAAGTCGACGCAGCGGTGCGCAGCGCGCATGCGGCGTACAAGACGTGGAAAAACACGCCGATCGGCGCGCGCATGCGCATCATGCTGAAGTACCAGGCGCTGATTCGCGAGCATCTGCCGCGCATTGCGAAGACGCTGTCGGCCGAGCAGGGCAAGACGATTCCCGATGCCGAGGGCGACATCTTCCGCGGTCTCGAAGTCGTCGAGCACGCGTGTTCGATCGGCACGTTGCAGCAGGGAGAATTCGCCGAGAACGTCGCCGGTGGCGTGGATACTTACACGCTGCGCCAGCCGCTCGGCGTGTGCGTGGGCATCACGCCGTTCAATTTTCCCGCGATGATCCCGCTGTGGATGTTTCCGATGGCGCTCGTGTGCGGCAACACCTTCGTGCTGAAGCCGTCCGAGCAGGACCCGCTGTCGACGATGCAACTGGTCGAGCTTGCGCTCGAAGCCGGGGTGCCAAAGGGCGTGCTGAACGTCGTGCACGGCGGCAAGGAAGTGGTCGATGCACTGTGCACGCATGAACGGGTGAAGGCGATTTCGTTCGTCGGCTCGACGGCGGTCGGCACGCACGTGTATCGCCTCGGCAGCGAGCACGGCAAGCGCGTCCAATCGATGATGGGCGCGAAGAACCATGCGGTCGTGCTGCCCGACGCCAACCGCGAGCAGACGCTCAACGCGCTCGCCGGCGCCGCGTTCGGCGCGGCCGGGCAGCGCTGCATGGCGACCTCGGTGGCGGTGCTGGTCGGCGCGGCGCGCGCGTGGCTGCCCGAGCTCGTCGCGAAGGCGAAGACGCTGAAGGTCAACGCGGGTCACGAGCCGGGCACCGATGTCGGGCCGGTCGTGTCGCGCGCCGCCAAGCAGCGCATTCTCGATCTGATCGACGCCGGCGTGAACGAAGGCGCGACGCTCGCACTCGATGGCCGCGACGTGAACGTGCGCGGCTACGAGCAGGGCAACTTCATCGGCCCCACCGTGTTCACCGACGTGACGGCCGACATGGAAATCTACCGCACCGAAATCTTCGGGCCGGTACTCGCGGTGCTCAACGTCGCCACGCTCGACGATGCGATCGCGCTCGTCAATGCCAACCCGTTCGGCAATGGCGTCGGTCTGTTCACGCAAAGCGGCGCGGCCGCGCGCAAGTTCCAGAGCGAGATCGATATCGGCCAGGTCGGCATCAACATTCCGATTCCGGTGCCGGTGCCGTTTTTCAGCTTCACCGGTTCGCGCGGCTCGAAGCTCGGCGATCTCGGTCCGTACGGCAAGCAGGTCGTGCAGTTCTATACGCAAACGAAGACGGTTACCGCACGCTGGTTCGACGACGATACCGTCAACGACGGCGTGAACACGACGATCCGCCTGCATTGATGGCACTGAGGGCACACCCGGAGACGACACCATGAAAATAGGCTTTATCGGACTCGGCAACATGGGCGCGCCGATGGCGCTGAACCTGCTGAAGGCGGGCCACGCGCTCAACGTGTTCGACCTCAGCGTGCAGGCCGTGCGCACGCTCGTCGATGCGGGCGCGCAGGCCGCTCGCTCACCGCAGGCCGCCGCGAGCGAAGTCGAATGCGTGATCACGATGCTGCCCGCCGCGGCGCACGTTCGCAGCGTGCTGGTCGCGGACGACGGCGTCCTCGCCGGCATCGCGCCGGGGGTGCCGATCATCGATTCGAGCACGATCGATCCCGCCAGCGTAAAAGCGTTTGCGGAACTCGCCATGGCCCATGGCAACAGCTTCGTCGATGCGCCGGTGTCCGGCGGCACCGGCGGCGCGGCGGCGGGCACGCTGACCTTCATGGTCGGCGGCAGCGTGGATGCTTACGAACAGGTCAAGCCGGTTCTGTCGGCGATGGGCAAAAACATCGTCCATTGCGGCGGCACCGGCACCGGCCAGGTCGCGAAGATCTGCAACAACCTCGTGCTCGGCATCTCGATGGCGGGCGTCGCGGAGGCGATGTCGCTCGGCGAGGCGCTCGGTATCGATCCGAAAGTGCTCGGCAGCATCATCAATACGTCGACCGGGCGCTGCTGGAGTTCGGACACGTATAACCCGATGCCGGGCGTGATCGAAACCGCGCCGTCGTCGCGCGGCTACACCGGCGGCTTCGGCACCGATCTGATGCTGAAAGATCTTGGCCTTGCCACCGATGCCGCACGCAGCGTGCGTCAGCCGGTCTATCTCGGCGCGCTTGCGCAGCAGCTTTATCAAACGATGAGCACGAACGGCGCGGGACGGCTGGACTTCTCGGCGGTGATCAAGCTATACCGCTCGCGAGAGCGCGGCGCTGGCGGTGAGGCAGGTGCGCAATGATCGAGCTCGATTACGCGCACGACGGCGCCGTCGCAGTCATCACGCTGAAACGGCCGCCCGCCAACGCCTTCACGCCCGAGGGCCTGCTGCAATTGCAGCGCACCGTCGAGCAGCTGAATGCGGATGCGCACGTGCGCGCGCTCGTCATCACCGGCGACGGCCCGAAGTTCTTCAGCGCGGGCGCTGATCTGAACGCATTCGCCGACGGCGATCGCGACGTCGCGCGTACCGCGGCGGCGCGTTTCGGCGCGGCGTTCGAAACGCTGCAGAACGCGCGGCCCGTCGTGATTGCGGCGCTCAACGGCTTTGCGATGGGCGGCGGTCTCGAATGCGCGCTCGCATGCGATATCCGCATCGCCGAGCAGCATGCGGTGCTGGCGTTGCCCGAGACCGCGGTGGGTTTGCTGCCATGCGGCTGCGGTACGCAGACGCTGCCGTGGCTCGTCGGCGAAGGCTGGGCCAAGCGGATGATGCTGACCGGCGAGCGCGTCGATGCGGCGAGCGCGCTGCGCATCGGTCTCGTCGAAGAAGTGGTGGAGCGCGGTGCAGCGCGAGAAGCTGCGCTGAACATGGCGCAGCGCGTCACCGGTTTGAGCCCGCAGGCGGTGAGCTTCAGCAAGGAGCTGATCCATCAGGCGCGGCATGGCGTGCCGCGCGCCGCCGCGCTCGCGCTCGAACGCGAGCGTTTCGTCGATCTGTTCGATGGCGCCGATCAGCGCGAGGGCGTCAATGCGTTCCTCGAAAAACGCGCGCCGCGCTGGCAGAGCAATCATGCACCGCGCGAGGCCGGGCGATGAGCGCCCTGCGAAGTGCCGCTGCGCGGTCCCGGCGTCCACCTGAAGCGCGCCCGCCCTTAGGTCTGCCTGGCATCGTGGCGCTCGGCGCGCGGTTATCGGCAGTCCTCCGCCGATTGTGGTCTGGCGCACAGACTACGTGCGCCAATTGACGGTTGGGGCGCTGTTACGAAGTGTTGCACTACCGCTGTGTCCGACGGCGGGTTATCGGATTTACTATGCGGTGCCAGAGGACATCGTGAAAGCCGACATCCTGCGTTCCCGCGCGCGGAAAATCGACCGCTGGGGAATCTCTTGAACGGTGCAAAGAACGAGCAATTTCTCAGGCACATCTTTCACGTCGCGAAAGACGCCGTCAGTTTGAGATGACGACGCACGTCGTACTGAAACCGGGAACGCGGCATGCTAGGACTTTTCACGTTGCTCCGACGCGGATCGCATCTGGCGAAGCGATCCGCGCCATAACAAGGCGCGTCGCGCCGTACATTGGCTGTTTCGTTGCAACGCCAGCAGGCAACTCCACAGTCAACCTAGCAGGAAGGCACCATGGACAGGAACCGTGTAGAAGGTACAGCGAAGGAGCTCAAGGGCTCCGTCAAGGAAGCGATCGGCAAGGTCACCGGCAATCGTGCGAAGCAGGCCGAAGGAGCGGCCGAAAAAATTGCCGGGCGCATCCAGGCGAGAATCGCAGAAGAAGCTGAAGCGATGCGACAGCGTGTGAAAACTTAGCGCGCCGCAATTTCACCTACCGTATCTCACCTGCCCCGGTTCCGGGCGCATCATTTCAGGCACGCAAGCCGTGCATTGACGCACCACCTGCGCAGCGCCGCGCACGCCCTCGGTGCTTGCCACGTCGCGGCCTCGCGGCGCGGCGCTCGACACTTGCATCGCATGGATTTCTGATACGGTCCGCAGTCAGCCGGCGCGGTTTTCGCGCCAGACCGCATCGCCCATTCGAGGACGCTTCATGCTGGGATTCGACGTCGGCGCGGCCAGAAAAGTCTGGACTGCGTTTCTGATCGCGCTGCTGTTTCTGCTCATCTATAAGGCCTCGACGACGGTGCTCGTCGTCGTGTTCGCGGTGTTTTTCAGCTATCTGATGTACCCGATGGTGACGCTGGTGGAACGCGTGAGGCCGCGCCGCGTGCCGCGCGTCGCGTCGATCGCGTTGGTGTTCGTCGTGGTGGTCGGGCTGATCGCAGTGGCCGGTTCGGTATTCGGCGTGGAATTGCAGGATCAGGCGACGCGCCTCGTCACGCAATTGCCCGCGCTGCTGCGCACCGATGTGCCGAACCGTCTACCACTGCCGCATTTTCTCGAACCGCTGCGTGAGCGGATCGTCGATTTCGTGCGCGGCCAGATCGAGACCGGCTCCGACAAGGCCGTGCCGTTCGCGCGCAGCCTCGGGCTCGGCGTCGTCCATGCGGTGAGCAACCTGATCTATCTGGTGCTGATTCCGATCCTGAGCTTCCTGCTGATCAAGGACGGCGAACGCATGCGCGACGCGTTTCTCGCGTTGCTGAACAAGCGGCATCGCGTGCTGTGGAACGACATCGTCGACGATCTGAACGTGCTGCTTTCGAAGTACGTGCGCGCGCTGCTGTTTCTGTCTCTCGCCACGCTGTTCAGCTACGGCGTCGCGTTCTCGCTGCTCGGCGTGCCGTACGCGTTTCTGCTCGCGGTCAGCGCGGGGCTGCTCGAATTCGTGCCGTTCGCGGGGCCGCTTGCAGCGGTCGCGATCACGCTCGTGGTCGCGGTGTTCAGCGGCTACCCGCACCTCTTGTGGCTGGTGATTTTTATCGCGCTGTACCGGCTGTTCCAGGACTATGTGCTCAATCCGTACCTGATGAGTGAAGGCGTCGAGGTCAGTCCGTTTCTGGTGATCGTCGGACTGCTAGCGGGCGACCAGTTGGGCGGCGTCGCGGGGATTTTTCTCGCGGTGCCCGTGATTGCCACACTGAAGATCGTGATCGGCCGGGCACGCGTGTTTTACTCGGCGTCGCATGAGCAGGGCGAAGCTGCGCGGCGCGCGCTGACGGGCAGCACCGACGACGAGGCGTAGCGCGCGGCTCGCGCACCGGGTTCGGCCGTCGCGTATGCGGCCGGCGCAATGCCAAATATCGTTAACTTTTCAATTCTTCACAACTCGCGTTTTTCGCGTTGATAGATTGCTCTCATGTAACGAGCATATTCAACGGAGACATGCGCGAGATAAATGGAATGAATCCAAATGGAGAGTCGAATCGAATTCGATTTTCTCGATTCGATTCCAGACTCTTCCCGAAGATATTCCCCGCGGTGCATGCGCTATGAGGCGAATGCATTGGACCGACGCTCGCCTGATGTCACAGAACTCGAATACCACATGGACGGCAGCCGCAATATATGACGCAGCATCAATTGGTATCGGAGTATTTTCCGGATTCGCTCGATTTCGACGAGGATTTTATAAAAATCGACGCCGCCATTTGCGAATACGACGCTGTCGGTCTGGTGCCTCAGCGTAAAGGAGAAAGCGCGTTTCAATGGGCTTCCGTGGAAACCGCGTGCGCGGCGCTGCTGGAAAAAGCGAAAGACGTGCGGGTTGCGATCTGGCACCTGCGCGCATGCATCGCGCGGCGTGGCCTGGCCGGTTTGGCCGACGGCGTCAGGTTGCTGGCGGATCTAATGCGCGCGCCCGTCGATGAATTGCACCCCCGCGCGCTGGCCGGCGAGTCACACGAGGAAGCGCTGCTGATTCATCTGGGCTGGATCGCCGGGCCGCAGTTCGTGCATCAACTGGGTAGTGCCCGGCTCGCGAACCGCGAAGAGACACTCAACGATCTCGTCAGTGGACGAGCTGCGTCGAGCGCGGAGGATGGTGACGACGCGAAAATCATGGCTGTTGTGCAGGACATCCGGGATTCGCTGTCTGCCGTCATGAAATCGGTTGTCGCGATCGGGCAGGACCTCGACCTGTCCCGTGCGCTCGATTTGCTGGATGTTGCCGCGTCGCGTCTTGCGCAGACGGATGCACCGGCGGCGAAACCGGCACCCGCATCGATCACGCAGCCGCGGGCCGATGCGCCGCGGCCGGAACCAGCCTGCCCCGGCGGTGCGCTGAAAACGCGCCGGGAGGTCGGCGCGGCGCTCGAGCGGATCGTCGAATACTTTCGCGTACATGAGCCGAGTCATCCGGCGCCGATCTTCCTGTCGCGGATTCAGAGAATGCTGGGCTCGGGTTTCGAGGAGGTGATGGCGGAGCTCTATCCCGAGGCGGCCTCGCTGGTGGCCCAGCTGAACCGGCCGCAGAGTTCCATCAAATAACGTGAACAACTTCGTATAGAGGACTTGCTCATCATGGTACGGCAAAAGGATGGACAGAAATTCATCGGGGAAAGTCGCGCGCCCCGCGTACAGATCGAATACGACGTCGAGGTTTACGGATCGCAGAAGAAGGTCGAGCTGCCGTTCGTCGCCGGCGTGATGGCGGATCTGTCCGGCGACAACGTCGAGCCGCTCGGCGCTGTCGAGGATCGGCGCTTCCAGGAAATCGGCGTCGAGAATTTCGACGAGCGCATGGCGCAGATCGCGCCGTCCCTGAGCTACCACGTCAAGAACGTGCTGACCAACGACGGCACGCTCATTCCGATCGACCTCACGTTCACGTCGATGGAGTCATTCGAGCCCGCGGCGGTCGTCAAGCGTATCCCCGAACTGTCGACGCTGCTGGAGGCACGCAACCGGCTCAAGGAACTGCTCACCTACATGGACGGCAAGGCCGCGGCGGAAGATCTCATTCATGAACTGCTGACGAATCCGCAATGGACGGACCTCTCCGGCACTGATGCGCCGTCCGGCGATCAAGGCGAGAGTCTCGGACAACAAACGGACGCGGAGACGAAATGACCATGCAGCAGTTTGACGCTTCGGCCGCGAAAGCGGTCGTCGAACGGCAGAACGTCGACGACGATCTGAAGGAAATCCTGCACCGTTCGTTCCGACCACGGACCAACGAAGCCGCCGAGGCCGTGCAGAATGCCGTCGGCACTTTGCTGACGCATGCGCGACGCAACAAGGTCGTCATTCATGAAGACGTCGCGCAGACCATCGAGCAACTCGTCGCCGAGCTGGACAGAAAAATTTCCGGCCAACTGACGCTGGTGCTGCACAACAAGCGATTCCAGAGTCTCGAAGGCGCGTGGCGCGGGTTGCACTATCTCGTGTCGAATACCGACACGAGCGAGAACCTGAAAATTCGCTACCTCAACGTGTCGAAAACGGATCTCGGCAAGACGCTGCGGCGCTTCAAAGGCGTCGTGCGGGATCAAAGTCCCATTTTCAAAATGATCTACGAACAGGAGTACGGCCAGTTCGGCGGCGAGCCGTTCGCCTGCCTGATCGGCGACTACCAGTTCGATCACAGCATGCAGGACGTGTCGATCCTGACCGAGATATCGAAGATCGCCGCGGCCGCGCACGCGCCGTTTATCGCGGCCGCCGCGCCGGGCCTGCTGCAGATGGACGACTGGAGCGAGCTGTCGAATCCGCGCGATGTGTCGAAGATCTTCACGTCGACGGAATATGCATCGTGGCGGCGTCTGCGCGAAAGCAACGACTCACGCTATCTGGCGCTCACGCTGCCGCGCTTTCTCGCGCGCGTTCCGTACGGCGCCGCGACGCAGTCGGTCGAAGAGTTCGGCTTCGAGGAAAAAGTCGATTCGACGCGATCGGAAGATTTTTGCTGGGCCAATTCGGCCTATGCGATGGGCGTCAACATTACCCGCGCTTTCAAGACATACGGCTGGTGCACCAAGATTCGCGGTGTCGAGTCGGGGGGAGCGGTCGAGGTGCTGCCGAAGTTCATGCTGCCGTCGCAGGACCGCGAGGTCGACTTGCACTGTCCGACCGAAATCGCCATCTCGGACCGGCGCGAGCACGAGTTGTCCGAGTCCGGCCTGATGCCGCTCGTGTACCGCAAGAACTCGGATACCGCGGCGTTCATCGGCGCGAAGACCGTGCATCGTCCCGCGGTTTACGAGGACGACGATGCAACGGCGAACGCGAATCTGTCGTCGCGTCTGCCTTATATCTTCGCGACCTGTCGTTTCGCGCATTACCTGAAGTGCATCGTGCGCGACAAGATCGGTTCGTTCAAGTCGGCCGAAGACACGCAGCGCTGGCTCAACGACTGGCTGATGAATTACGTGGACGGCGACCCGAGCATATCGAGCGAAGTCACGAAGTCGCAGCGTCCACTGTCGGCCGCGGAGGTCGTCGTCGACGAGATCGCGGAAAACCCCGGCTACTACCGCGCGCAGTTTTTCCTGCGCCCTCACTTTCAACTGGAGGGTTTGACCGTTTCCCTCCGATTGGTTTCGAAGCTTCCGTCGACGCGGCAAGAGGCGGCGACCTGAGCCGTCACTGTCGGGCCGGTTGCGGCGCCGCCTGAAGCAGGGGGCTCGAAGCGTCGTGGGTTGGCGTCGACCCGTTCCGCGACGGAATCCATAGCGGTCTTTTAGATGTAGTCCTGTTATGAATAAGGAGTTCGTGTCATGGCAAATGCGTTGGTTGATTACTTCTTGCAGATCGATGGTGTCGAGGGCGAGTCGACCGATCAGCAATACCCGGGTCTGATCCAGATCCAGAGCTGGCAGTGGGCGGAAGAGAACTCGGGTCGCTGGGGTTTCGGCAGCGGTGGCGGGGCCGGCAAGGTCGAGATGAAGGACTTCGAGTTTCGCATGGTGTCGAACAAGGCCTCGCCGAAGCTGTTCCTGATGTGCGCGACGGGCGAGCACATTTCGAGCGCGAAGCTGATTTGCCGCAAATCCGGCAAGGGTCAGCAGGACTTCCTGACGATCTCGTTCGGCAGCGGTCTGGTGTCGTCGTTCCGCACGCTCGGCAACATGCCGATTACGCAGCTCGGTCATGGCAGCGGCGAAATTGACGGCGTGCTGCCGACAGACGAGATCCGGATCAACTTCGCCCGGATCGAGTTCGAGTACCGCGAGCAGCGCAACGACGGCGCGATGGGCGCGGTGATCAAGGCTGGCTACGACCTCAAGCTGAACGCGCCGATCTGATCGGGCGGCAGGTTCCAGTTTCTGGCTACTTGGACAGTGTTGTGGCCTCGCGCCACAACACTCGGGGAATACGCACGTGAGCGATCTTCAACTCTATAACCGGCTGTCCAGACGGATTCGTCGTCATTCGCTCGAGGAGGTCGTTGCCGACCATCTCGTCGACCTGATGAATCATGCGATCCGCGGCGCGCGAATGCCCGTCGCGCACGACAGTCCGGCCGCGCACTCGGTACTGAACTTCGGCTGCCCGCCGATGCGGGAGGCGGGTGTGACGAAGATCGATCCATCCCATGTGGCCGCCCACATCTGCGAGGTGATCCGCCGCTTCGAGCCACGCGTCGCGCCCGGCAGCACGACGGTCAGCGCCCGAACGGAGAATCGTCGGCGGCTGCCGCAGACAATCTGCTTCGACGTGGCGATGAAAGCGCGAGCCGACGGTTCGGCGCTCAACGCGAGCCTGGCGCTCGACTATCTGAGCGGCTATTTCAGCCTCGCGGACCAGCAATGAACAGCGCCCGGCCATGAACTTCCTCGACCACTACAACGACGAGCTACGCCAGTTGCGCGACTCGGGCGCCCGTTTCGCGAGGGAGCACCCGCAGGTTGCGTCGGCGCTCGGGCTGCACCCGGACGCCGTCACCGATCCGTTCGTCGAGCGGCTGCTCGAAGGCGTCGCGTATCTCTCGGCGCGCGTGCATAGGCGCCTCGATCGCGAATGCGCCGAGTTCGCCCAGCAGGCGCTGGAACGGATCTGCCCGCTCTATACGGCGTCGACACCCGCGATTTCGACGTTCGCGTTTCATCCGGACGTGAGCTCGCCCGACGCGTTTCGCGGCAACACGCTGCCGCGCGGCTCGCTCGTTGCCGCCTATTTGCCGGGGCGCAAGCAGCCCGTGATGTTCTCGACGGCACGCAGCGTCACGCTGCTGCCGCTGCGTCTCGGCTCGGTCGAATGCAGTCGCGGCATCACCGGCGTGCCGTTGTTGCTGTCGCAGCGGCTTGCGTCGTCGGCGGCCGTGTTGCGCTTCAGGTTCGAGCTCGAGGGCGGCGCATCGGTGGCCGATCTGTCGCGTGAACGCGAGGGATTCGCGCCGCTGCATCTGAGTCTCGCGGGCGACTTGCCGCGCGCCTATGCGCTGCATCGCGCACTCCTTGCGGACACCACCGCGTGGTTCGCGCTGGTATCCACGAATCGCGGCGACGAAGTGCTGACGCTGCCGATGTCTGGCATCCGGCTATCCGGCGTCGATGCCGCGGACGCGTTGCTGCCCGAAACGTTCGGTGGACTGCCGGGCCTGCGTCTGCTGCGCGAGTATTTCGCGCAGCCGACCCATCTGCTCGGTGTCTACCTCGATGCCCTGGCGGCAATCGCGGCCAAGGCGCCCACCGCGCGTGCGTTCGAACTGTTTTTTGCGTTGCATGGCGCGCCCGGCGATCTGATCGGCGACGTCGACGCGAGCCAGTTCAGGTTGTTCGCGACACCGGCGATCAATCTGTATTCCAAACGGTTCGATCCGGTGCCTTACGACGCGAATCAGCCCGAGCAATGGATTCCGGTCGACCGGATGCGGCCCGCCGCGCACCATCTGTGGGCGCTGAGCGAGGTCTCGGTGTGCGAGCGCAGCGGCCGCGCGCACCGCGCGCGCTCGGTGCTGGAGACGGCCGGCTGCGACGGCGAGGCAAGCGCGATCCGCTACGGGATGCGGCGCGAGGAAACGCTACCCGGCGGCGGTGCGCGCCCTGAACGCCCCGATCCGCTCGCGAGCCACGATCTCATCGCGATCTCTGTGGCCGACGACGCGCTGGAGCCGGACGATATCGCGACGATCACAGGCCGCGCGCTCGTCGCGGATCGCGACTGGCGTCCGGGCGCGCTGCTCGATGCGGAGTTGCAACTGCTCGATCCGGCCGCCGTGAGACGCGTGGAGTGCCTGTGGCCCGCGAGCGCGCCGCGCGCGCGGCCGGGCATCGAAGCCTGCTGGGAGGCGGTGTCGCATATCGGCCGCAATCCGCTCGCGCTGCGCGCCCCGCAGCGGCAGGACGTGACGACGCGCATCGTCGAGCTGCTGCTGCTCGCGAGCGATGCGCACGGAACGCTCGACCGCCAGCGGCTCGATAGCCTGCGCTCGGTCGAGTTGCACTCGCGCTTCGTCGCCGCCGGACGTACGGTGCCGACCGCGCTGGTGCGCGCGACCCACGTCGAAATCGACATTGCACAAGCGCTGCACGCGGATCGCGGCGGCTGGCTGTTCGGGCGGCTGCTCGCGCAGGCATTGGCGGAGTCGGCAACGCTTAACGACGGCGTCGAGATCGTCGTGCGTCTCGATGGCGAAGCCATCAGCACACACGTCAACACGGCCACGAGCGACGGGACACTGCAATGAAGACGCTCGAACGCGTGACGAAGACGTTGAGCGCGCGCTGCACGTTCTTCGAATTGATGCGGCGTGTCGAGGCGCTGCAGCGCCGCCACGGCACGCGTGCGACCCGCAAGCGACGCATGCCGACGTGGCTGCGCATCGAGCAGCCGGCGGCAATGCATTTCGCAGGCACCGAGGTCGAGCGCGTGCATGCCGAACTGCCGCAGTTCGCCGAAGACGGCGACGGTGCGCAGGTCACGGTGATTCAACGCTACTTCGGGCTGTTCGCGCCGTATGGGCCGCTGCCTTTGCACGTGACCGAGCACGCGATGCAGGAAAAGCGCTTCGAGCGCAACGCGGCGTTCGAGCGCTTCATCAACGTCGCGTGCGGCGAACTCGCGTGGCTGCACTACACGGCATGGTCGTCGATGCATCCGGTGCTCGGCTACGAGCGCGTACGCCATCCGTTCGTCGAGCGCGTGACCGCGCTTGCCGACGCGCGCCGGGCTTCGACGGTCGACGCCGAGCCGTTCGCGGACCACGCGCTCGCCTGCCGGCGAGCGTTTCCCGGCCTGTATTGCGCGCCGCGCCGCTCGCTCGCCGATCTACAGCGGATGCTCGCCGCGTACTTCGGTGTGCCGCTGCGGGTCGTGCCGCGGCATGGCCGCTGGATTCCGGTGGCAGCCGCGGCGAGCGAGGCGCGGCGGCTCGGCGGATGGCGGCTCGGCGCGCGGATCTGGGATGTGCAGTACTCGGCCGAGATCGTGATCGGGCCGCTCGAGGCGGACGGATTTCAGCGGTGGCAACGCCGCGCGGCGGCCGTTCTGGCGATGTCCGCCGTGGTGACGGATTTCGTCGACGGACGCATCGATCCGGTCATCAAGGTTCAGGTGCGGACACGACCTGAACTCGCAGGCCGCATCGGGCGCATGCGGGTCGGGGTCGACGCGTGGTCGCGGCCGGATCGCGCGCTGCGCACCCTGACTGTCTATGAATCTTTTCGGGACTAGACGTGAATCGCGAACGCATATTCAACTGCCTCGGCCGCACCCCCTATGCGGCCCTCGTCGACGCCACGGCGCTTGGCCGATCGCGCCGGCACACCTTCGTCGACCTCGATCACTGGGCGCTGTGTCTGTTGCAGCGCGAGCAGAGCGATGTTGCGCGGCTCTTCGAGCAGTTCGGCTCCGATGTCGGTGAAGTCAAGCGCCGGATGGAGAAGGCGCTCGACGGTTTCGACATCGGCGGCGATTCGCTGCGTGACATCTCGGGCGCGCTGGAGCGCAGCGTCGGGCCGGCCGTCGTGTGGAGTCAGATCGCGGCGAGTGCGGGCAAGGTTCGCTCCGGGCACCTGTTGCTCGCGTGGCTCGATGACGATCTGACGCGCCGCTGGCTGCAGCAGCGCGCTCCGAACGCCATTGCATCGGTTGCGCTCGACGAAGTGGTCACGCGCTACGAGGAACTGGCGGCGGGATGGCCGGAAGCGGGCGACGCGCCTGCCGCCGCGGGCGGCAGTGACGGGCCCGGCGAAGCCGAAGCGGTCACGACGCTCGACGCGCTCGCGAAGTGGGCGACGTGTCTGACCGGGCAGGCCGCGCGTGGCGAGCTCGATCCGGTCGTCGGCCGCGACGACGAGCTGCGCACGGTGATCGACATCCTGTCGCGCCGCCGCCAGAACAATCCGATCCTCGTTGGTGAGGCGGGCGTCGGCAAGACTGCCGTGGTCGAGGCGCTGGCGCAACGGATCGATGCGGGCGCGGTGCCACCCGGACTGATCGGCGCGCAGGTGTGGACGCTCGACCTCGCGCGGATGCAGGCCGGCGCGGGCGTGCGCGGCGAATTCGAGCAACGGCTCAAGTCGCTGATCGATGCAGTGATCGCCGCCCCAGACCCGATCATTCTGTTCTGCGACGAGACGCACACGCTGATCGGCGCGGGCGGCGCGGCTGGCACCGGCGACGCGGCGAACCTGATCAAGCCGATGCTCGCGCGCGGTCAACTGCGGATGGTCGCCGCGACCACCTGGTCGGAATACAAGCAGTACATCGAGCCGGACGCGGCGCTGGTGCGGCGCTTCCAGGCGGTGCCCGTCGACGAGCCCGGCGACGACGCAGCCGTGGACATGCTGCGCACGATCGCGCCGCGCTTCGCGCGGCATCACCGGGTGCGCATCGTCGATTCGGCGCTGCGCGGCGCGGTCGAACTGTCGCGGCGCTATCTGCCGGCGCGGCAGTTGCCGGACAAGGCGATCAGCCTGCTCGACACCGCGTGCGCGCGTGTCGCGATGAGCCAGAGCTGTGCGCCCGCCGAGCTCGAACGACTGCGGCACGAGGCGTTCGCGGTGGGGCAGACGCTCGACTGGCGCGCCAGCGATCGCCGGCTGGGCGTGCGCACGCCGGGCGACGAGGCCGAACTCGCAGAGCGCAAGGCGAGCCTTGCCGAGCAGGCGGCGACGCTCGAAACGGTCGTCGCGGCGCAGCGGGACGAGGTGCGCGGATGGCTTGCGAGTTTGACCGACGAAGTTCCCGCGCCGGCCGACGGCGATGGAGGCTGCGACGACAACGACAACAACAACGACACCGACAGCGCCGCGCTCGCCGCGCGCATGGGTGCAAATCGCTGGGTGCGTCCGTGGGTCGACGAACACGTCGTGGCGGAAGTGCTCGCCGAGTGGACGGGCGTGCCCGTGGCGCAGCTCGGGCAGGACGACGCGCAGCGCGTCGTCGAGCTGGAGCGTGCGCTGAATGCGGCGATCCACGGGCAGGTAGGCGCGATGCGCTCGATCGCGCAGGCGCTGCAGGTGTCGCATTCGGGGCTCAACGATCCGCGCCGGCCGCTCGGCGTGATGCTGCTCGCCGGCCCGACCGGCACCGGCAAGAGTCAGGCCGCGGCAAAGCTCGCCGAGATCCTCTTCGGCGGCGAGCGCAATCTGATCCAGTTCAACATGAACGAATTCCAGGAGGCGCACACGGTGTCGACGCTGAAGGGTGCGCCGCCCGGCTACGTCGGCTACGGCAAGGGCGGCCGCCTGACCGAGGCGGTGCGCAAGAAGCCTTACAGCGTGCTGCTTCTCGATGAATTCGACCGCGCGCATCCGGACATCCACGAAGTGTTCTACCAGGTCTTCGATCAGGGCTGGATGGAGGACGGCGAAGGTCGCCGGATCAGCTTCCGTCATTGCCTGATCCTGCTGACGAGCAATCTTGGCGACGTCGAAATCGAAGCGGCGTGCAAGGCCGATCCTCTGAGCTCGCAGGCGCAGCTCGACAAGCTCGTCGGCGAGCGGCTGCAAGGGCGTTTCTCGCCGGCGCTGCTCGCGCGGATTCAGCTCGTCGCGTTCCGCCCGCTCGATGTCGACGCGTTGACCGGCATCGCGACCCAGGCGCTCGACGAGCTCGGCGAGCGCCTCGCGGACAACGACCTGCAATGGCGCGTCGACGACGAGGTCGCCGCCTGGATTGCCCGCGCGCTGTCGCGGCATCCGGCGAATGGTCGCGCGGTGCGCGATCTGCTGCGTCAGCACGTGACGCCTGCCGTCGCGCGCGGCGTACTCGCCGCGCGAGCGGAAGGACGCGCGCTGAAGACGGTGCGGCTCTCCGCGCGCGACAAGCTGTCGCTCGTGTTCGACGAGGACGCGTGGGAATTGAGTGCAGCCGACGCACCGACCCTCGACGCGCAGCAGGCCGCTGGGCGGCCGGACGACATCCATTCGGCGGATGCCGGCACAACGCGAGAACCGTCATGCGCCTGATCGAATTGCGCGGTTCGCTGCCGGACCCGAACGCGGTGGCATTGAGCTTCGTGGCGCACGAGACGCTGTCGCGTGAGCCGTCGTATCGGCTGGAGCTGCTGAGCCGGGACGCCGATCTGGATTTCGACGCGCTGCTGGGCTCGGCGCTGTCGGTGGACATCGATCTGGATGACGGCGCGGTGCGCACGTTCAGCGCGTTCGTGTTCGGCGGTGCCGACACCGGACAGATGAGCGGGCAGTACACGTACACGCTGGAGCTGGCGAGCTGGCTGTCGTTTCTGGCGGAGAACCGCAACAGCCGGATTTTCCAGAACCTGAGCGTGCCGCAGATCGTCGCGCAGGTGTTCGACGGCCATCAGCGCAGCGGCTACCGGTTCGAGCTGGAGGGCAGCTACGCGGCGCGCGACTACTGCGTGCAGTTCCAGGAGACGGACCTGAACTTCGTGAAGCGGCTGCTGGAGAGCGAGGGGATCTATTTCTGGGTGGAACACGGCCAGGCGTCTCACGTGGTGGTGATGTCGGACACGCAGCGCTTCGAGGATCTGCCGGTGCCGCAGGGCACGCTCGCCTACCTGCCGGACGCCGAGGAGTCGCGCGCGATCCGGGGCCGCGAAGGCGTGCAGCGCTTGCAGCGCACGCGGCGCATCAGGTCGAACAATGTGGCGCTGCGGGACTTCGACTACCTGGCGCCCTCGAACCGGCTCGACAGCGAGGCGCAGGTGGCGCAGCCGGCTCTGGCGGGGATCCAGCTGGAGTACTACGACTACGCGGCGGGCTACGGCGATACGGAGCAGGGCGAGCGTCTGGCACGGCTGCGTCTGGAGTCGTTCCAGGCGGAGTCGCACATGCTGGTGGGCGAGGCGAACGTGCGCGCGCTGGCGACGGGCCGCGCGTTCACGCTGGCGGGGTATCCGGCCGCGCAGCGCAACCGGCGCTACTACGTGACGGGCAGCGAACTGGTGTTCATCCAGGACGGGCCGGACAGCACCTCGCAGGGGCGCAACGTGGCGGTGAAGTTCCACGCGCTGGCCGACGACCGGCCGTTCCGTGCGCTGCTCACGGCGCTGCGCCCGGAGGTGCCGGGCATCCAGAGCGCGACGGTGGTGGGACCGGAGATGTCGGAGGTGCATACGGACCGGCTGGGCCGCATCCGGGTGCATTTCCACTGGGACCGCTACCGGACGACGGAGGCGGACGCCTCGTGCTGGATCCGGGTGTCGCAGGCGTGGGCGGGCAAGGGGTGGGGCGTGCTGGCGATGCCGCGGGTGGGTCAGGAAGTGCTGGTGACGTACGTGGACGGAGATCTGGACCGGCCGCTGGTGACGGGGATCGTCTACAACGGCGAGAACCCGACGCCCTATGACCTGCCGAAGGACACCCGCTATACGGGGATCGTGTCGCGCTCGCTGAAGACGCCCGGCGCGGTGCAGAACGCGAGCCAGCTGACCTTCGACGACCAGCGCGGCGCGGAGCGCCTGATGCTGCACGCGGAGCGCGACATGCAGCAGACGGTCGAGCGCAACAGTTCGACGGCGGTGGGCCAGGACAGCAATACATCCGTGAAGGGCACGACGACCTCGGTCCACAATAAATTGGTCAGCTATACCCGCATCTCCGTGTCGTACACGGGCCTGTCGGTCGGCTTCACCGGCGTGGCCGCGAGCTTTACCGGCTCAAGCACGTCGTTCACCGGCACGAATACCAGCTTCACCGGCGTCTCGGCGTCCTTTACCGGCGTCAGCAAATCGTTCACCGGCGTCGCGACCTCGCTCACCGGCGTGAGCACCAGCTTGACCGGCGTGTCGACGTCGTTCACCGGCGTCAGCACGTCGATCACGGGCGCCAGCAATTCGGTCACCGGCGTCTCGAACAGCATGACGGGCATCTCGTCGTCGTTGACCGGCGTCAGCACATCGGTGACCGGTCAGTCCCAGAGCATGACGGGCGTATCGCTGTCGTACACCGGCACGTCGAACAGCATGACGGGCGCGAGCACGTCGGTGACTGGCACGTCGACGAGCATCACGGGCGTGTCGACGTCGAGCACCGGCAGTTCGACTAGCACCACCGGTTCGAGCGTATCGATGACGGGTATCTCGAAGGGTGTTACCGGTTCGAGCGTGTCGACGACGGGTGTCTCGATGAGCTCGACGGGTTTGAGCATGTCGACGACGGGCAGCAAATTTTCCGTGACGACGGGCCTCAGCTTCTCTTATTCGGGCGTCAGCTATTCGGACCAAGCAGTCGACCTGAAGAAGCGCCTGATGGAAATAACGATGTGATTTCAGCGGCCATGTTCAATCACGAGGAAACAGCATGCGCCTGATCGAATTGCGCGGTTCGCTGCCGGACCCGAACGCGGTGGCATTGAGCTTCGTGGCGCACGAGACGCTGTCGCGTGAGCCGTCGTATCGGCTGGAGCTGCTGAGCCGGGACGCCGATCTGGATTTCGACGCGCTGCTGGGCTCGGCGCTGTCGGTGGACATCGATCTGGATGACGGCGCGGTGCGCACGTTCAGCGCGTTCGTGTTCGGCGGTGCCGACACCGGACAGATGAGCGGGCAGTACACGTACACGCTGGAGCTGGCGAGCTGGCTGTCGTTTCTGGCGGAGAACCGCAACAGCCGGATTTTCCAGAACCTGAGCGTGCCGCAGATCGTCGCGCAGGTGTTCGACGGCCATCAGCGCAGCGGCTACCGGTTCGAGCTGGAGGGCAGCTACGCGGCGCGCGACTACTGCGTGCAGTTCCAGGAGACGGACCTGAACTTCGTGAAGCGGCTGCTGGAGAGCGAGGGGATCTATTTCTGGGTGGAACACGGCCAGGCGTCTCACGTGGTGGTGATGTCGGACACGCAGCGCTTCGAGGATCTGCCGGTGCCGCAGGGCACGCTCGCCTACCTGCCGGACGCCGAGGAGTCGCGCGCGATCCGGGGCCGCGAAGGCGTGCAGCGCTTGCAGCGCACGCGGCGCATCAGGTCGAACAATGTGGCGCTGCGGGACTTCGACTACCTGGCGCCCTCGAACCGGCTCGACAGCGAGGCGCAGGTGGCGCAGCCGGCTCTGGCGGGGATCCAGCTGGAGTACTACGACTACGCGGCGGGCTACGGCGATACGGAGCAGGGCGAGCGTCTGGCACGGCTGCGTCTGGAGTCGTTCCAGGCGGAGTCGCACATGCTGGTGGGCGAGGCGAACGTGCGCGCGCTGGCGACGGGCCGCGCGTTCACGCTGGCGGGGTATCCGGCCGCGCAGCGCAACCGGCGCTACTACGTGACGGGCAGCGAACTGGTGTTCATCCAGGACGGGCCGGACAGCACCTCGCAGGGGCGCAACGTGGCGGTGAAGTTCCACGCGCTGGCCGACGACCGGCCGTTCCGTGCGCTGCTCACGGCGCTGCGCCCGGAGGTGCCGGGCATCCAGAGCGCGACGGTGGTGGGACCGGAGATGTCGGAGGTGCATACGGACCGGCTGGGCCGCATCCGGGTGCATTTCCACTGGGACCGCTACCGGACGACGGAGGCGGACGCCTCGTGCTGGATCCGGGTGTCGCAGGCGTGGGCGGGCAAGGGGTGGGGCGTGCTGGCGATGCCGCGGGTGGGTCAGGAAGTGCTGGTGACGTACGTGGACGGAGATCTGGACCGGCCGCTGGTGACGGGGATCGTCTACAACGGCGAGAACCCGACGCCCTATGACCTGCCGAAGGACACCCGCTATACGGGGATCGTGTCGCGCTCGCTGAAGACGCCCGGCGCGGTGCAGAACGCGAGCCAGCTGACCTTCGACGACCAGCGCGGCGCGGAGCGCCTGATGCTGCACGCGGAGCGCGACATGCAGCAGACGGTCGAGCGCAACAGTTCGACGGCGGTGGGCCAGGACAGCAATACATCCGTGAAGGGCACGACGACCTCGGTCCACAATATATTGGTCAGCTATACCCGCATCTCCGTGTCGTACAAGGGCCTGTCGGTCGGCTTCACCGGCGTGGCCGCGAAGTTTACCGGCTCGAGCACGTCGTTCACCGGCACGAATACCAGCTTCACCGGCGTCTCGGCGTCCTTTACCGGCGTCAGCAAGTCGTTCACCGGCGTCAGGACCTCGCTCACCGGCGTGAGCACCAGCTTGACCGGCGTGTCGACGTCGTTCACCGGCGTCAGCACCTCGATCACCGGTGCCAAGACTGCCGTCACCGGCGTATCGAACAGCCTGACGGGCATCTCGTCATCGTTGACCGGCGTCCGCACATCGGTGACCGGTCAGTCCCAGAAACTCACGGGCGTATCGCTGTCGTACACCGGCACGTCGAACAGCATGACGGGCGCGAGCACGTCGGTGACCGGCACGAAGACAAGCATCACCGGTGCTGCTATTTCGAATACCGGCAGCAAGACGAGCGTGACCGGCGTGTCGAACTCCATGACCGGCAGTTCGATAAGCGTCACCGGCCAAAGCAGCTCAGTTAAAGGCGTG
Source organism: Paraburkholderia sprentiae WSM5005 (assembly GCF_001865575.2). Lineage (NCBI taxonomy): Bacteria > Pseudomonadati > Pseudomonadota > Betaproteobacteria > Burkholderiales > Burkholderiaceae > Paraburkholderia > Paraburkholderia sprentiae. Next base: position 962,233 of record NZ_CP017562.2, read on the forward strand.
TCGATAAGCAACACCGGCCTGGATGTGTCGGCGACCGGCAACAGCGTGTCTCTGGACGGAGCCAGTTTTTCTTATAAGGCCGTGAAGTTCGACATCAAGCTGTTCGAATGGAGCAAGACCGCGATGCGCTTCAAATTCATCGGTGAAGGTAAGGCTTCGAAGTGAGGCGCGACTGAGCATGCGACACGTCAAACCACAATCGGCCCTCGTGAGCACGATCAATACGCAGATTGGCGCGCAGCCGATGCTCGCGGTCAGTATCGGGGTGGGCTTCAGACTCGATCAGCCTTCCATCCTCGTGCATGAAGCGGCCGTCTGGGAGGCCTTGAAGGCTGCCGCGCCGTCGATGCCGCTGTTCGAGGCGGCGCTGCCAAAGCAGCGCGCCGAATGGCTGCTTGCCGGCCATGCGTCGCATCCTGTCGCTCGCGGCACGCGCGCGCGCCATGTCGACTGGACCGCGTGGGTCGAGCTTGACGGCGTGCGCAAGATCGTGTCGTGCGCGACGCAAGTTGACGACCCGCACCCGGCGGACGGCCTTGCGCGTCTCGCGATCGACCACCGGTACGCGGCCGCGGGCGGGGCGCGCGAAAACCCGCTTGGCGTGACGTCCGGCACGCCGCCGCTACAACAGGTGCGTACGTTCGGCGCGGGTCCCGCGCCGCTGGCAGCGATGGGCGCGATTGGCACCGATTGGCCCGAGCGCGTCCAATGGATGCCGCCGCGGGCAGGCACTGCCGGTGCGATGGCGGATGACGGCACCCACATGGGGTGGCCCGCGAGCGTCGATCGGCGGTTTTTTCAGCAGGCCGCGCCCGATCAGTGGGCGCGCGGCGAAGCGTGGGCATCAGGCGCGCATTTCGAGCTGGCCGCGTTTGGCCCACGGGGCGAAGGGTATGCGGGCGAGCTGCCGCGTCTCGCGCCGATCGCGCTCGTCACGCACACGGGCCGCCCGGATATCGAGCGGCTGGCGCTCCGGCAACAGACTGTCTGGTTCCTGCCCGATCGCGGCATCGGCGTGCTGTGGTGGAACGGTATGAGCGCGCTCGATTTTCTGCTCGACGACAGCCCCTCGATGCTCGTAACGGCGTTCAGGGACAGCAGCGAGTCAGTCGACGTCGACGCCGTGATGGAATTCGCTGCCCGGCGCACCGACCTGAACTGCGCGGACCCGCTGCAATACGCGGACCACGAACTGATGCCGTCGATCGCGAATGGCTGGACATGGGAAATGATTCTTGGCGGGGACGATCATCCACGCTTCGCGCCTGCATCGCGTGACTACGATGAGCTGCGCGAGCGCGTGGACGAACACCGCAAGCAGTTGCTCGAACTACGCGACGCGCGGCAGCGTCTCGATGCGTTCAGCGCGGAGAGCCGCGATGTGACGTTGCCCGAGGCGCCGCATGGCGACGCAAACTGGCGTGATCGGCTGAGCGATGCACCGACCCGTGAACTCGCGGACGTGACGATTCGCGATGCGGACCTGTCGTCGATGCGCTTCGACGGATGGAAGCTGGAGGACGTACGGTTCGAACGCTGCAGGTTCGATCGAAGCGAATGGTCGCATTGCGATTTCACTCGCGTGCATGCGACTGACTGCTCATTTGCCGACGTGAAGATGAACGACGGGCGATGGAAAGGCGGCCATCTGCGGTGCTGTAGCCTCGCGGGCAGCGAATGGACGAATGCCGTCTTCGAGCAGATCTCGATCGACGAATGCACGCTCGATGATCTGAAGGCATCGGGCGGAGCATGGTCGATGACATCGCTGCAGGGATGCAGCGGCGCACGTGGCGTGATCGAGAACGTCAAATGGGATTCGATATCCTGGTCGGACGTTAGCGCGCCCGATTGGACCTGGGTGCGCGTGCGCGCCGACGGTTTCGCCATCGTCGAGTGCGACATGGCCGGCCTCGCGGTGTCGCGGTGCACGCTCGGCAAGCTGAGCGTGCTGAGCTCCGATCTATCGCGGAGCAACTGGCAGCGCAATGTCATGACGTTTGCCGTGCTGTCGCTCGGCACCTCGATGAGCGAAGCGCGGCTGGTGGACTGCGCGTTCAGATCATCGAGCCTGTTGGAGCTCCACGCGGACCGGATACGGGTCGACCATTGCTCGTTCATTCAGCTCAATGCGCAGCATCTGCGTGCATCGCAATCGCACTGGAGCGAATCGGAGCTGGACGGCGCCAACATGATGCACGCGCAATTGGCGCAGGCGTCGTTTGTCCGCTGTTCGCTGACGGAGGCGATGCTGTACGGCGCGAACCTGCGGGAGAGCCAGATGCACGACTGCAATCTCGCGCGTGCCCGCCTGTCGTGGAGCGAGCCGCCGGACCCCGGCGCGTGGCGGCACAACCTGACGCCGGGGCTGGTCGATGTAGCGGGGAGGGCGGGATGAATACGCACGACATGACCGCGTCAGCGCCTGCGTTGCCGGAAATCATCGAGGGGCAGCGTTATACGTCGCCGCAGCGCGACGTCGGGTTCGATGGGATGGTGTTCACGGACTGCCATTTCGACCACGTCGAATGGACCCGATGCCGTCTGTCGAATCTGCGTTTCGTGAATTGCACATTCGATGCGAACCGCTTCGACCATTGCGACCTGCTGGCGGTGGCACATGACGCGTGCAGGATTCGCTCGGGTGCATCGACGCATTGCGCGCTGGAGCGCGTGTCGTATTCCGAATGCGAAATCGAAGACGGTGCATGGACCGGTAGCTTGCTCAGGGATTCGATCGTTGCGCATTCGACGTGTACGAACTGGACATTCGACGGCATGCGCGGCGCGCATTTTTCGCTCGTGACGAGCCGCCTCGACGGGCTCGCTCTGCTTGGCGGTCACCGGAGCGATACGGCGTGGATCGACAGCCAGTTGGCCGGTCTGCGGATCGAGAACGCGCGGCTGGAGAATTTCATCGTCGGGCAAAGCACGGCCGTGCGTACGTCGTTGAGCGGGTGCCACGGCATCAACGTGCGCTGGATCGGTTCGCGCATCGAGGACCTGGCGATCGATCGTTGCGAGCTTAGGCAGGCGGCGTGGTCGCACAGCACCTGGCGCTCGGGCGAGATCCGCGCCTGTCAGCTTGCGCTGGCGAGTTTCGATTGCTCGGCTCTCGATGGTTTGACGGTAATGCAGAGCGATCTCTCACAGGCCATTTTCGACAACGCCCATATCGCCGACAGCGAATTTCCGGAGTTGCACGCGCCGCGTATCGCGTTGCGCGACGCGTGGCTCACGCGCGTCAACTTCGCGGGCGCGCAGTTGCGGCAGATCGACGCGCGTGGCGCGTCACTCGAGGAAGTCGGCTTGCATGGCGCGGATTGCCGCGACGGCAATCTGATCGGTCAGCCACGCGACGCATGGCGTGCGGCTGACACGCGCAACGCGAATTTCGATGAAGCCATCGGCGCTGACGAACAGCTCTGGCGGCGTCGTCACCAACCGGGAGCAAGAAAGTATGACGACTAGTGTGCTGGAGCCAACCGCCGGACACGGCGCGCCATTGGACGCATCCGACGCGGCCGGATCGCGCGATGCGCTCGCGAGAATCATGAACGGCAGTTTCCGGCCGTGCGCCACGGACCGCATGAACGCGACGACGGTATCGACGCAGCTCGCCCGTGTCGACGACGCGGGGACGGCGCGGGGCACCTGGCTGGTGACGATTCGTCCGGGTATGCAGTTGTGCGCGAAGCCGGCGGTGAGCTGCATCGTCGTGCCGCAACCGGGCGACCTCGTCCAGATCTGCGTCGACGGCGAGCGCTGCTGGGTGCTCGCGGTGCTCGAACGACGCGATGCGGGCAGTGAGCTTGCGCTCGATTTCGGCGACGCGCCGGTGACGCTGCGCGCGCGCGAGATGCGCGTCGAGGTATCCGACGGCTTGTCGTTCGAGGCGGCCCGGCTCACGAGCCGCGCGCAGCTCGTCACGCAGGCCGCCGCCGAGCGCCAGACACGCGTGAGCGGAACGGATACGACTCACGCGGGCAGCACCATCGTGCACAACGAGCGGCATCTGGCGATGCATGCGAAAAGTGCCTTCGTCACGGCGTCGGCGCTCATGAAGATCGACGCCGGTCAGATCCATATGGGCTAGCGGCTGTTTGCTTTGCAGTTTCTCCAGGAGTTTCCATGTTTTCGAATTGCTCTGCCGGCGGAATGGCAATTGCGCCGGGCAACGACGTCTGCAAAACGCCGCCTGTCGCGATACCGATGTCCTATTCGAACATCGCGAACAAGTGCGAGGCGGTGCCCAACATTCCGACCATCATTTGCGCGGGCGGCCCGGTCCACAACATGAATACGATCATCCCGATGACGCACGCCGACGAGGCCGGATCGATGGGCGGCGTCGCGTCGGGCACGGTCGGCGGGCAGTCGCGGCACGTAAAAGGTTCGAGCAAGGTGATGATCCAGGGCGCGCCCGAGACGCGCCTCACGGACACGACCTTGCCGAACAGTCAGAACACGTCCGGCTTCTCGGCGGTTCCGTCGCAGACCATCACGATGACCCTCAGTTGATGCCGGGCGCCACATGAGCAGAAGCTTTTTCAAAGCGTTTGCGGTGACGGCGACGCTGACGGTTCTCGCCGGATGTTCGGTGTTTTCCTCGTCGGAGCCGCAGCTGCCGCGTCAGTTGCACGTGACGCTGGTCGGCGGCAGCCGTCTGAACGTCTCCGCGAGCGGCGAGCCGCGTCCGATCCAGGCTTGCATCTACGTCGTGAGCGCGGCCGACTGGCTACCGGCGCCTGGCGGCGACGACTCGTCGTGCGCGTCGCGCGGTCAGGACAGCACGGTCGTCGCCGAGTCGCGCCACGTGATCGCGCCGGACCAGGTGCTGCAGTTCTCGCTCGATCTGCCGCGTTCCGGCGAGCTCTGGCTCGTGACCGACGCGGACTATGCGCGGCGCCCGTCGAACTACGCGCCGTTGCGCATTCGGATCGAGGGCCGCGGACTGATTCATCAGGCCGTCTGGCTCGACCGCGACGGAATCTACAACGCGTCGTTGCCGGGCGCGGTGCCGGCCGCGCGCGCTGACGATTCTCAGACCGCGCGCAAGACGAAAACCACCGAAGCGACAAGGAGAAGCAGGCCATGAGCAGTCTGCCGGTAGGGCCGGTCGCATGGAGCGACGGCATGCTGATCGAGACGCAGCACTTTCAGCAACTGGAGCGGCATCTGGCGCATCAGGCCGCGCTGCGCCTCGACCAGACCTCGAACCACGGTTGGGGATTCACGTTGCTCGATCTCGATCAGGACGGTCTCGGGCTCGGCCGGCTCGCGCTGCGTCGCGCGCGTGGCGTATTTCAGGACGGCACCGCGTTTTCGCTGCCATCCGACGATCCGCTGCCGCCGCCGCTCGAAACCCAGTTCGCGCAGGCGGGCGACATGGCGTTTCTCGCGCTTCAGGCCGCGCGCACGGGCGCCCCGGAGATGGCGTTCGGCGACGTCGCGTCGGCGTCGCGCTATCGCGCGGTGTCGAGCGAGGTGCCGGATCTCGCGGTCGGACTCGACGCGCCAGGTACGCCACGGCGCCTGACCATCGAGACGGGCCAGCTCGCCACGCGGCTGTGCTGGAAGTCGCAGTTGCGCTCGGACGAAGTCTCACTGCCGATTGCTCGCGTCGCCGGCCGCAACGTAAGCGGCACGGTGTCGCTCGATCCGCGCTTCATCCCGCCGCTGCTCGATACGCGCGCGCACCTGGTGCTGCGCTCGCTGATCGACGAACTGCAGAGCGCGTTGCGGGTGCGGCTCGCGAGCACGTCCGCGCAGCGCGTGCTGTCGACGGGCGGCGGGCTCGCGGATTTCAGCGAACTGCTGTTGAGGCAGGCGATCGCCGAATACAGGATGCGCCTCGCGAATCTCGACGCGTTCGATCCACTGCCGCCCGCCATGCTGTACCACGAACTCGTCGGTCTGCTCGGACGCCTGAGCGTGCTGCCGGGCCTCGACGACGGGCTCGCTGAGCGCGAGCTCGGCTACCGCCATCACGATCTGCAAACGAGTTTCGAACCGCTCGCGGCGCTGCTGCGCGAGGCGCTCGCGCGCGTGATCGAGACGCCGGTGGTGCCGCTGCGTTTCGAGGACCGGGGCGACCAGGTGCACGTTTGCATCGTCGACAGGCAGTGGAAGCTGAAGAAACTGGTGTTCGTGTTTTCGGCCGCGATGCCAGCAGACAAACTACGCCAGTTGCTGCCACAGCAGGCCAAGCTGGGCGCCGTCGAGCAGATCCAGAAGCTCGTCGATCTGCAACTGCCGGGCGCGCGCCTGATCGCGCTGGCCAATCCGCCGCGCCAGATTCCGTACTACGCCCAGAGCACGTACTTCGAGGTGGAGTCGACCGATCCGTTCTGGACGCAGACCCTCGCCGGCTCGGCGATGGCACTGCGCATCGTCGGCGACTTTCCCGAACTGCGCTTCGAAGCGTGGGGGCTCAGAGATGACAAGGTGGCCTGAAGCACGACCCGAGACGCAATCCGCCATGAGCCTGCTAAGAAACCTATCCACCGCGTTACGCCGCGTTCCCTCGGCCGATCAGCTCGACCTCGCGAGCGCGAGCCCGCCGCTTGCGACGCGGCTTCCGACGCCGGCATCGAGCTCCGCGGATGCGTTGCCGCGCGTCGATGAAGCGCCTCGCCACTCGGCCGTGTTGCAATTGCCGGTGGCGGGCGGCACGGCCAAGGCGGACACCCGCCAGGGCTCGGCGCCGGTGCTGGTCCATGGAGCGCGCGGCGAGCAGCCGGCGATCAACAAAGCGGGGCAGCAGCAGGCGACCTGGAGCAACCCGTTCGTGTCGCATGCGCTGCCCGCGATGCTGCAATTGCAGCGCTATCGCGCGACGGCGCCGCTCAGCCAGAGCGCGATCCGTACGCAGCTCGGGCTCGAAGTGCGGCTCTATCGCGAGCGGCTCGCGGGCTCCGGCTGCGAATGGGAGCAGACGCGCGACGCGTCCTATCTGCTGTGCACGTTTCTCGACGAGGCCGTCAATGATCTGGCGCGCGAGCAGTCGCAGACCGTGTATGACGGCGAACGCAGTCTTCTCGTCGAATTTCACGACGACGCATGGGGTGGCGAGGACGCGTTCGCCGATCTGTCGCGTTGGATGAAGGCCGCCGAACCCCCTGTCGCGCTACTGTCGTTTTACGAACTGATCCTGTCTTTCGGCTGGCGCGGACGCTACCGCGTGCTCGATCGCGGCGACGTGCTGCTGCAGGATCTGCGCTCGCAATTGCACGCGCTGGTCTGGCATCACGCGCAGCCGGGCCCGCTCGGCACGGAACTGTTCGAGCCGCCGAAGCGGCGGCGCTCGTGGTGGAACCCGACGCGCGCGGCGGCCGTCTCGCTCGGTGCGCTCGCGCTTGCGTACGGCGCGATCAGCGTCGGGCTGGATTCGCAGGGGCGGCCGATCCGCCACGCCCTCGCCGCGTGGATGCCGCCGACGCGGACGATCAATCTCGCCGAGACGCTGCCGCCGCCGTTGCCGCAGCTGCTGACGGAAGGGTGGCTCACCGCGTACAAGCATCCGCAAGGGTGGCTGCTCGTGTTCAGGAGCGATGGCGCGTTCGAAGCCGGCAAGGCCGGCGTGCGGCCGGACTTCATCAACAACATCGAGCGGCTCGGACTCGCATTCGCGCCGTGGCCGGGCGATCTCGAAGTGATCGGTCATACCGACCCGCAGCCGATCCACACGGGCGAGTTCCCGGACAACCAGGCGCTCTCGGAGGCGCGGGCGCGCACGGTCGCCGACGAGCTGCGCAAGACCGCGTTGCCGGGCGGCTCGCACGCGCCGCAGAACGCGGTGCAGCGGAACGTCCAATACTCGGGACGCGGCGACAGCCAGCCGATCGACCCCGCACACACTCCCGCCGCGTACGAGCGCAACCGCCGCGTCGACGTGCTGTGGAAGGTGATTCCCGATGGCGGCGCGCGGCGCGATAGCGACGTCGAGCTGCTGCGGCCGGTGTCGCCCGCCGACTCGGCGGCGCGCCCGGCGATGCCGGAAGGCGTCGTCATCTCGCCTGAACCGCAATCGCCGTATGCCACGACCGAGGGCCGTCAGCCATGATCCGCACGAGCTTGAGAATCTCCGTGGCGATCCTCGTCGCGCTTCTGATCTGGTGGATCGGGCCGCTGTTCGCGTTTGGCATCTATCATCCGCTCGGCTCCGTGTGGGTGCGCGAGGTGCTGGTCGCGCTCGTGCTGTCGTGGGGCTGTTGGCCGACTCTGGCGCGCCTATGGGCGCGGCTCGCGATGAGTCCGCGGCAGATCAGGGTCGCGCCGCAGGCCAGGCAGCTCGACTTCGTCGACAGATACTTGCGCGAACTCGACCGGCAACTGAAGGCGTGCTGGCGCAAGGAGCCGGGGAGCCGCTGGCAGCGCTGGAGCGGCGCGCTCACACGTGCCTATCGCACAAGGCTGCCGTTGTATCTCGTACTCGGCGCGCAAGGCAGCGGCAAGACCAGCCTCGTTGCGAAGGCGGCCGGTTGGTCCGGCGCACGCTACGACGGGGTATCGGGGACGGACGCGACGTATGCGCGCGGCGACGACTTCAACTGCCGGGTCACGCGCGACGCGGTGTGGATCGATATCGGCGGTCGCTGGAGTCTGCGCCCCGACGCCGGCGAGGCCGAGCTGGGCGCGTGGCGCAAGCTGCTGCGCGGGATCCGGCGATTGCGCAAGCACACGCCGGTGAGCGGCGTCGTGCTGTGCGTCGACAGCGCCGGGATGGTCGACGCGTCGATCGACACGCGCAAGGGGCTCGCCGACGCGGTGCGCGCGCGGCTCGAAGACGTGCGCGATGCATTCGGCCAGCAGGCGCCGGTGTATGTCGCGCTGAACGGGGTCGACCGGCTCGACGGGGCGGTGTCGATGCTGTCGCTGCTCGATGCATCGAAATGGGCGAACGGCATGGGCTTCGCACTGCCCGACGACGACGCGCAAGCCGATGCGTCGCGCGCCGACTCGGTCTGGCAACAGGCGTTGCTCGGCTTGCAGCAGCGGGTGCAGCAGCAGGTGCTGTACTCGGCGCCCGCCGCCGTCGACGTGTCGACGAACCATGCGCAACTGCGCTTCGTCGAGACGCTAAGCCGCCTGCACAAGGCGCTCGTCGCGTGGCTGCACGTCGCACTCGCGCCGGGCGACGAGCAGGCGGCCGCGCGGCTGCGCGGCGTCTGGCTGGGCTCGATGGCCGAGTTCGCCGCGGCGCAGCCGGCCGCGGCGGAGTTTGGCGCGTCGCAGCCGCCGGCGGCTGCGCGGCTGAACGAGCTGTGGACGCCGCTCATCCGCCAGCTGGGACTGGAACGCGACGCGGCCCGCCCGAGCGGCTCGCGGACGTGGCGTGGCCGCCTCGGCGCCGCGCTGCGCTGGGGCGCGGTGCCGCTCGTCGCGCTGGCTTTGCTCGCGTGGTTCGGCTGGGGCTATGTGGCCGAGCGCGATTACCTCGACGGCGTGGGGGCGCAATTTGCCGAGGCGAAGCGGCTTGCGCAGGCGCAGGTGTCGTACGGCGCGGACGGCGGCTCCTCGCTCATCGAGATCGCAAGCCAGATGCGCTATGCGCAACTACAGGCCGAAGGCGCCGCGCAGGGTGTGACGACGCCTTACTTCGAGCATGGGCTCGTTGCCGAGGCGGCACGCGCGACCTATTACCGGCATCTGCGCAAGATGCTGATGCCCGAGTTGTACAACGAGGTGCGGCGCACGCTGGTGTCGCAGCTCGACAGCGGCGCGGGCGACATCTACCAGACGCTGAAGGTCTACCTGATGCTTTGCCGTCCGTCTCGCCGCTCGGCCGACGAGGTCGTCCGCTGGCTCGATGGCCGCTGGGACGCGTTATCGGGCGGCCAGTATCCGGACGACGAGCGCCGCGCGCTGCTCGCGCACGTCCGCACGCTGATCTCGCTGCCGGATCTTCCGGCGACGCCGGAAGACCAGAATCTCGTGCGCTCGGCGCGCGCGAAGGCCGCGCAGATTCCGCTCGTCACGCGCGTGTTGCGGCACGTCCGCTCGCAGGGGTTGCCTGCGCAGGTCAACGACATTTCGCTGTCGCGCGCCGCCGGCTTCGAAGCGGCGATGAGTCTGCGCATGCGCAGCAACATGTCGGCTACCGACACCGCGGTGTCCGGCTGGTTCACGCGGGCCGGCTATACCGACGTGTTCATGCCGCGATTGCTCAAGAGCGCGCGCGCGATGCTCGAAGAGGACAGTTGGGTGTTGCGCGACGAGACGCTCGCAGGCAACAGCTTCGAGATCGACGGGCTCGTGCAGAAGCTCGCCGATTCCGCGCGCGATCAGTTCCTGCAGGACTACATCGCCGCGTGGCAGAACTTCCTGAACGACGTGACGGTGCGCGGCGTGACAGGTCTCGACGATGCGTCGCAGCTGGCCGCCGCGATGATGGAGGCGCAATCGCCGCTTGCGAGTCTGGTGCGCTTCGCGGGGCGCGAGACGACGCTGACCGGTGCCGGTGACGAGGGCAACATCGATAGCTGGGTCGACCGTCAGAAATATCGCTTCGAGCAGGGGCGCCGCCAGATCGTCGGCGAACTGAACGGTCAGCACTACCGGACTGTGCTGCTGCCCGAGCACGTCGTCGAGGAGCACTTCCAGGCGATTCGTCAGCTCGCCGCGGAGTTGAATCGCAACGGCACGGTCGCAAGCAATCCGCTGTCGCGACTGTTCGAGCCGGTCTACCGGCAGCTCGGGCTCGTCAACGGCGCGCTGCTGGCGGGGCAGGTGCTGCCCGCGCAGTACGATGCATTCGCGCAGTTGAAGGAGACGGCCGCGCGTCAGCCGGAACCCGTGCGCGGGATCATGCTCGACCTCGTGAGCAGCGGCACGACGATGTCGACGCGCGAAACGGGCGCGCTCCTCAGTCGCGGCGCGGCAGGCGCGACGAAGACAGTCTGCGATCAGGGCTTCACGAGCCGCTATCCGTTCCGTCGCGGCGCGCAGGGGGATGCGGGTGTCGAGGATTTCGAACGGCTGTTCGGCGCGCAAGGACTGATGGCGACTTACTTCCGCGATCATCTTGCCGCTTATGTCGATACGTCGACGAAACCCTGGCAGGCATTGCGTTCCAACGGCGGCCCGAGCGGCATGGTCAGTCAGCCGGTTCTCGATTCATACGAGAGCGCCGAGCGCATCCGCGGCGCGGCGCTGGACGAGTCGGGACACTTGCGCATCTCCACCGTTCTGCGCTTCATCGACATGGACTCTCAACTGTCCGACGCGCAGTTGAGCGTTGCCGGGCAGACGCTGCGCTTTGCGCACGGGGTGACCTCGCCGCACCGGATCGACTGGAGCGGTCAGAACACACCGCTTGCGATCCGGCTGCAGGTGAAGTCCGTCGATGGCCGGATGACGACGCTGCAGTTCGACGGGCCGTGGGCGCTGTTCCGCTTCTTCGACGCGGGCCAGGCCGCCGGCGGCGCGGGCACGGCGGACCGGCGCGAGCGGCTGTACCACACGAGCCTCGGCACGGTTCGTATCGAATGGCAGGCGTTGACGCTGCCGTCGCCTCTATGGTCGGGCATCCTGCAGTCGTTCAGGTGTCCATCCTGATGCGTTTGCGCATCGGTAGTCACGCGCCACAGCGCGCATCAATCTGAAGGGAAAACGAAATGATCGATCCGAAGGAAATTCTCGCCGCATGCAGCAATGCACATCAGTACGGACAGGACGCCAGCAGTTCGATGGCGCAGCCGTTTCTTGACTCGGTCCCGGATATGTCGACGGCTTCATCGAGCAATGCCAGCAACGTGATCGGGGGCGTGCAGCAGATCGGCGCGAAGATGCTCGAGCACATGTCGACGATCAAGGACTCGGTCGACAAGCAGGTGATGATGCACCAGGACAAGCAGCAGCGTCAGAAGACGTATGACTTCAACGTCGATATGCGCGACCTGCGTCCCACCACTTCCGTCGGCTTTCCGGAAGAGATGGCCGACGCGTTCTTCGCCCCTTTCAGGACCGGGCAATGATGCGCGCGGGCAGCGCGTCGGCGCGCCCGCTCGAACTTTTTGAAGATGGAGACATTTCGATGACGAAACGAATTCTGGCCGGGATCGTGGTGGGGTTGATCTCGGTGAGCAGTCACGCGCAGTTGAGCCAGTTGTTCCAGTCGGCGAAGGAACAGGTCACGCAGGCGGCGACAACGCAGCTTTCCCAAGGCGTGCGCTCGGCGACCGACGACGCGGTGCAGACGACGTCGACGCATGCGCACAAAGCCATTGAGTCGGTGCACTCGCCGTCGTCAGCGTCCACGACGTCCGCAACCGCGCAGGCGGGCGACGCGACGCTGGGCGAAACGCGCAGGTAGCGCGCTCACGGGGGAAGGCTTGCGTGGCGCGGGGGCCGCGCAAGCCGCTCACACCGGGGCTCGGGTGAAGTGCTCGCGCACCTCGGTTTCCTTTGGTCGTGTCGTTCATGCGCCGCTAGTGCCGCTCGCCAAGCGAGCGGACGCTCAGTCGTCGATCGTTTCGTGGACAGCGACCGCGCCCTGTTTCCAGTAGCTGGCCGCGCGAATCCGCGCCTTGTCGACGCCGCGCTCGCCGCACAGATGCTGACGCACCGCGCGGATCGCCGCCGCTTCGCCGGCGGCCCACACATAGCCTTCGCCGTTCACCGGCAGCCAGGTATCGCGCACCGCGTGCAACAGCGCTTCGCTGCGCGCGCCGGTCCGGGTGTCGGCTTCGCCGCGATAGCACCAGACGAGGTGCAGCTCGGCCTGGGTCGCGAATTCGAGGCGCGCCGACGGATCGGCGACTTCGATTACCGCGGCGACGCGTGTGCCGGCCGGCAACTCTTCGAGACGGCGCGCGATCGCGGGCAGCGCGGTGTCGTCGCCGATCAGCAGATGCCAATCGAAGCCGGTCGGAATCACCAGCGAGCCGCGCGGGCCGCCGACGCCCAGATATTGGCCCACCTTCGCCTGCGCGGCCCACGTCGCGGCCGGACCCGCATCGTGCATCGCGAATTCGATGTCGAGCTCGCGGGCGTCGCGATCGAAACGGCGCGGCGTGAAATCGCGCGCCGTCGGCCGCTTGCCTTCCGCGAACACCGGGCCGTCGGGGCCGGCTTGCGGCAGCGTCGGTTTGTCGGCGCCCGGTTCGGGGAAAAAGACCTTGATGTGATCGTCGAACGACGCGGAAACGAAGTCGTGCAGATCGTCGCCGGTCAGGGTCACGCGAATCAGGTGCGGCGTCAGCGCGCGCACCTGCTTGACCTGCAGCAGACGAAACTTCAACGGATGCCGCACGCGATGCACGGCGAGATCGGGGCGATTGGATTGTTCTTGCATCAGGGTGGTGCTCCAGTTCGGTTCGGGAGGACGCGCGGGTTGTCTCGTGAACGAGCGCGCGCTATAGGGCGGTAGGCTCGCCGTCGGTGGCCTTTGCGTTGTCACCGTCGTCGCCGCCTTCGATCTGTTTGGCCGCGCGCAGCAGGATCGCGGCGATGCGGCGCTGCTCGTCGGCTGGTGCGTTGTCTCGGCGCAGCAGCGCGCTCTTTAGTGCGCGGCGCGCTTCGTTCAGTTCTGGCACCCAGCCACCTTCACTGACATCGGCCGGCGCTTCGCCGGCAAACGCGCGACGCACGGAATCCATCTTGCGTGCGATATGGGAGAGCCGAGCCAGCATCAGCTCGACGCGCTCGCGGTTCGCGGCCAGATATTCGCGGCCCGCCTCCGCCAGCTCGTAGCGTTTGCGATTGCCTTCGAGCTGCACCGTCACGTAGCCGAGTTCCTCCAGGTAGGTCAGCGCCGGGTAGACCATGCCGGGGCTCGGGCTGTAGAAACCGTTCGAGCGCGCTTCGAGCGCCTTGATCAGCTCGTAGCCGTGGCTCGGCTGCGTGTCGATCAACGACAGCAGCAACAGTTGCAGATCGTCGGAGCTGAATTTGCGGCCGCGCGGGAAAGCTTCGCCGTCGCCGCCGAAGCCACCCGGCGCGCCGCCGAAACCACCGTAGCCCCCATGACCGCCATGACCGCCGTGACCGCCGAAGCGTGAGCCACGGCCGCCGAAGCGACGCTCGTGGTGGCGGCCGAACGAGTGAAGCAAGACGTAGAGCAGGAAGCGGTGGCGGGTATCGGGCGACGCGAAGGCCGCACGGCGTAGGCCGGCGTGACAACGGTCGTGCGTGCCGCGCGGGCTGGAAGAATGATGAGGATGATGCATCTCGGAATCTCGCATGGATGTCGTAAGATGCATCTTAAGATATATATCTTAAGATAGTCTGTCAAACTCTTTTTGCGATGGAGGGGCGCACGACAGAGTTCTGCGGGAACCTAAGACTCGCGCGAAGCGAGGGCCCTCAGGGCATCAGAGTTACGCCCCCACGGCTTTTAACGCTCCTTGATTCGCCAGCAGGGCATCGATAAGAGCACGAGCCTTGCGGTCGACGCACGTGAGAGCAACACTTTCCGACTCGTAGGTCACGGCATCGGCTAACTCACCGGTGACGTGCTGTTTTCGTGTCCTCATACGCAACGACCACGTGACGCGATATGTCAACGCGATTCCATCGGATAGACGGGCCGTCCGCGGCTCGATGTGCGCTTCGATGACGAATCCGCGATAACGCCCGACAATGTGATGTTTCATTGAATGACTTCACCGTTTTTCGAGCATGGTCGTGACAACGGTCGTGCGTGTCCCTGACTTGCTGAATGATCAGACCGCCATGCGGCCTATCCCCATCGGGACGGCGCTGGCCCGGCGGAAACACGTGTCACGTGCCGTCGGCATGTCGAAAGAAGAAGGGTGAAAACGCACCGGTCGGCCGATGAGAACGCAGCGATCGGTTACTCGCCATGATTTCCCTCGTGATGCACGATGATTCGATGCTATGGCGACGAATGTGTGGGTCCAATCGGCGCCGGCCGGAATGTCGGCTCAGGAATCGCTGATTTCAGTCGTCAGGACTTCCTGAATCGGAGCCGGCATGCAGAACGGCATTCAAGTTCTCGCGACGCGTTCGGCCCCACGCCGGCGCGCGATTTCCGCTGACGCGGCCTCCCGGCGACCGCGCGAATCTCACGGCCGCGCGTACCGAGCCGCGTCAATGCGCGCCGGCCGCATCCGACCCACCACCGCCCTTGCCCGGCCGCGTGATCCAGATCAGCGGAATGATCAGCACGAAGATGATCGCCGAGACAAAGAAGATGTCGTTCAGGCCCATCATCGCGGCCTGGGTGTTCACGGTGAAATCGAACAACGCATGCGCCGATTGCGTATTGAGCCGCAGCAGCGACTGCGTAGTGTCGATCTGCTGCGTGAACAGCGGGTTGTCGACCGACGCCTGCTCAGTGATCCGCGCATGATGCAGTATCGTGCGGTTGTTCCATGCGGTACCCGCGATCGAGGTGCCGACCGCGCCGCAAAACACCCGCACGAAATTCGACAGACCCGCCGCCGCCGGAATCCGGTGCTGCGGCTGACCTGCGAGGATGATCGCCGTCAGCGGCACGAAGAACAGCGCCATCGGAATGCCTTGCAGCAGCGTCGGCAGCACCAGGTGCCACGTGTCGATCTCGATCACGTACTTCGAGCGCATGTAGAACACGATCGCGAAGCCGACGAACGCAACCGTCGAGATCACGCGCGCATCCGAGCGCGGCAGCACGCGGCCGAGCACCGGCGCAAGAATGATCGCGAAGACGCCGAGCGGTGCGGTGACGAGACCGGCGTCGACCGAGCGGTAGTTCAGATACTCCTGCATCCATTGCGGCAGCAGCACGAGGTTGCCGAAGAACACGCCGTAGGCGATCGAAATCGCGATGGTGCCGCCGAGGAAATTGCGCTGCCCAAAGAGCCGCAGATCGACGATCGGGTGCTCCTCGGTTAGCTCCCATACGAGGAAAAACGCGAAGCTGATCAGTGCGACGAGGCCGAGAATCGAGATGACCGGCGACGAGAACCAGTCGAGGTCCTTGCCCTTGTCGAGCATGATCTGCAACGACGCGACCCACGTGATCAGCAGACCGAGGCCGACCACGTCGATCGGCGGACGGCGGGTCGGCGATTCACGGGTGCGGTAGATCATCCACGTGACACTCGCCGCGAACAGGCCGACCGGAATGTTGATGTAGAAGATCCACGACCAGCTGTAACTGTCCGTGATCCAGCCGCCCAGCAGCGGGCCGGCGATCGGGCCGACGGTGGCGGTCATCGCCCACAGCGCGAGCGCGGTCGACGATTTCTCTTTCGGATACGAGCCGAGCAGGATCGCTTGCGACAGCGGAATCAGCGGGCCGGCCACCGCGCCCTGGAAAACCCGCGCGAGCAGCAGGATCGGCAGCGTCGGCGCGATGCCGCACAGCCATGACGCGAGCGTGAACGAGAGAATCGCGCCGACGAACAGCTTCACCTGGCCGATGCGCTGCGTAAGCCAGCCGGTCAGCGGAATCGCCACCGCGTTGGCCGCCGCGAACACGGTGATGACCCACGTGCCTTCGTCGACCGATACACCGAGGTTGCCGGAAATGGTCGGAATCGCGACGTTCGCGATCGACGTATCGAGCACGTTCATGAACGTGGCGAGCGCGACCGCGAACGTCGCGAGCACCAGCCGGCCGCCTTCGAGAGGCGCGGGCGGCGCCGGTGGCGCGGGAGGCTGAGGCGGCGGCGACGCGGAATTAGGCGCGGCGGTAGGCTGGCTCAAACGGTGTTCTCCGGATGGGTTGCAGCGGACAGTGCGGACGGTGTGGGGACGAACGGCGAGGGCGCGCGATTCGCAATGCATGCTCAGCGCGGGGTGCCGCGCACGACGCGCCGCGGCGGCGGCCCGTCGATGCGCAAAAGCATACCTGCAATCGCCCGCCGGCGTCGGCCACAGCCGCGGCCCGTGGTGCTTGCGCCGACGCGAGCGCGGCGCGCGGCGTATGCTCGCGGCTAAGGCTGAGTCACCCGGGCCGGAACACGAAACCACGGAAAAAAGGACACCACCATGAGCTGGCAGGAATTCGAACACGGCTGGCGGCGCGCGCCGCAAGACGCATCGCAGCGCACGTCGAACGATGCGCCCGCTTCGAGTCTGGTCGTGCTGATGCACGGCGTCGGCAGCAACGCGCGCGATCTGATGCCGCTCGCGGACATCTGGAGCGAGGACCTGCCCGGCACGGCGTTCGTGTCGCTCGATGGCACCGATCCGTTCGATGGCGGCTTCGGCGGCCGCCAGTGGTTTAGCCTGCGCGACGTCAACGAGGCGAACCGCGAGGCGCGCGTCGCCGCCGCCTATACGGCGCTGCGCCGCGTGCTCGATGCCGAACTCGCGCATTGGCGGTTGTCTTTCGACCGGCTTGCGCTCGTCGGCTTCTCGCAAGGTTCGATCATGGCGCTGCATCACGTCGCGTCGAGCGCGGAGGGCGCGGCGGGCGTCGTGGCGTATTCGGGGCGGCTCGCCTCGCCCATCGTGTCGTCGAATCGCGCGACGCGGCTCACGCTGGTCCACGGCGAGGACGACCAGGTGATCCCGGTGCGCGAACTCGAAGCCGCGGCCGAAGCGCTCGACGAAGCCGGCTACCCGGTCGACGCCTACGTGCTGCCCGGCGTCGGCCACACGATCACCGCCGACGGGGTCGCGCTCGGCCGTGACGCACTGGAACGCGCTCTGGGTGCACTGTCGCGCGATTGACACAACCTCAACAGAAAGTAAGCCTAAAGATTCTGATGGACTTGCCGTCATACGGGCAATAGCTTGAAAATCACCCCCGCCGCGCGGGAAGCGCAACGCCCCGCCGGGCGTGTCGCGCGGCTTCGGGGTACCGGGGGCGCATTTCCACCGCCCAAGACGGCGGATAACGACACATCAGAGCCTGCATATGGCCACACCGACGCCGCATTACCCGCTCTTCGAGCGACTGTTCCGCCACGCCGTGGCGGTCGATCTCGGCACGGCCAACACGCTCATCTATACCGACGACGGCGGCATCGTGCTGAACCAGCCGTCCGTCGTGTGCTTCGAGAAACAGCCCACGAGCGGATCGAAACGGATCGCCGCGATCGGCGTCGAGGCGCACCAGCTGCTCGGCCGCGCGCCGCGCAATCTGGAAGCGGTGCGGCCGATGCGCCACGGCGTCATCGCCAATTTCTCCGCCGCCGAACGAATGATCAAACAATTCGTCGACATGGCACGGCCGCGCTCGCTATTCAGCCGGCGCGCGGCATTCACGCTGTGCGTGCCGGCCGCGGCGACCCACGTCGAGCGCCGCGCGATCCGCGAAGCGGCCGAGGCGGCCGGCGCGTGGAAGGTCAGTCTGATCGGCGAATCGCTTGCGTCCGCGCTCGGCGCGGGCCTGCCGGTACGCGACGCGACCGGCTCGATGGTGGTCGACATCGGTGGCGGCACCACCGAGGTCGGCGTGCTCGCGCTGGGTGGCACCGCGTATAGCGGCTCGGTGCGCGTTGGCGGCGACAATTTCGACGCGGCGATCATCAGCTACGTGCGCAATCTGTACGGCGTACTGCTCGGCGAGCAGACCGCCGAGCACGTGAAGCGAAACATCGGCTCGGCCGTCCACGACGTGCCGCTCGAGCAGATGAACGCGACCGGTCGCAGCGTCGACGACGGCCTGCCGCGCACGGTGCAACTGAGCAATCGCGATATCGCCGAGGCGATCGAAGGCCCGCTGCGTCAGGTGATCGGCGCGGTCAAACGCGGGCTCGAAATGGCGCCCGCCGAACTCGTGACGGACATCGCGCACAACGGCATCGTGCTGACCGGTGGCGGTGCGCTACTCAGCCATCTGGGGCGGCGTTTGAGCGAGGAAATCGGCCTCGACGTGCGCGTCGCCGACGAACCGCTGACCTGCGCGGTGCGCGGCGCGGGCGCGGCGGCCGCGGCGGGCTGGGTGGACGAGGTTGGGGGCGCGTGAGCGGTGGATAGGGGCTTCACTGCGGGTCCGCAAAAACCCCGGCGTTCGGTGGCTGGGTAAACGGGCTGCTGTTCGATCGACGCTGACAAACACACTCAATTAACGAACGCGGCCGCGAACAGAAGCGGCCAGCGTTGCCGCCGCAGCGCTCGCTACGCGTCAGTGGTTTCATCAAGACGCCTGCCCAACGCGTCGCTGCCGCTTATGTGACAATGCGCATCGCGTCCCGATTTTCAGGACACCGGTACGCTCATTTCCCAATGCCTGTCGCCGGCTTCCCTCGCATTCGCGCGCCGATGCCGCGCTGTCCGTCTATCACCTGTGAATCAATCCGTTCCCGCTTCGTCGCTGTCGTCATCGCCATCCTTCATCGATCTGCGCAGCGGCTTGCGCATGCCTTACGTCGAAGCCGGCGAAGGTGGGTTGCTGCTGTTCGTGCACGGCTCGCTGTGCGATTACCGTTACTGGCAGCCGCAGCTAGCCGGTCTGTCGCAGCGCTATCGCTGCGTCGCGGTCAGTCTCACGCATTACTGGCCGGTGACCGATAGCGCGGCGGACCTGCCGTTCAGCTGGAGCGTCCACGCGGACGAAGTGGCGGAATTCATCGATCGTTTCGGCGCGGGGCCCGCGCATGTAGTCGGGCATTCGCGCGGCGGTTGCGTCGCCTATCATTTCGCGCGACGCCATCCGGAACGCGTGCGCACGCTGACGCTCGCCGATCCGGGCGGCCCGCTGCAGATCGCCGGACGTCCGCCCACGCGCCTGCCGGAGACGGTCAACGCATTGCGCGCGAAAGCGGCCCAGCTGATCGAAAGCGGCAAGGTCGAAGCAGGCTTGCAACTGTTCGTCGATTCGGTGAGCCGCCCCGGCTTCTGGACGATGAGCACGCCGGGTTTTCGCCGCATGGCGACCGACAACGCGCACACGCTTGCGCGGCAATTCCGCGATCCGCTGCCCGCGTACGTGCCCGAGGACGCGGCCGACCTGCGCTGCCCGCTGCTGCTGATCGACGGCGAGAAGAGTCCCGACATGTTCCACCGCACGGTGACGGCGTTGCAGGGATGGTTGCCGGAGGCGCGCCGCGCAACGGTACGCGGTGCGTCGCACGGCATGAACCTCGCGCATCCGTCCGCGTTCAATCGTTACGTCGATGAATTCATTCAGACGATGAGCGCGCGCTGAACGCGTGAAGCGGATGTCAACGGCAGTCGGCCTGCGCGCGCCGCCGCCGATCGCCGGTTGACTACATCAGGCCTTGCGATGCGCGTCCTTGTCGAGCGCGAGTTCGGCCGCCTCGCCGACGAGCCCGTGATAGTACAGATGCACGCCGATCGCGAGCGAGTCGTTGCGAATTTCGTGGAACACCTTCCACGCCTTCGCCGGGTCCTTGAACAGCAGATAGTGCGCTTCCTGCGCGATCAGATCCGCTACCTCATGCAGGCCGTGTCCATGCAGCACGTCGACGAGCATGTCGAGGCTGCGATGCGTGCGCGCGTCGGTGCGCGGATACAGCATGTGCAACACGGCGACGTCCTGCGTCTTCAGCGCTGCCGACAACGCGACGACGATGTCCTGATGGTTGAGCGCGGTGACGGTGTGGTCTTCGGTATGGACGTGATCCGGAAACAGCGTTTCGAGAGAGACATTCATTTCTGTTGTTCCTGCTTTTCTGGGTGATCAAAAAAGCCCGCTTCGAGTCGCGGGCCGCAAGCATTCATGCACGGACTGAGTATCGCAGATCAATCCGCACCGACGCAGGGTGCCGGCAGCAAAACATTGTTGCGGCCGGTGTTCCGACTTTCGGGCAACTTTCATTGGCTTCGCCGTGCCGACAACGAATGTTGCACACGCCGAGATGGATTGTTGCCATCAATCGACGCAATCAACGACACGCGGCCCCGTAGAATGCGCAGCGGAGCCTGAGCATGCCCGTACTTCTTCGAGAGCGCTGCTGTCGCGCCTCGCGGTACGACCGCGACGCATGCCGGCACGTGTGCGGTATCAAGCAAAAGGAAGACGTAGATGAACTCGAAGTCACACGCAACGCTGAGCTTCTCCGACAGCGACCAGACCATCGATCTGCCGATCTATCAGGGCTCGCTGGGCCCCGACGTCATCGACATCCGCAAGCTGTACGGCCAGACCGGCAAATTCACGTACGACCCGGGCTTCATGTCGACGGCGGCGTGTAATTCGGCGATCACCTACATCGACGGCGACAAGGGCGAACTGCTCTACCGCGGCTATCCGATCGACAACCTCGCGCAAAACGCCGACTTCCTCGAAACCTGTTATCTGCTGCTGAAGGGCGAACTGCCGAACGCGCAGCAGAAAGCCGAGTTCGTGAACACCGTCACGCAACACACGATGGTGCACGAGCAGATGCATTTCTTCTTCCGCGGCTTCCGTCGCGACGCGCATCCGATGGCGATTCTGGTTGCCGCGGTCGGCGCACTGTCGGCCTTCTATCACGACTCGCTCGATATCACGAACCAGCAGCACCGCGACGTATCGGCGATCCGCATGATCGCGAAGCTGCCCACGCTGGTCGCGATGGCGTACAAGTACAGCGTCGGTCAACCGTTCGTGTATCCGAAGAACGATCTGTCATACAGCGCGAACTTCATGCGCATGATGTTCGCGAATCCGGCCGAGGAGTACGAGGTCAACGACGTGCTGGTGCGCGCGCTCGACCGCATCCTGATCCTGCACGCGGACCACGAGCAGAACGCGTCGACGTCGACCGTGCGGCTCGCGGGTTCATCGGGCGCGAATCCGTTCGCATGTATCGCGGCGGGTATCGCATGTTTGTGGGGCCCGGCTCATGGCGGTGCAAACGAAGCCGCGCTGAACATGCTCGAAGAAATCGGCTCGGTCGACAACATCCCCGAATTCATCGCGAAGGTGAAGGACAAGAACTCGGGCGTGAAGCTGATGGGCTTCGGCCACCGGGTCTACAAGAACTACGACCCGCGCGCGAAGCTGATGCGCGAAACCTGCCACGAAGTGCTCGAAGAACTGGGCCTGCACGACGACCCGCTGTTCAAGCTCGCGATGGCGCTCGAAAAGATCGCGCTCGAAGACGAATACTTCGTGTCGCGCAAGCTGTATCCGAACGTCGACTTCTACTCGGGTATCGTGCAGCGCGCGCTGGGCATCCCGACGTCGATGTTCACGTGTATCTTCGCGATGGCACGTACGGTCGGCTGGATTGCGCAGTGGACCGAAATGATCGCCGATCCCGAGCAGAAGATCGGCCGTCCGCGTCAGCTGTTCGTCGGCGACACGCTGCGTGAAGCGAAGCCGCTCGCGAAGCGCTAACAGGCCGGATAGACGCCGGCAATACGTTGATTGAAGGTCCCCGACCCACGGCTCACAAGGCCGTGGGTTTTTTTGCGTTGCGCGCATTCGCGCCGCCTGCACGTCCTGTGCCACCGCAAATGCCGTCATGAAACGGCAAAAAAAGCCGAAACTCCGACACGATAAGTTCGTCTCACGCGCACAGAGCCTCTACAATCGGATCGGCCAGCGATCCGGGCGCCGGGCAACCGGGTGGCAAATCCGGGGCGGGACCCGATGTGCAACTGAACGCAGCAGCGAACCCATAGGAGCGACCTTGATACAGCAGCCAGAAGCCCTCGGCGGGCTGACTCACTCGGGCGGTGTCGATCATCGCGACGCCGAGCAGGACGGCGTCTTCATCCCGACGGAAAACCTCAACGTCGCGAGCGCCACGCAGCACGTGCTCAAGTCGGGCGACACCTTTATCGTCAACGATGCGCTCGGCGATATCACCGGTCACGACGATGGCCTGTTCGTCAACGACACGCGCGTGATGTCGCAACTGCGCCTGACCTTCGGCGGTCGCGCGCCGTCGCTGCTGTCGGGCAGCGTCAGCAGCGACAACACCACCTTCACCGCGCACCTGACCAACCGTCCGCTGCCGCCGCTCGGCGGCAGCAGCACGCCCGAAGGCGTGATCCACGTCGAACGCGTGCGCGTGCTGTCCGGTACCGTGCTCAACGAGGCGATCGAACTCACGAACTACGGCACGAGCGATGCGACCGTGCCGCTATCCATTTCGTTTTCCAGCGATTTCCGCGACATGTTCGAAGTGCGCGGCCTGAAGCGAGACAAACAGGGGCGCATCCAGCCCGCGCGTATCGAGAATCAGGAGGTGCTGCTCGGCTATGTCGGTCTCGACGACGTGGCGCGCAACGTGCAGATCGCTTTCTCGCCGCAGCCGGATAAGCTGTTCGCCGACCGCGCCGACTACACCGTCAAGCTGCCCGCGCAGGCATGCGTGTCGATCTATCTGTCGGTGGCGGTGCGCGTCGTGCCGATGACGGGCAAGCCCGGCGCCGACATTTCGAAGCCGGTACATGCGCTGAGCGAAGCGCATCTGTCGCAGATCGACGCGGAGCGGCCGCGCGTCGGCCGTGCGGCAGTACGCGCGGCATTGGTGGACGCGCACCTGGTGATGCGCGAGCGCCGCCGCGTGAGCGCGCGCGTGCGTTCGAGCAACCCGCTGTTCAACGCGTGGATCGACCGCTCGTTCGCCGATCTCGGCCTGCTGACAACCGATCTCGCCACCGGCCCGTACCCCTATGCGGGCATCCCGTGGTTCTCGACCCCGTTCGGCCGCGACGCGGTGATCACGTCGCTGCAGACGCTGTGGCTGCAGCCGCATCTCGCGGCCGGGGTGCTGCGCTTTCTCGCCGAACACCAGGCGCGCGAAAACTCGCCGTTTCGCGACGCCGCGCCGGGCAAGATCATGCACGAGATGCGCAAGGGCGAAATGGCCGCGGCCGGCGAAGTGCCGTTCGCGCTGTACTACGGCGGTGTCGACACCACACCGCTTTTCATCGTGTTGGCTGGCGCCTACGCGGCGCGCACCGGCGACCTCGCGATGATCGACGAATTGTGGCCGGCGCTCGAACGCGCAGCGCAATGGGTCGCGGGCGTGTGCGACAAGAACCGTTTCGGGCTGCTCGACTATCAGCGCGAATCCGATGGCGGCCTCGCGAATCAGGGCTGGAAGGACAGTCACGATTCGGTGTTTCATGCGGACGGGCGCTTCCCCGACGGGCCGATCGCGCTGGTCGAAGTGCAGGCCTATGCGAGCGCCGCCTTCGACACGATGGCTCACTACGCGAAGCTGCGTGGTCTGCGCGACGACGCCGCGCAATACGCGGAGCGGGCGAAGAAGATCCGCCGCTGCGTCGAGGAAAAGTACTGGATGGACGACGTCGGCTTTTACGGCATCGCGCTCGACGGTCACGGCGACCTGTGTCGCGTGATGGCATCGAACGCAGGGCATCTGCTGGCGTTCGGGCTGCCCACGCGCGAGCGCGGCGACGCGGTGGTGCGGGCGCTCGACTCGACGCTGTTTCATACCGGCTGGGGCGTGCGCACGCTGGCCGCGAGCCAGGCGCGCTTCAATCCGATGGCGTATCACAACGGCTCGGTCTGGCCGCACGACAACGCGCTATGCGCGCGCGGGCTGTCGCGTTACGGCGGTAAGGCGTCGGCCGTGAAGCTGCTGCAGGCGCTGTTCCAGGCCGCGGTCAATTTCGACATGCGTTTGCCCGAGCTGTTCTGCGGCTTCCCGCGACGCCGCGGCGAGCCGCCCACTGCCTACCCGGTCGCGTGCTTGCCGCAGGCATGGGCGGCGGGCTCGCCGTTCATGATGCTCGAGGCATGTCTAGGCATCACGATCGATGCCGAGCGCCGCGAAGTGCTGATCGAACAGCCGATGCTGCCCGACGGTATCGACTGGCTCGAGGTCAGCGATCTGCGGGTCGGCGATGCGTCGGTGTCGATTACGTTCCGCCGGATCGGCGACAAGGTGGTGGCGTCGGCGGAGCAGGGCGATGTGAGAGTGGTGGCGTTGCTTTGACGCTGCGCGCGTGGGCGGCACGTTATCTGCTACCCGGCACAGTCGATACGTAGGGTGACGCGCCGGGCGGATGCTTTGTGGCGCCTGGACTTGACACTCACATCTGGGAGGACGGGTGCATCTGGAACGACGACTTGCGGTATGGCTGCTCTCCATGGCGGCGTTGGGTTCGACCGCGGCATGGGCGAACGACATTCAGTGTGCAAGCACGCAGCAACCCGCTGAGCGCGTGATTTGCGATCACGCGATCCTGAACAACGAGTACGACGATATCTTCGCGCAGCAACAGGCTCTGCTGAGCAGCGGCAAACTTTCGTCCGCACAGCTCGCCCGGTGGCGGCAAGCGCGAAACGCCTGTATCGATGTTCACTGCGTGGATGGCGTGTTCGCCCAGTGGAAGACAATGGCCCGGTCCGTCGAAACGGTTCCGCAGGCGGCTGTGCCTGCCGTGCCTGTTTCGGAAACGGCGATGGCGCCTGTCGGTCCCAATCCGGACGCGCCTGCGGTTCCATCCGCGTCCGATCTGCCGCAGGCGTCCCAGGCCTCGCCGACATCGGAGGCTTCTCTGGTACGCCAAGGCAGTGCCGCAGGCGTGGCGCTTCCGCAGCCCGTTGCGCCGGAGGCCTCCGCGCCCGTAGCTGCGTCGGCGGCTCCTCGCGAGAGCGAATCCCGCGGCATGCCCGGCATGAGTGGCGGCCTGATCCTGGGCCTGCTCGTCGCGATCGGAATCGGTGCGTTGTTCGCGGTTCGCAACCGCGGCAGAGCGACGGCAAAGAAGACGCAAGGCAAGGACGTGTGATGAATAGCGCCTTCGAAAACTGAGCGGTTGCGCGCATTCGCTGCGTTGCAACGCGCTGACCCGGTGGTAACATTTGTTGACATCTCTCACCCCGGCGCCCCCCAACTCGACATGCCAGACAGCTTCGATCAGCTGGCCGCCCTGATCCGGGCGCGCTTCCCCGAATTGAGCCCACAGTTTCAGATGGGAGCGGGCTTCCTGCTCGATCATCCCGACGAGGTCGCGGTGTCCTCGATGCGCAAAGTGGCCGAGCGCGCGCAGGTGCAGCCCGCGTCGCTCGTGCGGCTGTCGCAGCAACTGGGTTTTCCCGGCTGGAACGAATTGCGCGATCTGTTCGTTGCGCGCGTGCGCACGCGGCCCGAGCCGTTGACGAGCCGGGCGCGCTCGATGGTCAAATCGAAAGATGCGCTCGCCAACGATCTGCTCGTCGCGCAGCAGCACAATCTCGAAACGACCGCCGCGCATAGCGGCCGCGTCATCGTCGAGGCGGCGCGGGTGTTGCGGCGCGCCCCGCACGTGCACGTGGCGGGCTTCCGTTCGTGCTATCCGGTCGCGTTCGGTCTCGTCTATGGCTACCGGCTGTTTCGTTCGTCGGTGTCGCTGCTCAACGGCGAGGCCGGCACGCTCGAAATGCAGCTGCGCACGATCGAGCGCGACAGCGCGACCGTCGTCATCAGCTTTGCGCCCTATTCGGTCGAAGCGGCGCGCGTCGCCGAGGCCGCGCTCGAAAAGGGCAGCAAGCTGATCGCCATCACCGACAGCGCCGTATCGCCGATCGCGCTGAACGCCGACAAGGTACTGATCTTCTCGCACGAAAGCCCGTCGTTCTTTCCATCGCTGGTGGCCGCCACCGCGATCGCCGAGGCGCTGGTCGCGCATCTGCTCGCGCTCGAAGGCACGGACGCGCTCGAGCAACTCGCGCTCGCCGAACAATCGCTGCATGCGAAGGGCGCGTACGTGCCCTGAGCGTTGGCCGACGCACGCCACGCGCCAACCGGTGCGATACAACATTATTTGACAACAAATGTTGTATGAGCGTATAAATACGTACCGATTGTTGAATATGCGGTCGACACCGTCATCGCGTGTGCGACGCTCGAGCCGGCCCGCGCTTCGGGGCATGCCGCGATCACCAGGAACTGAACACCATGTCCACCGTTTTCCATCGTTCTCCGAAGCAATCGTTGCCGGTGGCCGTCGCAGGCGACGGCATCGAACTCATCGACTCCACCGGCAAGCGCTATATCGACGCGTCCGGCGGCGCCGCCGTGTCATGCCTCGGGCACAGCAACCAACGCGTGATCGACGCGATCAAGCGGCAAGCGCAACAGCTGCCGTACGCGCACACCTCGTTCTTTACGACCGAGCCGGCCGAGGAACTGGCCGGCCGGCTCGTCGCGAGTGCGCCGGCCGGACTCGAACACGTGTACTTCGTGTCCGGTGGCTCGGAGGCGATCGAGGCGGCACTGAAGCTCGCGCGTCAGTATTTCGTCGAGAAGGGCGAGACACAGCGGCGTCATTTCATCGCGCGTCGGCAGAGCTATCACGGCAACACACTCGGTGCGCTCGCGATCGGCGGCAATGCATGGCGCCGGGAGCCGTTCCTGCCGATGCTGATCGAAGCGCATCACGTGAGCCCGTGCTACGCGTATCGGGAGCAGCGCGCGGACGAAACCGAAGAAGCGTTCGCGCAGCGTCTCGCCGATGAACTCGAGCAGAAGATTCTCGAACTCGGTGCGGACACGGTCGCGGCGTTCGTCGCGGAAACGGTGGTCGGCGCCACGGCGGGCGCGGTGCCGCCGGTGCGCGAATACTTCCGCAAGATTCGCGCGGTCTGCGACCGCTACGGCGTGCTGCTGATTCTCGACGAGATCATGTCGGGCATGGGTCGTACCGGCTATCTGTTCGCGTGCGAGGAGGACGGCGTGGCGCCCGACCTGCTGACCATCGCCAAAGGCCTTGGCGCGGGTTATCAGCCGATCGGCGCGACGCTCGTCAGCGAGCGCATCTATCAGACGATCGTCGGGGGCTCGGGCTTCTTCCAGCATGGCCATACCTATATCGGCCATGCGACCGCGTGCGCGGCGGCGCTCGAGGTGCAGCGCGTGATCGCGGAAGACCAGTTGCTGGCGAATGTGCAGGCGCGCGGCGAGCAGTTGCGCGGCCGGCTGCGCGAGCACTATGCGCAGCATCCGCATATCGGCGACGTGCGCGGGCGAGGGCTGTTCGTCGGCGTCGAGCTCGTCAAAGATCGCGCCAACAAAGAGCCGTTCGATGCCAAACGGAAACTTCACGCGGCGATCAAACGCGAAGCGTTCGCGCGCGGCCTGATGGTGTACCCGATGGGCGGCACCGTCGACGGCAACAGCGGCGACCATGTGCTGCTCGCGCCGCCGTTCATCTGCACGGCGCGCGATATCGACGAGATCGTCAGCCGTCTGAGCGATGCGATCGGCGCGTCGCTCGCCGCGCTCTGACATTCGACGCGTCCCCCTTGCGAGAACGATGATGACCGAGCGCTTGCCTCACTTCGATGTATCTACCGCCACGCCTGAACAGAAGGCGGTGCTCGATGAAATCCGTTCCGGCCCGCGCGGCAACCTGAACGGGCCGTTCCTTGGCTGGATCCATAGCCCGGAGCTCGCGCAGCACGCGCAGCGCCTCGGCGCGTTTTGCCGCTACCAGACCGGCCTGTCGCTGCGTCTGTCGGAACTCGCGATCCTGGTCACCGCGTCGCGCTGGCAGGCGCAGGCGGAGTGGTACATCCACTATCCGATTGCGCTGCAGGCGGGCGTCGGCGAAGCCGATGCCGAGACGATCCGCGAGGGGCGCCGTCCTGATTTCGCCGATGCCGACGACGCATTGATCTACGACTTCGCGAGCGAACTGTACGAGACGAAGCGGGTGTCGGACGCCACCTACGCGCAGGCCGTCGGGCGTTTCGGGCATGAGGTCGTGATCAATCTGGTCGGCCTGCTCGGCTACTACGCGCTGGTCGCGATGACGCTGAACGTGTTCGACATGCGCGCATTGGGACAGCAAAGCCTGCCGTTTCCCGAATAGCCTGTCGACCGACGCGCGGCTGCGCAGCAGCGCCGCGTGCGCCAACGAAAAGCCCCGGTTGCCGAACTTCGCAACCGGGGCTTTTTTACTGCGTACTGCACTAACTGCTAGCGCGCTCAGTTACCACGATACGTCGAGAACAGGCGTTGCTGCACCGTCGCCGGCGCGCCCGCGTCGGACGAGCTGGCCTTCGCGCCGCCGACATCCTGTGAAGCTTGCGCCGAAGCGGTGGCGATCGTCGAATCCTGGGGCACCGCCTTCGGATAAGTGGTGTCGTTCTGGTTCAGAAGGCCCGCCTTTTGTGCGGCGACGAGTTCAGCGCGCACCTGCGCGCGCGTGACCGGACCGTTTGCCTGCTGGGCGAACGACGCTGCGGGAACGATAAGAGCCGATGCGACGACGACTGCGGAAAGAAGCGATTTCATGATGACCTCCGGTTTGTTTAGTGACTGGATCGGCGTCAAACACGTTTCCCGATCCGTTCGAACCAGTCTATTTCTTACGAAGTCTGCAAAAAAGCCGCATTCCAGTGAAATATCGTTGCCGAAATTGAGATGGTAAGGACGGCGCTTTTCCGCGCCGGCACACGGAAGCGCCTATGATGAAATCCGGTCCACGCCCGCGCCTGCAAGCCGCGCGGCACCTGCGACCGATGCCCAGGCGCGGACACATCCGGGCGGACCGCCGTAGCGGGCATCAGCTTCGGTCGAGCAGCGTACGCGGTAAGGCACAAACAGGAGAGAGCAATGAAGCGCAAGGCATCGGCAGTCTGGCAAGGCGGCCTGCAGAACGGCAAGGGCTCGATTTCCACCGACAGCGGCGTCCTGAAGGACACTCAGTACTCGTTCTCCACCCGCTTCGCGGACGGCATCGGCACGAATCCGGAAGAGCTGATCGCGGCTGCACATGCGGGGTGTTTCTCGATGGCGTTGTCGGCGGAGCTGGGCAAGGCCAACATCACACCGGAGCGGATCGGCACCACGGCCACCGTGACGCTCGACAAGGACGGCGGCGGGTTCGCGATCACCGCGGTGCATCTCGACGTGACCGTGAAAATTCCGGGCGGCGACAAGGCCGCGTTCGACAAGGCGACCGCGGACGCGAAGGCCGGTTGCCCGGTGTCGAAAGTGCTGAATGCGACGATTACGATGGATGCGAAGCTGGAGACCTGAGCCTGCGCTGTCACTGTCAGCGCACACCGAAGCCGGCGAAGGGCCACGCCCGCCGCCGGTTTTTTCATGCGGTTGTCGAATGCATGTATAACCCCAACGCAAACAGGCCTACGGGAACACGTCCTTGATTTATTGAACGTCCAGTCATAATATCAACGAATCGACGCTAGGAATTCAAGGTCATCGCAAGTGGATCATTCGAAGCAAGCCGGGAAAAAAGCCGGCGAAACATGTCAGCGCGGCCGTCCGCGCGAATTCGACACGGACGCCGTGCTGGCGAGCGCGAGCCAGGTGTTCTGGGATCACGGCTATCACGCGACGTCGATCGACGATCTCTGCAAGGCCACCGGTCTGCTGCGCGGCAGCCTGTACGGTGTATTCGGCGACAAGCACGGCATCATGCTTGCCGCGCTGGATCATTACTCGGAAGGCGCGGTCGCGCGGCTTGCGCAGCGATTGAGCGCGTCTGCCGACCCCGCCCAGGCGCTGCGCGACGCGCTGCTGCACTACGCGCGAGTCGCCTGCGCGCTGAGCGGCCGGCGCAGTTGCTTCATTACGAACACCACGCTGGAAATGCAACCCGACGACGAGGTGCTGCGCGCGCGCGTCGCCGCGATTCAGCGCCGCATGGCAACCTTGCTCGCCGCAGCGGTGATTCGCGGTCAGGTGAGCGGCGCATTCGATTCGACGCTCGACGAAAAAGCCGTCGGCGATTTCCTACTGTGCGTGATGCAGGGTTTGCGGGTGATGGGACGGGTCGCGCATCAGGAAGATGCGCTGACCGGTATCGTCGATGTGGCGATGCGCGCGCTGGCGTAGCGCCTGACGGCGCAAATTTTTTAACTAATTTTTGAACGATCGGTCATGAAAAGAGCAACGATCAAGTCCGCTCCGGCGGCATTCGCCGAATCCGTCAACGGCGCGGGCAGCGCAGCCGGGGCCGTGACCGGTCCCGGCCCGGCGGTGGCCGGCATGGCTGCGGCGGCCAAAGCGGCACCGCCGCGCTCGCCGCGCCAGGCGCTCGCGCTCGCCGTGCTGTTCGTCGGCGCCTTTCTCGCGCCGCTCGATTACTTCATCGTCAATCTCGCCTTGCCGTCGATTCGCACCGGTCTCAATGCGAGCGACGCGCAGCTGCAACTCGTCGTATCGGCCTATGCGTCCGCCTACGCGGTACTGCTGATCACGGGCGGCCGCCTCGGCGATCTGTTCGGCCGCCGCCGCATGTTCATGACCGGCATGGCGGCTTTCGTGATCGCGTCGGCGCTGTGCGGCTTCGCGACGAGCGGCCACATGCTCGTGATCTCGCGCATCGTGCAAGGCATCGCGGCCGCGGTGATGGCGCCGCAAGTGCTCGCGACGATTCGCGCGGTCGTGCCGTTGCATCAGCAGACGCGCGTGATGAGTCTGTATGGTTTCGTGTTCGGGCTGTCGTCGATCGTCGGGCAACTCGGCGGCGGCGCGCTGATCACGTATCACCCGTTCGGGCTCGACTGGCGCGTGATCTTCCTGATCAACATCCCGGTCGGCATCGCGGCGTTTATCGGCACATGGAAGTTCGTGCCGGAGAACCAGCCGGCCACCCATACAGGCGTCGATCTGAAGGGCGTCGCGCTGCTGTCGGCGGTGCTGCTGCTCGTCATCTATCCGATGACGCATGGCCGCGAAGCCGGCTGGCCCGCGTGGACCTTCGCGATGTTTGCGCTGGCGGTGCCGGTGTTCGCGCTGTTCGTCGCGACCGAGCGGCGCGTCGAGCACGGCGGCGGCCATCCTCTCGTCGATCTGCAACTGTTTCGCAACCGCGCGTTCGCGCTCGGTCTCGTGCTCGCGTTCCTGTTCTATTGCAATAGCGCGTTCTTTCTGACCTACGGCATCTTCCTGCAGACCGGTCTGCACTGGACGCCGCTCGCGTCGGGTATCGCGATCATGCCGTTCGCGCTCGGCTTCGTGATCGGGCCGCTGACTTCACCGGCCGTGGTCAAGCGCATCGGCGCGCATGTGCTGACGCTCGGTTTCTCGATGATGACGCTGGGCTTTGCCGTGACCGGCTGGTCCGCGACCCGATCCGCAACGCCGGACCTGCTGTTCTACTGCGGGCTGGTGTGCGCGGGCGTCGGACATGGGCTGCTGTTGCCATCGATCATGCGGATCGTGCTGCAGGAGGTGGTGCCCGAGAAGGCCGGGCTTGCATCCGGAGTGGTGTCGTCGACGTTGCAGATTGGCTCCGCGTTCGGCACCGCGGCGATCAGCGGGGCGTTTTTCGGGGCGCTCGGCGGCAGCGCAGCACCCATGTCCTATGCCCAAGCATTCCAGCTGAGCCTCGCGATCAATGCCGTGCTGATGTTCGTGTGTATCGGCCTGAGCGTGCTGCTGGTGCGTCATCAACAAGCCGTGCGACGCTCAGCTGCCTAGGCAGTTTCAGATTAACTCGTTCGTAATCGTTTTCAGTGGTTGGCTGCCGGAACAAATCGTTCAATTTGAACGGAACGGTATAACCCATTGTGCGGCATTTACCGGCGATCTACTCGTTCATAGGTAATTCTGATTTAGATAAACCGGCTTGCTGCAATAACGCGGCTGCCGAACTGCGTCAGGATTTCTAATCAGACGAAACGATTCTCGCATTTTCTACCGGCCCGCAAACGGCCTGCAGTAACAGTTGCGTATGTGCGGTAGCGCACATAGGGTTACCCGTATGGTATCGCCGATATTTTCTCGGAACGCAGGCAGCTTTACGTGCAGGCATGAACGCCGCTCCGGCTGAAAACGGTATCAATAAAAAGGGCTTGCCGCGTTTAAATTGAATTGTTAATCTGTCTTAACTTTAGAGTCTTCATTCAACAGGTCGAAGTCCATATAGCCTAGGCTCAATGACTTAATAACGCTCAAGATAGGGGGCCGAATATGCTGACCGCTACCATTGACGCATTCGAGACAACATCCGCCGCCTTCAGCGTGGGCGACGTGGTCAAATTGAAGGAAGGGGGGCCGCGCATGACCGTGACGTACGCAGGTCCGGTCGCGCTGAATCCCGGCGAGTGGCTGATCTGCGAATGGTTCGACGAACACGGCGAACTGCGCCAGGAAATGTTTGCCCAGCAAGCCGTGCGTGCGGAACCGCGTTCGATTCCGGCGGGCTCGGTACAGTGGAGTCGCATCGGGCGCGCGGCCTGAACGACACCCGTGCACGTCAATCACACCGTTTATTGCTCGTTTATTGCTCGTATCGATCGAGCCGCCCGAAGCGTTTCAGCGTTCGGGCCGGTCGCGCGCGGCCTCACGCCGCCGCACGCGCAGCATCAGCGCCGATGAAAACGCGCGCATGCTCGACAGCTTGCGTGTCTGCACGATGTCGCTCGCGAGGCTCTCGGCCGGATTCGGCTGCAGCGCCCAATACAACGCGAGCACCCAGCCGAGTACGGTCCAGCCGAGGCAGGCGTTAAAGAGCGCGAGCGTCAGCACGTCGCGACGCTTGCGCCGGTCCGCGATGATCGCCGGCAGAAAATACAGCGCCAGCGCGAACGCCGCGGCGATGGCCTGAACGGCCACGTTGCCACCCATAAAAGCTCCTCGTGCGCGATGCATGTAGAGATTGTCGCGCGAATGGCCGCTTCGCGCCTCGCCCTCGCGCATTGCCGCTGCGCACTCCATCACCGCAAGGGGTTCAGCGCTGCACGCATCGGGACTATGATGATCGTTTCGACCCACAGTACTTCATGGACCCGATCATGATCACCGACGACACGACCCGGCAGACTCAACTCAACGCGGACACGCTACGAGAATTCGTCGAGCGCAAGTGGAACGACGAGATCGTGCCCGCGCTGACGGACTACATCGCGGTGCCGGCCAAGAGTCCGGCGTTCGATCCGGACTGGGCAAAGCACGGTTATCTGGAGCGCGTCATCACCGACGCCGCGCAATGGGCCGAGCAGCAACCGGTACGCGGTCTGAAGCTCGAGGTGATCCGCCTGCCGGGCCGCACGCCGGTGATCTTCTTCGAGACGGCCGCGACGCGCTCGGGCAGCGATGAAACCATCGTGCTGTACGGCCACCTCGACAAGCAGCCCGAGTTCGACGGCTGGCGCAACGACCTTGGCCCGTGGACGCCGAAGCTCGAAGACGGCAAGCTCTACGGCCGGGGCGGCGCGGACGACGGCTACGCGATCTACGCCAGCTTGACGGCGCTTGCCGCGCTCGATGCACAGGGTGTCGAGCGTCCTCGCTGCGTCGGGCTGATCGAAACCTGCGAGGAGTCGGGCAGCTACGACCTGCTGCCCTACGTCGACGCACTGCGCGAGCGACTCGGTAAGGTCGGGCTCGTCGTGTGTCTCGATTCGGGCGCGGGCAACTACGATCAGCTGTGGCTGACCACGTCGCTGCGCGGGCTCGTCGGCGGCGATCTCGAAGTGCAGGTGCTCGACGAAGGGATCCACTCCGGCGTCTACGGCGGCATCGTACCGTCGAGCTTCCGCATCATGCGGCAGCTGTTCGACCGTCTCGAAGACTCCGCGAACGGCACGCTGTTGCCGAAGGGCTTCCACTGCCCGGTGCCGGCCGATCGTCTGCGCGAAGCGGAAGCCGCCGCAAAGATCCTCGGCGATGACGTCTGGAAGAAGATGCCGTGGGCGTGCGGCCAGGACGGCCGCCAGGTGCTGCCCACCACGACCGATCCGCGCGAGGCGCTGCTCAATTCGACGTGGCGTCCTTCGCTGTCGGTGACGGGCGCGGCGGGTTTGCCCGCGCTCGCCGACGCCGGCAACGTGCTGCGTCCGCGCACGGCGTTCAAGCTGTCGCTGCGTCTGCCGCCGACCATCGAAGCGGACAAGGCGGTCGCCGAACTGAAGGCGTTGCTCGAATTCGATCCGCCGTACAACGCGAAGGTCACGTTCAAGCCGGATGCGGGCGGGGCGAGTGGCTGGAACGCACCGGAGGTCGCGCCGTGGCTCGCCACCGCGCTCAACGACGCATCGCGTCAGCACTTCGGCGCCGACGCTGCCTACATGGGCCTCGGCGGCACGATCCCGCTGATGAACGTGCTCAGGGCGGGATTCCCGAAGTCGCAGTTCATGGTGTGCGGCGTGCTCGGGCCGAAGTCGAACGCCCATGGGCCGAACGAATTCCTGCACGTGCCGTACGGCAAGAAGCTGACAGCCGCGGTTGCCGAGGTGATCGCCGCGGCGCCTTGAGCTTCGTCCCGCCGGTTGATTCCCTCCGTTCGAACCACGCCGACCCGCTGAATGACCGACTCCCCGACCGCCCGCGCCACCACGCCCCGGATTCCGGCCGATCAACTGCATGCCTACGTCATGGCGATCTGGGAGCGAGCGGGCAGCGCGCCGCGCGAAGCGGAGCTGGTGGCCGATCATCTGGTGGCCGCGAATCTGACCGGACACGACTCGCACGGCGTCGGCATGATCCCGCGCTATGTCGAGTCGCTCGCCGACAAGCAACTGCAATTGAATCGGCACGCCGACATCGTCAAAGACGCGGGCGCGGTACTGACCGTCGAAGGCGGCCAGGGCTTCGGTCAGGTGATCGCGTTCGAGGCGATGGAGCGGGGCATCGAGCGTGCGCGGCGGCTCGGCATCTGCGCGGTGGGCCTGCGCGGCGCGCATCATATCGGCCGCATCGGGCATTGGGCCGAGCAGTGCGCGCGCGCCGGGCTGGTGTCGTTCCACTTCGTGAACGTGGCGGGCGACCCGCTCGTCGCGCCGTTCGGCGGCGCCGACCGGCGCATCGGCACGAACCCCTTCTGCGCCGCTTATCCGCGGCCCGGCAAACCGCCGCTCGTGCTCGACTTCGCGACCAGCACGATCGCATTCGGCAAGACCCGCGTCGCTTATAACCAGGGCAAGCACACGCCACCCGGCGCGCTGATCGATCACGACGGCATGCCGACGCTCGAACCGAAAGTCATGCACGAAGCGCCGTTCGGCGCGCTGACGCCGTTTGGCGGATACAAGGGTTTCGGGCTCGCGGCGATGTGCGAGATCTTCGGCGGCGCGCTGTCGGGCGGCTTCACGACGCATGCGGACACGCTCGTCACCACGCACGCGATCATCAACTGCATGCTGTCGGTGATCATCGATCCGGCCGCATTCGACGCGCCCGACGCGCAAGCCGAAGCCGATGCGTTCCTCGCGTGGGTGAAGGCGTCGCCGCTCGCGGCGGGCACTGCGCACATCTACGAACCCGGCGAGCCGGAGCGCGTGACACGCGCGCAACGCGAGGCCGCCGGCATTCCGATCGACGCGGCCACATGGACGCAAATCCACGCTGCGGCGCGCGCCGTCGGCGTCAGCGAGAACGAAGTAGCGGGGTGGTCGGCGCGCCTGCGCTGACCCGCGCGACAAAGGAGGCTCAGGCGATCAGCCTGAGCTTGCTGCGCCTATCGAGCAGCCAGCGCTCGAACTCGGTGGCGGGCATCGGCTTGGCGTACAGGAAGCCCTGCACGTAATCGACGCCGAGCCCCTTCATGAAGGCTTCTTCCGCTTCGGTTTCGATCCCTTCGGCGACTACCTGGAAATCGAGCTCCTGCGCGACCGCGACCATCGAGCGCACCAGCGCCTGCGCCTTCATGTCCGCGTGGATCGAGCGCACGAAGCTGCGGTCGAGCTTGATTACGTCGAGCGGAATGCGGCCGAGTTGGGACAGCGACGAGTAGCCGGTGCCGAAGTCGTCCAGATGCACCTGCGCGCCGAGCTGGCGGAACTGCTTGATCAGTTCGATCGCGGCCGCTTCGTTTTCGATCAGACAGCTTTCGGTCAGCTCGAGGTCGATCAGACAGGGATCGAGGCTCGCGTGCTGCAAGGCCTCGGTGAAATGGCGGACCACGGCCGTATCCGTGAGCTGTCGCGCCGACACGTTGATCGCGACGCGCAGGTCATAGCCGGCCGCTTTCCAGCGGGCCGCCTGTTTGGCGGCGGTTTCCATCACCCAGCGGCCGAGCACGCCGATCAGTCCGGATTCCTCCGCATAACGGATGAATTCGACCGGCATGATCTGTCCACGCTCCGGCGAATTCCAGCGCACCAGCGCTTCGGCGCCTTGCACGGCGCCCGTGGCAAGGTTCAGCTTCGGCTGATAGTGCAGCGCGAGCTGGCCCTCGTCGAGTCCGCGGCGCAAATTCGTGTCGAGCCACATGAACTCGGCGACGCGGCGGTTCATGTCCGGCGAGAACACGCGATGGGTGCGCTTGCCTTCGTCCTTCGCGACGTACATCGCGGTGTCGGCCGAACGGATCAGTGATTCGAGGGTGTCCCCGTGCTCCGGCGAACGCGCGATGCCGATCGAGCAGCCGGTGTACACCTCGACCAGCCCGACCGCGAACGGCATGCGCATGCGGTCGAGGATGCGCTGCGCGGTGTTTTCGAGCTCATGCGCGGCGCCCTTCGCGGCCAGCACGATGAATTCGTCGCCGCCGAGCCGCGCGAGCGAGTCGCCCGGGTTCAGGCAGTTGCGGATCGCGTCCGACACGTCGCAGATCAGCCGATCGCCGAACACGTGGCCGTAGTGATCGTTGACCTTCTTGAAGTTGTCGAGATCGAGAAACAGCACACCGACGGTTTCGCCAGGCGCCGCCTGTTCGATCGCGATCTGGATGCGCTCCTGGATTGCGTTGCGATTGGCGAGGCCGGTGAGCGGGTCGGTGGTGGCCTGCTCGATCAGGCGGTCCTGCGCGAGCCGTTGCTCGGTGATGTCGGTGCCCGAGCAGATCAGGAACTGGCCTTCGATGCCGCTGCCGCTGCGCACGAGCTTGTTGCGAAACAGGAACAGCCGCTCGCCGTGCACCGTCTTGATGCGCCGTTCGACCTCGTACGGTTCGCCACGATTGA
Organism: Paraburkholderia sprentiae WSM5005; assembly: GCF_001865575.2. Lineage (NCBI taxonomy): Bacteria > Pseudomonadati > Pseudomonadota > Betaproteobacteria > Burkholderiales > Burkholderiaceae > Paraburkholderia > Paraburkholderia sprentiae. Next base: position 999,869 of record NZ_CP017562.2, read on the forward strand.
AGAAGTTCGCGCTGACCTCGTTCGAGACCGCGCCGTCGTCGGACGACATGAACAGCGTCCAGACGCTGCGGCCGATGATGTCTTCTTCCCTGAGTCCGGTCAGCTCCTCGGCGAGGCGGTTAAAGCGCTGTATCCGGCCGTGCCGGTCGACGATCACGACGACCGAGTTCACCTCGGAGACCACCCGTTCGGCGAACGACAGACCGTGCAGCAACGCGCGCGCGACGGATTCGGTGTCGGCATCGGCCGAGGCGGTGCCGCCCCAGCGATGACAGTCGAGCTTCTTGCCGACCAGATGCAGCCGCAGCGGCACGCCGTCCAGCTGCACGTCGACGACCACGTGCGAGGTCACGCCGCTCAGCGCGCGGACCCGGGAGGCTTCAGGAGATTTGAGGGGAATCGCGACGCCGGCGGCCGCGTCGCCGTGCGCTGGCAGGAGTTCCAGCGTGTCGCTGGCGGCCGCCAGGCGCCAGCAGGGGCTGCTCGTGCCGAACCGCGCGTGAAGCACCTGGTCGTGTAGCTCGTCGCTCATGAAATCCCCGGAGTGTGCCGGCGATCCCTTATCAAGGGCGGCGGCGGCCGACAGTCTTCCTCATACTAATTCGAAACTGTCTCATTGTATCTAAGCGTGACTATTCGAGCGAAGAATCATTAACGTTTCGCTAACCATGCGCGCGAGCCCGCGCGGTGCGACTATTTCACGGCAAAACGACGCCGCGGTGACGCCGCTAGAAGCGGCGCGTGAGCAACGCGCGGGCACGTTCGCGCTCGAGCGGATTGGCGTCGAGCGCCCCGTCGAACCAGAACTTGCCGGCCACCAGCGTGGCCGCCACGACGCCGTCGCGATAGAGCACGCGGTTTCCGGCGACGGCCGGCACCTTGTCGCCGACCAGAAGCGTGCCGGCGAGATTCAGCGGGTCCGTGCCCGCAACGCAAATAAGCGCGCCGTCGCTCGGCTGGCGCCGCACTTCGCGCAGCAGTGGAATCGCCTCGGGCAGCGCGAACTGCTCGCCGGCGAGCCCGTTGACGAAACGACCGCCGCGGATCACGCCGCGTGCTTCCAGCCGCTGCAGCACGCGCAGCAGATCGCGCCACGGCGGCAGCCATTCGGCTTCGCGTTCGAGCACGCGCCAGAATACGACGCCGTAGCGGCGCAACAAGGTCATCGCGACATGTTCGAGCACCTCGGGCGGCAACTGGCGGCGCCGCTCGGATGGATGTTCCGGCGCGGCGGCCGACGGACGGCTCACCAGCGCCCAACGCCCCGCGTCGTCCATGCCGCCGATCAGCGCGCTCGCGCGCGCGCGCCGGCTGCTGGAAAACGCGTTGCGTTTGGCGGCCGGCTTCAGCAACGCGCGCAGACCCGCGAAGCTGTCGGAGTTCGCGAGGCCGGCCGCGACCAACTCGCCGAGCGCGTTTTCGAGCTCGATGCGCAGCACGCGCACCTCGGCCAGCAGTTCGTCGAAGAACATCGCGCCGTGTTGCGCGAGCGTGTCGTGCACGCCTTGCGCGAGCGCCGACAACTCGACCTCGCGAGCCGGATCGAGCAACGCGCGCCACGCACGCAGCTGGGCGCGCGGCAGCAGCACGATCGGCGTGCCGCGCACCGGACCGGCGGCGCCGCGCGCCCGCTCGGTCAGACGGGTCCAGACGATCTTGCCGGCGCGGCAAAGCTCGTCGAGCGAACTGTTCGCGTAGGCGCGCACGCGCGCGGGCAGGATGTCTTCCTCCCACGCGCCGGCCGCGGCCTGGAAGCCTTCGAGCTGATCGAGCGCGGCGGCGAGCGCGTCGCGGCCCTCGGCGCGCGTGGTCGGCGTCAGATGCTGCCACTCGAACAGGAAGCGCATGAAGTCGTGCCGCTCGACCGGCTCGATCTCACGCCGCAGCCGCTTCACCGTGTAGCGGTGGATGCGCGCAAGCAGGTGCCGCTCGCACCATTCCTCCTCGCTCGTGTGCGGCGTGAAGCGGCCGCGCAGCAGATAGCCTTCGGCTTCGAGCCGGATCAGCGCCGGTTCGACCCGATCGACCGGCAAACCGAGCGGGCGCGCGATCGCGTCGACCGTTAGCGGGCCGAAACCGGTCAGACGCGCGCGCAGTACGTCGACGAGCGCGTCGTCGGCGCTCCAGCTTTCGGTGTAGCCCTTCGGAGCGCTCAGCGGCGGAGCGTAGCGATCGCGCGGGATGCCTAGGTAGAGCGCTTCAAAGCAGGTGAGGCGTTCGGCGGGCAGCCACAGTGCGCTGTCGCTGTCGCTGTCGCTGTAATTGGCGCTGCCCGCGTTTGCTGTCGTGGCCAGCGGCAAGCGCGTCGCCCGGCCAGCCTTCGCCAAGCCCGCCAGCAGCGCCGGCCAAGCCTCGTGCGCGAGCGCTTCGGCTGCGGTGATGCACGCGAGGCCGGTCAGCGCTTCGTGCATTTCGTCGGCGGTGCGTGCCTGCGGCCAGGCTTCGTCGCGCACGCTGTCGAGCGCGGCGGAGTCGAGCGCGCCGAGATCGTCGGCGCTTTCCGGATCGGTCCAGCGGCGGTTCAGTACCGCCTGGGTGCGGCGCTCCTCGATCGGCGCGTCGTCCAGATAGGCGTAGGGCTTCGCGGTCAGGACTTCGGCAGCGAGCGGCGACGGCGCCGGCAGGTCGCGCGCGACGAGCCGCAGCTCGCCGTGCTCGATGCGGCGTAGCAGCGCGAGCCAGCGTTCGCTGTCCATCGCGTCGTGCAGACAGTCGTCGATGGTCTGGTCAACCAAAGGGTGGCGCGGCACCTCGCGTTCGCCGACGACGTTCTCCAGACACGCGGCCTGCTCCGGAAACACGCTGGCGAGCAGATCCTCGCTGCGCATGCGCTGCAGTTGCGGCGCGGTTTTGCGGCCGCCCGTGTAGCGCGGCAGGCCGAGCGCGGTCGTCGCGTTCCAGCGCCAGCGCACGCCGAATAACGGCGCATCGAGCAGCGCCTGGATCAGCAGATGCTCGGCGCTGTTCGAATGCAGATAGCGCCAGACATCGTCGAGTACGAACGAGTGGCTGCCGGTCAGCGACAGCACGATCGCGTCTTCGGTGGCCGCGGCCTGCAGCTCGAAGTTGAAGCTGCGGCAGAAGCGCTTGCGCAGCGCGAGCCCCCACGCGCGATTCACGCGGCTGCCGAACGGCGAGTGGATCACGAGCTGGGTGCCGCCCGATTCGTCGAAGAAGCGCTCCATCACGAGCGTGCTCTGCGTCGGCAGTGCGCCGAGCGCCGCGCGGGCGCGAGCGAGGTATTCGACGATCTGGCGCGCGGCGGATTCGTCGAGCGCGAGGTTGTCGATGAGCCATGCGATCGCGTGGTCGAGCCGCGGCGCGGTGGGGCCGGTTTCATGTGCGACTTCTGTCGCGGCGATTCCCGCCGACGCGAGCGCGCGTGCCGCGGGCTCGCGCTCCGTCAGCAGACCTTCGACCTGCTCGCGCAGTCGCGCGACCGCGAACGACAGTTCGTCGCTGCGCCCCGGCGCCTCGCCGAGCCAGAACGGAATGTTCGGCGGTTGCCCTTGCGCGTCCTCGACCCGCACGCGGCCGCTTTCGATGCGCAGAATCCGGTACGACGCATTGCCGAGCTGGAACACATCGCCGGCGAGGCTTTCGACCGCGAAGTCCTCGTTGACGGTGCCGATATTGATCGCCTGCGGTTCGAGCACGACCGCATAATCCGCGTTTTCGGGGATCGTGCCGCCCGAGGTCACGGCGACCAGCTTGCCGCCGCGCCGGCCCCGCAGCGTGCCGCTGACGGCATCGCGATGCACGTACGCCGCGCGCGGACCGTGGCGGCTCGTATAGCCCTCGGCGAGCATGCGCAGCACCGCGTCGTATTGTTCGCGCGGCAGATCCGCGTACGGCGCGGCGCGCCGCAGCATGTCGAACAGCGCATCCTCGCTCCACTCGGCGCTCGACACTTCCGCGACGATCTGTTGCGCGAGCACGTCGAGCGGCGCGCGCGGAATGCGCAGCGCGTCGAGCTCGCCACGCCGCACGCAATCGAGCAGCGCCGCGCATTCGAGCAGATCGTCGCGCGAGGCCGGAAACAGCCGCCCCTTCGGCATGCCGCCCACGTGGTGCCCCGAGCGGCCGACGCGTTGCAGGAACGGCGCGATCGCGCGCGGCGAACCCATCTGGCAGACGAGGTCGACATCGCCGATATCGATGCCGAGTTCGAGCGACGCGGTCGCGATCAGCACCCGCAGCTCGCCGCGTTTCAAGCGCTGCTCCGCGTCGAACCGATGTTCCTTGGCGAGACTGCCGTGATGCGCGGCGACTGCGTCCTTGCCGAGCCGCTCGGTCAGATGACGCGCGGCGCGCTCGGCCATGCGGCGCGTGTTGACGAAGATCAGCGTAGTGCGGTGCTGCGCGACCAGCTCGGCGAGCCGGTCGTAGACGCGCTCCCACACCTCGTTGGGCAGCACCGCTTCGAGCGGTACCGGCGGGATCTCGAGCGCGAGGTCGCGCGCGCGGACGTGGCCGACGTCGATCACCGCGCATTCGGCCGGCACGTCGCTGTCGAGGCTCGCGCCGCCGACTAAGAACCGGGCGACCGCACTGACCGGTTTTTGCGTCGCCGACAGCCCGATGCGCGGCAGACGTTGCCCGCACAGCGCGTCGAGCCGTTCGAGGCTCAGCGCGAGATGACTGCCGCGCTTGCTGCCCGCGAGCGCGTGGATTTCATCGACGATCACCGTGCGCACCGTCGCCAGCATGCGGCGTCCCGAGTCCGAGCCGAGGAGCACGTACAGCGATTCCGGCGTCGTCACGAGAATGTGCGGCGCGCGTTTCTTTAGCGCGTTGCGCTCCTGCTGCGTGGTATCGCCGGTGCGCACCGCGGTGCGGATCTCGAGCGCCGGCTGGCCGAGCGCATCCAGCTCGGCGGCAATGCCTTGCAGCGGCAGCTGCAAATTGAGGCGGATGTCGTTGGAAAGCGCCTTCAGCGGCGACACGTAGACGACCAGCGTTTCGTCGGGCAGCGTGCCGCCGTTGGCGAGGCCTCGCGACACCAGGTCGTTCAGCGCGGACAGGAACGCGGTCAGCGTTTTGCCGGAACCGGTCGGCGCGGCGACCAGCGTCGAGCGGCCGCTACGGATTTGCGGCCATGCGGCGGCCTGCGCGTCGGTCGGGGCGGCGAAGGTTTTCAGGAACCAGCCGGCGACGGCTGGGTGAAAACCTTCGAGTGCCTGCCGTACCGGCGGCTGGGTAGGCCCGGCGGGCCGCGCCGCGCTCACTGTGGTGCGGGTCTTGCGAGAACCGGGCGTCGTGTCGAGTGCGGCGGATGGGTTGGCCGAAGTCATGCTCGTGTAGATGGGGCGGGGTAGTCAGTCGTGAGGTCGCCGCGGCGTTGCCGGCCGGCACGGGCCGATGCGCGGCAACGCTCAGTCTCGCAGGTTTTCGCGGCTTGCGCGCGCCGCGGCGTTTTCTTCCGTGCGCGTGGTCTGTCGGTGTCAGGGACATGGGTCGTGCCAATGCGCGTCACCTGCGCAGCGCCACCAATTGCAGTACGCTTGACGATTCTTCCTGCACCCGCGATGGAGCGTCGACGATGCGATATAACCAGTTGGGCCGTACCGGTGTGTTTGTTTCGGAGTTGTGTTTGGGCACGATGACCTTCGGCGGCGGCGAAGGCATCTGGCGGCAGATCGGCGATCTGCAGCAGAACGACGCGGAGCGGCTGGTCGGCCGGGCGCTCGACGCGGGTATCAATTTCATCGACACGGCCGACGTCTACGCGGGGGGCCTGTCCGAGCAGATCACCGGCCAGGCGCTGAAGAATCTGAAAGTGCCGCGCGACAAGGTCGTGATCGCGACCAAGGTGTTCGGCCAGACCGGCGAGTTCGCGAACGCTCGCGGCGCGTCGCGCTATCACATCCTCGACGGCATCAAGGCGAGCCTGAAGCGTCTGCAGCTCGATCATGTCGACCTGTATCAGATCCACGGTTTCGATCCGGCCACGCCGATCGAGGAAACCGTGCGCGCACTCGATACGCTCGTACAGCACGGCCACGTGCGCTATGTCGGCGTGTCGAACTGGGCCGCCTGGCAGATCGTCAAGGCGCTCGGGATCGCCGAGCGGCTCGGCACCGCGCGCTTCGAATCGCTGCAAGCGTATTACACGCTGGCGGGCCGCGATCTCGAACGCGAGCTCGTGCCGATGCTGCAAAGCGAAGGTCTCGGCCTGATGGTGTGGAGTCCGCTCGCGGGTGGTTTGTTGAGCGGCAAATACGGCCGCGAGCAGCAGGCCGAGGCGGGCAGCCGTCGCACCAGCTTCGATTTTCCGCCGGTCGATCGCGAGCGGGCGTATGACTGCATCGACGTGATGCGCGGGATCGCCGCGGCGAAGAACGTCTCGGTCGCGCAGATCGCGCTCGCGTGGTTGCTGCATCAGCGCGTCGTTAGCACGGTGATCGTCGGCGCGAAGAAAATCGAGCAGCTCGACGACAACATCGCGGCGACCAACGTCGCGCTGTCCGCCGACGAACTCGCGAAGCTCGCGGAGGTCAGCACGCTGCCAGCGGAGTATCCGGGCTGGATGCTGGAGCGGCAGGGCGAGCAGCGCCGCCAGCAGCTGGCGGAGGTTCGGCACGTCGTGCCGCGGTAATCGCGCGGCCGGGACGCTCATCATCTGTTCGTCGGCTCTGGCCGCGGCCGCGGGTCAGTCTTCGCCCGAGCCTGACGCGCCGCCTCTACCGATCATGATCGAAGATGTGGCGCGCGGGCTTTCCTTGCCGCGAATAACCGAATCGTCGATGTGGTTTATCCCTGCGTATGCGCGGCCACTGCGTCCAGCGTGCGCGCCGAATACACCAGCGTCGCGCCGGCGTTGATCGCCATCGCGACGCCGAGCGCTTCGGCGATTTCTTCACGCGTCGCGCCGTGCTTCAGCGCCTCGGCCGTATGGACCGTGATACAGCCGTCACAGCGCAGGCTGACCGCGACCGCGAGCGCGATCAGCTCGCGTGTTTTTGCGCCTAGCAGGTCGGTCTTCTGACCGGCGTTCGACATCGCCTGATAGGCTTTCACACTGTCCGGCGCGAGCTTCGACATTTCGCCGATTCGGCCGAACAGTTCCTTGCGGTAATCGATCCAGTTCAACATGGCAGTGCTCCTTGGTCCGTTGCGCGTCGGCGGATGCCGGCGTCGTGGGCCACAGTATTGCGCCGCACCGCGATATCCTGAATACTCATTCGACTCAATTTTTAGCGCGCTCGTCTCATGGACACGCTCAGTCGCCTGATCGACCTTGCCCGGCCGCAAGCGAGTCTCGATCTTCGCTGCCTGCTGTCGGGCGCATTCGATATCGATCATGCGCCTTTCGAAGCGGGCGTCGCGCCGTTTCATCTGGTGCTCGCCGGCACCTGCGTGATCGAGACCGCCGCCGGCGAGTCGCTCGACATGCAGGCCGGCGATTTCATACTGTTTCCGCGTGGCGCCGCGCATCGCGTGCGTGACGTGACGCGCTCGGCGGGCGGCTTGCCGGTGACGCTCGGGCATGACGGCATGCTGCCCGTGCGGCGCAACGACGGCCATCGAATCACCGACACGTCGGCGCGCGCGCCCAACGACACGGCCATTCATGACCGTGTCGATCTGCTGTGCGGCCGCTTCGTCTATGCGCCCGGTTCATCGGCGCTGCTGCTCAATGCGCTGCCCGATCCGCTGCACGTGTCGCTCGGCGACCCGCACACGCTCGATGCGTTGCAAACGGTGATCGCGCTCATGCGCGGCGAAGCGGAGCGGCGTCAGCCTGGCGCGGTGGCGATCGTGACGGCACTGAGCCACGCGCTGTTCACGATGGCGCTGCGCGTGCACGGCGAGCGCAACGCGAACAACGCCGGCATGCTCGCGTTGCTCACGGACGCCCGCCTCGGCGCATCGGTTCAGGCGATGCTCGACGCGCCCGAACGGGCATGGACGATCTCTGAACTCGGCGAGCGCGCGGCGATGTCGCGCGCGACCTACGCGCGCCACTTCAACGAGCGCGCGGGCATGACTGTGCTGGATTTCTTGACGCAGATCCGCATGGCGATCGCCAGCGATCTGCTGTTGCGTACCCGACGCAGCGCGGCGGACATCGGCGAGGCGGTCGGCTATCAATCGGAAGCGGCGTTCGGCAAGGCGTTCGCGCAAAGCGTCGGGGTGACGCCGGGACGCTACCGACGTCGCAAGCAAGCGGACGATGCTCTGGATGACTGACTAAAAACTCGACGCGTGCGTGCGATGCTATTTGTGCGGTGCTCTCTTGCTGAATGCACGTCTTTCGAGCGACGCCATCAACCGCGCGACCAGCAGCGCGCAGACCGTGCCGAGCGTCACTTCGGCAAGCCGCACCAGCGCCTTGTCCCATGCGGGGCCGAGGCCCGGCACCAGCAGCATGATCGTCGCGGTGATGCCGCCGAGGCGTGCCGCGCTGCCGACGTTGACCACCCAGCAGATCATGATCGCGATCGCTACGGTCGCCGCGTAGGCGGCGAAATGGCCGCCGCCCACGAGCGTGCCGACGAGCCCGCAGATGCCGCCGACCATCGCGCCGATGAACTGGTCGCGCGACAGCTTGCGGGTGTCGATATAGCTGTGCTGGCTCACCGCAATCGCGGTGATCGCGGCCCAGAACGCCTGCTCGATATGCAGCGTGTGGCCGATGCCGAACGCGAGACTCGCGCCTGCCACCGCCTGCACCGCCATGAAGCCGCCCTCGATCAACCTGTCGCCGAGCGGCAGCGTCTTCAGGAAAGCGAACAGCGCATCGGCGGCGGTCGTGCGCGAGGAATGGCTTGAATCGTCGGACGGAGTCATCGGATGAAGGCGGCTCGGCGGGGCATGATAGTGCCGTATTCTAGCCGCGCCGCCTGACGGTTCCATCGCTACATCTAAATCGTGCCGAACAGCGCGCGCGGCCGGTCGCGCAGCGTGTGCGCCAGAACCTGCAGGGCGCGCGTCAACTGCTCGCGCGACTCGGCGCAAGCGAGATTGATGCGCACGCCGTGCTCGACCGTCGAGCGATCGACCGCAAACGCGGATGCGGGCATCGTGTTGACGCCGCGCGCGAGCGCGTTCGCCGCGAAGTCGTCCGAGCGCCACGGCGGCGGTACGCGCAACCACACGAACATGCATGCGGGATCGCTCTTCAGATGCTCGATGGGCAACAGTTCGCGCGCGATCTGCTGGCGCGCGCGCAGCTCGGTGCGCTGCGCGTCGAGGATCGTCAGCGCGGTGCCGTCCTCGATCCAGCGCGTGGCGATCAGCGTCGACAGCGGCGCGGGCATCCACGCGGTCGTGCGTACCGCCTCCGCGGCGAGCGCCGCGCCGTGCGGCGGCGTGTGCAGATAGCCGACGCGCAAACCCGGCGCGAGGATCTTCGACGTCGACGTGATGTGAAAGGTCAGCTCCGGGCACAGACTCGCAATCGTCGGCAGGCGCGCTTGCAGCAGCGGGCCGTACACGTCGTCCTCGATGATCACGATGTGATGCCGACGCGCAATGTCGGCGAGCGCCGCGCGACGCGCGAGGCTCATCGTCACGACGGTCGGGTTCTGCAGATTCGGCACCGTGAAAATCGCCTTCACGCGCCTGTGGCGGCACACATCTTCGAGACGGTCGGGCAGCAGCCCTTCGTCGTCGCTCGGAATGCCGACCAGTTCGAACTGGAACACCGGCGCGAGTGCTTTCAGGCCGTAGTAGGTCAGCTGATCCGACAGGATCACGCCCTCGTGACCCATCAGGCTGCTGAGCACCGCATACAGGCCATGCTGCGCGCCGCTCGTGACGACCACGCTGTCGGCGCCGGGTGCGAAGCCGGGCGCGGCGAGCCACTGCGCACCCGCCGCGCGCGCCCACTCGGGGCCTTGCGGAGGTTGATATTCCTGAGTCTCCGGATAGCGGGGATCGTGCGCGATCTGCGCCATCGTCCGCGCGAGCTGCGTCAGGAACTCGCCGGTGGCCGGCCGGTTCACGGTCAGGTCGATTACGGCGTTCGTTTTTGCATTGCCGCTTGCCGAGGCGTTGTCGCTGCGGGCATGCACGGCAGGCATGGCACCGCCGGTCACGATCGAGCCGCGCCGCTTGCTCGCCACGATCAGTCCACGCGCCTGCAATTCCTTGTATGCACGTGACACGGTGGAGACATTCAGACCCAGCTCGATCGCAAGCTCGCGCTGAGGCGGCAGGCGGCTACCTGGCGGGTAGAGCCCGTTGCGGACTTTTTCCTCGAGGTTGCGCGACACCTCAAGATAGGTCGGCTGACGTCCCTTTGACTGGAGAATGTCTTCGCCGTTTGTGTGGTCAATTGTGCTCTTCATCCAGATTTCTTCTCCATACAAAAACTTGTTCGAGCGTGCCGGCAAGCCAATACTAAACCCATTTGCCGACTGGTCGACAGGCGAACCTCTACACGCACGATGCCTGCCCGCATTGGCTCGGGAAAGTACCTAAGTCCACACAAAGCCAAAGTAATTGCGCACAAAAAATCTTTGTGTGAGTATTAAAGCATGATTTGTATGGCGCTGCATCCAACGGCGACCTGCAACTGCAGTGCAGGAGGGACAGTCATGACAGAGCAACAGAGAACGCTGCGCCCGGTCGATGCACTCGGCCCGGCTTCGGGTCGCGCGGGCGGTTGTACCGGCCGGCAAGCGCGATGAGCGAAGTCGCCGTGCTGGGCGCGGGCTTCATCGGCCTGTCGAGCGCCTACTGGCTGATGCGCGACGGTCACCACGTCACGCTGTTCGACCCGCTCGGTCCGGGCGAGGCCACGTCGTACGGCAACGCAGGCACGTTCGCCAACTACGGCTGCATTCCGGTGAACAACCCGGCGGTGTTTCGCAATCTGCCGCGTTTCCTGTTTTCGCCGACGAGTCCGCTGCGGATCCGCTGGCGCTATCTGCCGCAGCTCGCGCCGTGGCTCGCGCGCTTTCTGTGCGCATCGATGCCGCGGCGCTACCTGCACAGCGCGCAGGCGCTTGCGAGCCTGCTGTCGCGCGCGTCTGACGGCTACGATGAAATGCTGGCGAGCGACGACCTGTCTCGCTTCGTGCGGCCGCGCGAATGCCTGTATCTGTACTCGAGTGCGGCGTCGTTCGAGGCGGCGCAGCCGTCGCTCGCATTGCGCCGCTCGCTTGGCGTGCGCTTCCAAAACGTCGACCGAGCCGGCATCGCCGCACTCGAACCGAATCTCGCGCCCATTTTTGCGCACGGCACCTTGTTCAACGGCAGTTGGTTCCTCAGCGATCCGCGCGGCTTTTTGCAGGCGCTGCACACAGCGCTGCTCGCGCGCGGTCTGCGGCACGAGCGCATCGCGGTTCGCACCCTCGCGCCGGGCGGCGCCAGCGTGCGCATCGTCGACGATGCGGGTCGCGCCTATGACGCCGCACAGGTGGTGATCTGCACGGGGGCGTTTTCGCGACGCTTCGCGCGCCAATGCGGCGACCGCGTACCGCTCGATACCGAGCGCGGCTATCACGTGCGTTTCCCCGGCACGTCGTCGCTGATTTCACGGCCGTGCGGCTGGGCTGAGCGCGGCTTCTACATGGTGCCGATGGACGGCGGCATCCGCGCGGCGGGCACCGTCGAGCTCGGCGGCTACGGATCGCAGCGCAATGCCGCGCTGCTCGACCTGATCACGCGCTCCGCGCGGCACGCGCTGCCGCAATTGCCGCAGCCGGATAGCGACTGGCTCGGCTTGCGGCCGAGCTGCCCGACGGACTGCCGGTCGTCGGCCCGTCGAGCGCGTCGCCACGCGTCGTCTACGCGTTCGGCCATCAGCATCTGGGCGTCACGCTGGGCGGCGTGACGGGCAGCGTCGTCGCCGATCTGGTGGCGGGGCGCATGCCGCCGGTCGATCTCGCGCCTTATAGCCCGCGTCGTTTTTAACCACCGCAACTGCTGCACGGAAGAGGATGGACATCATGAAACGCAGAAACCTGGTCGTCGCACTCGCCCTTGGGATGTTGTGCGCGCATGCGCCGTCGTACGGCGCCGAGCCACAAGTCGTGAAGATCGGCTTCGCCGGACCGCTGACCGGACCGGTCGCGCGGGTCGGAAAGGACTTGCAGAACGGCGCGCAGCTTGCGGTGGACGAAGCGAACGCGAAGCATCCGACGATCGGCGGCAAACCCGTCAAATATGTGCTCGACGTGCAGGACGACCAGGCCGATCCGCGCATCGCGATCCAGGTCGCCCAGAAGTTGGTCGACGATGGCGTGGTCGGCGTGATCGGCCATTACAACTCGGGTTGCAGCATTCCCGCCTCGGCCGTCTATCACACGGCGAACGTCGCGATGATCACGCCGGGCTCGACGAACCCGGCTCTGACCGCGCAGGGTTTCGCAAACGTGTTTCGCACAATGGGACACGACGGCGTCGGCGGCGTGATCGCGGGCGAGTTCGCGGTGCAGCAACTGAAGGCGAAGCGCATCGGCATCATCGACGATCGCACCGCGTTCGGCCAGGGCCTCGCCGATGCGTTCGAGAAGGGTGCAAAACAAGCGAACGGCAATATCGTCGATCGCGAGTTCACGAACGACAAGGCGGTCGATCTGCGCGCAATCCTGACCTCGTTGAAGCAGAAAAACGTCGATCTGGTTTTCTTCGGCGGTCTCGACGAGCAAGGCGCGATGCTGGTCAAGCAGATGCGCTCGCTCGGCATGCCCGCGCAACTGTTCGGTGCGGGCGCGCTGAAGAGCAATGCGTTCCTGCAGATCGCAGGCAACGCGGGCGAGGGGACGCGCGATCTCGAACCCGGCCCGGCTCTCGACAAGCTGCCGGCCGCGCAGGAGTTCGGCAAGCGCTACAAGGCGCGCTTCAATCAGGATGTCGAACTGTATGCGCCGTTTGCCTACGACGCCGCGCTCGCGATGATTCAGGCGATTCAGGACGCGGACTCGCTCGATCGCGCGAAGATCGTCGCGGCTTTCCCGAAGGTCAACGTGACGGGCGTGACGGGGAAAATCGCGTTTGATCCGCACGGAGATCTGATCAAGCCGCCGTATACGCTGTTCGAGGTGCAGCAGGGGCAGTGGAAGAGTCAGCGGACGGTGGGCGGGAATGGCGTTTGAGATTGATCCAGGCCGGGACGGCTGATTATCTCGACCCGAACTGTTCCGCCGTTCCAGCACCTTCGATAACGACGCCGCTTCGCAAGTCGGTGTCCAAGCTCGCTCAGCGATTCAACAGCGACCTTTGAATTCGCACTATCCCGAACATCCCCCGCGAGCGGACGATCTCGAACCTCGCGCCACGCTTATTCCCGCCTCATCGCCGCGACCGCGCTGACGATGATTCCACCATAGTCGGGCAAACCGGCGGTGCGTCGTCGACGACCGCGATCGTTTTATCGCCGCCGCCGACGCGCGGCCGGATGCGCTTGCCAGATCGAATGACGGGCAAGGGGGGGTGACCACACAATATGACCCCCCCTTCGAAAAACGCCATCCCCCCTCCCCGAAGGGGGGCATTTGAAAGGCGACTGGCTCTATCTTTCTTCTCGAATTTCACAAAGCATATGGGGCCGACGTCGCTACCCGCTCACGCCGACCCTGGACCGTATGCGATTAGCAAGTTGGTTTTTCGTCCCGTTGAACTCGTTGCTCGTGTGAGTGGAATTCCAGAGCAAATGTCTTTCGCCGCATTTGTGGGGGGTCGGTGTTCCAGTCGAGCGAAAGAAAAAAGGTGATAAATGAATATCCTGTTGGTAGAAGACGATACCGCGCAAGCTGATTCGGTCGAAAGGGAAATCAGGCAATCCGGGCATCGAATAAGCAAGGTGGAGCGGGGCAAGGACGCAATCAGTTTTCTTCAGGCTAACGAAGTCGACCTCGTGGTGCTCGATTGGGAACTGCCGGGCGTGAGCGGCTTCGAGGTGCTGTACTGGATACGCCGTCATCTGGGCCGCGAACCCGCGGTGCTGTTCGTGACCAGCCGACTTCTGGAAGTCGACATCGTGCAGGCGCTAGACGCTGGCGCGGATGACTACGTCGTCAAGCCGTTCCGGACCGAAGAACTGGTGGCGAGAGTCGGCGCACTGTTGCGCCGCACACGGCGCAGCGCGAAAGTCGAAAGCGCAATCGCTGTTGGACCGTATTCCTTCGACGTCACGCGGCGCGCCGCTTATCTGCATGGCGAATCGATCTTGCTGACGGAAAAGGAATTCGTCGTAGCGGCGCATTTCTTCTCGAACGTGGGGCGGGTCGTTTCCAAAAGGCTTTTGGCGAAGCTGGTCTGGGGCCGCGAACTGGACAGTACGTCGCGCACGATCGATACGCATATCTACCGGCTTCGACGCAAGCTGGCGCTGTGCCCGGACAATGGCGTGCGATTGACGACCGTCTATACGCACGGCTACCGGCTCGACGAGGTCGATGCCGGCAGCGTGGACCTGCAAGCGTCGGTGGACTCCGAACCCGAGGTTCCCGTCGCGCAGAACGACACGCCGGAACTCGGCGCGCAGAGCAATCGCCGCTAGCGATTCGACACGAGGCCATGCGCGATCTGAAGCGGATTCCGGTCGTCGCACCTCGTTGCACAGCTCCGCATTGAGTCATCACACGGTTCGGCGTATCTTAAACGCGAATTCTCAAGACCCTCCTTGCCCCTCACCGATAGCTGTGAGAGGACTACTCATGAATACACCCGCAGATAGTTTCGAGCGTGAATGGATCGTGTCGCTGATCCAGACCAAGATGATGCCCCCGCGCCTTCCCGCGGGTTGCGTGCATCGGCCTCTATTGCTCCGGCGACTCGATGAACGACGCCCACGTCAGATCACGCTCGTCACCGCGCCCGCGGGTTTCGGCAAAACGACCTTGCTTGCCGCGTGGAGCGAAGCGCAAACGAGAAAGAAGCGTCCGGTTGCGTGGCTCAGTCTCGATGAAGAAGACGACGATCCGCAGCAACTTGGTGCCTATCTGGTGGCGGCGATTTCTCGTGCGTCGACGGAGATCGCGTGGCAGGCACAGCACGTCCTCGATAACGATGCACACACGCCGGTCAGAACCGTCATTTCAGTGCTGCTCAATGGCATCGCCGCATACGGCCGCAGTGTTTTCCTCGTACTCGACGACGTCGACCGCCTGAGCGCGAGACCCGTTCTCGCGATCGTGTCGCGCCTGCTGCGCTACGCGCCCGACAACCTCCACGTCCTGCTCGGCGCGCGCGGCGAACCGGCGCTATCGCTGAGCGGGCTGTGCTCCCCCGACAAACTTTCGCATGTGGATGTCGACGATCTTCGCTTTTCGCTCGACGATGCTCAGGCGTTTTTCGACCACACCGGTAACACGCTGCTCAGCCGTAACAGCGTCGAGTTGTTGAACAGCGCGACCGAAGGCTGGGTGGCCGGCTTGCAACTGGCTGTGCTGGGATTGAACCGGGTCGATGACGTAACCGCGCTCGCCGGTCATCTCGCCGATTCCCGATTCGGAATCGATCGCTATCTTAACGATACGGTGTTTGCAAATTTACCGTCGCATATGTTGACGTTTCTGCTGTGCACGTCGATCCTTGAGCGGCTCACCGCGACGCTGTGCGACGAAGTCATGGGCGGTGAAAGCGACAGTGGAGAGAAACTGGACTGGCTCGAGCGGCATAACGTGTTCATTCGGCCGCTCGATGAAACGCAAAGCTGGTATCGCTATCACGCGTTGCTCAGCGATGCGCTCCGTCGCCGTCTCGTGCGTCAGACGCCACGACAAGTCCCGTTGCTGCATCGGCGCGCAAGCCTCTGGTTCGCGCGGGCTCGTTTGTGGCCCGAAGCCGTGCGACATGCGCTGGCGGCGGGCGATCTCGCGCAGGCGGCAGGGTGGGCCGAAAACTGCGCGATGGAGATGCTCCAACGCGGCGACCCGTTCAAGCTGCCGGGCTGGATTCGGAAACTTCCGCCGGATGTGATCGCGGGTCGACTGCGCTTGCGTCTCGCGAAAGCCTGGGCTCTCGCGATGTCGCTTGAAACCGCGCGCGCGTCCAAGGAGATCACCAAGATTGCCGACGACTTCGAGCGTGTCGCTCGCGATGATCGGTCGGTAGCCGACGAGGTCGCATGGGCGGAGATCAATGCGATCCGCGCGGTGATCGCTGCCGTGAATGACGACAGCGAGCATGCGCTCGAACTCGGGCGCGCCGTTGTGGCATCGACGGCGCCTGTGGATTCCTGGGTACGTCACTACGCTCAAAGCGCGGAAATTTTCGGCCTGGTGTATAGAGGGCAGTTCGCCTACATATCCAGCGTGTGGAGAGCCGCAGCCAATCAGGTGGGACTCAGCCGGAAGCCGAACAGCACCGATATGCTGCCCGACGTGATGTACGGCGTCGCCGCACTGATACACGGCGAACTTCCAGAGGCAAGGCAGGTGATGGAACGAGCGATGCGGTACTCCGAAGAAGAGCAAGGGGAGTGGTCGGCGGGCGCGGCCGCGGTGGCCGGCTGCCTTGCATCGATTTACTACGAGTGCAACGAACTGTCCGAAGCGCGAAAGTTGATCGAGGGGCGCATGACCCTCGCCTTGGAGACGGCGCCACTCGCCGCGTCGATGCGCTACATGCTCACCGCGTCACGTCTGCTGTGGCGCGATGGCAAGAAGGGGCCGGCGTTGGCCGTTCTCGAGGATGGTCGACAGGTCGCGATCACCCGTCGATGGTTGCGTCTTAAGCTCGCGTGCGATGCGGAAACCGCCAGACAGCTCCTCGCCGACGGTAGGGTGGCCGAGGCGCGACAGCTCTCCGACGATCTGAGCGCGAGCGTACCCATGATGTGCGAAGGACGGCGAGGCTCGGCGATCGAAACGTGGGTAAGCTACTGCGTGCTGCAAGCCCGCGTTCTGCTCGCGGAAAATGCCGCCGGGGACGCCGTCGGCTTTCTTTCGCGCTCACTCGAGAATCTGGTTGCGCTGGGCTGGCGCTATGCCGAGGCCGCTGTGTCATTGCTGCTTGCTCTCGCGCATGAGCAGAACGGCGCTTCGGAACAGGCGTTCGCCGCACTGGGCAACGCGGTGAGGATCGGCAGCGCGATAGGGATGATCAATAGCGTCGTGGATGAGGGGGCACCGATGCGTGCGTTACTGGCACGCTTTCGTCGCACGCCGTCGGAAATCGCGGCAAAGCACGACAGCTATATCGGCACGCTGCTGTCGGCTTTCGACGATGCCGACAACATGCGATCTTCGTCGTCGAGCTATGCCGACACGAAGATGACGCCGGGCACGCTGAGCGCGCGAGAGCTCGAAATCCTGAGCTACGTTGCGCGCGGACTGTCCAACAAGGAAGTCGGACGCTCATTGAATCTGGCGCCGGAGACGGTCAAATGGCATATGAAAAACGTCTTCGAGAAACTGAACGTCAATTCGCGATTCGAAGCCGTACAGAGTGCGTTCGGCCTTCAGCCCGGAGCCGATTGAAGCGCGGCGCCGCGTCGCGTGCTGGCGCGGCCGTTTCGTCGCTTCACCGCGGCTCGCGCCCAAACGCTTCGCGCAGCTTGCGCTTGGCCCGCTGCAACGTATCGCGCCGCTCCTTAGGCAGGTTGCGGCCCGCTCGATTGATGTAGAAATTGAGCATCGACATCGCCGATTGAAACGGTGTGCCCTTGCGTCGACGGCTCACCGTCGACGAATGCTTCAACGATTGCGCGATGGACTCCGCGCTGCCAGTTTTGAAAATATCCTTCTGGATGTCCATCGCGTCGCTCGTTTCCATCACGTGATGCGACCATTTCTTCGTGCCGGAAGCGCCTTTCGATTTCGCGGTTTTCGCGCGATGCGCGGCGTGCGCCTGCGCATGGCGCTGACGCGGTGGCCGTCCCGACTTCCCACGGGCCACAGGGCGTTTTGATCTGCTGCTGGTCTTTCGGGTCCCCATGGTGTTCTCTTCTGAAGCGCAATGTCGGACAGGCCACGCGTCGACAATGGTCGAGTTGGCGATCAGAGTTTCACGCCGCCGGCCTCGGGCGCGTCCGACGATCCCGGAGGAATGTCACCGACGCCTGGCTCATCGCGACTCGTGTAGACGTCGCCGCCCCAGTACGGTTCGCTGCCGTAATACTGATGCACGGTGGTAGCCCACGTCTCATCCGCCATCGATGGCCAGTGATCCTTATCAAATCCCGGGGCGTTCTTCACGCGCTCGGCCGTCATGTTCAGCACGAAGCATTTTTCCTCCGTATCGAGCGTCAGCGCACGCCAGGGAATCGCGAACAGCTTGTCGCCGATGCCGAGGAAACCACCGCTCGACAGCACCGCATACGCGATGCGGCCCGAACGCACGTCGAGCATGATGTCCTTGATCTTGCCGATGTGCTCGCCGTCGCTGCTGATGACCTTGTTGCCGTCGAGCGTATCCGCGGCCATCACATCCGGGCCTGGGCCTTCCGCGGTTGCGGCGCCTTTACCGACGATGTTCGCACCTTGCGTCTGGGTCTGGATGACCATGATGGGCTCCTTTAAAGGGGTGAATGTACAGAGGCATCTAGCAACGGCCGTTCCATCCAGCCGTGCGCGCCGTTGCGCCGTGGTGCTCGGCGCATCCGCGAGACGAGGCACCGCGCGCGTAAAGGATGCGAGCGCGTTTGAAATTATTTCGTTTGTGTCGCCGCAAGCCGGTAGAAGACTAGCTTGACGCGGGTTGCGACGAGCGCCCCGCGCGGCATAGCCTTTGCTCGACTTCGGGTGACGGCAGGGTAAGGATCACGTCCGTCTTTTTTACTTCAGGGAGAACCCAGATGAGCAAGTATCCGAAGGCATGGCTGGCCGCGGCATGTGTAATCGCATCGAGCGCTGCGTTCGCGCAGGCGGGCGGCGGCAACGGCAATAGCGGCGCCGGCGGCGGCAACGCGCATGGCGCTGCGACCGCCGCGCCGACCGCGGGCAACGAGCCTGCGTCGGGTGCCATGGGCAACACTGCGGGTTCGACTTCGTCGATGAAGCATCATCACAAGAAATCGAAGGCAAACAAACCGATGACCGACACGACTAACACACCTGGCGCGAATGCCAGCAGCGATACGAAAGGCCAGTGACGGTGTGATGGCCGCGTTCGCCGAACGTGTTTGAGCCATCATCGATTCAGCATTGAGCCTGTCACTGAGTCGGCGGTTTCAGTTCGGATGCCATTTCCTGCGCAGTGCGCGGCGTACGCGCGCGCGCGGGAGCGCGCAGATCTTCCCCGGCGCGTGTCGGTGCCGCGCCGGCGGTTTTCTTACGCACCACGCGCGACTTTTTCAGCAAACTCGTCAGCGAACCGTTGATGCTCTCGTCGACCGCCGACTCCCGCGTCTTGCGGCCTTTCGCGCCGGAAGCGCGCGCGAGTTTCGCCGCTTGTTTTTCCGCTTGCGCGAGGAGGACCGCGAAGGCTAGCTCATCGGCTTTGAGTCCGCGGCGCGATTGCCCCGGCGCGAGGCTTTGCAACTCATCGGCTTCGAACGCGCTGATGATCGCCGGGTGGATATAGCAGCGCCGGCAGACGGCGGGTGTGTTGCGTAGCAGCGTCGCCACTTCTTTCACGGTCGCAACGATATGATGGCGCGCTTCGGCCACGCTGCCGCAGATCAACCGGCGCAATGCCGCAAGCGCGAAGACGCTGCCCGCCCACGTGCGATAGTCCTTGGCGGTGAAGTCCGCCCCGCTCACGCGGCGCAGGTAGTCGTTGATGTCGGTCGAGCCGACGGTGTGGCGCGTGCCGTCTTCGTCGAGATACTGGAACAGATCGTGACCCGGCAGCTCCGCGCAACGCCGCACGATGCGCTTGATGTTCGGATCGCCCACCGTCACGTCGTGCTCGATGCCGCTCTTGCCGCGAAACTGGAAGCGCAACTGACCGGCCTTGATCTTCACGTGCTTCTTGCGCAGCGTGGTCAATCCGTATGACTGATTATCGCGCGCGTATTCGACGCTGCCGACGCGGATCAGCGTCGTATCGAGCAATTGCACGATGGCCGCGACCACCTTGTCGAGCGGCATGCCAGGCAACTTCAGATCACGCGCGACGCGCGCGCGGATTTTCGGCAACGCCCGGCCGAACTCGGCCATCCGTTCGTACTTGTCGGCGTCGCGCGTTTCGCGCCAGCGCGGGTGATAGCGATACTGCTTGCGGCCACGCGCGTCGCGGCCGGTCGCCTGCAGATGACCTCGCGGATCGGGGCAAATCCACACGTTCTCATAAGCGGGCGGAATCGCGAGCGAGTTGATGCGTTGAATCTCGTTCTCGTCGATGATGCGCTCGCCGTTCACGTCGAAATACACAAAGCCGTTCCTGTCGCGCTTGCGGGTGTAGCCGGGCCTGCTGTCGTCGGCGTGGTGCAGACCCGGCGGCATGGCGTGCGAGGCGGTGTTGCCATTCGCTGCCGTCGGGCTGCGTGATGCGGTGGTTGAACGAGTTGCGGTAGCCATCGTTGCAGGTAGAAGTTTCAAGCGTGGTTCGGATCGGTTCGCCCGGCAGGGCGCGATGCATGCCGTGTGCTCGGCGGGAAGCAAGAGGGATGCCATTCGACAGCATCGAGAGGAGTGCCGCAGCGGAACGGTCCTTGCGCAAAAGTCGGTGTGATCAACCGGAAAGGGGCTTTCATGAGCAGCACACTCAATCCCGATGAAGAGCCGCAGCAGACCGTCAAGCAAACGTCCGGCACGACGGGCGCGCTGGGTCCGAGCGACTCGTCCGATAGCGGCAGCGATGTGGCGGGCGCAAAGCGTCACGAGTTCGACGTCGATACGGAGCTCGACAACCACGCACTGGAAACCGGCGACGCCGAACTCGCCAGCGATACCGATCGCGCGGGTACTGGCGAGCGCGCGTCGGCCGATGGCGATTCAGCGTTGGAGCTGGACCGCGATATCGAGGCGGACCACGTCGTCGATCCGCAAGTGCCGCCGGACGCGGAGCGCCTCGGCGAAGACGAAACCGACGTCTGACTACGACGCTGTACTGATGACGCAGCCCGCGCTGCGCAGCGGGAACGCTGTGACAATGCGGCGGGCACAGGTTTTGCGTATCAGCGCTTTAACGAAGGCGCCGCGCTGTGCACATGCATATCGGACCCGTGCATGAGCGCGGCACTGCGCGAAGGAGAGGACGCATGACTGACGCACTGAATGGCTACAAGGTAGCGGTACTCGCCGTGGACGGTTTCGAGCAGGCCGAACTGGTGGAGCCGAAACGCGCGCTCGTGGAGGCGGGCGCGACGGTCCACGTAATTTCGGCGAAACCGGGCAAGATCCAGGGCTTCAAGCACGTCGACAAGGCTGACACCGTCGACGTCGATGCGACATTCGACAAGGCCAGTCCCGACGACTATGACGCGCTCGTGTTGCCGGGCGGCGTCGTGAACGGCGACGCGCTCCGGCTGCTGCCGCAGGCGCAAGCCTTCGTCAAGGCGGTCGATAACGCGAAGAAGCCGATCGCGGTGATCTGCCACGGCACGTGGCTGCCGGTGTCGGCGGGGATCATCAAGGGGCGCACGGTAACGAGCTGGCCTAGCCTGCAGGACGATATTCGCAACGCGGGGGGCACCTGGGTCGATCAGGAAGTGGTCGAGGACGGCAATCTGATTTCGAGCCGCAAACCCGACGACATTCCCGCCTTCAACAAGACGCTGATCGGTCAACTGACGAAGCGCAAGGCGGCGTGATCGCAGGCGGCGCGTTCGCGTCGGCGCTTGCGCATCGATGCCGCAACAGGGAGAAAATGCATGAAATTCCGGTATTCCCTACAAGTGTTGACTACGGCGCTGGCCGTGCTGGGCATGAGCGCGGCATCGATCGACACGGCCTGCGCGCAGGCGAGCGATGCACCCGCGAGCGCCGCACCCACCGGCCGCACGACGCTCTCGCCAGCGGATCAGCAGTTCGTGCTCGATGCGTCGAAGTCAGACGCGACCGAGATTGCCGCCGGCAGGATCGCGCTGAAAAACTCCAACAATCCGCAGGTCAAGAAGTTCGCGCAGCAGATGATTACCGACCACACGAAGCTGTCGCACACCATGGCCGCGCTGGTCGCGAAGAAGGGCTTCAAGCCGACGCCATCCGCGGATTCCGCGCTAGTCGGCAAGCTGCAGACGTTGAAGGGTACCGCGTTCGATCAGGCCTACGTCGAGCAGGTCGGCGTGGAAGCGCATCAGCGCGCGGTGGATCTGTTCCAGCAGCAAAGCGGCAGCGGCACCGACGCGCAACTGAAGGCCGCGGCCACGCAGGCGCTGCCGATCATCAAGCATCACCTCGAGATGGCGCAGCAACTTGCCGGCAAATTGAAGGGCTCGTCATGAACGCGATCCTGCCACGGCCGGCCTATGAGGACTCTCTGATGCAGATCGATTTCCCCGACGACGAACCGGCCTTCGACGGCGCCAATCTGATCGTGCGCTTCGTTGCGCGGGTCGATGGCGAGCCGGTGGTCTGCGCGATCACCGCCGAGGCGCTGGAAGATCATTTCGGCGCCGAGTCGGCACTCGAAGCGGCACAGTTGGCCGCCTTCGACAGAGGCCGTCAGCGCATCCGCTCGGTCTGCGCCGAAGCGCTCGACCAGAACAATGGAGAAGGCGTAGTGTTGCATAGCGGACTGTTCAGAGTGGAAGGCATGGAACCGGATCGCGGCGCCGCGGCGTAGCGCCGCCGCGTGCCGCGCTGACCGGGCGCACTGCTGTGACGCGTGCCACCCGGCGACCGTATGGTCTGCGAACGCCAACTAACGATAAGGAGGCCTTATGTCACTCATCGTCGCAGCGCGCTTCACGACTTTCCCGGCCGCGGAAAGCGCGGCGCAAAAGCTTTTTGATGCAGGTTTCGTGGAAGAAGACGTCACGCTGTTTTTCGTCAATCCGCGCGGTCAGCATGCGCGTTTCCCGATCGGCGGCGACACCGATACCGACCCCGCCGCGCGAGAGGCGCCCAAAGGCGCGGGCATTGGGGTGACTATCGGCGCGGTGATCGGTGCGGTCGTCGGCGTGGCGATCTTCGCGGCGTTTTCCGCACCCCTGCTGGTGTCACTGCTCGCGGCGGGCGTCGGCGCGTATGTCGGCTCGCTGGCCGGCGCCATGTCGCGCACCCATGAGCGCCGCAAATCGGACCATCGTGTGCCTTATCACGAGGAGGCGCGCGATTCGGGCGTGCTCGTCGCCGTGCACGTATCGCCCGACAATCAGCTTCAGGCCGCGCGGGTGCTGCGTGAAGCGGGCGGCGTGGCGATCGAGAAGGCGACCGGCCGCTGGCAGCAAGGACGCTGGGCCGATTTCGATCCGCTGAAGACGCCCGAGCCAATCAAGGAATTCGCGGAGAAGCGCGTGATGTAAGCGACGCGCCGTATCGACAAAAACGGCCCGACGGCGATCGGACCGTTTTCCGTTTTGGGTTTCCCGTTTACGGCGCGGTTTCGTCGTCGCGTTAGCCCTCGATCGCCGCGCACCGTGGGGCGGCAGCGATGTATGCCGGGCACGCGTCGTGCGGGCATCACAGGCAGTCTGCCGCGCGTTGGACCGATTCATCGCGAGGCGAATAAAAAGCCCGGCGCGGCGGATTGCGCGATGAACGAAACCCTTGGAGGTATTGAATGGCTACCAACGTTGTTTCCGTATTGAATGATCTCGTCGAAACGTCGAAGGATGGCGAAAAGGGCTTTATGAAGGCAGCCGAGGATGCGCACGACGAACAACTGAAGACGCTGTTCCGCTCGAGTGCTGAAGATTGCTCGCGCGGCGCACGCGAGTTGCAGGATGTCGTTCAGACGCTGGGCGGCAAGCCCGAGAACCGCGGCAGCATGAGCGGTGCGCTGCATCGCGGCTGGGTCGACGTGAGATCGGCGGTGTCGGACCGCAGCGACCATGCGATTCTCGCCGAGTGCGAAAAAGGCGAAGACGTCGCGAAGAAACACTATCACGACGCGCTCGAAAAGGACTTGCCAGCCGACGTGCGGGCGATCGTCGAGCGGCAGTACCATGGCCTTCTGCAGACGCATGATCGCGTGCGCGATCTGCGCGACCAGTATGCGGCGATGAAGCGTTGATCGACGTGTCGGTGCGGTAGAAAGAGAGCCGGCGATGCCGGCTCTCTGTCGTTCCACCCGGGCGAATCGGCGCGAACCGATTGCGCCGGTATTATTCGGCCGCGACCTTCAGATGATTCTTCACGCTGGTCACGCCCTTCACGTTCTGCACGACATCTTCGGCGGCGGACTTCTCGTCGGCCGAAGGCACCGAACCCGTGAGCCACACGACACCCTTACGGGTCTTCACGTGGATATGCGTCGATTTGACGTTCTTCGCGGCAAGCAGATCCGCCTTGACCTTGGTCGTGATGGTGCCGTCGTCGATATGCTGGCCGACGCTCTCCGACGCCGCGGGCGGGGCCGAGGCGCTGGTCTGTGCGTTTGCGTTCAACGCAAACGCGACAACGGCGATGCTGCCTGCGGTCTTCAGAAGCTGGATCTTTTTCATGGTTCTCTCCTTCCGGTGGTGATGAAAATGGCGGTCTTGTTGCCGGTGGCCGATCGCGGCCGAAGCCGCTGATGACGCACGTGGGTCGTCGCCGCTACGGTACCGTCAGGGCCCGTTTCTCGACACCGGACGCTGCACTCGCATCCGCGCTGCATTGGCGCATTAGCGAAGGGCGGCGTCCGTCCACCCACCACGCTCCGCAAGCATCGTGCCCACGCGCTCTATGCCAAACGATGCCGCGAGCGGGACCCGCGCCGCCAAGGACTTTTCGACTGACGAATCGAGTCCCGGCGCCGCAATGCGCAAGCCGGCCCGAGAGGTGAAGAAGGGACCGGAAATTGCCTGCCGTTTGTAAAAACCGACGCTCGCGGGCAGTGCAATTCATGGGCCTGAAAAAACAAAGCGCAATCGAAACAGCGGTTTGCGCAAACTGGTACGGACGTTGCGTTGGTGGGTGAACGCGGCTCATTGAGTCTTTGGCTACTAACGAACGGGATCTACTCCAATGCCTTCGATCGAACTACGCACAAGGCAGTCTCTTGCACTGACGCCTCGTCTTCAGCAATCGGTGCGGCTCTTGCAATTGTCGGCTCTCGAGTTTCAGCAGGAATTGCGCACGGCGCTCGATACCAATCCGTTCCTCGAATACGATTCATCCGAAGCGGACGACGTCGCGCTCGCCGGCACGACGCCGGGCGAAGACGCCAGCGTGCCGCCCGCCGCGGATACGCTTGCCGCCGTCCAGCCCGACGGGTTGACCGCGGAAAGCGCCGCTAGCGACACGCTCGAAAGCGCGGGCCAGGACGACATGCCCGCCGACTTTTCCGGCGACTACGGTTCGCGCAACTCGACACGCCAGAACGGCGACTCGGACGGCAGCGACCCGGCCGATTGGGCTCGTTCGCAACCCACGCTGCGCGAGCAGTTGCACGACGCGTTGCGCCTGTACCGGCTCGACGACCGTGATCGCGCGGTGGCGCGCTTCATCATCGAGGCGCTCGACGACGACGGCTATCTGCGGCAATCGCTCGCGGACCTGGCCGATAGCGTCGATCTCGAACCCACGCTGACCGAGGAAGAACTGCTGGTGGCGTTGCGCCTCGTGCAGTCGCTCGATCGTCCGGGGCTCGGCGCGCGTTCGCTATCGGAATGCCTCGCGCTGCAGATCAATGCGCTGCCCGCCGATACGCCCGGGCGCGACGTCGCGCGGCAGATCGCCGAGCATCATCTGGAACGTCTCGCACGCCGCGAGCAGGCAGAGTTGCAAAAGCAGATCGGCTGCAGCGCGGAGGAGCTGCGCGTGGCCTGCGCGCTGGTGCGCAAGCTCGATCCGAAGCCGGGCAATTGCTACGGCCGAGCCGAGGATAACTACGTGGTGCCCGATGTGATCGTGCGTCAGGTGCGCAACAAGTGGGTCGTATCGATCAATCCGGCGGTGCAGCCGCGGGCGCGAATCCATCGCATGTATGCGCAGCTGTTCGCGCAGTCGGCCGGCGCGAGCCGTTCGCCGCTCGCGCAGCAGCTGCAGGAAGCGCGCTGGCTGATCCGTAACGCGCAACAGCGTTTCGATACGATTCAGCGTGTCGCCGAATGCATCGTCGCGCATCAGAAGGCCTTCTTCCAATACGGCGAAATCGCGCTCAAGCCGATGGTGCTGCGCGACGTGGCCGACGAACTGGGCCTGCACGAGTCGACCATCTCGCGCGCGACCGGCAACAAATATATGGCGACGCCGCGCGGCATCTTCGAGTTCAAGCATTTCTTCCCGCGCGAGCTCGGCACCGAAAGCGGCGGCACCTGTTCGGCCGCGGCTGTGCGCGCGCTGCTCAAGGAGATGATCGCCGCGGAGAACACGCGCGATCCGCTGTCGGACGTGACGCTTGCGAAGATGCTCGCGGATCAGGGCGTACTGGTCGCGCGGCGCACAGTGGCGAAATACCGGCATCTGATGAAGGTGCCGCCGGCGGAACTGCGCCGGCAGCTTTGACGCACCGAAGTTCTTAGCGGGGGTGAAAAAAGCAGTCATTCAAACAGCAGTACATTGCGCACCGGGTCATGTGAGGTTGTCCACTCGCATGACCCTTTTTCGTCTCTGGACGTTTCGTCGGCGCGCCATTACATTGGCGGCTCGAATCCGAACCGATCAACGGAACGGCACAACAACGGGTGAGCGCAATGAAGTATTCGAATCTGGTCGAGCGACTGCAAGGGCGGCGCACCTCGGCGTGGGAAATCCATCGCGTCGCGCAGCAGGCCGCCGCCAACGGTGAAGACGTGATCGTGCTGAGCGTCGGCGATCCGGAATTCTCGACGCCCGCGCCGATCGTCGAGCGCGCCATCGACGCGTTGCGCGCCGGCGATACGCACTATACGGCGATAGCCGGTCGCGAGCCGCTGCGCGCGGCGATCGCCGCGCAGCACGCGCGCACGACGGGCTGCGATGTGAGCGTCGCCAACGTGGTGTTGACCGCCGGCGCGCAAAACGGCGTGTTCGCGGTGTCGCTATGCCTGCTGGAAGCCGGCGACGAAGTGATCGTCCCCGAACCGATGTATCTGACCTACGAGGCCTGCGTGCGCGCGGCGGGCGCGACGCTCGTCGCGGTGCCGGTCGATCCGGCGCGCGCGTTTCACGTCGACTGCGACGCGCTCGAAGCGGCGATCACGCCGCGCACCAAAGCGATCTTCTTCGCGACGCCGTGCAATCCGACCGGCGTCGTCATGCAGCGCGCGGATCTCGAGCGCATCGCGCGGCTCGCGTGCGAGCACGACCTGTGGGTGCTGTCCGACGAGGTCTATGCGGAGCTCACGTTCGAGCGTGAGCACGTGAGCATGGCGTCGTTGCCCGGCATGGCGTCGCGCACGGTCACGCTCGGCAGTCTGTCGAAGTCGCACGCGATGGCGGGGTGGCGCGTCGGCTGGGCAATCGGGCCGGCGACGCTGATCGAGCACATGGCGCGGCTCGCGCTCGCGATGCTGTACGGCCTGCCGGGTTTCATCCAGCAGGCCGCGTTGACGGCTTTGGAGAACAGGGCGGACATCGTCGCCGACATTCGCGAGATCTACCGGCGACGGCGCGACGTCGTGTTCGAGCGCTTGCATCGCGTGCCGGGCTTGCGATGCCTGTTGCCCGAAGCGGGTATGTTCGTGATGGTCGACGTCAGCGGGAGCGGGCTCGATACGATCGAGTTCACGTGGCAGCTGTTTCGTGCGCAAGGCGTGGCCGTGCTCGACGCGAGCGCGTTCGGGGAGACGGCGAAGGGATTCGTGAGACTGGGGCTGGTGGTGAGCGAGGATCGGTTGATCGAGGCGTGCGAGAGGATCGCGATGTTCGTGGCAGGGGTGAGGCGCTGACGAGACCGTCATTCAGCGATTCGCCAGTCTCGAATGCCGGGTCGCGCGGGCAGAGCGTGTGCCCGCGACCCGGCTCATTTCTTCTTGCGCACGAACTTCAAGCCGAAGCGCACCAGCCACGGCATCGTTTCGGGGCGCAACAACCGTGGGTCATACCCCGCGAATCGCCGTTCATTTTCCAGAAGACACAGCTGCATCAATTCGGGCACGCTGATATCGACATCCGTCACCGACTGCGCACCGTTTACCGTGAAGTTGTTATCGTGCTCGTGGACGTTACCGTCGGCATCCATCGCACGCGCGAGCCCGATACGCTCCCAAACCAGAAACGCCCACACGCCCGCCACCTTGATCTCGAAGCGGATGCGCCGCCACCATGAAAGCTGCGCGCGATGCCATGCGACCCAGTTTGCGAACAGCAGAATATGGCGGCACTCTTCCTGCATCACCGGCTCGAAGGTTTCTGTCAGCGCCGGCGGAAACAGGCCCGAGCGCCGCGCCACTTCGAACAGGCCGAAGGCGAAGAAGCTGTCGATACATTCGCTATAGCCGGTCACGAGGTAAGCCCGTTCCGTGTCTTTTGGATAGACGTAGGGCGGCTCGCTCGCGAGCGCGATGCCATACGCGTGCACCATGCGCGACAGCACTTCCTTATGGCGGTTTTCTTCCCACGCGTTCAGCGCGAGTGCGTCGCGCAAGTCCGGGGTGTCGAGCGTCGCCGCGTAGGCGGCCATGCGCAGGCGAGCCCTGCCTTCGGTTTGCACGGCGATGTCCCAGATGGGCAGCGCGACGATGCGCCGGAGCGTTGCAGCTTCGAGTTGCGGCCATGCTAGCACGGACGGGCGATACGGATTAAAAGTGTCGCGAAACATGCGGCACATTTCCTGCCGGTGCGCGTCCGAGCCAGGCCGCAGCGGGCCGCTGACGGTGCTCGTCCAGTGCCGCATCGCGTGGTCGGCGGCGTCGAGGGTCGAGCGGTCCGGCTGTTGCTGCGGCAGTTGCGGCGCGCGAAAGCCGGGGATCAGCGCGGCAGCGTCGAATGCATCCAGTACCAGTTGGTCCATTGGCTATTCTCGACAAGGCGACGAAGGCGCTATCGATTCTGCCATGACTGCGCAGGCGTGCGCCACGTTCAGAAAAAGCGCTTTGTCATGTTGGGCGTGCAAGGATGCAGCAGGTTGACGCCGGGCAAACTTGCGTCAAGAATCGAGCGCGCCAGGTTTGCTCCCACATCCGCTAGCCAGATGCCAGCGTGTTTCAACTCGTCGCGGACAACGTCATGATCCTTCGCTTTTCTCCTTCGTTGCGCCGCTTGCTGACAGCGCGATTGCCGGCCGCCGCGCTCACGCTGACGCTGTCGGTCGTCATGGCGGTGCCGCTCGGTGAACGGTGCATGGCAGCCGAACAGGCCGATGCATCGAGCACCGCGCAAAGCCCGGACACCGGCGAAAGCGCGGACGCCGCCGCATCCGCGCGCATCGCGCCAGGCCACGGGCCAGACGCGAACGCGTCGTCGCCCGGCGATTCGCGCGAGCCGCACTCGATGGCGGTGCGTCCGAACGACGAGGCGCGCAAGCGCACGGCTTCGCGCGGCGACACGCAGGCTGCATCGAATGCACCGGACTCGGTCGACGCGACAGCCAGGTCACGCAAGGACAAGGCGTCAACGCCCGCGATCCCGGTGCCGCCTGAATCCACGAGCGTCACCACGCATTCGCTTCGCGTGAACGGCCGCAAGCTCGACTACACCGCGACCGCCGGCAATCTGTTGCTGCACGACAAGAGCGGCGCGGCCAATGCGAGCGTGTTCTACGTCGCTTATACGGTGCCCACGAAAACCCCGGCAGCGCGTCCGATCACCTTTCTCTTCAACGGCGGCCCGGGCGCTGGCAGCGTGTTCCTGATGATGGGCTCGGTCGGCCCGAAGCGCGTGCGCACCGCGAGCCCCGCGAGCACGCCACCCGCGCCGTACACGCTCGAGGACAACCCCGACAGCCTGCTCGATATCAGCGACCTCGTGTTCATCGATGCGGTCGGCGCGGGCCTGTCGAGACCGGTCGGGCATGGCACGGGCAAGGACTTCTGGGGCGTCGATCAGGACGTCGATGCTTTCGCGCAATTCATCGACCGCTATCTGACGGCGAATCAGCGCTGGAATTCGCCGAAGTACCTGCTTGGCGAATCGTATGGCACCGCGCGCGCCGCGATGCTCGCTTATCGGTTGGGGCAGAACAATATCGCGCTGAACGGCGTGATCCTGCTGTCATCGGTACTCAATTCCGCGGCGTTCTCGCCAGGCACCGACTTCAAGAGCGAGAGTTATCTGCCGAGTTTCGCGGCGATCGCGTGGTATCACGACAAGGTCACGCCGAAGCCCGCGAGCCTGCCGGCCTTTCTCGACGAAGCGCGCGCGTTCGCTCGCGGACCTTATGCGCAGGCGCTCGAACAGGGCGATGCGCTGCCCGACGACCAGCGTGACGCGATCGCCGCGCGCATCGCGTACTTCACCGGGCTCGACGTGGGCTTCGTCAAGCGCAACCGTTTGCGTCTTTACCCGTCGCGCTTTCGAAACGAGTTGCTGCGCAGCGAGTCGCGCAGCGTGGGCCGCTACGATGCGCGTTTCGAAGGCGTGAATTTCGACGATGCATCCGAGGACCCGGACTTCGATGCGTCGGTGAGCAGCGTGTCCAATGCGTTCAATGCGGCGCTTCATCAACATCTGGAGGAAGACCTGCACTACGCGCCAACCGAGCGTTACCTGGTGTTCAGCGACGACGCGTTGAAGCAATGGGACTGGAAACATCGCGAATGGTGGGGCGAGCGGCTGCAGCTCCCTTATGCGGGCGGCGATCTGGCCGAAGCGATGCGGCAGAATCCACAGTTGCGAGTGCTGTCGCTGAACGGTTACTTCGACCTGGCCACCCCGTTCTACGCGACCGAATACGCGCTCGCTCATCTCGGCCTTGATGGTCCGCTGCGCGAGAACCTGCGCATCGCCTACTATCCGACCGGCCACATGATCTATCTCGACGATGCCGCGCTGCACGCGATGAAGCGCGATCTGGCGAGCTTCTATGCGTCGCAACGGCGTTGAGATCGGTCAATCGGCGCATGCCGTGCAACGGTATAATTCCACGCACCGTGGAGTAGTCGCGCGCTCCGTCAACCGGCTTCATCGTTTGCCGCTTATGCCATTCACACCGATTCCGTCCTTCGCTCGCAAGCGCATTTCCGACGTCGTGTCCGATCAGATCAAGCAACTGATCGCGGCCGGGACATTGATGCCCGGTGATCGGCTGCCGGCCGAGCGCGATCTCGCGGCGCAGCTCGGCGTGTCGCGGCCGTCGCTGCGCGAGGCGCTGATCCGGCTGGAGGCGGACGGTTACATCGAAACGTCGGGGCGCGGCGGCTTCACGGTGGTCGACGTGACCGCGCCGCTCATCTCGAAGCCGCTTGCTGAACTGCTGACGCAGAATCCGCGTACCAGTGCCGACATTCTGGAGTTGCGCCAGGGGCTCGAAGCGATTTCGACTGTCTATGCCGCACAACGCGCAACCGCCACCGATCTGAAGAAAATCCGCGCCGCGTTCGAGGCGTTGAAGGCTGCATCGTTGTCGCGCGAGCGCGCCGATCTCGCCGAACTCGATGCCGCATTTCATCTCGCGATCGCCGACTCCACGCACAACGTCGCGTTGGCGCATGTGATGCACGGCATCCATACGCTGATTCGCGAGGGCATGCGCCAGTATCATCGGTTGATCGACTACGACGACGCGATGGAAAAGCAGTTGATGAGCCAGCACCAGGCGATTTACGACGCCGTCGTCGCAGGCGATGCGCCCAAAGCGCGCAAGGCCGCCGAGCGGCATCTCGCCTTCGTACGCGAGATTTACAAGGACGATGCGACCAAGCCGTCGGCCGCCGTGATTTCCTGATTGCGTCGATTTCGCGGCCGGCGCAGTCCGAATTGACACCGGCTACGGACTTTTTTATAGTCTTGGTCAGACCAACATGACCAAGACGGCCGGATGGGTGACATCGCCCACATCGGCCAACAGACATCGTCCCCGCCGCTTTTCCTCGAGAGCCTATGAAAGTCGCGCTGTTTATCCCGTGCTTTATCGATGCGTTCTATCCCGAGGTCGGCATCGCGACGCTCGAACTGCTCGAACGTTTTGGCATCGAGGTCGACTATCCGCAGCAGCAGACCTGCTGCGGCCAGCCGATGGCCAATAGCGGCGCGCATGCGGACGCCGCCGCCACCGAGCGGCTGTTCGCGCGCAACTTCGCGGGCTATGACTACATCGTCGGGCCGTCCGCGAGCTGTATTCATCATGTGCGCGAGCATCTGAGCGCGATCGAGCAGACCGATGAAGTGAAAAAAGTGCGCGCGAGCGCTTACGAGTTGGTCGAGTTTCTGCACGACTTGATCGGCGCGCGCGAATTCCCGTGGGCCGAGTTCGCGCATCGCGTCGGCTTGCATACCAGTTGCAGCGCGCTGCGTCATCTGAACGAAGCGTCGACGTCGGAAATCGCCGGCACGCCGTTTTCGAAGCCGCGCGCGTTGCTCGAAGGCGTGAAGGGCATCGAGTTCGTGAAGCCCGCGAGGCCCGACGAATGCTGCGGTTTCGGCGGTACGTTCTCGGTGACCGAAGAGGCGGTGTCGGTGCGTATGGGGCAGGACAAGGTGCGCGACCATCTGGATGCCGGTGCCGAGTACATCGTTTCGGGCGACATGTCGTGCCTGATGCATCAGCAGGGTTGCGCGGAACGCATGAACGCCGACGCGCGCTTCATCCATATCGCGCAGGTTCTGAATGGAGCGCGCTCATGAGCCGCGGCGATCGCCGCGTCGATCACGCCAAAGCGGCCGGTTCTTTCATCAGTCAGACCGAACACGTCGCGTTTCATGACAAGCGTCTGTGGGACCTGCGCGAGAAGCGCGATGCGCAGGCGCACGGCATTGCTGAATGGGAAACGCTGCGCGCGCTGGCGTCGGGCATCAAGGAGCACACGCTGACGCATCTGGCCGACTACCTCGAGCAGTTCGCGGCGGCGGCCGAGGCCAATGGCGTGGTCGTGCATTGGGCGGCCAACGCGGAAGAGCACAACGCGATCGTTCACCGGCTGATGTCCGAGCGCGGCATGACCACGCTCGTGAAAAGCAAGTCGATGCTGACCGACGAATGCCGGATGCGCGAGTATCTCGAACCGCGCGGCATGACCGTGATGGAGACGGACCTCGGCGAGCGCATCCAGCAGCTCGATCATCAGGACCCGAGTCATATGGTCGTGCCGGCCGTGCACAAGCTGCGCGCCGACGTGGCCGAGCTGTTCGGCCGCACCATCGGCACCGATCCGACGAATAGCGACATTCATTATCTCGCCGAAAGTCAGCGCATGAATACGCGGCCGTATTTCGTGCGGGAGAAAACGGCAGGCATGACCGGCTGCAATTTCGCGGTGGCGGAAACGGGCACGGTCGTGGTCTGCACGAATGAAGGCAATGCGGATCTGTCGGCGAACGTGCCGCCGCTGCATATCGCGTCGATCGGAATCGAGAAGCTGATACCGAAGGTGTCGGATCTCGGCGTGTTCGTCCGCATGCTGTCGCGCAGCGCATTGGGTTCGCCGATCACGCAGTACACGTCGCATTTCCGTGCGCCGCGGCCGGGCACCGAGATGCATTTCATCCTCGTCGATCATGGCCGCGCCGAACGGCTCGCGATGGAGGATTTCTGGTACTCGCTCAAATGTATTCGCTGCGGCGCGTGCATGAATACGTGTCCGGTCTATCGACGCAGCGGCGGCCTCTCGTATGGCGGCACCTATTCGGGGCCGATCGGCGCGATCATCAATCCGACTTTCGATCTGAAACGCTACAGTGCATTGCCGTTCGCGTCGACACTCAATGGCAGTTGCACCAACGTGTGTCCCGTGAAGATCAATATTCACGAGCAGATCTACAAATGGCGCGCGGTGATCGCCGAGCAACACGAAGTGCCGTTCGTGAAACAGGAGGTACTGAAGATGGCGGGGCGTCTGCTATCGAGTCCGACCTTGTATCGCGCGACGGTGTCGTCGATGGGCAGTGCGTTGCGGCGGTTGCCGAATTTCGTGCTGTACAACCCTCTGAATATCTGGGGCCGGCAGCGCGAATTGCCGGAAGCGCCGAAAATGACTTTTCATGCGTGGTACAAGAAGAATCGCGGAGGCGGCGATGACAACGCGTGAGGCTTTTCTGGCCAAGGTGCGCGCCGCGCAACCGGCCGCGCGGCCGCGTCCCGACGTGCCGCTATTCGATCCCGTTGGCGGCGATCTACGGGCGCGTTTCACTGCGGCGTTACAGACGATGGGTGGCACTTGCGTCGATGCGCCGAGCGCGCGTGGCGTCAGCGATCTGATTCGCGAGCGTTTCGGCGCGGCGGCATCGATTGCATCGGCGAGCGCGGAAGTGCCTGGCACGCGGGCGATCGGCGCGGATACAGACCCCGCATCGCTGCACGACGTTGACGTCGGCGTGGTGCGGGCACGCTTTGGCGTTGCCGAAACCGGCTCCGTGTGGTTCAGCGAGCGCGAATATGTGGTCAATGCATTGGGCTACCTCGTCCAGCATCTGGTTGTGCTGCTCGATCCGGCGCAATTACTCGATGGACTGCAAGACGTCTACCGTCGCGACGATTTCCGCAGCGCGCGTTACGCCGCGCTCGTGACGGGCCCGTCGGCCACCGCCGATATCGAGGGTGTTCTGATTCGCGGCGCGCAGGGCGTGCGTTCGCTGACGGTCGTATGGCTCGCGGGCTGAGGCGCGGCGTTCTCGCGCGGGACTTTGCTATCATCACTGTATAAACATACAGGTCCTGCAAAAAAGTCCGTGGCAACCGATGCTCGCTCAGAGATCCGCTCTGACGTCCCTTACTACCTGCTGAATTTCGAGCGCGCGCTTGCGTGGCTCGCCGCGCGTTACGACGACCTGCTCGACGAAGAAGAGCACGGTTTTCTGGAGACTTTCGCTACGTTGCCGCAGGTATCGCGTGCGTTGCTGGTGCGCATGCTGATGCGCAAGGGCATGCTGTTTCGCGCGAGCCGCCTCGTTTATGACGAAATCGGCTGTCCGCTGCAGGCGGTGGCGCCGCTGGCGGTGCATCGCTGGATCGACACCGAGCCGGCTTTGTCGCTCGACGATCTGTTTGCGCTCAGCACGCGTGCGCAATTGCTGGACATGTTCGCCGGCGCGATCGCGCGAATTCCCGGCGCGAAGGCGTTGCGCAAATCGGATCTGCTCGAAACGCTGCGCGCGTTTTACCCAACTGCCAGCGGCGACGCGTATGCGCGCCTATCGCGTCCGCTTTCTGCTTGGCATGGCGCCACGACGGACCGCGTGCTGCACGTTGCGATCGCGCCGTTGTGCGATCGCTTGCGCCTGATGTTCTTCGGCAATCTGCATCAAGAGTGGTCGGAGTTCGTGCTCGCCGATCTTGGCGTGTTCCAGTACGAAAAGGTCGCGTTCGGACCGTCGTCGCGTGCGTTCCAGCAACGCGCGGACGTGGACGTTTATCTCGCGCTGCACGCGTGCCGCGAAGCCCTCGACCGGCTACCGGTCGACCACGACGCGTCCGCACTGCACGAACTGATCGCGACCGTCCGCTCGATCGACACCTCGAATGCGTGGCTCGAAACGCGTCGCGCGAAGCTCCTGTTTAAGATCGGCCGGGATTGCGAACGGCGCGAGCAGTGGGACACCGCGCTCGCGGTGTACGACGCGTGCGCGTGGCCCGATGCGCGTCATCGACGCATGCGCGTGCTCGAGCGCAGCGAGCGTGACGGGGAAGCGCTCGCGCTCGCCTTGCAGGCCGATGCCGCGCCATACAGCGAGGAAGAGGCGCAGCGCGTCGCCCGCATGTTGCCGCGCTTGCGGCGCAAATGCGGCGTGCCGGTGCCGCGCGCGCCGGCGGCGCGGACTGTCGAGCGCGGCACGCTGATGCTGCCGAAGCCGGACACGCCGATGGCCGTCGAATACGTGGTGCGCGATCATTTGAGCAGCGAAGCCGCGCCGGTGCATTACGTCGAGAACGCGCTGATCAATTCGCTGTTCGGTCTGCTGTGCTGGGAGCCGGTTTTCGCCGCGCTGCCCGGCGCGTTTTTCCATCCGTTCCAGCGCGGGCCGGCCGATCTGCACGCGCCGGATTTTCATGCGCGTCGCGCCACGCAGTTCGCCGCGTGCTTCGCGCAGCTCGACAGCGGCGTCTATCGCGAGACGATTCTGCGGCATCTGCATGACAAGTCCGGCCTGCAGTCGCCGTTCGTATTCTGGGGACTGCTGACACCCGAACTGGTGGCGCTCGCGCTCGACTGTCTGCCCGCCGCGCACCTGAAGCTGTGGTTCGAGCGCTTGCTGCGCGACACTCGCGGCAATCGTTCGGGCTTGCCCGACCTGGTCCGGTTCTGGCCGGCCGAGCGTCGCTATGAATTGATCGAGGTGAAAGGCCCCGGCGATCGTCTGCAGGACAACCAGGTGCGTTGGCTCGCGTATTGCGCGCAGCACGGCATGCCGGTGCGCGTGGTCGACGTGCGCTGGGCGGGGCAAGAGGCGCAGAGCGAAGCAGATGTTGCAACGCAAGTCAAAGCGGAGCGCGTCGTATGAGTTACGTCGTGGCCGTTCGCGCGATGTGCGAATTCACCGCGCGGCGCGGCGATCTCGATCTGCGCTTCACGCCCGCGCCGACTTCGATCGAGGGCATCGCGGGCCATCAGATGGTTGCCGGCCGTCGCGCGAGCAGCTACGAAACCGAAGTTGCGTTGACGGGCACGCATCGCAGCTTGACGGTGCGGGGTCGCGCAGACGGCTACGATCCCATCGCGAACCGGCTCGAAGAAGTGAAGACGTACCGCGGCGATCTCACGCGCATGCCTGCCAATCATCGCGTGCTGCATTGGGCGCAGGCGCTCGTGTATGGGCATCTGCTGTGTCGGGCGCGCGGGCTCGCCGAGTTGACGGTCGCGCTCGTGTACTTCGATATCGGCAGTCAGAAGGAAACCGTGCTCACGCAGCAGCACGGCGCACGCGAACTGGAAACCTTCTTCGTCGAGCAGTGTGAGCGATTTCTCGATTGGGCCGTGCAGGAAGACGCCCATCGCGTCGCGCGCAATGCGGCGCTCGTCACGTTGCAGTTTCCCTATGGGCGGTTTCGCTGCGGGCAGCGCGAACTTGCGGTGGCCGTGTATCGCGCGGCACGCGACGGCAAACAGTTGATGGCGCAGGCGCCGACCGGCATCGGTAAGACGCTGGCGACGATTTTTCCGTTGCTGAAGGCTTGCGGCGAAGACCGGCTCGACCGGGTGTTCTTCCTGACCGCGAAGACGCCGGGCCGCGCGCTTGCGCTCGATGCGATCGACTCGCTGCACCAGCCGGCGCCGTTGCCGCTCAGAACGCTCGAACTCGTCGCGCGCGACAAAGCCTGCGAGCATCCGGATAAAGCCTGCAACGGCGAGTCCTGTCCGCTCGCGCGCGGCTTTTACGATCGTCTCGATGCGGCGCGTGCCGCCGCGCTGGCGAGGCCGCGGCTCGATCGCGCGGCGGTGCGCGAGGCGGCGCTTGCGCACGGGATCTGCCCGTACTATCTGGCGCAGGAGCTCGCGCGCTGGGCCGATGTGATCGTCGGCGATTACAACTACTACTACGACGCAAGCGCGATGCTGCATGCGCTCACGCAGATCAACCAGTGGCGCGTCGGCGTGCTGGTCGACGAAGCGCACAACTTGCTCGAACGCGCACGGCGCATGTATACCGCCTCGCTCGATCAAAGCGCGTTCCGGCTCGTGCGCAAGAATGCGCCGGCGGCGCTAAAGAAGCCGCTCGAACGCTTGCAGCGCGAGTGGAACGCGGTGAAGCGCGCACAGACGGCCAGCTATCAGGTGCATGCGCAGGTGCCCGGCAAACTGCTGGCCGCCGCGCAGAATCTGATCAGCGCGGTGACGGATCAGCTCGCCGATGCGCCGTTGTCGATCGACGAACACGCGCTGCGCGTTTTCTTCGACGCGATGCACTTCGTCGCGCTCGCCGAGCAGTTCGGCGAGCACTCGATGTTCGACGTGACATTGAGCGCCGAGCGCTACGCGCCGCGCGACCCAACCAGCGCATTACTGTGCGTGCGCAACGTGATCCCCGCGCCGTTCCTCGCGCCGCGCTATGCGGCCGCGCGTACCACGGTGATGTTCTCCGGCACGCTGAATCCGCAGCATTTCTATCGCGACACCCTGGGGCTCGCCGACGACACGCAATGGCTCGACGTCGAAGGACCGTTTCGCGCGGAGCAATTGCAGGTGCACGTGGCCGCTCATGTGTCGACGCGCTGGCGCGACCGCGAGCGCTCGCTCGCGCCGATCGTCGAGCTGATCGCGAAGCAGTACGACGCGCAGCCCGGCAACTACCTGGGCTTCCTGAGCAGTTTCGACTATCTGCAACGCGTGGTCGCGCTGCTGCGCGAGCGGCATCCCGCCTTGCCGGTGTGGGCGCAGGAGCCGGGCATGGACGAAGCGGCGCGCGACGCGTTTCTCGCGCGCTTCAGGACGATGAATCAGGGTATCGGCTTCGCGGTGCTCGGCGGCGCGTTTTCGGAAGGCGTCGATCTGACCGGTCAGCAACTGATCGGCGCGTTCGTCGCGACACTTGGTCTGCCGCAGGTCAACGAGGTCAACGAGCAGATGCGCCGCGCGCTCGACGCGCGCTTCGGCCATGGCTACGACTACATGTACCTGTATCCGGGTTTGCAGAAGGTGGTGCAGGCGGCGGGGCGCGTAATCCGCACCGAAGAAGATCGCGGCGTCGTGCATCTGATCGACGACCGCTTTCGCAGGCCGGAAGTGCGTCGCCTGTTGCCGCGCTGGTGGCAGATCGGCTAGCGCTGCGCCGTGCTAGCGAACGCTCACGGGGCGCAGCGCTCGGCGCATCATGCGTGCGGCGAGGTCACGCCTGGATTGCCGGGCGTGCCGGGGCCGCCGGCTGGGCTCGGATCGACCGGAATCTGATCGTCGAGCGGCGCGTCGCCCTTGTGCGGCGCATGGTCGTCCCACCCGGCGTCGCGGTCCGGATGGTCACCGTGGCGTGCGCGAGGCACGGCTGTATCGAGCTTGGCCTTGCTCGCCGGGTCCCACGTGAGCAGATGACGCTGCGGATTCGCGATCTCGATGCCGAGTTCGCTGAAGCGCTCGAGGATGCGTCGGTTGAATTCGCGTTGCACACCCCAGCGCGACGTATCGCGGCATTGCATCTGGCCGGCCAGCGTGATCGCCGAACCGTCGACGGCATCGACGCCCCAGAACGAGAAGTCCGCCAGGATGCCGTCCTTGAACTTGTCGTCCGCGCGCAGCGATGCGCCGATTTCCTTCAGCGTGTCGATCGCGCGCTCGACGTCCTGGCCGAACACGATGTTCACGCGCACCGCCGCATTGCCGATGCCGCGATTCGTATTGTTCACGGTCGACACCGAGCTGAATGGCACCGTAAACAGCGAGCCGTCGCTGCCGCGCAGCCGCACGGTGCGAATCGACAGATATTCGACGGTGCCCGACACGCCCGCGAGCGTGACCCAGTCGCCGACCTGCATCGCGTTTTCCATCAGCAGAAAGATACCCGTGATGAAGTCCTGCACGAGCTTCTGCGACCCGAATCCCAGCGCGACGCCGAAAATGCTCGCGCCCGCGAGCAGCGGTCCGATGTTGACGCCGAGTTGGCTCAGGCCGGTCAGCACGACGACGAGCGCGATGACGCAGAACAGCGCGCTGCGCAGCATCGGCATCAAAGTGCGCAGGCGCGCGGCGCGCACCAGATCGCCGCTGCTCGTCCAGTTGTCGAGGCGACGTTCGGCCGACACGTTGACGACCTCCCACACCACTAGCGCGATGACCGCGGCGACGGCGATCGTCGCGAACGCCGATGCGAGCCGGTGGCCGATCGTGCCGCTGCGGAACAGATCGACCACGTCGACGCCCCACGCCTGCAACAGCACGAGCGCGGTGACGATGCCGATGATCCAGCCGATCACGCGCCGCAGCGCCGGATAGTACCGGTAGGCGTGTTGATGCACGAGCGAGCGTGCCGCTTCCTCCTGCACATGGAAGATGCGCGCGAGCGCGCCGAAGATCACGATCGACACGAGCCGTGCGCCCATCAGTATGGCAAGCGTCATGCCGCCGATATTCACGAGCGCGTGATAGCCGTTGCGGACGTCGAAAGCCCACACGAACCACAGGCCCATCACGATGACCACGGTCACCCAGGCCCATGCGTCCGCGAGCGCGTTGCCGAACATCTGCAACGACTCGTGCGCGGAGAAGCGATTTTGAATTCGGTTGGCGACCGGCTTCGCGCAGCGCAATACGAGGATCGAGATCATCACGTGACCGACAAGCGCGACCACCTTGAGCAGTGCGAGATGCGCGGCGTCGTTCATACCGAGCGCTTGCGCGACTTCGGCGAGCGCGACACCGGCACCGACCACGCTGACGATCCGCACGATCCAGCCGAGCACGAACGCGGCCCACGCATCGCCCATGCGCAACAGACGCAGACGCGGTGCGCTCGGCTGCAGGAAGAACGCGCCGACGATCACGACGCAGCGGCACACCACATAGACGTCGATCAGCGAATCGAGCGCGCGATCCTGCGGCGTACCGTTGTCGGTGAAGATGGACATCAGCGCGCTCGCCGCGCCGACGAACACCGCGATGGGTACGAGCCGTAGCAGGGTGATCAGCAACGCGCGCGGCAGACGTTGCAGCAGCGTCCAGTGGTGCGTCGCATTGCGCTTGCCTTCGGCCTCGATCGCGCGGCCTTTCTCGGATGGCGTCGCGTACGGCGCGGTCGGGCCGGTCGCGACGGCTTGCGCCTCCGCCTCCAGCACTGGCGGCACCGACGACATCGCGGGCAGCGGCGGCGTGCTGGTTGGCGGATGACCGGCCGGCGGGGCCCCGGCGACGGCGGGCGCGGGCGGCGGCGCGCCGCCGTTTTGGTCCTCCAGCGCGGCGGCTTCGCGGCGCGCCGCGATCGCCCGATAGACGCGCCGCAGCAGCCGCCGCGCCAGCCATTCGAACACCAACGCGGGAATCAGCGCGGCCAGCAGCGACCACAGGACCTTGAACAGCACCGCGCGCGCGTGCGGGTTCGTGAACTGCCAATTCCACCATGCGCGCACGGACGCGACGTCGAGCAGTGCGGCGATCGAGCCGCGCAGCGAGGTCGCGAGATGGCCCGCGTAGTGCGCGCCCTCGCGCGCGAGCTGCGAGGCGAGGCCATTGGATTTGAACGCGGCCGGCACCAGCGACGCTGCGCCGCTTGCGGCGGCCGGCGCCGATGCCGCCGCCGGCGCGGAAGCGGACGGCGCGCTCAAGGCGCCGGCCGCGGCGATCGCCTGCAGCGTATCGGCGACCTGCGCGCGACGTTTCGGGTCGTTCAGCACGGCGAGCGCGTCGCGGGCCTGCTGAGGCGTCAGGGTGACGGCGGCGGACGCGGGCGAGGTGGATGGGGTGTGGGCCGACTGCGGTGCGGCGGCGAGGGCGGACGCCGCGCCGGCGAGCAGAAAAATGAAAAAACAGATGCGCAGAAGTTTTTGCATAGGGTGTAAAGCGGATGAAACCGGTGCGGACGATCGTGCCGGAACGTGAGGCCTCTTTCAGCGGGGCGACCCGGGACCGACACGGGCCGCAGCGCCGAAGTTCCTGTGGCGAGGCACGCTGGGCGGGCAAAAGGGCCGCAAGAGCGGCGCCGGCCGGACGTGGCGTTGACGTGACAGGATAGCCGATGCTGGCCGGCAGGCCTGTCGAAAGTTGCGGAAAGTTCGCCCGGCGAACCGCTTCCCGGGTGGAAAGGCCGGTTGCGGCGCGGGATGTCCCGGACGACTGCGCAAGGTGTGGGCACGGTGCGGTAAGTCGGGGATGATCAATCGCCGTG
The DNA here is from genome assembly GCF_001865575.2 of Paraburkholderia sprentiae WSM5005. Lineage (NCBI taxonomy): Bacteria > Pseudomonadati > Pseudomonadota > Betaproteobacteria > Burkholderiales > Burkholderiaceae > Paraburkholderia > Paraburkholderia sprentiae. The sequence continues at coordinate 1,041,559 of NZ_CP017562.2, forward strand.
CCCGTGAGCGGCTAAGCGCCCACTACAAAAAACGCTCAAATGCCGGCTGATGCCACTGACGGGGTTTGCCGCTCGGCGTCGCCGCCGGCATCGGAGCCACCGCTCGCGCTGCGTCCGGCCGGCTCCTGATGCAGCCGGTTCGCGTGCATCAGCCGATACAGCGTCGCGCGCGAAATGCCGAGTTCGGCCGCCGCGTCGGAAAGCTTGTAGCCGTGCCGCAGCAGCGCGGTTTCGATCGCATCCTTTTCGGCTTTGCTGCGAATTTCCGCGAGCGTGACCGCGGGGCCGGTGTCGGCCTCCGGCAAGCCGAGGTCGCTCGCGGTGATGAAGCGGCCCTCGCTCATCACGACCGCGCGGCGCACGCAGTTGATCAGCTCGCGCACGTTGCCCGGCCACGGATAGTTCGACATCGCGACGATCGCGTCGCTCGACAGCCCGCGCAGTTTGCGCGCGCCGTCCTGCTTGTACATGCTGAGCGCGTAATTGGCGAGCAGTTTGATGTCGCCGCCGCGCTCGCGCAGTGGCGGCTCGACGAGGCGCAGCACGCATAGGCGGTGATAGAGGTCGGAGCGAAAGCGTCCGTCTTCGACGGCGCGCTCCAGATCGACGTGGGTCGCGGAGATCACGCGCACGTCGACGCTGATCGGACCGTTGCCGCCGAGCCGCTCGATCGTGCCTTCCTGCAGGAAGCGCAGCAGCACCGACTGGCATTCGTGCGGCATGTCGCCGATTTCGTCGAGAAACAGCGTGCCTTCATGCGCGCTCTCGATGCGGCCGATCTTGCGTTGCAGCGCGCCGGTAAACGCGCCGCGCTCGTGGCCGAACAGTTCGGCCTGCAATAGGCTGGGTGGAATCGCCGCGCAATTGATCGCGACGAAGGTGCGGTCTGCGCGCGGCGAACGGTCGTGAATAGCACGAGCGGTCAGCTCCTTGCCGGTGCCCGACTCGCCCGCGATAAACACCGGCGCGTCGGTCGCGCTGCATTTGTCGATGCGCCGGTAGAGCTGCTGCATCGGCTCGCATTGCCCGACCATGCCGTGGCGGCCGAGCGAGGGCTCCGGCGTGACGCGCGGCTGACGCAGGCTCGACAATCCGTGCGCGTGGCCGAGCGCGAACACGAGTCGTTCGTTGAGCCACGGCTGCGTCACGAAGTCGAAGCAGTAATCGAGGATGAAACGGCTGACCAGCTCGTTGTCGGCCTGACCCGGCACGATTTGCGCGACCCAGTTGGTTTCGACGCGGCGCATGCACAGCGCGAGCGCGGACAGCTGCTGCGACGTGCACTCTTCGGGCAGCTGAACGAGACCGACCTTGATGTCGCCGCGTTCGATGATGCGTTCGGCCACCGCCGTGCTTTTTGCGTGCACGGCTTGCCATCCCGACGCGGCCAGAAACGCGACGAGTTGCTGGTCGGGCGCGTGCGCCACGTACAGAACCGTGCGTTCTATGTCGGCCGGCGTGCAAGTCGTAGTCATGGTTCCCCCGTTCGATTCTTGGGACAGCTGTGCGACATAGCGACATTCAGGGAACCGCAACCCGCTGCATGGCGGACCGATTCATGCAACGCGACGACCTGTCGTTCATTGCTGAAACTGCCCGGCGACTTGATCCCGGAATCGTGAAAACCACTCGAGCCGTGGCCTGCCTCGTTGATCTGATACCAGCGCTCTGATTGGCGCATGGCCTAAAGATAAGCGAAAGCGCCTGAAAGCGCCAGACAAAGAAACATGGATGAAAAATGCCGAATCACTAATGAAAAAGCGGTCAAGCCTATTTATGCGAGCCATCGCACATTGCGTAGCAATTGCCTGGGCATTAAGGCGCGACAAAAACAGACGGGGCGCGCGCAGCCGTGTTTCATACTTGCGACAGATTGGGCAGCGTGCGTCGAATGCGCTTTGCCGTGCCGGGTCAGGCGCTTTTGCGGCCTGCAGGAGCGGCGAAGCCCCGTGTGGCCGGCCCCGCGGCCAGCCAACGGATCGGCGAGACGGAGCGGGGCACGCGCTCTGCGGCCAGCGCGCGGCGATTCGACGTGTCAGAAACGAATCAATGCGCGCCGCGCCAAAAATCGACCAGGCTCGCGCCGAGCCAAAATCGAAGCCAATTTCACCGTGGCGTGAGGCTTTGCCGGGGTCCTTACAGATTGGAACGCGTGTTGGCATAACCGTTGCAATATGGTCTGCACAGAAAAAATCTTTTTCCGCCAGGTCGTCGGTACGGGGAATACCGGATTAAAAAAAACCGGTGGTAAAAGGTCATTCGCAGACACGGTCGGGGAAGCATCAGATGTTTGCGGCAGCGCGGCGAGGCCTTCTTGAATACGTCAGAAAACGGGTGAGTGGTGGACCGGCATCGCGGCCATTCAAAACCGGACGACCAGAAAAAGGCATCGACTTCGCCGTTTTTCCTTTTCGACTTTTTGTCCTGACGACGCGAAAAGGATGGCGATAACGACAGGCAACGCGCTGGCAACGTTCGCAAGCGACGCGCCGACAAGGGAAGGAGCAGCGCCGGATCAGGGCCGGCCGGCGCGATGGAGCAGGGAGAGAGGCGATAGTCTCCGCAGAGAGACGAATGACGACGTGAACCAGGTGCCGTGTCCGTGGGTTGACATGGGCACGGCCACCTGACCCCATCGCCGGGGCGCTGCCGATGAAACGGCGCGGCCTGGTGCAAATCCGATCGACATCGGGGGCTGTCATGAAACCACAACTGATTCGCAGGCCGGCCGCTTCGGAGCGAACCGCGCTCACTTACCGGCAGTATGTTTCGGCGTCGCGCGCGCGCTTTTTCGCGCAGGCGGGTTCGTCGGTCGATCTGCTGACGCTCGTCGTTGCCCAGGCGCTCGAGCGTCGCGCGCAGGCCGAGATCCGCCGCGACGTGCTGCGCGACGCGCTATACGAGATGCCCGCACACACTGAGCGCAGCGCCGCGTATCACCGCGACGACGATGAAGCCGACGGTGACGCCGACCTTTGACGTTTGCAGCTCGATGTCGGTTGTCGAATAAAAATCCGCGCACGACGCGCCAAGCGCCGCAGAGCTGCCATGATCGACATCTTCCTGATTGCCGCGAGCATCGAAAACGCGCAGCGCATCGTCGTGCGGCTCGAAGAGAGCGGAGTGCCGTACCGTCTGCACACCGCGTACGGTTCGGCCCGGCAACTGCCGATGCACGCGCGCATGGTCCGCGGGGCCGACCTGCTGATCGTCGACGACGCCGATCTGAATGTCCGCGGACTCGACGGCATCGAGGCAACGCTCGCCTGCGCGCCGACGCTCCATTGCATGCTGGTGACGCCGACGCCGTCCACCGCGCTGATTGGCGCGGCGCTGCACGTCGGCGTGCGGCATGTGCTGTCGTGGCCGCTCGATCGTCAGGCCGTCGCCGACGCGCTCGCGCAGATCGGAGTGCGGCGCCGCGAGCCCGAGCGGCGCGGCGCGCGCGTGGTGGCCTTGGCGTCGAGCAAGGGCGGCAGCGGCACGACGCTGATTGCGGTCAACCTTGCGTGCGCGCTGGCCGCGCAGCGTGAGCGGCGCGTGCTGCTGATCGACCTCAGCCAGCAATTCGCCGACGCGAGCCTGCTGATGGCGAATCGCCCGCCGCCCATGACGCTCGCCGATCTGTGCGCGCGTAACGAGCCATTCGACGCGGCTCTGTTCGATGCGTGCGCGATGCATGTGCGCCCGAACCTCGATCTGCTCGCCGGCGCCGGCGATCCGTTGAAGGCCGCCGAGCTGCTGCCGGCGCAACTCGATCCGATGCTGACGCTGGTGCGCGAGCGCTACGACGCGGTGCTGATCGACATCGGCGCGAGCCTGACTCCGTTGACGATCCGCGCGCTCGCCGATAGCGAGACGATCTGCATGGTGGTGCGGCAGAACCCGCTGTACCTGCATGGCGCGCGCCGCATGCTCGATATCTTTCGCGAGCTGGAGCATCCCGCCGGCAAGGTGCGGGTCATCGTCAACCAGTACGACAAGAACGCGCAGATCAATCTGCCGATGCTCGAACGCACGCTCGGCGCGAAGGTCGCGCATCAACTGCCGCGCGACGACCGGCGCGTCAACGACGCGCTGAGCCGGGGCGTGCCGCTCCTCACGTGCGCGCCCGACAGCGGGTTCGCGCAAGGCATCGTCCTGCTCGCGAACATGCTGTGGCCGGCGGGTGGGGAGCGCCGCCGGAACATGCTCGGCCGGCTGCTGTCGACGTGGCCGGATCTGCCGCCGCATTTAAAGCCTGGGGTCTAGGCCGTCCGCTTGCCGGCAAGCGCTCTCGCGCGTACCGGAGTAAGGTGAAGCTGAGGATGATTCTTGGCCTTTCGACGGTGCAGCGTACCCGCGTCAGAGGTTCGAAAGCGTCGGGCAAGCTCCCGCCGTCCGGTCACTCCAGCGAGAAAATCACGTGAGCGCAACACCGTCCATGCAAAACGCGCAGGGTTTCAGCGACCTTGCGTCGATCCTGTCCAATCCGATTCTGAACACGGATTCCTACAAGGCGTCGCACTTTCTGCAATATCCACCCGACGCGTCGGCGATGTTCTCGTACATCGAATCGCGCGGCGGACGTTACGAGCGCACGCTGTTCTTCGGCTTGCAGATGCTGCTGAAGGAATACCTGTCCCGCCCGATCACCGGCGCGATGATCGAGCAGGCCCGCGCCTTCTTCAGCGCGCACGGCGAGCCGTTCAACGAAGCGGGCTGGCGCTACGTCGTGCAGCAATACGGCGGCTATCTACCGGTGCGGATTCGCGCGGTACCCGAAGGCACGATCGTGCCGACGCACAACGTGCTCGTCACCGTGGAATGCGACGATCCCCGGGTGTTCTGGCTCGCCTCGTATCTGGAGACGATGCTGATGCGGGTGTGGTATCCGATCACGGTCGCGACGCAAAGCTGGCATCTGCGCCAGACGATCCGCGCGTATCTGCTGAAAAGCAGCGACGACCTCTCGCAGCTGCCGTTCAAGCTGCACGATTTCGGCGCGCGCGGCGTGTCGAGCGCGGAGTCGGCGGCAATCGGTGGCGCGGCGCATCTCGTCAGCTTCATGGGCTCCGATACGGTGCTCGGCGTGATCGCGGCCAACCACTATTACCACGACAGCATGGCCGCGTTCTCGGTGCCGGCGGCCGAGCACAGCACGATCACCTCGTGGGGCCGCGAGCGCGAAGTCGACGCGTATCGCAACATGATCGCGCGCTTCGGTAAGCCGGGCGGGATCGTTTCAGTGGTGTCCGATTCCTATGACCTGTTCGCCGCGCTGAACGCTTGGGGCGGCGAGCTGAAGCAGGCTGTGCTCGATTCCGGCGGCACGCTGGTGGTTCGACCGGACTCCGGCGATCCGTGCACGATCGTGCTCCATACGCTGCGCTCGCTGGAGGCGTCGTTTGGATCGAAGACGAACAGCAAGGGGCGGCGCGTGCTCGACCATGTGCGCGTGATTCAGGGCGACGGCGTGAATCCGGATTCGATCGTGGCGATTCTCGCCGCGATGGACGAGGCGGGCTTCGCCGCCGACAACATCGTGTTCGGCATGGGCGGCGCGCTGCTGCAGCAGATCAACCGCGATACGCAGCGCTTCGCGATGAAGTGCTCGGCGATCCGGCTGGGCGACACGTGGCACGATGTGTCGAAGGATCCGGTCACGGATCACGGCAAACGCTCGATGAAAGGCCGGCTCACGCTGCTGCGCCATCGCCGTACCGGCAAGTACCGGACGGTCACGTTGCCGATTGTGTGCGACGAGCGCACGGTGGCGGGCGAGTGGGACGAAGCGCTCGCGACGGTATTCGACGCGGGCCGCTTGCTGGTGGATGCGTCGCTGGCCGAGATTCGCGGCCGGGCTTATGCGGACGAGGTTTGATTCACGCTTCTTTGCGCAGATTCAAGCGGTTGTCGGCACGCGCCGGTCCCCATCCGCGCGGTTTTCCTATATCGTGTGCGCGATGTCCGCGCGCGCCTACCGCGCGCGGGCTGTTTTTCCGGCGCGCGCGCGACGCTGTGCGTGCACGACGCGTTCTCGCAATACACCCTACGAGATCAATGAGCCATCCCAACACCGAGCTGATCGAACGTTTTTACACCGCCTTCCAGCAACGCGACGCCGAGACCATGGTCGCGTGTTATGCCGACGACGTCGTCTTCAGCGACCCCGCCTTCGGCGAACTGGTCGGCGACGAAGTGCGCGACATGTGGCGCATGCTCGTCAAGCACGCGCAGGACTTTACGCTGAGCTTCAGCGACGTCGAGGCTGACGACCACAGCGGCCGCGCGCAGTGGGTGGCGCGCTACCGTTTCGTCCAGACGGGGCGCGACGTCGTGAACCGGATCGACGCGCGCTTCGTGTTCCGCGACGGGCTGATCGTCGAGCATCGCGACCGCTTCGATCTGTGGCTATGGATGCGGCAGGCGATGGGCGTGCGCGGCACGCTGTTTGGCTGGTCGCCGTTCGTGCAGCGGATGCTCAGGCAGCAGGCGCGCCGGGGTCTGCTGCACTATCGCGGGCAGTTGAAGCGCGACTAGGCGCGTGGGGCGTCGCGCTTACTAGGACTAGCGAGCGCGTCTGGTATCGGCGCGGCGAGGATTGAGTTGATCGCGCGGCTCGAACGGCGCATCAAGAGCCTGACGAAATTTCCGCTACGCGAACGGCCAGCGCCAACTCGATCCGTTGACCTGCACGGCGGCGCGCCGGTGCTCGCCGACGACAAATGGATGATGACGAAGTGGACGCTTGAGCGCGCGTACGGCTGAGGCGGCGTCTGGCAGGACCGCAGGCAGGCTCCTAATCGGACTACCCGAGCTACGGGGGGGCGGGGCCGCATGTGCGCGCGTGAATGCCGGCGCGCCCTGCATGGCCTGTCGTGCGACGACGCAAGCGGTCGGCAGTGCGATTCGTAACAGTACCCGGCAGCACAGTCCGATCTTACGCGCGTGCGCTGGAACGGTATTGCGATGGAATCAGCAATGGGCAGGGACGACAGTCGCATAAGCACCAGTCACCGCTGAGCGCGGACTGCCGACGGTCTGGTCCCCGCTCGGGAACGCGCTCACCGACGCAGACGATTTTGCCCGTGGTATTGCACGTTGGGCACACAACCGGATCGCCTTCATACGCCGCAGCGCGTCCGTCGATCATGTCATTCCCCAACGTGGCGATCACCCGACCATTGGCGGTCGTGCTATCGCCGTCGCGAATGTCGTGGCGAACACTCATTTGCTCCTCCTGTCATATGTCGTTGCCTAGTGGTTATATCGCGTTGCCCCGTAGCGCACAAAATGCCACTGCTCAGCTTCCGGATCAAAAGAGGGCTACCTGCCTGCGTCGCAATCCGACAGGACGGATTCGATAGAACGGAGCGCGTGAGCGACGACGCCCAAACCGTGCTGGGTCCCGGAATCGCTGCCGGATCTGGCAGAATCGTGTGATGTCGAACAGCGCATGGACCGGCGACAGATCTGCATTGGCAGCTCGGAAAACAACGGGTGGGGTTCCCCGTGCGGACGGGTTTCAGCTTCCATCACGACCCGGAAAACGCCAACTGCGGCGCGGCCGTCGCTCGCGGCACGGGTACCGGCGACGCCTCGGATTGAGATACCGGGACGCGAGCGCCTGGCACCTCGATAATCTGGCGCGGCCTGAGATACCCGCTGCTGTCGATCCTGAGAAATCCGGCGCGCGAGTCGTGCACGTAATGGTCGAAGAAACGGATGAGGCCGGGCGACAGCGTCGGCGGGTTCAGCCACGCGTCCCAGTAGGCCAGTTGCTCCTCAGAAAGCGGTTTGTTCATTTCCTGATCGCCGCCAGCGGCTTCAATCGTGCGCTGGTATTCGCTGCGATCCGTCTTCCACAGCTTCGTCAGATAGGTGCGCCAGTTCATCGTGTCGACGTCGATGTTCATCTGCGCGTGAAACTGCTGGATCCTCTGGAGCTGTGCATTGATCTCCGGGTCGGCCGAGCACACCCCTTTGTAGATGTCGCACGGGTTCTCATTAAAGCGGGCCTTCAGCCATCCGTAATAGAGGCGCATGTGCGCATAGATCTGCCGTTCGAGTGTGCCGTCCGCACCCACCGCGCGCATATATTCGTCAAACAGCGCCTTCACGTCCTCGCCGTACTCGAATAGTTCGAACACATCTTTGGCGGCCAGCTTCGGCGCGGTGAACGGCACGCCACTGATCGCCGCCTCCAGTCGCATGCGGTTCAGGGCAATGCGTGCGAGGTGGTCGGAGCGCGCCTGCTCGTCCGGAAAGTAGCCGCCGCCGACATCCGAATGCACACCCGGCAGCACGATCTCCTCGTAGGGTGCGTCGCTGCCGTGCACGGGCGTCGACGGGAAGCAGGCACGCAGTTCGTGACCCGCGATGAAATGCACGCATCGCTCGACCTGTTCGGGCACGCGCATGCGCAGGTCGGAGAGGTTGTGAGCGGGCAGGCCGACCGACTCGACGGTATCGAACAGACCCAGGAAGCGGATGTGCAGCGGCGCGGACTCGCCGTCCACGGCTGTCGGGCAGGGCCAGTGCGGCACGCCGTCCTTCATCGTGCATTTGTTCAGCAACCGGTTCACGAACGCCCGTGCGAGCGCCGCGCCGCGCGAGAAGCCGAACACCGCGATGTCGATGCGGCTGACCTTGTGGTTGTATCTCAGACTTTCGACGAATTCCTTTTCTGCCTTGTTTAGGCGCACATCGCTGCCCAGTCCGACTCCGCCTCCCAACATCTCGCTGTCGCGGATCTTTTCCCACCAGTCTGGCGCGCTAACATTAAGCGGCGTGCCAACGCCAGGATAGTAGAAGCGGTTGATAAGTGGCGCTTCGTTCTCGTCGACGTGCCCAATGAACAGGCGCGCAATGTTTGAGAGTTTGTGCTTCGGTTCATCGATCTTGCGATTGTTTCCCGTGCCGTCGAAAAAGAAGCTGAACCACGGATGCTGCTCACAGGTCGTGCACGTCATGAACTCTTCCGCGTGTAGCTGCGTGGCGGTCTTCATCGACCGCAGGAAGTGCATCGGATCGTCGGTTACCCAGTCCTGCATCGTTATTCCCCCATGTGGCGCATCACGCGCTCGCCGTAATACAGTTTGTCGACGCGCGGGCTAGCCGATCCGCCTGCCTCTCCCCGGTCCGGGACCAGCTCCACTTCGATCTGATGGTCAGGGAAAAATCTAACCATCAGGATGTTGAACGCATCTTTCTTCGTTGGCATACCGCCCTTGACCACGACGTCACGACTGTACGTCTTCCACTGCGCTTCGTCTTCCTGGTGTCCGCCGACGCGCCAGACTACCCTGATGGTCTGTGCCACACCCGGCATCAGCGAACAACACTCGCGTCCCCCTTTTCCGCCCCTTGAGAATTCCGATACCTGCACTCCTCCGACTCCGGTGTCCTTGCCGGAAGCCGTCTGGATCCAGAAGTCCTGGATGTAGTCCTCGGTGTAATTCGCGCTCCAAGCAGACGCATCGACATAATTGCTCGTCTGACCCACGGCGCAGGCACCGAGCGTGCCGAAAATCATCGCGAGGAAGATGCGTGCCAGCCATCTCATCGATTGGTTCTCCCTGTTTCTGTAGGTGCTGATCTGCCACTTGTCATGGCACCACGTCCTGTCTCTTTGCATTGCATTGCTCTCCGCGGGCTTGAGTGACATCGATCTGTCCATAGTCGCCCCATTACTTCCAGCAATTGAAATCCGGGTCTGACATCCGTTGCTTCGTACACCAGATTGTGAAAGCGGTGGACATACATCCGCTGAGTGGTATCGCGATGATCGCGACCACAACCAGTTGAATCATTCGTTTCACGGCCTTTCCTTCTTCTGACTACCACCAAGGCCGCACAGGCGGCTTGGGCTCTTCGGCGTGCATGCTGACGTAGACGCGCCAGTTGCGGGCGAACGTCACGATCGCCAGCCCTTCACCCTCTGCGCGGGGCAGCTCCCCCGTCACCACGGCGTTATCCGAAGACTCGCCCATCGGCCCGAACCATTTCACACTGACACGGGTTCCCGGGACGGGCACCCGTGCGGATGCGATCTCAATTCCGGTCGGCTCGTAACCCCTTGCGTCGACCTCGCCCAGGTTCGCGCTACTCAGGTAGCTGTCACTAGGGGGCACCAGCTCCATCTTTCGCCTCCAGATCTCCGTGTCGTTCACGACCTTCAGCCGCATGGAGACATACCCGCGTTCCCGCAGCTTTGCCTGATGGGCCAGCGCGGCGGCCTCCACCGCACGCTGCCGGGCCGTGGTCGCCACTTCCTGCCAGACGCCATCGCCCAACGCCGCGTAGGCGTCGACCAGTGTCGTCTTACCGCTGCCGAACTGCGTGAGCACGGCCTTCAGCGCCGGATGATCGTCGTACTGCCGCCCGTAGAGCAGCCCTGCGGCGGCGTAGACGCCCTGGTCCACCTTGTCCGTCACGCCATAGCCGAACGCCTGTTCGATCAGCGGTGCGAGTTGCTGTAGCTGCTCATTCGAATGCACTTCATTGTCGAGCACTTCAGGACGCGCTCGTTGCAGCCAGGCACGTACCTGCGTGGGCGCGCCCGCGTGGTAAAGCGCGTCCACGACGTTTCCGGGCATGGGGAATGCCTCCCATGCCGTCGGAATCCGCAGGTTTTCGCCCGGGAGTTCGACCAGTGCTTCGCGGTAATCCAGGCACCACCATGCGAGGCAGACGCCGAACATGTACCGTCGTGTTTCCTCGGGCAGCGTCCGGTGCAGCACAGGCAGGTAGGCCGGCTGATGGAAGAAGAACCACGCGTCTTCGCCGTCTGGCCCAAGCCACGCGTGCAGCAACGTCTGCAGATGGCCGACGAGCGGCTCGACTTCGTGCGTGGTCCATAACCACGATACGAACCGGTTGTCGCGCTTCGCCAGGCTCAGGAGCGACCGCAATACGCGCAGTGGTTCAACGCCTGCCGGTTCCGGGCAAGCGATCAGGAACGGTCCGGTCGCCGCCAGATCGTCCAGCCCGGTGTCGCCGTACAGCGGCACGCGCGGCATTGTCCCGATGATGTCGGACAGCGGGTACCGCCATTTGCCCGACATCGCGGCATAGTCGATCAGCGCATATAACTTCAACTGCGGATGCGCCGCCTTGTATGCGGCGTACTGGTCGCGAAAGCGGTCCAGCAATGGGTCATTTCGTGTGAGTGACATTCGTTCGGCCGATGGGGATGCAACTACATCCGCGCGAAAGGCATACCGGCGCGACTCGCGCGCAGCGCGCATTCCGTCTCGGCGGGCACCGGTAGCACCGGCAGATCGGCGGGCATGCTGGCGGGGCCGCTCCGGTCGTAGGCGGCGGCCCGCCATTTGCGGTCGCCCGGTGTTGCGTCCTCGATGCCGTTACCCGTCATCCGGAAATACGAGCCGCCGCATTTGAACAGCAGTTCTTCTTTCGCTTCAATAACGACGCGGCCCTTTGTGCTGGTGATGATCGTGTCCTTTTCCGACGCGATACTGATTTCATCGCTTTGTGCCTGGATCTGAACCTTGCCACGCGCGGCGAACAGCTTGATGCCGAGCCTGTGTGCAAACAGCGAGAGTACTTCGCCCGCCGCGATCACGACGTTTGCCATTGCGTTCACGTTGAATCGCGACGACGTGGCGACGCTCACATCCTTGCCCGCCGACACCAGCACGCGATCAGGCGTTGCCAGGCCGATACCGTTCGGTGCGGACAGCGCAATCACCGCCTGCTTCAGGCCAGCCAGTTCATCTTTGAGCCACTGATTTTCCGCCTTCACATCAGCCATCTCGGCATGGGCAGCGCGGGCCACGTCGGTTAGTTCCTGCGCCTGGGCCTGCGTGAGCCGGAACTGGTCCGTCGCCGGTGCCATGTCCGTCTGGTGACCTCGGGCAACCGGCTGGGCGTCCGCCGAGACAAGCATCCCGCCACCGGCGCGGACATGTCCCTTCTGGTCGGTGCGCAGTTCGAACCCTTCACCGCGCCCCTTGTTGTTCCGGTCTACCGTATAGCCGAGGTTAAGCTGCGTCTTGCCGTGTTCGGTCGCGACCTTGATATGTTCGCGGCCGTCCCGGTCATCCATCTCCAGCGTGTTGTTCGTGCGTGTGCGGATTGTATTGCGCGTGCCCCACGGATAGCCGGATACGACGGGATCGGTCGCGTCCGCCGTGTGCAGAACCTGGCTGATGTATGGCAGGTCCGGGTTGCCCCACAAAAAGCCCACCGTGACCACGGTCCCCTCGACCAGGCCGAAGTGAAACCCGCTCTGGCCCGCCCCCGCGAACGGTTTCGCGAGTCGCATCGGGCAGCTCTGCAGGCCTGGCGTGCGCTCGTCCCGGTCGACGTGCAGGTGAACGATGTAGCGGCCCTGATCATCCAGATAAGGGTCCTTGTAGCCGCCTGGCGATGCGATGGCACCCGTGATGACGCCTTCGATCCGCGGCCACGTCTCCTCCATCAGCGGCAGCCGGTAAAGCCGGTCGGATGGAATGGCGGAGAATTCAATGTGATACGCCTTCTTGCGTGAGGCGCGGCACATCACCCGCACGGCAAGCAGGCCATGCTTCGCGTCGGGTAACTCGCGGTTGGCAAACCTCAGCACCGAAGCGGGCGTGAGGTCCAGCATGTCGCCCGTGCCCCGATATTCGATCTGCGCGGCCAGCGCCGCTTCATGCCTCAGCCGTGCTTCTCCGTTCGCCTCGTCCTCGTTCAGATGGGGCGTTCCCCACACGTATGTCTCGCCGTACGTCGTCGTGTCGTCGTGAATGTCCTTCGAGCCGTCCAGTGGCTCGGGCGTGCGCCGCTCCGGGTTGTACGTGCGCACGCTCTGGCGCCTCGGGATCGTCGCCGAATGCATTTCCAGCGCACCGACCGACTCGGCGCCGCTCGTTTCCATACCGCCAGGATGGCGATAAGCGACAGTCAGGTTCGGCTCGCGCCGGTAGTGCGTGAAGTCGTCACCGAACCGCACTCGCTCGCAGTGCTCGCCAGTTTCGCAGACGAACCAGATGCCGCTGCGGCGACAGAGCCGTGTAATAAACGTGAGGTCGTCCTCGCCCCACTGCATGATGAAGTCGAACTTGCGGTATTCCCGGTACAGCATGATTTCGAAGTCCGCCAGTAGCTGATCGAAACCGTTTTCGCGAAGGATCTGCCGGATGATTTCGGGGATGCTGCTGTCAAGAAAAAAGCGGCATCTCGGATTGCTGCGCAGCAGCGCCAGGCGCGACTCCAGCACGACCTGATAGGTGGACTGGTCACGGTTGCTGCTCATGAGCGCAAAGTGTGTCACCACCCCCTGGATACGCCGCGCCGGTTCCGGCTTGCTCCAACTATCACGCGACGGTGGCTGGATCACGAAGGCGGCGGGCCTGTTCAGGTACTCGGAACGCGACAGGTCATCCTGTGGATGGGTGAACTGGATTACGTACTTCGTCGGCTCGCCAATGGCGCGCGTGCCCTCGAAAGCAAAGATGTCCGCCAGCGCCGCGCTCGGGGCCTGCGGCATATCGAGGCTGTAGAACTGGTGCGTGTTGACGCCCGGACGCGCAGGTGCGCCCTGCGAGGCTGTAGTCGGACCCACGTGTCGCTCCCGTCAATTGTTTTCTGATGTTGTCAGCGTGGCAATCTACCGGAAGCAGGCGGCGAATGACATACGACGCGGTCGATTTGATGAAATTTAATAGTTATTCCGCTATTGTCCGCGTCAATCAACTGCATGATCTGGCGGGGGGTATTGAGTCTGGAAGCTCGCGGAGCAGTTCTGCTGCGCGTGAATGACCTGTCGTCCGGGTCTCGATCGCAGCGTTCCATGTCTGAAGTAGGAGCAAGACAACAGTACTCCTGAAAAAAACAGGTCTGCAATTTTCATCCACCGCCCATTCCTCTGCCCGTTGTCGCCTGCTAGATTAGGAGCCCCAACAGCTTCGGAGGCGTTCGGAATGTCGTACCAACAGGATCCGGACGGCGTGCGCGTGGTGCTCGCTGCGATGAAGGCCAGCGCCGATATGGCGAACATATCGGTCTTTCGGTCGACAACGGCCGTGCCGTTCGGCTTTGCCGGGTCACTCGAGGCGGCGCGGGCTGCGTGCATCGCGATGAGCGAGATCAACCTGAACATGCATGAAGCGAAGACGCCTCGAGGGGGGGCGGACATACACCTTTGAAGCATGTGGGAAAGGATGAGGCCTGGTTGCGACAAAGACCGAAAGATGAGCCGCGGATAAAAGGCCGCGACGTCATTTAAAGATCAGAAGGCCGCTGAGATTGTCGCGTGTCTTTTCACGTGTATAAAAAAACGGGATTACGCCTGAAATGCGTCAATCTGCTATTGATCGAATTAATAAGCTGGCAGCAGGTGCTGGCGAAAATCTCGATCGTGCCTTTTATGAAAGATACGGACATGATTTTTAATCCAGAGCTATGGGGCCGCACGACTGCTGGCCGCGCATAGCGTGCCGATACTTCGCGCCGAAAACGGCCGATTAAGCTTGCTTTGAGAGAGCGTCAGCAAAGAGCCTAGCCAGCGGCTGCACGAACCAATCGCGGCGCACCCGTGACAGCCGGTTTTCGATACCCGCTCACGCGTCCGTCCCGTAAACATCCGACCGATGCAACTCCATATACCGCTCAGGATTCCCGAGCGAGGTGAAGCCATGCGGCGCATACAGGTGATGCGCGTCGGTCGTGACCAGCACGATCCTGCGCAGAGCGGCGAGCGACGGGCTCGCCAGGATATGTTTCATCAACGCTGACGCATAGCCCCGCCCGCGATACGCGGGTAGCACGAACACGTCGCACAGGTAGGCGAAGGTCGCCTCGTCGGTGATGAGGCGCGCGAACGCGATCTGCTTGCCGTCGACAAAGCCGCCGAAGCACAGCGAACCGGCGACCGCCCGCTCGAAAATTGCGCGCGGCATGCCTTTGGCCCACGGCGTTTCCTGCGACAGAAACGCGTAGACCATGTCGAGGTCGAGATCGTCGTTGCGGTTCGAAATCGTCAGTTCACCTGCTTGCATCGCGCGTCTCCCTTTGGTCGCGTATGACGTACCGCTTATCCCCTCGCCGTGGTCTCTCCGCCGGCCGAACCCCCACCGATGCTCTGTCCAGCATTGCGCGCGAGCCCCATATAGCCGGGCACGGACAGCAGCGTCAGCACGCCGGCGAACAGGAACGCGAGGCGGAAATCGTCGAGCGTGAACACGTGGCCGGTCGTCTCGCCGTTGAAGAGCGCCGCGACCCGCAGCGACACCGCGCCGAACGCGATGCCGAGACCGATCGTCATCTGCGCGGCCGCGCTCCACAGTGTGCTCGCCGCGCTCATCTGCGGCTGCGGGATGTCGGCGTAGGCGAGCGTCGCGAGTGTGGAGAACTGCATCGAGCGCGCGACGCCGTACACGAACACGACGATCAGTACGAACATGAGCGGCACGTGCGGCGTCAGCAATCCGCACGCGATGATGAAAACGCCGGCCACCGCCACGTCGACGATCGATACCATCCGGAAGCCGTAGCGCTGCAGGATCCGCGTGGTCAGCGCCTTCATGCCGAGGTTACCGAGCGCGCTCGCGAGCAGCAGCAGACCCGAGCGGAACGCCGACAGACCGAAGCCGACCTGGAACAGCAGCGGCATCAGATAAGGCACCGCGCCGATGCCGATGCGCGTGAACGAGCCGGTGATGACCGTCACCGAAAACGTCGGCACCTTCAGCGTCGACACGTCGACGAGCGGATACGGATGACGCTTCGCATGCTGGAACGCGAGCGTGCCGACCAGCAATCCGCCCGCCACGACCGCGAGCGCGAGCCACGGATTGGCGGCCGGCTGGCTCGCGAGCTCCGCGCCGTACAGGATGGCGGTCAGCGCGACGCCGCTCAGCAGCAAGCCGACGACGTCGAGCGGCTTGCGTTCGGTGCCGCGCAGGTTCGGCACCATGGCGAGGGCGACGGCGATCGCCGCGAGGCCGAACGGGACGTTCAGCAAAAAGATCCAGCGCCACGACGCGTAGGTCGTGATGAAGCCGCCGATCGGCGGGCCGACCACCGGCGCCGCGATGGCCGGCCATGTGATCGTCGAGATCGCCTGCATCATGCGGGCTTTGTCGGTGCTGCGGACCACGATCAGGCGGCCCACCGGCACCATCATCGCGCCGCCGATGCCTTGCAGCAGCCGCGCGGCCGTGAACTCGGGCACGTTCTGCGACAACCCGCACAGCACCGACGCGATCGTGAATACGCCGATTGCGCTGACGAACACGGTGCGCGCGCCGCAGCGGTCGGCGACCCAGCCGCTCGCCGGAATGAAGATCGCGAGCGCGAGCATGTAGGCGGTCATGCCGAGGCTCAGGCTGTTCGGGCCGACGCCGAACGAACGCGCCATCTGCGGCAGCGCGGTGGCGATCACCGTGGTGTCGAGGTACTCCATGAAGAACGTGGCCGCGACGATGTACGGCAGCCAGCCGACGTGCGCGTTGCGGGTGCCGTCGCTGCTCATCGCGCGAACTCCCGGGCTAAGCGCAGGCGCGCGGAAAGACCATTGACGGGCCGGCGCGGGGCGCGTGAAAAGTATGACTTCATGGTGCTTGCGACTACCTTCCGATTGCGTTTTTGTTTTCTGCCGGTATCCGGGACAGCGGGCCGGCGGCGGAGGCCGACGCCGCGAACGGGCGCGGCGGGCTGGCGCGCACATTAGCTTGCCTGATTGCCAGCCCTGAATCCTAACGCAACAAAGGGTCCCCTATCGCGCAGGCGGGCAGCGCGCCGTACAACCGCGCCGCGCCGCCAGCCGTGCGTCAATCCTTCGCCGCGTACTGCTTGTCCAGCCGGTCATACAGCGGCTTGTCGACGAGCCGCTGGCGCTCGCTGAACGGCGCGACGATCGTCGCGTCCTCGTCGAGGCGGCCGTTGCTTCGCAGCGTGCCGAGCGCGCGCTGCATGCCGAGCACCGCGCCTTGCAGCGCAGCGTTCGCGTACAGCACGATGCCGTAGCCGAGCTTGGCGAGCGCGTCGCGCGACTGCACTGGCGTCTTGCCGCCGATAACGATGTTGATCAGCTGCGGCACGGCGAATAGCCCCGGCAGCCGCTCGATGTCGGCGAGCGATTCGGTCGCCTCGATAAACAGGATGTCGGCGCCCGCCTCGATGAAGCGATGACCGCGCTCGATCGCGTCCTCGATGCCGTGGACCGCGGCTGCGTCGGTACGCGCCATGATCTGCAGATTCGCGTCTTCGCGCGCGTCGACGGCCGCGCGGATTTTGCCGACCATCTCGCTCGTCGTGACGACTTCCTTGCCCGCGAAGTGGCCGCATTTTTTCGGCATCACCTGGTCTTCGAACTGGATCACGTCGGCACCGCTGCGCTCGAGCACGCGCACGGTCTGGCGCACGTTCAGTGCATTGCCGAAGCCGGTGTCAGCATCGACGATCAGCGGCAGCGCGACCGCGTCGCGGATGCGCGCGGTGTGCTCGGCGACTTCGGCGAGGCCGATGAAGCCGAGGTCGGGCAAGCCGAGCGACATGTTGGTGACGCCCGCGCCGGTGATGTAGACCGCCTCGAAGCCGGCGTCCTCGATCACGCGTGCGCTCATCGCGTTGAACGCGCCGGGCACCAGCAGCCCCTGACGCTGATTGACCTTGGCGCGGAACGCGGCGCGGCGGGTGGCGGAAGTGGTAGTCATGATGCAGGTCTCCAGAAGTGAAATCGGTAGCGCAATATGGGCGACTATTCTGCAGGAAGCGTGCCAGCCCGCTGCGCGTTCGCGGGTTGTCGCGCTGGAACATAGGTCTGCGCGATACACGCTCGGCCGCGAGGTTCGTGGCATAATCGGCGGAACGTTTCATGAAACGTTTCGCGGAACGTTTCGTTCAGGAGAGCCGCGTGTCCCCCTTCGCCCCGTTCAGCGCGAACCGCAGTGCCGCCATTGATGCCGGCCGCCCCGGGATCGCACTCGTCAGTATCAGCCGGCTGCAATCGCTTTGCGAGGCCGTCGCGCCGCGCTATGCCGAGCGCGCGAAATTCTTCCCGGTTCGGGAAGGATACGGCGCCGCCGTCGCCGCGTTGCAGGCCTACGTGGACGCGGGTTCCGTCGACGTCGTACTGTCCGCAGGCTCGAACGGCGCGTACTTGCGCGAGAACCTCAGCGTGCCGGTTGTGATGGTCAAGGTGAACGGCTTCGACGTGTTGAGCGCGATCACGCGCGCCACCGCCACGTGGCCGCAGGCGCGCATTGGGCTCGTGCTGCATGAAGCGGTGGCGCAGGAGCTGGCCGACCTCGGCCCGCTGCTGAACGTCGATCTGCGGCAGCGCGCGTACCGGTCCATCGACGAAGTGCGGCTCGCGGTCGATGAACTCGTTGCGCAGGGCTGCCGCGTGGTCGTCGGCGCTGGCATGGCTTGCGATCTGGCGCAGCAGGCCGGTATCGACAGCGTGTTCCTGTATTCGCTGGCCGCGGTCGAGGAAGCGTTCGAGCGCTCGGTCGAACTGGCGCGCGTGAGCCGCCAGAAGGAAGCGAAGCGCGGCCGCCTGAACACGATCGTCGCGCACCTGCGCGACGGCGTCGCCGCGTTCGACGAAGCCGGCCAGCTCGAAGCCGTCAACCCGGCGATGCTCGAACTGCTCGGTTCAGGCGCCACCCACCAGATCCCGAAGGACGACGAGGACACCTCCGCGCGGGTCGCGCGGTCGCTCGCGCCGCTGTTGCGCGAAACGCGCGCCGCCGACCAGCCGGTCGACGAACGTATCGAGCAGATCGGCGGCCGAGCGTTGATCGTCAGTTGCGTGCCGATCGTCGAGCAGGGCGCGCGCGCCGGTTTCGTCGTGACCGCGCAGGATGCGGTGGTCGCGCAGCGGATCGACCGGTCGCTGCGCACCAGCCAGCGGCCGAGGCATCTGGTCGCGCGGCATCGGCTCGACGATCTGATCGGCGCTTCGTCGGCGCTGGAGCGCGTGCGCCGGCTCGCGCGTGCCGGCGCCGCACACGACGCGACCGTGCTTCTGACCGGCGAAAGCGGCACCGGTAAGGAACTCGTCGCGCAGGGCATCCACAACGCGAGCCCGCGACGCGGCAATCCGTTCGTCGCGTTCAACTGCTCGGCGCTGCCCGAGGGGTTGATCGAAAGCGAGCTGTTCGGGCACGAGGAAGGGGCCTTCACGGGCGCGCGGCGCGGTGGCAAGCCGGGGCTATTTGAAATCGCGCACACCGGCACGATCTTTCTCGATGAAATCGGCGAAATGCCGGCGGCGCTGCAAAGCCGGCTGTTGCGCGTGCTGCAGGAGCGCGAGGTGATGAAGCTCGGCGCGGTCCGCGCGACGCCTGTCGATGTGCGCGTGGTCGCCGCGACGCACCGCGACCTGCATGCGCGCGTCGAGCAGGGCGCGTTTCGCGCGGATCTGTATTTTCGATTAAATCTGCTTCAGATAAAATTGCCGCCGCTGCGCGAACGCCGCGCCGACATTGCGCCGCTGGCGCGCTATCTGCTTGACCGCAGCGCGCGGCAGTACGGCTTGTCGGCCGCGGGGCTCGAACAGGTGCTCGCGTTTCTCGACCCGCTTTTTGCGAACTATGCCTGGCCCGGCAATGTCCGCGAGCTGGAAAATCTGCTGGCGCGCGCGGCGATTTATATCGGCGACGCGACGCGCCAGATATCCGGGAACTTGGCGGCCGACGCATTGCCGGAGTGGCAGGTAGTGTTTCCCGAATTCGCGCGGATCGGTTCGGCTCAGGTCGAGCGGATCGCGCCGGCGTCTCAGGGCCCAGTCGCCGCCGGTACGGCGCCGCGCGCCGCCGTCACCCGCCAGGACGCGCTGCGCGCTCTCGACCAATCCGACGGCAACCGCGCCGCCGCGAGTCGCGCGCTCGGCATCGGGCGAACCACGCTGTGGCGGCTTTTGAAGAGCTGAAACGCCGCACATCCAAGCCGATAGCTTGCGCCGCTAAAGTGAATAGGGTCAGACTATCGAACTGATTAACACAATCCACTTTACCTATTAAGCGCCGTCTGACATACTGGCTCTACTTTTCCAACCCCCTCAGAGAGGACTCAGCAAATGCCGATCATCAACAGTCAAGTCAAACCGTTCAAAGCACAGGCTTTTCACAACGGCGATTTCCAGACCGTCACTGAAGAAAGCCTGAAGGGCAAGTGGTCGGTTTTCGTGTTCTACCCGGCCGACTTCACGTTCGTATGCCCGACCGAACTCGGTGACCTGGCCGATCGTTATGACGACTTCAAGAAGCTGGGCGTGGAAATCTACAGCGTGTCGACCGATACGCACTTCACGCACAAGGCCTGGCACGACACGTCGGACACGATCCGCAAGATCAAGTACCCGATGCTGGCCGACCCGACGCTCGCTATCTCGCGCAACTTCGACGTGCTGATCGAAGAAGAAGGCCTCGCGCTGCGCGGCACGTTCGTGATCAACCCGGAAGGCGAGATCAAGCTGTGCGAAATCCACGACAACGGCATCGGCCGTGACGCTGGCGAGCTGCTGCGCAAGGTCCAGGCGGCTCAGTACATCGCGAAGCACCCGGGCGAAGTGTGCCCCGCCAAGTGGGCGCCGGGCGCTGAAACGCTGACCCCGTCTCTCGACCTGATCGGCAAGATCTAAGGTCTGCGCAGCTCACGCTGCACCCCGCAGTCTGCATCTTCCGGGAGCTTCCCGGCGCCTTACCGCGCGAGTCGCCCATACGGCGCTTCGCGCGTCCCCGGGCCGTACCTGTCCTATCCGGATGCGTGCGGCGCCGGGATACCCATACCCTTCGTCACGGAATCGCCACGCCATGCTTGACGCCAATCTCAAGACTCAACTGAAGTCGTACCTCGAAAAAGTTAGCAAGCCTATCGAGCTCGTCGCCTCGGTCGACGACAGCGCGAAGTCGCAGGAACTGCTGGCGCTGCTGAACGACATCGCGACGCTGTCGGAGCGTGTCACGGTGGTCGAGCGTCGCGGCGACAGCGAGCGCAAGCCGTCGTTTTCGATTGGCGAAGCGGGCAAGGGATCCGGCATCCGTTTCGCCGGCATTCCGCTGGGGCATGAATTCACGTCGCTCGTCCTGGCACTGCTGCAGGTCGGCGGCCACCCGGTCAAACTCGACGATGCGGTGATCGAACAGATCCGCAGCCTCGACGGCGACTATCAATTCGAAACGTATTTTTCGCTGTCGTGCCAGAACTGCCCGGAAGTCGTGCAGGCGCTGAACGTGATGGCGTTGATCAATCCGCGCATCCGTCACGTCGCGATCGACGGCGCGCTGTTCCAGAACGAAGTCGACGCGCGCCAGATCATGGCGGTACCGACGATGTTCCTGAACGGCGAGACCTTCGGTCAGGGCCGCAGCGGCGTGAAGGAAATCCTCGCGAAGCTCGACACCAACGCCGGTGCGCGCGCCGCGAAGGAACTGGAGAACAAGCCGGTGTTCGACACGCTGATCGTCGGCGGCGGCCCGGCGGGCGCAGCAGCGGCCATTTACTCGGCGCGCAAGGGCATTGCGACCGGTGTCGTGGCTGAGCGTTTCGGCGGTCAGGTGCTCGACACGCTCGCGATCGAAAACTTCGTCTCCGTGACCGAAACCGAAGGACCGACGTTCGCGACGGCGCTCGAACAGCACGTGAAAGCCTATGACGTCGACATCATGGACGTGCAGCGCGCCGAAGCGCTGATTCCGGGGCGCATCCACGAAGTGCGTCTGGCCAACGGCGCGGTGCTCAAGGCGAAGACGATCATCCTCGCGACCGGTGCGCGCTGGCGCGAAATCAACGTGCCGGGCGAGCGCGAGTATCGCAACCACGGTGTCGCGTACTGCCCGCACTGCGATGGCCCGCTGTTCAAGGGCAAGCGCGTCGCGGTGATCGGCGGCGGCAACTCGGGCGTCGAGGCCGCGATCGACCTCGCGGGTCTCGTGCGCGAAGTGACGTTGCTCGAATTCGGTGCGACGCTGCGTGCAGACGAGGTGCTGCAACGCAAACTGCGCAGTCTGCCGAACGTGACGGTCGTCACGCAGGCGCAGACCACGGAAATCACCGGCGATGGCAAGAAGGTCAACGGTCTGATCTATAAGGACCTCGCGTCGGGCGAAGTGAAGAACGTCGAGCTCGAAGGCGTGTTCGTGCAGATCGGTCTGGTGCCGAACACCGAATGGCTGAAGGGCACGCTCGAGCTGTCGAAGCACGGCGAGATCGTCGTCGATGCACGTGGCGCGACGTCGGTGCCGGGCGTGTTCGCCGCCGGCGACGTCACCACGGTGCCGTTCAAGCAGATCGTCATTGCCGTGGGCGAAGGCGCAAAAGCATCGCTCTCCGCATTCGATCACTTGATCCGCAACAGCGAAGAAGTCGCGGTGGCCGTCGAAGCGGAAGCCGAAGCAGCGGTTTGATCGGGTTGATGACAGAGACAAGCGGCGGCCTGCGGGTCGCCGTTTTAGTTTGTGCACGAAACAAGGCCCGCATGGACGCGGGCCTTGTTTCGTCAAACGTGATTTCTACTGCTAGCGCAGAGGAGCGAAGCTCGCTGCAAATCGTCGTCCGGCGAGCCGCGCTCAGATTGGATCAATAGCGGCGCAAGCAGAGCGTTTATGCCCACAACGCCGAGGTTTCGATGTTCCGCAGATCGAACACGAGCACTTCCGCGTCGCGGCCTTGCGTGAAGGTCAGCGCTTGTTCGCCACGCACTCGCGCGCCGTCACCCTCGCCAAGCTCGACGCCATTCACCGCGACGCTGCCGCGCGCCACGTGAACATACGCATAGCGGTCGTTCGCGAGTTCGAGCCGTGCGGTTTCGTCGCCGTTGAAAAGACCGGCGTACACGCGCGCGTCCTGTTGCAACTGCAGCGAACCGTTCGCACCGTCCGGCGACAGCACGAGCCGCAGCACCCCACGCTTGTCGGCCGCGTCGAAGTGCTGTTGCTGATAGCGCGGCTTGGTGCCTTGCTCAGCCGGCGCGATCCAGATCTGCAGGAAGTGCACCGGTTCGCTCTTCGAATGGTTGTATTCGCTGTGCGCCACACCGGTGCCCGCGCTCATCAACTGGATGTCGCCCGGCACGATCACCGAGCCTGTACCCATCGTGTCCTTATGTTCGAGCGCGCCTTCCAGCACGTACGAAAAGACCTCCATGTCGCGATGCGGATGCTTGCCGAAGCCCTGCGCCGGCGCCACACGGTCATCGTTGATCACGAGCAGGTCGGAGAAGCCGTTCTGCTTCGGATCGTGATAGTTCGCGAACGAAAACGTATGACGCGAGCTGAGCCAGCCGTGTTCCGCGCGGCCACGTTGGTTGGCGTGTCTGATGTCGAGCATGCTGTTTCTCCTTGGGTTTTTCGTGTGATCCGGGCCAGATGTTTGGCTGCGATCCATGAACGACAGTGTAGGTCAATCCCGATGGCTATAATCATGGTGAAAACCGGAAACACTGTCGCCGTGGAGTGGACAATACGATGCAGCTCGATGACATGCGGATCTACGTGGCCACTGTCGACGCCCATAATTTCACCGCGGCGGCGAACCGGCTGTCGCTGTCGAAACAGTTCGTGAGCCGCCGTGTGATGGGGCTGGAAGAAGCGCTCGGCGTGCAACTGTTGATTCGCAACACGCGCAAGCTGGCGGTGACCGATCTGGGCCAAGAGTTTTACGAGCGCGCAAAGCGCATCCTCGGCGAGGTCGAGGACGCCGAGCAGGCCATGTCGCTGCGCCGCGCCGCGCCGCGCGGGCTGCTGCGCGTGAGCGCGCCGATGTCGTTTGGAATGATGCATCTGTCGCCGCTCGTCGCGGCGTTTCTGCGCGAGCATCGCGACGTGCGCTTCGACATGGAACTGAGCGACCGCGCCGTCGATGTGGTCGGCGAAGGCTTCGACATGGCGATCCGCATCGGCACGCTGGCGGATTCGTCGCTGATCGCGCAGAAGCTGATCGATGTGAAGATGGTCGCGTGTTGCAGCCCCGGCTATCTACGTCGACGCGGCAACCCGGCCGTGCCGGCCGATCTCGCGAAGCACCAGTGTCTGCTGTACGGTCACGGCGGCGCGGTCAGCTGGGAGTTCAGCGTCGACGGCGCAATGACGAGCATCGAGGTGCGAGGGCCGTTGCGGGCCAATAACGGCGATCTGATTCGCGATGCCGCGGTGGCGGGACTTGGCATCGTTCGGCTTCCCGACTTCATCGTCGCCGATGCGCTGGCGAATGGCCAGCTCGTACCGGTGCTCGAAGCCTTCCTGCCGACGGCGACGGGCGTCTATGCCGTGTATCCGCAGCATCGGCAAAGCTCGGTCACGATCCGCGCATTCGTCGAGTTTCTGCGCAAGCATCTCAGGAAGAAGCTCGCGGGTTGAACTCGAGCTTGACTCCGAACCTGAAGCCGAAGCGCGCACGCCCGTCGTCTAAACCGTCAGCCGTCGCGGAAAATAAAGCTATACGCGCTCAACGCCGGCACGCCGCCCAGATGCGCATACAGCACGCGCGAGCCGGCCGGAAATTCGCCGTTGCGCACCTTGTCGATCATGCCGTGCATCGACTTGCCTTCGTAGACCGGATCGGTCAGCATGCCTTCGAGTCGCGCGCACAGACGGATCGCCTCGAGTGTGCCGTCGTTCGGCAGACCGTATTCCGGCCCGCCGTAGCGCTCGTCGAGCACGATGTCCTTCGCGGTGATGTCGCGGCCCAACTCGACGCGCTCGGCGGTTCGCTTCGCGATGCGCATGATCTGCTCGCGCGTCTGCGCCGGTTTCGCCGATGCGTCGATGCCGATCACGCGATCGGCGCGGCCGTCGGCGGCAAAACCGACGACCATGCCCGCCTGGGTGCTACCCGTCACCGAACACACGACGATGTAATCGAACCTGAAGCCCAGTTCGGCTTCCTGCTGACGCACCTCTTCGGCAAAGCCCACGAAGCCGAGCCCACCCAGCGGATGATCCGAGCAGCCGGCCGGAATCGCGTACGGCTTGCCGCCGGCCGCGCGCACGCTGTCGAGCGCGTCTTCCCAACTCTTGCGAAAGCCGATGTCGAAGCCGTCCGGCACGAGCCGCACGTCGGCGCCCATGATGCGCGACATCTGGATGTTGCCGACACGGTCGTACACCGCATCCGAGTAGTTGACCCAGTTTTCCTGCACGAGTACGCATTTCAGACCGAGATGCGCGGCAACCGCCGCGACCTGGCGCGTCTGATTCGACTGGATGCCGCCGATCGACACCAGCGTGTCGCAGCCCTGCGCGAGCGCGTCGGGGATCAGATATTCGAGCTTGCGGGTCTTGTTGCCGCCGAACGCGAGGCCGCTATTGCAGTCCTCGCGCTTGGCATAAAGCTCGACCTTGCCGCCGAGATGTTCGCTCAGCCGCTTGAGCGGCTGGATCGGCGTCGGTCCGAAGGTGAGCGGGTAGCGGGGGAATCGTTGCAGGTTCATCGCGGCTCCGTGGTGAGTTGACTTCCGTGCCTTCATGGTAAGAAAAACCGCTAGAAATGAGCTTGCGAAAAAAATGGCGCGGACGTATTTTTAGAAATCAACGGAAGCTCGATCGATAACAAAATTTTGTACGTGCCTCGATGAACGCAACGAAAGTTCGTGCTGGATCGAAACCTTCCGGCGCAACCCCGACTCCGCCCAAGGCGCAGGCCGATCCGCACCACGGGCTAGACCGCATCGATCGCGCGATCCTGCGGCAGTTGCAGACCGACGCGTCGATTTCGAACGTGGCGCTCGCCGCGAAAGTGAAGCTGAGCCCACCCGCGTGTTTGCGGCGTGTCGAACGGTTGAAGGAATCGGGGCTGATTCGCAGCGTGGTCGCATTGCTCGATCCGAAGGCGGCCGGCGCGGGCATGCTCGTGATCATCGGCGTGGTGCTCGATCGCTCGACGCCCGAGTCGTTCGCCGAGTTCGAAAAGGCCGCGCAGAAAGTGGCCGGCTGCATGGAGTGTCACGTGGTGACGGGCGAGTTCGACTATTTCATGGTGATCCGCACGCGCGACAGCGACAGCTTCAATCGCCTGCACGCCGAGCAATTACTTTATCTACCGGGCGTGCGGCAGATCCGCTCGTTCATGGTGCTGAAGGAAATCCTGTCGACCACGACATTTCCGCTCTGAGCCGCGCCGCCGGGCAACCGCGCAACCGGCGGCGAAAACGCGCATGCTGTCATAAATGCTGTCATAAGCGCAGCGCCCGCGCGACCAAGCTTCGACGCACCCGCGCGCGGCCCCGGCAGCATCGTGCGACGGCGGGTTAGCGTCGGCACTTTTCCGGAGCGACCATCATGACTGGCAACAGACGGCAATTCTTTACCTCGTTCCACAATACGTCGAAACGCTCACGCACGGCCACGATGGCGTTGCTGCTAGGCACGGCCGCGCTCGCGTTGCCGCTCGCGCAGCGCGTCGCGTTCTCGGCGGAGAAAGCCGTCGTGATCGCGCCGCCCGCGCTCGACGAGCCGATCCCGGCCAGCACCGCGCACGAGGAAACCGCGGTGTTCGCGGGCGGCTGCTTCTGGGGTGTTCAGGGCGTGTTCCAGCACGTGCGGGGCGTCACGCGGGCGGTGTCGGGCTACTCGGGCGGCGCCCGCGACACCGCGCAGTACGAGACCGTCAGCGGCGGCGAGACGGGGCACGCCGAATCGGTGCAAGTCACGTTCGATCCTGGCAAGGTCAGCTACGGCAAGTTGCTGCAGGTTTATTTCTCGGTGGTTCAGGACCCGACCGAGCTCAATCGTCAGGGGCCCGACAGCGGTACGCAATACCGCTCCGCGATCTTTCCGCTGAACGACGCGCAGCGGCGTGTCGCGCAAAGCTATATCGCGCAGCTCGACAAGTCGCACGTGTTCCCCGCGCCGATCGTCACGAAGACGGAGCCGTACAAGGGCTTCTATCCGGCCGAGTCGTATCACCAGAACTATCTGACGTTGCATCCCGATTCGGCCTATATCGCGTTCAATGACATGCCGAAAATCGCCAACCTTAAGCGCCTGTTTCCCGAGCTGTATCGCGACAAGCCGGTGCTCGTCGACGCCGGGCAATAGCACCTTTTTGAACGGGGGCGCCAGCGGTGCGGCTGCATCGCTGAACTGCCTTCGCGTTGCTCGTTGCATCGCGGTCGTCATCAATCTTCCACAGACTTGGCGCATATCTTGCGAACGATTGTGCCGTTCGCCACTGTCCGCGTCACCGTGGCGCGCCAGGATGGCGCGCAATGACCGCACGACCGCGTGGGTCGAGCGGGCTCAGCGCGCTTCGTGCGCATCGCGGCCCGCGGCATTGGCTGCAAAAATTACACGCCGTAAGTAGCAGTGCGGCGGTCGTCCGTGCTTTTTGGGTCCGCACTGGACTCCGGGCGAGAACCTAACCTCTTCGCGACGCGTGAGATTGGAGGCTTCCGGTGTTGAACAGCCGTAGAAAGAAGCGGGGCGCCATGCCCCGCCATAAACAAACCGGCATCGCGGCGCGCGCGCTCGTCGCCGCGACCTTGGGTGCGATGGCCTGCCTGCCTCGCGTGGTCTTCGCGCAGACGCCGTCGCCGCTCGCCGAATGGCAATACTCGGCGGGTATTCCGCTACAGAAAATCTGGCAGCCGAACATTCCGGACTGGCAACTGCGCGTCGGCGTGGCCACGTCGTTCCAGCCGCGCTTCACGGGATCGGACCGCTATCACCTCGTGGCCGGCCCGAGCGTCGACGTGCGCTATAAGGATCTATTCTTCCTGTCGAGCGGCGAAGGCTTCGGCGTCAATTTCGTGCAGGGCGAGAACTGGCGCATGAGTCTCGCCGCGGTCTACGACCTTGGGCGGCGCGGGCAAAACGATCCCCAGGAACTCAACGGGCTCGGCAACATCAACCCGGCGCCGGGTCTGAAGCTGTCGGGCGAGTACGTCGTGTCGAAGAATTTTCCGCTCGTACTGCGCGCCGATATCCGCCGCTATTTCGGCGGTTCGAACGGCTGGATCGGCGATCTCGGCGCCTACCTGCCGATGCCGGGCAGCACGAAGCAGTTTTTCTGGTTCGCCGGCCCGAACGTGACGCTTGCGGACTCCAATTACATGAACAGCTGGTTCGGCGTCAATCAGGAGCAGGCCGCGCATTCGCAGTATCCGCAGTACCACGCGAGCGCGGGCTTCAGGTCGGTGGGTTTCGGCGTCAGTATGATCTGGCTGTTCAACAAGCACTGGTTCGCGACCGCCGACGGCGCGTTCGAGCAGCTGGTCGGTAGCGCGGGCAACAGTCCGATCGCGCGCAGCCGCTCGACCGGCGTCGCCGACGTATCGATCAACTACCGGTTCTGACGCCGACCGTGCCAGATCCGCGCGGCTCGGCCGGCACCCTACGCGAGACGCGCGGCTTCGCGGTGAAGTTCCACGCAGGAAGGCGATGTCGATCGTCGAATTCCCCGCGAGCTGCGTGCTTTCAGTTCCGCGAGCCGTCGCGTCATGGCGATGACATGATACGAAGCACTGGACGTCCGCCGACGTCTTTCAGCGCGAAAAACGAATGATGTGTAGTCGGGTCGATGGCGACGACATGCGCATTAGGTCCGAGACGGCCTTCACCGATCTTTTCGATATTCGCGCCTCTGAGGCTGAACATCGAAACGATGCCAGCTTCGCCCGCCACATAAAGCGTGCCCGGTGCCGGATCGAACGCGAGCACGTCCGGGTCGCTGCCGATGCCGAACGACTGGATAATGCGCCGCGCTCCCAAATCGAAAACGAGCAGTTTGTCGTTTCCCTGGCAGGCGATAAAGGCGAGCCGATCCTGAGCATCAATCAGCAGTCCGTGATTGTGTTCGGATCCCGGAAGCCTGAAACGGGCAACGATCCGGTCGACGGCAGGGTCGATTTCAATGAGTTCGTCGCGGCTCTGAACGTTGACGAAGATGTGATGGGATCGCGGATCGTATTGGGTATTGCCGACCTCGCCGCCAAGCGGAATCGTCGCGACGCGCTGGTTGCTGCGAACGTCAATGACGGTCTCGGTATTGCCGGTCTCGTTTGACACGTAGAGCTTGTGCACCTCCGGCGCGTAAGCCATGCCGTCCGGATAATGCCCCCCCGGCATGCGCGCGACTATTTTGAGCGTCGCTTCGTCGATGGCGACGATTTGGTCCGTTCCTGTTGCCGAAGCAAACACGCGTGCCAGGTCGGGAATGGCGAGCACGCCGTGAACGGATGAGACGCCAGCAATGCGTGCGATCACGCGCGAGTCACCCACATCGAAGACGATCACTTCCCCGTCGCCGAGGTGGGCGATGAACAGCAGATGGCGAACGGGATCGTAGCTTTCGTAATCGAGCCGCGTGGCGCGACCCGGCAGCGGGATGTCGGCGACATGCGTCAGCGGCAGGCCATGGGCTCCTTCTTGCGCGGCGGCGGGTGGAATCCTGTACAGCACAACGCCTGCAACTGCGGATAAAACGAGAAGGACGAGGTACGACAGGACCGCTGAACGCAAGCCCCAGTGTTGCAAGGTTCTCATGAGACCCTCCCACGGCGCGGGTTACCACCGCTGCGCGCAAGTGGCCGCGGTGGCATCACGCAGCCAAAGTGCCGTGCAGCGTTAGCGCGCTTGCGCTCTGCGCGTCCACGGCCGCCTTGACGCGCGCGCCAGAACCGCATGCGGGCCGTGAAATTTCCGTGGGCAAGGTCAGCACCAGCAGCGACCATGTTGAAATTGTTTTCACGTAGACGACGTTACGCCAGCGCAGCATCATCCACAAGTCAGCTTTTAGCGGCGTCTGAAGGCGTCGCGCCGCGTGACGCGCGCGTGCCCGTTAACCGTGAAGCCATCGGCCGGTGGCGACAGCGCGCGCTCAGTCGACCGATACGCGCACACTTCGCGAATCGTTTCGGGATCGAGGGTGCGCCGACGACCGACACGCTTGCCGGTCGACTTCGCCCGGCAAACCCGCTTAGACTTGAGGTTTGCCCCGTCGTCCCGCGCCGCGCAGACGACCGCTACAACAGGCCTTTACAGGCCGTCTTCAAGGATCCGTCATGTTCGACCATATTCCCGCCTATCCGGGCGACCCGATTCTGAGCCTGAACGAAGACTTCCAGCTGGACCCCCGGCCGAACAAGGTCAACCTGAGCATCGGCATCTATTTCGACGACGCCGGCAAGCTGCCGGTGATCGACGCGGTGCGCCGCGCCGAAACCGCGCTGCTCGATGCGATCGGCCCGCGCTCGTATTTGCCGATGGCGGGTCTGCCGCTCTATCGCGACACCGCGCAGGCGCTCGTGTTCGGCACCGACAGCGCGGCGCGCGCCGAAGGCCGGATAGCGACGCTGCAAACGCTCGGCGGCTCGGGTGCGCTGAAGGTCGGCGCCGATTTCCTGAAGCGCTACTTCCCCGCCTCGCAAATGTGGATCAGCGATCCGAGCTGGGAAAACCATCGCGTCGTGTTCGAAGGCGCCGGGCTCAAGGTGAACACGTATCCGTACTACGACCCGCAAACGGGCGGCCTACGCTTTGCCGACATGCTCGCCGCGATCGACGCGTTGCCGGCCAAGAGCATCGTGCTGCTGCACGCGTGCTGCCATAACCCGACCGGCGTCGATCTGAGCCCGGCGCAATGGGCGGAACTGGTGCCGGTTTTACAGCGCCGCGAGCTGATCGCATTCGTCGACATGGCCTATCAGGGTTTCGGCGCGGGCCTCGAAGCGGACGCCGCGCCGGTGCGCCTGCTCGCCGACGCGAACGTGCCGCTGATCGTCGCGAACTCGTTCTCGAAGAATTTTTCGCTATACGGCGAGCGCGTCGGCGCGTTGAGCGTGGTCTGCAAGAGCGCCGACGAAGCCGCGCGCGTGGCGGGCCAACTGATGTCGGCGGTGCGCGCGAACTACAGCAATCCGCCGACGCACGGCGCGCGCCTCGTCGCCAACGTGCTCGCCGATGCGACGCTGCGCGCGTCGTGGGAAGCCGAGCTCGGCGCGATGCGCGAGCGCATTCTGGCGATGCGCAAGGT
Organism: Paraburkholderia sprentiae WSM5005; assembly: GCF_001865575.2. Classification (NCBI taxonomy): domain Bacteria; kingdom Pseudomonadati; phylum Pseudomonadota; class Betaproteobacteria; order Burkholderiales; family Burkholderiaceae; genus Paraburkholderia; species Paraburkholderia sprentiae. The sequence goes on from NZ_CP017562.2 coordinate 1,072,465, forward strand.
GATCCACGCGGGGCTCGACGGACGCGTCGATGAAGTGATGCGCGCGCGCTATGTCGCGCAGCGCGGCATGTTCACCTACACGGGCCTGTCCGAAAGCCAGGTCGAGCGTCTGCGCAACGAATACGCGGTGTATGTGTTGCGCTCGGGTCGCATGTGCGTCGCCGGGCTCAACGCGCGCAACGCGGACTACGTCGCGTCGTCGATCGCGGCGGTGGTGTCGGGCGCCTGAAGCCGTCGGGCGCAGGGAAGGGCGGCGCGCACGGGCGCGCCGTCACAACGACAATCATGGAGACATCGACGATGGCCGCGACCCTCGAGGCGCAACCGGCAAGCCCACCCGGGTCCGCCGCGATGCACGCCGACGAATGGCAGGCTCGCGTGCAGCTCGCCGCGTGCTACCGGATCTTCGACCTGCTCGGCTGGACCGAGATGATCTACAACCACATCACGCTGCGCGTACCCGAAAGCGTAAGCGGCGCCGAGCGCCACTTTCTGATCAACCCGTTCGGGCTGCACTACAGCGAAGTCACCGCGAGCAATCTGGTGAAGATCGATGCGCGGGGGCGCGTGCTCGACGGCTCGCCGTATCCGGTGAATCCGGCCGGCTTCGTGGTGCATGCGGCGATTCACGAGGGCTTGCCCGACGCGCACTGCGTGATGCACACGCATACGACGGCGGGCGTCGCGGTGGCCTGCCTCGAAGAGGGCTTGCAGCAGACCAACTTCTATAGCGCGCAGTTGCACGACCGGATCGCGTATCACGATTTCGAAGGCATCACGATTCATGCAGAAGAGGGACCGCGACTGCTCGCGCATATCGGCGACCGGCAGGCGGTGATCCTGCGCAACCACGGTCTGCTATCGTGGGGCCGTACGTTGCCGCAGGCTTTCGCGATTCTGTGGACGCTGAATCGCGCGTGCGAAATCCAGCTGGCCACGTTCTCGATGGGCCGCGCGCGGCCGGTGCCGGAGGAGGTCGCGATCCGCTGCTCGCGCGAAGCGCTGCAGTTCGACCCGCGCTACGGCGCTGGGCAGGACGTATTCGAGGCGCTGGTGCGGCGCGTCGATCGGATCGATGCGAGCTACCGGCAATGATTGAAGTCATGCGTCGAAGAGCGCGGCAGTCGACGCTGCAATAAACACCGCGACAGGCAAGGATTCAGGCGATGAAAGTAGCGATCTACGGCGCCGGCGCGATCGGCGGCTGGATGGGAGTGAAGCTCGCGCAGGCGGGGCATCAGGTCAGCGTGGTCGCGCGCGGCGCGACGCTCGACGCGGTGCGCCAGCATGGTCTGCGGCTGATCGAAGGCGGCGTGATTTACGCCGAACAGGTGAAGACGAGCGACAAGCCGGCCGATCTCGGCGTGCAGGAGCTCATCGTGATCGCGGTGAAAGGCCCGGCGATGGCGGCGGTGGCCGCGCATATCAAGCCGCTGCTCGGCCCGCAGACGATCGTACTGACGGCGATGAACGGGGTGCCGTGGTGGTTTTGCGACGGCCTCGCCGGCGAGCTGGCCGGCCAGCGCCTGAAAACGATCGATCCCGACGGCGCGATCGCTGCCGCGATCCCGGCCGCGCAGACGGTCGGCTGCGTCGTGCACGCCAGCTGCCTGAGCGACGCACCCGGCGTGATCCGGCATCACCAGGGCAACGGGCTCATCGTCGGTGAGGCGTCGGGCCAGCCGAGCGAGCGCGTCGAGCGGCTAGCCGCGCTGCTGCAAGCGGCGGGCTTTCATGCGACGGCCTCGGCGCAGATCCAGCGCGACGTCTGGTTCAAGCTGTGGGGCAACATGACGATGAACCCGGTCAGCGCGATCACCGGCGCGACGACCGACCGGATTCTCGGCGACGAACTCGCGCGCGGCTTCGTCACGCACATCATGCTGGAGGCGAAGGAAATCGGCGCGCGCTTCGGCATCCCGATCGACCAGGCGCCCGAGGACCGTCACGCGGTCACGCTGAAACTCGGCGCGATGAAGACGTCGATGCTGCAGGACGTGCAGGCCGGCAAGGCGGTCGAACTCGATGCGCTGGTCGGCGCGGTGCGCGAACTCGGGCAGCTGACGCGCGTGCCGACACCCTATACGGATGCATTGCTCGGACTCGCGCGGCTGCATGCGAGTACGCTGGGTTTGTATCCGAGGCCGTGAGGTTGTCGTAAAACCTTCGGTTCGAAGAACGAAGAAACGCTGGGCGTCGACCGCGCGGTTGATGCCCGCGCTAGGCCGTGGCGGCAGCCGGCAGCTGCGCCGCTTCGATCAACGACAACGCGCGCCGCGGATCGTCGAGCTCGGTCAGGCACAACAGCGCGAGGCGCGCCAGATACGGTGCTGCCTGCGCCCGTTTCGGATCGGCGCAGCTTCGCAACTCGCTAGCTTCAGCTCGCGCTGGCCGTCTGCGGCGGCTGCCGCATGGCCAGCCCGCCGGTCGCCGCGTGACATGCCTCGATCATCGAGCGGAACGTCGGCGACGTGTGTGGTGCGCCGGCCGCATCGAGCTCGACGCTGTCTTCCGGCGTGTCGCCGACGCCACCGACGCCGACCACCAGCGTCGCGCGCGGCCGCCACTCGCGCGTGCGCCGCAGCATGTTGCGCAGATACGGCGGCGAGTCGGGCGCGTCGAGCGACACGATGCAGATGATCGACGTGTCCTTGAAGCTCGGTTCGTCGGGGCGCGCCCGGCGGTAGCCCGAGTGGGTCGCCATCAGAGGAGCGAAGCCCTGGCGGCTCAACAGTTGCACGGCGATCGCGGTCGTCACTTCGTCGAATGCGCCGCGGCCGGGCACGCACAGCACCGCCGTCTTGCCCGCTTCGTCGTGCTGTGGCGCGCGCGCGAGCAGATCGTTGCCGTAGCGCTCCGCGGTACCCGCGCCCGGCGTCGTCCGGTCCGGCGCCCCCGCAAGCAGCGCGCTACCCGCGTCGGCCGGTTCGGCAGGCGACAGCGTATCGCGCAGCCCTTCGGCGATTTCGAGGTTCTCGACGATATCGATGAGCGCGTCGTTGATCCGCTGCAACTGGTCGGGCATCAGCACGCCGCGCTGCGCATCGTTGCGCGCGAGCCGCAAGCCTTCGAGCGCGACCTTGTCGTAGTAGTCGATCAGCGACATCTCGCGCAGCAGCCGCTCGGCCTGCACGATCGCCTCATGCGGATCGTCGGCGAGCAGGCGCTGATAGAAGTTCTGCGCGGGCGTCAGCGCGGGCTGATCGCCGAGCAGCACGGTCAGGAAGTTGAGCCGGTCCGCGTAGCGCCCGAGCGTGACGACGCACAGCGTGAGCGGCGTCGACAGCACGAGGCCGATCGGCCCCCACAGCCAGCTCCAGAAAATCGCCGCGACCACCACCGCGAGCGGAGACAGTCCCGAGCGATGACCGTACAGCAGCGGCTCGGCGATCTGCCCGGCGACCACGTCGACGACGATGAACAGGATCAGCGTGAGGACCGCCATCGTCCATTGCGGCTGGATCGCGGCCGCGAGAAACACCGCGAGGATCGCCGCGATCCAGATGCCGATGTACGGCACGAAGCGCAGCAGCGCGGCGATCACGCCGAACAGTAGCGCGCCGGGCACGCCGATGATCGCGAGCCCGATCGCGATGATGCCGCCCGCGCTCAGATTGACGCCGAGCTGGGCGACGAAATAGCGTGACAGGCGCCCGGCGGCGTCGTTGATCGCGGTGGTCGTGCGGTGCAGGTCGCGCGAACCGAACAGGCTGATTAGACGGTCGCGCAAATCCTCGCGCTGCAACAGAATGAAGATCGTCACGACGAGCACGATGAAGGTCGTCTCGATCGGCGCGATGGCCGGCGACAGTGCGCGCCGCGCGAGTTGCACCGGCGTCGGCGCGGGCTCGTGCAGCTCGACCTGTTGCGGCACCTGCGGTGCGTTGCGCGCGGCGCGGCCGGTCGGGCGCGGCGGGGCCGGGCGCGATGGCGCCACGCGCTGCAGTGCGGTGGCAGCGCTGCTCATCAGGGCATCGGCGCGGCCCACGGTCTTTTCCTGCACCGTTTCGATCTTCTGCTCGATCGCTTCCTGATACTGCGGCAGGTCGCCCGCGAGCTGCACGAGCTGCGCGCCGATCAGCGCGCCGATCGCGAGCAGCGAGGCCAGCGCGAACAGCACCGCGATGAAGATCGATGGCAACTGGCCCATGTGCAAACGCCGCAGCGTCTGCACGAGCGGCGCGAGCAGGAAGCTCAGCAACACCGACAAGGTGATCGGAATCAGCACGGCGCGCCCGAAGTACAGCCCGCACACGACCACCACGCCGGTGATCAGCGACACCAGCCCATGCAGGCCCGGCGTGCCCGGCGGGTAAACGCGAGTGGGCCGCCCATGCGGCGGCGGTAGCGATATTTTCATGTGAACAGAATTCCGGTTGGGACGCGCTGACGACCGAGCGGAGCACAGGTCGTCAGCAAGACAGATGCCGGAATTGTAGGCGGTTTGATCTGAGGTGGACTGATTGCGGTGATTTCCAGGCTGCGTATCGGCGACGTTGAGCGTGACGAATGCTTGTGCACTTCGACGCTGAAAAGACGAGTGTTATCGGCTACTGCCCGATTACGCCGAGTCGTGAGACAGCGGCGAATGCGTAATAACATTGTGTTGACATGAGCTTTTTGCCGGGCATAATATTGTTATTACATAACGTGGGGGGATTCCATGAGAACGACGATTCGCAGAATGGGCAACTCGCAGGGTGTACTCATCCCCAAGCCAGTACTTGCGCAATTAGGACTGGAGAACGAGGTGGAAATGGAAATCGAAGACGACGCGATCGTCCTGCGACGGCCCAAACACAAGGCGCGCGAAGGCTGGGCGGAGGCAAGCAAAGCGCTGGCGGAAAGCGGCGATGATGCTTTGGTAATGGGTGAATTTCCGAACGCTGACGACGCGGAACTGGCATGGTAGTGCGCGGAGAAGTCTGGTTGGTCGCGCTCGATCCGACGCTGGGCAGTGAGATTCAAAAGACGCGGCCTTGCGTAGTGATTTCGCCGCCTGAAATGCATGACCACTTGCGGACAGTCATCGTCGCCCCAATGACCTCGACGGGACGACCGGCACCGTTTCGAGTGCCGGTCACGTTCAAGCGCAAACATGGCTTGATCCTGATGGATCAGATTCGCGCAGTGGACAAGACGCGCCTCGTCAAGAAAGAGGGCTCGGTGACCGACAATACGTTGTTGGACAGTCTGCGGACCTTGCAGGAAGTCTTCGCAGAATAGGCGAACAAAGCGCGTGTCATCGATGCCGCTCGCGCCCACTAGCCCGCATGCACCCGCACCATCTCCAGCAACAGCGAGCTCACATACAGCAGCAAGCCGATAAATCCACCCACGATCGTCCCATTGATCCGGATGTACTGCAGATCCTTGCCGATATTCAACTCGACCTGGTGCGACATCTCGTGCGCGTCCCAGTTCTTCACGGTATCGCTGATATGGCGCGTGAGGAATTGCGCGAAGTCCGGCGCCATCGCGCGCGCCGCTTCCTCGAGGTGATCGTTCAGCGATTGCCGCAACGCCGGATCGCGCGCCAGTTCGCGGCCGACCCACGCGCCCATCGCGGCGACTCTCGCATGCATGGCCGAGTCGGCGCTAGTCAGATCGCGCTTGAGCCACGCGCGCAGGTCGTCCCACATGTCCTTCACGTAGCTCCTGAACGCATCGCCCTCGACCAGATAGCGCTTGAGCGCTTCGCCTTGTTGCAGGAAAACGGGATCGGTCTTTAGCCGCACGATCAGCTTGTGCACCGCCTCGTCGAACTTGTCGCGCAGCTCGTGCGTGGGGTTCTGCGCGATCTGTTCGAGCATACGGTTCGCGGCGCTCGCGATCGCTTCGGCGCCCTTGTCGCCGAGCCACTCCGACGGCAGGAACTTCTCGATCGTCGGATACTCGCTCTTTACCCAATCGACGATGCGCGCCGCGATGAACTCGCGCGCCGGCGCCTCGCGCAGCAGCGTGATGAGCTGGTCGATCGCGGTGTCGAGCAGTGCCTGATGACGGCCGCCGTGCGTCAGCATGTCGAGAATCGCGCCGAGCGATTGCGAGAGATCGACCTTCGCGAGCACGTCGCGCAACGCGTCCCCGATGAAGCGCTGAATGCGCGCGTCGTCGGCCACATCGAGGATGCCGCCGGTGAGCCGGACCACGTAGTCGCCGAGGCGCGTGGTGTTGGCCGGCTCGCTCAGCCACGCGGTGATGGTCTGCGCCGGATCGTGCCGGCGGATCAGACCGACCAGCGACGGCACGTCGAGAAACTTGTCCTGCACGAAGTGCGCGAGGTTGTCGGCGATCTTGTGCTTGTTGCGCGGGATGATCCCGGTATGCGCGGACACCAGCGGAATCGGTACACGTCGAAACAGCGCCGCGACCGCGAACCAGTCGGCGAGCGCCCCGACCATCGCGGCTTCGGCGACCGCCTTGATGCCGTCGACCGACAGGCCGCGCGGCAGGAACGCGGTGACGACGAAAACGCAGGCGGCGGCAAGCAGCAGCAGTAAAGGTGTGCGCTTGGCCTTCTTGAGTTCGGTGGTCTTGTCCATCGGGCGCGGTTGATCGTGTCGGGCGGCGGCTGAAGGGCGGCGAGGTTCAGCCGCTTCGGTGCAATGATGCGGTAAGGCCGGCGCGCACGTCTAGCCTCGATACGCGCGAACGCATCGGCAAGGTAACATTCGCGATTGGGCTCCTCGTCGGACCTAACGCAAGACGACGCAACGTCATCGCAATGGAGGCACAGTGATCAGGTTTCTGCACACCGCGGACTGGCAGATCGGCACGCAATTCGGTCAGTTCGAAGCGGACGAGGCCGCGCATCTCGCCCAGGCGCGCTTCGACACGGTGCGCCGCATCGCCGAAGAAGCGGCCCTGCGCAACGTCGACGCGGTGCTCGTCGCAGGCGACGTATTCGATCTGCAGACGGTGTCGGATACCGTCATCCGGCGTTTGTTCTCCGCGCTGCAAGCGTTTTCCGGACCGTGGATCATGCTGCCGGGCAATCACGACGCGGCGCTCGTCGAAAGCGTGTGGACCCGCGCGCAGCGGCTCAATTGCGTGCCGCCGAACGTGCGCCTCGCGCTCGAGTCCGGCGTCGTGCTGCTCGACGCATGCCGTTGCGCGTTGCTGTGCGCGCCGCTTACGCAGCGCATCACCTACGACGACACCACCGCATTCTTCGATGCCACCGATACACCCGCCGGCTATCACCGGGTCGGGCTCGCGCACGGCAGCGTCGGCGGCATGCTGCAAGAGGGCATCGATTCGTCGAACCCGATCGCACCGACGCGCGCCGCCAGCGCGCGACTCGACTACCTCGCGCTCGGCGACTGGCACGGCCATCTGCGCGTCGATGAACGCACGTGGTACGCGGGCACGCACGAGCAGGACCGCTTCCGCGCGAACGAACCCGGCTTCGTGCTCGACGTCGGCATCGCCGAGCCGGGCGCGGTGCCGCGGGTCGACGCGGTACGGGTCGGGCAATATCGTTGGCATCGCTGGGACGAGACGATTTCGGTGCCGACCGATGTCGACGCGTTGAAAACCCGCCTCGCCGAACTCGGCGCGCATGACGTGCTGCGCATCGAGGTTGGCGGCACGGCGGCGCTCGCCGATGCCGAAGCGCTGCATGTCGCGCTCGAAGAGGCCCGCGCCTGCACGCGCGCGTTGCGTGCCGATCTGAGCGGCCTGCACGTGCTGCCCACCGCCGACGATCTCGCCGAACTCGGCGCGCAAAGCGGCTATCTCGCGAAGGTGGTCGCGCGCCTGCGCGGCTTGCAGGAAGACGCGCAGGCCGATCCGCAACAGGCGCGACGCGCGGCGGAGGCGTTGCTGCTGCTGGCGCGTTTTGGGCGCGAACAGCGGCAACGCGATGCTGATGCCGCCTCACCCGCGCAGGCGCGCGAACGGCAACAACCTGAACTGCCGCGCGAAGGAGCCTGCGCATGAAGCTGCAACGTATCGCGATTCAGGAATTCAGGCAGTTCGGCGGGCAGCTCGTGATCGACGATCTGCAGCCCGGCCTCAACCTGTTCATCGGCCCGAACGAGGCCGGCAAGAGCACGATCGCCGAAGCGGTGCGCACGGTGTTTCTCGAACGCTACAAGGCCTCGCATCTGAAGGACGTGTTGCCGTGGGGGCTCGCGAGCGGGCAGCCGTCGGTCGAGGTCATTTTCGAGCTCGATGGTGTGGCGTGCCGTCTGTCGAAGCAGTTCGTGTCGCGACAACGCTGCGAGCTGAGGATCGGACAGGCCGTCTACAGCGAGGACGAAGCCGAAGACAAGCTCGCCGCGCTGCTCGGTTTCTCGCGCGCGGCCCGCGGTCCGATGAAAGCCGAGAACGCGGGTGTGCCGGGTCTATTGTGGGTCCAGCAGGGCGGCACGCAGGACATGCGCGACTCGACCGGGCACGCGGGGCAGTATCTGCGCGACGCGCTCACGCAACTCTCGGGCGGCCGCGAAGCGGGCGGCGAAGACGCGTTGATCGCGGCCGTGCAGCGCGAGCTGCGGCAATTGCTGACAGCGCGCACGCAGAAGTCGACCGGGCCGCTCGCCGAGGCGGAGCAGAAGCTCGCCGCGCTGAGCACGAGCCGCGACGAGCTTCGACAGCAACGCCAGCAGTTCGACGACAACATCGCGCGGCTTGCCGCGCAACAGCAGGCATTCGACGACGCCGAGCGCAGGCGTCCGTGGGAGCTTCACGAACAGAAGGCCGCACTCGCGCAGCAACGCGCCGCGACGGTGGAGCAACTCGAACGCGGTCTCGAAGGGCTCGCGCAGTCGTTGAAGATCGGTGAGGCCGAACTTGCCTTGTCGGTACAGCAGGAGCAGGGCGCGCTCGAACTGGAAGCGGCGATCGCGCGCGAGCGCGAGCAACTCGACGCGGCGCGCGCGGAGCTCGCGGCCGCACAGAGCGCGCACGCGCAGGCAGAACGCCGGGTTGACCAATTCGAGCAGGCATCCGCCGAGGCGAACCGCGCGCTCGAACTCGCGAACGCGGCCGTGACCGCCGCCGATCTACGCAGCCAGGTCGATTTCTACCGGACGGAGAGCCAGCGGCTCGAAGCATCGATCGTCGAGGCGGGCAAGGCGAACACGGCGGTCCTGCAGGCTGCGCGCGACGCCGCGGCGCTCGAACTCGACGACGCGCAGTTCAAGCGCCTCGTCGCGCTCGACGGCGAATTGACCGTGCTGCGCGCGCGGACCGAAGCGGCGATGACGCGCATCGAGTACCGCTTGCATCGGGCATTGAGCGTCGGGGATCGGACGATCAGCGGCACCGGCGTGCTGCGCGTCGACGAAGAAAAACGCATCGGCCTCGGCGAGCTCGGCGAATTGCGCGTGATTCCGGGTGTCTCGGATCTGTCCGCGCGGTTGTCCGAACTGACGTCGCTCGAAGCGAAGCACGCGCAATTGCTGCGGGCGCTCGGCGTCGCGTCGGTGGGCGACGCGCAGGCGCGTCATGAGCAATGGAAGACGCTGGTCGCGCAGCAGACGAGCCAGGCCAGGATTCTCGAAGTGCACGCGCCGCAAGGTATCGATGCGTTGCGGGCGGCGCTGGCCTCGACGGCCGCGCGCTTGCAGGCGTCGAGCGAGCGCCTGGCGAGCCTGCCCGACGTCTGCGCGGCGCCGCCGCTCGACGACGCGCGCCGCAACGCCGACGTCGCACGCGACACGTTGGAGGCCGCGCGCAAGGTACTCGCGCAGACGGCGGGCGCGCAATCCACCGGCGTCGCGAAGGCCGATTCGCTCGCCGCGCAACTGCAGCGCAAGGAAGCGCAGCTGAACGACGAAGCGTTCCGGCGCAACCGCGCGCAGTGGCAAGCGCACATCGTCGAGCAGCGCGTCAAGGTCGACGCGCTGAAGAACCAACGCGGTGAGCGCGAGCGCGAACTCGATGCGGCCCGCCTCGACGATCCCGTGGCGGAGGCGAAGCGCTATCGCGCATCGGCCGAACTCGCGCGCAATGAGCAGCGCGAGCGTCAGCTGCGGATCGCGGAGCTGCGTAGCCAGCTCGAAACGATGGGCGCATCGGGTCTCGGCGAACGGCTCGCCGCGCTCGAAGCGCAGGCCGAACAGGCCACGCGTCGTAAGGACGAACTGAGCCTGCGCGCGAGTGCGCTAAGCCTGCTCGACGAAGTGCTGGTCGACGAACGCGACGCGGCGCTCGCGCAACTGCGTGCGCCGTTGACCGAGCGGCTGGGTCACTATCTGAAGCGGATTTTTCCGCAGTCGAGTCTCGCGCTCGGCGACGATCTGATGCCGGCGCTGCTCGATCGGGACGGCCGCGCGGAACTGCTCGACGCGCTGAGCTTCGGCACGCGCGAACAGCTCGGCATCCTGACGCGGCTCGCGTACGCGGACCTGCTGCAGGCCTCGGGCCGGCCGACCTTGCTGATGCTCGACGATGCCGCGGTGCACAGCGATGCCGCGCGTCGCGACGCGCTCAAACGCGCATTGATCGACGCGGCGGCGCGGCATCAGATTTTTGTGTTCACGTGTCACCCGGAGTTGTGGGACGACCTGGGCGTCAGGCAGAGGGCGGTGGAGGATCTGAAGCTTGCGTGAGCGCGGCGGGCTCGTACCACCGGGGCGTGTACACCCACTGCGCGCCGTCATTGCCGCAAGCAAACTTTCGCGTCAGCGACGACCCGACGATCACCATCGTGCGCATATCCACGTCGACCGAGCGAAGCTCGCCGAGCGTCAACGTGCGCAGCGTGCCGCCCGGACGGCCGATGTCGCGCCCCAGCACCACCAGCGTCGACGGCGCCCGATACTCGCGCACGATGTCGAGCGCCTTGTCGAGTTGCCACGGACGCGCGCGCGAAATCGGGTTGTAGAGCGCCATCACGAGGTCGGCTTGCGCCGCATGGCGCAGGCGGGCTTCGATGATGGCCCACGGCTTCAGATTGTCCGACAGCGACAGCATGCAGAAGTCGTGGCCGAGCGGCGCACCGGCCTGCGCGGCGGTCGCGAGCGCGGCCGACACGCCCGGCACGATCGATAGTTCGACGGCGGCCCATGCGTCGTTTCGAGAAGCTTCGAGCGCTTCGAGCACCGCGGCCGCCATCGCGAACACGCCGGGGTCGCCCGAGGACACCATCACGACCGCGCGGCCTTCGCTCGCGAGCTCGAACGCGTGCCGCGCGCGCTGCATTTCCTCGCGATTGTCGCTGCCGTGCACGCGCTGATCGGCGCGCAGCGGGCCGGCCATTTTCACGTAGGTGTCGTAGCCGAGGATGTCGGTCGCTTCGCTCAATGCGGTGCGCGCGGCCGGGACCATCAGCTCGGCACGGCCGGGGCCGAGGCCGATGACGCTCAGACGGCCGCGAGCACGGCCGATCGTCGCGGGGTCGAGGGCGAGCGGCGTGACGGCGAGCGCGATGCCGCTGTGCGCGCCGTCGTGCAACGTCTCATGAGGGATGCGCAGTGCGGCGTGCAGCAGCGCCGCCGCGCGCGGTCCGCCATGTTCGGCGCTGGCATCGGCGAAGCGTAGCGGCACCTCGAGAAGCGTTGCCGCTTGTGCGAGCGCCGGGTCGGCCATGCTTGCCGATGGCGCGAGCAGGCCCGCGAGCGAACGCGCCGCCAAACCGTGCGCGTTCAGTGCAGCACGCACGCGTTCGACGATCGCGTCGGCGGCATGGGCATTGGGCTGAGCGCTTGCATCATCGATCACCACCGCCGCCACCACACTGCGCGGATGAATCACGAGCTCATCTGGCTGCCCATCCCACGCGCGCGGCGTCACGCGAATCGCGAGACGCGCCGAGTCCGAGCGCGGCAGTTGCGCGTCGTCGAGCCATGGCGCGTCACCTTCGATGCGCGTGCTTTCGCCTGCGAGCAGATCCGACACGAAGCGCTTGCCCTGGGCGAGGTCGGCGAGCGCATAGCCCTCGGGCGGATTGAGCACGCAGGTGCCGAAGCGCAGTTCGCCGCTCGTCGTGATCGCGGGCTGCACGGCCAACGCGGCGGCGATGTCGCGCGCCATCACGTTGACGCCCGCCAGTCCGCCGAGCAACGGCACGACCGCGCTGCCGTCCTCGGCGACCGCGAGCACCGGCGGTTCGGCGCCCTTGTTCGACAGCAGCGGCGCAAGGCAGCGAATCACGATGCCGGCCGCGCACAACGCGACGATCGGCGTGCCGCGCGCATACAGCTCGCGCAGATGCGCGCCCAGTTCGGTGTAGGGCACATCGGCCTCGACGCGGCCTTGCAATGCATGCACCAGGCAGTCCGTGGCAACGGTCGCCTCGGCGTGCTCGCCACGTCCGACATACAGCGCCTGAATGCGTCGCGCGGTCGCGAGCGCGCCCGCGCCGAGAATCACAATCGCGGGCGCGTTCATCCTTGCCATTTTTGCCCCGGCACGACCAGCAGGGAAAAGTACGGCGACGCCATCGGATCGACTTCGGCGAGCGGCACGATGCGCTGATTGCGCATCGTCGCGCGTTCGACGTACAGCGCGCGCTGCGCGAGTCCGAGCTCGTCGAGCACGCGCCGCACTTTATCGAAATTGCGGCCGAGTTTCATGATGACCGCCGCGTCCGCAGCGGCGAGACGGCGGCGCAATTCATCTTCGGGCAGCACGCCCGACAGCACCGACAAGCTCTGATTGCGATACACGAGCGGCGCCCCGAGCACCGCCGCGCCGCCGAGCATCGAGCACACGCCCGGCACGACTTCACTGTCGTAGCGCGCGGCGAGCCGGTCGTGCAGATACATGTACGAGCCGTAGAAAAACGGATCGCCTTCGCAGATCACGGCGACGTCGCGGCCCGCGTCGAGATGGCCCGCGACGATATCGGCGGCGGTGTCGTAGAAGTCCGCGATGATCGCTTCATACGACAGCGGCGGTTCGAGCGCTTCGGTCGTGACCGGATAGACGAGCGGCAGATGCTGTTGCGCGTCGTGCAGATGTGCCTCGATGATGCCGAACGCGTTGCCTTTCTTGCCCTTCGCGACGAAATACGCGACCACCGGCGCCGCTTTCAACAGACGCAGCGCCTTCAACGTGATCAGTTCAGGGTCGCCGGGCCCGACGCCGATGCCATACAGCCGACCGCGATGTGTTAGCACGCTGGCCATTTATTCGAGCTCCGTCGCGAGCGCGTTGACCGCGGCGGCGGCCATCGCGCTGCCGCCGCGCCGTCCGTGCACGACCACGTAGGGCACGCCGCGGCTGTTTTGCGCGAGTGCCGCTTTCGATTCCGCCGCGCCGACGAAGCCGACCGGAAAGCCGAGAATCAGCGCAGGCTTCGGCGCGCCGGCGTCGAGCATGTCGAGCAGATGGAACAGCGCGGTCGGCGCATTGCCGATCACGACGACGCTGCCCGCCAGATGCGGGCGCCACAAGTCGAGCGCGGCGGCCGAGCGCGTGTTGCCGATTTCGCGCGCGAGCGCGGGCACGTCCGGGTGCGTGAGCGTGCAGATGACTTCGTTGTGCGCGGGCAGTCGCGCGCGTGTGATGCCTTGCGCGACCATGCCCGCGTCGCACAGGATCGGCGCGCCTTGCGCGAGCGCGCTGCGTCCTGCGCTGCCGGCGCTGTCGGAGAACGCGAGATCGTCGATCACGTCGACCATGCCGCACGCGTGGATCACGCGCACCGCGAGTTTTTCCAGATCGGCGGGGATCCGCGCGAGATCGGCCTCCGCGCGGATCGTCGCGAACGATTGGCGATAGATCTCCTGACCGTCGCGAAGGTAATCAAGCATGTGAGGTACTCCGGGCGAGGCGCGCGAGCAGCGCGGCGGCCTCGTCGATCGTCAGTTGCGGTGCGACGCATTGGCCGAAGCCGGGGCCGCCGTCGCGTCGATAAAGGTCGTAGCGGCCGGGCGCGGCAGCGAGCAGCGTGTAGGGCGCGCGATGCGCGGCCGCGCAAGAGCGCGGGCAGCCCGTCAGATGCACGTCGACGCCGGCGGGTAAGCACTCGGCGAGTTGCAGCGCGTCGGTCTTGGTGTCGGCGAGACCCTTCGCGCAGCCGGCCGAACCGGCGCAGGCGATCACATGCGTGATGGCCTGGGCGGGATCGCAGGCGAGGCCAAGTGCGCTCAGTTTCGCGAGCACGGTGGACACCGCTTGTGTCGCGATGTCGGGCAGCAGCACGCTTTGCCATGGCGTGGCGTGCAGCATGCCGTTGCCGTGGGTTTGCGCGAGCGCGGCCAGGTCGCGCAGCGTGGCCGCGTCGATACGGCCGAGCGGCGCTTGGCCGCCGACATACCACGTGCCGTCGCCGCGCTGCGCGTGCGCGCCGAGCCGCAGCGACGCGTCGGCGGGGATGTGGCGCTGCCAGTGGCGCAGCGATGCGTCGCGCGCGAGCGGAAAATCGACGTAGCGTTGCGCGTGCCGCAGCAGCGCGTCGGCCGAGTGCGTGGCGAGCAGGTCGCGCATGCGGGTCGCGTCGGCGGCGGCGAGGTCGAGGAACGTGTGCAGCAACCCGCGCACGAGTGCGGGCACGCGCGGCGGCGGCACGGCCGCAAGCGCGCCCGTGCCGTTGGCATCGCAAGGTTCGCCGGTGTTCGCGTGGGTGCTGTTGCTTGCGGTTGCGCCAGCCGAACCCGGACACCCCGCCAGGCCGAACACGAAGCGCCCACTTGCTCCGTCAGGCGACGCCGCGAGCCACACGTCATGCGGATGATCGACTTGCGCGAGTTGTTCGCCGCCGTCGAGCAGCAGCGCGAATTTCGGCGACAACGCTGCGAAGCGCGCGTCGTTTTGCAGCAGCGTGAGCAGTTCTCCGCACAGCGGCGCCGTGTCGATCAGCGCGTGCGGATCGCGGCCGGCGGCGGGGCTGATCATCACGTTGCGGATGTCGTCGGCGCGACTCAGCGCGGTGGGGTCCGCGGGTGCGTCTGGGTGTGCTGAAGAAAGCGCGGAAGCCGGTCCAAGCCCGGCGCGAATCAGCGCCGCGCTCAACGCGGCTTCGTGTCCGCTACGCACGCCGCGCAGTTGCAGGTTTGCGCGATTGCTTAGCTCGACGACGCCATTCGCGTGCCGTGCACTCGCATCGGCGACCGCGCGTGCCTGGGCCGCGCTCAGCGCGCCGCCAGGCAGTTTGATGCGGCAGATCCCGCCGTCGCGCGCGGGGACGATGCGCAGCAGCCCCGGACATGCCGAGGACCGCGGTGTCGTGACCGCGTGGGACGAAACGGTGGGAGGCGAAGCTCGATTCAAGAGGACACCAAGTTTAGCGTCGCGCGATGGCGTGGCTGCGGCCTCGCTGCATGCTGCCCGATGAGGGCCGGCGCGAACCGGGCGGCCGAACAGCGCTTCGGGCTGACCGTGAGCAAAGAAAGCGGCCATTATATCTTCAGGCTGTGGCCACGGCGCCTGTTCGTCGGCCATCGCGGGATGCCGCCGAGCCCCGACGGGATTGCGCCGTGCGGCGAACCCGCGAGGCGCATGGCGGCGGTATCATGCGGACTTTCGCAACCCGCCGTCCGAGCCCGCGCGCAGCCGCATGCGTGACGCGGCGCGGCGCAATCGCCAAAGAATCGACGCAACTGATGAGGATGGATCGATGCCGGCATGGCTGACCGTAGTGGGCATTGGCGACGACGGCTTCGCCGGTCTGGGACGACCCGCGCGGCGTGCTTTGCTGGGCGCGTCGGTCGTCTACGGCGGCGAGCGCCATCTGGCGATGCTGCCCGCGCGGCTCGCCGCGCGCCGCGCCGCCTGGCCGCGTCCGTTCGATCTCGCGCCGTTGCTGGCCGAGCGTCCGCACGCGGTGTGCGTGCTCGCGAGCGGCGACCCGATGCTGTTCGGCGTCGGCGCGACGCTCGCGCGGCAGTTGCCGGCCGGCGAGCTGCGCGTGCTGCCCGCGCCGTCGTCGTTGTCGCTCGCGGCCGCACGGCTCGGCTGGCCGTTGCAGGAGGTCGCGACCGTGTCGCTGGTCGGCCGGCCGCTCGCCGCGCTGAACGCGCATCTGCATGACGGCGCGCGCCTGTTCGTGTTGAGCGCGGATGGACGTACGCCGGCGGCGTTGGCGGCGTCGCTCGCTGCGCGCGGTTTCGGCGCGACCTGCATGAGCGTGCTCGAACATCTGGGTGGCGAACGCGAACGGCGTATCGATGGCCGCGCGGATCAATGGCCGGCCGGCGAGATGGCCGCGCTCAATCTGATCGCGCTCGACTGCCGCGCGTCCGCGCACGCGCCGCGTCTGCCGCTGACCTGCGGCTTACCCGACGACGCGTTCGTCCACGACGGCCAGTTGACCAAGCGCGACGTGCGCGCGATCACGCTCGCGCGCCTCGCGCCCGCGCCCGGCGAATTGCTGTGGGACGTCGGCGCGGGCAGCGGTTCGATCGGGATCGAATGGATGCGCGCGCATCCCACGTGTCGCGCGATCGCGATCGAAGCGCACGAAGCGCGGCAGCGCTTCATCGAACGGAATCGCGATGCTTTGGGCGTGCCCGGGCTGCAACTCGTGGCCGGTCGCGCGCCGGACGCATTGCATGGGCTCGCGGCGCCGCACGCGGTGTTTATCGGCGGTGGAGTGACGGCGCCGGGCGTGCTCGACACCTGTTGGACCCACCTGCGCGACGGCGGCCGGCTGATCGCAAACGCGGTGACGCTGCAAGGCGAGGCGGTCCTCGCCGCCTGGCGCGAGCGGCATGGCGGCACGCTGACGCGCATCGCGCTCGCGCACGCGCAAGCTCTCGGCGGCTTCGATACGTGGCGCCAGGCGTTGCCGATCACGCTGCTCGAAGTGACGAAACCCGCGCAACCGTCGACCGATTCGTGATGACCGATTCGTGATGCGCGACGAGACCCCCGAACAAGCTGCGCCGCTGCGCAGCGGCTATACGACCGGCAGTTGCGCGACCGCGACGTCGCTGGCCGCCGCGCGTCTGCTGCTAGCGGGCGAACTTAGCGAGGTCGCGGAGGTCGTGTTGCCGAAGGGTCAGCATGTGACGATGCGGCTCGCGTTCTGTCGTCTCGCCGTCATCGATGGCGAGCGGATTGCCGAAGCCGGCACGATCAAGGATGCCGGCGACGATCCCGACGTGACGCACGGCGCGCTCGTGTTCGCGCGGGTGCGCCTCGTGCCCGAGCCCGGTGTGAGGTTTCGCGCGGGGCCGGGCGTCGGCACCGTCACGCGCGCGGGGCTCACGCTGCCGGTCGGCGAGCCGGCGATCAACCCGGTTCCGCGCCAGATGATGACCCAGCATCTCGACGAACTCGCCGCGCGTCACGCGTATCGCGGCGGCTTCGAAGTGACGATCGGCGTGGAAGGCGGCGAAGCGCTCGCGCTGAAAACGATGAACCCGCGTCTGGGCATTGTCGGCGGACTGTCGATACTCGGCACCACCGGCATCGTGCGGCCTTTTTCGTGCTCGGCGTATATCGCGTCGATCCATCAGGGCATCGACGTCGCGCGCGCGAACGGCTATACGCATGTGGCCGCCTGCACCGGCAACGCGAGCGAGGACGCGATGCGCGCGCATTACGGTCTGCCCGATATCGCGCTGATCGAAATGGGCGATTTCGTGGGCGCGGTGCTCAAGCATCTGAAGCGCGCGCCGGTCGAGCGTCTGAGCATTTGCGGCGGCTTCGGCAAGCTCAGCAAGCTCGCGGCCGGCCATCTCGATCTGCACAGCCGCCACTCGAGCATCGATCTCGACCAGCTCGCCGCCTGGGCCGCTGCGCAGGGTGCCGATGCCGCGCTGCAAGCGGCGATGCGCACCGCCAACACGAGCCAGCAGGCGCTGGCGCTCGCGCACGCGCAGCAGGTGCCGCTCGGCGATATCGTCTGTCAGCGCGCTTTGGCGGTCGCAACCGAGATCGTGCCGCCGCAGGTGAGCGTCGATATCTTCGCGATCGACCGGCAGGGCAACTTCGTCGGAGCCGCGCGATGACGCGCATCCTGCTGCTCGGCGGCACCGGCGACGCACTGAAGATCGCGCGTCGACTCGCTCCCGCGCATGTGTACAGTCTCGCGGGACTGGGCAAGGTGCCCGACGACTTGAAGTGCGCGGTGCGGGTCGGCGGCTTCGGCGGCAGCGAGGGTCTTGCGCGTTACCTCGCGGGCGAAGCGATCGGCCTCGTGATCGACGCGACCCATCCGTACGCGGCGCGGATCAGCGCGAATGCGGCACAGGCGTGCCTCCTGGCGAATTGCCCGTGCTGGGCGCTGCGGCGTCCAGCGTGGCAGCCGCAAGCCGGCGACGACTGGCGCATGGTCGGCGACTGGAACGAGCTGATCGACGCGCTCGCGCCATTCAGGCGGCCGCTTTTCACGCTCGGCCGCGAACCGCTCGCGCATCTCGACGAGATTCCGCCGCGGCAGTTCTGGACCGTGCGTGTGCTCGATTCGCATCCGGACAGCGCGCGCTCGCGCATCCTCGCGGCGCGCGGACCGTTCACGCTCGACGGCGAACGCGCGTTGTTCGCGCTGCAGGCGTTCGACGTCGTCGTCAGCAAGAACAGTGGCGGCGCCGCGACCGAGGCCAAGCTCGAGGTCGCACGCGAACGTGGCTTGCCGGTGATCATGCTGCGACGCCCGCGCTTGCCCGAGGTCGATCGCGAGTTCGCCACCGTTGCGGATCTTCTCGATGCGTTGTCCCCGGGGGCGCAGGCGGATTCGAGTCATTGAGCCAATCCTGGAGTACTGAATGACAGTGTTTTTTATCGGTGCGGGTCCGGGCGACCCGGAACTGATCACGGTGAAAGGACAGCGCCTCGTGCGCAGTTGCCCGGTGATCCTGTACGCGGGGTCGCTGGTGCCGGCGGCGGTGCTCGAAGGGCACAGCGCCGAACAGGTCGTCAACACCGCCGAGCTCGATCTCGACCAGATCGTCGCGCTACTCGCGGCCGCGCATGCGAAGGGCCAGCACGTCGCGCGCGTGCATTCGGGCGATCCGTCGCTGTACGGTGCGATCGGCGAACAGATCCGGCGCTTGCGCGAGCTGGAGATTCCGTACGAAATCGTCCCCGGCGTGACGGCGACGGCCGCGTGCGCGGCGACGCTCGGTTGCGAGCTGACGCTGCCCGGCGTGTCGCAGACGCTGATCCTCACGCGCTACGCGAGCAAAACGTCGATGCCCGATGGCGAGCAGTTGGCCGACCTCGCGCGGCATCGAGCGACGCTGGCGATTCACCTCGGCGTGCGGCATCTCGCGCGCATCGTCGATGAATTGCGGCCGCATTACGGCGGCGCGTGCCCGATCGCGGTGATCTATCGCGCGAGCTGGCCTGACGAGGAGAAGATCACCGGCACGCTCGACGATATCGTCGCGAAAGTGCAGGGCAGCGCGATCGAGCGCACCGCGCTGATTCTGGTCGGGCAGGTGCTGGCCGCCGAAGGGTTCGCCGATTCGACGCTGTACGGAACGGGCAGTTGACGGCGCGGTGAAAGCCTTTCGGGTGTCAGGCAAGCCGCGTGCATCGTCGATCATAATGTGACGCGGCGCGCGAGCCCGGCCGCCGGCCTGCTGGCGAAACGCGCAGCGCCCAAACGCAAAAGTCCGCAAGTTCTGCACCGCCCCGCGCCGCGCAGACCGCTATCGTGGCGCCATGATGAAGCCCAGCACCGAACGTGATTACCGTCGACGGATCGCTCGCGTGGTCGAGGCCATTCTGCTCGAGCCCGGCGCGCGGCATACGCTCGACAGCCTCGCGGCCGTCGCGCATATGTCGCCGTATCACTTCCACCGGATCTATCGCGCGTTAATGGGCGAGAGCGTCGTCGACACCGTCAAGCGACTGCGGCTCGCCGAGGCGGCGCAGCGGCTGACCGACGCCGCGCAGGTCACCGCGGTCGCGCACGACGCCGGCTACGACAGTCCCCAAGCCTTCGCGCGCGCGTTTCGCGACTTCACCGGTGTGTCGCCGAGCGAGTTCAGGGCGCGGCAGGGGCATCTCGTGGGCAGTCCGGCGGCTTCGGCATTGCCGTCGGTCGAAGTCGCCGAACTCGCGCCGCTCGAGGTGCTGTGCCTTCGCCATGACGGCCCGGTTGGGACGATCGGGCAGACCTTCCGCACGCTGATGACGGCGCTGCGCTGCGACGAGGATGCGCTGCTGCAACAGCGCGTCGGTATCTGCTCGCGCGATGCGACGTTCAGCGGCGCATTTTGCTATCAAGCGGGCATCGTCGCGGGGTCGCAGGCGGCGTTGGGCCATGCGCTGGAACGGCTCGACGAGGCCGCGCAACGCTCGGGTGTCGCCGGGCCGCCGCCGCGTATCGAGCCGTTGCGGCTCGCAGGCGGCCTGTACGCGGTGCACCGCCTCGTCGGCCCTTATGCGCTGATCTCGCCGACTTTCAGAGCGCTGTACAGCGGCTGGCTGCCGCGCAGCGGCTACCGGCGCGATCAGCGGCCGGGACTCGAACTGTATCGAAGCGCGCCCGACCGCGGCGCGCGCCATCCGTGCGTTACCGATCTGCTGATCCCCATTTGCGAGGACTCACCATGATGCGTCGAGGCTGTGCCGCGCTGTCGAGCGCGGCGGTAGTGTCGTTGACTGTGGCATTCTCGGCGGCGCTGTGCGGTGCGATGTGGGCGTCGTTGCCGGCGCAGGCGACCGCGCAAAGCGCCTCTGCCGACTGGCATGTCGGCGAAACGAGCCGCGTGTTTCATCCCGCCGTGGCGCGCAACTGGCGCGGCGCGCAAACGCAGGCGCTGATCACACGCGTCTGGTATCCGGCCGATGCGACGCAAGCCGAGACGCGTCACGATATCGGCGCGCCGGGTCATCCGATCTTCGTCGGCCACGCCGCCGCCGCCGATGCACCACTCTCCGCCGCGCAGCCCCAATACCCGTTGCTGCTGCTGTCGCACGGCACCGGCGGCAGCGCGGACAGTCTCGACTGGCTCGCGGCGTCGCTGGCCGCGCAGGGCTATGTCGTCGCGGGTGTCAATCATCCGGGTAACAACGCGCTGGAACCGCCCACGCGCGACGGTTTCATCCTCTGGTGGGAACGCGCGACCGACCTGAGCGAAGTGCTCGACGGCGTGCTTGCGGATCCGCGTTTCGGTTCGCGCGTGGACACGACGCGAATCGGCGCGCTGGGCTTTTCGCTCGGCGGCTACACGGTGCTCGAACTCGCGGGCGCGCGTACCGATCGCGCCGCGCTGGAGCGCTTCTGCACATCGCCCGAAGCGGATGCGATCTGCTCGCCGCCCGAAGCCGCGAGTCTCGCGCACGAGCCGGGCGCGCCCGCGCTGACGGTCGACGGACTATCGGCCGAAACGAACGCATCGCGCGCGCGTTCGGGCGATTCGTATCGCGATCCGCGCATCAAGGCCGTGTTCGCGATCGCGCCCGCGCTCGGCGAGGCATTCAACCGCTCGTCGTTCCGGGAAGTGACGATTCCGGTCGCGCTGCTCGCGGGCGAGGCCGATACCACCGCGCCGGTCAACACGAACATTCACCGCATCGCGGGCTTCCTGCCGCAAGCGACGGTGACGATGGTGCCAGGCGCGTCGCACTATACGTTCATGGACGTGTGCGAGCCCGCGGCCGTCGAGCGTCTTGCGCCGATCTGCAAGGACGGCCCCGGTGTCGATCGCGCCGCGATTCACGCGCGAACCGCCGCACAGGTGCGCGATTTCTTCGCGGCGACGCTGCCGGCGGGCGGTTCGTAGCCTCGGCGGCGACCGTCAGCGTGACCGGCTGGCGCGCGGGCGCTGATGCCATCTCTCAGGCGAAACACCATCATGGCGGGCATCGACCGCGAACATAGGGCTGTGGGACATGAAGGGCGTAGTATCGGTACGTTGAGCGCGTCGAGGGCCCGCAGCAGGCCGTGCCGCGACGCATCAGCGCGGCCCCCGCGTGGCGGCCGCTCAGGACTATGCACCTTGCGGAGAATGCGTGCTCGCGCCCGGGCCGCAGGCAAACCGGCGCGTTGTGGGCATGACCGTTGCATGTTCAGTTTTTCCTTTGACCCATGGAGGACGATTATGAGGATCGAATTCACCGGACGCCGGGAAGTGGTGGCTGCTGCGCGCGTCGCTTTCGAGGCCAATGTGGACGGGACGGACGTATGGTGCAGCGTGTCGCTCGACGCGCTCAACGACCATTTCGGCAACGGCAGCCCGTCGGCTCACGATCTGGTGGGGACGTTCGAGGCGAACCGCGCCCGCATTGAAAATGCTACGCGGCGGGTGCTCGAACGAAACGGGGGACGGTCCGTGGAACTCGAGACGCGCGACTTCGATTGAGTGACCCGCTTCATTGCATCGGGTAAGGCCCGGCTGCCGGCAGCCGGGTCTTTTTTTATGGCGCGTGCACGCACACCATTAGTTCGCCGGCAATTCGCCGCAGGAGCGTCCGACGATTAGCACGATGATGCGCGCGACGACCGAAAGCCTGCGGTATAGTCGCGGCAATCTTTAAATCCGTCTCTTCGATTCTCTGGAGAATATCGTGCAGGAAATCATCGAAGGTTTGATCCGCTTTCAACGCGAGGTCTTTCCACAGCAAAGTGCACTCTTCAAGCGTCTGTCGACCGCACAGAATCCCAGCACGCTGTTCGTGACCTGTTCGGACAGCCGCGTGGTGCCGGAACTGCTGACGCAGACCGAGCCGGGCTCGCTGTTCGTGATCCGCAACGCCGGCAACATCGTGCCGTCGTATGGCCCGGAACCGGGCGGCGTGTCCGCGACCGTCGAATATGCGATCGCCGTGCTCGGCGTTACCGACATCGTGATCTGCGGCCATTCGAACTGCGGCGCGATGACGGCGATCTCGTCCTGCACGAATCTCGAGCACATGCCGGCGGTCGCGAGCTGGCTGCGCCACGCGGATGCGGCGAAGGCGGTCAACGCGTCACGCCACTACGGTTCCGATGCGGAGCGTCTCGCGGCGCTGGTCAAGGACAACGTGATCGCACAGCTCGGCAATATCCGCACGCATCCGTCGGTGGCGGTCGGGCTCGTGAATAAAACGCTGCGGCTGCATGGGTGGATCTTCAATATCGAAAGCGGCGAGATGCTCGCGCTCGATGGCAACACCGGCGAGTTTTTGCCGCTGGTGGACAATCCGCAAATTTATGCGGTTTGAAGCGCGATCACAGCAGGTTTTCAGTTTGACGGATTAACACGTTGGGCGGCGCAGTTTCGATCCACCGCGCCGCCGGCTCGACCACCTATCAGCTCGACGTCACCAGCGAATCCGACGGCACGATCTTCAACGTACCGGGGCTCTTCGCATCCGGGTTCGACCACAGCAGATGCATGCTCGCCGCTCCCGTACCGTGCACGTACTCGACCTTGATCGACGCGTTCTGCTGCGCGGCGAGCCAGACCTTGCCGGTCGCGGTGCCTTGCGACGTGCTCTGCTTGTCGATCACCTTCACGCCGTTGATCCACAGACGCGCGACGTTGTCGCTGCTGATCGCGAACGTATAGTTGCCACTTTTCGTCGCCCTCAGCGCGCCGGTCCAGCGCACGCCGTAGTTGGTCGCGTTCACACCGGCCGATGCATCAGGCGAATCGGTGCCGCGCTCGGTGTTCAGATCGAAGTCGATCAGCGGCGTGATCGACGTCTTCACCGGCGCCGCGCTGAAGGTCGGATCGTTGTAGTACGCGACCTGCAGCACCGGCAGCTTGACGTCGAAGCCGCCCGTCAGCGCCTGCGTTTCCGATGTTTGCCACGGATGGCCGTCCGGGTAGATCGTCCCTTGGAACGGCGTCGCCGGTTCGACCGTAGCGGGCGCGCTCGGCGTCTGGCCCCAGTGGAAGCGAGTGTTGGTGCGGCCGATCATCAGCTCCCACACGATGAAGCCGGTGGTGCCACCGTAGTTCGCGACGATACCCGGCATCGTCTGACCCGTCGTGCCCGCGAAGCCGCGTTGCAGCGTCTCGGAGTTCAGCGCGTTGATGCTGCTGCCATTGACCGGACCCGTGTACGGGTTGTTGTACGGATGGAACGTATAAAAGTCAGAAAAGTAGGTGCCTTCGTCTTCCTGCACCTGCGGCGCGTTGATCGGCTGCGTTGCGCCTGCGTTCAAGATCGCGATCCGCGCATCGTTCATCATCACCGCGCGCGTGTTCTGCAATGAACCGTTACCGCTGCAGCCCGGCTCATTCATCGTCTCCCAGAAGATGATGCGCGGGTCGTTGCGATGCGGCGCGACGAAGTCGGTGATGTAGCTCGCGAGGCTCTGCTTGTACGTGATCGCCGGGTTCGACGCGCTCGCCTGGAAGTACGCCTGCTCGACCGGCGTTCCCGGCGACTGCACCCACTGGCTGTTGTGCACGCCCCAGACCGGCGCGGGCTGCGGGCCGTATTGAGGGGTGGGGTTCCAGCAGTCGTCGTAGAAGATCGGCGAGACCTTGATGCCATGCCGCGCGGCGATCTTCAGCAGGTTTTCGAATTTGCTCAGGAAGGCGACGCGATCGTTGACCCACACCAGATAGTGCAGGTACACGGCGACCGTGTTCATGCCGTACGTCTGCGCATAGGCGAGTTCGCGGTTGACGATCTCGGGGTCATAGTTCTCCCAGAAGTCGATCGCGTTGACCGCGTTGGACGGCGTGTAGACCGCGCCGACCACCTTCGAGAAATCGTAGACGGGCGAGGTCACGGTCGGATAGGCATGGATCGTGATGTTGCTGAACGACACGCCCACGCCGAAGCGCCGCACGCCGAAGCTGCCCGACTGGAACGCCGCGGGCAGCGCGTTGGTGGCGTCGTTGACGCTCACCACGCGCTGGCCGTCCAGGTCGACGAGGATCGCCTTGCCGCGCGTCGTCACCTTCAGGTGATGCGTGCTGCCGCCGACGATCGAGCTGACGGGATACTGGATGAAATTGGTCCAGTTGTTGTTCTCGCGGCCGACCACGAGCGAGTGCGTGCCGGTGTCGAGACCGATGAAATAGCCGCTCAGGCTGTCCGGGCCGCCCGCGCTAGGGTTCGTCGTGCGCACGACGAAGCCCGCGTTCGCGGGGCCCGTGCCGACCGGCGCGGTAACGGTCACGTCCGCTTCGTACGACGCACTCGCGTAGGCCGAGGCGAGCGCGACGGCCTTGTCGCCGGCGCCGGTGCCGTTGGCGGGCGGCGCGTCGATCGCGATCGTCGATGCACTGGCCCCCGGGCGCCAGGTGCTCGCCGAACCGGGCGCGAGGTAGCTCGTGAAATCGCCGAACGACAGCGTCGTCGTCGAGAGCGGGGCGGGCGGCGCGGGAGGTGCATATGGCGCCAGATTCAGCATCGGATCGGCGATCACGAGCGGCGGGGTGGTCGTGTTCATGCCGACGGGAATGGCCTTGGCGGCCTTGAACTCCTTCTGCACGTCCAGTGCATCGGCCGAAGCCGCGGCGGCGGCCGACGCCGACGAAGCGGCCGCCGCCGTGGCATCGGCCGCGTCGACCTGTTTGTTCGCCAAAGCGGACGCGTTCGGCGATCCGTCATTACCGCCGCAGGCGCTCAGCATCGCGAGCGCTGCAAGCACAAAGTAATTGCGCACATGTATCTCCTAGGGTCCCCGCCTGGTCGATGGTCATAATTATTATTAAATATGCATACGGCGAACAGCGTTGATAGCCGCGCCGCAAGAGCGTGGAAATCGTCATGAATAATATTATTAGTTCTTCGGACCAGTATCGGTGGATTCCCGAATTTGCCAGAACGGGGCGCGCGGGTTATGCGCGCGAGCGCGGGCATAATCCTGTTTCCTGTTACTCACGCCCACAGATCCTCAATGCCGCCCGTCGTCGCCGTCCGCCCGAGCGCCGTACCGCTGCGCAGTGTCGCGCTGATCCTCCTGTCGATGTTCTGCTTCGCGCTCGTCGATGCGCTGGCGAAGTCGCTCGCGCTGGCCTATCCGGCCAACGAGGTCACGTTCTTCCGCATGCTGTTCGGTCTGTTCCCGGCAGTGGCGATCTGCCTGCGCGGCAAGCCGCTCGCGACGCGCTTGCGGCAACTCGACGTGCGCGGGCAGACCGTGCGCGCGCTGACGCTGCTCGGCGCATCGGGCCTGTTCTTCGCCGGGCTGCCGTTTATGCCGCTCAGCGAGGCGGTCGCGATCGTCTATTCGGAGACCTTGCTCGTAATCGTGCTGGCGCCGCTGCTGTTGCACGAAACGCTCAAGCCGCGCGACGCGCTGGCCGCGGCGGTCGGCTTCGCCGGCATGCTGCTGGTGGTGCGCCCGCACGGCTCGCATTCGAGCTGGCTGGGCCCCGCGTTGCTGATCGCCAGTGCGTTGTGCGGCGCGTTGTCGATCATCCAGATCAAGCGCATCAAGGCGAGCGACGATTCGAGCACGACCGTGCTGTACTTCACGCTGGTCGGCACGGCGGTGATGGGCGCGTCGCTGATCTTCGCGTGGCGCACCCCGTCGTTCGATGCACTCGCGATCATGGCCATGCTCGGCGCGCTCGCGACGGCGGGACAGCTGTTGATGACGATGGCGTTTCGCGATGCCGATGCTGGCGCGCTCGCGCCGTACAACTACACGAGCATCGTGTGGGCCGCGCTGTTCGGCTACCTCGTGTGGGGCGAGACGATCGGCGCAATATCGATGCTCGGTATCGCGCTGATCGTCGGCAGTTCGATTGCCGTCGCAATGCGCCGCAAGTCCGAGGAAGGATCACTCGTCTAAGCCGCGCTCGATTCGATCAAAGCGAGCGTTTGAACAGAAGAATGCCAGTCGGTTTCGGACACATCCCCGACCAAAACCGCCGATTCATCGCTCGTTGGGTCTAAAAAAGAAAACACTTCATTCGGATCGCCCACAATTTCACGACAGGGTCGATCGGATGCGAGCGTCGACTTCGTCTGTCGATCTGTCGAAATGGGGGAGACTGCCTTGTATAGCGAACCGAGAATGATCGTGTTGACGGGCCTCGTCTTCGGCGCGGTGACGATTGGCGCCTATGTGTCGCAGCGGGACAACGACTGGTCGTCCGGCCAGGGCGCGAGCCTCGCGGCCGGCGGCGAGCGGGGCGTCAGCGCGGCGGGACAGAGCGAAGGCGGGGCCGGCGCAGCGGGGGGCGCGCTGGTTACGCGTCGCCATGCCCTGCGCGACGACGCGACGGCCTTGCGGGCTCAGCCGGCCGCGTCGATTGGAGCGCAGGCGGGCGACGCTCTCGCCATCGCGGCGCTACAGTTCGCGCGCGAGGCGAACAACGCGCAACCGCAGCCGCAGCAGACGACCGTGCCGCCATCGCCTGCCGTCACGCCGAACCGGACCCAGCCGCCGCCCGCGGCAAAGACCGGGCACGCACACCCTGGCCGCGTTGCGTCGGGCGAGCATGGCAAAGGCGCGTCGGGCACCACGACGAAACCGCGCTCGGCGCAAAGCATTGCGACGACATCGGGTACAAACCATGCACGCGGCGGCAGTCACCGCAGGAGTTCTACTGCCGAGCGGTCTGCGAAGAAAGCGGCCGGCGCCACGCCACAGGCACGGCCATTGCCGCAATACGCAACCCAAGGCGTCGAGTTGCCATGGTCGATGCCGCGCGCGGACCTGACGACCCAAACTGCGACCGCGGTTTCCAGCAACGCCCCCAAGACCCGCGCCGAGGTAGAGGCCGAACTCGTGCGTGCACGTGAGAACGGTACGATGCCGGCGTTCGGCAGACCCGAGCCAACGGGACCTGGGGCGCACTGAACAGGCCTCGCGCCGCGTCCCCGGCAACCGTCAGATCAACGACGCGGCGAGCCGCGCGAAGGTGGCCTCGTCGGTGCGGTCGAACGCGAGCGGCGTGACCGATACGCGACCCGCCGCGACCGTTGCCGTTTCGCTGTCGGCATCGTTTTCGCGCGGGCCGCGCTCGAAGCGCAGCCAGTGATACGGGATGCCGCGCGGGTCGACTTCCGGCAGCACCTCGATGTCCCTGACGAGCCCGACGCCCTGGCGCGTGGGCGTCAGCGGACCGGCGTCGGCCGCATCGACGTCGGGGAAGTTGACGTTCAGGCAAGTCGGCGCCGCATGCTCGATCGCGAGCAACTTGCGGATCACGCCGGGCGCGAGCGTGCGCGCGGTGTCCCAGCGCACACGCTCGCGATCGCTGAACACCTGGCTTAGCGCGAACGACGGCAGCCCGAGCAGCAGACCCGTCATCGCCGCGCCGACCGTGCCCGAGAACATCGTTTCGATGCCGAGATTGCCGCCGCGATTGACGCCGGACAACACGAGCGACGGCGGCGCCTCGCGCATCAGATGACGCACGCCCATCACGACGCAATCGCCGGGCGTGCCGGTCACGCCGAAACGGCGTTCGCCCTGGCGGCTCACGCGCAGCGGCGAATGCAGGCTGATCGAATGCGACGTACCGCTCTGGTCATGCTCGGGCGCGACCACCCAGATTTCGTGCGCGAGCTCGGCGGCGACGGCTTCGAGCACGGCGAGGCCGGGCGCGTCGATACCGTCGTCGTTCGTCAGCAGCACTCGCGGCAGCTTGGATTCGTAAGCGGACATCGCGTCAATCTCCTGTGGGTCGGTGAGTCAATGGTACGGAACGGACGTCCATTATCCGGCTTTGGTCCGACGCGGGTACGATGACGGTGAACCCGCCAACCGAGCCAGGACGCCCAGACATGCAGATCCACCCGTTTGAGATTGCGATCGCCGATCAGGACCTCGACGAACTGCGCCGCCGCATCCGCGCCACGCGCTGGGCGCCTGCGACACCCGCGCCCGCATGGCAGCAGGGCGCCGATCCGGGCTGGCTGCGCGAACTCTCGACCTATTGGGCCGAGCAATTCGACTGGCGCGCGGCCGAACACAGGTTGAACCAGCTGCCGCAATTTCTCGCCGACGTGGACGGCCAGACCGTGCACTTCGCGCATCGGCGCGCGGCTAGTGTCGTGCCCGGCTTGCGCGCGTATCCGCTGGTGATCACGCACGGCTGGCCCGGTTCATTCTTCGAGTTTCACGCGCTGCTCGATCAGCTGTGCGATCCCGCCGCGTTCGGCGCCGATCCCGCCGATGCGTTCGACGTCGTCACGCCGTCGCTGCCGGGCTTCGCGTTTTCGCCTGCGCCCGCGCAGGCCGGCATGTCCGCGTTCCAGGTCGCCGACCTGTGGGTGTCGCTGATGCACGGGCTCGGCTACGAGCGCTTCGGCGCGCAGGGCGGCGATCTCGGCGCGGGCGTGTCGATCGCGTTGGCCGCGCATCATCCGCAGGCGGTGGACGGCATCCATCTGAACTTCCTGCCGAGTTCCTACGAGCCTGCGATCGGCGCGGCGCAGCAGCAGCTGAGTTCGGCCGAGCAGGATTATCTGCGCGAGAAAAGCGACTGGGCCGCACTCGAAGGCGGCTACGCGCATCAGCACAGCACCAGGCCGCTGACCGTCGCCGCATCGCTGAACGATTCGCCGGTGGGACTCGCCGCATGGATCGGCGAGAAGTTTCGCGCGTGGAGCGATTGCGGCGGCGACGTGCACAGCGTGTTCTCGAAAGACGATCTGCTGACCAATATTTCGCTGTACTGGTTCACGCAGTGCATCGGCCCCGCGATGCAGATGTATTGGGAAAACCGCCTGCAGCCGATGCGTTTCTCCGACGGCCCGCGCATCAATACGCCACTCGGCTTCGCGCTGTTTCCGAAGGAGATCAATCATCCGCCGCGCAGTTGGCTCGAACGAAGCTTCAACGTCGTGCAGTGGAGCGATATGCCAGGCGGCGGGCATTTCGCGGCGATGGAAAAGCCCGCGTTGCTCGCGGCCGAGATTCGGAAGTTTTTCAGGCCGTTGCGAAACAGGACTGGCTAAGCGCGCAGGCGCGCAGGCGCGCAGCGCGACACGTGACGCGCGAACAGCGCATGGCCGATTCGCTCGAATCGCGACACACGACTCGACACAGAGAGAACGACAGGATGAGCGCACCTGTCGCGGTGCGGGCGTACGGACAAATGCCAAGCGGGTTTCGCATTTCTCGCTGATGCGGCGCGAGGCATGAGCGACACGCTGGCGGCTATGAATGCTTCGTCCAACGAAGCACTAACAGCGTCGATCACGAACGGCAAAGGCGGTCGTCTTTTTTATTCATCCGGCGCCATCAAGAACATGCAACAAAAATGAGATGCCCGCGACGATTATTGTCAAGGTTTGTCAAAACAACCTTATCCCGATTTAAAGCGGTTGACCGGGACCCATTTCGATGGTCAATTAGCCAGGCGTCGCGAGAAACTCAAAAGAGGTCCAATGGAGCAACACATACAGAAAAGCATCGGCAGCGAGTCGACGGACGAGGAGGTCTGCGGGCTTTGCCGCGTCACGTATTCGATATTCGCCAGCTTCCCCGCAATGCCGTCCGCAGAGGTCATGAACGTCGAAACTGGCGATTTCTTTCCGGTTGATGTGGTCCGTTCGCTTTCATCCGGTCATGACATGACCGAAGCCTTGGGCACTGCATGGGCGTGCAGTTGTCGCAGACGCCCACGGAATCGCTTCGATCAGCGCTTCACGCTAACTGACACCGCGGGTAACGCGCTCCTAAATACCTATTACACGGCCCGACTTCCATCGGGCGCACGTGTTCACGGCATGACCGATTCGCAGGGGCGCACGGGGCGCTACATGACAGACGGTGCGCATTCGATTCACATTTATATTGGTCACAGGGAGGCGTAATGCCCGACGCACTTGGGTCAGCACTGACAGACACAAATCCGAATTCACTCATAACTCTTCGGTCGGACAGGCTCGGTAAGCCGTGGAAAGCATCCGACAAAATTAAAACATTTATAGGTATCTGGGAAAGCGGACGCATGGAGGGCACGACCAGAATCGTTTATACGGACCGTTCACATATTGATGTGCCAGTATCTGGCGGCATGATTCTGGTGGTGTACCGTGATGACCGGGGAAACCCAACAGTCGGCTGCGGTCACCTTGTTCTTCCTGATGACAATTTGCAGCTTGGTCAAACAATCACAGTTGCCCGCGCGCGCGATTTGCTGGAGAAGGACTTGCAGCGAATGGAGGGGGCGATCAATAGGAACGTCAAGGTGCCTTTGCACCAGTACGAGTACGACGCGCTTGTTAGCATTTGTTTTAACGCGGGCGGTGGCGGCGCGGCCGTCGAAATAGCACACCGGGTCAATCAAGGCGATTATCAAAGCGTTCCGCATTACATAACCGGTTTTCGTTGCCGCAATCCACGCTTGCGTCAACGCCGTTCAACGGAGGCGCGCGTTTTTGCACAGGGAGTTTACGATGCAACTCACTAGGTCTGTGGTCGCATTGACCGCTACGTGTACCATCGCAGCGCTTGTTTCCAGTCCGACTGCACATGGAAAAACTGTGTATTCCGTGCCATTCGATTATAAGAAGTTCCCCCCATCATCGAGCTACTTTCAAGGGAAATCCCTCGAAGAAATTGATCGCTTGTGTAAAACAGGTGACGGCGCGTCCACTGACGATGCGGCGGCGTGCGAGCAACGGAACTTCGAACGCTCGAATTCGAGGCTAAATGCCACTTATGCCAAGATCCTGAGTTCAATAAGAGCGTCTGACAAGGAATCGGCGGCGGATGACGATCCGCTAGCCGCTCCCGATTTTGTGGGCGCACAAGAAAATTGGTCTAGATATCGTGAACGTTACTGCTACGCCTATGTCTATGCGTTGGGCGAAGCATCCGGACGCTACATATACTTTTGGAACTGCATGAAGGACATCACTCAGGATCGCATCAAGCAATTGGAGAAATTCTCGGAATGAATATGTCCCGCTTTGGGGGGCTTTTGTTTGAGTTTAGGAAGACAACCGTCGCCACCACGACCGAACATACGCGTTGGCGACGAAATCAGGGACGACGGAGCCGCGCCGTATGGCGCGATGCGCGACTCGCGTCGATCATGCGACACGAAGCAACGCTCGCGCTGGCGTCCCACGCGGCGCAGCGTTCCGGCCTCCAGCCGGTTTGCAGCGCTACCGGTTTGGCGACGCGGCGAGCTTGTCGATCGAACGCGCGTGGCGCGGTGTGTTTATAGTTGTTGCAATGCCGGTCGAACCTTCGTGTGCGAGGGCACCCCACGTCATGACACTTGCGTCGAACCACGATCATCGCCGCCGTTTTCTGCGCGCCGCGCTCGGGCTGCCGGCAACGCTTGCGTTCTCGCGCGTCACGCCCGCGCAAAACGGTACCGCCTTACCCCGCATGAGCCGCCGCGCGATCCCGTCTACTGGCGAAGCGCTGCCCGTGATCGGCTGCGGCACGTGGCGCACCTTCGACGTTGGCGACGATGCCACCGCGCGCGCGCAACTGGCCGCCGTGCTGCGCGTCCTGTTCGAAGCGGGCGGCTCGGTGATCGATTCGTCGCCGATGTATGGTTCATCTGAAGCGGTCGCGGGCGCGCTGCTCACGCAGCTCGACGCGCATCGCAAAGCCTTCGTCGCCACCAAGGTATGGACCGAGGGACGCGAGGCCGGCATCGCGCAGATGGAAGAATCGCTGCGGCGCTTTCAGCAGCCGCGTGTCGATCTGATGCAGATCCACAATCTGCTCGACTGGCGCACGCAGTTGGCGACGTTACGCGAATGGAAAGCGCGCGGCCGGATTCGCTATCTCGGCATCACGCATCACACCTCGAGCGCGTTCGACGCGGTTGCCGCGGTGATGCGCAGCGAGAAGCCCGATTTCGTGCAGATCAACTACGCCGCCGACGATCGCGCGGCCGAGCAGCGCATCCTGCCGCTCGCGGCCGATCTCGGCATCGGCGTCGTGATCAATCAACCGTTCGGCGGCGGCGGTTTGCTCGCGCGCATGATGAAGACGCCGCTGCCCGCATGGGCCGCCGAAATCGGCTGCACGAGCTGGGCGCAGATTCTTTTGAAGTTCGTGCTCGCGCAGCCGGCGGTGACGGTCGTGATTCCCGGCACCGGGCGGCCGCAATATATGGCGGACAACGTGCGCGCGGGTTCGGGACCGCTTCCCGACGGCGCGATGCGCGCACGGATCATCGCGGCGGTAAGCGGCTGACGCGGCGCCTGACGCGGTCCGCATTCACTGCGCAATCCGTCGCCGTGATGACCTGATGCTTTCGATCCGCATACGCGGACCGCCTCCCGCAAACTCCACACGACGCGGGAATAAAACCCGCCACACACCAGTCATGCCTCACGAACCGGGTTCGGTTCGGCGAATCCCTATCGTGAGGTCATCATGTCGTCACATCATTCATTCGATCCGGCGCGTCGCGGCGCGCTGAAGTGTCTTGCGTTCGGTGGCCTTGGCACCGTGTTCATGCTGTCGGGCGGCGTGCTGACGCCGGTCGAGCTCGCGCTCGCGGCCGACGCGAACACCGCGCCGTCCGCGGCGGGCGTGCCGCTTTTCCTGCAGATCAGCGACACGCATATCGGCTTCAACAAGGAAGCGAATCCCGACGTCGCGGGCACGCTGAAACAGACGATCGATTATGTCAACGCGATGCCGGCTCGGCCGCCGCTCGCGATTCACACCGGCGACATCACGCACCTGTCGAAGCCCTCGGAGTTCGATCTCGCCGCGCAGCTCATGTCGGGACTGAAGATCACCGAACTGCACACGGTGCCCGGCGAGCATGACGTCACCGACGGCCCCGGCACCGAGTACTTCAGCCGCTTCGGCAAGGCGTCGGATAACCGTGGCTATTACAGCTTCGATCACCAGGGCGTGCATTTCGTCGGGCTCGTCAACGTGATGCATTTCAAGCCGAACGGCCTCGGCGGTCTCGGCGACGAGCAGCTCGAATGGCTCGAAAACGATCTGAAGGGCCGCGCGTCGAGCGCACCGGTCGTCGTGTTCGCGCACATGCCGATGTGGACGATCTACGAGCCGTGGGGCTGGGGCACCGGCGACGCGGGACAGGCGATGAGCTATCTGAAGCGCTTCGGTTCGGTGACGGTGTTGAACGGTCACATTCATCAGATCGTGACGAAGGTCGAAGGCAACGTGACGTTCCATACGGCTCGCTCGACCGCCTATCCGCAGCCGAGCGCCGGCAACGGCGAAGGCCCGGGGCCGCTGAAGGTCGCGAGCGCGCAGCTGCCGAAGATGCTCGGCGTGACGAGCGTCAGCATCGCGCGTCATCCGCTGAAGGCGACGCTCGACGACACGACGCTCGCCTGACGGCACGCGCCACTTTTACGCATCGAGGAGATCAGTGATGTTGACCAATATGATGGGCCGCGCGCTCGTGATGCTGTCCGGCAGTCTGGCGATGCTGGCGGTGTCGGCGGGACTCGGCCAGGCGCAAACGACGATGCCGATGCAGATGCCGATGAAGGTGCAGCCACAGACCGTCGCGTCGACCCCGAACGCGATAGTCATCAAGAACTTCATGTTCACGCCGATGGACCTGACCATCAAGGCAGGCACGACGGTCACATGGAAAAACCTCGACGGCGAGCCGCATACGGTGGTCAACGACGCGGGCCTGTTCCGCTCGGCCGCGCTCGATCAGGACGACACCTATCAGTTCAAGTTCGATAAACCGGGCGTGTACAAGATCTTTTGCGGCATCCATCCGAACATGAAGGCGACCATTACCGTGCAATGAGCCGTGCAATGAACGGCGCAACCGCGCCGCTCACGCGGTATGCAGCTCGCTCAACCGGCACAACAAAATCCCATAGCCGGTCAAGTGTCCGAGGTACACGCTCGTAAACACGTTCGACGCGGGCAGGTCCTCGGTCAGCTGACGCAGCTCCGCCATATGCAACGGGGGCGCCGCGAGCGGCGCTCGTTCGACGCGCAGGTCCGCCGCCTCGGCCAACTGGCGGTGCGCGTCGACGAGCTTCGCGAGCCGCGCGAGAAACGCTTCGCGCCAACCGACGTCGAGCGCGGCGAACTGATCGTGAAACGTGTCCATCGTTTCGAGAAAATTGACCAGCGAATCGAAGGTCTCCTGGTAGCTCGCGAACACCGGCAGCCGGGCCGCGTTGCGCTTCAGATGCGGCGACACCCACGCCTGCTCCAGGTCGGTCTTCAGCAGCTGGTGCGCCTGCTTCAGGTTCGTGCTCAGCGCGCGCAGCTTCGAGGCCGCCGGCTTGATCTGCGCTCTATCGACCTGACCGGCGGCCAGTTGCGCGACGACGTCGGTGGCCTGTTCGTTGCCGTCGTTGACGAGCGTGTTTGCCCAGTAGCCGTGATCGGGCGGAAACGCGATCTGCTGGATCACGAAGCCGAGCAACATGCCGAGCACCACGCCGATCAGGCGCTGTTCGAGCAGCGGAATATGTTCGCCGGTATAGAGCACGAGCGTGATCGGCACGGTGATGCTGGTCATCTGGAACAGCGACGGCCGCAGCGCGACGATGCCGAAGATCACGAGCGGCAGCAGCGCCGCGCCCATCCATAGATGTGGTGCGGTCAGCCAGATCAACAGCGTGCCGATCGGCATCGCCACCACGTTCGACAACACGCGCTTGTAGAAGTAGCTTCGAGCCGCCGAAACCGAGCTGCCGAGCGCCAGCGTGAGCATCGTCGAACCGGCGAGCGGGACGGCCGCGTCGGGGTAGCCGAGCAGATACGGGATGCCGAAACCGATCCACAGGCCGAGCGTCAGCTTCGTGTACTTGGCGGTTTCCGAAAGAGAAAAACGCGCGAACGCGCGGCGCAACGGCGTGAGTGGTTTGTGTTGATACCTGTTCGACATGGTTTCTATGCTGACAGATGACGTTGGGCGCGGCGCGACGCAATGCGCGCGTTCAAGCCGGGGCGTCACAGTCGCGCGTGAGCCCGCCGTCAGGCCCGGTTGTTGCATCCGAGACAGCCACCGCGTTGGCGCGTTTCGCAGAACCCACGTCGCATCGAGCGTAGCGGGCGACGGCAGGGGCGCGCTGCCTGTCCCGGTTATGGCTGGATTGGAGTTTTTACCAGCTTCGCATTCTTTTTTGCCAACTGACGCGGGATCCGGCGGCGTTCGTTTGAACCACACGCAAGCGAGGCGGAAACGCAACGCTGCTGTGTTGTCGCCGGTGCGCGACAGTATTACATTCGTTGAGCAGCGCGTGCAGCGGCCGACCGCGAGCGCGGCTGACGCGCGCGCTCGTCAATTCGTCAGCTGGCCAGCAAGAAGTGGCATACCCGGAGCGTTTTTCGATGGCTACCGATCCCGACGATACCGACCTGCGTCATTGCGCAGCGGACGGCCGGTACTCCGGCTTTACTCTCGACGGCTCGAACGAATCGGGCGTGCCGCCGCCGCGCTTCGGCCGTCTCGCGCTGTGCGTCGCGGCGGCGGGCGCGCTCACCTTCGGCGTGATGGGCACGGTCGCCTACAGCGTCTGGTTCAACCAGGATCAGCAGACCTATGCGGACGCCATTGCGGGCGCGCGCCAGGCGCTCGGCTCGGCGGCATCGGGCAGGGTGCCGACGGTTGCCGTCGCGCACGCGCCGGAGGACGCGGCCGCGCCGTCTGCCGCTCCGCCAGCCACGCAGTCGGTCATGCAGTCGGCAACCGAGCTAGCCGCACAGTCGAGCGCGCCACATGCCGCGCTCGAAGCGGCCGGCGCGAACGGCGGCTTCGAGGACACCAACCCGGCCATCTGGTCCGGGCAGATCCGCCGGAGCGCGCCGGACCCAGGTTTCACGGCAGCGCTGGCCGATACGCCGGTCGATACGTCGGCCGATGGTTCCGCCGACACGCTCGCGGCGCCCATTGCGCCCACGCCATCCCCGCGCTCGACGCGGCACGTGATCAGTACGGCCGGTTCCACCACACAGACCGCGGCCGGCCACGGCGCGAAAGAAACGCGGCTCGCGCAGCAGGAGCGGCGCGCGTCGTCGAGACACAAGGGCAGTCTGTTTGCGCGGATCGGACAGTTCTTTCGACGCGTAAGCTATCGTCAACATGACAACGGCCGACAGCAACCAGATCCCTACTCCCATCCCTGAGCGCGCGGCCGTCGGGCCAGCAGGGCGAGCCGGGCTGCGCGGCGCCGCACTCGCGCGCGTGCCGGTGCGGCGCTTGCGCCCGGGCCCCGCCAGCGTCGCCGTGGCCGCGCTGTTGTGCCTGCTGTTCGGCCTGCTCTACGTGGCGATGCAGATCCGCACGGTTTTCTCCGATCAATTGAAGCAGGAATACGCGGGCCTCGTGCTCGAAGCCGCCCAGCGTGTCGACAGCGCGCGCGAACAGTTGGCCGTGTGGCAGCGCATCGCCGACACCCCGGCGAGTCACGCCGCGTCGTTCGTGCCGGCCTATGACGCGGCGCGCGCCGAACTCGCGCGGGGTGTCGCGTCTCTCGCCGCGCTCATCAATGCGAGTCCGTCGCCGGCGCCGCCCCTTCCCTCGATGTCACCGACCCAGGCGACGCCCGAAGCCATCGCGACAGTGCTCGGCAGCGTCTCGGCTTACTGGCGCGCGCAGCGCGACGCCGCGAGCGCCGACGTGAGGCTGCGCGTTGCGCACGTCGCGCGCGCGCTGATCGCGCTCGCCGCGCTGCTGTTCTGCATGCTGATCACGGCGCTCGGCATGTACGCGAAGCGCAACCGGCAGCTCGCGGGCCAGTCGCAGGAGTTCGAGCATGCGTCGCTGCACGATTCGCTGACCGGCCTGTCGAACCGCCGCAAGCTGCTGGCCGCGCTCGACTCCGCCGCAAAGAACGCGCGGAGCGCGGTCGTCGAGCAGCGGCTCGCCGTGCTGTATATCGACCTCGACGGCTTCAAGCAGGTCAACGATTCGTTCGGACATCGCACCGGCGACGAATTCCTCGCCGCGGTGTCCGCGCGGTTTCGCGCGTCGGTGCGCAAAGGCGATCTGGTCGCGCGCATCGGCGGCGACGAATTCGCGGTGCTGGTGCGCGCTTTCGCGAGCGATGACGAGCTCGCCGAGATCGCGGGCCGGCTGATGGCCTGCGTGGCCGAGACCGACCAGCAGATGGGAATGGGTGGCGTGCGCGCGAGCGTGGGCATCGCGAGCTATCCCGACGACGTGGACGATCACCGCCGTCTGGTCGCCGCCGCCGATGCAGCGATGTATCAGGTCAAGCGCACCGGCAAGAACGGCTTCGCGTTCGCGGCGCAAACGGGCAGGGAAGCGACCTTATGAAACCGCGCGAACGTCACTGATCGTCGTTGCGCCACTCCGTCAGCTTCTCCCGCTCGTTGACTTCGATAAACGCGCGCCGTGCGCGCAGCCTGCGGATATAGCTCGCGAGATGCGGCCAGCCCTCCGTCGCCGGGCGCGGCATGTTGCGGGTCCAGCGCATCAGCACGAGCGCGAGCAGATCGGCGGTGCTGAGCTTGCCGCCCGCGAGGTAGGCGTGGCCGTCGGCGAGATGCGTGTCGAGCCGCGCGCACGCGTGCTCGATGCGGCGTCGCGCGAGCGCGCGCACCGCTTGCGCGCCCGCGGGGTCGCCGTCGCTGCCGGCGTAGAACCAGTCGCGCATCGCGGGCAGCAGCGTGTTCGCCAGGTAGATCATCCATTCGAGCCATTCCGCGCGGGCGGCCGAGCCGGGCGCGGGCGCAAGGCCGGCGTCGGCATGGCGCTCGGCGAGCAACATCAGCAGCGCGGCCGATTCATGCCGCGGCTCGCCGTCGACGATTAGCGTCGGCACGCGGCCGGCCGGATTCAGACGCAAATACTCGGGGTCGTGCTGCTGGCCGGTGTCGATGTCGACCAGGCGCGCTTCGAACGGCACGCCGATTTCGAGCAGCATCCAATGCACGGCCATGCTGGCCGCGCCCGGCGAGTAGTACAGAACGTACGACATTCAATGCACCGACGCGTGCTTTTCCTGCTCGGCCGCGCTCGGCTGCGTCAACGCGCTGACGATCACGAACACGACGATGTTCACCGCGAGCGCGACGAAGCCGATGTTGACGTCCTTCAACGCATCGGGCAGGAACGGCATCAGTTGGCCGACGCTCCAGTGCAGCGACGTGCTCAGCGCAACCACCGCGACACCGGCGAGGATCCCGCAGAACGCGCCTTGTTTGGTCGCGCGGTTGCGTGGAAACAGGCTGCAAATCACCGCTGGGAAAAGCTGCGTGACGAAGCTGTAGCCCATCAGCAGCAGCGCGACGATGGTTTCGCCGCCATTCAGCGTGAAGCCGACCGCGACCAGCGCCACGACGGGTACGAGCACGCGCGCGATCGTCGCGACCGACGCATCCGACGCGTTGCGGTTCAGCATGCCGCGATAGACGTCGTTGGCAAGCAGCGTCGATGCCGAAGTCAGGATCATCGAGCCCGGCACCAGCGCGGTCAGGATACCGGCCGCGCCGATCACGCCGACGAACCAAGGATCGAACGTCTGCAGCGATAGCCGGAACAGCGACAGGTCGATGTCGGCGCCCTTCAGGCCCGGCACGCGCAGCGTCGCCGCGAAGCCGACGAAGAACACGAACAGCAGGATCAGCTGATAGAGCGGCAGGATCGCGGCATTGCGGCGGAAGATCCGCTCGTCCTTCGCCGTGAAGATCGAGCCGAACGTGTGCGGCCACATGAAGAAGCCGAGCGCGGTCAGGAGCACCGTCGACTGGAACCACACGACGCTCGAGCCACGCGCCGGGAAGGTCAGGAAGCCGGGACGCGCGGCGTCGATCGTGCGGAACATCGCGCCGAAACCGCCGTAGTAGTGCAGCGGCAGATAGATGCCGAGGAACAGCACGATCGCCAGAATCAGCAGGTCCTTGACCACCGAGTTCCACGCCGAGCCGCGCACGCCCGACACGATCACGTAAGACGTCACGACGATCGCGCCGATCCAGATCGCCGCCGTCGACGAGATCACACCGTACGACGCGGTCGCGACGATGATGCCGAGGCCCTTCAGTTGCAGCACCAGATACGGAATCAGCGCGGTCACGCCGACCAGCGCGACCAGCGTGCCGAGCGCCGGGCTGTCGTATTTGCGCGTGAAGAAGTGCGGCTGCGAGACGAGACGATGCGCTTTCGCGAAGCGCCAGATCGGCGGCAGCATCCAGTACGAGAGGATGTACGCGAGCGTGCCGTACGCGAGGATGTAGTAGACCGGCGCACCCTTGCCGTACGCGAAGCCGCTGC
Organism: Paraburkholderia sprentiae WSM5005; assembly: GCF_001865575.2. NCBI lineage: Bacteria > Pseudomonadati > Pseudomonadota > Betaproteobacteria > Burkholderiales > Burkholderiaceae > Paraburkholderia > Paraburkholderia sprentiae. The sequence continues at coordinate 1,112,343 of NZ_CP017562.2, forward strand.
CGCCGAGGAACGTGAAGGTCGTATAGATTTCGCCGGCCATCAGCAGGAACACGAACGCGGTGCCGAAGCTGCGGCCGCCCACGCTCCATTGCTCGAGGCTCATGTCGTGGCCGCGCCTTGCTCGCACGCCGAGGAACAGCGCGAACAGCGTAACCGCCCCGATGATGACGAGTGCGCTCATGAGCGGACCTCCTCGCCAGCGACGGCGACGTGCCGGTTGGACGGATCGAGGTGATAGACGATCGCCATGATGATCGCGCTCAACACCACCCACATGACGATCCAGGCCAGCACGAACGGCATGCCGAGCACCAGCGGCTCGACACGGTTGACGAATCGAATACCGACCAGCATGCCGATGAACGGCAGCGCGGCAAGAACACGAAGCAGCATGTGGGCAACTCCTCGAACCAGTAGGTATGTGTCGTTGAAATTCCGGGCTTCGCTGAGGACTGTATGCCGGATACTTCGGTCCCGTAAAGCAGGTCAAAATAAATGTGAGGCTACCGACCGTTGCAGATGCATCGTTCCGTCCGGAATGTTGCACTGCAAGGCGCACGCGCGGCGACGCGGGGCGTCGCGCGCCTTTTTGCGCAGGGTGACTGGCGCGCGGCGATATCATCTGCGAGCATTGCAGCATTTTGCGGACCGCGCGAGCACGCGCAGACTCACGGACACGTATATGGTCGAAAGTCTGGTCTCGGACATTCTGTTTGGCTTTACCGGCTTGATCAGCATCATCAATCCGTTCGGCGGCGCGTTCGTTTTTCTCGACCGGACCGCGTCGTTGACCCTCGACGAGCGCAACGCGCTCGCCCGCAAGATCGCGATCAACGCCGCCTGCGTGCTGCTGGTGGCGTTCTTCATCGGCACGCCGATCCTGCATTTCTTCGGTATTTCGATGGAGGCGCTGCGCATCGGCGGCGGGCTCGCGCTTGCGGTGGGCGGCTGGCAGATGCTCAATGCGCCCGATACGCCGGCCGTCGAGCAAACCGGCGTCAAGCGCGTCGACGCCGAGAACGCGATGTCGCGCGCCTTCTTTCCGCTCACCGTGCCGCTGACCACCGGGCCCGGTTCCATCGCGACCGCGATCGCGCTTTCGGCCAATCGCACGCACAAGCTGTCGGCGTTCGTGATGTCGAGCATCGCGTCGATCGCGATCACATTAGCGGTGGCCGTCGCCGTGTATCTGATCTATAGCCGCGCGACCGTGCTGGCGCGCTATCTGGGCGTCGAGGGCACCAAGGTCGCGTTGCGGGTGTCGGCGTTCCTGCTGCTGTGCATCGGCGTGCAGATCATCCTGACCGGCTTGTCCGAATTCCTGATTCCGATCGCGACGATGCCACCAGCGGCGCGCTAGCGCGGTGTCGTCGAACTCAACGAATCGCGATGCGTTTCAGTTTGGCGCAAGCCGTCACGCGATGATGTACGTGCTCGGCACGACCTACAACCTGTCGAAGCGCACCTTCCTGTACGGCACGGTCGGTTACGTGCGCAACGGCAGCAACTCGAACTTTTCGCTCGAAGCCGCGCCGCGCGATTCGACGGCCAATCGCAGACCGGCGCTTATGTCGGGATGATGCATCAGTTCTGACGGGACGTCGTTGCGCGGCGCGGCGCTCCCCGGCGCCATGCGTGCAGCGGTGGGGGCGCCGTTGGCGGGTCGCCTTCGGGTGGCGGGTCGGGATCGTCGAGTGGATCGTCGGGGATCGGATCGGGATCGATCGTCGGAGGCGGCTGCTTCGGCGCGATGTTGGGATCGACTTCGGGCGGCATCGGTGTGTGCAGATGCCGCGGCAGCGACCGCATCGAGGTTGGCGCACGGGTTGGCGCGTCCAGGTCGAATGTGCCGATCGCACGGGGGCTTGTGCGGGTCGTGTCAGGTAAATCCATCAAGGTCTCCACAGGGTCTGCGTTCCTACGCGCAACGTTCATGCCGCGGCGCGACTCGCGTGGTTCGTGTGGAACGTCGATTGCTGAAACCCGGCACGCGCGCCGCATCGCGATGACCGCGCGCCCGGCTCATGTTGGACATCGCCCACGCACAGCACAGGACGAGGAACCCATATGGCGCGACACAAGGCCGACGTTGCTGACGACGACTTCGAGATTTTCGCCAGCTATCACGGAACAGGCGACGGCCGTTACATAGGTGGACTGAAGGTCGTGAGAAAGGCGGACAGGAGAATCTTGTTCCCGTTCGACGGTGCACCGCAGATCGGCCCGTATGCCACCGCCGAAGAAGCACGCCGCGCCGCAATCGCGTATGGCCGCCAGATCGTCGCGGCCGATCGGGCCGCGCCGGAAAGCTGAGCCGGCACAGCTGGCCGCGCTTCAGGTACGAGACGCGCGAGCGTCATCAGGGCATGCCGCCGAGCGACGGCGAAATCGTGCTACCCCGCGCGGGATCGTCAGGATGTTCGTCGGGCACGGTGGGACGCGCGGACAGCGGTGGATGATCGCGATAGCAGGTGTCGACCGAACCGTCGACGAGGCAGCTCTGAAATGCATCGGCGTCGCTCTTTTGCGCGAACGTGTACAGCGTGCGCTCGACCTGCACCTCGGTATCGGATACGCGAATGGTCGTGATGCTCATGGGATTCTCCTTTTTACAAAGAGATCATGCGGTGCGGCTGGACTAGGCGCCGCAACGGCCGTGCCTGTCGCGCCGGGTTCGCGCATCACGGCTAAGGCGCGATTGTTGCTGCATCCACCAGGTGCGCGTTCGACGCCGCGTGTCACAACGCGGAATCGGCGGCAGAACCCACGAGGAGGGCGCCATGCAGAATCCCCGATCGACAGACACTCAGCAGCAGAGCGCGGCGTCAGGCGGCGAGCCGTCTGCCCAGCCGGGTCCCAGCGGTGTGCCGCCGATGTCCGACGAAGTCAAAGCCCGCAACAAGCCGAGCGGCACGCACTACGTCGAGCCGAGCCCGCTCGGGATCGAACCGGTCGTACAGACCGGCGTAGACAAAGCGACCAATCCCCCGCGTTCGAGCGAAAGGCCGCGGCACAGCGCCGAAGTGCCGCTCGGCACCGGCGAGCGCGCGGAGCCGCCGGGCGGCGGCGGGCGCGAATCGCATCACAAGCAGCCGGGCGAGCAATGACGCGGCACGTTGCGTATCAGCCCGGGTATGAAATCCGTCAACAGCTAACCGGAGAAAGCGCATGCAACCGGACAATCCCACCAAACCGATGAACCCCGGCGACGAAGCGCCGCCGGACACGCCGGGTGCCGGCGAAGACTTGTGCCCCGCCTGCCACGGCACCGGCAAGGTCGAGGGGAGTCGTTGCACGGTGTGCGGTGGCACTGGCAAGGTGCTGCAGGGCATCGGCGGCGGCTAGCCCGGCCCTCGCCGGCAGCTTCGCGGCAACCGCATCACACGCCAGGAGCCAACCATGTTCAATGAGTCCAGGCACGGCTTCGACGCCGCCCAGACCGAATACGAAGCCTTCATGCTGGAGCCGCACGACTGGGTACCGAACAACGGCAAGCTGCCGGTCGTGCTGTACCGGCGCGCGCTGTCGCCCGGCAGCGGCAATCTGGCCGCCGCGTTCGAAATCCTGTTCGAGCGCAATGCATGGCCCGCGCAATGGCGCGACAGCATCTTCGACTTCCATCACTTTCACGCGACGGCCCATGAGGTGCTGGGCGTCACCGAGGCCAGCGCCGAGGTGATCGTCGGCGGGCCGGGCGGACGCGTGTTGACGCTGCACGCGGGCGACGTGCTGCTGCTGCCGGCCGGCACCGGCCATTGTCTGCAGTCGTTCGAGCGGCATTTTCAGGTGGTGGCGGGCTATCCGTTAGGACAGCAGTGGGACATTCGCCGCGAAGCGCTGACGCCGCAGGAAACCGCCAAGATGCTGGCGTTGCCGTTTCCTCCGCTCGATCCGATCGACGGCAAGCACGGTCCCGTGGTCGAGCTTTGGCTGCACGCGGCCTGAACGCCGTCGTTCGCGACGCCACCTGCGTATGGCGGCGTCGCGTGCAGAGTTACCCGGTTAGGCGCATCATCGGTGGGCTTCCGCCGACCCGCGCGCGCGCCCGCGGCGAGTCCTGGCCATCTTCCGAATTGCCGAACAAGGAGCGTCTCCATGCAAAACGATCCCGCCCTCGATCAGTTGTGCATCAACACGATCCGCACGCTGTCGATGGACGCCGTGCAGAAAGCCAATTCCGGCCACCCCGGCACGCCGATGGCGCTCGCGCCGGTTGCCTATCACCTGTGGCAAAACCATCTGCGTTACGACCCGGACGAGCCGTTGTGGCCGAATCGCGATCGCTTCGTGCTGTCGGTCGGGCATGCGTCGATGCTGCTTTATTCCCTGCTGCATCTGGCCAACGTGAAGGCCGTCGACGAACACGGCAGGCCGACCGGCGCGCCGGCCGTATCGCTCGACGACATCGAGCATTTCCGCCAGATCGACAGCAAGACGCCCGGCCACCCCGAGTACCGGATGACGACCGGCGTCGAAACCACTACGGGACCGCTTGGGCAAGGGCTCGGCAACAGCGTCGGCATGGCGATGGCCGGGCGCTGGTACGAGAGCCACTTCAACCGCCCGGACGCGCCGCTGTTCGACTACCGCGTATATGCGTTGTGCGGCGACGGCGACCTGATGGAAGGCATCTCGCACGAAGCGGCTTCGCTCGCCGGGCACCTGAAGCTGTCGAACCTGATCTGGATTTACGACAGCAATCGCGTGACGATCGAAGGCCATACCGACCTCGCGTATAGCGACGACGTCGAAAGCCGCTTTCGTGGCTACAACTGGCACACGCTGCACGTCGACGACGCCAACGACGCGGCCGCGCTGGAAAAGGCGCTGGTCGAAGCGAAGAGCGTGACCGACCGGCCCACGCTAATCGTCGTCCACAGCGTGATCGGCTGGGGCTCGCCGAACAAGCAGGATTCGGCGTCCGCGCATGGCGAAGCGCTCGGCGTCGAGGAAGTCGCGCTGACCAAGAAGGCGTACGGCTGGCCCGAGGACAAGTTCTTCTACGTGCCCGACGGCGTGCACGAACGCTTCGCGCAAGGTATCGGTGCACGCGGCAAGGCGGCGCGCGAACAATGGCAGACGAAGTTCGACAGCTATAAAAAACAGTATGCGGATCTCGCGCGCGAGTTCGCGCAGATGGAAGCGCATGAATTGCCGCAGGGCTGGGACAGCGACATCCCCCGCTTCGACGCGGACGCGAAGGGCATGGCGACGCGCGAATCGTCGGGCAAGGTGCTCAATGCGATTGCCGCGCGTGTGCCGTGGATCATCGGCGGCGCGGCGGACCTGTCGCCGTCGACTAAAACCAACCTGAAGTTCGAAGGCGCCGGCAGTTTCGAGGCGGATGACTACGCTGGCCGCAATCTGCATTTCGGCATCCGCGAGCATGGGATGGGCGCGGTGGTTAACGGTCTCGTGCTATCGAATCTGCGTGCGTACGGCTCGACGTTTCTGATCTTCAGCGACTACATGAAGCCGCCGATCCGCCTGTCCGCGATCATGGAAGTCCCCGCTATCTTTGTGTTCACGCACGATTCGATCGGCCTCGGCGAAGATGGTCCGACGCATCAGCCGATCGAGCAGTTGGCGTCGCTGCGCGGTGTGCCCGGCCTCACGGTGCTGCGTCCCGGCGACGCCAACGAAGCGGCCGAGGCGTGGCGGGTCGCGCTGACGCAGCCGCGTCGGCCGGCGTGCATCGTCCTGTCGCGCCAGCCGCTGCCGACGCTTGACCGCAGTCGCTATGCGCCCGCGAGCGGCGTCCGGCACGGCGCGTACGTGCTCGCCGATGCGCCCGGTGGCAGCAAGCCGGAGGTGATCCTGATGGCGACCGGCAGCGAGTTGTCGATCTGCGTCGACGTGTACGAGAAGCTGAAGAGCGAGGGCATCGCGGCGCGCGTCGTGTCGATGCCGTCGTGGGACATCTTCGAGCGCGAGGACAGTGCGTATCAGGAGTCGGTGCTGCCTGCGGACGTCGAAGCGCGCGTCGCGGTCGAGCAGGCTGCGTCGCTCGGTTGGGATCGGTATACGGGCCGGCTCGGTGCGCAGATCGTCATGCATACGTTCGGCGCGTCGGCGCCGATCGCGGATCTGAAGAAGAAGTTCGGTTTCACGCCGGAGGCCGTGTATGAGGCGGCGAAGCAGCAGATCGCGCGGGTGAAGAAGGGCCGGGGCACTGCCTGATTGGATTGCCGGGCCGGCGCTGACCGGCGGAGGCTGGCCGCACTTTGCGTCCGCCCGGTCAGAAAGATTTCAGCTCTTTCTGGATGTTTTCGCCACAAATGGCGTGGGTATGTGCTGAACCTTCTCGCTTCCGCATTTCGGACAAGCCGGATGGGCGGTTTCATGCTCGGCGAGATGCTCGGCATGTTCGAACGTCTCACCGCACTGCTCGCACCGGTATTGGTAAGTCGGCATGGCATTCCTCCCACGAGAATCCTGCACGTCGTACTGGCGACATACTGTCTACGACGCCCGCAATAACCCATTCTAGTGCAGGAAAGTGCAGGAAACGCCCGGGCATGATCGCGTCAGAACGCTAAAGGCTGGCGAGCAACGCAAGCTGATGTCTGGTTTCGCTGCCTTCCACCAACGAGTAGGAACACAAACACTTCCGTTCGTCGGAGGAGAACCCGTACTCCCGGGAAAAGCTATCCCAGTGCGCGTCTTCGATCGACATGGGTATGGCATGCGCGCGCGCGAACCAGTTCATCATTCGACTCGCGTGGCGGCGAATCAGCACGCGCTCCCGATCCAGTACGTACGACTCGTGTCCGGCGCGAAGAACAAGATAGTGAGGAATTCCATGCATTACGCCGCTCCTTGGGCTGTCAGCGTTTCGACGGCGGGCCGTCAGACTACTCCGGAACCGCAATGTCGCCGTTCACGAGCTGCCAGCCGTAGACCTCGGCGAAGTTCTTCGCGCTCTGCGCATCCTCGCATAGGGGCATGTCAGCACAGCCGCGAAACGGATAGATGACCCGCTTGTCGGAAAGACGAATCACCTTCAAGGTCGGGACAATGCCGCCCATCGTCCGGCGAAACGACGCGGCGACCTCATAGTTTTCCGCGCCACGTTTAGATTGCTGCATTCGCGTCTCCTCGTCGATTGCATGGTCTCGCGACCCGCTCATAGATCGCACACCTGTTGATCGATCTCGCACGATCCAACGGCACCGAGACGGGTGCGGGGATAGGCGAGGGGATAAATCTGCAACCCTCTGTCAGTTCTGACATGCTCGCTCATGATGTAGTCCAAAAGTGCGGGCCATGACGGGAAGTAGCCGGATGGAGCAACCATCGCAGCGCCGCAGTTGGAGGAATCGGCGTCCGGGGACGGAATATCGCTTCCTCTGAAAGGGGGAGAAAGCGGACCACGCGGTAGACGGGAATGAGGTGCCGCCCGTGAACGCGAACGCCGATTGGCGACAGGCGTGAGACAAGACTGGAAGCGATGCAATCAGTGTATCACCGACCCTTTAGCGGGCCGCTGTTTTTATCAAGCACCATACTTCCTTATTCGATAACCAACGACGCGCGCAAGCGGCCGGGCTGTCTATCCACTTCTCAATTCGCCGGAATCGTCACGACCGGCGCCTTGCTGCTGGTATCCGCTTCCGCGAGCGCCATCAGATTCTGCACGATCGTAAACGCGTATTTCGAATCGAAGTCGTTGCGCTCGACCCAATACACCGACGGTCCATACGCGATCGACACATAAGCGTCGGCCGGAGCGGCCTTGCCCGAGTGCACAATGATCGTCGGCCGCGTTTCGCCGCCTATCAATCCGACGGTCGGCTTCGTCGATCCATCTCTGATGCGTTCGGGCGGCACCTGCACCTGCGCGCCGAGATCACTGAGAATGCCGAGCACCGAGCGCGTCACCATTGGAATGCGCTCGCCGTTCCGGGAAGTCGACGACGGCCCGTATACGACCTCGTAGCTACGCGTCTTCGCCGACAGATGCAGCAGCTTGCGCACGCGCGCGACATCGGCGGCCGTGCTCGGCGACCCGCCGCTCGTTGTCGCGCCGATCGACAGGAACACCGCCAATGCGGGGCTCTGACCGGCTTTCAGATCCGCCATCGCATCGAGCTGACGGGTCTCGACGTTCAGCTCGCCGGCCATTTGCAGACGACGCAACGCTTGCAGCAATTCGAAGAAGCCCGGCGCGCCCGCGCTGTTGTCGCCGCCGAGCACATTGCCGTTCTGCAGACCGCCGATCGATTGCGCGGTGATGCGCAACAGCAGATCGATCGGCACCCCGCCCTCGGCGAGCGGCAGCACGAGCGCCGGCGCGAGCGGCCTGATATACGCGGAGGCGAACGCTTCGCCGGTGGTCGGCGTGAAAGTGAAGGTCGGTCGATTCGAGTACGACACGCTGCCGGTCGCCTGCGCGTAGTTCGGCATGCTGCCCGAGCCGGCGTTGACGGTCGCGCCGCCGCTGGTGTCGAACGTGTACGCGGCGATGATGCTGCTGACGCTCAGGAAGGCCGGCGCATCGCCGTAGCGCAGACCGATCACCGCGGCGAGGATCGCGCGCTTCTTCGCGTCGCCGAGCGCGCGCGCATAGTCGACCTGATCGGCCTTCAAACGCGAGGGCCCGATATGCACGCAAGCGGACACGAGGCAGGCCGCGCATAAGGCGGCGACCGAAGCGGTTCTAAGCATGGGCGGGCGCGAGCGGAAGCTGTCCGCGGAACAATGGAACGTGCGCTCGGCGCTAGCAGAAGCCATTCCCGGCTCAGCGACGCGCCGCAGCCGGAGCCGCTTCGTTGTCGGTCCGACGCATGACCTGGCACCTTGGCGCGCGCGTCCGGCGTGAGAGCCCCCGGCATGCTTTACCGCCGCGTTGCAAGAATTGCAGCGACGCGCGGATCAGATCCCGGGCGATGAAGCTCCCGCGTCGATCCCGTCTTGCGCGTTGTCGTCGCCGCGTCGTTCGAGCGTGCTCCGATACGCGCGCGACTGCATTTCGGCGAGCCGGCTCAGGGTTCGTGACAGATCGTGCGCGCCTTCCAGGCCGATCAATGCGGTTTCGATCGGCTGATCGGCGGCGATGAAGAGAGCACGCTTGCGATCGTAGAAGATGTCGATCAGCCAGACGAGGCGCTGCAGCGTATGCGACTGCCTCAGCGCTGCCGTGTGCAGACGATCGACGATCAAGCCTTGCCATTGTTCGGCGAGATCGAGGTAGTCGAGATGCGAGCGGCGCGCGACGCACAACTGCTCGAAGTCCGCCCACAGCAGCGCGCGGCCGGCCGCACGAGCTTCGAGCGGCCGACCCGCCGCGCTCAGATTGACCGACCCGATCACAGCGCCGCGTTCGTGACTCGTGAAGATCTCGCGTAACGCGGCCTCGCTCGTCGTATCGAGCGGCGCGAAAAAGCGCGGCACCTCGGCCGCTTCGCCGCCAAAGCGGTAATCGCGCGCGCCGTCGAAATGGATCACCGTGAAGCAGCGTTTGATCTGCGCGATGGTCGGCAAAAAGCGTTTGTGAAACTCGGGGTCGGGCAGCAGATCGTCCGGTGCGTAGTTCGACGTCAGCACGATGCGCGTGCCGAGGTTGATCGCGGTGTCGACAAAGCGGCCCATCAGGAACGCGTCGGCGACATCGTGCACATGGAATTCGTCGAAGCACAGTAATTCGATACCGTCGAGCCATTGCCGCGACACGTCGCCGAGCCGGTCGTCACCACGCGGCGCGTGGACGAGCCGGCGGTTCATCTCGCGCAGGAACTCATGGAAGTGCAAACGCCGTTTGCGGCATGGCGCCAGCTCGAACAGCGTATCGACGACGAGGCTCTTGCCGCGTCCCGGCAGCCCGTGACAGTAGACGCCTTGCGGCCCGAACGCGGCGGTGGACCAGGCATGTCGCGCGCGCTGCTGCGCGCCGACCAATGTGACGAGCGCGCTGATGGCCTCGCGCTGACGCGCATCGGGGGTGATGCCGCGCACGGTCAATGCGCGCATGATGCGGGTTTCGTCAAGCATGGGCGAGAGCGTCCATGCCTGACGGCGCGAATGAGATGACTGGCGCGAAGGGCACCGGGTGACTTGCCGCCGATACGGCGTGGACGTGTGCGAGCATGAAATGACGGCCGACGTGATCGCCTGAGACGAATCAGGCGCAATGAGCGCGTGCATGGAGCGCGCGCCATTTTACCAGCCACGTCGTGTGTCGAAGTGTTGGCGCGCACACGCGTCGTCGAACGGCTACCGCGTCATTTGTCTTTGTCGTGATGCCCCGGCAGCACCGCACCGAGTACCTGCTTGGCCGTTTCGACGACCACGTTGCCTTCGTCGGGATCGCCCTTGAGCAAGGTCTCGGCGAACGCCTTGGCCTGCGCGAGCGTGACGTGCGGCGGCAGCGGCGGCACGTTCGGATCGGCCTTCACCTCGATCACGACCGGCCGATTCGACGCAAGCGCGTCGTCCCAGGCAGTGGCCATCTGATCGGGATTGTCGACATAGATGCCCTTCAAACCGATCATCTCCGCGAAGCGGTGATACGGCACCGACGGAATGTTCTGCGAGGCCTCGAACTTCGGATCGCCTTCCATCACACGCTGCTCCCACGTCACCTGATTCAGGTCGCCATTGTTGAGCACCATGCAGATCCAGCGCGGATCGCTCCAGCCTTGCCAGTACTTCGCGACCGTGATCAGCTCTGCCATATTGTTCATCTGCATCGCGCCGTCGCCGACGAGCGCGATCACGGGCCGCTCGGGATAGGCGAACTTCGCGGCGATCGCATACGGCACGGCGGCGCCCATCGAGGCGAGCCCACCCGACAGCGAGCACATCATGCCGCGCTGCACCTGCAGATCGCGCGCATACCAGTTCGCGACCGAGCCGGAATCGCTGGTGACGATCGCGTTCGATGGAATGCGCTTTGACAGCTCCCATACCGACAGCTGCGGATTGAGGCCGTCCTTCGCGGGTTCGTGCGCGCGTTTCTCGAGGGTTTTCCACCAGTCGGAGACCCAGCCTTCGATACGCTCGCGCCACAGACGATCCTTTTTCTCATCGATCAGCGGCAGCAGCGCGCGCAGCGTCTCGGCGCTATCGCCGACGAGGTTCACTTCCATCGGATAACGCAGGCTCAGCATGTCGGCCTTGATATCGATCTGCACGCCGCGCGCGTCGCCTTCCTTCGGCAGAAACTCCGAGTACGGGAAGCCCGAGCCGATCATCAGCAAGGTATCGCAATGGGTCATCATGTCGTAGCTCGGCTTCGTGCCGAGCAGGCCGATCGAGCCGGTCACCCACGGCAGATCGTCGGGCAGCACGGCCTTGCCGAGCAGCGCCTTCGCGACGCCGGCGCCGAGTTTCTCGGCGATGGCGATGACTTCGTCGGTCGCGTGCAGCGCGCCCGCGCCGACCAGGATCGCGACCTTGCGGCCCGCGTTCAGCACGTCGGCGGCCTGGCGCAATTGCTCGTCGCTCGGCACCACGCGCGGGCGCACGTAACCGATGCCTGAATGCAGCGTGCCATGCTTACGCCCCGGTGGCTCGTAGTCGATCTCCTGCAGATCGTTCGGCAGTATCAGCGCCGTGACCGCGCGCTCGGCCAGCGCGATACGCACCGCGCGATCGACCAGATGACGCACCTGCGCGGGCATCGTCGCAAAGCCGACGAACGAGCCGGCGACGTCCTTGAACATCGCCGGCAGGTCGAGCTCCTGCTGATAGTGTCCACCGATCGCCGCGCGCGCCTGCTGACCGGTGATCGCGAGCACCGGCATGTGATCCATGCGGGCGTCGTAGAGGCCCGTCAGCAGATGCGCAGCGCCGGGACCCGAGGTGGCGATGCACACGCCCAACTCGCCGGTGAACTTCGCATGCGCGGAGGCCATGAACGCGGCCATTTCTTCGTGACGGACCTGGATGAATTCGATCGGGCCCGGCTGATCGGTGCCCTTGCGGCGTTTTTTGGCTTCGGCTTGCGCGCGATTCAACGCGCCGAACACGCCGTTGATGCCGTCGCCCGGATAGCCGTAGATACGCCGCACGCCCCATGCATGCAGGCGCCCGATGATGAAGTCGCCGACGGTTTCAGCCATGATCCTCGCTCCTCGATAGCCAGTGGATGCCGCCGCGTGAGACGGGCGGTCGTCGTCCGTATCGGCGAGCAAGGGCTGTTCCTTGCGACTGGCTTGCTTAGCCGGTCTTGATCTCAGGCTGCGGCGCCTCCAGCGATTCGTGCCCGAAACGCTCGTATTGCGATATCACCTGCGCGCCGAACAGCAGCAGTGTCGCGAGCCATTCGAAGCTGAGCAGAATCACGATCGCCATCGTCAGCGAGCCGTAGACGACGCTGACCTGCGACAGCGTGGCGAAATACCAGACCAGCACGTGCCGCGTGATCTCCCACAACCCGCCGGCCACCACGCCACCGATCAGCGCGTGTTTGATCGACGGACGCCCGACCGGCATCACCAGATACACCGAGGTCAGCACGAAGATTTCGCCGGCGAGCCCGAACAGATACAGCACCACTCGCGAGAAGCCCTGCAACGACACATGCAGGCCGAACAGTTTGAGCCCTTCGGCGCCGATCGCGTCGAGCGCGCTCGACACGAACGTGACGATCAGCAGCCCCACGCCAAGAAACAGGATGTAGCAGTACGGCAGCAGCGCCGAGATCAGGAAGTGGCGCCGCTTCACGACGACGCGATGCACGAAGATCAGCGACATCGCGTTTTCGAGTACGGTGAACGCGAGCGAGCTGAAGAAGATCATCGTCAGCAGCAGCACCCAGCCGATCACCGCGCGATGCAGGAGGAAGTTCGACAGCTCACGCACGAGCGCGGCCGATTGCCCGGGCACGAGCCAGCGCAGCAGATGCGCGAGCGCGTCGAGCACCAGTTGCTGCGGCACCACGCGCGACAACACGATGACGATCAGGATCAGAAGCGGAACGATAGAGAGCAACGCGTAGTACGCGACCGCGCCCGCCAGCAGCAGCCCCTGGTTCGCGCGAAACGCCTTGAGCGTTTGCAGCAGGAAGCGGCCCGGATGCTTGACGACATTCAGCGCATGCTGGTCGAGCAGGATCGGCATGAGGCCTCGCGGTGCGCGCCGGGCACTGCCGGGTGGCAGCCGCTCTGTCGACACGCCTGTGTGCTTTATATACCGTTAGCAGAAACGAGGCCATGCATCGCGCGGCATGCAGTTTGCTTGGCCGCGTTCGGAGCATTGCGTTGCATGCCTGAGGACAGCCGATGGATCAGCCGCCGGGTCGGACCCACACCGCGCAGCAAGCCGACGATCTGGTGGTCGCGCGGCCGGAGGGACTGTATTGTCCGGCCGGCGACTTCTACATCGATCCGTGGCGGCCGGTCGAACGCGCGGTGATCACGCATGCGCATTCCGATCACGCGCGGGTCGGTCATCAGCACTATCTGGCGGCGCGCGCGGGCGCGAGCGTGCTGCGCTCGCGCCTGCCCGGCATCGCGCTGCACACGCTCGACTATGGCGAGCCGTTGACGATCGGCGCGGCGCGCGTGTCGCTGCATCCGGCCGGGCACGTGCTCGGCTCGGCGCAGGTGCGCATCGAATGCGCGGGCCGCGTGTGGGTCGCATCGGGTGACTACAAGCTCGAAGCCGATCCCACCTGCGCCGCGTTCGAACCGGTGCCCTGCGATACGTTCATCAGCGAATCGACGTTCGGTCTGCCGATCTATCGCTGGGACGCGCCGCAGAGCGTGTTCGATTCGATCGATTCATGGTGGCGTCACAACGCATCCGAAGGGCGCGCGTCGGTGCTGTTCTGCTATTCGTTCGGCAAGGCGCAACGCGTGCTCGCGAGCGTCGACGCGGCGATCGGACCGATCTTCTGCCACGGCGCGGTGGAGCCGCTCAATCGGGCGTATCGCGACGCGGGCGTACGTCTGCCGCCGATCGGCCTCGTCAGTGACATTGCCGCCAAAGAGAAGGCCGTATTCAAGCAGGCGCTGATCGTCGCGCCGCCGTCCGCGCAAAACAGCGCGTGGCTGAAGCGCTTTGGCGATTACAGCGATGCATTCGCGTCGGGCTGGATGCGTCTGCGCGGCGCGCGTCGCCGGCGCGGCGTGGATCGCGGCTTCGTGCTGTCCGATCACGCGGACTGGCCGGGTTTGCAAACGGCCATACGCGAGAGCGGCGCGGCGCGCGTGATCGTCACGCATGGCTCGATCGAACCGATGGTGCGCTGGCTCAACGAACAGGGCTTGCAAGCCAGTGCGTTCGAAACGCAATACGGCGACGATACCGTCGAAGCCGATGCAGCCGGCGCCGACGAAGCGCCGGCGACGAGCGAATCGTGACGGGCATCGTATGAAACGCTTCGCGGCCCTCTACACCGCGCTCGATGCCACCACGTCGACGCACGACAAGCTCGCGGCACTGACCAGTTATTTCTCGGTGGCCGAGCCCGAAGACGCCGCATGGGCGTCGTACTTCCTCGCCGGCGGCAAACCGCGGCAACTGGTGCCGACGCGTTTGCTGACCGAAATCGCGCGCGAGCGCGCCGGCTTGCCAGAGTGGCTCTTCGAGGAGTCGTATCACGCGGTGGGCGATCTGGCCGAAACCATCGCGCATATCCTGCCGCCCGCGCAGCGCAGCTCGGAGCTTGGCCTCACGCAATGGATCGAGCAGCGCATGCTGCCATTGCGCGGCCTGCCGCCCGACGAATTGCGCACGCGTTTGCTCAGTTACTGGGACGAACTCGATTGGGGCGGCCGTTTCCTGCTGACCAAGCTGATCGGTGGCGGCTTTCGCGTCGGCGTCGCGCGGCAACTGGTGGTGCGCGCGCTGGCCGAAGTGGCCGGCGTCGATCATAAGCGGATCGCGCAACGGATGGTCGGCTGGACCGATTCCCAACAGAAGCCTGACGCGGCACGTTATCTGCGTCTGATCGCGCCGCAGGCCGACGACGATACGCAAGTGCAAGCGCTTCAACACGATAGCGACCTCGGCCTGCCGTATCCCTTCTTCCTCGCGCATCCATTGCAGAGCGATCCGGCGACGCTCGGCGATCCGTCGCACTGGCTGATCGAATGGAAGTGGGACGGCATTCGCGCGCAACTCGTCAAACGTGGCGGCCGGGTATGGTTGTGGTCGCGCGGCGAGGATCTGATTACCGATCGTTTTCCTGAAGTCGCGGCTTTGGGCGAGTCCTTACCCGACGGCTACGTGATCGATGGCGAGATTCTCGCGTGGGAGCCTGGCGCGGCCGCGCCGTTGCCGTTCGCGCGGTTGCAACCGCGCATCGCTCGCAAGACGCTGACGCGCAAGATACTCGCGGATTCGCCCGCCGCGCTGCTCGCGTACGACCTGCTCGAAGCGAACGGACAGGACCTGCGCATGAGCCCGCTCGCTGAACGGCGCGCGCGGTTGGACGCGCTGGCCACTTCTCTTGATAGCACGCTCGCGCGCGGTCTGCTGCGCGTGTCGCCGCTCGTCAGTGGCGCGAACTGGAGCGCGCTCGCCGCATTGCGCGACGAGAGCCGCGCGCGGGGCGTCGAAGGATTGATGCTCAAGGAGCGCGAGTCGATGTATGGGGTGGGCCGCACCAAGGCATCGGGGACGTGGTGGAAATGGAAGATCGAGCCTTATGCGGTGGATGCGGTACTTGTGTACGCGCAGCGCGGTCATGGCCGTCGCGCGAGTCTTTACACGGACTACACCTTCGCGGTGTGGGACGAAGCCGACGGCGTGCGCACGCTGGTGCCGTTCGCGAAGGCCTATTCGGGGCTCACCGACGAAGAGATGCGCCGGGTCGATGCGATCGTGCGCAAGACCACCGTCGATAAATTCGGCCCCGTGCGCAGCGTGACGCCGACCCTCGTGTTCGAGATCGGCTTCGAAGGGATACAGGCCAGCTCGCGCCACAAGTCTGGCGTGGCCGTGCGTTTTCCGCGCATGCTGCGCTGGCGTACGGACAAACGTATCGACGACGCCGATACGCTCGCAATGCTGAAGGGCTTCATCGATGATCGTGCGGGATAACCCGCAGAGCGCAAACCCCTAACGTGTCGAGCATTATTTATCGGCGTCGTCGCTTATTCTTTGGTTAGGAGTGCATGACCGATCCGCGCCATCAAGAGCGCACGCGGCACGCATTACGTCATCCCCTCGATCCGTTGAAATACCAATACCTTTCGACGCCCCTGAACGAGGCGGACTGCACAAAGACAGAGCGCCGATCAAGATGGTGCGCCAAGCGCGCATCGCAAGCGCCGTTATCAAACGCCGCGATGAATGGGCGCGCCGACCCCCGAGCGGGAATCGCGAACACCCGGCCGTAGTCTGGCAGATGTAATGGATCGAATCTTGCGCGCGTGGCGCGAGTTGCCCTTTAGGGCGAATGGAAAAGGGCGAGAAAAGAATGACTGCGTTCAACGACAGCGTGGACAGCAGCGACGACGTGCTCGTATGGCGGCCGATTCGTTATGCGATGGCGGCGCATCGTCGCGTGCTGGTAGTCGACGATTACCGCGAAGCGGCCGACGCGCTGCAAATGCTATTGATGGCCGATGGCTTCGAATGCCGCGCGCTTGAAGATCCGTTTGCCGTGTGCGAGACCGCGCGCGAATGGCAGCCGTTTGCCGTGGTGCTCGACATCAAGATGCCGGGACTCGACGGGCTCGAACTCGCGCGCCGTCTGCGCGCGCATCCGCAGACGTCCCACATGTTGCTGGTTGCGTGTACCGCGCTTGCGTCGCGTGAGGATCGCGCACTCGCTAAGGCCGCCGGCTTCGATGCGCATTGCGCGAAACCGTTGACCCCCGAGCGCCTGCTGCGCGTGCTCGAACTGGCGGCGGCGTTGCATGCTGCGGGGCCGTCGTGAGAAAGCACGCTCGCCGCGCACGACCATCTGAATCACGCTGTTAGCGAAAACTTACTGACCGTACTGTCATTTCTGCACGGTCATCGCCAGAAAATCGCACTCGGCGCTCCGCGATTTTGCGTGTCATCCGTCTGTCATCTGTGTGCCTTCGTTCTGTCCGCTGCAGCTTCTTTAGCCATGTGCGCCCCGCGTCGCCAGGCACGCGGAGGGTTTGCCTCGCTCGCGCAGGCAGGCCCGCGCGTTGCTGAAGGACCGATGAGGCGGCGCGTTTCGTGCGCGCCGTCATGGTCATTCGCAACGAGGGAGATCCGTCATGAGCGACACCCAACGTCCGGCACCGCCGTTTCCGAAACAGCAGCAGGACCAGACGCCCGGCCGCACGACCGACATGAAGCCGCAACCGGATCACGGCGAGAAATCCTACAAAGGATCCGGGCGTCTCGCCGGCAAGGCGGCGATCGTGACCGGCGGCGACAGCGGCATTGGCCGCGCGGTCGCGATCGCGTTCGCGCGCGAAGGCGCCGATGTGCTGATCGCCTATCTCGACGAAGACGACGATGCGCGCGAGACCGCGCGCTGGGTCGAGGACGCGGGTCGCAAGGCGGTGCTGGTCGGCGGCGATATCCGCGATCGCCAGCATTGCGA
Source organism: Paraburkholderia sprentiae WSM5005 (assembly GCF_001865575.2). NCBI lineage: Bacteria > Pseudomonadati > Pseudomonadota > Betaproteobacteria > Burkholderiales > Burkholderiaceae > Paraburkholderia > Paraburkholderia sprentiae. Next base: position 1,129,819 of record NZ_CP017562.2, read on the forward strand.
TGCGATCGTCGATAAGGCGATCGAGGCATTCGGCCGGCTCGACGTGGTGGTCAACAACGCCGCGTATCAGATGAGCTATCCGTCGCTCGACGCGATCACCGACGACGAATGGGACAAGACTTTCGATACCAACATCGGTGCGATGTTCAGGATCACGCGCGCGGCGGTGCGTCACATGAAGCCGGGCGGCGCGATCGTCAATACGTCGTCGATCAATGCCGATCATCCGAATCCCGGCTTGATCGCGTACGCAACCACGAAGGGCGCGATCCAGAACTTCACGGGCGGCCTCGCGCAATTGCTCGCGGAAAAAGGTATTCGCGCGAACTGCGTGGCGCCGGGGCCGATCTGGACACCGCTGATTCCGTCGACGATGCCGCCCGAGAAGGTCGAGCAGTTCGGCAAGCAGGTGCCGATGAAGCGCCCCGGTCAACCGGCGGAGCTCGCTGCCGCCTATGTGATGCTCGCGTCGGACGAGGCGAGCTACATTTCCGGTGCGACGATCGCCGTGACGGGCGGCGCGCCGATTATTTAGGTTCCCGAACGGAAGGCGGCGTCGCCGCCTGCGATCGCGTACGAGGTTCGCGCAGTGGGTGTTCATAACGTCATCAGGGAGAGTGCCATGAAGATCGATGTATCCGTCAAACTGGGCGCCGCGCTCGTTTCGGGCTGCCTCGCGCTAGGCTTTGCGCAGGGGAGCTTCGCGCAGACCGGCAACAATCCGTCGATGCAAAAGAGCAAGCCCGGCGGACAACCCGGCGCAAGCCAGGAAGAATCGCGCACGCCGGATACGACCAGCGCGAACGATGCGAACGGCAATGTCGGCGAGGCGGGGGGCGCCACCAATGGTGTCGCCGGCGGCGGCAACGGCAAGACCACCCACAAGCGCTTCAAAGGCGCGACGCCCCCGCGCGGGGGTAGTGGGGCGGGGCAATAAGCGATCCGTCGAGCGCGTCGGCCTGCCTCGCGACGCGCCGGACGCCGCGGCGGCATCGCGTTCGCGCGCTGTCGCCGCTTTGCGTTGCTGAACCTGCGCTGAGTTTGTTCGCGTCGCATTGCGCGACTTGTGTGAGGAGGAAATCCGATGGCTACGCCCGAAGCTGAAACCGCGCGCGCCGACGCGCCCGCGTCGCATGCATTGAGGTTCGAGATCAACGGCGAGACGCGGCACTTCGACGTCGAGGCATGGACCTCGTTGCTCGATCTGCTGCGCGAGCACGCGCACCTGAGCGGCACCAAGAAGGGCTGCGATCACGGCCAATGCGGCGCGTGCACGGCGGTCGTCAATGGTCAGCGGATCAATACCTGCCTCGCGCTGGCGGTCGTGTACGACGGCGCATCGATCACGACGATCGAAGGTCTCGCGAACGCCGACACATTGCATCCGCTGCAGCAGGCGTTCATCGATCACGACGCATTCCAGTGCGGCTACTGTACGCCGGGGCAAATCTGCTCGGCGCACGCGATGCTCGAAGAGGGGCATGTGCGCTGCGCGGCCGACGTGCGCGAGCAGATGAGCGGCAATCTGTGCCGCTGCGGCGCATATACGAACATCGTCGCGGCGATTCTCGAGGTGGCGCACCTGGCCGACGCGGACGACGCGCCAGTCATCCCGCTCGCGCATCGACCCGGAGCGCGGCCATGAACCGCTTCTCGTACACGCGCGCCGATGCGGTGCAGGATGCACTGGAACGGCATGGTTCGGACCGGGCCGCCGTGTTCATCGCGGGCGGCACGAATCTGGTCGACCTGATGCGCGAAGACGTGGCCCGGCCTGCTTTGCTGGTCGACATCAACCGTTTGCCGCTCAGGCAGATCGAAGCGTCGGAGCGCGGTGGCCTGAAGATCGGTGCGCTCGTCACCAACAGCGCGCTCGCGTATGACCAGACCGTCGCGACACGCTATCCGCTGCTCGCCAAAGCGATCCTCGCGGGCGCGTCGCCGCAGATTCGCAACGTCGCCACGGTCGGCGGCAATCTGCTGCAACGCACTCGCTGCTACTACTTCTATGACGTGGGCACGCCGTGCAATAAGCGCGAACCCGGCAGCGGCTGCCCGGCGCTGCAGGGCGTGAACCGCATTCACGCGATCCTCGGTGCAAGCGAGCACTGCATCGCCGTGCATCCGTCCGATATGTGCGTCGCGCTGGCGGCGCTCGGCGCCACCGTGCATCTAATCGGCAACGACGGCGCACGCACGCTGCCGTTCGCCGATTTGCACCGGCTGCCCGGCGACACGCCGCACATCGACACCAACTTGCGCGCCGACGAACTCGTGAGCGCGGTCGAACTGCCGCCGCAAGGCTTTGCCGCGCATCACGCGTACGTCAAAGTGCGCGACCGCGCATCGTATGCGTTCGCGCTGGTGTCGGCCGCGGTCGGTGTCGAGCTGGACGAGGATTCACGGATCGTTGACGCCCGTTGCGCGCTCGGTGGCGTCGCGCACAAGCCGTGGCGCGATCCCGCCGCCGAAACCGCGCTGCGCGGCGAGACGCTGAACGCGCGAACCCTGCGCGATTTCGCGGCGGCGCTGCTGCGCGATGCGCACGGTCGGCGCGATAACGCGTTCAAGATCGAACTCGCGGCGCGCGTGATCCTGCGCGCCTTCGCCGAGGCCACACAACGTTCGTTCGAGGAGGCCGCGCGATGAACCGTGCCGAAACCCTGCCGTCGACAGGTAGCCCGAAGCCTGCCACCGGTGAACCGCATCCGCGCGTCGACGGACCCGCGAAAGTGACGGGCGCCGCACAATATGCCGCCGAATTCTTCGCCGAGGGGCTCGTGTATGGCGTCGTCGTATCGAGCACGATCGCCAGCGGGACGATCGCGTCGATCGATACGTCGGCCGCCGAGGCGCTGCCCGGCGTGCTGCTCGTACTCACGCATCGCAAGCGCCCGGCGCTGCCGTCGGACGTCGATGCGTTCAAGGACATGATCGCACCCGGCGGCACGCCGTTCAGACCGCTGTGGGACGAGCGCGTGTGGTACAGCGGGCAGCCGGTCGCGCTGGTGGTCGCGCGCTCGCTCGAACTCGCGCGCTACGCGGCGGCGCTGGTACGGGTGCGCTACGAGGCAAGTTCACATCAGACCGATATCGAAGCCGCGTTGATGAGCGCGGTGCCGCCTTCGACCGAGAAGGGCGGCTTCGATCCGCCGCCTCCCGCGCGCGGCGACGCACGCAAGTCGTTGGCCGATGCGAAGGTGCGCGTGGACGCGTTCTACACGACACCCGTGGAATATCACAATCCGATGGAAATGCATGGCTGCACCGTGGTGCCCGACGCGCAAGGACGCTTGACCGTCTATGAAAAGACTCAGGGCGTCGTCAATACGAAAGGCTATCTGACACGCGTGTTCGGTCTGCGAGACGACGAAGTGCAGGTGGTGTCGCCGTTCGTCGGCGGCGCATTCGGCTCCGGCTTGCGGCCGCAATATCATCTGGCGCTCGCGGTGATGGCCGCGCGCGAACTCAGGAAACCCGTGCGCGTCACGCTGACCCGGCAGCAGATGTTCACGTTCGCGCATCGTCCGCAAACGGTGCAGCGCGTCGCGCTTGGCGCGGCGGCGGATGGCCGCCTGCAGGCGGTCATCCATGAGGCGGTCGCGGAAACCTCGCGCTACGAGGACTACTGCGACGTGGTGGTCAACTGGGCGGGGCAGCTGTATCGCTGCGAGAACGTGTCGATGGGCTACAAGGTCGCGAAGCTCGACGTGCCGACGCCGGCCGACATGCGCGCGCCCGGCGCGACACAAGGGCTCTTTCCGCTCGAAGTCGCCATGGACGAGCTCGCCCAGGCATTGCGGATGGATCCGCTCGAATTGCGGCTCGTCAACTATGCGGAGCGCGACGCGAACAAGAACCTGCCGTATTCGAGCAAGGCGCTGCGCGACTGTTATCGCGAAGGCGCGGCCCGCTTCGGCTGGCAGCGGCGGCCGCTCGAAGCGCGCGCGCGGCGCGAAGGCAACGAGTTGATCGGCTGGGGCATGGCGACCGGTGTGTGGGACGCGATGCAGAACGAAGCGGCCGCACGCGCGGTGTTGACGCGCGATGGCCGAGTCAAGGTGTCGAGCTCGACCGCCGACATCGGCACCGGCACCTACACCGCGATGACGCAGATCGCCGCCGACGCCCTCGGCGTGCCGCTCGGAGAGGTCTGCTTCGAACTTGGCGATACGCGGTTGCCGAAAGCGCCGATCGAGGGCGGGTCGTGGACGGTGTCGTCGGTGGGCAGCGCGGTCGATGCCGCCTGCACGCGCCTGCACAACCGTCTGGTCGAAGTGGCGCGCGAACATGGCGGCGCGCGCTTTGCGTCGGTGCCGCGCGAAGACGTGCGGCGCGAACGCGACCGGCTGGTATGCGGCCCGCACGCGGACGACTCGATCGCGATTGCGACGCTGTTGGAACGCGCGGGTATCGACGAGCTCGAAGAACAGGCGAGCGTGAAGCCGCACGAAAAGCAGCAGGCGTATTCGATGGGCACGCATTCGGCGGTGTTCGCCGAAGTGCGCGTCGACGAAGCGCTCGGCACCGTGCGCGTGACGCGCGTGCTCAGCGCGGTCGCGGCGGGGCGCATCGTCAATCCGAAGACGGCGGCCAATCAGATCGCGGGCGGCGTGGTGTGGGGCATCAGCATGGCGCTGCACGAGCACGGCCAGTTTGATCACGCGCTCGGGCGGCAGATGAATCACAACCTGGCCGAATATCACATGCCCGTGAATGCCGACATTCACGCGATCGATGTGCTGTTCGTCGACGAGCGCGACGACATCGTCAATCCGCTCGGCGTCAAGGGCGTCGGCGAAATCGGCGTGGTGGGCGTCGCCGCGGCGGTCTGCAACGCGATCTGGCATGCGACCGGCAAACGCATCCGCGATTTGCCGATTACGCCCGACAAGTTGCTCGGCTGACGAGGTGCTGGACCGCGCCCGCGTGGCTGCGCTCAATCCGCGTACTTGAACTCCGGCAACGCCTCGAGCGATTTTTTCGTCGCCTCGGGCAGCACGATGCGCCGGTTGTCGATCTGCAGATCGTTGAACGGCACGGCGACGAGATGCTTGCCCATACCGAGAAAGCCGCCGACCGACAGGATCGCGTACGTGGCGCGCTCGGTGCCCGGCGAGACGATCAGATCGTCGAGCGTGCCGATGCTGTCCTTGTTGCGGTTGTACACCTCCGCGCCCGATAGCTTCGACGCGCGATAGCCGCTCGCGAGCTGCACGACGTCGATGCGTTTTTCGGTGATCGCCTGCGGCGCGCCTTGCGCGAACGCGCTGCCGCACGTCCCTAACGCGGAGCTCAGCGTAATGACGGCGACAAGCGATGCGGAAGCGGCCAGCGGTTCGATCTGCAGGTTGCACATCATCTGTGTTCTCCCTATCTGCGTGCGTCAGCCGTTGCGCTGCAAATGCCGTGCCGCGGCTTTGACGTGAAGGCAAGGGCGCCGGGCGGGCCCGTAAGTTGCTTGATGAACCCGCTTGCCGCGTTGCGCGCTGTGCAATGTCCGGCGCGCGCGGCTCCAATGCGTACACTGGACAATGCGCTACACGCAGACGCGAACCGGCAGTTGAAAAAATGCCCACGCACGACCCTGAGATACCAACGTCCCCGCGTCCACAGAGAATTCCTATGTCATCACCAGCCAGCTACTCGACGCGCATTTCCGAAGGCACCCCTTTCCCGCTCGGCGCGACATGGAACGGCAGCGGCGTCAACTTCGCGCTGTTCTCCGCGCACGCGACCAAAGTCGAACTGTGTCTATTCGACGAAACCGGCCAGCACGAACTCGAACGGATCGAGCTGCCCGAGTTCACCGACGAGGTATGGCACGTGTTCGTGCCGAATCTGAAACCCGGTGCCGTCTATGGGTATCGCGTGCATGGCCCGTATGAGCCCGAGAACGGGCATCGCTTCAATCCGAACAAGCTGCTGCTCGATCCGTACGCGAAGGCGCATATCGGCGAGCTGAAATGGGCGCCGGAAATTTTCGGCTATACGCTCGATTCCGAAGAGCTCGACCTGTCTTTCGACGAACGCGACAGCGCGCGTTTCGTGCCGAAATGCAAGGTGGTCGACGCGAATTTCTCGTGGAGTCATCCGGAGCGCAATGCGCTGCCGTGGGAGCGCGTGATTCTCTACGAGACGCACGTGCGCGGCTTCACGAAACGTCATCCGCGGGTACCCGAGCGTTTGCGCGGCACCTTCGCGGGGTTGGCGCAGCAGCCGGTGCTCGACTACATCCGCAGCCTCGGCGTGACCTCGGTCGAACTGATGCCGATCCAGACCTTCGTCAACGACAGCTATCTGCTCGACAAAGGCCTGACGAACTACTGGGGCTACAACACGATCGGCTTTTTTGCCGCCGATCCGCGCTTCTTCGCGTCGTCGACCGAGTCGGTCGGCGAGTTCAAGGACATGGTCGACCGCTTTCATCAGGCCGATCTCGAAGTGATACTCGACGTCGTGTACAACCACACGGCCGAAGGCAACGAACGCGGCCCGACGATCTCGTTCAAAGGCATCGACAACGCGTCGTACTACCGGCTGATGCCTGACGAGCCGCGCTACTACATCAACGACACCGGCACCGGCAATACGCTGAACCTGTCGCATCCGCGCGTGCTGCAGATGGTGACCGACAGCCTGCGCTACTGGGTCACCGAAATGAAAGTGGACGGCTTTCGCTTCGATCTCGCGACGATCCTCGGGCGCGAGGCGCACGGCTTCGATGAAGGCGGCGGCTTTCTCGACAGCTGCCGCCAGGACCCGGTGCTCTCCAGCGTACGGCTGATCGCGGAGCCGTGGGATTGCGGCCCCGGCGGCTATCAGGTGGGCGGTTTTCCGCCGGGCTGGGCTGAATGGAACGATCGCTTTCGCGACACCGTGCGCGCTTACTGGAAGGGCGACGAAGGCACCGCCGCCGATCTCGCGACGCGGCTCACCGGCTCGGGCGACAAATTCAATCATCGCGGCCGGCGGCCGTGGGCGAGCGTGAACTTCATCGCCGCGCACGACGGCTTCACGCTGAACGATCTGGTCTCGTACAACGACAAGCACAACGAGGCAAACGGCGAGGAGAACCGCGACGGTCACTCGGACAACAGGTCGTGGAACATGGGTGTCGAAGGACCGACCGATGACGCCGACATCCGCCAGCAGCGCGAGCGCCAGAAACGCAATCTGCTCGCGACGCTGCTGCTCTCGCAAGGCACGCCGATGATTCTCGCCGGCGACGAATTCGGCCGCACGCAGCAGGGCAACAACAACGCGTATTGCCAGGACAACGAGATCAGCTGGGTCGATTGGGATGCGGTCGACGACGACGGCCGCGCGCTAACCGAGTTCGTGCGCAATCTGACCACCCTGCGCCACCGCTTGCCGGTGCTGCGGCGTGGCCGTTTTCTGACTGGCGAATACAACGAGACGCTCGACGTGACCGAGACGCGCTGGCTAGCGCCCGACGGCACCGACATCACGGACGAGCAGTGGGCCGATCCGGCGATGCGCTGCTTCGGCCTCGCGATCGATGGACGCGCGCAGGCGAGCGGCATTCGCCGTCTCGCGTCCGACGCGACTCTGCTGCTGGTGCTGAACGCCTATCACGACGTCGTCAACTTCACGCTGCCCGACGTTCCCGAGGGCGAGCGCTGGACCTGCCTCGTCGACACCAACATGCCGGTGCGCGCCGAACTGCCGCAATTCAGCGCGGGCGACGCCTACCAGGTGACCGGCCGCTCGCTGCTGCTGTTCGCGCTGGAAGCGCCGAGCCGCGCGACGCAGCGCGTGTTCGACCGGCTCGAAGAGCAGCTGACGTCCGACGAAGGCGAGTCTTCGCCGGGCTAGTGCGGGTACAAGGTTTGCTGAGTCTGTCGGTGACGACGCACGCGTCTGTGATCTTCGCCACCGCAGGCGCGCGCACGCAAACAGCCAAGCTGGGGTGAACAAATGGAACAGCAACCGAGCATCGACGAGCAGGTCCGCACGCGCGCCTACTATCTGTGGGAGCAGGCGGCCGAGCCGAAGGGCACGCCCGAGCAATACTGGGAGCAGGCGCGCAGCGAGATCGAGAAGGAGGCACCACCGGTCGAGAGCGGGCCGGTGTCGGGCGATACGATGAAATAGGCATGACTCAGTCGTACTGAGTGATCCGACTCTGAGCCGGTGCATCCCGCACGGCTCAGAGACCGCTTTTCCATGCCCGATTTTCGGTCCATAAGATGAACGACACACCCGAGCCGCGCGGCACGAGACCCGCCGCGCGCATTCCGGCGGCGTCCGCCGCATTCGGTATCGAGGGTCTCGTCACGTTCGGCGTCGGCGTGATCGCGGTCGCGTGCCTGTACTTCGCGAGCGCCGTGATGATTCCGATCACGCTCGCGATCCTGTTGAGCTTTCTCGTTGCGCCCCTCGCCGATGCACTGTCCCGGCTCAAGCTCGGCCGGGTGGCCTCGGTGTGCGCGGCAGTGCTGATCTCGGTGTCGGTCATCGCGCTGCTGTGCGCGGTGATCGCCACGCAACTGACCGATCTCGCGGCCGGCATGCCGCGTTATCAGGCGACCATCCAACACAAGCTCGACACCGTGCAAAGCCTGACGATCGGCCGGCTGAACCGTTTCGCGAGTGAGGCGGGACAGGCGTTGCAGCGCGCGACGATCGAGCCGCCGCAGCCGGCAGCGCCGAACGGCGCAGCGGCCGCGGCGAACCCGCATGCATCGGCGGCCGTGCCGGTGGAAGTGCGCGAACCGGTGCCGACGCCGTTCGAGCTCGCGCGACGCGTGCTGTCGCCAGCCATCAGTCCGTTGGAAACCGCGTTCATCGTATTCGTGGTCACGATCGTGATCCTGCTGCAACGCGACGACCTGCGCGATCGCGCGATCCGGCTGTTCGGCTCGCGCGACCTGCACCGCACCACCACGGTGATGGACGAGACCGCGCGCCGCCTGAGCCGCTACTTCGTGTCGCAGCTAGGCGTGAATACCGGAGTCGGCGTCGTCATCGGCGCAGGGCTCTTTCTGATCGGCGTGCCGAGCCCGATTCTGTGGGGCATTCTCGCGGCGCTGCTGCGGCTCGTGCCCTACGCCGGCATCTGGATCGCGGCGATGCTGCCCACCGCGCTCGCCGCCGCGGTCAGCCCCGGCTGGACGATGGCGATCTGGTCGCTCGTGCTGTTCGTAGTGGCGGAGCTAGCGGTGGGGCAGGTGGTCGAGCCGCTGCTGTACGGGCGCAGTACCGGGCTGTCGCCGTTTTCGGTGGTGGTCGCGGCGATCTTCTGGAGCTGGATCTGGGGGCCGATCGGCCTGATTCTGTCGACGCCGTTGACGCTATGTCTGCTGGTGCTCGGCCGGCATGTGCGGCGTCTCGAGTTCCTCGACGTGATGCTCGGCGATCAGCCCGCGCTGACGCCGGTCGAAAACTTCTATCAACGCGCGCTCGCGGGCGATCCGGACGAAGCGATCGAGCAGGCCGAAGTGCTGTTGCGAGAGCGCTCGCTATCGGCTTACTACGACGACGTGGCGATCAAGGGCTTGCGGCTTGCGGCCAACGACGTGATGGGCGGCAGCGTGACGAGCGCACAGCTCGCGCGCATCGAGTCGACGACCAACGATCTGGTCGACGGCCTCGACGGTTACGAGGATCGCGAGCCCACGCCGCTCGCGCCGCCCGCGCCGCAGGGGAACTGGGGCGCAGTGGGGCCGATGGCGCCGTCCGACGACACGCAGACCGCGCGGGCGACGCCGCCATCGGTCGACACCGCGAACAGCAGCATGAGCACCGCTACGGTCGCGCCGGAACACAACCACAGCCAGGAGCAGGCTGCGCTCAGCGAAGCGTCCGCCGCGGCCTCCGGGTTCGCATGGCATGCGCCGACGAGCCGCGTGTTGTGCCTGCCGGGCCGTGGCCCGCTCGATGCCCTCGCGACGATCATCCTGTTGCAGTTGCTCGGCAAGCACGGCTTCGCGGCGCGCTCGCTGCCGCACGAGGCGGTGTCGCGGGCGTCGATCGACAGTCTCGAGGCGGACGACGTCGGCATCGTCTGCATTCTGTATCTGCAGATCGACGGCGTTCCGTCGCATCTGCGCAATCTGGTGCGGCGCATTCGCGCGCGCTTGCCGAAGGTGGCGGTCGTGGTCGGCCTGTGGACGCCCGAGAATAGGCGGCAATGGAGCGCCGATCAGCAAGACGCGCTGGAAGCCGAGTGCTGCGTGACGTCGTTGCAGCAGATGCTGGCCGCGTGCCGTCGCATCGATGCGACGCGAACGGTGATTGCGGAGCCGCAGTTGGAAGATGGCTGACGCGTCGCGGCGTCGCGCCTCGTTATCCGCCACTGCCTGGCGGCCGCGCCGCGCCGGTTGCGCGCGTCGCATCGGCATCGCTCTGCCAGCCGCCGCCTAGTGCCTTGTACAGCGACACGAGATCGGTGCTGACCTGGGTCGTGCCCTGAGCGTACTGCTCGCGTGCCTGCGCGAGCTGCCGCTGCGCGTCGAGCACGTTGATGAAGCTCGTCAGCCCTTTACGATAGCTGTCGCGCGCGAGATCGAACGAGGTCTGTTGCGCGGCGACGCTGTCGGCGAGCGCATCGCGCCGCGCCTGATCGGTGCGATAGACCACTAGCGCGTTGTCGACGTCCCTCAGCGCAATCAGCACGGTCTTGCGGTAATCGAGCGCGGTCTCGGCCTCGCGCGCCTTCGAGATGCGCAGATTGGCGACCAGCGCGCCGCCCTGAAAGATCGGCAGCGACACGCTCGGCCCGAACGAATAGAACAGGTGCGACCAGCGTGCGAGATCGCTCGCATTCGTCGCGCGCGTGCCGGCCTTGCCGGTCAGCGACACGTCCGGATAGAACTGCGCGACCGCGACGCCGACACTGGCGGTCGCTGCATGCAGATTCGCCTCGGCGCGGCGGATATCGGGCCGGCGCCGCGCGAGCGTGGACGGCAGCCCGACCGGCACGACGGGCGGCACCGGCGGCACGGCCTGTGGCGTGCTCAGCTGCGCTTCGAGCGCGCCGGGCGGCTCACCGACCAGATACGCGAGCGCGTTCAGCGCTTGGGCGATCTGCTGATCGTACTGAGGCAACTGCGTTTTCGTTTGCGCGAGCTGCGCCTTGGCGCTTTGCACGTCGAGTTGGCTCGCGAGCCCGACCTTGGCCTGGCTCTCCGTCAACCGGACGGTCTCGCTTTGCTGCTCGACCAGGCTGCCGGCGATGTCGTGCAAGGTCTGCGCGCCACGTAGCTGCACATAGGTCTGCGCGACCTCGGCTTCGAGCGACAGCAACGCATCGTTGCGGCTTTCGTACGCGGCCTCGGTTTGCGCGTTCGCGGCTTCGACCGAGCGACGCACGCGGCCGAACAGATCGAGCTCCCAGGTCGCATCGAAGCCGACCTGCCACAGATTGATCGGCGCGCTCAGCTGGTCGAGCACGTTGTTCGCGCCGTTTTGCAATGCGGCGCCCGCGCCCGGCGCGATCGCATTGACCGGCGAGTTCGGCGCGCCGAGCCGATCGACCTTGTCGTAGACACCGTCCTCCTGCAAAAGGCCTTTGAGACCGAGCTGCTCGCGCTGATAGCTGCCGGTCGCGCGCAGGTTCGGCAGACCCTGAGCGGCCGCCGACTGCACCTGGCTGCGCGCTTCGACGATGCGCAGCACCGCTTCCTGTAGATCCAGATTGCCGAGCGCGGCACGGGCGATCAGCGCGTCGAGCGTCGGATCGTTGAAGCTGCGCCACCAGCGCGGGTCGGGATCGGTGTCGAGCGTCGGCACTGATGCAACGTTCGCCGTCGATGCGGATGCGCCATTCGCGGATACGTCGCTCGCGGCGGCGGCATTCGCCGCGGTGCGCTGCGTATCGTGCCACTGCGCCGGCACGTCGGCGTGCGGCGCATGGAAGTCGGGGCCGACCGTGCAGGACGTGAGCAGCAGCGCGAGCACGCCGGCGAGGACGCACGCAATGAAACACCTGGCCGGATCGAGAACGCCGCGCTTCGGGCGAAGCTTCACTTCAATGTCCTCCCGCGCCGCCGGACGCCTTGACTGGTGAAAAGAAAATCGTGATCGGAATGCACAGCGTGCAGAAGACCGCGAGAAACGCAAAAACATCGACATAGGCGAGGATCGTCGCTTGCGAAATGTAGGTCGTGTACAGATGGCCGGTCGCCGTTTTCAGCGCCTGCGAAAACGGCATGCCGTTCATGTCGGAAATGGTCTGCGCGCTGCGCTGCAACGCGTCGTTGTAGTTTTGCGAAAGCGGCGACATGTGCTCCGACAGATGCGCCATGCGCGCCTGCGTGCGCTCGCGAACCAGCGCGGTCGACAGCGAAATGCCGATCGAGCCGGCGACGTTGCGGAACATCGTGAACAGCGCCGACGCATCGTCGTTGAGCCGCGGCGGCACCGTCAGATACGCAAGCGTGGTGATCGGCACGAACAGGAAGCCGATCGCGAGCGACTGCGCGCTGCGCATCTTCACGAGGGTGAGGTAATCGATGTCCGGCACCAGCGTGTGCGAATACGCGAGCGCGCACGCGAGCAACCCGAAGCCGGTGGCCACCAGAAAACGCGTCTGAACGTGCGGCATCATTTTGCTGATCAGCGGAATTTCCATCGTGATCAGCACGGCACCCGGCGACAGCACGAGGCCCGCGAGCATGGCCGTATAGCCGAGCTGCTGCTGCGCGAGTTGCGGCACGAGCACCGCGCTGCCGTAGAGAATCATCGCGAACGCGGCGATCGTCACGCAGCCGAGCGCGAAGTTGCGGTCCTTCAGACAGCGCAGATCGACGACCGGCTTTTTCGTATACAGCAGCCACACCGTCGCGCCGACGATGCCCGACACCGCAAGCACCGTGAAGGTACGAATGAAGTTCGACGAAAACCAGTCGTCGTCCTCGCCACGATCGAGCATCACCTGCAGGCAGCCGAGGCCGATCGCGATCAGCAGAATGCCCACGTAATCCACCGACAGGCGCAGATTGGCCTTGCGTTTCCATGGCGGATCCTCCACCAGTTGCATGACCGCGAGCGACGTCAGCACACCGAACGGCACGTTCACCAGGAATACCCAGCGCCACGAAAAGTTGTCGGTGATCCAGCCGCCGAGCGTCGGCCCCAGCACCGGCGCGACGACGATCGCGACCGCCGAGATCGAAAACGCGCGGCCGCGCTGCTGCGGCGGGAACGTATCGAGAATGATCGACTGCTGGTTCGGTTGCAGTCCCCCGCCGAAAAAACCCTGCAAACAGCGAAAGATGATCAGTTGCCACAGATCGGTCGCGATGCCGCACAAAAACGAGCACACGGTGAACGCGACGATGCACAGCAGAAAGTAGCGCTTGCGGCCGAGCAGCCGGCCGAGGAAACCCGAGATCGGCAGCACGATGCCGTTGGCGACCAGATACGACGTCAGCGTCCACGTCGCTTCGTCGTAGCTGGCCGACATCGTGCCTGCGATATGCGGCAGCGCGACGTTCACGATCGTCGTGTCGAGCACTTCCATGAACGCGGCGAGCGTGACGACGATCGCGATCAGCCACGGATTCGCGGCCGGCTTCCAGTTCGACGAATCGCCGGGCGACGCATCGCCGGGCGACGAATCGCCGGGCGACGCATCGCCGGGCGTGGCGTCGGACGCCGTCATTTCAGGTAAACCTTCGGCGTGACCGACAGGCCGAGCCCGAGCGGATGATCGCGCGGCAGCCCCTGGTCGATGATGATCTTGACCGGCACGCGTTGCACGATCTTCACGAAGTTGCCGGTCGCGTTTTCGGTGGGGAACGCCGAGAAGCGCGAGCCGCTGCCGAGTTGCACGCTGTCGACATGACCGCGCAGATCGAGCTGCGGATAGGCGTCCACGTCGACCTTGACCTTGTCGCCGCGGCGCATGCGTGCGAGTTGCGTTTCCTTGAAGTTCGCGGTGATCCACACTTGCGGCGTGACGATCGAGAACAGCGACACCCCCGCCGTCAGGAAGCTGCCGAGCTGCACGTTGCGCCGCGTGACCCAGCCATCCGACGGTGCCCGTACCTCGCAATACGACAGATTCAGCTGCGCCTGCTCGAGCTGTGCCTCGGCCTGACGCACCTGCTGGCGGCGTTCGTCGACGGTGGCCTCGGTCTCGCGCAACTGCTGTGGCACGAGGCTCGCGGTCCGCTGCTGCGCGCGGGCCTGCTCGACGCTCGCGTTGGCCGACTGACGCTGCGCGTCGGCCGTATCGACGTTCTGCTGCGTCGTCGCGCGCGGATCGACCGAGTGCTGACGCTGCCAGGCAGCCTGCGCTTCGCGCAGATTCGCCTCCGCCGACGAGGTTTGCGCCTTCGCCTGGCGGTATTGCGCCGGAAACTGCACGCGCGCGATATCGAGCTGCAGCTGTGCGGCATTCAATTGCGCCTTCGCAAGACCGAGCTGCGCGTTCGCCTGATCCACCTGAGCCTGGTAGTCTCGCTTGTCGATCACGAGCAGCAGGTCGCCCTTGTGCACGAAAACGTTGTCGTCGACCGCGAGCGTTACGACGTAGCCGGAAACTTTCGGCGCCATGGTGATCGCGTTGCCGTCGGTGTAGGCGTCGTCGGTGCTCACCTGGTTGCGGGTCGCGAACCACCAGACGAAGCCGACGATGCCGATCAGCACCACGACCGCACCCAGGATGATCAATGGCTTCTTGCCGGGCTTCTTTTGCTGCTGACCATTTTCGCCGTTGCGCTTGTCGTTCTTGCGGTCCTTACCGTCGCCGCGATCATCGCGGTGCGACGCATCGCGCCCGGATGGTTCCTGCCCGGTACTAGCCGAGCCGGTCTCGTCTGACATGATGAGTCGTTCCCGTCGTTCCTGGGGGTTGAGAATGGGTGAGCGCTATAGATGCCACGCGCGGCCGTTCGCGATCACAGCGAAGGCCGCTGGCCGGGGCGCTCGGGAGGCGCGTGGCAGCGCGAGCCGCGCCGCCACGCGTCTATTGACCGGCGGGCTTGTCGCGCTCCGCCTTCTCCTTGTCCCGCTCTGGCTCGATCCTGGTCGTGCCGCCCGTCGAAGGCGGGTCGCTAGCGGGGAAGCTGTCTTCGACCTGCTTGTCGATCTGCTTTTCGCTCTTTTCCGAGTGGGGATGCTGTTCCTTGTGTGTCGTCATGTTGGCTCCTTGTTTCAGATTGAACGGCAAGACGTCGGATCGCTCACGATCCTCGTGCGCATCGTCATGACGCGGTCGGTTCCGGTGCGCCGCGCGCCGCTGCGTCCGGCGCCGCCGCGCCCATGATGGCGAGCGCGTCGGCGCGCGACAGGCCGCCACGCATCGCGTCGGAAAGCCGTGCGGTCAGCGCTTCGCGCTCGCAGGCGAGCACCGCGTCGACGTTGCCGTCGCGCACGTACAGCGCGATGAACCGGTGATGATCGACGTCGCCATCGATGAAGATCTCATCCCACTCGCTCGCGTGGCCGAGGTATTCGAAGTTCTTGCCGTAGTGATAGGTCCAGAAGAACGGCACGTCGACATAACGATTACGCGCACCGCACATGTTTTGCGCGGCGATGCGCGCATGCTGCTGCGCGACGCGCCAATGTTCGATACGCACCGGCTCCTGGTTCTCGTGCAGCGAGAACGCGGCGATATCGCCGGCCGCATACAGACCGCAGGCGGCGTGCATGCCGGCATTGACGATCACGCCGCCGTCCTGCTGCAGCGGCAGTCCTTCGACAAACCCGGTAGCCGGCGCAACCCCCGTGCCCAGCAACACCACATCGGCGGCGATGGCCTCGCCGCCGTCGAGCATCACCGCATGCACGTTGCCTTCCTCGCCCTCGAGCGAGGCGACCTTGGCGTCGAGATAAAACTTCACGCCGTTGCTTTCGTGCAGCGCGCGAAACATCTGCCCCGCGCGCTCGCCGAACTGTTTGGCGAACGGCACCGTGTCGCGCGAAATCACGGTGACGGGCACGCCGTGCTTGCGCAACGCGGACGCGACTTCGAGGCCGATGAAGCTGCTGCCGAGAATCGCCACGCGGGTTTGCGAGGCGTCGTCGCCGAGCGCGTCGATCAGCGCGGCGGCATCGTCGAGGTGTCGCAGCACGTGCACCCCGCCGAGCTCGCAGCCGGGAATGTCGGGCACTTTCGGTACGCTGCCGGTCGCGAGCAGCGCGGTGTCGTAGGTCAGCGGCTCGATGCTTTGCTGGCCGCCACCAGCCGCGCCGGCCTCGAAATGGATCGTGCGCGCGGGCACGTCGAGCCGCGCGACCTTCGCGACGATCCGCTCGATGCCGTGCGTATGCAGCCAGTCGGGCGGCAGCAGCGGCGGCACGTCGGCGGGCGCCATTTCAAACGACGGGACGAATTTGCTCAGCGAAGTGCGGTCGTAGGGCGCGTGCGCTTCGTCGCCGATCAGCGTGACGCGTCCCTCGAAGCCGAACTCGCGTAGCGCGGCACAGGCGGCGGCGCCGGCCGCGCCCGCGCCGATCACCACGTAATGTTTTTCCGGTGCGGTGGCATCTTCCGCTGACGTGTGCGACGCCGCTTCCGGGCGCGTGATTTTTTCCGCCGACACGAGTACGTCCTCGCCATCGAGCGTGACCGGGTAGCGATCGAGCGGCAGCAAGGGGGGCGGCTCCAGCACGTTGCCGGTCGCGACGTCGAAGGTGCCCTTGTGCCAGGGACAGATAATCCGGCCGTGGCACAGCGCGCCCTCTTCGAGCGGGCCTCCCGCATGCGGGCAGTCAGCTGAGTACCCCCGCACGGTGTCGCCATCGCGCACGAGCAGGATCGGCGTGTCGTCCACCGTTACGCGCACGGCGCGGTCCGTCGGCAATTCCGATAGCCGCGCGACGCGGCGGGCAGTCGTGGACATGGTGAGGCCTCGCGAAAGGAAGGGCTCGTGGAGGGCTCGCAAACGTGTCGCGAGCGATGCCGGAAGCGGGCTTGCCGTCAAGCAGCGAGAAGGCAGCAATCGCTGTGCCTGCGCGCGGCGTCGACGTAATGGTGTCGCTTAACTTGGGAAGATAGGCCGAGTTGGGGTAAATTCCGAGACAGGGGAATTAGCACGCGAACAGCGATGTGCGTAGCGGCGTGCGAACGGGTAGGCAATGCCTTGCCTGACCGTATGCAATTTCATGGAGTGGTGACCGTGCAGCGTGCAGAACGTGTCGCAGTCGATGTGCCGATGCCGTCGCGCAACTTCGCGATGACGCGGCGCATGCTGCTGATCGTGCTGGCCGTGTCGATCGTGTTTCCGTTGGCCTGCCTCGTCGGCTATGGCTACTTCGACTACCAGCGCCGAATCTCCGATGCGAACGATATGATCGACCGCCTCGCGCGCGTAGCCGATGAGCAGGCCGTCAAGGTGCTGGACCTGAACCGGCAGATGGCCTCGCGCGTGATCGAGCTGCTCGGCGATTCCGACGATGCGCAGATCCGCGCGCGCGAGCGCGAATTGCACGATCGTCTGCAGAGCATCGGCGGCGATTTTCCGCAGGTCGCATCGATCTCGCTGCTCGGCGTGAACGGCGAGCTGCTCGCGTCGAGCTTCGCGTATCCCGCGCCGCCCATGACGATTGCTCATCGCGACGACTTTCTCACCGCCAAGGCGATCCGTCCGCAGCCGTATTTTTCGCTGCCGATGTTCGGCAAGCTATCGAAGATCGACGTATTCACCACGGCGATCGGCCGCTCCGGCGCGGACGGGCAGTTTCTCGGCGTGGTCACGGTGGCGCTGCGCAACGACTATTTTTCGCGCTTCTATCGCGAGCTGACCAACGGCGATCGGTCGCTCGCACTCGCGCTGTACCGGCAGGACGGCAACCTGCTGGTGCGCTATCCGCCGTGGCCGCCCGGCGCGAGGCCGACCATGCACAGCGCGTTCTTGTCCGCGTTGCGCGACAAACAGCTGTTCGGTCACGTGCGTCTGAATTCGACCGTCGACGGTGTCGAGCGGCTGCTCGCGTTTCGCCGCGTCGGCGACTATCCGTTGTATGTGATGAGCGCGTACGCGACGTCGTCGATCGTGGCGGCGTGGCGCGCACACTTCCTGCTGATCGCGGCGCTCACGGCGCTGCCTTGCATCGCGATCTGGGGGCTCGTGCTGTACTCGCTGCGTCAGCTCGAAGCGCAGCGGCGCGCGTGGGAGCGCTGGCAGGGCGAGGTCGCGATGCGTCTTTCGGTCGAGGCGTCGACCCGGCAGCTGCAACGCATGGGCGCGCTCGGCAATCTGGTCGCCAATGTCGCGCACGATTTCAACAATCTGCTGATGGTGGTGTCGGCGAACACCGAGCTCGCGCGGCTCAAGCATTACAACGATCTCGAGAAGGAAGTGCACGCGGTCGAGCGTGCCACCGCCACCGCGCAAGCGCTGACGCGGCGTCTGTTGAGCGTCGCGCGCAAGCAGCCGCTGAAGCAGGAGGCCGTCGAGCTCACGCGCTGGCTGCCGGCCGCCGCGCCGCTGATCGACGCGACGCTCGGCGACACGATCGAGCTGGCGCTGCGCATGCCGGAGAAGCTGTGGCAGGTGCTCGTCGATCCGACCGATCTCGAGTTCGCGATCATGAACATCGCGATGAACGCGCGCGATGCGATGCCGCACGGCGGTCACTTCGTGATCCGCTGCCAGGACATCCGGCTGGGCAGCAGCGATACGCTGCTGCCGGACGGCGAGTACGTGCTGATCGCCTGTTCGGATGACGGCGAAGGCATGCCCGAATCAGTCGTGCGACGCGCGTTCGAGCCGCTTTTCACGACCAAGCTGCGCGGCTCCGGCACGGGCCTCGGGCTCGCCCAGGTGCTGTCGATGTCCGAGCAGGCAGGCGGCACCGCGAAGATCGACAGCGTGCTGGGCAGCGGCACGACGGTGCGTATCTTGCTGCCGCGCTATCGTGAGCGCGGCGCGCAAGCCGGCGCCGACGCGCGCGAGCCGCTGCCGACGGTGGCCGGGATCGTGCTGCTCGTCGAGGACAACGAGGACGTCGCGGCAGGCGTGACCGCGGTGCTCGAAACCTTCGGCTGCGAGGTGCGTCACGAGCCGACCGCCGATCTCGCGCTCGACGTGCTGAACGCCGGCGAGCGCTTCGAGCTCGTGCTGTCGGACATCCAGATGCCGGGCAAGCTGAACGGTATCGATCTGGCGGAGAAGATCCGCAGCGCGTGGCCATCGCAGAAGATCGCGCTGATGACCGGTTACGCCGACGAGCTCGACCGCGCGCGTCGGCTCGGCATCGCGATACTCGCCAAGCCGTTCAATATCGACGAATTGCATGCGCTGGTGGCGTGCGGCACCTGAAGCCGCGGCACCGTTTCAGCGCGTCGCGTCCATCTGCCTTTCCTGTCCTGCTGTGCTGCGGCACAACGCTTGCTGAAAAGATGCGCGAGGTATGCGCGTACGGCAAGCACGCGCCCACTTCTTTTCGACACTCTCGACACCCAGGAGAATTGCCATGAAGATCAGACACGCAGTGCTCGTTTCCACATTGCTTGCGGCTTCGTCGCTCGCGATGGCCCAAGGCGCGGGCGGTGGGGGAGGCGGCGGGGGTCCGGCCGGCAACGACCCGAACACCAATGCCGCGACCTCGAGCCGCGAGGGCGGCGATGCGGGCGCAATGGGAACCGCCACGCCTTCGACGCACCATCACATGAAAAAGCATTCGAAGATGAAGAAGCCCATGAACGACACGACGAATATGCCGGGCGCCGACGCGAGCAGCGATACGAAGGGGCAGTAGGCGCAGTGTAGTGAGGCAGTAGGGCGGCTGGCGCCGCGCGTCGGGTAGGGTCCGGCGCGTCGGCTCCGGCCGTTTTTCTGTGGGGCGCGGTTCCGCCAGAGCGTGGCGCGTGGGGCAGCGGGGCAGGGGTTTGATGGAATGTGTCCAACGCGTCGTGTTGCTAATACCGGTCTGGGCGAGTAGGATTAAATCCTATTCAAGGAGGCTGCTATGCGAACCACGCAGCAGATGAGTATCACGCTACCCAACGAGATGGCTGAGTTCGTGCGGGAAAAGGTCGCTCGCGGCGACTATGCGTCGGACAGTGAAGTGCTGCGCGACGCGCTTCGTGTTCTTCGCGAGCGGGACCGCGCGATCGAAGCCTGGCTGCGTGAAGAGGTGGTCCCGGCCGCAAAGGCGCTTCGCGACAATCCTGAGAGGGGACTCTCGGCGGACGAGGTCCGTGCTGAATTGCGAAAGTCGCGAGCGCGCCGCGGATGAATTGGCGCGTCAAGTTTGCGCCCGAGGCGCTGGCGCAGCTGCAGGCGCTTGAACAGCGCATCGCCGAGGCCGGCGCACCGCTTGCCGCCGAACGATACGTCGATGCGATCGTCGACTTTTGCATGAAGCTTCAGACCTTCGCAGCACGCGGTGTTGCGCGGGATGATCTTTTACCGGGGCTGAGGATCACCCACTTTCGCAAGCGCACCATCATCGCGTACCTGCTGGATAGCGAGGCCGTTTCCATCGTCGGCGTCTTCCATGGCGGGCAGGACTATGAGGCCGCGCTGGGATCCGACAACGAGTGAATGCCGATAGCCTATGCGGCGAGGACGTTGTGCGCGGACGGGGACCTACGCTGGAAGCCTATTGCCGTTGCGCCCGCAAAGCCCGCGCCCGCGTTCAATCCTTTTCCATCGCCGCGTCATACTTGCCGAGCGCGGCCGCGCCATTCAGGCGCGCGCGCTTGAGCAACGCCTGCTGCGCTTCTTTCACGTTGCCCGGCTGACCGCGCCACGTTTGCAACGGCGGCTCCTGCAACGCGCGCCCGTACGAAAAGCTCAGATTCCACGGCAGCGCGCCGAGCCGGTTCATCGCATCGAGATTGGCGGTGGCCTCCTCGGGCGACTGTCCACCCGACAGAAACACGAGACCGGGCACCGCCGAGGGCACCATACGTTTGAGCACGCGCACGGTCGCGGCCGCAATATCCGCCGTGCTCGATGGTTGCCGATGCTCGGAGCCGGCCAGCACCATGCTCGGCTTCAGCAGGATATGTTCGAGCACCACGCGATGCCGATGCAGCGCATCGAACACCTCGTGCAACACCGCCTCGGTGACTTCCGCGCAACGCTCGATCGTGTGATCGCCGTCCATCAACACCTCGGGTTCGACGATCGGCACGATGCCGGCTTCCTGGCTGATCGCCGCATAGCGCGCGAGCGAATCGGCGTTCGCCTCGATCGCGACGCGGCTCGGCAGGCTCGCCGTGATGTTGTAGACCGCGCGCCACTTCGCGAAGCGCGCGCCTTGCCGTTTGTAATCGGCGAAGCGTTTGGCGAGGCCGTCGAGGCCTTCGGTGATCTCGTCGCCGGGCGCGAGCGCGAGCGGCACCTTGCCGAGGTCGACCTTGATGCCGGGCACGATGCCGTTCGCCGCGGCCACTTGCGGGAACGGCGTGCCGTCGTCGGCTTTCTGGCCGAGCGTTTCCTCGTAGAGGATGACGCCGCTCACGAACTCGCCGAGGCCGGGCGTCGTCAGCAGCAGGTTGCGATAGGCGCGGCGGTTTTCCTCGGTCGATTCGAGGCCGATCGTCTTGAAGCGTTTGGCGATGGTCGGGCCGCTTTCGTCGGCGGCGAGAAGACCTTTGCCCGGTTGAACCATCGCGTTGACGGTGGCTTGCAGCTCGCTACGGGTGTCCATGACGTGTGCTCCGTTGGGTAGGCTCCGTTCGATGCGGTACGGCTTCCTCTGCGCGACGGGTGAATGCGACAGCGAACTTCATTGGCCGAGCAGATGCAACACGATATCGCGCCGCTGCGGATCGCGCCGATGTTCGAACAGATACAGTCCCTGCCATGTGCCGAGCACCATCCTGCCATGCTCGACGGGCACGCACAGCTGCACCTGCGTGAGCGCCGTGCGCAGATGCGCGGGCATGTCGTCGGAGCCCTCGGTGTCGTGCTCGTAGCGCGCGGCGTCTTCGGGCGCGAGGGTCTCGAAGTAGCGCTCCAGATCGCGCCGCACCGACGCATCCGCATTCTCCTGGATCAGTAACGACGCCGACGTGTGCCGGCAAAACAGCGTGAGCAGACCGGTACGGATGCCCGTATCGTCGACGAAGCGGCGCGCGTCGTCGGTAAATTCAACCAGGCCGCGGCCGCGAGCCTGGACGCTCAAATGATGGATGGCCTGGCGCATGACGGATGTCGAATCTCAGAGTGACGCGAACGCCTCTTCGATATCCTCGGCGCTGCGCGGCCGCACCACGCGCGCGACCTCGGCGCCGTCGCGCATCAGCACGAGTGTTGGCCACAGCTTGACCTTGAACGAGCGCCCGAGCGGGCGGCCGGGGCCGTCCTCGATCTTCAGATGCCGCAGGCCCGCATGCGGCGCGAGCACCTGCCGGATCGCTGCCTGGGCGCCCTGGCAATAGCCGCACCAGTCGGTACCGAATTCGACGACGGTGGCACCGGGCAGCGCGTCGAGTTCGGCGCGCGTCGGGGCTTGCGGGGAATAAGCTGTCGGGAAGGTCATGCTTGCTCCGCTGCTGATCGTGATCTGCCAAGCGTAGCAGCTATGCCGCGGATCGTCAGCGAAGCGGCCGTGCGCCGCCGCTGCGCGCCGTCTCGCCGCGGCATGTTAAAAAGCGGTGCGCGCGTGTCGACCGATCGACGCGCCGCGTCATCGCCCGGAACCCCGCAAAAAATGAACGCACGAATCTATCTGCAACATCCGCAACACAAGGACGCGATCGCGGTCGCCACCGGCTTCAGCTGGGGCGCATGCCTGCTCGGCTTTATCTGGGCACTGTCGAAGAGAATGTGGTTCGCCGCGTTCGTCATGCTCGGCATCAACGTCATCCTGCTCGGCATCGGTCTGTGGGGCGAGGCCGCCGATCTGGCCGGCTTCGTGCTGTCGATCGTGTTCGCGTTCGCGTGCGGCGCGTATGGCAACCGGTGGCACCGCTGGACGCTCGAACAGCGCGGCTATGTCGTGGTGTGATGCGCTCGCGCTGGAGCGAGGATTGCCGCGCGCAGACGTGTGATCGAGCGCAAGTTCGTCATGGCGGCGTTTCATGCTGGCTGCATCGCCAGTCACCAGTGTTTTGCGCTGATCGGGTCCCGACATGGGTGCGTCCCGGAATTGGGACAGCGCTTCGCGGGTTTACGCGGGCCGCGCTCCGGGTCGATAATGCCCCGGTCGTTCCGGCCCCGAACCTGCGGCGCCAATCGTGCCTTCGAGCGCTCTGATGCGCATCGCGGCTCGCTCCACCTGACCCACCGTCCCCGTGTTGAAAACTGCGCGTTTTTTCGACCTGCTTCGCATTCCTGGCTTCAAGCCGCTCGCCGCCGCCACGCTGATGCTCGGTGTGGCGATGTCCTTCACCGCCCCGTATCTGTCTCTGTTCGGCATCGAACGCGCCGGCATGACGCCGTTCCGGCTCGGCGTATTCATGACGCTGATCGCCGCGAGCGGCGTGCTCGCAAGTACGCTCGCCGGGCGCTGGAGCGACAGGAGCGGGCGGCATCGACCGTTGCTGCTGGCGGCGCTCATCGCGGCCGCGCTCGGCTACCTGTGTCTGTGCGTGGTGCGCGATTACCGGCTGCGGCTCGCGGTCGGCATCGTGTTCATCGGCGCGGGCGGCTCGGCGATCTCGATGGTGTTCTCGTTCAGCCGCGCGGCGCTGCCGGTGCCGGACCCTGCCGAGCGCGTATTCGCGAGCGCGACGCTGCGCACGATCCTCTCGGCCGCATGGGTGTTCGGGCCGTCGGTCGGCGCGCTGGTGCTCGCCGCCACCAGCTTCACTGGTCTGTTCCTGTTCGCGGCCGCGAGCTTCGCGACCTGCGGCTTCATCGTCTGGCGCATGCAGGAGCCGCAAAGCCACCTCGGCGATCACACGGTCGAGGACACCGCATCGGAGCCGTCCGCGTCGATCACGGTGCCGCCGCTCAGGCAACCCGGCGAGGACGCGCACGAAACCCTGCCGGTCGCGTCGGCGAACGACATCCTGCGCTCGGTGACCGCGCTGACCTTGCTCGGCCTCGCCGCTAACGCGACGATGATCGTGCTGCCGCTCTACATCGTGCACGGACTCAACGGCACGCATCTCGACGTGTCGGTGATGCTCGGCCTCGGCGCGCTGACCGAAATCCCGATGATGCTCGCGCTCGGCGCGAAGTCCTCGTCGCTGCACAAGCTGAACTGGCTTGCCGCGTGCGCGGCCGTGCATGCGGTGTACTTCGTCGCGATGTCGCTGGCGGGCAACGTCAGCGTGCTGATCCCGATGCAGATGTTGAACGCCTTCGTGGTCGCCGTGACCTCGTGCCTCGGCATGACGTACGTGCAGGACCTGATGCCGCATTCGCCCGGCCGCGCGACCGCGCTGTTCTTCAATGCGGCGCGGGTCGGCTCGATCCTGTCGGGCGTGCTCTCGGGGCTGCTCGTGCAGGCATTCAGCTATCGCGGCACCTTCCTGTTCTGCGGGCTGCTGGCGCTGTGCGCGTTGGTGCTGTTCGCGGTGCCCGGTTATCGCTATGGGCTGATGTGGCGCGCGCTAATGCGCTTCGCGTCTGCGCAATACGCGAAGCTGGCCGCGCGCCGCGGTGTGCGCGTGCCCGAGCGTAGCGAATGACCGATGCCGGCGGCGCGCGCGTTCGTGCGGATGCGTCGCGCCGCCGGTCGCGCGGAACTTCGAGCCGCGCCGCGCCTCTGCAAGAAAGTGCGGCTTGCTACGACGCGCTTCGGCGTACCTCGCGACACAGCGCCTATGCTTAAGGGCAGCCACGCCGCCGCAACACGACGAGCAGACAATCTCAACGCGCAACGCAGCATCTTTCGGAGCGAGCTATGCAGCTAGGCATGATTGGATTGGGACGGATGGGCGCCGACATGGTACGGCGCCTGACGAAGGGCGCTCAGCAGTGCATCGTGTACGACGTGCAGCCGGCCGCGGTCGACAGGCTGAAGCAGGAAGGAGTCGCCGGTGCGAGCTCGCTCGAAGATCTCGTCGCGAAGCTCGACAAGCCGCGCGCGGTGTGGCTCATGGTGCCCGCAGCCGTGGTCGACGCGACGCTCGACAAGCTCGTGCCGCTGCTCGAGCCGGGCGACGTCGTGATCGACGGCGGCAACTCGTACTACCACGACGACATTCGCCGCGGCCAGCAACTCGGTGCGCGCCAACTGCACTATGTGGACGTCGGCACGAGTGGCGGCGTCGCGGGGCGCGAGCGCGGTTACTGCCTGATGATCGGCGGCGAGGCCGAGGTCGTCCAACGGCTCGAACCGATCTTCTCGACACTCGCGCCGGGCGCGGGCACGGCGAGTGCCACGCCGGGCCGCGCGGCGGGTGCCAGCACCGCCGAGCAGGGCTTTCTGCATTGCGGCCCGCAAGGCGCGGGGCATTTCGTCAAGATGGTCCATAACGGCATCGAGTACGGCTTGATGGCCGCTTATGCCGAGGGCCTGAACGTGCTGCGCCATGCCGACGCCGGTCGGCACGCGCGCGAAGCCGACGCCGAGACCTCGCCGCTGCGTCGCCCCGAGCTGTATCAGTACGATCTGAATCTCGCGGATATCGCCGAGGTATGGCGGCGCGGCAGCGTGATCGGCTCGTGGCTGCTCGACCTGATCGCCGGCTCGCTGGCAAGCGACACCGACCTGCAAGGCTACGCGGGCCGCGTGTCGGATTCGGGCGAAGGGCGTTGGACGGTCGCGGCGGCCATCGACGAAGGCGTGCCGACGCCGGTGTTGAGCGCGGCGCTGTTCGCCCGTTTCAGTTCGCGCGGCGAAGCCGATTTCGCGAACCGCGTGCTGTCGGCGATGCGGCACGATTTCGGCGGCCACGCGGAAAAACCGGTCGCGCCGGACGGCGGGCTAAAGTAGCCACGGCGTTCGCGAGTCCGCGATCACGCCGGTCCGGCGAACCCTCAACCGCGAAACCGCCGCAAGGAGCCGCGATGCCAGTCACCTCCGCTACGCCGCACGATGTCGTGTTTCTGTTCGATTGCGACAACACGCTGCTCGACAACGATCACGTGTTGCAGGATCTGCGCACCCACATGATGGGCCAGTTCGGCGAAGAGAACAGCGCGCGCTACTGGGAAATTTTCGAGAATCTGCGCGGCGAACTCGGCTATGCCGACTACCTCGGCGCGCTGCAACGCTACCGCACCGAGCATCCACGCGACACGCGCCTATTGTTGATGTCGTCGTTCCTGATCGAGTATCCGTTTGCGAACCGGCTCTATCCGGGTGCGCTCGACGCGCTGCGGCATGTCGGCAAGCACGGGCCGACGGTGATCCTGTCGGATGGCGACGTCGTATTCCAGCCGCGCAAGATTTCGCGCTCGGGCCTGTGGGACGAAGTCGACGGGCGCGTGCTGATCTATATCCACAAGGAGCTGATGCTCGATCAGGTGATGGAGTGCTATCCGGCGCGCCATTACGTGATGGTCGACGACAAGCTGCGGATTCTGAGCGCGATGAAGAAGGCATGGGGCGCGGAACTGACGACGGTGTTCCCGCGTCAGGGGCACTATGCGTTCGATCCGAAGGAAATCGCGAGCAACCCGCCCGCGGACGTGACGCTCGGGCGGATCGGCGAGTTAGCGGAGGTCGACGTGCAAACCCTGTTGCGGAGCGCGAAGGGCAACTAGCGAACGCCCGGGCGCCGCTGCGCTAGCCGTGGCCGAACAGCTTGACCAGCAGCCCGAATATGCCGATCGGTATGGCGACTGCGACGCATAGCACCACCAACGTAAGGACCAGGACCACGAGCACTTTGATCGCACTGGGAGATGTCGACATAACGGCCATTGACCTGAGACGAAGGAACCCGAAAGGAACGCAGGTCGCGCAACGTAAATGCAGTACGAATGCCACATTCAGCGCGACATACTGTGAGGAGCAGGAGGCATTCGCCCCCCGTTTGAGCAGCTTAGTACATTCGACTCGCGCACCGCGGCTTCGTTTCGATCGCATCGAACCATCCCCCGCCGATTCGTGCGAGCCCATCACCCGTTCATTACCGCATCGTCCGCCAACCAGCTTGACAGTCGTTTCTCGAGGAGTGACGCCATGGCCGAAGCAACCTCGCAACCCACCCCGCCACACGTGCTGGACCACGACACGCTGCGCAACATGGATCGCTACTGGCGCGCGTGCAATTACCTGTCGGTCGGCATGATCTATTTGCGCGACAACCCGCTGCTGCGCGAAGCGCTAAAGCCCGAGCACATCAAAAACCGGCTACTCGGCCACTGGGGCTCTGACGCCGGCCAGAGCTTCGTGCTCGTGCATCTTAACCGCTTGATCCGCAAGTTGAACCTCGACATGATCTTTCTGTCCGGTCCCGGTCACGGCGCGCCGGCGAGCCTCGCGCATTGCTACCTGGAAGGCCATTACTCGGAG
The DNA here is from genome assembly GCF_001865575.2 of Paraburkholderia sprentiae WSM5005. Taxonomy (NCBI): domain Bacteria; kingdom Pseudomonadati; phylum Pseudomonadota; class Betaproteobacteria; order Burkholderiales; family Burkholderiaceae; genus Paraburkholderia; species Paraburkholderia sprentiae. The sequence goes on from NZ_CP017562.2 coordinate 1,157,110, forward strand.
ATTTATCCGGATCGCAGCGAGGACGAAGCCGGCATGCAGCGCTTTTTCCGGCAATTCTCGTTCCCGGGCGGCATCGGCTCCCATTGCACGCCGGAAACGCCGGGCTCGATTCATGAAGGCGGCGAACTCGGCTACTGCCTGTCGCACGGCTACGGCGCCGCGTTCGACAACCCGGAACTGATCGTCACCGTGATGATCGGCGATGGCGAAGCGGAAACCGGCCCGCTCGCCACGTCGTGGCATTCGAACAAGTTTCTGAACCCTATCCGCGATGGCGCGGTGCTGCCGGTGCTGCATCTGAATGGCTACAAGATCGCCAATCCGACGCTGCTCGCGCGCATTCCGCGTGAAGAACTCGAAGCATTGATGGTCGGCTACGGCCATAAACCGTATTTCGTCGAAGGTGACGATCCCGACACGATGCATCAACAGATGGCCGCGACGCTCGAACGATGCATCGGCGAAATACGCGCGATCCAGCAGCATGCGCGGCAGCACAACGATACGACGAGGCCGCGCTGGCCGATGATCGTGCTGCGCTCGCCGAAAGGCTGGACCGGGCCGAAGGAAGTCGATGGTCACAAGGTGGAAGGATCGTGGCGCGCGCATCAGGTGCCGGTGCTCGATCCGGTGACCAACCGCAAGAGTCTGAAGATCGTCGAGGAATGGCTGCGCAGCTATGGGCCCGAGACGCTGTTCGACGCGAACGGCCGGCTCGTCGACGAACTGCGGGCGCTCGCGCCCGAAGGCGCCCGCCGCATCAGCGCGAATCCGCACGCGAACGGCGGGCTGCTGTGCAAGATGCTGGCCATGCCGCCGTTTCGCGACTACGCGGTGGCCGTGAAGAAACCGGCGGCGGACTATACGTCGCCGACCGCGGTGCTCGGCACCTTCCTGCGCGACGTGATGCGCAACAACATGTCGAATTTCCGGCTGTTCGGTCCCGACGAAACGGCGAGCAACAAGCTGCAAGGGGTCTATGAGGCGTCGGGCAAGACCTGGCTCGCCGGGCTCGAAGCGAGCGACGCCGATGGCGGGGACCTGTCGCCCGATGGCCGCGTGATGGAAATGCTCAGCGAGCACACGCTCGAAGGCTGGCTCGAAGGTTATGTGCTGACCGGTCGCCACGGACTCTTCGCGACCTACGAGGCGTTCGTGCATGTGATCGACTCGATGTTCAACCAGCACGCGAAGTGGCTCGAAAAAGCCAAGCGCGATCTTGGCTGGCGGCAGCCGGTACCGTCGCTCAATCTGCTGATCACGTCGCTCGTGTGGCGCCAGGATCACAACGGCTTCACGCACCAGGACCCCGGATTTCTCGACGTGGTCACGAACAAGAGCCCGGACATCGTGCGTATCTATCTGCCACCCGACGCCAACTGTCTGCTGAGCGTCGCCGATCACTGCCTGCGCTCGCGCGACTACGTGAACGTGATCGTGTCCGACAAGCAGCCGCATCTGACGTACCTCGACATGGATGCGGCCGTCACGCATTGCACGAAGGGCATCGGCATCTGGGATTGGGCATCGACCGATCAGGGCGTCGAGCCGGACGTCGTGATCGCGTGCGCGGGCGACATCGCGACGATGGAAGCGCTCGCCGCCGTGCAGATCCTGAAGGAGCGTTTCGCGACGCTGAAGATCCGCTTCGTCAACGTGGTCGATCTGTTCCGCCTGATGCCCGAGCGTGCGCATCCGCATGGACTGTCCGACCGCGATTTCGATTCATTGTTTACGACCAGCAAACCGGTGATTTTCAATTTCCACTCGTATGCGTCGCTCGTGCACAAGCTCACGTACAACCGCCAGAATCACGAAAACATTCACGTGCATGGCTATCGCGAGAAGGGCAATATCAACACGCCGCTCGAACTCGCGATCATCAACGGCATCGACCGCTTCACGCTTGCGATCGATGCGATCGACCGGGTGACGGCGCTGCGTGGCGTCGGCGATCATACGAAGGAGTGGCTGCGCGGGCAGATCATCGAGCATCTCGCGTACGCTCACTCGGAAGGCATCGACAAGGAGGAAATCCGCAACTGGACGTGGAAAAGCTAAGCGAGGACGCGCGATGCACAACCACGATCAGGAACGGACGATTCTGGTGCTCAACAGCGGCTCGTCGTCGCTGAAGTTCGGGCTTTTCACGCGCTCGGCCGACGACGAAACGCTGCTGCTCGAAGGCGCGGCCGAGGGCATCGGCCGCGACGACGGCCGTCTGCGGATCAAAGCGGCCGATGGCCGCGTGCTGTTGCAGCAGGAGCCCACGCTCGAATCGCAGACCGTGGCGCTGCAGAAGCTTTCGCAGGTGCTCGTGCGACAGCATCATGCGCGCCCCTCCGCGGTCGGGCATCGCGTCGTGCATGGCGGGCCGCGGTTGCGCACGCACCAGCGCATCACCGACGATGTGCGCCGTCAATTGCAGGACGCGCTGCACTTCGCACCGCTGCATATCCCGCCGGCACTGGCGCTGATCGACGAAGCCACGCAAATTTTCGGCGACGCCGCGCATTTCGCCTGCTTCGACACCGCGTTTCATGCGACGCTGCCGCCGCGCGCGGCGCAACTCGCGATACCGCGCCGTTACGCGGACGCCGGCGTGATCCGTTATGGCTTTCATGGGCTGTCGTACGAATCGCTGGTCGCGCAACTTGGCGCGGCGTTGCCGTCGCGCGCGGTGTTCGCGCATCTGGGCAACGGGTCGAGCGTGTGCGCGCTGCTCGATGGTCGATCGGTCGATACGTCGATGGGCTTGACGCCGACCGGCGGCATCCCGATGAGTACACGCTGCGGCGACCTCGATCCGGGCGTGCTGCTGTATCTGATGCGCACGGAACGGCTCGACGCCGATGCGCTCGAAACGCTGCTCAATCGCCATAGCGGGCTGGCCGGTTACGCGGACGGCGAAAGTGACATGCAGGCGCTTGAAAAACGCGCGGCGGCCGGCGACGCGCAGGCGTCGCTTGCGCTCGATGCCTTTGCGACCGCGGTGCGCAAGACCATCGGCGGCTACGCGGCACTGCTTGGCGGCATCGATCTGCTGGTTTTCACCGGCGGCATCGGCGAGCACAGCGCCGAGGTGCGACGGCGCGTGTGCGATGGGCTCGCGTTCGTGGGGCTCGCCGAGAACGATCCGGCGGGCAAGGTGAGGGTGCTGCACACCGAGGAGGAAAGGCAGATCGCGCGGCATTGTCGGCAACTGCTGGAGGCAGGCGAGGGCTGATCCGCCTGGTCCGGCTGGTGCGCCTGGGCCATGTCAGGCCGTTCGGACGACCGTGCGGTCCGCGATCGCGGTGACGCCGAACAGCCGTGTCACGTCTTCGAGCATCGCGACGCGCTGTGCTTCGCGCTGAAGCTCGCCCGACAGCGTGATACGCCCCCGCGCGACTTTCACGCACACGGCATGCGGCGGGACGGCCGAGTCCCAGGCCAATCGGCGCGTCGCTTCGGCGGCGATCTGCGTGTCGGTCAGCCGGGCATCGTCGCTCGATCTCGAGCTTGTGGTCCGCATGGATGCTCCACGAAACAGAATGCTGATTCACTCACACTAGCAGATGTGGCGGATTTTTCCCGCGCGCGGGCTGGGCCGCTGCCGCCGCGCGATCATCGATAGGCTCGCGATTCGGTGCGCCGCGTTTATCATAGTGCCTACCTGACAGAACGCGCCATCCAGCCGCGAGCGGCGCGCGCATCTTCCACGAGACTTCGTATCCCCATGAATTCGACTCCCGACGCTCCTTCCCGACCCTCGCTGCGCGCGCTGACCGCGCTCGAAGGACGTGTTCTCGGCGTGCTCGTCGAAAAACAGCACACGGTACCCGACAGCTATCCGTTGTCGCTGAACGCGCTGACGCTCGGCTGCAATCAGAAGACCGGCCGCGCGCCGGTGATCAACGCGACCGAGGCCGAGGTGCTGACCGCCATCGACGGATTGAAACGCCTGAGCCTCGTGTTCGAGGCCAGCAGCAGCCGCGTGCCGCGCTTCGAGCACAACATGAACCGCGTGCTCGGGCTGCCCGGACAGTCGATTGCGCTGCTGACCACGCTGCTGCTGCGCGGCCCGCAGACGGCCGCCGAATTGCGCCTGAACAGCGCGCGCCTGCATGGCTTCGCGGACATTTCGTCGGTCGAGGCGTTCCTCGACGAGCTTGCCGCGCACGATCCGCCCCGCGTCGTCCGACTGTCGCGCATGGCGGGCGAGCGCGAGCCGCGCTGGATGCATTTGCTATGCGGTGAGGTCAGCATCAGCGAAGCCGCGCAGTCCACGATCGCCGAGGACGACAGCGTGCCGCTGTCCGCATTCGAGGCGCTGAGGGCCGAGCAGAAGCGTCTCGCCGAGGAAGTGACCCGGCTGCAGACCGTCGTGCGTCGCATGGCGACGGAGCTGGGTATCAGCGCGGACGATTTGTGATCTGAAACCGGAAACGGAAAACCGTCTGCGGGTTTCACGCATCGCGCCGACGCGGCCTGTCTGCCAGCAAGGTGCGCTGCGTGCGATAGAAGATCCTCGGCGGTACGTTCGGCGAGTCCTCGGCGAGCCGGTCGAGTTCGGTGCGGATCGCGGTGAGGTAGTGCGTTTCGCGCGCATCGGCGTCGCCGGCAAATACCGCTTCGAGCCGCCGGCGCACCGCGCCGTAGCGCGCACCGGCCGCGCGATGCTTCTCGGCACGCTCCGCATAGCGCAGGAAAGTCTGCAATGCGGCCGAAATCGCCGCCGCCACGCTGACGAGACCAACGACAATCCGCATCTCGATCGACACCGGCGGTGCGCTCAGCGACGCGAACACCGCCGTGCCGACGAGCGCGGTCAGCGCGGTCACGAGCCAGCCCATGCGGCGCTCGCGCGCCGACAGCAGATCCGCCATGTCGTAATGGCTCATCTGCGATTCGCGCGCGCGGCGAATCCATTTCAGCAGCAGCTCGGTTTCATCGACGGGCGGCTCGTAGGCGGGCAGGGTCGTCATCGCTCAGTGTTCGGCACGCGCATCAATCATAGGAGAACGAGCTGCCGAATTTTTCGATCCGCTCCAGCGCCATGCCCGAGCCGCGCACGACGCAGGTCAGCGGCGCCTCGGCGACGAACACCGGCAAGCCGGTTTCCTCGGCGAGCAGGCGGTCGAGGTCGCGCAGCAGCGCGCCGCCGCCCGCGAGCGTGATGCCGCGCTCGGCGATGTCGGCGCCGAGTTCCGGCGGCGTCTGTTCCAGTGCGATCTTCACCGACGACACGATCTGGTTCAACGGATCGGTCAGCGCTTCGAGGATTTCGTTGCTCGACACCGTGAAGCTGCGTGGAATGCCCTCGGACATGTTGCGGCCTTTGACTTCCATCTCCATGACTTCGGAGCCTGGAAACGCGGAGCCGATTTCCTTCTTGATCGCCTCGGCGGTTTGCTCGCCGATCAGCATGCCGTAGTTGCGGCGGATGTAGTTGACGATCGCGTCGTCGAACTTGTCGCCGCCGACGCGCACCGAGCCCTTGTACACGATGCCGCCGAGCGAGATCACGCCGACTTCGGTCGTGCCGCCGCCGATATCGACGACCATCGAACCCGTTGCTTCCGACACCGGCAGGCCCGCGCCCGTTGCGGCGGCCATCGGCTCTTCGATCAGATAGACCTGCGAGGCACCCGCGCTATGCGCGGCCTCCTTGATCGCGCGGCGTTCGACCTGGGTCGAACCGCACGGCACGCAGATGATGATCCGCGGCGAGGGTGCAAAGAGCCGTGCCTCGTGCGCCATCTGGATGAAGCGCTTGATCATCTGCTGAGTGATGTTGAAGTCGGCGATCACGCCGTCTTTCATCGGGCGGATCGCCTCGATGTTGCCCGGGACCTTGCCGAGCATCTGCTTCGCTTCGCGGCCGACGGCGAGGATGATCTTCTTGCCGTTCGGCCCGCCTTCCTGGCGGATCGACACGACCGAGGGCTCATCGAGCACGATGCCCTTGCCGCGCATGTAGATCAGTGTGTTCGACGTGCCGAGGTCGATCGCGAGGTCGTTGGAAAAGTAGCCGCGCAGAAAGCCGAACATGCGTATTCCTGTCTTTGAAGGCGGCCGCGCGAGCGGCGCCGGGAGGCTGTCGGGGTCTGCCGCTTGCACGCGGCGGGCGGCCAGAGCGGCCGCGCGACAGCAAGAATAGCAGTTTATCGACGGGCGCGGCCGCGAGGCCGCAGCATAGTCCGCTATCTCCCGCTCGCCGGCCCCAGCCGCGCCGCGATCATGCGGCAGGCCGCCAGCAGCGGCTCGATGTAAGTAGCTTGCACATCGTCGCGACGACGAAAGGTCGGCATGCTGATGCTCACGCAGCCGGCCGCGCGGCCGTCGGGGCCGCGGATCGCGGCGCCGTAACAGCAGATCGACACTTCGTTCTCCTCGCGATCTTCCGCGTAGCCGTGTTGCGCGGTCGCATCGATCTCGCGGCGCACGGCGTCGAGATCGGTCAGCGTGTGCTCGGTGAAACGCCGCAGTGGCGCGTTTTTCAGCAGCGCCTCGCGCTCGGCCGCACTCAGCGTCGCCAGATACGCTTTGCCGACCGAGCTCGACGTCAGCGATACGCGCGTGCCAATGCGCGAGGCCATGCGCACCGCGTGCGGACTTTCGAGCTTTTCGATGTAGACCATCTCGCCTTGGCTCGGCACCGCGAGATGGATCGTCTCCGATGTCAGGTCGCGCAACTGTGTCAACGCATCGACGGCCGCGAGCCGCAGGTCCGAGCGCTCCCAGCTATGGCTCGCGAGATTGATCAGGCGCGGTCCGAGGCCGAAGGTGTTGCCGCTGCCGCTAGCGATGATCAGCCCTTCCGCCTGCAACGCGGCGACGATGCGATGCACGGTCGGGCGAGGATAGCCGCTCGCCGCGCTCAGTTTCCCGACGTTGGGCGGCGTTTGCGCGTCGGCGATCAGTTGTAGCACCGCGATGAACTTCGAGAACGCGGCGGCGCCGGCGATGGCCTTGGTGTCGATTCTATTGTCGTCGTGCTCGACAGCAATATCGCGGGCCGCGCCAGCGCGAGAAGAGGGTGTGGAAGCGGAACGGGTCATCACACAGAAGCAGGGCAGGGGTCTGCGATTATGCCTTGATTCAGGGTATCAAACGCGTGTGGCGCCGCTCGATGCAAGCGCTTTGCGCCCAACTCGGTCACGCGACGAGATACCCGCCGTCCACCGGCACGATCGCGCCCGTCATGAACGACGCCGCCGGGGTGCACAGAAACACCGCGACCTGTGCGACTTCTTCGGGCGTGCCCCAGCGACGCAGCGGTGTACGCTCGAGGATCGTCTGCGAGCGGTCATCGTCGTCTTGCAACGCCTGCGTAAGCGGCGTTGCGATCCAACCGGGCGCGATCGCATTGACGCGGACGCCGTCGGCCGCATAGGCGATCGCGAGCGACTTCGTCAGTTGCGCAACCGCGCCCTTGCTCGCGCTGTAAGCGGGCACCAGACCACCGCCGAAAAAACTCAGCATCGACGCCGTATTCACGATGCAGCCCGCCGACGCCTTGAGCAATTCGCGCGCGGCCGCGCACACGCGCATCGTGCCGTTCAGATTGATATCCATCACACGTTCGAACACGTCGAGCCGATGTTCGTCCACGCGGCTGATCACCCCCGCGCAGTTGACCACGATGTCGAGGCGCTCGAATGCGTTCAACGCGGCGCTTACAGCGTCGCCCGAGCGTACATCTAGCGCGACGCGCGCGATCTCCCGATGCAGCGTGTCGGGTGCGCCTTCGGGCAGCGGCAAACCGGCTGCCACCGTATGCGCCCCGAGTTGCGCGAGCGCATTGGCGATCGCCGCGCCGATGCCGGACAAGCCGCCGGTCACGAGCGCGCTCTTGCCTTCGAGTAGCTGGTTCTGGAATGTCATGAAAAGAGCCGCATCAGGTGGGTTGGGTCTCGATCGATTTCGCGAGCGGCGCGGGCGCCACTTCCTTCACCACGAACAGGTAGACGAGCGCTGCCGCGAACGCGACGGCCGCGCTGATCAGCAGCGCGTTGACGAAGGAATGCGTCCGATCGACGACGATGCCGGTGATCACCGGCGCGAACGAGCCGCCCAGATAGCCGCCGAAGTTCTGCATGCTGCCGAGCGACGCCACCAGATGTCGCGGCGCGGCGACGCTGACGAGCGCCCATGCGCTGCCGCTGGAGAGGTTCACGAATAGCATCGCGAGCGACACGTAGACGATGGCGAGCGTGGTGCTCGGCGTGTAGGCGGCCGGTACGGTAAACGCGGCCGCGCCGACGAGGCCGACGCACAGCGGCCACTTGCGGCTGCGGATCGGCGCCATGCCGCGCTTGAGCAGGTAATCGGCGATCACACCGCTACTCGCCATGCCGATGGTGCCGAACACGTACGGAATCGCAACCAGCCAGCCGGTGTGCGCGATGCTCAGATGACGCTCGCGTTCCAGATAGCCCGGCAGCCACGTCAGATAGAGCCACACCATGTAGATCACGCCCATGAAGCCGAAGATCATGCCCCACGTATTGCGCAGCTTGAACAGCGCACCCCACTCGGACCAGCTGAGGCCCTGCGGGCTTTCCTGACCGGTTGCGCCTTCGTTCAGATGCGCGGTTTCTGCTTCGATCAGGGCAATTTCGCTGCGATTGCGATAGACGACGTACCACGCAAGCGCGACGACAATGCCGAGCACGCCCATGATGACGAACATCGTTCGCCATCCGAAGGCAAGCATCAGCACCGTGAGCAGCGGCGGTGCGATCATCGGCGCGATGGTCGACGACGAGATGAACATACCGATGGGCGTGCCGCGCTCGCGAACCGCGAACCATTCGCTGACGACTTTCGCGCCGGCCGGAAATAGCGGCGCCTCGGCGATGCCGAGCACGACGCGCGCGGTCAGAAACTGATTGAGCGTCTGGATGAAACCACCCGCGACCTGGGCGATCGACCACACGAGCATGCCGAGTCCGAGCATCACGCGCGAACCGAAACGGTCGAGCAGCGCGCCGACAGGCAACTGCGCAAACGCGTACGACAATGAGAATGCGGACAGCAACAGTCCCATCTGCGAAGCGGACAGATGCAATTCCTCGCTGACCAGATGATTCGCGATCGACAACGTACTGCGGTCGAGATAATTGACGATGCCCGCGACCGTCAGAAAGGCAACGGCGACGACCTGGATACGTTTCAGACGCTGCGACTTCTGAAGCATGCGTGTCTCCTGCGCAATGTGTCCTGCTGTGTGGGAATGGTGTTGCCGTGCCGGTTGGTATTGCCGCGTCGTCATTGTTGGTGCTGTTGGAAGCCCGCGCGGCTTTTTAGCGGATGAACTGGTCGACGTAGCCTTCGCCGAGACCGACCGCCGCGTAATGCTTGCGGCACATGTCGATCTTCGTGAATACGTCTTCGTAGCCCGTGTAGTTGCCGTATGGATCGCAATAGAACATCACGCCGTTGACCTGGAAGTACGTGATCATTTCCTCGACGTCCTCGGGCACATATAAGGTATGCGTTTCGCCCGGCGGCTCGTAGACGTAGCTGCCTTCGGTTGCGACCCAGTCATGCTCGAGATAACGCCAGTGGCCCTTGAGTACCATGCCGTGCACGGCCTGCGGATGACGATGCCGGCTCAGCACGCCCGAGCGGCGCACGCGCAGCAGGTTCATCCAGTACCCCTGCGATGCATTCAGGCACAGCGGCCGGAACGACACGTTTTCGGCCTGCGGGACCCACACTTTTTCGTCGGTCGGAATCGCGAAGGGCACGACGATTTCCTTTTGTGCTTCCTTCGGGAACGGCAGCTGATACGGCGTCAGGTCGGCTTGATCGGCGGGTGGCATTGGGCAATGACTCGCGAAAAGTGTTGAAAGAGCTTTGTGTCCATATTGTGGATACGGAGTCCACGATATGGTTATTATCGGGACGGGCGTTGACGGGGTCAATCCTGGGGAAATCACGGGTGGGGCACGATTAAGGGACGTCGCACCCGTTGTCTCCGCGGGCGAAAGATGCACGCGCATCTATCGGATAGAACGCGCAGGACGCGCGAATAGCCCCTAAATCAAGGCGTGCGCGCGCATTCTGATCGAACACTATCTTTAAGCCTGCTTTAAGTGGAGGCCACTACATTACGCATCCCCATGTAACCCTCCGCAACATTCCCTGACTATGACCACCAAAACCTATTGGCGCGGTAGCGCTGCGATCGGCGTTGTCCTCGCAATCGGCGGCGCGTATGCGCTCAGCCATCGCAATGCCGATGCGTCCGTGAGCGACGCGCAGGGGCCGACGTCGTCGCTGCATGCGGCGGCGGATATCGTCGGATCGCGCTCGTCGGCGCCGGACTTCTCGAGCATCGTGACGCGCTATGGCCCGGCGGTCGTGCACATCGGCGTGAAAGAAGCCCCGTCGGTCGACGAAAACGGTCAACGCAAGAGTGGCGGCGAAGCGCTCGGCTCGGGCTTCATCATCAGCCCGGACGGATACATTCTGACCAACAATCACGTCGTCGACGGCGCGACCAGCGTGAGCGTGAAGCTCACCGACGGCCGCGAGTTCCGCGCCCGCGTGATCGGCAAGGACAAGGCCACCGACGTCGCGGTGGTCAAGATCGATGCGACCAATCTGCCGACCGTGAAGATCGGCAACCCGGACAGCAGCAAGGTCGGGGAATGGGTCGTGGCAATCGGCTCGCCGTATGGCTTCGACAGCACGGTGACCTCGGGCATCATCAGCGCGAAATCGCGCTCGTTTTCCGACGATAGCCCGATCCCCTTCATCCAGACCGACGTGCCGGTCAATCCGGGCAACTCGGGCGGTCCGCTCTTCAACCTGAACGGCGAAGTGATCGGCATCAATTCGATGATCTACTCGCGCACCGGCGGCTTCCAGGGCCTTTCGTTCGCGATTCCGATCGACGCGGCGATGCACGTGAAAGACCAGCTCGTGAGCACCGGCCACGTGAGCCGCGGCCGCATCGGCGTGGGCGTGCAACCGCTCAGCGCCGACAAGGCCAAGGCGCTCGGCCTCAACCCGGCGGGCGGCGCACTGGTGGGCTCGGTCGATCCGAACGGCCCTGCCCAGGCAGCCGGTTTGCGCGAGGGCGACGTGATCGTCGGCGTGAACGGCAAGCATATTGGTAGCACCACTGAATTGATCGGTCAGGTCGCGCAGCTATCGCCGGGCAGCGCAGCGACGATCAGCGTGTGGCGCGACGGCGGTGAACGCAAGCTGTCGGTGACGGTGGGCGCGCAGCAAGCGTCGGACCTCGCGTCGGCCGCGCCGCGCGAGCAGCAGCAGGAACAGCCGCAGCCACAGAACCGTCCGCGTCTTGGCGTCGCCGTGCGTGCGCTGAGCCCGGACGAACAGCAGCAAGCCCAACTGCCGGGCGGTGTGGTGGTGCAGCAGGCCACTGGTCCGGCCGCCGAAGCCGGTATTCAGGCGGGCGACATCATCGTTGCCGTCGACGGCAAGGTGATTCGCGGGGTAGAGCAGCTGCGTCGCATGATCGCTCAGGCGGACGACAGCGTGTCCGTCACCGTCGTACGGGATGGTGAAGAAGCATCGGTCAATGTGACGCTTGGCTGATGCGTTGAACCCGCCGGTGCAATGCCGGCGGTGGGCACGGCGCGCTGCCGTAGCGCGCGTGCCTCAGTTGGACGACTGGACGCCATCCGCGCGAGATGTGCTTTGCGATACGTTGCTTGGCTCGTCGGGTCCACCCCCCAGCGCGACGTAAAGCGATACCCCATTCTGCAACGCCGTCGCCCGAAGCTGGATCAGCTGCTGCTCGGCGGCAAACTGATTGCGTCGCGCATCCACCACTTCCAGATAGATCGAGATTCCGTTTTCGTAGCGCAGCTCCGCCGTTTCGGCGAGTTGCCGCTGCGCCTGCACGGCCTGCTCCTGCGCCGCAATCTGCTCCTTGTAGCGTTGCCGCGCGACCAATGCATCGGAGACCTCACGAAACGCGTTCTGCACGGTGCGCTGATAATCGGCCACCAGTTCGTCGCGTCGCGCGCGCGCCTGCGCTAGCTGCGCCTGGCGCTGTCCCGCATCGAAGATCGGCATGCCGACCAGTGCGCCGAACGACCACGCCTGCTTGGCCGGCACGAAAAGATCACCGAGTTCCGGCGATACATAACCGAAGCTGCCGGTCAACGCGATGCGCGGAAAGAAGTCCGCGCGCGCCGCGCCGATGTCGGCATCGGCCGCGCGCAGCTGCTGCTCGGCCTGCTGGATGTCCGGCCGGTCGATCAGCAATGCGGAGGGCAAGCCCGCATCGAGTTCGCGGAACTGTGCGGCGTCGGCGATCGGCGGCGCGGGCGGTAACGCGTTGCCAAGCGGCCCCCCGATCAGGACCTCGAGCAGATGACGTTGCTGCGCGGTGGTCCGTTGCAGATCCGCCAGTTGCGTCTGCGCCTGCGTGACCAGAATGGCGGCCTGGTCGTAATCGACCATCGACGTGACGCCCGCGTCGAGCCGCAGCTTCGCGACTTCCAGCGCGTAGCGGCGACTGTCGAGCGTCCGCTGCGCGAGTTCGATGCCTTCCTCGCCGGAGCGGATCGCATAGTAGTTCGATGCCACATTGCCGATCAACGACAAACGGAACGCGCGTTGCGCCTCGACGCTTGCCAGATACCGGCGCCGCGCCGCTTCGCTGGTGTTGCGCACGCGCCCCCAGAAGTCGAGTTCGAACGAGGTCACGGCGGCCTGAACGTTGTACTGGTTGAACTGGACCGAGATGTCCGTGTTGTCGAACTCGGGATCGATCGAACCGAGCGGCGCCTTCGTGCGGGTCGCGCCCGCGTTCGCGTTGACTTGCGGTAAGCGCGCCGCGTTCTGGATGCGATAGAACGCGCGCGCCTGCTCGATGCGCGCGATCGATGCTGCGAGATCGCGGTTGTGTTCCAGTGCCGCATCGATCAGCAGCTTCAGTTGCGGATCGGCGAAGAAGGTCTGCCAGTCGACTTCGCTTGCGAGATGCGCGGTGGCCGGAGTGACGGTCTCCATCATGTCGAAGTGATCGGCGATCGGCAGTTGGGGCTGCTGATACTTCGGTGCGAAATTGCAGGCGGCGAGCGAGCAGCAGAGGAGGGGCAGCAAGCTCTTCTGAAAACTGTTACGCATCGCGCTGCCCTCCATCCAATTCGGGGGGCACAGCGGTCCGCCGATCGTCCTCGTCGAGATCGATGCTGCGCTTCTTGCGGCTCAGCCAGCGACGCGCGGCCACATAGAACAGCGGCGTAAAAAAGACGCCGAACAACGTCGCGGTCAGCATGCTGCCCATCACGCCGGTGCCGACCGCGCGCCGGCTCGCCGCGCCCGCGCCGGTTGCCAGCACGAGCGGCAGCATGCCCAGCACGAACGTCACGCTCGTCATCAGAATAGGGCGAAGACGCTGCTGTGCGCCGTTTTTTGCCGCGGCCAGCGCGTCTTTGCCTTCGGACTCCTCCTTGATCGCGAACTCGACGATCAAAATTGCGTTCTTCGCGGCAAGGCCGATGATCGTCACGAGGCCGATATTGAAGTACACGTCCGCGGACAGTCCACGCAGCATCGTCAGCAGCACCGCGCCGATCACGCCGAACGGGATGATCAGCAACACCGCCACCGGAATCGCCCAGCTCTCGTACAGCGCTGCGAGCAGCAGAAACACGACCACCAGCGACAGCCCCAGCAGCAGGCCGATCTGGCCGCTCGCCTGTTTTTCCTCGAGCGCGGTGCCGGTCCATTCGTAGCTCAGGTTGCCGGTCAACACATGCGACGCGATGCGCTCCATCTCGGCGATCGCCGCGCCGCTCGAGCGACCGGGCGCGGCCTGGCCCGACAGCGTCGCGGACGGAAAGCCGTTATAGCGTTCGAGTTGCTGCGGCCCGGAAATCCAGCGCACGCGCGTGAACGCCGAGAACGGCACCATCTCGCCGCGGCTGTTGCGCAAGCGCAGCGAGGTCACGTCCTCGGCGCGCATCCGTTGCTCGGCGTCCGCCTGCAACAGCACCCGCAGCACGTTGCCCTCGAACACGAAGTCGTTCACGTAGTTCGAACCGAACGTCAGCGCGAGCGCCTGGTTGACCTGGCCGATCTGCAGGCCGAGCGCGCGTGCCTTCACGCGGTCGATCTCGACATAGAGCTGCGGCGCCTCCGGCATGCCCTCGGCGCGCACGCCCGCGAGCAGCGGGCTTTGCGACGCTTCGATCATCATGCGCCGCGCGGCCTGCTGCAGCGCTTCGCCACCGACGCCGCTACGATCCTGGATCTTCATCGTGAAGCCGGTCGCGTTGCCGAGCGACGGAATCGGCGGCGGATCGAGGGCAAAAATGATCGCCTCGGGAATCTGCCGGAACGCGGCATTCGCGCGACGCACCAACGCGCTCGCCGAATTGGCCTCGCCCGAGCGGTCGTCCCACGGCTTCAGATCGACGAACGACAGTGCCGCCGATTGCCCCTGGCCAAAGAAGCTGAAGCCCGTCACCGACGCGACGTTGCGCACCTGCGGCTGCTGCCGCAGAAACGCCTCGACCTGGTCGATCGCGCGCTGCGTGCGCTGTTCGGTCGAGCCCGGTGCGCCGGTGTACGTGATGAAGATGTGCCCCTGGTCCTCGGTCGGCAGAAAGCCGGTCGGTAGCCGCGAGAAGAAAAACGCGGTGATCGCGCAGGCCGCGACGAACACCAGCAGCCAGCGCAGCGGCGAGCGCAACATCGCATCGACGCCGCCGATATAGCGTGTAGTGCCCGCGTCGAGCCCGCGATTGAAGCCGTCGAACACGCGATGCAGTAGCCGCGCCGCTGCGTTTTTCGGCCGCTCGTGGGCGGCCACCTCGCTGCGCAACAGCGCCGCGCACAGCGCCGCGCCGAGTGTGAGCGCGAGCAGCGTCGACAGCAGGATCGACACCGCGAGCGTCACCGAAAACTGCCGGTAGATGCCGCCCGTCGAGCCCGGAAAAAACGCCATCGGAATGAACACCGCGACGAGCACCAGCGTACTCGCGATCGCGGCGCCCGCAATCTGCCCGATCGCCTTGACCGTTGCACGCGGCGCGCTAAGCCCTTCCTCGCGCATGATGCGCGCGACGTTTTCGACGACGACGATGGCGTCGTCGTTGAGGATACCGATCGCGACCACCATGCCGAACAGCGACAGAATGTTGATCGATAGCCCGAACAGATAGAGCCCCGCGCAGGTGCCGATCAGCGCGATCGGCACGACGATCGTCGGAATCACGGTCGCGCGCCAGTCCTGCAGGAACAGGAACACGACGACGGTCACGAGCAGCAGCGCCTCGATCATCGTGCGAATCACGCCGTGCACCGAGGTCGTGATGAACGGCGTGGTGTCGAACGGCACGGTCCACGTGACGCCGCGCGGGAAGGTCGGCTGCAATTCGGTCATGCGCTGGCGCACCGCGTTGGCCACCGCCAGCGCGTTCGCGCCGCTCGCGAGCTGGATCGCGATGCCGGCCGAAGCCTTGCCGTTGACGCTCAGCCGATTGCCGTAGCTGTCGTTACCGAGTTCGACGCGCGCGACGTCGCCCACACGCACGGTCGAGCCGTCCGGATTCGCGCGCACGATGATTTCGCGGAACTGCTCGGGCGTTGAGAAGCGGCTTTGCGTGACGATCTGCGCGGTGAATTCTGAGCCCGGCGCGATCGGCTGATCGCCGAGGCCGCCGCCCGCGGTCTGGCTGTTCTGCTCCTGGATCGCCTGCAGCACCTCGCTCGCGGACAGGCCGAAGCCGGCGAGCTTGTGCGGATCGAGCCAGATCCGCATCGCGTAAGATGAGCCAAAGAGCTGCACGTCGCCGACGCCGTCGATACGGCGCAGCTCGTTGACGATGTTGTTGGACGCGAAGTTGCCCATCGCGACGGCGCTGGTGGTGCCGTCGGTCGCCTGCAGCGCAAGCAGCATCAGAAAGCCAGACGACGCCTTCGTGACGCGCACGCCGACCTGACGGACTTCGAGCGGCAGGCGCGGCTCGACGCGGCTCAGACGGTCCTGCACCTGGGTGCGCGCGATGTCGAGATTGGTGCCGGGCTTGAGCACCACCGTGATTTGCATTGTGCCGTTTGAGCGACTCACCGACGACATGTAGAGAAAGTTCTCGATGCCGTTCATCTCGTCTTCGACGATCGACGTGACGGTACGCTCGAGCGTGCTCGCGTCCGCGCCGCTAAACGCGGCGGTGATGCTCAGCGAGGGCGGAGCGACGTCGGGGTACTGCTCGACCGGCAGCAGCGCGAGCGCGATCGCGCCGAACAGCACCGTGAAGAGGGCGATGACCCACGCGAAAACCGGCCGGGCGACGAAGAATCGATTCATCGGCGAGCCCGTCAGTGCGCAGCAGAGGCGGGCGCGGGGGACGCGGCCGGCTGTGCCGTTGGCGACGCATCGGGCGCGGGCCGCGCCTCGACACGCTGACCCGGCTGCACCTTCTGCCATCCATCGACGATCAGGCGCTCGCCGGGCTTCAGGCCATCGCGTACGGTCCAGCGTCCTTCGCCCTGTTCGCCGAGATCGATATTGCGGCGGACCACGGTGCCGTCGTCGGCGACCAGCGCGACGCTCGCGATGCCGTGATCGAGCTGCACCGCCCGCTCGGGAATGCGGATGCCCTGCAGATGTCCCGCCGCGCTGATGCGCCCGCGCACGAACTGCCCCGGCAACAGCGTGCGGTCCGGATTCGCGAACTGCGCGCGCACCGTCTGCGTGCCGGTGGACGGATCGACGACAAGATCGGCGAAGTCCAGAAAGCCGCGCTCGTTGTAGAGCTGGCCGTTGGCGAGGATCAGCTGCACTTCGACATGCTTCATGCTGGTCGGCTTGCGCGTGCCCGACTGGATCTGCTGTTCGATGTCGAGCATCGCGGTGTTTGACTGCGTGAACACCGCGTTGATCGGCGTCAGCTGGTTGACCTGCGTGAGCAACGTGGCCGCGCTGGCGCTCACGAGCGCGCCTTCGGTGACGAGCGCGCGGCCCGCGCGCCCGGCGATCGGCGTGCGCACGATGCAGCGATCGAGCCGCAACTGCGCGAGCGCGACGGCCGCGCGGGCATCGGCGACGTTGGCCTGAGCCTGTTGCATCGTCGCGAGCGCCGCGTCGTATTCCTGCGCGCTGACCGCATGTCGACCGACCAGCGGCTTGAACCGGTCCACCACCGAGGCCGCGTTGTCACGCACAGCGCTCGCGCGCGCGAGCGCGGCCTGCGCCTGCTGCAACTGCGCGCGATAGTCGCTCGCGTCGATCTGGAACAGCGGGGCGTTGGCCGGCAGGTCGGTGCCTTCCTGATAAAGCGTGCGCTCGACGATGCCATCGACGCGCGCGCGAATCTCGGCGGTGCGCACGGCCTCGATACGCCCGGGCAACTCGACGACGTCAGCGACAGCAGTGGTGGAAACCGTTTCGACCAGCACGGGGACCGGCGGCATC
Source organism: Paraburkholderia sprentiae WSM5005 (assembly GCF_001865575.2). Lineage (NCBI taxonomy): Bacteria > Pseudomonadati > Pseudomonadota > Betaproteobacteria > Burkholderiales > Burkholderiaceae > Paraburkholderia > Paraburkholderia sprentiae. The sequence goes on from NZ_CP017562.2 coordinate 1,174,508, forward strand.
GACGCGGCGGTGGGCGTCTCCTGTCGGTCGTTGCAGGCGGCAAGCAGCAGCGGCAAACCGGTGATCAGCAGCGATATGGCACGACTACGCAGGCGGAACGCGGAGCGAAGCAAGAGAAACTCCTTTGATCAAGGCAGTCTTTTTTGCGCGTGAGATCGGTGACGGGTTTGACGATTTGCAGTCGAATTAACTATTAAGGACGTATGGGCGCGTTAATGCGCGGAAAAGATTTCCGTTGATCCTACCGGGTCTGGGTGGCTTGTCAATTTATTCTTGGTTGTTGCGAGCTGGCGTGGCCTCGCAACGAGCAGGCGGAGGATGAATGCTATTTGTCAATTACATGTCAATTGCAATCCGGCAATTGCCGCAATTTAAAGGCATGCAAGTGTCGGCGAAATCGATGCGACTGAAAAAAATACTGCGGGTCCATACATGATCACACTGGCGCTCGCTTGCGCTCCGGGTGCCGCAACACCGAACGATTGCGGCCGTACGACAGATAGATCGTCATGCCGATCACCAGCCACACGACGAGCCGCAGCCACGTGATAAGCGGCAAGCCGACCATCAGCAGCAGGCAGAACAGAATGCCGAGCACCGGCACGAGCGGAACGCCAGGCACGCGGAACGGACGGGTCGCGTCCGAGTCGCTGCGCCGCAGATAGATCACCGCGCCGCACACGAGGACGAAGGCGAACAGCGTACCGATGCTGACCATCTCACCCAGCACGCCGATCGGTGTCAGCGCGGCGACGATCGCGACGACGGTGCCGATCAGCATCTGGCTCAGATAAGGCGTGTGCAACCGCGAATGCACGCGCGAGAACATCGGCGGCAACAGACCGTCCTGCGACATCGCGAAGAAGATGCGGCTCTGTCCATAGAGCAGCACGAGTATCACGGTGGTCAGCCCCGTCAACGCGCCGATTTTAATCAGTATCGCGAACCAGTTGAGCCCGATCGCGTCGACGCCCTTCGCGATCGGATCGGGAACGTTCAGCTCGGAGTAGGGAACGATGCCGGTTAGCACGGCGGCGACGAGAATGTACAGCACCGTGCAGATGACGAGCGAGCCGAGAATGCCGATCGGCATGTCGCGCTGCGGCCGTCGCGCTTCCTGGGCGGCGGTCGACACCGCATCGAAACCGATGAACGCGAAAAACACCACTGCCGAGCCGCGCAGAATGCCGCTCATCCCGAAACTGCCGAACTGGCCGGTGTTGGTAGGAATGAACGGATGCCAGTGTTCGGGCTTGATGAAAAACACGCCTATGGCGATAAACGCGACCACCACGGTCAGCTTGACCGCGACCATCACGTTGTTGAGCCGGGCAGATTCCTTCGTACCCAACACGAGCAAGGTGGTCAGTATCGCGATGATCAGCACCGCCGGCAGGTTGATCACACCCGTGAGCGTCGAGCCATCGGGCAGCTTCACGATGGTGCCGGGCGCCGCGGCGACGGTGGGCGGAATCTCGATGCCGACGTTGCGCAACAGGCTCACGATATAGCCGGACCAGCCGACCGCGACAGTCGCCGCGCCCATTGCGTATTCGAGGATCAGATCCCAGCCGATGATCCACGCGAAGATCTCGCCAAGCGTCGCATACGTGTACGTGTAGCTGCTGCCGCACACGGGCAGCATCGCCGCGAGCTCCGAATAGCATAGGCCGACGAACGCGCAGGCGATGCCGCCCAGCACGAACGACAGCGTGATGGCCGGTCCTGCGAACTGCGCGGCGGCGGTGCCGGTCAGCACGAAGATGCCGGCGCCGATGATCGCGCCGATGCCCATCGCGGTGATACTCGTCGCGCCAAGCGTTTTCGACAGCTTGCGGCCTTCTTCGACGTCGGCGCTGCCGACGATATCGGCGATGGTTTTGCGTGCCATGTAACCGGTAGCGGCCATGATGAGTCGTCCCTTTCGAATGGTGATCAGGCGCGAACCGGCTCGGCTGCTGGCGGCTCGTGGAGCACGACAAAAACATCCGTCGCCGCGCATGGCAACGGCCACGGCAGGTGCGGGTGAAAGCGGCCAACGGAAAAGTCTGAATTCAGTCTATGCCGGATTAAAAGCAAAGTGAAATCCGCTTGCCTCGTCGGTGACGATTGGGCAGCGCCATCGCCGGTTTGCGCGGCATCGGGCGCGCCACGGCTCAGCCGATGCGCCCGCGCCGCAGCACGGCACTCAGACCGAGCGAGTGGCCGGGGTCGTAGTAATGAATGAGCAACGTGCGCCGCTGCCCGTGCTGGACGTCGAGATTCGCATGCTGAAGTGCGAAGCCGTTGAATTCATAAACGCTGCCGGGTTTGACCGGAATGCGCTTGCAGTTGCCGACCCGCAGATCATGCAAGGTATGCCAGCTGCGCCAACTGAGCGGCAAACTGTGCAGGAAGCCGTGGCGCACCTTGCAGATCACGTTGGTCAGCGTCGTCACGGACAGGCGCGGCTTGCAGTACATCACGAGGTCGCCGTTGTGAACCCCGTCGGGTGCGAGCTGAAGCGGAATCAGCAGCGTCAGCAGGTGCGAGTCGTAATGGCGGCAGTGGCTCTCCGCCAGCGTGGCGTTGCTCGCACAGCGCAACACGTGGAACGGCTCCGCCGGTAAATCTGTCCAGCCGATTTTCGTGGCCATCGCGCGCATATTCGCGCAGATCGACTGCTCTAGCTCGCGAAAGGCTTGACCGCGACGCAGCATGTACGCGATCGTCGCGCCGGACTGCGAGCGCTGTGGCGTGTCGCCGAACAGGTGATCGATGAATTCGTTGATTTCGGCGATCGTCTGCAGGGGAATCACGTCATCAAAAGATTTGAAAGCGACACTTTTGTCGATTCGAATCCGCTTGGTCTGATTATTCCGACGCACATCTGTCAGGGTATTCATCGCCCAAATTTCCATTCGTTCCTTGTTCTACGACCGTAATGAAAATATGCTTTACGAGACTGGAACAATGTGCGCCAGCGTACACAAAGTGCTCGGGCGATTGAGCGCGGTCATCTAATCCTAAGTCGATTTTCTTTGACCAGTTTTAATATCGCGGCGGCGATTTATCAATTGCTGCCACTGCGATGGTGGGCTTGTGCTCGAACGGGGCATCGCTTTTTTCGAAGCTGCGTGAAGGCGTCCCCGACGACCGTTTCCCGCGCCCCGTCTGCTATCAGGATTTGCCCGATCCAGGTATTTGCCCTGATATCCCAAGTTGCTAAGCACGTGAGCCGGAATCGATATGGACGATTTCCCTTCGGCCACCTGTCGGGCCACCTCGTTCAATCCCCGTACGTGGATTCAAAAATGCCAGTGAATCCGATTTTTGTGCAGGGACGTAACAGCGATAGTGGAATACGCTGTCGCGATCTAATCGAAGACAAAGCCGACTATGAATCGGGCATTAGGAAGAGACGTGTTCAAACGGTACGGCGTTATCGCCGCCCAATCCGAATTTCCTCTGTGCGCGGGGATGCACCGCATACAGGACCTCGAATTCATCCCGTCCGAATGGCATGCGCATCCGCCGAGGCTTTGCGCGCGCGATGTCGCTCATTGCCGCCCGGTGACAGGCGACCGCTTTCCCGCCTCTCCCGGTGGTGACAAATGAAACTCGTCCATCAACTGCCGCTGGCGTTTGGCATTGCTTTATTGGCCGCATCGACGGCGGGCGTGTTCGGCGTTGTGGAGATGAACAACGCCGCGAATGCCTACGAGCGTCTTATCGAAGTAAATGGCGCGCAGCAACGCAGGATCGCGGATGCTCTGGTTGCTTTCAAGAATCAGGTGCAGAACGGTAAGGACATCATTGTGCGCGGCAAGGATCCCGCGCAATTCGACAAATACTGGAGCGCCTTCCAGAAGTATGAACAGGCGTCGCAAAGCGATACGGAAAAGCTCGCCTACGAATTGCCGCCGGGCGAAGTCCGCGCGAGAATCGAGCAGTTCAATGTGCTTCACCGTCAGATGGGCGAGTCGCTTCGTCAGGCGCTCGTCCAATTCAAGGCGTCGGGGTTCGATATCGGAGCGGCGGACCGGGCGATCGACGGCATAGACCGGAAACCGGCAATACTGTTGCGTGAATCCGGTAGCAAAATCGTGGAGCAGACGTCTGTCGCCATCGCCGACGCAAAGAAAAAGCAGACGCGCGCTATCCTGGCGAGTTGCAGCGTGATGGCGATCACGATGATGGCGGGCATCGCGTGCGCCGTGATGTTCTCGCGCGCGATCACCAGGAAGCTGGGCGGTGAGCCTGACGACGCCCGTAACGCAGCGCGCCGGATAGCGACGGGCGCGCTCGACATCGAGCTGCACGTGCGGCCGGGCGACACGGACAGCCTGATGGCCGCCATGAAAGCAATGACTGGCGCGCTGGTTCGCATCGTCGGTCAGGTGCGAGCGAGCAGCGATTCCATAGCGACGGGTTCAGCGCAGATCGCCTCCGGTAACGCGGACCTCAGCCAACGAACCGAGGAACAGGCGAGCGCCGTGCAGGAAACGGCCGCGTCGATGGAACAGCTCGGGGCGACCGTCAGACAGAATGCGCAAAACGCCCGCGAGGCAAGTCAGCTGGCTGTGAACGCGTCTGCGGTCGCGCAAAAAGGCGGCACGGTGGTGGATCAGGTGGTCCAGACCATGACCGGAATCAACGACAGTTCGCGCAAGATCGCCAGCATCGTCGGGATCATCGACTCGATCGCGGCGCAGACTAACATTCTCGCGATCAACGCGGCGGTCGAAGCGGCTCGTGCGGGTCCGCAAGGCCGTGGCTTTGCCGTGGTGGCGACGGAAGTTCGCGGTCTCGCAAAGCGTAGCGGCCAGGCTGCCAGTGAAATTCAGGCGCTGATCGCGGACAGCGTTGAGCACGTGGGCCGCGGTACGGCATTGGTCGAGGAGGCCGGTACGACGATGTCGGAGATTGTCTGCGCAATCGAGCGTGTGACCGCGATCGTGGACGCGATCAGCATAGCGAGCGCGGAGCAAAGCATCGGCGTCGAGCAGGCAGGCGAGGCGGTCGGCCAGATCGATCAGACGACGCAGCACAACGCGGCCCTGGTGGAACAAAGCGCAGCGGCAGCTGAGAGCCTCAGACAACAGGCGGCACAACTCGTCGATTCCGTGGCGCAGTTTCGGCTTTGAAGAAAAGCTGAAGAACGTGCTGTGCGGCGGTTTCGCGAAACGTGCGTCATGTCCGGCGAAGGGGGGCACGTAGGCATTCGCGGCGGCGACGGTACTGATGGCGCGCAGCCGCAGTTCCTTGACCAGCCGGTCCTGCAGCGTCAGGTGGGCGCGCTCGACGCAGCCCTTCGCGGAGTCCGAATTCGTGCATAACATGTCCATGTTGAGTTCGTACATCCCGCGGCCGAAGTGCGTCACGGCCTCGCCCGGCCATTCAGCCAGCTTCTCGCACGCCAGCGTCGGTCCGAAATCGGCATAACGCTCACGCACCAGCGCCATGGCCCGCGCCCGCAGATCCACCGGCAGTTCGCGGTTGCCGGGCTGGCCACGTCGTGCCGATACCAGCCCCGCCGGTCCACTGGCTTCATAGCGATGCACCAGCCGGTTGACCTGACGCTCGCACAGCTGCAGACGTTCAGCCGCCTGACAAACCCGCAGCCGATGTCCGGCAACCGCCTCGATAATCCTGACCCGCTCAAGCTCGTGCATGCTGATCGTGATGAATCCACGTGCGTTCATGTCCGGCTCCCCAGGTCACCACCATGGCGCAGCATGCGCGCTGCGCGCGGCTCAGGGAGGACAATCGGACATTTCGCATGAGCCAGAATCGGACATTATCAAAAAGCTCTGACATGTCGAGGCCATTTCAAGATGTCGCTGCGGCAGCCAAATAGAAATGTCGTGTTTTTAAGCGTTAAAGGGGTTGTCTCTAAAGGGTTACAGTTCACGCGGTGTTGAAGGACAGTGCCTGAAAAAGCAGGGCGCTTACGTCCGTTCAGACAGCACGTGCAGACCGACGGCCAGGTTTTCTGGATGATTTGGGCTGCCTGCGTTGCGCCAGATCCACGACCACTTCGTTGATGTCGGTCTGAGTGAATTCGCGCTGCTTCTTCGTGCCCGACAGCTGCTTCGGCTTGCGCACCGCCTGACCCTGATTCGTTCGGGAAGGGGAGCCGGAGATGCGCCGGTTGTCGCGCTGCGCCTGCAGCGCCTGGGCGACCTGCAGCGCGTGACTGAGTCTCTTGTGCTCAATCACCGCGCCCTGATCGACGTCAGCCAGCTTGTCGTACAGCCTGCAGGACAGAACCCTGTCATCGGCGCGGATCTCGATGCGTCCGTCCGGGTACTCCCACACGTCGATGTACCGGTGGATCAGCTCGCGGGTCGCCGGCGTGTCATCCAGCAGGTACATCACCGGTCGTACTGCACCGTCAGCGACTTCGATACGCGACGCGTCTCGCGCCAGGTCAGCAGCAGGTCCAGACTCTCGTCAGCGCGCAGCGGCCGGTGCGCATTGAAGTCGCTCTTCGGCGGTTTCGCGAAGCGCACGTTATACGCTGCAATGAAGGCGGGCGCATAGGCGTTGGCGTCGACGATCGTGCTGATGCCTCGCAGTCTCAACTCCTTCACAAGGCGGTCCTGCAGCGTCAGGTGCGCGCGCTCGACACGTCCCTTGGCCGGGCTGCTGTTCGCGCAGAACGTATCGATGTTCAGTTCGTACATTGCGCGGCCGAAGTGCGTCACGCTGCGACCAGTCTTGCTGGCTGCCGTGCTGCGAAACACGCTGGCTTTATCGCTGTACAGCGCGACCGGCTTGCCATGATGCTCGATATACGCGCGCGTCGCCTCGAAGTAACTGAAGGTCGATTCATTCGCCGTGAAATGCAGGCGCATCAGCCGGCTCGTCGCGTCGTCGACGTACACCAGCAGCGTGCACGCCGGCGCGCGTTCCTCGAACCAGCGATGATCGCTGCCATCGATCTGGATCAGCTCACCCAGGCATGCGCGCCGCGCACGCGGCTGGTAGACCTTCGGTGGACGCTGCCGGCGCGGTATCCACAGGCCCGTGTCCGTCATCAGCCGTCTGACCGTTTCCCTGGCCAGGCGAATGCCGTGGCACTCGTACAGCTTCTCGCAGGCCAGCGTCGGGCCAAAGTCGGCGTAGCGCTCACGGATGATCGCCAGCGCCCGCTGGGCCAGATTCTCGTCCAGACGCCGGTTACCCTGGCGGCCACGCTTGCGCGAGGCCAGTCCAGCCGCGCCCGATTCCTGGTATCGGATCACCAGACGCTCGATCTGCCGCACAGTCAGACCCAGCCGTTCAGCCGCGCGTCCGGGCTTCAGCCCCATTGTCCACCACAGCCTGGATCACCTTCAACCGGTCGAGTTCGCGCATGTTCAATGTCACCAGTGTGGCTGGATGCATCGCCGGCTCCGTAGTCCCACGAGGAACCGGCAAGCATACCGAGGTCCAAACACGACATTTCTAAATGGCTAGAACACGACATTTCTATAAAGCTACTACATTCGCTGTCGAGGCCATTTCAAGATGTCGCTGCGGCAGCTATTTAGAAATGTCGTGTTTTCAGGATTTAAAGTTTTGACTCTGAAGGAGTTACCGCTCACCCGGTGTTGAAGGACAGTGCCTGAAAAAGCAGGGCGCTTACGTCCGTTCAGACAGCACGTGCAGACCGACGGCCAGGTTTTCTGGATGATTTGGGCTGCCTGCGTTGCGCCAGATCCACGACCACTTCGTTGATGTCGGTCTGCGTGAATTCGCGCTGCTTCTTCGTGCCGGACAGCTGCTTCGGCTTGCGCACCGCCTGACCCTGATTCGTTCGGGAAGGGGAGCCGGAGATGCGCCGGTTGTCGCGCTGCGCCTGCAGCGCCTGGGCGACCTGCAGCGCGTGACTGAGTCTCTTGTGCTCAATCACCGCGCCCTGATCGACGTCAGCCAGCTTGTCGTACAGCCTGCAGGACAGAACCCTGTCATCGGCGCGGATCTCGATGCGTCCGTCCGGGTACTCCCACACGTCGATGTACCGGTGGATCAGCTCGCGGGTCGCCGGCGTGTCATCCAGCAGGTACATCACCCGGTCGTACTGCACCGTCAGCGACTTCGATACGCGACGCGTCTCGCGCCAGGTCAGCAGCAGGTCCAGACTCTCGTCAGCGCGCAGCGGCCGGTGCGCATTGAAGTCGCTCTTCGGCGGTTTCGCGAAGCGCACGTTATACGCTGCAATGAAGGCGGGCGCATAGGCGTTGGCGTCGACGATCGTGCTGATGCCTCGCAGTCTCAACTCCTTCACAAGGCGGTCCTGCAGCGTCAGGTGCGCGCGCTCGACACGTCCCTTGGCCGGGCTGCTGTTCGCGCAGAACGTATCGATGTTCAGTTCGTACATTGCGCGGCCGAAGTGCGTCACGCTGCGACCAGTCTTGCTGGCTGCCGTGCTGCGAAACACGCTGGCTTTATCGCTGTACAGCGCGACCGGCTTGCCATGATGCTCGATATACGCGCGCGTCGCCTCGAAGTAACTGAAGGTCGATTCATTCGCCGTGAAATGCAGGCGCATCAGCCGGCTCGTCGCGTCGTCGACGTACACCAGCAGCGTACACGCCGGCGCGCGTTCCTCGAACCAGCGATGGTCGCTGCCGTCGATCTGGATCAGCTCGCCCAGACATGCGCGCCGCGCACGCGGCTGGTAGACCTTCGGTGGACGCTGCCGGCGCGGTATCCACAGGCCCGTGTCCGTCATCAGCCGTCTGACCGTTTCCCTGGCCAGGCGAATGCCGTGGCACTCGTACAGCTTCTCGCAGGCCAGCGTCGGGCCAAAGTCGGCATAGCGCTCACGGATGATCGCCAGCGCCCGCTGGGCCAGATTCTCGTCCAGACGCCGGTTACCCTGGCGGCCACGCTTGCGCGAGGCCAGTCCAGCCGCGCCCGATTCCTGGTATCGGATCACCAGACGCTCGATCTGCCGCACAGTCAGACCCAGCCGTTCAGCCGCGCGTCCGGGCTTCAGCCCCATGTCCACCACAGCCTGGATCACCTTCAACCGGTCGAGTTCGCGCATGTTCAATGTCACCAGTGTGGCTGGATGCATCGCCGGCTCCGTAGTCCCACGAGGAACCGGCAAGCATACCGAGGTCCAAACACGACATTTCTAAATGGCTAGAACACGACATTTCTATAAAGCTACTACATTCGCTTCGGTGATAAATTACATTATGTCAAATGAAGTATGGAACGATCCCGACATCAAGCACCCGCGACAAACGATGCCCGCCGACCCGCGTCGAGATCGCAAATCGTCCGCACTGCGACTCTTTCACAGTGGCCCACGAACTGGCCCGACAATTCGTCTCGATTCGGTGGTGGGCTCAATCGAGCCGTGATGAATACAACGCCATACTCCACAGCTAGCCAATTGTTAGATATGTGTTTGTGCGCGGCGAGAATCAGCCTTGTAGCTAAAGCCAGGGCCACCATTGGCGATCACGGCAAATCCTTTATCGTCGGCTATTGTTTCATGACGGAGAGATGTCTGGCATTTGGCGTGACCGGCGAGCGTTTTGTCGTTGAGAGACTAAGCATCGGCTGCCGGCATTTCGGCGTGACGTATGGACGCAAACCGGTGGTCGACGGGCCGCCCAATCCGAAGCCCATCACGTTTTCGTATCCACGCCGTCTGCCGTGCCTAAGCGCTCGTGAAAGTGATCGCCCATCAGGCCATTCTCAAGGCCTACCGGGCAGCCTGGCAATGGCAACTGACGAAAGCGCAGTCAACTCTTAATGCAGCTATGCATATTGAGTCAAAAAGTGCCCAGCAAAAGGATAATTTCAGTTTTTGAACCGGGCAGCTAGATTAAGCAGATTGTTACTAGCCTGGAGATGCACACAGGCACTTGCGTAAATGCCCTGTTGCCTATAATCCACTGGAAAAGTTGCGCTAGGTTTGCGGCCGACGTACGCGAGGTTTGCGCGATTGTTCTATCAGAGGAAGTCCGCAATTGATTTTTTGTTATTTGGACACGGCCGGCAAGTTTTCGATTATCTGTACGTTGCGCCCTCCCCTCTGTCTACCCCAGCAACCGATTTTCAGTTCGGGCAGCAACCCAACGGTGGAGTTATCCGATGCATCGACAAAATGACGATTTGCCGACCGTCGCAAGGCGCGTCACGGCGGGCAAGAAGCTGCTCGACGGCGTCGCGGCCTCCGTGGTCGCCAAAGAGATGGGCATGGCAAAGACCACGGTCGAACGATATAGCAAGCTATTGGAGCAAGGTGGCCTCGACGCGCTCCGAAACATGAGCGTCGGCGGTCGCCATTCGGCACTCGCGGTGGCGGATCTGGACTGGCTGGCGCAGGCGCTGAAGGCCTCGCCGCGAGACTACGGCTTCGACGCGGACGGCTGGAGCAATGCGCGCATGCGCGAGCTGATAAGCCGCCAGTTCGGCATTTCGTACTCGCGAGTCTATGTGTGGCAACTTGCCACCAGACTCGGCGTGTCTTATCGGCTCGGCAGAAATGCCCAGTAAAACGGCGGCAGTACCGGGCTAAAGCACACGCATGTGCGTCGGCAGGCTTATGCGCGTTCGCGCGTCTTCGGCAGAAACTGCGGCGCCAGTTCGACCTCCGACCATCGAAACGGCAATGCGCCGCGGCTGCGCCGCACTTCGTTCACATAAAACCTCACGACCCGCTGCGCGCCGGCAAACGCCGCGAGTTCGTCGCCGTCCCACATGATCTCCGCTTGCACCGCGAGATAGAGCACATCGCCGGTTGCGAAGTCGATAAACAGCAGGCCCGCGCGTGGATCGTGCACGAGGTTGCCGATCGTGTTGAAAAAGCGGTTGCCGCTATAGTCGGGCGTGATCAGCATATTCGCGTCGTCCACGCGCACAAAGCCTGGTGCGCCGCCCCGATGTGAAACGTCGACTCCCTTGCCCAGCCCCGCTTCCTCACTCAGATTCGCACTGGCGATAAAGAACGTGTCAGCGCCCGCCAGCAACTCCCGGTCGGCATCGCTCAGATACGTGGCGATCTCGGGCTGCGCGTGCGGCGCGGCTGCATCCCGTTCGGTCAAATACGGCGTGCGGCTCTGGATGTACTTCGGACAATTGCCGAAGCTCTGCATCACTTCGACCTGCAACGTGCCGCCCTCCACGGACCGTACGACGCCATTCGCCCGATTGCGCCGCCGCGTGCGCGGTTCGATGCCCAGCGCTCCGAGGTGGGCGCCGTCGCGCCAACTCGCGCCCAGCGGATCGCCAGGTAAGGCGCCGCCTTCGATGCGCAGCGTCCGCGCATCCGGTGACGACACGAAACCCGGCGCACCCGCGCGCAGCGTCGCCCACGGCTGACCGCTCGCATCGACGCCGCCGATCACGACAAACGGCTGCGCGGCAAAGAACTCGCGGTGCTGTTCCGGCATGAAACGGCGAATCCCCCGACGTCCCATCGACTCCGCCGCCTCACGCACACCGGCACGCTGCTGTGCGTCCTGCTCGCCGGCATGAAACGGCGACGCATCGGTCCCCCAGTGATTCAACGGAACGCACTCGGACATGATCGGACTCCTGTGCAAAATCTAACGCGGTCTTAAACGGGTATCACACCGCCAGCAACCCAGCCTTCGTCGACGGCATCGCGATGAAGCGCGGCAATGCCTCGACTCGACGCAGCCACGCGCGAATGTTCGGATACGGTTGCAACGACACGCCGCCCTCGGGCGCATGAGCGATATACGTGTGCGCGGCGATATCGGCGATCGTCGCGTGGGTGCCTGCCACGAACTGCTTGCCGGCCAGCTCCGCGTCGATCACGTCGAACAGCTTGACGGCGATCTTCTTCGCGCGCTCGTGATCGAGCGGCGCGCCGAATACGGTAACGAGTCGCGCCGCGCACGGCCCGTATGCGATCTGGCCGGCCGCGAGCGACAGCCAGCGCTGCACCGCCGCGGCGCCGGGCGGATCGTCCGGGAGCCACGACGCGTCGCCATAGCGCTTCGCCAGATAGACGAGAATCGCGTTCGAATCGAACAGTGTGAGCTCGCCGTCCTGAATCGTCGGCACCTGGCCGAACGGGTTCAGCGCGAGGTACTCGGGTTTGCGGTTGTCGCCAGCCTTCATGTTCAGCTCGATGAGCTCGAACGGCAGATCGAGCAGCGTCAGAAACAGCTTCACGCGATGACCGTGGCCCGAAAGCGGCGTCGTGTAGAGCTTGATAGGCTGGGCGGGTCTGGCGGCAGGCATGGAGGACTCCGGATGCGTTGAATGACACGTCGAGCATAAGACGTAGGCACTGTCGCGCGGAAGCCCGATAATCCGGGAAACACAGTCAAGCGAGAATGGACAATCGATCATGCCCGATGTGCGCAACGTGAACCTGAACCGCCTCGCGATCTTCGTCGCGGTGATCGACGCCGGCTCGTTGAGCGCCGCGGCGACCCGGCTCGGACTCGCCAAGACGATGGTCAGCACGCACATGCAGCGGCTCGAGGCTGAGGTCGGCGCGAGCCTGCTCGTGCGCACCACCCGGCGGCTCGGTGTGACCGAGGCGGGCCGCACGTTCTACGAGGCGAGCGTGAAGATTCTGCGCGCCACCGAGGACGCGCTCAACGCGCTCGGCGGCGAAAAATCGCCGGTGCGCGGCACGCTGCGCGTCAGTGCGCCGAACGACTATGGCACGCTCGTCGTCGCGCCCGCGCTGGTCGAATTGCGCCGCACGCATCCGCAGCTCGACATCGAGCTGCTGAGCAGCGACCGCTACGTCGATCTGATTGCCGAGGGCATCGACGTCGCGATCCGGCTGGGTCGTCTCGCGGATTCCAACTATCGCGCGGTGAAGCTCGGCAGCTTCGTCAAGTGGCTGGTCGCGAGTCCCGAATTCGTGCAGACGTGGGGCATGCCGGACACGCCGTGCGCGTTGCAGGCGCTGCCTTATTGCGCGTTGTCGGTGCTGCCTCATCCGTTGATGCTCGATCTGCGGCACGTCGACGGCAAAACCGCGAGTGTGCGCTGCGCATCCGCGTTGCGCGTCAACACGGCCGATGCCTGCCGCGCGGCGACGCTAGCGGGCGGCGGCATCGGTCTGTTGACCGACTTTTCGATCGCGGCCGACGTTGCCGCGGGACGGCTGATCCGGCTGCTGCCCGAATGGACCAGCGCACCCGCGAGCATCCAGGCCGTGTTTCCGCCGACGAGTCACCCGCCAGCGAAAGTGCGTGCATTGATCGACACGCTCAAACGAAGGCTCCCAGCGTCCCCCGCCGACTAGAACGAGCGCTGGCCGGCCGGTCCATTGGCGTTCCCATTCCAGCCCTACGGCGGTTAGCTTCTATCCGCGCAAGCGCCCGATTTGCTCTACTGCGACGATGCGCGCCGCGCCCCGCGGCATCGCCTGATCGTCCATGTGGAGAGTTTATGTCCGCCATTTCACGCCCTGCTCAAGGCGTTCTCACCGTCGCGTGTCCGAGCGCCGCGGGCCAGGTTGCCGCCGTCGCTGGCTTTCTCGAACGGCATCGATGCTACGTCGACGAGCTCACCGTATTCGACGACGAACTCAGCGAGCGCTTTTTCGTGCGCTGCGTGTTTCACCACGTCGATCGCGACGACGCGCTGCAGATCGCCATGCTGAAGCAGGAATTCACGCCGATCGCCGAACGCTTCAGAATGATCTGGGCGATCCACGATCTGTCGAGCCGGCCGAAAGTGCTGATCATGGTGTCCAAACTCGAACACTGTCTCGCCGATCTGCTGTTTCGCTGGCGCATGGGCGAGCTGAAGATGGACATCGTCGGCATCGGCTCGAATCACCGCGACCTCGAACCGCTCGCGCGGCAGCACGGCCTGCCGTTTCATCACCTACCGATGACGGCAGATACCAAACCGCAACAGGAAGCCCAACTGCTCGACCTGTTCGACTCGTCCGGCGCGGAGCTGCTGATCCTCGCGCGCTACATGCAGATCCTGTCGGCCGAAACGAGCCGGGCGCTCGCCGCGCGCGCGATCAATATCCACCATTCGTTCCTACCCGGTTTCAAAGGGGCGAGGCCGTACCATCAGGCCCATGCGCGCGGCGTCAAGGTGATCGGCGCCACCGCGCACTTCGTGACCGACGATCTCGACGAAGGTCCGATCATCGAGCAGGAGGTCGAACGGGTCGATCACTCGTACAGCGCCGAACGACTACTGACGACCGGACGCGACGTCGAATGCATCACGCTCGCGCGCGCGGTGAAGGCGTTCGTCGAACGGCGCGTGTTCATCAACGGCGAGCGCACCGTGGTGCTGCGGTAAACAGAAAAACGCCGCTAACAAGCGGCGTTTTTCATGTGCTGCGCCGACGCTTGCCGGCTTACTTCACCCAGCTATCCACTCGATCCGAATGCGCGCTGATCCACGCGTCGGCGGCGGCAACCGGTTTTTCGCCATTCTGCGTGGCCAGCATCACCGCGTCGATCTCGCCGGGCTTCCATTGGAACTTCTTCAGGAACGCGACCACCGTCGGCGCTTTTTTCTCGAGCTCGGGATTTATCACACTATCCACGTGCTCCGCTTCACCGAATACCTTTTTCGGATCGTCAAGGAATTTCAGCTTGTACTTCGCGAACATCCAGTGCGGCTTCCAGCCGGTGACGATGATCGGTTTGCTGGCCGCCTCCGAGCGCGCCAGTTCGGCCGTCATCGCGCTGCCGGAACTCGGCATCAACTGATAGTCGAGCCCGTAGGCCTTGATCGCCTCGCTGGTTTTCTGCATCACGCCAGCGCCAGCGTCGATGCCGACGATACGCGCGCCGAATTCCGACTTCTTCGCCTGCAGATCGCCGACGCTCTTCACGTCCGCACTGTCCGGCACGATCAGACCGATCTTCGCGTCGTTGAAGTTCGGCCCGAGGTCGACCACCTTGTCCTTGAAGTTGTTCCAGTACGCGCCGTGCGTGACCGGCAGCCACGCGGACAGCGTCGCGTCGAGATCGCCGCGCGCGACGCCCTGCCACATCACACCGGCGGCCACCGGCACCAGTTGCACCTGATAGCCGAGGCGTTTCTCGATCACCTGGGCGGCGACGTTCGACGTCGCAACGCTATCGTCCCAGCCCTCCACGTACCCGATCTTGATGGTCGGCTTCGAATCGGCCGACACACCCGCACTGCCCGCCGCCAGCATCACACCCAACGCGCTTGCCACCACCATCTTTCCGATCAGTCTCATCGCCGTTCTCCCGTTGATCCATTTGCCCATTGACGCGTATGCCATCGAACCGCTCATCGCGCATTTAGAATCGCCAACCAGAATTGCCGGGTAGCGTTGTTTTGCGACATGCAGTTGTCCGCAGGCGACTTCCACGCACATCCACCGGTGTTTGCCGTGTTGGTGTGCTTATCAGTCGTATTACTTATCGACGACCAGATCGGTCAGCGGCTTGCTACAGCACAGCAGCACCATGCCTTGATCGATCTCGCGCTGACGGATACCGCCCGCGTGCTTCATCGCCACTTCGCCGGACACGAGCTTCACCTTGCAGGTGCCGCACATGCCTTGCGTGCATGACGCCGGCAGCCGCACGCCCGCCTGCTTCGCCGCATCGAGCACATGCTGGCCGCCGCCGCACTCGATCTCACGATGACTGCGCGTAAAGCTCACCTTGAACCGCGTTGCCGTTTCGACCGGGGCGGGCGTATCCGGCGGCGTATCGGCGATATGCGGCTCGGCCAATTGCGGGGCCACGTCGACCACGGTCTCGAAGGAAAAGCTTTCCTCGTGATAGTGCTGACGATCGAAGCCGCCTTCGTCGAGCAGATTGCGCACCGCCTGCATGTACGGCGCGGGGCCGCAGGTGAAAATCTCGCGCTCCAGAAAATCCGGCGCAATCAGCTTTAGCAACGGCAGCGTCAGAAAGCCGGTGATGCCAGGCCAATTGGTGCGCGTGCCCACGCGCTCGCAGACGAACGCGGTACGGAAATGCGCCTGATTCGCGGCGATCAGATCGAGCTCGCGAGCGAAGATGATGTCGTCCGGCGTGCGCGCGCTATGCACGAAGACGATATCGCTGTCCTCGCCGAGTTCATGGTGCGCGCGGCTCATCGACATCAACGGCGTAATGCCGGAGCCCGCCGACAAAAACAGGAACTTGCGCGCCGGGTACCGCGCGCAGGTGAATTCGCCGGCGGGCCCCAGCACACGCACCTGCATGCCCGCATGCAGATGATCGTGCAGCCAGTTGGATACGGGGCCGCCCGGCACCCGCTTCACGGTAATCGAAATCGTATGCGGCCGCGTGGGCGGTGAAGAGATCGTATAGCAGCGATTGACCCGCTCCCCGTCGATCTCCAACTCCAGCGTGATGAACTGCCCCGGCTCGAATACGAACGCCCGACCGGATGGCGCGCGGAAGAAGAAGCTCTTCACGTCGTGCGTTTCGTTGCGGACCTGGCAGCACTCCAGCGTGTCGTCGGCGTCGCTGTTCCAGCGCGCGGGCAGCGCGTCCCAGAAGCGCGGCTGCGTGACGCGGCTCGGCGCGTCGCTTGAATTCCGCTCGATGTCCAGATGAAACATGGCCTGATCGCGCATCATGGTTGTCCCCCCGCTCCTCATTGCGGTGTTGCGCTCAGCGCGCGAACGACACGACTTTCTCGTCGTGCGATGCCTGCGGTTTTGCGTCGTGATCCGCGAGACGGCCGATATACCACTCGCAGAACTTTTCGACGAGCCCCTCGGTGAACGGCGAGTACGGACCCGGCTGATACGCGCTGCTCGTTACGCCGCGCTGCGAATATTCGACGAGCGTGCGATCCTGGTCGTTCGTCGCACGCCACACGGCGGTCAGATTGTCGACGTCGTAGTCGATGCCTTCGCGCGCGTCCTTATGCACGAGCCACTTGGTGCGCACCAGCGTTTTGCCGGCCGACAGCGGAATCGCCGAGAAACTGACGATATGGTCGCTCATGAAGTGATGCCACGAATTCGGCTGGGTCCAGAACGACAGGCCGCCGAGATCCGCATGCTTGAAACCGCCGAGCAGTTTCTTCGAGGCGATCTTCGCGTCGAGCGTCTGCGATTCGCCGTCGCGATCGAGCGGCAGACGTTGCGTACGGAACCCGGTGACGAGATCGGCGAGCCGCTCGATTTCCGCCGACGGCAACTGCATCGCCTCCCACTGCGCGGTGCGACGAGCCACTGTCGCCTCGAACGCAGCCATGCCCTCCTCGTTCGCGGGCGTGCGCTGATAACCGAAGCCGTATTCGTACAGCGAGACGGTGAGCTCGGGATGGTTCGCGACGCAGTGATAGCACTCGCGATTGTTCTCCATCGTCAGCTTCCAGTTGCCCTCCTCGATGATGTCGATCGACGCGGCGATCTTGCAGCCGGCCAGATCGTGCGGCAACAGGTACGGCTCCATCGCGGCGCGCATCACGGAAAAATCGGCGGGCGGCTGCTCCGCGAGGCAGATGAAAATCAGCCCGGCGAGGTTCTCGACGTGCACCGCTTTCAGGCTATGTTTGCAGCGGTCGAACTGATCGCCCATGTGTTCGGCGAACATCAGCTCGCCATCGAGGCCGTACGTCCAGCTGTGATACGGACAGACGATATTGCCGAGTGAGCCCTTGCCGGTATTGCACAGACGCGCGCCGCGATGGCGGCATACGTTATGAAACGCGCGCACCCGCATGTCATCGTCGCGCACGATCAGGATCGAATCGTCGCCGATTTCGACTGTCACATAGTCGCCCGGCTCGGGCACGTCGGGCTCGACCGCGACCTGAATCCAGTGCTGGCGGAAGATCGCATCGATGTCGAGCGAGAAGATGTCCTCGCTCGTATAGAACGGCGCTTCCAGCGTGTAATTCTGCTTGCGGCGTTCGATCATTGCGCGAACGTCTGCGGAAACTTTCATGGTGTGCTCCGTTGCGTGTCACGTCTGGCGCCGCGCCAGGCCCTCCTGGTCGCATGCTGGCCCGAACCGGAATTCAGTAATCCACCAGTTGATGCTCGCGCAAATACGCGAGGATCACTTGTGCTTTTTCGACGGAACTCCCTTCAATTACGACGCTGCCGCCGCGGCTCTCGGTCGTCGTCGCCGACAGCATGCGCGCGTGGCCCGAGCGCTTTTCGGCGGCGGCGAGGCGCACCGGTTTCGCGGTGGCGGGGCCAACGGTCCATGCGGACGGCTCGCCAGCGGTAGCGGGCCCGGCGCCGGCGAGCGGCGCGGCGACGCACTCGATCGTGCCTTCGCGCAGCCGCGCATACGCGTACGACGTCGCGGCGTTCGCGAGCGGATGCACGGCGATCAACGCGGGCAGCCGCACTTCGACGCGCCGTCGCAGGCCCTTCGGCATGAACTGCCGGACCTGCGCGCAACCGTCGCGCAGAGCCAGATCGACGGCGGCGCCGACCAGCGGCACGGCCAGCGCATGCGCGACGCGATACGGCAGCATGCCGCTATCGAAGCCGCCTTCGGCGCGCGTGCCGGTTAGCACCAGCTCGTAGCCGCGCAAACGCGCGGCGAGTTGCGGCGCGGGATCGGCGTCGGGCGGCATCTCGAGCACGTCGACCGAACGCGCGCCGAGCGCCAGATACTCGTTCAACGCGGCGTTCGACGGATCGCCCGCGTGCAGCACGTCGAGCCTCGCGCCGCTCGTTGCGGCGAGCGACAGCGCCAGCGTCAACGCGACCGCGTCGTTGCGGCTGTAGCGTGCGACGCCGCTGACCGGATGACGTCCGACCGAAACCAGCACGGCGATCTTCATGCGAGCACTCCTTCGGCAAGCTTGCCCGGCTGCGACAGCGTGGCCGGGGTGGCGCGCGCGCCGCGCGCCGCGGCCGCCGCCTGGTTGAGCGCCGCGATGGTTTCCTGCGCGTCCGCGATCACGGTCAGATCCGCGCGCTTGGCGATCGGCGCGCTCGCGTCGAGATTCACGGCGATCACGTGGCGGCAATCCTTGATGCCCTGCAGATGCTGCACCGCGCCCGAAATGCCGAACGCGATATAAACGCTCGCCTCGACGGTCTTGCCGGTCGCGCCGATCTGCTTGTCGCGTGTGAACTTGCCGTCGTCCACGGCGACCCGGCTCGCGCCGATCGCCGCGCCGAGGGTCGTCGCGAGCCGCTCGAAGGCAGGTACGTCGCTCACGCCGTTGCCGGCCGATACGATGAAATCCGCCTCCTCCAGCGCAACCTGTGCCGCGTCGATTTCGTCGATGCCGAGATCGCGTATCGCGCGTTGTGCGTTCGCGGCTTCTGCGTCACCGTCAAAGCGCCACGCGACCCGCTCGCCTGCGCCGACGAACGGCAGCTTCGGATCGACCGCATGCGGCGCAAGCAGCACGACTTCGGGCAGCGCGCGGCTGGCGCGCGCCGTATTCGCGCGAATCTGGGTAGATACGTGTGTGGCATCGATCTCGACGACGTGCGTCGCGACGCTTGCGTCGGCCGCCGCCGCATAACGGCGGCCGAGCTCGCCGTCGCCGGTCGCGTTGTCGGGCAGAAAGACATGGGCTGGCGCGTAGGCCGCGACGCATGCCGCCAGCGCGTTCAGTTCATCGTCCGGCGCGTACGTGCGCCGATCGAACATCGGCAATTCGATCAGCTTGTCCGCGCCGAGCGCGGCGGCATCGCCGGTGAATTCGCCGAATACGAGCAGCACGACCTCGGTGCGCGCGTCCGCAATCAGCGCGGCGGCGGCAAGCGTCTGACGCGCGTGTTCATCGAGCGCGCCGCGATCCGCGTGCGCCGCGACCAGCAGCACATGGTGCGGCGTGGCCGTGGTGCGGCGCGGCTTCGGCTGTTCGCCGTGCGCGGCGTGACGCGCGTCGGCTCGCGACGCATTCCCCGCATCGGCCGCGCCGACCTCGCCAACGACACCGAGCGTGATGCGCCTGCGTCCTTGTGCCGTCACCGTGAACGGCCGGCGCGGATCGATTCGTTTGAGCGTATTCATCATCGCGTTACTCCAGCGCCGCGGCGACCAGTTCGGCCACGTCCAGCACTTCCGGTCGCGGCCCCACTACCCCTTCGAGCATCGCCGTGCAATTCGGGCAGCCGACTGCGACGATCTCGGCGCCGCTCGCGCGCGCATCGTCGATACGGATGTCGGGGATGCGCCGCTTGCCCGGGATATCGGTCAACGGTGCGCCGCCACCGCCACCGCAGCAGCGTCCGCGCAGGCCGTGACGCTCCATCTCGACGACCTTGATGCCGATGCTCTTCAGCACGCGGCGCGGCGCTTCGGTCTCGCCGTTGTAACGGCCCAGATAGCACGGGTCGTGATACGTGATGTTGCGCTCCGCGACGGCGGCGGCCGCGCGCGGCGACAGCTTGCCGCTCGCGATCAGTGCGTCGATCAACGCGGTGTGATGCTGCACCTCATAGAAGCCGCCGAGCGCGCGATATTCGTTGCGCAGGCTATGCAGCACGTGGGGATCGGCCGTGACGATGCGCGCGAACGAGTACTGCGCGAGCGTACCGATCAGCCTACGGGCCAATTGCTGGAACGTCGCTTCGTCGCCGAGCCGCCGCGCGGTGTCGCCGGTATCGGTTTCGACGCCGCCCAGCACCGCGTAATCGACGCCCGCGCGGTTCAGCACCTTGACGAGCGCGCGCAGCGTGCGCTGATAGCGCATGTCGAACGCGCCTTCGCCGGCGATCAGCAGCACGTCCACGTGGCGGCCCGGCTGCGCGACCTGCACCTGCAGATCGACGGCCCAGTCGTAACGCGCGCCGATGTCGTAGCCGTTGACGCTGCCGGTTTCACGCAGATTCGCGAGCGTCGCCGGCCCTTTGCCCGGCACGCGGCCTTCGACGAGCGTCTGATTGCGGCGCATGTCCACGATCGCGTCGACGTGCTCGATCAGCATCGGGCACTCCTGCACGCAGGCGCGGCAGGTCGTGCAGGACCACAGCGTGTCCGCTTCGATCAGACTGGAGATCAGCGGCTTGCCTGGCGCGCCCGCGTGCTTGCCGAGCGGAATGCCGGGCGTCGGGCTGCCTGCGTACTGCGCGTCGGTGCCGCCGACCATGCCGGTCACCAGATCCTGAATCAGCTTCTTCGGGTTCAGCGGCTGACCCGCCGCGAACGCGGGGCACGCCGCTTCGCATTTGCCGCATTGCACGCAGGCGTCGAAGCTGAGCAACTGGTTCCAGCGGAATTCGACCGGTTTGCCGACGCCGTATTCCTTCGCGTCGAGCAGCGGCGCTTTCAGCGCGGTGGGCGGCACCGCGTCGCGAGCGGCGGCAAAACCGGCAAAACGCTCCTGACGCGGATGAAACGCGAGGTGCAGCAGACCGGCCAACGCATGTTTCATCGGACCGCCGCGCGCCGCGCCGAATGTCATCGTGAACGCGCCCGCCGCGATCAGCAGCGCGACCAGCACGGCGAGCGCGCCGGACATCGCCGCCGCCGGCAGCGCGACGAACAGCGCGAGACCGAGCGCGAACCCGCCGAGCAGCAGCGGCAACTGATCCCATGGTCCGCGCGACAAACGCGCCGGCACCGTCTTCGCGCCATGCCGGCGGCGCCAGACGAACACCGTGCCGATCAGCATCACCAGCGCGGCGACGAAGATCAGCTTGTCGAGCCACGGCGAGTAGAGCGCGAGGCCGTAGTTGACGAACACGAGCGCCATCGCGAGCAGCGCGCCCCCCGCCGTGGCCACGTGCGTGCGGGCGATGTACGGATCGCGCGCGACCACGTGATGCAGGTCGACGAAGTAGCGCTTAGGGATCGCGAGCAGATTGGTCCAGCCATAGGCGCCCGCGGGGCTCGCGCGGCCCTCGCGCCAGTACGCGGCGCGGCGTGCCAGCGCGAACGCGAGACCGGCCACCGACACCCACAGCAGGATGGTGATGACAAACACGGGGCTCATCGTCAGAAATCCTTGCAAAGGCGCAGCGCGTCGTAGATCGCGCCGTGAATGTTGTGCATCGAGATGCAGTCGCCGACCCGGAACAGCAGGAAGCGGCCGTCGCCGAGCGGCTCGTCCAGACACGGCTGCGGCTCGGACGCGAACAGCTTGTGCACGTCGAGCTGGCCGCGATTGACCGATTCCGGCTTCAGCTTCCAGTACAGCTGATCGTTCGGCGTACTGCCGTTTTCGATCACCACCTGATCGACCACGCGCTCTTCCTGCTCCTCGGTGTACTCGTTGCGGATCACGGCGATCTTCTTGCCGTCTTCCTCGTACACCTGGTCGAGCCAGTAGTTGGGCGTATGGATCACGCCTTGCGCGTACAGACGGCGATAGAAGATCGGGAACGTGGTGCCGCCGACGTCATCGGCGACCTTCACGTCGGGCGTCACGATCTCCACGTTCGCGCCGCGGCTCGCGATGAAATCGGCGACGCCGGCGCCCGCATGCGTGCTGACGCCGTCGTAGACGAGCACGTTCCTGCCCGGCGCGACCTTGCCGGCGAGCACGTCCCACGCACTGACCGCGAGCCCCGCGTCGACACCCCACGCCGCGACCTGCGACGTGAACGCCGAACCGCCGGTGGCGAGCACGACGATGTCCGGCTTTTCGGCCATAATGACGCGCTCGTCGGCGGCGACACCGAGGCGGCGGTCCACGCCGAGGCGCTTCGTCTCCATGTCGAACCAGCGCACGATGCCCGCCATCTGCTCGCGCTGCGGCGCTTTCGCCGCCAGCATGATCTGGCCGCCCACGTGATCGTTCTTCTCGAACAGCACCACGTCGTGACCGCGCGACTTCGCGACGCGCGCTGCTTCCAGCCCCGCCGGCCCCGCGCCGACCACGACGACCTTGCGCTTCGGCCCGCGCGACTTCGCGATCACGTGCGGCATCGTCGCTTCGCGCGAGGTCGCCGCGTTCTGCACGCACAGCACGTCGAGCCCGTTGTACTGGCGATCGATGCAGTAGTTCGCGCCGACGCATTGCTTGATTTCGTCCTCGCGGCCGTCGCGGATCTTGATGACCATATGCGGATCGGCGATCTGCGCGCGCGTCATGCCGACCAGATCGACCATCCCGCTCGCCAGCAGCCGCTCGGCCTGGCCCGCGTCGCGAATGCTTTGCGCGTGCATCACCGGCACCTTCACGACCTGCTTGATGCCGGCCGCGAGATGCACGAACGGCTCGGGCGGCAGCGCCATCGGCGGCATGCAGTTGGCGAGCGTGTTGTGCGTGTCCGCGCCGGAACCGATCACGCCGAGATAGTCGATCAGGCCGCTCTCGCTCATCGCCTGGGCAATTTCTTTGAGCTGTTCGTGATCGAGCCCGTCTTCATGGAATTCATCGCCGCACATGCGCAGGCCGACGCAGAAGTCGGCGCCCACGGCCGCGCGCACTGCCTGCAACACCTCGACGCCGAAACGCAGGCGGTTTTCGAGCGACCCGCCCCATTCGTCGGTACGGAAGTTGGTGCGCGGGCTCCAGAACTGATCGATCAGATGCTGGTGCGCGGCCGAGATCTCGATGCCGTCCATGCCCGCATCCTTCACGCGCTTCGCGGCCGCCGCGAAGTCGCCGATGATGCGGCGGATCTCTTCGACCTCGATGATCTTCGCGTTGCCGCGATGCACCGGCTCGCGCACGCCCGACGGCGACATCAGATGCGGCCAGTGCTCGCCGTGAAACGCCGAACGGCGTCCCATGTGAGTGGCCTGAATCATGATCTTCGCGCCATGGGCGTGCATCGCTTCGGCGAGCCGCGCGAGCGGATCGACGATCGCGTCGGTGGCGAGATTCACCGATTTCCACCAGCCTTGCGGGCTGTCGATCGACACAGGGCTCGAACCGCCGCACACGGCGAGTCCGACGCCGCCCTTCGCCTTTTCCTCGTAGTAGCGGATATAACGGTCGCCGGGCAGGCCACCCGGCTCGGCATAGACCTCCGCATGCGCGGTGCTGACGATGCGATTGCGCAGCGTCAGCTGGTTCAACGTGAGCGGCTTGAAAAGGTTCGGGTAACGCATCGCGATCGGCCTCGGAATGCTCGGATTGCTCGGATTGCTCGGATTGCTCGGATTGCTCGGATTGCTCGGATTGCTCGGATTAGATTGACGTGAGCGGCGAGACTTCGAACACGCAGTGCTCGTGTCCCTCCGCCGCGCAGCGCGCTTCTTGCGATTGCGACGGCGGTCCCCGGCGCGCACCTTCGGGTGCCGTATCGTTGACCCAGTCCATTGCGCCCGCGAACCAGCCGGCGAACATGTAGCAGAGCTTGCCGGCCTTGCCCGGTTGCGCGAGCACGAACGACGAGTGACGCAACTCGATCCGCGCATGCGAGCTAGCCGGATCGGCTTCGATGATCCTGAACAGCCCCCAGCCGCGCTGCGACAGTCGGTTCAGGTAGTGCTCAAACACCGCCATGCCGGCAAGGCCATGCTGCTTCGCTTCCTTGTCGCACCAGAAATACGCGGACTTGTGCCCGGCCTTGTACAGAATCTCCGCATACGCGTCGTGGCCGAGCGCTTCCTCGACGGCGACGTGGTTGTTCGTGAAGAAATGACGCGGCACGTACAGCATCGGCAGCGCGTCGGTGGTCCAGACGCCGGTGTCGGGATCGACGTCGATGGGCAGTTGGGGTTGCATGAAGAGACTCCGTTTCTATCCGCTATAAAAGGAAAGGGTAACGCTCACACGTTCCAGACTTCGCCGAACACCCGTACCCAGTTCTCACCCATGATCTTGCGGATGCGCGTCTCGCTCCAGCCGGCGCGTTCCATCGCGGCCGTGAGATTCGGAAACTCGCCGATGGTGCGAATGCCTTCGGGATTCACGACCTTGCCGAAGTTCGTCAATTGGCGATAGCGGCCCTTGTCGTGCGTGATCCAGTCGAAGAACTCGGTGCTGTAGCCCTGCGTGAAATCGGTGCCGATCCCCACCTGATCTTCGCCGATCAGATTCACCACGTATTCGATCGCCTCGAGGTAGTCGTCGACGGTCGCATCCGGTCCGCGCTTCAGGAACGGCGCGAACATCGTCACGCCGACGAAGCCGCCCGCGTCCGCGATTTCCTTCAGCTGCTCGTCGGTCTTGTTGCGCGGATGCTCCTTGAGCCCGGATGGGCAGCAGTGCGAATAGCAGACCGGTTTGTTCGACGCCGCGATCGCCTCCGACGACGTCTTGCCGCCCACGTGCGATAGATCGACCATGATGCCGACGCGGTTCATCTCCTGAATCACTTCGCGCCCGTAACCGGACAGACCGCCGTCGCGCTCGTAGCAGCCGGTGCCGACGAGGTTCTGCGTGTTGTAGCAAAGCTGCACCACGTTGACGCCGAGATCCTTGAACGCTTCGATATAGCCGAGGTTGTCCTCGAACGCATGCGCGTTCTGGAAGCCGAAGATGATGCCGGTGCGGTTCTCCTGCTTCGCGCGGAAGATGTCGTCGGTGGTGCGCACCAGCGTAAGAATCTCGCTGTACTCGCGGATCTGCTGCTTCATTTCGGCGATGTTGTCGACGGTCTTCTGAAAGCTCTCCCAGACCGACACCGTGCAGTTCACCGCCGTCACGCCACCCTTGCGCATGTCCTCGAACACCGAGCGCTCGAACTTCGAAATGTTCAGCCCGTCGATGATGATGCTGTTCTCGTGCAATTGGCTCATCGTTCGCTCCACGCGTAGTCAGTAAATAGGAAAGCGCTCGCACAGCGCGAAAATCTCGCGGTGCACGCGTTGTTCGGTTGCGGCATCGCCGTCGGGGGACCGCCGCAGCGCATCGAGCACCTCGACGATCAGACGGCCGACCTCGCGAAACTCGCTGACGCCGAAGCCGCGTGTCGTGGCCGCTGGGGTGCCGAGACGAATGCCGGAGGTGATCGTCGGCTTCTCGGTATCGAACGGAATGCCGTTCTTGTTGCAGGTGATGCCCGCGCGTTCGAGCGCCTGTTCGACCTGATTGCCTTTGAGCCCCTTCGGCCGCAGATCGACCAGCAGCAGATGGTTGTCGGTGCCGCCCGTCACCAGCTCGACGCCGCCCGCTTTGAGCACCTCGCCCAGTGCCCGCGCGTTCGCGAGCACGCTGTCGATATAGGTTTTGAAGCCCGGCTGCAGCGCCTCGCCGAATGCGACCGCCTTGCCGGCGATCACGTGCATCAGCGGGCCGCCCTGCAAGCCGGGAAACACCGCCGAGTTGATCTTCTTCGCGATCGCTTCATCGTTGGTCAGCACGAAGCCGCCGCGTGGACCGCGCAAGGTCTTGTGAGTGGTCGACGTAACCACGTGCGCATGCGGGACCGGATTGGCATGACGGCCCGCCGCGATCACGCCGGCGATATGCGCCATGTCCACCATCAGCTTCGCACCGACGCCATCGGCGATCGCGCGCAGCCGCGCGAAGTCGAGCGCGCGCGGATAGGCGGAGAACCCGGCGATCAGCAGCGTGGGTTTGTGCTGTTGCGCCAACTCCTCGATCTGCTCGTAGTCGATCAGCATCGTGTCGCGCCGCACGCCGTACTGCACCGCGTTGAACCACTTGCCGGACAACGCGGGCTTCGCGCCGTGCGTCAGATGCCCGCCCGCGTCGAGCGACATGCCGAGCACGGTATCGCCCGGCTTGGTGAGCGCGAGCATTACCGCGCCGTTCGCCTGCGCGCCGGAGTGCGGCTGCACGTTGGCGAAGCTCGCGTCGAACAGCTGCTTGATACGATCGAGCGCCAGCGTCTCGATCGCGTCGACGTTTTCGCAACCGCCGTAGTAGCGCTTGCCCGGATACCCCTCCGCGTACTTGTTGGTCAGCACCGAGCCTTGGGCGTCGAGCACCGCGCGCGACACGATGTTTTCCGACGCGATCAGCTCGACTTGCGATTGCTGGCGCTCGAGTTCTTTCAGAATGGCGCCGCGCACGGCCGGATCGCGCGCCGCTAGCGAGTCTTCGAAAAAGGGATTCGGGTTCGACATGACAGGTCCGTGAGAACGTTGACGGGAAGGCCGCTGCGGGTTGCCGGCGGGGAAGCGCCACCGCTTTGCCTTGCGTCTATTCTTGACGGTCGGCCCGCGCGTCGATTTATGAATTCAGACGTGTTCTTTGCCTTTTCCGCCATGCGCGGTCTTTTTCGACAAGTCGGCGCGATCCGCACGCGCCGCGCTGCACTACAAGGCGGTTTTCCTGCGCCGATCGGGTGCGCCGCACGGTCGTCATGGCGCCGTTGTGGTGCCGCGGGAGCGCCTTTCATCAGCCGATTGATTAGCTATTCCAGGTTTTATGCCAGCATCCAAGGGTTTAGCCTGATGGCACGGTAGTTGCCCTGATACTCAAAATTCAGGTAGTCGCCCTCTCCCACGGCGACGTGACATTCACATCAGGAATCAGCGTTCCCATGTCCACCGATCGCACGGCGTCGTTGTCGCATTTCGCGTTCATGCCGGTTCCCAACTTCACGATGATCGCCTTCAGCAACGCGATCGAAGTGCTACGCATGGCGAACTATCTGACCGGTCAAACGCTTTACCGCTGGTCGATCGTGAGTCCCGCCGGCGGGCCGGTCATGGCGAGCAACGGGCTATCCGTCGATACCGGTCCGGTCGAATGCGTCGGACAACCCGATATCGTGTTCGTGGTCGGCGGCATCGACGTGCAGCGCTCCACCGCCGCCGAGCATCTGTCCGCGCTGCGCCGGTTCGCGCGCATGGGCTGCGTGCTGGGCAGTCTGTGCACCGGCACCTATGCGCTCGCGCGCGCCGGCCTGCTGGCCGGGTATGCCTGCGCGATCCATTGGGAAAACATGTCGGCGCTGAAGGAAGAGTTTCCGGATACGCGCTTTCTGAAAGAGCTGTTCGTGATCGATCGCGATCGCGTGACGTGCACCGGCGGAGTCGCACCGCTCGACATGATGTTGAACCTGATCGCACCGCGCGTCGGTCACGCGCGCGTCACGCAGATCGCCGAGCAGTTCATCGTCGAACACGTGCGCGACACCAGCGCGCAGCAAAAGATGCCGCTCGTCGCGCGGCTCGGCTCGGCCAACAAGTCGCTGTTCGAAGTGATTTCGCTGATGGAGAACAACATCGAGGAGCCGCTGTCGCGCGAAGAACTCGCACGGCTCGCCGGCATGTCGCAACGGCAGTTGCAGCGGCTATTCCGCGAGCATCTGGGCATGACGCCCACGCACTACTATCTGACGCTGCGCTTGCGCCGCGCGCGCGAGCTGCTGTTGCAGACCGACATGTCCATCATGCACATCACGATGGCGTGCGGCTTCCAGTCGGCCTGCCACTTCTCGAAGAGCTATCGCGATGCGTTCGGCACCGCGCCCACCCGCGAGCGTCGCCGGCAGGCGCCGTCGCTCTCCCATGCGCCGGTGATGGCCGCTTGATAGTAGCGGCCGACGAACCTCAAGCCGCCTTCAACAACCCGTGCGGGTCGATCACAAACTTCTTCGGCGCGCCGCCGTCGAATTGCCGGTAGCCTTCGGGCGCATCGTCGAGCGACACCACCGTCACATTGACGATATCCGCGATCGGTAAACGATCCCAAAGGATCGCCTGCATCAGATCGCGGTTGTACTTCATGACCGGCGTCTGCCCGGTGTGGAACGAATGCGACTTGGCCCAGCCGAGCCCGAAACGCAAACTGAGGCTGCCCCGGCGCGCGGCGGCATCGGCCGAGCCCGGATCGTCGGTCACGTAGAGTCCGGGAATGCCGATCGCGCCAGCCGCCCGCGTGATTTCCATCAGCGAATTGAGCACCGTGGCCGGCGCTTCCTCGTGTGAGCCGCTGCTGCCGTGACCGTGTGCTTCGAAGCCGACGCAGTCCACCGCGCAATCCACTTCGGGCTTGCCGAGGATCTGCTCGATCTGTTCGCCGAGCGTGGCGTCCTTCGATAGATTGATGGTCTGGAAGCCCATCTTGCGCGCATGCGCGAGGCGCTCCTCATTCATGTCGCCGACGATGGTGCAGGCCGCGCCCAACAGGCGCGCGGACGCGGCCGCCGCCATGCCGACCGGTCCCGCGCCCGCGATATAGACGGTCGCGCCTGGCTTCACGCCGGCCATCACTGCGCCGTGATAGCCGGTCGGCAGAATGTCGGACAGGCAGGTCAGGTCGCGGATCTTCGCCATTGCCTGCGCGCGGTCCGGAAATTTCAGCAGATTGAAGTCCGCGTACGGCACCAGCACGTATTCGGCCTGCCCGCCGATCCAGCCGCCCATGTCGACATAACCATACGCGCCGCCCGCGCGTGACGGATTAACGTTCAGGCACACTCCCGTATGCTGCGCCTTGCAGGTCGGACAGCGTCCGCACGCGACGTTGAACGGCACCGATACCAGATCCCCGACGTTGAGCGTCTCGACGTCGCGCCCTATCTCGATCACTTCGCCGGTAATCTCATGCCCGAGTACCAGGCCGACCTCGGCGGTCGTGCGGCCACGCACCATGTGCTGATCGGAGCCGCAGATATTCGTGCTCACCACTTTCAGGATCACACCGTGACCGATCGACCTGCCGCGTGGATCGACCATCTTCGGATAGTCGATCGACTGCACTTCAACCTTGCCCTGCCCCAGATACACGACGCCGCGATTGCTGCTCATTGTCTCGTCTCCATGTTCGTGAGCGGTGCGCCCCGCACGCTGCGCGGCGCACCGTTTCATCAGCGTAGCGGCCGCCCGGCGCGGCACCTGTGCCGAACCCGACACGCGTTTGGCTGCAACCGACAAGGCCCGTATCGCTCGCGTTGCCGCGCACAACTTTTTCTTTAGCCTCGCGCAACATATCCTCGTTTGCCAGCGGTTCGTGAAAGCCGGATAGTGCAGCCTCGGCCGAATCGCCGATGCACCGATTCACACTCCACGATCGAGGACCCGTTTGCAATGAAGACCCGAGCGCACAAACTCATAACAACCGCCACGTTCGCGCTGTTCGCGCTGTACGCGATCTCACCGGTCAGCCACGCGGCCGAGCCCATCGGCGCGCAGCTCAAACCGACCGTCGACGCCGCGATCCGGCCGCTGATGGCGAAGTACCATATCGCCGGCATGGCGGTCGGCGTGATCGACGACGGCAAGCCCTACGTCTACGACTACGGCGTCGCATCGACGCAAACCGGCAAGCCCGTCACACGCGATACGCTGTTCGAACTCGGCTCGGTCAGCAAGACCTTCACGGCGACCCTCGCGTCGTATGCGCAACTCGACGGCAAGCTGTCGTTGTCGGATAGCACCGAGCGCTATCTGCCGACGCTGCGTGGCCGCCCGTTCGGCAAGGTCAGCCTGCTGAACCTCGGCACGCACACGCCTGGCGGTCTGCCGCTCCAGGTGCCGGACGACATCCATAACGACGCGCAATTGCTGCAGTACTTCCACGACTGGCAGCCCGCTCATGCGCCCGGCACGTTCCGCACTTATTCGAATCCCGGCATCGGCACGCTCGGCCTGATCACCGCGAAGGCGATGGGACAGGACTTCACCGTGCTGATGCAGCAACGGGTGTTTCCGGCGCTCGGCATGAAGAACACGTACATCGACGTTCCCACGGCGAAAATGCCGGACTATGCGCAGGGCTATACGAAAGACGGTGCGCCCATCCGCCTGACGGGCGGCGTGATTTCCGCCGAAGCGTACGGGGTGAAGTCGAGCGCCGCGGATATGCTGCGTTATGTGCAGGCGAACATGAATCTGATTCCGCTCGACAGTCGGCTCCAGCGTGCGATCACGGACACGCATACCGGCTACTTCCAGTCTGGCGTGCTGACCCAGGATCTGATCTGGGAGCAGTACCCGTATCCGGTCGAATTGCGCACTTTGCAGGCGGGCAATTCGCTGGAGATGGTCCTGAACGGCACGCCATCGACCGAAATCAAGCCGCCCTTGCCGCCGCAGCAGAACGTCTGGATCAACAAGACTGGATCGACGAACGGCTTCGGTGCGTATGTCGCGTTCGTGCCGCAAAAGCGCATCGGTATCGTGATGCTCGCTAATCGCAATTTTCCGAACGAAGCGCGCGTGAGCGCCGCGCATCAGATCCTAACGGCGCTCGATGGCGAGAAGCCCTGATACGCCGTGCTTTCAAGCGCGCAGCCGCGCACGCGCTGCGCCGGCGATTCGCGCAAGCGCATCCGCGCTCAGACGGGCCGCGACTTTCTCGACGTACGCGTGATGCCGGGCTTCGAGCGGCGCGCCGAGTTCCCGTGCAAGCAGATAGCGGATCAGCGCAATGCGCCGATGACGCAGCGCGATACTCTGATCGAGTAGCGCGAGCGCCGCGCCCGCATCGCGCTCGTCGCACGCGCGCGCCGTGAGACGGGAGGTGGCCGCGCGGGTCGACGTCATGGCGAGAGCAGCGAAGCGAGCCGCGCATCGCTCAGCACATCAACGGCTCGGCGGCGTCGAGCATGATCCTGACGAAGTAGTCCGCGAAGCTGCGGCGCACGACGATGTCGAAACTGTCGGCGCCCGTGGGCAGCAACGTGATCGACGCCTTGAAGTAATGGCTCTGCGCGCACTGCCCCACGCCGAACCGTTTCGGATGCAGATCGAGTGGACAGCCGCGCGCGAGCACGTCGCGCGTGCGGGTGCCGCTGATTTCGAGCACCGTGCTGCCGCTGCCGACATCGACCGCGGATGCGAACACGCCCGCGAACGCCGCGCCGAGCTTGGCCTGCAACGGCGCGGTACGGGTTGCGTCGTGTGCGGCTTCGGAACGCACGAGCCATTCGTCCGGGCCGAGCCACACCATGTCGTAGCCGTTGCCGCGCGCGATCGTGTTCGCCTGTTCCGGCGGTTTGCAGCCGATCACCTGTTCGACCGCGCGGACGAACGCCGCGTCGCGGGTGTCGCCGCGCACGTTCACGAGTTCCAGAAACGGCCGCTCGCCGAGCCGGAACGCAGCGCTCGCGCCTGCCTGATGCTGCTTGAGCAACGCAGCAACGCCCACCAGCGGCGACTCCTGCCATACGCCGCTTGGCCGCCCGGGCGTGCGGGCCACGACCGGCACTGTCCCGCCTGTTTCATTCCACATGTTGACGTGCTCCTTCGCTGTCGTAGAACACCGGACTCGCGATTTTCGCCGCGATCTGTTTGCCGCTCGCGAGCGGAATCGTGACGGTCGTGCCGATCTTGTCGAGACCGCCCTTGACGACCGCCATCGCGATCGAGCGCTTGAGGATCGGGCTGTAATAGCTCGACGTGACGTGTCCCAACATCGGCGCGGTATCGCCCTGAAACGGACCCGCGACGATCTGCGAGCCTTCGGGGATCACGAACGACGCATCGTCCGCGAGCAGCCCGACCAGTTGCTTGCGCCCCGCTTTCGCGGTGTCCGAGCGGGCGAGCGAGCGCTTGCCGAGAAAATCTTTCGACTTCGCGACGAGCCCGCTCATGCCGATGTCGTGCGGCGTCATCGAGCCGTCCGTATCCTGGCCGACGATGATGTAGCCCTTCTCCGCGCGCAGCACGTGCATCGTCTCGGTGCCGTACGGCGTGATGTCGAACTCCGCGCCCGCGGCCATCAACGCTTCCCACACCGCGCGCCCGACGTTCGCCGGCACGTTCACTTCATACGCGAGTTCGCCCGAGAAGCTGATGCGCATTACGCGCGCCGCCGCCCCCGCCACGGTGCCTTCGCGATATGTCATGAACGGGAACGCCGCATTCGCGAAGTCGATGTCGTCACAGACCTTTTGCAGCAGCTTGCGGCTCATCGGCCCGACCACCGCGAACGTCGCCCAGTGATCGGTGACCGACGCGAGCCGCACGCGCATATCGGGCCATTCGGTTTGCAGCCAGCGTTCGAGCCACGTGAGCACGCGCGCCGCGCCGCCGGTGGTGGTCGTCATCATGTAATGCTGCTCGGCGAGGCGCACGGTGACGCCATCGTCGAAGATCATGCCGTTTTCGTCGAGCATCAAACCGTAGCGGCACTTGCCGACTTCGAGCTTGGTCCACGGATTCGTGTACACCCAGTTCAGCAGCTTCGCGGCGTCGGGGCCCTGAATGTCGATCTTGCCGAGCGTCGACGCATCGAGAATGCCGACGCTCGTGCGCACCGCGAGCGCTTCGCGCGCCACCGCCGCGTGCAGGTCTTCGCCCGCCTTCGGGTAGTACCACGGACGCTTCCAGTTGCCGACGTCCTCGAACGCGGCGCCGTTTTCCACATGCCATTCGTGCACCGCGGTCTTGCGCACCGGATCGAGCCATTCGCCCAGTTCGCGGCCGGCGAAGGTGCCGAACGTGACCGGCGTGTAGTTCGGCCGGAACGTCGTGGTGCCGGTCTCGGGAATGGTCTTGCCGAGCGCCTGCGCGAGAATCGCCATGCCGTTGATGTTGCCGAGTTTGCCCTGGTCGGTGCCGAAGCCCATCGCGGTGTAGCGCTTCACGTGTTCGACGGATTCGAAACCTTCACGTGCGGCGAGGAAGATGTCGGCGGCCGCCACGTCGTTCTGGAAATCGACGAACTGCTTGGGCCCGCGCGTGGCCAGCTCACGTCCGCCGACGAGCCACAGCGGTTCCAGCTTCGTTTCGCTCAACTCGGCGATCTGCACCGGGTTCGGCCGCACGGCGACGTACCCGGCCGCGCGCGCCGCTTCGACGCCGGCGTCGAACGCGAAGCGGATGCCCTGGCCAAGCGTGAAGTCGCCCGCGCAGGCGCCGACGCTGGTTTCCGGCTGGAGCGCCTTGCCCGGCACGAAGCAAGCCTTGTCGTCATGCCAATGCGCCTTGCCGCCGGACTGCGCGAACAGATGCAGCACCGGGCTCCAGCCGCCCGACATCGCGAGCAGATCGCACGGCAGCTCGCCCTGCTGCGCGGCGAGCCGCCCTTTTTCATACGAGGCGATCGCCACCGACGCGACGCGCAGCTTGCCGCGCGCCGCCGTGACGACCGTGCCGTTCAGTACCTTGATGCCATGGCGGCGCGCGAGCACGGGCAGCGTGCCCTTCGATTCGCCCGCGCGCGGATCGATCACGCTCACCTGGGCGCCGGCCGCTTTCAGGTCGAGCGCGCATTGATAGCCGTCATCGTTGTTCGTGAACACGACCGCGTTGCGCCCCGGCAGCACCGCGTAGCGATGCAGATAGGTCGACACCGCCGACGCGAGCATCACGCCTGGCAAATCGTTATTGCCGAACACGATCGGCCGCTCATGGGCGCCGGTCGCGAGGATCACGCGTTTCGCGCGGATTTTCCACAACAGTTCGCGCGTGCCTTTGCGTTGCGACACGGGCAGATGATCGGTCAGACGCTGCGTGACCGTGACGAGATTGTGGTCCTGATAGCCGAACGCGGTGCTGCGGCTCAGGATCTTCACGTCGGGCAATTGCCGCAGTTCGTCCTCGATTTTCTGCACCCACTGCAGCGCGGGCTTGCCGTCGATCTCCGCGCCGCAGGACAGCAGCGTGCCGCCGAGCTCGGGCTGATCGTCGACGAGCGTCACGCGCGCACCGGACAAGGCCGCCGCGTGCGCGGCCGCGAGCCCGGTCGGGCCGCCGCCGACCACCAGCACGTCACAATGCGCGAAGCACTTGTCGTAGCGGTCGGCGTCGCGCTGTGACGGCGCGGTGCCGAGGCCGGCCGCATCGCGAATCGCTTCCTCGTACTTCGGCCACAATTTACGCGGCCACATGAAGGTCTTGTAGTAGAAGCCCGCCGGAATGAAGCGCGCGATCTTCTGGTTGATCGCCATGCGGTCCTTCTCGATGCTCGGCTTCGCGTTCACGCTGCTCGCGACGAGCCCCTGGTACAACTCGACCTCGGTGGCCCGCGCGTTCGGCACCGTGTAGGCGCCGGTCTCGAGCTGCACGATCGCGTTCGGCTCCTCGACGCCCGCGGTCACGATGCCGCGCGGCCGATGATATTTCCAGCTGCGCGCGACGAAATGCACGCCGTTGGCGAGCAGTGCCGAGGCGAGCGTATCGCCCTGATAGCCCTGGTATTCGACGCCGTTGAACGTGAAGCTGAGCGCAATCGCGCGGTTGATGCGGCCGCCGGTCGGGAGTCGGTCTTTCTGGCTCATGATGCGTTGCCCTCTTGTGCTTTTACGTCGGCGTTGCCTGCCTGTGCGTCGCGACCGTCCAGCGCCAGCAACGGACGCTCGAACGTTTCGTAGCCCTGGAACGCGTAGCTGACGGTGTCGCGCTGCGCCTTGAACCAGCGGCGGCAGCCTTGCGCGTGCAGCCACTGCTCGCGATGCACGCCGCGCGGGTTCTTGCGCATGAACAGATAGTCGCCCCATTCCTTGTCGGTGAGCGTGTCGGTGTCGAGCGGGCGGGCAATGTCCGCCTCGCCGCCGCAGGAGAATTCGGTTTCGGCGCGGGGACCGCACCACGGGCATTCGATCAGCAACATCTGTGTCTCCTTGTCGACTAGTGGGCCACGGCGGCAGCGCCATGCTCATCGATCAGATGACCGGTATAGAACCGATCCAGCGAGAACGGCGCATTCAACGGATGCGGTTCGTCCTGCGCGATCGTGTGCGCAAAGACCCACCCCGAGCCGGGCGTCGCCTTGAAGCCGCCCGTCCCCCACCCGCAATTGAAATACAGCCCCTTCACGTCGGTCTTGCTGATGATCGGACACGCGTCCGGCGACACATCGACGATGCCGCCCCACTGCCGGTTCATCCGCACGCGAGAAAACACCGGGAACATTTCGACGATCGCCTCGAGCGTGCCCTCGATGATCTGGAAGCTGCCGCGCTGCCCAAACCCCGTGTACTGATCGACGCCCGCGCCGATCACGAGATCGCCCTTGTCGGACTGGCTGATATACGCGTGGACTGCGTTCGACATCACGACCGTGTTGACGACCGGCTTGATCGGCTCCGACACCAGCGCCTGCAACGGATGGCTTTCGAGCGGCAGCCGCACGCCGGCCATATCGGCGAGCGTCGAGGTGTTGCCGGCCGCGACCACAGCGACCTTCTTTGCCTTGATGAAGCCTTTCGTCGTGTCGACGCCCGTCACCTGGCCGCCATCGCGACGAATGCCGACGACCTGGCAGTTCTGCACGATATCGACGCCGGCCTGGTCCGCGCCGCGCGCGAAACCCCAGGCCACCGCATCGTGCCGCGCAACGCCGCCGCGCCGCTGGATCGATGCGCCGAGCACCGGGTAGCGACTGTTCAGATTGATGGTCGGCTCGAGTTCCTTGATCTGGGCGGGCGTGAGGAATTCGGCGTCGACGCCGTTCAGGCGGTTCGCGTTGACGCGGCGTTCGGTGTCGCGCACATCTTGCAGCGTATGCGCGAGATTCATCACGCCGCGCTGGCTGAACATCACGTTGTAGTTCAGATCCTGCGCGAGCCCTTCCCACAGCTTCATCGCTTTCTCATAGAGCGCGGCGGATTCGTCCCACAGATAGTTCGAACGCACGATCGTCGTATTGCGCGCGGTATTGCCGCCGCCGATCCAGTTCTTCTCGAGCACCGCGATATTGCGCACGCCGTGCTCCTTCGCGAGGTAGTACGCGGTCGCAAGACCGTGCCCCCCACCGCCGACGATCACGACGTCGTACTCACGTTTGGGCTCGGGGCTGCGCCATTGCCGCTCCCAGTTCTCGTGATACGACATCCCGTTGCGCAGCAGGCTGAATATCGAATAGCGGCTCATCGTCGGTCCTTTGCGGTTTTGCTGAAGCTGTGCGGCTTCAACATTCGATGACGTTCACGGCGAGTCCACCGCGCGACGTCTCCTTGTATTTCGTCTTCATGTCGGCGCCGGTTTCGCGCATCGTGCGGATCACGCTGTCGAGCGACACCACGTGCTTGCCGTCGCCCTTCATCGCGAGGCGGGCCGCGTTGATCGCCTTGATCGCGCCCATCGCGTTGCGCTCGATGCACGGAATCTGCACGAGCCCGCCGACCGGATCGCACGTCATGCCGAGGTTGTGTTCCATGCCGATTTCGGCGGCGTTCTCGACCTGGGTGGGCGTGCCGCCCATCACGGCCGCGAGCGCCGCGGCGGCCATCGAGCAGGCCACCCCCACTTCGCCCTGGCAGCCGACTTCGGCGCCGGAGATCGACGCGGTTTCCTTGTAGATGATGCCGATCGCCGCGGCGGTCAGCAGGAACTCGACGATGCCCGCGTCGTTCGCCGCATGCATGAACTTCACGTAGTAATGCAGCACTGCCGGGATCACGCCGGCCGCGCCGTTGGTCGGCGCGGTGACCACCCGACCGCCCGCGGCGTTTTCCTCGTTGACCGCCATCGCGTACAGGTTGACCCAGTCGAGCATCGACAGCGGGTCGCGCAGCGATTCCTCCGAGTGGGCGCGCAGCCGCTCGCACAGCTCGGCCGCACGGCGCTTCACGTGCATCGGACCGGGCAGCTCGCCGCGCGCCTTGCAGCCGCGCTCGACGCACGCGGCCATCGTGCGCCAGATCGCCAGCAGGCCTTCGCGCACTTCGGACTCGGGCCGCGTCGCGGATTCGTTGCGCAACGTCACTTCGGCGATCGACAGACCGCTTTCGCGGCACACGCGCATCAGATCGTCGCCGGTGCGAAACGGATACGGCACCTCCGCGTGGCCGCGCTGTCCATTCACGCGATCGCCGTCGCGATTGACGACGAAGCCGCCGCCGATCGAGTAATACTCTTTCTCGACCAGCAACTGACCGTTTTCGTCGAAGGCCTGAAAGCGCATGCCGTTCGGATGCACGACGCCCGAGCCCGGTGCGCCCGGCATCAGCTTGCGGAAGAAGCCGACATGCTCGCGCTCGTCGAACCCGACCGGATGCTTGCCGAGCAGCACGAGCTGTTTGGTCTCGCGGATCGCGCGCAGCCGCGGCTCGATCAGGTCCGGGTCGAGCCGGTCCGGCAGATTGCCTTCGAGGCCGAGCAGCACCGCCTTGTCGGTGCCGTGCCCCTTGCCCGTCGCGCCGAGCGAGCCGAACAGATCGGCTCTGACGCGACGCACGAAGCCGAGCAGGTTCGCGTCCTCGATATGCGACGCGAAGCGGCACGCGGCGATCATCGGCCCGACCGTGTGCGAGCTGGATGGACCGATGCCGATCTTGAACAGATCGAAGACGCTGACGTTCATGGCTAGCCTTGTGCGTTGGGCCTTGCGCGTTGCGATGACCGGAGCGTTTCGCGCTGACTGATGCGCCCGGATGGAATGTACGTATTGCACCGCACGGCGGGCCGGACCGATAGAATAAAAACGGCATCGCAGTGGGATGGCGTCGTCAAGCATCGCGACAGGCGCCCGATTGCGGCCGGCCATTCTTAAGGCCCGGGTGCTATGCTTGCCTTCACCCTTCGGTTCACGTTCGTTCCTCTTTCGCAGTGCCTTTCGCCGAACCGCCGCGCGCATGAATTCCGCTCAAACGCTTGCCCCTCCCTCGCTCGATACCGCCACGAAGCAGCGCATCCGCTTCGGCATCATCCTGCTGCCGAACTTCACGCTGACCGCGTTCTCGGGTTTCGTCGACCTGCTGCGCCTGTCCGCCGACGAAGGCGACTTCAGCAAGCCGGTGCGCTGCTCGTGGAGCGTGATCGGGGAAACCCTTGCTCCGGTGCGCGCGAGTTGCGGCATCCAGATCACGCCGTGGGAAACCTTCGAGAACGCCGAAAAGTTCGACTACGTGGTGGTGGTCGGCGGACTGCTGCACTCGGGGCCGGCCGCGAGCGAGGCGACGCTCGCGTTCATCCGCCGCGCCGCCGCCCGCGACGCGACGCTGGTCGGCATGTGCACCGGCGTGTTCTCGCTGATGCGCGCGGGCGTGCTCGACGGCCATCGCGTTTGCGTGAGCTGGTTTCACTACTGGGATTTCATCGAGCGCTTTCCGTCGGTCGACGAACAGCTGCTGGTCGCCGACCGGCTGTTCGTGATCGACCGGCGGCGCATCACCTGTTCCGGCGGCCGTGCGTCGATCGACGTCGCCGCCGCGATTCTGCTGCGTCATTTCGAAACCGCCACGGTGCAAAAGGCGCTGCGCATTCTGCTCGTCGACGACCTGCAGAAAGGCAACGCGCCGCAACCGCATCCGCCTGGTCTCGCACCGGCCTCGCATCCGAAGGTCAAGCGCGCGATCCTGCTGATGGAGCAGCACGTGGGCCGCGCGCTGTCGCTCGACGAGCTGGCGGGCAAGCTCGATCTGTCGCCGCGTCAGCTCGAGCGGCTCTTCAAGGCGCAGACCGGCAAGGCGCCGCAGGCTTACGCGAAGCTGGTGCGTCTGCGCACCGCCGCGTGGCTGCTGACGAGTTCGGACAAGACCGTCGCCGATATCGCGTCGAGCTGCGGCTTTTCGGACGCGTCGCACCTGGGACGGGAATTTCGCAAACAGTTCGGCGTGCCGCCGATCATGTATCGCGAGCAGCGTGGCACGGCGGCGCAAGCCGACGATGACGCGAACTACGACGAAACCTTTCCGGGCCGCGCGCAGGCACTCTGACTTAGCGCAGCGCGCGGGGCCGCGGCGCCCGCTACTCCGACAAGCGTCGTTCGACACTCGGCGCATGCCCGAACTGCGCGCGATACGCCTTGCTGAAATGACATGGCGAATGAAAACCGCACACCGTGGTCACGCGCGCGATCGACGCGTCGGTATTGCGCAGCAGCTCGCGCGCGCGGCGCAGCCGCAAGCTCAGGTAGTAATGCGTCGGCGACACGTTCAGGAATAGCTTGAACATCCGCTGCAAATGACGCTGCGACAGCTTGACGAGCCGCGCGAGTTCATCGAGCGACAGCGGTTCCTCGATGTTCGCTTCCATCAGCCGCACGACTTCGATTAGCTCGGCGCGCGACAGGCCGACTCGCGCGTCGACCGGAATGTGCTGGTAATCGGTCGAGCCGCGAATCCGCTCGACGATGAACTGCTCCGACACCTGCGCGGCCACCGCGGAGCCCAGCCGCATGCCGACCAGATGCAGCATCAGATCGAGCGGCGCGGTGCCGCCGGTGCAGGTCAGCCGGTCGCGGTCGACCACGAACAGGTCGTCGTCGAAATGCACGTGCGGATAACGCTGGTGCAACGGCGACATGTCCTCCCAATGCACGGTCGCGCGATAGCCGTCGAGCAGCCCGGCCGCGAGCAGCGCATACGGGCCCGTGCAGATGCCGCCGAGCGGCACGCGTTGCGCGGCCACCTCGCGCAGCAGCGCGATCACCGCGTCGTTCACGTACTCGCGCACGTGCCAGCCCGCGCACACGAACAGCAGGTCCGGCATGCCGGTCTCGGCGAGCGTGGCGGTCGGCTTCACCGTGATGCCGTTGCTCGCGCGCGCCGGCTCGCCGTCCGGCGTGATCACCGACCACCGGTAGTGCTGCGCGCGGCCGACGTAGTTCGCCATGCGCAGCACCTCGACCGCGCTCGTGAACGCGATCATCGAAAAGTTCGGCAACGTCAGAAAGCCGACGTGCGCGACGGCGCGCAATCGCGCATCGGCTTCGGTGGAGACGATCGCGTCGCGCTTCATGGTCGCATTCGATAGCCGCATCGGATCAGCGCATCAGCCGTGTTGCGCCGCCGGCTCGCGGCGCACTTTCAGCGCATTGCGCAAACCCGCGAATAGCGGTGCGCGCGCCTTGCCCGGCGCGCGGCCGAAGCTCTCGGTGATGCGGTCCAGAATGATCGCCAGCATCACGACCGACATCCCGCTTTCGAAGCCGAGTCCGATATCGAGCCGCTGGATGCTCGCGAGCACGTCGTTGCCCAGGCCGCCCGCGCCGACCATCGACGCGATGATCACCATCGACAGCGCCATCATGATGGTCTGGTTCACGCCGGTCATGATCGATGGCAGCGCGTTCGGAAACTGTACCTTGTACAGCAGTTGCCACGGCGTGCAGCCGAACGCCTGTCCCGCTTCGACGATTTCGCGATTCACGTGCTTGATGCCGAGCGCAGTCAGACGCACCGCGGGCGGCATCGCGAAGATCACGGTCGACAGGATGCCCGGCACGCGACCGAGGCCAAATAGCATCGCGGCCGGAATCAGATAAACGAACGCGGGCATCGTCTGCATCAAATCGAGCACGGGGCGCACGATCATTTCGACGGTGCGGCTCTTCGCCATCGAGATGCCGAGTGGCACGCCGAGCACGAGACTGATTACCGTCGACGACAGTGTGAGGCCGAGCGTGATCACCATCTGATCCCAGAAGCCGGTGCCATAGATCAACAGCAGCGCCGCCAGCGTAAACAACGCGAAGCGCCAGCCGACCCGCCACAAGCCGATGCCGACGAAGAACGCCATCAGCGCCCACATCGGCACGGCCTGCAAACCGTGCTCGACCGCCGCGGCAAAGCTCTCGATGACCTTGCCGATCGTGTCGAAGGTTTTCGCATCGTGATCGAGCAGGTAGTGAACGCCGTGATCGACCCAGGCGCCAAGTGGAATGACTTCAGACATGGGAGCCTCGATGGCGCGTGAGAACGTTCAGCACGTTCGTCTTGTTGACCGAACCGCAGTAGGAGCCGTCCGCTTCGACGACGGGCAGCGGCGCGTGGCTCGCCACCACGCGCTCGACTACGTCGTCGAGCGGCGTGCTGCGGCGGATGCATTCGATCTGGTTGAGCTGCGGCGACGCGCTGCCGGTCGCATCGCGGCACACGAAGCCGCGGATCCGGCGCTCGCTGTCGAGCACGAACGCGTAGTCGGCGCTGCCGTTGAGCATCGCGGCGAC
Source organism: Paraburkholderia sprentiae WSM5005 (assembly GCF_001865575.2). Taxonomy (NCBI): domain Bacteria; kingdom Pseudomonadati; phylum Pseudomonadota; class Betaproteobacteria; order Burkholderiales; family Burkholderiaceae; genus Paraburkholderia; species Paraburkholderia sprentiae. The sequence continues at coordinate 1,215,980 of NZ_CP017562.2, forward strand.
GCTCGACGCGTCGATGTGCGGCGAGTGCATCAACGGCACGGCATCGGTCTGCATCAGATCGCCGGCCGTCAGATAGCGGCTCGTGTCGATGCCTTCGAAGAACGCGCGCACGTAGTCGTCGGCCGGATTCTTGATGATTTCCTGTGGCGTGCCGATCTGCACGACGTGCCCGCCTTCCATGATCGCGATGCGCGTGCCGATGCGCATCGCCTCCTCCAGATCGTGCGACACGAACAGGATCGTGCGCTGCTGCTCGCGTTGCAATTCGAGCAGCACGTTCTGCATTTCCTTGCGCTTGAGCGGATCGAGCGCGGAGAACGCCTCGTCCATGATCATCAGCGACGGGTTGACCGCGAGCGCGCGGGCGAGCCCGACGCGCTGCTGCATGCCGCCTGACAGCTCGGCGGGCAGTTTCTGCGCGAACGGCGCAAGGCCAACCTGTTCGAGCACCGTCAGCGCCCGCGCCTCGCGCTCCTTGCGGCCGACGCCCGCGACCTCGAGCCCGAACGCCGCGTTGGCCAGCACGCTGCGCTGCGGCATCAGCGCGAACGACTGGAACACCATGCTCATGTCCTTGCGGCGCAGCGCGGTGAGCTCGGCGCGCGGCACGCTCGCGACATCGCGGCCGTCGATCAGCACCTTGCCGGCGCTTGGCTCGACGAGCCGATTGATCAGGCGAATCAGCGTCGACTTGCCCGAGCCCGACAGGCCCATCAGCACGAAGATCTCGCCCTCGCGAACCTCGAACGACGCGTCGTGGACGCCGACGATCTGACCGGTGCGGGCAAACACTTCCTCTTTCGTGGCGCCGCTGGCCAGCATCGCGAGCGCCTGTTTGGGGTTGGTGCCGAACACCTTGCACAGTCCTTCGACCACGACCTTGGGGGAATTCATCGGATGCTCTCCTCGCGTGCGGACGTCCGTCCGCGCTGTGCCTACATAGTTGCCAGAAAAAAGTACGGCTGGCCGACTAATTGCGACAACCACATGAGGAAATGCGACACCCGGCCGCGGCGCGAGCGCTCGACGCGGCGACGACAGCCTTGTGGGATAAGGGATTGGCGCGGATTGGGCCGGCACGCCGAGTGTGTCGCGCCAGAGCAGATAGTGCTCCGCAACGGCGGCGAGCGCCAGGCGCCCGCGAGGCGCCCCGCTCAGGAAATCGACACGCCCAGCAAGCGGCCGACGCCGAACGTAAACCCCGCCGCGATCAGCCCGATGATGATCTGCCGCAGCGCCGAAAACCCCGCGCTGCGCCCGTTGAACAACGACGTGAATACGCCGATCGACGCGAGCGCCAGCATGCTCAGCACGACACACTGCACGATCGCGCTGACGCCATGCGTCCACAGAAAAGGCATCACCGGGAAAATGGCGCCAAGCGCGAACAAACAGAACGACACCCCCGCCGCCGACCACGGATTGCCGCCCAGCTCTGCCGGATCGAGACCGAGCTCTTCGCGCGTGAGGGTGTCGAGCGCCTTGTCCTTGTTGCGCATCATCTGGGACGCCACGCGTTTCGCCTCGTTCGCGTCGAGCCCTTTCGCGCGGTAGATCAGCGCAAGCTCATGCTCCTCCGCTTCGGGCTGCTCGTCGATCTCCTCGGCTTCCTTCGCGATCTGCGTGCTCGCGAGTTCGCGTGCGTTGGTGACCGACAGCCATTCGCCGAGCGCCATGGAACAGGCACCGGCGATCAGCCCGGCGAGGCCGGTCAACAGGATCGCCTTGTTGCCGGTGCCCGCGCCCGCGACGCCCATGATCAGGCAGAAGTTGGACACGAGGCCGTCGTTCGCGCCGAGGACCGCCGCGCGCAGATCGTTGCCCGACGATGCGCCCTTGTGCCACGATTCGGCCGACGCAATCCGCGCGCCGGGCGACAGATCGCCATTGCCGGTACCGGCGAGCGTCTGCACGACGGCCGCGTGATGATGTTCATCGGCCGACATACGGCCCGCGTCGCGTTGGCCTTGATATTTGTTGCGGTCCGCGTATTCGGCGGCGGCGAGCGTCGGCAGCACGAAGTCCGCGCCGCACAGGCGCACGAGCCCCTTCATCAGACGCGTTTTGACCGCATGCCCTCGGCCTTTCGGTTCGATGCCGTTGGCTCTGAGCTTGTCGGCCCACACTTGCGCGTGGCTGTGTTCGGATTGTGCGAGATCCTGATAGACCTGCTTGCGGGTCTCGTCTTTCTCGACGTTCGCGAGCGTCTCGTAGAGGGCGGCGCTATGCAGTTCGTCGGAAAGATTCGCCTTGTAGCGTTTCACTTCATGCCGGGTTGCCATGATCACGCCTCGCCACTGCCCGGCGCCTCATCAACGATGCATGCCGCGCCGGGCGTCCGCCTGTTCGTTATTGGCTGGCAGGCGCACCAACGCCGGCCTTTTTCTGGGCTGCCTGCAGCTTGTCCGGATAGTTCGGATCGTTCTGCGCCGGCTGGTAGCCCGCGTCTTCGAGTTTCTTCAGTTCGGCGTTCTTTTTCGCGCGAGCCTGTTTGCGCGCCGCCTTACGTTCGGCCTTGGTTGGCTTTGGGGTGGTCGCCGTCGCGCCCTCTTGAGTTGCGGCGTCCGTCGAACCCTGTGCGAACGCGAGCGGGATCGTGCCGGCCACCAGTGCGGCGACCGAAACCCCGAGCATGATTCGTTTAATGGCGAAGGTCTTCATCACTGATATCCCCTCAAAAAGTTGACGATAACGTACGAGTTGCGTCTGCGAATCGTGAACCGCCACGGCGAGTCGCGCAGCTTGCGCGCGAACCGTCAACGAAAGCTTACAGGCAAATAGCGGGATGCGCGTGGCGGGTGTGGACGGCAACGTTCATCGCTCGATCGACGGCTATTGACGTGCGATATGGGCCTGCGATACTCGCTGAATCCGTATTCGCCGCCCGGTTATCTCGGTCCGTCCGTCGAGTTCTCCCGCGGAGATGGCGGTCGAGGAGACTCGAGTATTTCGTTACCGCCATCGTTCTGGGACAAACTGGTAGCCGCTCGTCCGCGCTTATAGCCCGCTGCGTCATACGCTCGCGCCCGTACCTCGCCGTCACGAAACCAAGACGACGCACATTTCATCCGTCATCGATTTTTTCGCATGGCCGCCCCGCGAGGAGTATCGTTTAAGCGCGCCGGAAGCGCCAAAACCGGCAGTCCTCTATAAGACAGGCGCTTCCCAGAGTCCAGACCTGCTCGACAAAGCGCGGCGTTTCCAACATGCAACGAAGCGACATCAAGTTATCGAGGAGGACAAAAACGTGAAATCAGTCAATCTTTTGAAGGCGCTCGGTATTGCATTGTGCGTGGCGACCGCATCCAGCGCCTATGCCCAGGCGAGCGACGCGCAAGCGCCCGCCGACATGCAAGCCGCGCCGGCCACGAATGCAAAAGCCACGCGTGCGGCGGATCGCAAGCTGGGCCGCGACGTGCGGCGAGCGCTAGGTAGAGCGCCGGGCTTCAATGTATCGAACGTGTTCGTGCGGGCGCGCGGCGGCGCGGTGACGTTGAGCGGCTCGGTGCCTGAGGGCGGCATGATCCAGCAGGCCGCCGACGTCGCGAAAGGCGTGCCGGGCGTGACCTCGGTGACCAACAAGCTCACATTGAACCTGCCCTCCCGCGGAAGTGGCGGGAGCTGAGCCTCGGAAGCCGACTTGTGAGCGGAGCGCCGCGAGCCTGCGGATCGTCCAGCCGAATAGCGCGGCCGCGGTGCGCTCCGGATCGAGCGCAATCATCAGCGCATCAGGTACGCACGACGCCCGTCATCGGTCTGCCCGCGATCGTCCGCCCGAACAGCGCGGCCGCCGTACGCTCAGGATCGAGCCCGAGACTTTCACTCGCGGTGCCGGCGATCAACGCATCGAGCGAGGCGGTCGGTTTCAGGTCGCGCGACTGATACAGCTGATGCGGCGCGAGTCCCGGCCAATCCGCGATCACGCGTCCGCCCTGCACCGCCCCGCCCGACACCATCGCGACCGAACCGGTGCCATGATCGGTGCCGCCCGTGCCGTTCGCGGCCGCGGTCCTGCCGAACTCCGTGGCGACCAGTACCGTGGTGTTAATCCACGATGGCCCCATGCCGTCGCGCAACGCCGCGAGCATCGTGTCGAGCGCCTTCAACTGATTCGCGAGCCGCGCGTTCTGCGCGCTGTGCGTGTCCCATCCGCCGGTCTCGATCATCGCGATGCGCGGACCGTCGTCGCGCGCCAGAAAACTGGCCGCGAGCTTGCCGAGGCTCGCCGGATCCTGACGCGCGCCGGCATCGCCCGCGAGACCGCGCGCGGCCATCGCCGATTCCCACAGCGGACGCAACTGTGCGTCCTGCTCGTACAGCTGCGACACGCGCGCGAGCAGATCGTCGGGCGCCTGCGGCAAGGCCGACGGCGCGTACGACGTGACCGTGGCCGGACCGCGCAGCGCCATCGGCACGGTCGGCGCGAACGCAATGGCGTTTTCGCGGGTGGCGGGCAATTGCGCGGCGAGCCGGTTGAGCCAGCCGTCCTTCATCTGATATGGCGACGTGCCGCCCGTTTCCAGCACGTTCTGTCCGTCGAAATGCGAGCGGTCGCGATACGGCGACGCGACCGCGTGCACGAACAGCGCCTCGCGCTGCGCGTACAGCTTCGCCATCTGCGCGAGCGCCGGATGCAAAGCGAAGGTGCCGTCCAGATGCGGTGCTTGCGACGCATCGATGGCGAGCGATCCGCGCAACGTCGCATACGCGGGGTCCGCATACGGCACGACGATGTTCAGGCCATCGGCTGCGCCACGCTGAATCACGAACACGAAGCGGCGCTCGGTCGCGACGTGCGCGAACGCAATGCGCGGCGATACGAACAGCGCGCCGGCACCGGCGGCGGCGACGCTCAGAAACTGGCGGCGTGACAGCATGGCATTCATCTCCGTTGAAAGTCGGGCGATACGAGCAATAGCGCGATCGCCGTCGACGCGCTTTCCGCGCGCGACACCGCCGTCGCCGTCGGCTCGCTGAGCGAGCCAGCCAGCAAGGTCTGGCCGAGTGAGCGCGCATCGAGCCGGTCGCCCACGCGCGCGGCAAAACGCTGCGCGACCTCGACACGGCGCACGAGCGCATCGGGCGCGGCCCAGCTCGCGGCGATATCGTCGTAGCCGGCGGGCGAACCGGGACGCCACACCGGCTGACCGAGCTGCGTGAGAATCGGCGCACTCTGCAGATTGCCGAGGTCGTGCCAGCCGAGTCCGCGCATCGACGAAATGGTCCACTCCCACGGCGTCTTGAACTTCGACGCGGTGGCCGACCACGCTTGCGGTATATCGATCAGCGCGCGATAGACGGTCGGCAAATCGCCGTCGCTGCGCGCGAACGCATCCGCTAGACGATCGCTGACGCCGGGCGGCGGATTGTCGGCGACGAAATGGCGCGCGAGCTTGGTGCCGATATGCTGCGCGGTGGCCGGCGCGTGCGCGAGGTCATGCAGGATCGCGAGCGCCTGTTGCTCGCCGACTTGGTCGTAGCGGCGTCCCATGATCGTGCGCGAGCCCGGCTCGTGCAGCGCCGAGCGGAACACGAAACTGCCGGGTTCGCCGTTCTGCTCCAGCGCGCGGCGGTTGGCGTTGGCGCCGCCGTTGCCGGGATTGCCGACGAGGCTCCAGCCGGTCAGCGCGCGCGCGAACTCGGTCACGTCGTCCTGGCGATAGCCGCTGCGCACGCCGAGCGTATGCAGCTCCATGATCTCGCGCGCGAGATTCTCGTTGAGCCCGCGTTTGTTGTCCGGATTGCGTTGCGCGGCGCGAAGCGCGGCCATGCTGTCGGGGCCGACCGAACGGGTCTGGTCGAGGAACAGCTGCATGGCCGGATGACGCTCGACTGCCACCAGCATCTCCTCGAAACGGCCGAGCACGTGCGGGCGAATCGCCTCCGCTTCGAACGAGCCGGCGAGCGCCGCGACGCCAGGCTTTTCCGTCGACACCGCGAAGTGATTCGCCCAGAAATGCACGAGGCGTTCGATGAACGGAGTGGGCGTGGTCAGCGCGCTCGCCACGCGCGCGTTAACCGACGAGCGGTACATATCGCGTATTTCGACGCGCAGCGCTTTTCGTTCTGATTGCCTCGCAGCTTGCGCGTCGGTCTGGCTGGCCGCCGCGGCGTTGCCGGCGATGCTGGTTGCACCGTTGGTCGCATTCGGGCTCGAGTTGCTCTCCTCGCCCGCCTGCTGTTTCGCCTGTTGCTCGATCCGCATGCGCTGCTGCAAGAGCTGCGTCGACAACGCGATCGAATCGGGCTGGTTCGCCCACGCGGCCGGCCGCGGCTGATACTGCTCGAACTGCGCGAGCAGCCAACCTTTCGGATCGGCGGGCGGCGTGTCGTCGGCGCGCGCGCCGAGGCCGAAGCGGTTCAGTGCGATCGCCGCGGCATTCAGGTTCGGTGAGTTGGCCATACGATCCTCGTCGGCGGCTAAGTCGCCTGCCTATCCGTTAAACGGCCGGCACGCCGAAATCCGTCGCTGTCGCGCGCGTTTTTTATTTGCCCGATGCCGCATTCGCCGAAGCGCTTTGCTCGGCGTTGGCCGGCTTCTTCGCGTTCGGCCCGGACTGCGCTTCGCGCCATTGCCCGCGCAGCTTCAGACTCTCGGCGAATTCGACGCGCTCCTCGGGGGTCAGCGTCGCCGCGAAATCGGCGACGCTCGCTTCGACCCTCGCGCGCAGGCTGCTATCGGCCGCACGGGTGCGCGCGAGCGCAGCATCGAGCGCCGCGCGGTCGAATTGCGGCGCGGCCAGCAGACGCAGCACCTCGCGCCGCCCTTCGCGCCCCTCGCGCGCATACTGCCGAGCGTCGCGACGCGCGTTCCTGAGGCCGTCGACAAACGCTTGCCGCCGCTGCGCCGACAGCGGCTCGGCGGCGAACCGCAGCGCGCGCGGGTCCTGCACCGCCGCCCCCTGATTCGCACCGTGCGCCGCAAACCACTGATACGCGCCACCGGCGATCGCACCGAGCAGGAATACGTTGAGCACCGCGGAGCCCAGCAGCGCAAATTTCCACGAGCGCCCGTTCATTCGCCGCTCCAATCGGCGGGGGTGCCGCCGAAGCTCGAAGTCAGATACGAGGCTTCATGCACGACCGGCGCGTTTTCGGTCAGCACGAAAAACGACACCGCGAACGCGCCGGCCACGCCGCCGAGCAGCCCGACGCCGGCTACCGCCGCGCCCGACCACCACAGGCGCCAGCGCGCGGTCGGCCGCCGCGACGGCGCGCCATCGATGATGCGGCGCTGCAGTTCGAGGCTCGGCGGCTCGAGCCGGTCGGCGGCGAGCCAAGCGTCGAGGCCGGCCGCGTCGCTCAACGCCGCGTCGGCTTCTACGCGATGCGCGCGCGCCCACGCCTGCGCGGCTTCGCGTTCGCGCTCGGGCCAGCGGCGCGCGTCGGCGCCGTAGGCTGCAACGATCTGATGGAATCTTTCGGGCGTCATGACTTGTCCTTACTAAGGCCGCTGTCGGCCAGTCGAGCGCGCAGACCGCGGCGCGCGCGGGTCAGCAGACTTTCCAGCGCGTCGACGCTGACGCCCATCAAGGCGGCAGCGTCGACGTTCGACATTTCCTGGTAATAGGTCAGCACGAGCGCTTCGCGCTGTCGCGCCGGCAACGCGGCGAGCGCTGCACGCACGCGCGCGTGGTCGGCGCGTGCTTCGAGCTGCGCGTCGGGTGACGCGGCGGGATCGGCCGAGTCGGGCAGTTCGTCGCGCGGGTCTTCGCGCTGGCCGCGCAGACGGTCATAGCAAAGATTGAGCGCGACCCGATGCATCCATGTGTCGAACTTCGCTTCGCCTTCACGCCAGCGCACCGCCTGCTTCCAGATTCGCACGAACACCTCCTGCGCGACGTCCTCCGCTTCCATGCGATCGCCGAGCATGCGGGTAGCGAGCGCGAGCAGCCGCGGCAGCTTGCGCGCGACCAGCGAGCGGACCGCGCCGGGCTCCTCGCGGCCCACGCGCGCGATCAGCTCGGCATCCGGATCGGGCGGCACGTCGCTCAAGGCGCGCGGTTCCGTCGCGGCATCGCGCGCGCGCTTTCGCGTGCGGACCGCATCGCGGGATCAACGTCGTTCACTTGCCGCCGCTCCTTAAGCTGTCGTCGTATCGTTATGGTTTCGTGCCGCTAAGCCGCTAAGCCGCCTGGTATCAGGTACGCGGTCAATATACGACGACCGCCGGCCGGTAATAGGCCGGACGTGCCGGATAGACCACACAGCCGGCGAGCGAGGCCACCAGCAGAATCATCACGAGTGTTTTCATCGCCAATCCCGTTCAAGCCCAATGTCCTTCGATCCAGCGCCAGTGCGGCCCGCGTTGCGCCCAATGCCCGGGCACCCAGCGATAGCCGGCGCGCACCGGCTGCCAGTGGCCGGGCGCCCACACGTATTGGCCATGCTGCCAGCGCCAGCGGCCCTGATCCCACACATAGCCGGCCCGCGGCGCGGGCACGACTTCGACGCGCGGCGGCGGCGGTGGCACCATCGGCGCGATCATCACTTGGGCGGATGCCGGCGCGGACGTTAGCGTGGCCGCGCAGCACAGCGCGACAGCGAGCGTCGAACCCAGCAGACGAATCATGCGGTTGGTGTTCATGTCGGTTTCTCCCTTCAAAGCCGAAAAACACGGCGCCCGAAACTTGGGCCGTTTCTACTTGAACGCTGTAGCGAGAAAAATCCGTCGCTGTATCGCAGAAAAAATCAGCGGGAGACTTCTTGTGCGCTCGTCGACGGTGCGGACCGATGAGGTATGCTCATCCGCTTCGCGAACCTTCTGTGTCCTTCCCGATGCCCGATTTTCCTTTCGACGCCGTGCTCTTCGACTGCGACGGCGTGCTTGTCGATTCCGAACCCATCACGAACCGCGTGCTCACCGAGATGCTCGGCGAGCTCGGCTGGCATCTGAGCGTCGAAGAGACGATGCGCATTTTCGTCGGCAAGATGGTCAAGGACGAAGCCGCGTTGATCGAGGCGCGCACCGGTTTTGCGATCACCGCCGAGTGGCTGACGCAGTTCCGCGCGCGTCGCAACGTGGCGCTCGACCACGCGTTGCGCGCCATCGACGGGGCGCCCGCCGCGGTGCGCGCGCTGCGGCAGACTTTGAACGGACGCATTGCGGTGGCATCGGGCGCGGATCGCGTGAAGATCGAATTGCAACTGGTGAAGGCTGGCATTCTCGACTGCTTCGACGGACGCATTTTTAGCGGCCACGAAATGCCGCGCAGCAAGCCGTTTCCCGATGTCTATCTCGCTGCCGCCGCGGGACTCGGCGTCGACCCGGCCCGTTGCGCGGTCATCGAGGATACGGTGACGGGCGCGACCGCGGGCGTCGCGGCCGGCGCGACCGTGTTCGGCTATTGCCCGACGCACCTAGGTCACAGCAGCGCGACCGCGTTGCATGGCGCGGGGGCGGTGCACGTGTTCAGGGAAATGGCCGAGCTACCGGCATTGCTCGCGGGATGGGTCAGGCGCTGATCGGCCGACGTGTTGTCGGTTGAACGACATCGGCCTGACGCAAGTTGGCCGACGCCGATCAGTTTTCGGCTGCGCAGATGCAGTCGATCAGCGCTGGAGCCAGTACAGACGGTCAATCGCGCCGTATGGCATGGTGCGTGCAACCGGTACAGCCGAGCGCAAAGCATTTGCGCGCTCGATGCCCATCCAACGTTGCCGGAGATTCATCATGACCATCCTGACCCTTGCCGATCTGTCGCGCTGCGACGAACTCGACCACGCCGCTTCACAGTCCGTGCGCGGCGGCCACTCGTGCTTCACGCGCGAATATCCGCCGTCGTGTTTCGGCGAAAAGCCGCCGCACTACAACCCGCCCCACTACAACCCCTGGGAACCGGTACATAACGGCTGTGGCCCGGTCTACACCCCGGTCTGCCATCCGGGGCCGGGCAAGATCGTGCCGTTGTGAGCCCGGGCCTCGCGCCGTTGCGTACGACGGCGCAAGCTTGCATGCGGCCCGAGTCGGTACGACCGGGCCGCATCGCGCGTTTCGTGCACTTACTCGAAGGCCGGATCGATCGGCACGCGATAGCCGATCGCGAGCCGGTTCGTTTCATTGGCCATCCCGACGATTGCCTGCAGCTCGCCGAACATCTCGTCGGTCATGCCGGCGCGACGCGCCGCGGCCGTGTGGCTCGCGACGCAATAGCCGCAGTTGTTCGTCACGCTGACCGCGACATAGAGCAGCTCCTTGACGAGCGGATCGAGCGCACCGGGCGCCATCACTTCCTTCAGGCTGTCCCATGTGCGCGCGAGCGTCGGCGGATGCTGCGCGATGTACTTCCAGAAGTTGTTCACGTCGTCGACCTGGCGGGTGGCTTTGATGTCGTCATAGACGGCTTTGACTTCGGGCGGCGCGTCGGGGTATTCGATGGGCTTGGGCTGGGTCATGGGGGCTCCTTGGCGTGGCGGTTCGGGGTGGGCGTTGGGGTATTGTGCGCTTGTGGTGGGGGCTGGGTGCGAAGGCGATCTTGCGCTGTACTAATTCTTCTCCACCTTCGGGCTGGATGACCTACTTGATAGCCTTACTCGTCGGCGTTACGCGCGGATCGTCGCAAAGTCGTGCGCAGCCGCCGTCGCATATCGGAACAAGGGTTACTGATATCTGATCGAGCGCCGCATTTTCTTTATCATCAACGTCTGGTTCCTTGATGATTCTCGTATCGACCCAAACATTTTTTTCCTTTACGCCAAGTTGAACCAGATAGCTTTTGAGGTTCGCGGCGCGCTCCGCTGCTATTTCCTTTGGGCTCCGCTCTTTTATATATCCGCCGGCATAGACAATGCCTCTGATTTCGACGTTCAGCCATTGCTTCGCAGCGAGCATCATATCCGCAATCTTGATGCGTTCAGAATTCGGAATTTCCGTTGAATTGAGTAGCAAGCTGCTTGTCATATCCTCCGAAACGGTGCAAGCAATTGCATTACCCGCGCTCACAGCAAAGCAAAGCGCCACAAGGGAGCGCGTTCCCCGCCGCAAGAAACGTTTCCTTTCCATGAAACTATCCTCAGTCGTTCATTTCGACGTAACACGCCAGGCTATCCGCATTCCTTACGCCTTCAGGATGGTCCTGCGCCCAGTACGAAAGACCAATGCTGACGCCGTACATATCATCGATTGAATCGAATGCCTCTGTGAAATGCGTGCGTCCATGAATAAGCGTCAAAACTTGGCAGCCATGCCATAGCTGCGACCGTGTCATATCGCAATGATGCGCGTTGTTGAATCAGGTTTACAGACCGCAGGTGCATTGCCCACAAAAAGTCTAACCGCGCACCACCATTTCCGAATTGTCCTTATGCTATTTCAGGTTAGAAGGCCCCGGATCTGGCCATAGCCGCGGATCGTCGCACATCCACCGGCAGTCTCCCCCTTTGCATAACGGAGTTAACTCGATTTCGATTTGCCGAACAGCAAGTTCGCCGTCCGACCGCCTCACCACATGGACATCCGTCATTGTCTTAGGTTCGACATAGATATTTTTACCCAAAATTCCAAGTTTCCTCAGATACGCTTTCACTACCTCGCCGCGACGGTCCTGTAATATGTCCAGATCGCGCTCGCCAATATACGCGCCGGCGATTACGATGGCCTGAATCTGCACATCGGGCCATTTTTTCGCCTTGCCGACCGCGTCTGAAATCAAGCGCCGATTTCCCTCGGAAAGCGCGGTAGTGTTGAACGGCAGCTCAAGCTCCACGTTGTACAAAAAGCGGCATCCCGTGCTGGATGGCCGCTTTTCCACAGTATCCAACGAGCCATCTGCGCGAACCGGTTCACAAAGACCAGCGGACAAGGCGAGCGCAGCGACCAGTACGTGGTACCGAGCGGTCTTTTTCCTGTTGATCATAGTATTACTTTGTCGAAATTCGCTATATATCCAGTTATGTTGTCTGCGTTCTCAATCGCTTTTTCCGGATGATTCTCCGCGAATATCCGCAGGCTTGTTTCCTTGTCGGCATAAGCCCAGTCTTGCGAATTGAACGTGTCCGTGAAGTGGGTACATTCATGGATTACCGTCTTTATCTTGCACGTGCCATGCAGTAAGCCAAATGGACTCTCGCAATACCTCGAGTAGAGGGCGATGACCCGCTTTTCCGAATCGGGTTTACAGACTGCTGCGTGATTGACACCTGAATCCGGGTTGACTACGCATGACAGCTTCCTGCTCGTTTTACTATCAAATCGTACGATCTTTTCAGGGACCAGTTGTTGCATTGCTGCGAGCAATCGCGGCAGCCCATCGCTAAGTACTTTTCTTATATCCTCGTTCGCACGTGCAAAAAAGTTGTTACGCGGTCCTGCTCTTTGTCGTCCCAGCGCGCCAAGCCCTCAATGCGTCTTTTGATTAACTCGATGCCGATGTCGCGGGCCCGCATGACTTCCTTTCTAAACTCCTGATTGGTCATGTTCGGGCAGATTGGCTTGGCGTTAATTACTACCTCTACAAATGATCCTAGGTTCGTGTTAGTCACGGCACCTTGATGAACAAGCACCCACTCGCCATCTTCATCTTCGGTGGGGACTCTGAATCCATACTGATTGATGTCCATGTCTTAACTCTCCACTTTCAGTTCTACGAATTTCAGTCCCGGCGTGACAACCCGCTCTGTCCATCCGTCTGAATCTGTCACACCGGCAATAATCTGTTTACCGTTGGCGAAAATGCGGTAGCGCACATTCGTGACTGGACTGCCTTCTTCATCCTTTACGAGGAACCGTTCATCGAACGGGCCCGCAGGTCGATTGCGACAGAGGCATCCCTCGCCTTCCCCTAAAGCCTGCCTCATGTCGTAACCGGATGGGAGAGTCTTGATCGCATCAATCCGAATCCACTCCCCGGATTTCGGGTTCATCGTCATTGCCTGAGGCATATCAGGCCACTCTTTGTATATCTTGAATGTAATACGACAATCAAGACATTCCCAGTCATCTGATCCCTCGAACATATCCGCAAAGTGAGCCTTCATTTCTGCGATGATCGCCTCTGCGGAGCGCATCCTTTCGTACATTGGATCCTCCCATAGGTTAATTCGCGCTCTCAGGCCGTCAGACCAATGAGCACGCAAAGAGCAGCGGCAGTGACCCTCCGCGTCATGGTTCAGATCGAATACAACCAAAACCTATTCCGCAGAAAGAATTCACCGATTTCGACGTTCTCCGCCATTGCGGGACGGCATTGGCGGGAAGTTCGAGTAGACTGAATAGCTGAACCGCGACGCAAGCATTCTTCCTTGCCCACTGCATCATCCCGTTTCTGTTGTCCCATCTGACCTCTGCTGTTTTTTCCAGAACACACAGCCGACGAATTAACCATCTAAAACGCGACACGGTCAATGACTTTAAATTGAGATAAAACATTTTTGACAGATATTAACAATGCTTCCAGGTTTTTCATTTCTATTGCATATTTCGGCTCATGCCGGACGAATTAGGATAAAGGCACACCTCACGGCCTGTTCCCCTGCGAGATCACTGTGCTTATAGGTCCATACACGTTGATTTCCCGCCCATCATCTACCCGATGCTGATCCCTCGCATGCATTGAGTCGCTCCCCGCATCCGCTCAGCGCGCATAAAAAAAGCCACCGGTCTTTCAACCGGTGGCCTTCTATCACAGCACCAACACTAAACGTCGAGAGCGTTAAACCTTCGCGACACGCCCGTACGTATCCTCGAACCGCACGATATCGTCCTCGCCGAGATACGCGCCCGACTGCACCTCGATCAACTCGAGCGGAATCTTGCCGGGGTTCAGCAGCCGGTGGGTGACGCCGAGCGGAATATAGGTCGACTGGTTTTCGGTCAGCATGATTTCCTTGTCGCCGTTCGTCACCAGCGCGGTGCCCTTCACGACGATCCAGTGCTCGGCGCGATGGTGATGCATCTGCAGACTCAGCTGCGCGCCCGGATTGACGACGATCCGCTTCACCTGAAAGCGCTCGCCGCTATCGATGCCTTCATACGAACCCCACGGCCGCACCACGCGGCGATGCGTGACCGACTCGTGACGCCCCATCGCATTGAGCTGCGCTACGATCTTCTTGACGTCTTGCGCCTGGTCCCGATGCGCGACCAGCACCGCGTCCGCGGTCTCGACGATCACGACGTTCTCGAGCCCGATCGCCGCCACGAGCCGATGCTCGGCGCGAATATACGAGTTGCTGACCGCATCGGTCAGCACGTCGCCGATCAGCGCGTTGTTCTGCGCATCGCGCTCGGCGATGTCGGCGAGCGCGGTCCACGAACCGATGTCGTTCCAGCCGAGATCGGCGACCGCGACGACGGCCGCGCATTGGGTCTTCTCCATCACCGCGTGGTCGACGGAAATGTTCGGGCTGGCCGCGAACGCCTCGGCATCGAGTCGCACGAAATCATGATCCTGCTGCGCGCTCTGCAGCGACAGCTCGGCCTGACGCGCGATCTCCGGCTCGTAGCGGCGCAGCTCGTCCATATACGTCGACGCGTTCAGCATGAACATGCCGCTATTCCAGTAGTAACGGCCTTCATCGATGAAGCGCTGAGCCGTTGCGGCATCGGGCTTCTCGACGAACGAATCGACCGCGAAACTCTGCGTGCCGTCGATCAGCGCCGCGCCCGCGCGGATGTAACCGTAGCCGGTATGCGGCTCGGTCGGTGCGATGCCGAACGTGACCAGACGCCCGTCCTTCGCGATCTGCGCTGCCGCTTCGACCGCCTTCACGAACGCGGCCTGGCCGGCGATCACGTGATCGGACGGCAGCACCAGCAGCAACGCGTCGGGCGCGTCGCGCAATGCGAGCAGCGCGGCCACCGCGATGGCCGGCGCGGTATTGCGGCTCGCCGGTTCCAGCACGATGCGCGACGAACCTACGTCGACCTGGCGCAACTGCTCGGCGACAAGAAAACGCTGCTCGTTGTTCGTGACGACGATCGGCGCGGTGACATCACCGATGCCGCGCAGGCGCAACGCGGTTTGCTGGACCAGCGTGTGTTCGCCGGTCAGCGCCAGGTACTGCTTCGGGTAACCGCCGCGCGACATAGGCCACAGTCGTGTGCCGCTGCCGCCGCAAAGAATGACGGGATGGATATGCATAGTTCAGGTCCTCGTGGGTGTGTCTTATCAATCGACTGCATCGCGCTTGCCCCGTACGCGGCGCGGCCGTGTTTTTTTCCGCGTCACTTATTTCTTGCCTGCCCACTCCATCCGCACCGACTCCAGCTCACGCGGCAAGCGCGCCGAAAGCGGCGCCCGGCGCGGCAATTCGACGAAGCCGAGACGCCGGTACAGCGCGTGTGCGCGCTGGTTGCTCACCAGCACGTCTAGCACCAGCTGTTGTCGATCGTGTCCGCCATGCGCCGCGCGAGCCTGCGAATTCATCAACGCCCGCGCGCGCATAGCATCCGTAAACAGCGCGCTGAAAACGCCCGTGCCGCGTAGACGCTCATGCGTCGCGCAGTGGGCGATCAGTGTCTGCGACGACTTCGGCGCCGGCAATTCGCTTTCGAGCACGAGGCCGCGCAACAGCATGCGAACCGTGCGGCGCAGGCCGAAGAACAACATCAGCATGAGCGCGACGTGCGGATCGTCGAACCATGTCTGCCGTCCGTCATGCAGCGCGAGCACCGCGACCGGTTGGTCGTCCACGGTCACGGCCACTCGGTGGCGTCGATACGAAAAGCGTCCGAGCTTCGATGCAAACGCAAACGACAGAAACTCGATGCACGCATCGGCCGGCTCGCCGAGAAAGAAACCAAATTCGCGCACGCCCGATGCGAACATCAGCGGCGCGCACGCTTCGGCGTCGCCGGCGCGCGCGGCGCGAAAGCGCAACGCGACCGGTTCTTGTTCGCTATCTGGCCAATCCGCGCGTGCGGCATCTACGGCATACATGACAGGCTGCCCCCTGTTCGATTCGTTGCGGTGCGGCTAACGAGCTACGCGCTTGAGCGCGACGATCGTGCGGCTGATCTGCTCGGGTTCGTGCGTCGAGCAGATGAAAAAGCGCAAGCGCGCCGCCTTTTCCTCGACGGCCGGATAGAAGATCGGCTGCACGTTGATGCCTTCGGCAAACATTGCGTTCGCCCACTGCGCGGCCTTCAGCGTGCTGCCGGTAATGATCGGCACGACTGCATACCCCGCGCTCTTGCCGGTATCGAGACCGGCGGCGCGCGCTTCGTCGACGAACTGCCGCCCGCGTGCACGCAAGCGCGCGACCCGCTCGGGCTCGGCGATCAGACGCTCGAGCGCCGCGAGCGACGCGGCCGCCAACGCGGGCGCGAGTCCCACGCTATACAGGAAGCCCGGCGCGAGATGCCGCAGGATGTCGATCAACGCCTGCGTGCCGGCGATAAACCCGCCACAACCGGCCAGCGTTTTGCTGAGCGTGCCCATCCAGATATCGACATCGCCGCTCGCCACGCTGCACTGCTCGCGCACGCCCTTGCCGGCCTCCCCGAGCACGCCGAGCGAATGCGCTTCGTCGACCATCAGGAACGCCGCATGGCGGCGCTTGATGTCGACGAATTGCGCGAGATCGGGAATGTCGCCGTCCATGCTGTACAGACCTTCGATCGCAATCAGCACGCGCCGGTAATCGTGCCGCACGCGCGCGAGCAACGCGTCGAGCGCCTGCCAATCGTTGTGCGGAAAGCTCAGCCGTTTGGCGCCGCTCAATTGCGCGCCCTGCACGATGCTGTTATGCGCGAGCGAGTCGTGCACGATCAGGTCGCCGGGACCGAACAGCGAGCCGATCACGGTCACGTTGGTCGCGTGGCCGCTGACGAACACCACGCAATCGTCGGCCTCGTAGAACGACGCGAGCGCCGTTTCGAGTTCGCGCTGCACGGGCCGCTCGCCCGCCACCATGCGGCTGGCCGACGCCGACGTGCCATAGCGGTCGATCGCCTGTTTCGCTCGCGCGCACACGTGCGGATCGCCGGCGAGACCGAGATAGTTGTAGTTCGCGTAGTTCAGATACTCGACGCCGCCGATGCGCGTGGTCGCGCCGGCCACGCCTTCATGCACGCGAAAGAACGGCGACTGCACCTGCAGCTTGTCGCCCATCTGCCGCAGAATCTCGACCTGCTGATAACCCGGCATGCTTTCGAAGCTGCACAGCTCGGCGCGCGCGGCGTCCTGCGCCGCGCGAGTGCCGCTCGCCGCGAGCGGCGCGCCTGGTTCGCGCGCGTCGTCGGACACGCGTTCGAGCTGCCTCATCAACGCCTTCGCGGCGAGTTGCTGACGAAGGTGATCACCCAATCCCATAGTGTTTCGCTAATCCTGTACGTTCAGCCCGCGAATTCGGCCCATTCCCACGCGTCGCGATCCGCGAGCAGCGCGGCGACGAGCCGGTAGTTCATTTCGTGACTCGGCCGCAACGCGCTCACGCGGCCCAGCAATGGCGCGCCGGCCATCGCCATGTCGCCGACCAGGTCGAGCACGCGGTGGCGCACGAACTCGTCAGGCACGCGCATCCCGCCGAGCACCCGATTGCCGACGATCGCCGCCGTGCACGACAGCCGCGCGCCGCGCAGAATCGGCATGCCGCGCAGGTAGCCGGCCGCGATCGCCGGGATCGCCCACTTGAGGCGCCCATACGAGCGCGACGGCGCGATCTCGCCCGCAAAGCTCGCGGGCGTCAGCGCGCCGTCCCAGCGCAATGCGCCGAAGCCTTTCAGATCGTTGCGCACGCTCATTTCGTATGCGGCGGCCGGTTCGATCGACATGCTGCGTTCGTCGCGCGTGCCGGCGCCGTCGGCGATCCGCACGGGCCGCAGCACGCGAATGAAACGCTTCGCACCCGGCAGCTCGATGCGTCCGCACGCGTGAATCTCGTCGAGCCAGGGTTGCGCGCTGCCGTCGAGAATCGGCACTTCCTCGGCGTCGAGCTCGACCGTCGCGCGATCGATTTCGCACGCCAGCAGCGAAGCCAGCAGGTGCTCGACGGTGCGCACGCGCACGCCATCGGCCGCTTCGAGCATCGTGCACAGCGGCTGAGCGCGCCGCAGCGCGGGATTCACCGCGAATTCGGCCAGCACGCCGCCATCTTGGATGCGCCGGAACACGATGCCGCGCGGACCGCTGGCGGTACCCGGCAGGATCCGCACGTTCACGCGCCGACCCGTGTGCAGGCCGTGGCCGCTCACGGTCAGCTCGCGCGCGAGCGTCCCCTCGCGATGACTCCAGCCCGCGGGCGCGCGCATCAGACCAGCTCCGTCGCGCTCGACTGAGCGGACAGCGCATCGGCCACGTCGGCCAGCGCGTTGGCACCGACATCGAGCGCATGCTGCGCGGCGACCGCCGCGACTTGCGCCGCCATCTGCGCGGCGGCGCCGTTCGGCTCGGCCGCCTCATCCTGCGTCTGGATCGACTCGACGATTCTTTGCGCAAGCGAATGCACGGTCGCGCCTTCGGCCATCGTCATGATCGACAGCTTGACCTCGAAGCGTTCTTCGACGGCCATGCCGAGCTCCATGCCCATCAGCGAATCCATGCCCATGTCGAGAATCGAGCGGCCGGTTTCGATCTTCTCCGGCGACATGTGCAGGATGCGCGCGATCTGCGCCTGCAACGTCTCCTCGACCCATCGCCGCGCGTCGTCGAACGGCATCGCCGCGATCTGCTCGCGCATCTGCACGCTGCCCTGACGCGCCGGTTCGTGACTGCCGCGCGCTTGCAGCTCGGTGTAGCGATGCGCGCGCGCCGCCGGCATGCCGAGCGCGAGCGCATGCCAATCGAGCCGCACCACTGCTTCGCCGGCATGCATCGCGACCAGCGCGCGTTCGAGCGCGGCCATCGCTTCGGCCGAGCTGATCGACACGCCGCCGATGCGCGCCTGCAGCGCTTCGCGTGTGTCCGCGTTGCGCGCGAGGAAGCCGACGTCGTCGAGCGGGCCCCATGCCATGCAGGTGCCCGGCAAACCGGCCGCGCGCCGCTGTGCGATCAGCGCTTCGAGGAAGCTGTTCGCCGCGACGTAGCTCGATTGCCCAGGATTGCCGAGGAAGGTCGTCGCCGACGAATAGACCACGAAGAAATCGAGCGGCAGCTCGCGTGTCGCGCGATGCAGATTCCATGCGCCCGCCACCTTCGGCGCGAGCACGGCGGCAAAGCGCTCGTCGTCGAGATTGCGCACCAGACCGTCGTCGATCACCATCGCCGAATGCAACACGCCCTTCAACGGCGTGCCGCGCCGCGCGAGATCCGCGAGCAACGATTCGAGCGCGGCCGCGTCGGTCACGTCGCAGGCGACCGTGCGCACTTGCGTGCCGTTGCTCGCGCGCCAGCGCGTGACCTCTTCGGCCAGTTCGGGCGCGAGTGTGCCCGAACGGCTCGCGAGCAGCAGATGACGCGCGCCACGTGACATCATCCAGCGCGCGCTCGCAAAGCCAAGCCCACCCGTGCCGCCGACGATCAGATACGCGCCCGCCGGATCGAGTTGCAGCGAGGCGCCGGCCTGCGCCGAACGCGCCGGACTCGGCGTGCCCGCCGGATACGTGACGAGAATCTTGCCGATCTGCCGCGCCTGCTGCATATGGCGGAACGCTTCCTCGACGCGCTCGGCCGGGAACGCGCGATACGGCAGCGGATGCAGCACGCCGTCCGCGAACAGCCGCATCACGTCTTCGAACAAACGCGCGGTCAGCCCCGGCAACGCGCTCATCAACTGATCCGCATCGATGCCGAAATAGCTGATGTTGTTACGGAACGGCCGCAAGCCGATGCGGCTGTTTTCATAGAAATCGCGCTTGCCGAGTTCGAGGAAACGACCGAACGGACGCAGCGTGTCGATGCTGCGCACCATCGCTTCGCCGGCCAGCGAATTGAGTACGATGTCGACGCCCGCGCCTTGCGTGCGCTCGCGGATTTCATCGGCGAACGCGAGGCTGCGCGAATCGAACACATGATCCGCGCCGAGCAGACGCACGAATTCGCGCTTCTCGCGGCTGCCCGCGGTCGCGAACACTTCCGCGCCGAGATGCCGCGCGAGCTGGATCGCCGCGATCCCCACGCCGCCCGCCGCGCCGTGCACGAGCACCCGTTCGCCGCGGCGCAGACGCGCGAGCTCGCACAGCGCGTAGTACGCGGTGAAGAACGTGGTCGGCACCGTCGCCGCTTCTTCGAACGTCAGACGCGCGGGTTTGTGCGCAATCGCTTCCGCTTTGGTGCGCACGTGGCTCGCGAACGACGCCGGCGCGAAGCCGAGCACCGCATCGCCCGGCGCGAAACGCTGCACGTCGCGGCCGACGCGTACGACGCGCCCGGACAGCTCCATGCCGACCGTCGCGCCCGCGAAGCCGTTTTCGACGGCTTCGTCGGACAGCAGGCCCATCGCGTACATCACGTCGCGGAAATTCAGGCCGGTCGCGACCGGCTCGATCTCGACCTCATCGGCCGCGAGCTCGCGATGCGGCAACGGGAACCATTCGAGGTTGCGCAACGAACCCGGCGACGCGAAACCGAGCACCGCCGCTTCATTGCGCGCACGCAGCGGCTCGGCGACGATGTCGCGCAGCGCCGCGTTCGGCGTGGGCAGCATGCGGGTCACGTAGCGGCCGTGCGGCGTCAGCAGCACTTCTTCCTCGCCGTCGGATGCCAGCAGTTCACACGCGAGCAGCGCGCCCGCGTCGGGTTGCGTCGCGCACACATCGATCAGACGGCACGACAGTTCGGGATGCTCGTTGGCCAGCACGCGGACCAGCCCCCACAGTGCGCCCTGCTCCGGACGCAGCGACTGCGCATCCACGAACGGCGTCGACACCGGCGCGCCGCCGCGTGTGACGATCCACAGTTGCGGCAGCGTTTCGTTCGACGCGGTCGCCAGATCGCGCACGAGCTGCGCGAGCGCGAGCGTCGTCTGCTGCTGCGTGCGCATCACTTCGGCGCCGTCCGCGTCGGCGGACAAGGGCTGGTCGGGCGCGATAAAGACAATGTGATGGGCGATGTGCTGCCCACCTCCGGCCGGCGCAGCCAGCTTGCTCATATCGTCGCGCAATGCCTGGACTGTCGTGCTCGACGTCGTCTGACCGGCGGCTTGCAGTGCCGTGGCGAGCTTAGCGTCGATCGGGTCGATCGCGCCGGACGTGGCGTACAGCAGCGACCAATGCGCGGGCGATGTATTCGCCATAGTCGCGCCCGCCGCATCGTTCGCGGCCACCGCGAGCGGCGCGCGCGCCACCAGCAATGTCGGCGCGCCTTCGAGATCGAGCCCTTGCTCCGCATGGCGCGCGACCTGTTCGAAGCCGGCCTGCTCGAGCAGTTGCGTCAGCGCCTGCGGCGACAGCCACGCCGCGCGGCGCGCGTTGGCGTGAGCGGCGTCCGCATCGAGATCAAACACGAGGTCCGCGAAACGGCTATTGCGCGGCTCCGCGATCACGACCAGCGCGCCCGGCGCGAGCCAGCCGCGCAACGCGACGAGCAACGCGCGCGGCTCGCTTTGCGCGGCGAGCACGTGACTCGCGACCACGACGTCGTAGCGCTCGCTCGCGTCGACGCCGACGAGACGCGGCGCATCGTCGAACTCGACGGTCGCGACACGGAGCGACGGATGCTCAGTCGTGTCGAAGCCGCTCAACTGCTCGCGCGTACCCGCGATCGTGTAATCGCAGCGCGCGACCGGCACATGAATCGCGAGCGGCTGCAGTACGTCGGTGAGCGGCGAATCGAGTTCGAGCACGCGCAGACGGCGCGGCTCACTCCAGCTTTCGATCGCGCGATGCAGACACGCGGCGGTCAGCGCGTTCGCATGCGTCCACGTCGGCGACGCTTCGAAGAAATGCTCGACGAGACTGCTGCGCGACGGCGGCAAGATCTGCGCGCCGCTCACTTCGCCGCGTAGTACGGCAGGCAGCGCCGCGCCGCAATGCGCGAGCAGCGTCAACTCGGCCACGTGCGCGGGCGATTGCGCGAGCAGCTCGCGCCACAGCTCGTCGATGGCGGGCAGGTTCGCGCAGGCGTCGTCGTCGCGCACGAGACGCGCGCCGTCGCGACGCGCAAGTCCATCTTCGATGACGATCTGCACGAGTCGCGCGAGCAACACCGGATGCGCGCAATCGGGCAGCGCCGGCTGTGCGAACACGTCCAGCGCGTCGAGCGCCTGCAACGCGTAGGCGCCCGCGAGCACGTCGAGCAGCGGCAGCATCTCGGTCAGATGCGTGTGCCGGCGCGCTTCGTCTTCCCGCGCGGCGAGCACGCTCGTCGCATCGGCGAGCAATGCGGCGGCCGTGGGCAACGCATGGGCGTTCACGTCGGCGGCAAGCGGCTTCGCTTCGACGATATACGTATAGCGTCCGGGCGCCTGCTGGCGCCGGCTCAGCAGATCGACGCGACGGAAGCGGCACGCGCTCAGACGCGCGACGACCGCGCCCTGCGCGTCGGCGAATTCAAACGATGCGACGACCGAATGCGGGCTGCGCCGCTCGATGCGCGCGAGCACATAGCGGATCGCCTCGCCGCGCAGATAGTCGATGCGGCCCAGTTGCACCGGCACGTAGGCGGCCTGCTCGAGCTCGCCATGCCGCGGCGAAGCGAGCAGCGCGAACAGCGGATGAAAGCCGCTGTCCATCAGCGCCGGATGCAATGCGAACGCGTTCACAGCGTCGGCGGACTGCGCGAGCACCGCGGGCATGTCCACTTCGGCAAGGGCCATGTCGGCGTTCGCGTCGACGTGCACCGTGCGCACCCAACGGAACGCGGGTCCATAGTTCAGGCCGATCGCGGCGGTGTTCGCGTACAGCGTGTCGCCGGACATTGCCGGCTGCGCGAGCAGGCTCGTCAGTTCGAACAGCGGCAAGTTGGCCGCCGCGTCGCCGAGCGCGCAGCCGCTCGCGAGCAAACGGCCGGTGACGTTCAGCGACCACGCTTCGTCCGACATGCGCTCGCGCGTTTCGATCGTGAAGTTCGCGGTCCGCACGTCCACGGTGAAGCGGAACAGCTTCGAATGCTGCGGCTGGAACACGACCGGCAGACGGATTTCGACGTTCTCGACCGCGCAGCTCGCGGTGCCGAAATGCACGCGCGCGGCGGCGAGCGCCATCTCGACGTAGCCGGCGCCCGGAAACGCCGCGCCGCCATCGACGACGTGATCCGCCAGCATCGGCAGACCCGCCGGGTCGAGCTGGTTTTCCCACGCGAGCGCATGCTCGTGCAGACGATAGCCGAGCAGCGGATGCTCGCGGCGACGGTACACGAGGTTGTAGGCCTCGGCGGTCGGGCCGAGCCAGTGGCGTTCGTGCTGCCACGGATACGACGGCAACGCCACCTGTCGGCTCAGCAACGCACGCGGCGCGAAACGATCGACGTCGACGTTCGCGCCGTTCGCGATCATCGCGTAGAGCGCGTGATGCAGCGTTTCCGCGCTGTCGTGATTGCGCTTGAGCGTCGCCAGCGAGCGGCCCGCGATGCGCGCGTCGTCGAGCGTTTGCGTCACGTAGGTGCGCAAAATGGAATGCGGGCCGATCTCGAGGAACAGACGCACGCCGTTCTGCGCGATGCGTGCAATCGCGTCGCCAAAGCGCACCGGCTCGCGGATATTGCGCCACCAGTAGCGCGCGTCGAGTTCGGTGCCCGCGAGTTCGTCGCCCGTCACCGTCGAGACGAAATCGCGTGCGACTGCGTTCGGCGCGAGGTCGGCGAGACCCGCGAGTACGTCGGGCTCGATCGGGTCCATCTGACAGCTGTGAAACGCGTAGTCGAGATCGAGCATCTGGAAGAAGCGGCCGCTCGCCTTGACGGCCGATTCGAGCGCTTGCAACGCATCGAGCGGACCGGCGAGCGTGACCGCCTGCGGACTGTTGACGCCGGCAACTTCGACCGTGGCGTCCAGATCGTGTTGCGCGATCAACGCACGCATCGCCGCTTCGCCCAGACCGGCCGCCGCCATGCGGCCGGTGCCGCGCGTTTTCGCCTGCGCGCGGCTGCGAATCTTGATCACATGCACGGCCTGCGCGAGCGTCAATGCGCCCGACGCCCACGCGGCCGCGACTTCGCCGACGCTGTGGCCGACGCACACGTGATACGCGACGCCGCGCGCTTCGAGCACGCGCACCACGCCGACCTGGATGGCGAACAGCAACGGCTGCGAATGCTCGGTGGCCGCGAGACGCTCGGCGCTCACGCCCTCGCGCAGCATGTCGAGAAGCGAAGCGCTGCCGTCGGCGCGCCACAGTGCGTCGAGTTCTTCGAGCGCCGCGCTGAACACCGGCTCCTGTTCGAGCAACTGCTTGCCCATCCCGGCCCACTGCGAGCCGTTGCCGGAGAATACGAGGGCGAGACGGCCGTCGTCGGCCGGCGCTTCGCCTTTGACGAGCGCCATGTCCGCGTGTTCTTGCGTCGACGAGGCCAGCGCGGCGAGTGCCGCGCGCGCTTCGGCGAGCGTCGACGCCGCGACGATCGCGCGATGCTTGAGCCATTGCCGGCGATGCGCGGCATTCGCTGCCAACACATTCCACGACGCGCCTTGATCGAGCGACGCCAGATAGCGTGCCGCGAGATCGGGCAATGCGGCCGCCGCGCGCGTCGACAGTACGAGCGGCGTGAGTGGCGTTGTCGCGTCGCCGCGTTCGGGTTGCGTTGCGTGGGTGACGCTCGAAGCCGGTGCCTCGCGCAGCACGATGTGCGCATTCGTGCCGCCGAAACCGAACGAGTTGACACCGAGCACGAGGGGCGCGTGCGCACCATCGGGCGATTCGAGCGGCGTCAGACGATCGACGACCCGCAGCCGGCCGCCGACGAAATCGATCGCCGGATTCGGCGTTTCGAAATGCAGCGTTTTCGGCGCCGCGCGATGCTTCAGGCACAGGATCGCCTTGATCAGGCCGGCCATGCCCGACGCCGTTTCGAGGTGGCCGACGTTGGTCTTCACCGAACCGATCAGCAGCGGACGATCGACGGGCCGCCCCGCCGATGCGACGCTCATCAACGCGCGCGCCTCGATCGGATCGCCGACGGCAGTACCGGTACCATGCGCCTCGACATAAGCGAGCGAGCGCGGATCGACGCCCGCGCGTCGATACACCGTGCGCAGCAGCGCGGCCTGAGTCGCCGCGCCCGGCACGCTGATGCCGCCCTGCGAGTAGCCGTCCGAGTTCACGCCCGAGCCGGCGATCACCGCGTGGATCGTGTCGCCGTCGGCGAGCGCGCGCTCCAGCGTCTTCAGCATCACGAGCGCGCCGCCTTCCGAGCGGACGTAGCCGTCGCCGGTCGCGTCGAACGCGCGACAGCGCCCGCGCGGCGACAGCATCGACGCCTTCGAGAACGTCACGAAACCGAACGGATGCAGCAGCAGATTGACGCCGCCTGCGATGGCCACCTCGGCGTCGCCCGACTGCAGCGCCTGACACGCCTGGTGCAGCGCGACCAGCGACGACGAGCAGGCGGTATCGACCGACACGCTCGGCCCGCGCAGATCGAACAGATACGACAGACGGTTCGACGCGATGCTGAGCGTGTTGCCGGTCGCCGAATACGGGTCCACCGCGTTCAGGTCGTCGACGAAACGATTGCCGTAGTCCGGGCTCGCGACACCGATATAGACCGCGCAATTGCTGCCTTCCATGTCACGCGGACGCACGCCCGCGTCCTCGAAGGTTTCCCACGCGAGCTCGAGCAACAGACGCTGCTGCGGGTCCATCTGCTGCGCTTCGCGCGGCGAAATGCCGAAGAATGACGCGTCGAAACCCGCCACATCGTCGAGCACGCCCGCGGAAAACGTATAGCTCTTGCCCGCTTCGCGCTTCGACGGATGCTGGTAAAACTCCGTGCCGAAGCGATCGGCCGGCACTTGCGTGACCGCGTCTTTTTCGTCGCGCAGCAACGCCCAGAAATCTTCGGGGTTCTCAACATGGCCCGGGAAGCGGCAGGCCATCCCCACAATCGCAATCTGTTTGGTCATCGTTCTTCTGTTGGGTGCAGCGTGCGCGTCGGCGTCTCGCGCGATCCAGCCGGCGCGAGTGCTTCTAGGAGGGCGACGCCAAGTTGCCCGGCGTAAAGATCAGCTCGGGTAGCTGGCGCTTCACCATAGTTGCGCCAGATAAAGTAGTTGCTGTGTGCGGGCTCGTGGTCAAATTGCGCGTACACGTGCGAAAGCGCCGGCACGTGATCGCCATAAAAACACAGCACCGTGTCGCGGCGCCGCGCGCGCAGCGCGTCGAGCAGCCGGCCGAGCATCGCATCGGCGTTCGCCAGATGCCGCAGATAAGCGGTCAGGTCGCGCCATTGCTCGTCGTCGCCGAGCGAATGGAAAGCGGCGGCCTCGCCGGGTCGAACCGTTTCCAGATGCAGCGGGCCGTGGTTTTCCATCGTCATCGAGAAGATGAACGCGGGTTTATCGCGCGGTTCGTCCAGCGCTTCGACGATGGCATCCGCGACCGCCATATCGGCGACGTACGGGCCCGCGCGCGGTGCGTCCGCGAATGCCTTGATGTCGACGAAGCGGTCGATCTGCAGATGTTTGAAGGCCCGCTCGCGACCGAAGAAATCCGCGTAATACGGGTGAATCGCGAGGGTCTGATAACCGCCCTGCTTGAACCACGATGCGAGCGATGCGCACGCGCGCCGCACGAACGCGTACGGATAGAAACGCGCGTAGCCGAGCTGCGCGTCATCGACGCCCGTCAGCACCGCGAACTCCGTGCGCATCGTATTCGCGCCCCACGCGGGCACCGTCAGCTCCCCATGCTGGATCGACTCACGGCCCGCGAGATCGAAGTTGCGCAGGATCGACGGATTGATCGAGATGGACAGACGCCGCGCGTCGAAGAACGACTCGCTCTGGATCAGGATTACATCGGGCGTCGTGCCTGGCGTGCCGGTCGCGAACGGACCGTTGGCGAGCGCGGTGCGCAACTGACGCGCGGTGGCGGGGCGCATGCCGTTCAGCAGATAGGCGATGAAAACCGCGAAAAAGCCGTGGCGTTGCTGATCTTCGACGGCACGCAGTGATAACGGCAAGCGCGCGGCGCATGCGTAGGCGGCCGCCATCGATGCGCAGGCGGCGAGCAAAAGCGCCGCGATGGGCCGATGCGCCAGCGGCGTGTCCGCAACGAACGCCGCGACGACTACAACGATGCCGAGCACGATCGCAACGACCGTGCCGACGCTCAGGAACGGCAGATAAAGACGCGGATGCGCGAATAGCTGACTGAAGAGGCTCAGGTCGGTGAAGACGAACGGCTCACGCAGCGACGCGTATTTCGCGTTGCTGACGCCCGCCAGCAGCGCGACCAGTGCAATCGCGACGAACGCCGAAAAATGCACTCGCCCCGTGATCAGCAACACGCACGCGCAGAGGAACGCGATGGCCGCGATATGCAACGTGAACGCAAGCGGCGAGCGACGCAGCGACGCGCGCGGCTGCGCGAGTGCTTCCGGCACAAAGGCGAGGCCGGCAGCGGCCGCGAAACTGAGCGCGAGCGTCGCGTTCACTCAATGCTCCTCGCGCGGCAGATACGACAGGCCGCCGAGAATCGCGTCGGCGAGGACCGCTGGCAGCAACGGCAGCAGCCGCATGCCGAATGCGAGCAGGCTCGGGAACGCGATTTCGGCGCGGCCGGCTGCCAGTTTGCGCTGGATGTGTTGGGCTGCTTTGTCGGCGGACCAGAGGAATGGTTTGTCGCCGGGGAACACGTCGCTCATTGCCGTTTTCACGAAGCCCGGCAGAACGATCGACATGCGAATTCCATCGCGCGACAGGATCGGACGGACCGAATCGCCGTAGGCCTTGATCGCCGCTTTGCTCGCGCAATAGGCCGGCGAAATCGCCATGCCACGCAGCGCGGCAAGCGAGCTGATCAGTGTTACGTGGCCGTGTTTGCGCGCACGCATGCGGGCGATGACCGGCAGCACCGCGTGCATCGCGCCGTAGAAGTTGGTGTCGATGATCGCGGCCGTGCGCGCCAGGTCTTCCCAGTCGGTCGCGGATGCGAGCGTGCTGGCCGCGCCGGCATTGGCGATCAGCAGGTCGATCGGGTGCGCGTCGTCGAAACGGTGCAGCCAGCTTTGCATGGCTTGTGCGTCGCGCACGTCTATCAGCGCGGTCTGCACGCTTGCGCCTTTTGCGCGGCAGGCTTGTGCCGAGGCTTCGAGACGTTGCGCGTCGCGGCCGGTCAAGGCCAGTACGACGCTCGGTCCTGCGTAAGCGGTTGCGAGCGCGCGACCGAGACCGGCGCTCGCGCCGGTGATCACGATGTGGCGCGGCGCGGCTTTACGCATGCGCAGCGGCCTCGAGACGTTGCACCGCCCCCCTCACCGCCATTGCAATGCCGGTCTTCGTGTAGAAGTCGCCGTTGATTTGCGTGTGGTGGACGACGTAGTCGAGGAAGGCCTGGTACAGGTTCATGTCGGGCTGGTCGGCTTCACTCCAAAAATCGTCGAGCGAGCCTTGCCACGTCAGGCCGGGCATGTTGTAGATGGCAGAACCGAGCGCCATCAATGGGCGACGGTGGTGCAGCGCCGACAGGCCCACCGTGCTGTTCACCACGACCGCGCCGCGCGCGTTGTCGAGCAGCGTCGGTAGATGGCCGGCGTCGATGAAACGTAGGCGCTCGGCGATGCCGAGTTCGCGCGCGAGCTGCTCGGCGTGACGGCGGTAGTCGATCAGGCCGGTGTCGAGAGGATGGTTCTTGATCACGAGCCAACTGTCGGCCGGCGCGTGATGCGCGAACGACGTCAGTACTTTTGCGATTGCATCGCGCACGCTGTCGAACGGCGAATGGACGACGATCTGCGCATCCGAATTCAGTTGCAGCGGAAAGATGTAGTACGCGCGACCGGCTTCGAGTAGATCGCGAGTGACTTTGTCGGAATCGTGATGATGTTTGCGTTGGCGCAATGCGCGCGCGGCCAGTCCCGAGTATTCGAAGAAGCCGTTTCTCGGACGATGGCTGCGGTAATGAGGAAAGCGCAACGCGAATAGCGTGTTGGCGCCGCGATAACGGATGTCGTGAAACGCGCGCTCGTATAGGTTGTAGCCGGTGGGACGACCGACGGGGCTCAGCGGCGTGAAACGGCGTTGGTCGAGATACCAGGCGGGATCGCGCGACAATTGCGAGCGGCCGTTTACGCCGTGCTTTTCCAACGTCAGCCAATGCGGGCGGACATAGCCTTCTTCGAAAACGTGGACGCGCAGGCCGTGGGTTTTTGCAATAGGGTGTACCGGACGATGTATTTCGCGACAGTCACCGAACATTAGTACGTCGGTAAAGCTGCTGGCGTTCACCTTATTGGAATACCAATCGGACAATTCGCCTGGCTGTCCGCGAAAATTCCATGCATCACTATTACAAGCATATGACAGATCACCGCCGCAGAAATTAACCCGACGTACGGCGTGGCCGCGTTCGCGCAATGCTGTGGCAAGCCGGCTAAAGAATGGAGAAGCCGTGCCTTGCAGGGCGAGGAAGGAGCGGTGCATGTAAGTACGTCGAATGGCAGGTCGAGCATTACCGATAGAACACATAGGCATACATGCGCCCTCGGCCCCCGGTGACCTTGGTATCGTTTGAATTGTGCTACTGGTCTCAAGCAAGGAGCGAAGAATACAACATCACGAGACGAAAAATAACTCGTAACAAGAAAAAATCGGAAAATTGTTCAAAGGACACGAAGTTGGATGACGGAAGCCAGGCCGGCTGGATATAATCGGGCGGCCTTGCTCCACTGGGTGGACGTACGCTGCCATTTACCATGTAAGAAAACTCCGCGCCTGACCTGCGCGTGTAACACCGGCAGAAACATCGCGTAAGGATTCGTATTGGCCCATGTAAAACGTTTGCGCGGTCCGAATCACAAGGATTTGTTGGTGCCATCGCCTGTTCTTTGTGGCTCGCCAAATACGCTGCGTGGGAACTGAAAGAACTATTCAAAGTTGGATAAGACGTTGGAAAATGCATCTAGCAACATCGCGGCACTGCCGCCTTCGGGAAAAAAGAAAGGCCTGGTTGAACGCGTCAAGGGGGTCAATCGCCTCTTTGCGTTAACGGTTGTCCTGCCGACCACAATCGCCGTCGTGTATTTCGGTCTGATCGCGTCGGATGTCTACGTGTCGGAATCGCGCTTTGTAGTGAGAAGCCCGCAAAAGCAAACGCAGTCCACCGTAGTAGGCGCACTACTGCAAGGAACCGGCTTCTCGCGCGCGCAAGACGACACTTACGCCGTTGTCGCCTACATCCAGTCGCGCGATGCCCTTAAGGAACTGAATAAAGCCAACTATATTGCTGATGCCTACGGCAATCATGGCGACTTTGTCAGCCATTTCTCGCGAAGCTTCGACGACAGCTTTGAAGCGCTCTGGAAGTACTACAACAGGCATGTCGTATCAATTGAGGTGGACGCCACGTCAGCTATCGGCACACTGCAGGTCCGTGGCTACACGGCAAACGACGCTGAAAAGATCAATGAGCACCTGCTGGAATTGAGTGAGAGCCTGGTCAATCGCATGAGCGAACGCGCCACAACCGATACCGTTCGATTCGCGCAAAATCAGGTTGACGCGGCTGCAATCAAGGCGAAGGATTCCGCAGCAGCGCTGGCGTCCTATAGAAATTCAAACACGGTCTTCGATCCGGACAGGCAGTCCGCATTGCAACTGCAGCAGATCACCACACTTCAAACCCAGCTGTACGCCGCCCAGACGCAGCTGATCCAGCTACAGTCCATCGCGCCGCAAAATCCGCAGATACCGGCGCTGAAGACTAGTATCGCCACGATTGAAAAGCAAATTGAAGTAGTCTCAGGTGGCGTGGCGGGCGGACAAAATTCATTGTCGAATAAAGCCGCTGCGTACGCACGACTGCAACTTGACGCACAATTTGCAGAGAAGCAACTCGCGTCCGCGATGACTGGATTGGAAAACGCACGCGCGGAAGCTCAACGGCAGCAACTGTACCTCGAGCGCCTTGTACAGCCCAATACGCCCGATGTGGCAATCGAACCGAAACGCCTGAAATCGATTTTCGAAGTTTTCGCGCTGGGAATGATGATTTGGGGTGTCTTGAGTCTGCTGATCAGCGGCGTGCGCGAACATCACGACTAGGATGCAAGCGGTGCAACAGACGACCCCATTTTTCCGCTCCCTCGAGATCCAGCTGCGCGTAATCGGCGCCTTGTTGATGCGAGAAATCCTGACTCGCTATGGGCGCCATAACGTTGGATTTCTTTGGGTATTCTTCGAGCCGATGATGTTCACGCTCGGGATCACCGCATTGTGGACCGCTTCGAAAGCAACACACGGATCAAATGTTCCCATCACGGCGTTCGCCGTGACCGGCTATTCGTCCGTTCTTCTGTGGCGCAATGCTGTAGGCCGATGTGCGCTCGCCATCGTCCCGAATCAGAGCCTCCTTTACCACCGAAACGTTCGGGTGATCGATCTGTTTATGTCAAGAGTGCTGCTCGAGATCGCGGGCGCCAGCATGTCATTTTTTATTCTCAGCTGCCTCTTTATTGCAGTGGGCATGATGAAGGCCCCTGCGGATATTTCCCTGATCGTTTCGGCCTGGATCTATCTCGCGCTACTGGGCACGGGATTGGGATTCGCAGTCGGAGCACTAACCGAGCGCAGCGAGACGGTCGAACGTGTATGGCACACCATTGCCTACTTGCTGTTCCCCTTGTCGGGCGCAGTGTTCATGGTGGACTGGCTACCGCCCGCTTTTCAGCAAGTCGTTCTTTATATCCCGATGGTTCATGGTGTCGAAATGCTCCGAGCTGGCTACTTCGGATCGATAGTCAAGGCTCATTACAGTATTCCCTACATGGTGGTTTCCGACCTTGTGCTGCTTTTCGTCGGGCTCGCACTCGTGCGCGAAGCCGGAAGACGCGTGGAGCCGGAATGATCGAACTTCGCAATCTGACAAAAGCCTACAACACGCGACAAGGAAAGCGCGTTGTTCTGGATGACATCAACCTTCGCGTTCGCAAGGGTGAAAAAATCGGTATTCTCGGACGCAACGGCGCCGGAAAATCGACAATGATTCGCATGATCAGTGGGGCGGAACTACCTACGTCTGGAACGATTCAACGGAAGATGAGTGTCTCATGGCCGTTGGCATTCGGCGGTGCGTTCCAGGGCAGCTTGACGGGCATGGACAACCTGCGCTTTATCTGCCGCGTATATGGCACTGACGCAAGAGCGTCGGAACCTTTCGTCCAAGAATTTTCAGAGCTCGGCTACTACTTACGCGAGCCGGTTAAGAGCTACTCTGCCGGCATGCGTGCCCGCCTCGCCTTCGCGATATCGATGGCGATTGAATTCGATTGTTTCCTGATCGATGAAATTATCGCGGTCGGTGACAGCCGCTTCCACGAGAAGTGCCATCACGAGCTGTTTGAAAGGCGCCGAGACCGCTCACTCATTATTGTCAGCCACGACGCAGGCTATATCCGCCAACACTGCGACACCGCCGCGGTCCTTGTCGGCGGAAGACTACATAGCTTCGAAAACATTGACGATGCGTATTCGTTCTACCAGCAAAGCACCAATTGAACAAATCTAGCGCATCGCGTCGCGCGGTAACCATTGATGACTACTCGCTTAACCGCCCTCGATCAAATCCTGCTTCAACTCACGTCTCTTTTCCCGCGCACCTTCGCCCCGACCGCTCGCAAACGTCTTGCAAGTTCGCGTCTGAGTTTAGCTACAGAGGCTGGGAGAAACTGTGAGCAGCGGCTGCTTGTCGACGTTTCTATCATCGCCCAGCAAAATGCCGGCACCGGAATTCAACGAGTCGTATTGGCAATACTTGGCCAACTGCTGATAGATCCACCGCATGGCTGGACTGTCGAGGCCATTTACGCCACGCGAAAATCACCGTATAGATACGCAAACGACTTTGTCTCACGGACATTTGGCATTGATGCGTCGAGCGAGGATACGTTAGTCAAGGTTCACCGAGGCGACCTGTTCCTTGGACTGGACATGGCGAGCCGTATTCTCTCAAGACGAAAAAGAGATCTTGCACTATGGCAAAAGCAGGGTGTGTGTTTCGTGTTCATCGTATACGACCTCTTGCCCGCATTGCATCCCGATTGGTTTACGCAACGGGCGCGTAAAGCCTTTGCGCAATGGCTTACCACTTTGGCAATTCATGCGACCGCTCTTCTGTGCATTTCAAATTCCGCAGCGGACGAAACCCGTAACTGGTTCTTGACTCACTACAAACTGGACTCAGCCGATTTGCCGATCAGTTGGTTCCATCTGGGTGCCGATTTTGAAGGAGGCGCCACGCAAAACGAAGCGTCCGCAACGAACAACTGCGTCGCAACGACCGTTCAGCCAACGCTGCTAATGGTCGGGACCGTCGAGCCGCGGAAAGGTTACGAGCAGGCCATTGCCGCCATGGAACTCTTATGGAGTCAAGGCAACGACGTAAAATTGGTCATTGTCGGAAAACGCGGCTGGAACGTCGATGATCTAGTGGCCAGGATTGAGCGACATCCGGAACTTAACAATAGACTGCTCTGGTTCCCTGACACGACAGATCAGCAATTAATCAACCTTTACCAGCAAGCCACCGGCGTCGTGATGGCATCAAACGGGGAAGGTTTCGGCCTACCATTAATTGAAGCCGCTAAATTTGGCGTGCCCGTCTTGGCTCGAGATATCAAAGTGTTCCGGGAGATCGCTGGAGACAACGTCAGTTACTTTTCTGGAACGACCGCTTCAAACCTTGCCGCGCCACTCCAAAGCTGGCTGCTAGAAATGATTGCCGGGAAAGCGCCAGACATTAGAGAGCTACATTGGCTTACTTGGGCCGAAAGTGCCACTCACCTTAAGCGCAAACTCGTATCCCTCCGTGCCTGACGCCTACAGACAGCGGACCCCATAGCGGGCAGCTCAACAACATGCGGATTGCATGCTAATCAAATACTCGGAGGGCTTTGCCGCACGCTCGAGTCACCGCAAGGCCGCTTAGACTCTAACGAACCTTGCGCGGAAGTACGGAGCGATATATCTCCGACATTTGCAGCGCCATTTGCTCTGGAAGGAATCGCCGCTCGTACTCCTGACGGGCCCGGCCGGTCCTTCCCTGCTCAGCGTCAAACAGCTTCCTCAATTCGCAGATGACGGCGTCGGCCAATGCGACCGGGTTATCAGGCTCGACCAATTTTGCACACCCACTATCAGCGAAGACTTCCGGAACCCCACCGACATCACACGCTACGGTCGGCACATCGAACATCATCGCTTCCACATAGATAAGGCCAAACGATTCGAACCGCGACGGTGCAACGAACAATGCTGCACGCTGGAAATACTCGTCGACTTCAGTGTCGGAGATAACGCCGGTGAAATGGACATTGTCCAATAGTTGCACGTGCTTTGCCTCGAATATTTGCCGGAAAGTTTGTTTTCCGTCGCCGGTCGGCAGCTTGTCGTCGCCGACAATCACCACCTGTGCATTTGAAAACTCCCGCAGAATCTTAGGAAGTGCATCTAAAAGCGTATCGATACCTTTTCTAAGCTCCAACCGCCCGACAAAGAGGATCATCGGCCGCGCGAGATCGAGGGAACTGATCCTGCTGGTGGCGCGATCTTCGAGAGCCAAAGGACAAAGCACCACACGGCCGTCAGCCAACTTTATTCCGTTGCGAGACGAAATCTCGTTTGCAATTGCGCGACTAATCGTGCGGATGAGATCGCAATTCGCGAGGACGTAGTTCTCCCCTTCGATAGTCGGACGCACCACATCTCGCATGAACGAAGAATCACGCTGCCATTCTGGGTGGCTCTCCAGAGCGATTGCCTGCGAAGTCTGCAAACTCACTACGACGGGAAACTCCTTGCTCGCGATGATGGCAAGGGCTTCATTACCCCAAAGCGGCGCTTCCACCACATCGACTCGATGCCTTCCATTGATTTTCCGGATTTCCTCCAACGCGGTTCGCGAGTAGCACCATTGATCTGGGTGAACTTGCAGAGGAAGCATTTCTTGCTGGTCATCGAACCAGCCGAGCACAAGCCGGTGGACCCAAACGCCGTCTTCCCAATCGACGGTCGGATGCATCTTGCTTTCGGTTAAAACATGAACGATGTGTCCCAACGCTTCTAACGCACGAGCTTGCACACGCACGAATCTAGCTATGCCCGAGTCGTCGGCATCATAATTTCGGCACAACAGCGCAACGCACAATTGCCGCGAACGATCAAGGTCCCTGGACACCGCAGGTAAAAAAAACAAACCGCTCTCGCATGAACGCAGGGGCTTATGAAACGCCGCTGAAGCGCTGCGCTCGATTGCATCACGACACGCCCGCTGGTAGGTTGCGGGCAATTGTTCGGCAATCTCAGGCGCCATTCGGCCATCCAGTGCTGCAGCCTCCGCGTCCTTCAGATGGCGCGCGTAGATTTCGTCAACATTTGCGCGAATAGCTTGCTGACTCATCTGCGACGACGCGTGCTTCAGTCCGAAATAAAGGGTGTTCTTTAATATCGGATAATGATGCAAAGTTACTCGCGACGCACTCCGCATATAGCTGGGGAGGAACTTATGATGTACATATGCCCCCTTAGCCTGACAAATTTTATAACCTTTGTCGATTACCCTTACACATACATCAGTTTCGTCCAGAAAATATTCATACTCTTCGTCGAACCCGCAAATAGAAAGTAGAATATCTCGGCGAAATGAACAATTTGTCCCGATCATCGCACTGTACTTAAATGCGCCCGGCAACGAATAAAGTTCCGCCGGATCGAATTCAACCCTTACCCAGCTCGCACCGAGACGGTCGCAGACTATATAAGTAGTCTGAAACTCAAATCCCGTATGATCGAAAACAAATCCGCCTACCGCTCCGACATCTTCGCTGACATACGCAGAGAGAATTCGCTCCGCCCAAAACGGCTCAACAATGGCATCGTCGTCGACAAACGCAACGACGTCACCTGCTGCTGCAGCAATGCCAATGTTCCTGGATTTTGATAAATTTAGCTCCGCACAGTTCAATGATTTAATGTTGTTTTTATATTTATCAATGACATTTTGAGTCGAATCACTAGACGGGCCATTGACAACAATTACCTCCATATTTTTGAATGATTGTCCTAGCAGCGAAGCAATAGTCACGTCAAGACTTGCAGATCGGTTACATGTATTCACAACAACCGACAATGTTCTTGGTTTACGCCAAGGTGCCATATTTCAGCATCAAGTAGATTTGTTTAGTCCCAGCCGTTTCGAAACATCAAATCGGATGTCGCGCCACGTCAGGTTATTTTTTTGACTTCCCGGCGACCATTGACTCTAGATCCCGACAACGCCGGGTGAGCTCGTCAATTCTCCGCCGCAATTCCCTCTGATGGCGATTACTCGACTCAGCCGCATTGAGCAATGCATCGAACTTATCCAACGAAACCCCCGGTTGTTCGTGTCGATCCGAATGGGATTGCAAGCGGCTGCCATTCTCCAAAGCTTGCACGGTGGCCAATAAAACACGCGCGCGGAACACGAGACGACAAGCATGGTAAAAGCCACGTACGCTAGGTGTTGTTGCGAAAAAGTGCCGCAATCTTAGGAGCCACATGGATTGCAGACGATGCCCTAAGGCTTTTGCTTCCTTACTTCGCAGTAGATCCAGAATGACGTCAGTCTTGGAACATCCCGAGCCCAGCTTACGCAGATAATGCGTGCGCCCCCGGACGTCGGCAGAACGGTTAAGGATAGCCAGATAGCAGGCCTCGACAAATTCATCGCCCTGAAGCAAAGTCAGTTCTGCAAATGACGTACGATAGGGGCGTCTGTCCATGTCTTTCATTTACCTTAAACAGTCGCAATAGCCGCTTGCGTACGCGACTTATGTAGCGCTTTATAGCCGCCTACATATCCGACTAAAAGATCATAAAGCAGCTTTTCTTCGCGAAGCTTAACGGATACTGCATGATTATCGTAAGGGTGGATATTCAGCGTGACACAATCCAAATTTCTAAATTCGTCCAACTGCTTCAGATCATTCCATTCGAATTCGTTCGAATGATCTCTTTCTGAGCGACTTACATTAACCAACACTTTTGGTGTTTCCAGCGCATCGCGGTATAAGTTGTAGAGGTTTTTCAGCGGCACGTGCGGGACCATTTTGCACTGACCATCAAATTGATTTCTGATTTGAGGCGCAAAAACGATACACAGGTCTGCAAGACAGGCAAGACCATAATAAAGCGCAGCGTGCCCCCCCGAACTTTGTCCGGCGAAACAGACATGGGAATACGCAGGCATCAAGCCGTCCCTTAATGCCGCAATGAGTGACTCTGCATCTGGTACCAGACCTGCGACGCCATTTGCATACCAGTCAAACTCAGAGTCCCTAAAATATAAGCAATCAAAACCGGAGTAACTCGGAAATGATGAACTAAAAAAAGGCTCGTTGATTCCCCCAAACCACACGAAAAGCGTATCGGAACCGTGCTTTTCATACCTGAAAAATTCAGATTCTTTTGAAAAGAGATTCTGACTCAAGGTATTCCGCTCCACCAATCGCTCCGCCTGCATCCCGTCGCCCACCATTTTCGCCCACCTTAAATCAATAATAAGGCGCGCAAAATAATATTTGCGCGCCCGAACTACCATAATTTACGCGACCGCCCCTTCGACAATTAATTCAGCGATGTTTGTCCGCCCAGCTTTATCAGTTCGCTGCCCGGCGTAAAATTGCGCCAGGTGGTCACACATAACTTCCGTCGAAAACTTGTCGATAAACGAGGCACGCGCCCCTTTACCCAGTTGCACCCGCAAAGATTCGTCTGCAATGATCGAATCGAGAACTCTGGCAAGATCCGCCGCATTATCAGATTGAAAAAGCAATCCATCTTTGCCGTCTTCGATCACCTCTTGCATCCCCCCGATACGTGAACCGACGCACGTCTTACCGAAGCGCATTGCCTCGATCAGTACGAGACCAAACGACTCATACCGGCTCGGAGCAACGAAGATATCGCAATCCTGGTAACTCGACAGCAACGTCGCATTGTCCACAGTTCCCGTGAATTCCATCCGGTCCACAATCGTCTTCGTACCCGCGTGCTCCGCAAGAAACGCTTCCGTAAACGTACGCCCATCATTGCCGGGAAGGCCGTTTTCTCCGACCATCTTAACGGCCAGATTCGGGTACTTCTTTAGAAGTGCGGGCAACACGCTCAGGAGAAGGTCGACGCCCTTTCGCTTCTCAAAGCGACCGACGAAAAGAAGATTGATCTTGTCCGACTTCTTTCTACGCGATTCGATGTGCGGCACATCTTCGATGCCATGCGGCACCACGGTGGTGCGGCTCGCGGCGATTTCGAAGCGGTATTCGCGCTCGATGTCACGCAGGATTGCATTGGAGTTGGCAAGGATATGCTTGGCGTTCTTAAGCAGCCATGCTTCGCCCTGGATGATCTTCTCGACGTGGTGCTTGCGGTACTCCTTGTCCGCCTCCCATTCCGGCTTGAACGGAAGTGCCAGCTGGAACGTAGTATGCAAACTAACCATTGTCGAAATCGAACCATCAGCCACACAAGCAATGCCCTCGAGGTCCCAAATCGGAGCAGAGACGATGTCCAGACCGCGTCGAGCCTCAATCCGCTTCACTTCATCGAACGCGGTGTATGCATAGTCTCTAATGACGGGCGGGATGTCCGGGAGCGCCGGAACGGTTCTTTCTGGCCACCAGACCGGCACAATGCGATGCACCCAAACACCATCCTCGAAATCGACCGTGGGATGCCCATGACCGCGCGTCACGACAGTGACTTCATGGCCCATTTTTGCAAGGCCGGTGGCAACCTCATGCGTCCAGACGCCGATCCCACCACACTGGCCAGGCGGATAGTCCTGGCTCAAAAGGCAAATTTTGAGGCGGAAGCCAGCCGCCAGCCGCGGTGCAAATCGCTTGAAATCCCGAGCATGATCGGCCCAGTATTTGACCGGCATCGTGCGACGATTTGGATAGCGGTGAGCGTCCGCGATACCATCGTATATGCCCGAATCAATCTCACTCAACAGACGGTGATAGTGGTTCGCGTCGATGAGGCCCTCATCGAGGTACCATTTTTTGTCCTTCTTCAGCCCTGCTGCGTACCGTTGCAAGAACCCGAAAATCTCCGTGTACGATGTACCGGGCAAGGCATTCTGGATGCAGAAGTAGGCCTTGCTCCGCACCGGAAGATAGATCGACTTAGGCAGCTTTGAAGACGTCCGCAAGTGACTTGCCGCATACTTGTGATGAATTTCCGCGTCGGGAACGTATTTGACGTCGTAACCGACATCGATCATTCGCACGATGACGTCCGTCTCATCGAGAAAGTACGCGTATTCCTCGTCAAACCCGCCGATTTCTGTAAGCACGCGGCGACGGAATGATGAATTCGTTCCGGTCAAAGCCAGATAGCGTCTCGCCGAGGAACCGGATTCGGCATTTGCCTCCTCCAAGGTCCCAAAGCTCTGGCCGTCTCCAAACCGATCGCACGCGGTAACCTTGCACTGAAAATCGACGCCAGTGTGGTTTCGAATGTACCCGCCGACGGCGGCCACGTTCGGATCCTCGTAGCCATTCTCCAACTGGTTCAACCAATCGGGCTCCGGAACCGCATCGTCGTCGATGAAACAGACGATATCGCCGGTAGCCAGCGCAATGCCGATATTTCGCGATTTCGACAGGTTCGCTTCGGGGCAATGTCCAACTTTGACTGAGTGCTCGTAGTCCTTCAAAACGTCTAGCGTATCATCGGTCGACGGCCCGTTTACCACGACAACTTCAAAATTGTCGTGCCTCAGATACGGCAGCGAAGCGAGCGTGTTCCGAAGCGTGGCGGCGCGGTTGTATGTATTAATGACAATCGAAAAACGAAGTGACATCTTCTAATCCTTCTAATCGATATTCTTTATCGTATTGCTCGACACATGATCATATGGCGAAGAAAGTTGCCACGCAAAGCACAGATCATGCTGCTAGGGAGTCATTCTTCGAACCAGCCTGATCGAATTGACTGACGTCACCGACACCCGCTTCCACCCGTTCCAGTCGAGCCGATATTCTTCGCTGTTCGAACCGAATTCCATCTAGTGCTGCACTAATCGAATGGATTGCGAAATCAAGACGCTCATGCAAGCTTTTGATTGCCTCTGACGTCCCCTCAAGCGACGCGCCAAAATGCCGGCCAAGCGTTTCCAGCGTATTGACAACATCCCGCTGCGCGCCGTTCAGTCCGCTCAGGCCCGCGTGCAATTCAGCGATAGCTGCGTGATCGATGCCGCCGTGCCCTTTTGGCCCTGCGTGACCTATGTGCTTCGCCGCTTCATCCGGCGAAACGCGACTCAGTTTTGGTGCAAAAAGGTGACCAATTGCGGGAACGGCCGCCACGGTACTTTTCCAGCTGTACCGAGTTGCATGACTCAGCACAATTCCACGCTTACGTGCCTCTTCGCTTCGCGCTATATCCTTCGCCACGCGCGATTTGCTCCAGCCGTCGGCGAGACGCCTTGAGTAATGCTGCATGCCGTTCGCGTCCGGCGCACGGCCCAGCAGGAGACGATAACATCGTTCGATGAACCGATCGTCGCCACTTTCTATTAGTTCATAAATTGAAACAGCTTGCATTTGAAGCCCCCGGAAAATTTCAGATCTTTCTCACCTATACGCCTGATTTCACCACTTCGTTTTAACTTCAAAAGGCACGATTAATAAAAGCATGACGTTCGATCACTGCATCCAAGAGGTCAGCAGACAAGCTAAAAACCAACCGACCCGAAAAGATGGTCAAGCAATTGAAACAGCGAACCCCATCTATGCGAATTTTCGGTAAACATCAATCGTGGCATTGGCGCAGCGTGACCACGTCTGCTGCCTAGCCGCACTCAATCCTTTTGAAATTGCGCTCTTTCGCCACTTTTCGTCGCAAAGCACACGCTGTATACCCTCTCGCAACGCATCATGATCACCAGGCTCTACAAGCCACGCCGCACCGCTCCCGGCTTCGGGCAGCGACGAACAATTCATTGCGAGGGTGGGAACACCACTCGCGATCGCTTCTAGCACAGGCAAGCCAAACCCCTCATAAATTGAAGGATAGAGAAACGCCTTTGAGCCGGCATAAAGCACTGGCAGCGACTCTTCCGGGACATATCCCAAGTAGAGAACCCAACCTTCCTGCTGCCCCTTTTCGATCTGAATCAACAAGGCGTCGTTGAGCCAGCCTTTGCCACCCGCGATGACGAGCGGATATTGGCGCCGAAGAGCGATTGGCAGGGAGCCATATGCGTCCAGCAAACAGTCAATACGCTTTCGCGGCTCGAGCGTAGAGACACAAAGGGCGTACCGGAAGGGTTCAAGATTCCATTGCGCCAAGGCGCCCATTTCGCCAGGCTCCCTTGGATGAAAATCGGCTCGCACCCCCAAACCTATTGCAGTAATTTTGTCTAACGGCCAGCCAAAGAAAGTCGCAACTTCCTGACGTGTCGCCGCCGAGTCGGTGATCAAGTGCACCGCTCTCTGCAGGGTAGACGCAAAGTTACGCTCGAACTGAACTATTCGCTCGACCGGATGAGTTTCCGGGAACTTAAACACCGACAAATCATGAACTGTCGCAATGCCGCGCTCCACAACGCCTGGAAGAAAATAGTTGGGAGAGTGACACACGTGATGACGGATCAACTTCCTGACTCGTTGTTGACGCCCCAATGTGGTTAGCCATTTGAAGCGGCGCTGTAAAGGCTTTTTTTTGCCCGGCTCGATTAGCAGATCGTCCAGACTTGATATCCAGCGATCGCCCGATAAAAAGCGAACGGTCTCGACATCGCACGGCTCGCCTTGGTAGTGGTTTGCAAGCTCCCAGGCATAACGGCCGATTCCCGTAAGAGGCGGCCGGATTGCATCAACGGCAAAGACAAGTTTCATCTTTGTCCCCAACGCAGCCCTCCTGATACGTTTCAGCACGTGTGTCGCTCAACATGACCTTACTTATAACCAGTACCATACTTTTGATTCACACCTCGTGCGATTGCCTCGTGAATGACAGGCGGGACACGCGAGGAATCGTACCTTGCCACAGCGTAGTCTCGGCGCACGGCACCTACCTGAATGTTTGAACTCCGGTAACCAGCGGATAAGCCACCGAGAACACCACATTCAAGAATTTCTGAACTTCAGCAATCGGCGCATTCGATACGTACAGCAGATCCTTGTTTTCCATCATGAAGTTCTGCGCCACGAAAAAGGAGTTGGGGTCGCGCAAATTGACACGATAGATCACAGGCACCTTTCCATCAGCCGTGGTGCGCACAGGCAGAGTCGGCCATGGCAAAGCCTTGGCATCTTCGAGACGGAAGATGAATACGCCTTGTGCGTCTGAACGCGAATCCTCCAGACCACCCGCACGCGCCAAAGCCTGAGCAAGCGTGATTCCTTGCGCTTCGAAGTTGATTTCCTGATTCTTACCGGTCGCGCCGAGAGACGTGAAGCTGAACGGCTGGAAGAGCGCCGTCACCACATCACCCGCATGCAGGGGCACGTTCTGGTGCGGGTCACGAATTACGGTTTCCAACGGCAGCGACGCAACTTTGTCGCCTCGCGTCACCTGAATCGTGACCTTATCCACTGGCTGCTTCACTCCGCCAGCTGCGGCAAGTGCATCCAATAGACGCTCACCGCGCGCACTGAGTTGCATCCGGTTGCTACTCGCCACATCGCCCACAACCGTCACGTATGAAGTCGCGTTGTGCGAAAGCTTGACCAGCACCTGAGGGTCGTGGGCGATGTTCTTCAAACGTGCCGTGATATCACGTTGAAGTTCGGTTGGCGTACGGCCAACTGCTATCAACTCTCCCGCGAACGGAATGTTGATCTTCCCGTCTCCGTCGAGCGTTTGATCGGGCAAAACGGTAACTCGCGCGTTAGCCGCACCACCTCTCGCATCCACTTGTGCGGCGCCAAACAGCGTGGCAGGCGGTGCTTCCCAGATAGACACTTCGATGGTATCGCCTACCCCGAGCTGCTGCTGGAACGAACTATTGTTGCCCAGCGCGGCGGAAAAATCGCCGACGCCGCGCTCCGAAAACAGTTTGCGCGCGACCTCGTCGGTCACATCGACAATCTGAATGCCGGTTGGATTCGCCGTCGACGCAGATTTTTCAATCTGCGAAC
Source organism: Paraburkholderia sprentiae WSM5005 (assembly GCF_001865575.2). Lineage (NCBI taxonomy): Bacteria > Pseudomonadati > Pseudomonadota > Betaproteobacteria > Burkholderiales > Burkholderiaceae > Paraburkholderia > Paraburkholderia sprentiae. Next base: position 1,259,074 of record NZ_CP017562.2, read on the forward strand.
TGCTAGGTCCGGATGTCGGAATGGCTGAACAACCACTAAACGCAACCACGGCCAAGGCGATCGCAGTGAAAACGGCAAAGGACAAACGCGACATTAATTGCATGTATTAGTAATTGAGGTTTGGCGCGAATTGTGTCACGCACCGACGCAAACGGCGTAATGCAAAGAAAAATCAACACCCGAATGGCTGAACTTAACCTTAAACATCAATCGCCACTCTCCTTCAGAGTTGGCGGCGTTTTGACACTACGTTGCTACTGACAATAGCTGCTCTGCGGGCACCATAGCACGACATCATGGTCTGCCTATCCTGCGAAACCTGTATCCGCCTTCGCCTTCATAACACGTCTTTCGGTATTCCGAGCATGACGTGCGGAAGGCAAGCCTCGCCACTACTTCGCCGCCGGGAAGTTTTCCGTCTTCGAGTGCTAGAAAGAAAAACCAGCCTTGTTACGGCGAATATCTGCCTCCACCATCATCTCGGAGAGTTCTTCGAGCGTCGTTTTGGGCTCCCAACCCAGTTCCTTTCTCGCCTTCTCAGCACAGCCGATTAAAGAATCAACTTCTGCTGGCCGGTGAAATCGGGGATTCAATTTGACAACCGTCTTGTTTGTTGCGCGGTCAATACCCACTTCGTTTTGACCGCTGCCCTCCCAAACAAGCTCCATACCGGCTGCTGCAGCGGCCATTGATACAAAATTGCGGACCGTTTCTGTCCGATTGGTCGCAAGCACAAAAGTGTCGGGAAGAGGCACCTGCAACATCTTCCACATACCCTCCACATACTCCTTGGCAAAACCCCAATCTCGCCTCGCATCAAGGTTGCCAAGTTCGAGCACGTCAAGGAGCCCCAAGCGTATCTTTGCTATGCCGTCGGAAATCTTGCGCGTCACAAATTCCTGGCCGCGCAAAGGAGATTCATGATTGAACAAGATACCGCTGCTACCAAAGATGTTGTAACTCTCGCGGTAATTTACGGTTATCCAGTGAGCGTACAATTTCGCCACACCGTACGGACTGCGTGGGTAGAATGGCGTGCCTTCTGCCTGCGGCACCTCTTGGACCTTCCCGAACATCTCGGACGTGCTGGCCTGATAGAAGCGAATGTCCGTATTCACAATCCGAATCGCCTCAAGCAGGTTCAACGGCCCAATGCCGGTGATCTCCGCGGTGGCAATCGGTTGATCAAACGAAACCCCGACAAAGCTCTGGGCTGCAAGGTTGTAGACTTCAGTGGCCTTCGTTGTTTGCAGCAAGCGAATACTGGCACTTGGATCTGTGAGATCGTACTCGACCAGGCGGAGGTTCCGATGCTTCCGGACCCCAAGCTCGTCGAGCCGCCAGAAATTGACCGAACTGGTTCGACGATATGTTCCGTAAACGATATAGCCCTTCTCAAGCAACAACTGCGCGAGATATGCCCCATCCTGACCTGTAATGCCAGTTACAACCGCAATTTCACTCATGTTCAATTTTACAAGGATCCGACTCGCCGCACCGCCGGCAAAAGACATCGAAAAGGCCGCATCACACGGAAGCTTCACCATAACTGGCGGGTTGCGAGAGAATCATCGCGCGTGCAACGCCAAGTCCAAGCCAACTTTGGTGAAACCAACACGAGAGGACATATATCTCACGGCTTGGTCAAAACTTCGGTGCGGATTGTCTCATGCACTCGAGTAGAATGGCACGTTATTAAAAAAAAATCCTCACCCAAGAACACTAAAAAAGTCTGCGCGCCAGCCGACAAACCGCACCACTTTCTCGTGTCAACCATTCTCCTGGACGTCACGTGCCTTTTCGACGGTCTTTTGCCCACGGGTGTAGATCGCGTCGGTCTCGCTTACATCGAAAAGTACGGGGCAAAAGCTCGCACAGTTTTTTTGAGCGGAGTTTTTTTCACGGTTTTGACCGAATGAGATTCGTCGCAAACGTTTGCATGCTTTTTCTCGTCCACCCGCAATCGGAATGCAATTCGTTGCTTTAGTCGCGCGCGCCTGCGTTGATCACCTGCGAGAAACAAGACTTGACCGGATCCTGTTGTACACAGTCACAACGGGATGGAATTCGGCCGTTGTTACAGCGCAATGACACTGCGCAAGATTTGCCCAGTATTCATGGTCCACGATTTACAATAATTCCTCTTTCGGCAAGGTTTTTGGGGTCATGCACTTGTGGGGTTTCGAGCGGCGTTTGCGTGGATTTGAGATGCCAGTCGATGACGGAAGGTATAGCGTGCGATGAGGATCAGCGAGGTCGCCGCGGCGATGCCGAGCAACAGGGATCGCAATAGAGGCTTGCGCACGCAACCCCGGTGTCACAGTGAGGGCGGTCGGAACGCGTAGACGCCAACGCGTTAAGGCAGCGATCATAGTAGCGCAGCGTGAATGGAACAGGCGCGATGAAACGCGCTGGCAAAACAAGAGGCGCTGTACCCCGAATGCGGGGCACAGCGCCTTTTTTACGTCAGTCTGATTCTATTTACAGGCTGGGCATGAAGTCGTTCAACCTTCCAGCACCGGCGAGCGGGTGCGCAGATATTCTTCGAAATCGGCGGCCACTTCCGGGTGACGCAGCGCGAACTCGACCGTCGCCTTCAGATATCCGAGCTTGCTGCCGCAGTCGAAACGGGTGCCGTGATATTTGTACGCGAGCACCTGTTCGTCGGCGAGCAGCGACTGGATCGCGTCCGTCAACTGCAACTCGCCGCCCGCGCCCGGCTTGATGGAGCGTAGATGATCGAAGATGCGCGGCTTCAACACATAACGGCCCACCACGCCGAGGTTCGACGGCGCCACGCTCGGCTCCGGCTTTTCGACGATGCCCGACATCTTGATGATCGAATCCTCCCATTCCTTGCCGTCGACGATGCCGTACGACTTCGTGTCTTGGGGCGGGATCTCTTCGACGCCGATCACCGAACTGTGATAGTGATCGAACACCTCGATCATCTGCGTCATCACGGGCGGGGTACCGTACAGCAGGTCGTCCGCGAGAATGACCGCGAACGGGTTGTCGCCGACCAGCTTCTCGGCGCATAGCACCGCGTGGCCGAGGCCCAGCGCCTCCGCCTGGCGTACATAGAAGCAGTCCACATGGCTCGGCTTGATGCTGCGCACCAGTTCGAGTAGCTTGTCCTTGCCGCGCGCCTCGAGTTCGGCCTCGATCTCATAGGACTTGTCGAAATGGTCTTCGATCGCGCGCTTGCTGCGGCCCGTGACGAAGATCATTTCGGTGATGCCGGCCGCCATCGCCTCTTCGACCGCGTACTGAATCAGCGGCTTGTCGACGATCGGCAGCATCTCCTTCGGGCTAGCCTTGGTGACGGGGAGGAAGCGGGTGCCAAGACCTGCTACCGGAAAAACCGCCTTTGTAACTTTTAGCATGTGAAAAATGTTCCTGGTAAATCTGTTTGAATTTCGCTAGGGAATCGCTGAGTAATTGACCAGCTCGCAAAGTTGCCGGCGGGGCTGGTACAGAACTCTCGGATGACGAAGTGACCAATTTCATTTCGGTGAATTTGGCTCGGGAACAGACCTCGCTTCTCGTGCTCGCAGCGGCTTATAGGTGCGCTCGATCAGTTCGTCCTGTACCTGCTCAAGGAACACTTCCACGCCTTGTGTCTTGATGGCCTCGAACGTCACCCCGTCAATACCCGAAGCGCAGTTGTTCTTTCTGGCCAGCGCATACGCCTCACGCAGCGTTTCCAACTTGCAGACATGGACATACAAATCCCAGGAACGCCAGGACGGTTCAGCCTTCGCCTTGACGTACATTCCCCGCCTCAGGTCCTCCAAACTGCTGGACGCCTTTGTCATTTCATCCTTGCCTCCCGTGCTGTCGAGGAAACACCAAATAGCAGAGTCACTTCGCTCCACCATCGTTACCCAATTTCAGCTAGTACCGACCCATCCGCCATCCTCTCGCCTTCGGCACACTTCCCCGGTTCGCCGGTTATAGGACCTACCTTGCTCCAGTGTTTCGCACCGAGGCGACGAGGAATTCTCCAGTTGCTTGGCATGTCCTTGTCATCGTGCCGTCGCTTCAGATTTCGGCTACCCATACTGCCTTAACCCTTACGGTTGCGGGCTCGGCCCTCGGAGCTTTTCAGTTTCGAGGCCACATCAACGTCCACTTTTGTTACGGCCCGATGGCTCGCGCATTCCCCATGGAAATGCTTGTCAATAGGCTTCAGAGTCATGGTTTCCCGCCGCCCTGCTATCCCAGCTAAGGGGCGCCTGACTCTTCTCTCGCGGGCTTGATGGTATTGGAACTGGAGGCCAACGATCTTGTACCAGACGGAAAAGCATCTGAACACCGCTGAGTTGCCAGTCGCGCCATGCCTCAAATGCTGTGGGCTGCGTCCGGCCCGCCGCCGAAACCGACGTAGCTGGTAGTCCAGGTATGCGATCACGCGAACGTGCTGAATCTGTTCGATCTCGATCTAGTGCTGTCGCGGATACGTGAAAAATCGTAGGGCAACGTGCAGGCATGCGCTTGCATGCCTCACTGGAGTATCGTTCCTCGCGCAGGTACCATCGCATTATAAAAGGCAACAACCAATTCTCTCACGCACTCGAGGTAGAATGGCGCTCTTTAAAAAAAGCCACACCTGAAAGACGGATATCGTCTGCGCGACTGCCAACAAAAACGTCACTGCTCCTAACGTGTCAACCATTTTCCTGGACGTGTCACGTCTACTCACGCGTCTTTACGATGGGCTTTTGCCCACCGGCGTAGATCGCGTCGGTCTCGCTTATATCGAAAAGTACGGCGCAAAAGCTCGCGCAATCCTGAGCGAACAGGGTTTCTCCACGGTATTGACTGAAAAAGACTCCCAGCAAACGTTTGCATGGCTTCTTTCATCCACATGTAATCGAAACGCGATCCGTGCATTAGTCATCCGCACGTGCCTTAATCGCCTGCGAGAAACAAGACTCAGCGGAATTCTGTTGCACACAAGTCACAACGGTATGGAATTCGGACGTTATTACAGCGCAATGACGAAACGTCAGATTCGCCCCGTATTCATGGTCCACGATTTAATCCCGTTGACGCACGCCGAATATTGCCGCCCGGGCGTCGACGCAACGCATCGGCACCGCATGCACACTGCGCTGAAGCACGCCAGCGGATTGATCATGAATTCCCAAGCCACGCTCGACTCGCTCGCGGCCGAGGCACAGCGCGCCGATCTTCCCATGCCGCCGAGCGTAGTCGCACGCCTCGCCTCCGGTGTTACGCAGCGACCGCTCACCGCGCGCCCGCTGCCAGCGCCCTACTTCGTCATCCTCGGCACGATCGAGCCGCGCAAAAACCACTGGTTAATCCTGCAAGCCTGGCGCCGCCTCGTCGAACAACTCGGCACCGCAGCACCCAAGCTCGTCGTAATCGGCCGACGCGGCTGGGAATGCGAAAACGTCATCGACATGTTGGAGCGCTGCGAACCGCTAAAAGGCGTCGTAATAGAAGAACCCCACTGCTCCGACGAAAAACTGCACGCCTATCTGCAACACTGCCAGGCGCTGCTGTTCCCCTCCTTCGTCGAAGGCTACGGCATGCCACTCGCCGAAGCACTCGCGCTGAAAGTACCCGTACTCGCTAGCGATCTCGCCGTCTTCCACGAAATCGCCGACGACATTCCCGACTATCTGGATCCACTCGACGGCCCCGGCTGGCTCGCGCGCATTCAGGCCTACGCGCAGCCGAATAGCCCCGAGCGCGATGCGCAGATAATCCGCATCGAACGATTCCGCGAGCCGACGTGGGCGGATCATTTCGAACGCGTCGACGCCTTTCTGGAAACGCTGCGCTAAATGAAGCAACGCGTCATCGCTAACGAACAGGCCTCGTCGAACCTCGCAATCGATCTGCGCGGTCTCACGCGCGGCTTTCGCCTGTGGAGCGGACTCCGTCAACGGAGCGTCGAACATGTATGGATCGACCGTTGGCATGGGCGCATTGCCTTACGCGTCGCAGCTCTACTCCGCAAGCACATCAACGCCGCGTGGCCCGGACCGGTCTGGTCGCGTGGACCGTTTGGCACACCGCTGTTGTCCTGGTTTTCGGTGCCGCTTGCCGATGCCAGTCCCGAGACATTCGTCGCCGCGCTGAACGAAGCACTCACGACCGCAACAGAACAGGACCGCGGTTCCCAAACCGCCTCCCAATCACAACGATTGATGCAGCGGTTCGCGCGCACTAACGCATCGTCAATACGTGACCCGCAATCCTGTTGCCCCGTCGCGCTACTCGAGCCCCGAAGCAAGGAACGCGTACTGCTGATCGACGAACGCGCACGCTCGAAAGGATCTAGCGCAGTCGCAACGCCTCACTCGTCCAAAGCTTTTGCGCGAATGGTACAAGCCGCGATAAGCGCCCATCCACAAGCCGAATTCTGGATCGCTCGATCGACCGATCCAGCACGAGGCCGCTGGCTCTCCACATCATCGGAACCGATGCTGCCCGCCGGCACCAAGCGTTTCGCCGACAACGAATCCCTGTGCGCCGCCCTGCCTCACGTCGATCACGTCTACACGCTCGGCGCATCGGAAGGCATGCATGCTCTGTTGGCCGGCGCGCGCGTCCACGTGTTCGGCGCACCGTACTACGCGGGCTGGGGCCTGACGCACGACGCCCAGCCCTTGCCGAACCGAACCGCGCGCCCCTCGCTCGCCACCTTGTTCGACGTAGTGTTCGTCCGCTCGACGCGCTATCTGAATCCGTTCACGCACACAGCCGGCACGCTCGACGATCTGCTAGACAGCATCGAACTGCAGCAAGCGGTCCAACAACGCTTCGCCGATCTGCACGCCGTCGCGGCACTCCGTTTTCAATGGTGGAAACGCCCGTTCGCGACGCCATACATCACGGCGGGCAATTCGGCATTACGCTGGACCGCCGAACCGCAATCGGTGCGATCCCATGAATGCGCGATCCTATGGGGCGCGCGCAGCGCAGACGGCCTCGCGCCGGAAGTTCATCGCGTCCGAATCGAAGACGGCTTCTTCCACTCGACGGGCCTCGGCTCCGACATGATCGCGCCACGCAGTCAGGTAATCGATCGCCGGGGACTGTACTTCGATGCGAGTCAGCCGAGCGACCTGAGCGTGCTGCTCAACGAGACCGAATTCAGCGACATCGAGCTGGCGCGCGCTGCAGCGCTTCGCAATAAGGTCGTGCAACTCGGCGTCACCAAGTACAACCTCGGCCGTCGGCGCCCTACATGGACGACGCTGGCCGGCAAGCAGATTGTGCTGGTCCCCGGCCAGGTCGCCGACGATGCATCGATCCGCCTCGGCACGCGCGCGATCGGCACCGCCGATGCGCTGCTGCGCGAAGTGCGCCGCCTGCGTCCCGATGCATTCGTTGTCTACAAGCCGCATCCCGACGTGCTATCCGGCAACCGCAATGGGCTCATCGACGCACAGCAGCTCGCGGACGTCGTCGATACCGAAGCGGACCTGCTGTCGCTCGTCGATGCGGCGGATGAAGTTCACACGCTATCGTCGCTTGCGGGCTTCGACGCGCTGTTGCGCGGCAAAGCGGTCTTCACGTACGGGCTGCCGTTCTACGCCGGCTGGGGACTCACCCACGATGCGCTCGCGCCGCTGCCGTGGCGTGATCGCACGTTGACGCTCGACATGCTGTGCGCGGGCGTGCTGCTGCGTTACCCGCTGTACTACGACTGGAAGACGCGTCTCTTCACGACGCCGGAAGCCGTGGTCGAACAACTCGCATCGCAAGCCGCACGGCCGCTGGAAAAAGTCCGCGGCAACCGGATGCGACCGCTACTGAAAGCTTTTCGCTGGGCTCGCAATGCGATAAGCCATCTGGGATGGCGTTATCGTCAGCACTTCGCGCGATAACCCAGCACGACCAGCAGACGATCAGGTCTCGGAACCGTTTCACTCGCAGCCGAACGATAGGCATGCGGCGCCGTCGAGACGTCATCACAGACGCCTCGACGGTCCTGGTCTACTCGCGTTGCCGCATCCCCGTTGCTGAATCCCCGCTATGCCGACGTTTCTCTCAGGCTCTCTTTTTTTGATACAAAAAATATAGCGGTTTGCGCGCGATCGCGCAAGTGCCATGTACACGATCGGAGCGATCGGCCGATCATTGACCGGCCCAGCCGCCCTTCCTACCGTCACTAAAAAATTTCTTAAACTTTCCTCGACCGGTGCCGTTATTTCCGTTACCGCACGGCAGCTCACGGCTGCGGCGCGCCCATATGATTATATTTTTTATATCGGTTATCGAGAGAACCCGAGACTATGAAAGCCTCATTGCATAAGAAAAAGACGTCCGTAAAGGTGCCGTTCAAGCTGCTTGCGGCAAGCGTGCTGACCGCGTCGGTTCTCGCGGCCTGCGGTGGTGGCGCCGGCGGCAACGGCGCGAATACGGCAAGCACAAGCAACGGCGGCGCGAGCCAGCCGGGCACGCAGCCGGTCCAATCGATGCAACTGACCGGGACGGTCGCGGTGGGCCGCGCGGTTGCGAATGCCAACGTCACAGTGATCGATGTGAACGGCAAGAGCGTCACCGCATCGGCGAATGTATCGGGCAACTACACTGCGTCGATCGCGGGGCTGAGCGCGCCTTTCCTCATCGTTGCAGCCGATCCCGCCGGAAACGAAACGCCGCTCTACTCGGTGGTCGCCACGGCGCCGGACAGCACCGCTCCCACCATCGCCAACGTGACCACGCTGACCACCGCGGTCACGGCGCAATTGACGACCAGCGGCAACCCGCTCGAGCTCACCACGTCAGGGCAACTCGCGGCGCAGGTCACGGCCTCGAGCGTCAACGCGAGCGTCGTTAAACTGCGGACTGCGCTCGCGCCGATACTCGCCGCAAACGGCGTCAGCACCACCGCATTCGATCCGATCGGCACCGCCTTCGCCACGAATCACCAAGGGCTCGACGCGGTGGTCGATTCGGTGAGCGTGGTCCCCGCGCCCAGCGGCGGCACGCAGTTGATATCGATCGCGGATCCGAATTCGGCGATCGTGCTGAACGACAAGACCAGCGTGTCCGCGACGCTCGTCGTGCCGTCGGTCGCCGCCGACTATCTGTCGCCGTTGATCGCGTCGCTGTCGCAGTGTTTGCAGGGAACGTCGACGGCTTGCGCAAGCGCGGTCGATTCGACTTACCTCGAAGCCGGATTTCACTCATTCCTCAGCGCACATCCCGAGCTGAGCGCGGCGGGAGTCACATTGGGCGATGCGAAGACGCTCGCGTTTTTCGCCCCAGGCGAGCTGATGGCGGGCAGCAATTCGACCGCACTCGTGCGGTTCTTCTACACCACCGCGAATGGCGTAACCGGCAATGTGCTGACCGTCGTGCAGAAAACGGCGGCAGGCACGTGGGACATCGTCGGCAATCAGGTGCCCTATAACGTGAACATCACCTCGGGATTGCAGCGCCGCACTTTCCTCGATCCGGCCAATGCGCCTTTCAGTCGTTACGAGTCGGGCATCCTGATCGACATTCCGCTCGATTCGACCAACCCGTCGAACGTGTACACCGCCGTTGTCACGGGTCCTGGCATCAGCGGTGCCGCCTATCTGGTGCGCCCGAACGCGAGCGGCTACGGCAGTCTGGCGCTCAGCACCAACGTGTTGACGAGCGTGCCGGCCACGCCGATCACGTCGGACAGCGGCACCAACTACTATCGCTTCTCGTGGACGGCGCTGCCCACCGCGAGCTCCACGTTCGCGCCCGGCACGAATAACGGTCGCTACAGTCCGCAATCGGTCGATGTCGCCAGCATCGGACAATTCGCCCGCTACTCGGTGAGCCTCTATGATTCCACTGGCGCGCAGATCGGCCGAACGTTCAGCGTGGTGAACGCGACGCCTGTGATGGCGGCGGCCACGGGTGCGGGCATTGCATGGCAGAGTCTATCGAACGACTTCATGAATGCGTATTTCGCGCCGAACGGTTCGCTCGCGGCTGCTCAGTCGCAGTTGACGCTCGCATGGTCGAACCTGTTCGGCGGTCAGAATATCGCGCCGCTCGTCACTCAGGGCTTGATCCAGACTCAGACGGGGAACGGGATCATCCCGTTGATGGGCATCGATAGCTGGTCGCAGAACATGCCGACTGCGCTGGGTGGCGGTCAATATTCGGTGCAGCTGAGCGCGGGCGTCAACGAAGACGGCACGGCCGAATGTTCCGGTTGTCAGTTTGCCGCCCAGGCTCCTGGCTCGATCCGCTATGCGGCGCTGCAATGGACCAACAACGGCACGCTGTATATGAACGCGTGGCGTTACCAGTACTGAAGGAAATAAAGCGAGCCGGTAAATGACAAAAGCCCCGCAAGAATTTTCGTTCTTGCGGGGCTTCTCTTTTCGCGCTAAAGCGTTATCCGCTTATCGCGACATCATGTTCATGCTGACGTTATGCATCACCCACAGCGTGCCGCCAACCACGATCACCGCGGTCAGCACGGTGAACGCAAACGCCGTCAGGTTCCAGCGCTGCGACGACGAGGTGTTCATATGCAGGAAGAACACCAGGTGCACGATGATCTGCACGAACGCGAGGCCCGCGATGGCGAGCAACGCGCTCTGCCCTGTCAACGTGCCGGTCATCACCAGCGCGAATGCCGCGACGGTCAGAATGACGGCGAGTACGAAGCCCGTCGTATAGCTGCCGAAACTGCCGTGGCCGCCTTCCGAGTGTGCGCCATGGGCGCTATGACTATGGTCCATTTAGATCACGCTCGCAAGATAGACAAAGGTGAAAACGCCGATCCACACGACGTCGAGAAAGTGCCAAAAAAGGCTCAGGCACGTCAGACGGATCATGTCGCGTTCGGTCAGGTCGCGATGACGCATCACCTGCAGTGCCAGCACCACCATCCAGATCAGACCGAACGTCACGTGCAGGCCGTGCGTGCCGACCAGCGTGAAGAACGACGACAGAAACGCGCTGCGCCCCGGACCCGCGCCTTCGGCGATCAGGTGCGAGAACTCACGCATTTCCAGCACGAGAAACCCGACGCCCAGCAGGAAGGTCACGCCGAGCCAGCCGAGCAGCGCGCCCTTGCGGTTCTTGTGCGCGCCGAGCATTGCGAAGCCGTACGTGATACTCGAGAGCAGCAGCATCGTCGTTTCCAGCGCGACGCCCGGAATCTCGAACAGGTCCTTGCCGCTCGGACCGCCCGCGAACTGATGGCTCATCACCGCGAACACCGCGAACAGCGCCGCGAAGATGATGCAGTCGGTCATCAGATACAGCCAGAAACCGAACACCGAGTGCGACGGCACGTGGTCCGGCGCGAGTTGCGGCTCAACCGCAATAGTCTTCTGTAACATCAGTCAACCTCCAGCGCGACCTGCGCACCGGCACCTGCGCCGACACCGGTCCCGGCGGCAGCACCGCCACTGAGTTTCTCTTCGATCAGCGCGACAGTGTCGGCCGGAATGTAATAGCCCTTGTTGTCCTGGAAGCTGTAGATGATCACGGTGGCAATCGCGCCGACCAGGCCGACGATCGCAAGCCACCAGATGTGCCACACACCTGCAAAACCCAGCGCCAGCGAAAACAGACCCACGATCAGACCCGCGGACGTATTCGACGGCATGTGGATGTCGCGATACACCGGCACCTTCTGGGCCCCCTTGCGCGATTTCATTTCGGTGAAGGCGTCGAGCGAGCGGACCTCCGGGATATGCGCGAAGTTATAAGCCGGCGGCGGCGAGCTGGTCGCCCATTCCAGCGTATGACCGTCCCACGGATCGCCCGTGAGGTCGCGGTTTTGCGGCAGGTTGCGATCACGGATGCTGACGAACAACTGCAGCAACTGGCAGGCAATACCCATTGCGATCAGCACCGCGCCGAACGCGGCGGCGATCAGCCACGGATGCCAGGTCGGGTTGTCGTAGTGATTCAGACGACGCGTCATGCCCATGAAACCAAGCACGTACAGCGGCGTGAACGCGACCCAGAAGCCGATCTGCCAGAACCAGAACGCGGCCTTGCCGAGCTTCTCGTTCAGCTTGAAGCCGAACGCCTTCGGGAACCAGTAGTTGAAGCCGGCCAGATAGCCGAACAGCACGCCACCGATAATCACGTTGTGGAAGTGAGCGATCAGGAACAGGCTGTTGTGCAGCACGAAGTCCGCGCCCGGAATCGCCATCATCACGCCGGTCATACCGCCGATCGTGAAAGTAATGATGAAGCCGATCGTCCACATAACCGGCGTCGTGAACTGCAGACGGCCCTTGTAGATCGTAAACAGCCAGTTGAACACTTTGACGCCGGTCGGAATCGAGATGATCATCGTCGCGATACCGAAGAACGCATTGACGTCCGCGCCCGAACCCATCGTGAAGAAGTGGTGCAACCACACGAGGAACGACAGCCCCATGATCGCGCAGGTTGCCCACACCATCGTCTTGTAGCCGAACAGCGGCTTCTTCGCGTAGGTGGCGACGACTTCCGAGAAGATACCGAACGCCGGCAGGATCAGGATGTACACCTCGGGGTGTCCCCATGCCCAGATCAGGTTCAGGTACAGCATTGCGTTGCCGCCGGCATCGTTCGTGAAGAAGTGCATGCCGAGGTAACGGTCCAGACCGAGCAGCGCGAGCGTGACGGTCAGGATCGGAAACGACGCCATGATCAGCACGTTCGTGCACAGCGCGGTCCAGGTGAACACCGGCATCTTCATGAACGACATGCCCGGCGCGCGCATCTTCACGATGGTCACGAAGAAGTTCACGCCGGTCAGCAACGTGCCGATACCGGAGAGCTGCAAGCTCCACAGGTAGTAGTCGACGCCGACCCCGGGGCTGAACTGCAATTCGGACAGCGGCGGATAGGCGAGCCAACCCGTTTGCGCGAATTCACCGATCACCAGCGAGACGTTGATCAGGATCGCGCTGATTGCCGTCATCCAGAAGCTCAGCGAGTTGATGAACGGGAACGCGACGTCGCGTGCACCGATCTGCAGCGGCACGATGAGGTTCATCAGACCGACCATGAACGCCATCGCCATGAAGAAGATCATGATGACGCCGTGCGCGGTGAAGATCTGGTCGTAGTGATGCGGCGGCAAAAAGCCCGGGGCGAGGTACGACAGCGCCAGTTGCATACGCATCATGATCGCGTCGGCGAAGCCGCGCAGCAGCATGACCAGGGCAATGACGATATACATGACACCGATCTTCTTGTGGTCGACCGAGGTCAGCCATTCGGTCCACAAGTAGCGCCATTTGCCGAAATACGTGATTGCGCCGAGTACGGCCAGCGCGGCGAGGATCATCCCCGCGCCCGCCGTAACGATGATTGGCTCGTGATACGGAATCGCATCGAGCGTTAGTTTTCCGAACATGCGTTACCCCTTAGGCGCACAGTTAGCGTCCTTGACGTTGTCGAGGACGTTGCCGTTGTTGTAGCGGGCGATGATGTTGTTGAACAGCTTCGGATCAACCGTCGAGAAGTACCGCACCGGGTCCTTTTCGCTCGGCTCGGACACCGCGTGATAGCGGTCCATGTCGAGACGGTCCGACGAAGCGCGAACCTTCGCGACCCACGCGTTGAAGTCTTCAGGCGAACTGGCGAGCGTGCGGAACTTCATGTCCGAAAAGCCCTTCCCGCTGAAGTTCGCCGCGGTGCCCGCGTAGTCGCCAGCGTGATCGGCGATCAGATGCAGGCGCGTTTGCATGCCCGCCATCGCATAGATCTGGCCGCCCAGCTGCGGAATGAAGAACGAGTTCATCACCGTGTCCGACGTGATCCGGAAGTTCACCGGCGTTCCGACCGGGATCGCTAGCTGGTTCACCGAAGCGATGCCGAGGTCCGGATAGATGAAGAGCCACTTCCAATCGAGCGCAACGACTTCGACGTTGATCGGCTTGACCTGCGATTCGAGCGGGCGATACGGATCGAGCTCATGCGTCGTCCGCCACGTCAACACGGCGAGGAACAGAATGATCAAAGTCGGAATCGTCCAGACGACGACTTCAACCGCGGTGGAATGCGTCCACCCTGGCTGGTAGTCGGCGTTGCTGTTCGACGCGCGATAACGCCACGCGAAAAACAGTGTCATCAGAATGACCGGCACCACCACGATCAGCATGGCCCACACGGAAGTCGCGATCAGATCACGCTCCGCGAGTCCCACACTCCCCTTCGGATTCAGAATATCGAGGTTGCTGCAACCCGAAAGCAACAACATGAGGCTGGCGGACAGGAAACTTGCCGGCCTTCTCAGCGTCCGTCCTTTCATTTCCACTGCCTCGTTTTTGTGACTTCAACGAACGTCATTCGACGGCTCTCCATTAATAAGCGCTCGCATAATAGGTGGGCGTCGGACATCCGGTAAACACTCGATCCTGCAACGCTCTATTGCGCCGAGACGCAGTGCGACACGTTGCCGCATTTCCCCGCACACGCTATTCACCAGCGTCGTTTGCGACGCTTCGAATCGAAGCATCGAAAGCTTGACGCATCGCAAAGTCCCTTAAAAACAAGCGCTAAAAATCGCTGCATGCGCGGCGCTTGCGATGTACTTCGTGACGCATGCATTCATCGAGGGACCAGTAGCGACGCGTAAAAGCGCAAGAGCGTCGCCGCATCCTGACGCGTGGATGCAACAACGGCTCTGGCGCTCTGTTTTTTTAACCCGGAGTGTGCGCGGCGACGGGTGCCGCGCCCGGCGCCGCTGCCTGCAGATGCTCACCACCTTCCGTCGGCGCGGAATCGGAAGGAAGCGCCGAGCGTTCCGATTGCGCGAGCAGCGTGCCGACCGACGGATCGATCGCATCGGTGAATGGCTTCGGATCGAGACCGATCGCGAGCACGAGCAGCGACATTGCACCGAGCAGCACGAACTCGCGCTTGCCGAGGTCTTTCAGCTTCGCGACGCGCGCGTTGGCGATCGCACCGAAGATCACGCGCTTGTACATCCAGAGCGTGTAGGCCGCGCTCAGAATCAGCGTGGTCGCGGCGATCGCGCCGACCCAGAAGTTAAAACGGATCGCGCCCATCAGCACCATGAATTCGCCGACGAAACCGGACGTGCCGGGCAGACCGATGTTGGCCATCGAAAACAGCATCACGAAAGCCGCAAAGTGCGGCATCGTGTTGGCGACCCCGCCGTATTCGGCGATCGATGCCGTTTTCGTGCGGTCGTAGAGCATGCCGGTGCACAACAGCATTGCGCCGGACACCACGCCGTACGAGATCATCTGCACGATTGCGCCGGACTGGCCGAAGCGGTTGAAGACAAACAGACCGAGCGTGACTAGGCCCATGTGTGCGACCGTCGAATACGCGAGCAGTCGGCGCATGTCGGTTTGCACGAGCGCGAGCAGGCTCGAATAGATCACCGCGACGAGCGACAGCGTGATCATCATCGGCGCGAAGAAGTGGCTCGCTTGCGGCGCGATCGGCAATGCGAAACGCAGCAGACCGTAGCCGCCGATCTTCAGCATGCCGATCATCACCGCGGCACCGGTTGGGCCGTCGAGGTGCACGTCGGGCAGCCACGTATGCAGCGGCCACATCGGCACCTTCACGCCGAACGCGGCAAGAAAGCCGAGGAAGATCAGCGCCTGGGGCACCGTGTCGAGATGCGCTTCGCGCCACACGGCGAGGTCGAAGCTGTGCGTCTGGCTATACAGATAGAGCAGCGACATCAGCATCATCAGCGAGCCGAGGAACGACACGAAGAAGAACTTCACCGCGGCATACGTGCGGTTCTTGTGACCGTACGTGCCGATCAGCAGATAAAGCGGGATCAGCGTCGCTTCGAACGCAATGAAGAACATCATGCCGTCGAGGGACGTGAACACGCCCTGCATGAAGCCCGATAGCATCAGGAACGCGCCGAAGTACTGCGCGGTACGCTGCGTGATCGACTCCCACGATGCGATCACGATGATGATCGTCGTCAGCGCGGTCAGTGCGACCAGCCACAGCGAAATCCCGTCGATTCCCACATGCCATGCGATATCGAACGTCGGCGACCAGCGGACGTTCTCGACGAATTGCATCGAGGTCACGTCGTTGCGGAAATTCGCCACGAGTGGGATCACCGGCAAGAAACCCGCCACCGCGCCGATTAACGCGAGCCAGCGCGTGCGGTTACGCGCCGCGTCGGATCCAGCGCGCAGAACCACGAACCCGGCGACGATGGGGATCCAGATGAGAAGACTTAGGAGTGGCAATGGCATGTGCTGTGTCAAAACTTGAAGTACAAAACGCCGCGTCAACGCCCAAAAAACCGCAGACATTGAAATGGAAATGTAAGTTGGAGTTCGCTGCAATGGACGTGTGGAGGGGTTTCCCGCTACACGTTTACCCGCAGTCGAATGACCAAGGGTGGGAGATTACCAAGATCAGATAAATTTTGCATCGCAACAGCGTGAAAAACGGCGCCACAAGTCATAGTTGCGACGCCAATGCTTGCAAAGCGCATCGAAATGTGCACTTGCACATTGTTACAAACGTCTCGCACGGCCTCGATGAGTTGGCAGCAAAAGCTGGTAATTGCCGTCCCGTTGGCGGCATTTAGGCGGTTGCGGATCGTGGGATCATCGCGGCTGGAACGAAGCGTGCTCTCCCGTGCTTTTTTTGACTGGCGGGCACGTCCGGCAATTAACCAAAATCCACCCTGTCGGCGAGAAAAAAGTTTTTTGTTGCCACGCTCGGAATTGCGCCGCTAGCAGGGGCGCCAAGTGGTGCCGACCGCCTCGTGCACGAGCGCCGAACTGAATCGTTCCACCGCGCAAAATTGCATTTGCCTTACGCCAACACGTACCGCGCCCTGCTATCTGCTGCGGAAAATCGCGCGGAGAGGCACACTCATTTCTCCCGCCGGCTCACGTCGCCGGCTCCTTTCCCGGACCTTCTCGCATGTCGCTTCGTGACGACGTCGTCGTACCCGCACTCGAATGCCGCGGCCTGAGCAAGCGGTACGGCACCGGCCGCATCGTGCTCGCGCAGCTCGACTTCACGCTCGCGGCGGGCGAGTTCGTCGCGATCATGGGCGACTCGGGCGTCGGCAAGTCGACGCTGCTCAACCTGATCGCCGGACTCGACCGTGCCGATAGCGGCAGTGTGCTGATCGACGGACGCCCGGTCGAGCAACTCGACGATAACGCCGCGACGCGTCTGCGCCGCCAGAAGCTCGGCTTCGTCTTCCAGGCGTTTCACGTGCTGCCGCATCTGACACTCGCGCAGAACGTCGCACTGCCGCTGCTGCTCAATGATCTACCGACGGCAGCCGCGCTCGACCTGCTCGCGGCGGTCGGCCTCGGCGGACGCGGCGACGACTTTCCGCGCGAACTGTCGGGCGGTGAATTGCAGCGCGTGGCAATTGCACGGGCGCTCGTGCATCGCCCGACACTGCTTCTCGCCGACGAACCGACCGGCAACCTCGACCCCGCGACCGCGCACGACGTGCTCGGCCTGTTCCGCGCGCAAAGCAAGGCGACCGGCGCGGCGACGATCATGGTCACGCATTCCGAAGCCGCGGCCGCCGTGGCCGACCGCGTGTTGATCCTGAGCGACGGCGGCCTGCACGCTGCGCGCGATAAAACCGCGAACGCCGCGCACGCGGCGGCCCGCTCGACCGACGATGCCCGCTGACCTTCGTCCATTGCCGCGCACGCCGGGATATCGCGTTCTCGCGCGCTGGCTGCTGGCGGCGGAATGGCGCAGTCATCGCGGCCGCGCACTCGTCGCAATCGCGACGATCGCGCTAGGCGTCGCGCTCGGCTACGCGGTGCAATTGATCAACAGCGCCGCCTTCAACGAATTCTCGGCGGCCGCGCGCAGTCTGTCCGGTGAAGCGGATCTGCAGGTGCGCGGCGCGCAGCCTTTCGTCGACGAGTCCCTCTATCCGCGGTTGGCCAATGAGCCGGGCGTGGCGCTGGCGAGTCCCGTGCTCGCGCTCGACGTCGCGGTGCCGGGCCACAGCGGTGCGCTGCCCGTCCTCGGCATCGACGTCTTCAAGGCGCGCCAGATCACGCCCGATTTGATCGGCGTGCCCTCGTCCGACCGCCCGTTCGACACGCTCGCCTCCGATGCGATATTTCTGTCGACAGCCGCGCAAAGATGGCTGAACGTGAAAACCGGCGACCACGTGACGCTGCGCATCGGCACGTCGGATCTGCATCTGCGCGTCGCGGGCGGGCTGGTGCGCACGCGGCCGGGTCAACGGCTCGCGGTGATGGACATCGCCGCCGCGCAATGGCGGTTCGGCAAGGTGGGCAAGGTGTCGCGCGTCGACGTGCAGCTCGACCGCGGCGTCGATCGGCGACGCTTCAAACGCGATCTGCAACGACAGCTCGGCAGCGCGTGGATAGTCGCCGAGACGCGCGATACCGAAAGCCGCACCGATCGCCTGTCGCGTGCTTACCGGATCAACATGAACGTGCTCGCGCTGGTCGCGCTGTTCACGGGCGCGTTCCTCGTGTTTTCGACGCAGGCGCTCGGTGTGGTGCGACGCCGCTCGCAATTCGCGATGCTGCGCGTGCTCGGACTCACGCGAGCTCAACTGGTGCGGCAGATCCTGCTCGAAGGCGCGCTGCTCGGGCTGCTCGGTTCGCTGGGCGGGCTTGCGCTCGGCTACGCGATGGCCAGCGGTGCGCTGCGCTTTTTCGGCAGCGATCTCGGCGGTGGCTATTTTCCGGGCGTGCAGCCGCGAGTCGGTTTCGAGCCGCTCGCGAGCGCGGTGTTTCTCGCGCTCGGGGTCGCGGTGTCGGTGTTGGGCAGCATCGCGCCCGCCATCGACGCGGCGCGCGCACGGCCGGCCGCGGCACTCAAGGCTGGCGCCGAGGAAAGCGCGTTGGCGCGGCTGGCGACGCCATGGCCCGCGTTCGGCTGTTTGCTGGCGGCCGCCGCGCTGACGCGTTTGCCGCCGTGGTTCGATGCGCCGATCGCCGGCTATCTGGCGGTTGCGTTGCTGCTCGTCGGCGGCATTGCGCTGATGCCGCGCGTGACCGCGCTGATATTCGGCGCGGCGAGCCGCGCGCGCGGTGCGCGGCCCCGCACGGGCGCGACGGCCACGCTCGCGATTGCGCGTCTCGCGAATGCGCCGGGACAGGCGTCGATCGCAATGGGCGGCGTGCTGTCGAGCTTCGCGCTGATCGTCGCAATGGCGATCATGGTGGCGAGCTTTCGCGTGTCCGTCGACGATTGGATCACGCATCTGCTGTCCGCCGATCTATACGTGCGCGTCGCGTCGGGCGGCAATAGCAGCGACAGTGGCGGCTTGCGGCCCGACGAACAGACGCGCATCGCGATGGTGTCAGGCATCCGCAACGCCGCGTTCGCGCGCACCACACATCTGACGCTCGATCCTGCGCGCCCGGACGTCGCGCTGCTCGCGCGCGAAATCGACGCAGCCGATCCCGGCGCGAATCTGCAGATGACCGGCGCGGTGCTGCCGCCGTCCGCGCTTCGCGCCGGTGACATACCTGTTTGGGTCTCCGAAGCAATGATCGACCTGTATGGGTATCGGTTGGGCCAGCGAGTGCCGTTGCCGCTTGGCGAGCGCGGCCAGACGTTCGTCGTGGCCGGTGTCTGGCGCGATTACGCTCGGCAGAGTGGCGCGATCCAGATACGGCTCGCCGATTATCGGCGGCTAACCGGCGACTCGACCGCAACCGATGTCGCCGTGACCGTCGAACCGGGCGTGAGCGTCGAACGCGTCGTCGCAAATTTGAAGGCGTTGCCGTTCGGCGCTTCGCTCGAGTTCTCGCAGCCGGGTGAAATCCGTGCGCGCACGCTGGTGATCTTCGACCGCAGTTTCGCGGTCACGTACCTGCTCGAGGCGGTGGCGATCGTGATCGGATTGTTCGGCGTCGCCGCGACGTTTTCCGCGCAGACGCTCGCGCGCGCACGCGAGTTTGGGATGTTGCGCCACGTCGGCGTGACGCGCGCGCAGATTCTTGCGATCCTCGCGTCGGAGGGCGGTCTGCTCACCGCATGCGGGATTGCGCTCGGTTTCGCGCTTGGTTTCGCCATCAGCCTGATTCTCGTGTTCGTCGTCAATCCGCAGTCGTTTCACTGGAGCATGTCGCTGCATGTACCGTGGTTCGTGCTGAGCACGGTCGCATCGGTGATGTTGGTGCTGTCGTGCTCGACGGCGGTGGTCGCGGGACGTGGCGCGGTATCGGTCGATGCGGTGCGCGCGGTGAAGGAGGACTGGTGATGCGAGCCGCGCAGCGGGCCTGGGGAATACGGTTGGTCTGGCGTGGCGCGGCCTTTGGCCACGTTCGCTCTGCGCAATGTGGATGCCCGACGCTGGTCGCGCGCAAGCACAGCGGGCCATCTCTGCGGCGCACGCAGCGTTTCTTTCGAGGCCTGCTTTGCATTGGCATAGCCGCTGTGTCGCCCGCTTTTGCCGCTAGTGATAACGGCGCTGCATCCACCGCGGCCACCTTCGCGGCAGTCACGCCAGACCATCCGATCTCGCTTCCTCAGGACAGCGGTGCCCATCCGGACTTCCGCACCGAATGGTGGTACGCGACCGGCTGGCTCACGACGCCCGATAACCAACCGCTCGGATTCCAGATCACGTTTTTCCGTTCGGCGACGGGTCACGACGCTGCCGATCCCAGCGGCTTCGCGCCCTCGCAACTGATCATCGCGCACGCTGCATTGAGCGACCCGGCCATCGGACAGCTGGTCCACGATCAACGCATCGCTCGTCAGGGTTTCGGGCTTGCCTACGCGAAGCCCGGCAACACTGACGTCAAACTCGACGCATGGAAAATGATTCGCGCCGCGGACGGTCACTACGACGTTACCGCCGACGCAAGCGGATTCTCGCTGCATCTGCAACTCATGCCGACCCAGTCTCCTCTGATTCAGGGCGAGCGCGGTTACTCGCGCAAAGGACCGCGGCCCGAACAGGCGAGCTATTACTACAGCGAACCGCAACTTCGCGTGACGGGCACTGTGGTGCGCCCAGTCGCGGGTGGAAACCACACGACGCGCAATACAGCAGTGACGGGCACCGCGTGGCTGGATCACGAATGGTCGAGCACCTTGCTCGATGCGAATGCGGTCGGATGGGATTGGCTCGGTGCGAATTTGACGGGCGGTTCCGCGCTAATGGCATTCAAGGTGCGTAGCCGCGATGGACATGCCATATGGGCCCACGCGACGCTTCGCAAATCCGACGGACAGGTCACGAACTTCGGGCCCGGTGAAGTCGCCTTCACGCCGCGTCGTATGTGGCGCTCGCCGCACACGAATACTTTGTACCCAGTCTCGATGACGGTTAGAACCGGAACGTTGACATGGCAACTCGATCCGCTAATGGACGATCAAGAGCTCGATTCGCGACAGTCGGCTGGGGCGGTGTATTGGGAAGGCGCGGTGCGGGTGCATCAACAGGACACCGATATTGGGCGCGCCTATCTGGAACTGACGGGTTACGTGGATGCGCTGCGGATTGGAAAGTAGCGAGGCGTCCAAATACCGGCGCGTAAACGCAAAAACCCCACCGCGGCGGGTGGGGTTTCTGAGGTGCCGGGGAGCCTGACGATTACCTACTTTCACACGGGCAATCCGCACTATCATCGGCGTGGAGTCGTTTCACGGTCCTGTTCGGGATGGGAAGGGGTGGGACCGACTCGCTATGGTCATCAGGCATGACGGGTTGCTGCGTCGCGGGGCTGGAGCCAGCCGGGCGCGCCACAGCCAATCGGGAAGAAGCGTAAGGGATTCGTGTGGGGGGTTGTGGTGTTTCTGGCACAACACCGGTCTCAACCGTGTGGGGTCTGCATAAGACCCTGCGCCTTGCGCAGGGTGGGGCATCCATGAGCGCTCAAGCGCTAACGGCTGCCGGCACACACCGGTTATAGGATCAAGCCTTACGGGCAATTAGTATCAGTTAGCTCAGTACATTACTGTACGTGCACACCTGACCTATCAACGTCCTGGTCTTGAACGACCCTTCAAGGGGCTCGAAGCCCCGGGGATATCTCATCTTAAGGCGAGTTTCCCGCTTAGATGCTTTCAGCGGTTATCTCTTCCGAACATAGCTACCCGGCGATGCCACTGGCGTGACAACCGGTACACCAGAGGTTCGTCCACTCCGGTCCTCTCGTACTAGGAGCAGCCCCCTTCAAATATCCAGCGCCCACGGCAGATAGGGACCAAACTGTCTCACGACGTTTTAAACCCAGCTCACGTACCTCTTTAAATGGCGAACAGCCATACCCTTGGGACCGGCTACAGCCCCAGGATGAGATGAGCCGACATCGAGGTGCCAAACACCGCCGTCGATATGAACTCTTGGGCGGTATCAGCCTGTTATCCCCAGAGTACCTTTTATCCGTTGAGCGATGGCCCTTCCATACAGAACCACCGGATCACTATGACCTGCTTTCGCACCTGTTCGACTTGTCAGTCTCACAGTCAAGCACGCTTATGCCATTGCACTATCAGCACGATTTCCGACCGTACCTAGCGTACCTTCGTACTCCTCCGTTACACTTTGGGAGGAGACCGCCCCAGTCAAACTGCCTACCATGCACTGTCCCCGATCCGGATCACGGACCAGGGTTAGAACCTCAAACAGATCAGGGTGGTATTTCAAGGTCGGCTCCACGCAGACTGGCGTCCACGCTTCACAGCCTCCCACCTATCCTACACAGACCGGTTCAAAGTCCAATGCAAAGCTACAGTAAAGGTTCATGGGGTCTTTCCGTCTAGCCGCGGGGAGATTGCATCATCACAAACACTTCAACTTCGCTGAGTCTCGGGAGGAGACAGTGTGGCCATCGTTACGCCATTCGTGCAGGTCGGAACTTACCCGACAAGGAATTTCGCTACCTTAGGACCGTTATAGTTACGGCCGCCGTTTACCGGGACTTCAATCAGGAGCTTGCACCCCATCATTTAATCTTCCGGCACCGGGCAGGCGTCACACCCTATACGTCCACTTTCGTGTTTGCAGAGTGCTGTGTTTTTATTAAACAGTCGCAGCCACCAGTTTATTGCAACCCCTTCACCCTTCTGGCGCAGGCCAGTCAGGCTAGCAGGGCGTACCTTATCCCGAAGTTACGGTACCAATTTGCCGAGTTCCTTCTCCCGAGTTCTCTCAAGCGCCTTAGAATACTCATCTCGCCCACCTGTGTCGGTTTGCGGTACGGTCACTGTGAAACTGAAGCTTAGAGGCTTTTCCTGGAACCCCTTCCAGTTGCTTCGCTTCCGAAGAAGCTCGCGCCACACCCTTGAGTCCTGTGCCCGGATTTGCCAAAGCACCCTCTTCAATGCAGCGACCGGGACTTCCAACACCCGGACAACCTTCCGCGATCCGTCCCCCCATCGCATTTCACAATGGTGCAGAAATATTAATCTGCTTCCCATCAGCTACGCATTTCTGCCTCGCCTTAGGGGCCGACTCACCCTACGCCGATGAACGTTGCGTAGGAAACCTTGGGCTTACGGCGAGGGGGCCTTTCACCCCCTTTATCGCTACTCATGTCAGCATTCGCACTTCCGATACCTCCAGCACACTTTCCAGTGCACCTTCGCAGGCTTACGGAACGCTCTCCTACCATGCACATAAATGTGCATCCGCAGCTTCGGTATATGGCTTAGCCCCGTTACATCTTCCGCGCAGGACGACTCGATCAGTGAGCTATTACGCTTTCTTTAAAGGATGGCTGCTTCTAAGCCAACCTCCTGACTGTTTTAGCCTTCCCACTTCGTTTCCCACTTAGCCATATTTGGGGACCTTAGCTGGCGGTCTGGGTTGTTTCCCTCTTGACACCGGACGTTAGCACCCGATGTCTGTCTCCCGTGATTGCACTCTTCGGTATTCGGAGTTTGCTATGGCGTAGTAATCCGCAATGGACCCCACAACCATGACAGTGCTCTACCCCCGAAGGTGATACACGAGGCACTACCTAAATAGTTTTCGGAGAGAACCAGCTATTTCCAGGTTTGTTTAGCCTTTCACCCCTATCCACAGCTCATCCCCTAACTTTTCAACGTTAGTGGGTTCGGTCCTCCAGCACGTGTTACCGTGCCTTCAACCTGGCCATGGATAGATCACCTGGTTTCGGGTCTACACCCAGCGACTGGACGCCCTGTTCGGACTCGCTTTCGCTACGCCTGCCCTAATCGGTTAAGCTCGCCACTGAATGTAAGTCGCTGACCCATTATACAAAAGGTACGCCGTCACCCTCTTTCAAAGGCTCCGACTGTTTGTATGCATGCGGTTTCAGGATCTGTTTCACTCCCCTCCCGGGGTTCTTTTCGCCTTTCCCTCACGGTACTGGTTCACTATCGGTCGATCACGAGTATTTAGCCTTGGAGGATGGTCCCCCCATCTTCAGACAGGATTTCACGTGTCCCGCCCTACTTCTCGTACACCCAGTTCTTTCATAATGCTTTCGCCTACGGGGCTATCACCCGCTATGGCCGCACTTTCCAGAGCGTTCGGCTAGCACTACAAATAAAGAGTACAGGCTGGTCCCATTTCGCTCGCCACTACTCTGGGAATCTCGGTTGATTTCTTTTCCTGCGGTTACTTAGATGTTTCAGTTCACCGCGTTCGCTTCTCATGACCTATGGATTCAGTCATGGATACTCCATTCGGAGTGGGTTTCCCCATTCGGATATCGGGGGATCAAAGCTCGTTTGCCAGCTCCCCCCCGCTTTTCGCAGGCTACCGCGTCCTTCATCGCCTGTGATCGCCAAGGCATCCACCACATGCACTTGTTCGCTTGACCCTATAACGGGTGTGTCTCTGTGTCGACCCACGTTAGCGCCCTGGCGCTTACGTGGCTCCCATCCCCGCAGGGGATAGACGCACTCGCTACAGGTTGAGTATTCGTGTTGCGCCGTATTCCAAGGCGATCTCTCGATCACCTTTAAAATACATCGATACAATCACAACCCTGATTCACCTACTCACGCACCCATCTCCAGGCACGCTTTCGTGAATCTCCTTACTACTTCTTCCTGATTGTTAAAGAACGACAGCCGGTATCACATTCCATCGCGTACCGCGCTGACTGGCTCAATCGCCAATGCCAAGTACTCAGCCTCACTTCGTGCTGAACCCTTGGCATTGAGGATTGGTGGAGGATGACGGGATCGAACCGACGACCCCCTGCTTGCAAAGCAGGTGCTCTCCCAGCTGAGCTAATCCCCCCGGCCCCACACAGACCCGGGCACACTCCCCCGGCCCCGCACCACAGACAAGGATGGTGGGTCTGGATGGATTCGAACCATCGACCCCCGCCTTATCAAGACGGTGCTCTAACCGGCTGAGCTACAGACCCCTGAGCCTGTCTGCGTTGCTTTCTTAACCACAGCCGATAAGCGTGAGCACTTGACGCGAGCAATGCTCGACTCTGGAAAGGAGGTGATCCAGCCGCACCTTCCGATACGGCTACCTTGTTACGACTTCACCCCAGTCATGAATCCTACCGTGGTGACCGTCCTCCTTGCGGTTAGACTAGCCACTTCTGGTAAAACCCACTCCCATGGTGTGACGGGCGGTGTGTACAAGACCCGGGAACGTATTCACCGCGGCATGCTGATCCGCGATTACTAGCGATTCCAGCTTCACGCACTCGAGTTGCAGAGTGCGATCCGGACTACGATCGGTTTTCTGGGATTGGCTCCACCTCGCGGCTTGGCAACCCTCTGTTCCGACCATTGTATGACGTGTGAAGCCCTACCCATAAGGGCCATGAGGACTTGACGTCATCCCCACCTTCCTCCGGTTTGTCACCGGCAGTCTCCCTGGAGTGCTCTTGCGTAGCAACTAGGGACAAGGGTTGCGCTCGTTGCGGGACTTAACCCAACATCTCACGACACGAGCTGACGACAGCCATGCAGCACCTGTGTTATGGCTCCCTTTCGGGCACTCCCGGCTCTCACCAGGATTCCATACATGTCAAGGGTAGGTAAGGTTTTTCGCGTTGCATCGAATTAATCCACATCATCCACCGCTTGTGCGGGTCCCCGTCAATTCCTTTGAGTTTTAATCTTGCGACCGTACTCCCCAGGCGGTCAACTTCACGCGTTAGCTTCGTTACCAAGCCAATGAAGGCCCGACAACCAGTTGACATCGTTTAGGGCGTGGACTACCAGGGTATCTAATCCTGTTTGCTCCCCACGCTTTCGTGCATGAGCGTCAGTATTGGCCCAGGGGGCTGCCTTCGCCATCGGTGTTCCTCCACATCTCTACGCATTTCACTGCTACACGTGGAATTCCACCCCCCTCTGCCATACTCCAGCGCTGCAGTCACCAATGCAGTTCCCAGGTTAAGCCCGGGGATTTCACATCGGTCTTACAGCACCGCCTGCGCACGCTTTACGCCCAGTAATTCCGATTAACGCTCGCACCCTACGTATTACCGCGGCTGCTGGCACGTAGTTAGCCGGTGCTTATTCTTCCGGTACCGTCATCCACCCCCGGTATTAACAGGAATGCTTTCTTTCCGGACAAAAGTGCTTTACAACCCGAAGGCCTTCTTCACACACGCGGCATTGCTGGATCAGGGTTGCCCCCATTGTCCAAAATTCCCCACTGCTGCCTCCCGTAGGAGTCTGGGCCGTGTCTCAGTCCCAGTGTGGCTGGTCGTCCTCTCAGACCAGCTACAGATCGTCGGCTTGGTAGGCCTTTACCCCACCAACTACCTAATCTGCCATCGGCCGCCCCTTGAGCGCGAGGTCCCGAAAGATCCCCCGCTTTCCTCCTCAGAGCGTATGCGGTATTAATCCGGCTTTCGCCGGGCTATCCCCCACTCCAGGACACGTTCCGATGTATTACTCACCCGTTCGCCACTCGCCACCAGGGTTGCCCCCGTGCTGCCGTCCGACTTGCATGTGTAAGGCATGCCGCCAGCGTTCAATCTGAGCCAGGATCAAACTCTTCAGTTCAAACCTGTTACTGTTTTCGGTCCATCTCTGAACCGGTCGCTCACTCAACGTACTGACGATGATCAATCCGTCTTCCGACAGATCAACCTTCCTCTGATACTGTGTGAGGCTTCTTGATACTTCTGCCTGACAGCAGATTCCGCAGAACCCGCTGCCGCATTGCGCATCAAGCGCCCACACTTATCGGCTGTTAGTTTTTAAAGATCGGTCCGCCCAACCCGCCGTACCGGCATGACAGCTACCCGGCACTGCTTCGTCTGGCGTCGCTGCATCAGCAGCAGAGAGGCGAGATTATGGAGAGCGGTCCATGTTCCGTCAATACCCTTCTCGCAATTTATTCTAAAAAGTTGAAGAGCTTAAAAAATGAGCACGTCGCGCGAAAAATTCAATTGTTTAGACCTCCGATCTATTTGCCAAGACCAAAGACGAAACAAATCAAAGTACTCTGCGCACGAATCGAACCACCACTCCTCCCCACAATTAAAGTTTTACCCTTCCGCGCCGTGAACCAGATCATCCCGCTACTTCAATTAGCTGCCGACTATGGATCATCCCGTCGACGCACACGTCGAGGAAAGCCCGCCCGCCACTGCATCGCCGGCGCTCGCGCCTGATACGGTGCCGGTAGGCACGCCCCTACCTTGGCCGATCGTCGATGCCGATGGCAGCTTGCTCTTCGCAAGCGCCACGACGCTCGCGACCACCGACGAGCGTGCCTTCCTGTTTCAACACTTCCACCCGCAACGCGGCGACCTGCTCGGCCTCGGCGCACCACAACCGCCGGTGCCCACGGCTCAGCCTGAGCACGCCGGCAAGCTGACGCTCAAGGACATGCACCTCGAGATCGGCGCATTGATCGGCCTGCGCTCGCAGCTCGGCCGCGGCGCCACGATGCACCCTTGCCGCATCATCGGTTTCACGCCGAATCATGCGCTGTTCCTCACGCCGCCGATGCAACAGGGCCAAGCGCTGCCGCTCACGCCCGGCGAGAACGTCGAAATCATCGCGATCGCGAGTCAAGCCGTGTTCCGTTTCCTCTGCACGGTCGAGGCCGTGTGCCGTGTGCCGTTCGATTATGTCGTGTTGTCGCGGCCAGGCGCGGTCCGCCGATTACGCGAGCGCAAATCGATCCGCGTTCATACGCACCTGCCCGTGCGGTTTGGCATCGGCGGGGACGGCGATACCTACGAGGGCCTCGGACTCGCGAACGGCATCAGCACGCTCGGCATGTCGTTGAGTGCGCCATGGACACTCGGCGAGGTGGGCGAGCGCCTGCGCATAGCGTTCCGGCTCAAGTCGGCCGAATACGATTCGCAGATCGAGACGACGGCCGTGATTCGCAACGTTCAGAAGGGCAAAACGCCAGGCGAACCGTCGATGCATGGGCTCGAACTGGGTCAACTCGATGCCGCTCAACAGATGGCGATGAAGGTGTTCGTCTTCGATCGTCAAGAGAATGTGCAGCATTGGTCCAACGGTCTGAAATAAGCGGTACGGCTGGGACGCAACGCACGTGCAGACGCGGCGGGCCGCCCCCGCTACGCACGCATCGATCAGCCGATCAGGTCTTCCGGTGTCAACCGTCGCGCTCCCCACGCATTCGCGAGCATTTCGCAGCGGCCAAGCCGTATCGCACCACGCTCGAAGTCGACGAACACGACTTCATCGGCGCCGGCCGGACGCGCCGGTTCGTCGCGCGTGCGGCCGTCGGTCAGAATCCATAGCCAACGCTGCTGGGCCGGCCGTCGCCGCGCGCCGTGCTCGAGCAGTTGCGCGGCGCGGCGCACGCCCGAGGCGAGCGGCGAACCGCCGCCTCCGCCGACTGGCGCGAGCCATCGCTCGTTCCACCAGCGCGGCACGGCGGGCCCGAAGCGCACGTCCGCGCCCGCACCGCCGAAGCAGATCAACGCGGCCTCGGCGCGCATCGCGCTCGCACGGTCGAACAAGGTAGTCAGCAAACCCTTCGCGAGCGCGAGGCGCTGGCCCGCCAGCATCGACCCGGAGCAATCGAGCACGAAGCAATGCAGCACCCCGCCGCGCGGCATTTCGCGTACGAAGCGCAGATGCTCGCGCCGCAGCGTGCGCCCGCGCATCGCGGCGAGCGTCGCTGGCCATGCGATGCGCCGGCCCGGTGCCGCATGCGACGTGTCGTGCGCACCCGCCCCCGCGCCTTGCCGCCATCGAAAACCGCTGCGCGAGTCAGCGGCGGCGCCTTTCCGATGGCTCAGCGTTTTTTTGCGTCGAGCGGAATCACGCCTTTGACAGGCACAGCCCCGGTCGGCTCGGGCGGCAGGTAGCCCCAGTCGGGATCGGCGGAAGACGTCGCGGATCCAGCTGCACGGTCAGACGCACTACCAGTAACGTCTTGTGACTGCGCCTCGCCTTCCTGCTGGCGCTGATTCGCATGTGGCGCATCATGCTGACGCCGCCGATGAAGCAGCACCGCATCGGCAACGCGCTCCACGTGTCGCACCGTCACCGCATCCGCCCGTTCGAAAGCGGCCAGCGCGCGCGCCGCGCGCAGCATCACGAGGTCGGCGCGCAGGCCGTCGACGGCCGCGTCGATGCACAGCGCGCTCACGCGCGCATGGACGGCGTCATCGAACGACAGCAGCGGCAGCGCCGCGCGCGCCGCGCGAATTCGCTGTACGTATGAAGCCTGCAGCTCCGCATAAGCGGCACGAAAACCAGTGGGGTCGAGCTCGAACGCAAACCGCGCTTTCACGATGGCCTGCCGCACTTGCGGCTCGAACACATTCTGCAACTCGACCATCAGACCAAAACGGTCGATCAGTTGCGGCCGCAACTCGCCCTCTTCCGGGTTCATCGTGCCGATCAGCACGAAGCTCGCGTCATGACTATGCGACACGCCATCGCGTTCGACGGTGTTCACGCCGCTCGCCGCCGCATCGAGCAACGCATCGACGAGCGCATCGGGCAGCAGATTGACTTCGTCGACGTACAGCACGCCGCGATGCGCCTTCGCAAGCAGTCCCGGCGAGAAGCGCACGGACCCGTCGCGCAGCACCGTTTCGATATCGAGCGTGCCGATCAGGCGATCCTCGCTCGCGCCAAGCGGCAGATTCACGAGCTGCCCTTGCGGCAGCAACTCGGCAAGCGCGCGCGCGGCGGTCGACTTCGCAGTGCCACGCGGTCCGCTGATCAATACGCCACCCAAGCCCGGATCGATCGCCGCCAGCACCAGCGCCTGCTGCAACGAGGCCTGGCCAATCAGCGCCGCAAACGGAAAAACCGGCCGCGGCGCCGTGCCGGACGCGACGCCTGCGCTGCCTACGTCGTCCGTTCCCCGCATCGCTCCATTCATGTTTGTCTTCCTTCGATCTGCTGCTCGCTCGCGAGCAGATGCGTTTCCACCTGCGCGCGATAGTCGCCCGGTTGCTGCCACAGCCCCCGCTGCATCGCTTCGAGCAAACGCTCGCAGATCGAATGCAGCGCATGCGGATTGTGCCGTTGCATGAACGCGCGGGTGTCGGCGTCGTTCAGATAAGCATCGGCGACGAGCGCGTATTGATGATCGGCGATCACGCGCGCCGTGGCGTCGTAGCCATACAGATAGTCGACGGTCGCGGCGATCTCGGCCGCGCCCTTGTAGCCGTGGCGCTTTACGCCATCGAGCCATTTCGGATTGACCACGCGCGAGCGGATCACGCGTGCGATCTCCTCCTGCAGCGTCCGCACGCGTGGCGCGGCCGGATTGCTGTGATCGGCGTGATAGACGCGCGGCTGCTGACCGGCCAGGTGCCGCACCGCCGCGACCATGCCGCCCTGAAACTGGTAGTAGTCGTTTGAATCGAGTACGTCGTGCTCGCGATTGTCCTGGTTCTGCAGCACGAGGTCCATCGCTGCCAAGCGGGCGCCAAACACTTGATGCGCTTCCTCGCCTGCGCTCTTCTGCGCGTACGCGTATCCGCCCCACGCCTGATACGCGTTCGCCAGATCGGCGTCGGTCCGCCATTGGCCTGAGTCGATCATCTGCTGCAGACCCGCGCCGTACGCGCCGGGCCGCGCGCTGAACACGCGCCAGCCGGCGCGCTTGCGCGCTTCGGCCGGGTCCATGCCGCGCGCGATCAACCCATCGCGTTCACGCTGCACGCGCGCACGAATCGGATTGAGTTGCGCAGGCTCGTCGAGTTCGGCAACCGCTTGCACCGCCGCATCGAACAGATGCATCACGTTCGCGAACGCATCGCGAAAGAAACCGGATACCCGCAACGTGACGTCGATACGCGGCCGGTCGAACGCCTCGATCGGCATGATCTCGAAGTCGGTCACGCGATGGCTGCCGGGCGCCCACTTCGGCCGCACGCCGAGCAACGCGAGCGCCTGCGCGATATCGTCGCCGCCGGTGCGCATCGTCGCGGTGCCCCAGACCGACAGGCCGATCGCGCGCGGATAGTCGCCGTGCTCTTGCAGGTGCCGCTCGATCAGTTGCTGCGCCGATTTCAGGCCGAGTGTCCACGCGGCTTGCGTCGGCACCGCGCGTGTGTCGACCGAATAGAAGTTGCGGCCGGTGGGCAGCACGTCGGGCCGTCCGCGCGACGGCGAGCCGCTCGGGCCCGGCGGCACGAAACGTCCTTCGAGGCCGCGCTTCAGTTGCGTCATTTCCTGCGGGCCGCAGGCGTCGAGGCGCGGCAGCACGTCGTCGCGCAGGCGCGCGATCACCTGTGCCGCTTGCGGCAGACCAACGTCCGCTACCGGTACGGCTTGCGAGCGATCCGCGTCATCGCAATCGACACCGCACACGCCGCGCAACCACTCCGCCGCGAGCAACTCCAACCGCTCGCGCGTATCGCCGTGATGTCGCCACGGTGCGTCGCTGACCCGCTGCAATACCTCGGGACGTGGGCCGTCCCATGCGGCTGCCCAATCCACGCTCAACGGATCGAACCGATGATCGATGCGCAGGTCGCGCGCCAGCGCGTCGACGAGCCCCGCCTTGCCGCCGCGTCCATCGCCGATCGGAAAGCGCCCCAGCGCGAGCAGCGTATCGCGCCGCTGCACGCCGCGCGGCGACTGTCCGAACGTATGCAGGCCATCGCGAATCTGCGCTTCCTTCAGCTCGCACAGCCACGCATCGACGCGCGTGAGCAGCGCGTCCTCATCGTCCTGACCGTTCGGCGCGGCGAGACTCAGCTCTTCATGCAGCCGATGCTCGACGATCGTCGCCAGAATCGTGCGACGCAGCAGTTTCGCGCGACGCGGATCGACCATCAATGCTTCGTAGTATTCGTCGACCTGGCGCTCGAGGTCCTGCAGCGGTCCATAGTTTTCAGCGCGCGTAAGCGGCGGCATCAGATGATCGACGATGACCGCCTGCGCGCGCCGCTTCGCCTGGCTGCCCTCGCCCGGATCGTTGACGATGAACGGATACAGGTGCGGCATCGGCCCGAGAATCAGATCGGGCCAGCACGCGTCGCTCAACGCGACGCTCTTGCCCGGCAGCCATTCCAGGTTGCCGTGCTTGCCGACGTGCACGATCGCGTCGATGCCGAACTGATCGCGCAGCCAGAAGTAGAACGCGAGATACGCATGCGGCGGCACCAGCTCGGCGTCGTGATAGCTCGCGTAGTCGCCTTGCTCGCGCGAACGCGCGGGCTGAATGCCGACGAACACCTGCCCGCAGCGCCAGCCGGCGATCATGAAGCGGCCGCGCCGCAGCGTGGGATCCTGTTCGGGCTTGCCCCAGCGCGCGTTCAACGCGTCGCGCACGCTGGTCGGCAACGCATTGAAATGCGCGAGATAGTCGTCGAGTGAAAGGCTTTGCAGAGCTGGACGCAGATCGCGCACCACGGGATCGTTGGTCACGCCTTCGGTCAGCCTGTTCAACAACGCGTCGCCGTGTTCGGGCAATTCGCCGACACGATAGCCCTCGTCGTGCAGCATCGACAGAATGCCGACTACCGACGCCGGCGTATCGAGCCCCACGCCATTGCCGATACGCCCTTCGCTCATCGGATAGTTCGCGAGGATCAACGCGACTTTCTTGTCGGCGTTATCGAGCGAACGCAAACGGCACCAGCGGCGGCTCAGCTCGGCGATAAAACGCACCCGTTCGAGGTCGGGCTGATAGCGGACCACGTCGACCTGTGTATGCGCGCAGCGATACGCGAGCCCCTTGAAGCTGATTGCGCGCGTGATGATGCGCCCGTCCACTTCGGGCAGCGCGATATGCATCGCGATATCGCGCGAATTGAGGCCGTGATTGTCCTTTAGCCAATCTTCACGATTGCCGCCGCTCAGGATCACCTGAAACACCGGCGCGTCGCCGGCGAGCGCGAGCGGTTCGGGATCGTCGATCGCGGACGCGGCGAACGCGGTCGTGTTCAGCACGAGCGCGGCACCATGCTGCGCGCACAGCGACTGCACGACATCGCGGCTCAGCGCATCCTTCAACGACGTGATCGCGAGCGGCAGCGGATTGAGCCCTTGCGCTTCGAGCGCATCGATCAGCGCATCGAAGACCGCGGTATTGGCGGCCTGCAGATGCGCCTTGTAGAACAGGATCGCGACGACCGGCGCGTCCTGCCGCCAGCGCGCCTGCCAGTCGGCGATGCTCGGCGTATCGCGCTCGGGGTGATACAGCGACGTGGCCGGCAACGCGCGCGGCGGCTCGGGCTCGCGTCCCCAGTCGAGCACGCGATAGGCGATGCAGCGCAAAAACGCCTCGGCGTTCTGCGGGCCGCCCTCGCGCAGATAGCGCCACAGCTGCTGACATAGCTCGGCGCTCGCGGTGCTGCGCGCGAGCAGATTCGGATCTTCCTGCAGATCGCCGGAAAACATCGCGAGGGTTTGCTGTTTGCGCTGCGCGAGCGCGACCACCTGCTCGATGCCGTACGGCCAATACGTTTCACCGCCGAGATGATCGACCACGACGACGCGCGCATGCTGCAACACGTCGTCGAGATAGAAATCGACCGAGGCCGGCTGACGCAGATAGGTGACGTTCGCGAGCCGCACGCTCGGGAAGCCGTCGCCCAGACGCGGCACCACGCTCGCGAGCAGCGACAGGGTGGTGTCGGCGGAACTGAGCACGACGATATCGGCGGGCTGCTGATCGATGCGGATCACGCCCTGCGTATCGTCGACGAAGCCGCCCGGCGTCGTGCGCAGTAGATGCATGCTGGCGCGCCCGTTATGCCGTCGCGTTCGACGCCGCGGCAAGCGCCGCGTCGAACGCCTGTTGCAGCGTGTGCGGATCGAGGTCTTCGCCGATCAGCACGAAGCGGCTCAACGCGCCTTCGCCATGTTCACCGGCCTGCCAGCGCCGGTCGAAGTAGCTGTCGAAGCGCCGGCCCACGCCCTGAATCACCAGACGCATCGGCGCGCCCGGCAACGCGGCGAAGCCTTTGACACGGTAAATCGTGTGGCTTTCGACCAGCGCCTGCAAGGCGGCGAGCGCCGCGTCGCGCGAGCGCAAATCGGCCTGCACGACGACCGAATCGAATTCGTCGTGGTGATGATCGGGGTCGTCGGCGGAACCATGGTGGTCGGCACGCAGGTGGATCGTCTGTTCCGACGCCGCTTCGAGGCCCAGCAGCGTATGCAGGTCGAGCCGCCCCTGTTGCGCGCGTACGATCTTCACTTGCGGCGGAATCTCCGCGCGGATCGCGGCTTCGACCTCGTGCTGCCGCGCATCGTCGATCAGATCGGTCTTGTTCAGAATCACCAGATCGGCCGCCGACAACTGGTCTTCGAACAGCTCGTGCAGCGGCGACTCGTGATCGAGATTCGGATCGGCCTTGCGCTGCGCGTCGACGGCGAGCGGGTTATCGGCGAACTGGCCGCTTGCGGCGGCCGGTCCGTCCACCACCGTCACCACCGCGTCGACCGTGAAGCCATTGCGGATCTGCGGCCAGTTGAACGCCTGCACGAGCGGCTTCGGCAACGCCAGGCCCGACGTTTCGATCAGCACGTGATCGAGTTCGTCGCGGCGCTCCGCGAGCTTTTCCATCACCGGGAAAAACTCTTCCTGCACGGTGCAGCACAAGCAACCGTTCGCGAGTTCATACAATCGCCCTTCGGTCTCGACCCCGTTTTCATCGCAACCGATGCCGCAGCCCTTGAGGATTTCCCCATCGATGCCGAGCTCGCCGAACTCGTTGACGATCACCGCGATGCGCTTGCCGCCCGCATGCTGAAGAATGTGTCGCAGCAGCGTGGTTTTGCCGCTGCCGAGAAAGCCCGTGACGATGGTGACGGGAATCTTGCGCAATTGTGTTTGCATCGTGAGATCCATCCCTTGGCGTTGCATCGGCATGCCGGGCAAGTCCGCGCGATTCCGCACATCGGCTGACGAATGGAACGAATGAAGCGCGCGCACCACGGCCAATGATCACGGAACACGGGGACGAACGACGGCATGGCCGCGACAACGGGAATATAGAAAGCGGAAGTGAGGTCATGAACGCGCCGCCGCATCCCCGCGGCGTACGTTCTGCTTCTTCGGGCCGGTATCCGGGCTGGCGAAAGCGCCGCTTCCCCTTCCCGGACGAGTGGTTTCTCGTCCAGTGGTGAAATGTCGACGCGCCCTTGCGCGAGGACATCGAAGCCGGCACCGCGGCGCCCGGCCAGCAAGCCGGAACCGCTTTTCGCTTACCGTTGCGGGGACAGCACAGGTTAGCCGCTCAAGAGCAGAAGGCTCCCTGTTTCCCGTTTAACTGCATGCGCACGAACGCGCACGCGGGCACCCAAAGTGCGTGCGAGTGTAGGCCCGCGGCCTTGCGCAGTCAAGGAACGCAGCGTGTCGGAAAATGCCGCCGAGGCTTATCCGGCAAGGCGCCATGTGCTATCGTATGCGCGCGTTTGGTGCCCGCACATGCGCTCGCGTGTGCAGTTAAACGGGAAACAGGCAACGCGTCGCGCGTTCAACCTGTGCTGTCCCCGCAACGGTAAGCGACCTGCGGCGCGCGATTCGATTTGCCCTCGATTCTGACGTGCCGCGCATGCGTTTTTTGATGCCACTTTCCCGCGAATGCGCAAAAGGGAGGGGAAGGCAAAGCGCGTGAGGCCGCCAGCCCGGATACCGGCCAGACGCGGAGGCGGCGCCGCATGCATCCGTGCATCGCGTGGCGCCGCCGGCCGCCGGAATCCGCGGGGAACGGATGTGAAGGCGTAGCAGCGCGGCATCGCGCCTGCCTAGATTCGCCGTTCCGCATGACCTCTACGTTCACCGCCGCGCGCGCTGTCGCGCGCCGCTTCTCTTCTCCCATCACCGCATGGCGCACGCCATGCACGCCGCGATGACGCGCGCCTGGCTGATCGGCGCCGGTCCCGGCGACGTCGAGCTGATGACGCTAAAGGCGACCCGCGCGCTCGCCCAGGCCGATGTCGTGCTCGTCGACGATCTCGTGAATCCCGACGTGCTGCAGTTCGCGGGCGCCGACGCACAAATCGTGTACGTCGGCAAACGCGGCGGCCATCCGTCGACGCCGCAAGCCGACATCGTCGCGCAAATGCTCGCGCATCTGCGCGCGGGGCGCAGCGTCGCGCGGCTCAAGGGCGGCGATCCGTTCGTGTTCGGCCGCGGCGGCGAAGAGTTGCAGGCGCTGCAGGCGGCGGGAATCGAAGTCGACGTGATCAACGGCATCACGGCCGGCATCGCGGCGCCCGCGGCGCTCGGCATCGCGGTCACGCACCGCGATCACGCGCAGGGCGTCGTGTTCGTCACCGGCCACGGCGCCGGCAGCGG
Source organism: Paraburkholderia sprentiae WSM5005 (assembly GCF_001865575.2). Classification (NCBI taxonomy): domain Bacteria; kingdom Pseudomonadati; phylum Pseudomonadota; class Betaproteobacteria; order Burkholderiales; family Burkholderiaceae; genus Paraburkholderia; species Paraburkholderia sprentiae. The sequence continues at coordinate 1,295,663 of NZ_CP017562.2, forward strand.
CGAGCCGGACTGGGCCGCCCTCGCCGCGACGCGTATGACGCTGGTGATCTACATGGGCATGCGCCGGCTCGGCGAGATCGCCCGCGCGCTGCTCGCGGCCGGCATGCCCGCCGACACGCCCTGCGCGGCCATCGAGTCGGCGACGCGACCCGAGCAGCGTCACGTGCTCGCGCCGCTTCGCGAGTTTGCCGAGGCGGTTGCGCGCGCGGGGCTCGGCTCGCCGGCAATCGTCGTGATCGGCGGTGTGGCATCGCTCGCGCTTGCGCGTGATGCGGCCAAACGCGACGCCGGCGTCGCACGCGAACCAGCAGCGAGCGCGACACGACACGAACTCGCACCCGAGATCAAAACGCTGAGCGTCGGCATCGGTTGCCGCGCGCACAGCGAAGCTGTTGATATCGAAGCCGCTGTCCGCGCGGCGCTCGGATCGAATGCCTTCGAACAGATCCGCGCCATTGCGACGATCGACACTAAAGCCTGCGAAGCAGGTCTGGTCGAATTCTGCTCACGTCATCAGCTGCCGCTGCAACTGTTCAACCGCGAGCAGATCGCCGCCGTACCGGTCGCGTCGCCGTCGGCGGCCGCCCACGCGCATCTCGGCGTCGACGGTGTGTGCGAGCCGTGCGCGCTGCTGGCGGCGGCAGCGTCGGACTGCGCCGCAACCGCGCAACACGCGCGTCTAATCGTACGCAAGACCGCGCACGCCGGCATCACCGTGGCGATCGCAGCGGCGCACAACGCTGCCGTTAGCGACACGACCTCATCCCATCCCGCCTCTCAAGACCAGGACCCTCGATGAAAACCGATCCGGAATCGCATCAACGCATGACCGAACGCCGCCGCGAAGGCCACGAAAAGAAGCAGGCCGGCGCGACCGTCGAAAAAGGGCTGCTGATCGTCAACACCGGCACCGGCAAGGGCAAGAGCACGGCCGCGTTCGGCATGGCCGTGCGGGTGCTCGGCCACGGCATGCGGCTCGGCGTCGTACAGTTCATCAAGGGCGCGCTGCATACGTCGGAGCGTGATTTCCTCGGCGCTATCGCCCAGTGCGACTTCGTCACGATGGGCGATGGCTACACGTGGAATACGCAGAATCGCGAGGCCGACATGGCGACCGCGCGCAAAGGCTGGAACGAAGCGCGGCGGATGATCGAAAGCGGCGACTATCAGATGGTGATCCTCGACGAGCTGAACACGGTGCTGAAGTACGAATACCTGCCGCTCGACGAAGTGCTCGCCGTGATCAACGCGCGCGCGCCGATGTTGCACGTCGTCGTGACCGGACGTCACGCGCCTGATGCGCTGATCGAAGCCGCCGATCTCGTCACGGAAATGCGCGCGATCAAGCATCCGTATCGCGAGCAGGGTGTGAAGGCGCAGCCCGGCGTGGAGTTCTGAGCGATGTCCGCCTCCCCAAAGGCGACTTCTTCCGGGGCGTCCCCCCAGGGGACTTGCCCCGCGCTGTTCATCAGCGCGCCCGCGTCGGGACAAGGCAAGACCACGATCACCGCCGGTCTCGCGCGCTATCACCGACGGCTCGGACGTCGCGTGCGCGTGTTCAAGACCGGGCCGGATTTTCTCGATCCGATGATCCTCGCGCGCGCGAGCGGCGCGGCGGTGCTGTCGCTCGATTTGTGGATGGTCGGCGAAAGCGCGTGCCGCAATCTGCTCGCGCGCGCGGCGCAAGAAGCCGATCTGATCCTGATCGAAGGCGTGATGGGCCTGTTCGATGGCACGCCCAGCAGCGCCGATCTCGCGATCGCATTCGGTGTGCCGGTGCTGGCGGTGATTTCCGCGCAGGCGATGGCGCAAACTTTCGGCGCGCTCGCGTTCGGCCTCGCCCGCTTCATGCCGCAGCTGCCGTTTTATGGCGTGCTCGCGAATCGCGTCGGTTCCGCTCGGCACGCGCAGATGTTGCAGCAAGCGCTGCCGCCCGAGTTGCGCTGGTGCGGCCACATCGCCGCGGACGAAGAGATCACGTTGCCCGACCGTCACCTCGGCCTGCACCAGGCCGATGAAATCGACGATCTCGACGTGCGCCTCGAGCGCGCGGCGGATACGCTCGCGTCGACATCGCTCGCCGAATTGCCGCCGCCGGTCGAGTTCGGCGTGCCGGTTCCCGAAGCGTTGCCGCGTCTGCTGCAAGGCATGCACATCGCGATCGCGCACGACGCCGCGTTCTCGTTCATCTATCCGGCCAACGTCGCGCTGCTCGAAGCGCTCGGCGCGCGGCTCAGCTATTTCTCGCCGCTCGCCGACGAAGCCTTGCCCGCCGACACGCAGGCGCTCTATCTGCCCGGCGGCTATCCCGAGCTGCATATGGCGACACTCGCGGGCAACCTGACCAGCGCCGCATCGATCCGCGCGCACGTCGGGGCTGATAGACCGGTGCTCGCCGAATGCGGCGGGATGCTCTATCTGCTCGACACGCTGACCGACGCGCAAGGCATGAGCGCGCCGATGCTCGGCCTGCTCCCCGGCCACGCGACGATGCAAGCACGCTTTACGTCGCTCGGCATGCAGCAGATCGACGGTGTCCATGGCACGCTGACCGGCCACACGTTCCACTACTCGAAGCTCGCGACGCCGCTCGCGCCACAGTGCTTCGCCACGCACGCGCACAGCGACGCGCCCGGCGAAGCGGTGTTCCGCGTGGGCCCGATCGTGGCAACCTATATGCACGCTTACTGGCCCTCCAACCCGGCTTTTACGGCCGCTCTCTTTCATGGCGAAGCCTTTTGACGACTCCGAGCGCGACGCGGTCTATCGCGCGATTTACGAACGCCGCGACATGCGTCACTTCGTGCCGGAACCGGTCGACCCCGCGGTGCTGCGGCGTCTGCTCGACGCGGCGCATCACGCGCCGAGCGTCGGCTACATGCAGCCCTGGCGCATCGTGCGCATCACCGATGCGGCGTTGCGCACGGGCTTGCGCGAGATCGTCGAACGCGAACGGCTCGCCACGGCCGACGCGCTCGGCAAGCGCCGCGACGAGTTCATGAAGTTGAAGGTGGAAGGCATGCGCGAATGCGCGGAGCTGCTCGTGATCGCGTTGATGGACGGGCGCGAGCGCCACGTCTTCGGCCGTCGCACGCTGCCGGAGATGGACCTCGCGTCGGTCGCGTGCGCGATCCAGAACATGTGGCTCGCCGCGCGCGCGGAAGGACTCGGGCTCGGATGGGTGTCGCTATTCGATGTCGACGCGGTGCATCGGTTGCTGGGCATGCCGGAAGGCGCGCGGCCAGTCGCGATTCTGTGCCTGGGTCACGTCGACGCGTTCTACAGCGAGCCGATGCTGGAAACCGAGCGCTGGGCGAGCCGTCTGCCGCTCGCCGATTGCGTGTTCGAAAACGGCTGGCCGCGCGACGAGCCGGCGCGGGAATGACTGATACGCAGGGCCCGGGCGACCCAAGGCTGCGTTTTAGCGTTGCAGCGGCATCATCGACTCGACGTTCGGCACGCCGCTCGCCTTGTCGATGCTGAGCTTCACGCGCCAGTCGGCCGGCGCGTCGAACGGCAGCTTCGCGAGCGCGGTTTTCACGAGCAATGGCAGCGCATGCAGCGGGTACGCATCGCGGTCCGTGAACACCGCGCTGACCTTGTAGCGCTCGATGCCGCTCGCGTAGTCGAAAAAGCGCAGCGTCAGCGCGTGCTGATACTCGCGCCCAAACAGCAGCGCGCCCGGACCATCGCTGCCCGCGCCGCAATCGAGGGGCGCGCAATCCTCACCGCCGATGCCGACCGACGCCGGCCGCGTGCTATACGCCATCGACAGCAGATAATGCGCGGGCTTGCCCGCGGTATCGACGAACCCGTGCTTCGCCAGTTCGTCGCGCAGCAGGTTTTCGGCTTGCGGATGGTCGGCGCTGTCGTCCTGCGGCTGCGTGCGCGCGAACGCATAGGTCTGCTCGCCATGCAGCGCAACGGCCTGGTCGGCGCCGTTACCGGAGACGGTGTGCACGTCGGCGCTCAGACCCGCGCAAGCGGTGAGGCTCGCCGCGGCCAGCGCGGCACAGAAGTGAGTGATCTTGGCCATTTTTCTTTTCTCTCTGGTACACCGAACAGGTCGAAGGCGCCTCAGGTGCGCAGTGCGTTCGATTCGTCGAGCGGCGCGTCGTCGAGCGCCGGCAGCCAGACCGTAAACGCCGTCCCCTCGCCTGGCGCGCTGACGACCTCGACACTGCCGCCGTGGCGTGTCACGACGGTTTTGATAAACGCCATGCCGAGTCCCGCGCCGCCCACTTCCGGCCGCTCGGCCTCGTGAAAGCGGTGAAAGCGCTCGAACAGTCCCGCCTGCTGGTCCTTCGGGATGCCATAGCCCTGGTCACGGATCGTACACGACACGCGCGGCGCCTCGCTGCCCGCGTGCTTTGCCGCCAGCGGGCTCGCGAAGCTGCACACGATGCGCGTGTCGGGCGGACTGTACTTGACCGCGTTGTTCAGAATATTGACGAGCGCGCGTGTCATCAGTGAGCGGTCGGCGCAGATCCAGGGATCGTCGTCGGCGTCGTTGCCGGTTTCCGTATCCAGCGTGATGCGCTTCGCGTGCGCCTGCGGCCAGACTTCATCGCTCGCATCGATCACGAGCTCGGTCAGGCTCAGCGGCTCGAGCACATAGACCTGCGACTCCGCGCGCGCCAGTTGCACGAAGTCGTCGGCGAGCGTGAGCGCGCGTCGCGCGTAGCGTTCGATGCGCTCGAGCAGGCTGCGCGCGAGCACCGGCTCGGCCCGCGCGCGCTCGATCTCGACCAGTGCAATGATCGACGCCTGCGGCGAGCGCATGTCGTGCGACAGCAGCCGCAGCGCGTCTTCCCGCTGACGCTCGGCCGCATGCAGCGCCGACACGTCGACGAGACCGGCGATCCAGCCCGTCGTCTCGCCCTGCGCGTTGGTGCAGGTCGCATAGCGCAGCAGATGGTCGCGTTCGTTCGCGTCGCGCACCTCGACGCCCTGCGCCATCAGCGCCGCGAACTCGCCGCGCGTCGGATCGAGCAGCGCCGGCCAGTGCGCGTGCGCGTACAGATTGCGCTCGTTGTCCGAGGCCGCTCCGGCATCGATCGTCTTGACGAGCGCGAGGCCGCCGAGCACGTTGCGCATCGGCTGGCCCTCGGGCATCGGCGCGCCGAGCCGCGCGAAATGCGCTTTCGCCGCGTGGTTCGCGATCAGCACCACGCCCGCAACATCGCTAACGAGAATCGGCTCCGGCACGCTATCGAGGCTGTCCCACACGAAGCGCTTCATGTCCTGCACCCGTTGCGCGGCCTGAGCCATCAGCGCCATGTGCTGCTCGAGCACGTCGCCGCCGAACTCGCGGCGGCGCTTCGGCGTTTCGGGCAGCAGATGCGGTTCGTCGGCGAGACGCTGCAGTTCGCCGCGCAGATATGCCATGGTCGTTTCGAGGCGTCGCCAGTTCCAGATCGGATAGACGATCACGACGCCGAGGATCGCCGGCACCGGCGATATCCAGAGCCTGCCGTCGTAGAGCAGCAGCGCGCTGCCGGCGGCCGCGAGCAGCACCAGCGCGCCGGTCAGCAATAGCGAGCGGCGCGGCGACAGCACGAGGAAGCCGGCGAGCAGCGCGGCGAGCGGCCCGAGCGCCGCCGCGAACACCACCCACAGCTCGACCGGCTGAATCTCGCGGCCGGTCAGCAGCGTGTCGAGCACGTTCGCATGGATGTAGACGCCGGGCAGCGGACCGAGCTCGCCCGACACCGGCGTCGCGAAGCGGTCGTACAAACCCGACGCCGTGACGCCGATCACGACGATGCGCCCGCGCAGACGATCGGCCGGCACCTTGCCGGCGAGCACGTCGGCGAAACTGAGCTTCGCGTAGTTCGCGGCATTCGGCCCGAACGGAATCAGGAAGCGGTCTTCGCCGCCGTCGTCCCTGCCGCGCGCGGGCTCGTTCGTGCGGCGCGGCGGTAGGCCGCCGCGCAGATGCAGCTTGCCGCGTTCAACCGCGTCGGCGCCGAGCACCGTCAGCTGCGGCCAACGCGAGCCGTCGTCACCTTCGAAGCGCGCGACGCTGCGCGCGATGCCGTCGCTGTCCACCTCGAAATTGATGTGACCGAGTCCTGCCGCCGCCTGCGCGAGCGGCGCGACGGGCTTGTCGACGGTGCGCGCGCCGCTCGCATCGGGCGGCGTCAGCAGCACCGGCAAATAGGTCGGGCTCAGAGCGATGGCGTGGGCGAGTTCGGCGTCGTCGGCGTTGGGCTCGGTGAACAGCACGTCGTAGATCACCGCGGCGGGTCCGGCCGCGGCGATCTGCTCGAGCAGCCGCGCATGCACGCTGCGCGGCCACGGCCAGCGGCCTAGCTCGTCGATGCTCGCGTTGTCGATCTCGACGACGACGATGTCGGACAGCAGCGGCTGCTCGCGCAGCGTCAGAAACTGGTCGTACACCAGCTGATCGATGCCGATGCCGATGCGCCCGAACGACGTCAGCAGAATCACCACGAGGCCGAGACAGCCGACGCTGACCCACTCGATCAGAAAGCGCCGGCCGGCACGCCGTCCGAAACGGGCGCGCGGGTCGAGGCTCAGTCGCGTGGAAGTGGCGTGCAAGGGGCGATGTGGTCGGCAACGAGAGGATGGGGCCGGCCAGCCGGCCGGACCCGTGAATCTACCAGCGTTAGCGCGCCAGCGTAAAGGAGCGCACCGGGCTGCTCTTTTCGTAGAAACGGCCGTTGTCGAACTGCTCGGCGACGATCGTCCAGTAGTACATGCCCGGCGGCAGATCCCGGACCACGAGTTCGCCGCCCGGCAGGTCGGTGCGATCGATCACCGGATTGCTCAGGTCGGCGGTCTTCGCGAGCACGAAGCGGAAACGCGTCGGCACGTTGCTGCGGCTGACGAACCAGCGAAATTCGTAGTCGCGGCCACCCGCACGCTGCGCGGACGAAGCGTCCAGCCCCAGCTGGCGGCGCTCGAACGCGTACACGCTCGGCACCCCGTCGAGGCCGTTGCTATCGGTCGATGCAACGCGCACGAAGTAGGTGCCGTCAGGCAGATCGCCGAAGTCGGCGTGCGGCGCGCTCACGCGCAGGTCGCGCACCAGGTCGAGCTGATCGGCGTCGTGCGAAATCTGCAGCCGATAGCCGACCGCGTGCTCGGCCGGGTCGACGTCGAACGCGACGCTCTGGCCGTCCTGCACGCGCGCCGGCCACGCGAGCGCGGGTGCCGGCAACAGCTGGACCGGACTGCCGACCGCGCCGCCCGAGGGCGTGACGTTGCCGAAGTCCGCTTTGACCAGCTGCTCGGACGCCTGCAACGGCATGCCCGGCGCCGGCGCGGCGCTCTGGCCATGCTGCGTGGCCGGATCGACGCCGACCGCACCGTCGAGCACGGCCACCGCGGTTGTCTGCGTGCCGCCGTCGTAGTCGACGCGAAAACGCGTGCCGCGCACCCCCGCGACCACCGAAGGCGAACGGATCTGGAAGCGATCGTCGCGTCGCGTCGCATGCGTGACCCGGCTCTCGACTTCGCCGGCGCGCAGATCGAAGATGCGATCGGCCGCGCCGGTTAGCGTGACGTGCCGCAGTTTGTCGATGTCGAGTTCGCCGTTCTGTGCGACCGTCACGTACGAGCCGTCGGGCAGCTCGAGCGTCGCGAAGCCGTTCGCGCCGGTGCGCAAGCGATCGCCTTCGCCAAGCGTCTCACCGGTTTTCAGCGGCAGATAAGGGCTCGAGGAGAACGCGTGCTCGACCGGACCGCTGCTTGCGACCACCCGAGCCGTGTCCCGATCCTGGCGCAGACGTCCGGACGGCAGACGCAGCACGATGCCGGCCGCCATGCGGCGCGGTGCGGGCACGTGATTGAGGCTGCTCAACAGCGCCCAGTCGGTCGGGTCCGCCATGTAGCGAGCGGCGATGTCGTACAGCGTGTCGCCTTCGTGCGTCGTGTAGGAAGCGTAGAGCGCCGGCGTCTTCGCACCGGCCTTGCCGCGCGCGGGCTGCGCGTGCGCGAGCGCGCTGCAGCCGGCCGTAGCCGTTGTCATCAGACAGGCAACCGCAAGCCAGGCAGCGGCACGTCGGCCGGACATGGCGGCGCTGCCCGACGCTGCCACATCTGCCCAGGCCCTCACGCCCCCCCCGCTTCTTCGGTAGGTTCGTCGTCGTCGGCCGGCGGCGCATCGGCTTCGATCCGCTCGAGACGGTAACCATAGCCGTAGATCGGCGTGAGCCGATAACCGTGCTCCGGGCGCAGACCGAGCTTGCTGCGCAACATCGACACGTGAGTGTCCATCGTGCGCGACGGGATGTCGGTGGCCTGCTTCCAGATCACGTCGAGAATGTGCGCGCGCGACAGCGGGCGGCTCATATGCTGGAACAACAGCAGCGCGAGTTCGAACTCCTTCTGCGTGACGGAGACCGGCGTGCCGCGCACGACGACGTGCTTGGCGCTCAGGTCGAACTCGAACTCGCCGAACACTTCCCGGGTGGCCGGCGGCTTCAGGTAATAGGCGCGGCGCAGCAGCGAGCCGACCCGCGCGAGCAACACCCCGGCCGACACCGGCTTGACGAGATAGTCGTCCGCACCGGTATTCAGAATCGAAGTGATGTCCGTTTCGCGGCTGCGGCTCGTCATGAACAGCACCGGCAGGCGCTCCGACAGGCTTTCGCGCACCCAGCGCAACACTTCTTCGCCGGACATGTCCGGAACGTTCCAGTCGAGCACCAGCAGATCGAACGTCTGGCGGCGCAATTGGCGCACCAGTTCGCGCCCTGCGCTATACGCATGACAGACGTGTCCAGCGGCGGACAGCGTTTGACATACAAGATCGGCTTGAGCCGAATCATCATCGAGCACTGCAATTCTCATAAAACCCCACAACGCAACAGCGCCTTCGTGGCTGACGTCCGGCAAACCGGCTGACGAGCGGGATGACGGCGCAGCACCGCCAATCCGGCTTCCCCAATAAACTTTGGCGGCTACTTTTCTGACTAATGGTCCCTCGCCTTACCCCGCAATGTCGCTGTTTCGTGAAGTCGAAATCAGCGAATATATGGGATTGCCATCGCAATTATGCACGGCAGATCATGATAATCGAAAACCCTCTTGTTTCACGTTTGTCGCGTGTCGGCAATCCGCCGCAAGAAATCCTGATTGGAAGCGGTCAACGCGCATTTAAAGTTTCGCCGGTCTGCCAGCACTGGCCGGCGCCTGCGGGGAAGCGACAGTTGAGACGGCAAACCCTTGCCCGAGCGGCTTTTGGCTGCGTCCGCTCATCCGCTTTAAGATTCCCGCCAAGTACGTTTATTTAACAATTGCGGGCTCAGTATAAGAATAATCTGAGAACAAATCGTTTAAACATTGTTAGATCTGGCCGGGCGCCAGTTGTCATTTGACGCGATCGGCATGATCCGGCAAGAGGCTGAAACCTGCACATCGCGGGCAAAAAAAATGCGGCGCCACTCCTGTCGAAGCAACGCCGCCCAAAAACACTACACACGCTCGCCGGGGTCTAACCGCGCGAGTAAGGTCACATTAGCCCGCCAGAAAATCGTGCTCAAGACGAAACAACTGCCGTTGTAACCGTTGTCGAAGTAGTTATTACGGGACAGCCGACGGACATTGGCTGATCAGGCCACGCGGCGCGAGGTCGAAATTGGTATGAGTTGAATCGCGTTCGCGGTGGATTTACATACCCAGACGTTTTGTTACAGTCTGGTCCGCTTCGGTGTTGGGCCCGCGCATCGGATTACCTGGCCGCCGTTCCGCCGCTGGCTCGCACCGTCAGCGCGCCCCTTCGATTTCCGGCATCGGCGCGAACAGCGCGTCCAGATCGTCGTCCGAGAACTTCGCGGCGCCGGCCGCGTCTTCCGCGAGAATGCTGTCCGCGAGCCCGGCCTTGTGCGCCTGCAGTTCGACGATCTTTTCCTCGATGCTCCCGGCCGCGATCAGTTTGTACACGAACACCGGCTTGTCCTGTCCCAGCCGATGCGCGCGGTCGGTCGCCTGATTCTCGGCGGCCGGATTCCACCACGGGTCGTAGTGGATCACCGTGTCGGCGGCGGTCAGGTTCAGCCCCACGCCGCCCGCCTTCAGGCTGATCAGGAACAGCGGCACGTCGCCCCGCTGGAACCGCTCGACCGGCGTCACGCGATCGGCCGTGTCGCCCGTCAGCAACGCATACGGGATCGCGGCTTCGTCGAGCGCCTCGGCGATCAGCGCGAGCATGCCGGTGAACTGCGAGAACAGCAGCACGCGGCGTCCCTCCTCGATCAGCTCGGGCAGCATCGACAGCAGCAGATCGAGCTTGGCCGAACGCATCGGGCGTGCGCCGCCGTGCGCAGCTGCACCGTCCGCGACACCGCTCGCCATGCGCATGAGCCGGGGATCGCAACACACCTGACGCAGCTTCAGCAACGCGTCCAGCACGATGATGTGGCTGCGCGCGAGCCCCTGCGCGCTGACCGCCGCGCGCACCTTCTGCTGCATCGCCGTACGCACGGTTTCGTACAGGTCGCGCTGCGCGCCTTCGAGATCGACCGGACACACGATCGTCGTCTTCGGCGGCAACTCCTTCGCGACTTCGTCCTTGCGACGGCGAAGCATGAACGGCCGGATGCGGCGCGCGAGCAACGCGCGGCGCACGTCGTCGCCGTTCTTTTCGATCGGATTGCGCCAGCGTCGGGTGAAGTCCTTCTGGCTGCCGAGGAAGCCCGGCAGCAGAAAATCGAACTGCGACCACAGCTCGCCGAGATGATTCTCGAGCGGCGTGCCCGTCAGACACAGCCGATGTCGCGCGCGCAAGCCGCGAATCGCCTGCGCAGCCTTGGTGGTCGCGTTCTTCACGTACTGCGCTTCGTCGAGAATCAGCAGATGGTAGTCGTGCCCGGCGAGCACCTTCTGATCGCGCCACAGCAGCGCGTAAGTGGTCAGGATCAGTTCGTGTTCGCCGATCTGCTCGAAGCGCTCCTTCCTCTGCGGCCCGTTCAGCACCAGCACCTTCAACGCCGGTGCGAAGCGGCGCGCCTCCTCGCGCCAGTTGTGCACGAGGGTGGTCGGCACGACGATCAGCGCGGGATGCGTGAGCCGCCCCGCTTCTTTCTCCGCCAGAATGTGCGCGAGCGTCTGGATGGTTTTGCCAAGCCCCATGTCGTCGGCGAGCACGCCGGCCAGATCCTGTTCGCGCAGGAACTGCATCCAGTTCAGGCCCTGGTGCTGATACGCGCGCAGCTCGGCCTGCAGACCGCGCGGCACCGGCACTTCGCGCAGACCCGCACCGGCTTGCAGACGACGCGCAAGCGCGCGGATCGAGTCGTCGCCGCTGAATTGCCAGCGGCCGGTGTCGTGCAGCGCATCGAGGCGGCCGGCATCGACCGCGGGCACGCGCAGCGGCGCGCCTTCGGCCAGCGCGCCGCTGAGCGAATCGAACAGATCGACCAGCACCCGCACCACCGGCTTCAGACGATCGGCGCGCAGCCGCAGGCGCTTGTTCTCCTCGGTTTTCAGCTCGATCGGCTCGTCGTCGCGGATGCTCTCCAGCGCGCCAGACAGCCAGCGCCGGTCGCGTCGGAACAGATCGGCCAGCAGCGGCTCGAGCCGCACATTGCGCTCGCCGACGCGGATGCCCATCTCCAGATCGAACCAGCCGTCGCCGGCTTGCTGCGCGGTGCCGTCGATCGCGTCGATCTCGATCACGTTGTAGCGAAACTCCGGCGCCATCGTCACGCGCCAGCCCTTCGCGACCAGATCCGGCACCGCTTCGTTGACGAACTCGGACCACGCGTCGCTGTCGGGCAGGCCGAGCATCGTGTCGGGCAACAGGCGCGACGCGTGCATGTTGCGCGTCGGCACCTTTTGCAGACCGGTCTTGCGTAATTCGAGCAGACGCTTTTTCTCGGCGTCGTAGCGCCGGCGGATATGGATCACGTCGCCGCCTGGCAGCGGCACCAGCGTCACGCTGCTGTCGGCATTGATGCTGACCCCGTCGTAGTCGAAGCTCGCGGCGGCCAGTTCGACCGCGGCGGACTTGCGCTCGGCTGCCTTCGCAGTTTTCGCCGCTTTCAACGCCTTCGGCATGCCGGGCAGCGCGTGGCTGTTCAGCGTCAGCACCGGCACCGGCTCGACGTCGATTACGCGAATCGCGGGGGCGTCGTGGGTGGGCGGCAGCGGTAGTTCGGGCGCGATCTCGCGCAACACCGATGCAACGAGCGGCGCCTCGGCGAGCGAGATCGGCGGCATCGCGAGGTAGTCGGGCAGTTGCTGGAACGGCAGCGAGAGCGGCACGACGCCCGCTTCGTTGGCGACGCCGTCCACGTACCAGACCGGCTCGGTCGGCAGCACCATGCTCGCGCGCGGTTCCGTGCGCAGCACCGGGCGCAGGCGCTCGTCGGCGAGCGGCTCCCACTCGATGCGGCCAGGGCGGTCGGCGGCGCGCGCGAGCGGCGTCGGTCCGGCCTGGCCCGGCGCGGTCCTGAAGTCGAAGAACAGGCGCCCGGTCGCGATCAGCTTCTGCAGCGTCTGTCCGCCGCTCGTGCCGCGCAACACGAACTGGCCAAGATCCTCGCGCGAGCGGCCGAGCCACAGGCCGCGCAGGATCGACAGATCTTCGTCGGACACGAAGCGCGGTTGCCTGAGCAGCGCGCCTTCGATGTCCTCCCAGTTGTCGCCGACTTCGACGATCACGCCTTGCGCGTCGCAGCGCGCGCGATGCAGCACGACCTCGTGATGCATATGGAAACGCGACCAGTTGAGCCGATAGGCGAGCGTTTCCTTGCGCGCGGCGAGCACCTTGCGGGCCGCATCTTTGTCGGCGGCGGCGTCGGCCGCGCGGGCGCGGGCGCGAAAACGCTCGAGCCAGCTGACCAGTTCCGGGCGCACGGCGGGCGATGGAGACGGCGGCGCGCCCGGGACCGTCATCCGTCGCGCGATGAACGCCTCCGACGTGGCGGGGTCGCTGTCATCCTCGACCTGCGTGATGTGATCCATCTCGTCGTGGTAATCGAGTTGCGCGAGCAGCAGCGCCGCAACGTGCTTGCAATTGCGGCCGACCGGGCACGTGCATTCGCCCACCGCCCACGGCGACCCGCCATCGGTACGAAAGTGCACCCGCGTCCGGTACGGCCGCGGCTGCGAGCCCTGCACGTTACCCGACAGGGTCTCGCCCTGCCATTTGACGTTGCTGACCGCACCCACCGAGCGCGCCTTGGCGACGGTCCGCTCACCGAGCCAATCCGCAATCCTTTCCCGATCGAAGAAAACTGACGACATCCGCGTGCATTCCTGTTCAAACCGGCGAAGGCAAGCGCGCGCGGGCCATAATCGGGCGCCGCGCGACGCGCGCGCGCGACGCCCGGCCGATTCTGTCGAGCTGCGACTTGCCAGTGATAGCCGGCCATTTTACGCGTTGGACGAACGTCGCTGGGGCGACCGGTTTGGAGGGTTCGGGAGCGGCCCGGTCAAGCCGCGGCTCCGGCCGGGTTCAGCGCTCGCCGGTCGCCGACGTTGCTTCAATGGGTGCCGACAGCCGGCGCGCCCGAGTTTGCGACGTGGCCGGCGGCGGCCGCCGCCTGAGCGGCGAGCGCCTGTTTGCGCTGCTCGATCTGCCGTGCGAAGACGGGACTGACATCCGGGTACGACGCGTCGGTGATGTAGTCGAGACCGTTCTGCTGCGCCTCGATCAACTCCTGGTAGACCTGAGCACGTGTCTTGCCCTGCGCAAACGCGCTCGACGAAGCGGCGAGAACTGCGAACGACAAAGCGACAAACGAAAGCTTTTTCATGATCGACTCCTGTGAGAATTGTGCGGGTTCGCAGCAGGGAGAACCATGGGTCGGCGGCGTTTATTCCTCGATTCGCGGCGTGAAAAAAACATGGCTCAGGCGGGGAATAAATGCGCACGCAGCCGTGTTTGCCGTCGGATAGCCGCAATCAACACCGCGCATCGTCATGACCTCGACCCACCATCCCTGCGGCGCTCCGCCTTCGGAAGCCGACATTCAGGCCTATGCCGACGGCACGCTGACACCCGAGCGTGCCGCGTCGCTGCGCGACTATCTCGGCAAGCATCCGGCGGAAGCACGGCGTGTGGCCTTCTACGACCGACTCAACGCACAGATGCAGGCCACGTTTGAGAGCACGGAGAAGCCCCGGCACGGCCACATTGACGGATCGCGCCCGCTGCGCATGCGCCTGCGACCGGCCGGTCGCGCGCGCCGAACGCTAGTCGCGCTCGTAGCAGTAGCGCTGATGGTGATCGCCGGCAGCGGCTGGCTCGCGGCGACTCAGGTGTCCGCTCAAGCGCTCGATAACGCCGCCGTGATGGCGCTCGCCGAAGCCACCGCGCGGCCCTTTTCGCCGGCATCGCCGACGCGCGTCGACCCCGCTGCGCCGGATCTCGGCGCGATCGGCTTGCGCCTCGTCGAGCAACGCGTGCTGCGGCTCGGGCCATGGCAGCGCGCGGACGAACTGGTGTATCTGAACGGCGATCAGCAGCCGGTGGTGGTGCTGTCGGCCGCGGCGCCGTTTGCGCGCGAAGAGCCGCAGTGGACCGCGCGTCGCATCGGTGAGTTGCGGCTGTTGACGTGGACCGCGCGGCGGCAGCGCTTCGTCGTCGCGGGCAATGCGCGCACGCACGGGCTGATGCGCGCCGCAGACGTGATGAGCGCACGCTGACGCCGTTGCGCGCCGCCCCTGCGGAATAAAATGCGCTGACGGGTGTTGGCAGCTCGAACGCATCGTGCGACGGGCAGCCTTCGACCCGCCCGAACGCGAATCGATCCACCCCACGCCCTTGACCGGGATCAACCATGGATGTCCGTGACGAGCTGATGGAGCACGTGCCGCGTCTGCGGCGCTATGCGCGGGCGCTGATCAACAATCGCGAGCTCGCCGACGACCTCGTGCAGGACACGCTCGAACGCGCGCTCGGCCGCACCCGTCTGTTCCAGCCGGGCACCGATCTGCGCGCGTGGCTGTTCACGATCATGCACAACGTCTTCGCGAATCAGGCGCGCAAGGCGTCGGCGCGCGCGGTCCACATCGCGGTCGACGACGACAGCATCGCCGAAAGCGAGCTCGCGGTGCCGTCGGGCCAGACCCGTTCGCTCGAAATGCGCGACCTCGATTACGCGCTGCAGCGACTGCCCGTCGAGCAGCGCGAGGTGGTGCTGCTGGTCGGTCTCGAGGAGATGAGCTATGCCGATGTCGCACTCGCGCTGAACATTCCGATCGGCACGGTGATGTCGCGGCTGTCGCGCGGACGCGAACGGCTGCGGGCTTTGATGGCGGGCACCCAGCCCAGCGCGAAATTACAGGTGGTGCGATGAGCGAGCCGCAAATGCCGATCGGCGAAGAAGACTTGCACGCGTACGTGGACGGCACGCTGTCCGGCGAGCGGCGCGACGAGCTCGAGCGCACGCTCGAACAGAATCCGGAACTGGCCGCGCGCGTCAGCGATTACTTTTCGCTCAATGGTCTGCTTCACGAGCGCTACGACCGCGTGCTCAGCGAGCCCGTGCCGAAGCGTCTGCTGGCGAGCACGCCGCGCCGCACGCGGCTGGCCGCGAACTGGCCGCGGTTTGCCGCGCAATTCGGGGCTATGGCCGCGGCGCTCGTGCTTGGCATGGGCATCGGCATGCACAGAAACGATCTGATCGCACCCGTTGCGATCGATCAACCCGGCACGGCCGCCGACACTCGAGCGGGAAATCGTGCGGTCAGCGCGGACAGCGCCGAAGGTTTCGCGCGCCAGGCGGCGCTCGCGCATGTCGTCTACATGCCGGCGATCGAGCGGCCGAGCGACATGAACGCCGATCACGAACAGGACTTCGTGCAATGGCTCGCGAACCGGCTCGGCACGCAAGTTCACCCGCCGATGCTGTCGAAGAGCGGCTTCATGCTGTCGGGCGGCCGTCTGCTGCCCGGCGACGACGGCCCGACAGCGCAGTTCATGTATCGCGGACGGAACGGCGAGCGCGTCACGCTGTGCATCGCGCATCGGCGCGAGAACGCGAACACGACGGCGTTCAGGCTGTATCAGGCGGGGCCTGTGAACGTGTTCTACTGGGTCGACGGCGACTTCGGCTATGCGGTGTCGGGCGGGATCGATCGCAAGGCGCTGTTGCAGCTCGCGCATGATGTCTATGCGCAGTTGACGGGAGCGGCGCCTGGTTGAAGCCGGGGTGTCCCGCCGTGCGGTTCGCGCGTTAACGGCGTGTCGTCTGCTGCGCCGACGTCGCCACGTCATCGCGCGCGGCGACGCGCAGTTCGCGCGGCGTTATGCCGAGCAGACGCGACATCCACTGCGCCATATGGCTCTGATGCGCGAAGCCGGTATCGAGCGCGATCCGGCTTGCGCTGAGTTGTCCTTGCAGCAGCAGCGTTCGCGCGCGCTCCACCCTGCGCTGCACCACGTACCGATGCACCGGCACGCCGAGCGTGTCGCGAAACAGCGCCTTGAAATGCGGCACGCTCAGGTGCACCTGCGCGGCGAGCTCGTCGAGCGTCAGACGCTGATCGAGATGCGCGTCGATAAACTCGATCACGCGTGCGGCCGTGCGCGGCGCGAGCGTGCGCCGCCGGTTGTCGGACACGGACTCGGCACCGATCAGACGCACTAGCATCGCCGTACACAGACTTTCGGCGTAGAGCGGATCGGATGCGTCGGGCGCTTCGAGTTCCGCGCGCAACGCCCACGCGAGATGCTGAAAGCGCGGATCGCGCATCTGAAAGCGCGGACGTAACTGCGCGTCGACCGATTTCAGCGCGAGTTGCTCGACGGTTCGTCGCGCGAAGTCCTCGGCAAACCAGATGCTGAAAATCGTGCACGCGGCGTCATCGTTCCACTCACCTTCGAGTCCTGCGGGAATTACGTCCGCGTCGCCGTGCGCCTGAATTCGCGTGTGGCGGTGCGCATCGCACAGACAGCGCGCAGTCACCGGCGCGCCGACATGCACGCCCACGCGATGATGGCCAAACGCGGGCAGCCGATGCAAACCGGCCGACACGTTGACCAGTTCCGCACCGAAGCCGTGCCAGCCTAGCGCCCTGCTCGTGCGTACGGCGACGCGCGAGCCGCTGTGCGGCGCAGGCGCAGGAATCGGGGTGACGGCGTTCATCGCTTCTCTCCTGAGTGTCCTGAATGACGACGAGAAGCCTGCATTGTGCGGCGTTTTTGGCGACTTCGCCGGAGTGACGACATTGAATAGCTCCCCGGCGGCCGATGCGATTCGCACGGCTGCCGGCGCGTCGCTGCAAAAAATCATCCCTATCTGCGCAAAACCATCCAGATCTGAGCGCCCCGCGAGCACGACGTCCGTACCATCAAGCCATCGCGATCTTCACAGGAGCACAACGTGTTCGTCATATTCGGAGCTACCGGTCATGTGGGACATGCGAGCGCCGCCGCACTGCGTCGCGCGGGCCATGAAGTACGCGCGGTGGTGCGCGATGCAACGCAAGCCGACACGCTCGCGGCGATCGGTTGCGAGATCGCGCTCGCCGACCTGAACGATGCGGACTCGGTCGCGCGCGCGATCGACGGTGCGCACGCAGTGCAATGGCTTTGTCCGGTGCCGCGCGAGCATGCCGATCCGGCGGCCGCGATGCGGCAGATCATCGACACGGGCGTCGCCGCTTTCCGCGCGGCCGCGCCGCCGCGACTCCTCGCGCTATCGGACTACGGCGCCGAGCACGCGGACGGCACCGGCATCACGACGCTGTTCCACTACCTCGAAACGCAGTTGCGTACCGTCCCTGCACCGCTGACCTTGCTGCGCGCCGCCGAGCACATGCAGAACTGGGCGCGCGTGCTGCCGGTCGCGCTCGATCGCGGCGTGCTGCCGAGTCTGCACGATCCGCTCGACAAGCTGTTTCCGACCGTCGCTGCGCAGGACGTCGGCGAACTCGCCGCACAATTGCTGGTCGATGGCGGGCCTGCGCGAGCGACGCCGCGGGTGGTCAGTATCGAAGGGAAAGAGCGGGTGAGCGCGCTCGACGTCGCGCGCACCCTGGCGGAGTTGTCGGAGCGGCCGGTCGTTGCCCACCAGGTGCCGCGCGACGAATGGACTGCCGTGCTGCGCGGCGCCGGGCTCGGTGAGCGGCATGCGCAATTGATCGTCGATCTGTATGACGCGCACAACGCGGGCCGCATCGACGTCGAGGCGAACATCAGCGAGCGACGCTTTGGCGCCACGACGTTGAAACAGGTGCTGAGGGAGCAGCTATCGCGCGTGGCCGATGCACAAACGGCGGCGCGTTGAGTCGCATGGACGTCCGCAAATGGACTGCGCGGCTCGAGCAGCGTCGAAGAGATTCAACCGGGGAGACACACTATGCAGACCTGCCCGTTGCGTCGCGCATGGATCGACGCAGCATCAACGAAAAGCGTAACGCGACGGCTGCGGTGCGTGGCGTCAGCGCCGCCCACGTCGCCGACGAAACCCAGCTCATACGCCGAGCGCTGGTTGCGCGCAGCGATATCACTATCGAGCCTGATCGGCTGGCGCGCGCTTACGAACCTGCTCGCCGCGATTCCCGACAGCAACGACGATTTCGGCGTGTTCTAGGTTCGCGGCCCAGCTCTGGCGAGATGGCTTATTCGTTCTCGTCGAAGAAATGAATGGGCCTTATCCGACGGGCCTTCATGTACAAACCTACGCCAAAACCTACGCCGGATCATCTCCGACACTTTAGCATTTTGATGTCGCATTTTGGCAACGGAGGCGATCACTTGGTAGAACGCGTTCGGCGAAGACCCAATGCCCACTCGATCCTAAATCGGTCCGTTGAAGCCAATGCCAGCGGGCGGTTGCGACGATCCATGCGAACGTGATACCGTAAAGCGTACCGTTGTACGCCTTCCTCTAGCGGCTTACAGTATGGAAGCCGTATACGCGCCAAAAAATTCTCTCGGCACGGCCCATGTGTCCAAGACGGTCCGTCGGCGTCCAGGCATCGACCAATGAACCATGTGTCGAGCCAAACTGCACCAACAAAACCCCTCCCGCTATCGTGAATGACGGTATCGCGAACGGCAAAATGCCCCAAGACGTCGATACCGTCACCTGATACCGTCAGAGTCGGCCTTAGGGTGCAACGATGCAACGATGTGGACTGCTTCATCGACGTTGTTGGAGTACATCGCGTGGTCCAACGAAACCGCCAACGAGACCGACGCAACCGTTTAGGCTGTAGGCCAGTCGTCGGGCACCAGCTTCAGGCCGTCTCACCACCGTTCACGCAAGGCCGCCTGGAATCGTGCATCGTCGCTAAAGTCCAGGTGATCAGTGATGATCACCTGGAACTTACCTTTAAGGCTCTCCACGACGTCAAAAACCTGGCCGTACAATCGCTTCACCGCCAGACGATCCGAGTCGATCTTTTCCTGCGTCAACCCATCGCCAGGCACCGGATCGGGCGAAAAATGCGCTTGCGACAATGATCCAGCCATATCCCGTACCTT
The DNA here is from genome assembly GCF_001865575.2 of Paraburkholderia sprentiae WSM5005. Classification (NCBI taxonomy): domain Bacteria; kingdom Pseudomonadati; phylum Pseudomonadota; class Betaproteobacteria; order Burkholderiales; family Burkholderiaceae; genus Paraburkholderia; species Paraburkholderia sprentiae. The sequence goes on from NZ_CP017562.2 coordinate 1,315,074, forward strand.
ATCGCTCATTTTGTGTCGAATGCTACAACTTCATGGTCCAACGATCACGGACAGGCGCCCCACTTACGATGGTTCAAGACGAGAGCTGTCAAAGATGTGCACACCGTGAAACTCAAGGCTGTCGTCCCCACACTCGATGAACAGATGGGGCACATGCCGAACCGCCGTGGCTTTCACACCAAAGATTTGTTCCGCCGTAAACATGCCCGTGTGGCGCGCGTTGTGCCAGTCCTTTTGCTTTTGCCAGAAGTGGTCTGCAAATGCGATCTGGCGACCGGGGCCCTCCAGAAAGCAGGCGAAAGCACCCAAGCCCTTCCGTGACGATAGTGCGCGAAATGTCGCTGACGGCACCTCGAAGAATTCTGCTGTCCTGGCTACCCGTGCGAGGTGTTTCTCGTCGATCTGCGCGTACCGGCGAAGACGGCACCTGGGGTTACTCAGCCCCTCAAGGAACTCAGCTTTCGACAGACCGAAATCGAGATACGCCCAGTAAGTTAACAACAGCTCGATGCGGCTGACGAGCGTGCCTATCTGGTCAAGGTCACCATCTTCGAGCCCAATATCTTCTCCGTGAGCAACCTTGTCGCGAACTCTCTTGATCAACCGGAAGTCTCGCTCCCGAATATTGACTATCTTCACGATATCTCCGTCTGTAGCAGCAATTGCTGCCTGGTACTTCTCGGGAAACCGCGGCTCCCTGCTAAACGAAAATGTCTGGCTAATCACATCAAGTATCTTGTCGCTCGCCACTTGATCGAGCCTAGAACTCAAACGGCCAAGCTCGTCCCGAATCCTGCTCATTTTCTCCTGACTGGGCGGTGTCAGTGACCCGCCGCCCCGACCCGCGTGATGGCTAACATAGCTGTCGAGCAGGCTGATATAGCCGAGTACCTTGTACTCCCAGAAACCATCGTATCGCTGCATCCCGGCCAGGCGGGTCCACCGTATCGCGCGATGTGGAGAACGATAGTAATTTTGAATGATTACCTGCCAATGCCCATCGAGTAAATGCTTCTGCGTAAAGCAGCTGTGCACGAATTCGCTGTCTGACGTATCTCGGGGGACCGGCTGGAACGTGGGGAAATACAGCCGATGGAATCGCTTCGTGTCAGCAATCTCTACGTGCATGTTCACGATCGACACCGGGTGGGCAATCAAGATTGAAAGCAGGCAGGCAATTTCCATTGCCTTGTTCCGCGCATCATCCAGCGTGAGGGTGCCGCCTGTCTGCATGAGCGCGAACTCGATGTGTTCGTGAATCACGTGATCTTCACCACTTGATGTAACATCGCCCTCGTATTCTGTGGTCAGGTTAAATTCCCGCCGACCCTCCATGAACATCACAGATATTTGCTGTGGCAATTCGATCCAAGTCAGCTCTTCGCCGACGTTTCCCTTGATGCGGCGCCACTGGAGAAACCATTCGGATATGTCGCAGTAGCGGATGCTCACGCTCTGGAACTGGGGATCAGAGACCTTCCCGGCTATTAGGTAGTCGGCATAGATCGTAAGGCCGTACGCTTTGCACCCGTGAAGGGTATATGTTTTCCCGTTGTCGGCTATTGCGTGCACCACGCCAAGTGAATACGCGGTATCCGAATGAGGAATCGGACTCGTAAGCGGCAATTGACCGCTTACTTGCCGACCACATCCAAACGACAACTTCCCCTCGCCTAAGCTGCCCAGTTCATCGTGATGAAACTCCACCGCGTGTTTGTGTTCTTCAGTGAACATCACGTGCTCTCCATTCTGTTTTAATACACCAAGGTACGCATCCGGCTTCGCGGCGTCAGGAATCAGGAAGCCTGCGCAGCTAAAGAGAGGAGGATGTAAGGCCACCCATTTCCGACTCGCCCTGAAAGCGATGAGTGCCCACATCGGCGGAACGAATCTACCGCTGTCCGCCACTCAGGAACACTTCCAGCCGACTCGCCTCCGGCACGCCAAGGCTAATCATCTCTGCCACGATGCTCTCAATATCAGCATGAACTGCAGCATTGCCCGCGAAAGACTGGGCGTCCACGGCATAGATCCGCTCTGCAATCTGGCACCATCGTTTGCCGAAACCATGATCGTTCCAGAACGACCGGGAATCAGGATATGCACCAAGCCAAACTTTGGCAGCGCGAACAAGTAACCCAAGTTGGTCCGTTCGCGGCGAAACTCCCAGCAGATTCAGCAGTACAAGCGCAACAAACGGCGAGGGCGCAGACTGAACTAGCAGATCAAGTACCGGGAAATATGAAGCGACGCGATCGATACCCTTCTCATGGAGATAGCATTTTGTGCTCTGAACGAAGTGGTGATCGTTAAAGAATAACGTGGCAATTGCCGGTCCGATATGGATCTCAATGGAAGCATCCATCTTTCCGCTCAGGCGCCTCCATCCACTACTTGCCATCATCCGATCTGCAAGCGCCGACCGGACACCTACAGCGACAGACTCCTGCAAATCGTCGCCACCGAAAGAAACTGCGTCAAGGCTGCGCAGGAAGTCTGCAAGAACGTCGAAAAAATTTCTGTCTGGCAGACCTGTAATCGGCTTGACGATCAGATCATCCGCCTCGGCGAACGTCAATCCGACTACGCATCGCGCGACCAGGTCGAAGAACACATTGTTCCAATCCGAAGGTTCATTCTCTGCTTCTTCGCCGCGATCCAGCTCGCCGCCATTAGCTCGAATCGTCCATGGCATATAGGCCCTGGCGATATCGCGCAGCCACCGATGTGAATTGGCATTGCCGATCCCGCGCACCTGCCGTAGCCAGAGCGCAGCTGCCTGATGATTCACGTGCTCTTCGTGCGAAATTTCATCCCTATCAGGTACCGCTTTATCGTCATCTTCTTCAAGATGTTCATCGCGCAATCGAATTCCGTACCTCGGACGCACCCGTTCGGGCGGAAAGGCAGGCCAGGCCGGTTCAGATTCAACTCCGGCCAGCCACTTCATTTCCGCGTCAACGGTGCTCTTGGCTGACGCGTTGCGTCGCGCAGCAAGCGCAGCAATTTCTTCGTCAGACAGGTCCCAGCGGCGGTCGGGCACAACGCATGAATGGAGCGCGCATCGCAGCAGTGCGCGCAACAATCTTTCGTCAGCCGACTCCAGTACCGTCACCGCCGCGCCCAACCCGTGAGCGGCGGCATGACGCGGGCAGGCAGCGACCTCCAGCAACGCACGGACATGATCCGGCGAATTGCTGTGCCGCAGCGCATGTATCAATCCGACGTAGGCTATGGCAATCGGATTGAAACGAAGGCCGCTCCGGATCTGAAGCACAGGGTCGTCATCGCCGGACTTGAACGCCTGTTCGAGCTGATCGCGTGCCCACGCGCCATACTCGGCCCGCAAACTGTCGTCCCCGTCGCGCATGACCATCATGGCTGCAACAAGTACCGCCTCCTGTCGCGCACGATGCGAGGCATCTTCGCTATCGTCTCCCGTTTGCTCTGATGCCTTCGGAACCACACGGCTCGCCCAAGCGACCGCAGTCAATCGCTGCTCCAGCGAGAGGCGCGAGGGATTGTCGATTGCCATGCTGATCGCGGTCTGCATGGCGAAGTCCGAGCACTCCTCCTCCGCAGCACCTCTCAACACCACCAGGTGGCGCTGCTCTGCGTCCGGTGATACATACTGGCGTCCTCTCACCGTGGAGCCATCTGCTAGCGTCACCTCGCCTTCGTGCCAGTTAGATGGATCGGCAAGGTTCAGCGCATGCAGAACCATGAACTCCGGATCACCGAGGTTGGCTTGAGGGCCAGCGGGTCCAAGCCGCTGCGCCGCCCCCCGCAATAGCAACGTCAGTTTGGTCAATTGATCGGGTATGACCGTCAGAGCGTAATTCCCGATCAGACTGTCGAGACTGTTGCGCCTCGAGACCTTCTGCTGGAGTTCGGCCGCACTTGCCCTGCCGCGCGGCTCGGCGCCAGACCCGCCCATGGCAAGAAAATCCGACGTCCCGATCTGGTCATGCACCAGTCGCGTGTGATCAAGGCACAACAACTCCGGGCATGAGAGAAACGCTGCGGCCACCCCGGCGGATTTCGGCCAGTGCGAAATTATGAGATCCGTTGCGACAAGCAGGTAGGCGGCACACGACCCTGGCGGGCCCAGCACGTCTGTAAGGACGGACTCGAAAGGCTCGCCAGCGTCAAGGCGAAGATGCGCCCAGGCTTCGAGCGCCATCAGCGCTGAGGTCACGCAATTGGAGCGGCCGTTCCGCGACCACAGGTAGGTCTGTGTCCACGGAAAAGTTCGTAGACCATCGGGAAGCGCAATGTTGATCACGTCTGTACCTGCGTCACGGCCCCTGCTTCCATGCGCCACTGCGTGGCTCACCAGATTGCGGACGAGCATAAGACCGTCTTGCGCTGAGTTCACCAGCAGTTCGAGAAACGGGCCTTGCGCAGGGGAAGCGGGTAAAAATTCGTGGTCGAGAAACGTAAAGGGCTCTTCGCGTTCGCGACCCGAGTAACGATCACGGCGTCGCTGTTTGCTGATCAACGCCTGCGCGGTCAGTTTGGCCAAATCGGTTGGCGCGGCTTGCGCCAGAGAGCCATGGATCTTCAGGATGCTTCGCACAAGCCTTTCGTTATGTTCGGTCTGCGCAACCGCCTGCAGGTACTCGGCCGCGAGTTCCGGCGTTGTCCGTGCGAACATGACGAATCCCATGCGCAAATCGTCCCGCAGGGATTGCGCCTGCCCTGGTTCAAATTGCCCACCGGATATGGAGCCAGCATCTGGGTTGGTCGGAGTGTTCAGCGGCTCCATCTGCCTGAGCCAGACATAGAGCTGTCGCGTGATTAGCGGCGTAATAGCCGTCGCACCAAGTGTACCGGCAGAGAAGCCTGTGTACAGGTCCACAACCTCGGGGATAGCTTTGCCGGGAATCGCATTGCCCAGGCTCAGAAGCCATAGGACCAGATCAACCCACACGCGCCCGCGCGGTACGTTGAGGCCGGCCGGGATGAGAGCAGGATCGATACCAGCGGCAGCAAACACTTTTGACGCTGGAACGACTTCGACGGCCAGGACCGTTCGGACAAGCTCACGAAGTAGCCGGGCGTGATCGCCAAGCAACACTGTTTGAGCCCGCAGCAGTATCGCGCCGGCGGCTTCTGAACGCACGAGCGCGAGGAGCACTGCGCGCCGCCATGATTTGTGGGCGGATCCACGACTCAAGCGTTCAAGAAGAGCATGCCACGCAGTGCCATCCGTGTCCCGCTCAATCGCCATTCTGGCAGCGAGTTCGACTCCCCGTGCGAGCGTCGCTGATGCAGGCCGCTCGAGGTTCAATGTGTCGATTAGCGAAATATCCGCCCGGAGTGCATTTGCAATCGCCCATTCGCATAGCACGTCGTGACGGAAGGCTACCTGGTCGGCTCCGAGATTGCGCAGGGTACCACTATCGACCAATGCGTCGATTGGCGAAGCGGCTAACGAACGGACATCAAGAGCATCGCGGTGTGATAAAGCCTGCCGGGCCATGTCATGGAGTAGCCGCGAACGGTCACGCCAACCACTGTCTCGCTTGCCATCTGCGGTGCTCCACCACTGCTCGGCCATGTCGATCTCGGTACGAGGCAGCGGTTCCGTCAAAGGCCGACTTGCGAGCCGCGCGAGCCGGAACAGGTTTCTGGTGACCTGTCGCGCGGGGTGATTGTCACTGAGGAGCGGAGCCAGCGCTGGTTCGCTGGCTATGAGTTGCCCGATTTCGGCTTTGCTCAACTCGTCGATTGCCACCGGCTCAGCCCGCGTCAGTTGATCCAGAGCATCACTGGGTAGCCAGCTCGGCTCGTCGACGCCGAAATCGGGTCTTGCGGTTGCGAGAACCGCCACGCCTGGAACCCGTGCGGCTTCCCGGATGATATCGATGACCGTGCGACGTTCTTCTTCGTTGAAGGAATCGAGATTATCCAGAAAAACAACAACGCCCCCATCGTTTGCCAGTTCGACCAGCAAATCGCGAAGTGTGCCCTCAAAGTCAAGCTGTGCGCGCATCGCGGACCAGCCTCGCGGGACACATCGCCCCGGGCTGAGAACCATAATCTGCGCCTCATTCTGCAGCGACTCTGCAATCTGACGTAGAACACCTGACTTGCCGACGCCTGCGTCTCCGCGAATCTCCACATAGTGTCCACGGTCAAACGCCTCGTGCACCGCCGCAACCCGTTCATGCCTTGTTAGCACTACCTTGCCGACCTTGTTGCCAATGTCCGCAAGAGCCAGGCGTGCATCTTCCGCAAGGGCGACGCGGGCTTTTGCGTGCCGACGGTCTCCGACAAATCGGAACCCGAGTGGCACTAACGATTCCAGCAGGGTACCCCTGGTTCTATCTCCACCGTTCTTGCCCACGTTGATGGCCAATTCGATGAGGTTGCCCCATAGAGCATCGGCGCGCGCTGCATCGTCTGCGTGCAACGTACGGACTACACGCTCGCGCGCCAGCTCCTTGGACACAGAACCTGGTGCCGCAAAGTCGAAAGTGAGAATTTGAAGGCGGCGCAAAAGCTGCCAGATTGTGACGTCATCATACGGCGCCCCTTCATCCTTCAAATGACTCTGGAACGTCTTGACGAGCGTGCGCATGTCATCGTTTGCGGCGCCTGCGAGTTTGATCTGCGCAGCGAATGTGTGTCCGTCACCTGTCTGCCGCGCGAGTGCAAGCACATCCTGATAAGGGCCATCGATCTTGCGTGATCCCCTACTCGTCGCTATGGCCATCTCGACGCGCTGAGACCAAAAGCCCGGCCGGCGCGAAGTCGCGACGATTTGCCCAACGACCTTCCGGAATACGGCGTCGCTGGCAGCGAACGTAATTGTGCGCTTGACCTGAATTTCGAGCGTTGCTGCGCTCCCGGAGGCATCGAGTGCGTGGATGATGACATCGTCGAGCGGAAAACCGGCATTGGCTTGCTGCAACGCGACGCGCTCAGTCGTGGTGCCGGGCAGACCCCGTGGCGGCGCGCCGCTGAGCATCGCAAGGAGGTAGAACGCCGCCACCTGACCTTCGAAGTGGGCACCGGCAGGCCCGCTGGAAGCCGTGCTGACTCCTGATACACCCCCTGAGAATGCGGATGAGTCGTCGGTCGATATTGGGTCACCCATTTCTTATGCCCCGCATTTGTTTCACGTTGCCGGTTTCGCCAAAAGTCGGACTTAGCAGTGGTGCTAGCCATTGCTTTCCCTTGGGGTGAATAATGGCCGCACTACGCCATACAGTCGTTCGGATGTACCATCGCGACCGATAAATTATGAGGCTATCGTTCGGCAGCTGAAGCAATTTCGGCGCGTAAATGTTCGGCGATATGTTGGCCAACACCCGGCACTCGCAGGTGCACCCCGATCTCTCCCAAGTTGCTGCTATGAGTTTGGTCTGCCGAAAGCCAGTTTAATGACGTGATCACGGCGTTATCATCATCCCACACGAGTAGTTTTGCGTGAACTCTCGGCGAATGGACAGGCTTCAAGGACACACCCAACGAAGTCGCTTCCTGTGTCAACCGTCGCTCGTCAGAGCCTCGAACAGGTGCGGTCCTGCGGCAATAAAAAACCTCGACCGAAAGCTGTGCACTTTCGGCCGCGGCGCGCTGCAGAGGCGCTAGGATGCCAGGGCCTGCTGCTACGCCCAAACGATGGCTTGCGAGAATAATGAACTTCTTCGCGTCATCCCTAGCACGCAAAACTAACTCGTTGTGCTGTGCGCCTGCAATGATGCTGCCTTCTCCGATCGGCGTAGCGGTCTGAGCCGATTGCAAGCGTTGCGAAATGAGCACGAAATCTCCAGCCAATTCCGACCAGAGTCCGTCGTGCATGCAAACCAGACGCCCAAAGCAGCGCACCACTTCGTCCACGATCTTGGGATCGCGCAAGACCACCGATGCCTCATAAGACGCGAATCCGCTTGTGAGCCAGTTGCAGGACCCCACGACGGCAACATATTCACCTGAGGGACCCGCGTCGGCCAAAAGCAGCTTGGAATGCGAGCCCGTGGAAGACGACTGGAAGGTTAAGCGCTCCGCCAAGGCCTGAATTTGAAGGTTTTTGCGCAACTCGGCAATCGCACTCCTGGTCGAGGCGAGGTCATCCGGATCTTCGTTCTGCCCCCAGAATATACGGATATGAACGCCTCTTTCGACTGCCTTGTTGATCGCCGGAAGCAGATCCAGCACACGCGAGGCGCTTATGAAGGTTGAATGGATAAATACGTGAGTTTTTGCCGTTTCGAGCAAGCGAAGCAGAGTCTCCTGATGCGCTTTACCGCCCAACACCAGATCCTGAAGTTTGAAGTCGATGCTGTGCACTGCGGCTTCTGGCGGCTGCATCCGTTCAAGCTCGTACGCATAGTTCGGTTCGAATGTGAAATCCGATTTGCTGTCTGCTTCTTCGGCGGCGTCCAGCACGACTTGACGTAGCTTGTCCAACGATCGCGTCTCCGGCAAGCCAGAGACAATACGGCCTCCGCGGACCACTACTGTGACCCAACGCCGATAGATGCCTCCTGGTTGGCCGCTGACGAAGGTCTCATCGGGATCCAAAAGAACCTGCAGCGCTTCATTGACTTCCACTTGACTGTGCCAGGACAGTGGCTTCACCCAGACACTTGATTGCCCTTCCAAAGACTTACGAATTTCTTGTTCCGACTGCCTCATCAAATCCTTATTTCTAAAGATTTCCCCGCAAACCATATCAAGGACGTAATTGGTGGGACGTTTCTGAAGATCCGGGAGTTTAGGTAGTTCGGAGTGGGAAACGGCGACTTTTCCGATCTCGGTTGCTCGGAAATTGACTTCAGCCGCCACGCTCAATTCGACCCAGCCGGCACGCATCAATCGAACGAGTGCTTCAATCACGACTCGGCGTGGCAGTCTGCCGTGCTCCGCGAGTCCATTGGTAGACCATTCGCGTTTGACTAATGCATCAAGTAGCAAGTGCTCCACTATGCTCCAATGACGCCCCTTGTCTACCACGAATGATATCTTTCCTTTGAGAACCGGAAGAAAGACCTTGGTCGACTTCATTACTTGACTCCCAACGCGTCTGCAGAAATAACTGAGATTCCTTCTCGTTGCCTTCTACCGTCGAAGAATTCCAACACACGGTCAATAAATCCGATATCTTCTTTGCCATCTTGGGCATTGCGAGCGATGCTTCGTAGGAAGTCGAGACTACCGATAATAACCATGCGATAGCGGGCCCTGCTCAGTAACACGTTCATTCTTCGCTCGTCTGCGAGAAAGCCGAGCGCGGCCCGAATTCCTCCGAATCCGTTGTTCCGCACCAGAGAAACGATCACGAAGTCGGCCTCACTGCCTTGAAAGGAGTCGACCGTGTTGCAGTAACTCTTGTGTCCAGGTGGCAAGTTGAATTTCGATAGAGGTGAGCGCGCGATACCCTGTTCCAAGGTATCCGCCAAAGCTCGCACCTGACGGCTGTACGGTGAAAGCACGGCAAGCGTCGGCAATGGGTCAGACCGGGGCTCCGAGAGTTCGAGGATCTTTTTGCTGACACGCAACTCAAGGTCATTTTTGAACCGGGGAAGTGCTTCCCCTTTCCTCATATGCCTCGTGTCCTGCACCCATGGGGTATCAATCCAAATAATTGGCGTCTCCGGTAGCGCATGCAACGCACCCCATCCGATTGTGTTGGGATGCAGCCTAAATCGATTGGCAGTGGCTTCGTCGGTGTGAAGTTTGTCGTCATAGAAAGCGTGGGACACAACCTCCGCAATGTCGGGATGCATGCGGTGCTGGTTAGTGAGTGCGGCGGCGATAGGTCGGCCTTTGGGGTTCTTCTCTAGCCTGACGTATTCCTTCTGAACGTTTGAGCTGAATAACGAGAAAAGGCTAGCGGAATCCTCGCACAGTTTCACCAGTTCGTTATGGCCAGTCTCACCTCCTTCCGCTCTGAGTTCGTTAAAGACCTCATCAACGATGCTGCCGCGCAATGTGAGCCCTACCATTGGGTCTACCAATTCGAGCGCCCGCTTAACCGCTAAAGGTCTATTCAGGAGCGATAGTGTGCGCTCTTCACCAAACGGGGGGAGCTGCTTATGGTCCCCGATCATCAAGCGGCGTGGCGAGAGGATCATGGGTGCAATCAACTCACCACCGGTTGCCTTGCCCGCTTCTTCCACGACAGTCCAGTCGAATTGAGAACGGTCATCAATCAGCGTTTGGATGTCACCTGAGTTTGCGGTTGCGAAAAGTAAATTCGCCGACTGGAGCATCAGGTTCTCCAACGCGCGCCGGGCATTCGGTGGTGCTGCTTGCGATCCGGCGGTGCCGTCGAGTTCGAAAGTCGTGCAAAGGGCATCGACCTTCGTTTTCAGAACTGGAGACGCCTCACGGCATAGTCTGCTGCCACGGAGGTGGGTAAGAAGTTGCTTCGCTTGATTGGTAACGTGATATTTGCTTTGAGCGTCTTTACGATCGGGGGTTGCGCACCGGATTACAACGGAGTCTTCAAGCACATCCGCTCCCAAGGCGTTGACGATCTCGTGAAGAAGGTGGTCGACCGCATGGTTGCTCTGCGCCGATAACAGCATGCGAGTGGTCTTATCGGACGCCAGTCTCTGCCGGACAAGTTCGCGGATTAACCGCGTTTTACCAACACCCGGCGGCCCTTGCAGCATAAAAAGGGGCAACGTCTCCACGATCTTGGCGAGCGCGGCCTGTTTAGATGTGTCGAGATCCTCGTAGCCAGCGTCCTTGATTGGTGTTTCGTTGCTATCGAGCACCCTTCGACGAGGGTCGATAAGCATCCGAGTCAACTCTCTATGTTCACTTAACGCGGCCAAACTCTTGATTCGTCGCTCAAGTTGGGAATCTCTCCCCGCCGAGTCGCTTGGGATAAGAAATAGATTTTCGTTCAGCGCAGGGAGGCTATCACCCGAAAAAATGTATTGAGGGGCACCATTTTGCGCGCCTTCTTCACGCAAGAATTGCCATTCGCTCGGTCGCGTATTGCGCTCTCCGATTGTGGGACTTGGGCTCAACCACCAGTTTGTTTGTCTATCATCCGCGGACCTATCGCCAATCAGCATTTCGCGCAAGCGCGTCGCCGGCGGATCCCTTAACTCAAGCGCGTCGGAAAGTCGAGTCTTATCTTCATCGGCGCGAGCTTCAACTTGAATCCTATATCGACCTTCATCGTTGTCGATTTCTGTATGATTTATCAGCTTAACTGGAAACACATCACTTGCGGCGAACGCGTAATCTACCATCTGCGCTAATGCCAAAGCCTTGTACAGCCGCGATTCCCGTCTATCGTTTTCTCGGATAGGTTTAAGTTGAGCTCGCAGAGTCTTCCAGGACGTTCCGCGAGGACGGCTTCGGAACATTGTTGAACTCTTGGAAAGCGCAGTTAGCTGAATGGCGTTTCCGACAACGGACAGCGAATTAAGTGGGTTGGCGCTGGAGTTTCTCGTTATACCCACAGAAGCACAGTAGGCGACTTCCCAGTCCGACGGAATCAAGTCGCGGGTTCTTTTAAAGTCTTCCAAGTAATAGGTTAACAATCCCCCCCGAATGGCCAGTCGATCTTCGGACAACAAAAGAATCGTCGGATTAGCCAAATCACTCTCGACGAATTGATCCTGAGCGTTTTCGTCGTCGGCTTCTATTTCGTAATCCGACGCTTCACGGATTGCATCCACAACGGCAGAATTCCTAACCAAAGGAAGAACAAGATGGTAAACAAGGTCTTCTTTCTGAATAGCCGCCTGCAGCGAAAGTAGAATTTTTTCGATACCGGTAATGACCGTGTTACCGTCCAAGCGTTCGCATGGCAAAATTTGCATGAGTTGTCGAATCAGCCTTGCTTCTGCGGCGGTTAAATTTTCAGCAACTTCATGACTTGCGATAGAAATATTCGCGAGACGTTTTGGATTGATCCCAAAGAGCTGGACTGCCAGCTCCCCGAGGCCGTACCAGTCACGAATAAATGAATAGAGATTGCTCTCCGCGCTACGCGTGAGATGCTTTGCCGACGAGTCCATGCCCACGATACGCATGGACCACTCAAACCCGGTCAGTTGAAAGTCAGGCTCAATGGAGTCCGCCGTCAGTACCGCCCAAGTGTTCAAATTTCTGTGCAATAACCCTTGTAAATGCAGCAGGTCCAAGGCCTTGGCCAAGCGCAGCAAGTTTCCCCATAGTAGATGTCGGCCATTGACGTTGTTTCGAATAGCATGCCTGAGGCTACCGTTTCTTGCTAGCAGGGTCGCGAGGGGTTCGCGCTGTTCGGAGCGAATGGCCAAATGGTAGCCCTGCTCATCAACATGTGATTCCTCCAACTCGGCGATGATGTCACCGACTCCTCTTGTTCCAAGTATGCGGTTGAGTTGGCGAATCTCGTGATGCCAGATTTCGCGAAGGTCCGAGTCTTCCGCACCGGCGATCCGAGGCCAGGTTTTGATGAGCAGCCGAGTGCCCTGTGCGTCGGTGCCTGCACGCAACGCGGGGGTTCCCCGTGCTCTGTCAGCCGTCTTCAATTGCTTACTTGCGAGGTTAAATCGGCCCAAAAATCCTTTATTGGCTTTCGGCTTCAACGTTAACTTCGAGCACATCCTCGGTCTCTCCAAGTCTTGATTTTCAGCATCTATACGAGACAATCGTTAGATCCATTCCTCTGGACCGCCTTGACCCGGCCGCCGAAGGCCGTACGCATGGGCGTGGGGCCGAGCGGCGGAGAGCGCGATGCTCACGCAGCAACAGAACCAGTTGTTCCAACGATTTTAGCAATTCCGCTTATACGGGCGTGTACGGTCAAGTTCAAATGTCCTCGATTGCGAGCGCGGTCGGAACGGTAGATCTCGCACGTTTGAGGAGCTCGAGTGCTTGCCTTCAATCGAAAGGCTGCGGCGCTTTTCCTATCGAGTTTTGTCAGTCACAGCAATCCGGCCGGGTCGCAACTTCACGAGTCGCACGAGCCAGCGCCTCGACCACCGCCCGCACCGTTAGCTGCGCGATTTGCGCCGCGTGCGTGTCGAGTTCGCTTCGCTCCTGGATGTGCTTGGCAGGATGGATCAGATTGCGCCTACCGCGAAGGCCCTGAGCGTACCTTTCGATGCCGTTGCCGAGCAGGCCGAACTCGGCGGCGACGTCGATCAACTTCTCGGCTGACCATTTCCCAAAGGGGCGGGACTATGCCAGTCTGCGGGTGCTTGGGCGCTCGCCTTGCCGACCTTGCCCTCGCCTCGTCACGGGACAACCAGTCGCCGAGGAGGAGTTCGAGCATCGAGCCGTACAGCACGGCTGACGCGAGCCACGCACATGCACGCATGCAGCGCTGCGCCTCCTCCCAGCGAAAGGCCAAATTCTCGGCGGCTAGCGACTCGAGCCCGAGCTCGTGAAACGGCAGGCCTTCCACGTGATCGCGCGACAGAAGAGTCGCCGGCGGACACAGACCGAGGCGCGGCACGACAGCGCGAGCGTACGCTTTGTCGCCCTCTCGCGTGCTGAAGAGAGCGCTTTCCCCCGGATTGTCCATGTCGGGGCCTCGCGCAACTAGGTCTGCGGCGAGAAGCGCGTCGACGGCCTGCTCCCGCAGCGCCGGGTCGATGTGGGCAAGATAGACGGCCAGAACGCGCTCGGGCAGTCGGAGCGTGCCGGTTAGCAATTCCGATGGCTCGGCCGCTTCGCTGTGCAGGAGGGCGAGAATAAGGTCCTCGACGGTTGAACGGGCATCCCCCAAGGCGGGGTGCCGGCGTCCTGGCGCCTGCCAACGCTGCTCGCGTGCAATCTGGCCGATCTCTGTCGCATACCAATAGCCAATAGAGTTACAGTCGATCCACCTCAGTGACCGCATGCGGGCGAGCTCCTCCTCGAGTTCAGTCTGGGTGAAATCCCACGTCGCTTCATGTTGCCCGATAGCGTTCACGTGTACATGCGGGAGCTGAAGCGCGCCCGCAGTGAAAATCTCATGTTCAAAGAGTGCGTCGCGTAACGCCGACGGCCCTGAATCCTGGCTCATGCTATTTCTTCCTGCTTTCGGCTACTTGAGGCTATGAAGCAAACAATCGGTGTTTTGCTCTATCGGGCCGTTGTCGCAAAGACAGGCCGCGATATTGCTGCAAGACTTCCGCGCCATCGCGGGTTCACCGGCAAGTAACGAAATGCGGATCGCGCTGAGCTTCAAATTTCCTGTACTCACTGATGGTCTCCAACGTCTTCCGCGATCTTCAGTCTGGAATGTTGGGCTCTTGGCCCCAAACGGCGGACCCCGCTCGATGTGCCCGTGCTGAGCCTGCGCGGTGCGCGAACGTAGTGAAGTTCCCTCTCCGGCTCATCGAGCCGAACGTCCAGGTGAGGGAGAACTGCATTCCAGTCGAATGGCTGATCAGCCTCTTCGCCCTCCGAAGCCTCCCATTGTTGCCCGAGCGCGTCGAGTTTGGCCCAATTTGATAGGGTGAAGTCATTGATCGAAAAATCAATGCGTCCAACGAGGAAGTGGCGGAGCGCGACCATCGCGGAAGTCTTTCCACTGTTGTTGGCGCCAACGAAGACGGTCGTGTTCTCCGCAAGATCGGCCCTGACCTTCTGCAGCTTGCGGAAGTTCCCGATCTTGACGAGATTGATGTCCATGCTGTTTCCCCCGTAGGTCTCTCTTCCCGCCGCGACCTGAGCCTTAAGATTCGAAATCGCCGGACTGATTGATACACGGCAGCCAGCGGGATTTCATCGAATCCGCCGTGAGCAAGCTCACGGCATTCTGCTCACCCGCGATACTGGAGTGAAGTGCTGGCCCTGTGACGGAGTTGCCAGAGACCACGACCTCAGAATCAGGTCAACCGGCGCAGCCGCAAGCGTGCTCAAGGCGGATTATTGTAACCAAGAGTAACGGTGACAGTCACTTAGTTTTAGCGTCGGTGGCGAATCTTCACGTCGCCTCACGACACCTCATGATCGTTCTGACGAGTGTCCATTGAAGGCTGAAACGACGGGGGGATAATCAAAGCTGAACAAAAAGCAGGAGGATATGCGCCATGGATCAGGTAATGCGCATGAAGGATGTTGTAAAGAAAATTGGCCTCTGCCGCGCCACGATTTATGCAATGATCAGCCGTGGGGAGTTCCCGCGCCCCATACGCATCGGAGAACGTGCGACCGGCTGGCGCGAATCCGAACTGGAAGCGTGGCTCGCGAACCGCACAGCCGCGCGAGAGAGGTCGGCGTCAGCGCTACCATCGGGCCGCTGATTCTCCACTGGCACCATCACCGCACAGGCGCGGCCAGCATCGTACCCCGGCATCCCGTCGAACTGCACCGGCAGGCATAGCTGAGCTTGGCTTCTTCGTCCATCGGATCGTCGACGGCCAGTTGGTAATCCAGGAAGAGTTCCTCGCCGGGTGCAATTGCCGACGACGCATGAATGAAGACGCGGTCTTCGATCTCGACCGCCTCGCAGTTCGCGCTGCATGAGTGATTCAACCAGCGCGCGCTGTTTCCCCGACGCCCGCCGTCAATCACGCGTCCGTCAGACAGGCCGAAGTAATATGTGTGGCCCGAAGCACCGTTGTTCCGGTGCTGCCTGATGGCGGTCCTCCAGGTGATAACGTCGCCCTTATACTCCAGCAACCGTTCGCCGGCTTCGAGTGCCTGCAATGCAAACACCCCACGACCATGCACGGGCGACCGTCGAACAACCACACGTCGTTGGATGACTTTTCTTTCGTGCCTTTTCATGACCGAAGTATACGGCGACAAATTGTGATCTACATGTACTTCTTGAAGTACTTCGCCATGTTCCATACCGCGATCGCGATCATGACCGACACTGGCCAGAAAAGCAGCCAGACCGGTAGCCGTACTGGCGCAACGAGCCAGACGACCGCTGTCAACGGGATCAAGCCAAACGTCAGGAAGCGCTTCGCGTGATGGTAACGGGTCGCCGACTCGTGCCCGCCCTGCGCGCGCCTTACGTGTCGCGCGACCAGACCGTCGGCCACGGCAACTGCAATCGCGAGCACGAACTGCGGAACCGTCATCACGAGCATCGCGATGCGAACGCCGAAGAGCTTGACACCGTACATCGCCACCACGAGCGCCTCGCGCGTCGCCCCCGAAAACGCCGGCCGCAGGTAAGAGCCGAGACCATGCGACGGCAGGACGCCCGGCTCCCAAGCCCTCGCCGACGCATCAATACCGGTCCAGCCAAACCAGCCCCAGTACGCAGTGTCCGCCGCCCGCGCAGCCAGTTCGGGATCGGAGGTCTCGTTCAGGTAATAGCGCAGGAGCTGCTGTATCCCGCTCACGGGATCGTCGCGACACAACAAGTGGGCCGCAGCGAGATCGGCCAGCACCGCGAGAACACTGGCGAGCAGCAGCCAGAGCGAGACGTGGATTGCCAGGTCGACAGCCCAGAAAAACGACTTAACACCATCGGCATTGCCGTCCCGAGTTTTCGCGACCATGCCCGCCTCTATCGTCAGAACCCGGCGCCCTTGCCTTCCACGGCCCAAGGACCAGAGGTCGAGGCCACCGCCTCCTCATTCGCATCGAACGGCATGAAGCTGCCCACCGCGCCACCAATGGCATCGGGCGACACGCCGCCCGCATCGTCGAATGGCGACACGGCGTTGACGTACGACGTATAGCGGGACCGCATGTCCGCCACCACGTCGTCCAGTCCAGGGAGAATGATGGGGTCATGTGCCTCGAGCAATGGCAGGCGCACCTTCACAAGCTGGCCGCCCTCAATGAGGGCGAACGCCTGACCCTTCGGCAACTGCGTCAGGTCGGACGCCTGCAGCATCGGCACCTGTCGCACCGAAATCTGGTCGTGTGTCTGGGCCGTGAAATGCACACCCTCGCCGCGCCGCACTGCGTCCGTCGCCGATGAGGCGAGCGTGAGCGATTTCACGTCGATCATCGGAAGCTGGTCGGTCAGGATCTTCGCGGTCGTCACGTATTTCACGCGCAGCATCACGAGCGTATTGAAGTTGCCGAAGATCTGTTCGGCCTTCGCGCGCGAGCCGATCTTCGCTTCTAGGTCAGCGCTCGTCTGCGTGTAGGCCGTAACCTGATAACCGGCACCGCCCGCCTTGTTGACCATCGGCACGAACTCGTCGCCGACCAGTTCGTTGAACTCGTCCGCGTGGATCGAGACGCGCCGCTTAGCGCCTCCCGTGCTCTGTCCGTAGCCGTGACCGTACTTGTAGATTCGACCGGCTGTCGACGTCAGATCCGCGAACATTGCGTTGCCGACCACACCAGCCACCTCGAAGTCCGACAAAGCATCTAGGCCGACATAGACAATCCCGCCGCGGTCCATCACTCGGTTCCAGTCGAACACAGGACGCGGATCATGAGGGTCGTTATAGTCGGGTGACAGCAGTTCCGATGTCCGGCCTGTGGTGAGCTTTTCCAGGAGCGGATAGAGCGACGAGACCAGCTTGTCGAAGTACGAGCGCTCGTTGCTAATGACCGAAAGCAGGCCATTGGCGATCGGATCGGTCCATCCCTGCTGCCTGATCAAGTTCGCCACCTGCAGGACTTCCTGGTTGCGCTGCAGACGCATCGCCTGCTTCGCCTCCTCCTTGTCGAGCGGCTCCAGCCCCTCTTCCCAACCTGAGTGATCGCGATCAAGCCAGAAGCGGAAGTACCGTAACGCCAGACCATCGATGTTCACCGCGTTCTGATAGATCATCTCGTAGGTCGGTCGGATGCCGAGCGCACTCATCGCCCGCGCCATCACATTCACGAAGCGCCAGACGAAGTCCCGGAACGCGGCCGACTGGCCCTCCTTCGGCAGGTTGCCGGCGATGCGCGTCGCTACCTCCGTGATCCGCGAATAGGTGCCGATTGGACTGTAGCGCGCTGACCTGTCGGGATAGCCCAGATGGAAGAACGTGAACTCGTTCTCGCGCCCGCAACGTTTCGCCTCGGCGTACATGCGCAGCAGCAGGTCAACGTCGCCCTTCGGATCGAACACGATCACAATGTCGCCGCGACGGATGTCCTGGGCAACCAGCACCTCGCACAGCCGGGTCTTGCCCACGCGCGTCGTGCCAAGCACCGCCATGTGCCCGACGCGCTCGCCGATGTCGAACCAGATGTCGCGCTCGTCCGGCTCGACGCCATGCAGCGCGGGGTCCCCTCCGACTGGCGGCAACGGCGCGGCCGGATTCCACCAGGCCTCGCGACAGGTCACACGCGCGATCCAGCTGTCGGGAGACCGGCGCTCATGATCCCGCGCCCGGTCGTACAGGTCATTGCGGGCAAGCAGCCGGCGGTTTTCGGGAAAACGGGCCTGATACAGGCGCTGCGTGTGCATGACGCTCCAGCGAAAGCCCCGCCCGAGAAATACCTCCTTGCTGGAGCACGGGATAACGCTTGCAGGGATCACATACTGCGGTAGGCGTCGGAGATTGCGCTGGAAACGGATCAGCCGCCATGCCTGTCGCCCGCGAACGCAGGCCAGTGACAGGAGCGCAAGGGTCGTGACGCCACCCGTGGCGGGCGTGATAAGGAAGAGCGCCGCGTGGGACCAGAGGATGCCGGTCGCTGCGAGCGCAGCCACGGAGGACAGCAGTTCAACGGGCCTGCGAAAGAAGTTCTCGACCGGATACGCCATCGCCGTTGTCCCGATGCCCCCGATCACACCTCAGACGACTGAGGCAAATCCGCCTCTTCCGTTGCGACCGCCTTCTGCTTCGACTGGATCATCACGTTCGGCGGTGGCACCGGATTGAAGAACCGCTCTGGCTCGGGAACGAGCATCACAGATAGCTGCCGACCGCCGGCTCCCTTGATGGTGTAGTGGAGCAGATAGGACCGGCCTGCGCCGCCGGCATCGGCTGTCACCGGATAGCCGGATTTCTGGAAATCGCGCTGGACCTGCTTCCACGGCTCCGGGGTCCGTCCATCTTCGGTGGGCGTCTGCTCGATCGCGTCGGGATGCGCCTGCGCGAAATCCCGGAAGATCGCCGGCGTCACAAGCAGCATGCCTTCCGGCACAAAATGCACACGGGCCATCGATTCGTTGTACGGCAACCCGCCCGTAGCCACTCCCTCCTGCACCCAGGCCATGAATCGTTCCGCATTCGGCCGCAGCAGCCGGGCACCCGCCCGAGCGGCAATGGATCGCGACGGCACCCGCCCCTTCTCGCGCGGGCGAACCGGCGCACTCACCTGATCCGGTATGGGTGCATCGTCGTTGCCCTTGCCGTGCGCCACGACCACTTCGTCATTGAGCGCGGCAGCGCTCTCTGCGTCCGGCAGATACGCCGGCTCGCCGTCGTTCATGGTCGAAGCACCGGCATCAGAAGCGGCCCACTCCCGCGACGCAGGCGAGTCATTGTCCGCTTTATGCGGAGCCCGCCGATCCGGTTCTTGGCGCGCTGTTGACGCCGCGGCGTCTGGCGCGTCGACGCTTTGATCTACCGCCGCCGTCACCGGGTCTCCGACTGGGGACGGCCCTTCCCGGTCACGCTCTGCGCTCGCGGCCAAGACACCGTCATCGGCGCGGTCGACACATTCAGACGCCGGTGTCCCCCCGGCGCCCACTTCGATGGTCTGAACCGAGCCCGCAGGCAGCGCGCGCGGGTAGTGAGCAGATTCGGCGTAGAGCCGATCAAGCGGAAAACGCAAAACCGTGAAGGTTTGCTTCCATGCGCCTATCGCGACTGCGATCGTCCAGATGGCACCGCCTTGCGGCGTGGGCACAAGCGCACCGTATTCCTGCCAGGTGTCGAAGAGCCGGTTATTGTCCGCCGGAATCCCTGCCGCGCCGCTCTGTTGCTGCTCATGCGAAGCGAGGCAAGCCCTGACGGCCTCGGCCAGCGTTTTCGCCACGCACCAGAGCGATTCGCCGTCGCAATAGCCGGTCGCGCCGGGGCGGTTGAGCGGCATACCGCCCTCGGCCAGAAGCCGTCGCAGCCCCTCCATCAGCCGCTCGATCAGCGGCACCGCGCGTGCCGAGGCGAACCGCGTACGGGGGCCGGCCAGCAGATTTTCCGCGACCGAGCGGCGATCCGCGTCACCCACGATCTTCGCGAGCGCGCTGTCTTTCGAACTGGCCTCTCCGGACAGGTATGCAGCCAGTTCCTGCAGCACGGGCGGATATTGGGCCAGCCAACTCAACGACGCCGGTGGCACGAGGCGCTGCAGCAGCACGATGGCGAGACGCGAATGAGCACCGTAATCGCGCTCGCCGGGCGCGGGGAAATCCACGCAGTACCACGCGCCACCCTGCTCGTTCATGCTGCCGGCCATCGGCACCCAGAGACGGACGTCATGCCCGATGGCCAGTTCGACTTTCAGGTCCGCGAGCGGCTTGCCGATGTCGTGCAGCAACGCCCCGACCAGAACCCCATAACTGCACCGCGCGTGATGCTGCGTCTGGTCTTCGGGACTCGCCCCGAGCGGCAGCCGGTACCCCTCACGGAAATGCAGCGCATAGCGCGCCACCTCGAGCAGGTGGATCAGCAGCCCACCCGGTTGCGCGTGATGATGCGACTCAGACGCGGGCAGAAGCTGTACGAATTCCGCGAGTCGCTGCAGCAACGGTTCGAGGTCGCGCTGCTCGCTCTCAGGCGACAGGCCGAGACTGCTGGCGATACGGTGGACTGTCCCCTCCACACCCGTTCGCTGAATCAGCTCACGGTATCCCAGTACCGGCAGATACTTTGGCGAAGGCGGCACGCTGTGCCTGGCAGGCGGCGCGGGCGGTGCAGCCGGCGGCACCGGCGGCATCGTCTGCACCATCGACGATCGTGGCAACTTCAACCAGTTAAGGGCATTGACAAAAGCCATGTGGGGTTTCCAGCAGAACGGGATTCGCCTCGGTCATGAGGCAGGCGACTCAACGTGTCGCATGGTTCAACCGTACGCACTGGCCCGCAGCGCCTGCCGCAAATGGCTGCACGAGAACGTGCCGCGCCGCGCAGTCATGCTGACTGGACAGATGGCCCTGATTACGCGCCGCCGCGTTTCCTTTCCCGGCCTTCTGCGGCAAAGGCCGTGGCGTTTTTCGCCCTTGCTCCAAAACCCATTTTTGCCCTTCGCCATTTGCGCCTTTGAGCGGGTGATGCGACTCATCCCAGCATCACCCGCGGCCTTTGGATTGGGCCCTTCCCTTTGAGCCGTCCTTTGTTTCCCTTGCCTTTGCGGCCTTCTGCAGACGCCTTTGCATTGAGCTGGACGGGTGGCCCCACGCGAAACGGGCCGATATGCGGCCCCCCAAAAAACCTGCTCGCCCCACTGCGAATACGGGCAGGCATCCGGCCCAGTCGCGCGTCTTCGCTGCCTACAGTGAACCCGTCGGTCCTTCCCCCTGGGCCGACGCGCGCTGTTGGCCTGCCGGAGTGCTCCCCGCGCCCGGCAGGTCCTTTTTCTCTGATGGCTGGCGCGGCCAGGTCGTGGTCACTGGATCACACCCATGAACAGACGAGGTCAAGGTGAAGCGTGTAGGGATCATTCTTGCTAGTGTCGTGCTCAGCGGCTCGGCCGCTACTACCCGGGCCGACTGCATCGACGACGCCGCGCGGTTTCATCACGTGAACGCACGGCTCGTTCGCGCGATTGCCACCATCGAATCCGGACAGCACGCGAATGTCGTCCACCTGAACGCAGACGGCACGACCGACATCGGCCTCATGCAGATCAACAGCCGGTGGCTCGCTACCCTCTCGCGCTTCGGGATCTCGCGGGCGGACCTCCATGACCGCTGCACCAACGCCTACGTCGGCGCGTGGGTCCTGTCGCAGAACCTCCGCCATCTCGGCCTCACGTGGGATGCCGTGGGCGCCTATAACGCCGGCACATACGTGAAGCGCGTTGCTTACGCGCGCCGCGTCTATCGCGCACTCAACACGGCCCCGCCCCTGCCGTCCGCGCAGGCTACTCCGCTCGCGGTGCAGGACCCGGGGTTGATCGCGAAGCTGTCCCAGCCGATCACGTGGGGCGCTACATGGGGAGCTGCGCGATGAGCCGGCTCACGTACGAATACGCGATCGAGGTACTGAACGACTACCTCGGCCCGCTTCAACCGATGCTGGCCGATCCGGACGTGCAGGAGATCATGATCAACCGCGCCGATGCGATCTTCGTCGAGCGCAACGGGAAAGTAACGTATGTCCCCGGCTGCGACCTGGATCCGGACGCGCTGGATCGCGCCATCACGATTCTCGCGAACATTAATGCCAAGGAGCAGACGCCGCTGCTCGATGCCCGACTGCCGGGTCTGCGCATTGCCGCCGCCCGGCATCCTGTGGCCGTCCATGGCGACATGATGTCGATCCGCAAGCACACGCGCCGCCGCATTGGACTCGCCGATTATGAGCGCAGCGGGGCATTCGACGTGCTGCCAGATACGAAGTCGCCCGCCGCGCGCCGCCACAATACCGCGCTACTGGGCCGTCTCGCATCGGGCGGCGCCGCGCTGCGCGAGTTCTTTGAATGGGTCATGCGCGAGCGGATCAACGTCGCATTCTCCGGTGGCACCTCATCCGGCAAGACCACGATGCTCAACGCGATGATCGATGCCATGCCGCAGGAGGACCGCGTCATCACGATCGAGGACACGGCCGAACTGCAGGTGCATGCGCCCAATTACGTCGCGTTCGAGACCAATCTCGGCATCACCATCCGCGACCTTGTCCGCTTTTCGCTGCGCGTGCGCCCTGACCGCATCATCGTCGGCGAGGTCCGTGGTGCCGAAGCCTTCGACCTGATGGAAGCACTCAACACCGGGCACCCCGGCTCGATCGTCTCGTTCCATGCCGACTCGTCCGACACCGCCCCCGCGCGGCTGGAGTCGCTCATCCGCATGAGCGACGAAGGACGGCTCCTGTCGATTGACGACCTACGCCAGAAGATCGCCTCCACGTTCCGGTTCTTCGTGCACGCAGAACGCCAGGGCGCGGTGCGCGGCCCGGTCGAAATCCGCGAGGTGCTCCGTGCAGCGGACGGCCGCTATCAGACCCGGTGCCTCTTTTCCCGCTTCGCCTCCCACGAGGAGCTGGCCCATGCATGAATCACGTCAACGGGGCCGGTGGCTCCGTGCCGCCCGACTCTTCATCACCGCGCTTCGCGACCGTTGTGTGGATCTGCGCGACGCGTGGCGAACCGTTGTCACCCGTCATCACCGTGCACTGCGCCTGTTCTTCACGGCCTTCTGGCTCGCTTTAATTCCGACCATCGCGCACGCGGGGATCTGGAACGGCGGGCTATGCACTGTGTACCAGGACGTGCTCGATAACGAGCTGCTCGAGGTCGTGTCGCTCTCGGCGCTCGTCGGCTCGATCGTGCTGTGGCTGCTCGACGATGGTCGCAGCAACATCAAGACGCATGTGCTGCGCGGCGTGCTCGGCACGCTCGCGATCCTGAACATGCCGCTGCTGTGGGCTCAGGTGTTCAACCACGGCGCTGCCTGCACGGGCACCATCTGACGAGGTTCGGCATGGATACGCATCGTCCCGACGCACGTGACGCATCCGTCGGCTCCGTCGATCCGCCGGATCCACCTGACCCACTTGCCGCGCGCGTTCGAAAGACCATGCTCGAACAGTTCCTGCTGCTCGGCATCGACCGCAAATGGTGCATCGCACAGGGTGCCATCGTCATCACGTTCGCCGCAGGCCTGCGCAACGGCTGGGTACTGCTCGCGGTGCTGGTCACGCATCCCGTATTGTGGCTCGCCGTGCGGCGCGATCCCGACCAGATCCGCTGCTATGCGAAATACAGCCGGCAGGGCGACTACTACGAGCCGCGTCAACTGCTGCGCCAGAAGATCAATGCCCGCCCGAAAGGCTTCGCCCGGGGGATGCCGTGCTAAAGCCCACCCGCTCGCCGTTTGACGCCGAGTCGCTCGCACAGGTCGCGCAACGCACCGATGGCGATCGCCGTTCCACCGCCGAGATGGTGCCGTGGCTCTTTCGCTTCAGCGACACGCTCATCGTCAACAAGGACTCGTCGGTGATGGCGAGCTATGAGTTCTCAGGACCGGACGCGGACGCGTTGTCGACCGGCCATGTCCTCGAACTGATGGAGAACCTGATCACGTCACTGCGTGACATCGCCCGCCGGCCCGTCACGATGTGGTGGACGATTCACCGCCGCCGCAGCGCGCGCTATCTCACCGCACCGATGCCAGACCCGGTGGCGCAACGGGTCGACGATGCCCGGCGCGAAACGTTCGAGCGCGACGCCAATTACACGAACCGTCATTTCGTGACGTTCACGCTGGCCCCGGACGTCGGCATCGACCGGTTCGCCGGCAAGATCACGCATGGCATGACACATGACGGGCTGTCGATCGCAGAGTCGCTGATGCAGGCCGTGCGCGGCACGTTCTCCGACCAGTACCTGTTCGCGTATACGGCGTCAGAGCTGGCTGCCGTCGTCGAGACCTTCGAGAACATCCTGTTCGGCTTCATCGCGAGCAACCCGCGCCTGGCCTGCCGACGCCTGAGTGGTCCGGCACTTGGTGCGTTCATGCACGCGTGCTGCTCCCCGCCGAGCGATCGCGTATCGGCCGTGCCCATACCGGACATCCCCGCACTCGACCTCGCGATGTGCGATACGGAGGTCCGGCCAGGTCACGACTACCTGCACTTCTATTCGCATGGCCACCAGCGCTTCGCTATTGCGGCGGGTATTCCTGCCCGCCGCGACTTCTGGCCAGACACCGTGTTGCCCACGAGCCTGGACGGCCTGCTGAAGGTGCCCGGGGAACTCACGGTCAGCCACTGCTTCCGTCTCGCCACGCCCACCGCCGCGATGCGTTTCATCGACAGCGTGCGCCGCTATCATGAGAGCCGCCGGCTCGACACGCGTTCACTGCTCGCCGCTACGCTGCGCGGTGGCGACACGTCAGGCGCCCGACAGAACCAGTCTCGCTCCGCCGCCGCAGACGACGCGAACCGACGCGTGGGCAAGGTCGAGATGGCCGAGGAGATGTACGGGTATTACAACCTGTCCGCGCTTTCCTTCTCGCCCGTTTTCGAAACGGCGCCGTTCGATGACAGCACGGCCGTCGAAGCCGCGTGGGCGCAGGTGGTCATGACCCACCGCGCCGTCGAGGAAGCGCTGCGAGCCGCGCACTTCGCGCCCGTGCGCGAAACGCTTCACGCGTTCTCGGCCTTCGCGACGAGCATCCCCGGCATGTGGCGCGAATGCGCGCGCTGGTCGTTCATCGATACCGCGGCGCTTGCCCGCCTGCTGCCGCTGCGCGGTGTCTCCGAAGGGCACCCGATCAACGCGCACCTGACGAAGGAAACCGGCACGCGCTGCCCGGCGCTCGCCGCGTTTCCGACCGAGTTCGGCACGCCCTACTGGTTCACCGCCTTCCTGGCCGATGTCGGGCACATGCTGGTCTGTGGCCGCACCGGATTCGGCAAGACGATCTTCATGCTGCTGTGCGCGACGCTCTTTCGCAAGTACCCGAACGCCTGGCTGTACGGATTCGACAAGGACCTGTCGATGCGCATCCCGACCATCCTGCAGGGCGGCCGGTACCTGCAGTTCGATCATGGCGCAGCCGGCGCTTCGGCGGACGAGCACGCGCAAATGAACCCGCTCATGTTGCTCGCGGACCCGCGCCACATCGAGTTCCTCGCCGAATGGATCGCGATGCTGGCGCAGCAGCGCGGCACCTATCGCGTGACGGCGGGCGACCGCCGCGAACTCGAGAAGGCGCTTGCCGCGACGCGCAGCCGCGCCGACCGACGACTGTGGCGACTGCGCACCGTCCACGCGTCGCTACCCGCGGGGCCGCTTACCGACGAGCTGGCCCTTTGGGTGGGCGCCGCCGTACACGCGCATTACTTCGACAACCTTAACGACAGTTTCGACGACACGCGATGGGTGTCGATGGCAACCGACCGGATTCTCGCGAACCCTGTGATCGCGCGGCCGTTCCTGTCATATGTGACGTACCGCATCCAGGATTCGATGGAACAGCGGCGTGCCAGGGGCGTCATCGGCCCCACACTCGTGATGCTTCCCGAGATCTGGAACCTGTTGGATGACGATGCGTTCGCCGCGCAGATCGGCAACTGGATCGTCACGATGCGCAAGAAGCTCGGCTGCGTCTGGATGGATGCGCAGTCACCCGAACAGGTCTCGACCTCGAAAATCTGGCCGCAGATCCGGGACAACGTGCTCGTACGCGTATTCGTGCCGGTCGACAATTTCACGCCGTCCGCGAAAACCGCCTATCAGCGCGACTTCGGTCTTTCCGACGGACAGATCCGCACGATCCAGCAGCTCATCGCGAAGCGGGACTACTTCATTACCGAACAGGGCGGTGTATCGCGCCGAATTTCGGTGCCGCTCGATCCGGCATCAATCGCCATCCTCCGGTCGGAGTTGAGCGCGCAGCTGATGTTCGACCGGCACCTGCATTCCGGCCATCCGGACTGGAAGGCACGGTACATCGAGGAGGCCATGGCACAGTCCAGCATGGACACGACGGCATTGGCCGAACCGGAGGCCCATCATGCGTGAGCCCGTACTTCGTCGAGCCGGCATGGCCGCAGCCCTCGCCCTGGTCCTGGTCCTGGTCTTTCACACGGACACTGTTCGCGCTGGCGGCGGGATGACGGGCGGCGCGACAGAAATCACGCAGTTGCTGAACCACGCCGAGCTCGTTTCGTCGGTCGCCCAGCAGGCGCAGATGGTGGAGCAGAACGTTCAGGCGCAGATCACCCGCCTGCAGCAGTACGTCACGATGGCCCAGAACCTGAAGCAGGTTCCGGCGTCGCTGATCGACCAGACACTCGCCCCCTACCGCACGCAGATCACGAACTTCCAGTCTCTCTCCACCGCCATCACACAGCTCGAGCAGGCGGCGAGCGCCACGAGCAGCCTGTTCGGCCGCAGCCTCACCGAGATGAATACGACGGGCATGTCGCCTGCCCTGTGGCTGTCGGCTTATTCGTCGCTGGCCTCGGCGCGCGGCGGCATCTACCAGCAGCAACTAACGCAGGACATGCAGAACCTCGACACGCTCGCCGACCGCGCGCGGAACCTGCAGCAGATCCAGTCGCAGATTCCGAACGTCACGGGCGCCGTGCAGGGCCTGCAGATGCTGAACCAGCAGTCGAACGTGCTCGCAGGCGAGATGGTCGATCTGCATGCGCTCATGCAGCGGCAGGTCGCGCAGCAGATGCAGGACCACATCGCACAGTCGCAGGCCCAGGGTAACGCGGCCAGGCTCGCCGCCGCGCGCGCCGCGGGGCTCGGCCAGGTTAACCAGCAGGAGCAGCAGACGACACAGGGCGCGCCCGACTTCGATCTGCTGCAGGACCAGTAGGAGGTGCGGCCGTGCTGTTGCGCTGGCTGATCCGCCACCTGTGTACAACACCCGCCGAGCTACGTGTGGTGCTGCACGCCATCCGCGAATACCGGCTTCGCAGTGTCATTCCGTTCGATCAGCGCGATCCGGGCTGGACGTTCGACCGGCGCATTACCCGCAGCGTCCGGCTGTCGCTGCTCGTCGGGCTGCTGGTGGTGCATGCGGAAAATCCGCAGGTTTTTGCGGCGGCCTGGATCGCACTGCCGCTCGCCCTGCTGCTCGGGCTGTTGCGCCTTGCCGGCGGTCTGCGGTAGCGGCGTCCCATTGCCAACTGGACCAGGTCATGAACGACGTCATCTCCGTGCTCAACGCCCTCTTCGCCGCGATGCAGGCGAAGGGCACGAGCCTGCAGACGCTCTTCCTCTCCGACGGCATTGACCTGCTTGCCGCGCTGGGCCTTGTCATGGCGACATGGCACGTGTTCCTGTGGCTGCTCGAAGGGGACTTCCCCGGCTTCTTCGCGAACATGTTCCGCCACCTGATCAAATGCGCCGTCATCCTCGTGATGCTCACGGCCTGGTCGACCACGGTGCATAGCTACTTCGTCGACAACATGCAGACCATGGCCTCGCGCGTGTCCGGTGGCGAAGGCGACCCCGGTGACCTGCTGCGAGCGTTGGTCAACGCCGCCTCGACCATCATGCAGGGCGTACGCACCGAGGCGGCCCAGGTCTGCGAGCAGGTGCCGGACGTCACACCTGACGGCGTCGTAATCCCGAACACGGAACATCAGGTATGCGGGACCACAAGCGATGCGGGGGCGAATTCGGCAGGCCTGAACTCAATCTGGACCCTCATCAAGAACCTACCGCTCGTCCTGCTCACGTTCCTTGCCAAAGCGCTTGCGATCGTTGCGATCACGCTCATGACGATGATCTTCGTGGTCGTTGTGCAATTTGGTTCGTTTCTGCTCGACATCGCCTTCTGCCTCGGACCCGTACTCATCCCCTGGTACGTGCTGCCGGCCGGCGATTTTCTCTTCGATGGCTGGCTTCGCTTCACAATTTCCGCGGGACTATTCAAAGTCGTCGCGTGGCTGATGATGGCGATCGTCTATAGCGGCGTGTTGCCGGGCATCCAGAGTCTCGTGCAACAAAGCGCGACGCAGAGCGGCACGAACAGCGACGCGTACTACGCGACAAACTACCTCGCGATGCTGGCGCTCGCACTCGTCTGCGGTGTGGGGGCTTTCATGATGTGGCAGGTGCCCGAAATCGCCCGCGCGGTTGTATCAGGCAGTGGCGGAGGTGGGGCCGGCGGATTCGGCAAGGGATTAATCGGCCGAAATATCACCCCTAAATCGTTAAGGTGAAATTCAATGATGGCGATGCTTTGCGCTTTGTTGAGTCACGTAGTACGCGTTCCGCTCTTCGTCCAGTCGACGTTGACGGTCCGCGTCTGCGCGCAGCCACTCCTCTCTTTCCCTTGGAGTGGTGCTCATCCACGCCCAAAGAATGAACACGACCGCACCCGCAAGCATCATCGCCACGCCGAAATGCTGCGCGCCGACCTGGAACAGGACGAAGGTCGCGAACAGCAGGATCGGCAATACGAAGTACAGGAGGAGGATCTTGAGCTTTGCCATAGCTGCACCCTTGCAGCAGGTGAATTGGGTCTCAGTGTAGCACCGAGCGCATGCTGCTGCCGGAAGGGTTGAGCCATGCGCAAACACTTGCCCTCCCGCTCGTCTTCCGGCACCCAGACGCCCGCCGCCGACCTTCCGTCGCCACCGCATACTACCGAAGCGGTAACAGCCTGGTTTGCAGCCTTCCAGCGCCCCCTCTGGGAAAAGCGGCTCGCAATCAAGGTGGCCGCCGCGTTCGCGCTGATCGCTGCCGGTGAATGCGCTGCACTGATCGTGCAGAGCGCGCAAAGCGGCCCGCGTCCGTATTTTGTCGAACACGACGAGAAGAGTGGCGCCGTATGGGTCTCCGACCGGTACGCCGAAACCTACTCGGTCACCGCGGCGAACAAGCGCTATTTCCTCGTGAAATGGGCGTCGCGCGCCTTCACGATCGAAGCGGACAGCCAGGACACGCTCACGCGCCAGATCCCGGCCGCATTCGGCTGGACGTCGGGCGCCGCCACGCAAGAGCTGGAAACGTACATTACCGCGACCGATCCGGTCGCGCAGCGCGTCGTGCAGACGCCCGGCCTCACCCGCGAATTCATCGAGAACTCCACCTCGTTCTCACCCGATGGACAGGTCGCCTACCTGATCTTCACGTTGATCGAGAGCGTGAACGGCAAGCCGTCCCGCCCGAAACAGATGCTGCTCACGGTCAGTTTCCTGCTCGCACCCGAGACGCTGAAACCCGGCGAGGAAAAGGACAACCCGATCGGACTCCGCATCACCCACTTCAGCCTCACGCCCTATCTGGGCGTCAATCCCGGAGCCACGCAATGAAGCTTCTTCTTTCGACCGCGTGCGTCACGGTGCTCCTTGCGATGTGCGCCGCGACGGCCCGGGCCCAGGACGCGGCACCATCGCCTGCGCCGTCTGCGCCACTGCCCGCAAGTATGGTGACGACAGTCCCGACGCAGCCCGCGGAGAATGCCGTTCGCACGCCGACGCCGCGACCCCGCGCCCGACACGCGCTCGCGTCCCGTGCGCACATTAACGGTCCATATCCGGCGCCCGACGATTCGTCGCTCGTCGTCTACGACTATGATCCGGACTACCTCTATCCCGTACTTGTGCGCACCAACGAGGAAACGCACCTGGTGTTCGGCCCCGACGAGGAAGTCACCGGCGTCTACCTGTCCGATACGGGCAAGCGCTGGCTCGAGCATACGGCGCTCACCAAGCGCGATGTGTTCATCGAGGCGCGCCTGCCCGGGCTCGACAATGCCGCGACGATCATCACGTCGCGCCGGCGCTACGAACTGGACCTGCGCTCATCGGACAATGGGACGGTCTATCATCGCATCTCGTGGCACTACCTCGATACCGATGCGCAAATGACAGCGGGACAGGTCTCGCCCTTCGGCATCGAGTACCCGGGTAACGCTCCTGCGCAAAGCACGGGCGAACAGGCGAACGGAGGCGCGCAGGCGGGGGCGCCTGGCGATGCGCGCTCAGGCGGCCCGCGCATCGCACTCGACCAGGCGAACTTCGACTATCGCCTGGAGGGAGATGCACCGTTCACGCCAGTGACCGTTTTTGACGATGGAAGGTTCACGTATCTGCAGTTTTCCCACCACGCCGAACTGCCCGCGATCCTGCTGATGGACGATAAGGGCCATGCTGAGATCGCCAGCTTCGTGCCGGTCGGCAACGACCTGTTCGAGGTGCAGCAAATCGCCCCATACGGCCTGCTGCTCAAACGCGGCAAAGAGGAAGTGCGGGTCTTTAACGGTCGGGGCAAAGGCTGCGGACTGTTCGGCTGTGACTCGGCCCGCATGAAGAACATCTACGGGAAACCGTGAACATGGCCGCCCCGGAAAAAAGCGGCACCCCGCTCACGCCTGAGCCAGCCAGGCTCACACGCATCCGCCGGAACCTCGCGAAAACGCTGCTCATCGCGCTGTGCTCCGCACTGCTCGCGATCGTCCTGGTGCACGCGCTGTCCCATCCGCACGAGACCGCGGCCGAGCGGCGCGAGCGCGAGCAGATTGAGGCGGATGCGCGGCAGCCGAAGGCCTCACCGGATGCCATCCGCAAGCGCCTCGAAGACCAGCGGAACCTGGCGCTGGCACGCGCGGGCGATGCCGCATCGGCAGCCAGCGCCCCGCTCGGCGGCACACCGCTCGACGGCATCCCCAAGGGCGTGCCCGGAGACGATGCCGGCCCGCTGCCCCGAAACTACCGGACGTCTGGTCCAGGCACCCCCGATCACGACGCCGATCGACTCGCGCTGCAACGGCAGATCGACGCCATGCAGAGCCAGTCGCTCGTCGCTTACGAGGATACGGGTGGAGGCAACGGCTACCCGTCCGCAGAGAATGGGCTGTCGCCCGACCACATCGCGGGCAGCCTGGCGCACCTTTCCGGCTTGCAGGCAGCGCCAGGCAGCCCATCACCGGGTGGTGGTTCCTCGGAGACGACCTTGTCAGGTCTCTCGCCCGCCAATGTATCGAGCGCCACCGACCGGCGCAACGCCGACTGGGTCAGACAGCAGGGCGACGCGACTGACGATGCGAAGCCGCTGGTTCCGGTCCCCATCGATTCGCCGTACATGGTGATGGGCGGCACACCGATTCCCACGGTGATCCTGCAGGGCGCGAAAAGCGACATGCCCGGTACCTTCCGCGCGATGGTTGACCGCGACATTTATGACAGCATCGACGGAAGCTGCAAGCTGATCCCGAAGGGCACGCGGATTCTCGGTCGGACAAACAACGATGTCGCGATCGGACAGGATCTGATGCTCATGGCTGCCACCCGGATGATCTTCCGGCACGCGACCATGCGTCTCGACGGGCTCACGGGCAACGATCCCGACGGCGAAGCGGGCGTCACCGCCGAGGTCAACAACCACTTCTTCAAAATTTTCGGGTCGACCTTCCTGATCGCCGGCGTCGCCGCCTGGATCGGCCACAACCAGAGTCAACAGAGCGGCACCACGATCAACATCAACGGAGGCGCGTCGACCGATCTGTCGGAAGCGGCAGCACAGTCCCTGTCGCAAACGACCCAGACCATTCTCCAGCGCAACATGAACATTCAGCCGACCCTGAAGCTGGAGCCCGGTCAACGCATCACATTCATCACACAGCGGGACATGATGCTGTCGCCTAACGTCACTGACGGCATTTGCAATCGATGAAATATTCAGTCACCGCGCTTTCTGGAGCTTTGCTGATCCTCGGAATGTGTTTAATTGGATAAGCCGCAGGGCAACGCAGGCCCTGCCCCATCTGGCCAACAGATCTGCTGAAAAATGCACGCTCGGCAACATAGAAATGACTCAAACGCGGCAACGTAACAGCTACCCTGCCGCCTATCATGAATGCCACGATGCGCACAGTGATGATTTGCGCCTGATATGTAGAAGGCCTTAGGGTCCACGCTCGAAAAAATGACGGGCGCGCGGCCTACTTCTACCCCGGCCTCCTGACACGACGCCCAATTGTGCCCCATACAAGGATCAACCGTCGGCCCCTCCAGCAGGAAATGAGAGGAAGCGCCGGTTACGAGCAAAAACTCATCCGCCCTGTCTGGCCACGGTCTGACAAACTGTACGCGTCGTTGTAGCGGCTCTGGGACAAGTCCGACCCGTGAGCCACGCAGCGGAGTAACAGGAAAGCCTGGAAAGGCCGCCAGGTCTGAAACTTCGAACCGCCTCTCCAATTGTTCAAAGATGGCTTCCAGCAAGCTGTCTGAACTCTGCCTAACCGCATCGAGGTGCCCCTTCAGCGTGGTTGCGTCGGCCGGGACAAACTGGCGTGCGGAACGCCCTTCCGCCACCTGCAGGAGAGCGCCGTCGGATCTTTCGAGGATCGCCGCCGGATACACGATCAGTTGAGGAAACGTATCGAGCACACCTGCGGAGCCCGACGCTTCCCACCGAGTCCACAAAGCCCGGAACACCCTTCTAACCGCGTTCGCCGAGATGTAGCCGCTTAGCTGAGTCGCGCGCAACGGGGACGGAATGTCGGTAACCAGTTGGCCATACGAGAGCTGTCCAAAGATATGGACGGACTCGCGAACGAAACTATCCGTCTGAAAAACCAAGATATTCGCGGAATTCACATCCGCCGCATCCAGAAATGCTGCGGCGGGTTCCGTGAAAATGACGAGCCATTGACCGGAGCTGATGGCAACGCGGCTCACCACGTGGTTGCTCTGGTCCCTCAGAGTGCGAACGTAGTCCCGGAGCTTTGAAAGCCACTCGATCCACTCGCCCGTCACCGGCGTAGCACCATTCCCCGACTTTATATAGTTCAGGGCTAGGGCGATCAGATCTTCCGGAGATTGCCGCCCGCCGAGGGCCGACGACGCGGAAACGAAAGGCTTCTCCCATGACTTGGCCTCAAAAATCAGGAGTGGAATCCTTGTGTCCAGATGCACACCCAGATAGTCCAAGAAAAGCGTCGTGTCCCCCTTGACGCGTGCCTCTTCCGCGACAGTGGTTTCAAGGTTCCACCCTAGCGCGATCAGCAGCCGGTTGAGGAAGACCTTCCTGACATTGTGCTCAAGCGTCGGAGCGCTCATCTCGCCAGCGAATCCCGCTGGGTAATCTGGCGCCTCGTTCCGTTGAGCCTCGGCGACCAGCACTTGAATTGCGCGTTTGAACTCCGCGAGCTTATCGGGAGTCATTGCAGCAGCTCCGGCAAGCGGTAAAGTAGTCTGCGCGCTGACGGCCAGCCTACCTCGATGAACACGTCCAGGCATTTCACGAGTGTCTGCCTGCGGGACGGCTGATCGAAGAGTACGCGATGGTCAGCGAGAAAACGTCCAATCAGCTTCACAACCTGGTCAGCTCCCAACGATTCAAACTGATACCCCTGCTTATGGCCCGCACCGAGCAGCGCCCGCGCGACCATGTCGAAGACCGCCTCCGGATCGGCGTCCATCATGAAGTCGAGCAGTTCGATGAGGTAGTAGATCGTTTCCGGACCTCCGACGTCAGTCACGCGTTGGAGGACCGGTGTGATCTCCGTTAGAAACTCACGCCTACTTTCGAGGGCGACAAGCCCCCCATCTTCGCCGTTGGCGGACCCGCCATTACGGAAGGCGCCCGACGAGAAATAGATCTGGTTGAGGAGGTGGCTCAAAAGCTTGGCGGATACCGTTGCCCTTGCCTGCTCCGGCGTGCCACTGGTGGGATTCGCAAAAAAGGCCGTCAGGTTCGCCGCCGTTGTTGCGGATACCCAGTTAGCCAGTTCAATCGACCGGTGCCGAACCTGGATGTCTGCACCGTTCCCGCTTTCGTAGCCGAGGATCAGCCCTCCCCGCAGTGTAGTGATCGCGTGGTCCAGTTCTTCATCGCTTTCGACAACGCGTTGCAGCCATGCCTCAATGATTGCCTTTGCAGACGGCCGCTGATGCGAGATCCAGAGAATCGCGATCAGACCGCCGATCTCAACACGCAATTTCTGTCGCGCCACTTCGCCGCACGGTTTATTACCAAGCCTGATCACCAGTGCTTCAATTCTCTCGGGATCGCTATGAAGCAGCCGCGCAAGAACGGTGTTCGCGAAAAACGACAGGACGCTTCCATTGTTCTCCTCGTCCACAACACGATCAGCCAGTTGCCACATCAAAGTGCGATCTGTGAACCAGAGCGTATTGATCCGGGTGGCGACAGCCATTCGAACGGCGGGATGCGGATCCTTCAGCAACTGTTCGATGACGTGACGCAGTTGATGGACGGCAAACTCCCCAACACCGGCTAAGCTCATGGCGGCAACACCTGCCGAGACTCGGGGTGCGGGCGAACCCCACGCGGCGGAATTCTCGAAGCTCTCTTCAGTGTTAGGGGCTATTTCTGGAGAAACATGGCGGGCGAACCTCACGGTCATTGCGGCAAGAATGTCAACAAGCCGCGCATCGCCTGCGAGTTCGCTTTCGAACATCGATACGATCACTTCAAGGCCATCTGCCACCACGCCCGTCACATAGGACTTCACCAGCGGGTGAGCGTCCGGTCGCCCATCGACCTCAGAGAGAAAGCCCGTCAATCTGGCCACGCTTTCGCCGGGCGTCGGAAAAGCCTGCGTCCGGTTTTGCTCGCTCAACTCCTTCTTGAAGGTGGTGGCGCGCTCAAGAAGCTCAGCATTCCCGGGCGCGGTCGGATCAACCCCCTGCTCTCGCAGCCACCAAAACTCGTCGAGCGCAGAAAAACCGACTTCGTATCTCGCGGGGCGCCGGTTTTCGTAGTCGAGGGTTTGTTCGGGATCGGAGACGGTCGCGAACGCTTTCGCTTCCAAGGTCTGCAGACGACTCGAGCCAATCGTTGCGAACAGCCGCTTCAGAACGTATTCACGGGCGGCTCCCGGCTCGCTGGCATCTGCGAAGTCGTACGCCAGGGTCCTTGCCTCGAACGAGGCGCGGTCCTCCAGAGACAGACTGGGATACATGGCAGCAATGAAATCAATGACGTCCTTGCGTGTATCGCTTGCCCGAAGGAAGGGATAGCTCGTGGCAATCGGCCAGAGGATGGTTCCAAGAACGTCGCTACGTTCGGCGGCCACCATGAACAGGCGAGCCCAGACAATCGCCATCTCGTTTTCCGCGACGATCACCTCGGTCGCAGCAGTCGCTGCCTCCGAACTGGCATCACATAACCAGCGTGAGAACTTTTGTGCGATCTGGATGGCATTGTCGGCATGCTGATCATCGGGATTCGACGCCCAGATATGACTCCAGTCCTCCTGCAGTGCGCAGGTTCTGCCGGATAGGCCAGTCACGTGTCTGGGCTGCGTGTCGCGCAGCGGATGCTCGCGAAGGACGTAGCCGTGCAGCGCTTTAACATAGGCCTTTGTTCCCAAGCCAGGATCGGCATGAAGGAATTTGATGAAAAACTCTTTAAGACTCCAGTAGGCCATCTGAAAAGCCTGCCGGCGATTGGTTGTCAGCGGAAGGATTTTGCTTTGCCCGATCGACGTCTTACTGTCATCGACGATGCCGCGCGAGAACGTCTTTTCGTAGATTTCAAGGACAAACTCCGGATCGACTGCCAGGATGGCGTCAAGTTTGCGAGTAAGCCAGGGGATGTCGTCATCGCCATGGGCGTCAAAGCGGCCGGGTAAAAACAGGGAACCGAGCAATTGTCGCGAAGCGGCCGGATCGCTCCCATAAGTATCGCCAACGAACCCGATGGCCGCTGTCACAAGTTCCTCGACACTGGATAGGCCATGGCGCAGCAAGGCCCGGGATGCCGAGCCGAGCTGTGCCCGCTGGTCCGGCGTCAGGTTTCGCCCGGTCAAGAGGAAAAGCAGCGTGCGAAGCGGCCAGGCGACCCGCTCGACAATGCCGCCAAGTTCAGCGGCGAGATAGCTCCACGGGTCAAGGGCAATGTCGGCTGCATCTTCGGCATGGACCGCGAGTGACCCGATCACGTGCGTCAGCGCGATCTTGGCCTGCTCCCTTTCTTCCACCGTCCCGCCAAGCGACTCGAGCAAACCACAAACATCCTCGCGATTTTCAGGCAGTGCGCAGGCGACACGTGCCGCGATGCTCCGGACAACCGGATCCATATCAGGCCTGCCAACACAGGCCAGAATGGCGCGCCAGAACTCATCCCGGGTAGCATTCGAATTCAGCCAGAGATCGTTTAGCGCGAAGATGAGTGCGGGCCCAAGCATGAGTCCAAGGGCTCGCTCCCCACCCAGCACGCTCGCCAAATTTTGAGGGTGCAGGAGGTCGAGATATACCCGGCTCGCCGCAAAGTCGAACAGGATGTGATGCCGAAATGCGATATACCGCTCGCCCGACACGGCCATGACCACGCTTTCGTGAAGAAGGCTTTCAAGCGCTACGGCGCTGTTTGACGCCACCTGCAAGCGATCGACCTGGAGCGACCTGCGCTCCACCATTTGCTCAATGACGTGCCGCAGGCACACCTCTGCAGGCAGCCCATGTCTCCTGACGCGATGCGCCCAGTACAGATCGAGAAGCTGGGATTGAGTGCTCACCGCGCTAAAGGTATCGGGGCTTAGCCCCCCACTCAAAAGATCAGCGAGCAGCCGCGTGTTGAAGGGTGTGCGGGCGAGATCGAACAGTCGAGCGCCGCCTGCGCGAACGGCATCTGCGATCGGCCCGGCGCGCTGGAGCAGTTCCTCCAGCTCACCGTTCTCCCATGGAGGGATATGAATGTGCTTCACCGCGCCGAATGCCCTGTCGGCATAGTTACTATCGGGCGGCCTTCCGGAAAACAGTTCCGCCAGCTGCTGCCCCATGCGCAGGTCGAAACTTCGAATCGAGGCCACGACGCACCAGCGCCTGCTTGGCATTTTCAGGACTTCAGCAATCAGCCAGCGAAAAACGCCTTCGCTTCGTCCGCCGCGAGTTGCGTCCAATGCGTCGATAAATAGAAACGCCGGCTCGCTGCTGGGCCAGTTCTCGAGCACGTCCAGAACCCGATGAGCCAAACCAAGCTGCTGCTGTAACCCTTCGGCAGACTCAACCGGCAGCCGGTCCACTGCCAGCTCGATCACTTGCTTGCCTTCACTCCTCAAGCGTGCCGCAGCAGCACTGATGACGGCGCTTTTGCCAGCCCCCGGATCGCCCACTAGCAGAATCGATTCCGTGGCCGCTCTGAGAACGGATTCCGTGCAATTCCGCGCAATCCTGATGCTATTACCGCTGATGCTGGTCTCCTCGAAATGCTCGAGGTGAGTGCGCGTCTCATCACTATACTTCTGGAGCTGAACAACATCGGCACGATAGCTGGGTGGCGAGTCGAGACGTATCGAACCAGAAATACGATCTCTCAGCCCAGTGGCATCCACACCAAGCCGGTTGGACATGAGCCGCGTAAAACACGCCTGAAGCGCCGAGAACGATGCTGCTGCGTCGT
Source organism: Paraburkholderia sprentiae WSM5005 (assembly GCF_001865575.2). NCBI lineage: Bacteria > Pseudomonadati > Pseudomonadota > Betaproteobacteria > Burkholderiales > Burkholderiaceae > Paraburkholderia > Paraburkholderia sprentiae. The sequence continues at coordinate 1,352,838 of NZ_CP017562.2, forward strand.
CGGCCGTCTGAACGACGTCACGCATGGACTCGATAACGAGCGTGCGATCCGCGCCGCTGAAATCAAAGACCAGCACGTCAACAAGGGCTGTGAGCGCCGCGAGCCGGCTCTCATCCGGGCGCACCCCGGAAATCTGCTGCCACGCGAGGCTGAGCAAGTCTTTGAAGCGATCGAATGCCTGTTGTTGATTCGCGGGCAGCGGCGCACTGCCTCCCGCGCGCCAGGCACGCAAGGCGAGCGCAAGATCGTGCGTGACAATGCCAGACGACTGCGGTCCTACCGCTAGTACAAGCCGGTCGGTGTCGCGCGAAAGTGGGCGGTCCCAACGTCGGTTGGCGGTTCCCGACTCGCATGCCATCCACTGGCGAACGAACTGGTCGACGGTTTTTCCGAACGGGCTTGCCAGACCGCTTGCCAAGTCGATGGACGTTTTCGCTTGGATGAAGATAAAGCCACCCGCAGTGGTTTCAACCAGGATGTCGTCGACGGGTGCCTCGGTCTCGACGCGGATGGAAAAGGGAACGGTCCGTGCCAGATCGGAGAGGCGATCAATCGGTTTTTCCCCGAGCAGGGCCGCGCCGAAATAACTTGCGACACCGGCCTGGAAAGAGACGCCTGCCGCAGTGGCATTGCCGCCACCGTGCGCGAGGGAGGGATCGGGGCTGGAAGTGGACATGTTTGTGAATGTAGTTCAGGTTTTCCGTCAATCCGAAAGAAACGACCCGGCCGATGGTCGGACTAATGGTAAATGAAATCGAAGCTCGATCGAGCATTCTCACGCCTTATCAGTCGAGCCGGCCTCGTCCTGCATTGAGGGGCTCGTGACAGGTTGTTGCCAGATTTGGCTGAAGCACGTCGTCGTGGAACTCCTTCATAAACCAACAACTATTGTGTCCGTCGGGCGCTGCCTCGTTATAGAGGTCCCGTTTCATCCGCAAGCGCCAATTCGCGGCGCGGTAAGCTGGACATTCCCGAACGAACGTCAATGGAGTTTCCTATCGTCCCCGACGCTGGCAGAGGACTCACCGATGTACGCTTACGGGCGGACGGCCGTTCTACCTTGGAAGCCGTCGTTAGCGTTGGGCCGGGTCGAAGGACCGAAGTGGGTCCGATCGGCGACGTTCAACCACACTTCCGGCTGGCCCGACCATCCGAGCAAACGGCGGTTACCCTAACCCAGGCGGTAAAAGGCGCCCCTGCCGGCAGCGTCCATCCTCGCGACGAGCCATCCCAGTAGAAATAGTCTCTTGTCCAAAAATGATGACCGTCCACGTCACGTGGACAACCCTATTTTTCGGACAAGGCCGGTCGCATCCAAAATGTCATGCGTCCACGGAACGTGTACAATGAATAAACTTGGACAACCGCGACCTTGCCATGCATCCGGCCGACCACGATCTGCTTCCTCTGCTGGAAGCTGCCGCCACCGCGTTCGGCGATGCGACCGGCGTTCCTGTCCACTTGCGCAAGGCGCCACCCCGGTCCGGCGCGGACGCAGTACTGGAGTTCCATCTAGGCACCCGCCGCTACAAACGCCTCGCGCATGTCAAACGGACGATCGACCGCTACGGCACCTTGGCCGCTGTCCGCGCGCAGGCCGCGGCGGGCGACGGTGACCGGCTCCTGCTCGTGACATCGCACCTATCCCCTAACATGATTAACGCGTGCCGCGACATGCAGGTTGATGCGCTCGACCTGGCCGGCAACGCCAGTCTTCTTCTAGGGGATAGCATCATTCTCGTGTCTGGACGCCCACGCCCGGAGAGCAGCCCGCAGGCACGCGGCCGCACCTGGACCAGATCGACACTGCGCGTCGCACTCGCCCTGCTCGCGGTCCCTTCGCTGCTGGAAACAACCTACCGCGATATCGCACAGGTTGCCGGCGTCAGCCATGGAACGGTCCAGAATGCCATTCACGGCATGCTGGCCCGGCGCGACCTCATCGAGCAGCCCGACGGGCACGGCATGCAGTTCGCCGACGCAGGCCGGCTCATCGATGAATGGACCACGTTGTACCCGACACTGTTGCGTGGATCGCTTCAGCTCGGCCACTTCCGCACCGACATCCCCGACTGGTGGAAAAGCGTTCCCGAGCTTCCCGGCCGGTGCCAGTTTGGTGGCGAGCCGGCAGCAGCCATCCTCACGCAATACCTGAAACCAGCCACATTCACCGTATACTGTGCCAGCGAGGTCCCGAGGGAGTGGATCGCGAAGGCTCGCCTGCGGCCTGATCGCGACGGCAACATTGAATTCCTGAGGTCCCCGATCCAGCTCCAGCCTGCGGCTGGACTTCCGCAGAACATCGCGCCGCCCCTGCTCGTCTACGCTGATCTCGTAGCGAGTGGCGACTCGCGCAATCTCGAAACGGCCCGGTTAGTGCGTGAACAATATCTCCCCGCTTGAGCCTCGCCCCCATCGCCCTTTTCCACCCGAAATGGTAGCCCTTTTGCGTGAAGTAGCTGCCGCTGCTTCCGAAAAGAGCATCGAGTGGTTTGTCGGTGGGGCGAGCGCACGCGACGTCGTGCTGACGCACGTCTACGATATCGAACCGACACGGGCCACTGCAGACGTTGACATCGGCATTTCCATCGAAAGCTGGGCCGGCCATGAAACACTGAGAACGGCGCTGCTCACATCAGGCCACTTCGAGCAGCGAGGCAGTGCAACCCACCGGCTGCACTACCAGGCCCCTGAGACCGGCGCCAGAACCTGGCTCGATATCGTACCGTTCGGGGGCATCGCAGACGATGGCGGCGAAATCGCGTGGCCGCCCGATCAGGTCATGCGCATGAACGTCGCCGGCTTCGAGCAGGCGCTGCAGGTCGCTGTGCCGGTACGCATGGATGCCGATCTCGTGGTGCCTGTCGCTTCCCTTCCGGCGCAGGCAATGCTCAAGATCATTGCCTGGAAAGATCGTCACGCGGTCGATCGCAAGGACGCAACCGATCTGCTTTTCCTGCTGGCATGGTACGGCGAGGCAGGAAATCTCGAGAGGCTGTATGCCGACGACGCCTTCGACCTGATCGAACGGCACGAGCACGATCCCGATATCGGCGGCGCGGCCCTCCTCGGCCGCGACATGGCGGGTATCGTCACGCCGGAAGTGCGCGATCAGATCCTCGCGGTCATTGCGCCGGACGATCCGTCGCCCCTGATACTGACGCACATGATGGCGAGCCGCGCACGGATTTTCGGCGGCGATACGGCTGAACGGATCAATCAGCTCTTTGACGCGTTTCGCCAGGAATTTGTCGCGGCGGTGCAGCGAGGAAGCCGGACTTGACCGACCCGGGCAGGAAGCATTCCCGACCGGTGTTCGGCTAACCCGGCACGCCCTGTCCTGCCCGCGCCTGGAGGTCCGTCAACTGAGCAAGCGCATCCCGCGCGCGCTCCACGGGCACAAAAATATGATCGTGAAATGCGGCAGCAACGACGTTGCAACTGATGCAGGCCCTGGTCAGCGCTTCAGCCACTGCAGCTGTGAGTCCCACAGCCTCCAGGTCGGAATGGACGTTCAGCGTGATCCAGGCTGCCCGGAAAAGAACAGGTAACCCTTCGCGCAGCGCCGTCGGTTCATCGATGATGATGGTCAGCCCCTCGCGCTCACGAAACGTCGCCAGGGGAGCGAGCTGCGACACATCCCGGTCTGCCAGCACGGACGAAAAAACATAGGCGCCTTCATTCAGCTCTGGCTGCATGGACGCCAGCAACTGTGCGAGATCCGAGACGGGTTGGCTCACTGCGCTCCCTGTACAAGAAGAGGATCAATCGGGCAGGTACACCGGCCGCGGCATCGCGAGCCGTACCCACGTCGAATATCAAAACTATCGTGGCCGATATGCAGGAATGTCACTCATAGTGCGTGTCATGATAGAGCGTGGCCTCAAACAGGTCAAATACGTACGCTTCGATATCTTTCCGATCGAGATGTCGATGCAGTACGACCCCCTTGCCCTGTTTGGGAAACGCCTAGTCGAGCTTCGCAAGGCGCGCGGCTGGTCACAGGAGCGCCTTGCGCTCGAAAGTGGGCTAGCCCGGTCGTACGTTGGTGGCATCGAAAGGGGGCAGCGCAACATTGCCCTCTATAACATCTGCGTGCTGGCCGCCACACTCGGCGTTTCTCCCGCTTCCATGCTGGATTTTGATGAGCTCACGTGACATTGCGTGACTGGCCTGCTGTGCAATCCCACCCACTTTCCGCAATCAGAGCGCCGGCCTGTCCGTCGACCTGCCGAGTCTTCGCTTGTGAGACATCGTGACGCATCGGGAGATCAAGTTCAATCCCGTCAAATTCATTTGAACAGCGAACAAAATGATCGAGCAAATCGTCTTGATTTTTCGGTATCGCCGACTATGATTCGCGATTGAAGTTGCCCGCTGGAGCCCATCCAGCATCCTTCGCAGTACCGTCGCTCGTGCGACACCTTTCGCGGTTCGCTTCGTCCCAGTGTCTGGACCACCGCAGGTCTTTTGACCGGAAGCTTTCCTTTCTTGCCCGTCTGGGGAATTGTCATTCCCCGACACGGGCCGTGGCGATTCCCCCTTTTCGTTCTGGAGAATCGTCATGAATCAATCTGTCGAACCCCGCAAGTATTTCGACCTTCATCTGTGCGGCCTCGGGTATCTGTCCCGTGTCCGCGATGTTACGGCCAGAGGCAATGGCCGCAGCAAGGCCAAGCCCTTCCTCGCCTGCGCCATCTCCGCGTTTCACGGCGATCCGAACGTCGAGAATGGTGTCGTGTATCTTCCGCTGGACCTGATCGTCTCGGGCGAGAAGGCGAAGGAAGCTGTGCGCGCCGTGATGAACGACGTCAATGATCCGGACGTCAAAGTCCTCGTCTCCTTCCGCGCGGGCGATCATTACATCCGTACCTTCGAGCGTACCGGCAACCGCGCGGGCGAGACCGGCGCTGTCCTCAAGGGGCGTCTGCTCAAGCTTTTCTGGATCAAGGTCGACGGCCAGGAAGTTTACCGTGACGAAAGCGACCGCGAAGACGACGACGCTGAAGCAGGCGCCGACACTCCCGCGGAGACCATCAACGGGCATGAACCGTCGACGAGCGATCGCGATCGCGATCGCCGCGATACGCCTTCTGCTGAGGGACCGGCCAACAGCCGCGACATCGGAGCGTCAAGCAACGATGCGGCAGCGGCCGAACGCACCAACGCGCGCAGCAACCGCTATCCGCCGCTGCGCCGTCATGCGAACGGGAGCGCCCGTCGCCCGTCCGCCAACGCCGAATGACCGGCGCCCCTCGGTCCCCGCCTCGTGCGGGGGCTTCCTCTCGCGCATGACCGGACGGCCGGTTTTCCAGGGCGGAACTCCCCGAGCCCGCTCCGGAAAGCCGGTACCGTCCCGCAGATCGTCGAACGGGTCCACGGTGGCCCCACTACGCCGTGCCGTTTGCGCCGGACCGATCGTTCCGGCCCAGACACGCGCCTGGCAGGGGTTAACTGCCAGGCGTTATGCCTCATTGGCCCTCACTGCCAGTCGGCGCCAATGAGGGCCAATGAGGCATAACGTGTTCACTGCCGACCTGCCAGTTGCAGGTCCGTCTGTCGCCGCGTCAGGCGACACCTTCACAGCCCTCTTCCGGTGCCATTGTCTGCACGGCTGTACCCGCGTCGCCATGATGCCGGGTCCGGAATAGCTCGCTTCCCCGCTCTCAAGTAGTTCCTTTGTTCAACCCTCGCGGGGAATGCGCTTCCCCGCCCGGGCAGCCATCCTCCGCTCCTTTTCCGGAGGATGTCATGAACGAGACCACTGAAACGCACGGCATCGTGGCCACCCTCGTGCCCGAGGACCGTCGTATGGAAATCCTGCCGCGATACTTCGGCAAGCATATGATCCGCGCCGAATTCGCTGTTTACGCCGCAATGTCGTCGTTGTGCCCGACCTACCACGGCGGATTCTGGGACTACGTCGAGCTGTCCAACGGCGCGTTCTACATGACGCCTCGTCTGGATGGCCCGCTGCCCATCACCTGCGACGGCAACGGATACGATGGCGAAATGAGCAGTGACGCCGCCGGTATTGTTGCCAGCCTCTTCGCACTGAACGCCATGGCGTGGTCGACAGAAGACGCGCATTTTACGGAGCTCTATCACAGGCTGCTCGCCTTCGTCCCGTCACACCCTGACGCGCGCCAGATCTTTGCGGCAATCGATTGACGGGCGGACGGAATGACGCCCAGCCCCCCTTCAAGCCTTGCGGAACGCAGCCCGCAGGGCGCGTCTCCGCCACATTTCCGGAGACAACGATGTCAATCCGCACTCCCATCACCCCTTCCCGCCCTGCCATCAGCAAGTCCGATACGAGTATGCGGCACTGGTCACTGGCACGCGGGAACTGCTTCCAGCAGGGACCGGCATCACAGCTTCATGCCGCCGACCAGCCCGATGATGACGGCGATCCGTCGCAGCAGGCTTTTCAGTGCCGCGACGGGCGCACATTGCCGCGCTATACGGTGCAGAGCGTCGATCTTCCCGACGGCCTCTACCTCGGGCTCTTCAACGGACGCGACGATCCGCTTGGGTCCCCGCTCGTTACAGGGTTTGATGGACCGCTGATCGGCCGGCTGCGTTATTGCCACACCGTCGAGACCCGCGACCTCAAGCTCGAATTCCTCGATCCGTTCGAGGGTTATCGGTTCTTCCCCGACATGGAGCACGTGGCCGGACGCGACGGGCAGACGCCTGGCGGCAGGATCACGATGCCGATCCAGCTCATGCTGAACGCGGGAGCGATCGTTTTCGACGGACGGTATTTCGCCGACTGGACAGTCTTCGTTATCAGCTCGGTGCGTACCGTCATCGGTCGCGACCTTCGCTCACAACGGCGCGTGTGACCAGAGACTTGCACCGCATCACCTCATTCTTCCAACTGCACCAGATCAACGGTGCATTCCGCGCGGGGCATCACACCGACTTTGGGAGCAATGCCTCGAATCACTTGTGCGAGGTACACCATGGGATGGCTCTTTAGTCATGGACAGACGCGTGCGCAACTGATTGCATGCCTCACACGCAATGAGGAGCACGATGACTGTGCACGTCGCTGCTTGCGCCACTGTAGCAGTGCAACGTGCTCTGGACGGTTTGGGAAATTGAACGCCCCGGCAACACGCCGCTGCGTTACATCGGCTGCGACCTGCTCGCCTGGGACAAAGGCTGCGCCGGCTGGGGCTACAAGGACCTGTGCGAGGAAATGGAGCCGTTCTATTACTCGTGCCCGCTCGCGTATCTCGAGATGGTCCCGCCCGCTTCACCTCCATGGCGCGAAAAGGTCCGCGTGTGGCATGCGGCGCGCTCGCGTGTGTTGAGGCCCGGCGACATGCTAACGCTCAAAGGGCTGTCGATCACCGAGGCCGTCGTCGTCAGCCGGCAGCATCGCACGTGGATCGTCGAAAGTGGCGGTCAGCTGTTCCGCTTTCCGCCCCGGCTGTTTCATCACATCGTCCAGCAACGACGCTCCAGCGAACCTGCCCGGCAACCCATTAGCTAGGTTCGTCAATGCCGCATAGGCGTGTGGCCCGGTTGCCGGGTCATTTCTGAAGCGCCGCACCGGTGGCGCTTCGGTGAAGACCCATTGCTCTCGATCCGTTCGATGCGGATCCGTGCGTCGCCGCTTCATGTGAAAGCTACAGCCTCTTCCGGCACGCTCATCGGTTACCTGCCCGTCACGCTGGCAGACAGAATCGATCCGTATCTCTTCAACCCACCCCGCGGGACGCCATGCCCGAGAGGGTGCGTCCCGCCTCACCTTCTGGAGGCATCGTGATCTCTCTTTCCGGCACGCTCGACGTGCGCACCATCAAGGGCAGCAACGGCCCGTTCCAGGTCGGCGAACTAACCACGTCTGTCGGCGAATTCAAGGTCAAGGACAAGGTGCTCGAGCAGTTCGAGCCCGGCGCCTATACCGGTACGTTCCTGATCGACAAGATCTATCCGCACAGCTACGTGTGGTACGGCAAGGTCACCGTCGAGATCCGCGCGAGGCTCGCCGATGTGCAGCTCGACAACGATGAGCCATTCAGCGAGACCGGTCAGGCACCGTCCTCGACCGAGCCGGATCCGGCCGACGAGGAACGCATACCCAGTGCCGCAGCCCCCGCGCATGCTGACCAAGGGCCGTCCCCCGCACAAACCGAAGGCGATTCTGGCGAGCTGTATCTGCCCGACCTGTTCGGAACCGAGCTGGCCGATGCGATTGTCGCCAGCCAGCCAGTGAAGCTCGACCCAACCGTTGACCGCGGCGTGTTCCGTCAGCAACGCGACCAGCTTCGCGCATTCGGTTACGCCTTCCAGGCCTCCAGCCAGACCTGGCTCAAAGCCTGATTCCTTCCACTTGCGGCGTGCCGGGCCTTCCGGCGAACGGCACGCCACGATTCGTTGGAGATTGACATGGCCCTGATCTTTCCCCGCCTCGCCCGAAATTTCGTGAAAAACGGCTACTTCCCGACGGATGCCGTCACGCTCGGACGGATCATCCCGGCACTCGCGCTGGCCGATCCAGACCGCCCTGTACGGTTGCTCGATCCATGTTGCGGCGAAGGCGCCGCGCTATACGAGCTAAAGGACGCACTAGGAAGGCAGTCCGCAACCCCTAATGCGATCCGCGCATTTGGCGTCGAGTATGACCGCCAGCGTGCATGGCACGCGAAGGATGTCCTGGAGACCGTGGCACACACCGACATCCACGACATGTTCATCACCGCCCGCAGCATGGGGCTGCTGTTCCTGAACCCGCCGTATGGCGACGTCGTATCGGACAAGGCTCAGACTGGCGAGCGTCAGCCGGACCGTCTGGAGAAGCTCTTCTATCTGAAGGCGGTTCCCTGGCTCGCGTTCGGTGGCGTGCTCGTGCTGATCGTGCCGTACTACGTGATGGACCGCGAGTTCGCCACGATGATCGCTCGAAACTTCACACACGTCGAAGTGTTTCTCGCGCCCGACCAGACGTTCAAACAGCTCGTCCTCTTCGGCGTCAAGCGTCGCGCAGATGGTGTCGACACCTCACTGGCCGCACGCCTCGCACGTATCAGCGACGGTGAACTGCCACCGGGACTGCCCGAGCACTGGACCGCACGACCGTATTGCATTCCATCGGCCGCCGGTGAACAGGCCTTCATGTCCACACGGATCGATGCGCCGCAGCTCGAGCACGAACTGCAACGCCTGCAGCACGCCACGCTCTGGCCGCAGTTTGCTGCGATGTTCGCAGCAAAGGCGGTCACGCCTCGCCGTCCCCTGCGCGACCTGTCCGACTGGCACCTCGCTCTCGCACTTGCCGCCGGCCAGATTACCGGTGTGGTTACCGGCGTTGACGGCACACGCCTGCTCATCCGCGGCGACACCGTCAAGCAGAAAGAGCAGGAAGTCCAGATCGAGGAAACGGACAAGGGCGAGATCCGGACCACGATCCTGATGCGCGACCGGTTCGTTCCCACGATCGCGGGCATTGACTTCACGCCCGGCCCGAATCTCGGCCGCGTTGTCACGATCCGCTAGCGCGGGTCACGTCTTCAACCCCGCGGGGCCTTGCCCCGCAGGGGGCAGGTTCCGCCCTGCAAGGACACCCGAATCATGACTGATACAAGCCCCACGAACCAGCCACTGCCTGCTTACCTGGTCGGCTATAGCCTCGACCACGCGCACCGGGTCGTCGTCGGCATCCGGGCCGCCAGCGCGGAGGCGGCCCGCGCCATCGCGCGTGCGGCATTCGACGCCGGTACGTTGTGGGATGACGCGCCGAACATGCCGCTGCTCTACGACGACTATGAGGAACTCGACGGACAGGTCCTCAGTTTCGATGCGACGGGCGTCACGGCATGGCCGGCCGCCGACGTCTCGGTCCGTGCTGTGCGACTGCACGCAGCCGCACACCAACTCCTCGCGTTCGCACGACTCGTCGACGAACGATTGCCTCAAGCAGCTGCGATCGAGACCTGGCATCCCGAAGCCTTGGTGTCGATGACCCTCACGGCCGGAAAGGTCCGTGAACTTCGCGCCTTGCTCGGAACGCTGACTGGCTGCTGACCGCGGCCGTTCCTTCTACACCTCTGTGCGCCCTGTCTCCATGGCGCTTTCCCCGACCGTTCACCAGGACGCTCAAGGAAAGCGCTTCGCGGTGCACGTTTTCCCGCTGGTCGGCCGGTAGCAGACCCGTCGTCGCCCGTGACGCGACACCTTCAGCGGTACCCCAGCCGCTTCTTTCCGGCGCCTTCGTCTGCGCGGCGGCGGCTCCCTTGCGGACGCCCCGGAATCTTCCTTAACCCACCCGGGTCAGCGCCCGATGGGTGCGCCGGGCATTCACGCTGGAGCACCCCATGCCATATCCCATCAAGGAACTGCAGGACATCTTCATCGATGCCTGCGTGCGTGCACCCGATGGCGAGCTCGCCTTCGTGTCCGTCTTCGGTCGCGATGGCGCCGTTCAGCAGCTTTACGCCTCGCTACATCTGGGCGTCCAGGAGGGCGGCATCCGTCAGATCACCCTGCTTGACCCCGACAGCAGCCAGCCGATCGTCACCGTACCTATCGGCGATCCGCGGCGGCTGGACAAATACAGCGGTCGTCTGCCGAAAGACAACCTCTTCGGCAACCTCGTGCATACGTGGATCTACGACGAGTCGCTGCTGACACCGTCAAAAGCCACCGGCTCGGCATGGCTGCTGGTTGACCGAGAAACCCACACGCACGACGAAGCGTCGCTGGAAGCACGCGTGTGGTCGCTTATTGAACAGCTCAGTCCGATACCGCTGCTGCCGCACTGGCGCTCCCTGGTCCTCGCCAGCCTCGGAGCGCAAATGGTCAGCAGGCTCGACGAGACACCTTACTCACCCGTCGGACGCATCCACGCTTTCCGGATCGCACTCCCTGGCTCCTTCACCGAGGCGATTTCCAGCTTGGTCCGCAGCGGCGCGCTCGCAATCGACTAACCCCTCCGCCGGTCTTGCCGCCCCTGGATGCGCTGGCGGCCCTCTCTTTATTTTCCTAATCTGCGGGACCTGCGCCCCGTCCCGGGGGCACGTGGCCCGCATCTTCTGGAGACGCATCATGGAAGATTTGCAATCCGCCGTCGTCGACGGCGATGCCGAACATGACGACATCACAGCCGACGACAACGCCGGCGACGTGATCGCCCTGCCGGACTTCATCTCGAACTTTGGCGCCGGACTGCTCGATGCCGTCCGCCAACAAAACCCGTCGATCTACGATGGGCAACGCCCCTCACGATGGGACGCACTGCTCGACGAACTGTCGCGACAACCGTTCCCGGCGCAACGGGAAGTCATTCACGCGATCACGACACTGTTGACGCAACACGCACCGGGCGGTGTCATCAATGCCGAAATGGGTACCGGTAAGACGCTGATGGGCATCGGCGTTGCCGTCCTTCTCCACCATTGCGGCTATCCGCGCACGCTCGTCATCGCACCGCCGCATCTCGTCTACAAGTGGCGCCGCGAAATCAGAACGACGGTGCCGGGTGCACGCGTCTGGATCCTCAATGGCCCGGACACACTGCGCAAGCTACTACAGCTCCGTATCATGCGTTCGAGGCCAACGGTACCCGAGTTTTTCATTCTCGGCCGCGTGCGCATGCGCATGGGATTCGACTGGAAGCCTGCCTTCGCGCGCCGCGTCGCAACGCTCGATATGGAGACTGACGCAATCACCCGCGTGTTTGCCTGCTGCCCTGCCTGCGGCGAGTTCGTGTGCGACGAAGACGGCAATCCGCTGACACCTACCCAGGCTCGGCCGGCGCTCAACGAGAAGCGTCGCGCGTGCAGTTGCGGCGAACGCCTGTGGGCCTTGGCACCGAAAGGCCAAGGCACGCGGTCGATGCGCGAGCTCGTGAAGGGAGCGCTGCTACAGATGCCGACCGTCGGCGAGAAAACCGCCGAACGCCTGCTCTCCCGCTTCGGCGAATCGATGCTCGCGGACATGCTGCAGGACAACGTGTTCGAGTTCATCAACCTGATGGACGACAGCGGCGAACTCGTGTTCTCGGACCGGCAGGCGAAGCGCATGGAGCGCGCGCTCGCTCACACGGAAATATCGTTCGGACAAGGCGGTTACCAAGCCTCAGAGTTCGTTAAACGGTATCTGCCACAGGGCTACTTCGGTTTGCTCATCGCCGATGAAGGGCACGAATACAAGAACGAAAACTCCGCCCAGGGCCAGGCAATGGGCGTACTCGCTCGGAAGGCGTCGAAAACGTTGCTGCTCACGGGGACGTTGATGGGCGGCTACGCCGACGACCTCTATCACCTGCTCTATCGCCTGAACCCGACCATGTTGATCGACGACGGGTTTAACTACAACAGCAACGGCTCAATGGCGGCCGCCACAATGGCGTTCATGCGCGAGCATGGCGTGCTCATCGACATTCACAAGCAGGTCGACGAAGGCTCGCACCGGACGGCGAAAGGCGACCGAAAGAGCGTTTCGACGGTGAAAGGTCCGGGCTTCGGCCCCAAGGGCATCATGCGGTACGTTGTGCCGTATACAGCCTTCCTGAAGCTCTCGCAGATCGGCCAGAACGTCCTCCCTCCCTACGACGAATCCCTGCTGCCGGTCGCGTTGACTGAAGAAATGGCGGCAGCCTATCGCACGCTCGAATCGACACTGACATCAGAATTGCGCACCGCGTTACGCTGCGGCGACAAGAGTCTGCTGGGCGTGGTGCTCAATGCGCTGCTCGCGTGGCCGGAATGTTGTTTCCGTCCTGAAATCGTGCGTCACCCTCGCACGAAGCGGATCCTGGCCAGCGTGCCTGCATTGCTGCGCGACGATCAACCCGGTCCCAAGGAAGAAGCGCTGCTGCGACTCGTGCGGGGCGAACTGCTGAACCGCAGGCGCATGCTGGTCTATACGACCTATACCGGCACGCGCGACACGTCGGTGCGACTGAAGAATCTTCTCGATGCGGTCGGTGTCAGGGCATCCGTGCTTCGTGCGAGCGTGCCTGCGGAAAAGCGTGAGGACTGGGTCGCCGACCAGCTGGAGCGTGGCGCCGAAGTCATCATCACAAACCCCGAGTTGGTCAAAACCGGCCTCGATCTTCTTGAATTCCCGACGATTGCATTTCTTCAGTCGGGCTTTAACACCTACACGCTTCAACAGGCTGCACGCCGAAGCTGGCGTATCGGTCAGACGCATGACGTCACCGTGCGATTTCTCGCTTACGAGGGCACAACGCAGATGCGGTGTCTGAAGCTGATGGGACAGAAGATTGCCGTCTCGCAGTCCACCTCCGGCCACATGCCCGAGTCCGGTCTCGACATCCTCAATCAGGGCGGAGAGAGCATCGAAGTTGCGCTCGCGCGGCAACTGGTGAGTCAGGAATAGCCGGAACCTCATCTCCTAACCCATCCCCTCATGGAGAAATTCATCATGATCCACTTCGTTGCAGCGGATCTGCGCCCCGTCATCTGCGAAGCCCGCACGCAGCAATGTCGAATCGTGCTGGTCAAGGATCACGGCGTCTACATGCTCTCGGAGAAAGGCAAAATGGAAAACGGCCGACGCAGCATCATCGCGTGGGCCGTCGAATGCAATCCCAATACGGTGCAATTCGACGACTGGTGGGAGCGCGCCCGGGCAGAATTCGGCGGCGATGATTTTGTCGAGCATCTCGATCGCAATGATGCGGTCTTTGACCGCGTGATCGACGAAGGCTTCGATCTCCGGATCGGGGCTGACGCCGGTTACCTCTACATCAACGCTGTCGCCCCGCGGTCCTAAAGGTCTGCCTCCTTTTCGCTCCCATTCAAAGCGCCTGATCCCTTCCGGGACCGGGCGCATTTTTTTTCGGTTCATCGCGGATTTCCGTGGATGCCGCTGATCTACCCACTGCGGCCCGTCGACCCAGCGCGACATTTAGGACCGCTTCCAACGCACTACGGACGTTCGTTGACTCGCATTGCGAGACTGGAATTCGGCCATTGCCGACGTTGAGGTGTGGCCCCCCATCGGGCAGCTTCAGGTTCTTCTTCCGTCGTTCGGTGTTTCCTACGCGCATGCCGAGATCGCGACCGACAAATGAGTACTCGCGACCCGGAGCGGTCTTTCGATCCGGCCTGACTTCGAAGGCAGCTTTAAGAGGGATACGGTTGAAAAAGTCTTGTTTTGGATCAGGGCGTTGGAGTTGGCACGACGTTATCGAGTTGTGACGATCGGCGAAGCGGTGAACTTGGGCGTGGCAACGATCCTCATTTCTTGTCATGCAACTGCCTGGTCCATCTGCTTGCATCCTGACGTGAACCGCTTGGCCATTCTTCGCAGGTTTTGCGCAGTCGCTGCCATCAGGAACTCATCATGAGCACCGCTTGGACCTCGTAGTCGCAAACGGTCCAGTTTCAGGATGCGTTTGAGATGGGCAAAGAGCATTTCCACCTTCTTTCGCTCACGGCAAGATCGCTTGTATTCAGGCGTCTTCGCAATACGCCTCGTTTCGTCGCGCGCAGCTTCATGGATGCTGCGGGCGATCTTGCGGAAAGGTGTATTCGGACAGCAACGGTCCTTCATCGAACAACTCTCGCAGTCGAGCTGGCTTGCCCGATAGATGATCGTGTCAGCCTTCGTGACGCGTGAGCGCGGATTCCTGAATTTGCGCCGATCACTGCGCAGTGCATGTCCGGTGGGACAGCGATATTCATTGGCCAGTTCATCCCAGTGGAACTCTCGCTGCTGGACAATGTATTGTCCTTGCGCGTCGTCTTATCCCAGGAACATGTGGTGCAATTTCCTTCTCTTCGATCATCCAGGCAAGCATCGCTGCAGAGCCATACGCGGTGTCGCCTGCAAGACGTCGAGGTTTGAGATCATGCCGCCGCTCAACGCGGTCAATCATCGTCCTGGTTGATTCCACTTCGTGCGAACGGTTCGCGGGCGTCGCCTCGACGTCAACGATGATCCCTGCATGCAGGTCAATCAGATAATTGGTCGAGTGGGCGAAGAACGGCAAGCCACCCTTGGCGGCTGTCCAGCTCGCGGCGGGATCCGTCAGAGGTATCCTCTTTGGAGAGGTCGATGTCTCTGCCATCTCCGCCGCTTCGGTGCCCGCTGGATTCACTTCTTCCAATGCTTCCAGATATTCGCGCACTGCACGGCTTTGTCCCTTGACGCAACCCCAGTCGATGGGCCCAGAACCCGGAAGACCGCGTGCAGAGCTCGCGTCGGCTCTGATGATGCTTGCGTCAATCGCGAAGCCTTCGCTCTTTACGAGCCCCTCGCTCATGCATCGACACAAGACTGACCGACTCGAACAAATGGCGCAACACATCGCTGTCGCGAAAGCGGCCGTGGCGGCTTTTCGAGAATGTCAAGTATTCGGGTACGGCGTCCTCCAGGCCCAGGCGGCAGAACCATCGATACGCCAGATTCAGATGCGCCTCTTCACATAGTCTGCGTTCGGACCGGATGCCAAAGCAGTAGCCGACGATCAACATGCGGATCATGAGCTCCGGATCAATCGGCGGCCGACCCATCGGACTGTAGAACGGCGCGAGATGCTGGCGTAGATCGCGCAGATTAAGGAAGTGATCGATGCCTCTCAACAGGTGTTCGCGAGGGACGTGACTATCAAGGTTGAACGAGTAAAAAAGCTTGTCCTGTCCGCTGCCCAGTTGCCCCATCATGACGAATCACTCCCGTCGATCGATGTCTTCCAGGATACCGAACATTCCGAACCACGGGCGACCTTTTTCAACACAATCAGGGGTACAACGGCCATTCGGTCGGTCAAATTGGCAGTCGTGGTCGGCGTAAGCAGCCCGTGCATGCCTTTGGCGGAAGTGCCTTACCTGATTCCTGATTGACGTCGCGAAAAAAAAGATGCCCGCAGGGGGCAGCAGGTTTGGAGACTGAGGGGCGCTGGGCCAGTCTAGGTGGACTGTAGCGCGCGCCGTGACTCCGCACGCCTACCAGTTCGGGGAGGAGAGGGCCTACAGCATTCCCGCGCCCTAATCCCACGGCATCACACGTCACGGTTCCGCCACGTAGCCGCTTTCGCTGTGACCATTGGGCCGGCGCAGCACTGGCGCGCCCGTCGACTGGCGAGCCCACGCGGCCACTCCTGCAAAGCTCGCTCTAACGAAGCCTCTGGCGTCGACCTACGCCGACAAGCTCGCGTCAGCAGAAGATTTAAAGACGTGCTCGGTATTTCTATCGAAGCGCTCCATTGTCATCTGATCGGACTCTCGAAGCCGTGCAAGAAGCATTGCCGCATCCGCATGCGCTTGAGCCGGATCCGATAATTTTGCGAAAATCTTATCTGACAGTGCGTTGACGTCTGCTTCGTTGGGCTTCGCCATACTCCCACGAATATCGACCGCCCCGACATAGCTGTGAAGGCCGAGCTGCTTTAGGTGTTCATACAAGCCAGTATTGGTTGAGATGATCAACGGGATACCGAGTGAAATTGCCTCCCAACCCACGAGCCCAAAGCCGTCATGCACGGACGGCATGACCACCAAGCTGCTATCCATGATGTAGCCCAGTGCTTTCTCACGCGAGTTATTGAACGCGAGGAACTGCGTATTTACGAGTCGATTGGCCTCCCTGTTCACCAACTCCTTGTAATCAGTCTCGTTCTCCGCGTCAGAGCCACCGATGACCTGTACCAACGGATCATGCAACTTCGTCCTCTTTAGCGCCGCACCAATCGCCGTCACCGCCAGCGTACCCTGCTTGACCAGTTCGGCACCGCTTCCAAGCCGGCCGATATACGTGATACATGCAATAGGCCTCGGTGAGGTCACTGGTGCCATTGAAAGCAGATCTGGCAAATACTCGAATGTATTAGCTTTCGACGGTATCGTACGCATAAGCGCCTTCACGTGCTTCACGAGCTTCGGTCCGACGGCGAAAATCGCGTCTGCCTTCGAAAATAGCTTGCGCTGATCTTCCACCTTCTTAGCTCCGTCCTCCGATGATTTGGTCATCGAATAATAAGCGGCATAGGCCATATGACAGAACGCTATCGACTTCACTTCGAGGGCGGAAGCAAGGCTCTGTGCAAACGTACCCGACTTAAGGTCGTGCCCGACGACGAAGCGAACCGTACTGATATCCTTAAGCGCGCTAAGCGCGAGTTGCGTATCAAACTGGAAGAAGCCTTCGTTGCCATCCCGTCGTATGGCGATGACTTCAACGCCATCCATCTCCTCAAGGATGTCCTCATCTCTCGGGACTAAACAGATGACTCTTCGCTTGCTCTTCCCCTGTGCGGCAAGCGCACGGCAGAATTCGAGATTGAAAGAGTTGATGCCGCCATACCGAACGCCCCAGCACGTCGCGGCCACGACGATCGTCTCCGGCTTTGCATTGGCCATCAAAGCAATTGGGCGACGTGCCTCGCCCTCCGGAAAGATGAGCGGTGAGATCGTCGTGATCGTTCCCACACCGCGAGCTTCATTCGCAAAACCGCTCGCGCCGCTCTCCCGTTGAGCAAGTTTTTGAACTGCAGCTAGGCCGAGAATGCTGGATCTGAGCGAGCCGGTCTCATCGAGCATAAAGTCGGCCCACTCGTGCTTGTCGATCGTGGCGAACACCTTATTCATCGGGCCACCCTCGTGCATCCTTGCCAACGTTCTCGTAAAGGCAGCCTCAGCCGGTGCGTCGAGCCACTTAAGGAACCGATCGCAGATGTCCGGTGCGCCGCGCTCAACATACCGGCGAAGCGACGCTGGCGAGTCGTAATATTGAGCTTCGCGAGCAAGCCAACCGGTCAGATCAGGCAGTCCCCCACACAGCTCGGTAACCATCTTCGCGCGCCAATCGGTCAATCCATACTCTGCAACCAGCGCGGCTACTTCGCTCGGCTCGTAAGTTCCCAACACAAGCGTGCTATGCCCCTGTCCAAAATCAGACGCAAGGAACGTCGGCTCGCCTCTCTGCACAGCCCATCGCATGCGCAACGTACTCAGCTTGACGGGCAACTCCACGACAGTCTTCAACTGAAGAGAATGCTCGAGTGTGCGTAAGGCTGTTCCGACATCCCACGTCAGCGTACGGACGGCCTGGTGAAATGCTTCGATGACTAATACTGGTGTGCGACCCGAGCGCTTTAAAAACTGGACGACTTTGCGCAAGTTCGCACCGATATCGCTGCCCTCGCGCTGAACAACTCCCATCGGGTCCCATTGCGCGACGACACCTGAAATAAAAGTATTTGCGTTGTCTATGCGGCCCGCACGAAACCTCGCCACAGCCGGGACTTCGGGCGCCAATTCACACTGTTCGTAAAACTGCTCGTCGACAAGCCGATCAATGATGCAGGTGGCGTCTGTCAGCGGAGGAGTGACAAGCACGTAATTGCTCTTTCCGGTTCTCCACGACTGAACAATCCGGCGGGCGATCGCCGTTGAGGAGGCAGGTATGGTGATATCGTTCATTGCGCGTTCAGTTGCTCAAGCTTGTCATTAATCATCGCCCAAAGTGCGCCGGATCGGACCCGAATTGACTCACCTAACATCGGGATCCTGAATTCGACGGCCGCCAGGTCCTTTAGTCTTTTCAAGTAGCCAAGCTGAATAGCGCTTTCCACACCAGCTGCGATTTCAGCCCGCGAGAGGTTATAGCGACTGACGAGCGGTGAACGCTCCGATCTCAAATCACCGACCATCAAAGGACCGGCGGACACCGGACTTTTGATATCCGCAGCGGCATACAGAACCGCACGAACCAGTAGCTGGTCACGGTCCTTCCGCGAAAACAGGACCCGGAGCTCGTCTTCGCCGGGGTCGTCCAGACTGTCAAGCGCGGTAACACCCGTCGACTTTTCCAACAGCGCTTTCAGCCCGTTGATAACGTCAGACTGCATAAGGTAAGTCTGTTGCGCAGTCGCGTAAGTGGCTCCGGCGACTAATTTCATATAGTACGGAATGCCAGCAGTGATCTTGACCAGAAAGGCGAGAGTCTTCTCTGGAAACTTGTATCGTCCGCGAAGAACGCCTGGCTCGACAATCTCCCGCGTCCTGCGCTTCTCCAGATCGTTATTCATTCCAAAGGGAGTGAGCTCGAAATTTGCAATACTGTTGTACAAGGCGGCATCCGCATTGCGGACAAAAATTGTCCGTGCCGGATTCGAACCACAAAAGACCATGCCGATAGCCGTCTGCGATGCAATGATGTGCCTGAACTGCCATGAGAGTTCAATGGCGACATCCTTCGCTTGTCCCTCTGCAAGATGCATTTCCGCGAGCTTGTCTACCTCGTCAAATAGATAAAACACGCGGCTTAGGCTGCTAGCCCGGCTGATAATTTCCTTTGACAGCGCTGTGAGAAAAACATCGGTACCAGCGTCGAACGGAAGTCGCTCGCCGATCCGAGCGAAATCGCTAATAAGGCTTCGCAGCTCCTCGTTCTCGTCATTGGATTGAACTCTGGTCCATACCCAATAATTGAAGTCTTTGACCGACTGGAAGCCCTTGTCGAGAGACAGGAACACAATGCCGTTATCACGGCCGACTTTATGCGAATACTCATCGAGAATTCGAAACAGCATCGTCGTCTTGCCCGATCGTCGCGGGCTTGATAACCAGACGCTTCCGGCTCGATCGCGACCGAAGAGGGTCGTCTCGATGCGCCTTTCGTCATCATCTCGCGGGACGTAGTCATGACCCCGCATCTGAAATTGAGGGAAACCCGCGAACGCTGCGTCGACCTGCTCGGCGCTTACACTGTCGAATGACTCAAGCCCGGCTACTTCCAGCGCAAGCTCCAGCTCAGCGACGACGCGCTTTTCCTCCAGCGTCAGGAAGTCGCACGTCGCCCGGATAATCGTAGAACGGATGTCGGGAACGTCGATCACCAGTTCGACGCGCTCCTCACGCGCTTCAAAGAATGGACCTTCAATCCGGATCTTACGCCGACCGCCTGCAAAACTTATTGCGCCATCACCAGGTAGCTCAATTTCAATGTCCAGCGGAGGATTAATAGCGCGCGGCGTTATAGCGAGCACTCCAAGCCAACTTCGGCGATTGGGTGCTTTCTCGAGCGGAGCTGCGAAAGTAATCTCAGCAGGCAATCCCTGGTTTCTCGACACACTACCCAGAACTGCTTGAGCAAAGCTCGCAAACGGCTTCGCTTGAGATGCGCTACGAATGTTCTCAAGAGCTGCGCGACCCTGGACGGAATCCGAATTTTGCAGGAGTTGCGCGTATGCAAGTGCGACACGTTTTTCCATCTCGATGGGGGCAAAAGTGAAGCAAAGCCCGACGTGCCGGTACAGCCCGGCCTTGAACAGCATTTGCATGAAAGCAGCTCGCACCTCGGCCTGCTGCTTGTCGCCAGTGAATGATTCCCACAGCGCTTTCACCAGCAACTCGGCGGGGAAACCAGCGGCCGAGGCGGATCCGAACAAAGCAAACGCCTCACGCGCCGGAACGTTCGGCCCTAGCCGCAGATCGCCCAATTCGCGTATCGCGGAGCCGACCACGCCACGCGCATCGCTACGTGTGCTACCAAGCTCCGCCGCGTCCTTCCCAGCCCATCGCAATAGAATCGCGCCTACGAAGTCTGCGACAAGTGACCCACCCAATCGCCCCTTCTGCGAACGCAGCCACTGCACTGGCTGGGATTCCTCGCACATCGCCAGCAAACCGAGCGCCGCCGCTGCCTCGGCCTCAGAGATAGCATCGGGGACGTGTGCGGCACACGCAATCGCTGTAAGTAGGGCATCGCGAGGTCGGGACGATTCCTCAAGCCTAATTTCGAATTCGTCTCCGATGGCATGGACGCTAGCCTTCAAAGCTTCCGCCCAGAGCCGATTCTTCATCGCGGTACGAAAGTCTGTCTCACCAGACGGCGTCTTCGGAACGTGCCTGCGCACCCAAGCCGCAGCTTGGACTATTCGGGTCTTGTCCGAACCACTGGCCTCTGGCTCTGTCAACGCCTGACCGATACCACGGTAGTCCGGTTCCTCTGCATTGTTGATCAGCGGTGCTTCATCCTCCGTTGGGTACTCCGTACGCTCGAGTTCCGCAGCGAGCGATGCCATGCTGGCCTGCGCTGCAAATTTCTCAATCAAGGTGCGCAATCCCGCCGGACTGGCCGCGTCATCGAGCAACGGTGCGAAGTCAATACAAGCTTCGAGAAACTTACTATCGATCCCATCGGAACCGCGCTCACTTCCCATGGCGCGGACAACACTTGCGGTAAATATCTCCAACAGGTGCTTGTATCCCGGCAAGAGAGCCTGCGGCCGTTTTAGCTGCTCTGAAATCGGCGAAAGGACCGCGCCCCAAGCCTCAGCAAGAAACGCTGCGCCATCGGCGTCAGGCAGTCGCTGCGGAACGGACAAATCTGCTACCGCTGTCGTAGCCGCATCGAATAGAGAAGTAGCAAGATTCTTTGTTCTGGCGAACTGCTCGAGGACCCGTATATGTACTCGTCGAGACGACGAATTCTCGACCATTTCAGCAAGTCGCTTGGAGAGGACATCAATGCCCTCCGAGCCATCAAATATGCCGCCTAGAGCCTGAATGTCGCGCCCTAAACTCTGCCGTGTTTCATCTTCCCTTGCCTTCTGCTCGAGTGAGTCCGCCAAAATAGTAGCTTGAGCTATTGTGGCTTCGCATAGCGTCCACTGTCGCTCCCCGAAGAAGAGGCCCATCTTGCGTTGAAGATGCAAAACCTCTGCCGACGCGCGAAAGCTCGCGAAGCGTGTCTTTAAGTCCGAAATCTTGACTGCCTGTTTGAGCGAGTGCAGATCAAGCTCTTGCTCAAGCAACCGTGCGTCAATCTCCGAAACAGCCTCGGGGGAGGCCTCCCGGAGCTTTTCCTGCGCTTCAAGGGAGCCTGCAGCGCGATAGAAATTCCAAAGCGCAGACGGAGCGCAAGCGCCGGCTGATTTCGCAAGACTGTCCGTCACGAGCGCTCCCCATCGGACCGGACTCCCAGCGAGTCGCGCGAGATAGGAGCGGGGCATCTCGACAGATGCGGACAAGCCGATACCAAACCTGCGGTCCTGCAAATCGGAGCGAAGCATTGGGGCATTCGAAGTCTCGCCCGAAAGTTGGGCAGCGACTCGCCGCACCCAGGGAACTAAAACGTCGCGATCCGGACTGGCGTCCGACATCGAAATCATATCCCGGATAGAATGCCTTGAGCTGGATTGATCCGCGCTGACGTGAGCATACCGCTCACACCATGCGCGAACCTTCTCTAAGCGCCCTTCGACGTATACCTTGGTGGTCGCTTCGTATTGCGACTGAGACAAAACCGGCGCTTGGGAGATTTTCAACCATTGGACGTAACGTGAGTCCACGTCAATATCTTCGACGAATGCTTGGATCTCCCGCGCGGTCTGGGCCAACGCTGACGACACCCTCATACTCTGCAATGGCTCAATGCAGTCCTTATGGGCGGCTTTCCAAAGCGAGGCGTAGTGGCCCATCCCGTGCTGACGGTATTGCAGCAGAAGGTCGAGCTCAGCCCACGCGGCCGTGACCTCTTGGTCCTGGCCATCATCACCGGTTGGAAGCTGCTCGTTCGCTATTAGCGCGAGTTCAGCAAGTGTTCCTGCGCCGTCGTCAAGCGAGCTTTCTGAGAAAACGGCCCCGAGCAGCCGTTCGAGCAAGGGATTGTCAACCTCCCCTGGAGCCTTCGCGTATTGACTGAGAGGCCACGTAGACCAATAGTCGAACTTTCGGTCATCGCCAACTCTTGCGGCGGCGAGAAAGCCGTATGCCTGCGTCAGTACGATCACCCTTTCAAGTTCGGGCGTATCTCGCGCTAGTCGCTCGAGCTGATTCGGATCAAGCAAGGACAGGCACCTATCAACCGTCACCATGTCCTCATGCCAGAGCGGCACGAGTATGTGACGCACGGCTTGAAGAATCTCGTCGTAGCACAGGTCGAACGCACGCCTGCATATCAGCCACGTCGAATCAAGAAGTGGAGCATCAGCAAGGCTTGTCGTCGCGAGCGTCGGCCAATATGCGTCCATCTGCGGGTCGTCTGTGGCCATCCAGTCAGCGTCTTGACTGACCGCACCAACATATTTGAGAGCCGCTTCGCGCGCCTCCTGAGTCTCCACAAATCGCTCTAGATCTTCGGCAACGTTTTGAAGTTGCACGACTGCGGACGCTCGGTTACCCAACAAGGCCGCGTCGATCCTCCCCTTGAAACGCGATAGGACTTCCGGTGCAATCGCAACCAGACGTTGGTCTAGGCCAGTCAGCGTCTCCAGTTCGTTGCAGGTACGCGCTGCGATCACGGCTGCGTTGGCGACGCCAATAGCCGGCGGCAAATCGCACCATTCAGCAGGCGTTGGCTGGAGAATCGAAAGCCGTCTCAGGCGCGATTGAATCTGCGAGGCCTCATGACGTATTTCATCCGCTGCGGTCAAAACGCCGCGGTCAAACTCATCAAGCTTCGTGCGAATCCGCTGGGTGATGGCTACCGGATTCTCCGCCCCGGCGAGGTCAGAACACATCGCGACGAGTGCTCGATGCCTAACTTCGAACTCCGTCGTCGCGCGGTCGTACGTAGCGGTAAGATTGTCCCGTACGCGTACAAGAAGGGGATCAATCGTTCTCTGGAGCTCCGGCGCCTTCTTCTTGACTTTCACCTCATCCAACGAGTCGGACTTATCGCGAGTAGCCTCTGCCGTGACGACGCCATCCTCAGGCCTGCTAGCGCTTGTTTCTAGCGGAGCCAAGAGGTCCAAAAGCCCTACTTCGCCTCGCTCGTGAAGCGCCTCCATCAAAACGTCAGGCAGCTTGCGCAAATCTGCGTCCAACGCCGTCGCGCCTTTCTTGGTAAGTAGCGACTTTTCCAGAACTGCCCAAGTGAAGAGAGCCGTAGCGCGAGCGTGAGTTTGGAAGCACTGCCCGAGAAAGTCCGCTAAATCGCCAGCTTTCTCAAGTCGAGGATAGATCTTCCCGTTAGCTGCTCTCTTAAAAAATTTACCGAGACCATCCCCATACATGTCAAGTGCAGGAAGTGTCTGCTTAGCATACCTGTGCGCAAGCTCTTGGATTGACGGAGGGACGCCCTTTTTGCGGGCGTCGGCATTCTGATACCAGCCCTTTCTCCAATCCCCCTTCTCACATAGCTGAGCGAGCGCACGGATTCGCCCTGCATCGTCAGTGCTAGAAAAAATCTCGGGCCGAATGAGTGATTTCAACTGCTTGTTCTGGAGGCCGGCCGATGCCCATAGCTCGCCGAAGAGGTCAACATCGAGATCGCCGTCATCACGATAGAAAAACGTGGGAAGCGGCCCCACCTGGAAGCTTGAAAGGCGTTGGTTCATTGTATTTTCTGCTTAGCGTCCGCACTGGCTCAGTGTCAGGAGCCGCCATTTGGACACACGTTTATCAACCTACATCGGGCGCTAAATCGGCGACGAATCCGAAACAGCCTTGGTTAGCGTCGAATGGAATTGCAGGTTGATACGAATACCCCGAGCCAATCCGTCTAGGTCTCCATATAGGCCTTTGCTCGTGAGATTCATCTTCCTCAATGTCTCGAAGCTGTCCCCCTCACATCATAACGGTCGCACTTAGGCAAAGTTTAGAGATGCCGTCCAGCTTGTTCGTGTGAAACGTTTGCGATATGCGTATGACATAGTTCCCCATCGAAAAATGGGCCACACTATCGCTCAGACAGGCCCCCGTAGCTCAATGGTAGCCACCGGGGCGGCCGCAACTGTCAGACGCTAATCCAAGCACCAGTGCCCGCACACGTGATCGACAAGGGCATTCGGACCGCCGGACTGCTTGCTTCGGTGCTGGTCAGCCAATACGTTGACCACCTTCCCTTGTACCGCCACAAGCAGATGTTTAGCCGCGCAAGCCTCGCGATACTGAGATCCACATTGGGTGCGTGGACATGTGCGCCGCAACTACCTCGCACCGACATCCATCACGAGCCTGACAGCGCGGTTTGCCACTGCGGCTGAGAACGCAGGCGGATCGGCGCGGACATCAGCGAGAAGCTGGACTATACACCGGGTCTATTCCAACTGCTCGGCCACATACACGACGTAACCGGGGCCCGCAGTGACTCATCGCTTCGCAAGTGCATCCAATGCGTCGGCAACCCGGGCCGCCCGATGTCGGCTATGGCCGATGACCCGCCGAACGACTGGCAGGAGTGAATGGCCGCTGTAGTTGGAAGCTGCCGAATATGTGCTGCTGGGTCCACCGTCGGCTCAGGGTCGCAAGTACGCATTCGGTTGCAGTGGCAGCAGACGCTCGCCGCCGCCGAAGTGCGAATGTCGGCAAAGCGACTCGTAGCTGCCTGACAGATGCGATACCTGAATGTCGGGAATGGCCGATTATGCAACGCCGGCATCCCGCGATCGAATAACCGCTCGTTCGTGCGGATTCAACCGGTGGAGCTGCCGTCTGAACGTCCTCGCGACGCGTCGGGCGAAGGTCGCCTTCTGGCCGACAGTTCTCTCTGCGTTCCCCGCTATTCCACGAAGAGCTGTTTGTGTTGGTGTCTTTTCTCTCGATGCTGATCTCTCGACGTAGCGCGAACGAAAAAGCTGTCCTATGCTCGACAATGCAGCGCGCGCATCACTGGGAAAGCCCGGCCGGCATCGACCGTGCAGCTAACTTCTGCCTCCGTCTGGACCCATGTTTGCGCTGCCTCCATTTCTTCCATCGACGCGGCCTCCTGTCCAGTCTCTCCCACGAAGCCTCGCATGCGTGGCGTTGATCGCCACCGGCGCGCTGGTGGCGCTGGCCACATGGTACCCGGGGCACTGGCAGGTACTCCTACTGCTCCTGCCGGCCGTATGGTCGCGCGTGCGCGGACGTACCTCGGCACTCGCGATCTGGATCGGCTATTACCTTGCTGGCGCACGGGATATTCCCGTCGTAAGCATGCGCTTCTTTTCCGGCTATGGAGATCTGACGCGCCCCGAAGCGTTGATGCTCGGCTTCTCGTTCTGGATCGCGCAGGCGTGCGTGCTGGCGACACCGTGGGCCGTGCTCAAACCTGGGGCGAACGCGAGCGCCGCACGCCGCGCCTTGTGCGCCGCCGTCGCGACGGTGCTCGTGACCGTACCACCGCTTGGGATCGTTGGGTGGTTATCGCCTGCATATGTCGCCAGCACCCTTTTTCCCGGTTGGAAGGCGCCAGGCCTGGCGCTCGGCATAACCGCCATCGCGTGCGCGGCCTCCGTCTTACGCGGTCGCTTCGCCCGACAGGTTGCAACGCTGCTGGTGATCCTATCCCTTCTCGCGCGAAGTGCGGCGAGCGCGCCAGTTGTACCGTCCCGGTGGACAGCACTCGACACACTCCTCGGCCGGTTCGATCAGTCCAGCTATACGTCGCTCTATGCCCGGACGCAACAGGTCCAGGTCATCACGCAGCGTGCGTTCAGCGAAGGCGCCACCGTTGTTGTCCTTCCGGAGGAAATCGTGGGGCTGTGGCGCCCGGCGATGGGCTACTGGTGGCATGACGATATCCAGGCATTCGCCGCAGCGAAGCAAACATTGATCGTCGGTATGGACCTGACCGCGTCCGGCACGCCGTTCCGGTACACCGACAGCGCGGTCATCGTCGGCGTGGACCACGGCCGCCTGGATAGTCGCCAGCCGGTGCCGGCGGCGCTGTGGCGCCCCGGTGCGGCCGTCAGCGCGACCCGCGGGAGTCTCAGCCAGCCATACGTCATGGTTGCAGGCAAGAGCGTGGCCTTCTCGATCTGCTATGAAGACCTATTGTGGTGGCCGCACTGGCGCATCCTGCTGCATTCGCCCGATGTGCTCGTCAGCCTGTCCAACAGCTGGTTCGATTCGGACCTCGCGCTCCCACACATCCAGCGCCAGGGTGTGGCCGCGATCGCCCTACTGTCCGGTGTGCCATTGCTGCGTGCGGTGAACCGGTAGCCGCCGTTGGCGAGGGCAGGCGTGGGATAATCCGCCAGGTTCCCGCTCCTGCTGTCCTGATGCTGAAAGCCGACCGAAGACGAAAGCGCCTCGTTTGCCCGCCGATCGGTGCGCTGATGCGCTACCGGGACAGGATGGTGCGCGTGGTTGCCGAGGCGAGCGGCCAGCGCGCCGTTATCGAGTCCATCTTTGAAGACGGACGCCCGTTGGGGAGCGTAGTGAAGTGGCATAACCTTGTGAGTCCTGGCGACCAGCTCTTCTGAGTCCGACCCATGCAACTCGATATTTTTGACGACAGCCGTGATGTGATGCTGCGCAACGATGTCCTGTCGGCATTGCAACACCACGATGCCTCCGGCGCCCTCCGTGCGCTGCGGATCCTCGGACATGAATATCGAGACGACGCGGCACTCGTGGCGCTTGACACGCTCGTGACCGCCCTCGAAGCACGTTGCAGCCTACTCTTCGCGAACCATGACGCCGCGCTTGGCGCGCGGGAGACGCTACTGACCCGCGTCCGACGCTCGGCGAACCAACTGATGGGCGAACGGGCTGCCATCGCCTGGCTTGCGCCGTTCTGGAACGAACTCGCGCAACGCGCTGCGAGTCTGGCGTTCCGTGCGGCCCAGCCCGATGCACACAGCGCCGCGCTCTACCTGCATACGGGCGACTGGAAAGCCGCTGAAGCCGCCGTCATGCGCATCGAATCCTGGCGACGCATTCCCGCACCGCTGATGTGGATGGCCGAATGCCGATACCGGCTCGATGGTCTCGAGGCCGCCTGGCCGCTTCTGGCCGAACTCGCATGGCTTGCTCCCACCCGTTTCGATGGCCTGCTCCGGCATCTCGAGGACAGTTCGCTGGACACGCTTCGCAGGACATTCGATGCGTCCTTTGAAGGAGGCGGCGATGTCGCCGACCTCACGTGGTTTCCCGCTTGGGCGCTAATTCAGAAAACCGGACTCGCACCACTGCTGAAGCAGGCGCAACCCTGCCGTGACACCAAGCCCGAACGGGCAGCAAGACTCGTGCTTCGGCTGCTCACGCTCGAGCGCGAAGGCCGTCACCACGAATTGATGGAGAGCCGTCGCGATCTGCGTGACCTCCACGATCCCCTCTACCGGCACTACATGAAACCGCGCTGAATGCTGAAAACCGGGATGTCACACACGAGCTCACATCGATGGACCTTCGCCGCCCGTTTCCGGCGTAACGCCTTCGGCTGGAAATCAGCGCTGCCGATCCAGCGGCTGAAAGAAGCGGTCGTCGAGATCCGGCAGGTGGCGCGCTCCGATGGCATCCTTGCCGCCGAAGGCGCAGTGCTCCTGCTCGAAAAACTGTCTCCGGCACTGGAACAGGTCGACAGTTCGTCCGGCGCGATGGGCACCGCAGTCAATCGGGCCATCGATGCACTGGCTCCCCTGATTGCTGGAGCCAAAGTTGATGCCAAAATCAGACAGGCGTGGCTGGAACGTCTCTTTGAGGCGTTGCAGGAAGACCAGATGCCGTATATCGAACGCCTCGCCGATGTGTGGGGAGAACTTGCTGTAACACCGGGTATGGCATCCGCATGGGCGGACAGGCTGCTGCCCATCACGGCCCATGTGATCGGCCCCGACGGCCAGGGTGGATTTTTTGTCGGGACTACCGCGTGCATGAGTGCGCTTTACGTCGCGCACCGGTTCGACGAACTGTTTGCGCTGGTCAACTCGGCGCGCATGACATGGTGGGGGTACCGGCAATGGGGTGTAAAGGCGCTCGTGGCACTCGGCCGGCCCGAAGAGGCGCTACGTTACGCCGAGCAGTCTCATGGCGCCCATGCGCCGGAAAGTGCGATCGCCCTCGCCTGCGAGACGATCCTGCTCGCCCGCGGCATGACGGACGAGGCCTACCGGCGGTATGCGATCGCGGCTAACCGCTCAGGGACGTACCTCGCGACCTTCCGTGCTATCGCGAGGAAGTATCCTGGGCGATCGCAGGCAGCAATCCTGCAAGACCTGATCGAGAGCGAGCCGGGCTCGGAAGGCAAATGGTTTGCGTCCGCGAAGGACGCGGGACTCTTGGATCTCGCGACGTCGCTCATTCAGACCAGCCCGACCGATCCACGCACCCTGATTCGGGCAGCACGGGAGTTCGTGCAGCGACAACCCGCGTTCGCGATGACCTGCGGCATGGCCGCACTGCGCTGGGTCGACGCCGGCGCCGGATACGAGATCACGGCGGCAGACGTGCTCGATGCCTATGCGGCGCTCACCGACGCAGCCTGCGTGAGTGGCGCTTCCCGCGATGCTCTCAACGCGCGGCTTCGGGAACAGTTCGAGCCGGGTGCCACCTCCGCATTCGTCGGCAACCTGCTCGCGCCGCATATCAGGTAGCAGCACCCGCCGAAGCAACCGCCGTCCACGTCCCGGTATGGGATAACGCTCCTACCGCGCGCCTCCGTTGACCGCGTCCTTGAACCCCTTGCCTGCGGTGAACTTCACCGTTTTCGCGGCAGCGATGCTGATCTCCTCACCGGTCGCCGGATTGCGGCCCGTGCGCGCCGCACGCTCGCCCTGACTGAACGAGCCAAATCCGATTAGTTGCACGGTCTCACCCTTGACCACCGCCTCCGTAATCGCGCCGATAAAAGCATCGATGGACTCGCCCGCGATGGCCTTGCTCGAGCCCGTTGCTGACGCGACGGCATCAATCAGTTCCTGCTTGTTCATGAATTCTCCTTCTGTCAATACAAAAATAAGACGGCAAAATATGGCATGGTCGGCTACGCGGACGGCCACTACAGCAAACGAATCCGCGTACCGTACCGCGAAGACAGCTGACCGCACAAGCCCTCTCTTGCCGATTCGACTGGCTCGCCATGGCAAGCCAATAGCCGCAGCGTCGCATATGAACGGTCACGGCCGTGTGCCTCAACGCGGCAATATCCAGAGTGAAAGACATCGATCCAGCGATGACACAAGCACCCTCAGCTTCCTGTCTCGCGGTCGGCGCGTCCATCAACTACCAGACAGGCGCGCTCGAGTAATTCGCCATGGGGGTGGCGGATCTCGACAGTGACCGGCGCAAAGCAACCCGCGCTGCAGCGGCCCTCGCGCGAGACCTGGACGGTCCATCTGTGAAACCGCGCAACATACGGCCCGTGGCGCGCTAGCGCTACGCCCTCATACACCAGCGCCCGTAACATCCGCAGTTCCTCAACGTCCGGCGTGGCCGGCGAGCTGACGTCCATCATTTCCGTGTCCTCTGCCATACTCCAGCGTAGAAGTCATGCACGGCGAACGGCGCGCTCGCGCATGACATCGACGAAGGTGCAAGCTATTCGGCCGTGGCTCGCGCCGCCCGACGCGAACGCCGGCCTGCAGGCTGGACGGGGGTAGCCGCATCGGAGTCTGCGTGATCCGGCGGCGTTCCTGGTTCCTCGCCCGTGGACTCTTCCGCTTCGCCATCGGCCGGACCGGCTGGCTCGCCGGCGCCTTCGTCCCGTGCCGGGGCATCGGACTCGCGCGTCTGGCGCGGGCGGTACACCACCTGATCGATCCGCACGAGGTTCAGGGCAATGGATTCGGCGTCAATATGGGCGCCCGCGTCGGCCTCGTTCTCGCGGTTGATCCATGGACTCACGTAGAAGTCGCCGCGCACGACGACGCTCGCGCCCGTGCGGATATGCTGCATCACGCGCTCGGTCAGGCGCTCGTTCCACACCGTCACGTCGACAGGAAAGGTCCGACCTTCGCGCTGCTCCAGTGTCCCGTCGTCAAGACGCCGGTAGCTGGCAGACATGACGCGCAGTTCGACGATGCGCCGCGTGCCGCTGGCGGTGTTGACCTGCTTCATCGTCGGCGACGCCAGCACGTTGCCGACCAGTTCTGCGTAGATGCCCATTGCGGACTCCGTTCATCAAGGATTGCCCCCTGTGATACGAACGCGCTGTCCATTGCCTGCTTTTTTGGATGGCTGCTCTGCGTTAGCCTGATGCCCCCGCCGGTCGCAACGCGACGGGACCACGCACCTGTCTCAGGTGCCGTCGATCCTTCGAACCTTGACTGTGCCGTGTTCCAGATACATCGTGAGCTGGCTCGCCGCATACCGGAAAACCGACTCCAGTGCGTTGAGCTCCTTCGCGCGCGCGTCGCACTGTTGCAGGTACGCGCGCAGCGGCGCCGGAATGCGATTGAAACATTGCTTCGCGCGCGGCCAGGCGATAGCATGCGGCTCACCGCGGACGAACCAGTCGAGACGATGGCGCGTCGCGCCGCTCGCCAATGCAATGCGCACGCAGCGCAGCGACACGTCGAGCCCGGTGGTCGTGCTCTCCAGGGCCAGCGTCTGCATTTCCGTCACAGTGTCCTCGAGCCAGTGCTCGTACGAGCGCAGCAGCACGCGTATCCCGGCGTCGCCCGCGATCCGTGATACAGGTAGCGCCATCGCTGGCTCAGGGCTGCCGGCTCCCTTACCCTTAAAGGCCTTTGAACGTCGATCCAGATCCGAAGGTCGGCCAGTCATTGCCGCAGTCCTCGCATCACTGCACCAAGGCGTCTGCTGCGGCTTGCGCGACCGCGTCGTCCCCGGACAGCGGCACACTGTCGAGCAGACGCAGTTCCACATCCGACAGGCGACTCACGCGCCGCCGGCTGTGACGTGGCTCACGCGCGCCGGTGAAGACGTCCCGCGGCAATACACCGAGCAGCGCGCGCGCCGCTTCAATGCGTTCGCGTGCGGCAGCATCCGCATTCGGTAGGAAGTCGATGCGCGAAAGCGGCAGCAGTTCGGCGCGCGTCAGCACGCGCTGGCAGCGCACCGCGAAATGGAACACGGACAGGCACCGGTGCCTGGCCGAGCCGATGCGCCGAAAGCCCTCTGTCGACGACATCAGGTCGCGCAACACCGCGGAACGAACGAGGCGCACAAGATAGTCGAGCTCGACAAGCAGCATGACGATCATGTAACCGTACGGTGAGCCAAACTCGAGCGAGACGTGCGCAGGTTCGCGTGATTGCAGCACCGAATACTCGAGGCCTTTTTCCTGCGCGGCATCGAGCAACTCGCGGGCATGCTGCTGCTCGAGCTCGTTCGCGCGCCGGATGCCGGAGATGCGATCCGCGATCTCGATGAGCTTCCAGTCCGCATAAGGGTTGTCGTTGCCCGACAGCGACCACAACGCGCGCAGCGACGCAGCCACGCGGCGGCCGCCCGCCATCGCATGTCCCGACTCCCCTGGCGCAACAGCCCGGCCAAGAAACAGCCGCATCGCGTCGCGCGTGTGCAGCCGCATGCGGTCCGCACCGTCGCTACCGAGCTGACCCATGCGGCTGATCTCCTGCGCCTCGTGCGGGCGCACCAGTGGATCGCTGCCTTGTCGCAGCGTGTGAGTTTCGCGCATGCGATTCAGCGCTTCCTCGCGTTCGAGAAGCAACTGGTAGCGGCCGAACAGCGGATCGGCAGGGTCGGGATCACCGTCGGCAATCAGGTGTGCAAGGACGGCGCGTTCAGTATCAACGTCATAACCGTCGGCAAACGGGGACGACGTGGAGTGCGCGAAGGCGTCGACAGACGGATCAATGGTGTGAGGCGAAGGGGCGGACGTTGTGTCCATAAGAGACTCCCTGAAACAGGTATTCGTTGGACAGTGAGGGAAACGCCAGCACTGTTACCCCGGGTAACAGCAGGCAGCCCCGCACAGCTGCGTGTTAACCGGGTGACAGCGCGCGCGAAGGGAAAACACGGGCCGGTGTATACGCATGTGCTCTGCAAAGGCGATGGATCCGGTCACGCATGGGTGCCCGCCTGACTGGCCGCCCCGCGTGCCGAATGACGCGCAGGGCGATGTGCGATCCGTTCGCGCAGTGCATCGCGAATGGCTGCGAGATTCCGGCGGGCCGTCTCAGGCGTCGACGCGCCCGGCTCCATCGCATCACCTGGAAGCACTGATCCAGCGCTCCCGCCCGCCCCGCCGATCCCCCGCCTGCGTGCCGCGCGCTCGAGGTGCGCCCTGGCGGGGAGGAACTCGCCGCCGATGTAGCGGCGCACGAGCCCTGCGATGTACGCGACGGGCAACTGCACCGGCTGGCGCCGGTGGCCTGCCGCCATCTCGTCGAGCAACATCTGGCGGTCGGTCGCAGGAACCCGTGCGAGGTGCGAGGCGATGAGTGCGCGATCGTTGACCGGCAGCATGGTGGGCCAAACGAGCACGCTGGGGTCGTCTGCCGCAGGCAATGGCAAGATCGGCGAACCAGAATCGGCGCCAAGGTCGATTCCCACCACAACCGCGTTTGATCTCTTGCCGGTCGAGATCGCTGGGCCGGCGGTCGTTGTAGTCCTGTATGTAATCCTTCCGTATACGCGCGCGTCTGGAACGCCCGTTTCCCGCCATCGGTAATGGATCAAACCCGCCAACTGCAGTGGCACCGCAGGCGGATCCACATACAGCCGGAGACTTCCGGTTGGCGACTTCGGGTGCTCCGCCGCCCAGGCACGCACGTGTGGCGCATGAACTTCAATGGCGGACGGCCGGGTGTTACCCGGGGTAACAGCCGGTAGCGTCGCTACGGCTGCACGCGCGTCTCCTTCGCGCAGACTCTGCGCGAGCAGGCGCTTGCGCGTCGCGAGCCGCTCGCGCACATCGCCGCGCGACACCAGGCGTTCGAGCTGGCGCTTCAGTTCGCCCGCATTGACCTGGGTGAAAACACGGCGGCCGGTGCACTGGCGCATGAACTCGCGAATCAGCCCCTGGCGCACAAGCCGCGCTCTCGCGTTATCGAGCTGACGCCGGTTAAGTCCCAGCGTGCGTTGCCACTCTCCGGCCGTGTGCGTGAACCAGGTACATTGCCGGTCGGCCTCGCGGCGCTGCAACTGCACCATCCGCGAGAGCAGCAGCGCGGCATTCACGTTGCCGACGAGATCAACAAAAACGCGTCGGTACGCGACAGTCGGCCCCAGCAACGCGTCACCCGCGAACGGATCCGCCCGCATCGCTTCGATCGATGCTGGGAGCTGCACGGCCATTGGACAGGTCGCGCGAACGGCGGCCGATATGGCTTCCACCTCCAGCCGGTAATGCATGCACGCAGGCTGACCACCACGCCATTCGGCCAGCAGGTTCAGGTCCCGCATGCGCCGCCGCGCATTTTCCTGCTCTTCACGCGACAGGCCTGTCTCGATCAGCCAGTGTTCGCGGGTCTTGTGGATCCAGCCGCCATTGACCTCCACATCGCGTCCGCGTCGCGTCCAGTACACCAACTGCGAGAGCAGCAGCGCCTGCTTCGGATGTCCGGTGATGCGGGCCATGCGCGTCCCGAAAGCGATGGGACGATACGGCCTGAGGAGAGCCCACATCGTTTCGAACTCGGTGATATAGGGATGGCAACCGGGCATCATGACTGGACCTCCTGCAGCTGATTCAGCTGTTGCGGCTGACCGGGACGTACGGGGGGCCAGACAATATGCGCGGTGCGCTCCTCCGCCTTGCGCTGAAGCAGCGCGAGCACAGCCGGCCAGAGGATACGGAACTCATCCGCCAGCAGCGTCTTGCGCCGACGATGCGCGATCAGGCCTTTCGACCGGAGCAGTCGCCGCGCGGCGCGCTGCTGCGACTGGGTGAGCGCCAGTCTGCGCGCGAACTCGTCGGGCGCAACCTGAAGCCAGTCGTGGTGACGTCCCGTCTCACTCTCAACCGTCGACAATTCCGTGAGCATGGCGGCCGCGGCGAGGTCGCCACAGATCTGCACGAAACAGCGGTCTATCGTGATCGGCACGTCGAGCATCGAGAGCACCATTTCGGCTTCGGCAGGCGGCAGTCCCGGTGAATCGTCCCAGGTCTTGCCGGGCAGCAGGTTGCCCTGCGGATCAAGTCGCATGTCATACATGGTCAGACTCCTGGTGTGAAGAAGGTGGGGCAAGCTCTCTGGTGTCCGCATCGAGTGCCGCGAAAAGCGTCGCGAGCGACCATTGCGCATCGCATTGCTCATGCAGCGCCAGATAGCGTTCGCGCAGGTCGCCGATGTCTTCCAGACTGGCCCACGCATTGAACAGCAGATCCATTCCGGAGCGCGACAGCGCACGCGGTTTCGTCGGCGCGGCGACATTGAGTTCGGCGCGCAGCCGTGCAATTGTTGCGCGCGTGGTGGTGCGGAAAAACGTTCGGATCATCGGAATACTGGCCTGCCGCTCCACAAAGGCGCGCAACAGGTCCTGATCGCGCCACTGCCGCTCAATCAGCTCGCAGCGACGCTCCAACGCGCCGGCATCCACAAAGACACGCAATGCACCCGCGGTCAGCAGATCGCGCACGAGCGCCGGCGAACGGGCGTCACTGAGCACACGCCTGATTGCGCCCGGTAGCCGGTCTGTCAACGATGTCCGACGTGGCCACGCTGTTCCACATGAAACTTCGTTATCCTCATGTCCTGTGATGACGTACCGATCTGTCATGCAAGCACACGCAATCAGCTCGAGAAGCACGAAATGCTCGAGCGCTTCACTCTCCAGCCGCAGGAAGGCATTGTCCATCACGCCCCTCCCCGCTGAAGCCGCTCGTCTGCACCCGGTTCGGGCCAGCGCGCCGGTGCAAAGCGCTCGGGGTACGCCGCCCGGAATGCGCGCGCCGCGCGAATGACCTCGTCCCACCATTGACCGATCGGGTGATCCGGATTGAGCATCACGTCGAACATCACGTCCATGCGGTCGGCGAGCAACGGCTCGCCGACGCTCGCGTCACAGGTGCGGTTCCAAGTCTCATCATCGCGGGCCATCTGTGCGAAGAGACTCCCGGACGGAACGCGTGCGATGCCCGTTGCGGTGTTTTGCCGTGACAGGCTCACGAGCCACCACCAGCCGAGATACCGGTTGAGCATCTCTTCGTCACGCTGCGCGTCGACACCGGGCGAGAAGCGCGGTCTGTCCAGCGATGGTGGCTCGACCATGAATCCGTAGGGCAATGCGGGCGCATCGCGCACGCAGCCATCGAGACCGCAGGTTCGCGCGAAAGTCAGCACCGCTTCCCGGAGAAGCTCACCCTGGCTTGAAGAAGACGCAGCGTGCGGCGCGCTGTCCCGGTGAACGTCGTCAGCCACCACCGTGGATGGGTCATCCGGTGCGCGTTGCGGATCATCCGTCGACACCACTGACTCGTCACGCCGTTGCCCGACACCGGTCAGGCGCGGCACGGTTCCATCCGTACCCGGCATAGCGCGAGGCGGTTCGTCGAACCGGGTCAACCTCACGGGTCCCGACGAGGCCGAAGGATCTGGTATGGCCGCTGCACGATTCGCGTCGACATCGGATGCGATCGATGAAGATTCACGTCGCTCACCCGGCATGCCACCGACTTCACGCAGGTCATCACCGGCAGCGTTCGGTGTGTGCTCCAGCAGATGACACATCCGGTCCATGGCGTCGCGCGGCACGCCGAGCTCGCCTGCCAACCGTTGTTTCAATCCGTCGACCAATTGCGCAGCATCAAATGGCGCAGGCTGCGCCAGCGTGCCGGCCGCGTTCGGGTTGTCCGGATTGCAGCGGGCGGCGATGCCGGTCAGTTGCGGATCGATCACCCGCACCTGCAACCACTGATCGTCGAAGCCGAGACGCCTCGTGAGGCGCAGCAGCATGCCAATACCCGGCTGGATCACATCGACTAGCGCGCGCCGGCTCAGATACCCGGTGGCGGGTCCGAGGGCGGAGAGACGGTCGACCGCGAACTCGAAGAGCGAGAGCAGCACATGGCTCACCGGTGCCCCTTCCTGTTCAAGCAGCCGGGAGAATTCACGTAACGACAGCGTCTCGCTACGTTCGGCTTCGAGATCGGTCTTAAGCGCTAGATAGCCATTCGCCTTGTCCCAGAAGCAGAGGTCGGCGCGCTGGTCATTCTCGCGCAGGTGCGCCGCCAGCAGCTTCGCCTCACCGGGATACGGCACGTAGATAAAGTCGTAGTAAAGGAAGCGTTCGTCGCGGGTTTCATCGTGAAGGGCCGTCGCTGCTGTCACGCGCGAATTGCCGCCCTTCGCCACCACGTAGCGCTTCTCGCCTGGACGGCGGGTCACCGTCACGATCTGCTCGATGCCGTTCACCCGGATCGACTCCTTGAGTTCGACAATGCGCTCGTGCGACGCACGCCGCGGATTGCGCTCATAGACCATCACATCGGTGATCTTCAGCCGGACCACCGATGTGAGTTGCGGTTCGGGCGTCTGAGCGCCCGGCGGGGGCACATCCAGGCGCTGGGCAGCGAGCGCTTCGCGCGCCTCACTGAGCGGCTTGTCCGACACGTTCATGCGACCGCCCCCTGCTGGACGCCGCCGGTCCCGGTGTCGCCCGTCGAACATTGCGGCGCACCGGCATAAACGTTCGCGAGCGACGGAAACAATTCCCATGCGAGACCGTGCATGACGTTCCACGCGGAATTCCCGAACCGTCGGCGACGATCGAAGTCATGCACGGGAATGCGCGCCGTCGCTGCGGCCGCATAGGCGGCCGCCGACGGGATCACGGTGTGGAGCACCCTAACCTTCGCATGTCCGACGAACCGCTGACGCAGCACGGCCGCGAGCGCGCGCGCATTGGTGGTGCGCTCGTGCGCGTTGATCAGCGCAAGCAGGTCGCCCGAACGGAAGGATTCGCCGAAGTCGGCCAGCCGGTTCAGCTCGTCGAGCATCCCGATCGTGCCCGTGGCGAACTCGCTGGCGCTCAGCGCATCCGGCCTGACGGGCGACACCATCACGTCTGCCGCCATCGCCGCTGACTTCTGCAGTTCGCCGACCGCGCCTTGCGT
Source organism: Paraburkholderia sprentiae WSM5005 (assembly GCF_001865575.2). Taxonomy (NCBI): domain Bacteria; kingdom Pseudomonadati; phylum Pseudomonadota; class Betaproteobacteria; order Burkholderiales; family Burkholderiaceae; genus Paraburkholderia; species Paraburkholderia sprentiae. The sequence goes on from NZ_CP017562.2 coordinate 1,390,458, forward strand.
GTCGATCAGCACGACGTCATAAGGGGCGACAAGCGGACTGCGCATCGCCCGGCGCAGGATCATCAGGCGATCCTCACGGCGATTGAGCCACGCCTGCAGCGCAGCGTCCGGCGTATCGGAATAAACCAGATCGAGATTCGAGAAAATCGTGCGGCTGATACAGTCGGCCGACGGATTGCCTCCCGAAGTCACGACTGCTGTCAGACCTTGCGATGAACGGTAATGGACGGGAAAGAACTTGCTTAGACTCGGCTGGACATCTGCATCGATCGCGAGAACCTTCAAGCCGAAGGCTGCGAGCAGGCCGCCAAGATTGGCGGCGACGGTCGTCTTACCGACGCCGCCTTTGGTGGAGACGAAGGAGATAACTACCGGCACGGTGGGAGATCCAGTACAGCGTCATTGCTTGAACGGATAATCAATAAATGAAACAGAGGTTGCGTAACTACGTCGGGTCGCGAGACGGCCCATGAGGATCGCGGACGGAGTTTTCAGTGGCGTCCCCAGCGGACCCACTCCCACCGGAGTGCGTCAGTTGCGACGCGATCCATCTTTCGTACTCGTCGACGGGGAACAGACGACGACGCCCCACGCGGATTGACGGCGGCATCGGCAGCCCGAGCGTCAGGCGGTTGCGTGCTGTCGCCGGCGCGATATGCAGCTCGCGCGCGATCTCTTCCAGCGTGTAGAAGCGCCTGCTCGTCACTTTCCCTCCACGGCACCTCGACGCACTACCCGTCCAGCGAGAGCTCATTTCGTTCGGGTACGTCCAGGATTGTCTATTACTCGAATGTACCTATAATCAAGGCACAGGATCACTCTAGGAATGTGAGACAGACATGTCAAGCACCACTGACCACGAAGACTCTCATCAGCGGGTTGCGCAGGTGCGCGAGCATTTCGGCCTGTCGCAGGACAAGATGGCCCGGCAGCTCGGGCTGTCTCTGCGCGCCTATGCCAATTACGAGCGCGGAGAGCGTGCGATCCCGATCGAACTGCTGCGCGGGCTATACGAGCAGTTTTCAGTCGATCCCGTCTGGCTGCTGTCAGGCGACGGCAACATGATTCTCGACCGGGATGTGCGGTACCGGCTCGACCAGAAGACGCTCGACGGCGTGCTCGTCTCCGTCGAACGGATCGAACAGCGTCTTGAGGCGCCACTCGATGCGAAGAAAAAGGCGAGACTCATTGGTCTGCTCTACGAGCAATGCCAGTTGCTGCGTGAGAGCGCCGAGCAGATCCTGAAGGATTCACGCATCGGTCGCCTGACGCGATGATTGCGCCCAGGTCAGCAGCGGGAACAATTCTGCAATGGCGCCCGTCAACGTCGGGCGAACATTAATCTTCCGACGTAACGCCTTTTAGCGCATGCGTGAAAACGCCTGCGATATCGCCATCGGTCAGGAGAATGGAATGGGACGCCGGGAAGAAATCAGCAAGGAACTCGATCAACTGGCAAGCGAGATCGAGAAGGATGCCCTGCTTGCGCGTGGCGAGCATGCCGCAAAAATCCCGTCGGCACCCGACATACATATCCGTCTCGAACTCGTCATTGCACAGCAGGTGCCCATCGGGTTTCAGATCCGTCTCTCGACGGGACCGGTCGATGACGGCGGACCATCATAGCGGCGTACGTTCCGTTCCTGGCCCCGGTCAGCACGCCGATTCGTGAAAGTCCTGCGGCCCCTTGATCAATTCTCCGTGCGGGATCTGGCATCACCCCCGTCATGGGGCCTTGATTCGCGAAGTCAATCACGGAATCCCGTTGACATCATTACAGCGGTTGCCAGTAACACTGCCTACGACCATCGTCACCGGGAAGCACCGCGTCACCCGCGGATTTCATACGGGGAACGTGACGACACAGCACGCAAATTGACGCTACAACGCCACCCGACCGCCTGTCTGTTCAGTGCTTCTTCAAGGCTCACTGCGTCATATCGCGTGTGACGTTACCCAGTTCTACCAGGCATTAACCCACGCGCCCAATACCCCGGAGGCGTAACGCACTGTGTCGGCCCAATCACACCCGCGCCGTTCATTTCCTTGCCACCGGAAACTGCCGGCAAGGAAGGAGACTCATCGCGCGTGCCGCTGCCCAGAACGCAACTGCATGAATATTTGCGCAACGCGTGATCGACCGCCCCCTCCTTTCGTAAGATCAAAACTCAGTTGTGTCATCGCCCGTTCGCCTGCCGCGCAATTCGCATCCGCTGCGGGCGACGCGATTGTCTTCCTTGCGAACTGACCCATGCGAGGCATCCATGAATAGTAGCGCCGTGATCCAGGACCAGGATCTGATCCGCTCCGCGTTTCCAGATTGGGACACGATTCACCATGCCATGACATCGCCCGACGTAATCCATGTCGTCGTCGATATCGTATTCGACTGGACGAGCATCGCCGCCGCCATGCTGATCCTGCATCGCCTTGGATGGTGGTCGGCGCCCGCGATCGTTGCATGGGTGGGTAACCGGCAGCGTGCGCTCGGCAACCTGCTGCACGATGCAGCTCACCGCAATCTTGCCCGCTCATGTCGTCTCAATGATGTTCTCGCGCACCTCTTCATCGCACCGGCGCTCTTCAACAGTCTTGCGCTCTATCGTGAGCTCCACGCCCGCCATCATGCGTGGCTGGGCGACCCGGCGCGCGATCCTGACTACATCGCCGTTCGTCCGAATCCCGGCGACCGCTGGTGGCAGCCGTTTTTCAAGGTTCTGCTCGCACCAGCGACCTGGTTGAGCTCGACGTTCGGACACCTGCATCTGTCGAGGCTTAGCTGGATGCAGCGCTTTGGCATGGTCGCATGGTGGGCCGCCGTATTGGGTGCCATGACGCTTGTATGGGGCATTCACGCGGCAGCGCTTTTCTTCGGCACATGGATGCTGGCGAGAGCCAGCATCTTTCACGCGATCACCGCGTTTCGCGAGCTGTGCGACCACTTTGGTCTGGAGCGAGGCGGGATCTTCAGCTACACGCGCGACGTTTCTTCCCGCAGCCTATGGCGGCGGATCATTCATCCGCACAACAACGGCTACCACCTCACGCATCACCTGATGCCGTCGATTCCCTATCACCGCCTCGCACACGCGCAGCGCGAGCTGCTGACATTGCCTGCCTTCGCCGGCGCGGCCAGCGTCTGCCACGCGTATTTTCGCGGCCCTGATGCAGTCGTGCGTGAATGGGAAGTCCATGGAGGCGAAAATGTTGCAGCGTAATCTCGGGGCGGTTCACGTGGCCGCACTGCTCGTCTCGGCAAGCTACGGTGTCGCATTCCTGCTCGGCTCCGGCGAAATGGCACTCCATGCCGGTATGGCGGGGAGTCTGTATGCGATCGTCACCGCACTGGGCATGCTCGCGCTCGCGCTGGCCGCACCAACGCTCTGGCGGGGACGCGAACTCATCTGGGACGTGTTGGGTGAGCGTTACGGTCCCGTCGTGCGCAAGCTCGTTGCGCTCCTCTCGCTCGTCTGGATGTCCGGCGTGCTGGCCGCCCAGATCCATGGCGGTATCGCCGTGCTTGTCGCGACGGGACTGCCGGCAACCCATGCACTGGCGGTGATCGCCGCGGCGCTGCTGGTCATGTCCTCCATCGACCTCGGCATGGCCGCAACGCTCTTCGCGTGCTGCCTGCTGGCTATGAACATCGCGCTTCTGCATGCGCTTGTCGCATCGCACGGCCTGACTGTGTACCTCCATGCGTGGCCGTCCTTCATCCATGAGACACGCGCCGCGCCACGCGCTCAAACACTGGTGACCATCGCTGCAGTCGGGTTTCTGGTGTTCACGGGATCGGACTATCAACAGTTTGTCGTCGCAGCGCGCCGACCACGAGATGCGTGGCTCGGCTGCGTACTTGCGAGCCTCTTCCTCATGGTGACCGGGTTTCTCCCGGCCGCAACAGTCGTCGCAGCGGTTCATGCCGGCAAGCTGTCCGGCCTGACGGACACCGCGAGCGCGATCCCGTGGATCATGCTGCAAACGAGTGGGGCGATGGGATCCGTTTGCATCGGCGTCACCCTGCTTTCTGCTCTTGGATCAGGAACCGCGATCACGCGCGCGATGTCATCGGCACTTGAGGGCCTGCATGCCGGCGATGGTCGCTACGGCTACGCGTCGCGCCTGCTGATCGTCGCCATCGGTTGCGCAATCGCGACTGATGGTCAGGCGATTGTGTCGACCATCGTTTCACTGAACATCGTCTATGTTGCGGCCGTCGGGTTGCTGTTCCTCTTCCACGAGAGTGATCGGCAGATCCCACCGCGCTGTGCATCAGCGATGTTGCTGTCTGGCGCCATCGTTTCCCTGCTCGTTTCGGCAATGAACTGGACCGGTATCGGCAATCTGCCCGGTTGGCTCCCGCTTCCGGCAGGGCTGTTCGCCTCCGCCTGCGTGCCGGTCGCATGGCAGTTTGCCCCGTTTCTCGGCCGGGTCCGGTTATAGAATCGCCGCTCTCCCGAACGCGCCCGATCGTGCTCCCGCGTGTTAGCCATGTCGCGACCGACTGGCACCATCATCGCGCCGCCGTTGCCTTGCACGAAACGGGCAGGCGTGAACGCGTGCAGCCATGATTGTGCTGCACGCGTCAGTGACACTGCGACCAATGCCGATAGTCGTTCGAAAGACCGTTCGTGCACTGAAACGGTTGACACGCCGGCCACGCCGAGGCCCACAACGTAGCTAGTGATCCGGTTGTCGCAGCGACGCGATCACAGCCTGGATCAGGCGATCGCAGGCGGCGCCGGGACCATCATGTTCGCGTCTACTGCCTCCATAAAAAGCGCCGGCGACGATGTGAACCGCCCCGGGAATCCGGGGCGGTTCAGAGGCTGCTCAATGCGGCGGCCAAAGAAAGCGTTCTCTTGGCACCGGGATCCGGCTTTCCCCCGCGACGGTCCGCAGGCACCAATGCATCTCTCATTTGTTACGACAGCTGTGGATCAAATTCATGAGGGAGTGCCCCGGCTCGCGGGCAGCTTCGATGTTGCGCCTCTCAACTGAAGACGTTACATCATACGGAAATCTCTTCCGCCACGATCACCTTCAGTTTGGCGTCCGGGCCGCATCGTGATCACCCACGATAGGCGCTAGCTCGACCGCGGGGTCCCGTTGAAAGTTCGGAGTTAATCCATCTCAGGGATCCACATGGGATGAATACGGATAGGGAATACTCTTATCCGCTGTTCGAATACCCAACGATGATTGGCGACATTGTTTTTAACGTGCCCGCGATCTACCATCCGATCCGTAACTCCTTAAGGCCAACTTGCGGTGACGAGTAGCACCAGCAAGGCCTTCGCGAAAGCGAAAAAGTGCAAAGTCATGTGTGCGCGTGAAGTCGGGCTGTCAGTCGATGGCTTTAAGCATCTGACGACATGGGTGAAAACGGAAGTGAAGTTCCGGAATCCGGTTCTGGACCGCATGCCGGAACGCGACGACGAAGCGACAGGATCCTTGCGGCTGCCCAGACATCACGGCGAATAGCGACCGCCGAGAGATCTACTCAGCCGGGGGCTGGCAGCGATAACAAAAGGGAAGTGGCGAGAGCATGATGCGATGCGAAACGTTAAACGACTTGAGAGACGTCTTAGAGAAACAAGGCCTCGAATTCGCAGACCATGACCTAGAGGCGTTGTGGGAAAGTTTGCCTCAAGTTCGGCGCATCTGTGAACAGCTCGGCGCAATGGGACGGAACGAAGTAAGCGAGCATTCCGATCCTTTTTCATTGATCATCGACAATCTGACAGCCAATGGATCCTTCTCTACAAATACCAACGATTGCTGAAGCGTCCGACCTGATACGCAAGCGCAAGCTATCACCAGTCGAACTTGTTGACATGTGCCTAGCGAGAATCAAGTCTGTCGACGTTAGCTTGAATACGTTCATCACGGTAACGGCGGAAAAAGCGCGCCGAGAAGCGATGGAGGCCGAAAATCGGATGATGAAAGGCGAGCTACGTGGAAGATTGGACGGCATCCCGATCGCTCACAAAGATATCGTCTTCACGAAGGGGGTGCAAACAAGTGCACACTCGAAACGCCTAAAGGGCTGGTTGCCCAAAGTTGACGCTCGAGTCGTACGCTCGTTGGCGGACGCAGGGGCGATCTCGTTGGGCAAACTCGCAACGCACGAATTCGCGCTAGGCGGACCGTCATTCGATCTGCCGTGGCCGCCAGCCAGAAATCCGTGGGATGCGCGGCGTTTCACGTCTGGCTCATCGAGTGGAACCGCGGCTGCAGTTGCGGCCGGGTTCATTCTGGGTGGTACAGGCACCGATACGGCGGGGTCCATCAGGGCGCCAGCGGCGCTATGCGGTGTGGTTGGGCTGAAGCCGACATACGGTCTTTGTAGCAAACGGGGCATTCTGCCGCTAGCGCCTTCTTTGGATCATGTTGGTCCCTTGGGCTGGACCACCGAAGACTGTGCGTTGCTTCTTCAGGAGATGGTTGGCCATGACCGCGATGATCCGGCCAGCGTAGAGCGAGCGCCCGCAAATCTCGTTTTGCGGGCGGAAGATAACGTGCGCGGACTCCGTATCGGCGTTGTCTCGGATTGGCACGAAACAGAAAACCCTGTGACGCCCGCTGTCAAAGAGGGCTTGGATCGTGCAATCTCCGTATGGACAGCACTGGGCGCACATGTGGACCGGGTGACGATGCCGCGACTCAAAGAATATCAGTCGGCCTGCTTAGTGATCATGACTGCGGAGGCTTACTCGATTCACGAGAAAGCGTTGCAATCCAATGCAACAGACTTTGGGGAACAGTTAAGGGTTCGCCTATTGCTTGGGGCGACACTCACTGCAGCTGATTACATCAACGCTGTCAGAGAACGCCGACGGTTGTGTGCGGCAACGGTTGCTGCATGTGCCGATGTTGATGTGATTGTCACTGCCGGCGCAGCCAGCGAAGCTCCATTCATGGCGGATGTGAACCGGTGGGGTGATCTGGCAAAACCGGGGTTCTACGATGCTTTCAACGTTACGGGTTGGCCCAGTATCGTACTCTGCTCCGGCTTCGGACTAGGGAACATGCCGGTGTCGGTGCAGATAGCCACAAAGCCGTTTATGGAAGACAAACTTTTCCGGTTAGGGGCGGCATTTGAGAAGGCCACAAACTTTCGCAGCATTCGCCCTGCGTCGCTAACGAACATCAAGCCGCCGTCTACAAATCATTCTGGATGATGCCGTCGTCGCCGCACCCCGTCGAAGCCAGCGCGCGCGGCTCATTGTGCGCAGATTCGGGCGACGCCGATTCTGCTTGCCGCCTGCATGGCGGCCGCGGACGTGTCCGGCTAGAAAACGCCACAACGCTTTGGACCGCGAAGACACGCCAGGCAGCAAGCGCCCCAGTGTGGGCCGACAGAAACGCCTCGGATGCTAGATAGTTGATCTGCATGTCGCTCAAGAAGCAACGACGACACTTGACACCGGGTTGCCGACTATTGCGCGTCGGCATGAGGACAAGTCGAAACAGGATGAAAGGACAATGACGTGAGAAAACTCTCGATCTTGCTGTTGCAACGCATCGTGCTAGGTGTAGTGACAGCACTTGCAGTTTCTATAGTCATATTTTTTTCTGTGCAATTGCTACCGGGGGATTTCGCTACTGCCATACTCGGACAATCAGCCACTCATGCCACAGTGTCAGCGCTGCGAGCGCAACTTGGCCTCGATCAGCCCTCGCCATTGAGGTACCTGCATTGGATTGAGAAACTCTGCCGCGGAGATCTCGGATTTTCCTTCTCCGGATGGTCGCCAACGGGCGCTCGACCGGTTTCCGAGATCGTGCTTCCCCGGCTTACGAACACACTATTCCTGGCATCCCTCACCGCCGTCATAGCCGTTCCAATTTCGTTGGTTCTTGGGATCACAACTGCAATCCATCGCGGTTCGTGGTACGACAGATTTGCAAATTTGGTAACACTGGGGGCCATCTCATTTCCTGAATTTTTCATCGCGTATCTTATGATCCTTGTCTTGAGTTCAAAGCTTGGCATCTTTCCGTCAATAGCATCCATTAGCCCCGATTCGTCCTTCATAGACAAGGTTCATGCCACCCTCCTTCCCGCGCTTACGTTGACTCTCGTTGTGACCGCTCACATGATGAGGATGACGCACACTGCAATTGTTTCCCTTCTGACGCAACCGTACGTCGAGATGGCTCATCTGAAGGGCCTGCGGCGGGCGCGAATCATTATTTTGCATATCCTTCCCAATTCGACTGCCGCCATCGCGAACGTCATCGCCTTCAATCTTGCTTACCTCGTGGTTGGTGTTGTAATCATTGAAGTAGTCTTTGCGTACCCCGGCATGGGCCAGTTAATGGTGGACTCCGTGACCAGCCGCGATGTTCCGGTGGTCCAAGCTTGCGCGCTTCTTTTCGGTGGTATCTATATTGTTCTAAACCTGTGCGCTGACGTCGCCTCTATCCTGAGCAATCCTAGACTCCTGCACTCGAGATAAGTCATGAATACTGTCCCCCACGCGTCAACCGAGACGAATTCAACGGGCTACCGCGAGAAAGAATCTCGTAGTGGCTGGATTATTTTTATAATCAATTCCTCTCCGTTTAACGTAAAAATCGCCCTTGCGATACTGCTACTCGTTTTCTCTGTAGTCGCCCTCGCGCCGATAATCGCCCCCTACAGTCCAACCGAAACATTTGACGCCGTCCTGGCACCTTGGAACGGACAGTTCTGGTTGGGCACAGATCAGTTGGGGAGAGACGTCTTCAGCCGCGTTCTTTTCGGCGGACGAAACAGCATCCTGATCGCTGTGGCAACTACAACAGTATCGTTTTCTGTGGGAGCTACGGCCGGCGGCCTTTCTGCGATTAGGGGCGGCTGGTTAGACCAGGTTATGAGTCGCGTCATCGATACCCTGATGGCGATCCCAAGTCTGATTTTTGCCCTGATGCTCCTGTCTGTGTTTGGTACAAATGTGCTCAATCTTGTATTGATCATCGCATTTATCGATGCCACGAGGGTATTTCGTCTTTCTCGAGCCGTTTCAGCGAACATTGTAGCAATGGAATTTGTTGAGGCAGCCCGACTTCGCGGAGAGGGCTGGCTTGGGGTAATGCGACGAGAGGTTCTCCCCAACATCATGCCAACGTTGCTGTCCGAATTCGGTATTCGATTTTGCTACGTTTTTCTCACTGTCGCAGCGCTCTCGTTTCTAGGTGTTGGTATTCAGCCGCCAGCTGCAGACTGGGGATCAATGGTCCGAGAAAATGCTCCGCTGATCGGATTTCTTGACAGCGATCCCAGGCTGGCGATAATGCCTCTGATTCCAGCGTTCGCGATCGGCATCGTAACGATTTCCATGAATCTGATAATAGACTGGACACTTCAAATTGTCGGCGGCATGAAGGAAGCGCGATGATCATGAGAAGCCTGGATGAAAGCGATGTGATTCTTGACGTTAAAGGCCTTGTGCTTGAAGGTTTCAGCGACGGACGATGGCATACGATTATCGACAACATTGACCTTCGTGTACGTCGTGGCGAAGTCGTGGGTCTGATAGGCGAATCCGGATCGGGAAAGTCGACGCTGGCTCTCGCCGCCATGGGATACGTACGCCCGGGATGCCGAATCGTGAGCGGAAAAATCGAGTTCATCGACAAAAACCTTCTTACCGTCTCGGAGTCTGAGCGACGCAGCATCCGTGGATCACAGATCGCCTATGTTGCGCAAAGCGCCGCAGCTTCTTTCAATCCATCCCAGAAACTTATACGACAGACCGTAGAAGGCGCGGTGATCCACGGCATCAAAACGCGCCGCGATGCTGAGCGCGATGCGAAGGGACTCTTCCGCGCACTACTGCTTCCCGAACCTGATCGGATTGGTCGACGCTATCCTCATCAGGTATCCGGCGGACAGTTGCAGCGAGTGATGACGGCGATGGCGATGTCATCACGGCCAAATCTGATCATCTTTGACGAGCCTACGACCGCTCTCGATGTAACGACGCAGATCGAGGTTTTAGCCGCAATTAAGCATGTCGTGGAACGCAATAGCGTGGCCGCTCTTTTCGTCACGCATGACCTAGCTGTAGTCTCTCAACTGGCTTCGCGCATTATGGTCATGCGCAGGGGAAAATGCGTAGAGGAAGGCCCGACGAGGAAGATGATAGATGAGCCCAGACACGAGTACACCCGCTCATTGTGGGCTGTGCGCTCGCTACAAAAGCCGCCAGTGTCAAACAAGGGTAGCGAGGCCTGTCTTAAACTGGAAGGCATTTCAGCGCACTATGGAAGCGTCAAGGTGCTTGACCGAATAACCATGACCGTCCACAAGGGTAGAACTGTTGCAGTCGTTGGGGAAAGCGGTTCTGGTAAAAGTACAATGGCTCGTGTGATCGCGGGCTTGCATAGTCCAAGTAGTGGCCGGGTCGTTTTCGAAAACCGGGTTCTTCCCAATTCCTATGTAGATCGAACCCGTGAACAACTACGCCGGGTGCAGATGATTTATCAAATGGCCGATACCGCACTTAATCCGTGTCACACGGTGCGCGATATCGTCGCTCGTCCACTCGAGTTCTATTCAAAACTAAGCAAACACGAGATTTCCGCCAGAGTCTCTGATCTCCTCAAGAAGATTGAACTCGATGATAGCTTTGCCGCTCGTCGTCCACGTGAGCTCTCTGGTGGCCAGAGGCAGCGTGTGAGCATCGCCCGAGCTCTTGCGGCCAATCCTGACCTCATCATCTGCGACGAGGTGACATCCGCCCTCGACCAGGTCGTCCAAGAGGGTGTACTTAGGTTGCTGATGAAGCTGCAAAGAGAACTCGGCGTCACGTATATCTTTATCACCCATGATCTCGCAGTCGTAAAAGCCATCAGCGACGAAGTCGTAGTTATGCAAAACGGTCGAATAGTTGATCAAGGAACTAGGGAGGCCGTTATGTCACCACCCCATACGGCCTACACCGAATCGCTACTTTCATCCGTCCCTCAAACTGATCCCGGATGGCTCGACACGGCGATCCGGCAGAGACGGTCGACGCAAACGGTCAATTGAAGTTCATCAAATAGACCGCTGCGGATCATCCACGCAACGGCCTTTGTTCGATCGATGGCGCCACGCAACTTGCAAAGTGCCCATGATGAATCCTGGAGCGTGACTACGGTCTGTGATCAGTTTTGAAGCGGACAGGCTTGATCGCACGACAGTGAAGCAGAAATACACCCGACGCCTTGACAAAGCCCCATTACCGCTTGTTGCCGATTTAGTAGGAACATCAATTAAAAGCTGCATTCCATTTCAACGCAAGGTGAGAAAGATGAGCAATGAAAGAGGCTATAATCTGAAACTTCTCCCGCACGATGCATCGAGATCCCTGATTTCCCGCAGACAGTTCCTGCAGACTGCACTGGCCCTCGGGTTAGATGCGAGTGCCTCTTCTTTGTGGGCACAACCTGCGGGCATTGCACCTAGAAAAGGTGGAATCTTCCGAGCTGGGCTGAGCGACGGAAGTTCGACAGATTCGTTTGATCCCGCAACGACGGCCAGCCTTTACATGATCCAGTTGGGGTATGCCTTCAGAACTTACCTTACTGAGATTACTCCGTCCAACCAGGTGGGTCCGGACTCGGCCCAAACATGGGAGTCGTCGCCGGACGCGAAGGTGTGGAAGTTTAAGCTCTTCCGTGGCCAAGAGTTCCATAACGGCAAGGCATTAAGGGCCAGCGACGTCGTTGCGTCACTTAACTACCATCGACGTCCGGACTCTACTTCCGGCGCCAAAACACTCTTAAAAGATGTTGCTGAGATTCGTGCCGACGATCCTGATGTTGTCGTCATCACCTTGAGCTCTGGCGTAGCAGACCTACCCTGCGTCCTGGCCGACTACCACCTTCCGATCATGCCCGCAGATGGCAGTGGTGGCGTTGATTGGCGATCGGGCGTGGGCGCTGGGCCGTACAAGATTACTCGCTTCCAGCCGGGTATAGGTGCGGAATTGATACGTAATACGATGTATCATAGGTCTAATCAGGCGTATTTCGATGGCCTGCATCTACTCGTACTGAACGACGTCAACGCGAGGCAGACTGCGCTACTCAACAACGAGGTTGATGCCATCGTAAATCTTGATCTTAGGACTTTGCCGCTTCTGCGTCGCAATCGTTCTATCGAAATAGACGAGGTGCCTGGCGGTAGCTACAACGGGATGCCGATGAATTGCCTGGTTCCACCGTTCAATGATCCGAATGTCCGAATCGCGATGAAATACGCGTTAAATCGCGAAGAAATCGTCGCAAAGATTATGAACGGACACGCGACCGTAGGAAATGATCAACCAGTAAGTCCGATCATGCCCTATGCCGCGAAAATTTCACAGCGCCACTACGATCCTGACAAGGCTCGATTTTACCTCAGAAAAGCAGGACTCGATTCGCTCCAAGTTCAACTTTCCACGAGTGAAGCTGCAGGCGCTAACGCCGTAGATATGGCAGTTTTATTCAAGCAGGGTGCATCGAAGTCGGGAATCGACGTGGGGGTAGTCCGGGAATCTGCTGATGGTTATTGGTCGAATGTGTGGCTAAAAAAGCCCTTCGTCGTCGTTAACGCCGGGCAGAGGCCAACACCGGACATTGTATTCTCGCAGTTTTTCCAAGACGGCGCGGCGTGGAATGACACAAACTGGCACAACGACAGGTTCCAGTCGCTTCTTCTGGCGGCGAAGTCAATGCTTGATCAGAAAAAGCGTTCCGCGATGTATGCAGAGATGCAAGCCATCTGTAGCGACGACGGAGGTTATCTGATCCCCTTCTTCGCGAACAAAGTGAGCGCACGCAGAAGCAACGTGAAGCATGCCCAAGCAGTTTCCAGCGCCTGGGAGCTTGACGGTGGGCGAGCCTATCAGCGGTGGTGGTTCGGGGATTGAGGCTCCGCACGAGATCCGCTCAAACTGTGTGAAAATAAAGGGGTTATTGAGATTTCGATAAAAGAGCTTCTTTCGAATCTCGAGTGGGTGGACTGCCGGTTCAAGCGCGGGCGCAAGCCCGGCGAAGCGACCGCTTGACGCGCGTGGTGCAAATAAGCTGGTGCACGGCTGGTTGCGGCAGAATGTGGCAACCAGCCCTGCAAGACCAAGCGAACTATGATGAACCAAACTCAGCTGTTTGAAGCCGCCCTTGGAATCAAGGCGCCGTGGTAAGGTGTCGATTTCGGCACGGAACTGACTATTGCCGTGGACTTTGTCGCGGGCAGTCGGTTTGCCTACCCCGGGGTGCCTGGCGAACACCCGGTGCACGACACGGTTATCAAACGGTTGCGCCATCTGAATTTCTTCCAGTTCGACTGTTATCTGGAGGTGCGCGTGCCGCGTGCCGCGTGTGCGCTTGCCGGACGGCTCGGTGCGGCTCGCACAGCCTGACTGGATGGGCAAGCTGGATGGCTTTACGCTGCTGTTTGAAGCGCTTGTGCTGACGCTGTGCCGGGAGATGACATTTGCGGCGGTGGCCCGCCTGGTGAACCTGTCGTGGCATCGCGTGAAGGCCATTTGCGACCGTTATGTCGATCTGGCCGTGGCCGCGACTGACCTGTCCGACGTGAGCGCAGTGGCCATTGACGAAACCTCGTGCCGACGGGGCCACGACTATGTCTCGCTGGTCGCCGACATGGATCAGCGGCGCGTGGTCTTCGTCACGCCAGGCAAGGATGCCGGCGTCGTCGAACGCTTTGCCAGGCACCTGGAGGAACACAACGCAACGCCTGCACAGATCCAGTCGGTCAGCATCGACATGTCGCCCGCCTTCATCAAGGGCGTGGACGAGCATCTGCCCGACGCACGCGTGACGTTCGACAAGTTTCATGTGGTTGCGCACGCGTCCAAAGCCCTCGACGGAGTGCGCCGCGAGCAGCAGAAGACCGATCCCGCACTCAAGGGCATGCGCTGGTCGTTGCTCAAGGATGCTGACAAGCTGAACCTCGTGCAACTAACCGATCTCGAGGCGCTGATCAGCCAGTACACCACCAACCGCACCGCCCGTGCCTGGATGTACCGCGAGCAGTCGCGCGAGATTCTCGATCGCAAGCAGATCCACGTCGTCTTCAAGATGTTGCGTCGCTGGTGCACCGGCGTCATGCGTTCCAAGGTCGAACCCATGAAGGACGTCGCACGCATGATCCTCTGGCATTTCGACGGCATCGTCGCCTGGGCCCAGACGCGCCAGACCAATGGCTTCATTGAAGCGATCAACGGCCTGTTTCAAGCGGCCAAGTGCAAGGCGCGGGGATATGCCAGCTTCAAAACCATGCGAACCGTGTTGTTCCTAATCGCCGGCAAGCTCGACTTCTCGGCCATCAATCAGCATGCCTCGTGAGCCGCATTACCCACTCCACTTTTAAAAGAGCCATAAAAGATGACAACCGATTCGATGCGGGTGCGTTGTATCTCTAACGGATTGATTGCAGATGCATGCTGTGGCAAAGAAACCGATGGACGAGGCAACCAAGAAGCGCTTGCGGGCCGCCCGCATGCTTTTGGCGGGCAAAGGTCCGGCAGAGGTGGCACTGGCCGTGGTGGTAGCCCGACAAACGGTGTACACATGGAAGGGATTGCTCGATGAAGGCGGAATCGATGCGCTGCGTGCGGTGCCGGGTCGAGGTCGTCCGGCGCGGCTCGATGCGCAGCAAGTGGCGGAGCTATGTCAGGCATTGCTGCAGAAGCCGACCGAACACGGCTTTGGCACCGAGCTATGGACGCTCAAGCGCGTCGGTATGCTCATCAAGCGCATGTATGGCGTCGAGTTCGGACTAACGCAAATCTGGCGTATTCTTGGGACGCTCGGTTTCAGCGCACAAAAGCCTGAGCGGCGCGCAATCGAGCGTGACGAAGAAGCTGTGCGCCACTGGAAGCGACACACCTGGCCCGCGCTTTAAAAAAAGCCCAGCGCGAAGGCCGATTGATTGTCTTTATCGACGAGACTGGGATCAGCGAGCGCCCCACGCGGGTGCGCACCTGGGCGCCGAAGGGGCAAACGCCAGTTATCCAGTTTCATTTCAACTGGAACCATGTGTCCGCGATTGCGGGCCTCAGTCGCACGAACTACCTGTTTCGGTTGTACGAAGGCAGCGTGAAGAAGGAAGTAACCGTCCGACCCTGACCGTATAGACGCCTGATGAAGGCGACGCCATGCTTTCCGGGGGCACAAATGTGACTGTGTCCACAAAGGAATCATGGACACAGTGACTGAATTCACCGAAGTCAAAGGCGCCCGGAAGTATCGCCGGCGTACCGTGGACGAGAAACGCCAGATCGTCGAAGAGACGTTATCCAGTGGACGTTCGGTGGCGGAGATTGCACGCAGTCACGAAGTGAACGCGAATCAGCTGTTCGACTGGCGCAAGCAGTATCTGGATGGACGCCTTGGCGTGAACGGTCGCGAATGCGCCTTGCTGCCGGTCACCGTGAATGAGGCCAGCGACAGCGGCGCGGCCGAACCGGATGCATCGACGCCTGCGGCACAGGCGCCCGGCACGATCCGAATCCAGTTGCCACGGGGCGAGGTACACGTTGAAGGGAGCGTCGATCCCGACACGCTGCGCGTGGTGATCCAGTGCCTGATCCGATGATTGGTCCGCTGGCAAACACGCGCATCTGGGTTGCCGCCGGATTTACGGATATGCGCTGCGGCTTCGACGGCCTGGCCGCGAAGGTGCAGACCGTGCTGGCGAAGGATCCATTCTCTGGCCACATCTTCGTGTTCAGGGGCAAACGTGGCGACCTCATCAAGTGCCTGTACTGGCGCGACGGCGGCCTATGCCTGTTCGCCAAACGCCTGGAGCGTGGGCGCTTTGCGTGGCCTCGTGCTGACGGCGGTGTTGTTTCGTTGACCAGCGCTCAACTCGGCCTTCTGCTCGAAGGATTTGACTGGCGACAACCCGTCGATGCAGCCCGCCCCTGCAGTGCTTTGTAAACGTATGTGACAACGCGGGCGTAGCGCAATGCACGCGCGTAAACTGCCTTCATGGCATCCAGCGACGCTACGCTTCCGGACGATATCGAGGCCTTGAAGGCTCGTTTGCTCGCGCGTGAGGCGGCGTTACGTGAGCGCGAAGGCGAGCTCGCGGATCTGCGCGACACTGTAACGACGCTCCAGAAGACACTCTCCGACCGGGCGCTCGAGATCGAGCACCTGAAGCTGTGGATCGCGAAGCTCCAGCGCATGCAGTTCGGGCGCAAGTCGGAGAAGATTGATCGCCAGATCGAGCAACTGGAATTGCGTCTCGAAGATCTGCAGGCCGACGATGGCGCGGCGACGGTCGACGCACCGACAAGGCCCCGCCCAGAAGCCGGCAAGCCGACGGGACGCAAACCACTTCCGGAACATCTGCCGCGCGAAGACATTGTTCATCAGCCCGACGACGCGTGCTGTCCGCAATGCGGCGGCGCGCTTGGCGACCTCGGCGAGGACGTTTCCGAGCAACTCGACTATGTACCGGGGCATTGGCGAGTGATTCGTCACCGGCGACTCAAGAAGGCTTGTACCTGTTGTGACTGCATCGTGCAGGGCGCCGCGCCCAGCCGGCCAATCGATCGCGGCATGCCGGGTCCGGGGTTGCTCGCGCATGTCCTGGTCGCCAAATTCTGTGACCACCTTCCCCTGTATCGACAGTCAGTGATTTATGCGCGCGACGGCGTGCAGCTCAGCCGTTCGACACTCGCGGACTGGGTCGGCCAGTGCAGTGCGTTGCTCCGGCCACTCGTAGAGGTCGTTCGCCGGTACGTGATGCCCGCCTCCAAGATCCACGCGGATGACACTCCAGTACCTGTGCTAGAACCGGGGAACGGCAAGACCCGTACCGCCCGGCTCTGGACGTATGTTCGTGATGACCGGCCAGCTGGTTCGACGGAGGCGCCGGCGGTCTGGTTCGCATACAGTCCCACGCGGGCTGGTGAATATCCACAGGCCCATCTTAAGGACTTCAGGGGTACGTTGCAGGCCGATGCGTTCGCGGGGTACAACGCGATCTACGAAGGTGGTGATGTGCGGGAGGCTGCATGCATGGCCCACGCGCGCCGCAAATTCCACGATCTGTTCGTCGCACGCAGGAACGAGGTCAATACTGAAGCGTTGCGCCGGATCGGTGAACTGTACGCAATTGAGGCCGCGATTCGCGGCAAGCCACCAGACGAACGAAGACGTGTCAGGCAAGAGCAGGCGCGTCCGCTACTCGATGCGTTCGAGATCTGGCTGCGCTCGACATTGGGTACGGTGTCGCAGAAAGGCGATACCGCCAAAGCCATCAACTACGCGCTGAATCAGTGGGCGGCGCTCACGCTGTACGTCGATGACGGCGCCGTGGAAATCGACAACAACGCAGCCGAACGCGCTTTACGTGCCGTCGCTCTCGGCCGGAAAAACTTCCTGCACTTCGGTTCCGACAGCGGCGGCGAACGCGGGGCCGCAATCTACACCCTGGTCGGTACCGCCAAACTGAATGGCCTTGATCCCGAGGTCTACCTGCGCCACGTCATCGCTCGCATCGCCGAGCATCCCGTCAATCGCGTCGACGAATTGTTGCCATGGGTCGTTGCCGATCAGCTTCAGCACGGCATCGCCTGACTCAACACGCCGCCTTCAACTGTTCGATATCAACATGCTGTCGAGAACGGTCGCGGTCGGACGGTTACAGAAGGAACAGGTGGTCGAGTTTCTCAAGGCGCTCAAAGCGCATCTGAAGCAGCCGCTGCTGATCATCTGGGACGGTGCCAGGCCCCACCACGCGGCGATTGTCCGGCAATACCTGGACTCTCTCGAGGGCCACATTCAGATCACCTTCCTGCCGCCGTACTGTCCAGAACTCAATCCCGTCGAATATCTGTGGGCATGGCTCAAACGTCACGCGATTGCGAACTTCTGCCCCGACAACGTCGACGAGTTGCATACCGTCGCCCGCAACAAGCTGAAAAGCGCGCAGCACCGACCTTCGATCATTGCCGCGTGCTGGATTCAGGCAACCTTGTGGTGATGTCATGATTTATGGAAAGGTCAATAATCACAACGCACGCCGCGAAAGTCCACCGGTCAATGTCATTCGCTTTCTTCCGTCGCGCGCGGCATCTTCAACGCGAGCGCGGCGTCGTTTTTCCTGACATGACTCTGCTTGCAGCAAGCGTCAGACGGCTGAGTATGGGTCTCGTTTGCGCCATTGGCCGTCCGTATGCGGTCGAGCAAGCGCATGGCGACCTCACCTTGACGAGTGCGGCGAGTTAGGCGACAGTTGTGAGAGGCTGCCAGTTATGTCGCAGCAATGCGGCGATGTCGCTCGCCGTGTGGATCGGCAAGCGTGCCAGGATGTCTTTCAGATATGCATGCGGTTCGTGACCGATGAATTGGGCTGAGCGGGTGAGGCTCATGATGTACAGATCGGTCGAAGTAGAGGCGATGGTCTTTTAGTCTTTCCTCATTGATTCGGCTCGACGAAGGAAGATTCCGCCCGGATGTCGCACGATCGGCGGGACTTCCCTTGATCACCTTCGACGCGCCGGGTCTGTGGCGAAAACGAATCAGCGATCTTCCGGCCGTGCCTGACGCAAATCCTCCGGCAATCCATCTTTATAGCCTGGTACCAGTCCACGCGCGTATGGATACTTCAGCCGCCGATTCCATCAATAGTCGCTCGGCGGCAACACGCGTGCCGAAACCCCGGAAGGTGAAGCCCGTTTCATTATAGTCGCAACAACGTTTGATGTAGATGAATAGAGATAACCTTGAAGGCGCGTCGCGCCGCTTTCTCGCGCCTATTGCGCGCCGCCCTTTAGTCTCGATGCCTTTGACGATGACGCTCGTCCATAAAAAGCGCCGGCGACGATGAGCGACGTCATAACGGCGATCGGAAGGGTCGACGCAAAGCATCGCGTCGGCGAGTGGCAACGCTCCGTCAAGTGGCGCACTCTCGCCCCGGGACCGGCTGAACCAGGCTCCGCCGCGCCGCTTCCATGACCAGTTCACTGATCGTCGCGAGCGGCTCGGGCTCCTGCTCCCAGTGATGCCAGTAAAGATCGATCATCAAGTCGTGCCCGGGGGCGAGCGCAACCAGTCTGCCACCACTGATCAGCGGCCCGGCCTGCATGGCGGGGACCAGCCCGTAACCGAGGTCGTCCAGGATCGCATTGAGCAATGCCGCCGGCGAAGGAAAATAGTGTCTGGGGTACCGGCCGACCGTCACCCCGAAATGCAACCCGAAAAACACATCGTGCAGGGCATCCTTCCGGTCAAACAGGATGGCGGTGGCCTCGAGCACGCCCGGCAAGGTCAGGCCACCGGCGAAATGTTCGCGGGCGAATTCCGGTGTGGCGACACACTGGTAGCGCATCTGTCCGACCGGTTCCGCCACGAAACGATCGACCACCGGTTCCGGTTGCGTGGACAGAAAGCCTTTGACGTCGCCGCGCGCCAGTGCCTCGAGCGTATGGTCCTGATCGTCCACGACGATCTCGAGCGCCACATGGTGTTGCGCCAGTTCGCGCGTGACCGGTTCAAACCAGGTGGCAAGCGAATCGGCGTTGACGGCAAGGGCCAGCGCTGTTGTCGACGCCCTCCCCGGCGTGACACGCCGGAGCAGATCATCCTCCTGAAGCCGGACCGTCATGAAATGACGAAACACGTCTTCGCCCGCTTTCGTCGGCATCACGGTAGGCTCGCGGACCAGGAGCAGCGCCCCGATCGCCTGTTCGAGCCGCTTGACGCGGCGCGTCGCCGCAGCAGAGGAGATGTTCAGCGCGACCGCCGCCTGTGTGAAACTGCGATGTTCGACCACTGCGGCAAATGTCTCCAGCTCAACCATATTCAACATCGCGCCCACTTTCATGAAAACCCTTTCATCCACGTTCCGCACCAACGTTTGGCGAAGGACCTGAATAGAGATAGCCCTGAAGGCAGGTCGCCCCGCACTCCCGCGCCTGTTGCGCGTCGTCCTCAGTCTCGATGCCTTCGACGATGACGCTCGCCGCGTAAGCCTTCGCGAACTGGATAAGCGGACGCAGACCCAGGGGACTTCGGGTGCCGCCTTCCTGTCGGAGGCAACGCAGATCGATCTTGACGATATCGACGCCAAGCCCGATCAGGGCGATCAGATTGTTGTAACCTTTCCCCAGGTCATCCAGTGCGATCTGGCAGCCCAGCGCCTGGAACGTCCTGACGAAGTTCCGTGCCTCTGTCGTCGAAGTCATTGCGACTGTTTCCGTAATCTCGATCGTCAGCCTCGAAGCAAGGCGTCTGTCAGCATGCAACTGGGAGGCGATGGGTGTCCACCACGCATCGAGTGTGGCGCTATGCGCGGACACATTACAGCCGAGTCGCAGCGCAGGATTGCGGCGCAATGCGGCAATCGTCGAGTCGACGACCCATTCGTCGAGCCGCCTCACCATTCCCAGGCGCTCAACGGCCCCCACGAGACCACCGATACGGATGCGCTGGCCGTTCCTTATCTCGCAAAGCAGTACCTCGTAGTATGTTACATCTTGCGAATCGCCGGCGGCGCAGACGGGTTCCCGATCGAAATCGAGCCTTTTCTCTTCCAGTGCCGCGAAGACGGCAGCAGCCACCACCATATCGGCCCTGTACCGCTCACACCAGTGATGGCCCGCAGTTGCCAGGTTTGCCGCATCGATGAAATCCTGAAATGGTTGATACCCGGAGCGCATCGCTGACGCGCGTACGACAGGCATGATGGCCGCGTCTCCCAGTGGCACGGCGTGCGCGCCAAGTACCTTGACTATCCGGTGCTCGACGATGGGCCCGCATAACTCCTCCGATGCGTTGCCCTTGTAGGACAGGCAGGACAGGTCGAAGATAAAAACGATATGCGCACCGGTCGTTGCAACGGTAGCCCTCCCTGATCGTGAGAGCGCCCGGGCCCGCTCATAGACGGCATGCCGCACGGCAAGCGCAGTCGTCTCGCCATACACCTGCTCGATCTCGCGCAGATTTGCGATCGTTGCGACGACGCAGAGCTCCCCGACCGATCCGGCAGGCTCCGCCAGCGCGTCGGTTCGAGTGGACGTCGACCACTGGTAAGGACGTGGACGATCTTCCGTCTGTCGCTGATCATCGAAACTCTCGTTCCCCGCGTCGCACTTACTATCATCGCCCTCCTGCCCGGCAGGCCGGATCGGTGCGGCTCTGAGCAGCTCGTGAGCAGGATTTTTGGATGCCATAATCAACCTCGGTATGCTAAACGTCCACAGTACCCTTCGCTGCACGCCGCGTAGCCACGCGTGGCGCGGAACACGCATTCACCGGTTCCCGGCCGGCACGTGTTCGATGATCGGAGCGAACCGGCCACGCAACCACGAATCAAGACGTGGAAAAACTGATCGCCATCAACGACGCTCACCCACAGCACACGAAGAAAGTCCCTGGCGCATCGTCGGTGGCGCCCAGCATGCTCCGAGCGTCCGGCCTAACGTTTAGTTTCACCGTCAGTCTCGGGCATACGAAACTTCAGCGATGCGCATGGCAGGTCTCTCTGGATCGGGTGGGAAGATGCACCATTTTCCGTTTCGGTGTCGAAAAAAGAACATCGCCTTCGACCCGCTTCCATTGTCTGCGACGACGCACACATATCGCCCCCTGCTGGATCGTCCGTAGTGGCTGACCCGAAACCCTCTGTTCGGGTCGGGCGCCAACCAATCCTCGACCATACTCCTCAACGACATTCCCACACTCGTCATAATTTTCTCATCCTTGATGAAGGTTACGGTACGGCGACCTTGAAGATCGCACCTCAGGTCCTCCGAGTACTCGCTACCCCACGTGGAAAGGGGCGCCAATGGCCGCAGTCTGGGGGTGTGCAAGACATTGATGTCTGCGGTCGCCCACGCGCCGCCTCGTCAAGACCGGTGTCTGATCACACGAAAACAGCCATACCAAAACCTCCGCCCACGACGATGTGCAGGCGGGCTCCGCCCCCGTCTGCTCCAAAATCCCTCGCAGACAGGCATTCGGTCCACCAGGCCAGTTGCGCTCACATCTTTTCCACACGGCCACCGAATCAAGGAGTGCTGAGCGCAACTCAGGCCTGATCTCTCTGCATTGGGCGAAAAGATGCACTATCTGAAGCTGAAGTCAGGTTGCCCGCTATACTGGCCCGAGAAACCGGACGGCCGCCATGCCCACTCCTGAGCGCACGAAGCGCGAGCTCGGCGATATGCAGGACCGGTCGCTTCACACCTTGTTCGATCTGCTCACGGCAACTGAAGCCGTTGGTCATGATCAATGCATCCGGCGGCGCGGCGCGCAAGAGCGGCAGCAGCTTGTCTTCCGCTACTTTCATCGACAGATCATAGTGCTCGTTGTTGAAACCGAACGATCCAGCCATGCCGCAGCATCCTGTATCGAGCAGCTTCCAGCGCACACCGAGTTTGTCGAGCAGCGCGGTTTCGCCATGCATGCCGAACAGCGATTTCTGATGACAATGCCCGTGCACGATGACATCGGCATCGAGCGTTGGCCACTGAAAATCCGTTTCGGCGAGGAAGTCCGACAAGAGATGCGTTTGCGCCGAGAGCTTTCGCGCAATGTCATCCTGCGGCAACTGCTTGAGTAATTCGTCCTTGAACACGGACAGACAACCCGGCTCAAGCCCGACGACCGGAACGCCGAGAAGGATGTCTTCCGATAGGTCGTCGACCGCGCGTCGCAACAAGGCCTTCGCCTGGTCAATGAGCCCGTAGTCATACAGCGGACGCCCGCAACACAGACGCTTGTGAGGCAACACCACGTCGTATCCGAGCAGTGTCAGGACGTCGAATGCGGCGCTTGCAATTTGAGGCGAGAAATGATCGTTGAAGGTATCAACCCACAGAATGACCTTGCCCGTCTGCCTCGCATTCGGATGCCTGTCGCGTACGCGATGACCATCCGCAAGTTGTCTGAACGGTTTCGACGCGAAAAGCGGCAGATCGCGCTGCGGCGCGACGCCCGCGACCCACTTGCTGATAGGCGCGATGAAACGCGACGACGTCATAAGATTCGTGAGCCACGGAAAACGACTCGCCAGCGGCGCCCATTGCCCGATCCTGCCCATGAACATCGCCTGCCTGGGCCGGCGATGACGCTGGTAGTAGTGAGACAAGAACTCGGCCTTGTACGACGCCATGTCGGTATGCGTCGGACAGTCAGACTTGCAGCCCTTGCACGCGAGACAGCCATCTAGCGCTTCCTTCACCTCGCGGCTGTTCCATCCGTCGGTGATAACTTCTCCTTGCAGCATTTCCCAGAGCAGATGCGCGCGGCCACGGGTCGAATACTTTTCTTCGCGCGTCGCGCGAAAACTCGGACACATGGTGCCGCCATCAAGAGCACGGCACTTCCCCATGCCGATGCAACGCTCCACCGCGCGCTGCAAGCCATCGCCTTCGCGGCTGGCAAACGTCAGTTTCGTCGTGAGCTTCACGGGCTTGTACGACGGTCCCATGCGCAGATTCTCATCCGCGCGGTACGCGTTCACGACCTTACCTGGATTCAGCCGGTTCGCAGGATCCCAGATGGCCTTGAACTCCTCCATTGCCCGCATGACTTCGGGCCCGTACATAATCGGAAGGAACTCGGCCTTCGCTTGTCCATCGCCATGTTCGCCGGACAGTGACCCGCCGTAGTCGACAACAAGTTGCGCCGAATCGCGCAAGAATTCGCGCCACCTGAGCACGCCTTCCGGCGTTCGAATATCGAACGTGATGCGCGCATGCACGCAGCCGTCGCCGAAGTGTCCGTAAAGGCACGTCTCGTAGCCGTAGCGGTCGACCAGCGTCTGGAACTGACGCAGATAATCGCCGAGACGCATTGGGTCGACGGCAGCATCTTCCCACCCGACGATCGGGTCTGGCGTAGCCGGATCGATCGACAGCGAAACAGCGGATGCACCCGTCTCACGTATCGACCAAATCTTCTGCTGCTTCACCTTCTCCTCGACGACGAAACTCGTGACGTTCTCACCACCCAGGCCCGTCTTGAAGTACCCATCCGCTTCCCGCGCTTGCGAAAGCGCGTCGTGAACCGTGTCGGCGCCGAATTCGAGCACGACCCAAGCGTCGCCTTCGGGCAGCAGCGCGATCTCTTCCGATTTCAGTCCGCGCACCTCCAGACCACGAATGATGCCGCGATCGAGCCCTTCGATTGCGAGGGGTGAAAAGCGATTGAAATGCGGTACCGCATCCGCCGCTGTGTAAATGTCCTTGAAGCCGAGCACCAACAGCACGCGACATGCCGGGCTATGCACCAGTCGAACCTTGGCCCGAAGCGTCACCGCGCACGTGCCTTCCGTGCCGACGAGCGCGCGCGCCACGTTGAAGCCGTTCTCCGGGAGCAACTGGTCGAGATTAAAACCGGAGACGCGTCGTTTGATTTGTGGAAACTCGTCGCGGATGTGACGTGCGTAGCGGTCGCGCAAATCACGTAGCCTCCGATAAATCTCACCGCGCCTTCCGCCTTCGCCCATAATGGCGTCGAGTTCCGCGTCGCTCGTCGGGCCGACCCAGAAGCGCGCGCCATCGTAAGTCGCGATCTCGAGCGCCTCAACGTTTTCGACGGTCTTGCCTGCCATCACCGAATGCGCGCCGCATGAGTTGTTGGCGATCATGCCACCGAGCGTGCAACGGCTGTGCGTGGCCGGGTCGGGGGCGAAGGTGAGGCCGTGCGCTTCGGCGGCGTCGCGCAGCATGTCACAGATCGCGCCCGGCTCGACGATGGCCGTGCGCGTCTGCGCATCCACCGACACCACGCGGTTCACATACTTGCTCGCGTCCGCCACCACTGCCACGTTCACACACTGCCCGTTCTGCGACGTGCCGCCGCCGCGCGTCAGGAACGGTACATCGCTGTGACGACACACGTCGAGCGCTGCTACAAGGTCGTCGACATCGGCGGGCACGACAACGCCGAGCGGTATCTGACGATAGTTCGATGCATCGGATGAATACAGCGCTTTGGAGCCTGCATCGAAACGCACTTCGCCACGCACCTTCGCACGCAGGTCGGTTTCTAGGTTTCGCAAAAGGCGCTCGCTCGCCTGGAAAGGTGTGGCTGATTTCACGTTACTTCGCCGCTTTCGATGTCATCTTGAAGATTCCGGTCGCGTTGCCCGCATCGAAACGCAGATCGGTCTGCCAGCGACGGGTTGCCTGATCGAACGTGCGCTTCCGTGTGATGAACTCGTAGAACGACCCTGGCACATCCCGGCTCACCTCCTTGCCATCGGACGAACGGAACGAGCGGCGCACCGTATCAGCACGATAAGCGGTCTGAAACACGCGCCCGGAACGCGAACGTTCGACCTCGGATTTCATCGGGCGGCCTTTGGCCTTCTCGTTGTCGGAAAGCCCGAACACGTCCTCGACACGATCCGTCGCATGATTGAACCCGTTCCCCTCGGTCGCGATCCACGCCATTTCCGGCGATTCGAGCAGAAGCGCGTCGTAGTCAGTCTCGTGCGGGATATCGTGCTGACGCGCGAACGCACCGACGATTACAGGCAGCAAGTTCTCAGCGGCTTCGATGGCCAGCGAGCCGTCGCGCTCCAGTTCTGAAAGCAGCGAGACAGCAAGGGGCGTGAGCGGATCTTTCGACGACCCGACAACGTTCGTCACCGCCTCCTGAAACGCCGTCGAGAAGCGCTCCGGATGCAGTTCGCTCACGAAGAACTGGGCGATCTCGTCGGGTGCATCTTCGTGCGCATAAGCACGGCCCGTCATGCCCAGTTTGTCGAGCGGATAACGGCCATTGAGCTTGAACCCGAGTGGACGAAGAATACGGGTAAAAGCCGCCTCGCCGGGCGGTAGCGCGCCATTGTGCGGCCAACGTACGGTGCGTAACGCGCCGTGATCGAAGAATACGGAGCCGCCGTTCCCGATTGCATCGTTCGTGTAGATCCGGCCGTTTCGCGAGCGTTGCAACAGATCGTCGAAGAGCGCCATGTTCATCGCCTGAGCCAGCTCGGCGCGTGTGACGGAGCCTTCTTCGAAGTCATCGAGGATCGCCGGGAAATTGAGCGTCGAAAAAATAAATCGAGTCCTTTCTTCGCCAAGAGTATTAGTCAACATCCGGTCTACGTTCTGATTGCGCATAAATCACCTCTCTTTTGGTCACCGCCCTGAGCGGTGTGGACGTCTGACAGCCTGTTTTTTCGCACAGGGCTTTGCTCATTTATATGTGTCAAGAATTTCGTATACCTACGCAAAGTAGATTAGCTACCTGACGCGCGTCAGGAACAAACTGCGAAAATTGACGACATCCAATATTGGTCGGCCGCTAGCGCGCCAAGCGGCGGAGACTAGCTAAGCAAACCGGCGGTCAGCATTTAACCGAGACGGCTTTAGTAACCAGATACGGTTCCAATGCCTCAGATCCCCCTTCTGATCCGTAACCAGAATCCCTTACGCCGCCGAATGGCATTTCGGGCCACGGTGTCGCCGCCTGGTTAATCCACAGCATTCCAACGTTCAAGCTCTGCGACAGCTTATGTACGCTCTTCACACAGCTTGTGAATGCATATCCAGCCAGTCCATACGGGAGCCTATTCGCTTCCGAGATTGCGTCGTCGAGATGGTCAAATCCTCGTACGGCGGCAACAGGGCCGAAAGGCTCGTCATTAAAAATAGTCGCGGCCAATGGCACGTCGGTCAGCACAGTTGGGGCAAAAAAATTGCCCCGGTCGCCGATCTGGTGGCCTCCTGTTGCTATCCTGGCTCCAAGGTCGCGTGCGTTGCTCACTAGATCCTTCATAGCCGCTAATCGCCGCTCATTGGCCAATGGACCGAGTGACGTGCTTTCATCAAGGCCATCGCCTACTTTTAAATTCTCGGCATATTCCACCATCGCCGCTTCAAACTTTCTACGCAAACTATTATGCACGAGAAACCGAGTTGGAGAAACGCAGACTTGTCCAGCGTTTCGAAACTTCGCAGCGCTTATTATTCGCGCAACTTCCTCAACATTGGCGTCCGCAGCAACGATAACTGGCGCATGACCGCCGAGTTCCATCGTTGCCCGTTTCATGTGACAACCAGCTAGACCTGCTAGTTGCTTGCCGATAGCCGTTGATCCGGTAAACGTAACTTTCCGGACTGCTGCATGAGAAATAAGAATGCTGGAGACCTCTGCGGGATCTCCGAAGACGAGGCCCAAAACGCCTGGGGGAACTCCAGCGTCTGCGAACGCGCTGATCAGCGCCGCCGGAGAGGCGGGCGTCTCTTCCGGCGCTTTCACAATGAAAGAGCAACCCGTCGTAAGCGCCGCCGACAGTTTGCGAACAATTTGATTGACCGGAAAATTCCAGGGCGTGAATGCTGCCACCGGGCCCACCGGTTCCTTTAGCACAATTTGCTGCACCTGATGGTGGCGCGACGGGACGACCCTTCCGTAAATTCGCAGCCCTTCATCAGCAAACCACTCAATGATTTCCGACGCCGAAAGGACTTCCGACCGCGCCTCAGCAAGAGGTTTCCCCTGCTCTTGTGTTAGGAGACGGGCAATCGTTTCAGCACGCTCCCGGAGAAGCGTTGCCGCGCGCCTCATCACTTTGGCCCTGTCGATCGCTGGCACTTTGCGCCACTCGGCGAAGCCTGCCTCCGCAGCGCAAGCCGCCCGGGCAAGATCTTCCCTCGTCGCGCGGGCGACTACCCCAATGTTCTCACCAGTCGAAGGGCTAGTTACATTGATGGTTGTCCCATTGCGTCCATCGCACCAAGTTCCGTTGATAAACAGCCTGGTATTTGGATAGGTCATTTAACTACCTTCTGTCTTTTCAGATCAAATTGACGTTAAGCCGGCCATTGGCGGGTAAGACTTTCTGGCGGGTCCGACTGACAAATCAGCCTTATCCCTTCTTCAGAGTTACAGGGCAACCATCACTCTTACCGATTCGCTGGATTCAGTCTTCAAATACGTCGCCGCGTCCGAACAAGAAGCTGCCATCCCGAGATACTCTGCGCAAATGTATACATGGGCGAGATCTCTTCGGCAGATAACGAGTGATCGAACTCTTTCATGAGGAAGCCGGATCATGCTTTCAATCAGTGAAACAGCGATCTCGGCCCAGCATCGCATATGGCCTGACAATGAATCTCGCTTCTTGAGGAATGTCCAAACAATGTATATTTTCTCGCGCTTTCAACACCCTTTAGGCTAGAAGAACGTACATTTTTCGCACGGCCTCATACACCCTGAGGGTTCCCGAGAAGCCGGAAGGGATAATACCGGTATCGCCTTTCGTGAACTCGATTCGTGGAGTAGTTTCGCTCTCGATCGAAAAGGTGCCCTCCAGAACGTGAAAGATCTCGTTTCGGTTTGATGGATATACGAAGTTCCAAGCTCCAACTTCCGCCTCCCAGAAGCCGACGCCCGGACGCCACGGCTCAAAGTCCACCAAGGGCTTGCTGGTCCTTTTCGGCTTGCCGGCTACCAGCATCTCGTCGGCTGGGTGGCTTGAATTCTGCTGAAGCTGCGTCGGGTCGACCTTGCCTACCTTGTTGAACGTGAATAGTTCCATGATTACTCCGTGATAGAAAACATATTGCGCGCCTCATCGATCCCCTGCTCGTATCGGCCGACCAGCGACGACCCGGTGCCAGGACTCCAATGTGCTGTGCTCTACTTCGTCAACACCCCGGTCACTGTTGGGATCTCACGCGTCCGACGCGATTTCGCGCCGTACCCGCGCGGAGAGTTAAAATAGCCACTCCAGAACACTTAAGACCCGCCGATGAAGCGGCCTTCCGCCGCAATGTCACTCAGTGGTTTGCGGTCACTAGGCATTTCCCTTGCCCGGAGCGAATCCGGAAGCAACGTTGCATCCCCCGCTTGGCCCAAGGCTACGCACGCTTCCACTGCGAAGTTGTCGGGAATATCCAGATCACTGCGGATTTTTTCGCTGTTGATCCCAGCAAGGGCATGAGCGCCCCAGCCCGAGAGGCTCGCTTGCAGCGCAAGGAACGCCCAGGCCGCTCCTGCGTCGAACGAATGCGTAAGTAAAGGTACTTCTTCGTCCTTACCAGGCATCCGAAATGTACGCATTGACGCGACCACAATGATTGCTGCTGCGCGGGTGGCCCATGAGCGATTGAAGTCGCTCAGAAAGGACAGGAACATTTCCCAGGATTCTGTGTCCCGGCGGGCGTACATGAACCGCCACGGTTGCGCATTGTGAGACGACGGACCCCAACGGGCAGCTTCGAGAATAGTGAGAAGCGTCCGCTCATCGATAGGATCTAACGTGAAAGCGCGAGGAGACCAGCGCTCGACGAACTGCGCATCAATTGGATAAGGAGGTGTACGAATTGTTTGGATAGCCATAGTCGGAATTTGATAACAGTCTATTCAAGACCAAAAACAGAGGATTATGTGAGATGGACTTTCCTAGAGTTACTCCATTTCCGGCCAATTCTGGACCTAATTCAGGCGATCAATCTAGGCCGTCTACGCGACTGCCGGATTAAAAGCGTCTGGGCAGCGTCATCCATGGAGTTTGCAAGCTGCTGCGACTTCAGCGAACCATCGATCACGATGCTCCTTCATAAACGAAACAAATGTTCGCCCCACTTTCGACAACGGGCGACACCTCGGATATAGCAGCCCAACCCTGAAGGTGATACACGGGTCCACGAGTCGAACATCGACCCGGTCAAGGTATCCGTGAACACTGAAAGGATCGATAAAACCGACACCCATTCCTAGTGCGGCCAACTCGCATGTCGAGTGGGAGAACGACGTATCGATACGCATAACACGGCTTACGTCTCGCGATTCGAATAGACGATCAACATGCGGCCGGGCTTGATAGTGCGCCGTGGTTGAGATAAACGTGCAACCTTCGAAATCCTCAGGTGAAAGCTCCGACTTTTTACCGAGATTGTGCCCCTTCTTCATAACCGCGTAATAGGGAACGTTGCAGAATTCGTCTACCGAAAGATCCTCGCGGTCGTAAGGTACTTCTGCAAGACCAAGATCGATTCTTTCCGTGGCAATCCAGTCTTCCACCTTCGTGGAGCTTTGAACATCCAGTGAGATATCAACGTCTGGGTGAGCTTCGCAAAACCGGGCTATGACTGCCGGCAAAAAAGTTATTCCGAGGGCAGGCATGCATGCGATCGAAATGCTACCTACGCGAAGTTTCCTCACATCAGCGGCAAGTTCTCCGATCTTTTGATACGCACGGAATGTGTTCTCTACTTGCTCGTGGATCATCCTGCCTTCAGGCGTCGGCACGAGCCTGCCAGCAGCGCGGTTAAACAATGTCACGCCGAGCTCCTTTTCGAGCTCGGTGATCAAGCGACTCACCGATGGCTGAGACAGCCCCAGTAAGTCCGCTGCGCCATTTACAGTGCCCACCATCATCGTCGTGCGGAACGCGTCAAGTTGCCGGATGTTCATGATTTCCCAAGTAATTGTCCCTTTTCAGCAACCATCATCTATGGTTCGGACCGACATCGCAAGAGCGTGTCGGCCATGGTATTCGCATGATCGAGCATTGCTGGCCCTTCCAAGTCGATGCCGCCCAATCAAGATGCGCTTAAGACGAACGATTACACCGACCGGCCAAGTTGAACGGGCAATCAAGACGCCTCGCATCAAGACATCCATATCAGTCCGTTAGACCAAAAATCTGCAGTTTTATCTGCGATCATGCTGGACGCATGCTCAGTGACATGACCGCACCAGCGTCTGCCGGTCAAATACTTAGAGGTGCGCTTCGTGCAAAACCACGTTCGTGCCACAGAAGGCATCCCGCATCGACAGTCTCATTGAACGCAATCTCTCTGATTACGCCAACGATGATGGAGTGAGTGAATCCGTCATGCCGATCGCTGATTTCGCAGTCCAATGCGACGGTAGCATCAGGCAGGATCGGTGCACCGGTCGCAAGAGATGACCATTTGTTGCCGGCAAAACGGTCTTTCCCTTTAAACTTACGAAATGTATCAACGAGCCCGCAGTGCGCTGTCGAAAGAAGATTCACGGCAAAACTACCTGCGCCCAGGATTGCATCGTGGGACGAAGCGCACTTGTTCACGCAGACGATGACCGACGGTGGGTCGTCGGAGAGACTGCATACCGATGTCGCGATGAGGCCGACCGGCTTTGCGTCGTGCATTGCGGTAATAACTGTAACACCGGCAGCGAACAACGACATCGCCTGCTGGAAGTTAGCTTTGGAATCGATGGTTTGCATTTCGGTCACCTGACTAGACTATGACGGATCACCCACGCTTGTAGATACTAGGTTTGAGGCCAAGGTTCTCGCGCAGAGTTCGTCCTTCATATCGGTCCCTGAACAACCCGCGGCGGCGCAGTTCCGGGATGATGAAATCGCTAACGTCGTCCATACCGCCCGGAAGAATGGCCGGGCAAAAATTGAAGCCGTCTGCGCCATCATTCTTGAACCACTCTTCCATTTCATCAACGATGTCGCTGGCGGTTCCGATCACCAGGCGTACCCAGAAAGTCGATGCGACGCGCTGATAGAGTTGTCTAATTGAGAGGTTCTCGGCACGAGCCATCTCCAACAGGTTTGATGCAATGCTCCTGAGTTTCTGCCCACCGATGTCTGGCACCGGCCCGTCGAGCGGATGGCCGGATAGGTCGCCGAGCGCGTTATAGAGCGAGGCCAGGCCGCTCAGCGGGTGGATAAGCTCCTGAAGCTGATCGAACTTGTCTTGTGCCTCCTGCCTGCTTCTACCGACGAACGGTGTAATGCCCGGCATGATCAACAACTCGCCTGGCTCGCGACCATACTTCGCGAGCCGCCCCTTCAGATCGCCGTAGTAATCTTGCGCATGTTTCAGATCATGCGAATTGCTATAAACCACATCCGCGCATCTGGCGGCAAGCTCACGTCCGGCCTCGGAAGCTCCGGCCTGCACGATGATCGGCTCTCCTTGCGGAGTACGCGCGGAATTCAACGGGCCGCGTACCTGGAAATGCTTGCCCTTGTGGTTCGGCACGTGCAACTTGTCTTCCTGATAGAAAAGTCCGCTTTCCTTGTCTCGAACGAATGCGTCCTCCTCCCAACTCCGCCAAAGTGATCTGACCACGTCGACGAATTCGTCGGCTCGTTCGTACCGCTCTTCATAGGCAAGGTTCTCGTTCCTGTTGAAGTTTTGAGCTTCCTCATCTGACCACGAAGTGACGACATTCCATCCGGCGCGGCCGCCGCTGATGTGATCGATCGAAGCGTATTTCCGTGCGACGTGAAACGGTTCGTTGTAGGTGGTTGAGGCAGTTGCCACTAACCCGATGTTTGACGTCGTCGCACCCAGTGCGGCGAGAAGCGTGATCGGTTCCAACTCTGCATTCCGCATGTCACGCGCAAGAGATCCTTTCGGATTGTCATTGGCGCGGATCCCAAGACCGTCAGCAAAGAAAACCATGTCGAGATGCGCCGCTTCCGCCTTGCGGGCCGTGTTCAGGAAATGTGCAAAGCTCAGCGCTCCGTCCGCCGGCACATCCGGATGCCTCCAGGCGGCAACGTGATAGCCGAGATATCTCATCGAGAGGCCGAGCCTCATTTTTCCGTCTTTAGTCATTGCATGCGCTCCCATTCTTGGACTGGTCCGCCCGGAACATGGCGGCATGGGTGAATGTTCGCGCTTCACCGTCCGATAAACAATGTCGCCAAAGGCGGCCGTCTATTTGAAAAGTGGATAAGGGTATTCCCTTGCTTCGTTCAGGCGAGGCTGAAACTGGCCCGATGTGCTGCCCATGCGAAAAACCCTGCATCGTCATCGGTGTGCGCGGCGCTTGTCTCGTTGCCGCACTTCGCGCCGTTGGGGCGACATCATTGCCAGCCTTCGGCAGGTGCAGCGCGACGGTGGTGCCGGCCCTATCGACGGCCGTGGGCCTGCTCCGTGCGCCGCACCGCACCGGCATCCGGCGCGTGCTCGCCGAGTCAAGGCCCGCTCGGGCCATAGTCGCGGCTGGCATTAAGTTCGTTCAGCGAGGCCACTGAATTGCAGAGCCGAGCCACATGGGGGAAAACCCCCTATACGGATTTCGAATACCGGACCTCTTTTGACGGCATTGTGTCGTTCACGCCGGCAGCACACCATCCTGCTCATGCCGCTCATGCATTGTCGGGTGGCGTAATCCGCAATGAGGTGCCGAAATGATGAAAGACGGAAAAATGAGGCTCCGCCTCTCGAAGAGATATCTCGGCGATCATGGCCGCGTGGCGGCACTCGTCGGTCCGCGCCGATCCAGGTGCGCGGCCCGCTGAATTGCGCACACATCGTTCAGGCGGCCGCGTCGGGGCAGGCCGGCAGCTTGCGCCGCACTGTGCCGACGTCCCCCGTGTACTAAAAGACCGGGCCGCTCGCCCTGCTGCGCGCAACGATTCGATCCCCCATATCGCTTGTCCTGCATAAGCTTGTTGTTTTAAATCGCGGCGCGCGCATGGCGCGTCTCTATAACGGCTCCGGCGGCAACAATCCGACCGGCGCCGACTGCACAGGAGATAAAATGCCGAACAGAACCAACACCCTTGACGCCGGTGTCTGCGCGACGCCCGTAAAAAATTCGGTCCGCGATGTCATCGCCGCCAACTTCGGCACGTTTTTCGAATGGTTCGACCTGCTCGTATACGCGATGTTCGCAATCACCGTGTCGAAGCTGTTCTTTCCGACCGGCGACGAACAATCGGCGCTGTTGCTCAGCCTTCTCACCTTCGCCAGCTCGTTCCTCATCCGGCCGGTCGGTGCAATTATCCTCGGCGTCGTCGCAGATAAGTACGGTCGGCGATTCACACTAAGCCTCACGGCGTTCCTGATGCTGTGCGGCACTGCGTCGATTACCCTCGTTCCGACATACGACAAGATCGGCGTGCTCGCGCCGGTGATTCTAGTGGCGGGACGTCTGCTGCAAGGCTTTTCGGCGGGCGGCGAGTTCGGAGCGGCCAATTCCTTCCTCACCGAACAGGATGCGAACCGCAGGGGATTTTTTGGTAGCTTGCAATGGTCGACGTCAGGTCTCGCCGTACTGGCGGCGTCGCTATTCGCCTACGGCGCGAATCGTTATCTGTCGCCGCAACAGATCGATTCCTGGGGCTGGCGTCTGCCATTCGCCTTTGGCTGCCTGATAGGCCCAATCGGCCTCTATATCCGCCGCAAAGTGAACGAGACGGCCGCGTTCGAGCAGTCGAGCGAAGTGGTGCCGCACAAGCCGTTGCGCGAAACGGCGCAATCGCACATGTCGGGTGTGCTCATGGGCGCGATCATTTCCGGCGCGGGCGGCCTCGCGAGCTTCATGAACATCTACATGCCGACGTTCGCAATCAATAATCTCGGAGTCAGCAAGGATTCAGCCTTCCTATCGTCGATCCTCAGCGGCCTCGTATGCGTCGTATTCCCGATGATTGGCGGCATCGCAGCGGACCGACTCGGCACCGTCCGGGTGATGCGTGCCGCGCTCCTGTGTGGCATGGCGCTGATCCTGCCTCTCTTTTACATGCTCACGCGTGCCCCGAGCCCGGCAACGCTGATTGCATTCCAGTGCACCCTGTCACTGGTGTTCTACAGCTTCTACTATGCGCCGGTCAGCTCGTTGCTCTCGCAGTTATTTCCGACGTCCTGCCGTACCACCGGCTCGTCGCTCGCCTACGTAATCGCGATGACGCTGTTCGGCGGATTCACGCCGGTCGTGACCAACCTTCTCGTGAAATTCACAGGCAGCATCATGTCGCCGGCGTATTACCTGATCGTGATTTCGACCCTCGCGCTCGTGGCGCTAGTCGCCAGCCGCAAGCGCGTCAACTGACATATGCCGGAACAAATATGCTGCCAACTCAAGAAATCACATTGCAACCTGAATTGCCCAAGCAGGTCTCCGTCGCAATTATTGGCGGCGGAATCATTGGAATTAGTTGCGCGCTCGGTCTGGCGCGAAAAGGTGTCGACGTTGCGGTTTTCGAAAAAGGCACGATCGGTTGCGAACAGTCTTCGCGTAACTGGGGCTGGGTGCGCTCCATCGGACGTGACACTAAGGAACTTCAACTGTCGATCCTCGCTAACGAATTGTGGCAGTCAATCCAATCGCAAATCGACGTGGGCTACCGGACGACGGGACTCGCGTATCTGGCGAAAGACGAGTCGGAGATGGCCGGGCATCAAAAATGGATCGACGCGGCCGGTGCTAGCGGCGTCCGCGTCGGCCTTCTCGCCAAGGCCGAACTCGCGAAGATGCTCCCACAGTCGAGCCGCACGTGGGCCGGGGCATTGTATAGCCCAAGCGACGGCGTCGCCGAGCCCGCAATGGCCACACGCGGTATCGCAGAACTTGCACGCGCGAACGGCGCATCCATCTTCGAGCACTGCGCGGTGCGCGGCATCGACGTGTCCGCGGGTCGCGTGTCGGGTGTCGTGACCGAGCACGGCATCGTGAAATGCGCCGACGTGGTACTGGCAGGCGGTGCGTGGTCGCGGCTTTTCTGCGGCAACCATGCAATTGAGTTTCCGCAGCTCAAGGTCCATGGGTCCGTGCTGCAAACCGCTCCTATCGACGCGAAACTGGACGTCGCGATCAACGGAGGCGACTTCACATGCCGCAAACGCGCCGACGGCGGGTACACCGTGTCGAAACTCGGCGCCTCGGTCGCCGATCTCACGCCCGACAGTATCCGCCTGAGCACGAAATTCTTGCGCGCGTGGCTCAACGAGCGCAAGTATCTGCGACTGCGTTTTGGACGCCCCTTTTTCGATGAGCTTAAAATTCCACGCCGCTTCAGCCTTGACAGCCCGACACCATTCGAAACGTACCGCGTGCTGGATCCTGAGGCGAACAACGGAATGCTCAACGACGCAATGGATTGCCTGAAGCAGACCTTTCCGTCGTTCGCCAATGCGTCGATCGTACGCAATTGGGCCGGCATGATCGACGTCACGCCCGATGCGCTGCCGGTTATCTCGAAGGTCGAGCGGATACCGGGTTTTTATCTCGGTTCGGGCTTCTCAGGCCATGGCTTCGGCATTGGACCGGCCGCAGGCGCCGTGCTCGCCGACCTGGTGACAGGCGATCGCCCGCAGGTCGGCACCGAAGACTTTACCCTGAGCCGCTTTTGCCCGTAAGGATGGAGGCGGTCCTCCCTCGACAGCGAGACCAAATAGCTCCAACCGCTAAAAACGTCCGCCAACGCGAAGCCTTCGGCCCCAATGGCTCCGCACGCTCAGCGCCGCGGCGGAGGTGCTTAGGCTTCAGCAAGCGTCAACTGGCCGGATCACCAATGAACCAGAACGAACGCTGGACTTAACCCTCTTCAATCACGCGAATGGCGGGCTGGTGCCCACTCAAGAAACCAGAATGACCCACGATCAGGCGAGCACACGATTCGCTACTGCGGCGGCACCGCGGAACGCGCGGCGGACTAAAAACCAGTCCGACCGATCTTTCCGATCGGTCGGACTCTCCTCTTTCGCGATATTCACGACATCTGCGCCGCCCGTGTGACGCCCGCCGAAGCGCCAGCGCGCGGCGCGAGACCGTCATTGTCGCGCAGGCAGTCCGGCCTCCGCTTACCGCTGAAGCTGTCGCACCTGCTGCAGTGTGCGCGAAATTGCGCCAGCGCGGCACGCGGCTCGATCTGCAGCGCTCGCGTCTGGTCCTGCGCAGCCTTGTGCCGCTGCGCGCTTCCCTCCTGCCGCGTGGGGCGATGTTCAGGGCCGCATGCAGCCGCTGCGCATGCTCCTGCGACAGCGCGATCACGCGCTCGTTAAACGCTTTGCGTACATGGAGGTCGGTGCGACGGATTTCGACGTCCGAAAGCTTCACTGTCTGCTGCACGAAATCCGTATAGATTATCTCCGCGCGCGACTTGTCCTGCGACTCAAGCACCCGCCACAGGTGCTTGTCCTAGGGGCTGTTTACATTCGATGAAATGTGTTTCCGAGTAGACACGGGCGTTACCGCCAGCATCCCTCACAGACCCCAGCGAGCCCAATTAAGGCACTAGGTTCTTCATCGTCCAGGTTCGCTCACGGACTTGCTTTCTGGCGATATGGGTGAATGATTCGGGCCTTCGGCAGTGGAAACCT
This sequence comes from Paraburkholderia sprentiae WSM5005, assembly GCF_001865575.2. Lineage (NCBI taxonomy): Bacteria > Pseudomonadati > Pseudomonadota > Betaproteobacteria > Burkholderiales > Burkholderiaceae > Paraburkholderia > Paraburkholderia sprentiae. The sequence goes on from NZ_CP017562.2 coordinate 1,427,486, forward strand.
GTTCAGGATTTCCCTGAACGCTTTCCAGGTGATGTAGTTGCCACGCGACCGTCGTGATAACCACTTGCGCCAGAGAAACTCCACCTTGAATTTCAGGGTCGAGAGTCGCTGAAAGTTACCACTGATGCCAAAGTAGGCGAAATGCCCATTTAGCATTCGGCAGAGCCGCTGGTGCTGCTCGCGTATCCGCCAATGCCGCATTGCTCGTATCTGCTCATTGAATGCCTTGTGTGCGCGGGCGACACGGTCTTTCGCGGTCAGTTGCCGCACCACAGGTTTGTCAAACCGCGACTTCACCCATGTATGAACGAACCCAAGGAACTTGAACGTCGTCGCTAATGCCTTTTCCCGATCATCGCCCACTGACTTTGGCTTGAACCGGAAATCGACCATTCGCGTCTTGTCCGGATGAAGTTCCAATCCGTACTTCCCCATTCGCCTGCCAAGCACCTCCAGAACACGCTCTGCATCGTCCCTGTGTGCAAACAGCATCACAAAGTCATCGGCAAAGCGCACCAGATTGCCCGGACCACGCAGCCTTGGCCGCACCACCTCCACAAACCATTCGTCCAGCACGTAGTGCAGGTAAACGTTACTGAGCATTGGTGAAATCACACCACCCTGGGGTGTACCGGCTTCGGGATACGACAGTTGCTCCTGATCCAGCACGCCCGCCTTTAGCCACTTATCAATCAGTTTCCTTACCACCCCATCCGTGATTCTTCTGGCCAGAAATTCTCTCAGTTTGACCCGGTCGATGCTGTCGAAATACTTTCGTACGTCCACGTCGAGCACCCATCGCCCACCCCGCATCACAATTGCCTCCCTTATCGCTACCAGTGCTCCATGCGCGCTACGACCCGATCGGAACCCGAACGAGCAGTCCATGAAGTCCTGCTCGTAGATCGGCTCCATCAGCATCACAACGGCACGTTGGGCCACCTTGTCTTCAAAAAAAGGAATACCAAGTCCACGCAGGCTTCCATCGGCTTTTTCTATGAAATGCCGACGAACTGGTGGTGCCCGGTAACTGCCCGACTTGAGCCGGTTGATCAGGCTGAGAAGATTTTGCTCCGGGTTGGCAGTATATTCTTCCCCAATCTGGCCATCCACGCCAACCGCACCATCCTTGCGCGTCCAGTCGTAGGCGTATTTCACCCACTCGTAGTCGAGGTACTGATTTACCGACGTGAGTGCCATGGCCGGATTGTTCCTTGCCAGCATGGCTATCCGTTCCTGTTTCGTTGACACGCTTTCGGGTTTCAATGTACCTCCCGTGTTTCCCGTGAACGGTTCTGTAAACAACGACGACGGTGCCCCCCTTTCCTCGACCGGGTCCGCCCGAACAGCGTTCCCCGGCGTCAACGGTACTACGAAGGCACTAAGACTTCCTGTAGCGAATACGGAGTCACTTATTTATTCGCTCCTCCGCCCCAATCCTCGCTTGCATGTTCGCTCTCTTGCCGTGCAAGCCCCTGCAAGGGCCCGGCCCGTTTATAGCCTCGTGCCATCGGCTTCCCGGATTGGTCGACTACAGGATCTCCCAGGTTTCTGGAGATTCCATCCCGTACCTTTGCCCTGCTCTCAGACCCCGGCTGGTCTGTCTGGTCTCACCATGGCGACCAGACAGTGCTGTCCCCATCGATGTAAGAATGAAGACACCTCGCGCTGGACATATCGAGGCTCAATCACACGGCTTCAGTACCTGCTGCTTACGCTTCAAGTAGTGCGTTACCGCACTCGCATGCAAAGCTCGCTTCGCGGCTGCTGGTTAGGCTTTGCGGGAGTCGAACCCTCTGGAATCCAGCGAATGGTTTCTGTCCATACTGCGGTACTTCCCTCATTCCCAGACTTATCCTGGCGCTATACATCTTGTCTTTTGCGCGAGCAGGCCAAGATGATTCGAACGTTATTGAGCGATGAAGTATGGGCACGAATCGAATCCGTCTTGCCGGGCAAGGAAGGCGATCCAGGGCGAACGGCGACCGACAATCGTTGGTTTGTCGAAGCTGTCCTCTGGATCGGCCGGACCGGCTGCCCGTGGCGCGATTTGCCGAAGGCGTTCGGCCGATGGCATACGGTGTACATGCGTTTCTCCAGGTGGCGTCGCAAGGGTGTGTGGGAACGCGTGATTCACGCCGTGGCCGACGAAACCGAGATCAAGCATGTGTTGATCGATTCGACCATCGTGCGCGCACACCAGCATTCGTCCGGAGCTCGAAAAAAGCGGTCCGCAAGCACTCGGTCGCTCGCGAGGTCGACTGACCACCAAGTTGCACCTGGCCGTCGATGGCGCCGGACGCCCCCTGCTGTTGATTGCCACCGAGGGACAAGTTTCCGATATTTTGTGCGCGAATGAACTGGTTGAGCATTTGCGCACCGGGGCGGTCATCGCTGACAAGGGCTACGACTCGAACGCCTTTGTGAAGAGTATCCGCACTACGCGTGCGAAGGCCGTAATCCCGCAGCGTTCGAACCGGAAGACCAAGCGTCGCTATAGCCGCGTCCTGTATCGGACCCGGAACATCGTCGAACGCTTTTTCAGTCGTATCAAACATTTTCGTCGTGTCGCCACTCGCTATGACAAGCTCGCAGGGAACTATCTCGCCTTCGCTTCGCTTGCCTGTGCCTTTGGACCGCTGGTGAGAATGTGAACAGAACCTAGAACAGCGTGACGTGGTACGTCATCTCGCGCGACTCGAATGTCATGCTTGCACCCAAGCTGCCGTTGTATGTGGTTCGAAACTCGAACATGTCACACACGCGATCGCCCGGATATTCCGGGCACGCGTCCGATGCCACGAACGTCTGCGGTGACACGTCCGCGCCGCCTTGCTGCAGCAGCCCATCGAGATGCTTTGCGTAGTCGAGCAGCCGGATGTTGCTCAGAGGCAGCATACCCTCATGCCCGACGGTCGGAATCATGAACACAAGCACGTCGCGCCACATCACCCAATGGGTGTCGATTCCTGCAGATATTGCAGCGTCCTGGCGCGCTGCCCCGGCGCGCCGGGCTCCGGACGGAAGTTCCGCGCGGGACACGCCGATGCGCAGCGTGCGCTGCGTAATTCGCCGGCCCGCGCGGTCGAACACGCGCCGAGCACGCGCCGCGATGATGGGGCCGAGTCCCGACAACGGCGTGTCGCTATGACGCAGGTACGCTGTGGGCGCCGGTGATGCGCCGCCGGCCAAAGGAGGCCGCCGCGATGATTTGAAATCCGGCTGCGCACCGAAGCCCGACGGCGTGCTCGACTTGGCCGCGGCGTCGACCGGCGAGCCGGCGAGCCGGCGAGCCGGCGGACAAGGCGGCGGCGGATGATCCGGCAGTAGGCATGCAGCAGCCGAAACACCGGGCGTCGCAGCAACCGAGTTGGCAGTTGCACCCGCCAGCGAAGCACCCTTCGCAGCAGCCGACGAATCCTCCGAGTCGAGTGCAACCGGCGCGGGGACGCCGGCCACGGCGGCACGCCGACGTCCGCGGCATCGTGCGCGACCTGCGGCCGAGCCGGCGTTGCGCTAGCCGCGCCGTCCGGAGCGGAGCCCGGTGGTGACGCACTGCTGGAACGAGAGGGCGACGGAGACGGCGAACCGGACGCGCCGACGGAGGATGGCGTGTTATCGATCATCTCAAGGGTCCGGCTCGTCCTTCACGCCAATAAAGAAACGAGAGATTCATTATGCTTCAAAGGTATCGCGGGTAGACGGGACCGCCGTCCACCCTTGGAACATCGATCTATGTCCTTATGTTTCAGAATCGGTGACGCATGCCGACAACCACGAGTGTCTGGGAGTTGCCGTTTCCAGCCAGCCCATATGAACCGACCGATGCCACTGCGTCAGCGAGCGCTCCCCCTGTGGTTCGCTGCGTTCCGGTCGCATGCTGATAAGCGCCAACCGCATAGAAGTCCGTGCGCTTCGACAGGGCGTAGGACGCGCCCGCCGTCACTTGGTTATACGTGGCAGACGTATCACCTCCAGAGCGAGTGTAGATGTAGCCTATGCCGCCAAGGAGACTCGGAGTAAGCTGATAAAGGGCGTACACCTTTCCCGAATTGAAGTGCTCTTGCGATTTGAAGGTCGACTGCGCGTCCGCATTAAACGCCGCATAGCTATACCCAGCTCCGACGGTTACCGCAGACAGCTTGTAGCGGGCCGCAACATGCGCAATTCCGATCGACGCAGCTGTCTGATAGCCGTTGCTGACCGGCCCGTCAAAAATGGAATCCATCGTACCGCTCCACGTGGTCCGCAACGCTCCCGGGGTAGCCGCAGTATTACTTCCGTGAAGGTAACCTGCCGCGATGCTCAAGGGCCCGCCGGTGTAGCTTGCTGCCGCAGAGTAGGTATTTCCTGAGCCGGGTTTCCCAGCCACACCGTTCAGCGCGTACAGTCCTTCGAACTGGACACCTCCAAACAAGGGGCTAACGTATTTGATCGCGTTCGAGATGCGCGCACTGTTGTCGTTGTTGTCGACGTCTCCGGGTGTTGTGGCTGGAGATCCCAAGACGCTTTCGAGTGTCAACCCTTGAACCGTGTCAACCGTCGGGTCATACTGCCGCCCCAGCTTAAGAGTGCCGACACTGGCACTCGTGAGACCGACCCACGACTGCCGGCCAAATTCACGCCCACCTTGACCAAGTGCTCCTGTACCAACATTAAAGCCATTTTCAATCTGAAAGATTGCCGCCAACCCACCACCCAGGTCTTCCGCGCCTTTCAAACCCCATCGGTCACCATTGAGATTACCGTTCATCATTGCATAGCGGCTGCCCTGATTGGTGTTGACGTAGCCAAAACCCGCGTCAATCAGGCCGTACAAAGTAACGCTCGATTGCGCGTGCGCCACACCGGCGATTGCGGTTGACACCAACGCGACAGCAACAGATTTTTTCTTGTGCATTTGATCTCCATGGATCATTGAGTAATGAGCAGCAAACTGTCACGCCGCCTATTTTTATACGTTGTACTGAAGTAATAACCGTCCGCTATGCCGCTCGGATGTCGTCGACTGGAGGACGTCTTGGACGACTCCGACGCCCTCCCTCACGTACACATTTCCATCTGAATCCGAACGGACACGATCTACGGCGCATCCAGCTATCGGATCAAGGTGACACCGCCGGAATTACGTTACGGCTGGATTGCGTCAAGCTCGAGCATTGCTACCAAACACCTACAGTTGTTGATCAATACAACGACGAGTGTTACTGCCGACAATAGCGGACCTCGACACAGCCGGAAGTCGCTGGCGTCGTATCAGCGACATTCGTCCCGACTCCGGAACCCGACCCGATATATGGCAGATGGTCCACATGCAAGGGATGAACGTCAGACGCGACACGCCGTCCTTGAGTCCAGCAGACTGCACGCCGGTCCCGGCACCGCTGTGACTTGCCAGGGGCTACCCCGGACGGCGGCGGGTTCCTTTCTCACCCGGCTTGTCGCGACAAGCTGGGCCTGAGATCTGCGTGCATCAGACAGGTGAATGGGTCAAGCGCACTTTGTCGCCGGAACTCCTCCTTGACGGCCGTACGCAACCTGTCATCCGTCAGGACGTCGGCTCCGGTTGCTGCCATGATCTTTGCAGCGTAGGCCATTCCCTTGCGGGCCGGGTCGGAATTGCTCTGGGCGGTCCATTGCCATGTGTGGGACGGCGGTCCTATGACATGGGTGGCTGCCAGAAGCTGCACTGTCGGCACCGTACGACTGACATCACCGACGTCCGTCGATCCCATGACCGGGGCGGTGACTTGGCGCAACGGCCAAACTTCGTCGCACAGCACGGTGTGCTCGCGCGGAGCGAGCTGCCACAACTCATAGGAAGCAGCAATCTCCTTCGGCGAACAGGGCGTTTGAAAGGGAGCGGCGATTGCGCGGTCACGGTCGTCGAAGCCAGTAGGCCCCAACCTGGTCAAATTAGCGTGGAGCGCCTCTTCCAGAGGGCCGTTGCGAAGCAGGCTTGCGACCGCTGCATGTACGTCTTCGCTCACCTCGGTTTCGGTCATCAATGCCGCGCCTTGAGCGATCTTGCGGACCCGTTCACCCAGTTCGACCAATTCCGTCTGTTGCGGGGCGCGAATCGAATAGCGTACCTTGGCATGGCTCTGTACCACGTTCGGTGCGACGCCCCCGCCATCGATGATGGCGTAATGTACGCGAGCATGGCTCGACATGTGCTCGCGCATATAGTTTACGCCAACATTCATCAGTTCGACCGCGTCTAGCGCACTGCGGCCGAGATGCGGCGTAGCTGCAGCGTGGGCGGTTCGGCCGGTGAAGCTGAAGTCGACTCCGAGGGTGGCGAGAGAGCCCGAGTCCCATACCATGTTGAAAAAGGCGGGATGCCACGTGATGGCGGCGTCGACGCCGTCGAAGGCACCCTCGCGCGCCATAAAAGCCTTACCCGCTCCACCTTCCTCGGCTGGACAGCCGTAGTAGCGCACGCGACCGCTCAAACTGTTGGCCGCGAGATAGTCCTTGACGGCGGTCGCGGCCAGCAGAGCCGCTGCGCCGAGAAGGTTGTGCCCACAACCATGGCCGTGCCCGTCCTTTTCGATAGGTGAGAACTCGGCGAGCCCCGCAGTCTGGCTCAGGCCTGGGAGAGCGTCGTATTCACCTAGAAAGGCGATGATGGGGCCGCCTTCGCCGGCCTCTCCCATGACGGCGGTTGGAATGCCGGCAACATTTCGGACGACACGAAACCCCTGCCGTTCCAGCATGGCTAGATGCTCGTTGACCGACTTGAATTCGCTGTAGCACAGTTCGGGCGTGGCCCAGACTTTGTCACTTAGCGCAAAGAAATCTTCTTTCTTCGCTTCGACGAGGTTCCAAATCTCTTCTGCGGCTGCCATTAGGCTGCCTCCTTTCCATGAGTTGAAAAATGAATTGAAAAGTCCGAGGCCCGGCCCCTTTCACTGCAACGCGGCCGCTTTTGGCTGGCTGTACCGGTCGTGATGCTTCGGAAAGGCCCAGATGGCAAGCAGCATGACCGCGCTGGCCGCGACCGCATAGAAGGCAGGAGCAGCTGGATTGCCGGTCTGCTTGAGCAGCCAGGTGACGACCACCTGCGCGGTGCCGCCGAAAAGCGCGATGGGAACGGCATACGTAAGGCCAACGCCCAACGCCCGTACGCGCGCTGGCAGCCCTTCGCCGATCAATGTTAGTGTTGCGGGACCCGCCATGGCCGGCATGGCGGTCATCAAAAGGGTAGCGACAAGTAGCGTAGGGACGTCCGGCGCCTGAATAAGAAAGTGGTACGCCGGGTAGATACCGAGGAGCAGGACAGTGTAGGAGAAAGCTAGAATAATCCGGCTGTTGTACCGGTCGCAAAGCCATCCGCCGAGCAAGCCCATGACGATCAGCGATATACCCGTAACGATCGCCGACAGCATGGCCATCTGCGACGGCATTTTCAGCACGGCAATGGAGTAGGTGGTCAAGTAAAGCGCAACGTAAAAAACTGTAGTGCTCGCTGCGTACATGGCCATGCCAGGCAAGATAATGCGGCGATGCTGCCACAACTCGCGCAACGGAGCGGCCGCGGCACTCGTGCCATGGCTACCGCAAGCCAGTGTTTCCTGCATCTGCCTGCGCAGGTAGAGAGCGACCGGGATGAGCAGGAATCCGAGCGCGAAAGCCACCCGCCATCCCCACTTCTGCATGTCGTCGGGCGACAGTAGCGATGTCAGGGTGACACCGGCAGTTCCTGCGGCGAAGCTCGAGATGCCTTGGCTGGCGGTTGACCAACTCAAATAGAAACCGCGTCGTCCGTTGGGTGCCGCCTCCATGAGGAATGCCGCAGCCGGGCCTACTTCACCGCCCATTCCGAGTCCTTGGGTCAGTCTGCTGACGACCACGATGATTGGCGCCGCGACGCCGATGGTGGCATATTCGGGAGTCAGAGCCAGACCGGTGGTGCCGACAATAATCAGGCCGATGGTGAGAAGCATGGCCGGCTTGCGTCCGAAGCGGTCGCCAAGCCGGCCGATAAACAGCGCGCCGATGGGGCGAGTCGCAAAGCCGACGCCGAAGACCGCGACCGAGGCGAGAATTCCGGTAAGTGCATCGTGCGAAGGAAAGAATGCCTTGGCCGCGAAGACGGCGAAGAACGAGTACACCGTAAAATCATAGAATTCCAAGGCGATGCCCGCGACCGCTGCGGCCACGACTTTCCACGGCACTTTTCGTTCGGATTGCCCGGGTCGGGATCGCAGCGTCGGCCGTTCGTCGAGCACAGTCATTGTTTTTCTCCATGGGGCGAACTTTTGGTTCGCGGTTTGCGTTTCATTGGTCCGCCGCCCGACACTGCATAGGCGGCATGGAAGAGAATGGTGCGTCGCCGACGCGAACGACACAATCCGGTCAAAATAGGTCCAGTATTCGAACGCCGTATAGCGGGTTTTCCCGATACTGACTCGCCTCGGCAAGGTTCTGCATCTCGTTGAAACGAACTTATTTAGACATCCGAAAGAAACGTCGCATACAAACGTCTTGGCATTCTGGCAGTGAAAGAAGGACTTCAACGGTGCCAGCTTCTCGATGCCGCGCTGAGGACGACCGACGACCAGTGGCACCATTTTGTCTCCGGTCTCGAGCGCGTTCTGCGGGCCGTCTCCGAGGTGTCATTGCCTGTCGCCGCGGAATTCCGCCTCGATGACCTCGAAATAGAGGTGATCACGCTGCGGGGGAGTCTCCGAGCACTTTCGCACTTTCGGTGCAGAGATGCCCAAAACATGCGATGACGCACCCATTGCTGGCTGTGATAGACACCGCTACGCGACGACACCGATAGCGAACTCTGAGTCGTTGGTCGTATAGTCGCTGCTTGCGAATCGTATCGATCTCCTGTCTTAGCCGATCTTGGTCGGCAATCTTGCACTCCGGCGGTCACCCAAATTCGCCCAATAAGGAGCGTTGCCGTTTGGCAAGTGGGGGGCTTGGCATGTGATCAACAGGTATCGTGACGTCTCCGTTTTTGAGACCTATGGCGCGAAGCGATGGGACAGACTGGATACCTATAAACCTACATGGATTCCCGCCTATGAGCAGGATCGGTTTGCATTTTGAGGATCACGACTGCGTCCGTACATTCGGCTTCTGATGTGCTTCTGCTGCACGAGCCATGATGGAAATTTGCGCGCTTGCTCCTCATTAGCCTTCTGGCTTCGTACTGCAGCCGCCGGATATATCAGGATCTGCAAGCGCCGGCCCGACCGATTCGCCACGCCTGCCGCTTCTTGCGCAATCGCGAAAGAAATCAAGCAATACTCCATATCTGTTGCCTGATACGCAACTCGGAAGCACGTGGCGGCGATGCATCACAGTCTTGATCCAGCGACTGTGCCGATCGTCGCGACGGTTCACGAAGTGCATGACCGCGCGGACGCCCTGTACAAGCAGGGTTCGGAGTAAGTGTCGCCGCGCTTCGTGATGCCGGGTAACCTGCTTTTGCCTCCGCTCGATTTCTGCGTCAGCGTCAGCCCCAGCCAGGCCGCAAACTGCCGGCCGTTCCCCGAACTGGGACGGATCACCGACACTGCTAACTGTCAATGCCGCCCGCAATTTCTCCCAGGGCAATCGCATCAAAAGAGCTGCATTCCAAGCACACTCGAGCCCGATAGTGTTCATCGAATCCGGCCTTGAGCCGCTTGTTCTTTATGCCGACCTTGGTAGCTTTGTCAGCGCGCAGTAGATTCGACACGATGCGGCGCAGGATCGTGAAGTTTTGCGCTGCATTGTCCACCCGAGCGCGGCATTGATCCTCGCCAAACGCGACGTCGAGCACCCAATGCATGCTGTTTTCGATGGCCCAGTGAGCGCGCACCGCCTCGTTGATCCGTTTCCGGTCAGCGGGCAGGCTGTTGATGTAGTACCGCCGCTCCAGCGAAACGCGGCCGTCGATCTCGCGGGTGGCCTCAACCATCGCCATCGAACGCAGGCCGGCCCATTTGCCGTCCTCATCCAGCCAGTCAATCATGTCGGTCGCAACGCACCGGCGCGTCTCGATTCCTCCGTGCACTTTCTGGCCTGTCTGACATCCTGGATTTGATGGGCGTGTGGACTATCCTGGGAACAGATTAGGGAGCGAGGTGCTGCGATGACGCAACTGGGTCTTGGTCTGAATCTGTCAACGAAGCGCACGCGCAAGCGTGAATTTCTCGACGAGATGCGACGCGTGGTGCAGTGACTAAAACTGATCGCACTGATCGAGCGGCACTATCCGAAGGGTAAAACCGGACGGCCGCCGTTTCCAGTCGCGACAATGCTGCAGATCCATTTCATGCAGCAGTGGTTCGGGTTGTCTGACCCGGCGATGGAAGAGGCACTATACGACGTACCGCTGTACCGCGAGTTCGCGGGACTGGATGGCGGGGTGACGCGTTTGCCGGACGAAAGTACGATCCTGCGGTTTCGTCACCTGCTGGAAGCTCATGGCCTGGCGGAGCAGATGCTCGCATTGGTCAATGAGATGCTGACCGAGAAAGGTTTGCCGCTCAACACCGGATCGGCAGTCGACGCCACGCTGATTCCAGCGCCCCGTTCGACGAAGAACGGCTCCGGCACACGAGACCCGGAAATGCAGTCGACGCAAAGACGTGGCAACTGGTACTTCGGGATGAAGGCCCATATCGGTGTGGACGCGGAATCGGGCCTGGTTCACACTGTAGTGGTCCAATGGTCCTGGACACCTCTAAAGGGGATAATTCTCCAACTGAGGTGAGAGATGAGCAGACGGAACCTGACTGACGAATTTAAGGTTGAAGCGGTGCATCTGGTGGTGACGCAGGGCTATTCATTTTCGAAGGCCTGCGAGGCACTGGGTGTGGGCGATACGGCGCTGCGGCGCTAGGTGGCGCAATGGCGCGCCCGGCAGGCTGAGCCGCCGCGCAACGAGATGCAGATCATGGCTGACCAGCGGCGCATCCGTGAGCTGGAAGCGCGTGTGATGGAGCTCGAAAGGGAGCGCGAGATACTAAAAAAGTCTACGACGGGTTCAACCGGTGATTGCAACACCCATGCTGGCGTTTAGTTTATCTGCAGGCGTCATGAAACCCAACGTCTTTCTGGGTCGTTGATTCAGCTGCAGGGCGATTTTGTTCAGATCGCCTTGCGAGTAGCCGGCCAAACTGGTGCCTTTGGGGAAGTACTGCCGGAGCAGTCCGTTGGTATTCTCGTTCGTGCCACGCTGCCACGGGCTTTGGGGATCGCAGAAGTAGACCTGCACGTCGGTCGCGACTGTGAATTGCTTGTGCTGTGCGAGTTCCATGCCCCGGTCCCATGTGACCGATGGGCTGAGTTCCGCAGGCAGCTTGCGAACCTGTTTGCTCAGCGCGGAGACGACACTTTCCGTGTCCTTGCCCTTTACCTTCACAAGGATGGTGAAGCGCGAATGACGCTCTACCAGGGTCGCAATGTGTGTTTTGTTCGAGCCGCTCAGAAAGTCGCGTTCCCAGTGCCCCGGAACAGCCCGGTCTTCGGCTTCGGCAGGCCGTTCGCGGATTGATACCACATCAATGATCTGTCCGCGCGGTTGTCCCTTTGCTGACGCTTTCTTCGAACGTCGCATCATCCGGCGCGTGCGCAGATGCTTCATCAGTTCCGCTTTCAGCACTCCACGGGCCTGGATGAACAGACTGCGGTAAATCGTTTCGTGTGAGACCTGCATTGTTGCATCATCGGGATACTGCTGCTTCAACCAGCCGGCGATCTGCTGTGGCGCCCATTTCAGTTGCAGCTTTCTGCCGACTAGCCGACGCAGTTTAGCGTTCACGGCAAGACGGCAGGGTTTCGGTCGCCTGGCCCTATGCCAAGCGCTTGCGTCAGCCAGCGCTGCCCTATATTTGTCCAGCCCGCCATGGCGGGCTATTTCACGACTGATCGTCGACGGTGACCGGCCCAGGCTCGCTGCGATCTGACGGATTGAAACGTCTGCATGGATGCCACGCGAGATTTCTTCTCTCTCGGCAAGCGTCAGCACTCGGGCCGATCGCTTCCTTATCATTGGCATGATGCCGCCATGCGGTCGCACGATCGCATGAATCGACGCCGCATGCTTGCCGAGCGAGCGGCCGATGTCGCTTAACGACTCACCATCTTTCCATCTCTGCCACAACAACGTCTTTTGTGCAGGTGATAGCCCGCATCTTCATTTTTGATTCACCTACTTTTCCTCTTGGGCCGACATTAGACCAGAAGGTGTTGCAACGACCGGTTGAGCGCGACGCGGCGTATTTTATTCGACATGATCCGCAATCTCCGCCATCAACTCATCGACCTGCGAACGCAGTCGGCGCAGGTCGTCCGTGCGCAACCAGGAGCGCCCCGCTGCCGCCTGGGCGAACGAGTCCGGTGCGTCGGCGTCAATCCATGACGCCATGATGGACACCAGCCGGCCATCGCCGTTGTAGAACATCACGCGGCCTCGCCCCAGTTCTGTCGTCGTGTGCGACGTGGAGGAGGCTACCGCGCTGAGGATGGAATGGATGGCTGATTTCGGCCGTTGCGACCGCCTGATCGTCGTCACGAAAAGCAGTTGCTGACTTACGATAAAGCCAAGGTCGAGCAGGGCGTGCTTCTTGCCCAACGCTACATTCTCGCCCGACCTCGTAATCACCGTTTCTTTAGCTTGACCGAGGCAAACTCCGCGATCGCGCCACTCCTGTTTCGATTTGAACAACAAACCCTTCAAGCTTACAAAGCCGAAACAACGTAACCTGACATGAATCATGCCGCGTAACGAACTGACGGATGCTGAAACATGGATCGGACCAAAGCCGGAATTCTCTGCAACGAGCGCAGAACTGCTCGAACACGCTGCTTAAGATGCCCGGGACCTTTGATAGCAAGCTTGCCGATCTTGTGATGTTTGAGATAACCCCACACGAGCTCATCCGGATTCAGATCCGGCGAGTAAGCAGGCAGGAAGAAAAGACAAATGCGTCCATCTGATGCTGCGGCAAGCTGGCGGATCGCTTTGCAACGATGAACTGGATGACCATCTGCAATCAGGAAGACGGAAGCATCGGCATTGAGTACCAGTCGCCTGACGAAATCGACGTACGCCGCAATCTTGAAGCTGCCTTCAAAACACAAGAAACGGAATTGACCGCGCGGACTGATCGCCGAGATCAGGCTCACTTTGAAGCGAGCGCCAGTGGTTTCGACAACGGGTGTCTGGCCGATCGGTGCCCAGTTCGTGCCGCTGTGATAGTCCGAGCGCACCGTCGATTCGTCGACGAAGAAAATCTGTGCCCCACAGCGTTTGGCCTGCCTGACAATCGCCGGATATTCGTCTCGCATCCATGACTCGACCAGTTCAGGGTCACGTTGGTAAGCACGCGCCAGCGGCCGCTGCGGTGAAAGTCCGAGCTTCCTGAGCAGCCGGCCGACCGATACTTCAGAGAGCCGGACGTTGAAATGTTCGCGAATCAACTCCCGCACCATGTCTCGTGTCCACAACGCCAACTCGAACTTCATCTGCATTGGATTCTTCGTTGTGACCGTCCGATAGACAAAGCGGATAGCCTCGGACGACAGCTTCGTCGGCCGGCCCGGAACAGGCTCGGCCCGTAAGGCTTCAATACCTCCTTCGCGCCAGGCCGCCAACCACTCGTAAATACGCGCTCTCGAGAATCCCAATGTCCGGATCACGTCCTCAGGTGACTCTCCAGCTTCGACACGCTTGACCGCGCGAATGCGGATCTCTTCAAGTGTTGCGTGTGAAAGCTGTCGACCGTCGTCCTCGCGCATCACGTCTCTCCTCAAGACCCTTTCTCAAGACCCTTTAAGCTTAGATGATGGCGTCGATTTACGTTCGCCTACTTATGCACTGGTTAGTAACTGGTCAAATTCAACACATCTGATCGTACAGACGCACAGCGCTCAGCACCCTATTACTTTTAAGATCGCTTCGGGCAATCGGTTGCCCTTCACCTGGATCTTCGATGCCTGCTCACTGATCTGGCTCACCTCCTCCTCAGTAAGGGCGAGGTCGAGGGCGCCTAGATTCTCCTCCAAGCGGTGCAGCCTGGTTGTGCCGGGAATCGGCACGATCCATGGCTTTCGCGACAGCAGCCACGCCAGCGCAACCTGGGCCGGCGTGGCGTTCTTACGTGCGGCGAAAGCCTTGAGCACGTCGACCAGCTCTAAGTTCGTCTTGCGCGCCTGCGGGGAGAACCGCGGCACGGTATTGCGAAAGTCCGTCGGATGGAACCAGGTGTACTCGTCGATCCTGCCAGTCAGAAAGCCGGCGCCTAGAGGACTGAACGACACGAAGCCAATACCGAGTTCTTCCAGAGTCGACAACAGCCCCGCTTCAGGCCCGCGCCAAAACAGCGAATACTCGCTCTGGACGGCTGTCATCGGTTGCACGGCATGGGCGCGACGGATGGTCTGCTCGCCCGCCTCAGATAGCCCGAAGTGTTTGACCTTGCCATGAGCCATGAGGTCTTTGACCGCACCGGCTACATCCTCAATCGGAACCTCAGGGTCGGCGCGATGTTGATAAAACAGGTCGATCCGGTCGGTGCGGAGACGCTTCAGGCAGGCTTCCGCCACCGTCTTCACATGTTCTGGGCGACTGTTCGTACCGCCCCTGCGCTCACCTGTCGCCATGTCGATGTCGAAGCCGAATTTCGTGGCGATAACCACCTGATCGCGAATCGGTTGCAACGCCTCCCCGACAAGCTCTTCGTTGACAAAGGGCCCATAGGATTCGGCCGTGTCGAACAGCGTAACGCCGCGCTCATGAGCTGCTCGAATGAGCTTGATCATTTCGTGCTTGTCGCTCGGCGGCCCGTATACTGCGCTCATGCTCATACAGCCAAGGCCGAGGGCAGAGACTTCCAGATTGCTCTTTCCGAGTTTGCGGATCTTCATAGTTTTGCCTCCTTGCGGGCATGACCGCCACTATCAGTAGGTCGGAGCGAATTGTTAGCGACGTCGCCGAACGAAATCCTCGATCCGATTGCAGGCCTCATTCAGCTTCGGCTCATCCACCACTAGTGCCAGCCTCACGAAACCGTTTGCAGTCGGACCGAATCGACTAGCATCGAGCAGAGAGACGCCTTTCTCTCGGAGCAGTTGCCACGTGAAGTCGTGTGTGCCTATTCCCGTTCCCCGAATGTCGATCATCATGAAGATGCCCGCCTCTGGAAGCAGGCATTGAAGATTCTGAACGGCATTCAGGCGCTGAAACACGGCATCACGCCGCCGGCGATACACGTCTCTCATCTGCGCGATCACGGAACGACGGTGTTCGAGCGCCGCCAATCCAGCTTGCTGGATGAAACCCGGTAGTCCATACAACATGCAAAGTGCCAGTCGACCCAGATGATCGATCGCTGCCTCCGGCCCGATTACCCAGCCTAGCCGCCAGCCGGTCATTGCATGCGACTTTGAAAAGCTGCCTAACGTCAACGTTCGGCTCGCCATGCCTTCCAAAGACGCGATGCTAATGTGGTCGCGCTCAAAAGTGAGGTCCGCGTATACCTCGTCAGAGACGACCCATAAGTCGCGCTCGCGCGCCAACGCGGCGATCTGTTCAAGATGTTCGCGCGGCATGACCACGCCAGTGGGATTGCAGGGCGTCGCAAAGAAGATTGCGCGTGTGCGCGCGGTAACTGCGGCTCTAAGCGCCTCGCAGTCGAGATGGAAGCCATTCGCGGCGTCCACCGCTACGGGCACGAGGGTGGCGCCGGAGGCGCGAATTGCAGCTTCGTACGTCAGATACATCGGCTCTGGCACGAGCACTTCGTCGCCGGCCTCGCAGACGCAGAGCGACGACGCGAACAGTCCGTTCTGCGCGCCGGCACAGACGATTACATTCGCCTTGGTGACGGCACGGCCGCTGTCGGCCTGATGTTCAGCCGCGATCGCCTCACGCAGGTTATCCCGACCGGCGCCGCCGGTGTAATGTGTATCGTCTTCGTGCAGGGCCGAGATGGCACGTTCAACGACGGGAGCGGGAGTCGGGAAATCCGGATCGCCGACGCTGAGCACGATCACATCTTCGCCTTGAACGGCCGCCAGCCTAGCCGCCCTGTGAATGTCCCACGCCGACGTTCGCTCGCCCTGCAAGCGCTCGACGAGATTCGCAAATTTCAAGTCTATCTCCCTCTTCGGAATGCTAGGCGAACTCCGCTCGCTTGTTGAACATGCATCTTTCTGTGCTCCTGGCGAAAAATTAACAATTTGCATACGGTCCCGAAATGTCAGTCAATCTATCGGCCCGGTCGTTGGGGGAGGTTGCCTATGCCTCCAATACATGCTGAAACATTTTTGCCTCGAGTTCCCGGAAGCGGACATAGTCCATGTCCAAGGTTTGATTATCACTGGACAAGAGGAACGCATATCCCGGTCGCCCTAGGCTGCCGTTTGTCTTTGTCAGATAATCGCCGATTTTCGGGAATACAATCATCCGGTCCAGTGTCGCCAATTCGCCAAATCGACTGAGATCGGGATTGTTCACAACATATCCTTCCCGATTCGAACACATGTAAACAAACCTTAGGCCTTTTTGTCTTGACCCACGCAATGCGTTCACTCGTCTTTGAAACTGTCCGGAATTCAATACCGTCTCAACCATCACAGAAAGTTGACTGTATCCCTGCGCCTCCTCGACGGCCGCGAAGAGTTGAGCGCCGGTCAGACGCGCGCCGCACTCGATAAGCCGCGGTCCATTGACTGTCAGCATCACCTCACTGTGTGCCGCGCCGTTGCAAATTCCCAGCGCGTCCAGCGTCTCAAGAACATATTTCTCGACCCTCTCGAAAATTTCCGTCCGCCGCATTACGAGTTGCGCATACTCGTCTGTCGAGATTGTGTCCACCAAGCCACCAACGCCAATCCACATATCGGTCACAAAATGATGGCCCTCGCAACTGACACTATTTACCATCAACTCTTGGCCTTGAAGACGTTCTTGAATTACGAATTCCGTATTGATTACTCCTGTCACGTTCGGTTTACCATGAGTGGCCACGAAGGCAGCTTCTATGTCCTTCGCATTCGAACAAAGTGCGACACCATCCGACTTGGCTCCCATTGTCGGCTTCAATATGACCGTATCCAACTTAGATTCACCGTACCAGGCGAGAAGCTCGCGTAGCGACCGCGAAGCGAACTGCCTCATACTGGATACACCAGCCTTCTTAAGTGCTGCGATCATATGAAATTTGTTTCTGCGAGCCTGCGTTGTTCTGGCGTCATTTCGCGGAACAGCGAAATTATCTGCTAATAAATCTGCTAGTACGACACCGGACTCACTACCGGGCATGATTGCTTTGACTGAATACCCGCGGAGATTTTCAAGTATTTCCGACATGGCGGTCGATTCGAGATGAAAGTTGGCAATGTAGTCAACCGGCTTGTAGCCAAACCGCGACGTTTTTTCTGTTGAGCTAATGTGTATGCACTCGTATCCATGGCCGATGAAAGCCGGTGCCAAATATCGCCCCGACGACCATCCATCAACAATCACAATCACGTTTTTGCTTCTGGTTTGCATTTTGCGTCCTCGCAAGACTCGCGGCGAAATTGAGATATGCAGTCCCCCACGCTGAGTCGATGGAGTAGCCTCCGCTTATAACAAGCTCACAAAGGAAAGGGAATAACTCTCTACTTATGGCCGAACTCGCGTCCACAGGTAACAGCGAGGCAACATTGTCCAACGCGACTACATCAACGGCGTTTTCCCCTGAACCACACGTCTGTACTGGTTTGGAAAAATCGGTCGACTCTCGATAAATACGTAGTGGGTTGTACGGACTGGCCGCGTCGCAACTTACGTCGCCAATCATCGAAAGCCGATGTGGCTTTTCGAGCATTTTTGGGTGAAGCAGTATCGTTGTTGTCTCGTCTGACCGTATGCAGTTGAAAAGGATGTCGAAATCTAGAAGCTCATGACGTAAGTCTGAGGCAGTCTCCGCCCTTCCCCAACATTCGTGACCGAGGCCAACGGTCTCCAACAGGTAGCGCACTCCGGATCCAGTCACTCCCCGTGCACCAGCTATGAGGATCCTCGCGTTTCTTACTTTTTCAATCTTCCGCTTCAGAAACTCTACTAGCTCTTCAAAGCTACTATGGAACGTTTTCTCGAGCGATACTTCTGCCGCATCACTCATCTTTCGTTCCATAAGTTCCAGCGTCACGGCCGCCCCACACACGCCCGCCCAGAAACTTACTCCCCGACTCACAAGCTCCAAACCCCGAAAGTCTCGAAGGTACTCAAGATCGAGCAGCGTGCCTCCGCCTCGGCGGAACCGGTCTAGCACCTCAACCGCGGCCGTCTGTTGCTTGAAAACATGGCCAAAATAGATGTGAGTATGACGGACCTCGTTGACGTCTTCACTTAGCTCTTTCAGTCCTAGAATGTACGCGTCGGAAGGCGCGTTTTTCCAAGAATGCGACTTGACGATCTCACACCCGACTTTTTCGTATTGCTCGTCCGGGAAGCACCGCATGGGCGAATGCTCTACGGTCACTACGATACCTTTCTTGGCCAACATCGCAGCATGAGCCGGTACAAGGGGCGTGCGGCGCTCAAAACGTTTGCTTTCGCATCGAAGCCAGATGTGATTCATGAAGCCCTCTTCAGCCAGTAAGAAACGTACCTCGATCGCTTCGCGCGACCGCGGAATACCTGTGCCATGTTGCCGTCATCGGACGATGTCATAGCAGTAATCGGTCTTCGACACAGAAGTCGTGCTCGCGTGCAGTGCTTCGAAAAGTTCTTCGACCAGTGCCAGCAGTATCCGCAATCCGCCGCCCCCCAAGTCGGGTAGCGGTGGTAGTGGTGACGGTCAAATATAGGGAACACAAGCGCACGAGGGATGTCCGGTGTGGCGCTCCAGATACTTGCCATGTGTGTTGCCGATCCGGAACTGCACCGGCTCTATGAATAGAAGCGAGCGAAGGTGCCAAAGGTCGCGCTTTGGGTAGACCTTGCATTGTGCACCGTATGGCGACGCGTCCCAAAGCGGCCGCACTTTCGACGCGCAGCGATCGGTACCGTTGGTGGACAGAACGTGCGCCGGCTCCTCGCTAAGTTCCCGCAGAAATTGAGTGAATGCGAGCATCTGGTCGGCATCGCCATAGAGTGCATAGCGCTTGCCGTGTAGATTCGGCTGACTGTCCGCCATGGCATCGACGAGTTGGCGCAGCTCCATTTCAAGCTTTGCAGGAATCCGCCTTCCCGTCATAAGGAAATGGTCGGTACCTACGACGCCGATGGGCGCGTTCAACGCGATAATCTCCTGGTCATGCTCTGCGGTGAACCTCCTCGTCTTCTCGCAACAATATTCGTGGAACACAAATGTCGCTTTTGCGTTCAGCACGCACCCGACTTCCTCCTGTGTCGCTTCCCCGTTGCACATCCGGAAGTCGCCATCGGTCGATGCGTTCCATGTCTCGGATGGATCGCAGATGATGTTGACCGTCACGCCGAATAGATCGAATTTTCGCCGAATCTCCCTCA
The DNA here is from genome assembly GCF_001865575.2 of Paraburkholderia sprentiae WSM5005. Taxonomy (NCBI): domain Bacteria; kingdom Pseudomonadati; phylum Pseudomonadota; class Betaproteobacteria; order Burkholderiales; family Burkholderiaceae; genus Paraburkholderia; species Paraburkholderia sprentiae. The sequence continues at coordinate 1,446,960 of NZ_CP017562.2, forward strand.
TGTTGCCGACGACGAAGTCGTCGAATCCGCCGATAAAGTTCACGCTGTCGTCCGGCACGCGTGCAAGCGGGGTGGCAGTTCCCGCCCTACCGCCCCAAAAGTGCTTCAGAATGCCCGGTAGCGCATTGTCACAACTGGTCACGTGGTTTCCGAAAAACGCGGGCGTGTGTGCGAACGGCACATCGTAGTCTTCCCGTACGCTACCCTTCTGCTTGCCGATCCGACCTTTTTCGTAGAAGGTAATCTGCCGAAGTTGAGACATTGTCGTACTCCACAATGAGATAGAAGGTGAAAGCCAGGGTGCGAGTTTGGGCTGCAAAGCCGCGACGATGTCCTCAGCCAGCGGTTCGTCCCGTCTGGTCTTCTTCTGTCGAGTCACGCGTCGGTCGGATTGTGTCCGCGCGGATCGCTCTCACGCAGCTATCGTGCCATGTGCGCACGAGGCGTCCAGAGCCCAGCCGAATAGGACTTCTCGCAAGTTTCCGGAATTGCGGCTTGCGACGTTCGCGACGTCAGCTTCCCGACAAACCCGCGCGTCTTTGTCGCAAATGCAACTCGCAGCACGAGCTCACCTCCATGCTTTGGCGTCTTCGCCATCGCCAAAACCCGATTCGGCGCTGGTATGAACGTTGCAAAACCGCGTGGCCGTTTGCCGTTTGCCGTTTGCCGATGATGCACGAACCGTCGTCCTTTTTGCGAGTGCTCGGTTCTTTATTAGGCATGCTAATGGCCTATGTGTTCATCCGCTACGAACTCGATAGAAACCCGTTGTCCCGTTTGCAGCACGATCGGCGTGTCGTTGACGTCGTCTTCAAGGGACGCACAAGCACTTGTTCACGGCAGTGCAAATCCGACACCAGACGGTGGCGCAAGGACGAGTGCACGATTCGGCCATGCCCCGCAGGCATCGCCGCCCGCGAGGTGAGGAAGACAGACTCAGAACCCGCCCCCGCTGTCGTCGATGTCGGCATCGCTGGGTGGTAACGCTGCTCGCGGATCAGCTCGTGCAACTCGACGCAGTAACGTATCCAGATGCGCGCGCGCAGATCGCTGAGCAGTTCGAAGACCGCGAACGCCTGCTGCGGCGACCCGTTGGCATCGATCATAAAGTCCAGTCCGCCAGACAGGCCCGATGGCAGGTGCGGTGCAGCGGCTCATGGCTTTTTCTCCTGGCGCGCGGCGTTACGCCTGCTGGCGCGCTGCTCGGCCGGGCTCGCGCGGTCCTTGACGCGATACGACTCGCCGTCGATGAGGATGACCTCGGCGCGAAGCACGAGGCGGTCGACCAGCGAGACGACGCAGGCCGCATTCGGGAACACCTCCGACCATGCCTTGAACGGTTTGTTTAATGCAAGATCAGTTTTTACGCAGAGTCTCTGTCCCAGAAGCCTGCGAATCGGTAGTTCTCGACGCCTGTTCTCCGCATAATGATGACGTCTTTCGTGGCCGATCGCCACTACAGGAGTGGCATCATTTTGGCAGCATCTTTTGTTTCGTGACAGCGATCGCAGGAGCTTCGAGATCGACGCGGTGGCGCTCCGCTATGGCGCTACTCCCATGCTTCAAAAGAGTGTGGCTACGCTGAGATCAAGCAAACCTACAGTACCATATCAGCGCCGGGTTGCCGGGCGCTGGTGAGTTGACTGAGCAGGACTTCGGTCGGGTGATCGAAGTCCGTAAGGCCATATGGGTCGTGTCGTTCACAATTTCCACCTGTTCAGAAATCGTGGACATGCAACCATATGAACGACGTGCACGACATGTTCAGCCTTTTTGACTTGTTCAATACTTTATGACGACCCCATCTGAACACGCCTAACATTCCCGCGCCACGTCCGGGCGTTGGGGAACCACGGCTTGAAACACCCATCACTCTGACGTCGATTCAGCGTTTAAAAAAATTGCGCAATTTCAAGGGAGCCGCAGCTGAGAGGATAAATTCCGACTTGCGCACCATTGTGAGCAGCAGGAACTTGATAGCCAGATGCCGCGTTGGCAACGTAGGCGTCCGTTCCAGCGCCTTGAAGAAAACATGGATTTCGGTGGGCGTCAGTGCCCGGTCGCGAGGCTTGAACCGCGCGATGGCTGACGGCCAGATGGCTTCTGCCGGGTTGTCCACCTTCAGCCCCCTGGCCTGCACGAAACGGTAGGCCTGCAGCACGATATCGTGTGCCTGCACGGGCGAGAGCGGCGGCTCTCCGTTCCTTGATCTTTTTGCACTTGGCCATCAGGCGCGACCGTGTGATCTCTTCAAGTTTCAGATGCGCAAACTCCGTCGCGAGATTTCGGTTGTAGACAGACTTTCTCATGGCATGCGTCGACTCCGCGAGGCTGACTTTCACCAATCAGCGTATACGCCGTGCGGGCGGAGACGTCGACGAGGTGCAGCGCCGCAAGAACCGCAACAAGTCGAAGATCCGGGCGCGTGTCGAACATGTCTTCGCGGTCGTGAAGCGACTGTGGGGCTTTACGAAGGTACGCTATCGCGGGCTGGCAAAGAACGCTAATCGGGCGTTCGTCGCGCTAGCGCTAGCCAACGTCTACCTGTCGCGCAGGCAATTGATGGCATCGATACGCCCATAGTGGGCGAAAAGCGGGCAAAGTGCCCGCCCACAAGGCCCGAAAGGGTCGAAACCACACGGCTCGAAATGGGCTTCATGACTTCGAGACGTTCAAATCGCTAACACGTCGCTAATTTGGCGCCTTGTTCAGCCCAGCCCCAGGCATTGCGAGCAACGCACGCGCGCCATGGCCACTGCTTGATGCGCTGACCGGCCAGGACGATATCCATGCGGATAGTCATGAAACACCGGCTCCGCGATGGGTTCCAGATATGGTTTGATCATCTTCTGCGATTCTGTCCGACATCGTCAGGATGGGTCGTCTCGAACCGCACACGCGCTCAACGATCATTTGGGCGGGCAAGATCTGCCACCCACTTCATCTACCTACTGTAAAACGCATTTCTCAACGTATCCACGCTATAGATGAAAGGCATCGATACAATCGATTTTACAAATCGCTTCTTGTGTTGCACAGTGGGACCCGTCGTTGCGGAAATGTGAATTGAGCTGATTGATCGAACACTTCATATTTATACACCTAAGTAGTACGACACATATTTAGGCATGTCTCCATGATGCCCACACTTTTGAATTTACCTCCCGACACGCCGCCTGAGCTTACCGAAACCGTGCCCGTCGCGGCCTTCCGGATCGGACGATCGACTGTGGAGCAGCTTACTGGCTCGATAATTGAACGAAACGGGCCAGACCTGTGAAGGTACTCGATTGCGCATCCGAGGCGCGCGACGAGTGCCACGATCGCGCCGGACGTCGCGACGTCTATTTGACGTTTGACGACGGTCCTTATCCACTTTGCACACCGGACGTCCTCGATGTGCTGGCAGAACACCGGGTGCCAGCAACGTTCTGCGTCATCGGCGCATACGTAGAGGACCAGCCGAAGCTGATCCAGCGAATGATCGCCGAGGGACACGAGATTGCCACTCACACGATGACTCATCCGGATTTGTCCAGATGCGAACCTGATGAAGTACGACGCGAAATATTGGACGCGAACAGGATCATCCGGATGGCGTGTGCCCAAGCCACAGTTCGGCATATACGTGCCCTTACGGAACATGGACGGACGAAGTGGTCGCTGAAGCGGCAAAGGCGGGGCTGGCGGCTCTTGACTGGTCGGTAGACCCTTGGCGTCAGACTAGTCTCGCCCGGCGTCGATGCGATTGTCAGCGCGGTGCTGGCCTCTGTCCGGACTGGCGCAATTGTGCTCTTGCACAACGGACGTCCTCCCGGCGAGTCAGGACGGTGCTGTCATGCTGGGCTGCGCGACCAGACGCTCATGGTGCTTTCCCGCCTGATTCCAGCGCTGCATGACTGCGGATTTGTAATCAGCTCGCTACCCAACCATCCTGAACAAACCGACATCTATGAATGCCATTGCCACAATCAGCACTGCCCCGGTTTTGTTGTATGCACTACTCTCGACTGTTTACAAAAGCGTACAGGCCCTCCATGGCCTACCGACGAGTGGTCCGCCGAATTCGCCCAATGCCGCCGACCCCAACTTTCTGCCGGACGTGGACGTCATCGTCCCGTGCTTTAACGAGCAACCGCGCACGCTCTCGGCGTGCCTGGAGTCCATTGCAAACCAGGACTACGCCGGTAAACTGCGCGTCTATTTGGTCGATGATGGTTCTGCGAATCTCGACGCCGTGAGGCCGGTATACGATGCCCACGCGCGCGACCCCAGATTCAACTTCATTACGCTTCCCCAAAATATGGGAAAGCGCAAGGCACAGATCGCCGCGATACGCTGTTCATCCGGGGAACTGGTACTCAACGTCGACTCGGACACGACGCTGGCGCCCGATGTCGTCAAGAAGCTCGTATTGAGAATGCGAGACACGACGATAGGCGCCGCCATGGGTCAGTTGATCGCCAGCAACCGCAACGATACCTGGTTGACCCGTCTGATCGATATGGAGTACTGGTTGGCTTGCAACGAAGAGCGCGCCGCACAGGCTCGCTTCGGCGCTGTTATGTGTTGTTGTGGTCCGTGTGCCATGTACCGCCGGTCCGCCCTCCTTTTGCTGCTCGATCAGTACGAGACGCAACTTTTTCGCGGGAAACCGAGCGACTTCGGCGAGGACCGCCATCTCACGATTCTCATGCTGACGGCAGGTTATCGGACCGAGTACGTTCCGGATGCCATTGCGGCGACAGTCGTTCCGGACAGACTGGGGGCGTATCTGCGCCAACAACTGCGCTGGGCGCGCAGTACTTATCGGGACACGTTGCTTTCGCTGCGCCTGCTGCCCTGTCTAGATCGCTACCTTACGCTGGACGTGATCGGACAGAATCTGGGCTCGCTATTTCTCGCCTTCTCGCTTCTAGCGGCGCTCGCGCAGCTCGCATTAACAGCGACAGTGCCGTGGTGGACTGCCCTGATAATCGCATCATGGACCATGATCCGCTGTAGCGTGGCATCCGTTCGCGCTCGCCAGATTCGATTTCTTGGCTTTTTTCTTCACACACCCATCAACCTCTTTCTCTTACTTCCCCTGAAAGCCTATGCGCTGTGTACATTGAGCAATAGCGATTGGCTGTCCCGTGGCTCTGCAGGCAACGTATCGAACGTTCGTGAAAAACAGGTCGATACTTCGAATCCGGTTACAAAGCCGAACGCGACTTCAGCGTCAAGATCTGCGACTCCGCACCGTCGGGAGGATCACGCGTGTGAGTCTTCAACATTAGCGACGTCCGACGAAGCATTCGATGGCGATTAGTTAATCGTACATATAGATCTCGAGTATTGCGCCAACCCCAGAACCGCCCACCATTGTCACTGGTCCGCTTGAGTGCGATCGTCTCACGCAAAGGCTCGATTGTCGTCTTCCCAACGCCAGTGCATTCACCGAAATCCTGGTACTCCATTGTCAGTAACTCTCCCGCGTGGCAGGCAAGGATCGTCTATCGACCAGGGCGTTTTCAATCGCGCCGCAGCAGCAGAACGGCTTCTTTTTCTCTAAGACAAGTGCGTAATTTCCCTTCTTATCTCCATGTCCAAAGCAGCAATCAGCTTCACCGGCGTAAGGAAGTCATATGGCGACAAGATCGTAGTCGACGGATTGTCGTTTAGCGTCGCGCCTGGAGAGTGCTTCGGTCTGCTAGGGCCAAATGGCGCGGGCAAGAGCACGACGGTGCGTATGGTTCTCGGCATGGCGCCGCCCGACGCAGGCAAGATCATCGTGCTCGGGGAGCCAGTGCCGGCGCGCGCTCGCTCGGCACGTATGAGCATTGGCGTGGTGCCGCAATTCGACAACCTCGAGCCCGGGTTCACCGTGCGCGAGAACCTTCTCGTGTTTGGGCGCTACTTCGGCATGAGCACACGTGAAATTGAGGCGGTCGTGCCGTCGCTGCTCGAATTTGCCCGCCTCGAAAGCAAGGTCGATGCGCGCGTCACCGAACTATCCGGTGGCATGAAGCGGCGGCTGATGCTGGCACGCGCGCTGATCAACGATCCACAGTTGTTGGTCATGGACGAGCCTACAACGGGTCTCGACCCGCATGCGCGCCACCTGATCTGGGAACGCCTGCGTTCCCTGTTGGCGCGCGGCAAGACGATCCTCTTGACCACCCATTTCATGGAAGAGGCCGAGCGGTTGTGCGACCGACTGTGTGTGCTGGAGGAGGGGCGAAAGATCGCCGAAGGCGGGCCTCGCGCGCTGATCGCAGAACAGATCGGGAGCCACGTGGTCGAGATCCGCGGCGGCAATCCGCATGAGCTGCGCACGTTGATCGCGCCGCACGCGCAGCGTATCGAGGTCAGTGGCGGGACCCTCTTCTGCTATGTGTCCGATCCGGAACGGGTGTGTGTACAGTTGCGCGGGCGCGCGGCGCTGCGCCTTTTACAGCGTCCAGCAAATCTCGAGGATGTCTTTTTGCAGTTAACCGGGCGCGGGATGAAGGAGTGAACGATGAGAGAGTTTTATGCAGCGGCCCTGCCCGCGAACGTGTGGAACTGGGTTGCAGTGTGGCGCCACAACTATCTGGCATGGAAAAAAGTCGCGTTTGCCTCGATTCTCGGTAACCTTGCCGATCCTATGATTTATCTGTTCGGCCTCGGCTTTGGTTTCGGGATAATGGTAGGTCGCGTCGATGGCGCATCTTATATCGCGTTTCTCGCGGCGGGCATGGTCGCCACGAGCGCGATGACCTCCGCGACCTTCGAAACGATTTACGCAGCTTTCTCTCGTATGCATGTTCAGCGCATGTGGGAAGCGATCCTGTGTACACAGCTCACGCTCGGCGATATCGTTCTCGGTGAACTCGCATGGGCCGCCACTAAGGCCTTTTTTGCCGGCATCGCCGTCATGGTGGTAGCCACCGTGCTGGGTTATTCAGCGTGGTCATCCATTCTCTATGCATCGCCTGCCATCGCCCTGACTGGCCTCGCCTTCGCGAGTCTGGCGATGATCCTCGCGGCGCTTGCACCCAGTCACGATTACTTCGTGTTCTATCAAACGCTCGTTCTCACGCCCATGGTGCTCCTGAGCGGCGTGATCTTCCCGATCAGTAAGCTACCTGCCGTATTTTGCGACGTAGCGCGCTTCTTACCGCTCGCACATTCCGTCGACCTTATCCGTCCCGCGATGCTCGGACGCCCGGTGGGCAGTGTTGCCCTGCATATTGGCGCTCTCTGCATTTGCACGGTGTTGCCGTTCTTCCTGTCGGTGGCGGTGTTACGTCGACGCCTCATGTCTTAATGTTAGCTATGGCCTGTACGAGTGACTAGGAAAAACACCATGTCGTATCAACGCGAACGCTTCGTGCATCCGCGCACGCGCCTCATCCGCCGACGGTATCCCTACAGCCCGATATAGCACCGGAAACGAGTCGCGGTGTGGGCAAACAGCAGCGTCAGCGCGCTGCTGATCGCGTACGACCTGTAGTGATGGTCGGCGAGCCACACCTCGTGGCAGCCGAACGTTTGGGCGGCCGGCGCATTACGCACGGTTTGCGTCAGCGCATCGCACGCGTCGCCGTCGGGGTTCTCGACGTTGAGGAAAAGGCCGTAGCGTTGTGCGGAATCCTACATGGCAGGCCCTCTCGTGGAAAGACCACATCAAAGGCAAGTTTTGCGCCCACATCTCGCGGTATGTAAAGTCATGACGACGTCAGCCATGCCTCAGGCAGAAGCGCGACGCTGCGACCACGCCGCGCGGCTGGGCAGGCCGAGCCCGCAACACGCCCGCGATGAGCTCGTCACGCTCGACGAACGCAAAGCGGACCACGGCGCGCGGTGACGCGCGCACAACCGCCGCAGCGCGACCAGCGAGTCCGGGTCGATCAGACCCAATGGGCACAGCACCCGGTAGGCGCCTGACAGCAAAGCCTCGAAGCCTTCGGCACGGCTATCGTCGTCGATGGTCCCGGTGTGATGAACGAACTCGCCTCCGGCCGCCTCCACCAGCGCACGCAGCACGGCGTTGATGCTTGGCCGCCCGCCCACATAAACCCATCGACGCCCGCTCAATGCGCGCGTCAATGCGCGGTCGTCGAGCAGCGCCTGCTCAACCGCGAACAACTCGTGCTGCAGGCTCGCGACATGTGCCCGCGCGCGCTCCAGCGACAGGCTCGCACTGCTGTCGGGAAGGCATGTGCCGCGGTTCTGATTCATGACGGGCTGCGCTTCGGATCGCACCGTTACGGCAACGGCAGGCGGCATGGGTCTCATGGAGAGCGCCTCGTGACATGGCCCGCGAACCGTTCGCCTGCTGCCGGGGTGAGAAACCAGCTACGCACCGCGTCGTTCGTGTAGCGCATCCGGCCGGCATGACGCGCGTGCGGCGCCAGCCGATGCTCGGACAGCGGCTTCGCCAAGCCCCAGAAGTCGGCGCGCAGCGCGGGCGGGAAACCGACGTCGTCGAACGCGTGCCAAAGTTGAATCAGCCAAGGTTCGCGGCCCTCTTCGTCAAACAGCAACGGCGGCCCGAAAGGCCGCCTGCAGATGCGCATGCCGCTCGCCGTAATACAGCAGCCCGCCGCAGGACTCGACCACGAAGTCGGCCACCCGCGACGCGACACAATCGAAGCGGTGACCGACGCGTACTGCCTACTCCGCTCTAAAGCAAAGCGCATGGTCCGAACACACGCCACAACTCGGCGCCTTGCAGATGAACAGGCCCTCGCGCTCGCACAGTTGCTTGTAGAAGAACTTCTTCCACTTCATGTCATGCGTATTCTTCGCGGCCAGCCGCGGAAACCAGCGGCTGATCAATGCGGACAACTCGCGCCGCGACGGCAGAAGCAGGTCTTGCCAAAGGTGTTTTTGCCCGAGGCTCGCGCAGGCCAATGCATGGGCCACGCAGTTCGCCTCGTCTGCCGGGCCGGCGCGCGGATCGGCATGGTGATTGAGCAACGCCACCAGGTCTTCCAGTTCGTCGTCACGCGGCATCGTGGCGGGCGACAAGACGCACGTAAGACCGAGCGCCGGCCCGGCACCTGGGAACCAGCGCGCGAGCATTCGGTGCGTCTGGTCGGCGTCCAGTCCGGGCATCGGCAGCACATCGACGCCGTGGTGCTCGAACCCGCTCGACAGCACGCCGGCGAGTGCCAGCACGGTGGGATCGCCCGCTTCCACCGCGCACGCCATCAGGGTTGCATAGGCGTTCATCGCGGCATCGCTCAGAGAACGGCGGCCGCGTGCGTGTAGCACTTTTTCGGGCAGATCTTCGCGCACGCGGTGCAGCCGACGCACAGTTCCCGATGCACGATAGTCATCACCTTCTTCTCGTACTCGTCGTCTTCGTCTTCGTCGTCGCCGTCCAGTGCGATGTGCGCGCCGTCCTCGTTAAGCCCGACGAGTTGCAGCACGCCACGCGGACAGACACGGAAACAACGTCCGCAACCAATGCATTTTTCTTCGTCGAGCCTGTTGACGAAGGTCGGCGTCCAGCTGGCGCCGCTCGGCAGCGTAACGCTGAAGGTATCGCTCATGATGTGGCTCCGTGGCTTCGCTGGTTCAGGCAGCTGCCTCAGCGGCAGCCTTGCGGGCTGCCATCAGCGCGGCGTGGGCGTCATGGCAGCGCTGGGCGACAGCGAGAATGTTCTCCCAATTGGTCGGGAGTTCCTCTGAGAGGTCGTGCAGGTCCAACTTCGCCTGGGTCGCTTGCGCGTTGAGTTTCTTCAGGTGCGCCTTGAGTTCATCGGCATCGGTGCTCATCGTCTCGGTCCCCTCACGATTCCTTCAGGCTCCGTACTGTGCGACGGCGGGGTACGTCCGGATCACCTCGACCGCTTCGTCGAGAAGCTTTGCGCCCGCCTCGGCGAGCTTCTCCAGCGAAGCGAAGCCGAACCGGTGTACGTCGCGCAACTGCTTGTTGACGACAACGAGCCGCCCCGAGAGCAACACCATGCGCCCGAAGCCCTCGTGGCTCATCTTCATCATCGGCGAAACCATTTGGCCGGTCTCACGCTCGATCGCCACCGCAATCGCGCTATAGAAAAGCTCGAGCCGCCACAGCGTTTCGGGGTCGGGGTCGCCCATGATCGGAATCGCGCGGCGTTCCTCCGGCGTGTGGATGTACGGCTTGAGCAGTTGCAGGTCGGTCTTTCCGTCCCACACGCCGCGGGCGTCCTGCGCGCGCAACTGCCTGACGAGCTGCTGCACAAACGGTGCGACCAGCAGCATTTCATCGCTGGCCTTGGACGGAATTGCGGATGATTCAGCCATGGGATACCTCATCGTCTTCAAAGTCGTATACACGTTCGCCACCCTTCACCAGCGCCTTGCGCAGCCACGGCGGCGGCGTGCCCTTCAGCACCTGTTGCAACTTGCCGAGAGTCTCCTCGATGGACTCGGGCCGCGGCACCTTGATCGGGTGAATCTTCAGCGCAACCACTCGCGCCGCGGCCGAGCCGCCGATTGCGGCGACGTACAGGATCGCGCAATCCTTGACGGCTTCGAGCTTGGGCACGAGCTTGTCCTCGTCGCCGTCCTCTTCGAGCTTGCCACCAAAGTCGAACGCCTCGACGAACTGGTAGCCGTCCGGTGTGACGTTGTAGGTGACGATGCTCCTCGCCCAGCCAAAATGCGCATCGACGAACTGCCTGTCCTGGGTGGCGAACGCGATCTTCATGCTGTGTGCTCCTTTAGGTGGGTCAAGCACCGGCCGCGACGACAGGAATGTTCGCTTCCCGCGCCGGATCGCGCGCGGCCAGATCGATAGCGGCCTGCGGCAGCGGCCAGTCGGCCGGATCGTGATGCGGAATCCGTTCGATCATCAGGTTGGCGATCTCAAAGATCAGGTTCATCGTGCCGCGGTAGCCGACGTAGCGTCGATGTGAGTTCCCAACCCGGTCGAAGACCGGAAAACCGATCCGGAAGAGCGGCTTTTGCAGGTGCTCGGCCATCTGCCTGCCGTGCGAATGCGTGATCAGCAGGTCGCAGTCCGCCGCGGAGCGCTCCATGTCTTCGAGATCGCCGATCACGACCTGATCAGCGGGCAGCAACGCGTGCGCGGGCGATCGCGTCGTGCTGATGCAGCAGCGCAACTGCGCGCCCATCTCGTGCAGCACGCTGCCGACCGCGAACAGCAGATCGGGCTCTGCGCCGATCGCGACCTTGATGCCTCCAGTGTAGAAATGGCCGTCTAGCATCGCATCGAGCAATTGGCTGCGCTGACGCCGGTATTTCGCGGGAACGGGTCGTCCGGAGCGCTGCGCGAGCAATTGCAGCAGACGATCGTTGGGTTCCAGTCCGGTGAGCCGCCCGAACACTTCGAACGGCGTGCCAGCGATAGCATGCAATGCCTCCGCGCCGTCGCGCGTCTGCTCGCCCACGCCGATCGTAAATGCCGATGCACCCGCGGCCCGGATCTCCGCGAGCGTGGTACCGCCCAGTGTGGTGCCGCGCCAGTCCGGTGCGATATGGCCGTCGAGCGAGCCGGAAATGTCGGGCAGCACAATGACATCGAAGCCGAACGCTTCGATGATCTCGCGCAGTTCGTCGATGTCGCCAGGCGACAGATGGCTGCCGGGCAGCAGCGTCACCTGATTGGCCACCGTTGGCAACGCCTTGACCAGCGCGTTGACGATGCCGGTAATCGCATGCCGGTAGCCGTCTTCGAATGCGCCGACATAGTCGGGGGTCGACACATAGACGATCTCAGTGTCGTTGAGTTCGGGCTTGCGCTTGCGCACGGTAACGAGATAGCCGGCCACGTCGTCGCCCTCGGTCTCGGTGAGACCTGTTGAACAGATCGCGATGACCTTCGGCGCAGCGCGCTTGCGGATGTTGAGCAGCGCGGCCTCGATGTTCTCGTAGCCGCCGAGCACCGCGGTGACTTCGTCCATGGCTGTCGTCTGCAGCGGGATCGCCTCCCTGAAGTGGCGCACCAGCAGCACGAGGCCGAACGACGTGCAGCCCTGCGAGCCGTGCATCACGGGCATGCAGGCATCGAGCCCAAGGAACGCGAGGCTCGCGCCCAGCGGCTGGCTCATCTTGAGCGGATTGACCGCACAGGCTTTCATAGATTCGACGACATCGGCCATGGCATGTTCTCGAGTTCGGGGGCGTCAGGTCGGTGTATACCGGGTTCGAGGCTCATCGCCCCCACCCCGGGGCGCTCGACGGCGGGCGCGCGGCTTGCGCTTGGACCACACCGAGCGCTCCCCCGTCGTCGCCCCACGGAGCAGGGATCCGCACCTGTTGCCACACCGGGCTGTAGATCGCGCGGTCGATCTCATGCACCAGCTCGACGATTCCCTCGTAGCCGCCATAAGGGTGGTGGCGTTCCTGATTGATGTCGAGCCACGGTATGCGGGCCTTCAGTGCGACGAACTGTGAGCGGCCACCCGACAGCATGATGTCGGCCCGCGCGTCCCTGAGCATCGCGTACATCTCGCGCGGAGTCATGCCGTCGATCATGTGGGCGTCGTCGCCCATGATCTCCTTGATCTTGTCCTTGTCTTCCTTGGTGCTCTTCTTGACGCTGGTGCCGACGATTTCGAGCCCTGCTTCCTGCAGCGCGGAAACCACCGACCAAGACTTCACGCCACCTGTGATGAGCAACACCCGCTTGCCGGTAAGGCGCGCTTTGTACTGCGCGATGCGCTCCCACGCGCGCGCTTCCTCGACGGCGATCAGGCGCTCGGTCCGCTCGAGCAGATCGTCCGGTGCGCCCTGCTGCACGAGCAGGCTGGCGATATGGCGCAGCGTGTCGCTCATGTCGCCGATCCCATAGAACGAGCCCTCGAAGTAAGGGATGCCGTAGCGCCGCTGCATCTTTGTCGCGATGTTGATCATCGACTTCGAGCAGACCATCATGTTGACCTTGGCGCGATGCGAACTTGCGATCTCGTTGTAGCGCCCGTCGCCGGAGATGCACGAGAGGATACGGATGCCTAGCGCGTCGAGCAGCGGCTTGGTCTGCCAGAGTTCGCCCGACAGGTTGTATTCGCCAATGACGTTGATGTCATACGGCGTCGTGTACTCGGGCTCGCGCGTGCCGATCACATAGTTGAGGATCGCCTCGCCGCCAAGCTTGTTGCCCAGATTCTTCGGCCCTGCGAAACCGGGGGAAATGACCGGAATCACCGGCTTGCCAAATTGTTCGGTGGCGCGCTTGCAGACTGCCTCGATGTCGTCGCCGATCAGCGCAGTGACGCAGGTCTGGTAGACGAACACTGCGGGCGGATCGTATTTCTCGATGATTTCGCGCACGCTCCTGAACAGGCGCTTCTCGCCGCCGTACACCACGTCGAGTTCGTTGATATCGGTGGTGAAGCCCGTGCGATAGAGTTGCGAACCGGACGAAGCGGCGTGCCGGTTGTCCCACGAGTTACCTTCACAAGCAATCGGCCCGTGCACGAGGTGTGCGACGTCCACCACCGGCTGCAAAGCGATCTTCGCGCCGTCGAACGCGCACCCGCCTGCGGCCGAACCCGGCGAAAGCTGCTTCGTGCAGCCCCTTTTGCGTTCCTTCTCGCTCTTGCCTTGATTCTTGTCGCAACCCGGCTCGTCGAAAACTTCGGCGATTTGGGCATTGAGCGAAGCAGACATGATGTGCTCCTGATGGATGGACGTTTCTCTAGTGGCAAGTTCCATACCACCGGGAAACGCCTTGAAAACGTGCCAATTGGCGCTGAAGCAGTCGCTCGCGCGCACCGTCATCGCGAGTTTGAACGGTTTGCGACAAACGGTTCGCGACACAGAAAACGACAACACACGTTCACTGCCTGCCTTGCCGTTCCGTATTGAGCAGGACCCGTGCGATCGCATTGGCGCGCGCCTCCGGCAACGCATCCGGCCTCAAGGGTTCGCGAACCGCCAGGTAAGCAGTCAGCGCGCGGCGCATCCGTGGAGCTTTCGCGTAGTCCGTCTACCATGACCGGGATACGCCGCAAAGTCGCAGAGACAGACTTCCAGCAAGCGCTCGAAGCGCTCAGGCCTGATCTCGGCCGGTACGCGTTCGAGCAATGCACCGAGCGCGCCTGCGCGCATATCCCGAACGCTCTTCCAGTGTGTATGCGCCATTCGCGCCGCCTGCCCCGCTGGGCGGCTCAGTCGTCGTCGACCAGCGCGAGCAGTTCGCGCGGCGTTACCTCGTCATTGATCTCCGCGAGGCTCAACGGGTCGGACGCCGCCACCTCGCGCTCAAAATCGTCGTAGGCGAACCACCCACGCAGCGGCACTGAGTCAGACTGCTTGACTACATAAATCATGCCCCGCTCCCTCGCTGAGGTTCGTGACGCAGGCTAGCTGTAGCGGCTCGATAACATAAATCTCCAAGGCCCGATAACAGCGCCTTTTCGGGATTACATTGGCTGAGAATATCGGCGCGTCCAGGTCCACATTAAGTGAGAACGGGGTCACGTTAACTGAGAACGGCTCGATAACATCGGCCAGGATCCACAATCAGTGAGAATGCTCGACGGGCACGCCGGTAGCCAGCAGATGAAATGGTGAGTCAGGGGCGGCATATGGGCCGCCGGCCCTTCCCGATCATTCTTCCGGACCGGACCCCCCGCTCCCTGCAACGCTCAGAAGCACTGGTCACCCACGATTCGTACTTGCGGTTTTTCCCGTGCGGGTGCGCCGCCAAGGAGCGCCTGACTCAGGTATCCGCTGCGCACCAGCATGTCCTGTAACGCGTTTTCAGCATCCTCCATGCTGACTTCGCCCTGTGCCTTACGCGCAATACTTTGCTGGGCCAACCGGCGCACCAGTTCCTTGATGAATGCAGCGCTGACGCCTTCAGTCCGCTCCACTGCAAACGCTGCGACGTCTGCCGGGATGCTCATCCTCGAACCGTAGAGCCGGAGCAGGCGCGCCCGGCAATCCGCATCAGGTGCCGGTATTTCAATGGCCTGATCAACCCGGCCTGGACGGGCCGCGAGCGCCTCCTCGATTTCCTCCGGCCGGTTGGTGGTAAGCACGAACAGGATCTCGGCGTCCTGATGAAGTCCGTCCATTTCGTTGAGCAAGCGGTTGAGCAGACTCTCTTCCTTCGGGCCGCGCATCTCGGTGCGATGTCTCCCGATCAGATCGACGTCCTCGATGACCACCATGCTTGGCTGTAGCAACCGGGCCAGCAGCATATAGTTGTCGAGTTGCCCCACTTGATTGGCGCTGATCAGAAGGGTGGTATGCGCTGGCAGATTGCTGGCGAGGTACTTGATCGTATGGGTTTTGCCCGTTCCGGGCGGCCCGTACAGCAGGACACCCTTTTGCAACGACTGGCGTAATATCTTTAATCCTTCTCTGGTGCGTGCGAATTCAAAAATATTGCGATCAAGCAGCTCCATGGTTTGCGGTGACACGATGACGTCCTGACGCTCCACGGCAGGCAGACGGTGCACGACGATGCTGCGGGGCTGGCCTGAATAATCCTCGGTTACCTCGAGGGAAAGAACTTTGCCCCGGTACAGACGGGACTCGCGAATTGCCTGCTCCAGCCCCGCATACACCTCGCTGCCGAAGGTCAGCCCGCGCGCGTTGGGCAGACTGACAATCTCCACGCTCGCGATAGACGTGTTCATTCCTTCCATGTGCTGCTCGAACAGCACAGCGGCTCTCAGCTCGCCATCGGTGATCAGCCACAAGCCGTTGTCGAGTACCGCGACCGGTGTTTCTTCTCCGACATCGACATCCCGGTATTTCACAGGAGCAAGGGACACCGTGGTAGACATCGGGCCGGTACTCTGCACAAACAGCGAGGAAATTGTCAACGGAAACCGCTCATGAACATGATTGAGGCCGAGAAGGCGCGGAGCGAACGGCGTCAGCAGGCGGGAGAGCGTCTGTTGAAGCTCGGGGCGCGTGTGATGGGGAAACTGCCGCTGCGAGGAGGTGAGCTCTTCCGGGGACCGATCATCAAAATGCGCAGCTAGCGCTTCCCATGCAAATTGCTGCCTTACCGGGTCAAGGTTCTTGTGATCAATATCGGTGAACTGGTTCATGAACGGACTCTTTGATATTAGATGGCGGCGCCAAGTACCGATGCGAACGCGCAACAACGAGTCGCTACAGCTAGCTACATACAGCGCAGCAATTTCGTTTTCAGCGGTGCCCCGCTACTCGACACCCTCCGCCGCAATCTTCGCCCACACCGCACGAGGTAACCGCGGCGCGATGCCCGCCGGGCTCGCGTCGAACTGCCGTCGAGCCGCCGACATCGCACCCTGTGCAATCGCAATCTCCTCGTGCGTCAATGGCAACCGGCCGGCCACATGCGCGGGCCCCCGGGCAGCACGTGGGCGATCATCTGCGGGTTC
This sequence comes from Paraburkholderia sprentiae WSM5005, assembly GCF_001865575.2. NCBI lineage: Bacteria > Pseudomonadati > Pseudomonadota > Betaproteobacteria > Burkholderiales > Burkholderiaceae > Paraburkholderia > Paraburkholderia sprentiae. The sequence goes on from NZ_CP017562.2 coordinate 1,463,264, forward strand.
CGGTGTTCGGGCAGCGGGACGCGGTGGTCGGCCCTCGCCCACACCGGCCAGGCAAACCTAGCCGTTGATGACCTCGACGTTATGGCCGTCCTGCGTCATCTTGACCAGAGCTGCGTCTGCCGCGCCCGATGCATCCGCTGTGTCTGCCATAGCCGCGCTCTCCTCGTCAGCGAATGATGTCGTAGCTGTAGTCGGTCTTCGCCACGTCGATCGTGTTGGCGTCGAGCGCTTCGAAGAACTCGTCCAGCAGCGTGACCAGCACCCGCAACCCACCTTCATAGCCCCAGGTCGGGAAGCGATGGTAATGGTGGCGATCGAAGATCGGGAACACCATCCGTATCAGCGGCGTTTTGGTATCGCGCTCGAGATATTTGCCGTAGGTGTTGCCGATCAGGAAATCCACCGGCTCGGTAAACAGCAGTGAGCGCATGTGCCACAGATCGCGTTTCGGATACACCTTGCAGCCGGCGCCGTAGGGCGACGCGTCGAACAGCGCCTGCACCTTCGCAGCCCAGGTTTCGTTGCCGTTGGTCGCCAGCACGTGAGCCGGCTCGGCGCCGAGTTCCAGCAAGAACTGCGTGTAGCCTAGCATCTGGTCCGGGTCGCCGTAGAGTGCAAAGCGCTTGCCGTGCAGGTGGGCCTGACTGTCGGCCATCGCATCGACGAGCTGGCCTCGCTCCTTCTCCAGTTGCGCCGGAATCGACTTGCCGGTCACGCGCGAGATTTCCATCAGGAACTGATCGGTGCCCGCGACGCCAACCGGCGAGTTCAGCACCACCACTTCCTGGCCATGCTCGCCAATGAACTTGCTGGTCTTCTCGCAGCAATATTCCTGGAACACGAAGGTTGCCTTCGCGTTCAACGCGCGCTCGACTTCCTCCTTGGTCGTGCCACCTTCGTACATCCGGAACTTGCCGTCGGTCGGCGTATTCCACGTTTCGGATGGGTCGCAGATGATGTTCACCGTCACGCCGAACAGATCGAAGATGCGGCGAATTTCCTTCATGTTGCCGACCACGTAGCCGTCGAAGCCGCCGATGAAGTTGACGCTGTCGTCGGGCACGCGCTCAAGCGGCATCGCTGTGCCGGCCTTGCCGTCCCAGAAGTGCTTGAGGATGCCGAGGAGCGCGTTGTCGTAGCCGGTCACGTGGCTGCCGACGAAGGCCGGCGTGTGCGCGAACGGCACGTCATAGTCTTCCGGCACGCTGCCCTTCTGCTTGCTGTTCTTGATGAGCGCGTCGAGGTCGTCGCCGATCACTTCCGCCATGCAGGTCGTGGAGACCGCGATCATGTCGGGCTTGTACAGGTTGTACGCATTTGCGAGGCCGTCGATCATGTTGTTCATGCCGCCGAACACCGCCGCGTCCTCGGTCATCGACGAGCTGACGCACGAGGTCGGCTCCTTGAAGTGACGCGAGAAGTGCGAGCGGTAAAACGCTACACAGCCCTGCGAGCCATGCACAAAACTGAGCGCCTTGTGAAAACCGTTGGCCACGTACACTGCGCCGAGCGGCTGGCAGGCCTTGGCTGGGTTGATGGTGAGCGAGTCGCGTGCAAAGTTCTTTTGCCGGTAGTCTTCGCTCTTGGTCCACTCGACGATCTGCTTGACCTGCTCGTCTGAATGGTTGAACTCGAAATTTTCCTTTTTCGCCCGGAAAATTTTCTGGTATTCGGGCTCACGGAACAGGAGTTCCTGATCGAGAATCTGGTCTGCGGATTGGGGCACGGGATGCTCCTGATATTCAATTCAAAGGCCTTCCGGCCGGCGATCAGTGCGGTGGCCGGCGCTTAGGGGGTTGCCTTCCAGGGCGCCTTGGCGAGCCCCCATACCGGGCTGGAAATAGCCATGTCCATGTCGCGCGCGAAAATGGCGTAGCCGTCGCAACCGTGATACGGGCCGGAATAGTCCCAGCTGTGCATCTGGCGAAACGGCACGCCCATCTTCTGGAATAGGTACTTTTCCTTGATGCCGGAGCCGACCAGATCGGGCTGGATCTGTTCGACGAACGTCTCGAAGTCGTAGCCGGTCACGTCGTCGTAAATCAGTGTGCCGTCGTTCACGTAGTGCGTGGTGCGCTGATAATCGTCGTTGTGGCCGAATTGGTAGCCGGTGCAGACCACGTTCATGCCGAGGTCTTCGTAGGCGCTGATCACGTGGCACGGACGCATGCCGCCAACGAACAGCATCACGGTCTTGTCCTGCAGGCGCGCTCTGAACTTCGTGTTCACCGCATCGACCAGCGGACGATACTTGGCGATCACCCTCTCCGCGTTGGCTTTGATGGTGTCGTCGAAGTGGCTGGCGATCTCGCGCAGGCTCTTCTCGATCATCGACGGGCCGAAGAAGTTGTATTCCACCCACGGAATGCGGTACTTCTCTTCCATGTGCCGGCTGATATAGTTCATCGAGCGGTAGCAATGCAGCAAATTGAGCTTGGCCTTAGGCGTGTTCTCGAGCTCGGCGATCGAGCCGTCGCCCGACCATTGCGCGATCACGCGCAGGCCGATCTCTTCGAGCAGAATCCGGCTCGACCAGGCATCGCCGCCGATGTTGTAATCGCCGATGATCGCAACATCGTAAGGCGTCGAAACAAATTCAGGCCTCTTGTCCGGATCGGCCTTGTCGAATATCCAGTCTCGAATCGCATCGTTAGCGAGATGGTGGCCCAGCGACTGGCTGACGCCGCGAAAACCTTCGCAGCGCACCGGCAAAATGGTGTGCCCTTCATACTGGACACTCTTCTTCTTCGAGACGGCCTCGATGTCGTCGCCGATCAGGCCGATCGGGCATTCACTCTGGATCGAGATGCCCTTGTTCAGCGGAAACAGTTCCTGAATCTCGTCGATGATCTTGTCGAGCTTCTTGTCGCCGCCGAAGACGATGTCCTTTTCCTGAAAGTCCGACGTGAACTGCATCGTCACGAAGGTGTCGATACCGGTAGTGCCGATGTAGTAGTTGCGACGCGCGCCCCACGAGTACTGGCCGCAACCGACAGGACCATGACTGATGTGGATCATGTCCTTGATGGGCCCCCAGACCACGCCCTTCGAGCCGGCGTACGCGCAACCGCGAATCGTCATCACGCCCGGCAATGACTTGATGTTTGATTTCACGCCACAGTCGGGCTTGCCGTCATCGAAGGTGCCCAAATGCTTGGCACGCCGTTTGGCCATCTTCTCCGGATAGGCCTTCAGCACTTCTTCGATCAGGGCCTTGTTCGCGGCCTTGCGCTCTTCAACAGTGACGCTCATGGGAATGCTCCATAGGGTGAGTATCAAGCCTGGCAGCGGGTAGCCGGCATGGCCCGGTTCATCGCGTGAAGAAGAACACCGGGCCGCGCGCAGCGGCGCTCGCTTAGGCGGTCAGCTCCGCTGCAGGCTTGCCGACTTGCGATTCGTCGATGGACGTCATGATTCCGTGCTCCATTAACAGGTCTTCCAGTTGATCCATCGTGATCGGCGTCGGGATCGTGCCGTTGCCCGCGTTGTTGTGCACCTTGGTGGCGAGCTGGCGATACTCTTCCGCCTGTTTGGATTCGGGCGCGAACTCGATCACCGTCATGCGGCGCAGCTCGGCGTGCTGCACGATGTTATCGCGCGGCACGAAGTGGATCAGCTTCGAACCGAGCATCTTCGCCAGCGCTTCGGCGAGTTCGAGTTCCTTGTCGGTCTGACGCTCGTTGCACACGAGCCCGCCGATCCGCACACCGCCGCTGTTCGCGTACTTCAGAATGCCCTTTGAAATGTTGTTGGCCGCATACATGGCCATCATTTCACCGGACATCACAATGTAGATTTCCTGCGCCTTGTTCTCACGAATCGGCATTGCGAAACCGCCGCACACCACGTCGCCGAGCACGTCGTACGACACGTAGTCCACGCCGTCATAGGCGCCGTTTTCTTCGAGGAAGTTGATCGACGTGATGACGCCACGGCCCGCGCAGCCGACGCCCGGTTCCGGACCGCCGGACTCCACGCAACGGATGTTGCGGTAACCGATCTTCATCACGTCCTCGAGTTCGAGGTCCTCCACAGCGCCGGCTTCGGCCGCTAGCGACAGGATGGTGTCCTGTGCCTTAGCATGCAGGATCAGGCGGGTAGAGTCCGCCTTGGGATCGCAGCCGACGATCAGGATCTTCTGCCCGAGTTCAGTCAGGGCTGCCAGGGTGTTCTGCGAGGTGGTCGACTTGCCGATACCGCCTTTACCGTAGAAAGCGATTTGCCGAAGTTTAGACATTGCATTTCTCCATTCAGGAAGAAGGGTTGAAACCAGGGCTGCGTAACCGCGACCATGTCAGCCTGTCGTGCCTGTATGGGTCTTCTTATATCGAGTCACGCATCGGCCGGACCTGTGTCCGCGATGGACTCCAAACGCAGCTTCTGTGCCACGTCACCGGCGGTACTGCGACGCGTCCGACCCGCCGCGCTGCGGCGGTTGGTTCGGGACTTTTGCGGACTCCTCTTCTGTCTTGTCGATTTCGCGACAAACCACGCGAACTTCGTCGCCAATGAAACCATTCGGGCGCGTTTGTCGTGCGATTTCTGTCGCATTGGCCTGCGTGCAGCCGGACAATCGCCGGGTTGCGGCCTGGTTCGGTTATTGCGTCGATCGCGCCATGGACACACCAGTCACCCAACCTTCGCGACCCGTGCCGCGCGAGACGCACTTCGACCGTCTAGGCGGCGAGACCGCCGTCATCCGCCTGGTCGATGCGTTCTACCGGCACATGGATACGCGGGCCGACGCGCAGCGCATTCGGGCGATGCATCACCCGGATCTGTCTTCGACGAAGGCCGTGCTGGTGCTGTATCTGTGCGAATGGCTCGGCGCCGACAAGCAGTACTCGGCACAGCGCGGCCAACCACGGCTGCGCAGGCGTCATGCCACATTCGCGATCGGCACCGCCGAACGGGATGCGTGGCTAGCTTGCATGCGCGCCGCGTTCGACGAGACGGGTGTCGATCCGGCGCTGCGCGACGAACTGATGCAGGCCTTTTTCAAAATCGCCGACCGGATGCGCAATACGCAGACGTGAATCCCTCTTCAACGCTGTTTAACCCAAGGATCTGTGATGACCGAAACGCTCGCCCACAAGGAGATCGACGACACCGCGTTCGCCCGTCTCGAACATGAAGGCCGTCTGCTCAACCCGGTTCTCAAGGGGCTGACGAACAAGTTCGGCCGGGTCGGCTTCCGCGGCGAACTTGCGCTGCGGTTTGCCCCAAAGCTCGCCGACGAAGCGCGGCCGCCGGAGCTGACCTGCAATCAGGTGATGGCATGCGCGACGATCGGCCATAAGTACTTGGCGTTCTTCGCCGGGTATCTGTTGAGCTTCGAGCATCTGAAGGACGTGGCCGAGGTCCTCAGCGATACTCTCTCGGCGGGTGGCAAGTACTTTCTGTTTTGCAACAACATCGACCTGAGCGAGCGATATCAGGTGCCGTACAAGGGCGCGATGTTCTATGCGCTGCCGATTCTCGAGTCCACCGTCTACAACGAGATGCTCGAACTGCTGTACCTCGAAAAGAACGAACTGAAGAAAAAGGACTCAGGCGGCAAGCTGGATGCGGTAGCGGACGCGGCCATCAAGTTCGACGAGACCTTCGACACAATCACCTACAGCGAAGGACTTGAATTGATGGGGCCGGTGCGCAACCCCAACGAGAACCGGCCCGTCTGAGGCGCGGGTCCCGACGGCTGCCGCCCGCGCGGCTGCGCCAACCGATGTTCCCTTGCACCCGAAGGCGACCATGACTATGCCCACCGACACTGCTTTCGTCGTCCGCGAACGCCTGGCCTCGCGCGTTGTCCGGAACGCCGATGCACAACTCGAAACGATCGTGCCCGCCGCACTTTCCACTTGGCTGGCGTACCACGGCTTCCCTGATCCGCATTCGCGCTGCGTGAACGGCGAAACCCCGTTGATGCGCGCCGCGCAGCATGGCGAGGACGCGGTAGTCGAAGCGTTGCTCGCACTCGGCGCACGCGCCGACGCGCTCGATGACGACGGCAACCATGCGCTCTGGTTCGCGTGCCTGCACGGTGGCCCCGCGACCATCCTGCGGCTGATCGACGCCGGCGCGCCGATCGACCATGTGAACGACGACGACATCACATGTCTGATGCAGGCAGCCGCGAGCGGCCGCCTCGACATCCTGCAGATGCTGCTTGCGCATGGGGCGAACGCAGAACTGTGTGCACCGGATGGCCGCAGCGCGCTCGACATGGCAGCCGACCTCTGGCTGCAACTGCGCGCACGGCCCGACATATGGAAGGAGCGGGCACGCAACGTATCACCACAGCACCGGTCCTCCTCTGAGATGTGAGCCATCAGTCGACGAGCCCATCGGCAGCGAACCCGGTACGGCCGGCATCGTCGACAGGAGATCGCAAGATGAATGGCCAACGCGTGTTTCGTCGCCTCACGTTCGACCAGGTCCGAACGTGGCTGGCGCGACGCCCAAACGCGCTGCTGCTCGACGCGCGCGACGCCGCCAGTTAGGCACACGATAGCTGGCCCGGTGCCGTGCGCCTCTAGCCTGGGAACCAGGACGCACCGCTGCTGCGCACCGACCAGCAGCGGCCCGTGCTGATCCATTGCTACAAGGGCAACGCCAGCCAGGTGTAGGCGCAGATGTTCTGCGGACTTCGGAGTTACCGATGTATGCGACTTGGTCGGCGGCCATCGCGCATCGGTGGCCGGCGTCGATGTGTCCAACCCGTCGTGCAAGGAGCTGGCGCCCGAACTCGCCGCGTGGCTCACGCCTGAAGGCTTCATCGGTACGCAGGCGCGCGGCGCAAACGGCAACACACCGCTGATGACCGCTGCACGGCGCGGCGCGTCAGCGATCGTCGAGCAACTGCTCGCGTCTGGCGTTGCGCTCTACGCCGTCAACGACGACGGCAACAACGCGCTGCGGTTCGCCTGTGTGAACGGCAATCTGTCGCTCGTCACTCATTTCGCCGCGACCGGTTTGCCGATCGATCATGCAAACTCGGCCGGCGCCACCTGGCTAATATACGCGGCCTCGGCAGGCAAGGCCGGCTTAGTACTGCAACCGTAGTGATTTTGTGTCGGCCGGTGTGCAGCCGCGCCTTCGGTAGTACGACTGTTGCGCGCGCCACTGATGCGTGCCCCGCCAGCTTGACCAGATCAGCACGTGATTGATCGTATGGATGACCTTGCGATGGGGCAATGGCTCATTGGCGGGAACAGGGTGATTCGGACTGTTCATGAAGAAAGACCGGTAGAACGGTGCAGCACAACACTACGCACGCGGTCGACGGCTGCATGCCGGGTCCGCGATGACGTGACCAGACAGTTTCGCGCTGGTGGCGAGTCAACGCGACATCATGTTCATGCTGACATTGTGCATTACCCAGATCGTGCCGAAGATCAGGAACAGCGCGGCGAGCGCGGTGTAGCATAACGCCAGCGCGTTCCAGCGCTGGCCGCGCGACAGGTCGAGATGCAGGAACGTCATCAGATGCACGACGATCTGCACGAACGCCAGCAACGCGAGCGCCATAATCGCCGAGCCGGACGGCAGCAACCGTTGCGTGACGATCGAGAATGAGCCAGCAGTCAGCGCCACGGCAAGCACGAAACCGGTGATATAACCGGCGACGTCACTACGCGAGGCGGTCGTGGACGTCGAGTGTGAATGGACCATTTAGAGCATGCTCCCGAGATAGACAAACGAAAACACGCAGATCCACACGATGTCGAGGAAGTGCCAGAAGAGGCTCAGGCATGTCAGACTCGTGAGGTCGCGACCGGACAGTTCAGGCGAGCGGACGACATGCACGACGAGCACGGCCATCCAGACGAGGCCGGCTGTCACGTGCAGGCCGTGGGTGCCAACCAGCGTGAAAAACGACGACAGGAAGGCGCTGCGACTGGGCCCAGCACCGTTGGCGACCAGGTGCGAGAACTCGCGCAGCTCTAACGCGAGGAACAGCGCGCCAAGCACGAACGTCACGAGGAGCCAGCCGATCACGGCACCACGCCCCTGGCGCTGCGCGCCGAGCATCGCGAAGCCGTAGGTGGTGCTGCTCAGCAGCAGCGCGCCGGTTTCAAGTGCGACACCCGGGATGTCGAACAGGTCCCGTCCGGACGCGCCACCCGCGAACTGGTGCGCCATTACGGCGAACACGGCGAACAGCGACGCGAACAGCATGCAGTCGGTCATCAGGTACAGCCAGAAGCCGAACACGGTGGGCGTTGGGCCGTGGTCAGCGCTCGACCTGCCGTGATGGACGAGTAATGCAGATTGCGTCATGGATCAGGTCTCCGCGGATTCGGGTAATTCAAGGTCGGCCGGGGTGGGTGCGCTGCCGCGTCGTGCTTCGATTTCGCGCACGTGCGAGGCCGGAATCACGTAGCCATGGTCGTCGCGGAAGCTACGCGCGATCAGCGCGGCGACGATCGCGACGAAGGCCAGCACGGCGATCCACGTGATGTGCCAGACGCCAGCGAAGCCGAGCACGAGGCTGAATGCGCCGATCAGGAACCCGTCCGCGGTGTTCGACGGTAGGTGGATGTCCTCGTAATGCGCCAGTGCGGCATTTGCTGCGCCGCTTTCCTTCATGTGCGCGAACGCGTCGAGCTGGTGGACGACCGGTATGCGCGCGAAGTTGTAGACAGCGGGCGGCGACGCGGTGGCCCATTCGAGCGTGCGGCCGTTCCACGGGTCGCCCGTCAGGTCGCCGTATTCCGGCTCGTTGCGATGGATCACGCTCACGACGACCTGGGCGATCTGGTGCACGACACCGAGTGCGATCAGCACCACGCCGCATGCGGCGACGAACAGCCAGGGATGCCAGGTCGGGTTGTCGTAGTGATTCAGGCGCCGGGTCATGCCCATGAAGCCGAGCACGTAGAGCGGCACGAACGACACGTAGAAGCCGACGAACCAGCACCAGAACGCCCGCTTGCCGAGCTTCTCGTTAAGCCTGAAGCCGAACGCCTTCGGGAACCAGTAATGGAAGCCTGCGAGATAGCCGAACACGACGCCGCCTATGATCGCGTTGTGAAAGTGCGCGATCAGGAACAGGCTGTTGTGCAGCACGAAGTCCACGCCCGGAATCGCCATCATCACGCCCGTCATGCCGCCGATCGTGAACGTGACCATGAAGCCGATTGTCCACAGCACGGGTGCGGAGAACTCGATGCGACCGCGGTACATCGTGAACAGCCAGTTGAAGATTTTCACGCCGGTGGGGATCGCGATGACCATCGTCATAATGCCGAAGAACGCGTTAACGTTCGCGCCGGAACCCATCGTGAAGAAGTGGTGCGCCCACACGAGGAATGCGAGCACAGTGATTGCGCACGACGCGTAGACCATCGTTCTGTAGCCAAACAGCGGTTTCTTCGCGAAGGTCGCGATCACTTCCGAATAGATGCCGAACGCGGGCAGCACGAGGATGTACACCTCCGGGTGGCCCCACGCCCAGATCAGGTTCAGGTACAGCATCGCGTTACCGCCGAGCTCATTTGTGAAAAAGTGCATGCCTGCGTAGCGGTCGAGGCCGAGCAGTGCGAGCGTCACGGTCAGGATCGGGAACGTTGCCATGATCAGCACGTTCGAGCACAGCGCGGTCCACGTGAACACCGGCATCTTCATCAGCGTCATGCCGGGCGCGCGCAGCTTGACGATCGTCACGAAGAAGTTGATCGCGGTAATCAGCGTACCGACGCCGGAGAGCTGCAGACTCCAGATGTAGTAGTCGACCCCGACGCCGGGACTGAACTGCAGCTCCGAGAGCGGTGGATACGCCAGCCAGCCGACCTGCGCGAACTCGCCGATCACGAGCGATAGATTGATCAGGATCGCGCTGATCGCCGTCATCCAGAAGCTCAGCGAATTCAGGAACGGGAAGGCGACGTCGCGCGCGCCGATCTGCAGCGGCACGACAAGATTGAAGAGGCCGACCATCAGCGCCATAGCCATGAAGAAAATCATGATGACACCGTGCGCGGTGAATATCTGGTCGTAGTGGTGCGGCGGCAGGTAACCGGGGCCGTGAAACGCGATCGCGAGCTGAAGCCGCATCATTACGGCGTCGACAAAACCGCGCGTGAGCATCAGTACCGCGACGATGATGTACATGATGCCGACCTTCTTGTGATCGACGCTTGTCAGCCACTCGGTCCAGAGCCACTTCCAGCGGCCGAGCTTCGTGAGCGTGACGATGACCGCTAGCACGATGAGCGCCATGAGCGCGGCCGCGCCCATGATGATCGGCTGATCGAACGGAATCGCGCCGGGCGTGAGTTTTCCAAACATGGCTTACTCCGTGGTCTGCGTGCGACAGGCGGCGTCGCGGAAGGCCGTGACGTTGCCGTTGTTGTATCGGGCAACGATGTTGCGGAACAGGTGCTGGTCGATCGATGAGAAGTAGCGTACCGACTGCTTCTCGCTCGGCTTCGCGACTTCGGCGTATTCGTCCATGCTCAGACGGTCCGGGGAAGCCTTGACCTTCCGCACCCATGCGCCGAAGTCGGTGGCGCTCGTCGCGAGCGTGCGGAACTTCATGTCGGCGAATCCCTTGCCGCTGAAGTTGGCGGACATGCCTTCGAAATTTCCCGGTGCATCCGCGATCAGGTGCAGACGGGTCTGCATGCCGACCATTGCATACACCTGGGTGCCGAGTTGCGGGATGAAGAATGAGTTCATCACCGAGTCCGACGTGATCCGGAAATTCACCGGCGTATCGACTGGCACGGCGAGCTGGTTCACCGACGCAATGCCGAGGTCCGGGTAGATGAAGAGCCACTTCCAGTCGAGCGCGACCACCTCGACGTCGATCGGCTTCACGCTCGACTGCAGCGGCTGGTACGGGTCGAGCTCATGCGTGGTGCGCCACGTCAGGATACCGAGGTACAGGATGATCAGGGCGGGGATCGTCCAGACGACGATCTCGATCGCCGTCGAGTGCGCCCATTTGGGTGCATAGACCGCGTGACGGTTCGACGCACGGTAGCGCCACGCGAAGAACAGCGTCAGCAGGATCACCGGGATCACGACGATCAGCATCGCCCACGTGGCAGTGGCGATCAGCGACTTCTCGGCCGCGCCGACGCTGCCTTTTGGATCGAGCACAGTCAGATCACATCCCGATAGACATGCGCTCAATGTCGTGACGATGGCTATCGACCGTTTCCTTAAGGCTTTTCTGTCTGTCATAGTGGTTAAGTCCGGGTTGTGACACTTTTGACCTGAAGCTGGCTTGACGCATGCGGCATCACACTCGCAGCGTCATGGTCCGACAACCGGCCAGCTTTGTGATTGATGTCGATCAAGGATGAACAAAGCGGCGGGCTGCGGTGCACTGACGCAGTGCGCGGGCCAAATCAGGCGATCTCCCATGTCTTCATGGCTGAACTGAAGCAGAGCCAGGCTCCGAGGGATGGCCTCGATCTGGCAATCGAGGGTCGTAACGGGGCACGTGGCGCGGAACGAAGGACAGACTCTGCGGCGCCCCTTTGAACAGGGGAACACCTTGCTGACGGTGCGGTTTGCGGGTAATGCAACGCTCGCAGCATCCTCGATGCGCGGGACAATCTGATCCGGATCAGCGAATACGCACCTTGGCGTTGCTATTTCGGAGTTCGACGAACACTTCTCGTCGCGTTGTTTGCGTCAGCCACCGACGGTCGTGCCGCTAGATCAGTTTTGACCAGGACGCGCTCGAGGGGCGCTCCAGATAACCGTCGAACACCATGGCCACTGCGCGCACGAAGAACCGGCCTTTTGGGGGAATCGAGATGCCGTTTCCATCGATGCTCACCAGTCCCGCCTCCCGGTATGGTTTCAGGGCGGTAAGCTCACTTGAGAAATAGCGGACGAAGTCGATCTGATGCGCTAGCGAGATCGCAGCGAAATTCAGCGGCACGCTGCACATGAGCGTCATGATCACCTCCCGACGCAACGCATCCTCAGGCGATAGGGCAATTCCGCGTTCGACCGGCAGCCGGCCTTCGTCGAGTGATCGGTAGTAGCTTTGCAACGAGCTCGTCGACTGACTGTAAGCGCTGCCGATCTTGCCGATGGCCGACACACCGAAGCCGACCAGATCGCACTCCGCGTACGTCGTGTAGCCTTGGAAATTGCGGTGGAGGCTACCGTTGCGCAACGCAATGCTCAGCTCGTCGTCGGGTCTGGCGAAATGGTCGAGACCGATATAGATGTATCCGGCATCGAGGAAGCGCTGGGCCGAGAGCATAAATATGCGCAGGCGCTCCTCGGTCGATGGCAATCGGGCTGCGTCAATTAATCGCTGGGCCTTGAAGCGGTCTGGCAGGTGCGCGTAGTTGTAGAGCGCGACGCGATCGGGCGCCAGCCGGATCACCTCGTCCAGTGTGTGGGCAAAGCTGGCGACAGTCTGCTGCGGCAAACCGTAGATCAGGTCGACGTTAATTGAGGGAAATCCCGCATCGCGTGCGCCGCTGAGTGCGCGTTCCACCACATCGAGTGGCTGGATGCGATTGACAGCCTGCTGAACGTCGGTAGCAAAGTCCTGTACGCCGAAGCTCGCTCGGTTGAAGCCGAGGCGCGCGAGTGGTGAAAGGGTTTTGGTGCTGACGGTTCGCGGATCAATTTCGATGGCAAGTTCTGCGTCGATCGAGAACGCGAAGCGGTTCTGCAGTTGCTGGACAAGCTCTTCGAGCTCGGCAACAGGGAAGAAGGTTGGCGTTCCACCTCCCAGATGCAGCTGCACGGTTCGCCGGTCAGGTCCGAGATGTGCCGCGACCAGGTCCATCTCACGAACGAGGTAGCTCAGATATCGAGCGCTGCAGCCATGGTCGTGCGTAATGACCTTGTTGCATGCGCAGAAGTAGCAGAGTGATCTGCAAAACGGCAGATGAACATATAGCGAGAGCGGCGGATTATTCTCGGCAGTAGCACGAGCGGCAAGCTGACGTTCGTATGCCCGCTCCTCGAACCCGGGGTGAAATCGATCTGCGGTGGGATATGAGGTGTAGCGAGGCCCCGAACGGTCGAAGTGGCGAACCACCTCCGCGGGAATCTCCGGACTGTCAGGCGCTCGGGATGCCGCTTCCCGCATCCGCGCGCGCTGCTTCGGCTGATAGTCTGCTTCGCGGTGTATTCGTTTCTTCATCCACATCTCCAGAACCTTCTGCGCGGACAGCGCGGCGAACACGGCTGCCCCGATTGTCCTGCATGGAGCCTGGAAAGCGCTGATCTGTATCAATACGAGGTGTCGTGAGCGCGACAGTCCTGTGTAGGTGAGAGGCGAGGCGCGGGACGTGTTCGTGATATACACGGACGTTCGTTCTGGAATAGCGGTACGCTCAGGCGCGCAATCTCGCGAAGGCGGCCGCCTGAAATTACGTGCCTGCGACCGGGCAACGGGACGGCACGCCCCTGCGAGCTCGTGTTGATGTTCGCACCCGCCGGATTGATCTCAACTGCGAAGCATCGCGCATGGCTGTGCCGTTCGGCGGCTGCAGCCAGTCCGGCAATGGCTGCGAAATCGGTGTCTCCTAGTGCGAGAAACATCCTGGGTACCAGTCAATGCGGTTGAAGGCATGAAGGCCAATAGTCCGGCCTCAAGGCTCCCGCTATCTCGACATTCCTACGCGTGACCCGATGTCGCATCTTGACTTCGGGATCGGGACCGGTTGATCCTGCGCAAGGGCAGCCCTGATTTGCGCGTCGACAATTCCCCGCATACATCAAAAAGGGGAAAGCGATGAAGCACATGATTAAGGCCGTCATGATCGTGGCAAGCCTGTGCGCTACCGGTTTGTTCGAAGTGCGGGCATACGCGGACGACGTAAGCGCGAACGGAAGCACGATGGCAGGCGAGGTGCCGGCGGATGGGATCCACGCCGGTGACGTGCTTGTGCGTCTGCGTGCCATCTCGATCGAGCCCGAAGTACACACCAGCGGCACGTTGTCGTCGCTCGGCGTGGGTGTCAATAACGCACTCGTGCCGGAGTTGGACCTGACCTATATGATCCGCGACGCGATCGGCATCGAGCTGATTCTCGCCACCTCGCGGCACCACGTGACGTCTGGCCTCGGCGATCTCGGTGGCGTGAACGTGCTGCCACCGACGCTGCTGCTGCAATATCACTTCAACCATGCTGGCATGATCCGACCGTATGTCGGCGCGGGGGTCAACTACACGTACTTCTACAACGACGGCCTGAGCGCGGGCCCGGAAGGCATCCAGGTGTCACGCAGCAGCTTCGGTCCGGCGGTGCAGGCTGGCGTCGACGTGCAGATCACGAAGACCGTCTTTCTCAACGCGGATATCAAGAAGATCTGGATGCACACGGACGCCTCGGTCGGCGGCAGTTCATTGGGCCGACTGGACATCGACCCACTGGTACTGGGAATAGGCGTCGGGATGAAGTTCTAGCGAGCGCAGCGAGTGTCCCATTCCGTTGTCAAGTGCGCACGCTGCTCAGGCTGGTCGCCGATCCGGCTGTGCGTTACCAGGACGACTTCACTGCCATCGACATGGCGGCGAGCCTCGACTGCCCGCAACTGCTGCCTCAAACCTGAAAACCCCGGCAATGGCCCACCTCACCCAAAACCCGGCTGCTCCGGCAATGCACGCCAGAAAGCCCTGCTGCGCATAGCCGGCCACACACTCGACGTGCGCAACCTACTGAGCTGGCTCTGGACCGCCGCACGCTGCGGGCCTTCATGGCGCCGCGGCCGGTCAGCGAGAGGTTCTACCGCGCGGCACCGCGCATCAAGTCGAGCGAAGTGGTGCCGGAAACGATCGACGCCAATGTCGCGCTGGCGCTGTTGCTGGCCGAGCCGCTGCTGATCCGCCGGCCGCTGATGCAATGCGACGAGCGCCGCATGGTCGGCTTCAATGCGGCCTTGGTGCACACCTTGATAGGGCTCGGCGCGCAAGCACCGGCCCCGGACATGCCGTACGAAGGCTGCGCCGCAATGACGGACCACAGCTCGCACCAACGGGCGATCCGCTTCGCCCCATCCACCTGAAACGGAGATCTGATCACTATGCCCCTGTACGACTACCGCTGCGCGGCCTGCGGCCACGCATTCGAAACGCTGGTGCGCGCCGGCCACACGCCCGTCTGCCCGCAATGCGGCGGCACCGCGCTGGACAAGCAGGTCAGCGCGCCGGCCTCGCCCGGCAAGAGCCGCGCGATCATCTCCTGCGCGCGGCGTCAGGCGGCGCGCGAAGGGCACCTCAGCAACTATTCGCCGGCCGAGCGCCGCAAGCTGCTGCGCTGAGCCCAACGGGGAATCGCGCTGTCGATGTAGATGAGCCTCGAGGGCGCCTACGGGATGGCACTCAGTCTCACCGTCTTCATGGCCGGCACGCTGGATCAGGCCACCGCCGACAGCCTGCTGGAACGCGCGAAGGGCATCTGCCCGTATCTCGACGCGTGGCTTCGCAACATTGCGTCAGCACGGCCGCCCTCGCGCTCGCGCGCTTCGATGACCACGACGGAAACGTCCTGCGCATGCAGTACGCGCGCCAGCGCGAGGCCGCGTAGACCCGCGCCGACGATGGCCACGTCGACCACCAGCGATTCGACCGCGGTCATCTCGCCGCTCAGACGAAGTCAGCAGTTCGATGGTCACCGGCTCTTCGGCCAGCACGGCTTGACAGGCGAGGCGCAACTTGGAGCCGACGCCGACGAGCCTATCGAGCTTGTCGTTTTCGAGCCGCTCGATCTTCGACAGGCTTTTGCGCCCTTCCTGTACGAACAGATGGCAAGATCCGCAGTCGGCCTTGCCGTTGCACTTGTGCTCGATGCTCTCGCCTACGGCGAGCAGTGCCTGCAGCAGGGTCGCGCCGGCGGCAACGTCGTAGGTCTTGCCCGAAGGCAGTACGGTCATTGTGGTCATGACGGCGATCTTGATAAAAGGCTACGGATAAAGAACGATGAATAGCGGTCACGCTTCACGCGGCCAGTGCGGGTTGCAAGGCATCCACCAACGCTTCGGCGAACCCGCCCAGCGGCATCGCGATGCACGTGATGCCCTGCTCTTCGAGAAAGCGCGCCTCCATACGCGTCGGTTCGTCGGGCAGCACGGCCCAGTGCATGTCGGAGGAGCGCTTCATGATCTGGCGCGCGAAACTGCGTGTGAGCTGGTCATCGAAACGACAGCCCAGAAACAAAAAACTGCGACCGCTGCGCCACGCCTGCACGGCGGGCGGAATGGGCGTCTGGATATCGATCTCGGTCATGACTTCGACGAAGTCGCTTTCAGAGACCAGGTAGTTAGAGGCCGGCGCATGGCCGCCGATCGGCTTGTAGAGCAGCGCGCCCGAGGCCGGCACGTCATCCAGCAACGCGCCGTCTGCGCTATAGGCCGCGAACCAATGGCCGAAATGCTCGGCCTGCGACAGCCCCTGCAACTGCGCCCAGCCGCCCTGCAGCCGCGCCTGCGCCAGCGCGCAGGCGAAGGTGTCGTCGTCCCAGCTGTCGATAACCAGCCCGGCGCCGATCGCCGCCAGCGCGCAATGCAGTGCCGACGGCGTCGGCGTCATGGCGAAGGCCTCATTCATGACGCTCACCCGCGACTTGCGATGCTTGAAGTTTTCGATGAACTGCGCCGCCTGGGTCAGCCGGGTGCGGATCTTGTGCAGCACGCTGACCTTGGCCGTGATGATTTCGGCGAGCGCGAGCGGCGTGGCAGGGACGGCCGTATCGGGGCACAGCGCGAGCAGCGCTGGTCCCAGGTACGGAATGACGCCGCCCGCACACAGGCGTTCGGCGATGGTCTGGACTGAAACGGTCATGGAGTGCGCCTCACAGATAAATCGCGGCGCCGGCGCCCACGTTGGTCGCGGTGTCTTTCAGCGTCTTGACGATGTACTTGACCTGGTCGGTGTCGAGTAGCGTGTGCAGCGGCAGCGCCAGCGCGCGATCGCCGATGCGCTCGGTGTCGGGCAACAGGCCGCTCTTGCGGCCGATCGCATCGCCCGCGTTCATGTAGTGGAACTGCTGATGCAGCGGATGGCTGTAGGCCACCGTTTCAATGCCGCAAGATTTCATGTCGTCGATCATCTGGGCGCGCGCGCTCTGCGTAAAACGCTTGCCCAAATGCACAACATAGAGCATCCAGTGCACTTCTTCGACGTCCCCGGCCACGTAGGCCGGCTTGATCCCTTCGAAGCTTTGCATCTCTTCGTGATACCAGGTCTCGACCTGCTTTCGCTGCGCGAGGCGCGTGTCGAGTTCGGCCAGTTGCGCGAGACCGAGCGCGGCGGTCAGATCACTGATGCCCGCCTGCAGCGGCACCCGCGAGCCGACCGAGACGGACGCGCGGTCCGTGACGCGCCGCTCGCGCAGATAGCGCAGTTCATGGACGAGTTCGTCATCGTCGGTGACAAGCATGCCGCCCGCTCCTGTGCACAGCGCGGACGGGCTGGAGAAGTCGAACACAGATACGTCGCCGAAACAGCCCACGTTGCGGCCCCGGTAGCGCGAGCCCAACGCCTCAGTACTGTCTTCGATCAGCCGCAAGCGCTGCGCGTCGGCCAGTTCGCGCAGCAGCGCCCACGCGGCCGGGTGGCCGTTGGTGTTGCCGGCGAGGATCGCGCGCGTGCGAGGGCCAATCTTCTGCGCGGCTTTTTCGGCGCTCAGACAACCGCTCCAGTAGTCGATGTCGGCGAACACCGGCACGGCTCCCGCCAGCGTGATCGCCTGCGCCACCTGATGCCAGGTGTGCGACGCGCAGACCACCTCGTCTCCCGGGCCGATCCCCGTCGCGCGCAACGCAATCCAGGTGGCGAGCGTGCCGCTCGCGACCGCGACCGCATACTCCCGGCCAACCCAGCCCGCAAACGCGCGCTCGAACGAATCAAGCATCGGCCCGTCGTTCCAACGCGAGGATTGCAGCACCGCGTTGACGAGATCGATCTCGCGCGCCGCGCAAGCCGGTTCGCTCAACGCGATCTCATCGATTTCCATGCGCCTTGTCCTCAGTCAGGATCAACGCATCGGCCTCTTCAGGCCGCTGCGTGATGGACCTGTAATACCCGGCCAATATCGTGAAATAGATACTGCGCACACCGAACCGGAGCGCTGCTGTCTGGTCGCGCATCACCGTTGCGCTGACATGCATTGTGCGCACCTCGGGATAACGTTCGTGCCATTGCGCGGCAGCGTCGCGTAGCGTCGGTGCCGTGCGGAGCAGGTCCGCCGCGAAGTCCAATTGCTCGGCGTTCAGGCTCATCTCACTCCTCCACGCCAGTAATGCGCCGCGCTTCGACCGTGATGGGCAGTGGCGTATCGTCGGCCATCGCGGGCAATCCGAGTTGCCAGCCGTTCGCGAGCGTGACGAGACCGCCCCACATCCCGGGCTGCGCCATCGCGACAATGGGCTCTTCCAGGTCCTTCTTTGGCACGTAGGCGCTCAGCGCGCCCTTGCTGTCCTTGCGGATTATGACTTTCATGGTTGCGGACTCCGGAGATTGATGACAGGTTCAAACCAGGTTCAAGCGGGATGCGCTGCTTCCTCCAGCAAGGGACGAAGCAACGGCGGCAGATGGGCGAGCACGTACTCAATATCCTGCGCCGTAGTGATTTCGCCGAGCGACAGCCGCACCGCCGCGTGCAGCCAGCGCACGCACCAGCTTCAGGTGCGCAGCATGTTCGATCGCGCTGAATACGCCACGGTGCCGGCCCTCCGGCGCCGCCGCGTGCAGCCCGCACACGGCCAGGTGATTGGCTTCGGTGGCGCCGTTGGCGAAGCTCAACTCTGCGGGCTTGCAACCGAGCGCTCGCGCGATCGTCGCGCGGGCCGCAGCGAACGTGCCCTTCGCCTGCTGACCGACGGCATGCTGCGACGACGCGTTGCCCCACACATCCGTCAGGATGGACAGCATCGCCTGCCACGGCGGAGGCTGGCGGCATGGTCGCGTTGTGGTCGGGATAGATCGTCGCCCGGCTCCATTAGTTTGCTTCACGGCCAGAACACGCGTTCGCGATCGATGCACAGCGTGTCCAGCAGCTCGGCCAGATCGGTGCTCTCCTGCTGGGGCATCCATCGGTGCGACGCATGATCGCGCGCGCTCAGGTGCCACATACCGTCTTCATCGCGGGTGAGCCAGGCTATGTCGATCATCCCGCCATTCGCGTCGACATTGCGGGAGCAGCACGGGCTCTCGACACGGAACCCCTGCCCATCGCGCAGCACGCGCGGCTGCACATAGCGGTAGCGGGTACGCTCGCGCAACGCTTGCTCGATCTGGCGCTGGGTCAGGTCGAGCGGGCGGCCCGCGCGCAAACCGTCGCGCGGCGGCGCCGCTTCTGGCGCGCTCGCCTGAGCCGTCATGACATGGCTCCTTCTTCGGGTAGCAGGCCGGCGGGTGCGGGCGCAATTTCATTCTCCGTGCATCCGACGACACAGTTGCCGAACTCCACCAGATAGACCGGCTCGCCGCTCTCAATCACCTGGCCGACGTTGACGATTTCGCCGACCGTACCCGCCTCGGCCAGACAATCGTCCTGGCCGCGCTCCGGAAAGCTGCCGTCGTTGCACAGGTCATCCAGCGCGATCACGCGCATGCCCCACTGATAAGCAGGCTGAACCGGTTCGATACTCATGCTGACGGCTCCTGCGGTTGCGACGTTTCCGGCTGGACCCGCGTGCCGATCTTGTGCAGCGCTTCGGCCCGCTCGCCCAGGCCTTGCAGCACGTCGTCCGGCAGGTTGTCGAGCGTGCATAGCTCTTTCGCGCGCATGCCGACACGGTGGCCGCTCTCGACGAAATCCACCGCGTAGATATAGAACTGCTGAAGGAACGTGTCGATGCTGGTGACGTAGCCGATCTCGCCCTTGTTCACCAGCACTTCGCCGATGTCTTTGCCGTTGTACGTACCGTCGTTGCGGATCACCGAGCGTGCGATCACGCGCTCGCCGTAGTTGAAGCGCGGGGGAAACGCGACCTCGATCAGGTCGTCGTCGCGGTTGATGTCAGCCATGCTTCACTCCTGCTGATCGTTGCGTCTGTCCGGTGGTCATCAGGTTAGCGACCTCGCCCGACTGCCGGCGCTGCCGCGCGAGCGCGCGCACCTCTTCGTCCGCGTCATCCACCAGCGACGCCACGATTTCGCCAGCGGCGCGCCGCGCGACTTCCCAGCGCACTCGCCAATCGGGATCGAACGCGAGGCGCGATAGCAGCGTCGCGGGCAGACGCTCGGCGACGATGCGGCGTACCTCGGCCTCGCTGTCGTCGGTAATACGCAGCAGCGCAGGCATCTCAAGACGCTCTGCCAGTCGCATCCGGACTACGCGATCAGGGTCGCCGATCATCTGCGGCAGCAGCGCGAGCGGCAGACGCTGCGCCACCCATTCGCGCACGCCGTAGTCGGAATCGCCCCGCATGCCGACCAATGCAGCAGGCGACAGGCGCTGCACCACGAGAATCCGCACCTCGCGATGTGGATCGTGGATCAGGCGCGCCAATTGCGCCTGCGGCAATCGCAACGCGAGCTGCAGCTGGACCATCTCGTCCGGGTCACCGAGCAATGCGGGCAGACAAAACACACCGGCGTGACTCGCTGGCCCGCAACCGTGCTCCGCCGGCAACTCGCGGAACCGCACATACCCGCAGCCGGCGCAGTCGAGCGGGCCGCCCTGCCAGTGGCGCGGTGCAATGTCGCCGCCTGGTACGCGCACGTTCTGTACGCTCATGGTTGCGTCCCCGTCCAGCCGCGCGTCGGATACTCACTCAGCGCATCCATTGCATCGTCGGACCCGACGCCGGTCTCATGACGATCCAAGACCTGCGAAAGCAGCGCGCCCCCCACCCGGTCTTCGGGATCGAGCCGGCGCAATTCGCGCAGTAGCATGCGCGCTTCTTCAAAGTCGCCGAGACGCATGTTGAGGTACGCGAGGCCTTTCAGAGTGAACAGATAAAAACGCGCGGCCGCGTCATAACGCGTGGTCACGATCGCGGCAGCAAGCGGTTCGTCGCCGAAATCTGCGCCCAGCGCGGTGCGGGCGACCGCCAGCGCGTCTTCGCCGATCGCACGCGCCTGCGCCAATTGATGGCCGTAGAAGTAAAAACGGTACAGCGCGATCAACGGCACCGGATGGCGCGGCGCGGCGGCGCGGGCGCGTTGCAACAGCGCGAGCGCCTCGTAGGGGCGCTCGCGCAACCGACCCGCCTCGGCGATCAATGCATTGACGCCTGACGGCAACCCGCCGCCAATCGCCCTTTGCGCAAACGCGGTCATTGCGTCGTCGAGGGCACGGTCGCCGAAGTCCATCGCCATCGCTCCTCTTCAGGAGATCTGACGCGGCAGCGGCGGCCGCCCGCGGCCAATCGCGCTGACATCGATGGTCGCCAGGCCCGGCGGCGCCGACTCCGCACTGCTGCTGCAACCACAACCGGCCTGGCTCGGATTGAAGAAGATCAAGCCGGACTGGGTTGGCGTGTCGGCGAAATCGATCGTTATGCCTTCGAGCATCAGCCGGCTCTCAGCCGGCAGGAATACGCGCAGGCCGTTGATGTCGAGTTCCTGTTCGCCTGGTTGCAGCGCCGGCTCGGCGGTGAATTCCGCGGTATAGCCGGAACAGCCGCCGGCGCTCACCACCAGACGAAAGCCGGCGCCAGCCGGCAGGCCCGAAAAGCGCACGATACGACGCATGAACTTCTCGGCGGCGCTCGTAACAGTTACGTTGGACAGCATGATGCGTAGTCTCCTGATGGATCAATGGCCGGCCCGGCCACGAGCCAGACTCAAACCTGAACGATGCAGCCGTCCACGGGACACACGGCGACGCACTGCGGGTCGTCGAAGTGGCCTTCGCATTCGGTGCATTTCTTGGGGTCGATCGCGAACACGCCGCCTTTCTCGATGATCGCGACATTGGGGCATTCCGGTTCGCAGGCCGAGCATCCCGTACAGGTGGACGCAATAATCTTCAGAGGCATGGAGGCTCTCCTGTTGTCCTGTCTGGAAGGGTGTGGGGTTGTCACGCCGCTGAGGCTGACGAGGTGTAAGCACCCTGGCGGATCGAAGCATCGCCGCGGTCCCCGTGCACGATGACGCCGCTGGCGATGCGACTGCGGTAGTCGTTGAACCAAGCAAGCACCGCTTTTTCGATAAATTCGCCGACGTACTGATCGACCGGCTCGATGCCCGCTTGTGCAAGTTCGTCCTTCGGGCAGGCGCCGATCTTCGCGACCAGCACCGCGTGGCAGTCGTGGAGCGCGCGCACGACCGACGGTAGTTGCTCGTCGTCGCCGTATCCGCCCCGGCAATACAGGTCCACCCGGCGATGGCCGACGAACAGCGCTTCGGCTGCCGAGACCTCGAAGATCTGAAACTCCGTGACGTGGCCGAAGTGCTCGTTGACCCGGCCGCCGCCCTTCGTTGCGACCGCGACCAGCACCTTAATGTCGTCGGCGACGTCGATCTCGCGAGAGACAGCCAGCGCTTCTTGCTTCGCGTCGTGCTGCGCCTGACGCTCGGCTTCGACGCGCTGCTGGTATTCACGGCGGCGGACAAGGTCGTAGACCACTTCCATCTGCTCGATCTTGTCGAGCGTGAAATCCTCGCTGCGGTCCTCGCCCAGCAGGCCAACCGCATCCGCGCGGCACTGGCGGCAATGACGCATCAGGTTGGCGCCGCCCATGCAGGCGTCCTGCACGGCCTTGAGTTCCTGCGCAGTCGGTCCGCGCTGGCCGCTCAGGCCAAAGTGAGTGCCGTGCTCGGGCTCCGAGATCAGCGGCATGATGTTATGCAGGAACGCGCCGCGTTTCTTGACGTCGCGATTGACCTCGATCAGGTGCTCCTCGTTGATGCCGGGAATCAGCACCGAGTTGATCTTGGTCAGCACGCCGCGTGCGGTGAGCATCTCGAGACCCTTCATCTGCCGGTCATGAAGGATGCAGGCTGCTTCGTAACCGGTCACGCGCTTGTGCTTCCAGAAAATCCACGGATAGATTTTCTCGCCCACCGCCGGGTCGACCATGTTGATGGTAATTGTCACGTGGTCGATGTTGTACTTGCAGATTTCGTCCACGAGGTCGGGCAACGCCAAGCCATTGGTCGACAGGCACAGCTTGATGTCCGGCGCCTGTTCCTGCAGCATCCGGAACGTCTCAAAGGTCTTCTTCGGGCTCGCCAGCGAATCACCGGGACCGGCGATGCCAAGCACCGTCATCTGCGGAATCTCGCTTGCGACCGCCACGACCTTCTTCACTGCCTGTTGCGGCGTTAGCTTCTGAGAGACCACGCCGGGACGCGACTCGTTCGCGCAGTCGTATTTGCGGTTGCAGTAGTTGCACTGGACGTTGCAAGCCGGCGCCACCGCCACATGCATGCGCGCATAGTGATGATGGGCTTCTTCCGAGTAGCATGGGTGATTCTTGACCTTCTCCCAGATGTCCGGCGGCATGTCGTCGAGACTACCCGACGCGCCGCAGCTGGTCCTACCCTCGCCACCGTGCGTGCCGCAGCCGCCACCCGTGGACGGGTCTTCGATCTTCACGCCGACCGATTTAATCTGCCCGACGCTGATGTAGGCCGCTGCGGGCAAGTCGCTCGCATTTGAACTCGCTTGCATGGATATCTCCTCGCAACCAACGGCGGCCGCGCGCAAGCCATAGAGCCAGATCCATGCCACTCGACAAGAACGCCAGGAATCAACGGGTTAGGACATATTTCGCAGTTCTGTTTGATCCCGGCGCGCGACGTATCCCTACAATTTCGTTGCGTCGTGTCGGTGTTGCGACAAATCTCACACGACCCGGACAGCATGTTCCGAACCAGCGAAATGGACCCGCACAAACTGGGCAGGCGAAGCATTATCTATCCTCGCCAGATCCGGCGAACCTCAATAGAGCATTTACGCAGCGCATCGCCCATCTGCCGGGGTGTGATTCCCAGCAAGCGCGCCGCCTTCCTGGACCAAGCCGCAGCGTTCCATCGCCTAGTTCAATCGTTCGCGTTCACCCTCTGGCTTCCCCGGCTTGCGATGTCGCGAACGTGTGGTCGTCCGCCACTAGATCCAGATCAGCGGTAGCCTCAGTGGCCGCGCTGCCAGATCAGACAGCCGGTGCCGACGCCTTATCCGGATCATGATGCCCGTATGGCGGCTGCCACGACGGCACTTCAGCGATCGGTATTTCGCCCAGAGGCGCGGGACGCCCAGCTGAAAGAGGCCGCTAGAGCCCGAAAATCCACTGGCATGCAAGTTGCCCTGAAGGTCGCATTACCCCGCTTTTAGGAGCCTGCGATGTCGGATTTCCAACGCGTCAGTACCGGCCTCCATCCGCGCGGCGCCAACCCGGTGCATCTGGATCATGCCGCC
Organism: Paraburkholderia sprentiae WSM5005; assembly: GCF_001865575.2. Lineage (NCBI taxonomy): Bacteria > Pseudomonadati > Pseudomonadota > Betaproteobacteria > Burkholderiales > Burkholderiaceae > Paraburkholderia > Paraburkholderia sprentiae. The sequence goes on from NZ_CP017562.2 coordinate 1,487,566, forward strand.
ACCACGCCGGGCGATCCGCGCGTGATCAGACGCATGCTGCCTTACCTGACCGAGATGTACGGCAATCCCGCCAGCCGTTCGCATGCCTATGGCTGGGTCGGCGAAGAAGCGGTGGAACTAGCCCGCGAGCAGGTCAGCTCGCTCGTCAACGCGGACCCGCACGAGATTGTCTGGACCTCCGGAGCGACGGAATCGAACAACCTCGTGATCAACGGTGCCGCGCACCTTGATCGCGCCAAAGGCAATCCCCTGGTGACGCTCACGACCGAGCACCAGTCGGTGCTCGGCGCGATGCTCGAACTTGATCGCGATGGCTTCGAGGTCACAGTGTTGCCGGTGCAAGAAAGCGGTTTCGTGGACCTCGCCGTGTTCGAAGCAGCGCTCCAGCCGGGCGCCGTGCTTGCGTCGGTGATGTTCGTCAACAACGAGACGGGCGTGATCCAGGACATCGCCGCAATCGGCGCGCTCTGCCGAGCCCAGGGCATCCTGCCGCACGTGGATGCCGCGCAGGCCGCCGGCAAGGTGCCGATCGATCTCGCCGCTCTGCCGGTCGATCTGATGTCGTTCTCGGCTCACAAGATGGACGGCCCCGCAGGCATTGGCGCGCTGTATGTGGGGCTCCGGCCGCGCATGCGGATCGCGTGCCAAATGCACGGCGGCGTCCACGAGCGCAGCATGCGCTCGTGGACGTTGTGCACGCATCAGATCGTCGAGGAACTGCCATTGCCGCCGGTCGAGATCCACTGCTCGATTCTCGCCGAGCACGCGATCAAGGCGGCCGTGTCTGACTTTCGCTCGCGCCAGACGATTCGAGGCGCAGCAGCCGACGACCTGTAACTCGCCGAGCAACCGACCTGCTCTTCTAGCCCGAAGTGAGTCCATTCAAGCCTGAGAGGAACCTCCATGGAAACGCTCGCCCAACCGGCTTCCGCCACACTCGGCGTCATGCCCGGCCTACTCGAATTCACGCCTCAGGCCGCTGCGAAAGTGGCCTCGCTGATCGAGGAAGAAGGCAATCCCAACCTGAAGCTGCGGCTGTACGTGTCCGGCGGCGGCTGTTCGGGCTTGCAGTACGGCTTCGCGTTCGACGACCAGGTGGCGGACGACGACATGCAGATCGTGACGGACAGCGTCACGCTGCTGGTCGATTCGATGAGCCAGCAATACCTGCCCGGCGCGCGCGTCGACTATGAAGACGGCCTGGAAGGTTCGCGCTTCGTCATTCACAACCCCAATGCGCAGAGCACCTGTGGCTGCGGCAGTTCGTTTTCCGTGTGAGGCAATCATGAAAATCTCACTGACTGGCGCCTCCCGACGAGGAGAACGACCAGTTCGACAATGCGTGAGGCCTCGACGTGCAACCGCGTCTCGCGTGCTGCGTGAAGCTGCGCGACGCCGACCTGACGATCGAACAGCCGCCACATACGCGCGAGCTCGCGCGTGAGCATTGGGGGCATGCGTCCTTAGCGCTGTGCGGCCTCTTCAAGCGCCATAGCGGTCATCGCCGCGAGCGCATAGCCGCGCTGATAGCCGCCGCCTGTGTTTATCTTCCCGCATCGCCGTTGCAATGGATAGCCAATCCATACAGCGTTTGCATCGCGCCGACCGCGTCCGCACGTCCTGGCTGACCACGCCCATCGCATCGCATCGCTTTCTGCAGCGCCGTGTTCATCGCTACACCTGGCTGTTCGAAACACGACATTCGCGACAGGTCTTCGTTGGTACCGCTTCATCACAGCGCCAGCGAACACCGGAAAGCCCCGCGGCAAGCGGCTATTCGCACTAACCGTGCATGGCGCAGTACTTGCAAACCGTATGATCAAATGCCTAAAGGACAACTTCCCGTGTCGAATCCGATCATCAACGACACCACACTGCGCGACGGCGAACAGACCGCTGGCGTCGCATTCACGGTTGCCGAAAAATGCGCGATTGCCGAGGCGCTCTCAAGCGCCGGCGTACCCGAACTGGAGATCGGTATCCCCGCGATGGGTGCCGAGGAAATCGATTGCATCCAGACCATCGTCGCGCTGAATCTCGACGCCGATCTGATGGTCTGGGGCCGCCTCACCGACGCGGACTTGGCGTCGGCCTTGTGCTGCAATCCCGACATCATTCACCTGTCGATCCCCGTGTCCGATATCCACCTTCAACACAAATTGCGCCAGCCGCGCTCGTGGGTGCTCGCGCAGGTGAATCGCGTGGTCAGCGCCGCCGTCAAAAGCGGCCGCAAGGTTTCGCTGGGCGCGGAGGATGCCTCGCGCGCGGACCCCGCGTTCCTTGCCGACGTGGCGCGGCACGCGCAACGGTGCGGTGCGCAGCGCATCCGCTTTGCGGACACGCTCGGCGTCCTCGATCCTTTTTCGACCTATGAAGCGATTGCGCGATTGCACGACGCGGTCGATCTGGAAATCGAAATCCACGCGCACAACGACCTCGGACTCGCAACCGCGAACACCCTTGCCGCACTGCGCGCCGGCGCAACCCACTCCAACACCACTGTCAATGGTCTCGGCGAACGCGCCGGAAATGCCGCGCTGGAGGAGATCGTGATGGGCGTGCGCCATATCATGGGTCGCAACACCGGCGTCGACACGACCGCGCTGTTGAGCATCTCGCGGCTTGTCGAACGGGCTTCAGGACGCCCGGTCGCGCTGAACAAAAGCATTGTCGGCGCCAGCGTATTCACGCACGAGTCCGGCATCCACACAGACGGGCTCGCGAAGAATGCATCGACCTACGAGAGCTTCGATCCCGCCGAACTCGGTCGCGAACGCTCGGTCGTGCTCGGCAAGCATTCGAGTTCGCAAAGCGTGCGCCGGGCTTATGACGCGCTCGGTCTGGCCGTCAGTGAAAAGCTGCTCGTGCTGCTGCTGACCCGTATCCGCCACCATGCCACCCAGCATAAGCAAACGCCCAGCGCCGCCGACCTGTATCGCTTCCTGATCGAGTTGCGCTACACCGTCGGAGAATTGTCATGAGCGGCGCTGTGGTCGGCTTCACGAAGTGCGTCGCGCAACCCGAACAGTCGGGCACGACGACGCCGTGCGCCACCAGCGGCGCCTGCGACAAGTACTTCGCCGAGCCGACGTTCTGTCCACACCTATCCTCATCCGCTTGCAAGGAGTAAACGTGATGGAAAGCTTTGTCCAGCAACTCAAGGCGCTGTCCTCAGCCGAGGACTTCCTGCAGTTCTTCGGCGTTCCGTTCGACCAGAAGGTCGTCAACGTGAGTCGACTGCACATCCTGAAGCGCTTCTTTCAGTACATCCAGCAGCAGGACGCGCTGCCGGAAGGCGACGAACCCGCCCTGTTCGCGTCATATCACGCGCTGCTGCTGAAGGCTTACGGCGACTTCGTCACCTCCACGCCGGCGCAGGAAAAAGTGTTCAAGGTGTTCCGGGACACAAATGGACGACAGCACGTTTCACTCGACAGTCTGCGCGCGTCGCTGCCCGCGCGCACCCTTGCCTGACAGGTGGAGCAAGACCATGCACATTGTCGTCTGCATCAAGCAGGTCCCGGACTCGACGCAGATCCGCGTTCATCCGGTCACCAACACGATCATGCGCCAGGGTGTTCCGGCGATCGTCAACCCGTATGACCTGTTTTCACTCGAAGAGGCGCTGCGACTGAAGGACCACTTCGGCGGCAAGGTCACGTTGCTTTGCATGGGCCCGCCGCAGGCCGAGGAAGCGCTGCGCAAGTGCATCAGCTTCGGCGCGGACGACGCCGTGCTGCTCACCGACCGTGCATTCGCTGGCGCGGATACGCTCGCTACGTCGTACGCGCTGGCAGCGGGTATCCAGCAGATCGCGAAGGAGCAGGCGGTGGACATCGTGTTCACTGGCAAGCAGACGATCGACGGCGACACCGCGCAAGTCGGCCCCGGTATCGCCAAACGCCTCGGGCTGCAACTGCTGACCTACGTGTCGCGCATCGTCGAGACCGCTCTCGACGCGCGCACGATCACCGTCGAGCGCCGCGCCGAGGGCGGCGTGCACGTGCTCAGGACTGCGCTGCCGTGCCTGATCACAATGCTGGAGAACACCAACGAACTGCGTTTTGCGACGCTGCCCGCGATGATTCATGCGGCCGGCTACCCGGTGCGCAAATGGAACTGCGAACAGGCCGGCATCGAAGACCTCAGCAAGATCGGCCTGAAGGGCTCGCCGACAGCGGTCAGAAAAGTCTTTGGACCGACGCCGCGCAGCGAGAAAGCGGAGATGCTCGAGCTCGACGCATCGAGTCTGCGCGACGTGTCGGTGAACCTGCTGCAAAAGATCTTCACGCGCCATCCAACCCTGGAAGCTGACCTGCTGATGAAGGAGGGGTCATGAACGCACCCGCCGCCCCCGCGAAGAAACCCGTCGGCCGCGCAGGACGCAACCTCGAACTGCCGGAACACCTGAAGGCCTACAAAGGCGTCTGGGTCTTTATCGAGCACGACCGTGGACACGTCCACAGCGTCTCGTGGGAACTACTCGGTGAAGCGCGCAGATTGGCCGACACGCTCGGCAGCCGAGTGGGCATCGCGGTGCTCGGCGGCGCGAATGAACCGCTCGAACAGTTCGCCGCAGAAGCCTTCACTTACGGCGCGGACGATGCGTACATCGTCCACGACCCGGTCTTGCAAGGCTATCGCAACGAGCCGTTCACGAAAGGGCTGACTGACCTCGTCAACCGGCATCAGCCCGAGATCCTGCTGCTGGGCGCGACGTCGATGGGCCGAGACCTCGCCGGCTCCGTAGCGACGACCTTGCTGACCGGGCTGACCGCCGATTGCACCGAACTCAACATCGATCCCGCGTCGCGGGCGCTGGCGGCGACGCGCCCCACCTTCGGCGGCTCGCTGTTGTGCACGATCATGACGCTCGCGTACCGTCCGCAGATGGCGACGGTGCGCCCGCGCGTGATGCCGATGCCGCTGCGTGACGCCGAACGCACCGGCAACATCGTCCATGGAACGCTGGGGATGATCGAGACGGACATCGTCACGAGGCTGCTCGACTTTATCCCGGATGCGAGCAGCAACCGGATCAACCTTCCCTATGCCGATGTGATCGTGAGCGGCGGCAAGGGGTTGAAGAGCCCGGAGAACTTCCAGCTGGCGTTCGAACTGGCGAACGTGCTCGGCGGCGAAGTGGGTGCGACCCGGCCATGCGTGCAGGCCGGCTGGGTCGAGGGGGAGCGCCAGGTGGGACAGACCGGCAAGACGGTGCGGCCCAAGCTCTACATCGCCGCCGGCATATCCGGCGCGATCCAGCACCGCGTGGGCATGGAAAGCGCAGACGTGATCGTGGCGATCAACACCGACCCGAACGCACCCATCTTCGATTTTGCACACTACGGGATTGTCGGCAATGCGTTGCAAGTGTTGCCCGCGCTGAAGCAGGCTTTTGTGGAGCATTTGACCCGACGCCGCGAGCAGGCTGCCTGAGGAGAATCACGATGAGAAAACCTTCACAGTTCGATGTGGTTGTGGTCGGCGCCGGTCCGTCCGGCAACGCTGCCGCTTACACGATGGCCAAGGCAGGTCTGGAAGTGCTGCAGATCGAGCGGGGCGAATATCCGGGCAGCAAAAACGTTCAGGGCGCGATCCTGTACGCGAAGGCGCTCGAAGAGATCATCCCGGACTTCCGCGACGATGCGCCGCTGGAGCGCCACATCATCGAGCAGCGGATGTGGATGCTCGACGATACGTCGTTTGTCGGTACGCATGTGCGCAGCGAGGATTACAACAAGCCGCCCTATAACCGCTACACGATCATCCGCGCGCAGTTCGACAAGTGGTTTTCATCGAAAGTGCGCGAAGCCGGCGCACTGCTGCTCTGCGAGACCACGGTGAAGGAACTGATCATGGACGGCGACCGGGTGGTCGGCGTGCAGTGCGACCGCGAGCACGGCGATGTCTATGCCGACGTGGTGGTGCTCGCCGACGGCGTGAATTCGACGCTCGCGCGCAAGGCGGGCTTTCATGGAGAGATCGGGGCCGGCAACGTTGCGCTCGCCGTCAAGGAGATTCTCTTCATGCCAGAGGAGACGATCCGTCAGCGCTTCAACGTCGGCGAGGACGACGGCGTCGTGATCGAGATGGTCGGCAGGATCACCGACGGCATGATGGGCACTGGCTTCCTCTATACCAACAAGGAATCGCTCACCATAGGCGTGGGCTGCATGCTGAGCGACTTCAAGAAAAACCCCAACCGCACGAGCCCCTACGTGCTCCTCGAAAAGATGAAGCAGCACCCGTCGATCGCACCGCTGATTGCGGGCGGCGAGATGAAGGAGTATTGCGCGCATCTGATTCCCGAAGGCGGTTTTCACGCAATCCCGCAGGTCTACGGCAACGGCTGGATGATCGTTGGTGATTCAGGCGGTTTCGTGAACGCTGCGCACCGAGAAGGATCGAATCTCGCGATGACCACGGGACGCCTCGCCGCCGAAACGGTGATCCACGCGAAAGCCGCGGGCCACGGCTACCGCGCCGGCACGCTCAAGGCCTACAAGGCCGCGCTCGATCAGAGCTTCGTGATGAAAGACCTGCACAAGTACCGCGACATGCCGGCCGTGCTGCACCAGAATCCGCAGTTCTTTACGACCTACCCCGACCTCGTGGCGCGCGCCGCGCGCACGATGATCACAGTCGACGGTAAGGACAAGAAAAGCAAGGAGCGCGAGATTTTTTCGAGCTTCCGCACAGCCCGTTCGCTTTCCGGCATCGTGGGTGACGCCTACAAACTCCTGAGGGCCTTCCGATGAGCACCCTACCCGTCAACGTAGAGGAAAAGCTGTTCCAGAACCGTTATCGCGTCGATGCAGGACGGCCGCACGTCCACATCAAGGATGCCGACGTCTGCCAGAGCGAATGCACCGCGAAGAGTTGCACCTTCGTCTGCCCGGCCTCGTGCTACAAGGCCGAAGGCAACGGCGCGGTGACGCTGATCACCGACGGCTGCCTCGAATGCGGCAGTTGCCGCATCCTTTGTACCGACCACCAAAATATCGAGTGGGACTACCCGCGCGGTGGTCACGGCATCCTGTTCAAGTTCGGTTGAGGAACATCGTCATGGCCGGACCAGAACGACATGTGTTTGCTTGCGCCGAGAACCGGCCGCCGCCGCATCCGCGGGGCGCCGGGCGGCAAGGGCTCGACCGCGCTGCTGAAGGCCTTCTGGGCGGAACAACAGAAACGCCAGGCGCCCGATACAGTCGCGATCACGTCTTCGGGGCTGTCTCGGCCCGTGCGATCAGGGCGCGCACGGGCTCGTCTATCCCGACGCGGTGCTCTACAGCGGCGTGACGATGGCCGACGTGGAGAAAATCTTCACGCGTCACCTCGAAGGCGGCGAACGGGTGCAGCGCCTCATCCCTGCGGAGACGGTGTGGTGAACCTGCTGTCCGGGGTCGGGTCGAGTCGACCGAACTGTTCGGCGGCGAGGTGTCGGCCGCCGTGCGGCGCCTCATCGAAGGCCTGCACGGCGCGCCGGCCGAGCAGATCGTCGCGGTCCTGTGGAGCGTCACGCTGACGTCTCCGCAAAGCCTTGCCGCCTACTATCTGCTCTACAAGTTCCATGCCGGACGCTGCGAACTCGATAGGCAGAGCACGCGGCCCATCTGGGACTAATAGCATCTGCGCATGCCGCCGGGTTGAATGAGAACTGGCGGATGGTACAAGCCGGCGACGCGAACTTCCACGCGCCCGGTCCCGCCTGCTTCTGGCTGTTCACGCTAAAGGCGCTCGCCTTCATCGGCCTGCGGCGCGGCGAACGCGAAACCGCCACACAGTTGGTCGCACAACTACGGCAGCTCGATCCGGCGGATCACATCGGCTTCGGCGCAGTGGAAGCGTTGCTGCAACGGTCCGTCTGAGGAGAAGCACGATGTCCAAACAGCCCGCCATCGCATCGTTGGCCGACGACAATCTGGCAGCCGGCGTGGCAGCAGTCGACCGTGCGCTGACCCTGCTGGCTTCCTTCGGCAACGGCACGCCCGTGCTGTCATTGAGCGCGCTCGCGGAACGCACGCGCGTGTAAAGAGCACCGTGCTGCGCCTGCGCGCGTCGCTGGAACATGCGCATCTCGTGGTACGTCGCGCCGATGGCTGCTACGTGCTCGGGTCCGGCGTCGCAAGGCTGCATGCCGTCCATGCGCAATCGTCCTCCAGCGAGTCGCTGGTGATGCCCGTGCTGCAGGAACTGGTGGCCGCAACCCGTGAAAGCGCCGCGTTTCACGTACGTCAAGGTGCGCAACGGCTATGCCTGTATCGCGTCGACTCGCCACAGCCTGTGCGAGATCACATCCGCGTGGGCGAGCTACTGCCGCTGGATCGTGGCACAGGAGGCCGGGTGTTGCAAGCCTACTGCCATGAGGGCAACGAGGCACTCGGTCAACAGATCCGCCGCCAGCAGGTCATCGCCTTAGCAGGAGACCTCGATCCGCAATTGACAGGTATCGCCGCGCCGGTGTTCGGCCCGTCCGGGCAACTCGCCGGTGTCATTACGCTGACCATGCCCCGCGAGAGACTGGACTCCGGGCGGAGATAGTGAGGAATTCCGGGCGAATTCTCACACGATACCTTGGCGGAATAAAGCCGGGCCAGGTAGACGGGTAGTGATGCGTGAGGAACAAACTTGCGTTGTTAATCGCTTTTACTGAATGTCTTAATGTTGGCCATTGCGGCCAGCCGCCGTCGATCCCAACTTCGACTCAACGAATGTCAGTACATGGACGCCGCCAGTTTGCCAACTTTTCAATCGATGATGATGGGTAGGTAGATTGCAACCGTACATTCGGACTTTCAAGGTGGCTGTGCCGCTGAGCCTGACGGGTTTCGCTGGTCGGTTCCTTGTCGCTTTCGCGCACTCGACGGTGCTCGGACATTCCCGGCTTTGCCGACCACGCTCTAACCTGTCGTGCCATCCACGATCGTGATCGTGCCAACGTCCACGTCAAATCCAGATTTGACTTGTCAGAGCCATTCGCCTCAGTCGCGATGTCGCGGCCCCGACACGCCGCAAGTCAGGCAGTCCTTTCAGAGACGCTTGATCTCGACACCGTATTTTCTCAGCGCGTAGCCAATCTGGCGCGGCGTCAGTCCAAGCAGCCGCGCCGCCTTTGCCTGCACCCAGCCGGATCTTTCCATGGCGGCGATGAGACGCTCGCGGTTGGTCATCTTCGCATCACTTCCGAGGACTGCCCCACCAGCCGTTAACGGAGCCCTCTCGCTGCCGACAGGCTGGACCGCAATTGCGCCCGACGTAACAGCCTCAACCCGAGGCGTAGCCGGCTTCCCGGGCACTGGTACGATTCGCCCGGGCTGCAGCGCGATTTCGTCCGATCCGCTCTTCCACAGCAGCGCGGACAGGCACTGGCCGTGGCAGCAACCAAAGTCGTTTCTCACGATCGCTGGTCCCGGCGCCAAGGTCGCGCTTCGCTGCACGCAATTTTCGAGCTCGCGGACATTGCCGGGAAAACCGCAGTTCATCAATACTTCAATCGCACTCGCATCGAAGGTCAGGGTACGGCCGTTCTCGCTGTTGAAATTCTTGAGAAACTCAACGGCGAGGAGCGGAATATCACTGCGCCTTTCACGCAACGGCGGCAGCAGCAAGGGAACCACGCTGATGCGATAATAAAGGTCGGCGCGGAACTCGTTCCTTGCCACCGCGTCTTCCAGGTTCTTATTCGTGGCGGCAATCACGCGAACATCGACCTTAATGGTCTGGTTGCTGCCGACTCGCTCGAATTCTTGCTCCTGCAGGACGCGCAGCAGCTTTGCCTGGAACGAGGCCGAGATCTCGCCGATCTCGTCCAGAAACAGCGTCCCCTTGTCGGCGAGTTCGAAGCGCCCCTTGCGCGAATTGAAGGCGCTGGTAAAGGCACCCTTCTCATGACCGAACAATTCGGATTCCAGCACCGTCTCAGGGAGCGCCGCGCAATTGAGCTTGATGAAGGGCCGCTTGGCTCGCGGCGACAGCTCGTGAAGGGCCTTGGCGACCAGCTCCTTCCCGGTACCGGATTCCCCGCGCAAGAGAACTGTGCTGTTCGATTTAGCTACCACCGCGATCTTCTCGAGCAGGCCGCGCAGCGCCGGGCTGTCGCCAATGATCCCCTCGACCTGAAACTTCTTACGCTCCTGTGCAGGGTACTTGAGCTCGGACAATTGTTTTTGCAGCCCGTCCCTCCCCGCCATCAGTCGGTCGCGGTCGCTCTTAAATAAGCGATGCAGCTTCACCGTCTGCCCCACTAGGTTGGCCATCATGGAAAGCAGCTGCACGTCGTAATCGAGCCGGAGATTCGCCCCGTTATCCAGGATGCGGTCGATGGTCAGCGTGCCCACGACTTTTGCGTCGATGCGAATAGGAACGCCGATGAACGACACTCGCACGTTGTCGGAAGCACCGAGCACGCCCATGTCGGCGGTACTGAAGCCCGAATGCACCGCTACGTCTTCGGCGACGAGCGGCCTGTCCGTCGCCATGATCTGGTCAATTGCCTTCTGCGGCAGGCGCATCCGGTAGCGCTCATCGCTGCCTTCGCCCCAGCCGGCACCAACGGTAATATCCGGTACGCCATCATCGTCGAAGAGAGAGACGATACCGAGCCGCATCTGCACAAACGATTGCAGGAGATCGACGACGTTGGCCAACATGACTTCGAGCCGGCAGGGGGCGGTGAGTACCTTCGATATTTCCAAGATGCCGGTAAGCGCGCTCTCGTACCACTGCACAATAGGGACCGCGTGGTCCGTCTCGGACTTTGAGATACGCCTTTCGCGTACGGAAGCGATATGCAGCATGACGACGTCTCCGTTGTTGGGGCCATCCTCCCTGTCACCTTGTTCGGATTTACGAGTATTGTGTTGCATATCATCCTCGATCTCGCGCCCAATTTCACGGACTGACTTCAAGAGATAACGTCTTTTCATGGCAGGGCGGTGAAACTATAGTGCCTTGATTTGCCTATTTTCTCCTCTTGCCATCTCGCCGCGCGGATTCCGCCAAGAACGCGAGTCCAATTGATGTCGCTCAAACTGCAATTTGTCTACTCCAGGTGCAGCCGATTACAGGCGTCGTCCCTCATTAATTGCTACCTCAGTCTGGTTCGCTATGCCGATGACTTTCTGATCACCGGTTACTCGAAAGAGTTGCTGGAAGACGAGGTCAAGCCACTGGTCGGGGTCTTTCTGCAGGAGCGCGGACTGACGCTCTCTCCGGAAAGACCAGGATCACGCACGTCTTGCAAGGGTTCGATTTCTCGGGCATAACATTCGAAAATATCCGAACGGCAAGCTACTCATCAAGCCATCAAAACAGAATGTTCAAACGTTTCTAGTGACAGTGCGCTCAGTCATCAACGACAATGCATCGGCCGAACAGGTCACTCTCATCGGCCTGCTCAGCCCGATCATCGATGGCTGGTCGAACTGTCATCGATGCTTGGTCTCGAAACAATATATAGCGCAGTCGACGCTGCCATCTGGCAGGCGTTGTGAAAGTGGTGCTGCGGGCGGCATCCGTGCAAGGGCGCACGATGGATCAGAGCGCGATACTTCCATCGTGAAGGAACGCGGCACTGGGTATTGTCCGCGATACTGGTGAACTAACGGCAGAAGGGAACCCGGGACGAGGCTACGCAAAGCATCCGACGTCCCAATCCGGCAACATACGTAAATCCGTGGCGAAGCCAATCCCTTTGACCCGGCATGGAAACACTCCTTTGAACACCGCTATGGTTCGAAATGGTGAACACCCTGTCGGGCCGAGGACAGCTGATACGCCTCTGGTTGGACCAGGAACGGGCCTGCCGGCCAGCGGTCGGGCCCGGACAAGCCAAGCGGCCCGATCAGCGTATGCTGCTCGCCCAGCACGCCGATATGACGCATCCGGCTTTCAAGGAGGCACCGGCGCGCCGCCATCTGCATGGCAGCGTGCCTTACGGTCGTCTGCAGCATGAACTCCAGTATCGGCCACGATACAAGTCGTCCGATTTCGACATCCAACGTGTGATTCGGCATGGCTTCCCGGCGAACCATCATTCTCGTCTTTAAATGGACGCAAGCGTATCGAACACCGTCTGCCTGCGCCTTGATTTGGGTCAAGTAAGACATCAGGAACGCGTGGAGCGATCAGGCGACTAAATCGCATCGCCGCCCCCGGCTCTGCGCACTGGTTTGACCGAATCATGGTGCGAAAACACGCGGACGATTTCCATTCGGGGGATTCTGGGGGAGTCACGAACGGATTGGACAAGCGATGCGATTCATGAAACAACCGGACCTGTCCGCGTTGGAAGCCGCTTTCTTACCTCAGGCCGAAAGACTAGCGACCTTGCTCAATCCGGCGAAGTCGAGGATGCGGATTTCTCTACCGTTCACGGTGATGAGCCTCTGCCTCTGGAACCTCGACAATATGCGGCTGACCGTCTCCAGCTTCAACCCGAGAAAGCTGCCGGCCTCCTCGCGCGTCATTCGCAAGATGAATTCGGTCGGCGAATAGGCGCGTGCCCGCCAACGCCGCGAGAGATCCAGAAGAAACGACGCAACCCGCTCGTCGGCCGCCATCGTGCCGAGCAGCGTACTGACACCGCGTTGCCGCACGAGTTCCGCGCTGAGCATTCGGTAGACGTGACTCTGCACCGCTTTGACTTCCCGGCTCAGCCACTCGAGCAGATGGAACGGCATCACGCATACGCTGCTGTCTTCAAGGGCGATGGCGTCGCTTGCATAATGGCCAGTAGCGATGCCGTCCAAGCCCATCGGATCGCCGGCAACATAAAACCCAGTGACCTGGTCCCGCCCGTCCGGAAGCAGCGAGAGCTTCTTGAACGATCCCGTGCGAACCGCATAGACGTTGCAAAATGAATCGCCCGCGCGGTGCAATGCTTCGCCTTTTCTCACGTGGCGATAGCCGAGAACGAGGTCGTCCATTTGCCGGTCGCAGGCGAGCTCATCGGGGTTCACCGCGCAAAACGGACGCATCGTGCAGGTCTTGCATGACGTGCCACTCGAACCCATGGGCTTCGTCCGCGAAGCCGTTGTCGAAGGCCGAAACGTGTCGGTCTGTGGCGCGGTAAGGCGATTGTGCGCAATTGCCATGTGATTCTCCTTACTCAATCGATGTCCAAGTCTGTTTCACAAACCCGTCTTTGTCATCTCGAAATTGCGCGGCTAACTGTCGCACAACTGAATCGAGGCAAACCATGATCCAGATCAAGCAAAGCAGACCGATCCGTCGGGGCGACAAGTGTCCCCCGCGAGTTTTATCGTGTTCGGGCATCGGTTTGGGTGACCGGAAGCTGTCGCCGTCAAGCACGATGCGGTGGGCACCGTGGCGTAGACGGTCGAGCGTAGCGGCACGGAGGATGCGGTTGCCGGCGAATGCCTCGCCCCACTCGCTGACGTCAAGGTTAAATGCAGGGTCTATTTTTACGCGAAGTGTCAGCCCCATGGGGCCGTGAACGCGACAGATCTAACCCCTGTCTCCCCGCATAATGATAATGTCTTTCGTGGCCGATCGCCACTACAGGAGGACGTCATGTTGGCAACATACTTTGTTTCCCCACAGCGATTGCAAGAGCTCCGAGAAGGGCGCGGTGATGCTCTGCTGGAGCTCTTCTCGCAGGTTCTAAATGAGTCGGGCAGCGACAATTGTTTTGGCCGACCGGCCGTGCTGCTTGACGCTGTCTAGGCGCACCGCGGAATAGCTGCCGGAGTAGCCGTGGTTGCGCTTGAGGACACTGTGGATCGTCGTGCCCTGGACGTCGGACTCGAACCAGCGAGCAATCCGCTCGCGAAAGGGCTCGAGCGTCGACACGCAGATGCTGGGCAGGTGTGGTGTGCGGCCGAAGCGTCCGGCGATCACGGTGTCTTCCGGCAGCGGCTGCGCTGGATCGAGCCAGCCGAGCTCCAGGGCGACACCGCCTCACGGCGGGCCCATCAACCCGACGCGCGCGATGTCGCGGTCGGAATCGCCCTGCCGCATGCGGACAAGGACTTGGCGGTACTCAAACAATTCGAATCTCCGGTTGGCCATGGGCGCTCCACTCAGAAAAGAGCGAAGCGTACCCAGTTGGGGAAAGTTCGAACCGCGTTCTGCTACACAGCGCAGGTGGCGCCTATGCGCCGATCATCAAATGGCTCCTATACGGCGATCCGTGACACCATTCTGTTGGAGGATCTGCCCGGGTACGCCGCAACCGAAGGCCGTGCCGATCGATCTCGGGGTTCGGGGCGTCAATGCCTAAGTGTCATCAGTATAACTGATTAATCGCGGAAAACGGAAGACCCTGACCAGCACGCAGCGACGTTGGCTCAAGCGACGGCACGCGATCGAACCGGTCATCGGCCATGTGAAGGACGACCACGGCATGCGGCGTTGCTGGCTCAAAGGGCAAACCGGCGGTGCGCTACACGCGGTACTGTGTGCTGCCGGTTACAACCTGCGCTGGTTGCTGCGCGCCATCGTCCGTCTGGGCCTGGGGCCTGCATTTTTTATCCTCGCGGTGCTGCATTGGCTCGCCAATGTCACGCTGCAGCCGAGCGCTTGCTCGGCACAACCGCTTTCGATGGGCTGATTCCTGTTCGCCGACAGGCGCACCCTTGGTTGGCTCGCCACCGCAAACTGAATTTTGCAGGATCGACTATCTACCCGCACTATGTCTTTGATTCGTGGATAGAGCGATGGCGGCGTCACCGCGCGCAGCAGGGGCCCGGCTTGAGGTGGAGATACTGCCGCACATCAGCGCTCCCGTGAGAGTTATGGGGCCGAACGCTTGCAAGGCACTTCGGAGCGCAATTCAAGGCAACGACCAGATTGACACACGGCTTGCCGGTCGCGCCGAACCTGCTCGATCAGGCGTTTGCCGTCACTGCGCCGAATCAGGCTTGGTGTGGCGATATCCGTTATGTCGCCACAAAACCCTCGAAACCCAACAAAATCCATGCCGCAAAAACCTTGCTGAAAGATCCCATTTCCTAACTTGGGTGGATTGGTCTTCGCGTGGTCTCACGCGGAGGAACCATGCGTGACGCCTCCTGCAATATTATCTCCCGCATCCAATTGCTTGCCGGATCACTGTTGTGAAGGGCAGACCATTGGACGGCCTCGGTGAATGCGGGAAGCGGCAACGGAAGTTCGACGATCCGCAGAGGCGTCGTTTTTTCGAAATGCTTGACCAGCCTTAGGGGCATCGTCCCTATACGGTCAGTGTTTAATAGCATAGGCGCGATCATGCTAAAGCTCGGCACGATGACCTCGTCCCGTCTCTTGAGACCGTGCTCAAGCAAATACCATTCCTCGATGGAGGGCCGCCGCGTACGTCCGAACCTGACCACCACGTGCCCCATCGACATGTATCTCTCGAATGTAAGCTGCCCTGATAGCTGCTTGTTCGTGCGGCAGCCTACGCACACGAGTGTCTCCTCGAACAGCTTCGCTTTAGGGTGCGCGCTCGACATGAACATTTCCGGCAAGATAAGAAAATCGGCTTCGCCGCGCCGAATAACCTCGTCGGGGTCATCGGCAAGTGGCAGCAATTCGAAGCTGACGGCGGGAGCTTCCCGTGCAATACGCTCCACGATCTTTCGAAAAAATACGACTGCCATGAAATCGGAAAGGATGATCCTGAAGCGGCGATCCGATTTGGCTGGGTTGAAGACGTCCCGGGAAATAACGGAGAGCTGGATGTGCACCAGAGCCTCGCGGATTGGAGCAGCGAGCCCTTCTGCACGCGGTGTTGGGACAAATTCCCGGCCCCTCATCGTAAATAGTTCATCGCAAAAATAGGCGCGTAGCCGGGCGACGGCCGCGCTCATGGCCGGCTGGCTCAGGTTGATGCTGCGTGCCGCCGCGGTGAGATTACGCTCGGTCATCAGAGCATCGAGCGCGACGAGGAGATTCAGATCGAGGCCCTTGAAACGCATGATCCCAAGTTATCCATAATGTAGATGTGTTCCATCAAAACAATCGATTTTACGAATTGTACGGCATGGAGGATAGTGTTCCTGGTAGATCCATTTCAATTTCGCAAAACCTGCTGGCGCCTTCGTGGTGCCCGGGTAGTGGATGAAGTGTGTCGTAGAACTGAGCGAAGCCGAGGAAATGACGTTGCAGCAGTTGTCGATTAAGCACATGCATCGGGACACGCGCACGCGAGCGGCAGCCCTGTCGCTGCTCGGACACAGGACCAATTGCAAGCTCACCGCCGAGCAACTCCGCGTGAGCGGGCAGTCGGTCCGTGACTGGCTCACGCATGGCGCAACATCGGCGTGTATGGCCCGACGGGCGGCCATAACGGTGGGAACATGAAGCACCACTGGCGACGCTTCATCACCTGCACGAAGGAAACGCCGATGCCGAACTCGCTGAACTTTCTCGGCGGATACGGCACCAAATTTCAAGTCAATTTCTCGTGGACGCTCTCATGAATCCTCTAGCAAAACGTCGGGCCGGAGAAATAGAATTTAGGCATATCAAGACGGTTGTCGATCTTTGCCTTGACTCCGAGAAAAATCCTCAGGTGTACGTCGAGCATCCACCGAGGCACATGTCCAATGCGGCCACGGCCTTCGGCCGCATGGGCAAGCTGGATCGCGCCGACACGACGCGACAAGCGTCTGGCAGGTCGCGTAGGCACTTACTACCGGCAAACCTTCGCAAAGTTTTCCAAACCCTTCCTATATCGGCCGGTTACCTTCGTACAGTTGAGGCAACCCTCGACTTCGCCTTGGCTTCGCGTCGAATCGGGAGCAGCCGATTGCAGGTGCCAAATGCTTCAGCGACCCGGCCAAATGGATCTCGTGTCAATCGCGGTCAGATCGTGCGGAAGATGCGGGGGAAGTCTTTGGTAGATCTGGTACGAAAGGCACGCGCACTCGATGTAATCTCCATCGTGGATGAGGTTCGAACGGTCCGTGAAGCGTTGACGGAAATACTCTTTTCTTCGGGCTTCATCCCAGAACTGTTCCAGAGTGCAGATGATTTCTTGAAATCGAACCGCTTTCTCAGCAAGTCCTTCGCGTCCGTCAGGTCCGCCCTCAAAGGCCGGACGGCGCATAGGAGGCAGTCGTGAATTTGGCCGTGTCCACAGATAGAGGACCTCTCTCCATGCGCTCTCAGGTGCGGTGGAGGCTGGTTTGGGAAAATGAGTTGCGACTCGCCGACCACATCGAACTGTCCGAGTTCTTCCGAAAGTCCTACGGACCGACCGGGGCGTTTAATGCAAAACCATTCGAAGGCAATCACAGTTGGGCTGGTGCGAGGCCAGAGTTCCGTGCAATCGGCTACGACGCGCGCGGCGTAGCGGCTCATATCGGCGCACTGCGTCGTTTCATCAAGGTTGGCGCAGTCGATCTACTAGTGGCCGAACTAGGATTGTACGCGGTACGTCCGGATCTTGAGGGACTCGGAATCCCTCAATTAATGCGCGTGATGTATCCCGTGTTGCAGGAACTTGGCGTTCCATTTGGCTTCGGCACGGTTCGACACGCGTTGCGGCAACATATTGCAAGGCTGCTCGGCCGACCCGGTCTGGCGACTATTGTGTCTGGAGTTCGCGTGAGGTCGACCCTTCGAGAAGTGCATCTCGACACGCCGCCCACGCGCATCGAGGACGTACTCATTGTCGTCTTACCGATTGGACGGTCAATGAGCGATTGGCCGACCGGAACGATAATTGATCGGAACGGGCCAGAGCTGTGAGGCACTGCTTATCCGAAGCGCGCAGCGAGTGCGCTGACACCAACGGACGTCGCGACGTCTATTTGACGTTTGACGACGGCCCTGATCCACTTTGCACACCGGACGTCCTCGATGTGCTGGCGGAACACCGGGTGCCAGCGACTTTTTGCGTCATCGGTGCGTACGCAGCGGACCAGCCGAAGCTGATCCGACGGATGATCGCAGAAGGGCACGAGGTCGCAAACCACACGATGACTCATCCAGACCTGTCCAGATGCGAACCCACCGAAGTGCAACGGGAAATACTAACGGCAAGCAGGGTCATCAGGATGGCGAGCCCTCATGCTTCGCTGCGGTATATGCGTGCCCCGTATGGCATGTGGACCGAAGCAGTGTTCACTACGTCAGCGAGCGCTGGTCTGGCGCCCCTCCACTGGTCGGTAGACCCGCGAGACTGGTCTCGTCCCGGCGTGGACGCGATTGTCAGCGCAGTGCTGGACTCTGTCCGGCCGGGTGCAATTGTGCTCTTGCACGACGGATGCCCTCCCGATGAGTTGGGACGATGCACTCACGCTGGTCGGCGCGAGCAGACCCTCATGGCGCTTTCCCTCATGATTCCAGCATTGCATGACCGGGGGTTTGCAATCCGATCGCTTCCTCAACCTAACCGGACAAACCAGACACCCTATGAACATGCTTGCCGCAACTAGCACTGTCGCTGTCTCGTCTTATGCGCTCCGGCTCCTTTTGCTGCTAGATCAGTACGAGACGCAACTTTTTCGCGGGAAGCCGAGCGACTTCGGCGAGGACCGTCATCTCACGATTCTCATGCTGACGGCAGGTTATCGGACCGAGTACGTTCCGGACGCCATTGCGGCGACAGTCGTTCCGGACAGACTGGGGGCGTATCTGCGCCAACAACTGCGCTGGGCGCGCAGTACTTATCGGGACACGTTGCTTTCGCTGCGCCTGCTGCCCTGTCTAGATCGCTACCTTACGCTGGACGTGATCGGACAGAATCTGGGCTCGCTATTTCTCGCCTTCTCGCTTCTAGCGGGGCTCGCGCAGCTCGCATTGACAGCGACAGTGCCGTGGTGGACTGCCCTGATAATCGCATCATTGACCATGATCCGCTGTAGGGTGGCATCGGTTCGCGCTCGCCAGATTCGATTTCTTGGCTTTTCTCTTCACACACCCATTAACCTCTTTCTCTTGCTCCCCCTGAAAGCCTATGCGCTGCGTACATTAAGCAATAGTGATTGGCTGTCACGGAGCGCTGCTGCCAACGTACCATACGGAGGTGGAAACAGGCCGCCACCGGAAACCCGAAGACGGGACCGAACGCTACAGAATTTTCGGTATTGCGATGGCGCTTCGCAGAGCGGATCTTACGCGGTTCTTTGACGTTGGTGGTGGCATATGACGGCGTTTGCAGCGACGAGTGATCGTGCACGCCACTTATCTTAGATGCAATGAGACGATCGTGCTTTCCGTTTGAGAATCTAGCAGTTGGTTTCTAAAATCCCTTACCGACTAACGATTTGTGCATCCGTCGACTCCGTGAAAACTGGAGCTACTGAGCCCTACCGCAAGCAGCTCGGCACTCGCCCACCGCCAGATTTTGCACGGAGAGGAAGATTCCCCTGTGAAACGTTGCCGCGCGGCAAAGCGTTCGTACCGCATCCGCATATAAACGTCTCAATCTGATGCACCATTACCTTGGGGGCCTGCAGAAATATTCGAAGGACATCACCCTCTTTCTGGCGCCCCACATCAACTCCTACAGGCGATTCCAGTTCGGTACGTTCGCGCCGACCAAGGTCGCATGGAGCCAAGACAATCGGACGGTCGGTTTCCGCCTTTACGGCGAAGGCTCGGACGCCGTCCGCGTTGAGTGCCGTATTGGCGGTGCGGAGCTGAATGCGTATCCCGCTTTTGCGGCCCTGATCGCGGCGGGTCTTGCGGGCGTCGAACGAGAAGCTGGCATTGCCAGACCCGCTTGTCGGCGGCGCGTATCGGGATGCCGAGCTACCGGAAATTCCGAAAACGCTGCGGGACGCCACCGACATCGGTTCGACATTCTGTCCGCTAGCGGATGGAACCGATCGAGCCACCTCCAGCGCGGCCGCATTGTCCGGAACTTAACATTCGCGACACGAACAATCGGACGATGCACCGCCATAACCCGACATTGTGCCGGTCAACATCCCGCAAATTGTGCTCCGACTGTAGGTGCTCGCTTGGCACAACGCTTGCGATCCATCGCCGACAACTCAAGAGACCTGACATGCTCAATCCGATTATCAATGACACGACACTTCGTGACGGCGAGCAGACCGCCGGCGTCGCGTTTCGCACCGAGGAAAAATGCGCAATCGCCGCCGCACTGTCGCAAGCCGGCGTGGCTGAACTCGAAATCGGAATTCCTGCCATGGGCGAAGACGAAATGGCGTGCATCGCTGCAATCGTCGACCTGAACCTCGACGCCCGCCTGATGGTTTGGGGGCGCCTCACCGACGAGGATCTCACCGCGGCATTGCGCTGCGATGCCGATATCGTTCATCTCTCAGTTCCCGTTTCGGATATTCATTTGCAACACAAGCTGCGGCAGTCGCGCAGTTGGGTACTGGCGCAGATCGCACGCGTCGTCGACGAGGCAGCGAAAAACCATCCCAAGATTTCCCTCGGCATGGAAGACGCCTCGCGCGCGGATCCCTCATTTCTCATAGAAGTGGCTCAATGCGCGCAGCAGCACGGGGCCCAGCGCGTGCGCTTTGCCGACACTGTCGGTATCCTAGACCCCTTTAAGACCTTCTACGCCATTGCAGCGCTGCGCGTCGCCGTCGATCTGGAGATCGAAATCCATGCGCGTGACGACCTCGGGCTCGCCACAGCCAACACACTGGCCGCCCTTGGGGCCGGCGCGACACATGCGAGCACCACCGTCAACGGGTTGGGTGAGCGCGCCGGCAATGCAGCGCTGGAAGAAGTCGTGATGGGCGCGCGGCACCTGCTGCGACGAGACACTGGCGTCGACACCAGAGCGCTGCCCCACATTTCGTCGCTGGTCGAACAAGCCTCAGGCCGCGCAGTTTCCTTCAACAAGAGCATCATCGGTAGGAGCATCTTTACTCACGAGTCGGGCATTCACACCGACGGCCTCGCGAAGCACCCCACGACCTACGAGGGATTCGATCCAGCAGAGCTCGGCCGGCAACGGTCGACGATACTCGGGAAACATTCTGGATCTCAAAGTGTGCGTGAGGCCTACGACGCTCTAGGCGTGAGGGTGTCGGAGCGGCTCATCCCGCTCCTGCTTGCGCGCATCCGCTCTTTCGTCACGCAGTACAAGCAGGCGCCGAATGCAAGCGATCTGCGCCGCTTCCTGACCCAAGCCCACAGCACGCGGGTGAAGGTGTCGTGAGTGTGGTTATGGCGGCCAAACTTGTCCAATAGAAGTAACGACATGCAAGAAGTTATCGAACAACTGCGTCACCTGTCGTCGGCCGAGGATTTCCTGCGATTCTTCGACATCGCATTCGACGAGAAGGTGGTGAACGTGAGCCGCCTGCACATCCTCAAGCGCTTCTTTCAGAATATCGAGCAACAGAAAGAACTGCCGCGTAACAACGCGACGGCCCTGCTCGCCGTCTATCGATGCTTACTGCAGAAGGCCTACAACGAGTTCGTTGTCTCCACGCCCGCGGAACAAAAAGTCTTCAAAGCGTCCAGCCTGCGCGACGTGTCGCTGAAACTCGTGCACAAGATATTCGCTCGCCATCCGACATTGGAGGCGAACCTGTTGATGAAGAGGGCCCCTTGAACTCGCCCGCTGCCTCGGAAAAGAAGCCGGCCGCGCCGGTCAAACGAGCCGCCGGCCGTAACCTCGATCTGCCCGAAGATCTGAAAGCCTGCCAGGGCGCCTGGGTCTTTCTCGAGCACGACCGCGGCCACGTGCATAGCGTGTCATGGGAGCTGCTCGGTGAGGCACCCAGCCCGCCGACAAACTCGGCAGTCGTGTCGCTGTGGCCGTGCTCGGCGGTACCGACGTGCCGCTTGAGCAGTTTGCCAGTGAGGCGTTCAGTTTCGGCGGGGACAAAGCGTATGTGATTCAAGGCCCTGTGTCGCTCGGCTATCGCAACGAACCGTTCACGAAGGAGGGGCTGACCGACCCGGTCAACAAGTACCGCCCCGAGATTCTGCTGCTCGGTGCAACCTCGATGGCCCGCGATCTCGCCGGATCTGTCGCAACGACGCTCTTGACCGGCCTCACCGCCGACTGCACTGAGCTGAACATTGACCCGTAGTTGCCGCATTATGTGCACGGACCATCACAACCTCGAATGGGCGTGTCCGCGCGGCGGGCATCGCATCCAGTTCAGGTTCGCGTAGACAAACACATCCATCGTCACATCGGCTTCCGAGCGCCGCAAAAGCGGCCGGACGCCTCACCACTCACCATATCGGAGCAAATTGATGGATCTCATTACTGGTATCGAATCGACCGATCTCTTCGGCGGCAACGTTCCCTCCCCCGTGCTACAGCTGATCGAGAGAACCCGCGGCGGCAGCAATGACGATGTGGCCGCCGCGTTGTGGACTGCGGTCCTGTCGTACCCGCGCTGCCTGCCACCCTACTATCTGCTGTATAAGTTCCATGCGAACCGGGGTGAACTTGGCGAGGCGCAGGAGGTCGCGACCAAGGCTTTGGCGGTCGCCGCCCGGCAGGCGTCGCTCGACAGCGACTGGTGTGCGGTACAGCCGGGTGACACCGACTTCACCATTCCTGGTCCAGGCCGCTTCTGGCTCTTCACACTGAAGGCCCTCGCGTTCATCAGCGTGCGGCGCGGCGAGCGCGCCGTTGCACTGAAGCTGATCGCCAAGCTGCGCAGGCTAGACCCGATCGATTGCATAGGCTTGGACGTCGTGGAAGCCTTGCTCGCACAGTCCGGGTCCCGATAATCGCCGCCGGAAGATCAACTGACAGATTGACAATATGTCCCCGACTTGGCTATGGCAGAACTCCATTGCAGTTCGTGGCGATCGTTTCAGTAGTCAAAGCCGACGCTCACCGCACACTTCGCGCGGGCGCGCACGCCATGCCGTGGACGTTTTTTCAGCGAGCCGTGGAAACCGGTAGCCCAGCCGTGCCGATAATTCGGCGTACATCCGATAAAGAGACTGCGTCGCAAGCAGGGGTTGCGTTGCAACCGGAAACGCAAATCAAGGCAACAACCAGATTGACACACGGCTTGCCGGTCGCGCCGAACCTGCTCGATCAGGCGTTGGCCGTCACCGTGCCGAATGGGGGCTGCGTGACGCCTCCTGCAATATTATCTCCCGCATCCAATTGCTTGCCGGATCACTGTTGTGAAAGGCAGACCATTGGACGGCCTCGGTGAATGCGGGAAATGGCAGTGGAACTTCGACGATCCGCAGAGGCATCGTTTTTTCGAAGTGCTTGACCAGCCTTAAGGGCATCGTCCCTATACGGTCAGTGTTTAATAGCATAGGCGCGATCATGCTAAAGCTCGGCACGATGACCTCGTCCCGTCTCTTGAGACCGTGCTCAAGCAAATACCATTCCTCGATGGAGGGCTGCCGCGTACGCCCGAACCTGACCACCACGTGCCCCATCGACATGTATCTCTCGAATGTAAGCTGCCCTGATAGCTGCTTGTTCGTGCGGCAGCCTACGCACACGAGTGTCTCCTCGAACAGCTTCGCTTTAGGGTGCGCGCTCGACATGAACATTTCCGGCAAGATAAGAAAATCGGCTTCGCCGCGCCGAATAACCTCATCGGGGTCATCGGCAAGTGGCAGCAATTCGAAGCTGACGGCGGGAGCTTCCCGTGCAATACGCTCCACGATCTTTCGAAAAAATACGACTGCCATGAAATCGGAAAGGATGATCCTGAAGCGGCGATCCGATTTGGCTGGGTTGAAGACGTCCCGGGAAATAACGGAGAGCTGGATGTGCACCAGAGCCTCGCGGATTGGAGCAGCGAGCCCTTCTGCACGCGGTGTTGGGACAAATTCCCGGCCTCTCATCGTAAATAGTTCATCGCAAAAATAGGCGCGTAGCCGGGCGACGGCCGCGCTCATGGCCGGCTGGCTCAGGTTGATGCTGCGTGCCGCCGCGGTGAGATTACGCTCGGTCATCAGAGCATCGAGCGCGACGAGGAGATTCAGATCGAGGCCCTTGAAACGCATGATCCCAAGTTATCCATAATGTAGATGTGTTCCATCAAAACAATCGATTTTACGAATTGTACGGCATGGAGGATAGTGTTCCTGGTAGATCCATTTCAATTTCGCAAAACCTGCTGGCGCCTTCGTGGTGCCCGGGTAGTGGATGAAGTGTGTCGTAGAACTGAGCGAAGCCGAGGAAATGACGTTGCAGCAGTTGACGATCAATCACATGCATCGGCAGCCTTCTCGCGAACCCGCCGCATGTCTCGCAGAGATTGGGGATTTCCTCGGGGTTCCAGCGCTTCAGCTTTCTGGTCGCGCCATCCTTCAGCGCCAAGAAACGCAATCCCTGGACCAAACGGCACAGAATTTTCATGAATTGCGGCGAGATTCTTTGGGGCTGGTGACGTCTGACCGGTGTTCCCAGCGGCGAGCGATACCCTGCCTTGCTTAGGTGGTAGGGATTCGAGCCTTGCCAATAGGGCCTTCCTACCACGATGAAGGAGAGAGACATGCTGTGCTTAGGAGTGAGCGGCGGACTAGACAAAGTTCATGAAAATCCACTCGCACTGCCGAACACATTTCTGCACGACGGCGCTGCGGTGCTTGTCCGGGACGGACGCGTAATAGCGGCCGTCGAAGAGGAGCGCCTCAACCGGATCAAGCACTCTAACAAGTTCCCGAGCAGTTCAATTCAATACTGCCTCGCATCCGCAGGGATTCAGCTCAGCGATATCGACCGCATCGCGTTTTACGCTACCGAGGCCTATTGCAACGTTATGCTCGAACGCCTGTTCCTGTCCCAGCCGAACATCTCCGTTCCGGTGGATGCCAAGCTGTTTCTGCGTAACTTACTAATGCAAGAATTCGGTACCGAGATCGATCCTTCGCGAGTCTCATTCGTGAGTCACCATCTGGCGCATGCCGTGAGCGCGTTTGCGATGTCTGGATTCGAGCAAAGTCTGATCCTCGCGGTTGATGGCGGCGGTGATTTCCTCTCGGGGCTCTTGGCGCTCGGATCTGGAACCGAAATTACGCAACTCGCGACTTTCGCAGAGCATAATTCTCTAGGACTGTTTTATCTCGAAACAATCCGGTATCTCGGTTACGGCTTGTTCGACGAATACAAGGTCATGGGGCTTGCACCTTATGGGGATCCCGCTCCCTATCGCGGGCTCTTCGAGCAATTCTATCAACTGTCCGCCAACGGTGAGTACCGCGTCTACCTGGACCGCATCGGTCCGACGTTGCTCCGCAGCATCCAGGTCCGGCGAAAGGGAATGCCATTCACACAGCAGCATCGAGATGTGGGTGCTTCATTGCAGGAAGCGCTGGAGCGGATCGTGTTTCACATTCTCCGCCATCATCGGGAGGTCACCGGTATGAAGCGGCTGTGTATAGCCGGGGGAGTAGCTCATAACTGCACCATGAACGGTAAGCTGCTGTATTCGGGACTTTTCGAAGACATCTTCGTGCAGCCCGCAGCGCATGACGCCGGTTGCGCATTAGGCGCTGCCCTTATGATGTCAAACGACTTCGGTCGGCCCGCGCCGCGTGAGCGATTGCAGGAGGTTTATTGGGGGCCCGATCTGGGGAGCGATCTGGTCGTGGAGCAAGAATTGAATGCGTGGGCAGGACACCTCCACGTTGAACGCAGTGATGACGTGGCAGGCAGAGCAGCGGACTGGATGGCCAATGGCGCCGTGATCGGCTGGGTGCAGGGTCGTTCGGAGTTCGGGCCACGCGCGCTTGGCAACCGCAGCATTCTTGCCGATCCCAGGCCGGCCGCAAACAAGGACCGGATCAACGCCATGGTCAAAAAGCGTGAGGGTTACCGACCGTTCGCGCCATCAGTGCTCGAGGACGATGCGCGCGAATTTTTTGACCTCCCAGAGGGCACCCGCGAATTCCCTTTTATGAATTTTGTAGTTCGCGTGCGCGACTCCAAGCGTGCCTTCCTCGGCGCCATCACGCACATTGACGGTACAGCGCGGCTGCAAACAGTTTCGCGCAAGACCAATCCCGCCTACTGGGAGGTTATTAATGCGTTCAAGAAGCGGACAGGAATCCCAATTCTGCTCAATACTTCCTTTAATAACAACGCTGAGCCGATCGTAGATTCGGTTGCAGACGCGATTGCCACATTTCTGACGACAGAGCTGGATGGACTTGTGGTCGGGCCGTTCCTCGTCAAAAAGCGGCCCGCAACGCAGGAACATTGGACTGCGCTCGCGGTTTCACTGCCGCCCTATGCATCGCTCTATCGAGTCCGCGCTCACACAGCGCGGGATCGTCAGGAAACGGTGTGCGAAATTCGCACCGGCGGCTCCAACTGTGACAGTGTGCGTATTTCACATGAGTTGTTCGATCTGCTGATGCTGATCGAAGGCGAAGCCGTGCTCGGACATCTTCTCGATACGATTACGCCTGAGCAGACTCGACGTGAAGCCCTCGTTAAGGAGCTGCGCGGATTGTGGGAACAGCGTCGGGTTCGGCTACATCCCTCACGGGCGTTGTCACGGTAACGACGCTCTTCCAATGAGTGGCTGAAGATCTGAAACTAGGTAACAGTGCTCGCGAGCTATTTTTCTAGAACGTTAAACATAGCGTTTGGCCACCGTGCAGTTCTTGTACCAACACGCCGGTTTCCAACGGAGCACCAGTCCCGGCCCAAGGTCCGGACACTTGCAGCGGCGCACCATAAAGGTAGGCGGAATTGACACATCAAACGAACTTCGAATTGCTGAGTCGGGAATTGGACGCAGACGATCCATGGCGGCTCGACAGCAATCCCTTTGAGCACGAACGCCACAGGCAAATGCTTCGGATGGCACTTTCGCAGGGATCCGTCAAAAATGCGCTCGAAGTCGGATGCGCAGGCGGAGCCTTCACGGAAAAATTGGCACCGCACTGCCAACGGCTCACCGTGATCGATATCGTGCCACGCGCAATTGCTAGGACACGCGAACGGATGATGGACCCGCCGAACATCAATTGGATCGTCTCCGATGTCCAGCATTTTTCGACTGAGCAACAGTTCGATCTGGTCGTGGTGGCAGAGGTTCTCTATTACCTCGACGGCGGCGCCGAGGTGCGCGCCGCTGTCCGCAATTTAGCACGGATGCTTGCCCCCGGTGGACAGCTGGTTTTCGGATCGGCACGTGACGCCAATTGCCGGCGATGGGGCCACATTGCCGGAGCCGAGACGGTCATAGCCATCCTGGAAGAAGAGCTGGTTGAAATCAATCGTTTGAGCTGCGTCGGTCAGTCGTTGAATGAAGACTGTCTGCTCGCCTGTTTTCGAAACGCGGCTTCGCCTTCGTGTGGACCAACTTACCAGCGTTAGGCCGGGAGATATTATGCGCATTTGTGGGATCAAACTGACGCACGACGGTGCGATCGCCCTTGTTGAGGATGGAAAACTGGTTTTTTGCGTGGAGCAGGAAAAGCGAGACAACAATCCGCGGTATCAGGCGATCGACGACCTCGACGCGATCGTGATCGCGTTGGCCGAGCATGGTTTCCGTGCGCACGATATCGACCAGTTTGTCATCGACGGCTGGGACGGAGTAGTCGAGTCGCAGTTTCGCGTTCTCAGTGGGTCGATTCCCGTCAGCCTGAAAGGGGCTCCTTATGCCGAACGCCGAGCCGATGATCTTCTCGCTTCGCTCGACGGCTCCGGACTGCTTGTCGGCGGCCAGTCCTTTCCTTATAAAAGCTATCCTCACGTGTCAGGCCATGTGGCCTCCGCGTACTGCACCAGTCCCTTTGCCCAAAGCGGGCAACCTGCATTCTGTTTGGTGTGGGATGGTGGCATCGTCCCACGCCTCTATCATGTAGAACGCCACCACGCCCGCCATGTTGACTGCCTGTTCCCCGTGATAGGTCACATCTACGCTGCGGCGGGTCATCACTTTGGTCCTTATAAGAAGCCGGGCGGTGCCCGGTGGGATCTGGGTGTGGCCGGCAAGCTGATGGCTTACATCGCGCTGGGCTCCGTTGACGAAGAGATCGTTGAGGTATTTCGCGGGCTTTATCAGGCACGCTTTGCTGGCGACACGGAGTGTGCGCAAGCTTATCGCGAGAACATCCACAGCGCGGACGCGTCACTAGCGGCTGTAGGAGAGTTCTTCGAAGCAAGCGCGCTGCGACTAGAAGCCAAGCCGCCCGAAGACGTACTCGCCTCGTTCCATGTATTCCTCGAGCGTCTTCTCGTTCATGAAATGGGTATCGCGCTGCAGCGCCATTCGATTGCGGGCCCGAAAAATTTGTGCATCGCTGGCGGATGCGGACTCAATATCAAATGGAACAGCGCCCTGCGCGCGAGCGGTTTGTTCGACGCAATCTGGGTGCCGCCGTTTCCCAACGATAGCGGGTCTGCGATTGGCGCCGCTTGTTGCGCGCTGGCAGCCGAGAAGGGCTTCGTGCCGCTGGAGTGGTCGGTATATAGCGGACCGGCCTTAAAAGGTTGCCAAGTACCGCCCGGATGGACGGCGTCTACTTGCTCCATTGCAGAACTCGCCAGCATACTCGCCAGTAGCGAGCCCGTCATTTTCCTTGCCGGCCGGGCCGAGCTCGGACCACGAGCATTGGGGGGCAGAAGCATTCTGGCCGCCGCGACTTTGCCCACAATGAAGGATCATCTCAACGACATCAAGTTTCGAGAGCACTTCCGTCCCGTAGCGCCAATATGCCTTGAGGATCGTGCGCCGACCATTTTTAGCCCGGGGAGCCCTGATCCCTATATGTTGTTCGATCATCAGACGCGCGCGGAATGGCGAGAACAAATCCCTGCCGTCGTGCATCTAGACGGATCTGCCCGATTGCAGACCATTTCAAGAACTTCCGAGCATCCGGTGGCGCAACTTCTGGTCGAATACGAAAAACTGACGGGTATTCCGTTGCTCTGCAACACGAGCGCCAACTATCACGGACGAGGTTTCTTCCCGGACGCTGCTTCAGCCTGTGCGTGGGGACGCGTCGAACGTGTGTGGTGCGATGGTTTGTTACTGACCAGGACTGGTCTGTCGCCGTCAGTCGACGAAACAATTTTCGCTACGTCGCCGTTCGAAGATTGCTGACGTTGCAGCTCAGTGGTCAGTACGACGCGGTCAATCGTCCCGGCAGAGTTCGCTCTATCGCTACGGTCCGAAGACGATGAGCAGGCCGCCCTTGGCTCGATTTTCGCAAGCACTTATCCCGGGCGGAGATTGCTTATCGACCCGCTGAACTTCGATGCCATCCTCGGAAATTTTCAAGGTAGTTGTGGCCTCAAAGATTAGAGTTCAGACGGCCTTTCGCTCCTGCTTATCGCGCTGCGGAGTGCCTGGCAGGTTGTGAGTTCGATCCGGGTTCAGATGCACAGCACTTACGCGCTGTGCGCGTGCGGCCTTTCCATCGGAGCGGATTGCGTTGTCGGGCAGTCTCGTAGAGCGCCACGCGTCGATGCAGAATGTCCTGATCAAGGTTGGCATGACGCTGCGCCGGCCTCGGCGCAACACTCAAAGCACCTGTCAGTTAAACGGTGGCGGTCTGAGCAACCAACGTCGATCGGCAACAGCGTCTGAAGGTTCAGCGCGCCCGGACAGTAAGAGGGTCACCCCGAGGTGACCGTAGTTTGGGGCGCGCCCGTAGGGGGTGTTTCCAGCGCCTAGCGCATGTGATATGTGGTGCCCGGCCTGGTGCCGGCACGGATTGAAGTTGGTCCGGCCAACTGTCCGGACATCATGCACCCCGGCCTCACTCCTGTTGAGTTAATCGATTGATATGGAAAACATCAAATCATTTAATCGTCAGGTTGACCACCGCCGGCCAGCGGGTCGTCTGTTACGACCACAACGGTGGCCGGCGGTGGTCAACCTGACCCACTCTTCAATGGAGATAACTGACGGAAAATGGGACCGCGAAAGGGCTTGACTTCCAATGCCCCATAGAAGTCTTACTGTGTCATATAATTAGTTATGCAGTTTATTTCCGCACAGGAAGAGTGCCATCTTTGTATGAGGCGTAGTCCAAGCAGGATACACAACGTGGTAACGAAATCAGGAAAGTGGCGTTGTGTGCGCTGGACTGCCCCGTGGGATGTAATCCGGGGGAAGGACAGGCAGCGTGCGTTCAAGGAAGTTTTTTTATCGTTTGCATCTGATCCCATCCTGAGTCGCTGAGCCATCATAAACCCATACGCAGCGATACTCAGTGTGGCGTGGTGGTGAAAGCCACGCCAGCGTCGCCCTTCGCAATGACCGAGCCCGAACTCCTGTTTCCGGTCCTGATAGTCGCGCTCGATGCGCCAGCGCATCTTGGTCACGAGCACAAACTTCTCAAGCTTCGCCTCCTCTGGCGCCGGCTCAGATTGTTGCGTACTGGCCGGACAAACAGTAGCCCTCAAGGACCACCTGAGCGATCACTTAACCAAGAAGAGTTGACCTAGATTAAGGGTACACAGGGAGACCGCGGATAATATGAAGGAATACGATGGCGGATATCGACGTCCGTCACGCCAGTTCACCCAAATTACCGATGCGAACGCTGCAGTGCCTACGCCAACGGGGGAACCGATCCACAGATATCGGATGACAGCAAGCTCTATACATGAATGCTACTTCAAAGCGCGTGGAAACGATCTCAGTACATGCGAACGAGCGGCCGTCAAAAGTGGCGGAATGGGGCGGGAAGAGGCGCCCTTCTCTTGCCTGGATGGTGCTGCCCGCCCACCAACAAACCGCACTATCAATATCATGAGCATGCCAAATTACGACCTACCGAAAGACATAGCTAACCATCTGGTTGATCCGCAGTCCTATACCAACCTCAATCGTCTCCATGAAACCTATACTTGGGCGCGTGCAAACAACCCTGTCGGGCGCGCAATGGCGGATGGACATGATCGGTTCTGGGTGGTCACGAAACACGCCGACGTCTCCATGATTTCAAGAGAAAACGTCTTGTTTCACAACGGCGACTATTCTGTCGTCTGCAGGCCAAGAGCGTCGATCGAGCATGTCATTTCCACCACCGGTAGTCCAAACATCGTCCGATCGCTCGTGCACGTTGACGGCGACGAGCACAAGAGTCTACGTGCGCTGACACAGTCGTGGTTGATGCCGAACAGCATTCTCGAGCTTGACGACCGCATTCGATCGCTGGCAAATATGACGATCGCGAAGCTGTTGCTTCACAGCGGGCAAGTGATCGATTTTGCGAATGACTTTGCATTGCATTTCCCACTGAGCGTGATGATGGATATTCTCGGCGTTCCACAGCAAGATTCCCCGCGCATGTTGACGCTGACTCAGGAGATGTTTGGAAGCGAGGATGCCGAATACAAGCGCGAAGTGCAGCGCCAAGGCGATGCGAGCAGTGCGATGGGCAAGGCTCTCCTGTCCATTGTGGCCGACTTCAAGGATTATTTCGACCGCCTGACCGAAGACCGCCGGAAGAACCCACGTAACGATATCGCAAGCTTGCTGGCCAACGCGGTGATCAATGGACAGCCTATCGACGAGGCGACCCGTCTTGGCTATTACGTGATTATCGCTGCAGCAGGACATGATACGGTTTCGTCGTCCATATCGGTCGCGATGTGGGCGTTGAGCCGCTTCCCTGAGCTACTGCCGCGACTACAGGCGGATTGTTCGCTGATTCCGCAGTTTATCGACGAAACCCTTCGCTACGCATCGCCGGTGCGTCATTTCATGCGTACAGCGACTGCCGATACCAACGTCCGGGGTCGGACAATCCGCAAGGGCGATTGGCTGATGCTCTGCTATGGCTCGGCAAATCGTGACGAGCAAGTCTTCCCTGATCCGTTCGCATTCAATATCGACCGAAAACCGAACCGGCATCTCGCTTTCGGCGTCGGCGCCCACGTGTGCCTGGGTCAGCATCTCGCCAACATGGAAATGCGCATCTTCTTTGAGGAACTGGTCCCGAGGTTGCGGCTTATTGAGCCGGCGGGCGAAATCGAATTCGTTGCGTCCAGCTTCGTGAGCGGCCCGAAGCATCTTCCAGTTCGTTGCGTGGTGCATCCGCATTGAACCACCGAGCCTGTAGTTGGAGTGAACCCTTGAGGCTCGGCCTTCACTGCGGAACTCACCAGGCGCCTACGTACCGGTCCCGGCATAAGCCGCATATGAGCTCGGCCTTGACGATGAACCGAGCGTCCTCTTTCCGCACCTTTGCCTGCAGCGTGGGTTGTGGCGGGCGCGCAGCATGGTGATTTCGGCGAGAAGTACGTCAGCCAGTCGGAGGCAGCGCAGTGTAAGCGGCATTAAGCGCGCGGCTATAGCAATGACGGCGGCATCGCGCGCATCAATCTTGGCATTGCCATCGAGCAGGTCGGCAATGCGGCGCATAGCTAGGCTGGTAAGGATGCGACTATGACACCAAGGTCAGGAGCGACTGCTGCTGCAGCACGAGCGCGTGACACTTCATTGGGAAGCAGCATCGGCGTTCCAGGAGCGCTATCCGTCGCTCGCGGTCAGCCAGGAACTGTTCGAGATCGCATTTTTCGCGAACCTACCGTACGCGACTCGGTTCCAGCCCGTGGCAGGACCGCACTTCTCCACGCACGACGGTCCCGTTTCAAGAAGCCGTCGCAGCCGATAAAACGCTTTAGAACGAATGCCGCATGCCGATGCGGACATCGCTTTGCGTGCTCGACGTGGACGGCGTGAAGCTATAGCCAATCACCGCGTTCACACCATTCGATCCTTTCAGGTAGTCGCCCGACACATAGACATCGGTGCGCTTGGACAACAGGTAATGCAGCCCGAGCGAACCCTGGTTCCAGTGGGTACCTTCGTAGTATGTGTACTGGTAGCCGCCATACAAGGTGAGCGCCGGCGTGAAGTTATACGACGCGCCGCCTTCGCCTACGTGCATGTGTGACGACTGCCCAAAGCCCTTGATCGTGGTGTAGGTGTAGTTACCAAACAGCATCAAATACCCAATCCCGCACGACGAGCCAATGCCGAAGGTGGCCTGGCTATCGACATTAAAAGGGATGCTGCTGTACAGGTCGGTCACCGCGCCCGTCATAGGATTCACCGTTGCCACCGTCTGGCCGAGGAACGTCTTCGCGCCAATCATTGCGTACGGGTCGAATGCGTAGATGCCATTCGGATTGTTCAGGCGCGTGTACGCGGTGCCGACCGTGAAGTCGCCGTGCGCGTAGTGCGCGCCCAAGCTGTACGCGCTCTTCTCGTGGAAATCACCCGCGGTGTTGCCGAACGAATACATGCCGCCGAAGGTCAGGCCGCTAACATCGGGTGACATGTATTTGATCGAGTTCGGCAAGCGGTCGCCGTTCATGCGGTCGAAGTCGCCCTGGTGGATGGCATAACCGCTGCCGAACGACGAGATGTTGTAACCCTCCATGAACTCGTTCGTGATGTCGAGCTGGTTACCGAGCGACACCGTGCCCCACTGGTTCTGCAAGCCAACATACGCCTGCCGGCCGAATTCCGCACCGCCTTGGGCAAGCGTGCCGTTGCCAAGGTTGAAGCCGGACTCGAGCACGAAGACCGCCTTCAACCCGCCGCCCAGATCTTCCGTGCCCTTGAAGCCGAACCGGTTAGCATAAGAGACGCCGTCGTCGAACTTGACAACATGCGAACCACCCGCGTTGTTGACGTAGGTAATACCGCCATCGATGATGCCGTACAGCGTTACGCTGCTTTGCGCATGAACCATGGCAGGTGCGGATACCGCACCTGCGCTCAATGCTATGGCCGAAAGCTTTACGGCATTTCGCTTCTTCATCGTTTTCTCCCTGATACCCGCTTTGCACGTTTTGTTGGACGAAGCGAGTTCCGCGCTGCTCCGGCGATGAGTCGACCGCTTGGGTCAACGTCGCGCAACGCTTCCCGCTTGAGTTTTATTGCAGAGACTGGCGTAGTACTGTGATCTGTTGCCTGTGAAACCTGTGAAGCCGGTGCGTGCGAAGGACGCTTCCCATGCAAACACCCGCCTTGCAAAAGTAAGATTCGAAAAGAGCACCCGTCACCTTCGATCGGGCCACTTGAACTAGAAAGCCGACAACATTAGCTCGATATCTCGCCAAAGATCGAGCGGGCTTTCCAATCCGACGCTGAATCGCAGATACATTGAAGTGGAACCACTTGTTCCGAAGCTACGCTGACCATCGAGCGACATCGGTGCAACGAGGCTTCGAGTCCCTCCCCATGAAGCGCCGATTGCGAACAGTTCAAGACGGCCCAGTGCCCGGTCGACAAGCGCCGTGTCGTGCACCTGCAGTTGGACCGAAAATACGCCGGTACTCCCTTGAAAATCCCGTTTCCAGAACTCGTGCCCGGGAGATTTGGGAAGCGCCGGGTGAATCACGCGGGCGATTCCGGGACGATCCTTCAAGCGCTGTGCGAATGCTAGGGCAGTCGACCCGACATGAGCCAAGCGCAATGACATGGTTTCAATTCCGCGCAGCGCTAGAGAGCAATCATCGGGCGATACACCTACGCCCAAATTGGCGAGCTGTTCCTTCACTTGCAGATAAAGATCCATCGATGCAAAGCTCAACGCACCCAGCAACAGATCGGAATGTCCGCCGACATACTTGGTCAACGCTTCAGCTACGACGTCGACGCCGAGCGAAATCGGTTTGCAAAAAAGCGACGTTGCCCATGTGTTGTCGCAGCCGGTCAACACGCCATTTTCCTTTGCGATGCTTACGATCGCGCGGGTGTCACAGACTTCCATTGTTGTTGAACCGGGAGCTTCGATCCAAATCAACTTCGTCCGTCCGATTCTGATCGAGCTACGGAGCGACTGCAGGTTCATCGGATCGTAGATGTCGACCGCGACACCGTAGCGTTGGAGGACCTCTTGCGAAAACTGCTTCACCGGTGGATAGACGTTGTCGGGAATCAGGACGTGATCGCCTTGCGACAATAGCGTCAACATGAGGGCCGATACAGCAGCTTGCCCTGACGGAACAAGAACGGACCGCACGCCGCCCGCCAGTCGAGTCAGTTGTTCCTCGAGTGAACGCGTCGTCGGCGTCCCCATCAACCCATAACTGTATCCGTCCGGAAACCGAAGGGAACGATCACGATAACTTTGCGCGTTTGGGAATACGATCGTGGACGCCCGATACACGGGCGTCGAAAAGCTCTGAAATCCCTCGGTGCTCGCGCCCGCCCTATGAACGCACATAGTCGATTGTTCAAAAACATGATCTGCCATTTGCGTTACCTCACAGCACTTTTGAGAGAAACTCGCGCGTTCGCTCTTCACGCGGGTTGCCGAGCACCTGGGCGGGCGGCCCAATTTCCAGGATTTTCCCGCCGTGCATGAACGCGACGCGCTTGCTTGCCTCACGAGCGAATCCCATTTCATGGGTAACGACAACCATCGTCATCCCGTCGCGTGCAAGATTCCGGATGACGTCCAGTACCTCGCGTACCATCTCGGGGTCGAGCGCCGACGTTGGTTCGTCGAAAAGAAGCGCACTCGGTTTCATGGCCAGCGCGCGGGCTATCGCGACGCGCTGCTTCTGCCCGCCGGACAGCTTTTGCGGCACTACGTTTGCTTTGTCGCTCAGGCCTACCTTGGCCAATAGTTCCTCAGCCTTGTCCCTCGCCTGCAGCTTTGACATCCCCAGCAATCGCGTCGGCCCGAGAGTCACGTTCTCGAGTACCGTCATATTGTTGAACAAGTTGAAGTTCTGGAACACCATCCCGATCTTTCGACGCAATTTGTTGACGTCGTACTTCCTGCTGAGAACATCGTCGCCGTCGATGTGTATGGTTCCCGCGTCCGGCGTTTCGAGCAGATTCAGGCAGCGGAGCAGCGTTGATTTTCCAGATCCCGATGCGCCGATTAAAGCGACTACCTCGCCCTCGGCGACCGACATGCTGACGCCGTTGAGCACGTGAACCGATCCGAACGCTTTTTCGATACCGCTCGCAGAAATCATGGACGCGCTTTCGGCTGCAACCCGGCGCTCGCTGGCACCGGGAGCGGGTTGATCTGCAAGCTCCGAAAGGATACGGATTGGCGCATTCATCGAGAAACCCTTTGTTCGAGGTAGCCGGTCACGCGTTCGGCTACGAGGTATATGAATAGATACATGCCGCCCACGATGGAGAGGACACGGATCATGTCAAAGTTCTGCATGTAGATGTTCTGCCCGGCGAGCGTGAGTTCCGTCACGCCTATAACAGACAATAGCGACGTATTCTTGAGCGTGATGCTGAGCTGATTCGCCAGGTTTGGGATCATGGTTCGAAACGCCTGCGGCATGATCACCAGTCTCATGGTTTGCCAATGACCGAACCCGATTGCACGTCCGGCCTCCATTTGCCCTTGATCGACTGCCTGAATCCCGGAGCGAAAGACTTCGGCCAGAAACGCCGCCGTGTATAGCGCCATGGCGATTCCGCCAGCGACTATCGCGGGTGTCCGAACCCCTGTCAACACGGGCAAGCCAAAGTAGACCAACAAGATCTGGACGAGCAGCGGCATGCCGCGAATGAGGGTTCCATATGCCGCGGCAATCGAAGCCGCCAACCGGAGCCTGGACATTTTCATAAACGCGAGCGGCAGACCTAGCACACCGCCGAAAGCCATTGATGTCACTGTCAGGATCACGGTTAACTTCATCCCCTCCAAAAGAGAGGGTAGGTAATCCCAAAGCCAAATCATATCTGTCATGAGTGGCCGCTCCTCAATTCATGTTGTAGGTCTTGGCGATGGCATCCAATTCGCCGCTGGCTTTCAATTTCGCGATGCCACGATTGACGACTGCGACCCACTTGCTTCCTTTGGGGAAAGCGAATGCGATACCTGTCGGATCCAGCATAGGACTCACGATCTTGATCGTGGGCTTCGCGCCTTCGACCCGCAACTGATAGCTCACCAACGCGGAGTCGTAGATCATCGCAGCGACGTCGCCCGACCTCATAGCTAGCTGCATACTCGCCGGATCTTGGAGGATGCGCAGATTGACACCCCATTCAGGCGCGTGCTGACGCGCGACTTTCAACGCGGCCGAGCCTTGCTCGCAAGCAATCGTATTGCCCTTGAGATCGGAAAGGCTCTTGATTCCGCTATTAACCGGGACTATGACGAGAGCGCCCTCGATGAAGTAGGGCGTCGAAAAGTCCACGATTGCCTGACGTTCTTTCGTAATGAAAATACCGCTTACGGCGATATCGAGCTGACCAACCTGGAGCGCCGGGATCAAACCGTCGAATGCCATCTGCTGATAACGCATATCGAGGTTTTCGAGCTTTCCTACCCTCCGCAGGATGTCGTTGCTGATCCCTAGAAATTTACCCCCTTGGATATAGGAGAAAGGTGGCGCATCGGGCGCAGCCCCGACCGTTACCGTCGCGTTCGTGGGGTTGCCGTCTGCCAGCGCAGCTGACGAATGCCCGAATGCCGCAGCCGCGATGCACAGGAACATCGCAATACAAGGTCTCTTTTTCAACACGCAGATCTCCTCCAAGAAAGTGGTTGACGAAACCTGCAGCCGCGCAGGAGTCGGGCGTTCCGAATATCGGATCAATGTTCCTATATTATGGATATCGTCAATGACGCATGTTATGGGGGTTTATGCTCATTCAGATGTCGTTTGCTTTATTGGAACATCGTTCCTATAATTGGAACAATCACCACAACGGAGAAACCGATGAGCTACGCCGACACTGAGACTCTTGAGCAACGTACCGCCAATCTTGCCTTTTCCTGCCGGGAGAAACTCTTTTCAACCGCGCCGGAACTCGACCTCATCATCACAACGGACCCGGTTCACGTCGGTTACCTGACGGGCTATCGGAGCATCCTCCAGGATGCCGGGCCGTATGCGCAGGCTGCAATCGCCACACGCGATCGGGTGGCTCTGATTACCGGTGCGAGCGACGCAGCTGCCGCTCTTGAGGAATTGGAAGATCCCTTCTGCATCTGGCGATACGGCACCTTCTATGTGGGCGCAACGGCGGGAGTGGCGAGCTATGCGGACATGCCTGCACCCGGAGCGAATTACGCCGACACGATCGTGTCTGCCTTATCCAGCTTCGATCTCCGCGGGGCACGTGTCGGCCTGGATACGCGTGACGAAAGATTGGCGCACACGATTTGGCGGCAATTCCCACAAGCGGCGTTCCAGAACGGGGCACCATCGTTAAAGCGTGCGCGCGCGACGAAATTGCGAGACGAACTCGTGCTGCTTCGCCATGCGTCATGCATTACCGATAAAGCCCTCGAGTCCATCGTGC
Source organism: Paraburkholderia sprentiae WSM5005 (assembly GCF_001865575.2). NCBI lineage: Bacteria > Pseudomonadati > Pseudomonadota > Betaproteobacteria > Burkholderiales > Burkholderiaceae > Paraburkholderia > Paraburkholderia sprentiae. The sequence goes on from NZ_CP017562.2 coordinate 1,525,674, forward strand.
CGATGATTCGCGCGGGCGTCACGGAACTCGATATCGCACGCGAAATCACCAGCACTATCGTTCAAGGGGGAGGCATCCCGCGCTTCGTCGTGGTTACCTCGGGCGAGCGCAGCTCGCGGGTTGACGCCTACGCCCGCAACAAACGCCTCGAAGACGGAGACCTCGTGCGCATGGACATTGGTTGCACCGTAAATGGGTACTGCTCGGACATGGCGCGCACACTGACTGTTGGCGGCCCAAGCGATCAACAGGCCGAGCGCTACGCGGCACTGCTGGCCGGCGAACAGGCGCAAATTGCGGCCTTGAGACCGGGCGCACTGGCCAGCGATATTTTCAAGATCGCCATCGGGGCCGTTCGAAAAGGCGCTTTGCCGGATTATCAGCGGAATCACTGCGGACATGGTATCGGTCTGCACTCCCATGAGTTCCCGCCGATCGCTCCCGACTCTAACGTACTACTCGAGCCTGGCATGGTGTTCTGTGTAGAGACTCCGTACTACGAGCTCGGTTGGGGCGGTATGATGGTGGAAGATACAGCTATCATCACGGACGACGGGCACGAACTTCTGACCCATTCGGCTCGGGAACTATGCCAGGATCGGGTAAAGTAATGGCCCACCGCCCAACACCGGCCATTCATAGGCCGTTAAACATTCGCATAGACAAGAAGACCCGATGAAGAGCCAGTCACTTGAACGAGGCCTCGACGTCATGGAGCTACTCAATGCGTCGCAAGAGCCGATGGGTCCCCGCGAGATATCCCGTCGGCTCGGGTTAAGTCCGGCCATCGTTCAGCGCCTCCTCAACACCTTGACGGCAAAGCACTATTTGAGGCGCGACCCTGTCACGCGACGGTACAGTATCGGGTACCAGACGCTGAATCTGGGCGCAGCGCTGATGGCGCGAGACACGTTGTTGCTGGAGGCCCGCAAAGAACTCCAGTTGCTGGCTGACAGCATGCGTATCGATGGTTATCTCGGAGCGCTCCAGGACAAGACCCCGATGTATCTGCTTTGTGTCGACGGCAAGGGGCCAGTCACCGTCAGGGTACATCCCGGGTCACCAATCGGATTGCACAACACGGCCATCGGCAAAGCCATCCTTTCGTCTTTTCCGGACGAGAAAGCGCTGGAACTGCTGCAAATGGAACCGCTGGAACAGAGCACGGCCAAGACGATTACTGACCCGGAACAACTTGTCGCGTCCTTGCATAGGATACGGACCGACGGATATGCCCTGATCGAGGACGAGCAGGTCGTGGGCATCTCGTCAGTTGGCGCCCTCGTCGGCGACGCCAGCGGGCAGATGCGGACAGCGATTAGCGTCGCTTACTCGAAGCACTTTAGCCCCGAACTCGAACAACGAGACGTGATTGAAGCCATTCTCGGCGCAGCGAGTCGGATCACGCGCAATTGCGGGTTCCATTCTGCCTGAGTCGAGATTGCTCTCGAACTCGCCAGCATATTTTGGCCCGTGGCCGCGACTTCGCGAAACGAATTCTTGCGGAAGGTATAATCAAGCAATACGATCAAAAAGACAGCAGCACGGCACCGGTCCGGGTTTTGTCGCAATAACGAGGTGAGGCCAAGCAGAGGCTATATCTTGAGTACTGCTTATGCCGCCAACTCATAGAACTGCTTGGCTGCAGACCGCGCGGTGCTGTGGCGACACATCAACTGCCCCTTTTTAATCATGTGCATGACTTCGATGCCACCCAGTAAGATGCGGGCGCAACGAAAACTCTTAAATCCCAGCATGGGACGAATGCGGCGCTTGATAGCCCGATGGTCCTTGGGTAGCCGTACCGCATTGCTGCGGCACGCCCCCTAAGAACCGTACGTGCGCCTTTAGGAGAATACGGCGCAAGCCTCTACAAAGGCATCTGTCGACACCCGGTGGCACAACTTCTACTCAGGCGTATTGCGGATTTCTACGGCAATCGAGATGGTGCACTTGAAGGTTGCTTGCTGCATCCGACCAGCTTTGTTCGGAAGGGGCCGGCGTTCCGTGGGATGGACGCAACTATCCATTTCTGAAAGAAGGGGGTCTGCCAAACGAATTCCAGAGGTGTGTGATTCACACGCCAGAGGTTAAGGATGTTCGCGATGACTACGCCTTCGCGGTCCTGTGATCCGATTTTCCGGGTCAACAAGGTCGAACCGATACATCGTTTGATCCGCGAGATCTGCGCTTCGACCAGCGAGCGTTGCCCATAGCCATACTTCTTGTGGAACGCATAAATGCCCTTTTTTCCTTGATGTAGCCGACGACCTTGTCATGCCATTGTGTCTGTTCTTCGCCATGCACCACCGCGTGAGAAGGCGGCGATATAACGGGCAGCACGCCTGATCGAGACAGGGCTTCCGTCCGCTCGATGCTGTAGTACGCGCCGTCGGCAGTCACACGGTCAATCGGGATATCGTCGGGCAGCACCCGGTCCATCCCTTCGATATCCGAAACGTCTGTGCCGGTGATCGCGATCGCGTGAACATTCATTTCCGCGTCGATCGACAGGTGCATCTTGCGCCACGGCGTTTTCGCCGCCTTTTTGCCGTACTTCTGCTCGTACCCACTCGCTGGCCCGACCGAAACTCATCCCTGTACTGTCGATGATGATGCTCGTATCTTCGCCCCTCGCCAGACGTCGGGCCAGTCGTTCGCAACGTTGCGTAACCTTAATGTCCAGCGCGGCAAACAGATCGCACAGATGGCCGAAGCTGGGAACCGGGATGTCCAGTCCCCGACTGGCCCAGTAATCTTCCGTATACCCGGTGGTCTGCCGCATCCCCCAGCCGAACAGCCGGTAGAACGTATAGAGCAGTTCAACGTACGCACGGGTGTATAACGGCAGCCTGCCCGAGACTCCAAGCACGTACGGCGATGCTGTAATGAATTGCGACTTGAGATCACCCTCAGGGAAATAGAGGCTGATCTTTCCGCGCTTCTTCGAGCTCCCGTTATATTCGCGCCAGTTCGTCACCCGATAACCAGGATTCTTGCGCTTGCGTTCCTGACCAGCTTTGAGTCTGGCTTTGCACGACATCCATGTTTTTTCGGGCTCGTTGAGCTTACGATTCTACAACGACCAAGCACCCTTCCGAACAAAGCTGGTTTAGTGCAGCTGACGCGTTCGCAATAAGCCCCCGAAATGCTCTTCAATGTCGACAATTTGTATGCCATGGATCGACAACCAGTCTCGATTGAAAACCGAGTCCAAGTACTTGGTACCACTGTCGCAGGCTATTGTTACGATGCGCGATCCTATCGGTGCGTGTTGAGCCACACTGAGCGCCTCGTAAATCGCCCCCCCCGTTGATCCGCCAACCAGTAAACCGTGCTGCTGGGCAAGATAGTGGCATGTAGAGAAGGCCATGTCGTCGCTCACTTTGCGGCCCGCATCTATCACGTCGTAGTCAATGACCAGACCCACATCGGCACCTTCAGGCGTGCCAGTCCCCGATTGGAGGTAGTCTCTACCCTCACCGCCGAAGATGATACTTCCGACAGGCTCCACGCCGATCACCTGAAGTTCAGGAATATGCATCCGCAACTGGCGCGCAGAACCGCATAGTGACCCACCGGTACCAATAGCGCAAACGAGATGCGTAATCGTTGCGCCGAGGTCGTCGAGCAATTCTGCAGCCAGTTCCGCGTAACCGGCTGCATTTGCCGGATTGTTGTGCTGTTCTGTCCAGTAGGCGCCCTCTTCTATAGAAATTCGCATGGCTTCTCGGTCCCGTATGTCAGTCTCCAACACGCCGTCGCCGCTGCCAACGACCCGAACGTTGCTTCCGAATGCGCGAATCGTAAGAATTTTATCAAGGCTTGCATGAGAGTCCATAAGAGCTGTGAACCTGATTTTTCGCGCAGCTGCGATCATGGCCAATGCAGTAGCTGTGTTCCCTGAAGAAGATTCGACTATATCAATAGTTTCTTCTTTTGATGAAGTCGGGAGACGGTTGATCATGGCGAGCGCCATTCGGTCTTTCATTGATCCACACGGATTGAACATCTCTAGCTTAAGATAAAGACTAACTTCCCCCCCACGTAAAGGGATGAAAAGCAGCGGCGTACGCCCGATAGTATCTAGTATGCTATTGACGATCATCTATCTGCTCCAGATCTTGGTGCGGTTTCATCGGCAAGAACGTGCCGTCCGAGCGGACGACCGGAATTTTTTCGGTGAGGCTATTGATGGGATGATTTTCAACTTCCTTCTATTCATCCTATAGAGATACAAATAATTGTGAGCAGACGGCGTGTGATAAATTCTCCCTAATTTTAGCCCGTGCTATAAAGCTATGTTTGGACTCAAGAGAACGGCATCCGACAGCACGGTAATCTGCGCTTCGTGGTGTGTTCGAGCCCATTCCATGTGTCGCAAAGCAACCAGGCCAGCATCCGCATACGGACACCAACAGGCTGGGATGCAAGAGGCCTTTCGACGAAATGACGATATGTGCGCTGTCTTCCGCCCAGAGAGGAGCGAATAGCAACTGCATGCCCGAAGCGCAAGCCAAGCGTGACAATCGCCATCGAGCTTATACACATTATCCCGCCATTGAACATGTTTTTCCTGAGATGGTTTGTGCTATCTTGCCCTATATGTACGGTAGGCAATGCCAATGGATCTGCCTATCCCAGCCAGGCATTCCAAATCGGCTATTGAGCAAATGGTGCACCGAATCTGAATAACGGCTTCGACTCGCATTCAAAGCGGGGGTTGCGAATCATAGACACCACCTCACTTCAGCTCATCGAGCGCGACCGCGCAACTCGGCAATGTGACATTCAACCTATGTCGAGTGGTCTTGAAACTCATCAAATTTCCAGAAAGACCAGCTTGGATGATATGGTCGACAACCGCCGGTGCAGGATTGCCCCAGTAGGTGACATTCAAGTTTGGGTCATCGTAGGAAAGCAAAATACATGGAACAAACGACAGTTCTAATTCCATGGCGCAAAAATATCGATGATGGCCATCCATAATAATGGAGTGGCGGTGTTCGACTAGAATAGGTGTGGTCCACTGTCCCGCTTCCACGATCAATTTGATCAGCGTCCGGGCACGTGGGACGTTGATCTTCTCGCTTGGGCGAAGTTGACGTACTGGCAATTTGACGACTGGGTAAGTTGGGATAGCTTCTGCGGGTGACAAGGGCTTCTCCTGAATATCAACGTTCTATCAGGAGGTAATGCACGCATCGTGCCACATGAAGAGATCATGGTGGTGTTATGCCTCTTTTGAAATTCGAGTGGGTGACGCGGGTCGTCGACAAGAAAAATGAGTGGGTCAATGGCGGACGGGACGTCCGGCGAAGCGAACCATTGACGCGCTCACTTTCCCGAACAAGCTAGAGGGCTTGGGGCAGGCGAAGCCTTGCTGCGCCTGCCCCCGAGTCCGTCCGGCGGCGAGGACTTCCCCGCCTCGAGGCGGGGTCAGGGGTGGGGCATCGTTAGCCAAGAAGGCGCGATGCTAAAAAAATGTGCAAATTCTAACTCACTCCATTTTCAAAAGAGCCCATGTTATTCAATGGCCGCTGGTAGAGTCGCGTGTCCGACATTGTCGGAAAACGAAGAATCGCGACACTGATCGGAAACGCTAGTATTACTCAACTGGTTGCTGATATGACTCCCTGTGTCAATCGGGATCGGTTTTTTCAGTTTTTAAATGGACACACTATGCGGAATTTCCTGAGGGCGACGTAGCAGTACGTCTCGACGGTGGATCGCACTGATATCCGCGGGTTGGGTAAGTGTTGCTAGTAAACGCATTTGAATTTGCTAACTTTCGGCGTCGTCATCACGCCGGGGTACCAATGAAGTGTGTCGTAGAACTGACCGAAGCCGAGGATCAGACGTTGCAACAGTTATCCGTGAACCACAAACGTTGCGACGTGCGCACCCGGGCCGCAGGCGTGCTGTTGCTCGGACGCAGGGTCAAGCTGACCGGGATTGCCTCGAAACTTGGCGTCGGCGGCCAATCGGTCTACAACTGGGCGCACGCGTGGCGAGAGCATGGCGTTTGCGGCTTGCTGATCGGTCATAAGGGCGGTCCGTCCCCGCGCGCTGTCCGAAGGCATGCTGGCCACTGCGACGAAAGTTGCAAGCACACAGTCCATGACGCTCGGGCAAATCGCGAAGCGCATCGAAGCCGTGCATGGCGAACCGATGCCATGCGCACTGGAAATGTAGACAGTAGCACTTGACTCGACAGACAGTGTCAGTTCATTTCGTCGTTCCCGACTTGATACCTGCCTTTCCGGGGTGAGAAAAAGGTCAAGCGCAAAACCGCGAAGCGGTGCGCCACAGGCGCAGGCTTGAGCTTCGACTCGCCCCGGAAAATCATTCCCTTGATCGGGAGCGGGCGATATCTCCGCTGACATTTTCTGACCGGTCGAGTACCGGCTAATACACTGGAAACCTTGCCGGTTGCGCCGGTATGAACGGAGCAACGATCGGATGGCGGCAATTGTTTTGCCTCTTCATTGGTTGCACGAGCGACCTGAGTCAATGGCAAACAGGTCGGACCGTCGGTGACAAAACCTGCGCAGTCTTGGGGCTCTCGAAGCCGTGGATATAAGTAGGAGTCGCCGGGCGAAATCCATCGGGGCCGGGCACATGCATGCCACAGAAAGGCCGAATGTGTATATGCAATCCTGCACCTGCTCGCTGTAGAACAGATCGTTTGGCAAACGGGACGAGGCCATGTATAAAGCAGCAACCGCCCCATCACGTCATGCACACGAAAAACCTTCGCAAAAAGGGGAGGTATCCATATAGAGTCATACTGTCTAGTTTCGCGACTGCGCAGTCCCGCAGGATACCAGCGACACCCGAGAACCTGTTAAGCAGGATCGATCGTTGCTAAAAATAGCGACTATCTGTAAGCGCTCAGTCTGGCACACGGGACCGGTAAGGCTGCGTGGCGGTGGATCAGCGCTGGCAGCCTAGATAGAGCGCCTTCAGGATGTAGTTGAACATCGCATGCGCGCTGAGCTTTCGCCCGGGGCCGCGACGGCCCTTGCTCAGATGCGGCCAGACAAATTGCCCGAACTCCTCGACACTCAATGTCGTTGGAATCTCTTGCCACGGCTGGCTTTGAGCCATTTTGACCTTCAAAGCATCCGGATTCTAGCCGATTCGCGTGCGGTCGCCGGAACCCATGCTCCACGCGCCTTTCACCCGATAAAGCAGGCCTGAAAAAACCCGCAACCAGTTGTTGGGCCATTTATCCGAGCTACGAGGGCTGGCTTGAGAAAGAGAGGGGGCCATTCGATTTATCGTCTCGAACAATTCACCGCAGCGCATCACCTTGACGTAACAATCACGCCGAGGCTTGCGCTGACGACGAGCACCGTGCCCGCGAATTGCAGTGCTGTCATCGCCTGATCGAGCACCACAAAGCCCGCTAGTGCGCCGATCGCCGGTTCCAGGCTCATCAGAATGCCAAATGATGCAGCGGGCATGTGCCGCAGAGCCACCATCTCCAATGCGTAAGGCAGGAGCGGCACCAGTAGCGAGAGCCCAGCCGTCGCGGCTAATTGCGGGAGGAGGACGTGCAAACGATGCTCAGCAATCCCAAACGGCGTGACGGCCAGCGCAGCCACGATGAGCGATATAGACAGCCCTTCGAGGCCGTTGAAGAGCGTGCCGGTCTTTTTCATCAATACAATGTAGCTACCCCAGCCCGCTGCGGCACCTACGGCGAGCAGCGTGGCTATGGGATCGCCGATCCATCCTGCGTGGTCGTGCGCAAGCAGCGGCACACCCGCGACCGCAAGAAGCGGCCAGAGCAGAGTCCGCAGTCGCCGTGCGCTGATCGTCGCGACCGTGAGTGGACCGAGAAAGGCGATTGTCACAGTGAGGCCAACCGGAATTCGCTTGATCGCCGAGAACAAACACAACGTCATGCCGGCCATTGCGATGCCGAGCGCGCCCGCAGCGACCCAGTGCGTCCGTGAGTAACGATGCAGCTTCGGACGGACGATGAGCCCTAGAATGACGGCCGCCCACGCAAGCCGCAGCCAGATTGTACTGAATGTACCGAACGCATCCATCGTCGGCACGGACAGTGCGACGCCAAACTGCACGCAAAGCATGGACAGCAAGCCGAGTAGGGCCGTCCCGCCGACCGGGTACGGCCGACGTAGATCTGGCCGTTTGCATATGAGAGGAGTACGAAGCGGCGACTGTCGATGGTTTTGCATGCGGAGAATCTTCCATTGGTTCTTTCCGGAACTCAGGGAAATCGGACGACGATAACGATAGTACCGGTGAAACTCATCACGAGAATTGATCAACGTCAACGAGCGGAAATTGGGAAGGGGACAATAAATAACAAAGTTCGTTATGGCATCGCCCCTTGTTGGGTTGGTCAGTGGAGGCACAGATTGATGCTGGCACCCGTGCGACATGACTTCTATGTGAGCCTCTTTATGGCTATGCTTCTAGGAAGTTGCATCATACGAAGTATATTCCCTCATGCCTGCATCAAGCCCCTAACTGGAGAAACCGATGAGCTACGCCGACACTGAGACTCTTGAGCAACGTACCGCCAATCTTGCCTTTTCCTGCCGGGAGAAACTCTTTTCAACCGCGCCGGAACTCGACCTCATCATCACAACGGACCCGGTTCACGTCGGTTACCTGACGGGCTATCGGAGCATCCTCCAGGATGCCGGGCCGTATGCGCAGGCTGCAATCGCCACACGCGATCGGGTGGCTCTGATTACCGGTGCGAGCGACGCAGCTGCCGCTCTTGAGGAATTGGAAGATCCCTTCTGCATCTGGCGATACGGCACCTTCTATGTGGGCGCAACGGCGGGAGTGGCGAGCTATGCGGACATGCCTGCACCCGGAGCGAATTACGCCGACACGATCGTGTCTGCCTTATCCAGCTTCGATCTCCGCGGGGCACGTGTCGGCCTGGATACGCGTGACGAAAGATTGGCGCACACGATTTGGCGGCAATTCCCACAAGCGGCGTTCCAGAACGGGGCACCATCGTTAAAGCGTGCGCGCGCGACGAAATTGCGAGACGAACTCGTGCTGCTTCGCCATGCGTCATGCATTACCGATAAAGCCCTCGAGTCCATCGTGCCGATGATTCGCGCGGGCGTCACGGAACTCGATATCGCACGCGAAATCACCAGCACTATCGTTCAAGGGGGAGGCATCCCGCGCTTCGTCGTGGTTACCTCGGGCGAGCGCAGCTCGCGGGTTGACGCCTACGCCCGCAACAAACGCCTCGAAGACGGAGACCTCGTGCGCATGGACATTGGTTGCACCGTAAATGGGTACTGCTCGGACATGGCGCGCACACTGACTGTTGGCGGCCCAAGCGATCAACAGGCCGAGCGCTACGCGGCACTGCTGGCCGGCGAACAGGCGCAAATTGCGGCCTTGAGACCGGGCGCACTGGCCAGCGATATTTTCAAGATCGCCATCGGGGCCGTTCGAAAAGGCGCTTTGCCGGATTATCAGCGGAATCACTGCGGACATGGTATCGGTCTGCACTCCCATGAGTTCCCGCCGATCGCTCCCGACTCTAACGTACTACTCGAGCCTGGCATGGTGTTCTGTGTAGAGACTCCGTACTACGAGCTCGGTTGGGGCGGTATGATGGTGGAAGATACAGCTATCATCACGGACGACGGGCACGAACTTCTGACCCATTCGGCTCGGGAACTATGCCAGGATCGGGTAAAGTAATGGCCCACCGCCCAACACCGGCCATTCATAGGCCGTTAAACATTCGCATAGACAAGAAGACCCGATGAAGAGCCAGTCACTTGAACGAGGCCTCGACGTCATGGAGCTACTCAATGCGTCGCAAGAGCCGATGGGTCCCCGCGAGATATCCCGTCGGCTCGGGTTAAGTCCGGCCATCGTTCAGCGCCTCCTCAACACCTTGACGGCAAAGCACTATTTGAGGCGCGACCCTGTCACGCGACGGTACAGTATCGGGTACCAGACGCTGAATCTGGGCGCAGCGCTGATGGCGCGAGACACGTTGTTGCTGGAGGCCCGCAAAGAACTCCAGTTGCTGGCTGACAGCATGCGTATCGATGGTTATCTCGGAGCGCTCCAGGACAAGACCCCGATGTATCTGCTTTGTGTCGACGGCAAGGGGCCAGTCACCGTCAGGGTACATCCCGGGTCACCAATCGGATTGCACAACACGGCCATCGGCAAAGCCATCCTTTCGTCTTTTCCGGACGAGAAAGCGCTGGAACTGCTGCAAATGGAACCGCTGGAACAGAGCACGGCCAAGACGATTACTGACCCGGAACAACTTGTCGCGTCCTTGCATAGGATACGGACCGACGGATATGCCCTGATCGAGGACGAGCAGGTCGTGGGCATCTCGTCAGTTGGCGCCCTCGTCGGCGACGCCAGCGGGCAGATGCGGACAGCGATTAGCGTCGCTTACTCGAAGCACTTTAGCCCCGAACTCGAACAACGAGACGTGATTGAAGCCATTCTCGGCGCAGCGAGTCGGATCACGCGCAATTGCGGGTTGACGTTGCCCGCGAATTTCGGATGCCTTAACTGAGCGGAGATTATGGCACCCGTTGGTTCTGGGCGGCGTACCAGTCCCGTTCGAATTGCATCGGGCTGGGGTAGCTCAACGTCGAGTGAAGACGGCCGTGATTGTAGAAGCTCAACCGATCGACTACTTCGTCCATCGGTTCGCGATGCGTTACAAAGCGCGTCCCAGCAATTTCCTTTGCGGCTCATCGAACTGCGCATGCCGTAGTCCTTGCCTTGAGATCGATGATGCGGGTTATTGAACTGGCGCCAGAACAGTTCGAGCATGAGGCGCGACGCGCCGATGTGACCCACACCTCTGAGGCGTCTGAGGTGTGTGATTCGCTCACGCACCGGAGTGGACAGGCGCTCCTCGAGCGCGCGCTCAAGCGCGGCGAGCTGCTGCTCGGCGAGCTCCAGCCGCGCTGTCTCACGCACCAGCCGTTCGCGCAACTCCTCCGGCAGCGGCGTTCCATCGCGACAGACCAGTTCGCCGCGGGAGAGCAGTCTGGCGAATGACCGGTGATCAACGTCGTCCCAGCAACCCATCGTGACAAGCAGTTTGCGCATGCGCTCGCGGTGCTGCAGCACTTCCTTGTGCAACTGTCCGCCATCACGGATCAGATGACGCACGGCTTTGTCATCAACGGACGGCACACGCACGACGTGCATCCGGTCACGTTCACCATGCAGCCAGGCGCGCAGATGGTGACCAGCTTGATGGCATCCAGCCTGTCTGTCTTCGCACGCCGCTTGTGGCGCTCCACAGGGATGCTCGCGGCATCGATCATATAACTCTCGATGCCGCGGGAGCACAGCGCACGAACGATCCAGAATGCGTCCCGCCCCGCTTCGTAGCTGACAACCACGCGCACGTTCGACGGCAGGGACCACTTCTGCCTGTCTTGCGCGATGGGTTCGAGAACGGCCTGCAGTCGCAGGTTCGCCTGCGACGCGCTGACCGTGTGGACCGCCGGCTTCTCTCTGAAGCGCCACTTTCCACTGGGCGGCCGACAGTTCGAGTGACACCGCCAGAACGACATTTCCACCATGGGGCCCGGTCACGTGATTTGCGTCCATGATGCCCTCCCTAGAGCAAACCTGGCACCGTCAATTCTACGACTCCGGCCTTAACGACTCTCTCGCTCCAGAGGATCTATTGAAGGATCCCGCCGGTGCACCGACGCAGCCGCTGATTGCGGTATAAGAAGTCTCTTCCATAGTTGGTCGTCTGGCAAAAACATGCCCTGTCGCATCTCGGCGGACGCATCCTGGCTTTGTCCTGGTAAGGATTGAGTGACAACACGACTGGCATGCGAAGTACTGCTTGACGTTGCGAGGTCATGGAATTGATCAACGGCGGAACGGACCGGCTCCGTGAGCACACTCCATCTGCCCTTTCGAAATCGTATGCATCACCTCAATGCGGGCCCGAAGGACGCGGGGGCAGCGAAACTTTTTGAAACCCAGCACGAGCCATGTTCGTCGCTTTATCGACTTGATCTGATTGGATGAGAAACTGGACACGTTGAAACGCTGACAAGCTACCTGTGCCGCGCTGCGGCAACTCTCAAGTGCCTGTGACCCGGCTCGTCGCAAACTATTTTTACTCCTCGCGCGGAACGCGATATGGGTACTCTTTGGGGGAACCGGGTCCCCTCCTTTCGGCAATAGCAACGGGACAGTGGCGCACGCCTCGGCTGATAGTGCGATTGATATCTTCTACCGTGAAGACCTGGTACTCCGGACACTGCCACCATGGAAAATTGAATGGATTTTCTTCTTTCGCGTCAGCGCTGACTCGGCGCAAACATGACGGAGCAGTCGGCTCAGACAGTGTCAAACGTGCCTGTGACGCGTGGGGGCCGATGGTACTGCTAGCTTGCGCGACCTGCAGCGGGGTGCGACGACGGCAGGCGGCGACGCCCGATATTGCGCGTATCGACTGCGCGATAGATCACCTCTTCGATGGAAACGCCGAGGCTTTGCAAAAACCTACGATACCCACCGCCTGCAAAACACTTCGTCCCGTTGCCCTGCGGTGCCGGAGGTGCGGTGAGCAGCTTTGACCTGCCGCGCGAAGCCCGCCTCGAATTGTTTGGTAGCTGACGACAACACCGCGTTCGAACAGCAAGTCCTCGACGTCGCGCAGGTGCAACTGAAACCGGCAGTACCATCGCACGACGCGATTGATGACGATCGCCGGAAGGCGACGGCCACGATAGACCGATTCGATGTTCCGAGTCCCGGATGTTATCCGAACCACTGAGCAACGTGACAACTCCCTTTGGACTGCGGGTGATCCGGCGTCTGAATCCGACAACGCCGCATGGACAATTGACGCACCGCGAGGTTTGCGTATGTTCAAGGTGTTCAGCGTCTCAATTCCTCGTATGATTCACTCACGCGGCCCGAGGTAATGTCAAACCAAGCATAGTGCTGGTCAGAATGCCACTAGGAAGAAAAGCGATCGTCATCTACGGCTTTCGTTTTCCTGCAGCGGGCATCGGCTACGCAGTACGCCGGCACCACCGCCTCAATCTTAGTCCACGGGAATTGCGTTGCACTATATCGGTTGGCCAATTCCCCTCTAACGGCGGAACAAGTTCCTATGGACATGCTAGACGTCATCGGTATTGGTATCGGACCGTTCAATCTAAGCCTCGCGGCGCTCATTCAGCCCACCGGTTTGCGAGCGCTTTTCTTTGAGAAGCGCGTAAAATTCTCCTGGCATCCGGGGCTCATGCTGCCCCAAAGTCAACTCCAGGTGTCGCCGCTCAAGGATTGTGTGACCCTGGTGAATCCCACAAGCCCATATTCCTTTCTCAACTATCTCGCTGTACATCGACGCCTGTACAGCTTCGTGAATAAAGGTGGAAACAGCACGTCGCGACGTGAGTTCACCCACTATTACCAATGGGTCGCGCAATGCCCGGACACGCTTCGATTCGGCGAGGAGGTGATCGATATCAGGCCTTGCAATAAGGGCTATTGCGTGACCACTACCGCGCGCACATATCATGCGCGCGCGGTAGTGGTCGGGGTCGGCGTCGAACCCAAGGTGCCGGCATGTGCGCGGCAGGTGGTTGGCGAGACGGTCTATCACGTAGACGACTACCTTAACCGGAAACCGTTCAGCGAAGACGAACATGTGCTGGTGGTGGGCGGCGGGCAGAGTGGCGCGGAAGTCGTCGAGCACATGCTGACCGAGTCAGGTCCCGACAAGATCACTTGGGCGACGTCGCACGCCAATCTGTTTGCGATGGACGACAACGCATTTGTCAATGAAGCATACATGCCCAGTTATAGCCAACGCTTTCACACGCTGCCGATCCAGCGGCGCCGGGCCATTGTCGAAAGCGAAAAGCTCACCAGCGACGGCATCTCCGCCAGCCTGTGCAACCGGCTCTATGAAGCGTTGTACGAACGCAGCGTCCATAGCACGCTAGCCGACTGCTTTTCGTCTGTTGCCTTCGGTGCCAATGGACGAGATCACACGCCGCAGCGGTCGCTGGCATATCGGGTTGACCTCGCTCGTCACGTCGCAGCGCAACGGCATAAGCGCGGACAGAATCATCCTGGCAACCGGTTTTCAGCCGCTCCATTTGCCATTCGTTCAGAAGCTGCTCGACGGCGCAAGCCGTGAAGACGGTCTGCCAACGCTCGATCCCGATTACGCCGTGCGCTTCGATGCGTCAATGCCCGGTCCCGTGTATCTGCAAAGCCAAAGCCGCGTGCAGCATGGCCTGCAAAGCGTCAATCTTTCGCTGGTCGCGCACAGGAACAGCCGCATCATCAACAGTCTGCTAGGTCGTGCGTTCTATCCGGATGTTCCGGACCGGCAACTGCTCGACAGCCTTGAGGATCAGGAGACTGAAGCAGGATCGATACTGTGCGACGCGCCTCAGGCCTCGCGTCAACCGGCAGTGGCGTAAGCGCATGACTGGCTCTTCCATTTATCTATCGACTGGCGAGCGTGCGATCTCACACGCCGAGCACTTGCCGGCATCCCTCCAATTACGGGCGTTCATTCCGTTTCTGATCGCGTCACTGGTGATCGCTGCTTCGTACGGGACGAGTTTTCTCCTGCCCGAGTACCTGCAATCCCTGGGCATGAAGAGCGATGTCGCCGGCGCCGTGATTTCGAGCGGCATGGTCTCGACCATGATCTGCTGCTGCGTGGCTGGGCGTATAGCCCAGCGTATCGGTGTCATGCCGACCATCGCGCTGGCCTCGCTCGTCATGGCAGGCAGCATGCTCTGCTTCGCCGCTGCGCCAATGGACATTCGTGCGGTCTATGCAGGCGGTTTGCTGTTGGGCGCTGGGTGGTCCGTGTTCTTCATACTCGCGCCGCTGCAAATCATCCATCATCTGTGCCCCAACGCGCGTATCCAGTACCTGACCTTCGTCTCCGGCACCCAAATGGCCGGCCTAGGCATGGCGGCGCCCTTGAGCCGCCTGATTGCCCAACATGCCGGCTCGATCGCGCTGGCCTACCTTCTGTTCGCTGCGGCATGCGCGGTGGCGGCAGTCTGCGTCAAGATCGCCGGCGACGCGATGAGGGATAGGTCCTGTTTGCCGATGACGCGCGTGGCCATTACCGCGACCGACACGTCGGCCCTGCTCAGGGCACGAACAGCAGTGCCGATCGCAATGCTCTCACTGGCAGCCTGTGTCTTCGCCGGGCTGGCAACTTACCAGACACCCTATGCCGTCTCGCGTAACCTCAGGCCAGACCTGTTCTTCCTGACGTTCACGATAACCAGCGTGGCACTGCGCTTGTCGCTCGCGAGAACCATGGGACGCATCAAGCCCGCGCGACTGGCGCTCGCATTGCTTTTGCTGACCGGCGCCTCGCTCGTACTGTTCCTGTTGAACCACGGCAGCACGACGCTTTATATCGTCGCCACCGCGCTGTTCGCCACGGGCTACGGACTGAGCTACTCGACCCTGAACGGCATGGCCGTGAACCTCGCCGGAGACCACGGCGTTTCGGTGCCGGTGACTTCGCAAATCTTTACGCTTGCCTATTTCATCGGTCTGTTCGGATGCCCTTTCCTATGTGGCGCCCTGATTCACGTTTTCGGCGCCGATGCAATGCTCGTCGTCCTGCTAGTTTTACTGTGTCAATAGATTCATGCCATTATAGAAACTTCTTCAGACATGGCATGAGGAAGCGATGGTCGGGAAATCGTCGTTCGATGAGTACCTGGAATTCCTCTGCGAGGCACTCGGGCACAGCGATCGCAACGCTGGGCTGGTTGGATACTGCCAAGGTTTGATGTTGCCGCTGCGGCGTAAAAGCGTGGAGCCGTTGGCGGCCCACCTCGAACCTGAACGTGTCAGCGCGCGCCACCAGTCGTTGCATCACTTCGTTTCGAAGTCAGAATGGTCAGCTGCAGCCTTGCTCGAGCGGGTAAGGCGCTGGGTGCTGCCGCATATGAATCCTGCCAACGGACTGTTCTGGATCATCGACGACACGGGCTTTCCGAAGCAGGGCAAACATTCGGTGGGTGTGGCGCGGCAATACTGCGGGCAGTTAGGCAAGCAGGACAACTGTCAGGTCGCCGTGAGCTTGTCGGTTGCCGCCGAGGACGCCAGTTTGCCCGTCGCATATCAACTCTATTTGCCCCGCGAATGGAGCGAAGACACGGCACGATGTCAGCGCGCTGGCGTACCCGATGAGGTAGCGTTCTCGACCAAACCGCAAGTGGCGGCAGCACAACTGCGTGAGGCGCGCGAAAGCGGCGCGCCTCACGGTATTGTGCTGGCGGACGCCGGTTACGGGAACGACAGCGTCTTTCGTGACGCCGTCAGCGAATTGGGACTGGCCTACGCAGTGGGTATTCAGTCCAGCGCCCGCGTCTGGGCTCCCGGCACGGCCCCCCTGAGTGTCGAGCCGCCCACCGGACAGCCTGGGCGGCCACGCAAACTGTTGCGCCGCGCGCCCGGGCACGAGCCGGTATCAGTCAAAGCGCTCGCGCTCGGTCTAGATGCCGAGTGCTACCAGGTGATCAACTGGCGCGAAGGAACCCGTGCCGCCTTGAGTTCGCGGTTTGCTGCCGTACGCGTACGCACAGGAAGCTTTTTATTCCCGCCGCTTTGGCGCGCTCATCGGCCTGCTTGCCGGCTTCGTATTCGGGCTGCCCGACATGCAACAGCACGCCGAGCTGACGGCTCTGCGCCTCGCTTCACGGATTAAATTTGATGACCGGCGCCCCCTTCTCGACGATGGTCGTGACTGGCCGCTGAACCACGTCGAAGTCGGCGATCGTCGTCGCTACGCCGTCATAGTTGAGCGCGGCCGCCTGCTCGAGCATCCGCGTCACCTGCGGGCTCTTTCGCGAGCGCGTCCGATAGCGCGGCGAGCCCGTCTGGCTGCGCGAGCGCCGTATGCCAGCGCACGGCCCTCATGCGTAGTTCGCGAAGGCGCCACAGCTTGTCGACGATGACGGCCCAGTTTGCGAGCGAGGCGAGTACAGGCACCGCCATGATCGGTTTGACGATGGC
The DNA here is from genome assembly GCF_001865575.2 of Paraburkholderia sprentiae WSM5005. Lineage (NCBI taxonomy): Bacteria > Pseudomonadati > Pseudomonadota > Betaproteobacteria > Burkholderiales > Burkholderiaceae > Paraburkholderia > Paraburkholderia sprentiae. The sequence goes on from NZ_CP017562.2 coordinate 1,542,717, forward strand.
GTCCGCCTGCAAAAAGAGTCCCCACGGGGATAGATGCTGCGCTATTTGAACAGTGCTCATGTCGCTGTCGTAGTTGCGTTGCGCTTACACAACATGCGTAGTTTATTCAAGGCAATCGCAGCCGAGTACATTAGCGAGTACATCAACGAATGAAAATCATGAAAACATCCAAATAAATCAAAAACTTCGGTCCGGAATCCGAGTCCTCTCCTGGGCGTCGAATAACCGTGGAAAAGTGGAGAAGAGTTCGAACAAGCCTCACCGATCTCGGGAATTTGCTGGGCGCTTTTGTTCATCTGTGAGACGGGGCTAGCCACAGGCCAGCCGGCACACTTGCGAACACATTCAAAGTTCGGGGTCGCGAACTTTCCGCTCAACGACTTAGCCATCGGCAACCGCCAACCATCGATGCCGTCTGGCACGGAAATACCTAAAGCGCCGACTCGATATGCGCAACCGACACGGCTAATCACTCGTTTGCCATCGTGACGTATCGGGAATTCCAGCTCAATCCCGCATTGTTGTCTGAGCCCCCACACAAGATCGTGTATAAACTTTTCTTGCCGTTCCCGGTCGAGCTACTATGATGGGCAATTGAAGTCGCCCGCTGGATCTCGTCCAGCGCTCTTCGCAGTGCCTCACTCATGCGGTACTTTTCGCGGTCGTGCTTCGTCTCTTTGTCTGGACCGCCGCGGGTCTTTTGACCAGAAGCCTCCTTTCCTGCTTGTCCCCGTGGCATCGTCGTAATCCCCGACGAGACTTAGCGATTGCTTTTTCCATTTGGGGAATCGTTGTCCACTGGCCAGTCTTTCAATACCGCACATGCTTGACTTCACCTAGGAAGGCTCGGGTGTCGGGCACGCGTGCGCGATGTAATCGCCTGCGAAACTGGCCACTTCGCGGCCCAGCCCTTCAAAGCACGGGCGGTCTCGGCCTTCCATTGCCATAGGAACGTTGACAACGGCGTCATCTATTGTCCGGTCGCGGAATCGTGGCGCGCAAAATGAGTAGGTAAGCGGTCTGCGTCGTAATGGGACGACGTCGGCGCTCCGGCAGTCTACGGGCATTTCAAGACCTCGCCCGACAGGTAGAAGATGTATCAGGGGAAGGGCAATGATGCGGACACCAGCTAGGACAATCAGCAGGAGAGCATCAACCGAGGCGGCGGTCGATCGTCGACGGCCCCCCCGAGACACAAATCACAAAAACCGCTTTATTGGTTCAGCGCGATCCTGAGACGAGAGGATCACAGCATGTCCGCACCGACCAACATGAAACCGCTTTACCTGGATCTGCCGACTGTCGCGGCCACGGTGTCGCTATCGGAGGCGAGCATCCAGAAACTGGTCCGCGAAAACCGATTCCCAAGGCCTCGCATGCTGTCCGGCCGCCGCGTTGCCTGGCTCATGCGCGAAGTCGAAGCATGGGCTGAGGAACGCCCCGTTTCAGACCTACTCCCTCCTCCGAACACTGGCCATAGCAACCGGCGCCGCAAAGCTACTTCTTCGGATACTGAAGCGCAAGCTCCTCGAGAAATTGCGAAAGGCGCATGAGCCATTCGCGTCGCTCCCGATCATAGTGATGCCGATTGTAAATGCCGGCAACGCCTGGCTGTATATGCCCCAGCACAGCCTCCGCCACGTCGTGAGGACAACCTAGCGCCGCCAGAAAAGTTCGAGCAGTTCTGCGAAGGTCGTGCGCCGACCAGTGCGTGACAGGTAGTCGTGGCCTGTTGTGATCGGGCGCCTGCTTACAATACGGCTGATGGTAGTAGATGCCGTGCTGAATGACAGTCTGGCTCATCATATGCCCGTCCGAAGTCGGGAACAGGTAACCGTTGACAGCTTGCTCAAGGCGACGCATCACAATCGCTTCTGCACGGCCCACAAGCGGCACCCGCAAATCGCCCGCCTTCGAACGCCATGAATTTTTCGTCTTCTCCTTCGGCACGGTCCACCAAAGCCCGTCGTCCTCGTCAGTGATTTCGTGCTTCTCCATGGAGATGATTTCGCCACCTCGCGCGCCCGTCCAAAGATAAAGCGCAATGGCGTCCGCAACCGTGAGACTAATGTTGGGAAGCCATCGAAGCAGCGTGCCGGTTTCACTCTCGCTCAGGACTCGCTTCTTTGTGCCCATCGCGACGCCAGCGACCGTCCGACCTTTGCTGCGCAGCTTGCCGCGGAGGATCATTCGCCACCAGTTTGGCGTTCCATCGGGTAGCCGACCAGCGTCCATCGCATAGTCCCATGCACCACCAAGTTCCATCCGCAATCTCGCGGCAAGTGAGGGCGTTGCACGGTACGAATCCAGAAATTCGAATGCTTGCGCGCGCGTAATGGAGGCTGCCGACAAGCCCGCGATCGGAACGAGCATTGAGTTGAACATACGCCGCACCTCGACGACCCCTTTCTCTTTGCGAGTGGGTTCGAGGTATCCCTCGACATAGTCCGCGCAGACTTGCTTCACCGTGTAGGCGTTGACCGCACGTGATATAGCTACGGACTGACGCTTCTCTCGCCTCTCGGTGGCCGGGTCCGCCCCATTGTCGCGTGCCGACCGCTTCAGCTCCCACTCCGCTATTGCCGCAGGAAATCCCATAGCAGGCCACTCGCCGAGCTTGACCTGGCGCATACGGTCGTCGACCGGCGACCTGTAGCGGTAGATCCACGAGCGACGGCTTTCGCTTGCCTGCAGACGCAGGCCGGGAAAGCCATCAAACGTTAAGTGTTGGCCGGGCTCGAGCTTGCTGGCGTTGCGTGCATCGAATCTCATCGGGAAGGCAGCGTAGGTTTTCGACCACGACCCGACGTTCAGCGTAGCTTTTCCGTCGAATCCCCAAAAAACCTACGCCAGCATGCCAAGTTTCCCGATGTTTAGTCAAGTGACGTTACGGCTCAGCGAAAATGTCCAGACGGGCGTTCTCGCTTTACCAGAGCGGGTTTCACGGCTCAAACCCTTGCTCAGCGGGGCTCGCTGGCGGCCCCAAAATCTCGTCACTCATTCTCGTCGAAGTAATGCCCGAACTTCAGCTGCTTGGTACGGATATACCGCTCGTTTTCCTCGCGCATCGGAATCGCGAGCGCGACACGCTCGCACACCGGAATGCCGTGCTTCGACAGCGTGTCGAACTTCTCTGGATTGTTGCTCATCAGCCGCACCGACGTGACTTTCAGCGTGCGCAGAATGCCCGCGGCCGAATCGTATTCGCGCGAATCGTCGGGCAGACCGAGATCGAGGTTGGCTTCGACGGTATCGCGCCCCTGCTCCTGCAGCGCATACGCGCGGATCTTGTTCGACAGGCCGATGCCGCGTCCTTCGTGCCCGCGCAGATACAGCAGAACGCCGCAACCCTCGGCCGCGATATAGCGCAGTGCAAGATCGAGCTGCTCACCGCAGTCGCAACGATAGGAGCCGAGCACGTCGCCCGTCAGACATTCCGAGTGCAGGCGCGTCAACACGGACGACTGGTTGGCGACATCGCCCATCACAAGCGCGAGATGTTCGGCGCCGCTGTCGAGCACACGAAACACATAGGAAGTAAACGTGCCGTAGCGCGTGGGCAATGTTGCGGTCGCATCGAGCACGACGCATTCGCCGGTGACGGCGCCGTCCGCTGCGGGCGATGAATCCTGAGACGTGAGCATGGCGTTGGAAATGGTGCTGACATGAACCCGGGCGAGCCGGGGATAAGGTGTGGACTGCGAGTTTACCGCTAATCCGCATGTCGCACGCGGATGGCGCCCGCGGCCGCAGCACGCAGCCGCGTGCTAAGCCCCACAAAGCGCACGCGCATCAACACCTACACCAAGACGAGCCCGCGCGAAATGCGCCAACCCAGCGCGCATCGTCTCGCGCGCCCAGGATTGCGGGTGTACCGCCGACGCATGTCGCGCCTATACTGGAACCGCCTGTCCCCCACGACGGTGCGCCACTTCGGCGTGCTGCACTGCGAAACGGAGCCGCTCCATGACAAGCGTTGCACAGCTTCTTAAAACGAAACCGAACTCCTCCGAGGTCTACACGATCGGCGCCGACGATTCCGTCTACGAGGCGATCCGGTTGATGGCCGACAAAGGCATCGGCGCGCTGGTGGTGACGGACGGCGACCGCATCGCCGGCATCGTCACGGAGCGTGACTACGCGCGCAAGGTGGTGCTGATGGACCGGTCGTCGAAGGCGACGCCGGTGCGCGACATCATGAGCAAGGCGGTGCGTTTCGTTCGTCCCAACCAGACGACCGAAGACTGCATGGCGCTGATGACCGAGCGGCGCATGCGTCACCTGCCGGTCATCGAGAACGAGCGGCTGATCGGCATGGTGTCGATCGGCGACCTCGTGAAGAACATCATCGCGGAACAGCAGTTCACCATCCAGCAACTCGAGTTCTACATTCACGGCGAACGGCCCTGAGATCGAGCATGGGTTTCGCTGCGCGACAGCGCATCGATCGTTCGCGCGAGACCGGACGCAAAAAAAGCCCAAGCCTCGAAAAGCCTGGGCCAAGCTACCTTGCGGCAGCGGAGGTTCCTTCACGACGAGGAACGCAGCGCGCGCACGGATGACACGCTCGCGCACGCCTGTGCGGCACGCTCGATTGAAACAGTACCTGGTATGAAACGCTGTGCGCCGCCGCAAGCGGCGCACAGCGTCGTGCCGCGCTTAGTTACCGAAATAGACGCTCTTCTGGCCGCTCATCGGCTGCGCGACGCCGCCCGCTTGCGTCGATCCGCTCATCGGCGCGCCGTAGCCGCTCGTGTCGGCGGTCGGCTGGGTTTGCGCGACGGTCGGATTTTGCGCCTGGACGCGCTGTTCGGCGGCCTGGATGTCGGCAGGGTAATTCGGGTCGTTCGATACCGACGGGTTATAGCCTGCGTGCTCCAGCTGGATCAGTTCGCTGCGCACTTCCGCTCGGGTGATCGGCTGCTGGTTCGATTGCGCGAACGATACGACCGGCGCGGCGAGAACGGCTGCGATAGCAACTGCCTTGATCAGCGATTTCATGATGACTTCCCTCCAATGTGGTTTTATGTGCATCGCCCACACACTGTGGTGTGCAGCGAATATCTTCAGTCTAGTCACCGCATGGCCAAGGGAAAACCCTTAATTTCAAGATAAAAAATTGTTCCTATCGCAATAATGCGAGGGAATATTGTGGAACGGCATCCGCCTGCGTGATCCTTCGGTTAACAATTGCCGATCGAAAAATTGACGCGCACGCGCGGGCGGCGACGTCACGCGGCGGAATGCGGAATCGTCAGTAACCTGCGCGGTCCGCTGACGAACGCGCTGCCCGGCTCGAAAAACCGCAACGGCCGGTGCGTTTCGCGCGACAGGCCAATGCGCGTCGTCACGCCGATCGGTGCGTCGCCGGTCTCGATCACGCCGATCCAGAGCCCCTGTCCAGTACACAGATCACGGCCGTCGAACGCCTGCCCGATGCCAAACGCCACCGTCAGCCGCCCGGGTCCGCGCGCGACATCGCGCAGCGGCACGCCGGGACGGCGCGCTTCCATCAGCGCGAGTCCTTCGAGCGGTTCGATCGCGCGCAGCAGGATGCCGGCGCCGACGTCCTGCGCTTCCGATGACATGTTGAGCATGTACGAGACCCCGTAGGTCAACCGCACATACGCATGACCGCGCGCGAGGAACATCGACCCGTTGTACGGTCGGCGTCCGATGAACGCATGGCTGGTCGAATCGCCGAGCGGATAGGCCTCCGTCTCGACGATGCGTCCGCTGAGACGTCCTTCGCGCAGATCGTGCACGAGATATTTGCCGACCATGAAGCGCGCGAGTTCGACGGTGTCGACCGGCAGATCGTCGCGGCGCAACGGACGGATGGGAAGAGGCTCGCTTCGCATGCGCTGGTGTCCTGGATAGGGGTCTTGAATGGGTGGCAGAGCCTACGGCCTCGCGAACAGCGCGCTGTCCTGGCTCCCGCGCGATCGGCTCGTTGAGATCGGCCGATTCGTTGTACCGAAGCCTCATTTTCTCCGCCACGGGGGTCAACGTGGCACTAATTGTTGTATTGTGTGTTTCCGGCCGGTCACACGGCCGTTTGCATGTTTCGGCGCACGCTGCGCGGCTCGCCGAAACGGCGTGTCGGCTGAGAGCGTTCGCACGGCTGTTGTAACGGTTCATCCACATCGAATCCCGCTGTACCCGCTGGTGTAAAAAATGGTCCCCATCCGGGGGTCGACGTTTCTACGACAACAGGAGATGGTTGAATGAAAGCATTCTCGGCAATCAAGATGATCGGCGGCGCGTTGGTTGTTCTCGCTTCCCTCAACGCGTACGCGCAAACCAGCGATGCGGCCGCGACCGCAGCGCCGGCCGCAGCGGCGCCTAGCGCCAAGCAGACTCGTGCAGCCAACCGCGCACTGCAGCGCAAGGTCCGCTCCACCCTTGCGCGTACGAAGGGCCTGACGGTCGGCAACATCATCGTGCGCGCACGCGACGGCGCGGTCACGCTGGAAGGCTCGGTGCCGGAACAGAGCCAGATCGAAATCGCGACGAACGCCGCTCAAGGCGTGGCAGGCGTGACATCGGTGAAGAGCGCTCTGACGATCCGCGCGGTCGGCGGCCAGTAAGCCGGTCAAACAGCCGAAGAAGTTGCGGTAACAGCAGCAAGCTGGCGTCGACGGTGAAACCGTCGACGCGACGTCAGCCCACCGCCGCAGTCCAGCACTCGATCGTCGCCCTGCGACGCAGTGCCGAACCGAGGGCTCGAACGTGCAGGCCCCCTCGCCTCGCAGACAAACTGTTCTTTATCATTCAGCACGTTAGTGTCTATCGTTAAGACATTACTTCACGTCCGCCCCACGCATCGAAAGGAAGGCCGCATGACTTCGCCCGCGACCGTCTTGCCCCGTTGGACCCTCGGCGCGCCGATCGTTAGCTGGATCGTGCTCGGTGCCGCCTACGCGATGCCGGGTCACGCTCTGCTGCTTGCACTGGTGGGCGTGTCGCTATGCGCGGCCGTGTTTGCCGCCGTGCATCATGCCGAAGTGGTTGCGCATCGCGTCGGCGAGCCGTTTGGCACGCTGGTGCTCGCGGTCGCCGTCACCGTGATCGAGGTGGCGCTGATCGTTTCGGTGATGCTGACATCCGGTCCCGAGAAAGCCGGCCTCGCGCGCGATACGGTATTCGCGGCCGTGATGATCGTCTGCAACGGGCTCGTCGGGCTCTGCCTGCTGGTGGGCGGCATCCGCCATCGGGAACAGGACTTTCAGAGCCGCGGCGCGGCGGCCGCGCTGGCGGTGCTCGCGTCGCTGTCGGTGCTGACGCTCGTGATGCCGAACTTCACCACCACCCGCCCCGGGCCGGTGCTGTCGCCGTCGCAGCTCGCGTTTGCCGGCGTGTCGTCGCTGGTGTTGTACTGCGTGTTCGTGTTCGTGCAGACGGTGCGCCATCGCGACTACTTCCTCGCCGGCGTGCCCGACGAAGACGTGCATGCCGAGCCGCCGAGCGCGCGGCTCGCAGCGATCAGTGGCGTGCTGTTGGTGGTGAGCCTCGTCGCGGTCGTGCTGCTCGCCAAAGTGCTGTCGCCGGTGGTGGAATCCGCGGTGCTGAGTGCGGGCGCGCCGCCGGCAGTAGTCGGTATCGTGATTGCGTCGCTAGTGCTGTTGCCGGAAGCGTTTGCGGCGCTGCGCGCGGCGCGCGCCGATCGTCTGCAGACCAGCCTGAACCTCGCGCTCGGCTCTTCGCTGGCGAGTATCGGCCTGACCATTCCCACCGTCGCCGGCGTGTTTCTGTACATCGGTCAGCCTATCGTGCTCGGCATCGACGGCAAGGACATGGTGCTGCTCGCGCTCACGCTGGTGGTCGCCACGCTGACGCTCAGCACCGGACGCACGACGATTCTGCAAGGCGCCGTGCATCTGTCGCTGTTCGCGGCCTATCTGTTTCTGTCGTTCGCGCCGTGACGCGATGCCGGATCCGACGCAGACCGACGGCCGCCTCACTCTTCCCAATGCTCGGCGATCCAGTCGCGGAACAGTTTCAGCTTCTGCTGATGCGCGACCGACTCCGGATACACGAAGTAATAGCGCCAGCCGGTCTTCAGCACGGTGTCGAACGGCCGCACGAGGCGCCGGGCGGCGACGTCCTCGTCGATCAGCGCGAGATCGCTGATCGCGACGCCGAAGCCCTGCGCGGCGGCGTTGGTCGCCATGTCGAGCGTATCGAAGCTCGGGCCCAGCTCCGCGTCGATCGTGCCGGCGCCCGACGCATCGGTTTGCGCCACTTTCGCGAGCCACATCTTCCAGTCGCGATGATCGCGCGTCGGATGCAGCAGCGTGTGCCGCGCAAGATCGGCGACCTGGGCGAGCGGCTTGTCCTTCAGCAGCTCGGGCGTGCAGACCGGCGTCAGACGTTCCTCGAATAGCGACACCGTCTGCACGTCCGCACCGGGCGACGAACCGTAGATGATCGCGGCATCGAACGGCTCGCTCTGGAAATCGACGTCGTGCTGCCAGGTGGTCGTGATCTGCACATGCAGATCGGGATAGTCGGACTGGAAGCGCATGATCTTCGGCAGCATCCAACGCATTACGCAGGTCGGCACCTTGAGCGCCAAGTCGGTGCGCTGCCTCGTCAAGCGCAGCGACATTTCCTCGATCCGCGCGAAGCTCTCCTTGACGGCCGGCAGCAGCATTTCGCCCTCCGCGGTCAGCGTCAGCCCCTTTGCATGACGCTTGAACAGCGGAAATTTGTAGTACTCCTCGAGCGCGATGATCTGCCGACTGACCGCGCCTTGCGTCAGGCAAAGGTGATCGGCGGCACGCGTGAAGCTGCGATGGCGCGCGACGGTTTCGAAAATCTGCAGCGCGTTGAGCGGCGGTAGGCGTCGCATCGGATGTCCGGATCAGAAAAAATCATCGTGGCTGGGGCAGCGGCCGCCGCCGCCGTGCCGACAAGCTCACAGCATACGCGATCGGCCCCACGCGCACGAGCCGGCGCGCGGGGGCAAACCCGCATGCTTCGGCCGCATCGCCAAACCGCTCGCCGCTGCGTTCGCGGGCGGCAAGCCATGAGCGCACCTCATGCGATCCATGCGCATATTTCGATTGTTGGGCGATTTTGGCAAACCTACAGTGCATTCACGCGCGGTCTATCCGGCAGCGGTCACGGCGAATCATGGGCAACAGGCGTTCAACAGAGGAGACCGCCATGCAGCAGATCAGACGGGGTAGAAGGCAGGCCATCAAGACCATCGGTACGGCGCTCGCGGCGTCCGCACTGCCGATGCCGTTCCTCAATCTGCGCGCGCAGGAACACAACTTCAGCGGCAAGACGCTGCGCATCCTCACGTGGTCGGACGATACCGGCACGGCCGCGCTGCGCAACATCGCCGCGACCTTCACCGCGAAGACCGGCGCCAAGGTCATCGCCGATCGCGCTGACGGCACCTCCGGCATGGTCGCCAAAGTCAAGGCGTCGGGCGATCGTCCGACCTACGACGTGATCACGCTCGCGGGCGTCGGCGCATCCGGCCTCGCCGACGCGGGCCTGCTGATGAAGCCCGATCTCGACCGCCTGCCGAATCTCAAGGAAGTCGCGCCGCCATACCGCACCGGCGCGAACGGCTTCGGCGTAGGCTATCTGCTGTGGTCCGACGGTCTCATCTACAACACCGCGACGGTCAAGACGCCACCTTCGTCGTACGAAGCGCTGTGGGACCCGAAATACGCCGGCCGGGTATTCCTGCCGCCGCCGGAATGGGCCGAAGCGGTCGATCTCGCGATCATCGCCGCGAAGATGAACGGCGGCTCGCGGCAGAATATCGAGCCAGGCTTCAAGAAACTCGCGCAGCTCAAAGACCACGTGATGACGCTCGGCGAAAACCCGAACCAGGTGGCCGACCTGTTCCGCACCGGTTCGCTCGATATCGGCGGCATCTATTCGCCGGCGTTTTTCCCGGACCAGATCCGCAAGCCCGACTACAAGATGGGCGTGACCTACGGGATGAAGGAAGGCTTCGCGACGCAACTGATGTTCACGGTGATTCCGAAAGCGCATCCGGGCGACACCGACCTGATCCACGCGTTCATCAATCATTCGCTCGATGCCGGCGTGCAAGGCCGCATGGCGGCCGACGTGCTGAACGGCCCGGTCAATTCGAAAGCGATGATTCCGGCCGAAAGCCGCGCGTTCGTGCCGAGCCCGCAGCAGATCGCCGACAAAGCCGTGCTGCACGACGACAAGGCGCTCGCCGTCGTGCAGCCGGCATGGATCAAGCGCTACACCGAAATCTTCTCGGCGTAACCCCGATGCTCGCGCGCTTCTCGCGGCGTGCCGCGATGATGCCGGACGAAGCGGCGCCGGGCGCCGCTGCACCCGCTTGCGCCGTCGCTGCGGCTGTCGTGGCGGACCCCGCTGCTGGCGCAACGACGCTCGCGAGCGCGCGCCCGTGGCTGCTGCTCGCGCCGATCCTGTTGTTTCTGGCCATACTCGGCGCGGCCGCGCTGGTCGTGCTGCGGATGAGCTTCGGCACGTCCGGCAACGAGTGGCGCGGCTTCACGCTGCAAAACTATGCGGACCTGCTCGACGGCTACTTCCTGAAGTCGTTGTGGCTCACGCTGCGGCTCGCGTTCCAGAGCATGCTGTGCGCGGTCGTGCTCGCGATTCCGGTCGCGCTCGCGATGGCGCGCACCACGTCGCGGCTCGCGCGCCGATTGCTGCTCGCGGGTGTGCTGCTGCCGCTGCTCGTCAATCTGTTGCTGCAAGGCTATGGCTGGCTCGTGATTCTCGGCCCGGCGGGTCTGCTCAATCACGCGCTGCTCGCGAGTGGACTGGTCGAGCGTCCGGTGATGTGGCTGTATCGCGAGCATGGCGTGCTGCTCGGGCTGATCCAGACCGCGTTTCCGCTCGCCGTGCTGCCGCTTTCCAGCGCGATGCGCGCGGTGTCGATCTCGTACGAGGAAGCCGCCGCGACGCTCGGTGCGACCCGCTGGCAAACACTGCGTCACGTGCTGCTGCCGCTCGCGATGCCGGGCCTCGTATCCGGCGCGCTGCTGGTGTTCGCGTATAACGCGAGCGCCTTCGCGGTGCCGCTGCTGCTCGGCGGCCGGCGCGTGCCGATGCTCGCCGTGCTGGTGCACGATCAGGTCGCGCCGCTCTTGAACTGGCCGGCCGCGTCCGCTTCCGGCGTCGTACTGATGGTCGCGACGCTCGCCGTGATGGCGTTGTCGCAGCGGCTCGTGCGCCGCACCCAACGTCTGACCGGGGAGCATCACGCATGAGCACGCCGCTGCCGAGCTCGCGCCTGCCGCGCACCGAACCTCGTTCGCCACGCGTGCCGCGCCTGCCTCGGACGATGCCCGGCCAGCTCGGCCGCGCGACCGCGCTCGCCGCCGGCGTGGTGCTGTTTGTCGCCGCGCTGCCGATCCTGACGATGATCGCGATGTCGTTCAGCGCGGCCGACACGCTCGAATTCCCACCGCACGCGTACAGCCTGCACTGGTATCGCGCGGCGTGGCACAGCTTCGTGTCACCGGACGCGACCGATACGCTGTCGATGAGCGCCGCGCTGACCACCAGCCTCGTCGTCGCGTTAGCGACGATGCTGATCGCGACGCTGGTCTCGGTGCCCGCCGCGTACGCGCTGTCGCGCTACCGTTTTCGCGGCAAGCCCGCGGTCGAGCAACTGGTCGCGCTGCCGCTCGTCTATCCGCTGGTGATGCTCGGCCTGTCGCTGCTGCTGGTGTTCAACGTGCTGCCGGTCGAGCTTGGCGTCGGCCGGCTGATCATCGCGCACGTGATTCTGGCGCTGCCGTTCACGGTGAAGAACTGCGCGGCGTCGGTCGCGTCGATCGGCCCCGAGTTCGAGGAAGCGGCGCTCGTGATGGGCGCGAGCCCCGGCCGCGCGCTCGTCGACGTGGTGTTGCCGCTGATGCGCCCCGGCATGCTCGCCGGCATGCTGTTCGCGTTCATCGTGTCGTTCAACGAGTTCACGGTGACGTTCTTCCTGTACAGCATCGACACGATGACCCTGCCGGTGTGGCTCTATAGCCGCACCGTATCGTCGCTCGATCCGACCGTGTTCTGTTTCGCCGTGGTCATCGTCGCGATCGACTTCGCGTTGATCTGGCTGCTCGAAAAGCTGATCGGCGACGAGGGCGTCGCGCTGTGAACCCGCCACCTTGCTGGAGCCTCCGATGACCCATCTGACCTTGCAGGCCGTCACGCGGCGCTTCGGCACCGTGCATGCCGTCGACGACGTCGATCTGAGCGTGCCCGACGGCAAGCTGGTGTGCTTTCTCGGCCCGTCCGGCTGCGGCAAGACCACGCTGCTGCGGATGATCGCCGGGCTCGAAACGCCGAGCTCGGGCAGCATCCATTTCGCCGGCCGCGACATCACGCGGCTGCCGGCCAACCAGCGCGACTTCGGCATGGTGTTCCAGTCGCTCGCGCTGTTCCCGCATATGACGGTCGCGCAGAACGTCGCGTATCCGCTGAAGCTGCGCAAGGTCGCGAAAGACCGGCAAGCGCGCCGCGTCGCCGAGCTGCTCGAACTGATCCAGCTGCCGCACATGGCGAACCGGCCGGTCACGCAACTGTCGGGCGGCCAGCGCCAACGCGTCGCGATCGCGCGCGCGATCGCTTCGGAGCCGCAACTGCTTCTGCTCGACGAACCGCTGTCCGCGCTCGACGCGAAGCTGCGCGAAGCGATGCAGGTCGAAATCCGCCTGCTACAGCAACGCCTCGGCATCACGACGATCATGGTCACGCACGACCAGCGCGAAGCGATGACGATGGCCGACGAGATCGTCGTGATGGAACAAGGCCGCATCGCGCAGGTCGGCAGGCCACTCGACATCTATCGCGATCCGGTCAGCGAGTTCGTCGCCGGCTTCATTGGCCTCGGCAACATCCTGCCGGTGCGGTACGACGGCGCGGGGCTCGTGAGCCTGCCGGGCGGACAGCGCATCGCGGTGACGCCGAATCCACGCGCGTCGCTCGCCGACGCGCGGCAGCCGGTTGCGGCCGGCGACGCGATCCGCCTGTTGATCCGTCCGGAGGACATCTGCGTGAAGGCGGCCACGGAAGCTCCGAACCCAAACCGCCTGCCCGGCACCGTCACGTTCATTCGCGACGTCGGCGCCTCGCTCGAAGCGACGATCGATTGTGCGGGCTTCACACTGACCGCCGCGACCACGCCGCGCGAAACCCCTGGGCTCGTGCTCGGCATGCCGGTGTTCGCCGAACTGCCACCGCACGCGTGTAAGCTGATCGCCGCACGCGCCGCCCGATAGCCGAACCCGTCACGCACGCTTTGCTTCAATCACGACCGCACTACGACAGAGGAACAGATCATGAACCAGCGCCCCGCTCTCCAATCGACCCGCCGCGTGTTCGCGACACTCGCCGCGACGCTCGCGATGACGGCGCTCGGCGCGTTGTGCGCGCTGCCCTCAGCCGCGCATGCCGACGCGCTCGACGACATCGCGAAGTCCGGCACCGTGCGCATCGGCGTGTTCGAAGACTATCCGCCGTTCGGCTCGATCGGTCCGGACATGAAGCCGGTCGGCTACGACATCGACGTCGCCAATCTGATCGGCAAGGCGCTCAACGCGAAGGTCGAACTGGTGCCGGTCACGGGCGACAATCGCATGGCTTTCCTCGCCGACCACAAGGCAGACATGCTGCTGTCGGTCGGCCAGACGCCCGAGCGCGAAAAAGTGATCGACTTCTCGCAGCCCTACGCGCCGTACTATCTTGCGGTGTTCGGCCCGAAGTCGCTGCCGGTGAAGAGCGCCGCCGATCTCGCCGGCAAGTCGATCTCGGTCGCGCGCGGCACGCTCGAAGACCTGAGCGTGACGAAGATCGCGCCGCCGTCCGCGAACATCAAACGTTTCGACGATCCGAACGGCGCTATTTCGGCGTTTCTTTCTGGTCAGGTACAGTTGATGGTGGTCGGCAACGACGTCGGCGCGACGATTCTCGCGCGGCATCCGGCGAACGATCCGCAGCAGAAGTTCGCGCTGTTCAGCTCGCCCGATCACGTCGGTCTGAACAAGAACGAGCCGCGCCTGAAGGCGAAGGTCGACGAAACGATTGCCAAGGCCCGCAAGGACGGCACGATGAACGCGATTTCGCAGAAGTGGCTGCGCGCGCCGCTGCCGGCCGATCTTTGAACCCTGTGGCGTGGTGCCCTGAAGGCCGCGCCCCCACCTGATCCTACGATGGGCACGAGGCCATGACTTACGCGTTCGATTTCAGCGGCTTCGGCCTCTATGCGGGGATGCTCGCGCGCGGCGCCGCCGTGACGCTCGGGCTCACTGCGGTCTCGACCCTGGCGGGCGGGCTCGTCGGTATCGCCGGCGCGAGCATTGCGGCGGCCGGCCCGAAGTGGGCACGCTGGCTGGTCGCGAGCTACGTCGAGCTGATCCGCAACACGCCGTTTCTGGTGCAGCTGTTCTTCGTATTCTTCGGCCTGCCGAGCCTCGGCATTCATATCGACGAGATCCAGGCCGCGATTCTCGCGATGACCGTCAATCTCGGCGCGTACGCGACCGAGATCGTGCGCGCCGGCATCGATTCGATTTCCCGCGGCCAGGTGCAGGCCGCGCAGGCGCTCGGGCTGCATGGGCGCCAGGTGTTCCGCCACGTCGTGCTGCCGCAGGCGCTCGCCAATGTGTTTCCCGCGCTGCTCGGCCAGGTGCTGATCGTGATGCTCGGCTCGGCCGTCGTGTCGCAGATCTCGGTGCCCGACCTGACCTATGCGGCGAACTTCATCCAGTCGCGCAACTTCCGCTCGTTCGAGAGCTACCTGATCATCACGGCGACCTATCTGCTGATGTCGATCGCGTTGCGTCAGTTGTTGAACCGCTTCGGCCGTCGGCTGTTCGCGGGCCGCTCGGCACGTGCTCACAGCAGCGGCAACCACGGCTTGCTGCGCAACTGGCGCAGCCGCCTGATGTGGCGCGGCGCGCGCACCCTGCCGACGGAGCGCTGATCATGGTCGAATTCACGCTGTGGGATATCGCCCGCAACCTGCTGCTCGCCGCGCGCTGGACCGTGCTGCTGTCGCTGATCGCGTTTGTCGGCGGCGGGATCGTCGGGCTCGTGCTGCTCGCGATGCGCGTGTCGCCGATCGCATGGCTACGGCGCATCGTCGTGCTGTACGTCGAGGTGTTTCAAGGCACACCGCTGCTGATGCAGCTCTTTCTGGCGTTCTTCGGTTTGCCGCTGCTTGGCATCGACGTGTCGCCGTGGGCCGCCGCGACCGTCACGCTGACGTTCTATACGAGCGCGTATCTGGTCGACATCTGGCGCGGCTGCGTCGAAGCGGTGCCGCGCGGTCAGTGGGCCGCGGGCGCGAGCCTCGGCATGACGTTCGGCCAGCAACTGCGCTATATCGTGTGGCCGCAGGCGCTCAAGATCGCGGTCGCGCCGACCGTCGGTTTTCTCGTGCAGGTGGTGAAGAGCACGGCGCTCGCGTCGATCATCGGCTTCATCGAACTGACGAAGACCGGCACGATGATCACGAATGCCGCGTTCCGGCCGTTTCCGATCTACGGCATGGTCGCGGTGATCTACTTCGCGATGTGCTTTCCGCTGACCTGGTATGCGCGCGTGCTCGAAAAGCGGCAGAAGGTGGGACAGCACCGGTAACGTGGTGAAGTGAAGGCTGAACTAGCTCGAGCCTCAAAAACTTGTTCGCGGATTTCCGAGGGGCTGCTTGCGGACCGGACAGAGTCAACCGTCAACCGTCAACCGTTCAGCAGCTCACTGGATCCTCACGACGACCTTGCCCTTGGCGCGTCCCTGGGCCAGGTATTCAAGCGCCTCCTTCGCTTGCTCAAACGGAAACACCTTGTCAATCACTGGACGAACCTGTTCTGACTTGAGGAGTTCGCCAATTTCGGCGAGCTGGTTTCCATCGGGGCGCACGAAGAGAAACGAATAGGCCACATCGCGCTTTTTCGCGAGCCGCATGATCTTGCGGCTCATTAGCCCGAATACCCATGTCAGAATAAAGTTCAGCCCGCGAGCACGGGCGAACGCTGCGTCCAGCGGCCCGATCAGAGACACGATCTTGCTCCCCGGTTTGAGGATGCCCATGGATTTTTCAATCGCATCACCTCTGAGAGTGCCGAGCGCGACGTCGTAGCCGTGCAGCACTTTTTCGAACTCCTGCTTCTTATAGTCGACGACTTCGTCCGCGCCCAGACGGGTTACCAGTTGGACATTGCCCGTACTGGTGGTCGTTCCCACCGTGGCGCCGAAGTACTTTGCCAGCTGGATCGCAAACGTGCCAATACCGCCAGCCCCTGCGGGGACGAACACCTTCTGGCCAGCTCGAAGATTGGCGCGCTCCTTCAACGCCTGCCAGGAGGTGAGCCCGACCATCGGAACGGCGGCAGCCTGCACAAAGTCCAGGTTGACCGGCTTCGACGCGGCAACGCTCTCCGGCACCGCCGCGAATTCGGCGATCGAGCCTCTACCGAGATCGAAGAGGCTGGCAAAGACTGCATCGCCCGGCTTGAAACGCGTCACGCGGCTGCCGACCTCAGTCACCACACCAGCAATATCGCTGCCGAGCGTGGCCGGCAAGTCGAACTTGAGGACGGGCTTGAACGTTCCCGCCGGAATCATGTTGTCGATTGGGTTCAAGCCCGCCGCGTGGACCTGGACCAACAGTTCATCAGGCTTTAGCGTTGGGCGAGGCACTTCGGCGAACCCGATCTCGGGCGACTTGGCATAGCGTTTGAAGGTCAGTGCTTTCATGGTGTTCTAGATTCAATGTTGGATATCTGTCGCTGACCGTGAAGGATTCATTGCGCCAGAAACGCTAGTGCTTTGGTCACGAAGTCGGCGTGATACTGGAAGATGGCTCCGTGCCCGGCGTCCTCATAAATGACGAGCTGCGCGTTGGGAATGCGGCGGGCCATGTCGTGGCTCAGGGCGGTGGGCACCATGATGTCGTTGTCTCCATTGGCGATCAGGACAGGCATCAGCAGGCGGGTGAGGTCCTGCGGCACCTGCTGGCCCCAGGCCTTGATCGCCTTGAGGTGGCGAAGCAACGCGCGGGGTGTCGGCCCCTTGTCGCGCCCCGCCTTGCGTTCCTTCAGCCTCTTCAGGAATGCGCTCGCTGCCTGCCGGCCGTTGGTTGTGGAAGTGAAGAACAGATACGTCTTGGGATCGCGCATCGTCACGAGGCCCTTGAGCATCAGTGGCCAGGACGTGGCCCCCACGCGATCGATGCCCTGACCGCCCGCGGGCCCCGTGCCTGTGAGGATGAGCCTATGCACCAAGTCCGGCGCCTTTAGCGCCACGTCCTGCGCCACGAAGCCGCCGAGCGAAAAGCCGAGCAGATTGACCTGATCGAAGCCCATCGCGCGGATCAACGCGATGGTGTCGCGCGCCATCTCGTCCACGGTCTCCGACGCGATGCCGCCGGACCGACCGATTCCCCGGTAGTCGATCGCAATAACGCGTTGCTTGCGGGCCAGGCCATCGACGATGCGCGGGTCGAAGTTGTCCAGCACGGCGCCCCAGTGATTGAGGAGGATCAGCGGGACGCCGCCATGCGGGCCGAGTTCGCGATAAGCGAAGGCGGTTCCATCCGCCCTGACCTGGTTGTTCTGTGCGTGGGCATAGGACATTGATCAAGCTTGCGCCCGATAGCGATCGGCCGCGTGCGCTTGTCGAATGTCCGACAGCAGCCCTTGACGCGCGCCATCCAGCGTCTCCCAGCGCGCGGCCACGTGCAGCGGCGGAATCGTGACCAGTTCGCGGCGGTCGAATCCGACCAGTGCAGCATCGACCAGTTCGCCGACCTCCATCACCTCGGGGAGTGCGTTGACGTCGATGCCGGCGCGCTCCCAGATCTCCGTACGGGTCGTCGCCGGCAGCACCGCCTGCACGTAGACGCCCTTGGGCGACAACTCCAGGTTCAGGCCCTGCGACAGGAACAGCACGAAGGCCTTGGTGGCGCCGTAGATCGACATGCCGAACTCTGGCGCGAAACCCACCACCGAGCCGATGTTGACGATCGCGCCAGTACCCGATTGCACGAAGCGCGGAGCGACCGCGGCGGCGAGCCGCGTGAGCGCCGTGGTATTGAGCGCGATCAGGCGTTCGATGCCCTCAGCGGTCTGCTGCACGAAGCCGCCCGACTGAGCCGCCCCGGCGTTGTTGATGAGGATACCTATGCGAGCGTCGTCGCGCAGGCGAGTCTCGACCGCGGTCAGATCCGCAGGCTGGGTTAGGTCGGCCTGCAGCACTTCGACGGCCACACCGCTTTCTTCGCGCAGGCGCGCGGCCAGCGTATCGAGCCGCGCCTTGTCGCGTGCAACCAGCACGAGGTCGTGGCCGCGGCGAGCGAAGCGCTCGGCGTAGGTGGCGCCGATGCCGGAGGAGGCGCCGGTGATGAGAACAGTCGGAAGCGTGGTCATGAGTTAATTCCTTTGCAAGAGAGGTTCGGACGCGGACGCAAGCAGCGCGCGCGTCAGGCGGCAATGGTCGGGTAGTCGGTGTAGCCGGCAGCGCCGCCACCATAGAGCGTGGCGAAGTCGGGCTGGGCCAGCGCTGCGCCGGTCTTCAGGCGTTCGACCAGGTCGGGGTTGCCGATGAAGGCACGGCCGAAGGCGAACAGGTCAGCCTTACCCTCGTTGAGCCCGGCGGCAGCGAGTCCCAGGTCGTAGCCGTTGTTGGCCAGGTAGGTTTGCCTGAACCGGCGGCGCAGCGCGTCGTAGTCGAACGGCGCGACATCGCGCGGGCCGCCCGTCGCACCCTCGACCACGTGCAGATAGACGATGCCCAGCGCGCTGAGTTGCCCGGCGATGTAGTCGTACTGCGGCTGAGGATCGCTGCTCGAGATGCCGTTTGCGGGCGACACCGGCGAGATGCGCACACCGGTGCGATCGGCGCCGATTTCTTCCGCCACGGCGGCGACGACTTCCAGTAACAGGCGCGCACGGTTCTCGACCGAGCCGCCGTAGGCGTCAGTGCGCTGATTCGCACCGTCCTTGATGAACTGCTCGAGCAGGTAGCCGTTGGCACCGTGGATCTCGACGCCGTCGAAACCGGCGGCCATGGCATTGGCCGCGGCACGACGAAAGTCGCCAACGATGCCCGGCAATTCGTCGAGTTCGAGGGCGCGTGGCGGCGACACGTCGGCAAAGCCGTTGTTGACGAAGGTCTTCGTCGCCGCACGGATGGCCGAAGGCGCGACCGGCGCTGCGCCGCCAGGCTGGACATCGACGTGCGAAACACGGCCGACGTGCCAGAGCTGCGCAAAGATGCGCGCACCCTTGGCATGCACAGCCTCGGTGACCTTGCGCCAGCCGGCGATTTGCTCGAGCGTGTACAGGCCCGGCGTGTCCTGATAGCCCTGAGCCTGGCGCGACACCTGAGTGGCCTCCGTGATGATCAGGCCGGCCGAGGCGCGCTGGGCGTAGTAGGTCGCGGCCAGTTCGCTGGGCACCAGGCCCGCGCCTGCGCGATTGCGGGTCAGCGGTGCCATGACAACGCGATTGGCGAGTGTCAGGCGGCCAAGGACGTAGGGCTCGAAAAGCGTCTTTTCGGTCATGTTGCGTCAGCTTCTGGGGTTGGAATGGCGCCAATAATGACGATCATAATCTAACCTGTCAAGGTTTTGATGACGACCGACATCAATGTATAATTAAGCCTTCGCAGACATGCACTCACAGTGGTCAGGAAATGAAGATCACCAAGGCACAGGCGCAGGCCAACCGGGAACGCGTCGTCGAGACGGCGTCGAAGCTGTTTCGGGAGCGCGGCTACGATGGGGTTGGCGTTGCCGATCTGATGGCCGCAGCCGGCTTCACGCACGGCGGCTTCTACAAGCAGTTCCGCTCCAAGGCCGATCTGATGGCGGAATCGGCGGCCTGCGGCATCGCGCAGACGGTGGCGCTGAGCGCAGGTGTGGAGGCGCCCGAGTTCGTGCGGTATTACGTTTCTCGCGAGCACCGCGACACCCGCGCGACCGGTTGCACGATGGCCGCACTGGGCGGGGATGCCGCGCGTCAGCCGGAAGCGGTCCGGGCCACGTTTGCGGCGGGCATTGAAAGCCTGCTGGCTGCGCTGAGCCCCGACGGTACTGCATCGGACGGCGCGGATCCGGCCCAGGCGCGCGCCAGGGCCCTCGACATACTGGCGCACACGGTGGGCGCCATTATCATGTCGCGGGCATGTCCGGACGACTCGCCGCTGGCGGACGAAATCCTGGCGGTTTGTCGCGACGAGATTCTTGCGTCACTGAGCCAGTCCGCGAAATCGCCGGTGCAAGCGCGTGTCGACAGTGGCGGCGCCTAGCCACGCCGTGCAACAACAAGGTAGCCGGTTCCGACTGTGGGCAATGCGGTTGTCGCACGTACGCGCCGTAAATTAGCCGCGCGCTTTGTCTTTGCACTGCCGGTAGCTCGACCGGCAGCGACGGGTCGACAAGTACCCTTCCTCACAAACCCCCGAAGCTCCCCCCAAAAAAGCGGCAACCGTGCGATGCAGGGTTGCCGCTTTTACATTCACTGCACTGACCGATCGATCACCGCGCTGTCTGCGTCGACTGCCGTAACTTCGCGACCTCCGCCGCACCGAGCGCCGGTGCGCCGTTGTTCCAGCCCGCGCGCACGAAGCTCAGCACGTCGGCGATCTGCCGATCGTCGAGCACCACCGCGAAGCCCGGCATCGGGAACGGCGACGGCAGCCCGTTGATCACCAGATCGCCGGTGCCGTTCAGCGTCACGTTGATCAACGACGACGCGTCCTTCGCGAGCACGTTCGGATTGCCGGCGAGCGGCGCGAGCATCGGCGCGAAACCGCGTCCGTCGACGCCGTGGCAATGCATGCAATACGCGGTATAGACGCGCGCGCCGGCATCGTTCGCGGGGCGCTCGAGCGACACCTTCGTCGCCTGCGGATCGTAGGTATAGGGCGGCGCGCCGTTGCCGCCCGCCGGCGGCAGCGACTTCAGATACGTCGAAATCGCCGCGACGTCCTGATCGTTCATGGCTTGCGTGCTGTTGTTGATTACGCTCGTCATGGCGCCGAACGCCGACGCATGGCGATTCGCGCCGGTCTTCAGGAACGTGCGCAGATCCTCGTCGCTCCAGCGGCCGAGCCCGGTGTTGTGCTCGCCGGTCAAGTTCGACGCGAACCAGCCGTCGAGCACCGCGCCGCTCAGGAACGCGCTGCCGCTTTCGTCGAGCGCGCTTTCCTGGAACGCGACGCCGCGCGGCGTATGGCACGATCCGCAATGCCCGAGCCCTTGCACCAGATACGCGCCGCGATTCCACGCGACGTCCTTGCCCGGCTTGTCGCGATACACGCCCTTCTCGAGAAACGCCATGTTCCAGAATCTCAGCGGCCAGCGCATGCTCAGCGGCCATTTGATGTCGGACTCGCGATTCACCTGCCGCACCGGCGCGACGCCGTGCATGAAGAACGCGTACAGCGCCTTCGCGTCGTCGTCGCTGACCTTCGCGTAGGACGGATACGGCATCGCCGGATACAGGTTGTGACCGTCTTTCGCGACGCCCTCGCGCAGTGCCCGCGCGAAGTCCGCTTCCGTGTAGCCGCCGATGCCGGTCTGCGCGTCGGGCGTGATGTTGGTCACGTAGATGCGGCCCATCGGCGTGTTCATCGGCAGGCCGCCGGCAAACGGTTTGCCTTTCGGCGCGGTATGGCAGGCCGCGCAATCGCCGAGTCGAGCGAGATAGGCGCCGCGTTGCACGAGTGTTTGATCGGCGGCAGCGTTTGCGAGAATCGGCAATGCGACGCACAACACCGCGCCGAGACCCTTCAGCATGTTTTTCATGTCGGGCTCCTTTTGCGTCAGGCGCTGTGCAGTTGACGGCCAACCGGCAGTTGCCGCAGCCGCTTGCCGGTGGCCGCATAGATCGCGTTGGTCAGCGCGGGCATGAGCGCCGCGGTGCCGGGCTCGCCGATACCGCCGGGCGCCTCGCCACTCTTCACGATATGCACGTCGACCGGCGGGGTCTGGTGGATGCGCAGAATCCGATAATCGGTGAAGTTGTTCTGCTCGACGCGGCCGTCCTTGATCGTGATCTCGCTATACAGCGCGCCCGTGATGCCGAAGATGATGCCGCCCTGCACCTGCGCCTCGATCGTGTTCGGATTGACGAACATCCCGCAATCGACCGCGCAGTTGACGCGCTTGACCGTCACCTCGCCCTGCTCGACCGCGACCTCGACGACGATCGCCAAAAAGCTGCCGAACGCGTGCATCACCGAGACGCCGCGCCCTTGCCCCTGCGGCAGCGCGCTGCCCCAGTTGCCGGCTTGCGCGGCCACATTGAGCACGTTCAGCGCGCGCGGCGATTTGCCGAGCAGATCGCGCCGATACTGCACCGGATCGATCTTCGCGTGCGCGGCGAGTTCGTCGATAAAACTCTCGACCACGAACGTGCCGCGCGTCGCCCCGACGCCGCGCCAGAACGCGGTGGGTACCGCGTGCGGCTCGACGCGCACGTAGTCGACCAGCTGGTTCGGCAGGTCGTACGGCAGATCGGCGGCGACTTCCACGGCGTCAGGATCGACTCCATTCTTGAACGCGGGCGGCGCGAAGCGCGCCATGATCGACGAACCGGCAATGCGGTGCTGCCACGCGATCGGTTTGCCGTTCGCGTCGAGCCCGGCCGAGATCGTGTCGTAGTAATACGGCCGGTACATGTCATGCTGGATGTCTTCTTCGCGTGTCCATAGCACCTTGACCGGCGTCGACACGTGTTTGCCGACCTTCACGGCCTGCGTGACCATGTCGGTTTCGAGGCGCCGCCCGAAACCGCCGCCGATCAGATGGTTGTGCACGATGATCTTGTCGGCAGGCAAGCCTGTGACCGCGACCGCCGCATCGACGACGCGCGTCGGCACCTGCGAGCCGAGCCAGATTTCGCACGCGTCGCCGCGCACGTGGACCGTGGCGTTGGCCGGCTCCATCGTGGCGTGCGCGAGAAACGGCTGCTGGTAGACCGCGTCGACGCGCGACTTCGCGTCGCCGAACGCGCGGCCGACATCGCCGTCCTTGCGTGCCACCGCGCCGCCGTGTTGCGAGGCCGCAGCGAGATCGTCGACGATGCGCTTCATCGATAGCTGCGCGCCCGCGCCTTCGTTCCACTTGATGTCGAGCGCCTGCAGGCCGCGTTTCGCGGCCCACGTATGAGCGCCGATCACCGCGACCGCGTTGTCGAGCTTGATGACCTCGCGCACGCCGGGGATCGTCTTCGCATGCGTATCGTCGACGCTCGCGAGCGTGCCGCCGAACACGGGACAGTTCGCGATCGCCGCGTAGACCATGGCGGGCAAGCGCACGTCGAGACCGAACTGCGCGGTGCCGTCGACTTTTTCCGGCGAATCCAGACGCCTGACCGGCGTGCCGATCAGCTTGAAATCCTTCGGATCTTTCAACGGCACGTTCCGCGGCGCGGGCAGCGCGGAGGCCGCCTGCGCGAGCTGACCATAGGTCGCGCTGCGATTGCTCGCCGCGTGGATCACCTGAGCGGCCTGCGCATGGCAACTGGACGGATCGACCTGCCACTGCTGCGCGGCGGCGTTGATCAGCAGCACGCGCGCTGTCGCGCCCGCGCGACGCATCGGCTCCCACGCGAAGCGGATCGACGTCGACCCACCGGTCAACTGCCCGCCGAGCAGCGGGTCCTTGAACAGCTGTTCGTTCGGTGGCGCATGATCGAGCGTGACTGCGTCGAGCGGCACTTCGAGTTCCTCGGCGATCAGCATCGGAATCGACGTATAGACGCCCTGCCCCATCTCGACCTTCGGCATCACGAGCGTCACCTTGCCGGCGGTGTCGATCTGGATGAACGCGTTCGGCGCGAACACGCCGCTCTGCGGCGCCTCGTTCGCGTCGCCGCCGATCACGCTGTTGCCCGCCTTCCGATCCTCGCTCGCGGCCGGCATGCTGAAGCCGAGCAGCAGACCGCCGCCGGCCGCGGCGCCCACTGTCACGCCGAATTTGAGGAAGCTGCGCCGCGAGATGCCGCTTACCTGCCGCGTGTCGGTGTCCGACGGCTGCGCGCCGTTCTGTGCATCGAGCAATCCTTGGGACATGTCAGGCCCCCTTCGCGGCGTGCTTGATCGCCGCCCGCACGCGATGGTAGGTTCCGCAGCGGCAGATGTTGCCGGCCATCGCGGCATCGATGTCGGCATCGCTCGGATTAGGATTGCGCGCGAGCAGCGACGCCGCCGACATCACCTGCCCCGACTGACAGTAACCGCATTGCACGACGTCGAGTTCACGCCAGGCCTGCTGCACCTTCTGGCCCGTGGGCGTGGCGCTGACCGCTTCGATCGTGACGATCTTGCGCTCGCCGACCGCCGCAGCCGGGAACACGCACGAGCGCACCGCGACGCCATCGAGATGCACGGTGCATGCGCCGCATTGCGCGATGCCGCAGCCGAACTTGGTGCCGGTCAACCCGACGAGATCGCGCAGCACCCACAACAGGGGCATGTCGGGCGGGGCATCGACGGTATGCGTTTCGCCGTTGATATTGAACGTTGTCATGAGCGGCTCCGGGTGGGGGGTGTCGTTGTGATCACACGGTTTAGCTTGCGACGCCGCACCAGAGCGCGAAAGGTGCCGGTTTTGTTCGGCACGTCGCGCTAATACGCGATGAAATGCGGCCTGTGATCGAGCGGGTGTCGCCAGAAAACCGGCCGATTGTAGTCGTGTCGAAAGAAGTTCGCTTTCAGGGTGCCAGGCCGAACGTGGCGTGCTATGCGCGCTGGCTCGCATGTGTCGGTGGGACCGATGCGTTACCATCGACGGATCAATCCGTTAGCGTGATCGCGCGACCCGCTGCATCGCACTGCGCGGTGGCGACGCACGATTCCGTCGAGTCACCCCAGCCGCAGGAGCCGCCGATGAACGACCCGCAATGCACTCAATTCCTCACGGATATTCGCCGACCGTTGCTCGCGCTGCACAAGGCGATTCTCGATCACGAACGCGCCGCGTATGAAAAAGAGTTCGGCCCGGTCACGCCGGCGGCTTTCCTGCAGGTGCTGATCAACGGTTCGGGGTTTCGCTGGCTGACGCCGCTATCGACGGTGATCGCGAGCGTCGACGAAACGCTCGACGACGCGGAAGCCGATGCCGGCGACCGTCTCGCGACCGCCGAGGCCGTGGTCGGCCTGTTCTCGCCCGATCAACCGAACAACGGCTTTTTGCCCCGTTATCTGCCGCTATTGCAGGCCGATCCGGCGATCCTGCATCATCACGGCGAGGTTGCGCGATTGCTGCGCGGCGTGCAAACGAAGTAACGGCGGTTCATCGGCAGCACGGGGGCGGCGTATGCGTTGCGTGGCGGCTCCTGTATTTCCTCACCGTTCGTAGACGGCTGCGGGTCGAGGCCGCATCGTCGAGAGCGGGTACTGTTTCGCGGATTGACAGGAATGCGCTCGCACGACGGTACTTTCGCAACGATTTGACGACCGCCAGACTGCGCGGTCGATCCAATTACCTGGCTTTGCTGACTAAAATCAAGGTGAGCTTTTTCGGGACCGCCGAAGCTCAGCCGCGTCCCTGCGGCAGATAAGGCAGCGGATCGACCGGCTTGCCATCGCGCCGCACTTCGAAGCCGACCGATACACGCGAGTTGCTCTCGTCACCCATCTCCGCGATCTGCTGTCCCTTGCGGACGACGTCGCCCATCTTGACCAGCAGTTTGCGGTTATGCGAATACGCGGTCAGAAAGTCCTTGTTGTGCTGCACGATGATCAGGCTGCCGTAGCTGTTCAGTCCGGTGCCCGCGTACATCACCTTGCCGTCGGCGGCGGCTCGCACCGCATCGCCCGCTTTGCCGCCGATCTCGATGCCGCGCGTTTCGCCTGGCTGGAATGCTTCGACGACGCTGCCGGCAGCGGGCCACGCGAGCGTCACGCTGCTCGCATGCCGGCGGGTTTCCTGCGTGACTTCGCGCGCTTCGGTCGCATTCGGAGCCGGCGCGGCAGCCTGCGCCGAAGCTTGCGCGGGCGCTGGTGCCGACGCTTGCGACACAGTCGGCGCCGCGGATTGCGCCGCGGCCGCCGCATTTGCCGCGGCATTGGCCATCTTCAGCGCGCGCACCGTCTCCGGTGATGCCACGTGCAGCACCTGCCCCGGCTTCAGCCGCGCCGACGCCTTCAGCCCATTCCATGCCTGCAACTGCTTGACGCCGATGTGATGACGCTGCGCGACCCGCGCAAGCGTGTCGCCGCGCCTGACGCGATACACGAGCGGCGGCGATTTTTTCGGCGGCGCGCTATCGCGGGCATCGATCGACAGCGCTGCGGCTGCCGCCTGATCGCCAGGCGCTGTTCCGGCCGGCTTCGCCGCCGGCACGCCGGACACCGTGGCGGCGCCGGTTGCCACGGTGTCCGTCGCATTCGGCTGGCCGACGTTCGCACAACCGCTGACCGCCAGCGCGACCCAAGCCCCGGCGAGACCGGCCAATAGCGTTCTATCGAAACGCTTTCTCATGTTGTTCGACTCCTGCTGTATAGATGCCCAAGCCGGACGCCGCGATGCCGCTGAAGGCGCGCGATCTTCGGCCGCGCGGCCCTGCGGACGACACGGCGAAGCCGCCTCGTACGGCGCTCATCCCGCGCCTGCCCGCCGATCGAATAGGTCGCGGAATTCTAAGGTGTCGTTCGATGAAAACGCTCCGCTTCACACACTCTGATACAGACGTTACGAGCCGTATTTCCGCGTGACGACGGCCGTGCTTTGGGACGCCAACGCGCGCACTTCGCCGCGCGCCCGCGACGCGTTGAGATTCGTTGACATTCGACTTATCGGCAGACGCGGGCGAAACTTGAACGGCCACGCGTCGCGGCGGAGGGGCGCAAAAAAGCCAGCCCTCGAATCTGAAGGCTGGCCGAATCGCGTCGATGAGCAGCGAACTAGAACTTGTGCCGGATCGCCGCGCGCACGACGACCTGCCTCGACGTCGACGACGGCGACTGCGTGCCGGGGATGAATGCGTAATCGAGGATCGACAGCGTGGAATCGCCGGTGACCTGTTGATAGGCGCCCTGCAGATAGAGGTCGGTGCGCTTGGACAGGTTGTAGTCCGCCATCAGCCCGAACGTATGGATGCGCGGCTTCACGCCGCCGTTCGATGCGTCGTAGGTTTCCATCGTGTACACGTACTGCGCGCCAACGAACAGCACCGGCGAAATCTGATACTTGCCGTTGATCTCGAAGTTCTGATACTTGAGCGAGTTCAGCAGGACGCCCGACGGCGTGACAGGTACGAGCGGCACCAGCGGCGCGATACCGAGGTAGCCGTTTGCGGTCGGCTCGAGATAGTTCGAGTTGCTATAGACGAAGCCTGCCGTCGCCGGTCCTAACGTATAGGTAATGCCGCCGCCGAACACGCGCAGGCGCGTCGCGACGAAGCCGGCGTCGTTCGTGGTGATCGCGCCGTTCGGGCCGTTGCCCGGATGATTGGCCTGCAGATAGGCCGCCGCGACCAGCAGGCCGCCGTAGGTGTATTGGCCGCCGAAGCTGTAGGCGCGATTGTTGGCAAAGCTCGTGTCGTTACTGAAGCTGTACGCGCCGCCGAACTGGAAGCCCGAGATCGACGGACTCGTGTACTTGACCGTGTTGTCGAGGCGGAACGTGTTGTCGGTGTTGTCGTTGTCGTAGGGATGCGAGAACAGCTCGCCGCCCCAGCTGCCGTTGGCCGTGGTCTGCGCCAGATAATCGACGACCGAATCATATTGTCTGCCGAACGTCAGCGTGCCGTACGGCTGCGAGCTGAGTCCGACGAAAGCCTGCCGGCCGAACAGGCGGCCGCCCTGCCCCAGCCGCCCGGAATTGAGATCGAAACCGCCCTCGAGCTGGAAAATCGCCTTCAGCCCGCCGCCGAGATCTTCCGCACCCTTCAGGCCCCAGCGGCTTCCCTGCGCAAGACCGCTCGCAAGTTCATAAACGTGGCCGTGGCCTACGTTGTTCGTGTAGTTGACGCCTTCGTCGATCACGCCATACAGCGTGACGCTAGTCTGCGCGGCGGCAGGCGCGGCAAAAACGGCAGATGCAGCAACGGAGACAGCCAGCGCGAACACGTGCTTGTTCATGATGATCTCCCTGCACCTCGAGTGATAGGCCAACTCGATCCGGTCGCTTTGTTCGCTACGTTCTTTTTTCGTCACTTTCGCAGCCGTTCTGAAGACGGCTCCAATGGCTGCTCTTTCCAGAAATCCTCACACGACATCGTCTGTCCGTCCATGAGAGGATGCGCCGATCGTCAAGAACGTTGCTAATTCTCCACTGCGCGTTGCTGCCTCTTTTTTCGTGGCGTCGCTTCAGGTAAACGGCAGCGGCTGCTGCCGATCTCGCTGCGTCATTGCCGCAAAAAGAAATATAATCTTGCGCCTTTGCTGCGATGCAACGGAACTCGACGCCGCAGCGAAGGTCATCCTTACGGCCCGCTGGCGACCGCCTCGCGAAGTTGGCCGAAAGCGCCGAAGCGGACCACAGGCGAAGCCAGCATTTGACGCCTCCCGCCGCAGTATCCGATCCCATATTAAAAAGCCCTGTGAGACGCCCGCCGCGCTGAATCAGCGCGCCGTCGCACGGGGCTGCTTTTCATGCAAACCATGACCAAGTCCTCCTCCCGTCTGATTGAACTCGACTTTTTTCGCGGACTGGTTCTGCTGATCATCGTCGTGGATCACATCGGCGGCAGCATTCTGTCGCGCGTGACGCTGCATGCGTACGCGCTGTGCGATGCCGCCGAAGTGTTCGTGTTCCTCGGCGGCTTCGCGACCGCCACGGCCTATGCGACGCTCGCCGAGCGACGCAACGAGACGATCGCGCGCAGCCGCTTTCTGCGCCGCTCGTTCGAAATCTATCGCGCGTTTCTCGTCACCGCCGGGCTGATGCTGCTCGTCAGCGCGGTGCTCACCGCATTCAGCATCGACGGGCCGAATCTCGCCACGACCGATCTCGACGATCTGATCGACACGCCGCTTGCCGCGCTGCGCGATATCGTACTGCTGCGCCGTCAGCCGTATCTCGCGTCGGTGCTGCCGATGTACGCGTTCTTCGCGCTGCTGGTGCCCACGATTCTGCCGCACGCGCGCAGCAAGCCGTGGCTGCTGCTTGCCGGCAGCATCGCGCTGTGGGCCGGCGCGCCGGCGATCAGCAAGTACCTGCCCGGCGCGCCCGACATGCACTGGGACTTCAACCCGTTCGCGTGGCAGCTGATGTTCGTGCTCGGCGTGCTCGCGCGCTGCCAGCCTGTGTATCAGCGGATCAGCGCGCACCGCTTCGGCTGGCTTGTGAGCGTGCTGGCGTTCGCGGTGGTCGTGGGCGCCGCGTACTACAAGCTCGTTGTGCTGCACGCGCCGCTACCCGCGAGCCTCAAGCAAAACCTGTCCTACCTGCGCGCGGGCAACTTCGTCGCGATCGCGTGGCTTGTCGCGAATCTGATCGCGCTCGGCTGGGCCAACAAAGTCGCGCGCCGGCTGACATGGGTCGGCTTGATCGGGCGTCAGGGCTTGCTGTGCTTCATTGCCGGCGCGGTGATTTCACTGGTGATCGACTCGGTGCTCTACGCGGCGACCGATGGTTACCTGAACTATCCGCTCGGGCTGCTCGCCGATGCGGCCGCGGTCGGCGCGCTGTTCGCCGTCGCGCTGGGCGTCGAGCCGCTGAAGCGGTTGATCGGGCGGTTCGTGGCCGGGCGGCTCGGGACCTCGGGCTAAACGAAAACCGCCGTGAAGTCTGCCCCTGTTTCCGCCTCAAATCCGGCGCCAATGCTGATAGCATGACGGCCGCGCGCGCATCCCGCGACTGCCGGCCTTCCACACTGACATGCGTCGATTCCTCTATTTCGCCCTCGCGCTGCTTGGCTTCGCTGTCGGCGCGCCCGCGTTCGCGAGCACGGTCGCGAGCCGCAGCTTTCACTCCGATGCGCTCGGCCGCGACTGGAATTACACGATCTATCTGCCGGGCGGCTATCGCGCGGACGGTCCACGCCTGCCGGTGCTTTACCTGCTGCACGGCAATAACGGCGACGCCAACGACTGGCTCACGCAAGGTCATCTGCAGAGCGCCGCGGACACGCTGATCGAGCGCAAGGAGATTGCGCCCGTCGTCATCGTGATGCCGCAAGGCGGCACGGACTGGTACGTCGACCGCAAGGAAAAGATGGAGAGCGCGTTCTTCGACGATCTGCTGCCCGAGATCGAAACGCACTACGCGGTCGCGACGCAGCGAGGGGGCCGGATGATCGGCGGTGTGTCGATGGGCGGTTTCGGCGCGCTGCGCTACGCGCTGACTCACCCGGAGATGTTTTGCGGCGCGCTGCTGCTCAGTCCCGCGATCTATGCGAACGAGCCGCCGCGCGCGTCGGCGGCGCGGCGGGTCGGCGTGTTCGGCGAGCGCCATTTCGATCCGCGCGTATGGCACGAACTCAATTATCCGGCGCAGTGGGACCGGTACATGAGCCAGCCATACCGCCTGCCGATGTTCATCGCATCCGGCGACGACGACCTCGACATCCAGGCCGACGCGTCGCTGCTGTACACGCATCTGCGGCTCGCGGGCAACCCGGCCGCGCTGCGGATCATCGGCGGCGGCCACGCGTGGGACGTGTGGAGCGCGCTGCTGCCTGCCGCGCTCAAATACACGCTGGGCTGCATGAAGCCGCCGGCGCAGGAGCATCCGTCGAATCAACGGCCTTGAGCCGGGCGGCACGGCACGGCGCGCGCAAGACCGCCCTGTCCGGCGCCCATCGACGCCCGCGCTACTCTACGAGATCGGTCCACAGCACCATCAGCACCGTCATCAACGCGGGGCCGATGAAAATCCCGAGCAGCCCGAACGTCTCCGCACCGCCGAGAATGCCGAACAGCACGAGCAGGAACGGCAGACGTGTCGAACTGCCGATCAGCACCGGCCGCACGAAGTGCTCGGCGACGAACACGACGATCGCGCCGAATAGCAGCAGCCCGCCCGCCGCGGCCATCGAGCCTTGCACGAGCAGCCACAAGGCCGCGAGCCCGAACACGATCGGCGCGCAGAACGGCAGCATCGCGGCGATCGCGGTGACGAAGCCGAGCAGCGCCGCGTGCGGCATGCCGGTCACAAAATAGGCGACGCCGAGCAGCAGGCCCTCGCCGACGCCGACCACGATCAACCCCGACACCGTGCCGCGCACCGCGGTCCCCATATGCGCGACGAGGTCCGCGCCGCTCTCGCCGAAACCGCGTCGCGCGGCCTTCAGCAGCGAGCCGGATAACCGCGGTCCCGCCTGAAAAATCACGAACAGCGTGATCAGCATGAACGCGAAAACCATCGCCGCATGCGCAGCGCGCGCGCCGAAATGTCGGCCGAGCGTCATCACCGTGTTGCTGTGCAGGCCCTTCATCGCGGCCGAGTCGCGCAGCGGCTGCGCGAGATTGGCCTGCCACCAGGTCGTGATCTGCTGCGCGCCGAACGGCAGACGGTTGATGAAGTCGGGCAGCGCAATGCCGTTCTCCTGCACGCCGCGGAACCAGTCGTTCAGTTCGTGCGCCTCGCGCAGCGCCTGCGCGATGCCGAGCCCGACCGGCAGCAGCACCAGCACGGCGATCACTAGCGTGAAAACCGTCGCGAGCAAGGTCGTGCGCCCCTTGAACCAGCGGCTGCCCGCCACCTTGTGCAGCAGCGGCCACAGCGCAATCGCGGCGACCCCGGCCCATGCCACCACCACGATGAAGTCGCGCACTACCCACAATGCGAGCAGCACGAGCCCGATATAGAGCACGACCGATGCCGCCTTCTGCCTTTTCAGGTGCTCGGCGGCGACGGACGACGATTCGGGAGAGTTGGGCGGGACTACCGGAGGGCGAGGAATCATGTGAACTCTTATGTTTTTAAACGGTGTGCGCGTGTGCCGACCTCAAAAATTCAAACCCGATACACTGACGGCTCAGTTCGCCGGCCCACCATCACATCTTAAAGGAAGCGTTGCCGTCCTTTTGCGGCCGCTGTCCTCGTCGCGCCGTAGGCAACACAGCGTTGCAAAAAGCCGCCTTATTAAAAAATCACATAAAAAAGCCTTGCAACGCCTGTCGTTGCGGCCCGCTGCGAATGTCAAGTCTGATTATTGCCATTCGCGGAACAGTGTTTCAACGGTGACACAATGGCTCTTCGGCGCGCGCGGGACTAAATTCGGCACTCCACAATACGGAGCCGATGATGACCCTAGAGTCCATCCCCCTCGACGGTAGCAATGGCGTACGCATCGAAATTCTCGAGAGCTCCGACACGACGCTGGTGATCCGCTGGGTCGAGCCGGGGCGCTGCCATTATGGCGAGCAGCGCTGGCGCCGCCGCTCGGCCCACTCGTCCGGCACCTGCGCGGTGTCGCGCCGCAAGATCCGGCGCGGTGACGCGGTATTCAAACCGGCCGAGCGCCCGGCGCCGTCGAATGCTTCCGCGATGATCTGCGCGGACATCCTCGAACCGCTGCTCGAAGCGGCCTGACGCGCCGCGGGTTTTAACGCCGCGCTCAAGGCCGGTCTCCCAAAAGTCCACGTGTCCGGCCGCCGCGCCGGCGCACGACGAACCGCGCCGCGGGTCCCGCTTCCGGTTGCCGGCCCGCGCCCTGTGCGTTAAGGTGGATTCGTTGCGCCCGCCCGAGCGCCGGCTCACTATCCGGCGCTGGCGGCGCGCCTTCCACCACCGCGCCGCGCCCGCGACGCCGTTTGAGGGCCGATCATGGCAGAAGACACGCCGCTAACCCGCGCGGCCAACGCCGCTTCCACGCCTTCCGCTTCGTCCGCTTCCTCCGCTCCTCCCGCTTCGCTGATCCCGCCGCAGCAGTTCGCGCTCGACGTGTTGCTCGAAAAATACGCGAAAGGCGACGAGCAATCGGCCGACGATGTATACCGCCGCGTCGCGCGCGGCGTCGCCGACGCCGAGCCGCCCGAATTGCGCGCGTCGGTCGAAGCGCAGTTCGTCGACAACCTGCGCCACGGCGCACTCGGCGCAGGCCGCATCATGAGCGCGGCGGGCAGCGGCATCGCCGCGACGCTGATCAACTGCTTCGTGCAGCCGGTCGGCGATTCGATCCAGGGCGTCGACGACCAGGGCTTGCCGGGCATCTACGTGGCCCTGCTGCAGGCGGCCGAAACCATGCGCCGCGGCGGCGGCGTCGGCTACAACTTCTCCGCGATACGGCCGAAGGGCGCGCGGGTTCATACGACCAGTTCGGCCGCCTCCGGTCCGTGCAGCTACATGGACGTGTTCGACGCGTCGTGCCGCACCGTCGAAAGCGCGGGCTCGCGGCGCGGCGCGCAGATGGCGGTACTCGACTGCGACCACCCCGACCTGCTGGACTTCATCGAAGCCAAGCATTCGAAGGGGCGCTGGAACAACTTCAACGTGTCGGTCGGCGTTACTGACGAATTCATGCGCGCGGTCGAGAACGACGAGCCGTGGCAACTGGTCCATCGCGCCGAGCCGTCGCCGGCGCTGCGCGCCGCAGGCGATGTGCGGCAGCGCGAGGACGGCCTGTGGGTCTACAGCGAGCACCCGGCGAGCGCGATCTGGGACCGCATCATGCGCTCGACGTACGACGTCGCCGAGCCAGGCATCGTGTTCATGTCACGGATGAACGAGGACAACAACCTGCGGGCCGTCGAAACGATCCGCGCGACCAACCCGTGCGGCGAGCAGCCGCTGCCCGCGTACGGCTGCTGCAACCTGGGACCGCTCAACCTGACGCGCTTCGTCGTCGATCCGTTCGCGCAACTGCAGGGCCGCCAGCCGTCGTTCGACTGGGACGAACTTGCGCGACGCACGCGCACGCAGGTGCGCTTTCTTGACGACGTGCTCGACGTCACGCTGTGGCCGCTGCCGCAGCAATACGACGAATCGCGCGCAAAGCGGCGTATCGGCGTCGGTTTCACCGGCCTGGGCGATACGCTCGTGATGCTCGGCCTGCGCTACGACTCACAGGAAGGCCGCGATTTCGCGGCGCGCATCGCGCGGCTGATACGCGACGAGGCGTACCGCGCGTCAGTCGAGCTCGCGAAGGAGCGCGGCGCGTTTGCGCTGTTTGACGCCGCGCGCTATCTGGAACCCGGCACCTTCGCCTCGCGCCTGCCCGAGGACATCCAGCAGGCAATCCGCCGCGACGGCATCCGCAACAGCCATCTGCTGTCCATCGCGCCGACCGGCACCGTGAGCCTCGCGTTCGCGGACAACGCGTCGAACGGCATCGAGCCGGCGTTCTCGTGGACCTATACGCGTATGAAGGTGATGGCCGACGGTGGCCGCGAATCGTTCGACGTCGAGGACTATGCGTACCGGCTTTATCGCGAGCTTGGCGGCGACGTGAGCCGGCTGCCGGACTATTTCGTCAGCGCGCTGCAGATGTCGGCGCGCGACCATCTCGACATGATGGCGGCCGTGCAACCGTACGTCGATACGTCGATCTCGAAGACCGTCAACGTGCCCGCTGACTATCCGTTCGACGCGTTCGAAAGCCTCTACTTCGATGCATGGAAAAGCGGGCTGAAGGGCCTTGCCACCTATCGCCCGAACGACACGCTCGGCGCGGTGCTGAGCGTGACGCCGGCGCAGGCCGACGACACGCTCGCCGAGATGGACCAGGACCCACTGCGCATCGCGATCGATCATCGGCCCAAAGGCGAATTGCCGGCGATCATCGAGAAGGTCGAATATCTGACTCAGGCGGGCAAGAAGTCGCTGTACGTCGCGGTGTCGTTCATCGAGGTGACGGGGCGGCTCGGCGGCGACGAAGTGACGATCGAGCGGCCGATCGAGTTCTTCATTCCGACCGGTCAGCGCGACGAGTCGCAGCAGTGGATCACCGCGACGATGCGTTCGCTGTCGCTTGCCGCGCGCGGCGGCTTTGTCGCGCGCAATCTTCAGGATATGCGCAAGGTGTCGTGGGATCGCGGCCAGGTGCGGCTTGGCGACGTGCAGCGTCTCGACGGTCATCGCGCGCCGCGCTGGCACGATTCCGAAGTCGCCGCGCTCGCATTCGCGATCCAGCAGATCCTGTACCGACGCGGCTTTCTCGACGCCGAGGGCAATCAGGTGTCGTCGCGGATGCTCGCGCGTTTGCCGCGCGGGCAAACGAAGACCGAGACCGCGCTGTCCGCCGATTTCGGCATCCGTCCGAATCCGGAGGATAGCTCGGACGCATTGCTGCAGCCGAACGGCACGCAAGGTCTGCATACGATGCTCGGGCGCAAATGCGGTTCGTGTGGCGCGAATGCCGTGATTCGCAAGGACGGGTGCGATTTTTGTACCGCGTGTGGGGAGGTGGGGGCGTGCGGGTAGCGAAATGCGAACTCGGCGACGATTCCGCGTTGGAAGAGATCGGCCATTCCGCGCAGGCCGGTACGGTCGGTCCGTATGAAAAAATCCTACGTCGACGGGGTGGACTCGCTGCCGGGCAGTTGCCGCACCAGCTCGATGAATGCCCGCAATCCGGCAGGAATATGTCGGCTTCCGGGAAAATAGAGAAACAGTCCGGGAATGAGCGGGCACCAATCACTCAGCACCGCAACGAGCCGCTTGCGTGCCATCGCGTCGCGCGCATACGGCTCGGGTACGTATGCAATGCCAAGTCCTTCCAGTGCCGCTTCGATCATCAACGTATTGCTGTCCATCGTGAGCGCGCCGGGCGGATCTATCGTGAAGCTCTGACCGTGACGCGCGAACTCCCATCGATATCGTTTGCCACTGGGCAGACGTTGCCGGATGCAGCGATGGGCCTGCAATTCGTCCGGCACGGCAGGCCGGCCATGCTTGCGCAGATAACGTGGCGACGCCACTGCAACGAAGCGTAAATCCTCGCTGACCCGTACCGCGATCATGTCCCTGGGTACCGCTTCACCGAGCCTTACGCCTGCATCGAAGCCTTCCGCGACGATATCGACGAAACGTCCGTCCGCAACGAGATCCAGCTCCATCTGCGGATACATCGCCAGAAAGCGCGGCACGGCAGTCTGGAGCAGTTGACGGATCGCCCCGTCGCTTCCATTGATCCGCAGCGTGCCGCGAAGCGCCTCGTCTTCCCGTGCGACATCGTCGAGCGCGTGATCGAGATCGCTCAACACCGGACGCAGACGTGCAAGCAGCCGCTCGCCCGCTTCCGTCAAGGACACGCTGCGAGTGGTCCGGTGCAGCAAGCGCACATCCAGATCGTTCTCGAGTCCGCGCATCGCATGGCTCAGCGCCGAACGCGACACACCCAGTTCGCCTGCGGCCTGCACGAAGCTGCGCCGCGCGGCGACGACCATGAAAGCCCGCAGATCGTTGAGAGTCTGTTTGCCCATTGGTGAATATCCTTCAACACGTCATGCCGATTGGCGTGACTTCTCCGACGAATTCCATTGTTCTAGCATGAACACCTGATCTTTCCAACGGAGTATGAGCATGACGAAGAACTGGCTGATCACGGGCGCATCGAGCGGCCTCGGGCGTGGGCTGACGGAGAAGCTGCTGGCACGCGGCGACGGCGTTGTCGCGACGCTGCGCAGGCCCGGCGCATTAGACGACCTGCGCAAGCAATACAGCGGCCAACTAGAGGTCGTCACTTGCGAACTGACCAACGTCGATGCAATCAGAGCCGCTGTCGCGCAGGCATTTGCTGCGTTCGCGCGCGTCGACGTCGTCGTCAGCAACGCGGGCTACGGGCTGTTCGGCGCGGCCGAAGAGCTCGACGACACCCAAATTGCACGGCAGATCGAGACCAATCTGACCGGGTCGATCCAGTTGATACGCGCGGTCATTCCGCGTCTGCGGAAACAGGGTGGCGGACGCATCGTGCAGGTGTCGTCGGAAGGCGGCCGCATCGGCTATCCGGCTTTTAGCATTTACCACGCGACGAAATGGGGAATCGAGGGTTTCGTCGAAGCTGCCGCGCAAGAAGTCGCACCGTTCGGCATCGACTTCGTGATCATGGAACCCGGTCCTACGCGCACCAACTTCGGCGCTGGTCTCGATCGCGCGGCGCCGATGCGCGTGTACGACGACACGCCCGTCGGTGAAATCCGGCGCGCACTCGACGGCGGCTATTTCGATTTTGCGGATGCGGCGAAAACGGTCGACGCAATGATCGCCGCGATCGACAGTCCGGCGCCTCCGCTACGGCTTGCGCTGGGCAAGTCCGCGTACGAATCGATACGTGCGTCGCTGACAAAGCAACTCGGTAGTCTCGAAGCGCAGAAGGAGATCGCGTTGTCGGTGATGGAGCGTGGATAGCCGATTGCGAGCCACTCCCTGCCGATGACAGTGTTCATCCGGGCCGTCCGTAGTCGGCCCGGCAGCAGACGCTCGCTGATTCCCATACAAGACCGTGTGCTGCGTGCCGGTGGCGACGGGGTCCGCGCACCGCTGAGCCAGCAAGGCGTCGCGAGGATTATCGCACCGGATTATCTGCGGCTTTATCGGGCCATCGTTGCTGAGGCCGAGCGTCTTCCGGAACCCGGCCAGGTGTTTTACGAAAATGGTGCAAAGGTCGTACGAGCCTTCGCCGCAAAAATTCTGCGAAAGCGATTTGACGAATCGACTGCTGCATTGCGCGCAGCGACATTCGTCCAGTTGGTGCTAGGGGACGCGTATCTGGAACTGTCAATTGGCTACACGGTGCCCGATGTTGAAGCGCGCTTTGCGCTGCAGATTGACGAGGCGGTGACGGCTGCACTTCGCTAAGGAGCGCCGCATAAGATCTCGAGCCATTGGAACGAATAGCGCTTTCGCCTGCTGACCTCTAACCCTGCATTCGGCCGGCTGGGTATATTGAATCTATGGCCGGCCCGAGATTTGCAACTTCTGGATTTGACGTCCTCGTGGCTTGCACAAACCTATCCGTAATCCATGTTCCGAGATGAAAGCCGCACCGGTCCATCCTCAAAATGTCGGCAGTTGCCAATCGGTCGCGATCTGTATGCTGCGATGTTGAAATCAAGCTTCCTTCGACGCGTCGCATTTTGACCGTGCCCTTCGCGGGCCTTGCATCGTCGCATTAACGGTAGATCAAGGCGCAAAACGCCGACAGTTCGTGTTAGTTAAGAATACAAATTGCGCCTATGCTGCTCTGGCCACGCTCTGAAACGGCGCCGGGGTCGAGTGCCATGTCATTCCGCGTGCATAAGAGGGCGAAAGTATGTCACTCAATATGTTTTCCATGCGCCCGCCGCGCGGTGCGCGCAAGCTGCCCGCCGTCTCCATCGTCGTGTCGCTGCTTGGTCTGTCGTGCGCGGCACCGGTTTTTGCAGCAGGCACGTTGCCGCAAGGTGGAGCCTATGTAAGCGGAAATGGCTCCATTGCCGGTGCCGGCAATACGCTGACCGTGACACAACCGGGTTCAACCCGCGGTGTGATCAACTGGAACAGCTTCTCTATCGGCCGAAACAATACCGTCGTGTTTAACAACGGTTCTGGCGCGACGCTAAATCGCGTGACAGGCGGATCGCCATCCGCGATTCTCGGCAAGCTCAACGCAACCGGGAGTGTCTATCTGATCAATCCGCAAGGCGTGGTAGTCGGTCAACAAGGTGTCGTTAGCACTGGCGGTCGCTTTGTTGCCTCTACGCTCGACACTGACAACGCGTCGTTCATGAACGGGGGCGCACTGACGTTCTCCGGCCAGTCGGAGCAGCGTGTCGTCAATCTTGGCCGCATTGGCTCTACGAATGGCGACGTGCTGCTCATCGCCGCTAAGGAAGTAGACAACTATGGCAGCATCAGAGCGCCGCAAGGCACGGCTGAGGTCGCTGTCGGCAACAAGGTGTTACTGCAGGATTCGTCCAGCTCGCAGCAGATGTTCGTGCAGACGGCGAGCGGTGGCGCAATCGTCAACACAGGTGTGATCGAAGCCGCACAGGTGAGCCTGCAAGCCGTGGATGGCAACATCTATGCGCTCGCCGGTTGCGACGACGTGGTACGGGCGACGGGCACCGCAACCCGGGGCGGGCATGTGTGGCTGGTTGCTGGCACCGCGGGACAGGTGATTCTTGCGGGTAACGTGGGCGCGCAGAACGCTGACGGCACTGGCGGCACGGTCGATACCAGTACGGGGCTTCTCACTTTCTGGGGCGATCTCACGAAGGTCACGACCGGTCAATGGAACATTACGCTGCCCGCATACACGTTCGATAACGGCGCGGCGCGCACCTTTGCGCGCAGTCTGAATGCGAGCACGTCGATCGGCATGACGACGACAGGTGCATCGGGCCAAAGCGGCGATATCGGCGTCGAGCACAGCATCCAATGGACGGGCGACTCATCACTCACATTGAACGCGGCACATGGCGTTTCAGTCGCGTCGGGCGTGACGCTCAGCAACCAGGGTGGCGGCGCGCTCACACTTCGCGCAGATGCAGGAAGCATTAATAACGGCGGCAGCGTCACCAATAGCGGCACCATTGACTGGTCTTCGAGTACCGGCATCGTGAGTGCGCTCTACGACATCAGCGGCAGCTATACGCCGGGCACCGTGCTCAGCAATAGCGCGTGGAGGCCGCCCGCCTACAGCGGTCTCGTCACGCAGATCACCGGTTACAAGCTCGTCAATTCGGTGCAGGATTTGCAGAACATAGTCGAGGAAATGGGCGGCAACTACGCACTTGGCAAGGATATTGATGCGAGCGACTATGCGTTCAGGACGCTCGGTTTCGCCACTAATGCGTCGTTTTCCGGGCAGTTCAACGGAATGTGGCACACGGTGTCGAACATCTCACCCGACGCCAATGCGGTGTTCAGCGATATTGCCGCGAACGGCGTTGTCAGAGACGTGAACGTTAACGCGAACTCACATATTTATGCGCCCTCGTTCAGGTCCGTCGGCATTCTGGCCGGCACCAACCACGGCTTGATTGTGAACACCTTCACCTCGGGCGCGATCCGGCCGCCGAGCAACGATTCCGGCGCGACGATCGGCGGCCTGGTCGGTAGCAACTACGGCACGATCGCGCGTTCGGGCAGCAGTGCGAACGTCACAGCCGACTCGTGTGGCGGGGGGCTGGTCTATAGCAACACGGGAACGATTACCCAGTCATACGCGACCGGCGACGTGTCGAGCAACGAGTCGCGCGGCTCATCCGCTGGCCTCGTGCACAGCAACACCGGCACAGTCACGCAGTCGTTCGCGACGGGCAAGGTCTCCGCGTTCAATGTGGCACTGGACGGCGCGGTCTGCTACTACTGCTCGGGACTCGGCAGCGATGTGTACTGGAACGTCGATACAACCGGATTGACGACTAGCGGCGGTAATCTGCCGCCTTCAAACGGGCTAACGACCGCGCAGATGAGTAATCCCGCGAGCTTCGCTGGATGGGACTTCGGTACCGGCGGGGCTTGGGCACTGCCTGCCGGCACAACGCATCCGGTGCTGCGCTGGCAGATCGAACACTAGGCGATGGTCATCGTCGGAGCGTCGGTGGTTCTACCCAGCCGGCAACCCGCGGGGCCGCTTCGGGAGCTTCCACCCGTTGCGAGCGACGGCGAGCGTGTAGTGCGCACATACTGGCGCAAAAAACTCCGCGCGTCTGTCGACGCACGGGCTCGTTGCACCAAGGCGATCAATTCGCGCTTTCATTTCATCGTTGAATGCAAGCGATGCCACCGCAGCAACCGCCGGCCGGCCCCGCATCGCAGCGGAACCGGCTCGACTGCCGCAGCGCTACCTGCTGTCGTCAGCCTTGCTGGCTGTTGGACGCCTCCAGCACCACAGCCTTGATGGCCTGGACGTGCACACCAAGCTGTTTCTTGGCGACCGCCAAGCCGTAGCTGGCTGCGTCCTCGTCGCGTTGGTGCGC
The DNA here is from genome assembly GCF_001865575.2 of Paraburkholderia sprentiae WSM5005. Classification (NCBI taxonomy): domain Bacteria; kingdom Pseudomonadati; phylum Pseudomonadota; class Betaproteobacteria; order Burkholderiales; family Burkholderiaceae; genus Paraburkholderia; species Paraburkholderia sprentiae. The sequence goes on from NZ_CP017562.2 coordinate 1,583,502, forward strand.
GATATTGGACGGCAGATTCACGACCAGCGTGCCATCGTTGAGCAGACGCACATGCATCTCGATCAGTTCGCCATCGGCACGTGCGACCACGCCATGAACCCAATCGCTCCCCTGCCCGGCGAGATCGGGTGTCTTGAACGCCAGATTGGCGACGCCTTCCAGTGCGATGTCGTTGCCTTGGTCGACGACTTCGAAAGTCCCCTTGTTATCGAGCTTATGGGCAGCTTCCGCGCGGTACAGGACCAACGTATTGTGCGTCGCGGGCTGTTCCTTCTCGTCGCCTAGGGCCAAACTGGTCCAGCCATTGGCTCTCACGATGGACGTATCGAGCACTGTCGTGACGGCGTTGGCATCGTTCGCCCCCTGCGGAGCACTGCCGGGCCGCGGTGCATCATAGAGCCCAGCGATCGACTGCGGCGCTCCGTCGCGCGTCGCGATGCCGTTGCCTGCTGTGTTGCTGCCGCTGCCGCTCGCATTCTGGTCGGACTTTGCCGTGCCGTTCACTCCCTGAACCGGCGCGACCGCCGCGACGGGTGAGTAATTGGCGACGATGTCCGCCTTGCCGACTTCCGCATGAGTGTCGAGCACGTAGTTGCCTGCATCGGTGCCCGCGAGCGACAACCCCGATCCAGAGACCGACTTGCTCCTACCGACGTTCTGGTCGGCGAAGCTTCCACGCCCACCGTTCACGTGGATATCGTCACCCGCGACGATGTCGCCGGCGTTCAGTACCACGTCGCTCAACTGCGCATTCGTATTGCCGTCGAAAGTCTTCCCAGCGACGGTGGCAGTTGCCGCGATCGACTTCGGCGCGATGCTAGCCGTGGCGACCGCGCTGCTGCCGTCGAGCACATAGTTGCCCGCATCGGCACCTGTCAGCGAAAGCCCCGCGCCGAAGACTGCCTTTTGGGCGCCGGCGTTTTTGTCGGCGAACGTTCCGGTATTGCCGGCGACGCGAAGGTCATCGCCGGACACTACGTCGCCTGCGGTCGGCTTCACGTCGGTCAGGTGCTCTGCGGTGGTGCCGTCGTACGTCTTGTCGCCGGCGGTCGCCGTGGCCGTGACCGACTTCGGCGTGATGGCCGCAGTCGCCACCTGCGCCGACGTGTCGAGCACGTAGTTGCCTGCATCGGTGCCCGCGAGCGACAGCCCCGAGCCATCGACCGACTTGCCGGTGCCGACATTCTTCGTGTCGAAACTGCCGGTGCTGCCCGCCGCCGACACCGTATCGCTGCCTACCAGCCCAGCGAGCGTCACGTTGCCAAGCTGAGCCGTGGTCGTGCCGTCGTACACCTTGTCGCCGGCGGTCGCCGTGGCCGTGACCGACTTCGGCGTGATGGCCGCAGTCGCCACCTGGGCGGACGTGTCAAGCACGTAGTTGCCTGCATCGGTGCCCGCGAGCGACAGCCCCGAGCCATCGACCGACTTGCCGGTGCCGACATTCTTCGTGTCGAAACTGCCGGTGCTGCCCGCCGCCGACACCGTATCGCTGCCCACCAGCCCAGCGAGTGTCACGTTGCCAAGCTGAGCCGTGGTCGTGCCGTCGTACACCTTGTCGCCGGCGGTCGCCGTGGCCGTGACCGACTTCGGCGTGATGGCCGCAGTCGCCACCTGCGCGGACGTGTCGAGCACGTAGTTGCGTGCATCGGTGCCCGCGAGCGACAGCCCCGAGCCATCGACCGACTTGCCGGTGCCGACATTCTTCGTGTCGAAACTGCCGGTGCTGCCCGCCGCCGACACCGTATCGCTGCCCACCAGCCCAGCGAGTGTCACGTTGCCTAGCTGAGCCGTGGTCGTGCCGTCGTACACCTTGTCGCCGGCGGTCGCCGTGGCGGTAATCGACTTCGGCGTGATGGCCGCGGTCGCCACCTTGGCCGACGTGTCGAGCACGTAGTTGCCTGCATCGGTGCCCGCGAGCGACAGCCCCGAGCCATCGACCGACTTGCCGGTGCCGACATTCTTCGTGTCGAAACTGCCGGTGCTGCCCGCCGCCGACACCGTATCGCTGCCCACCAGCCCAGCGAGTGTCACGTTGCCAAGCTGAGCCGTGGTCGTGCCGTCGTACACCTTGTCGCCGGCGGTCGCCGTGGCGGTGACCGACTTCGGCGTGATGGCGGCAGTCGCCACCTGCGCCGACGTGTCGAGCACGTAGTTGCCTGCATCGGTGCCCGCGAGCGACAGCCCCGAGCCATCGACCGACTTGCCGGTGCCGACATTCTTCGTGTCGAAACTGCCGGTGCTGCCCGCCGCCGACACCGTATCGCTGCCCACCAGCCCAGCGAGTGTCACGTTGCCAAGCTGAGCCGTGGTCGTGCCGTCGTACACCTTGTCGCCGGCGGTCGCCGTGGCCGTGACCGACTTCGGCGTGATGGCCGCAGTCGCCACCTGCGCCGACGTGTCGAGCACGTAGTTGCCTGCATCGGTGCCCGCGAGCGACAGCCCCGAGCCATCGACCGACTTGCCGGTGCCGACATTCTTCGTGTCGAAACTGCCGGTGCTGCCCGCCGCCGACACCGTATCGCTGCCTACCAGCCCAGCGAGCGTCACGTTGCCAAGCTGAGCCGTGGTCGTGCCGTCGTACACCTTGTCGCCGGCGGTCGCCGTGGCCGTGACCGACTTCGGCGTGATGGCCGCAGTCGCCACCTGCGCCGACGTGTCGAGCACGTAGTTGCCTGCATCGGTGCCCGCGAGCGACAGCCCCGAGCCATCGACCGACTTGCCGGTGCCGACATTCTTCGTGTCGAAACTGCCGGTGCTGCCCGCCGCCGACACCGTATCGCTGCCTACCAGCCCAGCGAGCGTCACGTTGCCAAGCTGAGCCGTGGTCGTGCCGTCGTACACCTTGTCGCCGGCGGTCGCCGTGGCCGTGACCGACTTCGGCGTGATGGCCGCAGTCGCCACCTGGGCGGACGTGTCAAGCACGTAGTTGCCTGCATCGGTGCCCGCGAGCGACAGCCCCGAGCCATCGACCGACTTGCCGGTGCCGACATTCTTCGTGTCGAAACTGCCGGTGCTGCCCGCCGCCGACACCGTATCGCTGCCCACCAGACCAGCGAGTGTCACGTTGCCAAGCTGAGCCGTGGTCGTGCCGTCGTACACCTTGTCGCCAACGGTGGCCGTGGCGGTGACTGACTTCGCGGTAATGCCGGCCGTCGCGACCGCGCTGCCGTAGTCAATCGCATAGTTGCCCGCTTCAGCGCCGGTCAGCGTGAGGCCCGTGCCATAGACCGACTTGCCGCTGGCGGCGTTCCTGTCGCTGAAAACACCCGTCGTGCCGGTGACTGCGACCTTGCCGGCATCGCCGGCGAGCACGCCTGTCACCACTTGCGGGTTGCTCAACGTGGCTGCCTTCGTGCCGTCGTAGACCTTGTTGCTGGCGGTGGCGCTGACGGTCACCGTCGCCTGGTTGATCACACCGATATCACCCTGTATCGCACCGCCCGTCGCACCGACGCCGCCGGTGCCGCCGCTCAGGTTGTAGCCGTACGCCCGGATCTGATGGCCCGCCACGTCGTCATCGGCAGAATTGCTGTCGCCGCCGTTGGTCGCTGTGCCGATCGTCACGCCTGTGGCGCTCACCGTCTTGCCATTGGCGACCGTGACCGTGCCGGCACCGACGCTCACCGAGCCATCGGGATTCGCATTCTTGTCGCTGAACTGGGCGGACGTCAGGCCCGCCTGGCTGACCGCCACCTGCACGTTGTCGCCGTCGATGCCGTTGCTCACGAGTTTGACGTTGCCATTGACGGTCAACGCCGAGCCCGTGGTGCCGTCCTGATACGTGACCGTTGTGTTGGTTAGCCCGGTCGTGCCATCGTAGGTCTTCGTGACCGCGCCAACGAAGGTCGCTTCCACCGTCGGCGAGATTTTGTAGACCTTGCCGTTGACCGTCGAGTTGTCGAAAGCCGTGGCGCCGGAGCCGCCCGACAGGGTCAGCAGCTGGCTGAGCGTGTGCGTGCCGTCGATCAGCCGGGTATCGGGGTGTGTATCGGACTGGGTGCCGTTCGCATAGCTGTACGTACCATCGGCCTGTGCGAAGGCGCCGTCGGCATCCAGATAGGCTGCGTTGTAGACCTTGAAGTCGTAGGTCAGCCCACCGGTCACATCCATGTCCGGCGACGTCGAATAGGTGAGCCAGCGCCCGCCTGCCGAGAACGCGTCGGAACCGCGGTCATTGACGAAATTGCCATTGGCCGACGATGCAATGATGTCGCTGCCAGCGGCCACGGTGCCATTGCCCGTGATCGTCACGTTGCCGGTGATGTTGTCGTTGTTCGCCACTCCCGGCGTCCAGGCATGGCCGGCTGAGGGCAGCGTGCCCGCCTGGTCGATGCCGTCGCGTGCGTTCACGGCCTGCAGCACCACCGAGCCGCTACTGTTGCTCAGCGGGCCGTTCACGACAATGTTGCCGTTGATGAGACCGAGTTCGCCGGGCACAGTGAACGTGAAGCCTGGCGTGACCGCAGCGCCCGCGCTGTTGGTGGACGATTCCACTTCCGTCGTACCGGTGCCATCGGCGCGGCCGATGATGAGACTGCGCACGCCATCGGCTTGCAGCTTCGCGAGATCGGCCTCGCTGATGAAGCTGCTACGCCCGGTCTGACCGGTGACCGTCCCATCCCGCTTGACGGTGCCATCGCCAACCATCACGCCTTGGGTGTTGTTGAGAAACAGGTTGTCGCTCGCGTTCTGGGACTTGATCTGCAGATCGACGCTGTTCAGGCCATTGATGACCGCGCTCGAGTCGAGCGTGATCTGCGAGCCCTGCAAGCCCACGACGGACGACGTGGTGGCGTGCCCCGTCGCCTTGTCCGTCGTTGTCATCGTGACATTGCCGAGGCTGACCGATCCGGTCGTGTTCTGGATGTCGGCGCCACCCTGAATCGTATAGCCGGTCAGATCGAGATTGGACTGCGACACGATGAGCTGGCCGCCGAGGATAACGCCACCGCTTTTGCCCCCCAGACCGGACCAGCCCATCACGTACTGGTTATAGGTGTTGTTGACGCTGCTGCCGGTAAATCCTTTGGCCTTGGCAATGTCGAGCCCCGTGTACAACTGCCCACTGCCCAGATTGGTGACGCCGGACAGGAGCGCGTACGACGTGTCGTCCGTATAACCGAAACCCAGATACAGGTTACCGTTGTTGGTGGTCACGTTATGGCTCAGGATCACGTTCCCGACGCCGCCGCTATCCGAGTCACCAGACACCCGGATGTAACCGCCGTGCGTGGTGAGATCGCCGTTGACCGCGAGGCCATCGGCGCCTAGTAGCGTGATGCTGCCGGGCGCGGGATGATCGGCAAGCGTGGTGTAGGCCGTGCCGAGCTGATAGTTCGTGCCGACATGCGCGGGCATGTTGGCCGGGCCAAGGTTGTACGACGGATTCGTCAGGTCGGTGTCGCTGCCCACTACAAGATTGAACACGCCATAGTTACCGGTGACAAGCTGGCCGTTGCTGTTCAGCGGTTGCCCGATCGTGCCTGTCCCAGACCCGCCCCCCTCAATGTAGATGAAGGCGTTGCCGGATACAGCCAGCGTGTTGCTGCTGTTCAAGAACTGGATCGAACTCTTCGTCGACGAAACCGACTCGACATAAACGCTCACGCCCGGCTGCATCGTGATCATGCCGTCGCCCGTGACGTAGGCCTTCGTCAGGCCGTCGTTGGTCGGTGCCGCGTGCGTGGTAGTGGAGGCGATCGTGCTGCCCGCGCCGTTCTTGTTCAGATCTTCGAACGTGATGTCGCCCGACGCGAGCAGCGCGACATTCGCGGTCTGCTTTTCAAGCGTGCCTTCGTAGATCTTCATGTCGCCGGTGCTGCTGGAGCTGTCCCAGCCGCTGGTTGCGCCGGTGCCGGGATCATCGCCGCCATAGATTTCGATGGTCGTCGGATCGAGCAGCAGGTCGCCCGTAATGCCCTTCGGAGCAAGTGCGTTGGTGAGCCCGGTGTAATGCAGCCCGCCCTTGCCCGATACTTCCGCGAGGCCGCCGTCCCCGCCGTTGGCGCCGCCGCGGATGAAAATGTTGCCGGCGAAATCGTTGTTGCCATCCGACCAGAACGTGACCGTTCCGCCATTGCCGGTGTTGGTGGCGTCGGCGTAGACGTTCACGTCCCCGCCCGTGGTGACCGAGTGAGCGTTGCCAACGCTGGCGTCTTCGCCTTTGAGACCGCCGCCGACCTTCACGGTGCCGCCGCCGGTCGCTCCGCTCGCGTTAAGCGTCGCGCCGTTGACGGCGATGTCGGTCCCCGCAACGACGATGTTGCCACCGGACCCGCTCGCGGACGAGACATCGAGCGTTCCGGAAACGGCGGTCGTACCGTTCGCGGTGTCGTTGTCGAGCACGATGCGGCCATTGCGCGACTCGAGACTCTTCGCCTCGATGACGCCGGTGTTGTTGACGACACTGCTGACGGCTGCATCTGCCGCCCGGGCGCTGAGCACCACGCTACCGCCATCGGCAGAGATCTTGCCGTCGTTACGCACGAGCGCGTTCAGCACCCCACGGTCGACGTTGACGCTAACGAGCCCATCGCCGTCGAAATCGAGGCTGACCGCATCGCCCGCTGCCATCGCCACGCTGCCGTTCGGCGTGCTGATCGTGCCGCTGCTGCTGACCTGCGGCCCGATCAGCGCCACCACGCCGCCTGAGGCCGTGATGTTGCCCTGGTTGATCACGGCCCCGCCTGTCGCGCCGCCGGTGAAACGTGCTTTGCCGGCGAGGAAATCATCGTCGCTGATATTGAGCGACGACGCGACGAGCCCGCCCACATTGATCTGCGCGCCTTTGCCGATCATCACGCCGCCCGGATTGACCAGCCACACCTGGCCGTTCCCGCTCAATTTGCCGAGGATCTGGCTGGGGCCGCCGCCGCCCACGACGCGGTTCAGCGCGACGCTATCCCGGCCCGGCTGCACGAACTGGACGCTGGCATTGCTGCCGACGTCAAAGCTGCGCCAGTTCGTGACCATCCGACCGCTGGTCTGGGTGACGACCATTTGCGTGCCCGCCTGGGCAATGTTGCCGCTGCCAGCGGTAATGGCGCCGCCGCTTGGCAGCGGTCCGCCAGCCCAGGCTGCGCTGGCGGCCGAGCCGACGGCCACGGCCAGCAAGGCGGCCGTGAGTTGCCGGCTGGCCCGGCTGCCCTTGCCGCGCGCTGATGCGTTCTCGGCTACGGCCACCCAGGCGTCCGACGATGCGCTCCAGACGAGGCGATATACGTGATTGAGTGATGCGCGTTTCATGTGGAAGTCCTATCTTTTATGATTCGTTAGAACGCCATACCAACCTGTATCCACGCGCGCCAGTCAGTGGCGAGCCCGTCGGCGTTTGCACCAGTCGGGCTGCTGCCCGGATTGCGGCCGATCGTGCGAGCGACGGCCCCGTGTACGTTCCAGCGGCCGCTCCACGCGTTCACGCCAAGCCCCGCGGAGGTGAGCCAATAGCTGTTGGTGTTGTCTGCATTGGGCGTCGAACCCGCCCAAGGCCGGTGATGCAGAGAGATCTGACCTGCGTCGAAGAACGCCAGCGCCTGCACCTTGACGGCAGGAAGTCCCACATCGATGTAGCGGCGCAGTTCGAGCGTGCTCAGCCAGCCTTCGTCGCCGGCTGCCTCGCCCACCGGATAGCCGCGCACGCCGGTCGGTCCGCCCAGCAGGAATTTCTCGGAGCTGTCCAGGTTCTGGTTGGCAAGCTGCGCGGCCACACCGGCGTAAAGGCTCCAGTCCTTGTCGAGCGTCTGCAGACGCGACAGGTTCAGCACCAGCTTCGCGTAGTTGCCGGCGGCGCGTGCGCTCATGGCGTCTGCCGCCGCATCTTCTGCATTGCCTGACAGATTCGCGTGTCCCACGGTCAACGCGACACGCCCCTCCACCACCCCGCCCGCACCGAGTCCATCGAAACGGTTGCCTGCGAGCGCCAAGGTGGCGTCGTCCAGTTTGCGTTTGCTCAGGTTGGTGCCGAGTCCGTTGTCCCTGAGCTGTTTGTGCTCGTACAACGCGGTCGCATTGAGGTTCTGCGTTCGGCTGCGAATCAGCGGATAGTCGAGGCCGACCGATCCGACCACGGCGTCACCCGACAGATCGAGCGCACTGTAGGTGTCCTGATTCACCCTGTAGTGCAGATATGAGCCGCCCATCAGCAGATGCAAGCCACTTGCAGTGAGCGGCACGCTGTAGCCCAGATTAGCGACCTCGCTACCGCTGGTCTTGCTGAGCCCCAGCGTCAGCTGGTCGCCAATGCGCAACGGATCGGCGAGCGACAGGATGGCATTGCCGCGCACGGTACCGGTGCTGCGATTGCCATAGTTGTCGACGGATAGCTGACCGCTCACGACAGGCCCTTGCGTTGCGTTCACCAGCAACTTGCTGGTGCCGGGCTCGTCGCCTTTGGCGAGTGACGCATGCGCAGTGATGCCCGGCTGGTCATTGATCAGCAGGAGCGCGCGCTCGAGGTCTTCCTTTTTCAGCGGAACGCCTTGCGGCAGCGCTGCTTCGGCAATCGACGCCAGCCGTTCGTGGCTGCTGCGCGTTCGGCCGGCGATGCTGATGCGCTGATCGCCCGACTGCAGACGCCCCGCGACCAGCGTAACGATGAGATTGCCTTCGGTCAGATCCTGCGGCGGCAGGTACGCGCGGGCCAGCACGTAGCCGCGTCCGCGCAGATATTCGGTGAGCGTGTCCGCCAGCTGCTGCAGGCCCGCATGTCCGAGCGTCTTCCCCACCATGGGCTGCGTCAATGCGGACAAGTCTTCTTTGGCCGCCAGATCGGTATCGCCGTTGAACTTGATGGAGCGCAACTGGACGCTCAACTCGGGGGCCTGCGCGTGCAAGCCGGCCTCGGGTTGGGCAGGCAGGCCGAGTTCAGCCGGGGTGGTGGATTGCGGCTTCGGCGGTTGCGCAAGTTGTTGCTGTTGATTGAGCAGGCTACCCGCGCTCGGGAGCGCTTGTGCATGGGCATGCGACGAGGCAAGAATTCCGACCAAGGCGATGCTGCACGGAGAGACGGCTTTAATCCGGCACCAGGTGTGAGGTTTATGCATGAACTGATGTACCTTGCTTGTAACGTAAAGTGCATACCGCATGAACTACCGAAGCGGACTCGGGCGGAGGCCGCGGCCACCCCGAGCCGATTCCGGCGAGCGCAATCCCAGGACCCCAGTGAGCCGGTCAATGGCAGGCGTCGCGTCACGCGAGGGCGAGCATCCACGCAGCCGCGTGCAATAGCAGGCGACTGTGTGACAGCAATTGGAAAAGTATTGAAATACGGCGGTCATATTCGATTAATCGAATTGACCAAAGAAGAAGAATTCCCCGTTTTGCAACAACCCAATCTTGTCGTTCAACGAACGCTATTTGGTATTGGCGGCCATTTAGAAATGAATAGTTTTGATTACGGCAATTATGGTCAATTTCTTTAGAAGTGACAATAAGTTTTCAATTGTTACGGCCTTAAACATGCCGTCACGGGCTATATCTGACATAATTTAACAATTGTCGCGCGAATCCCACTATTTATGGAAACCAGTGTCGCTTTATGGGAATTACGTAAAACGTTTGCGCGGAAAAAATTACCTGTTTTACGTTTCTCCGTAATCCGATTGCGAATGGCGGAAGAGCACGGCATGGTCCTGGGCTTCGATGAATTGCAGGAAGATGCGTACTTTCGTTGAATGACGCCGGTTAGGTAAATGTGCAGAGCAGACAACGGCCTCGCCGTTGCGGGGCGGCGCGACCTGCTGATGGACGAGGAAACGCGCACGCCGAAACGCAACGGGCGGCGCCACGCGCCGGCGCAGCGCGCAGCGTTCAGCCCGGCAGCTTGGCCGCCAGCACGTCCAGCTTGACGATGGCCGGTGGCGATGCGAACAGCTCGCCCGCCTTCTCCATCAACGCGGCAGCGACCTTGCCGTTCAGATGCGCGTCGCGGCCGGCTTCGTCGTCGAACGCGTCGAAAATGCCGTACGTCGACGGACCGAGCTTCAGACCGAACCACGCGGCGGTGCCCGGTTCCTGCTCCACGAGCGGAAGGCCGCCGAGCAGAAACGCCTCGACTTCCTTTTCCTTGCCGGGCTTGGCTTCCAGACGGACATACAAAGCGAGCGTGACCATGATGCGACTCCTTGTGAGTGCGGCAGCGAGCGGTCCTTTTAAGGCGTTTCGAAAAGTATAGGCGGCCTCGGCCTTAGCGGCGCCGAACTTGATGCGCGGGGCAAGTCACGCAGCCGGAAAGCGCAGCTCGAAACGCACGACGCCCGGCAGCGGACACACCACGCGTGCGCTGCCGCCATGCAGATGCATGATCGCCTTCACGATCGCAAGCCCGAGTCCATTCGATTCGGTGAATGCGCTGCGCGCCGCGTCGCCGCGATAGAAGCGGTCGAACAGCCGGTCCAGCTGCGCGGCGGGGATCGGCTCGCCGTCGTTTTCCACCGTCACAAGCGCGCCCGCCTGGTCCTGCGCGCCGCGCAGGCGCACGATCGTGTCGCCCGCGCCGTAACGCACGGCGTTGACGACCAGATTGTTGATTGCGCGGCGGCACAGCATCGGATTGGCCGATACCATGCCCGCCGCGTCGACGTCGAAACGCATTCCGCGTTCGTCGGCCAGGCCTTCGAAATAGTCGGCGATTCTGACAAGCTCGCCATGCAGATCGACCGGCTGCCGCTCGATCGACAACGCCGCATGATCCGCATGCGCGAGAAACAGGATGTTCTCCGCGATATGGCTCAGGCGGTTCAATTCCTCGAGATTCGATTCGAGCAGTTGCTGATATTCGTCGGCTTCGCGCGGCTGCGCGAGCGCCACCTGGGTCTGGCCGAGCAGCGCGCCGACCGGCGTGCGAATCTCGTGCGCGAGATCGGCGGAAAACTGCTGCAGGCGTTGATAGCCGTCGGCGAGACGATCGAGCATCGCATTGAACGCGTGGGTGAGTTGACGCAGTTCCACGGGCGCCGCCTCGTCGTCGAGCCGCACCGCCAGATTCGTCGGGCTGATCTGCGCGGCGCGGCTGGCGATCTCGCGCACCGGTCGCAGCGCGCGGCGCAGCACGCAGTAAGCGAGCAGCGTCGCGGCCAGCATGCCGGTCAGCGTCGCCAGCAGGATGCGGTTGCGGTACTCGGCCAGCATGCGCATTTCATGCGTCATCGGATGGCCGGCGATCACTTCGACCTGGGCGCCATCCTCGCGCGCTGTCGCGGTCGCGATCGCCCAATGCACCGGCACGCCGCCGGGCAGACGCGTCTGGCGGATGTCGGCCGCGCGCGGCGGATCGTCCGCCGGGCCGGCCGGCAACTCAGGCACCGCGAGCCTGCCCGGATTCACGTCGACGAACGGCGCTTCGCCCGGGCGGCGAAACAGCAGCACGTCCTCTTCCGCGCCGAGCATCGTCTCGAACAGCAGCGGGCGCTTTTTTAATTCGCTAACCGAATAGAGGTCGTGCACGATGCGGCTGAAATGCTCGACGCGCCCGCTCAGCACGACGTCGGCGCGGCGTTGCAGCGAGACCTCGGCGGAATGATAGAAATACGCGCCGAGCGAGCCGATCACCGCGCAGGCAATCAGCGCAAACAGCAAGGTGGTGCGCGCAATCAGCGAGCGTTCGGTCCACAGCTTCATACACCGTCGCCGAACGTGTAGCCGATGCTGCGCACGGTGTGGATCAGCTTCTTCTCGAACGGGTGATCGAGCTTCGCGCGCAGACGCTTGATCGCCACGTCGACCACGTTGGTGTCGCTATCGAAGTTCATGTCCCACACTTCCGATGCGATCTGCGACCGCGACAGCGCTTCGCCCTCGCGGCGCACCAGCAGATGCAGCAGCATGAATTCCTTGTTGGTCAGCGCAATGTCGACGCCCTCGCGTGTGACGCGGCGGCGCAGCACGTCGAGCTTGAGGTCGGCGATTTCGAACACGTCGCTCTCGCGGATCACGCCACGGCGCAGCAACGTACGAATGCGCAGCACCAGCTCGGCGAACGAAAACGGCTTGACCAGATAATCGTCGGCGCCGAGTTCGAGACCCCGAATGCGGTCGCTGACCTGATCGCGCGCGGTCAGAAAAATCACCCGCAGATCGCGTCGCGCGCGCAACGCCCGGATGATCTCCCAGCCGTCGATGCCGGGCAGCATCACGTCGAGCACCACGAGTTCGTAGTCGTGCTCGAGCGCCAGATGCAGGCCGTCCGTGCCGGTGCGCGCGAGGTCGACCGCGTAGCCGTTCTCGCGCAGGCCCTTCTTCAGATAATCGCCGGTCTTCGGATCGTCTTCGATGACGAGGATGCTCATGATGCTCGCTGCTCCTGCGCGCGACTGGACCCGAAGGCCTCTCACGCGTGCAAAAAACGCCTGATGAAAGCGCCTGGAAAAACATGCGGCACGCCCGTCGGCCATTCTACGTCGCGGCCATAGGCCGTTGATGACGTTTTTGTCATGCTGCGGTCACGCTGAAGAGCCAACGCCAAGCCTACTCTGAGCGCACCGTTCACCACGCTGCATCCCTTCCTGGAGTTGCCTCATGAAGACCCGCATGAAGATAGCCCGCGCACGAACGCTGCGCGCCCTCGCCGTCCCCGCCCTCGCCGCCGCGCTGTTCGCGACGATGCCCGTCGCTTCGGCCCAGAACGCGACGCCGACCGGCGTGCGCGGCACGGTGACGTCGCTGTCGGGCGATCTGCTCAAAGTCCACACGCGCGGCGGCGAGGACGTCGACGTGAAGCTCGCCGCCGACACGCCGATTCGCGGCGTCACGCTCGCCAACGTCAGTGACATCAAGCCGGACAGCTACGTCGGCACCGCCGCGATTGCGCAGCCCGACGGCACGCTGAAGGCGCTCGAAGTGCATGTGTTCCCGGCGAGTATGCGCGGCTCGGGCGAAGGTCATCGGCCGTGGGATCTCGGTGCGAACAGCACGATGACGAACGGCACGGTCGGCTCGCTGGTGGTCAGCAACGGCCGCACGATGACGGTGAAGTACAAGGATGGCGAGAAGAAGATCGTGATTCCGCAGGACGTGCCGATCGTCAGCCTGGAGCCGGGTAGCCGCGCGTTGCTCACGCCCGGCACGAAGGTCGTGCTGTTTGCGCACAAGGAGGCGGACGGCTCGATGGCGGCGAATTTCATTTCGGCCGGCGAACACGGGGTGACACCGCCGATGTGAAGCCGCGCCGTTCTTTCTTCCGCACCTCGCCTTTCAAGCCAATGCCACAATCGCAAGCATCTCTGATCGTTCATCCTCTCGTCGTTCGCTTGACGCATTGGACCAACGCGTTCGCGATGGTCTGCATGGTGATGAGCGGCTGGGCGATCTATAACGCGTCGCCGATCTTTCCGTTCCGGTTTCCCGCATGGGCGACGCTCGGCGGGTGGCTCGGCGGCTCGATCGCATGGCACTTCGCGGCGATGTGGCTGCTGTGCGCGAACGCTCTGCTGTATCTGGCGTATGGCGTGGCGAGCGGCCATTTGCATCGCAAGCTGCTGCCGGTGCGTCCCGGCGACGTGGCGCGCGATGCGGCGCTCGCGTTGCGCTTCAGGCTGCCGCATCAGCCGGGCCGATACAACGCCGTGCAGCGCGCGCTGTATCTGTTGGTGTTGCTGCTCGGCGTGCTGCTGGTGGCGTCGGGACTGTCGATCTGGAAGCCGGTGCAATTCTGCTGGCTGAGCGCGCTGTTCGGCGGCTTCGATTTCGCCCGGCGCGTGCACTTCGTCGCGATGGCCGGCGTGGTCGGCTTCCTCGTCGTGCATCTGCTGCTGGTGCTGCTGGTGCCGCGCACGTTGCCACCGATGTTCACCGGACGCGCGCGGCCGAGCGCGCCTCGCATCGATCAAGCATCCGAGAGGACTCGCGCATGAGCGCCCCGCAATCAAACGATACGGCGCACGATACGCCCATCAGTGCAGAAGACGCGGGCCGCTCCCGCATCGTGCTGGCGGAGCACCGGCCGCGGATCGAACAGTTGCAACGCCGTTTATTCCTGCGCTCGTCGCTATCGATCGGCGCGCTCGCGATGCTGTCCGGCTGCAACCTGCAGGACAACGATTCCGTCGACAAGGTGCTATGGGCGATGTCGCGCTGGAACGATCGCGTGCAGGCGTGGCTGTTCGATCGTAACAAGCTCGCGCCGACCTATTCGGCGCGCGATATCACCGATCCATTTCCGTTCAACTCGTTCTATGCCGAGTTCGATGCGCCCGACGTCGACGGTTCGGCCTATCGGCTCGAGGTATCCGGGCTCGTCGCGGACAAACGCAGCTGGAGCCTCGAACAGTTGCGCGCGTTGCCACAGGTCTCGCAGATCACGCGTCACGTGTGCATCGAAGGATGGAGCGCGATCGGACAATGGAGCGGCGTGCCGTTTCGCACGTTCCTCGAACGGATCGGCGCCGATCTGAGCGCGCGCTACGTAGGCTTCAAATGCGCGGACCGCTACTACTCGAGCCTCGACATGGCGACCGCGCTGCATCCGCAAACGCAATTGACGCTCGATTTCCGCAACGCGCCGCTGCCGGCCAAATACGGGTATCCGCTGAAGCTGCGCGTACCGACCAAGCTCGGCTTCAAGAACCCGAAGCATATTGCCGCGATCTTCGTGACGAACACGAATCCGGGCGGCTACTGGGAAGATCAGGGCTACAACTGGTTCAGCGGGCTTTAGACCGCGGTGACGTAACGCGGCACCGGCTTGGGTACGCGTGGCGGCGGCGCATCGTGAGCGATGCGCATGCGCTTGACCTCGTCGACGGGACTCAGGCCGAACAGCCGCTTGAACTCGCGGCTAAACTGCGACGCGCTCTCGTACCCGACCCGCGCGGCAGCCGCACCCGCATTCAAGCCATCCTGCACCATCAACAGACGCGCGTGATGCAGGCGCGTGGTCTTCACGTACTGCATCGGCGAGGTCGCGGTGACCGCCTTGAACTGCGCATGAAACACCGCGAGGCTCATGCCGGCTTCGGCCGCGAGCGTATCGACGTCGAGCGACGCGTGGTAGTCGCCATGAATGCGCCGCAGCGCCTTCGCGATGCGGCCGAAGTGATTCTGGTGCGTGAGCGCCGCGCGAATCGCGCCGCCCTGCTCGCCGGTCAGCACGCGATAACAGATTTCTCGCACGATGCCGGGTGCAAGGATTTGCGCGTCGAGCGGCGACGCGAGCGCTTCCAT
The DNA here is from genome assembly GCF_001865575.2 of Paraburkholderia sprentiae WSM5005. NCBI lineage: Bacteria > Pseudomonadati > Pseudomonadota > Betaproteobacteria > Burkholderiales > Burkholderiaceae > Paraburkholderia > Paraburkholderia sprentiae. The sequence continues at coordinate 1,598,658 of NZ_CP017562.2, forward strand.
CAGACGCTGCACAGCGCTGCTCAGTGCGGAATCGAGCGGCGTCGAGTAGATGCCAGCCGGTTCGTGCTGCCCGATGGCCTGAGTTTCGTTGAGTGCCATCAGCAGCTCGGCGACCATCGTCAGATCGACGCGCACGGAGATGCCGAGAAACGGCTCCTGTTCGCTCGCCTCGGTCTCGCATTCGAACGGCAGCGGCACCGACAGCACCAGATACTGCTGCGCGTCGTACTGGAACACCTGATCGCCAAGATAGCCACGCTTGCGTCCCTGACAGACGATCACGATGCTCGGCTCGTACATGACTGGCATACGCGGCATCGGACGATTCGCGCGCAGGAAGCTGACGCCTTCGAGGCTCGAGCGCGTCATGCCGGCATGCGGCGCGAGGAGATTGAACAGTTCCAGCACGCGGCGTTGCGCGGGGTGGTCCGTAGCGGAACCGACAGCTTGGGTGGACATGACGATAGGGTGACGGTCAAGAGAATAGTGCTTGAAATTTAGCATCAAACAGCCTACCGCGCTGCCCCTCCGGAGTTTTAGGCAAACCTTCAAGACGATCAGGTATTCCCCCAGCGGTGCTGGGCTCCTAACATGGGAACCCTGCCGGATCGCCTTTTCGCCGCGCGCAGCGTGCACGGTCATCGACCGCCATGAGCCGCAGCTTGCCAACGGCGGCCACGGCGCTTGCGCCCCGATCCCGGTTCATGCTGCGGCCCGCCGCATTCGCAACCTCGTGTTGCGGATCGCCGGCGCGTCGCAGGTTGCGCCATCACCCTTTTTGCTGGAGCTACCCATGACCACGACGTATGCCTATGCAGCGACCGACGCCACCACGCCGCTCGCCCCGTTCGAAATCCAGCGCCGTGCGCCGCGCGCCCATGATGTGCAGATGGAAGTGCTGTACTGCGGCGTATGCCACTCCGACCTGCATCAGGCGCGCAACGAATGGAAGAACACGATTTACCCGGTGGTGCCGGGCCACGAGATCGTGGGCCGCGTGACCGCGGTCGGTCCGAACGTGACGAAGTACAAGGTCGGCGAACTCGTCGCGGTGGGCTGTCTGGTCGATTCTTGTCGCACTTGTGCGAGTTGCGCGGAAGGTCTCGAGCAGTATTGCGAAAACGGTTGGGTGGGCACGTATAACGGTGTCGATCGCGTCGACGGGCAGGTCACGTACGGCGGCTATTCGACGCAACTGGTCGTCGATGAGGCTTTCACGCTGCGCGTGCCGCAGAATCTCGACCCCGCGGGTGTCGCACCGTTGCTGTGCGCGGGCATCACCACGTATTCGCCGCTGCGCACGTGGGGCGCGGGTCCGGGCAAGAAGGTCGGCATTGTCGGCCTCGGCGGTCTCGGCCATATGGGCGTGAAGCTGGCGCGGGCGATGGGCGCGCACGTCGTGCTGTTCACGACGTCGCCGTCGAAGATCGAGGATGCGAAGCGGCTTGGGGCGCATGAAGTGGTCGTGTCGAAGAATCCGCAGGAGATGGAAGCGCATGTGAATAGCTTCGATTTCATTCTGAATACGGTGGCTGCGCAGCATGATCTGAATCCGTTTTTGAATCTGCTCAAGCGGGATGCGACGATGACGTTGGTCGGCGCGCCGGAGCACGATCATCCGTCGCCGCAGGTGTTCAACCTGATCTTTAAGCGACGCCGGCTGGCGGGCTCTCTTATTGGGGGGATTGCCGAGACGCAGGAGATGCTCGATTTCTGCGGTGAGCATGGCATTACTTCTGATATCGAAATGATTCCGATGCAGAACATCAATGAGGCTTATGAGCGCATGCTCAGGAGCGATGTGAAGTATCGGTTTGTGGTTGATATGGATTCGTTGCGGAAGTAATGGTGCTTTTTTTCGCCGCGCGGCGGGTGGCGTTTTTTTGCGCCTGCGGCGCGGGTTCTGTTTGTTGTTTGTGTTTTTTTTGCCCTTGCTTTTTTTCTGTGTTCTTAGGGGGTTGGCCTTTCCTTGATTTGTTGTCGGTCTATTAGCGTTGCCCCTGTGCGGGGCGGCACCTACTTTCTTTGCTGCTGCAAAGAAAGTAGGCAAAGAAGACAGCTTTACACCGCAAATTCTTAAGCGGGTCCCTCGGTCTGCATCACGTAGTGGTGCATCTGGAATCTGTGGTCTCGCACATTCGGCGTTAGCGACAAGGCAGTCATACCTCCGGCGGCGCTGCGCGCGCCGACGCCCCGGACAAAAACCATCGGTCTTTCGGCGCATCGCCAAGGTGTGGCCGATGGCCCCCACCAACATAAAAAGCACCAGCGGGTTTCCCCTGCATGCCCGTCCGCGACGCACGCAGTGCGCAGCGGGAGGGATGACGGCTTTGTCACTGCCGTGGAATGTGCGGGAGCACGGATTCCAGATGCACCACTACCCCCTCCCAGCCAGGGGACCCGCTTATGAGCTGGCGGTTTAAAGCTGTCTTCTTTGCCTACTTTCTTTGCAGCAGCAAAGAAAGTAGGTGCCGCCCCGCACAGGGGCAACGCTAATAGACCGACAAGACAACAAGGAAAGGCCAACACCGAAAAAGAACAAAGACAAAAAAGCCACAGGCAAAAAAAAGAAACCCATTTGGAGCAAACCAGTGATCGACAGAATAACTGCAATGCGCACATTCATCCGAATCGTGGACACCAACAGCTTCACCCGCGCAGCGGAGTCATTGAACATCCCGCGTGCAACGGCGACCACGATCGTCCAGAACCTGGAAGCCCTGCTAGGCACAGCGCTCCTGGTCCGCACGACGCGCCGCCTGAGCATCACGCCAGAAGGCGCCGCCTACTACGAACGCTGTGCGCAAATCCTGGCCGACATCGACGAAATGGAAGCCAGCATCCGGAATTCGACCGACAATCTGACCGGCCGCCTACGCATCGAAATGCCAAGCGCGGTCGCCAGCGCAATCGTGCTTCCGTCGCTGGACGACTTCCACGCCCGTTATCCGAATCTCGATCTCGCAATCGGCGTCAGCAACCGCACCGTCGATATGGTCTCGGAAGCAATCGACTGCAGCATCCAGCTCGGTGAATTGCCCGATTCCAATCTCGTCGCGCGGCAACTCGGCACACTCGATCAAGTGACCTGCGCGAGTCCAGTCTATCTGGCCCGCCACGGCACACCCGTCGATCTCGACGGGCTTCGCGCGCACGTCGCGGTCAACTGCGTGTCGCCGCATAGCGGCCGCGAATGCGACTTCGATTTCGAAGTGGATGGCGAAGCGCGCAAGGTCAAGCTCAACGGCTTCGTGCAGGTCAGCGACGAACAGGCGTACCTGACCTGCGGACTGCAAGGACTTGGCATGATCCAGCCTGCCCGCATCGCCGCGCAGCCCTACCTCGATTCGGGCTTGCTGTGTGAAGTGCTGCCGCAATGGAAACCAGTACCGATGCCGGTCTCGGTCGCGTATGTGAAGAACCGCCGCGTCTCGCCGCGCGTGCGCGCGTTCGTCGATTGGCTGGCGGAGCTGTTCGAGAAGGCCGGGCACGTCGAGCAGGATATGTCGCGCGTGCGTCAGTTGCTGCGCGGCCTGCATCCCGCGTGAAGCGGATGCGGGCGCACGGCGCTCGCGCGTTCACTAGTCCGGCAACCGCACCGGTACCGGCCGCGTCAACAGATCGACGTAGAAATCAAAAAACGCCGGATTATCAAATCGTTTGACGACGGTCATCTTCTGCAAACCCGGCGGCGGCGAACTCGTGTAGCCCCTTGCCTTGCCATCGTTGGCGCCGAAGCTCGTGTCCACATTCACCCACTCCTCGACGGTCTCGGTCGCGAACGACGGATGCATCAGATACGCGAGCGTCAGCGTGTCCCAGATGTTCGTCGTGTAGTTCGAATTGGTCTCGAAGCCGTTCTTGCCGTCGAAACCATAGCCGTTCAGCGTCTTGAACAGTTGCGTGATGATGGTCTGCTTCGCCGGATCGTGCGCGACGCGGTCGTACAGCGCCTTGTCCATTTTCACGGTATCCGTCACGTCGAGCGGAATCACCGTCTGTTTGATCGGCAGACGCAGGACCGTTTTCGCCGCTTCGGGATCGAACCACCAGTTGAACTCGGCGGTGGGCGTGGTATTGCCCGGCACGTCGATCGCGCCGCCCATGTAGATGATCTGCTTGATCAGCGGCACGATCTCCGGATGCTCGCGCGTGGCCAGCGCGATGTTGGTCAGCGGGCCGATCGCAAGGATCGTCACTTCGCCCGGATAGCGCTTGACCGATTCGACGATGAAGTCGATCGCGCTCTGGCTCTGCATGTTCGTATGCGTCGCGAAACCGTCCGGCGGCGCGACGAGGTCGCTCGCCGATTTTGGCTCCGGCTTGCTCCATGCGCCGATATAACCATCACCGCCGGGGAATGCCTTCAGTTCCTGCTGGATCGTCGCGAAGTCGTGCGACAGCGCGTAATTGGCGCCCGCATACACGCCGATCTGTTGTTCGACGCCGAGCCGCTCGACCGATTTCAGCGCATCGGCAACACCCTGCTTGAGCCACTGATTGCCAGACACCACGGTAATGCCGAGCACTTTCAGCGAACCCTGCGCCTGCAATTGCGCGGCCATCACGCCGAGCTGGCCGTCGTCGCCGAGCGTGTTGTAGTCGCTGTCGATGATCACCTTCGGCGGATCGCTCCGGGCATCGAGACGGCTGCTGCCGCAAGCTGCGAAATTGAGTGTGGTTGCCACGCTTGCCGCCCAGATCAATGCCAGGAGAATTCGCCTCATCGATGCCTCCTTTGGAATGTCGGTGGGTGACGCTGACTGACAATCAACGCGCAAACGACAGCGAAAGCAAAAGCGGCTCGCGACGCCACTGCAACGTCACGAGCCGCCTCGAATAGCGCGCTGTCTCACACCCCGTTACTGCGATTCCTCCGCCCACACGGCGTTCTCCCGCGTCATCAGCGCAGTCGATGCCGCCGGCCCGAACGTGCCCGCCGAATACGAGCGCGGCCGCTCGCCCGACTTCGCCCAGCCGTCGAGAATCGGTTCGGCCCACGCCCATGCCGCTTCGAGTTCGTCGCGGCGCATGAAGTGCGTCAGACGTCCGCGGATCACGTCGATCAGCAGACGCTCATAGGCCTCCGCGCGACGCTCGGTGAACGCCTGCTGCAGGTCCAGGTTCAGGCTCACCGGCAGCATGTGCATGCCGCTGCCCGGCTCTTTCGCGAGCACCTGCAACTGGATCGACTCTTCCGGCTGCAACTGGATCACCAGACGATTGCCGTACGTGCGCCCACCGCTCGGGATGATCGAGAACGGCAGATCGGAGAATTCGATGACGATCTCCGACAGCTTCTTCTGCATCCGCTTGCCGGTGCGCAGGAAGAACGGCACGTTGGCCCAGCGCCAGTTGTTGATCCGCGCGCGCAACGCGACGAAGGTTTCGGCGCGGCTGCCCGCCGGCACGTTGTCTTCCTCGAGGTAGCCCTTGACCGCCTCGCCATCGACGGCGCCCGCAGTGTACTGGCCGCGCACCGTGTCGCGCGCGATGTCCTCGGGCGTCATCGGCCGCAGTGAGCGCAGCACTTTCAGTTTTTCGTCGCGCACCGCGTCGGGATCGAGCGACACCGGCGGCTCCATCGCGACGATGCACAACAGTTGCAGCAGGTGGTTCTGCACCATGTCGCGCAGCGCGCCGGTCTTGTCGTAGAACCCGGCGCGGCTGCCCACGCCGACCGTTTCGGCCACCGTGATCTGCACGCTCTTGATGTAAGGCGCCTGCCACAGCGGCCCGAAAATCGGATTACCGAAGCGCAGCACCATCAGGTTCTGCACGGTTTCCTTGCCGAGGTAGTGGTCGATCCGGTAGATCTGCGCTTCGTCGAAATGCTTGCCGACCGCGTTGTTGATCTCCTGCGCGGACGCGAGGTCATGGCCGAGCGGCTTTTCGAGCACTACGCGCGAATTGCCGTCGACGAGCCCGGCCGCCGCCAGGTTATCGCAGATATGAGTGAACAGATCCGGCGACGTCGCCAGATAGAACACGCGGTTCACGCCGTCGCGCGACGCTTCCTTCAGGCGCAGGTAGTCCTCGGGCGCATCGACGTCCATCCGCACGTACTCGAAAATCGCCAGGAATTTGTCCCAGGCGGACGCGTCGAACGCTTTCTTTTCGATGAAGGGCTTCGCCTTCTGCTCCATGAATTCGCTGATGTATTCATCGCGCGACCAGGGCTTGCGGCCAATCGTCAGAATGCGGCTGTCCGGCGGCAGGTTGCCGTGCAGATGCGCCATGTACAGCGCGGGCAGCAGCTTGCGGAACGACAGGTCGCCGGTGCCGCCGAAGATGATCATGTCGAGCGGCAGGTCGGGTGTGGCGGAAGCTTGTTGGGTCGTCATGGCACGGTCGCAGCGTCTAGGGAAAAGGCGTCGATCAGGAATCGGCGGCCGGCGGACGGGCTAGGGCTTACGTCCGCGACGGCGCTTATTCCGGCAAACGCCTATGGTGCAACGTTTTGAGATAGTTTGCACGGCAACATGTGCCGCAGGTTAGCGCAAGTTGCCACCTTGCGCGGCAAACGGCTGTTTTTGCGGGAATATCCTGCGCGATTTTTGCCGGCCGGGCCGCTGGCGGTCAGCCCCGCGCCAGCGCGTCGTGTGCGACCCGGCACGCGGCCAGATCCCACGCCGCGCAGCCGACGCTCTTGAACACCACCGGGCCCGCCGGTGCGCGCTGCGTCTGATCCAGCACCGCGGCGATCCCCCCCACCCGCGCCCAGTCGACGCCGGCCTGGATGAAATCGCCGGCCTCGTGCTTCGCGCCGGCCGCGTCGTCGACGAACAGCGCGCTGCCGGCGATCGTCGTCGCGCCGATCTCGACCATCTGTGGCGTGAACGCGCCGACGCCGATCACGAGTCGCTCGGCATGCGCCGGCTCGTCATAGACCGGCTGTGTGCTCGTGGTCAAGGCGATCACGACCTCGACCGAAGCGGGAATCGTCGCGCCCGCTTGTGTGAGCGGCCGCAACTCGCGCACCTTGCCACGCTGCGCCGCGCAGAATGCGTCGGCGCGCGCGGGCGCGCTGCCCTTGACCCATACGCACGCGTCGGGAAACAGTTCGCCGATCGCCTCCAGATGATTGAGCGCCTGCGTGCCGGTGCCGATCAGCAGAAATTCGCGCGGCATGCGCCCGGCGAACGTCGCAATGCCGAGCATCGACATCGCCGCGGTGCGGCGGCCCGTCACGGTCGGACCGTCGAGGACGAACAGCGTCTCGCCGGTATCGGCATCGAAGGCCATGACCTGGCCGTGGATCGTCGGCAGATGGCGCGCGCCGTTGCTCGCGCACACGTTGACGAGCTTGTGGATTGCGAGATCGGGCGCGGTGGCGGGCATCGACAGCATGATGCCGCCGGCGTTCAACGGCACCACGAGCCGCTCGGGGCTCACGATGCGCGCTTGCGCGTAGTCGATGCTGGCGCGCCTCAATGCGTCGACAAGCGCTGCGTAAGGCATCAGCCGCGCGGTGGCGGCGGCGTCGAAGATTCGCGTGCTCGGATGGGTCATGAGAGGGACGGTCCAATGCCGGATCGGTTGGTCATCGCGTCACCGTAACCGAGCGCAAATAAATTGGCCAGTCGTGTGCCGTTCTACTGCGCGCCGTTTTTGCCGCGACTTTTGTCGCCGTTCCTGCCGCTGCCGACCGTCATCCCCCGCCCCGCATAGAATCGCGACATCGTCGCGAACGGCAGGTACACGTCGGCCTGATACGGCGCGACGCCCGATGGATTGTGAAACCACACGCCGTCGCGATCCCGGCCGTGAAGCAGAATCAGATGCCCTCCTCGCCGCCGGTTCGGCCGCGCCGGATAGCGGATCTCGGGGCTCACCGACACGATCGCGAGCGTGTCGGGGTCGAGCCGCGCCGCGATCTCCTCGAGCGAAGCCTGCGGCAGCACGTCGATCTCCAGGCCGAACGCGGCGCCCGCCCAGTCGGCGAACGGCCGGTAGATCAGACCGTCGACGCCGCCATCGTCGCGCAGCCGGTACACGTCGTGGCGCAGCGCGTCGTCGAGCAACGCGGCGCGCGACGCGTGATCGATGCCCCAGTAGTCGAGCGCCGATTCGAGGCAGGTCAGCCCGCACAGCCGTTGCGCCCAGAAGCGATAGCGCTCGGGGTCGGCAAAACCGCTGCGCTGCCAGTGCGGGTCTTCGCACGGGTCGCGCTGCTGTTCGACGATGTCGCGCACCCACTCGGGGCTACCCCATTGCGTGTAGTACGGAACGTCGGCGTGGCGGAGAACGGGTTCGGTCATCAGTGGCATGTGTCGTGTTGGGTTGCACGCGGTTACAGCATGCTGCGCGGCCGCTTCATCGTACCGTCGAAGAAACGCTGCAAGCGGAACGCCGACAGATCGAGCGACGGTTCGCCGCCATCGTTGAATTCAGCGAGCAGCTTGCCGACGATCGGCCCCATCGCAAAACCGTGACCGCAAAAGCCGGTCGCGATGGTCAGGCCGGGCACCTGCGGCGGCGCATCGATCACCGGAATGCCGTCGGGTAATACGTCGATGAGCCCGGCCCACGACTCGACCACCTGTGCGTCGCGCAACGCCGGAAACAGCGCGCGCAGCTTTTTCAGCGCGCGCGGCGCGTGGCGCGCGTTCGGCTGAGGATGCGGGTCGCGCGGATGTAGCACGCGTTCGGCGTCGGGCACGCCGCCCGGCAAACGCTCACGCAGATCCCGCAGACAAGCGCCGTTCAGATGGAAGCTGAACTTCTCGCGCTGCGTCCAGAGTTCCGGCAGAAACCATTTGAGGGCGCGGACATGACCGAGCGTCATGTCGACGTCGACTTGCATGTCGTCGGCGAGATTGATCGCGCCGCTCGCGCGCTGCCGGATGCCGAGGCCGTGGCCCCAGAACGTCGACGCCGTGACCGGCGGCAGCGGATTGGTGCGCATGCAGGTGCCGCGCACGGCCTGTTGCGGGAGTTCCAGGCCCAGCGTCCTGAGCAGCCGCCAGCTACTGGCACCGGCCACGCAGACGAAGCGGGAGGTACGAATCGTGCCGCGCTCGGTGACCACGCCAGCGATCGCGCCGCCCGCGCGTTCGACGCCGACCACGCCGCAGCCCTCGAAAAACAGCGCGCCGGCTTCGGCGGCGCGTGCCGCGAAGGCGGCGGCGACCCGGCGCGGCTCGGCCTGACCATCGCTCGGCGTGTACAGGCCGCCGAGCGCGGGACCCTGCATACCGGTCACGACGGCGTCGATCTGCCCACGGTCGAGCGTACGCGTATCGAGGCCGTACTGACGCGCGACATCGATCCATTGCTGGAAGGACGTCCACTCCTCATCGCGGCTGGCGACATACAGGCAGCCGCCCTGGCGCCATTCGAGATCGAAGTTCAGCTGACGCTCGAGTTCTTTCCACATTGGAATGCTCGCCATCATCAGCGGCACCTCGGCGGCTTCGCGACCCTGCTGACGCACGAAACCCCACGCGCGCGACGACTGCTGCCCGGCGATCCGCGACTTGTCGAGCACCACGACCGAGAGGCCATGTCGCGCCAGATAATAAGCGGCCGCGCAGCCCATGATGCCAGCACCGGCGATCACGACGTCGGCGCGGGCGGGGAATGACTGATCGGCGCGAGTGAAGGTGGAGTGCAGCGGATAGGTCGTGGTCATTGGGTGGGCGGGTTGCAGACGTGGGCGTCATCTTCGCAGCGTGAGCCGTTGTCCGCAATTATGCGTCGCACGAATACTCGGCATTTATCCGTCATGCAAATATTTGACAAATATTCGCGTAACGCATAAATTGCGTTTATTCGCCCCACAGATAATCCGTCATGCTCCACCTGATCGCCACGTCGGACCAACTCGCGCAGCTGCTGGCGGCCAGCCGCCGCCAGGCCGGCCTCACGCAGATCGAGGCGGCCGCGCGCGTCGGCGTGAGCCAAAGCCGCATTTCCGCGCTCGAGACCGACGCGAGCGGGCTCACGATCACACAGCTGCTGGCTTTGTGCGGCGCCTACGGCCTGCAACTGCAGTTGCGCGACAAAAATCAGCCGGGCGCATTGCCGGCGCCGAACGTGGAGTGGTGAGATGGCCCGGCAAACCGCTTCGAAGGCCTTGTCGGTGTGGGCCAACGGCGAGCGCGTCGGGCTCTGGCGGCTGCCCGCCCGCGGCCCGATGGAATTTTCCTACGACGCCGCGTGGATCGCGTCGGCCGCGGGACGTCCGCTGTCGCTGTCGCTGCCGTTCACGCCCGGCAACATGACGCATAAAGGACCGCGGGTGCTGAACTACTTCGACAACCTGCTGCCTGACAGCGACGTCATCCGCAAACGCATCGCGCAGCGCTACCGGACCGAAACGCTCGAAGCGTTCGACCTGCTGCAGGCAATCGGCCGCGACTGCGTCGGCGCGGTCCAACTGCTCGCCGAAGACGACGCGCCGGCCGGGGTCCAGCGGATCGAAGGCACGCCGCTGTCCGACGACGAAATCGAGGCGCTGCTCGCGCAAACGGTCGGCAAACCGCCGCTCGGCGCGCCCGACGAGGCCGACGGCTTCCGCATCTCGCTCGCCGGCGCGCAGGAGAAAACCGCGCTGCTGTGGCACCACGGGCGATGGCAGCGGCCGCTCGGCGCGACGCCGACCACGCACATCTTCAAGCTGCCGCTCGGGCTGGTTGGCAACCGGCTCGCCGATCTCAGCACCTCGGTCGAAAACGAGTGGCTGTGTCTGCGGATTCTGCGCGCGTTCGGCCTGCCCGTCGCGAACGCCGAGGTGCTCAGGTTCGGCAAGCAGCGCGTGCTCGCCGTCGAACGCTTCGACCGGCAGATGCATTCGAGCGGCACATGGCTGCTGCGTCTGCCGCAGGAAGATTTCTGCCAGGTGTACGGCGTGCCGTCGCATCGCAAGTACGAAAACGAGGGCGGCCCCGGCGTGCTCGACCTTGCGCGGGTTCTCCAGCAATCGGTCGACGCGCGGCAGGACATCGAGACCCTGCTCGCGAGCCAGATCCTGTTCTGGATGCTGGCCGCGCCGGACGGCCACGCGAAGAACTTCAGCATCCGCCTGCTCGCGGGTGGCCAGTACCGTCTGACGCCGCTCTACGACGTGATGTCGATCTGGCCGGTCGAAGGCAATGGCCCGAACCAGTGGTCCTGGTACAAGGCGCGGCTTGCGATGGGTCTGTGGTCGCGCAGCAAGCACGATGCGTTTCGCGACGTGCAGCGGCGTCACTTCAACGCGATGGCGTTGAAGTGCTCATATGGCGCCGACGCCGAGCCGCTGATCCAGCGCCTGATCGAACAGACGCCCGGTGTGATCGAGCGGGTCTCGGCGGAGTTGCCCGAGCGCTTTCCGGGCAAGGTCGCCGAGCGGATTTTCAAAGGACTTCACAATTCGGCGGCCCGGCTCGACACGATGCCGGCAAGCTGAAGGCGGAGCGCCCGCGCTTCGCGGCATGCAGCCCGAGTTCTCGTGCTGCGCAGTCCTCATTCGTGGATTCCCTAAAGTTTCGTCACCGTTTCACCGGTAAAATGCTTTTGATGCGTAACGCATCAGAATGCATCGGCACGGCCGTTGCGTCGCTGGCATTAGCGACTTCGCGGGCGGTCTGACAAAATCATAAATTGTGGATTTTTGAGGTACATTTGCGGTCCCGCGTCGCCGATTCATGCGCCTTGCATGGGCAAGGTCGGCCTGCTCCTGTCGAACGCGCTTCACTTGTACCTATTAACCCGGCGGATTTTCACGCAGCATGGCGAACGAAACACACTCACCCGACTCCCTCGCGGTTGCCGAGCGCGTGCGCGAGTTGATGAGCCGGCACGGAATCGGCAAGCGCCAGCAAACCACCGAGCTATGCCGCATCCTCGATCTGAGTTTTTCTCAGGGGCACCGCAAACTGCGCGGCAACAGTCCGTGGACTCTGTCGCAGATCAAGAAAGTCGCCGAGGTATTCGACGAACCTGCGGCGCAGCTGTTCGGCGCGCAGTCGCTCGATCCGGGCGTCGTCGGCGCGATCGCCCAGGAGGCGGTGTTCTGCGTCGGCGCGACCGAAATCGCCTGCACCGCATGGGTCGGCGCCGCGCTCGAACCGGGTAGCCGTCCGGAGTTCGTCGCGTATTCGCGGCTCGGTCAATGGCGCGTCGCGCGTCATGATGGCGCGCTGTATCAGAGCGCGTACGAAGTCCACAAGATCGAGATCTATCCGCGCCGCGCCGAAACCGACAAGCCCGCCATCGCGGTGGTCGACGACGATCGCGCAAGCGCCGACAACCTGCGCGACTATCTGGAGCGTAGCGGCTTCACGGCGGTCGCGATCTATGGCCTCGCGGCCTTCAGCGAACAGTTGCAGACGCAGGTGTTCGACGGCGTCATCATCGATTGGCTGTTCGGCGCGCAGACCGCGGCGGCCGCGATTCGCGCGGTGCGCGCGTCGGAGAATCCGGACGCACCGATCTTCGTGCTGACCGGCGAGCTGCTGACCGGCAAGGCCAGCGAATCCGAGATCAGCGAGGTGATCCGCGATTACGACGTCGCGTGCTACGAGAAGCCCGCGCGCATGGCGATTCTGGTCGCCGATCTGTCGAAGCGGCTGAATCGGCCTTGAACCGCGGCGCCGATGCGCCCTGTGTGCGGCGCTACGCCCTCACGCCTTCACGCCTGATGCGCGGCCAGCGCCCGCTGCAGCGCATGCTTCAGATCCTCGTAATGGACTGGCTTTAACAGCGCCTCGAACACCGACGGCGCGCCAGTCGCGCCATGGGCACCATTGCGCGCGACCTCCGGCGCGTACGCGCTGACCACGATCACCGGCACGCCCGCCGACGGTCCGCCGCGCGTCGCGAAGTCTTCGAGAAACGTGTAGCCGTCGCGCTCCGGCATGTGCAGATCGAGCAGCACCACTTCGCAGCGGTGTGTATCGAGCCACGCGAGCGCGTCGTCGGCATTGCCGAGTGCCAGCGAGTCGTAGCCCATGTGCGCGATCATTTCGCTGAGCGACTCGCGGATCAGTCGGTTATCGTCGATGATCAGCACGCACGGCCGCGCGCTGCCCGGCTCGGCTTGCGCCGCGACGTCGGCCGGTTCGACGGTCGCGACCGGCGCGACCGGAATCGTCACCGTGAACGTGGTGCCCTCCCCGACCGTGCTCGCGACATCGACGGTGCCGCCAAACAGCTTCACCAGCCCCTGCACGATCGCGAGCCCCATGCCCGCGCCTTCGAAGCGGCGCGCGCGCGACGCGTCGAGCTGCGTGAACTCCTCGAAGATCAGCGGGATCTGCGCAGACGGCACGCCCGGCCCGGTATCGCTGACGACGAAAACCAGCAGCGCCGGCTGCTGCCGCAATTCGACGCGCACCGTGCCGGTCTCGGTGTAGCGGATCGCGTTGGTGACGAGGTTGTTGACGATCTGCCGGATGCGGTGCGGGTCCGACTCGACGAGCCCGCTCACGCCGCTCGCCTCGCTTTCGAGCTTGAGCCCGCGCACTCCGGCGAACCCCGTGTGTTCATCGACGATCGATGCCAGCAGTTCGCGCGGCTCGAAATGCTGGTGCCGCAGTTCGAGCTTGCCGGCGCCCAGGCGCGCGTAATCGGTCAGATCCTTCATTTGCGCTTCGAGATGGCGCGCCGCGGTTTCGAGCCGCTGAATCACCTTGCGGTCGGCCTCCGAGTGATAGTTGAAGCCGAGCAGTTCGACCGACGACACGATCGCATGCAACGGCGTGCGCAGCTCGTGGCTGATCATGCCGAGAAACGCGTCCTTCGCGAGGCTCGCCTCGCGCGCCGCGCGGCTCGCCTGATGCTCGGCTTCCAGCGCCGCGCGTTGCTGACGCATGAGCCGCGTGCGGCGTCGGCCGTTAAGCACCAATAGCAGCGTCGCTGCGGCCGACAGCAACAGCAGCAACAGACCGCCCGCGAACAGCATGCGGCGCTTGTCGATGAAGTCGCGGTTCATCGCCTCGCGATCGGCGACATCGGCGAAGCGGCGCGACAGCGCGAGATCGTTGACCTCGCTCCAGTGCTGGCGCAGCTGCGCGTCGATCCGCACGGCACGGGCACGCTCGCGCGGCAGTACGTCGAGCTCGGGCTGGATGTCGTCGAGCACATTCTCGAGCGCGTTGATTTCGTCGAGCTGCCGCTGCAGTAAAGCGAGCCGCGACGCGAGCCGCTGCGTCGAGCCGGCCATGACGCGCAGCTTCGATTGCAGCAGCTGGAAGCGCAGCAGCAGCCGCTGATAGTCGTCGTCGGCACCGGACTCGTACAGCAGCAGCTGGTTCTCGAAGCGCGCGTACGCAATCTGCAGTTGCGCGGCGTCCCAGTAAAAACCGTCGTAGGTGCCGGTCAACTGCTCGGTCGCGCGCGGATTCAACAGGTTCGCATACAGGAGATAGCCGATCGCGCCGACGGGCGCCGCGAGCGCCGTTAGCCAGATCAGCACGTACAACACGCGCCGCCACGGACGGCGCGCTATTTGACGATGAGGGCCTTGATCTGCCATATGAATTTCGAGTCGCCGACCGCGCCAGTCAGTTCATCCGGAAAAGCGTCGCGCGGGTAGATCAGGAACAGCGGCCCGAAGTCGCTAAGTTTCAGGCGCTGGCCGTTCATGCTGTACGCGACGATTACGCCGTAGCGTTCGCAGTCCGTTACCGGCACGCTGTAGGTGTAGTCGTCGAACGTGCGGAACTCGATTTCCGTGCCGTGCGCGCCGACAGCCTTCAGGATGTCGGCGAGCCGAGGGCCGGTGAACGTCGAGCGTGGCGTCCAGGTGGTCGAGGTCGTGATCGTATGCGCGGGCAGCGCGAGCAGTTGGGCCTCGCTAAAGTGATAAGTGCGATGCGCGGCGTCGTTGGTGTTGGCGATCTTGCCCTCTACGTCGAGCGATAGCGCCGGCAACGGCCGTGCGCTCGGCTGCGCGTACGCGCAACAGACGGCCAACCCGACGACCAGCCCAGCCAGCAGCGTCAGCCGGCGCCTCGGCCAGGGCACACCAGTTCCGCCGCTCGCATTGCGCGGCGTTGCAATCACGTTGGCCATTTCGTTTTTTTATCCGTTTTCGTTGATTCGCCGGAGCGCCGGCGGCGACACGCCCAGCCGATCTCATTGCACGCGAAGTATTACGCCGTGCCGTGCCGTCAAACGCGCGCGACCCCGACGCGCGACCTTTGACCCGCATGCATAATATCGCCAAAATCCGCTGTCTCAAAAGCGGGCTAGCCGCAGTGCCGCGCCAGCGCGTCAGTCGCGCCGGAAGCGCATCCCGCGAACCATTGCCTTGCATCGCGCCACGGCGCCTCGACAGTCATGAACAAGCCGGTCCTGCCTCTGACATACGAACAGCTCGATCACTGGATCGAATCGCTGCAGCCCACGCTGCTCGCCGAGCGTTTCACGATGGCCTTGGGCATTCTGCGCGGCGGCGCACCGCTCGCGCTGATGGTGTCGCACGCGGTCGGCGCGCCGGTCGCGTTCCTGCGCTACGACCGCCAGGCGCGCGCGGTCGCATGGGATTCGACGCTGCCGATCCCGCCCGCGGGATCGAAGGTGCTGTTGTGCGAGGACATCGCAGGGCGCGGTTTCACGCTCGTCGATTGCATCGCGTTTCTGCAGCGGCATGGGCTCGTGGTCAAAACGCTGACCGGCGCGGTCGATGATCTGAGCCGCGTGCAGCCCGACTACGCGATCGACGCGCGCGGCTACTTCACCCTCTTTCCATGGGAGCGCCAGGCGTACACCGAGCGCTACCGCGACGACTGGGCACGCGTCGAAGCCGGCGCCGCGGCCGCGATGGCCAACGACCACGAATACGCGGCATATGCGATCGACCTCGACGGCATTCTGCTGCCCGACGTACCGCTCGCGCGCTACGACGAAGATCTCGCCGCCGCGCTCGCCGAGCGCGACGCGCTGCTGCCCTTCGAGGTACTGCCCGGCATCGACCTGCGGCACGTGCTCACGATCGTCACGGGCCGCCCGGAAATGGATCGCGCGCGCACCGAAGCGTGGCTCGCGCGCCACGGCTTCGCTCACCTGCAACTGGTGATGCGCGCGCCCGGCCTGCACGACGACAGCCCCGCCGGCGCGGCCGCGCACAAGGCGAGCGCGGCGCTACGAGCGGGTGTCACGCACTTCGTCGAAAGCGATCCGGTGCAGGCGCTGCTGATCGCGCAGCAGGCGCCGTTGCTGCGCGTGATCTGGTGGGATGCGCTGACGCGCACCGGCATGCTGGTGAGCGCAAGGGCGTGGAGTTGAGCGCAGCGATCTGAGCGGACGCAGCGCCGGCGCGCCACCGCTACGTCTCCTTGCGCTCGCGCAGTTGCAAATGCCGTGCGGCCCGCTGCGACGCGACGACGATCAGCTTCATCGTCGCGCGCGTCGCGCCGACGAACAGCTTGCGCGCGATGCGTTCGTCGAAGGTCTCGAAGTCGATCTCGGTGAAGATCACGCACGGCGCCGCCTGCCCCTTGAAGCGGTAGATCGATTCGAACAGCACGTCGCCTTCGCGATACTCCGGGTTGCCGAACAGATCGTACTTGCCGGTGAAGCTGCGCAGCCGATGCGGTCCGAGATGATCGAGCGCGCTCATCGCCGAGCTTTCGCGGCCGCGGAACGACAGCACCGCGATGTCCTGCTTGCGAAAACCGAGCGATAGGGCCTGCGTGATTGCGCGCTTGGTTGCGTCGATACTGCTTTGGGCGCCCTGCGCTTCGTCGTAGACCGACACCGACACCTCCGAGCCGTCGAACGGACTGCCCGACGCAAGCGCCGCGGCGAGCGGCACCGACGCGCCCAGCACGTCACGCACATAGTCGAGAATGTCGCGCGGACTGCGGTAATTGGTGGTTTCTTTGAGCGTGGTCCAGCCGGGCAACGAGACCGGCTCGCGCATGTATAGATTCTGCAGCGGGTCTTCGAGCCACCACCAGGCGCCGCCCGGCCGCAGCAGCCGCTCGAGCGCGGCAATCCACGGTTGCTGGAAATCCTGGCCTTCGTCGACGATCAGCGTGTCGAATTGCCAGCGCGCCTCGATCGGCGTGTCGGCGAATACGGTCTCCAGTTGATCGAACACCTGCGCGGACTGGAAATCGGGCGCGCGGCCCGCGTCGCGCGCGATCCAGTCGCACAGCTGGTGATAGTTCGCGACCTTCGCCTGCGGCGGCGCGACCCGCGCGATGTGATCGGCGAGCGGCCGGTTGAAGCATACATACAACGGCCGCTCGCCACGCGCGACGGCGTCCTTCATGACCTGCACCGCGAGTTGCGTTTTGCCGGAGCCGGCCGTGCCGATCACGCGCAAACGGAACGGCGCGAATTCGAGCCGCCGGGCCCATGTCGCGAGTCCGCCCGCGAGGCGCGTGACGAGCGTGCCCGCCTGCCCCACGAGCGCGCTCGTGTCCGGCGTCAACGCCAGTTCGTCGGCGAGAAAGTGGTGGATTTTCGACGCACAGGGAAGCCGCGGTTCATCGGCCGGAAGCGCTTCGCGGATGATCGCCGCGAGCCGCTCGCGCCGCGTCGCGTCGACGATGCGCGCGGGATTCACGCCGGCGATCGCCGCATCCTTGACGATGTGGTCGGGACAATACAGCAGTTCCTCGATGAAATACGTGCCCGCGCCGAACGCTGCGGTAAAACGCCGGTGCAGACTCTCGATCGTATGCGCGAGCGCGATCGCGACGTTGCGTTCGGTCTGCAGATACACCTTGACGAGTCCCTTCGGCGTTTCGCGCAGGAAGCCGGTCTTCTGCTCGATGATCATCAGGCGCCCGGCGGGACTCACAATCACGAAATCGGCCTCGCCGAACACGGAGAAGTTCTGGTTCAGACGCGTCCAATGCACACCGTGATACACGGTGTAATCGCCGGGCAGTGCCTTTTCGAGCAGCGCGAGCGTTTCGCGTTCGCGCGCCGCCGCGCCGGTCGCTTCGAGGCTTTTCCAGTCGTCGGGAACAATGCGGGCCATGCGGTGCCTTAGTGGGTTTGGATGCGTGAGTCCGCACGCGTCGGCTCAGTGCGCAATTCGGGGTGCGGCCATTGTACGCAACGCACTGGCGCGCTGGCGCGCTGACTCGCGCGGCATGCGCCTCCGCCCGCGGCGGTCTCGTGCCGTCATGCGCAAAGGTACGCGCTTCGTGTATCGTTACTGGCTGAACGCCGCGCGCCAGGCACGGCTTGCCAACCGTAAAGAGAAAAAGGATTAACCGGATGATTACGATCTGGGGACGCACCAACTCGGTCAACGTCCAGAAGGTTTTGTGGTGCTGCGACGAACTCGTGCTGCCGTTCGACCGCATCGACGCGGGCCTCCAATTCGGCCGCAACAACGACCCCGACTATCTCGCGATGAACCCGACCGGCAAGATTCCGACGCTGGTCGACGACGACTTCGTGCTGTGGGAATCCAACTCGATTCTGCGCTACCTGGCGATGCAATACGGCGAATCGAGCCTGCTGTATCCGGCCGAGCCAAAACTGCGTGCCAGCATCGACCGCTGGCTCGACTGGTCGCTGTCGACGCTGCAGCCTGTGGAACGTCCGGTGTTCTGGACGCTCGTGCGCACGCCGCAGGCCGAGCGCGACGCCGTGAAACTCGCCGCCGACGTGCAGGCGGTCACGCTGCTGTGGCGCCTGCTCGATACGCATCTGCAGGGCCGCTTCTTTCTCGAAGGCGACAAGTTCACGCTCGCCGATATCGTGATCGGCGCGTACGCGAAGCGCTGGTTCGGCGTCGACGGTTTGCAGCGGCCGCCGCTGCCCAATCTGGAGCGCTGGTATTCGCGTCTCGCGACGCGCTCCGGGTTCAAGAAGTATGTGGATTTTCCGCTGACCTGATCGGCCAGTTCACTGGCGGTTTCGTGAGCGTCGTCCGCGCGGGTCCGCCCTCCGGATGCCGGCGCGGCGGCCGATCCCGCATGCCTCTATAATCGACGCATGAAAACCGCCAAGTCCGCCGCGACCGGCCATCCGGTCGCTCCCACGCCTGCCGCCCCCGTCGCCGATGCACACGATCGTCATGCGCATCACGATGTGCATGAGCCGTCGCTCGCACACGGCTCGTCGCAGGAAGCGGCACTCGCACTCGCCGAGGAATATTGCCGCGAACGCGGCGAAAAGCTCACGCCGATCCGGCGTAAGGTGCTCGAACTGCTGCTGAACTCGGGTCGCGCGACCAAGGCCTATTCGCTGCTCGACGACATGCGCCAGATCCACCCCGGCTCGGCGCCGCCGACCGTCTATCGCGCGTTGGATTTTTTACTGTCGGCAGGGCTCGTGCATCGGATCGAATCGATCAATGCGTTCACTGTCTGTCATGATCTGACGCAATGCCAGCACGGCATTCTCGTCGTATGCCAGCACTGTGGCAGCGTCACCGAGTTGCATCAACCGAAGTTGCGGCAAGCGCTCGTCGCGCAGATCGAGGACGCGGGCTATCGGCTGGCGAGCGACGAAATCGAGTTGAAGGGACTGTGCGCGGCCTGTCAGGCGGCCGAAGCGGCCAGCACAACTGCGGCCGCGCCTGTGGCCGCGGCGAAATAGCGGCGCGCAACGCCGTGTGATGCACGGCGAAGCGCCGATGGCCGTGCGCTGCTTCCAGAAACGACGTCTCCCCGCCGCGCATCGGCCTGCCCTGTCCACACACCCGCTCCCACGAGCGGCGCTGCGAAGCGTCGATCACCCCGCCGCGCGGGCGTCGATCGCGTCATGCAGCAGCGTTACGAGCGCTTCAGGTACCGCGGGTTTGGTCATGAAATGCTGGAAGCCTTCGCCGATGCTGCGCAGGCGGTATGCGTCGTCGGTATGGCCGGTGAGCGCCACCGCCACCGAGGGGGAATGACCGCCGCAAATCTCGTGGTCGCGCAGCCGCTGGATCAGATAGAAGCCGTCCATGGCCGGCAAGTCGAGGTCGCAGACGACCGCGTCCGGAAGCAAGCGCATCGCCGCGACGACGCCCTCTTCCGCATCGGCGACCGCGCAAACCTTCGCGCCTTCCGCCTCGAGTAACAAGGTCAACGATTCCCGGCTGTCCGGGTCGTCCTCCACCAGCACGATCGTGGCGTGATCGAGCCTCATTGCTGCGTTCATTGTGTGTTGTTGCTCTGAAAAACCGGTTAGGCCGTCCGAAAGGGCCGAGGTTTCACTTCGTGTTTCATTTTGCTGATTGCCGCCGATTTGCGCAGCCAGGGTGTTGCTGTCCATGGTTCCGACTCGATTTCTCACGCCGAGTTGCAGACGGGTCCGCGATTGTAAAACATCGCTCAGCACCCTTCCCGAGTACAACGCGTGCGCACGGTAACGCGCCAAAATTGCACGCCGATGAAAAAACGGCGCTCGACGCATACCGCGATTTATCTGCTGACTCTGTCCGCAGTTTTCCGCGGCTCGCCGATTGCCGGCACCCGATTATGCGGCGCGGTCCGCACGAACCCCGTTCGCACGGCCCGCTCCACCCGGTATCGATTCTGTCCTTATATCGTTTGCGCGACGCGTCGCTGTGGTGCGGTTGGCGTCGCTCGCATCCGCAGACACTGTAAGCATGTCGCGTGCCTCGTCGCAGCGGTTCGCTTTGCGCGAACGAGGGCTGGGCAGCGTCTGTCGATAACCGGCGATGTATTGGCGCCGGGCTGCTAACGGGTGGCGCCGCGGCGCTATCATCGGGGGCGCGCATGCGCGGCATACTTCGCTTCGCGCTACCCGCACGCGCCTATCGATGTCCCCGCTTCCCAACCCGAGGCCACCCGACACCATGTCTGCCACATCACCCGCGCTTTGCACCGCCACGCTCGAGATCCTTCGTCACGTCAGCACCGCCACGCTCACCACGCAGCTGTTCAAGCGCGGTCTGCGCAACACCTTCATGCAGGGCGTCGCGCCGCTCGGTCCGCGGCGCGGTGCGAATCTGGTCGGGCCGGCGTTCACGCTGCGCAACATCCCGTCGCGCGAAGACATCGACGTGCTCGAGCTGTTCGCGGACCCGGAGTACGCGCAGCGCAAATGCGTCGAAACCATCCCGCCGGGCCATGTGCTCGTGCAGGATTGCCGCGGCGAGCGCGGCAGCGCGTCGTTCGGTTCGATTCTGTCGCTGCGTTTGCAGGTGCGCGGCGTTGCCGGGATGGTGTCCGACGGCCCGGTGCGCGACAGCGCGACGATCGCCGCGCTCGACATGCCGGTGTTCTGCGCGGGCGCGAGCGCGCCGCCCAATCTGATCCGCCATCACGCGGTCGATATCAATGTGCCGATCGGCTGTGGTGGAGTCGCGGTGTTTCCGGGCGATGTGATCGTCGGCGATGCGGATGGAGTCGTGGTGATTCCGCTGAAGATGGCCGACGACGTCGCGCAAGGCGCGGCGGACCAGGAACAGCTCGAAGCGTTTCTGACCGAAAGAATCAGTGCCGGCGCCGTGCTGCGCGGCACCTATCCGCCGAACGACGAGACCAAGGCGGCGTTCGACGAGTGGAAGAAAAAGCGAATCTAGGGCCTTTCCGGAGGGCACGACGACCGGTGGGCCGCACTGGCCGCCAGTTCAATCGCGCTTGGCCGGCCCGATGCCCTGCGCCAGCAACGCCACCGCATGCCGCGCGATCTCCGCGCCGCCGATCTTGCCGCGCAACGGATCGTTGCGCCACAGCTTCGAGGTGGCGAGCGGCAGAATTGTCATGCCGAGCAGCGTGACGAAGACGAGTGCGGGCTCGAGCGATGCATTCAGGCGCCCCTCCTCCTGCCAGCGCGCGATCGCCAGCAGCGACGCCTTTTGATGCGCGAAACCAAAACGCTCATGCATGCGCTGGCGCAGCAGCCCGCCGTCGCTGATCACTTCGCGCACCCACAGCGACGCGAACCACGGGTTATCGCTCGCGATCTGCACGAGCCGCTCGGTGAGCTGCGTAATCGCCGCGACCGGATCGTCCGAATTTTCCTGAAACGGCAGGCCGAGGCTCGCGCGCAACGGCGCGAAACACTCGTCGATCAACACGTCGAGCAGTTGATCGCGCGTCTTGAAGTAGTAGTGCATCATCGCGGGCGTGTAGCCGGCCTCGCGGGCGATTTCACCTAGCGATGTATCGACGATGCCCTGCCTCGCGAACAGCGTGAGCGCGGCCTCGAGCAAACGCGCGCGCTGCTCGGGGCCGCGCGCCGCACCCGTCGGTCGGCCAGGACGACGGCCGGCCGACGCAGTCGGCGCGGAGCTTGCGGTATTCGCGCTTCGCGTATCCGTTTGCGTGGCCTTGAGCTGGCGCTTCGACGCGCCCCGCTCCTTGCCGGCAATTCGTGCGGGCGCTTCAGCGTTCGTTACGGCATTGTCCGCCGCGGCGTGGTTACGCGAGATCCTTGCCATTGCATTGAATTTGACGTGGGAGGCGACGTCGCATATATTAATCTTTCTGTTAATTAATTTCAACGCATCGCAGCCATGGAACAACCCGCCGCCCATCCGTCCGTCGACGCCACGCAGCCCTATCCGCGCTCGGCGTCGCCCGTCGCCGACCATCCGCCGATCCGGCTGCTGTTTCCGGCGCTGCTGCTGGTCATGCTGCTCGCCGCGCTCGACCAGACGATCGTCTCCACCGCGCTGCCCACCATCGTCGGCGAACTGGGCGGCCTCAATAACCTGTCGTGGGTCGTGACCGCCTACCTGCTCAGTTCGACGATCGTCGTGCCGCTATACGGCAAATTCGGCGACCTGTTCGGCCGCAAGATCGTGTTGCAGACGGCAATCGTCATATTTCTCGTCGGCTCGGCGCTGTGTGGCATCGCGCAGAACATGACTCAGCTGATCGTGCTGCGCGCGCTGCAAGGCCTCGGCGGCGGGGGCCTGCTCGTGGTGACGATGGCGGCGATCGCCGACGTGATTCCGCCCGCTGAACGTGGCCGCTACCAGGGCGTGTTCGGCGGCATCTTCGGTCTCGCCACCGTCATCGGTCCGCTGCTCGGCGGCTTTCTGGTCGAGCATCTGACGTGGCGCTGGATCTTCTACATCAACCTGCCGCTCGGCATCGTGTCGCTCATCGTGATCGGCGCGGTGTTCAAGCCGCACGTGCGCCACGTGAAGCACACGATCGACTACATGGGCGCCGCCTTTCTCGCCGGCGCGCTGACCTGCATCATCCTGTTCACGAGCCAGGGCGGCACGATCCTGCCGTGGTCGTCGCCACAACTGTGGTTCACGCTCGGCATGGGCCTCGTCTCGATCTGGGGCTTCATTCACGAAGAGCGCAGCGCAGTCGAACCGATCATGCCGCTCGGCCTGTTCAAACAGCGTACCTTTCTGATCAGCAGCCTCGTGAGCTTCATCATCGGTGTGTCGTTGTTCGGTTCCGTGACGTTCATTCCGCTCTATCTGCAGGTCGTGAAAGGCTCCACGCCGACGCAAGCCGGCATGCAGATGCTGCCGATGATGGGCGGCCTGTTCATTCTGTCGATGGTGACGGGTCGTGTGATCAGTAAGATCGGCAAGTACCGGCTGTTCCCGATCATGGGCACGTTCCTCGTCTCCGTGGCGATGCTGCTGCTCGCGCGCTTGCAAATCGACACGCCGATTCATGTGATGTATCTGTACATGGGTCTGCTCGGCTGCGGCCTCGGCATGGTGATGCAGGTGCTGGTCCTCGCGGTCCAGAACACCGTCGAGTTCAAGCACATGGGGGTGGCGACGTCGGGCGTCACGCTGTTTCGCTCGATCGGCGGCTCGATCGGCGTGGCCGGTTTCGGTGCCGTATTCTCTAATGGCCTTGCCGGACGCCTCCAAAAGCTGATCCCGCCCGATACCGAACTGCCGCACGCGTTAGGTCCGGCCGCGATTCATCAGCTACCCGATGCATTGCGCAACGACTATCTGCATGCATTCGCGGGCGCGTTGCACAGCGTGTATCTGTCGGCCGCATGCGTCGTGGTGCTCGCCTTCGTGCTCGCGTGGCTGCTGAAGGACCATCCGTTGCGCAAGCGCTGAGCGTGAAACAACAGGTACATGCATTCGTCTCGAGCGCATAGCCAGGGTTTCTTCATACCTCCGAATGAGCGGTAGCGCACACAATCCAGGGGCCAACCGCGTTGACGTCCCCCGTGAAACGCCACATATTGGAAACAGTGGAAACGCAGGCACTGCCTACGTCTTCGACTTCCGGCGCATGTCGATCGTGATTCCGCGGACAACGCTCCAGCCTCAACACGATCCGAAGCATGCCTTCACGGCATCGTTTTCCAAAGGTGGGTCCACGGCATGTCCACCCAGACAGCAACCGGCCAAACTTTTCCCACGCCCTGCAATCGGTGCGGTGGCGCACTGTACCGACAGGTCGATGCCTGCCCTTACTGTGGCGCCGCGCATCCGTTCGACCGGGACGATCCGCATATCCGCACGGGCATTCCAGGCAGCCGCGCAAGCGCCACGCACAAGCCCTGGCCCCGCTTCGACGGCGAGCTCGGCACACGGGATGGACCCGCGATCGCCGCTGCCGCGATGGCGTCCGAACCCTTGTTGCCGAACCAGCCGATCATGCACACGGCGATCGTGTCGACCGACACCACTATTCCGCCTGACGAAGATCCGATGTATGCGCCGCGCAGCACCGCGCAGACGATCTGGCGCGTGTTGTACGTGATCGGCGCGGTTGTCGCGATCGGCCTGGCGTATGTCGCTTATACGCTATTCAGTGACGGTGGCGATTCAGAGGACAAAGGCGTGGAGCAGATTACGCAGGGCACCGGAACAACGACCGGCATGATCGCGCCGCTCGCGTCGGCGCCGTTGATTGCTCCAGCGCAGACCGCGCACGCGCCGGCCGCGGCCAAGCCGACGACACCACCCGTCACCGTCATGGCGGCAAAGCCCACGCCCGTCGCGCCCGCCGGTCCCGTCATTGCCGCGACGCCGGCTGCGCCGCCTGCGCCGCCTGCCGCGCCGCCAATGGCCGCGACGCCCGTTCAGCCCGCACCGCAATTCCACGACGCCGCACAAGCGGTGCAGGTCGCGCGGACCGCGTTCCGGGCGAACGATCTGTCCGCCGCGCAAGCCGCTCTCGCGGCCGCGCAAACGTTACAACCCGGCAACCGCGACGCGCAAGGTCTGACCGATCAGATGCGACCGCTCGTCCAGCGTCGCGATACTGCGCTGCAGGCGGCGCAGGCCTGCGTCGCGCAGCAATCGTGGCCGTGCGCGCGTCAGCACGCGAACGAGGCACTCGCGATCGACAGCGGCAACGACGCGGCCAAAGTGATCATCGAGCGCGTGATTCGCGAGACCGGCTGGGCGCCGCTGACTCTGCCGCATGCGGCGACGCCGCGAAGCGACTAGCGCTCACGCGCGACGCAACCGACTCGGCCGTCGCGCGAAGAATATTGATTCGCATACCGGATCAAATGGCCGCCGTCTGTGCCGAGTCGCACATTATCGTGCGTCTTCTGAGCGGCAACAGACGGAGCGACCCTGGCAGCAGCTTGAACATGACATGGCAGCCGGATCACTGGTGCTTGCACGCGCCACGCGTGAAGCGGGATCAACCTGACCGATGGGTAGAAAGACCATGCTGAAGAGACTTCTGGCGGGCTGGCTGGGACTGGTGGTACTGGCCGTATGTTCGCTGGCCGGCGCGGAACCGGCGCACTACAAGATCGTCACCGGGCCGGAGCGCGGCACGTATATCCAGATCGGCAACGATCTGTCGAAATGGGTCGCCCAGCCGATCGGCATCGACCTCGAAGTGGTGGCATCGAAAGGCTCGGCCGAAAACGTGCAGCGCATGCGCTTCGAGCCCGGCGTGAAGCTCGCGCTCGTGCAGTCCGACGTGTACCAGGCGTTCATCGACATGGCCAACTCCGGCAACCCCGATGCGGGCACGACGATCCGGCCGTTGCGGCTGATCATGCCGCTCTACGACGAAGAGATCAACGTCGTCGTGCGTGCCGATTCGCCGCTGAAAACGCTCGCCGACATCAAGGGCAAGACCATCAGCGTCGGCCTGCTAGGCAGCGGCACGGCGCAGTCGGCGACGACGCTCTATCGCCTGATGTTCGGCCAGCCGATTCCCGAGCAGAACGTCGTGCATCTGAGCAACGAGGACGCGCTCGCCGCGCTGATCGTGAAGAAGATCGACGTTGCGATCATCGTGGTCGGCCAGCCCGCGAAGCTGTTCAACGACATGAAGCCCGACCTGCTGTCACAGCTGCGTCTGCTGCCCGCCGATCCCAACGCGCCGGAGACGACCCGTGCAAAGCAGACCTACTTTCCGACGACGATCCGCCAGAGCAGCTATCCAGGCTGGCTGAAAGAAGACGTGCCGGGCCTGACCGTCAAAGCGTTCCTCGTCACCTACGATTACGGCTTGCGCGACACCGTCAGCAATCTGGATCATTTCGCCGACTCGTTGTGCGCGAACTTCGACAATCTGCAGGAGCATGGCCATCCGAAATGGAAACAGGTGAAGCTCGAATTGCCGACGCTCGTGCGCGGGTGGAAGTACTACGGTCCGGTCGAGAAGCATCTGCGTGCGTGTCTCGCGAACCGCAGCGCCGCAATGAGCGCAGCGGCCGCGCAGGCCGCGCCGAAACCGCACACGCCTTGCTCGGAACAGGAACGGATGCTGTTGCTGTGCAAATGAGCTTGTAGCCGGGACGCGCGCGCACGGTTCGATTCGATTCGCGTCAAACGCGCTCGCGCGCTGTGTCGGCCGACACGGCGCACGCGTCCATTGCCCGTTGCAATGCCTCGTACACCTTCGGGCGATTGCATTGCGACACGTTGAAACGCAGAAAGCCCGCCGCCGCTTGCGACGCGCTGAACACGTTGCCCGGCGCGAACACGACGCCCGCCGTCAAAGCATGACGCGCGACATCGGCGGCATCGAGCGCAACGGGCAAGCGCGCCCATACGAACAGGCCCGCGCGCGGCCGTGTCCAGATATCGAGGCCCGCATAGCCGAGCCGCCTGACGGTCTCCCCCATCGCATCGGCGAGCTTTGCGCGCATCGCCTCGAGGTGACGCCGATACGTGCCGTCGACGAGCATCCGATGCACGACGCTCGCCGCGAGCTGACTATTGCCGAACGACGTCGCCAGCTTCAGATCGATCAACGGTTCGATCCATTCGGCGCGCGCCGCAATATAGCCGCAACGCACCGCCGCCGACAGCGTCTTCGAAAAGCTGCCGATCGACACGACGCGCGCGAGGCCGTCGAACGCGGCGAGGCGCGGCGCGGCTTCGTCTTCGAAGTCGGCGAAGATGTCGTCCTCGACGATCAGCAGATCGTGCTCGCCGGCGAGCTTGAGCAGCCGGTGCGCGACGGCCGGCGCGAGCGTCGCGCCGGTCGGATTGTGGATCGCCGAGTTCGTCACATAAAGCCGTGGGCGCTGTTCGAGCAGCGCGCGCTCGAACGCGGCGAGATCCGGTCCCTGCGGCGTGTACGGCACGCTTACGATTCGCACGCGATGCGCGCGCAGCAACGCCTGAAAGTTGAAATAGCACGGATCGTCGATCAGCACGGTGTCGCCGGGTTCGAGCAGGAAGCGGCACACGAGATCGAGCGCATGGGTGCCGCCGTCGGTCAGCACGATCTGCTCGGGCGGCGCATCGACGCCGTGCGCGCCGAGCCGCCACGCGAGTTGCTGACGCAGCGCGGGCAAGCCGGCCGGGCTCGCGTAATCGGCGAGCAGCGACTGCGGATCGCGCGCGACCGCGCGCAGCGCGCGGCGCACGCCATCTTCCGGCAGCCACGAAGCCGGCATCCAGCCGCAGCCGGGTTTCAGCACTTTCGAGCCGGTCTCCAGCGACTGCCGCGTGAGCCACAGCGGGTCGACCTCGCGATCGAGTCGCGGTCCGAGATCGGCGAGCGCGAGCGGCGGCGCATGGCCCGACACGAAAAAGCCGGAGCCGCGCCGCGCGACGATCGCCCCTTCGGCAACCAGCCGGTCGTATGCTTCGACCACGGTCGACTTCGATACGCCGAGCGTGTCGGTCATTGCGCGAATCGACGGCACGCGCGCGCCCGGCATCAACGAGCGGCTCGCGATGCGCTCGCGCAGATTGTCCATGACGAGGCCGACGCGCGTGCCCGGCACCGTCTCTTTGGTCCCGCTTTCCGTCATCTGTACTGCTCCATGTTCGGTACAGTTCGTGCGAACTGTACTGTTCTTTAGCTTACCGCTGACGGCCATCGCGCGCATCATGAGACTCTTTCAGCGCAGGATGTAGGCAATGGACAAAACAACCAACGGCTGGCTCAGCGGTTTCGCGGGCATGCTGATCTTTAGCGGCTCGCTGCCGGCCACGCGGCTGGCGGTGCAGAGCTTCGATCCGGTGTTTCTGACGGTGGCGCGCGCGACGATCGCGGGCAGCCTCGGTCTGCTGCTTTTGCTGGTGTTCCGCGAGACGCGCCCCGAGCGGCGCGATCTGCTGCCGCTGGTGGTGGTCGCGCTCGGCGTCGTGGTCGGCTTTCCGTTGCTGACCGCGCTCGCGCTGCGTCATGTGAGCGCCGCGCATGCGGTCGTGTTCATCGGCCTGCTGCCGGTCGCCACCGCGATCTTCGGCGTGTTGCGCGGCGGCGAGCGGCCGCAGCCCGCGTTCTGGCTGTTCTCGGCGCTCGGCAGCGCGGCCGTGGCCGCGTTCGCGCTGCGGCACGGCATCGACGCCTCGCCGTTCGGCGATGCGCTGATGCTCGCCGCGATCGTCGTCTGCGGGCTGGGCTACGCGGAAGGTGCGCGGCTGTCGCGTCATCTCGGCGGCTGGCAGGTGATTTCGTGGGCGCTCGTGCTGTCGCTGCCGCTAATGCTGCCGCTCGCGTGGTGGACGCGGCCGGCGTCGTTCGACGGCGTCGGCGCCGCCGCGCTGTGGGGGCTCGCGTACGTGTCGCTGTTCAGCATGCTGATCGGCTTCGTGTTCTGGTATCGCGGCCTCGCGCTCGGCGGTATCGCGGCGGTCGGCCAACTGCAACTGCTGCAGCCGTTTTTCGGGTTGCTGCTCGCCGGCGTGCTGCTGCACGAGCAGGTACCGCCGTCGATGATTATCGTCACGATGATCGTGGTCGCCTGCGTGGGAGGCGCACGGCATTTTTCGCGCGCGGCGCCGGCGCGGCGCGCGGTCTGACGCGGCTCGAGCGTCGCACGGCAGACCGCTTTTTTCAGGATCGAATTGCGCGAGTCGTGGATCGATATGTCATCATTTCGCGGATTCGCTCACCCAGCGCCCCGCGCCACGACAGGACCACGCATGACTCCGACCCGCTCTCCGCTCGACGCCCCGCTGATTCGCGACGCCACCGAAGCCGACCTGCCGGCGATCCAGGCGATCTACGCGCATCACGTGCTGACCGGTGTCGCGTCGTTCGAAGAAATCCCGCCATCGGTCGACGATCTGCGCGTGCGGCTCGCCTCCGTGCGAAGCCACGGACTGCCGTACATGGTCGCGGAGATTGGCGGCGACGTCGCGGGCTATTGCTATGCCACGCCGTATCGCCCGCGCGCCGCCTATCGCAACACGATCGAAGACTCGATCTACGTCAACGACGCGTATCGCGGACGCGGCATTGGACGCCTGCTGTTGCAGGCGCTGATCGAACGTTGCGAGAGCGGACCGTGGCGCCAGATGATCGCCGTGATCGCCGATGGCGGCAGCGGCGGCTCGCTGTCGTTGCACACGCAACTCGGCTTCGAGCTGACCGGTACGTTGAAGGCGGTCGGCTACAAACACGGCCGCTGGCTCGACACGACGCTGATGCAACGCACGCTCGGCCGCGGCGCATCGACCGCGCCCGACGACGAGGTCGACCGCAAAAGCTAACGCGTGCGCGGCAAACGCGTAAACAAGGTCGGGTAGTCGATCACGAGACCATCGCTATCCACGCGCATATTCGCCGTGAACTCGCGAAAAATGCCTTCATAGCGATACTCGCCGTTCAACTCGTTGCACGTATACGCCTGCTCGACGCGCGTGACCTGCAAGTCCGGCGTCGAGATATACGCGACCTCGATCGGCTGACGCTCGCCTTCGGCCAATTGCAGGCGGCGGATCGGCAACGTATTGGTGTACGGCGTCGCGGCGATATCGATATCGATGCAACCTTCGATGGCGCTCAGCGTGAGGCCGTGCCCGTCGCGCCAGTGGCCGTCGCCATCGCCATGCAACTCCAGCTCGCCACCGCCGACGATCTTCAGGCGCGCGTAGCGCGTGCGCCAGCGCGCGTCGCAGCGCACCGCGTAATGCAGCCCGTACGCTTTGCCATTGCGCTGCCCGACCACGACGCTTTCGACGACGAAGCCGTCGTCGCGCGCATCGAATACCAGATGTTCGATGCCATCGCCCTCTTCCGAGGCCCATCGGATTTCACGCATCGGCGTCTCCTCGCGAAACGGCGCAGCGGACGCGCCGGGCTCTTATCGTAGCGCTAAAACCGGCGCGGCATGCCGCCCCAATCCAGGCGCCCACGGCCGGCAAACGCTCAATATCACAAAATGGCGCATCGAAAAAAAAAGCTGCGCACGTGATGTGCGCAGCTTTGCGAGACTGACGACGCGAAAAAAACTGCGTCGATGTGGCGGCAAAACAACGCGCCGCCACGTATTCAGTAACTGTTTAGAACTTGTGGATGATGCCCACGCCAACCGCGGTCTGGCTGCGCGACGAGGACGGCGAACCGTTCTGGCCGTCACCGATGCTTGCCACTGCGCTGATGATCGACTTGCCGTTGCCCGACAGCGTCTGGCCGCTAGCGCGCTGATACGCTTCGAGTGCGTACAGGCCGGTGCGCTTGGACAGCGAGTAGTACTGCGACAGGTTGAACTGGCTGTAGCTAGCCGTGCTCTGAATGCCGTTCGACGCCGTTGCGCGGGTGTAGCTATAGCCAGCGGCCAGGTCCAGCACCGAGATCGGCTTCCAGTGCAGCACTGCGCCACCGGTATTCCAGATCTGCGTGTCGTGGAACAGCGACGCCTGGCCCGCCGTGTATTTGACGTTCGAGTAGGCGAACGAAACGTCCCACTGCGAGTTGAACGCGTAACCACCCGTCACTGCAATGCGCTGCTGCTTCGCTGCGCTCTGGAAGCCGTTGTTGATTGCCGAGACGGACGGCTGCGCGCCGTTGTTCGACGCCGTGGAATTCCACGCCGGGGTGGCAACGGTTGCCGCGTTGTCGATGCGCTGGATACCTGCTGCGATACCGATCGGGCCGTTCAGGTACTGTGCCGCCACGCTCCACGTTTGGCCGGCTGCGAAGCTGCCCGTGTTGCCGCCCAGTGCGTACGAACCGCTAACCGTCAGACCGGCAAAGCTCGGCGACGTATAAACCAGTTGGTTGTTCACCCGGAACGTCGTGTCCAGCGAGTCGATATCACCCGGATGCGCACCGTATGCGCCGGTCAGCCACGTGGTCGGGCTATACGGCGAGAGCAGCGTGTAGTACGAGGTGTACCCGCGGCCTGCCGTCAGCGTACCGAACTGCGCGTTCGTCAGACCGACCCATGCCTGGCGGTTGAATGCCAGACCGGACACGCTTTGCGCGCCAGTTGCGCTGTTAAAGCCTTCTTCCAACTGGAAAATCGTCTTCGTGCCGCCACCCAGATCTTCCGAGCCCTTCAAACCGAAACGGCTGCCTGCCCAGATGCCGTTGATCATCTTGACTTGCGAGTTGCCAGCAACGGTCTGCGGTTTCGCCGCCGTGGTCAACGAAGCCGAGCTGTTCTGCCAACCCAGACCCGTATCGACGATACCGTAAAGCGTCACGTTGCTTTGCGCATGTGCGCCCAGGGCGACCAACCCCAAGGCCGAAGCTAAGAGAGTCTTTTTCATTTCTACTCCTTTGTTAAAAACTTTCTGACGCGGCCTATGCGAGCACCGCTGAGTGTGGGTGAGACGTTTTTTTATTTGGATCAGAACACCGGATGGCCGTTGATGATGCTCGGCAACCAAGTCGAGAACCACGGGACATACGTGACAATATTGATGGCCGAGAAGATAGCGAGGTAATACGGCCACGCCACCTTAGTAGTTTCCCCTATCGACACATTGCCAATTGCACAACCAATGAACTGCACCGAGCCAATCGGCGGATGCACGAGACCCAATGCGCAGTTCAGCAGAATCATGATGCCGAACTGAACCGGGCCCACGCCGTTGTGCATCGCCATCGGCAGGAACAGCGGGGTCGTGATCAGGATGTGCGCCGCCATGTCGACGAACGTGCCGAGGAACACCTGAATCACGTTGATGTACAACAACATCAGCCACGGCAGCGAGGTCGCGCCGTCGAGCATGCGTTCGATCGCCTCCGGAATCTCCAGATATGCCATCTGAAAGCGCAGCATGTTCGACACACCGATCAGCAGCAGCACCACGCCGGTCGTTTTCGCGGCTTTGCCGAGCGCATGGCCGAGCTTCTTCATCGTCAGCGAGCGATACACGACGATGGTCAGAATCAGCGAATAACCGACGGCGATCGCGGCCGCCTCCGTTGCGGTGGCGATACCGCGCGCCACGCAGAACAGAATGATCGCGATGACCATCAGGCCCGGCACCGCGCCGATAAACGTGCGCAGCACGGCCATCCAGCCCGGGAAACGCTGCAGCTCGGTCGAACCGTCGGGACGGCGCGGATAGCCGAACTTGACGGCCTGCCAGTAAGCGGCGATCAGCACGAGGCCCATCACCCACAGCACCGGCAACAGACCCGAGAACAGCAGATCGCCGATCGACACGCCGCTCATCTGCTTGCCGTTCAGCACCCCGCTCACGCCTTGCGCCGCGAACGCGTAGATGATCATGTTGGTCGACGTCGGCATCAGCGCGCCGGCGAGCGATGAATGCGTGGTCACGTTGACCGCGTAGGCGGCGCTATAACCTTCGCGCTTCATCATCGGAATCACGACGCCGCCCATGGCCGACGTATCCGCGGTCGGCGAACCCGACACGCCGCCGAACAGCGTACAGGCGACCACGTTGGCCATGCCGAGGCCACCGCGGAAATGGCCGACCGTAGCCTGCGCGAAACGCAGGATGCGGTCAGCGATGCCGCCGTGCAGCATCAGCTCGCCGGAGAAGATGAAGAACGGGACCGCGAGGAACGAGAAGCCGTTCATGCCCGAGATCATCGACTGCATCGCGGTTGCGGTCGGCAGGCCTTCGAACAGATACGTCAGAACGCAGGACAGGCCCAACGCGAATGAAACCGGAACCCCTAGAAAAAGGAAGACGAGAAAACTGGCGGTAAGAAGAGCAAGTTCCATGATGGTTCTACTTTTGTTCCGTGGCGGAGAGTTCGAGCGTATGCACCTTGGGATTGCAGGCGAACAGCTCGAGCAGATGCTCGATCGAGAACAACGCGATGCACACGCTCGCGAAGATCGGGATGCAGTAGCGCACGCCTTCCGGCACGCCGATGATCGGAATGCGGTCGCCCATCGTGGTTTCCGCCATCTCGAAGCAACCGATGAAAATCGCCACCGCGAAAGCGATCAGGCAGAGGTGCTGAATCCCTTTCGCGATCACCTGGCCTTTCTCGGGCAATTTCTTGACGAGCGAGTCCAGTCCGATGTGACCGCCCTCGCGAACCTTCAGCGCGGCGCCGAACATCGCGATCAGGATCACCAGCAACAATGCGATGGGCTCGACGAAATCGGGTGCATCGTTAAACACGTAGCGCATCACCACGCTATAAATCACGAGCAGGCAAAGCGTGGCGAGGCTAAGCGACGCCACGACCAGCAGCACGCGAAAAAGAAAATCATTGGGGCGTTTCAGGAAACTCATGACCCTGTCCTTGCTGACGACCGACCTATGCTTGACATTCAGCCGTCCCGCTGTGACGCGATCTGAACGCGCGCGCGAGATCGCGCGGCGGAAGGTCTGGCGAGTTTCCTCGCGGGAGCCTTCACGCCGCTGCTGCGACAAGCGTTGCGATTGCTGATTGCGTCCGGGACGCGAGACTTACTTGATTGCCTGGATCTCGTCGACGATCTGCTTCATCTGCGGGGTTTTTTCGTACTTCGCCCACACAGGCTGCATCACCTTCACGAAAGCCGCGCGGTCGATCTGCGACGCCGCGATGATCGTTGCACCACCCTTCGTGACGGCCTTCTGTGCGTCGGCTTCGCGCGCGGTCCACAGCTTCTCGTAGTAAGGCACCGAGTCAGCCGCGGCCTTCTTGATGATCTGCTGCTCTTGCGGCGACAGCGTGTCCCACACCTTCTTCGAGAACACCAGCACTTCCGGTGTCATCGAATGCTGAGTTTCCGAGTAGATCTGAGCGACTTCGAAGTGCTTGGTTTCATCGTACGACGGCAGGTTGTTTTCGGCGCCGTCGACGAGGCCGGTCTTCAGGCCCGTATAGACTTCCGAGAACGGCATCGGGGTCGGCGTGCCGCCCATTGCCTTGATTTCGTCGACCATCAGGTCGGACGGCTGCACGCGGACCTTCAGGCCCTTCATGTCAGCCGGCGATTTGATCGCCTTCTTCGCGTACATCGAGCGTGCGCCGCTCTCGTAGAACGTCAGCGCGATCATGCCCTTCGCCGTGAACGCGTCGAGGATCTTCTGGCCTTCCGGGCCGTACATGACCTTGCGGAAATGGTCGACGTCGCGGAACAGGAACGGCAGGGACGGGATCATCGATTCCGGCACGATCTCGTTGAACGCAGCGCCGTTGGCACGCGCCATGTCGAGCGCGCCGATACGAACCTGGTCGATCGTGTCGTTTTCCGAACCGAGCGCGCTGTTGCCGAACACCTTCACGGAGTCCTTGCCGTTGGTCGCCTTGCTGATCTCCTCGCCCATGTACTTCACGGCCATGTTCGTCGGGAAGGTGTCGCCGTGCACATCGGCGACGCGGAACACGCGCGCTTCAGCCGACATCGTGCTGAACGCCAACGCCGCCGCTGCGACGATCATCGAAACACGGGAAGAGGCAAACTTCTTGTTCATCGTGACATTCCTTGAAAAATAGACCATCCCATCGATAGCGGATGTGACATGGTTTTGACGCGTCTCCGGCTTCGCACTCATCCCGTTCACAGGCGTGGGCGCTAGCCGTACTGGCTGTGCGACTTCCCCGGCACAGATAACCCAGCACTCCAGTCGACGACTCGACTACTTACTTCAATCGCGCCGGCTGGCTCCGGACATGCATGCGGCACAGAGCACAGCCGCACGTCGGACCTCGAAACCCGCCGTTTCGCGCTGTCACACGAACACAGAAAGCCGTTTGTTTGGTCTCATATGTTGTACGACGACATATGAAGTCTATTAAAGGGGTTTTAACTTGTACAGACGGTATTTACCCGCATCAAGAAAACCGCCGGTAGCTATGACCGGCATGGCATGACGCCGAGCGCCCGCCGCGTCTGGCATTGGATGGACGCGGATTCGGCGGGGTCGGCGGACCTGTGGTTTTTTCGCTGAAGGAACAGATGCGGTCGTGGCTTTAACACCACACGTTGTACGATGAGTGACAAATTGATGGCGGTCCGAACGGCGCCGAAAAACGACAACGCCGGGAGAAGAACTTCGTCCCGGCGCATGCTTGACGTAAGCAATATTACAGTTGGCCCGCGAATTCCGGCTCAGGCAGCCCGCTCACACCCGGCCGCAGCGCGAACACATGGCCGTCGTGCTCGCTCGCACCGTTGGCCGGGCGAATCGACGTGACGAACAGCGTATCGAGATCGCGTCCGCCGAACGCGCACATCGCAGGCTTGACGGCCGGCACCGGAATCTGCCGGTCCAGCTTGCCCTGCGGCGTAAAACGCAGCAGCAGCCCGGCGTCGTTCGCGCAGATCCAGTAGCAGCCGTCCGCATCGACCGCAGCGCCGTCCGGGCGGCCCGAATAGTGATGCAGATCGGCGAACACGCGACGATTGCGCGGCTCGGCGGTCTCGACGTCGTAGTCGAACGCCCAGATCAGCCGACGCAGCGGATGGGAGTCGGACAGATACATCGTCGTGCCGTCCGGCGACCAGCCGAGGCCGTTCTGCGTGATCAGCGAATCGACCACCGGCGCGGACAGTACGCCCTTCTCGTCGAAGCGGTACAGCGCGCCGCCCGGGATCGCCGCTGCCATGTCCATGACCATCGTGCCGGCCCAGAAGCGCCCTTGCCGGTCGCAGCGGCCGTCGTTGAAACGCATGCCGCCGTGCGGGAATTCGGGCGCCGCGAGCTTGCGCAGCGACGCTGTCAGCGGCTCGCCGCTCGCCGCTTTCGACACGTCCGCGAGCGTCACCCCGAACAACCCGGTCTCGCAACCGGCGAGCACGGTGCCGGCGTGATCGAACGCGATACAGGCGACCTGTTCCGGCAGCAGCCATTCGGTGCGCTGGCCGGTCGCGAGCGAGCCGCGCACGATCTTTTTCGCCGGAATGTCGACCCAGTACAGCGCCTGCTCGGCCACGCGCCAGACTGGGCTTTCGCCCGTGGCCGCCGGCGACGGACCGGCCGCTTCGAGCCGCTCCACTTGCGGATTCGCGCTCATTGTTTGGGCTCCCGCTTCGGCTCCATCGGCCCGGCGAGCACGAACGGGCCGCCCTGGTACAGCTGGGTCGGATCGTCGAAGCGCGTGTCGGGAGCACTCGGCGGGAACAGGTGCTCGAACTGCGCCGAACTGTCTTGCGGACGGTAGCCGAGGAACGCCGCGTTCGTGTTGTCGACCCACGAGATGCGATTGTTCGACACGCCGTAGACGATCGCGTGGCCGACGCGGTTCGTGAACAGCGAACAGCGCACGAGTTCGATGAAGTCGCGGTAGCTCAGATACGTGACCAGCATGCGCGCGGTCTTCGGCTTCTCGAACGACGAGCCGATCCGCAGACAGACGGTTTCGAGGCCGAAACGGTCGAAGTAGTAGCGCGACAGCGATTCGCCGAAGCACTTCGTCACGCCGTACAGGCCGTCCGGACGCAGCGGCGCTTCCGTATCGAGAACCGACGTCACCGGATGGAAACCCACCGCGTGATTCGAGCTCGCGTAGATGATGCGCTTCACGCCTTGCTTCTGAGCGGCCGAGTACAGGTTGTACAGGCCGCGGATGTTCGCCTCGAGCAGCTCGTCGAACGGCGCTTCGACGGAGATGCCGCCCAGATGCACCACCGCGTCCACGCCTTCGAGCAGCGCATGCACGGCCGCTTCACCGGCGAGATTGACGACGCACGCTTCCTCGTGCGCGGCGACTTCGCCGAGCGACGCTATATCGGACACGCGCACGATGTCGGCCCATTGCGCGAGCGCGGGACGCAACTGCTTGCCGAGGTTGCCCGCGGCGCCGGTGAGCAGCAGGCGGCGGAAAGGTTTCTTTGCCGCGGAGCGGTCAACGTTCAAATCGGTCATGTCTCTTTGCTTTTGTGATTGCAATCGGGTCTTCTGAACAGAAAAGCGAGCGCCGGTTGGACCGGCGCTCGCCTCGGGCTGGACGGGGCAAGGTGCCTGATCAGGTCACCGGCGCCGGATTGAAGAGCGTCAACGCATTGTGCAGTCCGAGCTTTTCCGCGCAGGTTTGCTGGCGGCCGCTCGCGACTTCGAGCATCAGGCGGAACAGTTCCCAGCCCACCTCTTCGATGCTGGACTGGCCGGTCGCGATCGTGCCGGCGTTGATGTCCATCAGATCGTGCCAGCGGCGCGCCAGATCGGAACGCGTCGCGACCTTGATCACCGGCACTTCGGCGAGGCTGTACGGCGTACCGCGGCCGGTCGTGAACACGTGCAGCGTAATGCCCGAGGCGACCTGCAGCGTGCCGCAGATGAAGTCGCTAGCTGGCGTCGCCGCGTAGATGAGGCCTTTGTCGCGCACCTTCTCGCCCGGTGACAGCACCCCGGAGATCGCCGAGTTGCCCGACTTGATGATCGAGCCCATCGCCTTTTCGACGATGTTCGACAGCCCGCCCTTCTTGTTGCCGGGCGTCGTGTTCGCGCTGCGGTCCGCGCCGCCACGCTTCAGGTAATCGTCGTACCACTGCATTTCGCGGATGATCGCCTGCGCGACGTCCGCGTTGGCGGCGCGCGCGGTCAGCTGATCGACGCCGTCGCGTACTTCGGTGACTTCAGAGAACATCACGGTCGCGCCGGCGCGCACCAGCAGGTCGGTCGCGAAACCGACGGCCGGATTCGCGGTCAGGCCCGAGAACGCGTCGCTGCCGCCGCATTGCACGCCGATCACCAGGTCCGACGCCGGACAGGTCTCGCGACGGCGGTTGTTCAGGCGCTTCAGGTGCCCCTCGGCCATCTTCATGATCGACGTGATCATCGACTGGAAGCCGATATGCGATTCGTCCTGCAACACCACGACGTCGCCGTTCTGGTCCAGCGCGACATCGCCGATGTCGGCGACGTCGTCGACGACCGCGGCCGCCGCGATCGGAATCGTGCCCGGCGGCATCAGACGCTCCGGCTGCAGCTTCTCGCAGCCGAGGCTCACCATCATCACTTCGCCGCCGAAGTTCGGGTTCAGCGCGATATTGCGCACCGTACGGATGGGCACCATCGCGTCGGGCGCGTCGATCGCGACGCCGCAACCGTAGGTGTGACCGAGGCTCACGACGTCGTCGACATTCGGATATTTCGGCAGCAGCTCGGCCTTGATGCGCGTGACCGCGTGTTGCACGACGTCGGCCACGCACTGCACGGTGGTCGTGATCGCGAGAATGTTGCGCGTGCCCACCGAGCCGTCCGAGTTACGGTAACCCTCGAACGTGTAGCCTTCGAGCGGCGGCATGTCCGGCGCTTTGATGGTGGCGATCGGCAGGTCTTCGAGTTCCGGCGGGCTCGGCATGCGGATCACGTGCTCGTTGATCCAGCTGCCCTTCGGCAGCGGCTTGAGCGCATAGCCGATCACGACGTTATAGCGGATGACCTCGTCGCCCTCGGCGAGATCGGCCAGCGCGACCTTGTGGCCCTGCGGCACACGCTCGCGCAGCCTCAGGCCATCGGCAAATACCGCGCCCTCGCCCAGACCGCCGTCGTTGACGACGATCGCAACATTGTCATTGGGATGAACGCGTATGTAGAGCGGAGTTTGTTCCATTGATCGATCCTTAAGGCGGGATGAGTCTGCTTCGCCGGCAATCATACGTCATCCTACAACGTCAGACTTGGCCCGGATGTTCGGTATTTACCCTATACGTTGCATTATGCCGTCAAAACCCCGTTGAGTTACCGGATTCGTTGTTGTACGATGACGTATAAGAAATCTGATTTTCCAAAAATTTCTGCTAGTACGACGTCCGTTGTACTGGTTGGATCCGACTAACGACCCAATCCGACGCCTTGGATATTTGAACATGACGACACCGCAGGAACTCAAGCAGATCGTTTCGGAAGGCCTCCTGTCCTTCCCCGTCACCGACTTCGACGCTAACGGCGATTTCCGCGCCGACACTTACGCAGAGCGCCTCGAATGGCTCGCTCCGTACGGCGCTTCGGCGCTGTTCGTCGCCGGCGGCACGGGCGAATTCTTCTCGCTGACGCAAGACGACTACACGCAAGTCGTGCGCACCGCCGTCGAAGTGTGCAGGGGCAAGGTTCCGATCCTCGCCGGCGCCGGCGGCCCGACCCGCGTGGCGATCGCCTACGCGAAGGAAGCCCAGCGCCTCGGCGCGCACGGCATCCTGCTGATGCCGCACTACCTGACCGAAGCATGCCAGGACGGTATCGCCGAGCACGCCGAAGAGGTCTGCAAGTCGGTGCCCAACATGGGCGTGATCATCTACAACCGCGCGAACTCCAAGCTCAACGCCGACATGCTCGAGCGTCTGGCCGAGCGTTGCCCGAACCTGATCGGCTTCAAGGACGGCGTGGGCGAGATCGAAAACATGGTGACGATCCGCCGCCGCCTCGGCGAGCGCTTCTCCTACCTCGGCGGTCTGCCGACCGCGGAAGTCTATGCCGCCGCCTACAAGGCGCTGGGCGTGCCGGTGTACTCGTCGGCCGTGTTCAACTTCATCCCGAAGACCGCGATGGACTTCTACCGTGCGATCGCCGCTGACGACCACGCGACGGTCGGCAAGCTGATCGACGAATTCTTCCTGCCGTACCTGAAGATCCGCAACCGCCGTGCTGGCTACGCGGTCAGCATCGTCAAGGCCGGCGCGAAGCTGGTCGGCCACGACGCAGGCCCGGTGCGCGCTCCGCTGACCGATCTGACTGCGGAAGAAATGGAACAGCTCGACGCGCTGATCAAAAAGCTCGGACCGCAGTAAGGCACCGGCGCCGCGGCTTCGAGCGTACAAGCTCGCGAGCCTCATCGATGAGGGCCGCATAGACGGCCCCGCGGCGAACGCCCGGCACGGCAACGTCGCCGGGCGTTTATGCATGTGAACGACAGGCAGGTGGTCTGCGGGCCGCCCGGCGCGCAGACCACCGCTCACCCGACTATCAGGAGATGACCCATGGACTTGAGCCGCACGGCCAGTTCCACCGACGCCGCTTCTAGCGCGGCACGCACCAAGGTCCGCTACGGGATCCTGCTGCTGATCTTCGTGATCACCACCCTCAACTATGCCGACCGCGCGACGCTGTCCGTCACCGGTTCCGCGATGCGCACCGCGTTCAGCCTCGACGCGATCCGCATGGGTTACATCTTTTCCGCATTCAGCTGGGCTTACGTGCTGTCGCAACTGCCGGCCGGCTGGCTGCTCGACCGTTTCGGCGCTCGTCGTGTGTACGCGGCGAGCATCTTCTCGTGGTCGCTGTTCACGCTCGCGCAGAGCTCGGTCGGCCTGCTCGGCAGCGCCGGTGCGGCCGTCACCGGGCTGTTCGTGCTGCGTTTCGTGATGGGCGCGGCCGAGTCGCCGGCGTTTCCGGCGAACGCGAAGGTCGTCGCGAGCTGGTTCCCGACCAACGAGCGCGGCACCGCGTCGGCGATCTTCAACGCCGCGCAATACTTCGCCGCGGTCGTCTTCACGCCGTTGATGGCGTGGCTCACGCACGCGTTCGGGTGGGAAATGGTCTACGTCGTGATGGGCGTGGCCGGGCTGGTGCTTGCGCTGACGTGGCTGAAAGTCATGAAGAATCCGGCCGACCATCCGCGCGTGTCGCGCGCCGAACTCGAGTACATCGAGCAAGGCGGCGGCCTCGTCAACGGTGCGCGCAAGACGGGCCCGGACGACGTTGCGAAGGCCGGCGGCTGGACGCTCGTGCGTCAGTTGCTCGGCAACCGCATGCTGCTAGGCATCTATCTCGCGCAGTATTGCATCAACGTGCTGACCTACTTCTTCCTGACGTGGTTTCCGATCTACCTCGTGCAGGCGCGCGGCATGACGATCCTGCACGCGGGCCTCGTGGCCTCGCTGCCGGCAATCTGCGGCTTTCTCGGCGGGGTGCTCGGCGGCGTGCTGTCGGACGGTCTGATCCGCCGCGGCTGTTCGCTGACCGTCGCGCGCAAGGTGCCGATCGTCGGCGGCATGCTGCTGTCGACCTGCATCATCGGCTGCAACTATGTGTCGACCGACTGGATCGTCGTCGCGCTGATGTCGCTCGCGTTCTTCGGCAAGGGCATCGGCGCGCTCGGCTGGGCGGTGGTCGCCGATACGTCGCCGAAGGAAGCGCTCGGCTTGTCCGGCGGGATCTTCAACATGTTCGGTAACGTCGCCGGTATCGTGACGCCGATCGTGATCGGTTATCTCGTCGCGCGCACGGGCTCGTTCAATGGCGCGCTGGTGTTCGTCGGCGCGAACGCGCTGATGACCGTGATCAGCTATCTGGTGATCGTCAAGGACATCCGGCGCGTCGAGTTGCGCCCGGTGTAAGCCGGCGACGGGCTCGGTCGTCGCGACATTTGCGCCGGAGACGATCCGGCGCTTATATAATCAGTCGTCAGACGACGATATAATAAAACTGCAGGACCTCAGCGATCTTTCAAACAAGGAGCGTTTTCGATGGCTACACCACTAGCATCCGCGGCACCGCCACGACGCGCTCGCAATCTTGCGGAGTTCGTCGTCAACTACGTCACCGAGCAGATCGCGGCCAACTTGCTGAAGCCGGGCGACAAACTGCCGACCGAATCGCAACTGATGAGCACACTCAGTGTGAGCCGCACGGTGATTCGCGAGGCGATCTCACGCCTGCAGGCGGCCAAGGTCATCGAGACGCGGCACGGTATCGGCAGCTTCGTGCTCGAGCCGCAGCGCGAAAAGCTCGGCATCGACATGGTGCCCGCCACCACGCTGCGCGACGTGCTGTCCATTCTGGAGCTGCGCATCAGCCTCGAAACCGAATGCGCCGGT
The DNA here is from genome assembly GCF_001865575.2 of Paraburkholderia sprentiae WSM5005. Lineage (NCBI taxonomy): Bacteria > Pseudomonadati > Pseudomonadota > Betaproteobacteria > Burkholderiales > Burkholderiaceae > Paraburkholderia > Paraburkholderia sprentiae. The sequence continues at coordinate 1,640,799 of NZ_CP017562.2, forward strand.
CTCGCCGCGCAACGCGCAAAGACGGACGACCTCGCGCGCATGCGTGCCGCGCTCGACGCGATCGAAGCCACGCGTCACAACGGGCTCGACAGCGTGGACGCCGACCTGCAGTTCCACATTTCAGTAGCGCGTGCAACGGGCAACCGCTACTTCGTCGACATCCTCTCGCAGATGGGCAGCGCGCTGATTCCGCGTAACCGGCTCGACTCGGCTGGCATCGCGCGCGCCGATCCCGACGCGTATCTGTCGCTCGTGAACCTCGAGCATGAAAGCATCCTCGAGGCGATCAGCCGGCACGACGCCGAAGGCGCGCGCGCGGCGATGCGCATGCACCTGTCGAATAGTCGTGAGCGGCTGCGTCGCGCGAACGAAGTGAGCGAAGCGAACAGCTGATTCTCGCGAAACTTGCGGGCAAAAAAAGGGCCGGGAATCTCTCCCGGCCATTTTTTTTGCCCCTGCGTGCGCCCTTCCCTTCACTTCGATGCGCGCCCGGTCGATCGGCCCCGGGCGCGCATCCGTTCAGGACGGCGTCACGCGATCAACCGCGGGTCAGTTCGCCATCGCGACGGCGCCACAGTTCCAGCGGGTTGCCGTCGGCCAGCGTTTGCGGCAGCAGTTCGGCCGGGAAATCCTGATAGCAGACCGGGCGCAGGAAGCGGTCGATCGACGTCGTGCCGACCGAGGTCGCGCGGCTGTCCGACGTTGCCGGGAACGGGCCGCCGTGGACCATCGCGTGGCACACTTCGACGCCGGTCGGGAAGCCATTGACCAGAATCCGGCCGGCCTTGCGCTCGAGAATCGGCACCAACTTCTTCGCAGCCGCGACATCGGCGCTATCCATCAGCAGCGTCGCGGTCAGCTGGCCGGCGAAGTGCTCGGCGACCTTCAGCATTTCCTGCTCGTCCTTGCAGCGGATGATCGTCGACACCGGGCCGAACACTTCGTCTTCGAGCGCCGGGTTCGCGAGGAACGTCTGCGCATCGGTCACGAACAGCGCCGCGCAAGCCTGGGTCGGCCCGCTCGCGGCGACGCCGCGTGCCACGACCTCGACGCCCTTGGTCGCGGCCAGCTTGCCTTCGCCCTCTTCATACGCGGCGTGGATGCCCGAGGTCAGCATGGTCTGCGCCGGCTTCGCGGCGAGCGCTTCCGATGCCGTGGCGACGAAGCCCTTCAGCGCGTCGCTGTCGATCGCGATGGCGAGACCAGGGTTCGTGCAGAACTGGCCTGCGCCGAGCACGAGCGAGTCGACGAAACCGCGCGCGATGCTGTCGCCGCGTGCCGTCAGAGCGTTCGGCAGCAAGAACACCGGGTTGATGCTGCTCATTTCCGCGTAAACCGGGATCGGCTCCGCACGCGCCGCCGCGACACGCATCAGCGACGTGCCGCCCGCGCGCGAACCGGTGAAACCGACCGCCTTGATGGCCGGGTGCGCCACCAACGCCTCGCCGACGGAGTTGCCCGCGCCGACGATCATCGAGAACACGCCTTCAGGCAGATCCATTTCCTGCGCGACCCGCTGGATCACACGGCCAACCAGCTCCGACGTGCCGAGGTGCGCGCGGTGCGCCTTGACGACGACCGGGCAGCCCGCGGCCAGCGCCGCGGCGGTGTCGCCGCCCGCCACCGAAAATGCGAGCGGAAAGTTGCTCGCGCCGAACACGGCGACCGGGCCGAGCGCGATCTTTTGCATGCGCAGATCCGAGCGCGGCAGCGGCTTGCGCTCCGGCAGCAGCGAATCGAGCGTCGCGTTGAGCCACTGGCCCGCGCGCACGGTTTGCGCGAACAGCTTGAGCTGGCCGGTGGTGCGGCCGCGTTCGCCTTCCAGACGCGCCTTCGGCAGGCCCGATTCAGCCTGCGCGCGTTCGATCAGTTCGTCGCCGAGCGCGGTGATGCCGTCCGCGATACGATCCAGAAACTCGGCGCGCACGGCGAGCGGCAGTTGACGATAGGCGTCGAACGCCTGTTGCGCGAGCGCGCAGGCCTGCTCGACGTTCGCGACGGTGCCGCTGCCGAACACCGGCTCGGCAATCTCGGAACCCGTGGCAGGATTGAACGCGCGCAGCGGTTTTTCTTCGCCGCGCACTGCTTTGCGACCGATCAGCATTTCGCCGGTAATGGGCATTTTTGGCTTCCCTTGAATGAAGGCTAAAGATATAGGTCATCCTACAACATTGCGGGTGCTCTATGCAACCGGAAACGCTTGTCGGACAGGGACATTCGGGTATACGCGCCCGTTACAACCGAGGCGGGCAGTGCTAATCTGCCGCTAGTCATACGACGACTTATAACCTCGCATTTTGCGCAGCTTTGGCATTGTCGCAGCTTTTCCCGATCCATCGCAGTTCGAGGAGATACCGCATGCCCGCCGTCACGCCTTACGAATCCCTGCCCAACCGCTTCCGGCGCGCGGTGCGCGAGGGAAAGACCCAGATCGGCTGCTGGGCGTCGCTCGCCAGCCCGATCGCCACTGAACTGCTGGGCACAGTCGGCTTCGACTGGATGCTGCTGGACGCCGAGCACGCGCCCAACGACGTGCTCACGCTGATTCCCCAACTGATGGCGCTCAAGGACAGCGGCAGCGCGCCGGTCGTCCGACCACCGGCTAACGACAGCGTCGTGATCAAACGCTTTCTCGACAGCGGCTTCTCGAACTTCCTCGTGCCCTTCGTGGACAGCGCCGACGACGCGGGCCGGGCGGTCGCATCGACGCGCTACCCGCCGCAGGGCGTCCGCGGCGTGTCGGTCGGCCATCGCGGCAACCGCTATGGCACCGTGCCCGACTACTTCGCGATCGCCAACGACAACGTCTGCGTGATCCCGCAGATCGAAAGCCGCAAGGCGGTCGAGAATATCGACAATATCCTCGCGGTGGACGGCATCGATGCGGTCTTCATCGGCCCGTCCGACCTCGCGGCCTCGTATGGCCAGCTCGGCAACGCGAGCCATCCGGACGTGCAGCAGGCGATCGCGCATGTGTTCGAGCGCGCGCAGGCGGCCGGCAAGTCGAGCGGCATTCTCGCGCCGGTGCAGGCCGACGCGGAACGTTATCTGTCGATGGGCGCGCGCGTCGTCGCGGTCTGCGCGGATCTCGGGCTGCTCAAGGGCGCCGCGCAGGCGGCGCAGAAACACTTCATGCAGAAACAGGCGGGAGAGGCTTGACGCGGCCGCCACGACATCTTCGGAGCATTCCATGAAAAAAGCAGGCTTTATCGGACTCGGCATCATGGGCAAGCCCATGGCCGCCAACCTTCTGAAAAACGGCGTGTCGCTCGCAGCGTTCACGCGGAGCGGCGTGCCCGCCGAGCTCACGCAGGCGGGCGCTGTCGCATGCGAGAACCCCGCCGCGGTCGCCGCGCACGCGGACGTGATCTTCATCATGGTGCCGGACACGCCGGATGTGGAACGCGTGCTGTTCGGCGAGAACGGCCTCGCGAGCGCGCTGCGCGCCGGCCAGACCGTCGTCGACATGAGCTCGATCTCGCCGATGGCCACCCGCGACTTCGCCGCGCGCGTGCGCGAAAGCGGCGCCGATTATCTCGACGCACCGGTGTCGGGCGGCGAAGTCGGCGCGAAGGCCGGTTCGCTGACCATCATGGTGGGCGGCGAACAGGCCACGTTCGACAGTGTGAAGCCCCTGTTCGACATGATGGGCAAGAACGTCACGCTGATCGGCGCGGTCGGCGCGGGTCAGGTGTGCAAGGTCGCCAACCAGGTGATCGTCGCGGCGACCATCGAGGCGGTCGGCGAAGCGCTGCTGCTCGCGTCGAAGGCGGGCGTCGATGCGGCGCGCGTGCGTGAGGCGCTGATGGGCGGCTTCGCATCGTCGCGCATTCTCGAAGTGCACGGCGAGCGCATGACCAAGCGCACGTTCGATCCGGGCTTCCGCATCGAACTGCACCAGAAGGACCTGAATCTCGCGCTGTCGACCGCGCAGGCGCTCGGTGTGTCGCTGCCGAACACCGCCACCTGCCAGGCGCTGTTCAACGCGTGCGTCGCGCACGGCGGCAAGGCGTGGGACCATTCGGCGATGGTGCGCGCGCTCGAAGTGCTGGCGAATCACGAGATCGGTCAGAAGAGCGCGTGATTTGACGTAGGTTCGAAATAGTTGCGATCGGGTTGTCCGTCGGTTTTCGTGTGGCTGACGGCCGGCTCGATTGCACTTTGCATTCTTGGGCATCGTACATAGTTCGTGTGTGATGCCCTTTCCCTCTTCCGGGTCGTGAGCCTTTCGCCGCCTGACGCGACACCTTTTATCGTGTTTAGCGATGGCGACTCCCGGCCCGGTGTCTCCGCGGATTGCCGGCTCCTGCCGTGCGTTAGCCTGTCTGGCTAGCGCATGACGGCGAGCGATAGGCAGTCAAAAACTCGCCCCCTCATCGGATCAGATGAGATTGCTTGCCGGTACGTCGCGGAAAGACTGCGGTGTTCAGGTTTTGCGCTGCACGAGTTGCAAAAGATCCTGCGCGATGAGGTGGCGCCCGCGTTCCTGCCAAATCTCTTCGTGGCCGGCGAATGGAACGCGTGGAGCCCTGAGGCAGTGCGGAACATCGTTCTGAGTCACCTTGAGAAACGATCCAACTGCCCGCGCCTGCCGGTCATCTTGCGGCGCAGATGGCGACAATGGACGATGGAGCCCATTGCCGGGGATTGGGAAAAGATCAAAGCAATGCTGATCTCAGTCGCGGCGACCTAACTGGGTCAAAGGGCCGATCGGGTCTCCGTCTGTCTGCATGTGACCGATGGCCGACTCGATCGCAATTCGTCGTCTGGTCGAGCGCTTCTAACCAGCGTATGACCATCAACGCGTGAGCATAGCTCGCGACGTTTAGCCTCCCCTCATATCGGCAGCAGCCTGACGTTCGAACAGACGCAGTGCGTCGTCGACGCTCGCCGCCGTATTGCTGCTGCTTTCGCCTTTTCAATACGATCTATTCGCCGATCTTGCGCGTCTTCGTAGCACACGGCGTGAGTAGTGATCGCGCTGTCCCGGCATTCGCCTCCGTCCCATGCGCCATCGAATCCGGCTGACGTCCGGTCGAGCGAACCATCAGGACACAAGAATCATCCTTCGCCCATTCCCTCTCTTTGTACCCGGTTGTTAGCTTGATAGCCCCTACGACTACAGAGGAATTCAGAGTGCTGAATGATCCGAATCCGGACGGCGTGCGTATCGCGCTCAGTGCGCCACAACTGGCGGCGGTGCTGACCCGTCAGTCCATCAGCTCCAGCGAGATGCTTTCCAACCGGCTATGGGGCGGGTTGCAACTCGTCGGCGGCCTTCTGGAAATGGTCGGAGCCGGCGCGCTGTGTGCGATGCCGGAACCGAGCATGGCAAGCAAGGCCGGATGCGTGGTGTTCGGCGTACATGGCTCGGACACGGCAGCCGCTGGCTGGCGTCAGATCTGGACGGCGCGAGATACGGCGACGCTCACTCAGCAAGGCACGACGAAACTCGCCGAAGCGATGAAGGCCAGTCCCGACATGGCGAACCATATCGGTCTGTCGCTCGATATGGTCGTGCCGTTTGGCTTTGCCGGTTCGATCAAGGCTGTACGTGCTTCGCGGATCGTGATGGGCCGGATCAGTCTGGAAATGCACGAAGCGAAGGCGGGCAGTCGAATTGGCGGACACACACTCCGGAAGCACGTTGGACGGACCGAAGAGCAGTTACGCGAAAGACTCAGACTCGAGCCGCAGCGAGAGAAGGTTTCGTCGTTCGCGAATCTCGAACGCGCTGAATCGGCTATATCTGAAGTCATGCGTACCAATGCAACAAGCATTCGCCAATGGGCGCAGTCTTCGGGCAGAGGCGGCCCGCTCACTCTGACGCGGCGCGTGGCGGGTAACGTCGGCTATGGAATTACGCGAGAGACAGGCAAACTCACGCCCATGAATGAAGTTGTAGTTGTTCTGAAATATCAAACCTACAACCGAATGCCATACTATATTCTTACCGCTTACGTTGGATGAAAAAATTTTATGTTATCAACCCGTTACCCAAAAATGTATCAGCTATTTGGTGCATACCTTAATGAGGACTCGGATATATGGGGAGATACGATTCCTGAAATCATCGCTTGCTACAAGAGGGATTGCCCCCGAGAGAGCCATCTCGAGATGGTTCATGAAATCAATTCATTCATGAGCGAACACCCGCAGGATCTGGACACTGCGTTCAAAAAAGACTATGGCCAGGACTTTTCTCCGAAACTGTGGGGCTACACGACCGCCTCATTTCTTGATGAATTAAAGAGGCTTCTCAGCGAGTAGTTTGTGGACATGCTCGCGCCACAACATCTGCATTCAGTCAACCGCCGAAAAAGCCGCAAAAAAAACGGCGCCCACTCCCGAGCGCCGCTTCTTTCGCCAGACCGGCCCACCAGAGCCGACCGCACTTCACACTACTTCGCCGTCACCGCATCCGGTAACGTCCACTTCGGCTCCGGCATCTTGTCCGAGCTCCTGGCCATCAGGCAGACCACGACCGCGGCAATCAGGTCGAACACCGCCAGCACGACGAACAGCGGGCTATAGCCGATCTGCGTGACGAGCACGCCGAACAGCGCGGTGAACGCGGCGGCGCCCAGATAGCCGGCCATGCCGCCCATGCCCGTCGCGGTCGCGACTTCGTGCTTACCGAACATGTCCGACGTGATCGCGTAGAGCGCGCCCGACAGCGTCTGGTGCGCGAAGCCGCCGACGCACAGCAGCGCCACCGCCGCGTATGGGCTCTCGACGAGACCGACGCACGCCGGCCCGATCATGAACAGCGCACCGACCACGAACACCATCTTGCGCGACGTGAACAGCGACACCTTTGCGTACTTGTGGAACAGCGGGCTCAGATAACCGCCGAGCACGCAGCCGATATCGGCGGCAAGGAATGGCATCCACGCGAACATCGCGACTTCCTTCAGGTTCATGTGCCGCTCGGTCATCATGTACAACGGAATCCACGCGTTGAACGTTTGCCACGCCGGCTCGGACAGCATTCGCGGAATACCGATCGCCCAGAAATCGCGGCTCACCAGCATCGCGCGCCAGTTGCGCTTCGGCGTGCTGACGTCATCTTGATGCTTCGCTTCCTGGCCACTCAGAATGTAGTCGCGCTCGGCGTTGCCCAGCAGCTTCTGGTTGCGCGGATGCTTGTAGACAATCATCCACAGCACGCTCCACACGATACCCGCGATGCCGACGATCACGAACGCGAGTTGCCACTTGCCGTGAAACAGCGCCCACACGACGAGCGGCGGCGCCAGCAGCGCGCCGATCGACGAGCCGATATTGAACCAGCCGATCGCGACCGAACGCTCCTTCGCCGGAAACCACTCGCTCGTCGCCTTCACGCCGGCGGGAATGCCCGCCGATTCGGCGAGGCCGAGAATACCGCGGAATACGGCGAGGCTGCGCCAGCCGGTCGCCCATGCAGCGGCCGCGCACGCCACCGACCACGCCAGCGCGAACACCGCGAACCCGAGCTTTGTGCCGATCGTGTCGAGCACGAAACCGGCGACCGGCTGCATGAACGCATAGCAGAGCTGCCACGCCACGACCACGTGCGAGTACTGCTCGGTCGTGATGTTGAGTTCCTTCATCATCGTCGGTGCCGCGACCGACAACGTATTACGCGCCAGGTAATTGATGATCAGGCCGGCCGCGACCAGCGCGACCATCCACCAGCGAATACCCTTGATCTTCATTGCTGCTACTCCTCGTGATGCAATTCCCGTCCAACCGAACGGGACTTAAGCCTTGCGCGAATAGTCGATGCCGACGAAGCTGCCGCCCTGGTAGCGTTGGCCCAGTTCATCGAGCGGATTCGGGCGCGACAGGATGTCTTGCGCATAGTCCTCGGCGTTCTGCTTCGGCTCGTAGCCGAGGCGCGCGGCGCCGCTGTTGTCCCACCAGCTACGCGTATTCGCCGACACGCCCCAGATGGTCAGGAAGCCGACGTCCTCCGCTTCGATGCAGCGCTCGAGGAAATGCATCAGGTCCTTATGGCCGAACCAGGTGCTCAGGTGACGCTGCTCGGTCGGACGCTCCAGGCAGCTGCCGATGCGCACGCACACGCTTTCGATGCCGTGCTTGTCCCAGTACATGCGCGCGAGCGCTTCGCCCCACACCTTCGACAGGCCATAGAAGCCGTCCGGACGCAGTTCGCAGTCGAGGCTCAGATGTTCGGTGACCGGATACATACCGATCGCGTGGTTCGAGCTCGCGAACACGATGCGCTTTACGCCGTTGCGGCGCGCGCCTTCGTAGACTTCGACGAGACCGCGCAGGTTGTTCTCGATGATCTCGGGCAGCGGACGCTCGACGCTCGTGCCTGCGAAATGGATCAGCACGTCCACGCCGTTCAGCAACCGGTCGACGACGGCCGGATCGCGCAGGTCGCCGTTCATGACGTCTTCGCCGTCGACGAGCGGCGTCAGCACCTTGGAGCCGGCGGCCGAGCGCAACGGCACGCCGCGCGCGACGAATTCAGCACGTACCACGGAGCCGAGCTGGCCGCCGGCGCCACTCAGGGCAATCTTCTTCATAGGGGTTCCTTTTACTGCGCCGCGCGCGAGGTTTTCTGAGAACAGACAGAGGGTTGAGTGCGTCGCGGCTCGCGTCGTGCGCGTCGCCTATAACACACTCAAGTTGTACGATAACGTACTATCGGTGATGGCCAAGCGGATTTCAACTCCGCATTTACCCTTAAGCAGCCGAGAGCGGAGTTCGTAATTCGTTAGAAAACAATGAGATGCGAAGAGCCATTTCATGTGACATCGTATGACTTTCGATGGTCTCGCCCGACGCCGGCGCAGCTCAGGCGTGCGCCGCGCGAGCGGCGCTACCCGCCGCCCGCGCCTCCAACCGGTCACATCATGACGTTAGCGATCGCTCAGGAACCGATGAATTCGAGCAGGTCGGTATTGACCTCGTCAGCCTGCACCGTGCACATGCCGTGCTGGCCACCCGGATAGACCTTTAGCGTCGCGTTCTTGACGATCTTCGCGGTCTGCCGGCCCGCTGCGTCGATCGGCACGATCTGGTCGTCGTCACCGTGGAGCACCAAGGTCGGCACGTCGATCTTTTTCAGGTCTTCGGTGTAGTCGACTTCGGAGAACTGCTTGATGCAGTCGTACAGCCCTTTGATCGAGCCGGCCATGCCCTGGCGCCAGAACGAATCGATAACACCTTGCGACACTTTGGCGCCCGCGCGGTTGTAACCGTAGAACGGCACGGCCAGGTCCTTGAAGAACTGCGAGCGATCGTCGACGACGCCCTTGCGAATGCCGTCGAACACGTCAATCGGCAGGCCGAGCGGATTATCGGCGGTCTTCAGCATCAGCGGCGGCACCGCGCCGATCAGCACGGCCTTGGCGACGCGCCCCGTGCCATGCCGGCCGATGTAGTGCGCGACTTCGCCACCGCCCGTCGAATGGCCGACCAGCGTCGCGTCCTGCAGGTCGAGGTGCTCGATGAGTGCGGCGAGATCGTCGGCGTAGGTGTCCATCTCGTTGCCGTCCCATGGCTGCTCCGAGCGGCCGTGACCGCGTCGGTCGTGCGCGATCACGCGAAAGCCCTTGCTGCCGAGAAACAGCATCTGAGCATCCCATGCATCGGCGCTCAGCGGCCAGCCATGCGAAAACACCACCGGGCGGCCACGGCCCCAGTCCTTGTAGAAAATCGAGGTACCGTCTTTCGTCTTGATCGTGCTCATCTGCTGACTCCTGGTGGATGAAGTCTGCCGTCGCCGGCAGGTGGATGAAGCGGAAGCTGCTCACGAAGCATGCGCGCGACGCATGACAGAACGCCGTGCGGATACGGCAATGGAGTAATGGCCAATCGAGAAATTTCGTCCCGAAATAATATCGGCAACGACGTCGCAATAATGCTGCAAAACTATTTAGGCAAACGCGGTGAACACCAAACGAATGGCGAACGGATAATGCGCAACGAATATTGAAGAGAAAATCGCTGAAACGGCCAGGCGGCAACATGCATCGTAAAAGTAAAAAAATCGCGTGGCTAGCACGCGAAGCGACGAAGTCGGTTGGGATGGATCGATTGTCGGCTGGCGACGGATGCGGCCCACGACCTTGCCGCGCGAGGCTGCGCGAAACGCGTTGCTGCAGCGCGGTCGATTGACGCAGTTCACGCGATGACGCGCACGCGGCCATCCATCAGCCGCTAAAAGAAACCCGATAGTCATCAACGGCTTGCCCGATCAATAAGCGTATCTCGCATAAAACAAGGCGGTTTGTTGACGCACCTCGCATTGCAGCACATTTCGTTTCGATCCCCTACGCTTGCGCCATCCGCCATCACGCATAACAGAATCATGAACTCCGCACTATCGGCATTCGATCTCGCCCGCATTCAATTCGCGTTCACCGTTTCTTTTCACATCGTTTTCCCCGCGCTCAGCATTGGGCTCGCCAGTTTCATCGCCGTTCTCGAATGGCGCTGGCTGAAAACCGGCAAGGCCTACTACAAAGATCTTTGTCTGTTCTGGTCGAAGATCTTCGCAGTGGCCTTCGGCATGGGCGTCGTCTCCGGCGTCGTGATGAGCTATCAGTTCGGCACCAACTGGTCGGGCTTTTCGAGTTTCGCCGGGCCCATCACCGGTCCGCTGCTGATGTACGAGGTGATGACCGCGTTTTTCCTCGAAGCGGGTTTCCTCGGCATCATGCTGTTCGGCTGGCAGCGCGTGAGTCCACGCGCGCACTTCGGCGCGACGCTGATGGTCGCGATCGGTACGCTGATCTCGACCTTCTGGATTCTCGCGTCCAATAGCTGGATGCAGACGCCGCAAGGCTTCGAAGTCGTCGACGGCCATGTCGTGCCGCTCGACTGGTTCAAGATCATCTTCAATCCATCGTTCCCGTATCGGCTCGCACATATGGCGCTCGCGGCGTTCATCGTCGCGGCGCTCGTGGTCGCGGCGGTCGGCGCGTGGCATCTGCTGCGCGGCCGGCGCGATCCCGCCGTCAAAAAGATGTTCTCGATGGCGCTGTGGCTGCTGCTGATCCTCGCGCCGGTCCAGGCATTCGTCGGCGATCAGCATGGCTTGAACACTCGCGAATATCAACCGGCCAAGATCGCGGCGATCGAAGGCTTGTGGGACACCGAAAAAGGCGGCACCCCGCTGAACCTGTTCGGCATCCCCGACATAAAGGCCGAAACCACGCACTATGCGCTGTCGGTGCCCCACCTCGGCAGCCTGATTCTCACGCATAGCTGGGACGGCGAAATCCGCGGTCTGAAGGAATTTCCGCCGCAGGACCGCCCGGATTCGACCGTCGTGTTCTGGAGCTTTCGCATCATGGCCGGCCTCGGTGTTTTGATGATCGCCATGTCGATCGCCGCCTGGGTGCTGCGCCGTCGCGGGCGGCTGTTCGAAGCGAAGTGGTTCCAGCGCCTGTGCGTCGCGATGGGGCCGAGCGGCTTCGTCTCGCTGCTGGCCGGCTGGGTCACCACCGAGGCGGGCCGCCAGCCGTGGGTCGTGTATGGCGTGATGCGCACGTCGCAGGCGGTGTCGCCGCTGAGCACACAGCAGGTCGGTCTATCGCTGATGACGTTCGTGGCCGTCTACTTCCTCGTGTTCGGCACCGGCATCTATTACATGCTGAAGCTGATGCGCTGCGGTCCCGCGCTGCCTGGCCACATGTCACACGACCAGCCGCACGGCCTGCCGCAGCCGACGCTCGCGCAGCGCGCGCGCCGCCCGCTGTCCGCCGCCGATCAGACGATCGACGCCGTCTAACCCACGCTTGAAGAGAAAGAAAATGGACGTAACCGTCGTATGGGCCGCAATCATCGCACTGGGCCTTTTCATTTACGTCGTGCTGGACGGCTTTGACCTCGGCATCGGCATCGTCTTTCCGTTCTTCCCTGACGAAAAGGAACGCGACCTGATGATGAACACCGTCGCGCCGGTGTGGGACGGCAACGAAACCTGGCTCGTGCTCGGCGGCGCCGCGCTGTTCGCGGTGTTTCCGGTCGTCTATTCGACCGTGCTGTCGGCGCTCTATCTGCCGCTCGTGTTCATGCTCGTGTGCCTGATCTTTCGCGGCGTGTCGTTCGAGATCCGCGCGAAGTCGCGCCGCACGAGGCATCTGTGGGACCTCGCGTTCATCGGCGGCTCGGCGGGCGCGGCGTTCTTCCAGGGCATCGTGCTGGGCGCGTTTCTGCAAGGCATTCCGCTCGCCGATGGCGCGTATGCCGGCGACGCGTTCGGCTGGCTCACGCCGTTCAGTCTGCTGACGGGCCTGGGGCTCGTCGCGACCTACGCGCTGCTCGGTTGCTGCTGGCTGATCGCGAAGACCGAGGGCAATCTGCAGCGCCGGCTGCATCGCGTCGTCTGGCCGTTGACAGTGGTGCTGCTCGCCTTCATCGCGCTCGTGAGCCTATGGACGCCGCTGATGGATGCGGGCATCGCGCAACGCTGGTTCCATGACGGCATCTTCTACCGTCTGCTGCCGGTGCCGTTCCTCGTCGCGATCTGTGCGTTTTTCATGCATCGCGCGGTGCGCGCCCGCCATCACAACACGCCGTTCGCGCTCGCGCTCGCACTCGTACTGCTCGGTTATGTCGGCCTGCTCGTGAGCCTGTGGCCGTATGCGATTCCGTCGAGCATCACGCTATGGGAAGCCGCCGCGCCACGCGCGAGCCAGACCTTCACGCTGGCCGGCGCGGCGGTGATCCTGCCGATCATCGTCGCGTACACGACGATGGGTTACTGGGTCTTTCGAGGCAAGGTGCGTCATGGCGACCAACATCACTATCACTGAAACGCAGGCCGGCACGTCGCCGGCCGCTGCCACTGCCACGACACCCAGCCGCAAGCTGCCGGGCTGGCTGTGGTTCATCGCGCTATGGTGCTTCGGCGTGGCCGCGGCGATGTCGCTCGGGTTCGCCTTCAAGCTTCTGATGAATGCGACGTTGTTTGCGGTCAGATAGCGGCGCGCGAACCGTCTCGATCTGGCGGGCATAATTTGCCGGAGCGCGCACAAGCGCTTCAAAAAAAGCGGCGCGCGGCTCGTCTACGTAGCAAGTCGGAACCTTGTGCAGGAGACCTTGCGTTAACATCACGAAGCGCATCGAACGATGCCGGCGGCCGGCCACGCGCGTCGCGCGGTTAATCATGCAACGGCCCACCATGCAACGGCGGCAGCCCTCAACGGACAGGCTCGACTGGCGGAGACATCATGAAGTTTCTTGTAGCCGACGACCATGAACTGACCCGGCAAGGCGTCAAGGGCATGCTGCGCGGCTTCGATCCGGACGCCCAGTTCGACGAAGCCGACAGCTGGGAAACCCTCGCAAGCGCCGCGCGACCCGACGCGAATCACGATCTGGCGATCGTCGATCTGCATATGCCGGGGATGAGCGGCGCGAAGTCGCTCGAAACCCTGCTCAGGGCGAACCCGGCGCTGCCGGTCGTGGTGCTGTCCGCGGAGGAATCGCCCGACGAAATGCGCGCGGTGCTCGCGGCCGGCGCGCTCGGCTTCGTGCCGAAGCGCCAGCCCGCCAGCGTGATGCTGAAGGCGATCGAGCTGGTGCTGTCCGGTGGTGCCTATGTGCCCATGGAGGCGCTCAGTCTGCTCGGCTCGCGCGAGACGCAGGCGGTCGGATGCGCGGCAGCCGACCCGGATGGATCGGCTGTTGTGCCGGTTCGGAGCGCCGCCCCGCAGACCGAACCGATCACGCAGGTGCCCGCGCTGCAACCGCACCAGCAGCATCTGTTGGAGAACCTGTCACCGCGTCAGCAGGACATCATGCGGCTCGTGCATCGCGGCTGGACCAACAAGATGATCGCGCGCGACCTCGGCGTCGCCGAAGGTACGGTGAAGGTGCATCTGTCGGTGATCTTTCGGGCACTCGGCGTGCACAACCGCTCGACCGCGATCGCGGTGATCAATGGATGGCTGGAGGCAGGCAAGACGTTATAGCGCTTTTGCGCTGCGCCGCAGGCTGACCCGTCGCTGCTTGCAGTCCCTATGGCTGCGATTCGCTTCGCGCCCCGGAGCCCGCCTCGGTTTGCGGCGAGCCGGCCGCTGCGGGCGACGGCGCCGGGTCAGCCTCTGGCGCCCGTTCTCCCGCTACCGCGCTCGCCGGCTCCTCCTTGTCGAGTTCCGCCTGCTGCCACAGCATGTCCAGCGTGCGCCGCAACCGCGCCGGCGTCACCGGCTTGTGCAGCACTGGAACGCCCTGCAGCGCGAGCGCCGCCAGCTCCGCCGATGCCATATCGCCGGTAATCAGCAGCATCACCACCTTGCCATGCCCCGCGCCCGCGAGCGCGCCGCGCAACGCGCTCAGCGCCTGCGCACCGGTGCGGCGATTGGCGAGCTGGTAGTCGCACAGCACCGCGTCGGGCACGAAGCCATCCGCGAGCGCGGCGAGCGCGCCGGCTTCGTCGCGCGCGCCACGCACGTTGCAGCCCCAGCGCTCGAGCAGACTCGCGAGGCCTTCCAATATCGAAGGATCGTCGTCGATGCACAGCACGCGCCGCCCCTGCGCGGCCGGGCCGCCCGCGACCGGATCGTTCAGACTCGCGACGATGCCGCTCGCGTCGCCCTCCTGCACCGCAAAGCGCAACACCGAGCCGCGCCCCGGCGCCGAGCGCAGCTGCAACTCGCCGCCGAGCAGACCGACGAGCCGCCTGACGGTCGGCAGTCCAAGCCCGTGCCCCTGACGCGCGTCGCGCTGCGGATTCTCCACCTGATAAAACTCCTCGAAGATCCGCTCGTGCTCTTCCGGTGCAATGCCGACGCCCGAATCGCGCACCTCGATATAGCCGCCCCGCTGTCGCCCCGCGCGCCGGAAGCCGAGCCAGATAGCGCCTTGCTCGGTATAACGCACCGCGTTCGAGAGCAGATTGCTCAACACGCGTTCGAGCAGCACCGGATCGTCGTAGACGACCATCGAAGTCGGCGCGATGCGCAGCGCGAGCCCCTTCGCCGCGGCCTGCGGACGATACTGGCTGCCCACCCGCTCGAACAGCTCGGAGAGCCGGAAATGCAAGCGGATCACCTGGGTCACGCCGCTTTCGAGCCGCGCGAGATCGAGCACCTGGTTGAATAGCTGATTGAGCGCCTCGACGTTATAGACGATGTGCCCCGCGGTCTTCGCGTGCTGCGCGGGCGTCGCCGCTGGGTCGTTCAGCGACGCCGCGAGCAGGCCGATCGCATGCAGCGGCTGACGCAGATCGTGGCTTGCCGCCGCGAAAAAGCGCGTCTTCGCGAGGCTCGCCTCTTCGGCGACGCGCTTTTGCGCGGCCAGCGATTGCGCAAGGTATTGCTGATCGACACGCGCTTGCACGACCTGGCGAAACAGCTTGCGATAGCTCATCGCATACACATTGATCGCGCAGAAGAAGAACGCGAGCACGATGGCGAGAATCGTTCGTTCGAACGTATGCGAGCCGAAATGCAGCACGATCGACGGCAACAGCAGAAACGGAATCGACGTCGAAAAATTGAGCAGATCGAACCCATTGGACATGAACACGCCGGCCGCGAGCGTCACCAGCATCACGGTATGCAATAGCGGCAGATCGGTCTGCGGACTCTGGAACGCGAACCACACGGCGAAACCCGGTCCGCTGTAAAGAAGCACGCCGCGCAGCGCGTGCAGATAGATCCAGTCGCGCGGTGAGACCTGCTGCGGATAGCGGCGATGGCAGATCCACAGCGCGAGGCCCGCGCAATTGGCGAGCGCATAAAAGACGAAGCAGGCGATAAAGAGCGGCGGCGACGGCACGTGCGGCCAGTAGATCGCCACCAGCACCGCGATCGAAAACCAGTGCGAAAAGAACGCGATCGGGTCCTGCGCGTAGAGCATGCGCACAAGATCTTCGTCGATGGCACGCTGGATCGGGTCGGCCCGCATGGGGCGCTCTCCTGTGTCGATCGGATCTGGAGCAAAGCTCCTTTGCCGATCCCATGCAGTTTTACCGCGGCGGCGCGCTGCTGCGTACCGGTGAAACGGCGGGTCGAAGCGGGCGACCAGGCGCGGCACGCTTCAGACGAATACTCGGCAATCCGTCAGACGGTTTACCCGGCAGTTTACCCAACGGCTAACACTTAATCCATATAGGCGAAGGCCGCGCCGCGAACCATACTGCATTCACGTTTTCAGCGCGGTATCTCGGCCATCTTCCCTCGCTTGGCGCGCTGACGCGCCGCGGCCCGCCGCGTTCCCTGCCAACCGTGATGGAGGTTTCCATGGGCGCAGTCCCAGGCTACGAGTTCGCCCGCCAACTCGACGACGCGGTCCTGCCGCAGCTGTGGCGCAGACGCACCCGGCTCTCCGCGGACGAAATGGTGTCGATGGTCGAACTGGTCAAGCGCGCGTTGCGGAGCTACCACCCGCTCGAATTGCAGGCGCTCGGCGACGACAAGGAAGAACTGGTCGCGCAGTTCATCTACGCGAAGGTGCTGCGCCTCGCGCCCGGCCACACCGAAACCAACGCGCGCGCCGACAGCGCGCCGTCCAACAGCTACGCGGTATGCGCATATTTCCGCCGCTATCTCATCGACTGTCTGCGTAGCGCGTGCCATCAGCGCAACGTGTCGATGGAAACCGAGGGCATCGCCCAGGAGATCGATCTGCACGCGCACGCGCTCGAAGACCCGGTGGAAAGCGTCCTGCTGCAATACGGCCTCGACGAACAGCGCGTGCGGCGCGCGGCGCGCGAGTTCATCGAAGCGCTCGACGAACCGGAGCGGATCATGCTGGCCGGCAGCCTCGGCTGGTGCTCGGAAGGCAAAGGCGGTCTGTCGGCGGTCGCGGCGCAGCACGGGGTGCCGTCTTACCACTATCGCGCGCTCAAGCTCGGCGTCGCCATGAAAAAGACGGCCGGCGCCGAGGCATTTTCCAACACGAAAATTGGCCGCTGGCTCACCGGCGTGCTCGGCCTCGCGATCGATGTCGACAATCGCGCGGCGATTCTGGTCGCGCTGAATCTGCTTGCGGCGGAATCGCGCGATAGTGAATGCAATGAAGTGGCCGCATAACAGTTCGGACAACCAACAGGCCACACAAGAAACGCGACCCTGAACGTCGCACGCTACGACTTCGGCGCGCCTTCCACGGCGCGCTTTTTTTGCACCCATATTCCGCCTACGATAAAAAAGCTGCCATCGCCCGCCGTCTTTGTTCCGAAGTCGAGCTTCCGTTCCCCCGCATCCGATTCCACACGAGGTGCTCCTGATGAACCGCTTATCGAGCGCGCCGACGGCGCTGCAACCGCATTACGAGGTGGTCGTGATCGGGTCGGGTTACGGTGGCGGCGTCGCCGCGAGCCGCATGGCGCGCGCGGCCCGTCGCGTGTGCGTGCTCGAGCGCGGGCGGGAATTCATGGCCGGAGAGTATCCGCGCACGCCCCTGCAAGGCGCCGGGCAGATCCAGTACAACATGGCCGAGGCGCAGATCGGTTCGCCGCTCGCGCTGCTCGAAGTGCACGTGAACGAGGACGTCAACGCGGTGGTGGGCTGCGGGCTCGGCGGCACCTCGCTGATCAATGCGAACGTCGCGCTCGAGGCCGATCCGCGCCTGTGGGACGACCCGCGCTGGCCGGCCGCGCTGCGCGCGGACCGAGCCGGGCGCGACGACGGCTATGCGCTCGCCCGGAAAATGCTGTCACCGTCGCCGGTGCCCGACGATTTCCCGCCGCTGCCGAAGCTGCGGGCGCTGGAAAAATCGGCGCAGGCGCTCGGCATGGCCGAGCGCTTCAGCCGTCCGCCGATCACGGTCACGTTCAAGGACGGCCCGAACGCGGCGGGCGTCGAGCAGCAGCGCTGCGTCGGTTGCGGCGATTGCAACTCGGGTTGCAACTACGACGCGAAGAACTCCACGCACATGAACTATCTGCCCGACGCGGTCGCCCACGGCGCGCAGATTTTCACCGGCACGGCCGTGCATTCGGTGCTGCGCGATCCCGACACCCAACAATGGAAGGTCAACTTCCAGCTCGTGAGGCTCGGCCGTGAAAGCTACGACGCGCCCGATCTTTTCGTGCTGGCCGATATCGTCATCGTCGCGGCGGGCACGATCGGCTCGACCGCGCTGCTGCTGCGCTCGCGCAACGCGGGTTTGAGCACCTCGCAGATGCTCGGCCAGCATTTCACCGGCAACGGCGACGTGCTCGCCTTCGCGTACAACACCGAGGACACGATCAACGGCGTCGGCTGGGGCGAGCACCAGCAAGGGCAGATTCCGCCAGTCGGGCCGACCATCACCGGTCTGATCGACAATCGCGCCGACGCGAACGACGTCAAGGAGGGCTATGTGATCGAGGAAGGCTCGCTGGCCGGCCCGGTGGGCGAAGCGCTCGTCGGCATGCTCGGCGCGGTTGCGCCGCTCGAAGGCGTGGATGCGGCCGGCCCACCGTCGCTGCTCGAGCGCATGGCTTACGACGCGCGCGCGATCGAGAGCCTGATTCGCGGCCCGTACCATGGCGCGCTCAACCATACCCAAAGCTACCTCGTGATGGCGCACGACGACGAGAGCGGCCGCGTCACGATCGGTGATAAAGGCCGCGCGCGCATCGAATGGAAAAACGCGGGACGCCAGCCGATCTTCCAGAGCATCGAGGACGTGCTGATCAAGGCGAGCGCGCCGCTCGGCGGCAAATATCTGCGCAACCCGATTTCGACGAAGATTGCCGGCCGGCGCACGGTGACCGTGCATCCGCTCGGCGGCTGCGGCATGGGCGAGGACGCCGAACATGGCGTGGTCGATCATCTAGGCCGCGTATTCAACGGCACGGCCGGCGGCGCGGTGCACGACGGCCTCTATGTGATGGACGGCGCGGTGATGCCGATGTCGCTCGGCGTCAATCCGCTGCTGACCATCTCCGCGCTCGCCGAACGCAATTGCAAGCTGCTTGCCAAAGCGCACGACTGGTCGATCGATTACACGTCGCAGGGCACGGCCGCCGCGCCGCCCGCGCAGAAGATCGGCCTGCGCTTCACGGAGACGATGGTCGGCACCTATACGCCCAACGTGGCGGGACAAGCCGCGACGAGTCCGATCGAATTTACGCTGACGGTCGAATCCGACGATCTCGCCGATATGCTGGGCAACCCGGGGCATCTCGCGCGCACCGCCGGCACGCTGACGTGCCCCGCCCTCTCCGCGCAACCGCTGACGATCAGCGACGGCACGTTCAACCTGTTCGTCGTCGACGAGTCCGACGTCGACGAGCGCCACATGAACTACCGGATGACGCTCGACGCGTCCGAAGGCAACACCTGGTATCTGACCGGCAAGAAGATCATCACGCGCACATCGCCGATCAACCTGTGGGAGCAGACCAACACGCTGTATGCGCAGATCCGCGCGTCGGCGCGGGACGATGCGCCCATCGCCGGCACCGCGACGCTGATCATCACGCCGGAAAACTTCCTCAAGCAGCAGCGCACGCTTGAAGTCACGCACGCGCCCGATCTGAAGACGCGCCTCGAATGGACGCTGAAGTTCGGCAAGTTCTTCGCGGGCGTGCTGTTCAGCGAATACGGCGGTGTGGCCGCGCCGCTGCAGTTCTACGATCCGTCTACCCCACCGCGCGCGAAACGCACGCTGCGCGCGCCGGCGCCGCAGGTCACGTACTTCGACACGCCCGACCGCACCAAGCTCAAGCTCACGCGCTACGTCGATCCGGCCGCGGGCAAAGCCTCGAAGCCGATCCTGCTGATCCACGGCTCGGGCGTGTCGAGCCGCATCTTTTCGACCGATCTGACGCCGACCAATCTGGTCGAATATCTGTCCGCGTCGGGCTACGACGTGTGGCTCGTCGATCTGCGCGTCAGCATCGAACTACCGAGCGTGCTCGTGCCAACCGACGTCGACAAGATCGCTCGCGAGGACATTCCCGCCGCCGTCGCGAAGATTCGCGAGCTGACCGGCGCGCCGACGATCCAGGTGCTAGCCCATTGCATGGGCGGCCTAGCGCTCAGCATGTCGCTGCTGTATGGGCTCGACGGCGTGCGGTCAGCGGTGATGTCGCAGGTGTCCGCGCATCCGGTGCCGGGCACGCTGCAACGGATCAAGGCCGGCTTGCATATTCCCGACCTGATGCAGCATCTGCGCGTGCGCGATCTCACTGCCTATACACAGGAAGATTCGTGGCCCGCGAACCTGTTCGACGAAGCGCTGCGTCTGTATCCGCTCGATCACGGCGAGGGTTGCGGCAATCCGATCTGTCATCGCGCGACGTTCCTGTATGGCCTGCTCTATGAGCACGACAAGCTGAACGAAACGCTGCATGCGAACCTGCAGGACCTGTTCGGCATTCATGACATGGCGGTGTTCCAGCATCTGGCCACGATGGTACGTGCGGGCAACGTTGTCGATGCACGTGGCGACGACGTGTATTTCACCGGCGCGAACGGCATGAGAGGACTCGAGGGTATGCGTCTGCCGATCGGCTTCATTCACGGCGAGAAGAACGAAACCTATCTGCCTGTGAGCACCGCGCGCACTTACGACCTGTTGCGCGAGCGCTTCCCCGACGAGCCGTACGAGCGGCATCTGATTCCGGGCTATGGGCATATCGATTGCATCTTCGGCAAGAACGCGGCGGCCGATGTTTATCCGCTGATCGTCGGCTATCTGAATGCGCATTGACGGCGGAGCATGGCCGATGCGCCATGCATTCGGACAATAAAGCCAAGCATAAAACAAGAGATTTTGATAGGAGCCGGCGTATCGCAATGGCCGATTATGAACTGCTTTACATCGGCGCAATGACGGCGATAGATCTGATCGTGGCGATCGTTATTTATCTGCTGATCGTGAAAACGTGGCGGACTTGCACGCGAGGGAGAAGTCGTTGATTTGCTTCTCATCGAAATTCAGAACAGCTTGCCCGGATTCAAAATGCCGTGCGGATCGAGCGCACGCTTGATCGCGGCCATCGCCGCAAGCTCGGCCGGTGAGCGCGAAATCGGCAGGAACTCGCGCTTAAGCGTTCCGATGCCATGTTCCGCCGACACCGACCCGCGCAACGGTCCGAGCATCGCGTAGACAAACGCATAGACCGCGTGATGATCGACGCCCGGAATCGAATGACCATCGACAGTCAAATGCAGATTCGAATCGCCGATATGCCCGAAAAAATACGATTGATTGCCGGGCCAGCGTTGATCGAGCGCCTCACGGCAACGCTCGACGAACGCGCCGATCTCGCCGATCGGCAGACTCACGTCGAAGTTGATCGGATCGAGCTTGAGCGGAAACTCCGCGGTGCATTCGCGGATCGCCCATAGCGCGCGCGCATCGGCGACCGACTGCGCGATCACCGCGTCGCGCAGCGCGCCCGCTTGCAGCGCATCGGTCAGCGCCTGGGCGAAGCGTTCGCCAGCGTCGTCGGCATCGAAGCCCGCGTGCTCGATCAATGCATAGAGCGGATGCGCGGCGTCGAACGGCGAGCGCGCGCCCGTCAGCTTCACGCCGAAGTCGTAGAAGTCCGGCCACATGATCTCGAACGCGCCGATATCGTTGCCGAAACGCGTCGCGAGACGGCGCAACAGGCTCACCGCGGCATCGTAATCGTCGAGCGCGACGAGCGCCGTATGGCGTGCGGCGCGGCGCGGATGCAGCCGCAGCACCGCACGCGTGATCACGCCGAGCGTGCCCTCGGAACCGATGAACCAGTGCTTCAGGTCGTAGCCCGTGTTGTTCTTGACCATCTTGCCGAGCGAACTGAGCACGTCGCCATTGGCGAGCACCACTTCGAGCCCGAGCACCTGGTCGCGCGCGGTGCCGGACTGGATCACGCGATTGCCGCCCGCGTTGGTCGCGAGATTGCCGCCGATCTGGCACGAACCGCGCGCGCCGAGATCGAGCGCCAGTTCGAAACCGGCCGCTTCGGCAGCTTCCTGAGCGGTCTGCAACGTGGTGCCGGCACGCACGGTCAGCGTGGCCGACGCGGTGTCGAGTTCTTCGACGCCAGCCAGCCGTTCGAGCGACAACGCAATATCGTTGGCACGCGCGATCGCGCCGCCCGCGAGCCCGGTCATACCGCCTTGCGGCACCACCGGCTGACGCGCGACGTCGCAGATCGCGAGCGCGCGCGACACTTCGTCGGTCGTGCGCGGCAACAGCAGCGCCGCTGGACGCGTCGGCTCGTGGCGCGTCCAGTCGGTCATCGCGTGCGCGCCGATCTGCTCGCCGACGCGCACCGCGTCGGCGCCGAGCGCGGCGCGCAAGGCCGCGAGCGTCGTGGCGAGCGGCGCGCTCGCGCTTGCGGTCGGTGTCGTCGTGTCGTCAGTGATGCTCTGCTCTGTCATGCAGGGGTTCCTTGCTGTGCCGTAGCGGCGAGTTTCTTGCGGTAGCCCATCGAATCGTTGATACGGCCGAGGATATAGTCGCCCGCGGTAACCGGCTGATATCTGCTTTGCGCGTCGCTCGCGCCGAGTTCGCGCGGATCGACGAGCGCGCCGTAGGTCGGATCGTAGAACGTCGCGATCGAATAGCGCTCGTGCCCCGACGCATTGATCACGCGATGCAGCGTCGAGCGAAAGCGGTCGTTGGTCCAGCGCGCGAGCAGATCGCCTACGTTGACGACGAAGCTGCCATCGACGGGCGGCGCCTCGATCCACGTGTCGGTGGCAATTTCGCGCACCTGTAGGCCGCCGACCTGATCCTGCCACAGCAAGGTGATGCAGCCGTAGTCGGTATGCGGCGCGACGCCGAACTGATCTGCATCCGATTGCGGCGGCTGCGGCGGGTAATAGACCATCTGCGTGCGCTGCATGCGCTTGGTGTAGCGCGGCGCGAAGAAATTTGCTTCGATGCCGAGGCTCACCGCGACCGCGCGCAGCAAATCGGCGCCGCATGCGCCGACCGCCTCGTAATAGTCATACAGCACCGGCCGCAACTCGGGCATGAAGTCCGGCCAGTTGTTCGGCCCGCGTAGTGCTTGCCCCGCCAGCACGTCGGGATCGTCTTCCGGCAATTCGAGGCCGATGCTGAAGAACTCTTTGTAATCGGGGCGCTTCGCCTGATACATCGTCGCGTCGCCAAGCGCATTGAAGCCTCGATGCCGATGATTGACCGCCGCGCGGCGCTTGGTGTCGACCGGAAATGCGAAGAACCTGCGCGCGGCCTGCGCGGCGGCATCGATCGTCGCTTGGGGCACGCCGTGATTGACGATGTAGAAAAAACCGATCGTCGTGCACGCCTGATGAATCTCCTTCGCGACGCGTTGCAGCGCATGCGGATCGCCCGCGCGCACGCCGGCGAGATCGATGATCGGAATGCGGGTCACGGGCATCGCGCTCTCCTTCGTGGATCACTATTGCAGTTGTATATACCGCCAAAAGCAGCGCCGCAAGTTGCAATGCGCACCTCGATATCAGGGCTTTTCTCTAGTCGCGCGAGCATTTATTTTTCGCTGGAAGCGCGGTATATACTGCCTTGTCCAGAACGAAGACTTCAACGCCACCGGCAACCCCACACCTATTCGCCCCCGGAGAACCCCATGCGTATCCTTGCAGGCTGGAAATGTCATCTGGTCATGCTGGCGCTGTGCGCGGCAAGCGTCACCGCGCAGGCCGAAGACCAACTCGCTAAAGTGAAGAAGGCCGGCGAACTGGTGGTCGGCACCGAAATGCAGTTCGCGCCTTTCGACTTCCTCGAAAACGGGCAGCAGGCCGGCTTCAACAAAGACCTGTTCGCGGAGATCGGCAAGGACATCGGCGTGAAGGTGCGTTTCATCGATCTACCGTGGCCGAGTGTGCTGCCCGGTCTCGAAGCGGGCAAGTTCGATATGGTCGGCGGCCCGCTGACGGTCACGAAGGCGCGCATGGAACGCTATACGTACACGCTGCCCGTCGCCGATGCGACCGACGCGCTGCTCAAGCGCGCGAACGATGCGTCGATCAAGCAGTCGTCGGATATCGCGGGCAAGACGGTCGGCGCGGGCAAGGGCAGCGCGCAGCTCGATCAGTTGAAGGGCTACGCGGCCACGCTGCCGAAGCAGCCTGAAGTCCGCGAGTACGTCGACAACAATCAGGCTTACGCGGACCTCGCGGCGGGCCGCATCGCCGCTGTGGCGAACTCGATGACCAACATCGCGTATGTCGCGAAGCAGCGTCCCGAGATGTTCGCGGTCGTGCAGCCGCCGTTCGGTGCGAAGGTGTACTTTGCGTACGCATTGCGTAAGGACGCGGACAGCAAGCCGCTCGCCGACGCGTTCAACGCCGCGCTCGTGAAGATGCAGAAGGATGGCCGTCTCGCCGCGTTGCAGAAGAAGTGGTTCGGTGTCGCAATGGAAATGCCGACCACGCAGCCCACGCCGAATTACTGAGCGTTTTTACGTGGGCGTCACGGGTTACGCGATGATTTCGTCATAGCGCAGCATGCGTCGCCCTCGCGTTCCACCGGCCGCGATCCATGTTCAACACGACTGTCTTCGTTCAGGGTCTGCCGCTCCTGCTGCATGCGGCGCTCGCCACCGTCGGCATTTCGCTGACGGGGCTCGTGATCGGTTTCTTCGTCGGCATCGGCGTGTGCACCGCGCGGCTGTCGCAGCATCGCGCCGCGCGTCTCGCGGGCGGTGCGTATCTGTTCTTCTTTCGCGGCGTGCCGATGCTCGTGCAGTTGCTGCTCGTGTACTACCTGCTGCCGTTCGCCGGCATCAACGTGTCGCCGATCGTCGCCGCGATCAGCGCGGTGTCGTTGTGCTCGGCCTCGTACATTGCCGAAATTCTGCGCGGCGGTTTTCTGAGCATTCCGCCCGGACATCTCGAAGCCGCGCGCATGCTGGGACTTTCCCCGTTCGATACGCTGCGCCGCATTCTGGTGCCGCAGGCGTTCCGTTTGACGCTGCCGTCGCTCGTCAATGAAATGGTGCTGCTGATCAAGGCTTCTTCGCTGATCTCGGTGGTCGGCGTCGCCGAATTGACGCGCACCGCGCAGAACCTCGCGGCGAGCACTTACCGGCCGCTCGAAGCGTATGTCGCGGCCGGACTCATCTACTTCGTGATCTGCGGTTCGCTCGCGCTGGTCGCGCATGCGGCCGAACACCGTTTGCAGCACGCCTGAGCGATCCCGAGCCTACCTTTACTGAGCCATGCAAACGTTCGATCCGACCGTCATCACGCACAACCTGCAGCCGATCGCTGCCGGCCTCGCGACGACACTCGGCAGCTGGGTTGCGGGCGTCGCGATCGGTCTCCTGATCGGCTTCCTGATCGCGGTGCTGCAACTGTTCTGCGGACGCTGGCTGCGTGCGGCGCTGCGGGTCTATATCGAGCTGTTGCGCGGCACCCCGTTTCTCGTGCAACTGTTTCTGCTCTACTACGGCGGCCCGTCGATCGGCCTCACGCTCGAACCGATGACGGCCGGCATCGTCGGTCTCGGCCTCTACGGCAGCGCGTATTTCGCCGAGGCGTTCCGCTCGGGCTTCCAGTCGGTACCGAAAGGCCATCTGGAAGCGGCGTCCTGTCTCGGGCTCACGCGCTGGCAGGCGATCGTGCGCATCCAGGTGCCGCAGATGCTGGTGCTGATCGTGCCCGCGCTGACCAATCTGATCATCGTGCTGAGCAAGGAAACCGCCGTGCTGTCGATCGTCACGGTGCCCGAATTGACCTTCGTGCTGACCGGCATCGGCTCGGCCACCTTCGCTTTCGTCGAAACCCTGCTGGTGCTGTGCGTGTGCTACCTCGCGCTGGTCGAGCTGACCTCGCGCGCGGGCATGTGGGCCGAAGCCCGCCTCGCACGCTTCATGGCATGATTCCGGGACATCTATGAACGCCATCGCCGACATGTCTTCCTCCGCGCAATCCGCCGCGTCGTCCGCCAGCGCAACGGCGAACGCACCGAACGCCGCGCCGCTGATCGACGTGCGCGATCTGCGCAAACGCTTCGGCGATGTCGAGGTGCTGCGCGGCGTCGATCTCGAGATCGCGCGCTCCGAAGTGGTCTGCGTCATCGGGCCGTCGGGCTCGGGCAAGAGCACGTTGCTGCGCTGCCTCGCCGCGCTCGAAACCTACGATCACGGCGACGTGCGCATCGAAGGCGAACTGCTCGGCTATACCGAGCGCAACGGCAAACGCGTGCGCGCCTCGCAGGGCGAGATCAACCGCGTGCGCCGCAACGTCGGCATGGTGTTCCAGCAGTTCAATCTGTGGCCGCACATGAGCGCGCTCGGCAACGTGATGGAAGCGCTGCTGCGCGTGCGGCGCCTGTCGCACGACGAAGCGCGCCGCCGCGCGAATGCGATGCTCGAGACGGTCGGCCTCGCGCACAAGGGCGACGCGTATCCGGCGAAACTGTCGGGCGGTCAGCAGCAGCGCGTCGCGATTGCGCGCGCACTCGCCATGGAGCCGCACATCATGCTGTTCGACGAACCGACGTCGGCGCTCGATCCGGAGCTGGTCGGCGAAGTGCTGCAGGTGATGAAGCAGCTCGCGCGCGACGGCATGACGATGGCCGTGGTCACGCATGAAATGGGCTTTGCCGCGCAGGTCGCCGACAAGGTCGTGTTCATCGATCAAGGCCGCATCGGCGTGCAGGGCAAACCGCGCGATGTGTTTCACGATGCCTCGCAGCCGCGTCTGCGGCAGTTTCTGCAAAACTATTTCGACCGCAATGCGTTCTGGACACGCGGCCCCGACGACGCGAAGCCGCTATGAGCACCAGCGTTCGCAACAAGCCTCGCGGCAAGTCCTCCGCTAGCGCGGCCAGCGCCATGCCCAAAACAGCGCGTGGCAGCGACGACGCGCCGGCCGCGCGCTACGAGCAGGTCAAGCAGCACATCCGCCAGGTCATCGAATCGGGCGAACGCCAGGCGGGCGACCGTCTGCCTTCGGAGCTCGACCTCGTCGCGACGCTCGGCGTCTCGCGCATGACGGTCAACCGCGCGCTGCGCGAGCTCGCCGACGCGGGGCTCGTCACGCGGGTATCGGGCGTCGGTACTTTCGTCGCGCCGAACAAGCCGCAGTCCACGCTATTGATGATCGCCCACATCGGCGACGAGATCCGCTCGCGCGGCCACGCGTATCGGTGCGACATGGTGCTGTTGCAGCGCGAGACCGCGTCGGTCACGGTGTCGAACGCATTAGCGCTGGCGCCGGGCGCTTCGGTGTTTCATGTGATCTGCGTGCATCGCGAGAACGGCCTGCCGGTGCAGCTCGAAGATCGCTATGTCAATCCGGCCGTCGCGCCGGATTTTCTGCAGCACGATTTTTCGGCGCTCAAGCCGTCCGAGTATCTGCTGACGGTCGTGCCGATGCACGATCTCGAACACGTGGTCGACGCGGCGCTGCCGACGCCCGCCGAAGCCGAGCTGCTCGACATTCACGCCGCGGAACCGTGCCTGACGCTGACGCGCCGCACGTGGACGAACGGCGTCGCCGTGACGTTCGCGCGTTTCGTGCATCCGGGTTCGCGCTACCGGCTCGGTTGCCGCTTTTCGCCGAATACGTCGCAGCGCCAGGGATGAAGCGCGCTTCAGGCACCGGACTACACGGTCCCCGCCAGATGAAAACGCGACGCCGGATGCCATAGCCGCACCGACGTCGCGACGTTCTCGCCGACCCACGTGCGCCGCCACAGCAGCAGACACGGCTCGCCGATATCCATCATCAGATGACGGCGCACATAGGCATCGGGCTTCTGCGCATAGATGCGAAATTCGGCGCGCTGCACGGGCGCGAGCCGCACCATGTAGTGATTCGGCGTTTCGACCGAGAAATCCTGGCGCAGATAGTCAGGGAACACCTTCGGATTGACGAAGCGGTCCTCGTACTGGATCGGCTCGCCCTCCTCGCTATGCACGATGCACGAATGAAACGCGGGGCCGTTCGCGAGACCGAACGCTGCGAGCGCGTCGGCATCGTCGCTCGGTTCGAGCAACAGCACGCGCGCCGAATGCCGATGACCGCGCGCGGCGATTTCATCGGCGATATTGCGGATTTCCAGCACCGTCGATTCATACCGCTGCGGCGCAACGAAGGTGCCCGAGCCTTGCACCCGCGTGAGCACGCGCTCGGCGGTCAGCTCGCGCAGCGCACGCGACACCGTCATGCGCGCGACGCCGAACTCCTTGACCAGCTCCGCTTCCGAAGGGATCAGTCCGCCCGGCTTCCATGCGCCTTCGCTGATGCGCTGGACCACGTAGCGCTTGATCTGCTCGTAGGCGGGCATTGCCTTGACCGGCGTGTCGCGAGCGCGATCGCGCATGGCGGAATCCTGTTTTTGCTCGGCCTGCGCGGCGGGCGCTCGGTGCGCCAGTGTGGCTGTTTTCACTCCAAACCTCGTCGGTGGTTCGCCGGTGGTACATACGTACACCGTGGCCGGTTCTCCGGCGGCGGGGAGCAATCTTACCCGGTCCGACGGCGGCGCTCCCACCAGGATGCGCTACCAGATAGACGGCACGAAACGGTAACGCACACGAGCCATGTATTCGGTGTAGCCGTCGAGCTGCTCGGCGAGCAGCCGCTCCTCGCGCACCGCGCGCCAGCCCATGCCGTACGCCATCACCGGCAGCGCCAGAAGCCCCCACCACGAGCCGAGCAAGAGCGGCGTGCCGACGAAGAACACCAGCGCGGCCGCGTACATCGGATGACGGACGTACGCGTAGGGGCCGGTGTCGGCGACCTTGTGCCCGCGGCTCGCCTGGATCTTGACGACCGGCGCCGCATAGCTGTTCGCGCGAAACACCAGGCGACACAAGAAGATGCACAGGAACACGCACAGCGCGCCGAGGCTCATGAGCCACACCGGCAGCGGCGCGGACCAGCGAAAGCGCATCGCATCGAAGCCCATCAGGATCAGCCAGCCGCACCACGCGGCCCCGATCCCGGCCATGAATAGACGATCCCAGCGGCTTTGCTGCGCCTGCACGAGCGGCGCGAGCCGCTCGGCGAGCAGCGCGGGATCATGCCGCGCGAGCCACACGCCGAGCCACAGGCTCAATACCGCCAGCTCGAGCAGATACCACCATGCGGCCGGCCACGCGAGCGTGCCGGCCGCGCCGAACAGCAGCACGCCCATGAACGCCAGCCACGCCAGCGATTGCAGGATCAGACGCGTGAGCATGTGCGGCTTCCTCGCGCGGTCGGGTTACGCGCTGTCGTCGCGCGTGCGCACGCGCTCGAACACGTCGGCGATATCGATGTCCTCCAGGTTCATGCCGAAGCGCTCACGCAGACAGTCGGCGAGTTCGGCCGCGCTCGCGAGGCGCCGTTCCTTGACGATCTGTCCTTGTGCGTCGCGCTCGTTGTACTGATCGTTGAATAGCGCGACGCGCAGTTCGGGCAACACGCGGGACGCCAGCAGGTTATGAACGAACTTCGAGTCCGGCGAGGTCGACGTGTACCAGTTGGAGGTTTCATAGTCGACCCACTCGACTGCGCGTAGATCGACGTGATAAACGCGGGCCCAGCTGTCGTCCGGCGCCAGCACCTCGAGATAGACGGTGTCGTGCCCCGCGTCGGCGAGACGGAAGGTGCCGAGCGGAATCGCCTGCGCGAGGCCGGCGGTCAGCCGCAGCGGCGCGGTCAGCGTCACGGCGCCGAAGCCGACGTCGGCGATCCATTCGTCGCCGTCGATATCGACGCGCAGCACCATATGCGTGCGCGGCGCAATCGTGCCCGGCGCGCGGCCCCACGCGACGCGCGCAAGCATCGGCGTGATCTTGAAGCCAAGTTGCATCAGCACGTTCGCGAACAGAATGTTCTGCTCGAAGCAGTAGCCACCGCGCTTTTCGGTCACGAGCTTGCGTTCGAGGGCTGCGGGGTCGAGCCTGACCGGTCGGCGCGTCAAGGGGTGCAGATTCTCGAACGGGATCGCGGCGGGATGGAGCCGGTGAATCGTCCGGAGCACGTCGAGCGTGGCGGCGCGCGGGCCCTGATAGCCGATGCGAGCGAAGTAGTTTTCCAGATTGACGGAGTGGAACATCGGCGGAATTCCGGTTGGGTGGCAGGTTCGGCGCGATCATAGCGGCTATCGCTTTGAATCGACCGCGCCTGGCGAAGCGCCAATGCGCCTACAAGCCTTTTAACGCCGACGTCGCGATCGACGGCACGGTAATCCCATGGCTCGACGCGAACTGCACGGCCGAGCTCAGCGTCGACATCAGCGACTGCAACTGCCCAGGCGCCGATTGCGCGATATACGAAGCGCTTTGCGCGGTCTGCGGATTGAGGCCCGATTGCAGCAGCGACGACGGACTCATCTGACCTAGGCTGCCGAGCCCCGACTGCAAGCTCGAATACTGGCTCACGCCCTTGCCGAGCGACGATAGCCCCTCGGTGAACGCTTCCTTGTTGACCGGCGTCGCAGAGGCGCCGCCACTTGCATGACTGGCGAACGCATCGGTCAGCTTCTGCGACAGCGACTGCTGGGTGCTACCGGCCTGCGTCAACTGACTGACCGACGGCGCGCCGCCGCTCAGGAGTCCCGCCGCCTGCTGCGCCTGGCCGGCCGCACTCGTCATGCCCATCGCCGATGCGAGACTCGATTGACCGCTCAGCACCTGCTGGTTCGCGCCCACATAGCTCTGCAGCAGTTGCGACATGCCGCCCGACGACGCGCCGCCAGCCGCCGAGTTATCATCACCGCCGCCGATGCCGAACTGCTTCAGATTCAACTGCGCGTGCGCCGCGCCGCCCAGCAACAGACCGCCGCTCGCCAGCAACGAAACCAGAAGACTGCGCTTGCTCATTTCCACCTCCTTACTTTGACTTTCGGGGTTACTCGTGCGCTTCGACACCTCACCTCGTCGCACGTTCGGTCCGAGTGCTCAATACGCTGACATTACATTGTTATTACTAGCTATTTACGCCCTCACGGAGTTGACGAGCAGACCGTCAATCCGGTGATGACGAACCCGTCATATCGATGAGAGTCGTTCTCACTTTGTGTGGACGCTCGCAAGCCACCTGAGTACGATCACGCCATCGTCTGCTTTGGCATTGATCACATCGGTCAAAACAACACTAAAAGGATTTCGATGAAGTTGGCCCAACTCAACGGACTGCGCGCCAAAGCGCGTCCTTTTTGCGACTCTTCCGCAGCTACCGGCGCAACTCATCGTACGCGTTTGCCTTCGATGCGGCGCGTTGCACTGTGCACGGCTTTCGCATGGGCCTCGTTGGACGTCCACTCGGCGCTGGCCGAAGCCAATCCCGATGCGAACCCGGAAGCCCCCGAAGCCGACCTGACCATTCAGGCGACGCAGACCAACCCGTGGACGGGCCTCTGGAACCGCCAGCAATTGCTCGGCGACATGGGCGGCCTGCGTCCGTGGCTCGGCAAGTACGGCATGACCTTCACGCTGACCGAAACCAGCGAAGTGCTGGCCAATCTGCGCGGCGGTCTCGAACGCGGCGCGGATTACGACGGCCTGACCACCGCCACCTTGCAGATGGATACGCAAAAGGCGTTCGGCCTGCCGGGCGGCCTTTTCAACGTCAGCGCGCTGCAGATTCACGGCGCCAACCTGAGCGCGAACAAGCTCGGCACGCTGAATACCGCGAGCGGCATCGAGGCCGACGACGCGACCCGCCTGTGGGAGCTCTGGTATCAGCAGTCGTTCCTGAACAAGCGCGTCGACGTGAAGATCGGCCAGCAGAGTCTCGACCAGGAATTCATCACGAGCACGTATGCGGCGCTGTTCCTCAACACGATGTTCGGCTGGCCCGCACTGCCCTCGTACGACCTGCCGTCGGGCGGTCCCGCCTATCCGCTCGCGGGTCTCGGCGTGCGCGTGCGCGGCCAGCTCACGCCTTCGTTGACCGCGCTTGCCGGCGTGTATTCGGGCGACCCGCTCGGCAACGACCCGAACAACAGGAGCGGCACGAACTTCAATCTGCATAACGGCGCATTGTGGATCGGCGAGTTGCAGTATGCGATCAACCAGCCGGCCGAAGGCGACATGGCCGGCACGGGCGGCGGCGCTTTGCCGGGCACCTACAAGCTGGGCGTCTGGTACAACACCAACGCGTTTGCCGATCAGCGCTACGACAACATGGGGCTGTCGCTCGCGAATCCGGGCTCGACCGGCATTGCCGCCAATCACCGCGGCAACTACAGCTTCTACGCGGTCGCCGACCAGATGGTGTGGCGCCACGAGCCCGACGGGCCGCGCAGCCTCGGCGTGTTCGCGCGCGTGATGGGCGCGCCGGGCGATCGCAACCTCGTGAGCGTCGCGGCCAACCTCGGCGTGGTGCTGAAGGCGCCGTTCAAGGGGCGCGACAACGACAGCGCCGGGCTCGCGCTGACCTACATCAAGATCGGCAGTCACGTCAACGGACTCGATCAAGACTTCCTGGCATTCAACGGCAGCCCGTACGGCGTGCGCACCAGCGAAACCGCGCTCGAGGCGACCTACCAGTACCAGGTCAATCCGTGGTGGCAGGTGCAGGCCGACGCGCAATACACGTTCAACGCCGGCGCGGGCCAGAACCCGACCGACCCGACGCAGCCGCTGCGCAATACGTTCGTCGTCGGCGTACGGACCATCATCAACTTCTGAGGCCGGCCGGTGACGCGCGCGCTTGCGTCGACCGCCTATTCGCGGGCTTAGCAGGCTGCGGCAGGCATTCGCGGCTACCGCAACGACAAATCCTGCACCATCTGCTGCGCCAGATAATCGCAGGTCGGCCGATCCGATTTCGCGCTGCGCGCGACCACGATATCGAGCGGCGCTATTTTCGGCAGGCCTTGCGCGTCGCCGAGAATCGCGAGCCGCGGCGGCACGCTGCAACGCGTCAGCGCAATCACCGACAAACCCGCATCCACGGTCGCGACGAGCCCCATCAAACTCGCGCTGCTGAACGCCGCGCGATAACGGATGCGCGCGCCATCCAGCGCGGCCAACGTATGCTGACGCGCGACGCAGCCCGGCTCGTACAACCCGACCGGCAACGGCGACGCCTTCAACACCGGCGTATCGACCGACGCCCCCACCCACACCATCGGTTCGCTGCGTACGAATTCGCCGCGCAATCTGCGGTCGCGCGTCACGAATGCGAGGTCGATCTTGTTGTCGGCGAGCATCGGCGCGAGCGCCGTGCTCTGCGCGCAGACGATCTCGATTTCGACGCGCGGATACAGCGTCGCGAAACGCCGCAACACCGGCGACAGCAGCGACGACACGTAGTCGTCCGGCGCGCCCAGCACCACGCGCCCGGTCACCTCGGGCCGCACGATCGCCGACCACGCCTCCTCCTGCAACGCCAGCGCGCGCCGCGCATAGTCGAGCAGCGTATTGCCGGGCCGCGTCAGCGCGAGGTTGCGCGTGTTGCGTGCGAACAGCGTCGTGCCGAGCATCGTTTCGAGCCGCTTGATCTGCATGCTGACCGCCGCCTGCGAGCGATGCACGCTCGCCGCCGCCTTCGTGAAGCTGCCCGCCTCCGCGACCGCGACGAAGCTGCGCAACAGATCGACGTCGAATTCAGGATTCACCACTTATCAACCAGGCTTATGGAATTGCTCAATTTAATTCGTTTGTGATGAGCCCGCAAGCGGCGCAATACTCGCTCGCATCATCTTATGGAGTCGTTTCGCATGTCCCTCACCTCACGCCAGCAAGGCGCGATCACGCTGGCAAGCGGCGGGCTGCTGATGGGCACGATCGGCGTCTTCGTCGAGGAGGCGCGGCTCGACGCGCTGACGCTCGTGTTTTTCCGCTGCCTGTTCGGCTTTCTGTCGCTCGCCGCGTATTGCGCGTGGAAGGGCTTGTTCGCGCGCGCGCAGTTCACGCGCCGCACGGTCGTGCTCGCGCTGATCTCCGGCGTTCTGATGGTCACGCAGTGGGTCGGCTTTTTCGACGCGATTCATCGCACCAGCATCGCGGTCGCGACCGTCGTGTTTCATGTCCAGCCGTTCTGGGTCGTGCTGATCGGCGCGGCGCTGTTCAACGAGCGGCTCGGCGCGGACCGGCTCGGCTGGATCGCGACGGCGTTCGTCGGGCTGGTGCTCGCGTCGGGCGTGGTCGCGGCCGGCAATCTGCAAGGCCACGCCAGCTATCTGATCGGCTTGAGCGAAGCGCTGCTCGGCTCGCTGCTGTATGCGAGCGTCACGCTGATCGCGAAGAGCCTCGGCGAATTGCGTCCGCATCTGCTGACGCTCACGCAATGCGCGGTCGGCGCGATTTGCCTGCCGCTGATTGCGCCACTGGTCGCGCCTTTGACGCTCACGCATATCGGTCCGATGCAGTGGTTCTGGCTGATCGGCATGGGTGTGCTGCACACGGGATTGTCGTATGTGCTGATTTACGGCGCACTGCCCAAGCTCAGCACCTCCGTCATCGCGGTGCTGCTGTTCGTTTATCCGCTAACCGCCATCGTCGTGGATGCGCTCGTGTACGGCCGCGCGCTGTCGCTGTCGCAACTCGCGGGTATGGCGCTGATCGTCGCCGCGAGTCTCGGCGTCAATCTGGGCTGGCCGTTGCTCACGCTGCTGCATCCGGGCGGGCGGGCGCGCAGTCACGCGAAGTAAAAGCGCGCCGCGCCCACCGGGGTTTAAATGCGCTCCTTCACTGCGGCAAAGTCTCGCCGCGCGTCTCCGGCGCGAACGGAATCACGAACAGGCCGACGATGAACACGAGCGCGGTCAATGCGACCGGCACGCCCAGCGTGTGCATGTGCAGCACCGCCGCGCCGAGCAGAAAGTTGACGCCCGCGCCGACGAATCGCCCAAACGACGTGCAAAACGCAAACGCGGTCGCGCGCACGCGGGTTTCGAACTGCTCGGGCAGCCACAGGCTGAACAACGCAAAGTTGCCGCCGAAAAAGCCGAGCACGAACAGCCACGCGATGAACGGCGCAAGCCCATTCGGTAGATAGAACGCCCAGCCGAAGCTCGCCGCGATCGACACCGCCATCCCCGCGAAGTACACCGCGAGCGTCAACTTGCGGCCGATGCGCTCGGCCATTGGAGGCAGCGCGAGACAACCGAGGATCGTGCCGATCGACAGCAGGCCGGTTGCGAGCGACGCAGTGCGAATCGAATCGCCCTTGGACATGCCCGCGCGCGCCGCGAGCTGGATCACCGCGGACGGTTCATAGACAGCACCCGCCCACAGTCCGATGATCGCGATCGTCAGCAGAATGCACGCGACCCACGTCCGACGCCGGTACGCCGGTCCGAGTATCTCGCGCAGCGGCTTCGCGCGCACCGTCTTTGCGTCGGCCTTCTGCCACTTCTCCGGCTCCTTCACGCGCAGCAGAATCAGAATCGCGACGACGACCGGCACCGCGCCGGTCAGGAACATCGCGCGCCAGCCGAAGTGCACGCCGACCGTGTAATTGAGCGCGGCCGCGAGAAAAAAGCCCGCGTAGTAGCCGGTCTGCAGATACCCGGCACCCATCTTGCGGCGATCCTCGGGCCAGGCCTCGGCGACGTAAGTACCGGCCAGCGCCCATTCGCCACCGATCCCGACTCCCGCGATGAAGCGATAAATGCCGAGCTGCCACACATTGGTCGAGGTCGCGGCGAGCCCGGTGAAAATCGCGAATGTGAAGATGGTGGCGGCGAGCACCTTGGTGCGGCCGAAGCGATCGGCGAGCGGTCCCCAGATGAACGACAGCCCCCAACCGACCAGAAACAGCGCGAACAGAATCGAGCCCGCGAGGCCGACGTTCGACGGGGTCGCCGCGAAGCCCGAACGCGGCAACAGCTCGGTCAGCGCGGGCGTGAGCACTAAGGCGTAGATAAACGAGTCCATGCCGTCGAGCGTCCAGCCGGCCCACGCGCCCCAGAACCCTGCGATCTGCGAACGATTGAGCGGCGTGCGCTGACGCGCGACCGCTCGTCGGTCGGTTACTGTATTCATCATGCTCCTCCGGCCTACGATAGTTGAACGTAACGAAAAAAGGACGGGCGCGCTTGGGGTGGCTTGCCGAAGTTGCCTGGTCGGCAGCGTCCTCATACGACTCGATCAGAGGACGGCGCGGGCGCTCGTCGGAAAGGTGGTTCGAGATTCTTTCCGGGTTTGCCCGCGCTGAAATGCGCGTCTTTTTATATATAATATTTGATACCATGACCGACGCAACTGAAGGTTTTCCCCTGGACGCCCCGATGTCCGGTTCATTTCTCCCGGCCGCCGCGCCGCGCGAAAGTACCTCGCACATGATCGCGGAGGCGCTGCGCGCGGCGATCGTCGACGGCACGCTGGCGCCTGGCGCCCCGTTGCGCCAGGACGCGATCGCCCGGCATTTCTCTGTCAGTGCGATTCCCGTGCGCGAGGCGCTGCGCCAGCTCGAAAGCGAGGGCTGGGCGCGCGCGGCGGTGCATAAAGGCGCGAGCGTCGCGCCGCTGTCCGCCAACGAAGCGCGCGAGATCTACGAGATCCGCTCGGCGCTCGAAAGTCTCGCGCTCGGCCTCGCGATTCCGCATCACACCGCCACGACGCTGCGCGAAGCCGCGGACTTGTGCCGTGCCGCCGAGCGCGAAGAAGACCCGTCGCGCTACGTCGCGCGCAATGCCGCGTTTCATATGTGTCTCTATGCGCCCGCCGGCCGGCCGCAGCTCAAGGACATGATCGAGCTGCTGCACCGGCGCGGCGAACGCTATCTGCGCCTGAAGTTCGGCTTGCCGTCGTACAAGGGCGAGTCCGACACCGAGCACGCGGCGCTGCTCGACGCCGTCGAGCGCCGTGATATCGCGACCGCGCAGTCGCTGGTCGTCGCGCATCTGCTCGGCACCGGCGAGCTGCTGCATCGTTTCCTGACCGAGCGCGCGCGCGAAGAAGCCGCGCTTGCGCATCAACCGAAACCGCGCGGCCGACGCCCGCGCGTCACCACCGGGAGCTGACCCAGCCGATGACCGAGCCGATGAACCATCCCGCCGAAGCCGCCGCCTCGCTGAGCACGGCGCGCTCGTGGACGACCCGCCGCGACGAAAAGAACCGCCGCCTCGCAGCCATCGCGCCGTGGCTCGAAGACGGCGTGCTGCCCGCACACCGCATCGTCGATGCGCTCGAAACCTTGATTCAGCCCGGCGAGCGCGTCGCGCTCGAAGGCGACAACCAGAAGCAGGCCGACTTCCTGTCGCGCTCGCTCGCCAACGTCGATCCGCACAAGCTGCACGACGTGCATCTGCTGATTTCGAGCATTAGCCGTCCTGAGCACCTGACGTTGTTCGAGCGCGGGATCGCGCACAAGGTCGACTTCTCGTTCGCGGGCCCGCAAAGTCTGCGCGTCGCGCAACTGCTCGAAGACGGCCAGCTCGAAATCGGCGCGATCTATACGTATGTCGAACTGTATGCGCGGATGTTCGTCGACCTGACGCCGCACGTTGCCCTGCTGTGCGCGGACAAGGCCGACCGTCACGGCAATCTGTACACCGGCCCGAATACCGAGGACACGCCGACGATCGCCGAGGCCGCCGCGTTCCGTCACGGCATCGTGATCGTGCAGGTCAACGAGATCGTCGACGAACTGCCGCGCGTCGACATCCCGGGTTCGTGGGTCGACGTGGTCGTGCAGGCGGACCGGCCGTTCGCGGTCGAGCCACTGTTCACGCGCGATCCGCGCCATATCGGCGACTTGCAGGTGCTGACCGCGATGATGGTGATTCGCGGCATCTACGAGCCGTATGGCGTCACGTCACTGAATCACGGCATTGGCTTCGATACGGCCGCGATCGAACTGCTGCTGCCCACCTACGGCGAATCGCTCGGCCTCAAAGGCAAGATCTGCCGCAACTGGACGCTCAATCCGCACCCGACGATGATCCCCGCGATCGAATCGGGCTGGGTCGACAGCATCCATTGCTTCGGCAGCGAGGTCGGCATGGAGGCGTATATCGAGGCGCGCCCGGATGTGTTCTTCACCGGCAACGACGGCAGCCTGCGCTCGAACCGCGTGCTGTGTCAGTTGGCCGGGCAATACGGCGTCGATCTGTTCATCGGCTCGACGCTGCAGATCGATGCGGACGCGAATTCGTCGACGGTCACGCGTGGACGTCTCGCGGGTTTTGGCGGCGCGCCGAACATGGGCCACGATCCGCGCGGCCGGCGTCATTCGAGCGAGGCGTGGCTGAAGCTGTTGAAGGGCGACGGCGCGGTGTCGCGCGGTCAGAAGCTCGTCGTGCAACTCGCGGAAACGTACAAGAAAGGCGGCGAGCCGACCTTCGTCGATGAACTCGACGCGATCGCCGTCGGCGCGCAAAACGGCATGCCGATCGCGCCGGTGATGATCTACGGCGACGACGTGAGCCATGTGGTCACCGAAGAGGGCATCGCGCATCTGCACAAGGCCGAGGGCATCGACGAGCGGCGCGCGGCGCTCGCGGCGGTGGCCGGTGTCACGCCGATCGGCCTGCGCGCGAAGCCCGAGAAAAGCGCGGAATTGCGCCGGCGCGGCATCGTCGCGTATCCGGAAGATCTCGGCATCCGGCGCGGCGAGGCAAAGCGTTCGCTGCTCGCGGCGCGCAGCATCGACGATCTCGTCACGTGGTCGGGCGGACTGTACGCGCCGCCCGCGCGCTTCCGGAGCTGGTGATCATGGCGTGCGCTGCTGCTCTTCTCGAACGGTCGGACGCGCCGCATGCTTCGGTCCTGCACGATGCATGTGGCACGGCGCCGGCCGCGCCGTTTTCCGACGCACAACTCGCGCGCGACGCGATCAGCGCGCTGATCGACGAGGCCGAGCTCACGCCGAAGCCCGCGCTCGTCGACCGGCGCGGCAGCGGCGCGCATCGCGACCTCGATCTCGCGATCATGCGGCGCTCCGCGCGCACGCTCGAACCGACTTTCGTGGCACTCGCGCGCACGGCGCGCCGCCGCAGCGAACCGTCGGCGCTGCTGCGCGCCGAACTCGCGCACATCGGTCGCGCGGGCGAACAGCAGATGATGGATGCGACCGGCGGTAGCAATGCGCATCGCGGCGCGATCTGGATCATCGGCTTGCTGGTTGCAGGCGCGGCGCTCGACACGTCGTCGCGTTGCTCCATGCGTACGCACATACCTGGCGGTCCCAATCATCTCGATACCTCGCGCGTCTGCACGCTAGCCGCGCAGATCGCCTGCTTCCCGGACCGCTTTGCCGCTTCGTCCGATAGCCACGGCGAACGCGCGCGTCGGCGCTATCAGGTCGGCGGCGCACGACGCGAAGCGCAGGACGGCTTTCCGCACGCGCTCGACGTGGGTCTGCCGGCATTGCACCGCGCACGCGCACATGGCCTCGACGAAAACGCCGCGCGCATCGATGCGCTGCTCGCGATCATGAGCACGCTCGACGATACCTGCCTGCTGCATCGCGCGGGACTCGCCGGCTTGCACGCCGGGCAGCGCGGCGCGCGGCGCGTGCTCGACGCGGGCGGCAGTTCGACAGCCGCGGGCCGCCTCGCGCTCGACGCGCTCGAACGCGAACTGCTGGCGTTGAACGCATCGCCAGGCGGTGCGG
Source organism: Paraburkholderia sprentiae WSM5005 (assembly GCF_001865575.2). Classification (NCBI taxonomy): domain Bacteria; kingdom Pseudomonadati; phylum Pseudomonadota; class Betaproteobacteria; order Burkholderiales; family Burkholderiaceae; genus Paraburkholderia; species Paraburkholderia sprentiae. The sequence continues at coordinate 1,680,158 of NZ_CP017562.2, forward strand.
CCGATCTGCTCGCCGCCACCCTCTTTCTCGACATGCTGGCGCATCGCACTGCCAGCCGGAGCTGAGCCTCATGGAACATCTGACCTTCGACTATCCGGCGCAACGCGCCGTCACGACCCGCGCGCACGTCGGCGTGGTCGGCTCGGGCGACCTGGAAGTGCTGCTCTCGCCCGCCGCTGCCGCTGCAAGCGGCTCGACGCTCGCCGCGCATGTGGTCGTGCGCACCAGCGTCGACGGCTATGGCCACATCTGGAAGAGCGTGCTCGACCGCTTCTTCACGCGCTACGACGGCGCCGCGCACATCGAGATCAACGACTTCGGCGCGACGCCGGGCGTGGTCGCGTTGCGACTCGCGGAAGCGGTCGAAGCGGCCGAGGAAGGAGACAGCGTATGAGCACGAGCGCCAGCATTCATAGCGCGCCGCCGCTGCGCGAAAGCTTCATCGAACTGCCCGCGCGCGAGCGCGCCCGCTGGCTGCTCGACGCGGGCAGCTTCCGCGAACTGCTCGGCCCGTTCGATCGCATCGAGTCGCCGTGGCTGCCCTTGCAAGGCATCGTCTGCCAGGCCGACGACGGCTGCGTGATCGCGCGCGGCACGATCGACGGCGAACCCGCCGTGATCGCCGCAATCGAGTCGGCGTTCCAGGGCGGCAGCATCGGCGAAGTGTCGGGCAGCAAGATCGCCGCGGCGCTCGAGATGGCACTGCGCGACTGCGAGCGCGGCAAGCTCGTGCGTCCCGTCGTGCTGTTCGAAACCGGCGGCGTGCGGCTGCAGGAAGCGAACCTGGGGCTCGCGGTCATCGCCGAGATTCAGGCGGCGATCGTCGCGCTGCGGCCGCACGTGCCGGTGGTCGGCGTGATCGCGGGCATGGTCGGCTGCTTTGGCGGCATGTCGCTCGCGGCCGCGTTGTGCTCGTATCTGATCGTCACGAAGCAGGGGCGGCTCGGCATGAACGGACCCGAAGTGATCGAGCAGGAAGCCGGTATTGAAGAACTCGATGCGAGCGATCGTCGCCGGGTGTGGCAATTGATCGGCGGCGAGCAGCGCGTCGCGAGCGCGCTCGCCGACACGCTCGTCGACGACGATGCGGACGCCGTGCGCGCCGCCGTGCATGCCGCATTCGCGCGAGGCGTGCCGCCCGCGCATCGCAGCGAGCAGGTCGACACGTTCTTGCAGCGGCTCGCGCGCATCGATCCGGCGAGCATCACGCCCGAAACGCTGCGCGACGTGTACAACCCGCAGGGCCGCGATGCATCGAACAAGGAGCACGCATGAACGACACCACACTCACGCGCGGCGCGCGCTGGTTCACCGCACTGGCAGGTGAACCGTCGAGCGCGGCGCCCGTCTGGAGCGGCGACGCGCCGCTCGGCGACGACACCGCGCGCTTCATCACGGTCGTGCCCGATCCCGCGAACCGCTTTGCACGGGCGACCACCAACGTGGTCGGACTCGAGCAAGGCTGGCAACTCGCACGTGCGGTGCGTGAAGCCATCGAAGCCGATAAAACCGCTAGCACGCGCCGCCCGATCGTCGCGATCGTCGACGTGAAGAGCCAGGCGTATGGCTACCGCGAGGAAATGCTCGGCATTCACCTCGCGTGCGCGGCCGCGGTCGACGCGTACGCGAGCGCGCGCGACGCCGGCCATCCGGTGATCGCGCTGATCGTGGGTCCCGCGATGTCGGGCGCGTTCCTCGCGCACGGCTATCAGGCGAACCGCATCGTCGCGCTCGACGCGCCCGGTACGATGGTCCACGCGATGGGCAAGGAAGCGGCCGCGCGCGTCACGCGCCGCACCGTCGAAGCGCTCGACGAACTCGGCGAGACGATCGTGCCGATGTCATATTCGATGGCGTCGTTTGCGAAGCTGGGACTGCTCGATCAGCTGATCGAAGGCATCGACGCCGATGCGCCCGACGCGGCGCAGATCGAGCGCGTGCGTGCGGTGCTGGTCGAGCAGATTCGCAGCGCGCGCGACGGCGATCGTACGCTCGCGCGTCGGCGGGAATCGGCGGCGGCGCGGCAACATCGCGCGGCATCGATCGAGGTGCGGCGGCGCCTGGCCGAACAGTGGGATGCCGTGTGATGCGCGTGTGTGCGGCTGCGCCCTTCTCCACTGCGCACGCCACGTCGTGCGACGCGCGGTGGCGGCCGCATGATCTGCTGCGCTTGCGACGGCTGGATCCGGCCGATGACGAACCGGCGTGGGTTCGCGACGCGTTCGAACGCGCGCCGTATGCGGTGGTCCGACGCGCGCTGGCCGCTGATGGTTTCGTCGCGATCGGCGTACGCGGTGCGCAGCGAGCGCAACGCTACGGCACATGGGTGCAGGCGGACCATGTCATCAGTGCCGTGGCGCCGGAATCCCTCGCGCAGACGCAACCCGATGCCGGACGTGATGCATTGCCCTCGTTCGTTGCGCTGCGTTCGTTGCAACGTGATCCGAGCGGTCTGCTTTCTGGATTCGCTTGGGGCCCTATTGGCAGCACCGGGTTCGAACTGGCGACGCACGTGCCGACTGTCAATGAAACGAGCGACCTCGATCTATTGATCCGCGCGCCGGAACCGCTGTCGCTGAAGGTCGCGAGTGCTTTGCTGGCGCAGCTGCAAATGCTCGCGTCGCGTATCGGCATCCGCATCGATGCGCAGCTCGACACGCCCGCCGGTGGCGTGGCGCTCGCGGAATGGGCCGCGGGCAAAGCGCGGGTGCTTGCCCGCGATGCGGGCGGCCCCCGCTTGATCGCTGATCCGTGGGCTGCCGTCGCGCACGATGGCAGCGACTGATGCTCGCGCTTCTCTTCCCCGGCCAAGGTGCGCAGAGCGAAGGGTTTCTGCATCGACTGCCGCAGCATCGCGCGGTACAGGACACGCTCGCTGAAGCCTCCGACACGCTCGGCATCGATGTGCTGACGCTCGACTCATCCGACGCTTGCCGTTCGACGGTCGCCGTGCAATTGGGCTTGACGATCGCGGGCGTCGCGCTCATGCGCGCGCTCGCCGATGAAGGATTGACGGCCGAAATCAGCGCGGGACTGTCGATCGGCGCGTATGCGGCAGCGGTCAGTTGCGGCGCGGTGGCGTTTCGCGACGCGTTGAAGATGGTGCGGCGACGCGCCGAACTGATGGAAACGGCTTATCCGGCGGGCTATGGCCTCGCGGCCGTCTCCGGCTTGAGCGAACAGCAGGTGGACACGCTCGCTGCACGGCAGGCCGCAGAGCAAGGGCAACGCGTGTATGTCGGCAACGTCAATGCGCCGCGCCAGATCGTGATGGCCGGCGCGGACGCTGCGCTCGACGCGTTCATCGAACGCGCGCTCGCGGCCGGCGCGCGCAAGGCGACGCGGCTCGAGGTCAGCGTGCCCTCGCATTGCGAATTGCTCGCGCAGGCGAGCGACGAACTGCTGGCGTACTCGCGCGCGTTGCATGTTGAAAGACCGCGCGGTGTGTATATCGGCAATCGCGGTGGACGCCCGTTATATGCGGCCGATGCGATTCGCGAAGATCTTGCGACCAACATGCGTTACACCGTGCGCTGGTTCGATGCGCTCACCGTGATGCAGGAAATCGGCGCGCACGTGCTGGTCGAAGCGCCGCCGGGGCAGGTATCGACAGATATCGTGAGGGAGAATTTCCCGGACGCTAGTGCGCTGGCTGCCAGTACGTTGCCGTTTGACAGGTTGGCGGGGACGGTCCGCAGACGGTTGGAGCGTGGCTAACGGGGTGTCGTTTTCAAGTTGCACCGGGATGGGTCGTCGATTCTCGACATAGCTGCCTGCCCGTAGTGTTCCTCAAGCCAGGCGATGGCCCAATGTCTGGCGAATTGGACAGCATCTTCGCGCGAATCGAATCCGGCCAGGTCCCCGCTCATATGAACATCCGATTCCCTGCCATTGGCAAGCCGGCAGCTGATCCTCGCATGCGCAATATACTCGCCGTCTGCCCGCCGGGGCGTGGCATCGATTTGAAAACCGCTCAGATTGGAAAGCATGACACCTCCCGGCGCTAACCGCTCCAGACTTCGTTGCATACGACACGATGCGCCGACCGGCTCTATCACAGGCCGGCGTCGCCTGGCGTGAGTGACCTAGTGCTTATCGCTCGCTCAGCGTCGACTGGTGGAGCGCGCCGCCGTCAATCAGGAGTTCGGCGTAGACGGTGGATGCGCGTCTCGCATCTCCCGAATTTTTGAATGGGTGACTCTCGGGTACGCGGAAAACCTGGCCCTGCGAACCATCCGTATCGGCGTGCGGCGCGGTGATACGAACCGAGGCGTCGAAGCCTTCGTCGTAGTTGTGTCCGTAGCCAGCCTGGGTGGTGCAATGCGGATAGACGAGGGGATAAATCTCAAAGCCTCGGTACAGGCGAGAAGTGGATGTCATTGTGTACTCTCATGGCTGCAAAAGTGAGCCGGTAGGATGATAGTGATGGCCGGTGCATGCACCACGCGCGCAGGAAGGGGCGGCAGACTGCGCACTGCGGCGAGCACGGGAGGCGGGCTGCAAAGCGAATGACACCTTGACCCATGCTACGCGTTCTGGGCGCGTTGTACAGTTAAATCGCAGCCCAACGGCAGCCGCGCGCAAGCCGCGGCTTTTATCTTTCTGAAAAGGCCTTGCGGGTGGTAGCCGGCATGCGTTTCCTTATCGAAATAGTCGAGCGCGTGGAAATAGACATAACAACTCGAGCGCGCAGCGACAAAAACTTCCATACGCGCCATTCTTGCGCACGCGCCAGCCCTCCACGACGCATGCGACTGTCGCCATTCATCGCAGACGAATTGGGAGCGATTCTTGCTGCCCGGGAAAGCTTCGCCGCTACGTTGCTGCCCGCCCGGCCGCGTACGGGTGCCGTGGGATGCCGTGATCGCCCGTGATGATCGCGACGCGAACACCTCGGCCGTAGCCTCGGTGCAATCTGGCGCGGTTGACCGACAATGTGTCGGCCGCTGCGACCGGCAGCACCGCCGTCGACCGCGCCGCTGCTCGTGAAGGCGCAAAACCATCACAATAAGGCGCGAAATGTAGAGATTCCCAGCCACTTGCGGCAGCACCAACTGCTATTCTTCAAATGCTTCAACCCGTTCTCGAGCGCACTCGCCTGCGCGCCTACGCGGAATGAGCGATCTAACTCGTCCTGCGCTATCGCAGCTTTTCTGCGGTTCCAGTGTCGGCTTGCGTGCGGCTCATGTCGCGTGCGCAGCAGAGAGTCTCATCCGATGGCGCCACGTTTTGCGCAAAACCCGAAACCCAAGGAAGTTGAGGCTGTACGTGTTGCCCAACGCGGTCCATCAGAGTTCGGAATCGGTGCGGTCAACGTCCTGCGAAGCCTGAACGCCGATGTCACATAGGTAGCAAAAGCCGGCACTCTGAAAACGAGTTGCGCGGGTCTCAACGTGGGCCAGGGATTGCCGGCACAGTGGCCCGGTAGGGCCCGGAGTTCGTCGTATCCTTGTCGCATTGATATGAGGGAGATATGCATAAACCCATCGACACCGAAACGATCCCCAGCAGTGAATTGCAGCAGGTCAGGGCGACTTATGCCAAGCTTTGCGCGGACTACATCGCACATCGTACGGACGGTGAATACAGGGACTATGTGCAATCGGTCATCGCCAACGAAGCGAGTCTTGATCGCCACGTGCGCGCGTTCGAAATCTATGCGCCGTATATCAAGCGTGGAATGAAGGTGCTCGACTGGGGATGCAGGCATGCCCCGGATTCATGCATGCTCCGCACGCTCTACCGTGACATCCAGATATATGGCTGTGACATCTGCGAGGAAGGGCAATTCGCGGAATTCCATCAGTACGCCGGATTATCTTTCGCATCGCTCGATCATGAATTTCTGCTGCCCTACCAGGACAATCAATTCGACGTGGTGATCGGCAGCGGTGTACTCGAGCACGTGGCCCGCGAGCAAAAGAGCCTCGACGAGCTATGGCGCGTGCTGAAAAACGACGGTTTGCTGATAATCACGTTTTTACCTAACCGCTTATCGGTAACCGAAAACGCCTGCAGAGTCATGAAGAAGTACACGGGCCATAATCGGCTGTACAGCCTCAGCGACGCGAAACGCGTGTTTCTCAGGTCGGGATTCGTGCTGGAAGAATGCGGCTATCATCAGGTCTTTCCCACGTTCGCAAAAGGCATCAAGGGAGGCGTAGCGCTTAACGCACTTGCCAATATTGGCATGAAGCTGAACCGGCCTTTCGAGCGGATACCCATCGTGAATGCCGTCTCGGCTAATCTGTTCTTCATCCTCCGCCGCGTGCATGAGATGTAGCAGGCGGCCAGCCCCTCCGGGCAGTCTACCTCGCAGGATCATTGCGCAAAGGCACGCTCTCCTGTTGCGAAGTCACCAATCCTCTCAATGCCGGGGTGAGTCGAAACACGAGCTTCTCGATCTCCACCACAAGGAAAAACAGAACTCCACCACCGACGAGCCACATCCACGCCAACAGCGATAGCGCCTCGGTGTGGAAGATGGCATGGAACGGAAGCGCGTAGGTGAACAGGAGCTGCAAGACCACGACACCGGCGATTCCATACCAGAGATAGCGATTGCCCATATGGGCGCGCACCGACAGCGACGAATCGAGCAGATACCGGATGTTGAGCAGATAGAACACCTGGCCGAGCGTAATGGCGTTGACCGCGGCCGTGCGCGCCATCGGGACCGACGCCCCTTGCGCCTTCATCCAGAAGAAAGTGGACAGCGTATAGAGTACGAGCGCCGCGCCCACGAAGAGGATGCGCCAGATGCCGAAGCGGGTGACGATCGGCCGGTCGATTGCACGGGGCGAGCGGCTCATCACGTCTGCCTCGTGTGGCTCGAACGAAATGGTCAGGCCGAGCGCCACCGAAGTAATCATGTTGACCCACAGAATTTGCGGGGCCGTGATCGGCAGCGCGAACCCAAACAGGATCGCCACCGCGATCACCGCGCCTTGCGCGACATTGGTCGGCAGCAGGAACAGCATCGCCTTCTCGATGTTGTTGTAGACCGTGCGCCCCTCCTTCACCGCCGCGGAGATCGACGCGAAATTGTCGTCGGCGAGGATCATCCCCGCCGCCTCCTTGGTCACCTCGGTGCCCTTGATTCCCATCGCCACACCAATGTCCGCTTTCTTGAGCGCGGGCGCATCGTTGACGCCGTCGCCCGTCATCGCGACGATCTGCCGATTCGCCTGGATCGCCTTGACGAGCCGCAGCTTGTGCTCGGGGCTGGCGCGGGCGAAGACGTCGACGCCGCGCACGCATTCCAGCAGCGCCGCATCGTTCATCGCCTCTATCTCGGTGCCGGACACGGCCGTCTTGCCGTCGCCGATGCCAAGCATTCTGGCGATTGCCGCCGCGGTGATCTTGTGGTCGCCCGTGATCATCGTGACGCGGATGCCTCCGCCGTGGCATTCGCGCACGGCGTCGATTGCCTCTTTGCGCGGCGGGTCCATGAGGCCAACGAGGCCGAGAAGTACGAGGGTGCGCGGCAGATCCTGCGGCCCCAAGGCACCTGTACGGAGCCCCGGGTCCGACAGCCACGCCAGCCCGAGCACGCGCTCACCTTGCGCGGCGAGCCGGTCCCCCTCCCTTGCGAAATGCTCGCGATCGAGCGGCGCTGGGCCTTGCGCCGTCTGCTGCCGGTCGCAATGGTCGAGGATCACCTCTGGCGCGCCCTTGACCAGCAGCATCTCACCGTCGGCGGAACGGTTCAGCGTCGCCATGAACTTGTGCTCGGACTCGAAGGGAATCGCATCGATCCGCGGCCCGGCAACGGTCTCGGCGGCACGGTCCATGCCCAACTTGCCGGCGAACGGATAGAGCGCGCCCTCGGTCGGGTCCCCCTCCACTTTCCATTTTCCGTCTTCCTCGAAGAGTTCCGCGTCGTTGCACAACAGCGACACACGGCCCATCAGCTTGAGCACGTCCGGTGCGGCGGCGAGCGGCTTGCCGTCGGCCCTGATCTCTCCCTCGCTCGCGTAGCCGTCGCCCGTGACGACATAGGCCGCTTCCGCCGTGACGACGGAGGTGACCATCATCTCCATCAGCGTCAGCGTGCCCGTCTTGTCCGAGCAGATGCGCGAGACGGCGCCCAGCGTCTCGACCGCCGGCAGGCGGCGAATAATGGCGTTGCGCTGGGCCATGCGCTGCACGCCGATGGCGAGCGTGATGGTGATCAGCGCGGGCAGCCCTTCCGGGATGACCGACACCGCGATCCCCACGATGGCCTGGAACAGCTCGACGAAAGTCATGTGTCCGAGCCAGTGCCCCCAGGAGAAGAGCAGCACGCTGACACAGGCGATCACTGCCGTGATCACGTAGCCGAATTTCTTGATCTGGCCCAAGAGCGGCGTCTCGAGCACGCTGACCTCGGCGAGCATCTGGTTGATCCGGCCGAGTTCCGTCTGGCTGCCGGTCGCCACCACGACGCCGGTTGCCCGGCCCGACAACACCATCGTGCCGCAAAACGCCATGTTCTCGCGGTCGCCGACCGTGGCCTTGGCAGGTACCTGCGCAGTGCTCTTCTCGGCCGGGACGGATTCGCCCGTAAGGGCCGCTTCTTCGGTGCGCAGGTTCCTTGCGTCGACGAGACGCATATCCGCGGGGATTTTGTCGCCCGATTCAAGTAGCACGATGTCGCCTGGAACGAGCTCCTCGGCGGGGATCAAGCGAATCGCTCCGCCACGCAACACGCGCGCCTCGGCGGACAGCATGTTGCGAATCGAGTCGAGCGCTTTCTCGGCGCGTCCTTCCTGCAGGAACCCGAGCAGCGAGTTGAGGATGACGACGGCCAGAATGACCGAGCCGTCGAGCCAAAGGCCCAGCATGAACTTGATGAAACCGGCCGCGAGCAGCACGTAGATGAGGATGTTGTGAAACTGCATCAGGAATCGTGCGACAGGCCCCTTCTTCTTGCCTTGCGGCAGGCGGTTCGGCCCATAGGTGGCCAGCCGCCCGGTCGCTTCCGTTGCATCGAGGCCTTGCGCGGGATCGACGTTGAACTGCCGCTCGACGTCGCCGGCCGGTATCGCGTGCCACGGTGTCGCACTCTCAACTGAGCTCATCCTCGTCTCTCCCGCTTCCGGTGATTCGGGTCAGGGGGCTGCCGCTCGTGACACGGAACCGATCGGTTCACGTCCGCACCGCGTCGAGTATTTCATGCCTGTGCACGACTCTTTCTGATAATAGGTCACACAAACAGAAACATGCTTATCGGCGCGTCGACGTTGCGGATCGGCGGCACGATCGGCTCGGCTGGCATCGGCTATCGGGTGGACCGCTGGACTCTGTGCCGCGCGCTCGCGGCGTCGTTCGGGGTCGGGCGTGGGGTGAGCGAAATGTTGACGCTATGGTCGCCGTGCTGCGGGTGACCTCGCTGGGCGCCGCACGGCTCACGTCGCTGATGCGGGATGCCGCGCTGGCATCGGCCGGCCTGGACGCGAGCCGGCGAGAACATGCAGCGCTGGCCACTGGAAGCGGCCGCGCGGACCAACGTGAGCGCGGCGCGGCATGCGCCGCGCCGTCGCGTCCCGGGGGGCTGGAACAACGCGCCCTATCCGGGCGCCCTTCCCAACACTTGCGAATCCGACGCCGCCGTCGACGTCTCGTCACGGCCGTGCCCGTGCCCGGTCGTCGTGACCGCGTTGGTGCCGCCCGGCCGACGCACCGACTTCGCGTGCCGCTCGATCAACCGTTGCAGCAAACAGAACGCGCACAGCAGCGCGCCGATCACGATTCGCGTCCACCAGGAACTGAGCGTCCCGTCGAACGTGATCAGCGTCTGAATCGTGCCGAGAATGCCGACGCCGAACAGTGAGCCGACCACATAGCCGACGCCGCCGGTCAGCAGCGTGCCGCCGATCACCGTCGCCGCAATCGCATCGAGCTCCATGCCCTGCCCTTGCAGCCCATAGCCCGACAGCACATAGAACGTGAACACCGCGCCGCCGAGCGCCGAACAGAAGCCGCTCAACGCATAGACGCCGACCCGCGTGCGCGCGACCGGCAACCCCATCAGCAGCGCCGAGCGCGGGTTGCCGCCGACCGCATACACGTTGCGTCCGAAGCGCGTGAAATGGGCGACATAGATCGCGGCCGCAAGCGTCGCGAGCGCGATCAGCACGTTCGCCGATACCGAACCGACGCCGACATTGAGACGAAACGCGGAGATCGCCTTGAAGGTGGGATCGGTGATCGTGATCGACTGGGTCGTGATCAGAAAACACAGGCCGCGCGCGAAGAACATCCCCGCCAGCGTCACGATGAACGCCTGCAGACGGAAGTAATGAATCAGCGCGCCCTGCACCGCGCCGAACACCGTGCCCATCAACAGCACGATTGGAATGATGAGCCATACCGACATGTGCATGTGCTCGGACAGCACCGCTTCGACGATCGTCGTCAGCGCGACGATCGAGCCCACCGACAGATCGATGCCGCCCGACACGATCACGAACGTCATGCCGATCGCGACGATCAGCAGGAACGCGTTGTCGACGAGCAGATCGAGCAACACCTGCCACGAGAAGAATCCGGTGTACATCACCGAACCAAAGCCGAACAGCGCGCAGAACAGCAGGACCGTCACCGCGATCGGCAGCGTGCGCGGATCGACCACGCGTGCGAGTGCTTCGAGAACGCGCGTCATCGTGCCACCCCACGCGATTTGACGAGCGACGCGCCGAACGACATCGCGAGCGCGTGCGCCGCCGGCGACTGGATCACGCTGACCGCGAGCACGACGGCCGCCTTGACGACGAGCGTCGCTTCCGGCGGCACGCCGATCGAATATGTGGTGTAGGTGAGCGTCTGGATGATCAGCGCGCCGAGCACCGTGCCCGCGAAACTGAAGCGGCCGCCGAGCAGCGACGTGCCGCCGAGCGTCACGGCGAGAATCGCGTCGAGTTCGAGCAGTAGGCCCGCGTTGTTGCCGTCCGCGCTGCGCACGTTCGAGCTGATCAGGATGCCGGCCAGCGCTGCGGTCAAGCCCGAGAAGCTGTACACCGCGAACACGATCGCCTTCGAGCGCAAGCCGACGAGCCGCGTCGCAACCGGATTCACGCCGATCGCACGAATGAACAGACCGAGCGCCGTGCCCTCCACCAAGGCGGCGGTCGCCAGCACGGCGACGGTCGCGATCCATACCGAGCACGGCACGCCGAGCCAGTAGCCGCCACCGACGAACAGATAGCCGGGTGCGCCGATCGGGATGATCTGCCCGGCGGTCAGCAGTTGTGCGATGCCACGACCCGCGACCATCAAGATCAGCGTCGCGATGATCGGCTGCATACCGACGAACGCGACGAGCAGCCCGTTCCACATGCCGCTCAATACGCCGACGATGAGCGCGGCCACGAGCGCCTGCACGATCAGCGCACCGCTCGGCACGGCCTGGGTCGCGAGTATCGTCGCGGCCGCGCCGCCCGCGATCGCGACCACCGCCCCGACCGAAATATCGATGCCGCGCGTCGCGATCACGAGCGTCATGCCGATCGCGACGAGCACGAGCGGCGCCGCGCGATTCAGGATGTCGATCGGCGCACCGAACAGATGGCCGTCGAGCATGCGTAGCGCCAGAAAATTCGGATTTACTACCAGGTTCAGTCCGAACAGCAACGCGAGCGTCACGCATGGCCACAGCAGCGGACGCTCGACACCGTCGCGCGCGAACCAGTTCGATAGCTTCATTCGCCGCTCCCTGCGATGAGTCGGTAGATGTTGTCCTCGTTCGATGCCTTGCCGGCCACCTCGGCGATCTTGCGCCGATCACGCAGCACCGCGACGCGATGACTCACGCGCAGCACCTCGCTGATCTCCGACGAGATGAACAGGATCGCGAGGCCGTTCGCGCACAGTGCAAGCAACCGGTCCATGATGTCGAACTTCGCGGCGACGTCGATGCCGCGGGTCGGCTCGTCGAGAATCAGCAGTTTGGGATCGGTCGCGAGCCAGCGTGCGAGCAGCGCCTTCTGCTGGTTGCCGCCGGAAAGCAGCGCGATTGGCTGCTCGGCGTCGGACGCCTTGATGCCGAGCCGTTCGATCCACAGATCGGCGAGTTCGCGCGCGCGTTGCCGGCTGATCTTGCGCCACCAGCCACGCCGTGCCTGTAACGCCAGCACAATGTTTTCGCGAATCGACAGCTCGGCGACGATGCCTTCCTTCTTGCGGTCTTCCGCGCAATAGCCGATGCCGTGGCGCACCGCGTCGTGCGGCGTGCGCAGCCGCACGGGCCGCCCTTCGACGAGCATCGTGCCGCTGTCGGCGCGATCGGCGCCGAACAGAAGCCGCGCGGTTTCGGTACGCCCCGAGCCCAGCAGACCTGCGAGGCCGAGGATCTTGCCGGACTGCACTTCGAGATCGATCGGCTGCAAGGTGCCGCGGCGGCCGACGCCGCGCAGCTCGACGAACGGCTGCGCGGCCGTGGCCTCGGTTGCTTCCGCGTGGTCCTGCTCGACGTCCTGCGGATCGTCGGCGGACTGCCCTTCGTGCGCCGCTTCGCGCAGACGCGCGCTCATGCGCTCATGACCGACCATCTTCGCGACCAGTTGATCCGCGGACAGATCGCGCGCGAGATATTCGCCTTCGCGCTCGCCGTTGCGCATCACCGTAATGCGATCGGAGATCGCATAGGTCTGCTCGATGAAATGCGTGACGAACAGAATCGCGATGCCCGATTGCTTAAGATGCCGAAGTATTTTGAAAAGCTGCGCGACTTCGCCGTCGTCCAGGCTCGAAGTCGGCTCGTCGAGAATCAACACGCGCGCATCGACGGACAAGGCTCGCGCGATCGCGACCATCTGCTGCACGGCGATCGGATAGGCGTCGAGCGAGCGCGTGACGTCGAGCGAGACGTCGAGGCGCGCAAGCGCGTGCTGCGCGCGCCGTTTGATGTCGGACCAGTCGATCGCGCCGAAGCGGCGCGGCTGCCGGCCCGCGAAGATGTTCTCGGCCACCGACAGATTCGGGCACAGGTTCACTTCCTGGTAAAGCGTGCGCACGCCGGCCGCCTCGGCTTCCTGTGGCGAGCCGAACGCGACGACGTCGCCGCCGAGGCGGATCGTGCCGGCATCGGGTGCGAGCACGCCTGTGAGCACGTTGATCAACGTGGATTTGCCGGCGCCGTTCTGGCCCATCAGGGTATGGACCTCGCCGGGAAACAGGCGGAAGTCGACGTGTTGCAGCGCCTTCACACCCGGAAATGTCTTGCTGACGCCGGAAGTCGCCAGAATCGGTTCGCGCGCGCTCATGTCATTGTGTTGGGTTTGCGTGCCCGGCGCGGGGCGCTCCGGCTGATTCGGTTCGGTAGCGGAATGGGTCATGGACCTCGCTCGATCGGCTATGCATGGTTCGGCAGGCTCCAGCGGCATGCTCCCGCGGGCGCATGCTCCTGAAAAGAGACCGCCCGCTGCAGAAGGACGCAGCCCGGGCGGTCAGGCACCACTGGAGAAACCTGTTCGATGCGTCCCGTACTGCGCATCTCCTTCGCGCCGTGGCTTCGTTGGCCCCGGCGCCTGAACACCGCCCATGCCGCGGCACTCGCGCGAGCGGCGCCGCGGCGGCGTTGCGCGCCGGGTCAGTACTTACGCGACGGCAGAGTTTGCGCGGCCACGCTCATCGGGAAGACCGTCTCCTGTGTCAGGATGCGCTTGGGCAGTGGCTTGCCGGCCACCACGTCCTTCACCGCCGACATCAGTTGCGGTCCGAGCAGCGGGCTGCACTCGACGTCCACGTTCATCTTGCCCGCGGCCATCGCCTGGAAGCCGCCCTTGGTTGCGTCGAACGAAACCACGACGATGTCCTTACCCGGATGCATGCCGGCTTCTTCCATCGCCTGGATGGCGCCGAGCGCCATGTCGTCGTTATGAGCATAGACGACGTTGATCTTGTTACCGTAGGTCTTGATGAACGCTTCCATCACCTGCTTGCCGCCAGCCAGCGTGAAGTCGCCGCTTTGCGACGCGATGATCTTGAACTTCGGATCGTTCTTGATCACTTCGACCAGACCCGAGTGGCGGTCGTTGGCCGGCGCGGAGCCGACCGTGCCCTGCAGCTCGGCGATATTGACCGGGCCTTTGTCGTCCTTGTAGTGGTCTTCGAGCCATTTGCCGCCGCGCCGGCCTTCCTCGAGGAAGTCCGAGCCGATCATCGTCACGTACAGCGACGTGTCCTTCACATCGATATTGCGGTCAGTCAGGATCACCGGAATCTTCGCGGCTTTGGCTTCGAGCAGCACCGGTTCCCAGCCCGATTCGACGACCGGCGAGAACGCGATCACGTCGACCTTCTGCGCGATATACGAGCGGATCGCCTTGATCTGGTTTTCCTGCTTCTGCTGCGCATCGGAGAATTTGAGTTTGATACCGGCGTCCGTCGCTGCCGACTTCACCGATTCGGTATTCGCGGTGCGCCATGCGCTTTCTGCGCCGACCTGCGCAAAACCGAGCGTAATTTGTTTACCCTCGGCATGCGCGCCAGGTGTGGCCAGCGTCAGTGCTCCGAGGCTCGCGGAAAGCGCGAGCGCGCCCAGAGCGCGACACGCGGCACGTCGTGTATTCGCCATGACAGTCTCCAATCGTTGTTGTGTAGACGACCCAGCGGTCTGCCCGGCCCTCGTGGCCCTTACGGCGCGTGGATCGTGATGTAGCGTACTGTGCGACGCGTTAACCGTCCAATCATATGATTCGCGCCGTCGATACCAATTTTGATATAACGAGCCGCTCCGAGCAGGGCTGCTCGCTGCTTCATCTTGGCGCGATCCTCGGGGTGATCCAGCGAAACGTCAGATTGATGCGCTCGCCACTCACGCGCGGCTCCTTCGGCACCCGATGACGCCACTGCGCCTGGGTGTCGCCCTTCATCACGAGCAAACTGCCGCCCTTCAGCGAGAACGATTGCACGACACCGCTGCGGTTGTGCCGCAGATCGAACGTGCGCGCGACGCCGAGGCTCACCGACGCGATCACCGGCTGGCTGCCGAGTTCGGGCTCGCGGTCCGCGTGCCAGCCCATGCTGTCGGCGCCACTGCGGTAACGATTGAGCAGCACGCTATTAAAACGCGCGCCGCTGGTCGCCTCGGCGGCGGCCTTGAGCTCCGCGACGGCGGGCGTCCACGCTTGCGGGACGTTGCGGATGCCCGAGTAGACGTACACCGCGTCCGGCTCGCCCTGCCACGCGGTCAGACGCGGCAGAGCAACACGGCCGGCGGGCGTGCCCATGATGTCCTGGCGCCATTGCACTTCGTCGACCAGGCGGACGAGCAGGCGCTCGGCTTCGGCCGGTGCGAGCCAGTCGGGATACCAGTCGACGTCGGGTGTCGGCAGGTCGTTGAAAAGATCGGTGGTCATCGGAAGGCTATTGCGCGCCGCCCCGGATTGTCGTTCGACGAAGCGGCGCGGGACGGCGTGACGGTGCCTTGATGATGGATGGCGCCGCGGTTGCCGCGCCACGCGTTGGATCGCATTGCGTCAGGTCAGCACCGCGATATAGAACACTACGGTGCCGATCAGCGCGCCGATGAAGCAGAAGCCCTCTTCGGCCTCGTCGCCATTCGAGCGCAGCCATGCGCCGACCGCGCCGAACAGACCCGCGATGCCGAGAGCGACGCACACCATCACGACGTCGAACAGCGCACTTTTGCCGAGCTCGGAGAAATCGATGTTGCGCACGCCGATGTAGAGCGCAATCGCCATCAGCGAGATGCCGACGAGCGGCAGCATCACATGGCTGCCCTCACGTCCGACATGATGCTCATGATGAACATGATGCACCTCGTGCGCGTGATGCAACTGGTGGCCCGATTTGAGCAGCTTCATGGTGTGCCTCCCCCGCCCGATCTTTCCGGCGACAGCACCAGACGAGGCCGAACCGCCGCTGCGCGAGCCCGGCAACAAGCTGGCTTGTGTCAAGCATACTCCACGCAGGATTACAATTCAAAGCCCATTTAATTCGCTTGCATAGGCATTGAATCGCTTGGCGCGCGGTCCCATCGAGCTGTTTCAAGCACGGATCGCGCCTGCCACGGCGAAAACCCAGTCGTGCTGGTTCCGGCGCCTTCCGGCCTGCGGGTCGTGAAGCGCGGAAGCACGAATTTTGCGGCCACAGCAGGGGACCGAGCATATCGGTAGAATGATTCGCCGCGTGCGCCACCTCGCGAGCGCATGCGTTGCCCGCCAACCGATCGCCGCCGCGCTGTCCTGATGTCGGCCTTTGGCCCCTTCCCACCCCCGATCCTCTTTATGCGACGTTCATCGTTTCTGGTCCGCATCATCTTCATTGGCATCCTGCTGCATCTCTACGTCGGCTTGCGCCTGATTCCCGACATGCCGATCGACGCCGCCGGCCGCGGGCTATGCGTGCTGTGGCTGGTTCTGTCGATCTGCCTGATACCGGTCGGCATGATGGCGCGCGGCATCAAGCGCCAGCCGCTCGGCGATCGGCTCGCCTGGGTCGGCCTGCTCGCGATGGGTTTCTTCTCGTCGCTGCTGGTGCTGACGTTCGCGCGCGACCTCGTGTTGGCGTCGCTGCTGACGATCGACGCGATCTGGCCGAATACGCTCGCGATCGCGCATTGGCGCACCGGCTCGGCGGCGGCGGTGCCGCTGCTCGCGCTGCTGTCCACGCTGATCGGCCTGTTCAACGCGCGCCGTCGCGCGCGCGTCGTCACGATCGAAGTGCCGATCGACGATCTGCCTGCCGCGCTCGACGGCTTCACGATCGTGCAAATCAGTGACATCCACGTCGGCCCGACGATCAAAGGCCGCTATGTCGACGCCATCGTCGACGCGGTGAATCGGCTGCAGCCGGATCTGATCGCGGTGACGGGCGACGTCGTCGATGGCAGCGTGCCGCAGCTGAGCCGGCATACGCAGCCGCTCTCGCGGCTCGCCGCGCGGCACGGCGCGTTCCTCGTGACCGGCAATCACGAGTACTACTCCGGAGCGAACCCGTGGATCGCCGAATTCCGCCGGCTCGGCTTGCGGGTGCTGCTGAACGAACACGTGATCGTCGATCACGACGGCGCGCGCGCCGTGATCGCCGGCGTCACCGATTACTCGGCGGGTCATCATGACCCCGCGCATCGCAGCGACCCGGTCGCGGCGCTCGCCGGCGCGCCCGGCGACGTGCTGATCAAGGTGTTGCTCGCGCATCAGCCGCGCTCGGCCGAAGCGGCTGCCGCCGCCGGCTTTACGCTGCAGCTGTCCGGTCATACGCACGGCGGTCAGTTCTTTCCGTGGAATTTCTTTGTGCGCCTGCAACAGCCGTTCACGGCGGGCCTCGCGCGCCTGAACGGACTGTGGGTGTATACGAGTCGAGGTACGGGGTATTGGGGTCCGCCGAAACGACTCGGTGCGCCTTCGGAAATCACGCGCTTGAGACTCGTGCCGGGCGAACCGGATTGAACTCTACGTTCGCAGTCCGCATTAATTAATCGGGACCGCTCTGCCATACCGCTATAGCAAAACCGCATGCGCACGCCTTGCCGATCGCGGCTTGACTAAGCTTTGCGCGGCCCCCTAAAATTCGCGCACTTCTTTTACCCGGAATCACGATCTTGGACAGTAGTCGTTGTAGCAGCCGAGTATCGATTTGCCCGCTCGCCTGAGCGGCAGGATTTCCGCGTCAGTCTTGTCTGTCGCCGTCCTGCCCCAGAGCTCGATGGCGCACGTCGTTCACATTTCATTGTCATTGCCGTACTGCCGGTGAAGCGCGGGATGGCGCGATCTCACGCCGATGCCGCATCGTCGAGCACCGGCGCGGGCGCATAGCTAGCCGCGCGCGCACCGGCCTGCCCTTACCGTGCACGAGATAGACGACGTGACGTTCCCACGCGTAGGCTTCACGCTGCGGCGACCCGCACGCCAACCTTTCTGAACGATGACACTCGAATTCTTCCTGCGGCTTCTCACCGCTTTTGCTTGCGGCGTCGCGATCGGCCTCGAACGACAGATGCGCCAGCGCAATGCCGGCCTGCGCACGATCACGCTCGTCGCGAGCGGCGCCTGCCTGTTCGTCACGCTTGGCGTGCTGACCGGCAACGGCGTCAGCGGCATCACGCAGATCGCCGCCTACGTGGTGTCCGGCGTCGGCTTTCTCGGCGGCGGCGTCATCATGCGCGACAAAGGCTCGATTCAGGGGATCAACACCGCGGCGACACTGTGGTGCTCGGCGGCCGTCGGCGTGTTGAGCGGCGCGGGACACTATGGGCCGGCGCTCGCGGGCACCGCGGTCGTGCTGCTGACCAACACGGTGCTGCGCGAGGTCAGCCGGATGATCAATTCGACGTCGGTGTCGAACGCCGACCTCGTTCGCGAGTACGTGCTGACGATCGTTTGCCGTGAAGCCGACGAGATCCATATTCGCACCGCGATTTCGAACTCGATGTACTCGGCGCCGCTGTCGTTCCAAAGCCTGACGAGCGAGGATGTCGAGGACGAGCCGGGGCGCATTCGCGTGACGGCGACGCTGAAGATGCATCCGAAGGATCAATCGAAGCTCGAACAGATGGCGAGTCGCCTGAGCATGGAAAAGAGCGTGTCCAGCGTCAGCTGGACCGCGCGAGAAGCAGAGCCGACGCCCGAGTGAAGCACGGTGCCAGCCCCTTTGTTCGGGCGCATCGTCTACACTTAGCTGGCAGCAAATTCAGATAATGTTAATTCCGCGTCCCGAACATGGACTGTCCCGTAACCTTCGACTAAGCTCTGTCACCGTGATTTGTTCACAGTCAACCATGGAGTCTCGAATATGGAACACGGCATCATCGCATGGATCATCATCGGCGCGATTGCGGGCTGGCTCGCGGGTGTGCTGGTCAGGGGCGGCGGCTTCGGCCTGATCGTCGACATCATCGTCGGGATCGTCGGCGCGTTCATTGGCGGCTGGCTCGCCGGCGTGCTGCATATCTCGCTCGGCGGCGGCTGGATCGGCTCGATCATCACCGCATTGATCGGCGCGGTCATTCTGCTGTTTATTATCCGGCTCGTGCGACGAGGGTCCTGAGCACGGCATCGGATGCGATGAAGCGCCAGCGGCCTCGTGCCGCCGGCGCTTTTTTTTGCCTGTTTCCTGTTTTATCGTCACAACTGTGGCCGCCGTGGCCCTTGCCGATCAGGCCGGCAGCATCGACCCGTATCGCGCAGCCGCACGACGAGCTTGCCAAGCTGGTTCGCGCGCAGCCGATGCTGATCGACGAACATCACTTCGCCGCGATTGATTGCGTCGCGCAGCGTCTTGCCTACCTGAAACGGCAGACGGCGCGCGAGCACTGATGCGCACCTCTGCGGTGTCCTTGGCTCGATAGGCGATTGCCGCACCCGCCGCGGCGTCTCGATCTGACGGCGTCGCAA
Source organism: Paraburkholderia sprentiae WSM5005 (assembly GCF_001865575.2). Classification (NCBI taxonomy): domain Bacteria; kingdom Pseudomonadati; phylum Pseudomonadota; class Betaproteobacteria; order Burkholderiales; family Burkholderiaceae; genus Paraburkholderia; species Paraburkholderia sprentiae. The sequence continues at coordinate 1,699,498 of NZ_CP017562.2, forward strand.
GCAGATGACGGGTCGCGTGACATGGTCCGCGACAGGTGTTGCGCGTGACGCAACCGGGCTTAGCTGCCGAAGTAGACGTTGCAGAAGCTCATCGGGCCAACGCACTCATCGGCTTTCGCCTTCGGTGCTTCCATCTGCTTGCGAGCGACAACCCGATCGGCGCGCTGGTTATCCGCTTGGGCGATCTGCTGCTCGGGCGCGGCCGGCGGGGTTTGCGCATAAGCGGCGGCGGCGGTGGACAAGGAACATGCAATCAGGACCATCTTCAACATTTTCATCTCATTCTCCAGGGCTTACGACTACTGCGACGAGTACTGCGAGGCAGTGACGAAACTATATGACCGCCACCTACGCGGATAAACGGGGGCGCCCGGAAGGGATCTTTCCGTCTGGCAGAAAGATCCACGAAGCCTTGCTCAGCGAGGGTTGAACGGCGCGTCCTTGTCGAGCAACGCGCTACGAATAAAGTGCAGACAGCTCAGAATGCGCCGGAGATCGTGACGCCGGTCGGAATCGGCATGCACTGTCTGCAGCATGTCTTGCGCAAGCCAGGTGGCGGAGCGCACAGCGATGAGTGCGCCTTCGAGCGAATGCGGGCCGGGGCGTTCGAAGAGCCGGGCGAGAGCGTCGCACGTGTGTTCGATCGCGCTGCGCCAACGCGGCTGAAGGATGTCGGCATAGTCGGCGCGTGCGGCCTCGTTGCGCAGATCGATGACGGCGTGACCTACTTCGATCGTCGCGAGCATCCAGCGCAGTGCGTCGCGCCGTCGTCGTGAACGGTGGGTCAGCAGCACGCGCAATTGTGAAATCAGATCGTGCGTTCTCGACTGGAAACGGCGGTTCAGGCCCGGCAGGCCGTCCTTACATGCCGACACTGTTTGCGCTCGCAAATCGCCGATGGTCCGCTCGATGAGCCAGCGCATATCGGCGGGAAAGACCACCGCGAAAACGAGGCCCGCGAGCAGCATCGACGCGCTCAGCGCGATGCCGTTGTCGATCAGCAGATCGGGTACATAGCTGGCGACGTTGTCCGGTCCGGCAAGCAGACAGAAGAACACTGAAAAGCCGATGCCAAACCCCGCCGCGCCGCGACGCGTCGCGACGAATGCGCCGAGCGCGAGCACCGGCGAGAGTACCGAGCAAAGCAGCGGGAAACCATCGATGTTCGGATACACGTAGCAGATGAACATGTAGCCGGTCAGCGTCGCGACCATGGCCCCGATCGCCATCTGGATAGCCATTCTGGTGGCGCGTGGCGCAGTGGACGTCAACGCACAGACCAGCGTTGCGCCAATCACGGCGAGGCCGCCGCTCGGCCAACCGGTCGCGATCCAGAACCAACCGGCGATCCCGATTACGACAGCTGAACGCAAGAACGTGAACAAAACGGCGAAGTGGTTCGTGCGGCTGATCGGTCCGCTCGCGCGGTGGCTTTTATGTGGGCTTGAGCTGCGTCGCAGGTTTTGCTGCCGGTTTTCCGCTTTGCGCCACAAGCATGCATAGGTTTCCGAATAATTTATCCATTCTCCAACGAAGCGGTACAGCAATTCGGCTGCGGTGTCGAAGTCTGCAATCGATTGCGCGGACGCGGCATCGAGGAGCCGCCTGGTTTCGCGTACCCGACTTGGCAGGTTCGCCCGAAACAGGCGCAGGCAGGCAGCAACGCGCGACGCTTCGACGCCTGCTTCAGCTTGTACCTGGAACAAGCCCCGCAGTTCGTCAAGGTACGGATCGATGGCCGCGAATATCGATGCAGCACGGCCCGTGCGCAACCGTTTTAGCAACTGATGCAGCGCGTGTAGACGCGCGCACGCGTCCATGAATTCGCTATTCAGACGCGCCAGATGCGCACTGCGGGAGCGCATCGCTGGATCTTCGAACGCGACGAATGTGCGCGTTGCTTCGAAGCCAGCGATCTCGTCGACGAAACCCGCGAAACGCTGTTCGAACTGATTGCGCTCGAGCCCGTGGGCGAGCACATCGAGAGTGAACGCGGTAAAATTCGCGTACCTCACCTGAAGGTTATGTCGTAGCGCGAGGCTCGAGCGCTGCGGCAGTAGCAACGCGCTAACCGCGCTCGAACACACGATGCCGACCGCCACTTCCGCCGCGCGCGTGAGTGCCGCGAGGAACAGGCCCTGAGGCGCGATGACGTTCGGAATACCGATTAGCGCCGCCGTGTAACCCGCGAGCACAAAGCCGTACCACCTGAAATGCCGATACCGGACCGCCGCAGCAATACAGGCGCTCACCCACAGGGTCATACCGAGCATGTACAGTTCGGGCTGCTGACCGAACAGCCCGCCGAGCACGAGTGCGGCCACAGTCCCTACTGCCGTCCCCAGAATCCGATAGAAGCTCTTGGCGAGCACCATGCCGCTGAACGGTTGCATCAACACGAAAACAGTGGTCATTGCAATGCGCGGCTGCGGCAGGTCGAGCAGCATCGCCATGCCGAGCGCGAGCAGACCGGCGGTGACTGTCTTCAGTAGATGCAGCCAGATGAGACCGTCACCGCTGGCCCAATCGCGCACGGCCCGATTGAGTTTGGCTCGGACGAGTCGGCGCCGCATGACACCCCGCGGACCAAAAAAATCCGCCCACGGTTCGATCGGATGATCGGGTTTCATCTGAAAACAGGCGCCCCACGTGGTGGCTGAAAGAGGCTCCGGGCATAATCGCTGACACCGGCAGGCGAGGCGCCGATTGTAGGAGGGTGCGAGGCGCGCATTAAGACGACGGGTGCAGAACGTCTGTTCCAGAACGGACAACAATAGGTTTCCGTGGCTGACGGAAAATATGATCTTGGTGATGAAACAGAAGGTTTGATGGACACCCTACAAAATATGCGAGTGTTCGTGCGCGTGGTTGAAGCCGGTAGCTTCACCGCGGCCGCGCAATCGCTCAATTCAACGACCGGCGCGATGTCTCGCGCAGTCTCGGAGCTCGAGGCACGTCTGCGCACGCGCCTGCTGAATCGCTCGACGCGTCGGCTTGCGCTGACCACCGCCGGCGAGCGCTACCTTCAGCGCTCACAGCAGATCCTCGCGGATGTCGATATCGCGGAAGAAGAAGCCAGTTGCGCGCACGAGCGACCAACCGGCGCGCTGCGCATGCATAGCTTTGCGAGCATCGGCCAGCACTATGTACTGCCGGCCATTTCGCGCTATCGCGCGCTTTATCCTGGCGTGACCGTCGAGTTGACACTATCGCAGCGCATGCCCGATCTGTTCGAGGGCAGCGCCGATGTTGCCGTGATCGGCGCATCGGCGCTGCCCAATTCGGACCTCGTATCATTCCCGCTGGGGACGTCGTTCAGCATCCTGTGCGCATCGCCGGCCTACGTGCGCGCGCACGGCGTGCCGCAAAAACCAGCTGAGCTTGCGCATCACGAATGTCTGATCCTCCATACGCCGGCGTTCCCCCCGCATGAGTGGACGCTCGACGGCCCGAATGGCAGCGAGCTAATGGAAGTCAACGGACCAGTGCATGTGAACATCGCCGAAACACTGATCGCGGCGATCCGCGAAGGCATGGGCATCGGCATGGTGCCGCTCTACGCGGCCATTTCGGGGTTGCGCGATGGCTCGCTGGTGCGGGTTTTGCCGGAATATACGCTGCAGAAGTCGACTGTTTATGCGCTATATCCGTCGCGCAAGTTTATCGATGCAAAGACGCGCACTTGGGTCGAATTTCTGCGCTCGCATCTGCCGGAGGTCATTGCGCGCGACGAAGCATTGCTTGCTGAGGTCGGGCAAATGGGAGCCGTAGATGTCGCATCCGAATCGACATTCCACCGGGTGATGAAGGCCGAGCAATAGACTGCCCATCGGTGCAGCGAACGGCTTGTCCGCGCGCGGCAAACCTCGTTCGGTTTCGCCGACGCACCGAACAGTTGTGTTCGTGGGACATCACATACCTGCCGACGACGGTTTGTGCGAAGTATTTTTATCTATATCTGTTTCTGGACGTCTTCAGCCGCAAGCTCGTTGGCTGGCAGATCTATGCGGAGAAAAGCAGCGTGGTGGCCAGCGAAGTCCTGAGAGGCTCTGCGCGCGCGAATCGATATAGCCTACCGCCTATTATCCCGCATTCGGATAACGGCGCGCGGCGAAGGGTGCGACGATGCTGGCCACGCTCAGGGTAGATGGTGTCATGCCGTCGTTGAGTCGGGCCGGCGTAAGCAACGACAACCCATATTTCGAGTCGCTGTTCAAAGAACCTGAAGTACCCGGCCGGTCCACGCGCTCGAGCCTTGTCAACCTTGATGACGACGCTCTGGATCAACGGGCGGCGTTTTTATGAGACAGAGATGGTCTCACCGTTCGGACAGTCTTCTGAGATTTTTAAGTCGAACGTCCGGGGCAGTCACGCTGCCAATTTGATCGCAGGCAGCGTTGCGAAGTATGCCTCATCCGGCGTGCGGTCTTCCAGACTCGAATGAGGCCGTCTCTGGTTGTACAGATTGATGTAATCGCCGATTGAGCGCCGGGCGTGGCCTACCGATTCATAGGCTTTCAGATACACCTGTTCATATTCCACGCTTCGCCACACGCGCTCGACGAACACGTTGTCTCGCCAGGCACCTTTGCCGTCCATCGACAAGCGAATGCTCCGGCTGAGCACGGCCTCGGTGAGCGCTGTCGCGGTGAACTGGCTGCCCTCGTCGGTATTGACGATCTCAGGTTGCCCGTACTTCGCGAACGCTTCTTCCAACGCCTCGACAGCGGGCATCGCCTCCATCGTGATCGCTACGCGTGCGCCAGTACCTTCCGGCTGCCCAGTCCACCACGGCGGTCAGATACACGAAGCCGCGCGCCATCGGGATATAGCTCGTATCCAGTGCCCAGACCCAGTTTGCGCGATCGATCGTCATGCCCCGCAGCAGATACGGCCAGATCTTCTGCCGCGCATTGCGTCGGCTCGTGTTCGGTTTGCAGTACAGCGCCTCGATACCCATGCGCTTCATCAGCGTGCGCGCGCGCCTGCGGCCAATCTCGTGTCCCTCGCGACGCAGCAGTCGCGCTCCGGCAATCGGAGTCTATGGTCACCCCCGTTTTTGCAACTTTGTTTTTGACGGCGCGGTTGGCTTGCCAAAATCTATCCGGCGTCGTTGTAGGGATAGCTCCCCGCGCCACGATGAGAATCGCGCCTGACGGTCCGAAAAAAACACATCGGCTTCAAGCGCCATTCCCGTTTTCGGGGTTTCCGTCAGGCCGGTGTGCCGTTCACGTCATCAAATTTCAGCGGTCGCAAAACCAGATAGGTACTCGGTAAAACAGTGTGGGATCGGCGGGTCAGGCAGGCATGACAGCCGCTTTCGCATCGAAGACAGTATTCCGAGTGGCCAGCGCCCAGGCCGTGCGCGCCAGCTTATTCGCGAGAGCACAGGCCACGACATTGGAGTGGCGCCGCGCCAGCAAGGCACGACCCCAATCGGCAAGTGGGCCGCTCTGGCGCCCGAGTCGCTGCATGTAAGCTCTAGCGCACTGAACCAGCAGGCGCCGGATGTTTTTATCGCCCCGCTTGCTGATCCCCAGCAGGTTGGCTCTGCCGCCGGTGCTGTATTGGCGTGGCACGAGACCAAGCGATGCCGCGAAGTCCCGGCTGCATCCGGGCTGCTTGCCGTCGCCCATCTCGGCGCTCAACACGCTCGCCGTTATCGGGCCGACTCCGGGAAAATTCAGCAGACGCTGACCGAATTCATCGTCGGCAAGTTGGCGCGTCATCTCCTTGTCGATCTCGGCGATCTGCTCGCTCAGGTACTTGAAGTGCGCATGCAGGCGTTCGAGGATGGCGACGATGTGCGGCGGCAGTGAATGTTCGGCGAGCACCCGCCGGCAAGCGTTTGATAACGGCGTTGCCGATCGGCAGGCTGATGCCGAACTCAAGCAGAAAGCCGTGCATCTGATTGACGGCTTTAACCCGATCACGGGCCAGCGAATCGCGGACCCGATGCAGGGCTGACAGCGTCCGCTGTGATTCGTCTTTCGTGTCACAAATCGCATGGCGGGGCGCGAGGCCGCGTCGCAGATCGCCTCGGCCTCCACGAAGTCGTTCTTGTTGCTCTTGACGAAAGGCCGCCCGAACTGCGGCGAGATCAGCTTGACCCGGTACCCCAAGCTGACCAGCTTGCGAGCCGTATGATGTGCACCGGCGCACGGTTCCATGACCATCGTGCAGGCGTGGAACTTGGCAAAAAACTCCAGGAGCTGCTTGCGCCCCACACTCTTGCGAAACACGGCTTTGCCGCGCCGATCCTGACCGTGGAGATGAAACGGATGTTTGCCAAGATCAATTCCTACCAGTGTCACGTCTTGCATGATGGGCCTCTCCACAATGGAGACCCCTACAGCGTAGCCCGCTCATAGGGCGGGGGTGACCATCTCATTACTCCATGTGCAGTTCGTCGATCCGGCGTATCAGCAGCTGGTCTGCGTTGCTCACCGGTTGCGCCCGGTAATACACGCTCGATCTTGCAGATACCAACGAGTCGCGCCTGCTGCGAGACCGGCAATGCGCGTGTGCGATCGATCATCGCTTTGCGCTCAGCAATCCCGCCTGGTTGAGTGTGCCGCCTAAAAAATCGTTCTCCAGCGTGAGCTGGCCGATCTTCGCATGTAGCTCCTTCAAATCGACTTGCGGCTCGCTCGGCGCCGTGCCGCCTGCGCCAAACGCGTCGGCGGCACGTTCCTGCAACTGCCGCTTCCATTCGGTGATCTGGTTCGGGTGCGCATCGAACTGCTGCTCTAATTCGGCTAGCGTCCTCTCGCCCTTGACGGCCGCCATCGCCACTTTCGCTTTGAACGCGGCTGAGTGCGTCCGTCGGGTTCTCTTCGTCATCTTCCTGGTTCCTTTGTCGGCATTATCGCCGGCTCAGGCCCCGGGCATTCCGCTTATCCGACTGTCCGAATTTGCGCGCCCAACTCTGACCGCACGGCAACGCAATCCATTACGATGGAAACGTTCTCCTGCAACTGGCAGCGTGGTCCATGCTGTGCATCGAACCCCGACCGCGTGGAATAACCAAGGCGGCGCTCCAACGCCGCACTCAGGAGAGAAAGACCGCCTGAGATTTAATCGTTGAAGCAACACTACCTTGGAAATTTCCGATTGCGCGGTTACGTTTATGCACAAGCCGTGTGCGCAACTAAGCGTCGATAAACATGCGACTTTTTTGCAACGGCTGGCACGGCGTCCGACCACGTTTGTTGTTCGTACTCAGTCCAGCATGTTGCTGTTTTTTCGGCGCGTAAACGCAAAAACCCCACCGCGGCGGGTGGGGTTTCTGAGGTGCTGGGGAGCCTGACGATTACCTACTTTCACACGGGCAATCCGCACTATCATCGGCGTGGAGTCGTTTCACGGTCCTGTTCGGGATGGGAAGGGGTGGGACCGACTCGCTATGGTCATCAGGCATGACGGGTTGCTGCGTCGCGGGGCTGGAGCCAGCCGGGCGCGCCACAGCCAATCGGGAAGAAGCGTAAGGGATTCGTGTGGGGGGGTTGTGGTGTTTCTGGCACAACACCGGTCTCAACCGTGTGGGGTCTGCATAAGACCCTGCGCGTTGCGCAGGGTGGGGCATCCATAAGCGCTGAAGCGCTAACGGCTGCCGACACACACCGGTTATAGGATCAAGCCTTACGGGCAATTAGTATCAGTTAGCTCAGTACATTACTGTACGTGCACACCTGACCTATCAACGTCCTGGTCTTGAACGACCCTTCAAGGGGCTCGAAGCCCCGGGGATATCTCATCTTAAGGCGAGTTTCCCGCTTAGATGCTTTCAGCGGTTATCTCTTCCGAACATAGCTACCCGGCGATGCCACTGGCGTGACAACCGGTACACCAGAGGTTCGTCCACTCCGGTCCTCTCGTACTAGGAGCAGCCCCCTTCAAATATCCAGCGCCCACGGCAGATAGGGACCAAACTGTCTCACGACGTTTTAAACCCAGCTCACGTACCTCTTTAAATGGCGAACAGCCATACCCTTGGGACCGGCTACAGCCCCAGGATGAGATGAGCCGACATCGAGGTGCCAAACACCGCCGTCGATATGAACTCTTGGGCGGTATCAGCCTGTTATCCCCAGAGTACCTTTTATCCGTTGAGCGATGGCCCTTCCATACAGAACCACCGGATCACTATGACCTGCTTTCGCACCTGTTCGACTTGTCAGTCTCACAGTCAAGCACGCTTATGCCATTGCACTATCAGCACGATTTCCGACCGTACCTAGCGTACCTTCGTACTCCTCCGTTACACTTTGGGAGGAGACCGCCCCAGTCAAACTGCCTACCATGCACTGTCCCCGATCCGGATCACGGACCAGGGTTAGAACCTCAAACAGATCAGGGTGGTATTTCAAGGTCGGCTCCACGCAGACTGGCGTCCACGCTTCACAGCCTCCCACCTATCCTACACAGACCGGTTCAAAGTCCAATGCAAAGCTACAGTAAAGGTTCATGGGGTCTTTCCGTCTAGCCGCGGGGAGATTGCATCATCACAAACACTTCAACTTCGCTGAGTCTCGGGAGGAGACAGTGTGGCCATCGTTACGCCATTCGTGCAGGTCGGAACTTACCCGACAAGGAATTTCGCTACCTTAGGACCGTTATAGTTACGGCCGCCGTTTACCGGGACTTCAATCAGGAGCTTGCACCCCATCATTTAATCTTCCGGCACCGGGCAGGCGTCACACCCTATACGTCCACTTTCGTGTTTGCAGAGTGCTGTGTTTTTATTAAACAGTCGCAGCCACCAGTTTATTGCAACCCCTTCACCCTTCTGGCGCAGGCCAGTCAGGCTAGCAGGGCGTACCTTATCCCGAAGTTACGGTACCAATTTGCCGAGTTCCTTCTCCCGAGTTCTCTCAAGCGCCTTAGAATACTCATCTCGCCCACCTGTGTCGGTTTGCGGTACGGTCACTGTGAAACTGAAGCTTAGAGGCTTTTCCTGGAACCCCTTCCAGTTGCTTCGCTTCCGAAGAAGCTCGCGCCACACCCTTGAGTCCTGTGCCCGGATTTGCCAAAGCACCCTCTTCAATGCAGCGACCGGGACTTCCAACACCCGGACAACCTTCCGCGATCCGTCCCCCCATCGCATTTCACAATGGTGCAGAAATATTAATCTGCTTCCCATCAGCTACGCATTTCTGCCTCGCCTTAGGGGCCGACTCACCCTACGCCGATGAACGTTGCGTAGGAAACCTTGGGCTTACGGCGAGGGGGCCTTTCACCCCCTTTATCGCTACTCATGTCAGCATTCGCACTTCCGATACCTCCAGCACACTTTCCAGTGCACCTTCGCAGGCTTACGGAACGCTCTCCTACCATGCACATAAATGTGCATCCGCAGCTTCGGTATATGGCTTAGCCCCGTTACATCTTCCGCGCAGGACGACTCGATCAGTGAGCTATTACGCTTTCTTTAAAGGATGGCTGCTTCTAAGCCAACCTCCTGACTGTTTTAGCCTTCCCACTTCGTTTCCCACTTAGCCATATTTGGGGACCTTAGCTGGCGGTCTGGGTTGTTTCCCTCTTGACACCGGACGTTAGCACCCGATGTCTGTCTCCCGTGATTGCACTCTTCGGTATTCGGAGTTTGCTATGGCGTAGTAATCCGCAATGGACCCCACAACCATGACAGTGCTCTACCCCCGAAGGTGATACACGAGGCACTACCTAAATAGTTTTCGGAGAGAACCAGCTATTTCCAGGTTTGTTTAGCCTTTCACCCCTATCCACAGCTCATCCCCTAACTTTTCAACGTTAGTGGGTTCGGTCCTCCAGCACGTGTTACCGTGCCTTCAACCTGGCCATGGATAGATCACCTGGTTTCGGGTCTACACCCAGCGACTGGACGCCCTGTTCGGACTCGCTTTCGCTACGCCTGCCCTAATCGGTTAAGCTCGCCACTGAATGTAAGTCGCTGACCCATTATACAAAAGGTACGCCGTCACCCTCTTTCAAAGGCTCCGACTGTTTGTATGCATGCGGTTTCAGGATCTGTTTCACTCCCCTCCCGGGGTTCTTTTCGCCTTTCCCTCACGGTACTGGTTCACTATCGGTCGATCACGAGTATTTAGCCTTGGAGGATGGTCCCCCCATCTTCAGACAGGATTTCACGTGTCCCGCCCTACTTCTCGTACACCCAGTTCTTTCATAATGCTTTCGCCTACGGGGCTATCACCCGCTATGGCCGCACTTTCCAGAGCGTTCGGCTAGCACTACAAATAAAGAGTACAGGCTGATCCCATTTCGCTCGCCACTACTCTGGGAATCTCGGTTGATTTCTTTTCCTGCGGTTACTTAGATGTTTCAGTTCACCGCGTTCGCTTCTCATGACCTATGGATTCAGTCATGGATACTCCATTCGGAGTGGGTTTCCCCATTCGGATATCGGGGGATCAAAGCTCGTTTGCCAGCTCCCCCCCGCTTTTCGCAGGCTACCGCGTCCTTCATCGCCTGTGATCGCCAAGGCATCCACCACATGCACTTGTTCGCTTGACCCTATAACGGGTGTGTCTCTGTGTCGACCCACGTTAGCGCCCTGGCGCTGACGTGGCTCCCATCCCCGCAGGGGACAGACGCACTCGCTACAGGTTGAGTATTCGTGTTGCGCCGTATTCCAAGGCGATCTCTCGATCACCTTTAAAATACATCGATACAATCACAACCCTGATTCACCTACTCACGCACCCATCTCCAGGCACGCTTTCGTGAATCTCCTTACTACTTCTTCCTGATTGTTAAAGAACGACAGCCGGTATCACATTCCATCGCGTACCGCGCTGACTGGCTCAATCGCCAATGCCAAGTACTCAGCCTCACTTCGCGCTGAACCCTTGGCATTGAGGATTGGTGGAGGATGACGGGATCGAACCGACGACCCCCTGCTTGCAAAGCAGGTGCTCTCCCAGCTGAGCTAATCCCCCCGGCCCCACACAGACCCGGGCACACTCCCCCGGCCCCGCACCACAGACAAGGATGGTGGGTCTGGATGGATTCGAACCATCGACCCCCGCCTTATCAAGACGGTGCTCTAACCGGCTGAGCTACAGACCCCTGAGCCTGTCTGCGTTGCTTTCTTAACCACAGCCGATAAGCGTGAGCACTTGACGCGAGCAATGCTCGACTCTGGAAAGGAGGTGATCCAGCCGCACCTTCCGATACGGCTACCTTGTTACGACTTCACCCCAGTCATGAATCCTACCGTGGTGACCGTCCTCCTTGCGGTTAGACTAGCCACTTCTGGTAAAACCCACTCCCATGGTGTGACGGGCGGTGTGTACAAGACCCGGGAACGTATTCACCGCGGCATGCTGATCCGCGATTACTAGCGATTCCAGCTTCACGCACCCGAGTTGCAGAGTGCGATCCGGACTACGATCGGTTTTCTGGGATTGGCTCCACCTCGCGGCTTGGCAACCCTCTGTTCCGACCATTGTATGACGTGTGAAGCCCTACCCATAAGGGCCATGAGGACTTGACGTCATCCCCACCTTCCTCCGGTTTGTCACCGGCAGTCTCCCTGGAGTGCTCTTGCGTAGCAACTAGGGACAAGGGTTGCGCTCGTTGCGGGACTTAACCCAACATCTCACGACACGAGCTGACGACAGCCATGCAGCACCTGTGTTATGGCTCCCTTTCGGGCACTCCCGGCTCTCACCAGGATTCCATACATGTCAAGGGTAGGTAAGGTTTTTCGCGTTGCATCGAATTAATCCACATCATCCACCGCTTGTGCGGGTCCCCGTCAATTCCTTTGAGTTTTAATCTTGCGACCGTACTCCCCAGGCGGTCAACTTCACGCGTTAGCTTCGTTACCAAGCCAATGAAGGCCCGACAACCAGTTGACATCGTTTAGGGCGTGGACTACCAGGGTATCTAATCCTGTTTGCTCCCCACGCTTTCGTGCATGAGCGTCAGTATTGGCCCAGGGGGCTGCCTTCGCCATCGGTGTTCCTCCACATCTCTACGCATTTCACTGCTACACGTGGAATTCCACCCCCCTCTGCCATACTCCAGCGCTGCAGTCACCAATGCAGTTCCCAGGTTAAGCCCGGGGATTTCACATCGGTCTTACAGCACCGCCTGCGCACGCTTTACGCCCAGTAATTCCGATTAACGCTCGCACCCTACGTATTACCGCGGCTGCTGGCACGTAGTTAGCCGGTGCTTATTCTTCCGGTACCGTCATCCACCCCCGGTATTAACAGGGATGCTTTCTTTCCGGACAAAAGTGCTTTACAACCCGAAGGCCTTCTTCACACACGCGGCATTGCTGGATCAGGGTTGCCCCCATTGTCCAAAATTCCCCACTGCTGCCTCCCGTAGGAGTCTGGGCCGTGTCTCAGTCCCAGTGTGGCTGGTCGTCCTCTCAGACCAGCTACAGATCGTCGGCTTGGTAGGCCTTTACCCCACCAACTACCTAATCTGCCATCGGCCGCCCCTTGAGCGCGAGGTCCCGAAAGATCCCCCGCTTTCCTCTCCCGAGCGTATGCGGTATTAATCCGGCTTTCGCCGGGCTATCCCCCACTCCAGGACACGTTCCGATGTATTACTCACCCGTTCGCCACTCGCCACCAGGGTTGCCCCCGTGCTGCCGTCCGACTTGCATGTGTAAGGCATGCCGCCAGCGTTCAATCTGAGCCAGGATCAAACTCTTCAGTTCAAACCTGTTACTGTTTTCGGTCCATCTCTGAACCGGTCGCTCACTCAACGTACTGACGATGATCAATCCGTCTTCCGACAGATCAACCTTCCTCTGATACTGTGTGAGGCTTCTTGATACTTCTGCCTGACAGCAGATTCCGCAGAACCTGCCGCCGCATTGCGCATCAAGCGCCCACACTTATCGGCTGTTAGTTTTTAAAGATCGGTCCGCCCAACCCGCCGTACCGGCATGACAGCTACCCGGCACTGCTTCGTCTGGCGTCGCTGCATCAGCAGCAGAGAAGCGGGATTATGGAGAATTTCCTTTGGATCGTCAACAGGTTTTTATCACTCGATCAACCTGCCCACCCCGCTGAAACCCTCGCCATCAAAGGCTTCCCGCTTCTCCGTGCCCGGCATCCGGAGCACGAAAGAGCGGGATTCTAGTCGCCGCCATCGGCACTTGCAAGCGATATTTGAAGCGCGGGGCGCAACCTACCGCGCCCCACGGACTTCGACCCAACGCACTTCGATTCACGCAGTCGCATGCGCGCGCATCGCCCGTTCGACCACGACCAAATAATGGTCGATCCCCGGCGTAGCGCGATCCTTCTCTTTCGCGCGATCGTCCCATCGGCGCAAACGCATCGCGTCTTCTGCATACGGTTTCTGCACAAACGCCTGCGCCTCTTCCTCGCTGAAAATCCCACCCTGCAATTGCAGGCTGCGCACTGAGTCGGCCGACAGCTGGCCGAAATAGGTGGCATCGACCGCGCACAGGCAGCGCTTTGCGTCGACGTGCAAACGAATCGGCTCCAGCACCGCATCCGACAACACCGGCCGCAAAAACGGCAAGGCGAAATACTGATGCAGATCGTCGACACCCCGCTCCGTCGGCGTCTCTCCCTGCAGGTTCAGCAGATGTCCGAGGTCGTGCAAAAACGCCGCGGCGACCAGTTCGTCGCTCGCGCCCTCCGCCTCGGCCAGCGCGCCGCTCTGCAACGCATGCTCGAGCTGCGTCACCGGTTCGCCGCTATACGCGAGGCTGCCGTGTCGCTCGAAAAGCACACGGATATCGTCGAGACCCAATGCCACCTCTGTTACTCCCAAGGTAATGAAAACGTCTTCAGATTAGTAAAGCTCTTCATCGCTTCCTGAACGCCTTCCTTGTAGCCCAGCCCCGAATCCTTGATGCCGCCGAACGGCGTCAGCTCGATCCGGTAGCCCGGCACTTCCCAGACGTTGACCGTACCCACGCGCAACTCATTGATGAAGCGCGTGATCGCGTCCTGCCGGTTCGTACACACGCCCGACGACAACCCGAACGGCGTCCCGTTGCTGATGCGAATGGCGTCGTCGAGCGTATCGAATGCAATGACCGGCGACACCGGCCCGAACGTCTCCTCGCGCACGAGCGTCATCGACGGATCGACGTTGTCGAGCACGGTCGGCGCATACAACGCGCCGCGGCGCTCGTTGCCGACACGCAGGCGCGCGCCCGCAGCCACCGCCTCGTTCACGCGCGCCTCGAACGACTGCGCGGCAGCGGCGTCGATCACAGTGCCCATCTGGTTGGACGCATCGAACGGATCGCCGTACGTCCACGCGCGCGTCTTCTCGACGACCAGCTCCGTGAACTCCGCCGCGACGCGCTGTTGCACGAGCATCCGCTTGACCGCCGTGCAGCGCTGCCCGGAGTTCTTGTACGACCCTTGCACCGCGAGCGTCGCCGCGCGCTCGAGATCGGCGTCGTCGAGCACGATCAGCGGGTCGTTGCCGCCCAGCTCCAGCACGACGCGTCGATAGCCGGCCTTCGCCGCGATGTATTTGCCGATCGCGACACCGCCCGTAAACGTGACCAGTTCGACCGCCGCGTGCGTGATCAGCTCGTCGGCGATGTCGCGCGGATCGCCGGTCAGCACCTGCAGCATCGGCGCGGGCAAACCCGCTTCAGACAGCAGATCGGCCAGATAAAGCGCCGACAGCGGCACCTTCTCCGACGGCTTCAGCACCACGCGATTATTCGTCGCGATGGCCGGCGCGACTTTGTGCGCGACCTGGTTCATCGGATGATTGAACGGCGTGATCGCGACGATCACGCCCGCGAGCGGCTCGCGCTGCGAGAACACGCGACGCTTTTTGCCATGCGGCGTCAGATCGCACGAGAAGCTCTGAGCGTCGTCGCGCAACGCCTCGATCGACGCAAAGCGGAACACGTCGGCGACGCGGCCGATCTCGTAGCGTGAGTCCTGCTTCGACAGCCCCGACTCGAGCGAGATCAGATCCGAAGCCGGCTCGATGCGCTCGCGCAGCAGCACCGCCGCACGCTCGAGAATCTGCGAACGCTCGTAGCGCGACAGCGTCGGTCGATACGCGAGCGCGTAGTCGAACGCTGCGCGCACATCGTCGATGCTGGCGAGCGGCACCGTGCCGACGCGCATGCCGGTATAAGGATCGAACACGTCGAGCGTGCGGGCCCGCGTCGCGCGCTCGCCGCACAGCCGCAGCGCTTCAGCGCGGAACGCGGGATGGTCCCGCAGCGCCGTGTTCATGATGCCGACACGCAATTGAGCGCGACGTCGAAGATATCGAAGTTGCGCAGCCGTCTGCCTTCGCTGCCGAGGCCCGATGGCTGAACGCGCCGGTTGAACAGCAGCGGCACTTCCTGCTCGGAAATCCCGCCGTGCGAGCGCAGCGGCACCGTGAGCCCGGACAGGTCGTGCTCGTCGCGCCGCGTGCCGAGCACCACGTGCTTCGTGCCGATCACGACGAGATCGCCGATACGATCCTCGGGTAGCCCGAAGCGCACGCACGCGGTGTGCCGATCGAGCACGACTTCGATTCCCGGCAGACGTCCGATCCGCGCAATCACCGACGCGGCGTCGATCTCGCGCGGCAAATAGACCGTCGCGAACGAACCCAGCGCGCCGTGATGCACGACATACGGGTCGGTGATCGGCAAAATCACGCGCGCCGTCGCCGCGTTAAGCCAGTCGTCGAGCAGGTCTTGCAGATAGATCACGTTCGGCTCGCCGGTTCGCGGATCGTGCTTCGCGTTCATGCCGTGGTCGGCGGTCAGACCGATCACCCAGCCGAGCGCATCGAGCTTCGCGAGGTAGCCGTCCATCATCGCGTAGAACGCGTTCGCGCCTTCGGTGCCGGGCGCCCATTTGTGCTGGATATAGTCGGTCGTCGACAGATACATGAGGTCGAGCTTGCGTGTCTGCGCAAGCCGCACGCCGGCCGCGAACACGAATTCCGACAACCCCGCGCTATACACGTCCGGCAACGGCAGGCCAACCAGCTGCAGCACGTCGTCGATGCCGTTTTCCTCGCGCGTCGCTTTGTCGGCTTTCTCAGCCGAAAAGCAGATGCCCTTCAACTGCCAGCCGAGCAGCCCGCGCAGTTTGTCTTTCGCGGTGATGACGGCGACCGCGGCGCCCGCATCGGCGGCGGCCGCGAGCAGCGTGGGCGCGCGCAGGTAGGCGGGATCGTTCATCATCACCGCCGCGCCCGCGCCGTTGTTCGCGTCGGCGTCCCAGAAGTAGTTGCCGCAGATGCCGTGCACGGACGGCAGCACGCCGGTCACGATCGACAGGTTGTTCGGGTTCGTGAACGACGGAATCACGCAGTCGCCGCGAAACGCCGCGCCACCCTCGAGCATCGAACCGATGAACGGCGCGACGCCGGCCGCGACCGCCGCTTCAAGATAAGCAAACTCGCAACCGTCGACACAGACGACCACCGTCGGCTGCGAAGGCAGCCGGTAGCGCCGGCCGTTGACTTCGATCATGCGTTGCTCGGGGTGTGTCATCGCGTGGTTTTCCATTACCGGGGTTGTCATTGCCAAAGCGTCATCGCCCGCGCGAGCCAGCCGCGCCTGCTGCTGCCGGGGCGCGCGGCTCGTGCGCCGCATCGGCCGCCACCGCACAGGCCGCATGCGCGCGCTGCAACCCGCCCTGCACATGCGCGCGCATCAACTGCGCGGCCTGCTCCGCATCGCGCGACGCGAGCGCGGTCAGAATCGCGCGATGCTCGGCCAGCGAGCACGCCATCGCGTCGCCCCGCACGACCAGCGCCGCTCGCCGAAACAGGTTCAACTCGCTGACGAGCCTGCGATACGTGTCGTACAACTTCGTGTTGCCCGCCGCTGCGACGAGCGCATCGTGAAACGCGACGTTCGCCCGCGCATACGCATCGTGATCGCGCGACGCGAGTGCGGCGCGCATCGCATCGACCCAGTCGCGCAGCAGCGCGAGCTTACCCGCGTCGATGCGCGCAGCCAGCATCCGGCACGCCGCCTCTTCGAGCACCGCGCGCACCGCGTAAATCTCGTCCGCCTCCGCGAGCGACACCGTCCGCACGAACACGCCGCGATTCTTCTCGGTGCGCACGAGCCCCGCCTGCTCGAGCGCGCGAAACGCCTCGCGCACCGGCCCGCGCGACACCTGCAGCCGTGCCGCCCAGTCGGCTTCATTGAGCTTGTCACCCGGCGCCAGCGTGCCGTCGACGATATGCCGCTCGATCTCGTCGCGCACCAGCGTCGTCAGCGAATGGCGGCGCACGACGTCGAACGGATCGACGGAATCGGAGTGCATATATTCAGTCATTTTGACGGATTTTGCCACATCGATAGCGATGCTGACCGGTTGTGGCGTGTGTGCAAATCACGGCAATCGCCCGCCGGTCAGTCGGCTCAGCGGGGTCAGTCGAGCCGGCGTCGGGGAGCGCGCGCCGCGATCAGCAGCAGCGCGACCAGCGAGACCAGCAGCAGAATCAGCGACAGCGCGGAAGCCGGCAGGTAATAGCCGCGCTCCACCTGCCCGACGACGACGATCGGCACCGTCGCGAAGCCCGGCGGATAGACGGTCAGCGTCGCGCCCAGTTCACCGAGCGAAAGCGCCAAGCCGAGCGCGAGACTCGCGCGGATCGCCGGCACCAGTTGCGGCAACACGACGCGGCGCAGCACCATCGACGGCGGTGCGCCGAGGCTCGCGGCCGCTTCGCGCAGCGCAGTCAGCTCGGGACGCAGCGCGGCGGCCGCGCAGCGGTAGCAGAACGGCAGCACCAGCGCGAGCTGCACGAACACGACGATCGCCGCCGAACTCGACAGATCGAGCGGCCGCTTGTGATATGCGATCAGCACCGCGAGCCCGAGCACCACGCTCGGCACGCCGTTGGGCATCATCGCGATCGTGTCGACGATGGCGCCGAGGCCGCGGTGGTCGCGTCCTTCGAGTGCGAGCGCCAGCCACAGACCGAGGATCGTGCCAAGCACCGCGACGCCCATGCCGAGCTCGAGGCTGGTCGTCAGCGCGTCGAAGTCGCTCGAACCGAGGCGTTCGAACCAGCGCATGCTGAACCCGTCGGGCAGGATCGTGCCGGACCAGTGCGATGCGACGCTCGACAGCGCAACCACCAGCACCGGCAGCATGAACAGCCAGAAGCACAGCAGCGCGGCGAAGCCGAGAAACAGACTGCCCAGCACGCGCACCGCGAAGCTGTGCCGCACCGCGCGACCCTTCTTATGCATGACCGGCAGCACGGTCGGATCGAGTTCAACGGCCATGGCCGGCTCCTTTCACCTTGCGACTGTTGACGCGCCGGTACAACGCGTACAGCGACAACGACATCAGCAGCATCACGACCGCGCCGGCGGCGGCGGTCGGCAGATCGAGATCGACGGTGGCGGCGCTATAGATCGCGACCGGCAGCGTGATCAGATGCGCGCTGCCGAGCACCAGCAGAATGCCGAACTCGTTGAGCGTTAGCAGAAAGCACAGGATCGTGCCTGCCGCGATACCCGGCCACGCGAGCGGCAGGATCACCTTGAACGCGACCATCGCGCCGTTCGCCCCGAGACTGCGCGCGGCCTCGATCAGCCGCTGGTCGAGCAACGCGAACGATGCCAACGTCGGTCGCACGACGAACGGCGTGTAGAACACGACCTCCGCGAGAATCACGCCGCCGATCCCGAACAGAAAATCGAGCGGCGGCGTCTGCAGATTGAAGAGCCGCTGCAGCCCGATGCTGACCGAACCCTGCGAGCCGTACAGAAAGATCAGCGTGAACGCGACCAGAAACGACGGAAACGCGACGAATAGTTCGAGAAAGCGCGTGACCATGCGCGCGCCCGGAAACGGCTTGAAGAAGAGCAGCGACGCAAGCGCCACGCCGAGCAGGGAAGCGAGGCTCGCGCTCGCGAACAGGATGCCGAGCGTGGTGCCGATCACGCCGCGCGTTTCGGGGTTGCTGAAGAACGTCGCGTATGCGTGGCCGGACAAGCCATGCGCGTCGGTCAGACTCAGCATCACGAGCCGCACGAGCGGATAGATGACGAGCGGTCCGAGCACCACGACCGCGATGAACAGCAGATGCCATTGCGCGAGGCGCTCACGCCGCTTCACGGCGGCCGTATGGGCCGCGGCGCTCGCGAGACGGCGCGCGGCAGCGTCGGCCTCGGCTTGCCCGGCAAGGCCCAGCGGACCAGGCGTATCAGGGCTTGATAAGGACGACATCGTTAGCCTCGTAACGCAGGGAAACACGCGCGCCTTTCTCCGGCGTCACACCGTGACCGCGCTGCATCGCGACGAGCACAGGGTCGTTCGGCAACGCATCGAGCACGACCGATACCGACAAGGCCGCGCCATACCATTCGACCGACGCGATGGCGCCGTGCAACTGCCCTTCTCCGAGCGGGACGATGCGCAGCACCTCCGGACGCAGACACGCGAGCCGTTCGCGTTCGTTGTAGCGCGCGTCGTCCATGCCGAACGCGACCTGCGGCGGCAGCAGATTGGCCGCGCCGAGGTAGCGCGCGACGAAGCCGTCGGCCGGCGTGTCGTAGAGCTGCTGCGGCGTGCCGAGCTGCGCGATACGGCCATCGCGCATCAGCAGCGTGCGGTCGGACAGCACGAGCGCGTCGTCCTGATCGTGCGTCACGCAGACGATCGTCAGATTCGGCAGGCGCTCATGCAGCGACTTGAGTTCGGAGCGCACCGACGCGCGCAGATTGGCGTCGAGCGCGGACAGCGGTTCGTCGAGCAACAGCACGTCCGGCTCGATCACGAGCGCGCGGGCGAGCGCCACGCGCTGCTGCATGCCGCCCGATAGTTGCGCGGGCATCACGTGACCGGCATCGCCCAGTTGCACGAGCTTGAGCGCGTCGGCGACGCGGCGCGCGACGTCGCGTGCCGCGATACGCCGTGCGCGCAAACCGAACGCGACGTTCTCGAACACCGTCAGATGCGGAAACAGCGCGTAGCTCTGGAACAGCAGACCGAGATTGCGCTTGTGCGGCGGCACGTGGGTCAGATCGCGGCCGGCCACCGTCAGCGTGCCGGCCAGACCGTCCGCCTCGATGAAGCCCGCGATGAAGCGCAGCAAGGTCGTCTTGCCGCAGCCGCTGCGGCCGAGCACGGTGAGCAACTCGCCGCGCTCGATGGTCAACGACAGATCGTCGAGCACCGTGCGCGCGCCGAAGCGCACCGTCAGGTGATCGATCTGCACGCCGCCCGGCGCGTCCGAACGCGCGGCGTCGAGCGCATCCAGCTCAGCGCCAGGCGCAGTGGGGTGAGCGAGACTGGCCGTATTCACCGGGATCGTCCTCCAACGGAATTAATGCTGATGCGGCGCCGCGCGGTACGCGCGAAGCGCCGCCTGAATCGACGACGTCAAACGTTGCTTGCGTCGCTCACCTGTTGGCTGGCTTATTGGGTGACTTATTTCGGCTTGACCACTTCGGTCTCTTTGCCCGACGAACCGATCACGTCGCTTTTCCAACGCGCGGTCCAGTCGGCCTTCTTCGTCATCACGTGGTTCCAGTCGACCGGAATCAGCTTGACGCCGCTGATCGCCTGTTTCACCGCTTCGCCGTTCTTGCCCGCGAGCGGCACGTCGCTGCGCCCCGGAATGCCGAAGATGTCCGGCACCCTTGACTGCACCTGCGTCGACATCAGATAGTCGATCAGCTTCTTCCCTTCAGGCTGGTTCGGGCCGTTCTTGATCAGCGCGATCGCGTACGGCAGCTGGAACGTGGTCGGCTGACCGCCGGGGGTAGCGGCGAGGAACACCGGCTTCAGCGACAGGCCGCCGTTGGCCGCGTCGTCGAGATCCATCTGCAGATCGCCGTTGGCGACCGCGATTTCGTTGCGCGAGAGCAGCACGTCGAGATAGCCCGTGCCCTTGGTGTGGAACTTGGCGCTCTGCTCGAGCTTCTTCAGAAAGTCGAACGCCTGGTCTTCGCCCATCAGCGACGAGGTCAGGATGATCACCGCCATGCCGTCGCCGGCGGTCGCCGGATTCGAATAGGCAACCTTGCCGGTGAAGTCCGGGTGCAGCAGATCTGCGAAAGTCTTCGGCTGGGTCTTTGTGACTTCCGGGTTGATCGCGAACGAGAAGTAGTTGTTCACGAAGGTCGCCCACGCGCCGTTCGGCGCCTTCGCGATGGCCGGCACGTTCTTGTAGTTGGCGCTCTGGTATGCCTGCAGCAGACCGCTCTGGTCGGCCTGCTGGATGAACGGCGGCAATGTGACGAGCACGTCGGCCTTCGGCTGATCCTTCTCGATGGTCGCGCGGTTCACGACTTCGCCGCTACCCGCCGTGACGATATTGACCTTCACGCCTTCCTTTTTTTCGAAGGCCGGCAGCACATCCTTGTACAGATTTTCGAGGCCGTCGGCCGTGTACAGCACCACGGCGTCGGCCGCATGCGCCGGCATCGCGGCACCGCCGAACGCCGCCGCGGCGACGAGCGCCGGCAGCAGTCTGCGCGCGAGGCCGGCCGCGGCGTGAAGGGAATTCGTCTTTTTCATGTCGCTCTCTCCGAAAGGCTAAAAACCAGACGGTCGGGGATGACCCATACCTGTAGTGATTGAACGGCGGCACGCGCCGCTTGCGTGTTGCCCGCTGCGGTTGCCGCGCCGGTCTCCGTGGGATTGCAGATTGCCGACAACTTTGCCGCTTTTCGCCTAGCTTGACTGACAGCCCGCCCACGACACTCGCGCCGTCTGCCGCGCCGGAACGGGCACGGCAAGAATCACAGGTTTCGATGACATGGCGGTGACGATCGTGCCGAACTCCAAAAGAAGACACAAATTGCCAACTCAAGGCGACCGATGGAACCCCGCGCGCTACGCGCCGATCCCGTGTGGATCGTACATGGCGAAAATGACGATGTATGCAGGGTGCGTCGAAGAAATTGCAGAGGGGTGCGCCGGAGGCGGCGGTGCCGGCGGAGCCGGGGCTCGCGCGGCCGCCTTCCCGCGCGGCCATCTCATGCGATCAGAATTTCCGGACCATGCGCGGTGATCGCCTTGGCGAGCGTGCGCTCGGGCGCCAGCTCGGTGACCAGATAACGCGCCGACTCGATGCCGTTGATGCGCACCGGCGTCACGCGTCCGAACTTCGAATGATCGGCGACGACCACCACCATGTCGGCCGCGGCGATCATGCGGCTGCGCACTTCGGCCGCCATGCGGCCGTAGTCGGTCAGATAGCCGTCCGGCGAAATCCCGCCCGCGCCGATGAATGCGAAATCGGCGTGGTATTGCGTGAGCTGCTGAACCGTGTCGAGGCCGAAGGTCGCGTCCTCGATATCGGACAGCTCGCCGCCGAGCAGCGTCACGCGATTGTCGTTGCGCCGGCCGAGCAGCAGCGCGATGCGCCAGTCGTTCGTGTAAACCGTCAGCCGATGCCGGTCGAGCAGCGCCCGCGCGACCGCCTGCGTGGTGCTGCCCGAATCGATGATCAGCGACGCGCCGTCCGGCACGAACTCGGCCGCGCGCTCGCCGATCGCGCGCTTGGCGCCGGCGTTCTCGGTTTCGCGCGTATCGAGATCGGGCTCGCGCCGATCGCTCGACAACGCGCCGCCGTGCGTCGTCACGAGCAGGCCGCGGCCGGCCAGCGCGTTGAGGTCGCGGCGAATCGTTTCGCGCGATACGTTGAGTTCGCGCACCAGTTCGGCGACCGACAGCGCGCCGTTCTTTGCGACTTGCGCGAGGATGTATTGATGACGTTGTTCTGCGAGCATCTGTGAAGGCCGGAAGCCGGCGCGCTTGGGGTTCGCCGTGGTTGAGGAAGGGCCGCCGTATTGTATTACGCGTACTACACGTTGTCGGTGACGGCTGGCGCGCAGGGGCGTTCAAGGCACCTGATGGCGCGCTCAGGTTGCCTCGAGCCGCCCTTGCGCGCGAACCCGCCGGCCATCGCGCCGACCTGCTAACCTTGACGGCTGGACTCGCCGGCCACGCGGCGAACGCAACGCCGCCGCCCGGCCGGATCCTGCGCACAACGCCTCGCCCGTCAACCGAACCGCCAATGCCGCCACTGTTTCGCCGTCTACTGCTGCTGTTCCACGCGCTGCGTTACGGCGCGCGCCTGATCTGGCTCGCCGCCCCGCCCGAGCACAAACTGCACTGGATGATCGAGCTGATCGGCCGCGTGCATGCGTCCGGCCGCAGCGGCGAGCAGTTGCAGGGTCTGCTGCCGGCACTCGGTCCGCTCGCGAGCCGCTTCGCGCAGACGCTCGCCGGACGCCCCGAGCTCGCGAGCGCCACGCTGCATGACGCGCTGGATGCAATCGATCACATGGAAGCGCCGCTGTCGCCGGAGGACTCCGCGCTGGCCTTGACGCGCGCTTTCGGCCGGCCGCTCGCCGAGCTGTTCAGCGCGGTCGACCTCGTGCCGGTACGCAGCGGTTTTGCCGAGCAGACCCATTTCGCGCGACTCGCGGTGCCGATCAAAGGTCACCACGAAGTCGCAGTCAAGCTCGTGCGCGCGCAGCAGCTGCAACAGATCGGCGATGAACTTGCGCTGTTGCGCTGGGTCGCGCGCTGGCTCGAAAAGCTGTCGCGCGTCGCACGTCGGCTGCAGTTGCGCGCGCTCGCACAAACCTTCACCGATGACATCCTGCGCCGCTTCGATCTGCGCGCGGAAGCCGCGAACCTGAGCCAGACCGGCCACCATTTCGATGGCGACAAGCGCGTCCTGGTGCCGGACGTGATCTGGGAGCTATGCACCGACCACACGCTGACGATGCAGCGCATCAACACGCTGCCCGCGAGCGACCTGCCCGGCCTGCATGCGCATGGCATCAAGTTGGCGCCGCTCGCCGCACATATCGTCGAGGTGGTCACCGAGCAGGCATTCGAGCATGGCTTCTTCCACGCGACGCTCGATGCCCGCCGCGTGCGCGTTAGCATCGAGCCGGACACGCTAGGGCGCCTCGTGCTCGCGGAGTTCTCGATCATGGCGACGCTGTCGAGCGGCGAACGCGAGTTCTTCGTGCACGGCGCGACCGCCCTCTTCGACCAGGACTACGGGCGACTCGCCGACATGCATCGCGAGGCCGGCCACGTGCCGCCCGACACGCGCACCGAGACGCTCGAAGCCGAGCTGCGCACGCGCGCCGAAGCGCACTTCGCGGCTGCGCCCGAGGCTCGCTCGGCGGGTTCGCTGTTTCATCATCTGCTGCACGGCGTGCAGCCGTTCGACGGCCACGTGCCCGGCCAGCTCGCGACCGCGCAGCGCTCGTTCCAGCAGGCGGAGATGCTCGCGCGGGCGCTGCATCCGGGCGTCGATACATGGAACATCGCGCGCGGCGTGCTCGCCGATATCGCGCGACGCGATCTCGGTCATCGTGGCTGGCTCAAGCGACTGTCTCAGGAGCTGCCGCATCTCGCGCATATGCTCCCGCGCGTGCCGCAACTGGCGGTGCGCTATCTGCAGCAGCACGAGCGCACCGGCGCGCCGCAGCACGACGCGCAACTGCTCGCGGATCTCGCGCGCGAATACCGGCGCACGCGCTGGCTGGTGTGGGCGTGCGTCGTCTGTGGCGGCGTGCTCGGGGCGGGGATGACGCTGCTCGCGTGGTGACGGTCGCGAGGCGGCGTTGCAGCTTCGAACAAGACGCGCGCCGCCTGGGCCGCCAACATGGCGGCTTTTTCGCGCCGTCCGCTTCAATGCCCGCCTCAATGCCCCTTTCGATGCTCGCTACCTTTGTTGCCGCCGTCTTCGTCGTGCTCTGGTCGACCGGTTTCGTGGTCGCCCGCGCGATCACGCCTTACGCCGATCCCAATCTGTTTCTGCTCGCCCGCTTTGGCGGCACCGCACTGGTGTTCGCGCTGGCCGCACTCGTTGCGCGCGCGGCCTGGCCGACGGGCCGCGACTTCGGCAAGCACCTGGCCGCGGGCGCGCTGCTGCAAGGCGTCTATCTGAGCGCCGGCTACTGGGCCGTCGCACAAGGTCTGAGCGCCGGCGTGATGGCCTTGCTGGGCGCGCTGCAGCCGCTCGCGACGGCCGCCGTCGCCGCGCGGCTGTTCAATGAGCGCTTGTCGCGGCGCGGCTGGAGCGGCATGGCGCTCGGCCTCGCCGGCGTGGTGCTGGTGCTCGCGCCGAAGCTCGTTGCCGCGACCTCGCCCACGCCCACGCACGGCAACGCACCCGCGTGGCTGGTCGTGCTGATATCGATCGTCGCGGTCGGGGCGATCACCGCGGGCACGCTGTTCCAGAAGACCTCGCTCGCCAAGGCCGACATTCGCAGCGCGAGCGCCGTGCAGAACTTCGGCGCGGCGATCGTCGCGGCGGTGCTGGCGCTCGCGCTCGGCGAGCATCGCTGGATCGCGTCGTCGGCGCTGTGGGCATCGCTTGCGTGGGGCGTCGTGATGCTGTCCGGCATCAGCGTCACGTTGCTGGTCTGGATGGTCCGGCGCGGCGATGCGGCGCGCGCGACGGCGCTATTGTTTCTCGCGCCGCCGCTCGCCGCGCTGCAAGGCTACCTGGGGTTCGGCGAAACGCTGCTACCGGTGCAGATCGTCGGGTTTGCGCTCGCGCTGGCTGGCGTGCTGTTGGCGAGATCGTAACGGGCATCGGGCGGCGACGCAGCGTCCGTCAGTCCGCCGTATCCGCGCGCGCGGGCATTTTGGCCCGCGCAAGCGCGCCCGGTGCGGGCGACCATACCGGCCGGCTCTTGCGCTGCGAATCGACCACGACGATATAACGCCCCGCCCACGGCGTGATCTGCCGATCGCTTTTCAGCACCCACAGCGATTGGCCGGAATCGACCAACTGCGCATATTCCGCGTCGAGAATCCCGTAGTGATCGAGAAACGTGTTCAGCGACGCGGGAATCCGCACGCAGCCCTTCGAATGGCGAATGCCGAGCAGCGGCTCCAGCCGTTCGGGATCGGTGGCGTGCATCTGGAACCGCATCTGCGACATGCCGCCCTTGCCCCAGCCGCGTTCGCCCTGCGCCCAGCCGAGATCGAAGATGCGCATGTCGCGCCGGCCATAGCCGCGGATGTGGTTTTCGTTCTGCGTGCCCTCGGAGCGGAAATCCATGTTGTTGGGCGTATGTTCGAACACGCCGAGCGGCGTGACGAAGTGGTCGTACTCGCCGGGCCGTCCGGTGGATACCGGCGATGCGCCGATCATCTGCCAGCTATCGGCCGGCGCCGGGCGGAAGTAAATCAGGAGCGCCTGCACGTTCGGATTGCGATCGACGAGCACCACGTACTCGCCCGACAGATTGCCGAGCTCGTTTTCATCGAGCGCCGTCTGCAGACGGTCGGCGTACGCGCGCTGCTGGGCGGCGGGTAGTTTGAGCCGGCGCGTCACCTCCTGCGCGAATACCTCGCGTAGCAGGAACGCGCGGCGCGGATCGACGACGCCGGCCGCGTCGGGCGCGGCGACAGTGGCGGCGTCGATCGTGGCCAGCGGCCGGCTCGCGCTATGCCACGCTTTGGCCGGATTGCCCGGCGTCACCGCATGCGCCGCGGATGCCGGCAACGCAGGCGACTGTGCGGTATCGAGCGCCGCCGCGCCGGCACTCGACACGATGCCTGCGCAAAGCCACGCGAAAATCCTCAGGCGGGTCCATCCGCACTGGCCAGGCCGATCTGGGTATGTCATCGCGTCTTGGAGCAAACATGATTATTATTGATTGCACGCCCGGTCCCTACGGCGTTCGGAACGATCGATCTTACTCAGCGGATTGACGCGTGTCGACGAAAATACCATCAAGCCTTCGATCTCTTCAAAACGATTGGATATTTTCGACAGGCGACGTATCGGCGAAAAGGCAATTAATTCGCGATTAAAACCGCATCGAAAAATGAAGCCAAAAGCGAGACGCGATTGATTCAATCGCAGGACCGCCGAAAGCCTCGGTGTATCCCAAGACTCAAACCGTTCTTCACCACAGTTTCAATCTTCGTTAATCCGCGTTTCAGCGCAGTCCGCCTGCTTACGGCGCTCCGATACGAACAAAGGCGGTAGGCATGCGCGCGTCGTCGCACATGTCCACCGCCTTCGAAAAAAGCGAGCTTACTACGCGGCCTACGGCGCTTACTGCTCGGCCGGCGGTTCGTCGCTGAACAGATCGGCGCTCGCTTCGAGCGGCTGGCCGCCCAGATGCTTGCCGTGAATCTGCCGCGCGATCACGTCGCCGACATACGGCACGCTCGCATCGAGCTCGACCGTCGCGTAGGCGCCGGGCTTGCCGGCGTCCACCACCTCGACGTGTTTCGCGTAGCGGCCGAGTTCGCGCTCGAGAAATTCACGCACGTCCTGCTCGCTGCACGATTCGGCGATATTGCGCACGGTCAGGTTCATGCGGCCTACCCTCGCCGCGCCTGGCGGTTCGTCCGACGCTGCGGGCTTGCGACACGCACCGGTCGCAGCGCGGCACGCTGCTTCGCCTGAGCCGCGGCCAGTGCGCGAAGCGCGACGACGCCGGTCGCACCGGCCAACCCCATCGCGAGCCATGACAAGTAGAAGGCCATCGTTCAAATCTCCTATGCGAATTTCGTGCTGTTGTCAGCATAGCGTGCTTCGGCATCGGACACACTGCATGCAGTGTCGTCGACAACGGCGAGACATCCCGGTCGGGCTGCTCGCGTCGTTCAGTCCGCCGCTTGCACGTTCGCCGCGCTCACCCACCACGCATTCTTGCCCTGCGGCAGACGGACCAGCACCGCGGAAGGATCGTCGACACCGTCGTCGGCGATCTGGCACACCGGCTGGCCATCGGGCAGACGCTTCACTTCGCCGGCGGCCTGGAACAGCGCGATGCGCTGCGCATCCAGCGGGCGCAGCTGCCGATAGACGTCGAAGCTGAGCGCTGCGGGCACGTCGCCGCGAATCTCGAGCGCATCGGCGCGCGCGCAATGCGCGGGCACGGCGGCAAGCGCGGCGGCGCTGCCACTCAGGCAGCCGATCGTCAGCGCAAGAGCAGCGAGACGGGAATGGGTCATCGTGTTTCTCCGAAAAAGTAAGGGGCAGCGAACCGTTGTTCGGCCAAGGACGCGCAAGCGTGCGGATTCATGACCGCGCGACGCGCTCAACGCGCGCGCTCGCGCTCATGCGTGTCGCCGCGCAGGCTGTCCTCGCTGTCGCCGTCGACGTCGCCGGTCGCGACGTCGAGCCGGTTCACGTCGCAGGACGCCTGGCCAAAGCCCGCATACACCGCCGACCAATTGCCGACGATCGCCGCTTGCGCCTGCGCGAGACTCAGCTTGCCTTCGCAGACGCAGCGCTTGAGCATCGCGGCCGCGCGTGCCTTACGGCGCTCGCCCTGCGGGCCGGCCCACGGCAATAGATCGAGATTGGCCGGCGCATCGGGCGATCCGCCGAGCACGATCGGCACGCGCCGGTCCAGCGCGAACGCGGCGCCGTCATCCGGGTCGATGCCGCGCGCGGCTAGCATGCGATCCTTGTGCGCTATCAGGTCGTCGAACGGCGGCGCAACGGTTTCCGCATACCCGGGGCGGCAAATCGTTTGGCCGATCGACTGCTGGGTCACGCGGTCGTCGAGCACGGCGCTCTGTTGCGCGACGGCGTTCCCGATGCACAGCGCGAGCAGCGCGCCGACGGTGACGCGCAGCGCACGATGCGTCGCGCGTACGCGGCTGCCAAAGACGCGCTTGCGCGCGAGCCGCGGCGCGTTGGCCGCGTCATTGCTGCGGGTAGTGTCGCGGGAAAGACCGCGCCGATGCGTGTGTGCGATGCCTGCGTTCATTCGTCAGCGCGCCGGCGGCGGCACGCGGTAGTTCAATTCGCCAGGCAATTAAAACACATTCAATATGGATAGGTACAAAAGCCGCGCATGCCTGCGCGCTGGCCCGAGCGATTCGCCGGGCCAGCGTGCAGCTTTCCGCCGCTACTTCGCAACCCGCGCCTGCAAAGCGCGGATCCGCCCGAGCGCCTGCGCGTTCGACACCGTCTCTTCGTACATCTTGGCGAGGTCGGCTTTCAGCGCGGTGCGCGAACCGCCGTCGAGATAGACCATGTGCCCCGACGGATAGAACCGCGCCGACAGGTTCTGCCGCACCTGCTGACTGAGCAGCGGCATCTGCTGCAGATCGAGGACGGTCTGATAGAACGGCGTGACGAAATCGAAGAAGCCGTTCGCCGATAGCACCTTGAGGTCTGGATTGAGCGCCATCACGGCCGCAAGGTCGCCTGCCGTGTACAGAACGATGTTGCCTTGCGAGTCGACGCCCTTTTGCGCGCCGGTCGGATCGACATGGCCGAAATCCCAGTACTTGAACGCCTGATCGTTGAGGTCGGTGAACGACGAGTTCGACGTGTACTTCAACTGCTCGTTCAGATACACGTTCCACATCGTCGTGTAGACGCCGGTGACCGCGGTCATGGTCGGATCGTTGCCGCCGGAGTTCGGGTCGATCTTGCCGGCGATGCCGGTGTCGATTGCGGTCACGCGGCCGTCGTAGGCGCCGAGCGCGAGGCCTTGCGACTTCAGCAACGTGGTCAGGAACAGCGAATTGCCGCGGCTGTCGTAGCCCGCGATGTCGATGCTCCACGCGAGCAACGTCGTTTTGTCGATGCCCGTGTATTCGCTGAGTCTTTCGACGGTCGCCGAGTCGGTAGTCGGAAACTTGCGCAGCGCGGCCAGGTAGTCGGTGCGCGCGAACTGCGCGACCTCCTCGGCGAAGGCGCCGAGATCGGTCGGGCGCGGCGCGACGCCGAGCTTCTTGTGATACCAGGCGTCGGCGGCGGCCGTGGGCAGCGCGCCGACCGGATTGCCCGACTGCGTGTAGTCGAGAATCGACGATTGCAGCGTAATGCCGTTCAGATCGACCCCATCCTCGTGCAGCCGGTACGCCAGCACGCAGCTACGCGCGGTGCCGTAGGACTCGCCGAACAGATATTTCGGCGAATTCCAGCGGTTGTTCTTCGTCAGAAAACGCTTGATGAACTGCTTGATCGAATCCGCGTCCTGATCGACGCCCCAGAAGTCGCGATTCTTCTTCGGCGCGATCGCCGCCGAATAGCCGGTGCCGACCGGGTTGATAAACACGAGGTCGCTTTTGTCGAGCAGGCTGTCCGGATTGTCTTCGAGTGAATACGGCGCGGGCGGTGTGAAACCCGGCATCGACGTCTTGATGCGGCGCGGCGCGAACGAGCCGAGCAGCACGAATACCGACGACGACCCCGGTCCGCCGTTATAGAAGAACGTGACCGGCCGCGTTTCTTCCTTCTGGTTGTCCTGCGTGAACGCGACGTAGAACATCCTCGCCGACGGCTGCGAGCTACTCGGATCGACGATCACCAGATGGCCCACCGTCGCCGTGTAGTTGATCTGGTGTCCGCCGATCGTCAGCGAATGATGCGTGATCGCGGCCGTCTCGGCTGTCTCGGTAACCGAATCGTCGGGGCCGTTGCCGTAGGCGACCGGATCGAAAAACGGCTGGTCGCCGGCCTTGTGCGGCGCGCTCGTGGCGGTGGGCGCGCCTGCCGAGGCGACGGCATGCGTGTTATGCGGCGAATGCTGACTACCGGAAGCTGATTCTGTATTCGTCATGTTCGCTCCAAGGGTTCGTTTTACGTGCCGTGCGTCCTCGTTCTTACGTCTTGTCGTTGTGCTTTGTGCCGTGTTGCAGACTATAGTGCGCCGGCCACCTTCTCGCCATTGGGACTGCCCAGTCCCGTGCAGGCGTCCCACCCCTTCGACGCCGCGAAGCTGCCGTTGTTGCCCTGCGTAATGTCGTTGCACACGCCCGGCGCCTTGTACAGCTTCGGGTTGACGAAACCGGCCGGCTGTCCCTTCGCCGCGTTGATGCGCGCGATCAGCGCCGCCCACAGCGGCGCGACCGCGCTGGTGCCCCCCACCACCGTTTGCGCACCGTCGACCAACACCTCGTAGCCGGTCAATGGCGATGCGTCGCCCGCGACATCCGGCACGCCGCGCCCGCGGAGCGGCTGGCTGCCGCCGCTCGCCGACGTGGCCGACAAACCCTGCTGCCACGCGGGTACCGCAAACGCGGTGCTGACTCCGCCGCCGCTCGCACCGCCCAGTTGGCCGTCGTTCCACACGACCTCGCGCGTGATCGCCGAAGCCGACGCGCTCAGGTGCGTCCCGCCGCAGGCGAGCACGTACGGACTCGACGCCGGGAAGTCGACCTCGTCGCCGCCGCTCGAGCCGTCGCTCGACCCGCTGTCGCCCGAAGCCGCGCAGATCGTCACGCCGAGCGCCGCCGCGGACTGCAGCACGCTGTTGAGCGCCTGCATCGACTGGCTGGTCCAGACCGATTCCGGCGCGCCCCAGCTGATCGAGATCACCGACGGCTTGTGGGTCGTGTCGTGCACCGCGCGGCTCACCGCGTCGATGAAGCCGGCGTCGCTGTTCTGCGTGAAGTACACGGCGATGGTCGCGCGCGGCACGATCGCACCGACGATCTCGATGTCGAGCGTGACCTCGCCGTCCGGCCCGTTCGGGTCGCCGCTCGGCTTGTTGCCGGCCTGATCGACACCGACCGAGGTCACGGTCGGCTCGCTCACGCCGAGGTTCGAGAAATAGGTCTTCAGGTCGGACGTGTTGTAGCCGCCGCCGAGCTCGATGATGCCGACGCATTGGCCGCCGCCGTCACCTTGCGGAAACTGGTACAGCGACGCGAGTTGCGGCGGCGTGTACGACTCCTGCTGAGCGCGCGCCGGCACGAACGGCGGGCGGATGCGAAAGTGCGGCCGCGCCTGCGGCCGGTTGTCGAGCCCGAGCACCGCTTCGACGACGCCATGCAGATCGTCCGGCACGCTGATCGTGCCGCTGCGGCCACGGAACTGGCCGGCCGCGTGGTGCTGGTAGCGCTCGAGCTTGACCTCGAACGCGCTCTGGAATTGCGCGATCGTGCCGCTTAACAGCACCGAGCGCGCCGCAGGATCTTCGCGCGCGACGGTGAGTCCGTGCGCGGCCGCGAACGCGCGGACCTTCGCGATGTCCTCGGGCGCTGCGCCGTAGTCTTTCGCGAGCGCCTCGCGCGACAGCGGCTTCACGCTAGCGTCGCCGGCCTCGATGCGTTTCATCAATGCATCGAACTGCGCCTGCTGCTGGCGGCGCAGCATCACGAAGACGTCGATCCGCTCGGCCGGATCGCATTGCCCGATGACCTTCGTGCCCTGCTCGACCTTCCGCTCGCTGCCCGGCAATGCATGCTTGGTAACCATAGTGTCGACTCTCCTGTTAGCGTGGCGCCGGGCAAGCACGCCACGCGCCTGCGTGGGGCGCATCGTTTGGCGATACGCGGCAGGGGTTGTTCAAGAACTTCGTCCCACCGTCCGACCAAGGCATTCGAACACAGTTCCGGCGCGAGCGGCAGTCGTCCGAACGGCCGATGCGCGGCGTGGATGCGACACGCTATGATGCTGAAGCGGCATTCCCGCCGTTTCATTGCCGCGCGCGCCGTCTGCGCGCACGATCGAGAAATCAGAGGAACCCATGTCAATTTCGATGTATCAAGCATCCCTGCCTGTGCTGATTCGCGGTCTCACGAACCTGCAGGCTATCCTGGGCAAAGCCGAGGCGCACGCTGCCGCGAAGCAGATCGAGCCGGCGGTGTTCACGAATGCCCGGCTCGCGCCAGACATGCTGCCGCTGGTGCGCCAGGTGTATATCGCGAGCGACACCGCGAAGGGATGCGCGGCGCGCCTGGCCGGCGTCGAGCCGCCGAAGTTCGAGGATGTCGAGCAGAGTTTCGACGAACTGCGGGCCCGTATCCAGAAGACGATCGATTACCTGAAGGAATTCAACGCGGCCCAGATCGACGGCTCGGAAGGCCGCACGGTCACGCTGAAATTGCGACAGGGCTCGGTCGAATTCACGGGAGCGTCGTATCTGTTCGGTTTCGTGCTGCCGAACTTCTTTTTCCACGTGACGACCGCGTACGACATCCTGCGTCATAACGGTGTGGAGCTCGGCAAGCTCGACTATCTGGGCGGGATGCAGCAGTAAAGGGGAGCGGGCGGGTCGTCGATCGCGCGGCGAGGCGCGGCTGGAAGCCGATCACCGCGATGCCAGCCAGCGTCAGCGCGAGGCTTGCCGCGGCTGGCCGCAACAGCCATAGGGCGCCGGTCGCCCGCTTGCGTGAATCCCGAGTCTCAATCCAGCGAAAGGCGCAGCGCGAAGCCGATCAACGCAGCCGAAAAGGTCCACCGCTGGATCGTCTGCGCCAACGGATGAGCGCGCATCCAGTTGGCGATGCGCGCGGCGCCGATCGCATACAACGCGTCGAAGCAGGCGCCGATCGCCAGCAGCACGACGCCGAGCTCGACCATCTGCCACATCACCGGGCCCGCTTCCGGCCGCACGAATTGCGGCAACAGCACCGAGCAGAACAGTAGCGCCTTCGGGTTGAGCAGATTGGTCAGCAGACCTTTGACGAACGCGGTCCGCAACGGTCGCGCCGCACTGCGCGCGTCGCTCGATGCAGTGGGTTCCACTCGCGGCGCCTCGGCCGCTTGCCTGCCGCGTGAACCGGCGGGCAACGCGAACCCGGGTGAGCGGAAAATCTGAATCCCCACCCACGCGAGATAGACCGCGCCGGCATAGCGCACCGCGTCGTACAGCCACGGCGCGTTGCGCAGCAGCGCGGCCATCCCGCATGCCGACAGCGTCACGTGCGTCGCGCGCGACACGCCGAGCCCCGCGGCGGCCGCGAAGCCGCTGCGCACACCGCGCGCAATGCTGGTTTGCAGAATCAGCGCCATGTCCGGCCCAGGCACCGCATAAACGACGATCAAGGCAGCCACGTAGACGGCCAGCAGATGAGCGGAAATCATCGGAGCATCCTTGTTGTTCGAGCCTCCATGTTGCTCTCGGATGCCGAGGGTTTGCTGGCGATTTTCCGTTCCACCGCGTCCACCAATAGCGCAATGCGCTAATATCTAGCTATCTCTTGGCGTTTTCCACCAACCGGCAACAACCACCCTCCCACTATGTCCGCCGCCGATCTCGACAAAACCGACCGCGCGATTCTCGCCGCGCTGCAAAACGACGGCCGCATGTCGAATGCGCGTCTCGCCGACACGGTCGGCCTCAGCGAAACGCCGTGCGCACGGCGCCTGAAACGCCTGGAGAACGACGGGTATATCGACCGCTATCGCGCGGTGCTGTCGCGCGCCGCGCTGGGTCTGGGCGTGATCGCATTCGTGCACGTGCGCTTCGCGGTGCACGACCGCGTGGTGGCGACCCGCTTCGAGCGCGAGGTGCAGGCGATCCCGCGCATCCTGTCGTGCCACAACGTGTCGGGCAGCGCCGACTACATCCTGCAGATCGTCGCGCGCGACCTCGACGACTACGGCACGTTCATGCGCGACGAGCTGCGCGGCCTGCCGGGCGTGACGTCGGTGGAATCGGCCTTATCGTTGCGCGAAGTGAAAGCGTATGGCGGTCTGCCGCTGACCTGAGCGCGAACGTGGCATAGTCACGCCTTTTAGTCCTTTTTTGAAGCGGCGCGAGCCGTTTTGACGCAATCCGACGACCACGGAGTTCTCATGGATCACGACAAGGCGCGAGCCGAAGAAACCGCCGCAATGGAACGCGTGTTGAGCGCGACGAGGCGCGTACAGACGGCCTTCGCGTCGCTGCAATCGCAATTCCCGCCGGCCGGCAGCGGCAAACCCTCGCAATTCGCGTTGCAGACTTTCGACGCCGCGCTGCAGGAGCTCGAAGACGCGCAGGCCGCATTCGACGAACTACTTGGCGATCTGCTCGACGGCAATCGTTGAGCGCTAGCGAGCGGATGACCGGCGTCTAACCGGCGCCCGCGCGCCGCGCGCCTCGCCCGCTTCGCGCCGCCGGTTGTGCGTTACCTTGCGTCCGTCTCCACCACCGGCTCGCAGAGAATCGGAAAGTTGACCGAGTTCGCGACGTAGCACTTCTGATGCGCGACGTGATGCAGATGCGTGGCCAGGTCGACATCGCCGCCCGCGCGGATCGTTACCCGCGGGCGCAGCACGATCTGCGAGAAGCGACCTTCCTGCGCGGTATCGAGCATCGTGCCTTCGGCGTCGTCGAAATAGTCGAGCACGACGATGCCCGCGTCACAGCACAGATGCAAATACCACAGCTTGTGACACGCGCTCGCGGACGCGACCAGCAGGTCTTCGGGGTTCCAGCGCGTCGCGTCGCCGCGAAACGCCGGATCGGACGAGCCTGGAATGTCGGGCTTGCCGTCAGAAGAAATCACGTGATCGCGGTCGTAGTCGCGATAGCCGGACGTGCCGGTGCCGCGGTTGCCGGTCCATTGCACCGATACGTGGTACTTGTGCTCGCCGTGTGCCATTCGCTTCCCCTTTGTCGGACGGACCTGCATTCTATAGCGCCGCACTAGCGCGGCGGCGCTGCGCGGCCGGTCACGTTCGGCGCGCGCGGGTCGGGATTCATGTAGAGCGCCGTGCCGTTCGCGCGCATGTTGTTGAGCGCGGCACCCGAGCCGGTCGCGCCACCGGAGCCGAGGCCATACGCGCCACCCGCCGACATGCCTGGCCCCGGCATGGCACTGGGACTGACGCCGGTACCGATGCCCATCGCGCCGCCGACAGCCGCGCTGCCGGTGCCCGCGCCAGTGCCCGCGTTGGTTCCGTTCCGGCTACTGCCAGAATTGCCCAGTTGCTGGGCTTGTACCACTCCCACCGCTCCAACCGCCAACAGTGCCGCAAGCAACGCCAACCGCACGATCCCACCTGTTGCTGTCTTCATAACCACCCCCAAAGCACATCGATCCGTCGAGCCACGGCATCTATTCTGAGCCGATCGCCCGACCGATGCAGCAACGCCGCTTCCGCCCGCGCCCACGGCGTGTCCGTGCGCGTTATGATCGGTCGTTACGCCCGAACGGCCGATCGTGCACGATGGAGCACGCCTACATCCAACTTTTGCATCTGCTCGCCGGCCACGCGACGTGGATGCTCGCGGTCGTGTTCCTCGCCGCTTTTCTCGAAGCGATCGCGGTCATCGGCACCTTCATTCCCGGCAGCACCGCGATGTTCCTCGCCGGCGCCCTGACGGGCACTGGCGCGCTGAGCCTTGCCTGGGTCTTCGTGTGGGCAATCGTCGGGGCGGTCGCCGGCGATGGCGCCAGCTTCTGGCTCGGTGATCGCTACAAGGAGCGCATCGTCATTCTCTGGCCGCTTCGCACGCATCCGGGCATGCTCGACGCGGGTCAGCGCTTCTTTCTAAAGCACGGCGCGAAGAGCGTCGTGCTCGCCCGCTTCATCGGTCCTTTGCGGGCGATCGTGCCGGTCGTCGCCGGCATGATGGGCATGCGGCCGCTGCGCTTCTTCGCGATCAACCTGCTCTCCGCGTTGCTGTGGGCGCCCGCGCACATCCTGCCCGGCGTCGCGTTCGGCGCGTCGGTGCTGCTCGCGGGCGCGGTGTCGTTCCGGCTCGTCGTGATCCTCGCGATGCTGGTGTGCATCGTGTGGCTCAGCTTTCGCGGCGCGGGGTTTCTGGTGTCGCACGCGAATGCGTGGTCGAGCGCGGCGGGCCGTCATCTCGGCCGCTGGGCATGCCGCCATCGGGGGCCGCTCGGGCGTGTCGCGCGCCGCATGCTCGACCCCGAAACACCCGATGCGACCCATCTGCTCGTGACGTCGCTGATCGTGCTGATGGCCGGCGCGCTGTTTTTCGGGGTCCTCGAAGATGTGGTCAGCGGCGATCCGCTGACCACCATCGACCTGTCCGTCTATCACTTCCTGCAATCCGTGCGCACGCCATGGGGCGACACGCTGCTCGCGGCCCTCGCGACGCTCGGCAGCGGGATCACGCTGCTCGCGCTGATCGTCATGGTCGCCGTGTGGATGGCGTGGGAGCGGCGCTGGCGCACGATCACCTACTGGCTCGCGGCGGTCGGGTTTTCGCAACTGCTGATTCTCGGCCTGCAATTCGCGATGCGCCGGGCCCCGCCCAATGAACTGATGACGAGCCACTTCGTGTTCCCGAGCAATCATGTCGCCGCGGCGGTAATCGTCTATGCCTTTCTCGCGTTTCTGCTCGCGCGCCGGGTCGGCAAGCTCGAAGGCGTGCTGGTTGCAGGGGCGAGCATCATCGTCGTGATCGTGGTCGCGCTCGCGGGCGTCTACTTCGGCCGCTACTGGGTGTCCGACGCGATCGGCGGCGCCGCGCTCGCCGCTGTGTGGGTCTCGCTGATCGCGCTGACGGCGATCTGGCGGCATCCGCAGCCGCCGCCGCAACGCCGTTTCATGCCGCTCGTGGTGCTCGCGGTCGTGGCGCTCAGCGTCGGCCTGCAGCTCGGCGTCGCGATGCCGACGCCGCCGGACAGCGCGCCGCAACCGCCGCCCGTGCAGCTCACGCAAACGCAGTGGAAGCTCTCCGGGTGGAAACGCCTGCCGTGCTTTCGCTCGGACATGGGCGGCGATCGCAAGGAGCCTTTGACGCTGCAATGGGTGTCGGAGCCCGCATCGATACGGGAGCAATTGCGCGCGCAAGGCTGGGTCGAGGGCACCGACCTGTCCCCGCACAGCCTGCTGTCGCTCGCCACGCCCGACGTCGCGGCCGTGTCGCTGCCGGTGCTGCCGAAGCTGAACAACGGCGTGCCGTCGTCGCTGGTGTTCATGCGGCCGGGCCAATCGCGCGAGGAACGCGACGTGCTGCGCTTCTGGCCGAGCGGCTTCGCGGTCGACAACGGCAGCGCCACGGCACCGCTGTGGCTCGGCGCGTTTGCGCACGAGCGCTTGACGCGGCCGTCCTGGCCACTGAACATTCTGCACATCGAGCGTGGCGTGCGTCCGTCCGACGCGCGCATCAGGGTGGGCACCGAGCTCGGCGCGACGGTCCTCGCGGAGGTCGATTGTCATGGCGTGCCGGTGTCGCTGCTCGTCTCGCCGATGCAATGAGCCGCATATCGCCCGTATCCGACGCATCGCCAGGCAACCGCAACGCAACGATTCGACAAAGGAGACAACCGTGGGTGGCTTCTCGACCGAACAACTCGACGACTATGCAGCGACATTCGAACGCGACGGCATGGTCGTTCTGCGCAAGCATTTCCCGCAGGCGACGCTGCTCGCCTGGCGCGACGCGTTCGCGCCGTTGCTGCAACAGCAGATCGCCGCGCAGGCGACCGCCGTGCGCGGCGAAAACCGGCACTACATCACGCTGCCGTTCACTGGCGTATTCGCCGACCCGTCGATCTTCTGCGATCCGGACGTGCTCGGCATCGTCGAGCGCGTGGCCGGCGACGACCCCGTGATGTGCCAACTCGCCACCGACACGCCATTGAACGGCTCAACGTATCAGGACATTCATCGCGACACCCCCGCGCTGTTCGACGGCGAAGCCGAAACCCCGTCGTTTCAGCTCGCGGTCAACTTCCCGTTATGCGACGTCACGCTCGAGAACGGCCCATTCGAAACGACGCTCGGCACCCACCGGATGCGCGCCGAAGACGCGCTGAACGCATGGCGCGACGGCCGTCTGCCGTTGCATGCGATCACGATGGAACTCGGCGACGTGATGATTCGCGATGTGCGCGCGCTCCATCGCGGCACGCCGAATCGCACCGAGCTGCCGCGTCCGATGGTCGTGATCGGCTATAGCCGCAGCTGGTACTTCAGACCGGAAGTGCACATCGACGTACCCGACGCCGTCTATCAGCAATTGGCGCCACGCGCGAAGCGCCTGCTGCGCCATATGCCGCGCGTGAGCGAACTCGACAATGCGGCCGCGCCGGAGCAATACCGCAAATTCGCTTATTGAAGAAAGCATTCAGCCGTCCCATTGGCCGCGCAACGAATCGACGCAAAAGCGAATCGCCAATTGATGCGCAATTCAGGTCGCGATTGACGCGCGCTTTAATCTTTAAATCTTCGTTGCGCAAATGCAACGAAAGCCGTGCAGTTCCAATACTTCGCGCCGCTATTTGCTCAGACAGCGCTGTTGATTCCTTTTTCCACTCACGCAAGAGGTAATCGCACTGGCAGAATGGGCGAATGCCGGATAGCGGGAACCGGCATGCCTCGCCGTTTCCCAATGAAACACGCCGGTCCTGATTTTCTACTCAGTTGCGCGCTTTAACGCGATCGTTTCATTGCGACCTGAACTCGTAGACCGATAGGAGCTCCGTGTGCAGAATCGATTGATGTCTCGCGTGAAGAACCGCCAGTGCGCCGTGCGCAGCCGCCGCTCGGACGTTTCCCGATTATCTTCAAATCCGCTTTATAGCGCGTTTCCGAAGCTACTCCCCCGGTTATCGATTTGCATCAGCGCACTGATGCTCGCCAGCTACTGCCCGTATAGCGTCGCTGGCGTTTCCGTCTTGCGTCCGCCGCGCGAGGCGCTATCGAGCAATCCGCTCGAAGTGACGATCGTCTATGCCGGCGATCAGCCCGGCGGCACGGAAGTCGACGTGCCGGTGCTATTGAACATCGCGATCAGCAATACCGACGTGATACCGCACCGGTTGGCGCTCACGCGCGAAAGCGGCGCGCCCGATCATCTGAAGCTCGCCGCCGGCGAGCTGAAGGCGATCCGCTATACCGGCACGTGGCCCGAATGGGCGCGCGGCGCAATGCAGATCGACGTGCCGGAACTCGACGTGTCGCCGTCATACGTGCTGCTGACGCGTCCGCCGCACGCCGGTAAAGACGCGGCGCTCGCGTCGGCCGACGCTACACATCCGGCAACGGCGGCGGGCACGGCAAGCGGCGAACCATCGTCGACGAGCCCGATCGCGTCGTCGCCCGCACCGTCGCGACCGGATGCGCCGGTGCCGCAAATCAACACTTTCCTGAGCCGCTTCTCAGCCTACGAACCGACGTATTTCGCCGATGGCTCGAATGGCGACAACCTCGCGAAATTTCAGCTGAGCTTCAAGTTCCGCCTCGTCATTCCAGACGATCCGCGCTCGCGTGGTTTGGTGGACAACCTGTATTTCGCCTATACGCAAACCTCGCTGTGGGATATCCGCGAGTACTCGTCACCATTTCGCGACACGAGCTATAAGCCGTCGCTCTTCTACTACCTCGAAGACACCGGCTGGAAGAGCAAGTGGTGGAGCAGGATGGGCATGATGGCCGGCTACGAACACGAATCCAATGGACGCGACGGTCCCGAGTCGCGCGGCATCGACATTCTGTTCGTCAAGCCGATCTGGGATTTCGGTGACCTCAACGGCTACCATCTGACCGTCGCGCCGAAGATTTATTACTATGCGCACATCGCCGGCGAAAACCACGACATCACCCAGTATCGCGGTTATGTGGACTTGCGGCTCATATACGGCAGTCACGACGGCTGGCAATTGGATACGACACTGCGCAAAGGAACGCGGGGCGGCAAAGGCAGCATCGATACGCAGTTTACCTATCCATTGGCGAAGCTGATCAATAGCCGCTGGGGCGGGTACCTGTGGCTCGGCTTCTTTTCCGGTTATGGGGAGGACATTCTCGACTACAACCAGCACCGCTGGATGGCGCGAATCGGCTATAGCATCACACGCTAACCTGCAGTTCGCCCGATATCCGATAAAAGACCGCCGAACGGCCTTTGTTGCCATTCGATGACGGCGCACGACGCGCCGTCATGCACCGAAAGTCCTGCCGCCATTCCTTTGAGAAGTTCGCGCAAAGCCGATCCCCACCCGGCGGGCAGTTCTTACTCATCCGCTCTTCAATGCTGTGTGCACGAACAGACGGGCACACAGGCGCGGATTTCTCTAGAGTTGGCAGGTTGCCGGTCAAACCGGCCGGCCACGCCGCGCGCTGACTTTTCCAGCGTCTATTCAGAACCAAGGAAAAACCAATGAAAAACGCTCTCCTTAAAGACGTGTCAACCACTTCAGACGAGCCGACCGGACTTCTTTTGCATCGGAATAGTGCACCGCTCGAGCTCAAACACGAAATTTGCCCGGAGCAGATCCGCGATAGCCTGCCGGCCCGTCAAGGGGGAGTCGGTTTTCTGTTTCACGCGACCGACTGGGAAACTCTTTCATTTTCTTTTCATAACGTACGCAAACGAAGCGAATCGTTCGAACAGGAGTTGTGGAACACCAAGCCTTTCATCGCATCGCCGATCTATTCAGGCTCGCAGGTGATCGGCGCGAATATCGCCTGCCCGGTGCCGCTGGAAATGTGGCTCGGCAGCCCGCGCGGCATCAAGCGTTTTCGGGAAACGCAATTCTTTCCGGCGCTGGAACTCGCCAGAAAGGCGGGCTTGAACATGGTCGCGATGGGCGCGTCGACGCCATATGCGTGCAACTACGGCGCACTGCCGCGGCCGGTCAAGCCGCCGCACATTACCACCGGGCACGCGGCGACCGCGGCGATGCTGAAGGACTGGGCGATGCATTGCTGCGAACAGCTCGACCTCGAACCCGGCAACACGAAGCTCGCGCTGTTCGGCGCGGCCGGCCGGCTCGGCACGACTGTCGCGAAGTATCTGCTGTACAAGGATGCGCCCAAGGAACTGGTGCTGATCGATCTGCCGGACAAGATCAACCTGCTGATCGATCAGGCAAAGGAACTCCTCGCGTCGGACCTGCTCGGCAAATCGAAAGTGTCGGTCCACACCTTCAGCCCCGACACGCCGCTGCCGGACTTCGACGGCGCGATTCTCGCGAGCAGCACGAGCGTGCCCTACCTGAGCGCCGCCGATCTCAAACGCGCGCAATTCTGGATCGACGACTCGCATCCGCGCGCGGCAAGCGTCGAAGCGGAACTCGCTTCTCGCGGCCAGACGCTCTATATTGAATGCTTTGCGCGTGGTCCGGCTGGACTCGACACCGCGTTCCCGTTCAGGCTGCCGTCCACGCGCGACTGCTATACCTGTTTCGCCGAAGGTTATTCGGCGTGGCAGGAAGGCATCGCATCCGATTTCATCATCGGCAGTCCGCCCGT
The DNA here is from genome assembly GCF_001865575.2 of Paraburkholderia sprentiae WSM5005. Lineage (NCBI taxonomy): Bacteria > Pseudomonadati > Pseudomonadota > Betaproteobacteria > Burkholderiales > Burkholderiaceae > Paraburkholderia > Paraburkholderia sprentiae. Next base: position 1,741,303 of record NZ_CP017562.2, read on the forward strand.
GTGGTCAGTCTCTTATACTCATGGTCTCCTGAAGAAGTACGGCTTTTCGGTCGGACCGTTCCACGGCAAGAACGGCGATTCGCTCGCCGAAGCTGTCGCAGCAGAACAATGCAATTCGCATGAAATGATGGGGTCCTAATGTACTCGGAGGCCTGATGGCGATACCGCGCGAAAGCATGCGGGATATGCTGGAAAGAAGCAGGTTCGCGATCCGATGGGGCGGCGCACTCGGCCTCCTGTGCCACCCCATCTATTACGTCGTCTGGACCTACATCCTTCCGCAGCCCTACGATAACCTGCTGCTGCGGCTCAGCGCGGCGGCCGTCTGCGTTCCGCTGCTGTTCCATGCGCGCTGGCCCAGGCGCTACAACCCCGCGCTGCTGATCTACTGGCTTTGCTGCCTGATCTACGTGCTGCCGTTCGTCTGCACGTTCCTGACCGTCAGAAACGGTTTCTCCACGATGTGGATGATGACCGAGGTCATGATGATCTTCATTCTGGCGCTCTGTATCGACAACCCGCTGCTGCTGATGACCTGCATCGGAATCGGTGTGTTTTCCGGCGGGCTCGCAGGCGTGCTGAGCGCGCCGACGCCGGTCGTTCTCAGTGCGCAGGACAAGTCCAATCTCGCGCTGCTGCCGGTGGTCGTACTGTGCAGCATGGCGTTCAGTCACGCGATCAGCAAGGGACGCATCTTCGTCGAAAAGAACCGTGCGTTGCAGGCGCTCGCGGGTTCCATTGCGCACGAGATGCGTAATCCGCTGAGCCAGTTGCGGCACGTGCTCGACCGCGTCGAGGAAGCGCTGCCGGCGGCGAGTGAAGCGGGCACGGCGCCCACGCTGACGGACGGCACGGCCTCGCTGATGTACAACCATCTCGCGCAGGGGCAATTGTCGATCGAGCGCGGCCTGCGCATCATCGCGATGACGCTCGACGAAGTCAGCGCGAAATCGATCCGCCCGGACAGCCTCAGCTACCTGCATGCGGCCGCGACCACGCGCAAGGCGCTCGCCGAATACGGCTTCGATAACGACAAGGAACGCGCGAAGGTCAGCCTCGTCGTCAGGCGCGACTTCGTGTTCAAGGTCGACGAGACGGTCTATCTGTTCACGCTCTTTAACCTGATCAAGAACGCGCTGCATCACATCGTCGCGCATCCGCAGGCGACGCTGACCTTGACCGTCGACCACGACTCGGTGATCGTGCGCGACACCGGCCCGGGCATCGCGCCGGAGATCCTCCAGCATCTGTTCGAGCCGTTTCGCACGGCCGGCAACTCGGGCGGCACCGGGCTCGGGCTCGCCTACTGCCAGCGCGCGATGCGCGCGTTCGGCGGCAGCATCGACTGCGAATCGGAACCCGGCAAGTTCACCGCGTTCACGCTGCGCTTTCCGCCGGTGGCAGCCGACGAGGTCGCGGAGCATGAGCGGCGTCTGTTCGAACGCGCGATGCCGGCGTTCAAGGCCAGGCGCGTGCTCGTCGTCGATGACGACGACACCCTGCGCGCCCGCACCCGTCGGGTGCTGACGAAGGCCGGCGCTTATGTCACGGAGGCATCGAGCGGCGAGCTCGCGCTCGCCACCTTGCGGCGCGCGCCGCTGTACGACCTCGTGCTGATGGACATCAGCATGCCCGGCATGGACGGCTACGCGAGCACCGAGCGCATCCGTGCCGCACGCGATTGCCCGAACCGCAACGTATTGATCGCCGCCTATACCGCCGAGCCGGGCAACGCGGTACGGCTGCGCGCCAGGCGCGCGGGCATGGACGACATCATCGGCAAGACCTCGAGCGTGCAGGAGCTGATTACCGCGGTGCAGGCCCTGTTCGAAAACGGCGCAACGCATCAGTCGTGCGAACCGCCCGACGGTTTCGCCGGCAGAACGTTCGTGATCGCCGACGACGACACCTACAGCCGGCTCGTCGCGAAGGCGTATCTGGAACGCTGCGGCGCGAGCGTCGTCGAGGCCGATCACGGTCAGGCGGTGCTGACCAGGCTGCACGAAGACGGCTTTATCGATGCGATCCTGATGGACATGAACATGCCGGGCATGAGCGGCATCGACACGACCAAGTCGATCCGCGCGCGCACCGATGCGTATGCGACGGTGCCGATCATCGCGCTGACCAGTCATTCCGACACCGAAGCGGTGCAGGCCTGCCTTGCGGCCGGCATGAACGAGGTGTTGATCAAGCCCGTGCAGGCCGGCTCGCTGTATGCATGCCTTGCGCGGCAATGCGGCACGCGCGGCGTGCCGCTTGCGCAGGCGCCCCACGGAATCGCGCAAACCGCGGGCGCAACAGTGCAAACGGATTTTGCGGCGACCCCGGTGGCTTTGACGCCGGCTGCGAGCGTACCCGCGTCCGCGACACTCGCCGAAGAACAGCTGCTCGACGAACCGCACCTCGAGGAACTGGTCTCGCTCGATCTGCTCGACGAATCGTTCCTGAACGGCGTCGAACAGATTCGTTCGCTCGTTGCGCGGCTCGCGGCAAACCGCGCGGCCGTCGATATCAAGGCGACGCACGTGAGCTTGCACGCGCTGCTCGGTGTCAGCGGCAACATCGGCGCGAAGGCGCTGCATCGCTATGCGCGGCAGATCTATCCACGCGTGATCGCCGGTGAATGGCCATTGGAAACCGACTGGCTCGCGCAGATCCTCGCACTGGGCGCGCGCTCGACCGACGCATTGGAGCGGTATTACGCGTCGGCGAACGGCCGGCGCGATCGTCGGGACGCGCTGAGCGATTGAGCAATCGACCGCGGTCGGCGAGCGGCAAAAAACTCACGCCTCTGACCGTGCGTTCATCACTCGCCGCGCGAGCGTCGAATAAGCAAGTGGTTCGAAACGATCGAGCCCGTCCTTGACGCCAGCAACGTCGCGATTCCTGGCTTGCTCTTCCATCCGAGCGCACGCATTGGCCACTTCGGCCTCCTGGATCATCGCGAAGGAGCCGCGCACCGAATGAAGATGGGCGAGCACCGCTTTCATATCGCCAAGGTCAAGGGCGACAGATAGCGCCTCGAGCGATTCCCGCAGCCCCTGGATCATCGCCGCATGGATAGCCTCGGGCAATGGCCCGTGCGAGATGTCGCGCCCGGCCGCGGTATCAGTGGCGGGGCGCTTGCCGGCCTCGCTGACCAGCCGCCGCACCGTCGCATCCATGATGCCAAGCAGGACCGGCTTGAGCAGGACTTCGTCGATCCCGGCTTTCGTGCATCGCGCGCGCTCTTCTGCTGCCACATGCGCAGTGATCGCGATGATCGGCACTGTCGCGCTTTGGTCGCGCAGGCACCGCGCGAGCGCATATCCGTCCATCCCCGGCATGTTGATGTCGGTCATCACGAGATCATAGTGGCGCTCGTTAAAGCGCCGCAATGCCGCCCCGCCACTATCGGCCATATTGGCCTCATACCCAAGCGTAGCAAGTTGCGCGACGATCAGTTCACGGTTGGCGAGCTGATCGTCGACCACGAGGATGTGAATGGCGTGTGCGTCGACCCCGGCGGACTCCCATTCGGCTTTGCTATCTGCTGGGGCGCCGACCGATGGGCCTGTACTCACGGCAAGCGGCAAAGTCACGACAAAGGTGCTGCCGGCATCCAACTCACTCTTCACGAGGATCGTGCCATGCATCAATTCGCTCAGGCGCAGACAGAGCGCGAGTCCGAGTCCTGTTCCGCCATAGCGCCTGGCAATCGAAGAATCAGCCTGTGTGAACGCATGAAATAGCGTCTCCTGCTGCTGCGGCGTCATGCCGATGCCGGTGTCGCTCACGCCAATGACGATTGGAGAATAGACGGCCGTGTCGTCCTTCAAATAAACCTCGAGCAGTACCTCGCCCGTGGCAGTGAATTTGATCGCGTTACTGACCAGATTGACCGCAATCTGCCGGACTCGGGTTGGGTCACCCAGATAGTGCGGCGCGAGCGCATCGTCAATCATGCAGTCGAAGTCGAGTCCCTTCGCATGCGCAACCGGTTCGAACATCGCGCCCACCTGTCGAATCACCTGACCGAGATCGAAGCTGATCGACTCGAGCGTCATCTGCCCGGACTCGACCTTCGAAAAATCGAGAATGTCGTTGATGATCGCGAGCAGCGCAGTGGACGACGACGTCACAACCCCGAGCCGCTCCTGCTGCGATGGTGACAACGGCGTACGTCCCAGCAACTCGAGGTTGCCGAGAATGGCATTCAGTGGCGTGCGTATTTCGTGGCTCATCATCGCGAGGAATGCCGATTTCGCCTGGTTGGCGGCGTCCGCTGCCGCACGCGCCTCGTCCAGCTTGCGCTCCGTGTTCTTCAGCGTCGTGATGTCGGAAAAACTGCAAAGCAGCACGTCTTTCCCGCGATACCGGGTGCGCACCATGCTCACCAGCAGATCGTTCACGCGGCCGTCGGCGAGTTTGAGCGGCATCTCCAGATCGGACTGCCACGCGGGTGCGCCGGGGCTGCGGTCATAGAGACTGACCAAGCGCGCGTGCAAGCTTGGTTCATCCGGATGCGTGTTCGATTCGTAGGTCCGCATCAGGTTGCTTTGCAACAAAACGTCGGCCTGCTCCAAGGACAGCAGCGCGAATCCGGACGGTGCTGCGGCAACCATCGTGCGGTTCAACGCTTCGCTTTCGAATACGCGCTGCGAACGTTCGTAGTCGGGCTTGAACAGCTTGTGGTCGAGCATCAACAAAAGCAACCACATGAAACCGACGACCAGTAGCATTGCTGCAACGTAGACCGCGAGGCGTGCCCCTATGTCACGCAAAATCGTGCGCCACGTGAATGCATAAACGAGCGTCCAGCCGGAGTTCGTTACCTCCGCACTAGCGATGAACAGTCCATTTCGATAGCGATGAATCTCTTCGGCGGATTGCATCGCTTGCGGACGGGAATCGAGAATCCGTTGTGTCAGCGCGGTGCCGGTACCCGGCTTGGCTGTGCTGAGGATGACGTTACCGGCGGAATCGAGCAGCAGCGATCCTTCATCGTAGCGCCCGCCGGTAAGCTTTTCGATCAGGGGCTCTACGTAAATCTTGCGGACAGCGACGAGGAAGATCTTTCCCTCGCTAAAGGCCGGCATGACCAGACGGATGGCGGGTTGCCCGCTAAACGGATCGGTGGCTGGCGGGAACCAGGTCGCACCCGTGTCCTCACGCAACCGCTCAACTACCGCTGGGTCCGCCAGGTCGCCAATGTCCGGTGCAATGCGACCGAGAAGCTCGTGGACGTCTTTCGCGCCGCTCCGCTTGAGCACATCGCCGGATGCCGGAGCAGGAACGATTCCGACGAAGCGCCGGTCGGGCGAATAGAAATAGCCCGATACGGCATTGGTCTGCACCTTGGCCCAAGCGCCGAGACGATAGTCAAAATCAACGCTGAGCGCCAGATACGGCGCGAAATCCGATGCGGGCCGCGAGGGGCCAACATCGCCAAGCATCATCACCGCGTCGAAATTCCTGTGCCTCTGCAGAACGGCTCGCCCATGCTGCGTGGAAAACTCGTCGATGAGAGCAGCGGGTGGCGGTGCTCGCTTGCCCCAAGCCGATTCTTCATGGAGGATGGCGGCTCTCAGCGTTCTTTCCCGCTCGAGAAACTCCAGCTGCAGGCGAGTCTGCCGGAGAGTGAAATCGGTATAGCGATCCTGGATGTAGTCGGTGACCGTCGATTTCAGCACCACGCCGGTTAACAACACGAGAACAAACGAGAGCGCGACGCCCGCCCCCATGACGAGCGTCCGCTGATAGCGATTCAGCGTGCTCGGCTCATCAATGCGCGAGTCGCCGCCGAGCGTGTGAACCACGCGTTCATGCCTGCTCGAATCTGTGCTCTGTGATGGCATGGCGGACCGAAATCACGGACGCAAGGAATCATCCAGCATCGTACGGCCGATGCGACTCGTTACATTGAAAGCGCGGGATCGGTTCCTATGTTCATTCTGTGGAGGGAGGACTGTCCGAATTTTTCTGCGAAGAAGTCACCATTCCATTTTCCAACGCGTATCGGAATAGATCGATTTCTCGCTCGATGCCGAGCTTTTCCATCGCCTTCGATTTCTGAGTACTGATGGTCTTCTTGCTGCGACTCAAATGTTCCGCAATCTCGTTTACCGTCAGGCCCGACGCAAACAGACGCACAACTTCCGATTCACGCTGGCTCAGGACATTCGAGGAACCCCTGCCACGGCGGTTCCAGTCGATCGACTGAACGATCTCGTTGATGGTCGGCGAATAGTATTTGCCGCCGTGATGCACGGCGTGAACGGCGGGGATAAGGTGAGTGGCAGCATCGGACTTGCTCACGATGCACGTTACGCCTTGCATCACGAGCGCACGTACTACGGCGGGGTTATCCAGCATCGTTAGAACCACGATCTTGATATCAGGATACCGGCGCCTGATCAGCGAAAACAGCGCGAGTCCATCACCGTAGTCGCCCGCAGGCATGGCGTAATCGGATACCAGGACGTCGCATTGTTTGCTGTTGAGAAGCGCGATCAGTTCAGTCGAGTTCCTGGCTGTCCCTACCAACCGAATCGTGCTCACCTCTGCGAACTCGTGCTCGATACCGATCAGCATCATGGGGTGGTCATCAGCGAGGATGACGCGAATTTCGGAAGCGACCATATCGTTAACGTCATTGAAATAGGACATCACCATCATAGCCACCTCGACGTATGAGTGCCCAAGGGTTTACCTTCACGTTATGCGAATCGTCGCATCTTTTTTAGCCGATCGACTTCACCGCGAAAGTCAATCGAAAACTCTGTCACCGAAGTTTTCATCCAACACGCGACGCGACGATGTCCGCACCTATCGCCCTCATTTGCAGTAGTGCCTTTACACATATCGTCTAATTCCGATATATGATTCGTCTTGTAGCGATGCATTCCGCGCACGCCGTCAGGCGTGTCGGATGTCGAATCACCTGAACCCATCCCTATGACGCCCGATTTCGACGCGATTCACAAAGCGCTGGCCAACCCGGTCCGCCGGGAGATTCTCGGCTGGCTGCGCGAGCCGCACGCGCATTTCGCCGATCAGGAGCTACCGCTCGATCACGGCGTGTGCGCGGGCAAGATCGACGCGCGCTGCGGCCTGTCACAGTCCACCGTGTCGGCGCACCTGGCCGCGTTGCAGCGCGCTGGACTCGTCACGTCGAAACGGGTCGGTCAATGGGTGTTTTTCAAACGCAACGAGGCCGTCATTCAGGCATTCCTTGAATACATGAACACGACGCTCTGAGCGCCGCATTCGCGTCGCCGCGCTTCCTTTTTCACGCAGTTTTTTTAGGCTCGGGTCCTACCCGCCGCCAAAGGTGAACTCTTATGCCGACTCTTTTCGATCCACTGCAAATTGGCGATATCACCCTGCCGAACCGCATCATCATGGCGCCGCTCACGCGTCAGCGCGCCGAGGAAATCCGCGTGCCGAACGCGCTGATGGCACGCTATTACGCCGAGCGCGCGAGCGCCGGCCTGATCCTGAGCGAGGCGACATCGGTCACGCCGCAAGGCGTCGGCTACGCGGAGACGCCGGGCATCTGGTCGCAAGAGCAGGTAGAAGGCTGGAAGCGCGTCACGCAGGCCGTACACGACGCGGGTGGCAGGATCTTCCTGCAGCTGTGGCACGTCGGCCGCATTTCGGACCCGATGTTCCTGAACGGCGAGCTGCCGGTCGCGCCGAGCGCGATCGCGGCGGGCGGTCATGTGAGCCTCGTGCGTCCCGAGCGTCCGTTCGTGACGCCGCGCGCACTCGAGCTCGATGAAATCTCCGGTGTGGTCGAAGCGTTCCGCAAGGGCGCCGAAAACGCGAAGGCAGCGGGCTTCGACGGCGTCGAAGTGCACGGCGCGAACGGCTATCTGCTCGACCAGTTCCTGCAGGACAGCACCAACAAGCGTACCGATGCGTACGGCGGTCCGATCGAAAACCGCGCGCGTTTGTTGCTCGAAGTCACCGACGCGTGCATCAGCGTGTGGGGTGCGAACCGGGTCGGCGTGCATCTCGCACCGCGCCGCGACGCGCACACGATGGGCGACTCCGACCCGGCCGCAACATTCGGCTATGTCGCGCGCGAACTCGGCAAACGCAAGATCGCGTTTATCGCGGCACGTGAAGCGCTCGGCGACGACCGCCTCGGCCCGCAGCTGAAAAAGGCGTTCGGCGGCCCGTACATCGCGAACGAGAAGTTCACCAAGGAAACCGCGCAACGGGTGCTCGACGCGGGCGAAGCGGATGCGGTAGCCTGGGGGCAGCTGTACATCGCGAATCCGGATCTGGTGCGGCGCTTCGCGGAAGACGCGCCGCTGAACAAGCCGGTTCCCGCGACGTACTATGCGCGCGGCGAGGCCGGCTACACCGATTATCCGGCGCTGGAAACGGCGTGATCGGCAGCATCAGCGGGCGCTTGTCCGCTGGATGAACCGACGAAGCAAAGCGGCGGGCGTGACTGGATTTCGGTCACGCCCGCCGTTTTTTTGTGCGCTAGACAAGATCGCGCCGCATGAACACCCGTTTCGATTCATCGAGCCCGCGTGCGATGTGCGCGTCGCGCCGCGCGAGCAACGCCGCGTCGAGCTCCGAGATCTCCAGGTCGCGAAACCCGAGCCGTCGATAGTACGGCGCATTCCACGGCACTTCGCGATACGTCGACAGCACGAGTTGCGGCAGTTGCCGCATGCGCGCGATTCGCGCGACCTCTTCGATCAATGCCGCGCCGATGCGCCTGCCCGCGTGCGAGCTCAGCACGTCGAGCTCCTGAATGTAGATGCGCGCGGGCTGCGGCTCGAACATCACGAAGCCCACGCAGGTGCAGTGTTGGTCGAGCGCGACGATGATCTCGCGCGCTTCGATCTTGCGCTGGGCGATCTCGTGCGCCATAGGCGGGGCGTCGGCAATGCCAGCCATGCCGACGCTGATGAAACGTAGGGCCGCTTCCAATTCGATTGCGCGAATCGTTTCGGCGTCGCGTGGCGCGGCAAAACGGAAAGTGATGTCGGGGTCGTTCGGCATGGCGTTGCATCTGATGAGGGCCGTCCGAGTTTGACATCGGCGCCGCAACCTCGGCAAGCGACAAACGACGTGAACTCGCGCAAACGCCCTGCACACGCGCGCGCGGGACTACACTCATCAAATCCGAATGCCACCCGAGGCCCATGCCAAGATGAACCTGATGAACGTGCTGCAGATCGCGCTGCACCTCGACCAGCACCTGAGCGCGCTGATCGTGCAATTCGGAACGGCAATCTACGCGCTGCTGTTCGTCGTCGTGTTCGTCGAATACGGCTTTTTGCCGCTATTCTTTCTGCCCGGCGACCCGCTGATCTTCATTTGCGGCGCGCTCGCGGCCACGGGCGGATTGAACGTGTGGATCATCGCGCCCGTGCTGTTCGTCGCCACGGTGACCGGCAGCATCGTCGGATATGCGATCGGCCACGCGGTCGGCGACAAGGTCTACACCCGCAACTACTACTGGCTCAATCGCGATGCGCTGCGCCGGGCGCATGCCTTCAGCGAGACGCGCGGCCGCCTGACCTTTCTGTTGTCGCCCTTCATCGCCGTGGTGCGTACCTTCGCGCCGTTCGCCGCGGGCGTGTCGCGTATGACGTTCTCGCGCTTCGTCGCCTTCGTCACCGCCGGTGCGGCGCTGTGGGTCGTCTCGCTGATTACGGCCGGCTATCTGTTCGGCAACGTGCCGGTGGTGCGCGAACATCTGAGCTCGCTGGTGCTGCTGGGCCTCGCACTCGGCGGCGCGATGCTGGCCGGCGGCGCGATATGGCGCTTTTTCAACCGGCGGATGCGCGCGCGTTGAAGTCGTCGTGTCCACGCGGGCGTCCGCCGGCCCGCCACTTCAAAACTTGACCCGGACAAGGTGCGAAGGTAACCTTATCAGGTGGCCTTCACATCATGTCATCGCATGAGCAAATCCGCTCCCCCGGTTACGCCGGAACAACTTCATACGTTGGCCGAAGACCTGCGCGTGCTGGCCGGCAAGCTGCGCCGGCGTCTGCGCGAAGAGTCGCATGTCGGCGACTTCACGCCGTCGCAGGTGCAGGTGCTGAACCTGCTGGAACGCGACGGCCCCGCCACGGTCACCGGACTCGCGCGCGCGCATGGCATGCGTCCGCAGTCGATGGGAGAAACGCTCGCGGCATTGAAAGCCGCCGGGCTCGTCAGCGGCGCGCCCGATCCCAACGACGGACGGCAGACGGTTCTGTCGCTGACACCGTCCTTTCGCAAGAGGGTCAAGGCAAGCCGCGCGGCGCGCGAAGACTGGCTGTATCGCACGATTCAAACGCGTTTCACGGCGGCCGAACAGCAACAACTCGCGACGGGCGTCAATCTGCTGAAACGCCTCGTCGGACCCCTGCCGTGAGCACCACCTTCCGTTCGCTGCGTATATTCAACTATCGTGTCTGGGCGAGCGGCGCGATCGTCTCGAACATCGGCACGTGGATGCAGCGCACGGCGCAGGACTGGCTCGTGCTCACCGAGCTCACGCATCACAACGCGACGGCGGTGGGCATCGTGATGTCGCTGCAGTTCGGCCCGCAGATGCTGCTGCTGCCGCTCACCGGCTACGCGGCCGATCACTTCGATCGCCGCAAGCTGCTGTTCGCGACCCAGGCGGCGATGGGCACGCTGGCGCTCGCGCTCGGTCTGCTCACGGTCACGGGGCTCGTGCAGCTATGGCAGGTCTACCTGTTCGCGGGGCTGCTCGGCTGCGTGACCGCGTTCGATTCCCCCGCGCGGCAGACCTTCGTCTCCGACCTCGTCGGCGAACGCGACCTCGCCAACGCGGTCGCGCTGAACTCCACGTCGTTCAACGCCGCGCGCATGCTCGGGCCGGCGGTCGCGGGTCTGCTGATCGCGTCGGTGGGCAGCGGCTGGGTGTTTCTGATCAACGCACTGTCGTTCGTCGCGGTGCTCGGCGCGCTGCGCATGCTGCGGCTCGACCAATTGCACGTCAAGCCGCGCAATGTGCGTTCGCGCGGCAGTTTCGTCGAAGGCTTCAAATATGTGTGGACGCGCCCCGATCTGAAAGCGGCGCTGCTGATGCTGTTCCTGATCGGCACCTTCGGCCTGAACTTCCCGATCTTCATCTCGACGATGTCCGTCACCGCGTTCCGCGCGGGCGCGGGGGAGTACGGCGTGCTCAGTTCGACGATGGCGATCGGCTCGGTCACCGGTGCATTGCTCGCCGCGCGCCGCGCGCGTCCCACGATCGGGCTGCTGCTCGGCGCCGGCGCGATGTTCGGCGTCGGCTGCACGGCGGCCGCGCTGATGCCGAACTACGTGCTGTTCGGCATCGTGCTGGTCGCGATCGGCGTGTCGACCCAGACCTTCACCACCTCGACTAATAGCCTGGTGCAGCTGACCACCGAGCCCGCGATGCGCGGGCGCGTGATCGCGATTCTGCTCGCTATCGCGCTCGGCGGCACACCGCTCGGCGCGCCGGTAGTCGGCTGGGTCGCCGACCATTTCGGCCCGCGTTGGGCGCTCGGCGTCGGCGCGGCGTCGGGATTCGGGGCGGCGCTCGTCGGTCTGATCTATCTGATGCGATACCGGCAACTGCGCTTCTATCGCGAAGGCTGGCGCCTGCGCTACAGCATCGAAGACCCGCGGCCCGTGACCGCCACGGTCGTTCCCGACTCCGTCACGACGGTTCGGCGCAGCGAGCTGGACGAGGCGGAAGAGGATGCGGCTTCGAGCGTGTGAGCGCCGCTCACAGTCCGCTCACGCTGTGCGCCATCAGCGTATTTGAACCCAACGGCACCGGTTGTGCACCGCAGCACTTGCCGCACTGCGGCAACGAGAGCAGGAAAATCCTGGCTTGCGCGGCGCCCGTTTAAGGATGCAAATGATTCAGCCATAGAAGCTGACAAAAACATCCCATTCAGGAGACGTCATGCAACCGAACGCATCGACAGGCAGCGGGCATCACTCGCAGGCTCGCAAGGCAACCGCCAGCGGCTGGATCGGCTCGGCACTCGAGTACTACGATTTCTTCATCTATGCGCAGGCCGCCGCGCTGATCTTTCCCCAGCTGTTCTTTCCTTCAGGCAACCCTAAGATTGCGATCGTTGCATCGCTCGCAACCTACGGCGTCGGCTACGTCGCGCGGCCTATCGGTGCCCTCGTGCTCGGTCACTGGGGCGACACCCACGGGCGCAAGAACGTCCTGCTCCTCTGCATGTTCCTGATGGGTCTATCGACGATGGCGGTCGGTCTGCTGCCGACCTATCCGCAGATCGGCTTTCTCGCGCCGCTGCTGCTCGTCGTGCTGCGGCTGATCCAGGGTTTCGCGGTCGCCGGTGAAATCTCAGGCGCCAGCTCGATGATTCTCGAACACGCGCCCTTCGGGCGACGCGGCTATTACGCAAGCTTCACGTTGCAAGGCGTGCAGGCCGGCCAGATTCTCGCCGCCGCGATATTCCTGCCACTCGCCTACTTCATGGACGACAAGTCGTTCAACGCGTGGGGCTGGCGCGTTCCTTTCCTGCTCAGCTCGGTCGTGCTGATCGCCGGCTACATCATCCGCCGCGAAGTCGAGGAAACGCCCGCGTTCGAGAAGGAAGGCGCAAGCGGCGGCGTCCCGCGCTCGCCGATCGTCGAAGCGTTCAAGTACAACTGGCGCGACATGCTGCGCGTCGTGCTGTGCTCATTGATGAACGTGATCCCGGTCGTCGCGACGATTTTCGGCGCGGCATACGCGGTGCAGCCGGCTTACGGCGTCGGCTTTTCGAAGAGCCTGTATCTGTGGATCCCGGTGATCGGCAACATCGTCGCGGTGCTGGTGATTCCGTACGTGGGCAATCTGTCCGACCGGATCGGGCGGCGTCTGCCGATCATCGTCGGCTCGCTCGGTGCAGGGCTGCTTTCTTTCGCGTATCTGTACGCGATCAGCATTCGCAACGTGCCGCTCGCGCTGGTGATGTCGATCCTGATGTGGGGCGTCATCTATCAAGGCTACAACGCGATCTTCCCGAGCTTCTACCCGGAACTGTTCCCGACGCGTTCACGCGTCTCCGCGATGGCGATCGGCCAGAACATCGGCACGACGATCACCGCGCTGCTGCCGGCCCTGTTCGCCTATGTCGCGCCGCCGGGATCGCACAACGTGCCGTTGACGATCGGCGCGATCACGTTTGCCATCACGATCGTCTGCGCGATCGCCGCATGGAGTGCGCGTGAGACCTTCCGGGTGCGGCTCAGCGACCTCGGCGAAAAGAACGTCGTGCCGATCGACAAGCTCAGCTACGACGCAATGCGCGCGCAGAGCATGGCCAAAGCGAAAAAGGCCGTTGCTTGAGCCCGCTGCGCGCGGCAGCTGATCGCACGGTGCTGGCGGCGCACGGCTAGCGCCACGTTTCGGTGAGCTCGTTCGCCAGCACCATCTTCTGGCGGACCACCTCGACGAAGGCAGCGTCGATGCCCGCCTGCGCCTTCAGAAATTTCAGCGCTGCGGAGTGCACGGCGCGCAGCGCGCCGCCGTCGATGCCCGTCATGCGCGCCGCGCTGCGCCGCGTTTCAACGACCAGATCGCGCGCGCTCGTGAAGTCGGGCGACAAGCCGCATTGCGCGTGGAACGCGGCGCGCAAATCGCTCGCATAATCGCGCGACTCGCCGAGCCGGTCCATATCGATCAGCAGATCGACGCCTTCGCCAATGCGCAGCGCGCAAAGCATCCACAACGCAATGAACGCGCGATACGCGTTGTCGCTGTCCACCGTGCGCGCGAACTGCTCGCACGCGACTGCATACGCGTCATCGGGCATCGACGGCAACGGCGGCAGACGCACGCCGCACACGCCGATCACTTCGCGCACCAGCGGGTCCGTCTGATTCAGACCGAGCACGCGAAACGGCGCCGCGACAAAAAACGCATTGCTCCATTGCTGCCGCAGCAACCAACCCGACGCGAACTGCGACGCGGGATTGCGCAGCACGCCCACATGCAGCGCCCGCGCGAACGCGCGCTTCAGCCACGGCAGACGGCCGCCCGTGCGGCAGAACTTGAAGACCGGCACGCGGCCGTGCTCGATCGTGTGCTCGCTCAATGCGCTGAGATAGGCCTGCAGCAACGGGAATGTCGCATCCGGTTCGCGCGTAAAGCGATCGATGCTGAAGCGCCTGTCGTAACCCGCGACGCCGCGCGCGTCTTCGCGCAGAAACGGCCGGTACTCGTCGAAGTACGGCGCGGCGAGCGGCGGGTGTCCCGAGGTCAAGGTGGGACGCGAGGCGGACACGTCGGCGGGCATGAGATCGGCGAGCACGTTGCTGAGCGGTTCGTAGAAACCGGCCGCGCGCTCGAGTTCGCGAAGCCGCGACCACACCCACGTGCCCGCGCTGCGCCAGCCCGTATGCAGAAACACCGCCTGTTTCAACGCACGGTTGGGCGCGGCGTCGTTCGCGGACGAGTCATGGGGCAACGGCATGGGACTTCTCTTCCAAAGGTTCGAATCAATTGGCCGGAAGCGCCACTCTACCCTGTGATCGATCCGCACGCATTATGCTGCGAGATTCCACGCTCCCGTCTTGCACCCACATTGCACCCATGAACGATTCGGCCGATATCCGCTTCCTGCTTACGCTGCGCGCGAGCGGCAGCCTGGTCGCTGCCGCGCGCGCACTCGCGCTGTCGCCGTCGGCGGTCACGCAGCGCTTGCAACAACTCGAAAAGAAGCTCGGCGCGCAGTTGGTGAACCGCAGCGCGCGCCGCTTGCAATTCACCGACGAAGGCCTGCTGCTGTGCGAGCGCGGCGCCGAGCTGATCGAGCAGTTCGACGCGTTGTTCGACGATCTGCAAACCCGCCGCGGCGGCCTCGTCGGCACGCTGAAGATCAATGCGCCGCTCGGTTTCGGGCGACGCCATCTGGCGCCGCTGATCGGCGAGTTCCAGCAGCAGAACCCCGATATCGACGTCGCGCTGACGCTATCGGACCGGCCGTTGACGGACACGCTCGATCGCTTCGATATCGTCGTGCATATCGGCGAGCTGCCGCTGTCGAACCTGGTCGGCTATACGATCGCGCCGAACGCGCGCTTCGTCTGCGCGGCGCCCGCGCTCGTCAGGCGAATCGGCGAGCCCGAATCGCCGGATGCGTTGAGCCGGCTGCCGTGCATCGTCCTGCGCGAAAACAACGAGGACGTATCGCTATGGCAGTTCAGCAAAGGCCGCACGCGCCGCAGTGTGCGCGTGTCCGCGCATCTGAGCTGCAACGACGGCGACGTGATCCGCCAATGGGCCTGCGAGGGGCGCGGCGTGATTCTGCGTTCCGAATGGGATGTCGCCGACGACCTCGCAAAGGGCAGACTTGTGCGCCTGCTGCCGGGCTGGAAAGCGCCCGACGCGAACGTGATCGCGCTCACGCACCAGCGTGCGGGACTGCCTGCGCGCATCCGCCATTTCATGCAGTATCTGCAAGGCCGCTTCAGGCCGTCGCCGCCGTGGCGGCGACGATTCAGTCCGCCTGAATCTTAGAATCAACTGTACTGAACGCTGACTTACCGACAGAAACCTATAATCGACTCATCGTCAACAGCCGGTTACATGCAATCATGACTGCTGCCGCCCATTCCACCGACGCCCCAACCTACCCCGACGCGGTCCTGTTCGACCTGCTGACCGCGCTGCTCGACTCGTGGACTTCATGGAACCGCGCGGCGGGCTCCGACGAAGCGGGCCGCGCATGGCGTGCCGCGTATCTGCGTCTGACATACGGCTGCGGCCGCTACGTTCCCTATGATCAACTGGTACGCGAGGCGGCCGCGCAAGTCGGCCTACCCGCATCGGCCGCGAGCGCGCTCGAAGCGGACTGGCCGAACCTGACGCCGTGGCCCGGCGCGCTCGACGCGTTGCGCGCGCTCGCGCCGCATTGCAAGCTCGCGGTCGTCACGAACTGTTCGACACGGCTCGGCTCGCAGGCCGCCGCGTTGCTGCCCGTGCGCTGGGACGCGATCGTCACCGCCGAGGAAGCCGGCGTCTACAAGCCGGACCCGCAACCCTATCGCCTCGCGCTCGCCAAGCTCGGCGTCGAGCCGCAGCGCGCCGCGTTCGTCGCCGGGTCGAGCTATGACATGTTCGGCACCGCGGCCGTCGGTTTGCGGACCTACTGGCACAACCACGTCGGCCTGCCTCTCGTCGCGGGCGCGCAGGCGCCCGAGCTCGAAGTGGCATCGCTCGACGGGTTGGTGCCGTGGCTCGCCGGCTTTGGCCGCGATCGTCGGCATTGAATCTCCAACCTCGCCTCGCTCTTCAGGTGCAAGCATGAAACTCGAACACATCGAAACCCCGGCCGCGTTGATCGATGTCGCGCGGATGCAGAAAAACATCGCGCGGATGCAGGCACAGATGAATACGCTCGGCGTCGCGTTTCGGCCGCACGTGAAAACCACCAAGTGCATCGACGTCGTGCGCGCGCAGCTCGCCGCCGGCGCGCGCGGCATCACGGTGTCGACGCTGAAGGAAGCGGAAGCGTTCTTCGCGGCCGGCATCGACGACATCCTGTACGCCGTCAGCATGGTCCCGTCGAAGCTGCCGCGAGCGCTCGCGCTGCGCCGCCAAGGCTGCGATCTGAAGCTCGTGGTCGACAATCCGAGCGCTGCCGCGGCGATCGCCGCGTTCGGCGACCAGCACGGCGAATCGTTCGAGGTCTGGATCGAGGTCGATACGGACGGACATCGCTCGGGGATCCAGCCCGAACAGCAAGCTCTGCTCGACGTTGGACGGATTCTGCACGAGAACGGCGTGAAGGTCGGCGGCGTGATGACCCACGCGGGTTCGAGCTATGAGTTGGATACGCACGAAGCGCTCGCCGCACTCGCGGAGCAGGAACGCGCGGGCTGCGTGCGCGCCGCCGAGCGGTTGCGCGCAGCGGGCATCGCGTGCCCGGCCGTGAGTGTCGGCTCGACGCCGACCGCGCTCGCCGCGCGGCATCTCGAAGGCGTCACCGAGGTGCGAGCCGGCGTCTACGTGCTGTTCGATCTGGTCATGCGCAACGTGGGCGTCTGCACGCTCGACGACATCGCGCTGAGCGTACTCACGACCGTGATCGGTCATCAGGAAGACAAAGGCTGGGCGATCCTCGACGCGGGCTGGATGGCGCTTAGCCGCGATCGCGGCACGTCGCGGCAGTCGCACGATTTCGGCTATGGACAGCCGTGCCTGCTCAATGGCACGTTGCTGCCCGGTTATGTCGTGAGCGGCGCCAACCAGGAGCACGGGATTCTTGCGGCGGCTCGAGCCGATCGGCAAGCCGGCGCACAGACCGGGGACATCACACAGCGCTTTCCCATCGGCATGAAACTGCGCATTCTGCCGAACCACGCGTGCGCGACCGGCGCGCAGTTCCCCGAGTATCACGCGGTCGCGCCGGACGGCAGCAGCGTCGAGTGGCAGCGGTTTTACGGCTGGTAAGGTCAATAGGCTTGCTGGTTGGTCGCGGGTTTTCCCGTAAGCCTCAATGATACGTTTCACGGCGAGATCAGCGCGCACACGCCGACCTGCCACGACGCCCTACTCCCCCGCCGGCCAGGGCAACCCGCGCGCCGACCAGTCCAGCTCGACCCCCATCACACAGCGCCCGCTCCCCAGTTGCACGGCCAGTGTCACGGCGATGCACGGCCGCCCACTCGCGAGCGACAGGTAAGGATTGCTGGTGATCGCCTCGCCGGGCAGCAGCACCGCATTGCGGAAGTACGGCCGGTGATCCCAGCGCGCATCGCGCGGATTGGCAACCGGCTGCAGCGACGCGGCGTCCTTGCACCATGCGGGCCCGCGCACCTCGTGACCGATCTGGCGGCCGGTCTCGTCGAGAATGAAGCAGCTGATGCAACGCGCGAAGGTGGCGAGCGTTGCGAACGCATCGTCCATCATGACGCCAGCGCGCAAGTCGTCGGCCGCGCGCCGTAGCTCGAGCCGGTACGGCTCGACCTCGGATTCGAACAGCGCATGCTGGTGCGCGCGGCCTTGCGCGATCACGTCGAACGCATCGTCGATCTGGCGGTGCACCGACTCGGGCGGCGCGATCTCGGCAGCAGGCCGGCCGAGCAGATAGCCCTGCGCGAAATCGACATTCGACTCGACCGCGAGAATCAGCTCCTCGGCCGTCTCGACGCCTTCGACGACCACCAGCATCCCCGCCTGATGCAGCAGCGACACGAGCTTCGGAAGGATAGGCTGCTGGGTGCCGTGCGTGGTCGCGCGAATCAGCTCGCCGTCGAGCTTCACGATGTCCGGCCGGATCCGCAGCAGCCGGTCGAGATTCGACTGGCCCGCGCCGAAGTCGTCGACGGCGATCAGGAAGCCGTGCTGGCGGTAGCGCGCCGCCGCGCGCGACATGTCGTCGACGCTGCCGCCATGCGATTCGAGGATCTCCAGAATCACGCGCTCGGGTTCGAGCCCGGCGGCGCGCACGATCGTCGTCAACTGATCGGCGTAGCCGTCGGCGACGAAGGTGGCCGGCAGGATGTTCAGGAACAGCCACGCATCGCCGGGCAGCGTCCGACGCGCGTTGCCCAGATGCACCGCATGGCTCGCGCGGTCGAGCGCGCCTTCGTCGCTCGACGGCTTCGGCGCGAACATCACGATCGGCGGCACCAGCGTGCCGTCGCCCTGCTCGCCGCGCAGCAGTGCCTCGAAACCGACCTGCTTCTGATGCGACAGGCTGTAAAGCGGCTGAAAGTGCGAGATCAGATAGAAGTCTTCCCAGCGGTAACGCGCCGCGCTCGGGTCGTTGCCTGCGGCGTGCGGCGCGAACCCGTCGTCGAACGGTGGCTGCAGCGGGTCGAACGGCAGCGCGCGCGCCGCGCAGACCCGGTTGCGGCCGGTCTGCTTCGCGCGCAGCAACGCTTCGTCCGCGCGATCGAGCAGCACCATGAAGCTTTCGCCGGGCCGGTGCTCGGCGACGCCGAAGCTAGCGGTCAGATAGCCGTCCGGCCGCTCGATCGCGGCGATGTCGACGCGCAGCCGCTCCGCGAGTCGCAGCGCGCCGGCGAGGTCGTCGTCGAGCAGCAACGCGAACTCCTCGCCGCCGATGCGGCTCGCGCTATGGTAAAGCGCGACCGCGTCCTTCAGCACCTGCGCGACCTGGAACAGCGCATGGTCGCCGACCGCGTGGCCGAAGCGGTCGTTGAGCGACTTGAAGCTGTCGATGTCGAGAAAGATCGCGCTGATCTGCGCGCCCGGCGCTCGCGTCTCGAGGCGCCCCTCCGCGTGCTTGACGAACGCGCGGCGGTTTTGAAGGCCCGTCAGTGGGTCGGTCGCGGCGAGCTGCGCGAGCTGGCTCTCGAGCAGAAAGTGATTGCGCCTGAAACGGTAGAAGCTGAAATGGAACACCGCCGCGCTCGGCGCGCCGATCACGATGACCCACGTCCATACTGCCGCGTCGACCTCGCGCGAATGAGTGTTGCCGAGCAGCAGCGCGATGGCCACTGCATAGAACAGCGCGTTTCCGGTGACGAAATGCATGGGCGTGAGCCACAGCGGCGCCGCGCAGATCGGTATCACGACGAGCGCCGGCAACAGCCACACCAGCGGATCCACGAGGCCGCGCGCATTCAGCACCACCCCGCCGACCAGCACCAGCATGTACACGACGCCGATCGCGCCGAACAGCGCCGTCGACTTCGTGCGCGGGATCGCCAGCACCAGCAGCGCGAGCACGAGCGCGCACAGCAACCGGTAGCCGAGCGGCGCGGACGGAGCGCCGACCAGCTCGCGCGCCGCTACCATGCACAGGAAAGCAAGCACCGTGAAGCCCATCGTCACAAGGGAAAGCGGCCGCTGATGCTCGAGCGAGCGCCGGTGAAAGCGCTCGCGCAGGCTCGGCTGGGGCTGGTGCTGCGTCGGGATGGTAGACATAGAAGGCTGGTCAGCTGGGTTTCCGGTCACTCCGCCCATGGTTATCGGCAAACGTTGGGCAAACATTGATGGCTAACGTACGACGATATATAAATTCGGCGCGCACCGCCATCTGCGCGGCTTGACCAGCAACAAATCGCGCATTCACGCCCTCCCGAACAGGCATCTGCGATGCATCAACGATACGGCGTTGTGCCCTACAATAAATTGGCGTTTCGAAGGCTGCGCGACGCGCGTGAAGCCTTCGAAGCTTCGGTCAGGAGCCAACACTTTCCGACGTGATATCAGGTGGAGCGCGGCATGCCCTTTCCGGCACAAGACTACGGCTGCGCCGGCTGGCGCGGCGAGATGGCGCGACGCATCAGCGAATTCGACTGGCGCCCGACCACCCTCGGCGCGATCGAACACTGGCAGCGCAGTCTGACCTCGACGGTCCAGCTGATGCTCGCCTCGCCGGTGCCGCTCGTGCTGTTGTGGGGCGAGCCCGGCTACATGATCTACAACGACGCCTATGCGGTCTTCGCGGGCGGCCGGCATCCCTATCTGCTCGGCCGTCCGGTCGAAGAGGGCTGGCCCGAAGTCGCCGACTTCAACCATCAGGTCATGCTCACCTGCCTTGCGGGCGGTACGCTGTCATATCGCGACAAGGCGCTGGTACTGCTGCGCGACGGCAAGCCGGAAGACGTGTGGATGGATCTGTACTACAGCCCGGTCGCGGGCGATCGCGGCGCGCCGGCCGGCGTGCTTGCGATGGTCGTCGAGACCACCGGGCGCGTGTTGACCGAGCGCCTGCGACAGCAAGCTGAAACCGATCTGCAAGAGACCAACGAACGCCTGCAGCTCGCGCTGAACACCGGCGCCGTGCTCGGCACCTGGGTGCTGGATCTGCGCACGGGCGAGGTCAGCGGCGACGAACGTTTCGCGCGCACTTTCCTGTTTGCGCGCGACACAGCGTCGAAGGGCGTCGCGCGCGACGCCGCGACGCAGATGATCCATCCCGACGACCAGGCGCTCAACGACCGCCTGACAGCCGAAGCGATCCGCAGCGGCGAGCCGTTTCGCGCGGAGTACCGAATCCGGCGGCCTGACGGCGGCTATATGTGGGTGCAGGCGAACGGCCGCTGCCAGTACGATGAATATGGCGAGCCGACGCGCTTTCCGGGCGTGCTGATCGACATTCACGACCGCAAAATCGCCGAACAGCAACTTCTTCAGTTAACCGAAACACTCGAGCAGCGCGTCGCCGATTCGATCGCGGCGCGCGCGCTCGCCGAGGAACAGCTGCGCCAAGCGCAGAAGATGGAAGCGATCGGCAGCCTGACAGGTGGCGTCGCGCACGACTTCAACAACGTGCTGCAGGTGATCAACGGCAATCTGCAGATGCTCGCCGCCGAAGCCGACGACGACCCTGTCACGCAGCGGCGTCTATGCGCCGCGACCGATGCCGTCAAACGCGGCGCGAAGCTTGCCGCGCATCTGCTCGCATTCGCACGACGTCAGCCGCTGTCGCCGACCGTGTTGAATCCGCGCCGCCTGCTGACCGGCATGAGCGAGATGCTGCACCGCGCGCTCGGCGAGACGGTGCGGATCGACACGGTGTTCAGCGACGATCTGTGGAACGTGCAGGTCGACCGCAATCAACTGGAAAACGCGCTGCTCAATCTCGCGATCAATGCACGCGACGCCATGCGTGCCGACGGCCTGCTCACCGTGCGCGCGACCAACCGCGTGCTCGACGCCGCTTTCTGCCAAGGCAAGCCGGATCTGTCACCGGGCGCATATGTGGAGTTGTCGGTTGCCGACACCGGTTCGGGCATGCCGCCCGAAGTCCTGCAGCGCGTGTTCGAGCCGTTCTTCACGACCAAGCCCGACGGCCACGGCACCGGCCTTGGCCTCTCCATGGTGTTCGGCTTCGTGCGGCAAAGCGGCGGACATGTGTCGATCGAAAGCGAAGTGGGACGCGGCACCACAGTGTCCCTGTTGTTTCCACGCTGCTGCGAGGCGGAGACGCCCGAGACCATCGACAGCAGCGCGGCGTCGGTCGGCGGCGGCGAAACGATACTGGTCGTCGAGGACGACGCCGACGTGCGGCTAACCGCCGTCGAGATGCTCGCGCAGCTCGGCTACAAGGTGCTGACCGCACCGAACGGCGACGCGGCGCTCGAGTTCATCGACAGCGACGTGCCGATCGATCTGCTGTTCACCGACGTCGTGATGCCCGGCAAACTGAAGAGCGTCGAGCTCGCGCAACGCGCGGCCGCGCGCACGCCGCCGGTACCCACGCTGTTCACATCGGGCTATACGCGCGACGAAATCGTCCACCACGGCAAGATCGACGCCGGTATCACGCTGCTGCCCAAGCCCTACCGGCGCGACGATCTTGCCCGTATGGTGCGTAACGTTCTTCGCGCGGACCACGCGGCCGAGATGCGCGAAGCGCGTATCGCCGCGTGCGTGCCACCCGCCGCGTACGAAAGCGCGCACACGCATGGCGCGACGAAGGCGAACGCGCCGCAGGAGGCGTTGAACAAAGTACCCCAGAAAGAGACGAGGAAGGATCGGCGGCCGCGTGTCGCCCACGAGGCAGCGCGCGTGCTCTTCGTCGAGGACGACACCCAATCGCGCGAGGCGCTCGGCGAACTGCTCGGCGCGCTAGGCCTCGCTTGCACCGCGGTGGCGAACGCCGAAGCTGCGCTGCTGCTCGCCACCACGCAACACTACGATGTGCTGCTGACCGACCTCACGCTACCCGGTATGTCCGGCGACGAACTCGCTCGCACGGTGCTGCGCGTGCAGCCGCAAATACGCGTGCTGCTTGTGTCTGGCTACGGTTGCAACGCCGAGATCGAAGCAGCGATTCCGGGCGCGCGGATGCTCGGCAAGCCGCTCGATATCGCGCAGTTGCGACACGCGCTCGCGCCATGGCTCGATCACACGCAAGCGGCGTCCTAGCCCAAAGACGAGGCGTGGGCCGCCATGGCTTGCTTGTCGCCAGCCGGAACGCCGGCCCGATCGCGGCTCGCTTCGGGGCATCTTGCGCGGATTCGGCGCCCGACGCGCGGCCCGAAGCCGAGGCCTGAAATCGTACGGCGTGGAATGGCATATATTGTGAGTAAGGATGGGTGCCCGGTTATGATGCCGGGCGCGGTGCCCACCGCGACCGCTTCCGATGCTGCATTATTTGCCACGAGAACCATCATGCCTGCCCAACACGACGAAGTCCCCGGCGCTCACGACACGGCGCACAAGGCGAAGCGCAAAACGCTGTCGCTGTCCGTGCGCAATCTCCTGATGGTCGCCATTGGCGTCGTGACGTTCGCGATCGTGTCGGGCGTCGTGCTGTACAACCCGGTCATGTACGGCGACGAGATCCCGAACTTCGGCATCATCCTGATGCTCACGGTGCCGGTGATCGCAGGCGTCGCGTTTCGCGTCGGGCTCGACGCGTGGCTCGATCGGGAGTGAACGGCAAGGGTCACGCCGTCACGCCGTTTTGCGGTTATGCCGCCTTGACCGGCAAGACGACCCACACTTCGAGGCCGCCGCCGTCGCGCGCATGAAACTGCAGGCCGCCGCCGTGCAGCCGCGCGATCCGCTCGACGATCGACAGCCCCAGCCCCGTGCCGCCGCTGTGCGCACGCGCATTGCGGCCGCGCTGAAATGGCGCCTTCAGGTTTTCCAACTCCTGCGCCGTCAACCCCTTGCCGCGATCGCCGACCGCGACCGCCACCGCGTCTTGCATCGCCCACGTGCGCACCGCAAGCCCGCTGCCGCCATAGACGATCGCGTTCTGCATCAGGTTCATCAGGAGCCGCATCATGCTGGTCGGCCGATATCGCACCGCCGGCAAGCTGCCCAGCGACAGTTCGAATTCGTGTCCGAGCCCCGCGAAGTCGCCTGCGAGCCGTTCGATCAGTGCGTTCAGATCACCGGGCCGGGCCTCCTCGCGCTCGCCGCTGCCCGCGTAGTCCATGAACTGCTGCAGGATCCTCTCGATCTGATCCAGGTACGATTCGGCCGCGATCACGAAGCTGCTGTCGGCCCCCTGCGGCATCGCCATCGCCATCGACAGGCGCAGCTTCGTCAACGGCGTGCGGATGTCGTGCGAGATGCCCGCAAGCATCAACGCGCGCGTCGATTCGGCGTCCTGTAACGCGCGCGTCATCTGATTGAAAGCACCGCTCACGGCGGCGATTTCGGCGGGGCCGTCGGTCGGCAATGGCGAGGGCGAGTCGCCGGCGCTTACACGCCGCGCAGCTTGCGTGAGCTCGCGCAACGGTTCGTTCAGATGTAGCTGGATCGCATAGCCGGCAAGCGCGGCAAGCAGGCCGAGACCCAACGA
This sequence comes from Paraburkholderia sprentiae WSM5005, assembly GCF_001865575.2. NCBI lineage: Bacteria > Pseudomonadati > Pseudomonadota > Betaproteobacteria > Burkholderiales > Burkholderiaceae > Paraburkholderia > Paraburkholderia sprentiae. The sequence continues at coordinate 1,765,506 of NZ_CP017562.2, forward strand.
CAGAAAGATTGCCGCTTCGAGGCCGCTGCCCTGCGCGTCCTCGGGAATCGGCAGCGCGATCCAGTATGGCGCGCTCGCCGCGGACCCCGCGGCGTCGTGGGAGCCGGCAGCCGGCCCATGCATGCGAATCCACAGCCGCTGCGCGCCCTCGGTCTGCCACCGCACCGGCATATCAGCGGGCAGATGCTTCCGCAGGCTGTCGAGAAACAAACCGCGCTGATAGGTGCGATACGCGCGCAACAAATCGTGCGGCGGCGCGGTGGTCGCTTCAGGCGGCAGATCCTCGCGCGCGTCGAGACGTGCGCTCAGCGCGGTGCGCGAGGCCGGCGGCGTCGCCGCGAGCAGGTTGTCGAGTGTGCTCACGTAGGTCGCGAACACGGCCGCCGCGCGCTCGACGCGTGGCCGCTGCACGTAATGCAGCAGCACGACGATCGAGCAGATCTGGCTCAGCATCACGAGCGCGATCAACAGCGCGATGTTGCGCGCGAGCAGTGTGCGAGGCAGCAAGGTGCGCGACAGCCAGCGCGTCATGATTCGACATCGGCGACGAGCATATAGCCGACGCCCCAGACGGTACGAATGAAGCGCGGTTTGGCCGGATCGTCCTCGACGATCTGCCGCAACCGCAGCACCTGTACGTCGATGCTGCGATCGAGCGCGTCATGGTCGCGCCCTCGCGCTCGCGCGAGCAGGTTGTCGCGGCTCACCGCGCGGTTCGGCGACGACGCGAGGGCAATCAGCAGCAGCATCTGCGCGGAATGAATGTCGAGCGGCTCGCCCGCGCGCGACAGCGCCTGCTTGCCGACGTCGAGCGTGAAGTCGCCGAAGCGCACGCGCTGCGAAGTCACCGTGACGTCGCCCGCGGCCATCTTCTGGCGGCGCAGCAGCGCGTTGATTCGCGCAATCAGCTCGCGCGGCAGGAACGGTTTGGCGAGATAGTCGTCGGCGCCGGTTTCGAGGCCCGTCACGCGATCGAGCGGATCACCTTTTGCGGTCAGCATCAGGATCGGTAAGGTCTGCCCTTGCGCGCGCAGCTTCGCGCAGATCTCCAGACCATCCTCTTCGCCGATCATCAGATCGAGTATCAGCAGGTCGAACGGCTCGCGCTCCAGATAGCGATTCAGACGTTTGCCGTCCTCGGCCGCGCGCACGTCGAAGCCGTGACCGCGCAGAAAGCGCAGCAGCATGTTGCGCAACTCGGCTTCGTCGTCGAGCACGATGATCCTGGCGGGGCGTTCCATCCGCAAGCTCCTCGAAGTCCGCGCCGCTCAGTGCGCGGCCCCGCGTTCCACCATGAAGGCCTCGATCTGCGGCAACGTGATGTAGCCGGTCTTCTGCGTGTCGATCTCATCGAAATGACGCGCGACCATCGGCATGCCGGACGCCGCCTGGTCGCGGGTGAGCTTGCCGTCGTGCGTGGTGTTCGCGTTCGAAAAGCGCGTTTGCAACTGCTGCTCGATGCGCTCCATCCGCTGCTGACTGGCACCTTGCGGCGCGGCGGCCTGAGCGAATGTGACGGTGGACGCACAGCACAGCAGGACGGTGACGAGCAACTTCTTCATGACTGACTCCTTCGCTTGAAGCATCGACCGTCGCCTGCCTGAGTGCCGCGATCCGTTTCGATGACAGGCCGAATTCTTGGTCAGACGCAGCGCGATCGCAATCCAACAATCATGTCGAATCATGTCAAGGCAGCGTGACATCGAATGAAACGAGTTTGCGGTTCCGTTTTGCCGGCCTGCTGCTTATCGTTGCGTCTGCCGTCCATCGGCTTTCAACATCTCAGGGGTCCCAAATGACTTTTCGTCTCGCCTGCGCCTCGACTTTCACCGCCATCGGTCTTGCCTGCTCTTCCGCCGCCTACGCGAGAGTCGTCGTGTATTGGCCGGCCATCGTGGTCTACGCGCCGCCGCCGCGGCCGGTTCACTACCCGGTGCCGATCAATCCGATGTATGTGTCGGCACCGCCAGCCGCCGTTCCGTTGGCCGCAGCGACCGTCGTCGCCGCACGACATTGACGGCGCGCCATCAGGCCGGGCCGCGCCGTTCACTCAGCATAGGACAAGCGCGTCGCGCGCACGCCCGGTCAATTCCCGTTGTGTCGTTGAAAGGTAGACGACGGCCGCGGCGCGTGAGATGCCGCGCGTAAAGCTTGCATCGATTTTGGCGCTTCTTACCAGTGCGCGCCGCGCCTCGCGCGCAGGATGTGACGCTATGCACGTCACGGCCGATATTGACTATATCTAGGCGGGATGGAACGAAGTTTGCTGCCGTTTTTTACGTTCGCGCGCCCATTTCCACCCTTCTTTTCCCGGACTGTGCAATGAGTTACCTAAATATCGACAAGGAAATTGCCCATCTCGAGCTCGTTTTCAACGCACTTTCAGCACGCGACCGTTTTCCGCTGTCGTACTGGCATCGTCGGCTGCATGCGCTGAGTCGTTCCTCGATGGTGCCCGCGCAACGCGCGCGCGTCGCCCTGCTCGAAGCGAGACTGCGCTCGGTGGGCGCGCGACTGGAACAGCTCACCGGCGCGACGCGTGTCGGCTCGTCCGGCAAACCCGTGCTGATGTCGCGCGGGTCTGACGCCCGATCAGCCGGTTAGAATCCGTGCCCCAAGTGCCAGCACGAGTGCGGGCACCATCACCAGCGCGCCGACCTTCAGGAACTTCATAAAGCTGACGTCTTCGCCTTCGCGGCGAATCGCGTTGAGCCATAGGATCGTCGCGAGTGAACCGGTGATCGACAGGTTCGGTCCCAGGTCGACGCCGATCAGCAGCGCGTCGATCACGCGCTCGGGGCTATGCGCCTGCATCACGGTCGAACTCGCGATCAAGCCGGCAGGCAGGTTGTTGATCAGATTGCTGAGGAACGCGATGCTCGCGCCGGCCCACCCGGCCGCGGCCATTTCGTTGTGTTCGGTCGCGCGCCGCAGCTCGCCCGCGAAGCTGTTGATCACGCCGGTGTGGTCGAGCATCTCGACCAGCACGAACAGCCCGGCGACGAGCGGCAACACGTTCCACGAAATTTCGCGAATCATCGGCAGCGGCGATCTGCGCTCCTTGATCAGCACGACGAGCGCGGTCAGCGTGCCGAGGATCGCGGTGGGCAGGCCGAGCTGAATGTCGTATGCGGAGACCGTCAGCAGCGCGCCGGCTGTCACCGCGATGCCCGCGAGCGCGACGCGCCCGCTCGCCGACAGCTCGACCGCCTCGAGATTCGCCTCGCAGACGCCGGCGAGCGCCTCGCCTTGGGTCCAGCGCAGCATCACGAAAGTCGCCGCGATCGACAGCACCGAGGGCAGCGTGAAGCGCAGCATCCAGGGTCCCAGCGGCGGTGTGTGATTGCCGTAGAGCACGATGTTGGCCGGATTCGAAATCGGCAGCACGAAGCTCGCCGCATTGGCGACGAACGCGCAGACGAACAGCAGCGGCAGCGGCGGTGTCTTCGCTTTCTTCGCCGCCGCGAACACGGCGGGCGTCAGTACCACGGCGGTTGCGTCGTTGGAAAGAAACGCGGTGATTACGACGCCGAACAGGTACACGAGTACGAACAGCTTGCGCGGCGAACTGCGCGCGTGATTGACCGCGAGCACCGCGACCCAGTCGAACAGCCCTTCGCGGCGGCCGACTTCGGAGAGCAGCATCATGCCGAACAGGAACAGGTAGACATCGGTGCCCTTGCCGATCGCTTCGATCGCGAGATGCAGCGGCAACAGGCCGAGCGCGACGAGCAGCACAGCCCCAGCGACCGCCCACACGGCTTCAGGCCATTTGAACGGCCGCGTGATCACACCGGTAGTGGCGAGCGCGGCAATACCCCAGGAAAGGAAAACGGAATTCACGGCTTAGGCCTGGATAATGGGTTATTTCGGTGGCTGCGCAAAGCGCGGCACTCTTGTTGTTCGGGGCAACAAGTTACCACAGCGGTACGGCGGTACGACAGCGACCGGCACCTGGCAGTGAGGGTGCCTTCATGCGCGTATCGTTGAATGCGTATGCGGTTCGTCACCCATGTCTTACGCGATTAACATCACCGCGACAACGATCTGTTCCCCCGCACCCGCCTATTCAGTTTCAATTGGCGTCCCTACTATCCGCATCCTCACGCGGCTTCTCGCGAGCAACGGATAGAACACGATGCAAACACGCGCTTTCAGTCCCACGCGCTACCACGGCGCCGCAATCGCGCTGCACTGGCTGATTGCCGCCCTGATGATCTGCGGCTTCTACATCGGCTGGATCATGACCGATATCCCCGGCTTCACGCCGACGAAGCTCAAGTACTTCTCGTGGCACAAATGGATCGGCGTGACCGTGTTTGCGCTCGCGCTGCTGCGCGTGCTGTGGCGCGCGACGCACCGCGCGCCCGCGCTCGATGTCGCGACGCCCGCGTGGCAGAAGGCCGCCGCGCATCTGGTGCACGGTCTGCTGTATCTGCTGATGCTCGCGATTCCGCTGTCCGGCTACTTCTACAGCTCGGCGGCCGGCATTCAGGTCGTGTATCTGGGCATCGTGCCGCTGCCGACGATCATCGGTCCCGATCAGGCGCTGAAGACCACGCTGCGCGCGGTGCACGTGCTGCTGAACTACACGCTGCTCATGCTCGTGATCATGCACGTGCTGGCGGCGCTCAAGCATCAGTTCGTGGATCGCGACGGATTGCTCGCGCGCATGGTGCCGTTTCTGAAGACCCGTGCATAACGACATGACAGCTTCAGGAAAGCCATCGTCCTCGCCGATTGGCTACGACTTGTTGGCAATCAAATTCCTCGCGGTGTGCAATCGGGCCGCGAAGCTCGGATAGGATGCGTACCATCATGAAGACACCCTTTTATCATTGCGCTCATCGCGCGGCGCTCGCTTCTTTCGCGGCGCTTGCGCTGCTCGGAGCGAAGCTCGCGCACGCCGACGTCGACCTCGCGAAAAGCAGCGTCATCGCGACGACCAAACAAATGAACGTGCCCGTCGACGGCAAGTTCAGGAAGTTCTCCGCGCAACTGAATTTCGATCCGGCGAAGCCGGCCGCGGGCAGCGCGAACGTGTCGATCGACACCGCGAGCTACGACCTCGGCGCCGACGACTACAACAAGCAGGCGCAAGGCAAGGAATGGTTCGACAGCGGCGCCTTCCCGAACGCGACCTTCGTGTCGAGCTCGATCGCGCCGGCCGGCGGCAACCAGTACAAGGTGACCGGCAAGCTGACGATCAAGGGCAAATCGCAAATGGTCGTCGTGCCGGTCGTGATCGCGAGCCAGGGCGTCACGCAAACTTTCGACGGCTCGCTGCCGATCAAGCGCACGCAGTTCGACGTCGGCACTGGCGAATGGAAAGACACGTCGGTGGTCGCCGACGAAGTCCTCATCAAATTTCATCTGGTCGCGGCGAAGAAATAACCGACAACGCCGCAGCACCGCCTTACCCCTCGACCTCTGGAGTCCAACTTGAAGAAACCCTTCCTGCTCGCCGCCGGCGCGCTCGCCGCTGCCTTGTCGTTCAACACGATGGCCGCCACCGAAACCTATCTGCTCGATCCAACGCACACGTCGCCGAGCTTCGAGACCGACCACTTCGGCGGCCTGTCGATCTGGCGCGGCAAGTTCAAGAAAAGCAGCGGCACCGTGGTGCTCGATCGCGCGGCGAAGACCGGCACGGTCGAGGCGACGATCGACCTGAGCTCGGTTGGCATAGGCAACGACAAGCTCAACGAGGAACTGGTCGGCGACAAGTTCTTCGACACCGCGAAGTTTCCGACCGCGACCTACAAGGGCACGCAGATCCGCTTCGACGGCGACAAGCCGGTCGAAGTGATCGGCACGCTGACGCTGCACGGCGTCACGAAGCCGGTCAACCTGAAGATCGAATCGTTCAAGTGCATCCAGCACCCGATGCTCAAGCGCGAAGTGTGCGGCACCGAGTCGGTCGCGACGTTCAATCGCGACGATTTCGGCATCGACTACGGCAAGGCGTATGGCTTCAACATGAAGACCACGCTGCATATCCAGGCCGAAGGCATCAAGCAGTAAGCGCAGCGCGCCTCGCGCCACGCGACCCGCGCGCGCGGCGGGCCGCGGCGGCCCTGACCGGCGGCGGGCGCGGCAAGGTACCATGACGGGCTGGCGCCATCTCGACGCGCGCCTTCACAGCTCCCGTTTATTGCCATCGCCCGCTTCAACCCATGAATTCGCCATCCCGCCGCATTGCGCACCTCGATATGGACGCGTTTTACGCATCCGTCGAACTGCTGCGCTATCCGGAGCTGCGCGGCCGCGCCGTGGTGATCGGCGGCGGCCGCAACAGCGCGCCAGAGGTCCTCGAAGATGGCAGCAAGCGCTTCGCGAAGCTGCGCGATTACGCGGGGCGCGGCGTCGTGACCACGTCGACCTACGAGGCCCGCGCGCTCGGCGTGTTTTCGGCGATGGGCATGATGAAGGCCGCCGCGCTCGCGCCCGACGCGATCCTGCTGCCGACCGACTTCGATTCATACCGCCACTACTCGCGCCTCTTCAAGGCGGCCGTCAGGACGTTCACGGACCGCATCGAGGATCGCGGCATCGACGAGATCTACATCGAGCTGACCGACGTGCCGGGCGCAGCGGACGACCTCGGGCGGCGCATCAAGGAGGCTGTTCATCAGGCCACCGGGCTGACGTGCTCCATCTGCATCGCGCCGAATAAGCTGCTCGCAAAAATCGGCTCCGAGCTCGACAAGCCCGACGGCCTGACGATCCTCACCCCAGCCGACATACCGCTGCGTGTGTGGCCGCTGCCGGTGCGCAAGGTCAACGGCATCGGCCCGAAGGCCGCGGAGAAATTGACCGCGCTCGGCCTCGCGACGGTGGGCGACCTGGCCGCCGCCGACGCCGGCTTGTTGCAAGACAACTTCGGGCGCAGCTATTCCGCGTGGCTGATGGAGATCGCGCACGGTCACGACGAGCGGCCCGTGGTGGTCGAATCGGAGCCGAAGTCGATCAGCCGCGAGACCACGTTCGAGCGCGACCTGCATCCGCGTCATGACCGGCCGGCGTTATCGAGCGCGTTTACGGGGCTGTGCGTACGCGTCGCCGAGGACCTCGTGCGCAAGGGCTACGTGGGCCGCACGATCGGCATCAAGCTGCGCTACGACGATTTCCGCACCGTCACGCGCGACCTGACGCTCGACGAACCGACCGCCGATGCGACGGAAATCCGCCGCGCGGCGACCGACTGTTTGCGACGCGTGCAGTTGAACCGCAAGCTGCGGCTGCTGGGCGTGCGTATCAGCACGCTGACATCGGCGAGCGAACAGGCGCTCAAGCCGCGCCTGCCGGTTCAGGCCGACTTGCCCTTCGCGAGCGACGAATAGGCGGTGTCGGCGGCGACGCCAGTCGCATTGGGGTTCGCGCGGACGGCCGGCACGTCGCCCGACGCGGACATCACCGACGCCGCCAGCGAAAACGAGAACGTGTTGATGCCGTTCGCGCTGTGCGCGGAGACGGTGCCGCGATGCATCTCCGCTATCGCCTTCACGATCGCGAGCCCGAGCCCGTGGTTTTCGCGGCTATTGGTGCGCGAGACTTCCGCGCGATAGAAGCGGTCGAACAAGTGTTCGAGCACATCCGGCGCGATCGGCTCGCCCGGATTCGCCACGGCGACGCGCACCTGGTTGCGCATCGGTCCTTCCCCGCGCCCGATCGTCACGCTGATCGACGCGCCCGGCTCGCAATGCTGGATCGCGTTCATCAGCAGGTTGGTGCACGCGCGGCCGAACAGCGAGCGGTTCACGCGCGCAACCGCATCGCCGTGCAACTGCGCATGCACGCGCGCCTCTTCGAGCGGAATCTCCAGAAACTCCAACGTGTGCGCGACTTCGACCGCGAGCGACACCTCGACGAGCCCGGTCGCGCGTTCGCCCTGATCGGCGCGCGCGAGGAACAGCATGTCGTTGATGATCGTGCGCATCCGCTCGAATTCTTCGAGATTCGATTGCAGCGTGTGGCGCAGATCGTCGACCGAACGGTTGCGCGTCAGCGCGACCTCGGTCTGGCCGATCAGGATCGTGACCGGCGTGCGCAGTTCATGCGCGACGTCCGCGTTGAACGATTCGAGGCGGCCGTACGCGCCGTCGAGCCGTTCGAGCGCGCCGTTGAACGAGTTCGCGAGGTCGTTCAGTTCGAGCGGCAGCGACGCGGTATTGAGCCGCTGCGAGCGGTTGTTCGGACTGACCGCCGACGCGTCGCGCGTCAGACGCGTGAGCGGCGCGAGACCGATGCGCGTCACCGAGTAGCTGAGCAGCAGCACCGCGAGACTGCCGAGCGCGGACAGCGCCGCGAGCGCCGAGCCGAACACCCGCATCGTGCGCAGGTTCGGTGAATAGCTCGACGCGACCTGCAACTGCACCGGCGGCCGTGCGGCATTGGCGGGCAAGGTCACCGTCGAGGTCAGCATGTCGGGGCCGCCGCCCGCCGGCGCGATGCGCTCGTAGCCGCCGGACCAGCTCTTCGTGACGGTGCCGTGCACCGGCGTGCCGAAGTGATAGTTCGGGTCCGCGCTGGTCACCGAGTACACGGTGCTGCCGTCGTGCGGCGTCATGTCGGTGAGCTTTTCGCGGCACGTTCGCCATCTTTCGGGCGTCACCGCGTGATAGACGATGATGCGCGCGATTTGCGTGCGATCGTCGAGCGACTCGCGCAGATGATGTTCGAGCTGCGTGCGCAGCACCAGAAAGAGCCCCGTGCCGACGAGCGTAAACACGAACAGCGCGACCAGCGCGAACATCGACGCCAGACGGCGGGCAATCGAACGGTTCATGATGTCTCGGCCTCTTCGCGCACTTCGAGCACGTAGCCCATGCCGCGCACCGTGTGCAGCAGCTTCGACGGGAACGGGCCGTCGAGCTTCGCGCGCAGCCGCTTGATCGCGGTTTCGACGACGTTCGTGTGGCTGTCGAAATTGACGTCCCATACCAGCTCGGTAATCGCGGTCTTCGACAGAATGTCGCCCTGACGGCGCGCGAGCACGCTGAGCAGTTGGAACTCTTTCGCGGTCAGGTCGAGGCGCACGCCGTCGCGCGTCGCGCGGCGGCCGATCAGATCGACGAACAGATCGCCGACGGAAATCAAGGTGGACTCCTGCGACCGCGTGCGGCGCGCGAGCGCATGCAGACGCTCGACGAGTTCGAGGAACGAGAAGGGTTTGGTCAGGTAGTCGTCGGCACCTTCGCGCAGGCCGCGCACGCGGTCGTTCACGTGATCGCGCGCGGTCAGCATGATGACCGGCGTCGACTTGCGCATGCGCAGCGCCTTCAGGACGCTGAAGCCGTCGCGTTTGGGCAGCATCACGTCGAGGACGATCACGTCGTAGTCGAATTCGGTGGCCAGATGCATGCCTTCCTCGCCGTCGAGCGCGACGTCGACGACCCAGCCCTGCTCGGTCAAACCGGAGCGCAGGTAGTCCACTACCTTGTGCTCGTCTTCAACGATCAGCAATTTCATCCGCGTCCCGTTCCTTGCCATTACTGGCTGTCAACCTTGCATTATACGAACGCCCCTCGTTCTCCGCGCCGATCTCACCGCATCGGCATGGCAGTTCGGCGGTGCGATTCAGCGTGCGGGAGCCGGCGTGTCTTGCTGCCGGGCGGCCAGTGCGCCGTCTTGCGCGCCCCTCTCCCAGCCGCCGCCAAGCGCCTTCACGAGCGCCACCGACAGCGTCAACTGCTGGCCGCGAATCTGCACATCCGTGCGCTCGCTCGTCAGCAGCGACTCCTGCGCATCGATCACGTTCAGATACGCGACGAGACCGCCCGAATAGCGATCGTTCGCGAGCGACAGCAGCCGCTGCGCATCGCCGATCGCCTCGCGCGACTGCTTCGCCGCGCCGTCGAGCACCGACAGTCCGGTGATGCCGTCCTGCACCTGCTGGAACGCGCTCAGCACGGTCTGCCGATAATTCGCCTCGGTCGCCTTGTAGCCCTCGCTCGCGTACTTGACGTTCGCCGCGCGCCGCCCGCCGTCGAAGATCACCTGACCGACCGTCGCGCCGAGCGTCCACATCAGCGTCGGTGCGCTCAGCAGATTGGCGAACTCGGTGCTCTGCCAACCGATGCCCGGCGTCAACGTCAGACTGGGGAAGAACGCGGCTTTGGCCACGCCGATCTGCGCGTTCGCGGCCGCCATCGCGCGTTCCGCCGATGCGACGTCGGGCCGCCGTTGCAGCACGTCGCTCGGCACGCCGAGCGGCACCGTCGGTGGCTGGATGTCGAGCACCTGCGGCTCGATCGCGAACTGCGGGGCCGGCACGCCGACCAGCGCGGCGATTGCATGCTCGTATTGCGCGCGCTGATTCAGCAGCAGTTGCGCCTGCACGCGCGTCGAATCGAGCTGAGATTTCTGCTGCAGCACGTCGAGGCCCGATACCGAACCCAGATCGTGCTCGGTGTTCACGTAATCGAGCGCTTTCTGCTGCAGCTTCACCGACCGGTTCAGCACGTCGATCTCGTTGTCGAGCTCGCGCAGCGAGAAGTAGTCGGTGGCGAGATCGGTCGTCAGCACGAGGCGCGCGTTCGCGAGATCGTCCGCCGACTGTTCGGCCGACGCCTGCGCGCCCTCGACCTGACGACGAATGCGGCCGAACAGATCGGTGTCGTAGCTGATCGTCGGCCCGAGCTGGAGGTTGTTCTGCACCGTCGATTCGGTCGGCGTCGCGTAGTTCGTCAGCGGCCGGTCATGGGAAATACGGAAGCGCGCTGCCTGTGCGGCGAGATCGACTTCCGGCACGCGCTGCGCGCTGACGTTCGCGAGTGTCGCCTTCGCCTGCTCGTAGTGCGCGCTCGCCGCGACGAGCGTCTGGTTCTGCGCGAGCGCCTGGGTTTCGAGCGTCGCGAGCGTCGGGTCGGCGAAGCTCGTCCACCAGTCCGGCGCGAGCGGTGCATGCGACGGCGCGGCGACGCGCCAGAACGAATCGGTATGCCATTCGGGCGGCACCTCGGCCTGCGGCCGCCGGTAGTCCGGGCCGACCGTGCACGCGGCGAGCAACGCCGCGCCGGCGACAGCGCTCAGCGCAGCGAAAGCGGCGCTGCGCGGGGGCGCCCGGCGTAAAGCCGCGCCGATCACGACGCCCCCTTGGCGTTCTTCTGCGGCGGCTGCACCTGCACGTGATCGCCGTCGGCAATCGAATCGCTCGGGTTGATGATGATGCGATCGGTCGGCGCGATACCGCTTTCGATTTCGAGTTGCTGTCCGAGGTCCACCGCGATCACGACCTTGTGCAAGCTGACGTTGCCCTTCGCATCGACGACCGCGAGGCGTGGACCCTCCGCGCGAAACAGCAGCGCGTTGCCGGGCACCGTGAGGCGCGCATGGGTGGCGGCCGGCACCGCGACCTGGACATAGGCGCCGGGGCGCAGCTTGTCGTCGGGATTCGGCAGCGTCACTTCGACCTGCAACGAACGCGTAGGCACGTCGATCGCACCGGAAACATGCGTGATGGTGCCGTTGAACTGCTGGCCCGGCAGCTCGGCCTGCGTGACCACGGCCTTCTGCCCGACCTTGACGTTCTGCGCATACGCCTGCGGCAACTGCACGTAGACACGCAGCGGGTCCGACTGCGCGAGCGCGAACAGAGCCCGGCTGGTGCCGCTGCCCGCGTCGATCAGATCGCCGACGTCGACGTTGCGCTGCGTGACCACGCCGCTGAACGGCGCGACGATCCGCTTGAACGATTCCAGCTGCTGCAGACGCTTGACGTTCGCATCGGCGGCCGCGAGATTCGCGACGTCCTGCGTGTAGGTGCTTTGCCGTTCGTCGAGCTCCTGCTGCGACACCGCATCGCGCTGGCGCAACTGCTGCCAGCGCTCCAGCGAGCTCTTTGCGAGCGCGAGGCTCGAATTGATCTGCTGACGCTGCGCGAGAGCCTGCGCGAGTTCCTGATCGATTTCCGGCGTATCGAGCTGGGCGAGCAGTTGCCCCTGCTTCACGTGCGTGCCGATATCGGCGTACCAGTGCAGCAGATAGCCGGTCGCGCGCGCATAGATCGGCGACTCGACATAGCCGCGCAACGTGCCCGGCAGCAGCGTGTCGCCGCCGCCGTCGGTTTGCGTCGGCGTAACGACGTTCACGTACTGCGTGGCGTTCTGCCGCGCGATCGCCGCGACTTCGCGGTTTTGCAGCACGTTCGCGATCACGGTGCGCAACGCGCCTATCGCCAGCAGCAGGAGCACGATCAGGATCGCGATCTTCGCGCGCTTCCATTCGCGATGGCGCGGCGGCAGCAGGTGCTCTCCCTGTTCGGCTTCCCGCGTGGGGATCGCTAGCGATGCATGAGTTTTTTCTGTCATCTCAGTCAACCATCGTTTAACTTCTACGCGGGCGTCGCCGCACTGCTGTGTTCCGGCGCGGGGCTGCCGGTATGGCCGCCACTTGGGCCGCCATCACCGTCATTGGCAGCGCCGTTGCCGCCATCGTCGCCACTGCCGTTCTTGTCACGGCGCGCGAGCCACGAATGAATCCCGGCGAACACGAGCGGCACGAAAAACAGCGTCGACACGGTCGCGAACAGCAATCCGCCGATCACCGCGCGGCCGAGCGGCGCATTCTGCTCGGCGCCTTCGCCGATACCGAGCGCCATCGGAATCATGCCGATGATCATGGCGAACGCGGTCATCAGCACCGGACGGATCCGGCTCGCGCCCGCTTCGAGCGCGGCTGTGAGCGGCGGTGCGCCGGCCGCGAGCCGTTGGCGCGCGAACGCCACCATCAGAATACTGTTCGCGGTCCCGACGCCCATCGTCATGATCGCGCCGGTCAGCGCCGGCACGCTCAGATGCGTGCCGGTCAGGAACAGCATCCACATGATGCCGGCCAGCGCCGCCGGCAACGCGCTGACGATGATCAGCGGATCGATCCACGACTGGAAGTTGACGACGATCAGCAGGTACACGAGCACGATCGCCATCGCCACACCGATGCCGAGCCCGAAGAACGAACTGCGCATCGTCTGTACCTGGCCGCGCACGGTGATCGAGCTGCCGCGCGGCAGCGAGCCGCGCACCTCGCTGACGATCCGGTCGACCTGATTCGCCACGCTGCCGAGATCGCGCTTTTCAACGCTTACATAAAGATCGATCACCGGCCGGATGTTGTAATGCGTGACCTCCGCGAACTGGCTGCGCGGCGAGACCTGCACGAGGTTGCCGAGCAGTTGCGTCGGGCCGTTCATCGTGGCCGACACCGGGGTGCGCAACAGTTCGTCGATCGACGATACCTGATACTGCGGCGTCTGCACCGCCACCTTGTATTCGACGCCGTTCCTGTTGTTGATCCAGAAGCCGGGCGACGTCTGCGAGCTGCCCGATAGCGAAACGAGCACGTTCTGCGCGACGTCGTTCGCGGTCAGGTTCAGCTGTTGCAGGCGCGTGCGGTCCATATGCAGATCGATCACCGGTTCATCCAGCTTCTGCTGGATATGCGTGTCGACGGTGCCGGGAATCAGCCTTACCTGCTTCAGCAGCTTGCGCGCGACGTCGAGATTGCCCTGCTGATTTGCGCCGGTAATCTGCACGTCCACCGCGGCGGGCAGGCCGAAGTTCAGGATCTGCGTGACGATGTCGGCCGGCTGGAAGAAAAACTCGACGCCCGGGAAGCGCTGCGGCAGGATCGTGCGCAGCTTGTCCATGTAGATCTGCGACGGCTTGTGGCCTTCGTTCAACGCGATCTGGATCTCGCCGTCGAGCGTGCCCATCGTGCCCGCGTTGCTATACGACAGATTGATGCCGCTATATGGCAAGCCGAGGTTGTCGAGAATCGTGCCCAGTTCTCTCGGCGGCACGACTTCGCGGATCACCTTTTCGACCTCGTCGGCAAGCCGCGCCGTTTCCTCGATACGCGTGCCGGTCGGCGCGCGCATGTGCAAGCGGATATCGCCGGCGTCGACGCTCGGGAAAAAGTCTTCGCCGAGCGTGAAGAACAGGCCCATCGACAGCACGCAGAAACCGAGGAATAGCGCGCCGAACATCTTGCGACGCACGAGCAGGCTGCTCAGGATCACGATGTAGGCCGCGCGCATGCGCTCGAAGCCGGCGTCGAAGCGGTGATACAGGCGCATCATCAGATTCGGCTTCGCGCCCGTCTTCGGCTTGTGCGCATGACCCATCAGCAGCATCGCGAGCGTCGGCACGAGCGTGCGCGACAGAATGTACGACGCGAGCATCGCGAACACCACCGCTTCAGCGAGCGGCACGAACAGATAGCGCGCGACGCCGGTCAGGAAGAACATCGGCACGAACACGATACAGATACACAGCGTCGACACGAGCGCCGGCACCGCGATTTCACCGGCGCCGTCGAGAATCGCATCGTGCAGATTCGTGCCCAGCCGCAAGTGCCGCTCGATGTTCTCGATCGTCACCGTCGCGTCGTCGACCAGAATGCCGACCGCGAGCGCGAGCCCGCCCAACGTCATGATGTTGATGGTCTGTCCGAGCGCGTGCAGCGCGATCAGCGACGACAGAATGGACAGAGGAATCGAGATCGCGATGATGCAGGTGCTGCGCCAGTTGCCGAGGAACAGCAGGATCATCGCAGCGGTCAGCGCGGCGGCGACCAGCGCTTCGCGCACTACGCCCTGCACCGCCGCCTTCACGAACACCGACTGGTCGAACAGCGCGGTGATCTGCAGATCCGGCGGCAGCGCCGCGCGTGCGGCCGGCAAGATGCCTTTCAACGTATCGACGATCGACAGCGTCGAGGCGTTGCCGTTTTTCAGCACCGACATCAGCACGCCGCGATGGCCGTTCTGCCGCACGATGTTGGTCTGCGGCGAGTAGCCGTCGCGCACATGCGCGACTTCGCGCAGATAGGTCGTTGCGCCGTTGACGGTGCGCACCGGAATGTCGTTGAGGCCTTCCAACGTCGGCGGCGAACCGTTCATGTCGATCGTGTATTCCTTCGGGCCGATCTTGGCCGTGCCGGTGGGCAGAATCAGGTTTTGCGCGTTGAACGCGCTGACCACGTCGGCCGGCGTCAGTCCTTTGGCGAGCAGCGCGCGCGTATCGAGGTCGACCGAGATCAGCCGCGACTTGCCGCCGTACGGATAGGGCACCGCCGCGCCCGGAATCGTCACGAGTTGCGGACGCAGGAAATTGAGCGCCGTGTCGTTGAGATCCTGCTCCGAGAGTTTCGGACTCGACAGGCCGAGCTGGATCACCGGAATACTGGAGGCCGAGTAGCTGATGACCAGCGGCGCGGTGGCGCCAGGCGGCATCTGCTTCAACTGCGCCTGCTCGACGGCGACCGTCTGCGCGATCGCCGTCTGGATGTTCGCGTTCGGCTGCAGGAACACCTTCAGGATCGCGATGCCGGGGAGCGACTGCGATTCGATATGTTCGATGTCGTTGACCGTCGTGGTCAGACTGCGCTCGTTGACCGAGGTGATGCGGTTGGCCATGTCCTCGGCCGACAGCCCGGTGTACGTCCAGATGATGCTGACGACCGGAATGTTGATTTCCGGCAGCACGTCGACGGGCGTGGTGAACAGCACGAAGGGCGTCGCCAGCACGATCAGAATCGCCATCACGATGAACGTGTATGGCCGCTTAAGCGCTACGTTGACGATCCACATTGAAACGGGCCAGAGAGAATGCGGGTGGAGGAAGGGGTTGAATCTGCGCTTATGCTAGATCGGTCGCACCAACGCCTGCATGGCGCGAAAATGGCGAAATTGTCAGGAAGCTTGTTGAAAGGTGACGCGCGATTTTCGAAGGCTAACGACAATCGCCGGACTTGCGTCGAATTAGGCACCGGGCAAACGTTTGGTGTTTAAATTTGCGCGCAGTTAATGGAACGTTTGCTGATGCGCGGCACGGCTTTCGCTCGAAACAGGATGAAACATGCTTTCAGATCGATTCGCGCGATATGCCATTCTGCTCCGCGCGGCCATGCGCTTCAATGTAAAAGGCCGGTCGACCTGGAGGGTCGACCGGCCTTTTACATGCAACTATTTGCCGGTTGGCATCAACGCTCGCTTATTTGGCGAACAGCGACGACATATCGGCGAACGCCTTGAACTCGAGCGCATTGCCCGACGGATCGAGGAAGAACATGGTCGCCTGTTCGCCGACCTCGCCCTTGAAGCGTACGTGCGGCTCGATGATGAATTCGATGCCGGCCTTCTGCAGTTTGTCCGCGGCGGCCTGCCATTGCTCCATCGACAACACCGCGCCGAAGTGGCGCACCGGCACCGCGTCGCCGTCGACCGCGCTCGTATGCCGATGACCGACTTCGTCCGGCGCCAGATGCGCGACGATCTGATGGCCGTAGAAATTGAAGTCGACCCAGGCGTCCGAACTACGCCCTTCCGGACAGCCAAGCAATTCGCCGTAAAACTCGCGCGCGGCGGCAAGGCTATGAACAGGAAACGCCAGGTGGAACGGCGGCAAAACGGTTTGGGCAACGCTCATGATGGAAAGACTCGCTGAGTGGGTATGGGGTTTGATATGACCGGCGATCGCGACCGACAGTCCGTGCGATGAGAGTCAGTTTAACCATGAATAAAAATGTTGAGAAACGATATATATTTGATCTGACCATCACCAAAATCGATTGATCGATCATGCTCAACGAGTTGAAAACCTTCATCGCCGTCAGCCAGTACGGCACGTTTTCCGGGGCGGGCGCACGCATCGGGCTCACGCAATCGGCCGTCAGCGCACAGATGCAGCGGCTCGAGGAGGAACTCGGTTTCCAGCTGTTCGACCGCACCGGCCGCTCGGCGACGCTCAACGCGGCGGGCCGCGAAACGCTCGCGCTGGCGGAGGAAATGATGACGCTATACGCGCGGCTCTCCGAGCGCAGCGGTGGCGCCGCCGAAAGCGGCATGCTGCGAATCGGCGCGATTGCGTCGGCGCAGGTGTCGCTGCTCGCCGACGCGCTCGCGCGCTTTCGCGACGACCGTCCCGGCTGGCGGATTCGCGTGGTGCCGGGCGTATCGCTGGCGCTGCTCGGCCAGGTCGACTCGGGCGAGCTCGATCTGGCCGTCATCATCAAGCCGCCGTTCGCGCCGCCGTCGGAGCTCGAATGGCGCCCGCTCGTCGCCGAACCGTTCGTGCTGCTCGCGCCCAAAAAGCTCGCCCGCGGCGGCCGCTCGTGGCGCGAACTGCTGCGCAGCGAGCCGTTCATCCGCTACGACCGCGCGTCGTTCGGCGGACGGCTCGTCGACCGCTTTCTGCGTCGCGCGCGCCTTGGCGTGCGCGACGCCGTCGAGCTCGACGAATTGCAGGCCATCGTGCAACTGGTGGCGCGCGGCATGGGTGTCGCGCTGATTCCCGACACGGCCGGGCTCGACAAATGGCCGGCGAGCGTCGTGGCACTCGAACTCGGCGATGCGACCTTCGAGCGTGAGATCGGGCTCGTGCTGCGGCCGCGGCATAGCCGGCCGGTGGTCGCCGATGCGTTGGCGGACTGTATTGCGGGCGCGGCGGGCGGCTGAGCGCTTCGCACGCGCGTTCGACACGGTTCGATTCAGTGTCCTGTCAGCCGAACGCGCAACTGTATCTGTGCGCTGCGCGCGACGGCGCGCAGAATCGTCGCTTCATTCAACCGACCGTGTGGCACGTCGCGTCGCGTCGCGTTGCATTGCGTTGCGAAGCACGCGCCCGCCCTTACTTGTGCCCGCCATGATCGCCAGCCCTCTGCTCACCGCCGACGTCCTGATCGCCTACAGCGCCTATTTCGTCGGCACCGCGAGCCCTGGGCCGAGCAATCTCGCGATCATGTCGCTCGCGATGAGCGCGGGCCGGCGCGCGGCGCTGGTGTTTGCGCTCGGCGTGGTGTCGGGCTCGTTCTCATGGGCGCTGCTCGCGTCGCTTGGGTTGTCGGCGGTGCTTGCCAGCTACTCCCAATGCCTCGTCGCGATCCGGATCGCGGGCGGGCTGTATCTGCTGTGGCTCGGCTTGAAGTCCGCGCGCTCCGCGTTCAGCGCCGACAAGCCGGCCGCGAGCGTGGCGCGCGTCGACGAACCGCTCGGGCGGCTCTATCTGCGCGGCCTTTTGCTGCATCTCACGAATCCGAAAGCGGTGCTCGTCTGGCTGTCCATCGTGTCGCTCGCGATGTCGCCGCAGCACGGCGCCGCGCACGTGCTGCCCGTCGTACTCGGCTGCATGATGATCGGCGCGACTGTGTTCAGCAGCTACGCGATGCTGTTTTCGACGGCGTCCGCGCGCCGCATCTATACGTCGATCCGGCGCTGGCTCGATGGCTCGCTCGCGGTGATGTTCGCAATGGCGGGGATCAAATTGTTGACGTCGAAGAGTTGAGGTGAGTCGGGCGCGCCCCGTCGCCTGCGGGCCGCGCTCTGCGATACTGGAGGTTCCGCTCCATCAACGACGGCTGCAAGCGCCCCACCCACCAGGCGATGAACGGCAACGATCACGACGCACCCTCCTCGACTCGCCGCTCGCCGCTGCAAAAGCGGTTCTATTTCTCCGGCGCGGCAATTCTCGTCGTCAGTTTGGTCGCCGCGGTGCTCATTGACGTCAGCGCCCCGCCGCCCGATAGCGCGGTCGCCATGTACAGCATGGCCGATCCGCGTTATCAGACCGAGCTACAGCAAATCGGCGGCAACGCGGCGGTGCTGATGGCGCAGTTGCATCAATGGTTCGATAGCTTGTGGCACGGTGTCAGGCTCGCTTATACGGTCGCGGTGCTGGGCGCCGCGCTCGCGGCTGGCTGTTTCTGCCTCGGCCATTTTTTCGCGGATGATTGAGTCGCGAGACGATCGCATCCGCTCCCGTTATATAGGGTTGCGCGCTGAGGCGATCACGCGGCAACTTAGCAAAACTGTCGACACCGCTCGGGTTCGAGGCCCATGTTTTTAGCGTGACGGCCTCGCTTAATCTCCTAGACATCGAAGTACAGATAAAACTCCCATGGATGCGGACGCAATTTGATCGTGTCGATCTCGCGACTGCGCTTGTAGTCGATCCAGGTCTGGATCACGTCGTCGGTGAAGACATCGCCTTTGCGCAAAAACGTGTTGTCGGTTTCGAGCGCTGCCAGCGCCGCGTCGAGGGAGCCCGGCACCTGCCGCACATTGCGGGCTTCTTCGGGCGGCAGATCGTAGATATTGCGGTCGAGCGGCGCGCCGGGATCGGTCCTGTTTTCAATGCCATCGAGGCCGGCCATCAGCATCGCCGCGAAAGCGAGATATGCATTGGCCGACGGGTCCGGACAGCGGAATTCGACGCGCCGCGCGTTCGGCGAATCCGAATACATCGGGATGCGCGCGGCGGCGGAACGGTTGCGCTGCGACATCGCCAGATTGACGGGCGCCTCATACCCCGGCACCAGGCGTTTGTAGGAATTCGTCGTCGGCGCGCAAAAAGCCATCAGCGCGGGGGCGTGCTGGAGCAATCCGCCGATGTACCAGCGGCACATGTCGGAAGTCAGCGCCCAGCCGGCCGCGTCGTAAAAGAGGTTCCGTTCGTCTTTCCACAGGCTCTGGTGACAATGCATGCCGCTGGCGTTGTCGGCGAACAGCGGCTTCGGCATGAAGGTTGCGACCTTGCCGTGCCGACGCGCGACGTTCTTGCAGATGTACTTGTAGATCATCACGTTGTCGGCCATCCGGGTGAGCGTCGCAAAGCGCATGTCGATCTCGTTCTGTCCTGCGGTCGCAACTTCGTGGTGATGCACTTCGATCTGTACGCCTGCCTGCTGGAGCGTCAGCGCGATCTCCGAGCGGATATCCTGCAGCGTGTCGTGAGGGGGCACCGGGAAATAGCCCTCCTTATAACGCTGCTTGTAGCCAAGATTGCCACCGCCGTACGCGCCTTCGTCCCGACCGGTGGTCCAGTCACCCTCGCCCGACTCGATGTAGTAGTAGCCGCAGTGCTGATCCTGGCCGAAGCGGATCGAGTCGAAGATGAAGAATTCCAGCTCCGGCCCGAAATAACACGTCGTCGCGATGCCGGTCTGGCGCAGATAGTCCTCCGCTTTTTTCGCGACGTAGCGCGGATCGCGCGAATACGGCTGCCGCAGCACCGGATCGACGACGTCGCAAATGATCGACAGGGTCGGCGTGCCACAAGCCGGGTCGACGAAGGCAGTGGCCGGGTCAGGCCTGAGCAGCATGTCGGACTCGTGAATCTCCTGAAAGCCGCGGATCGATGAACCGTCGAAACCGATGCCGGCGCTGAAGAGATCGTCGTGAACTTCGGGGAGCGTGATCGAGAAATGTTGCCAAAGTCCCGGCAAGTCGGTGAATTTAAGATCGACGATCTGAATACTGCGCTTTTTCACCAGCTCGATCACATCGCTTGCATTTTGTGGGCGCGTGATGTGATAGCCGCCCGCTTCGGCGGACACCGCAAACGGCGATCCGGTGGGTCCTTGCGTATTGGCCATGAACTTTGGTCCTATTTCGCCCCTTTACCGCCCGTTTGCTTATCGTGCAACGTTAGTACGTCCGCGTTCGAAAACAGCGCAGGAGTGAGTGGGCCTAGCGGTCTTGCGCGAGTGCCTTCAAATGCGCCTCCCCGGCATCTCTCGCAGCGGCGGGCGTCGCATACGTCTCGTCCGAAACGAGCGAGCGTTTGACCTCACGAGCCCCAAAGTCGACCAGCGTGATTACCCAGACATGTTCGCCACTCTGCTCCGCCGTTTGCACGAAGGCCCGAACGTCGCCCGCGTCGTCTGCTTTCATCGTAATCTCCTTGTGGAAAGGTCGCGCGGGAAGGATGCGCGACAACGAAACCGTTCGCGAGCCGCCGTGCTTTCTTCACGGGGCGCGTAACTTGATCTTAGGCAATGGAATCGCTCATTTGACGGTTTTCTCGCTTCCATGTCGAACACCGGACCATCTGTCTCTTCATAACGATCCCGTGCGACTCTCCATCATATCGGCCAAGATCACCTTATTTTGGGCCGCTGTCGCGCAAGAGTCGCCTTGCGACGGCTTTCGGACCGCAGACTTGTTCAGCGTCCCTTCGCTTCCGGTGAACTGCCGCTTGCCGCAGGCATCTTTCTGAAGTCCGTTCCGATGCTGGCATCCGCAGCGCTTGCCGTCATGCTGCCGGTAGCGTTTCAACTCGTACTAGTCGGCTATGTGGCGATGACGCTCGCGCATTCATTACCCCGGAGAACTTTGCGATGACGGGTGCTTCGGTTGACCATCTGCGCGAGTATCTGGGGCAACCGACGCTCAAGTTCACGACTCCAGACGTTGGTGGCGCCGCGTTGTGCTGCGACCATTTGGACATTCTGGATTCGGCGCTGCTAACCAACGCATCGCTGGCGCGGCGCGGGTATGCAGGGTTTGCGGACTATCTGAACAAGGAGCGCCCGCACCGATAGCAACGGTTCGATGAGGGACCACGGTTCGTCGCCTGTGAGTTCTTTGGGCTTCGCTTCCTATCGGACAAACCGGGACATGAAGTTAAGGAAGGTCTGCGGAACCCGTTTTCTTGACCGCTAGACCCGTCATGGCGCCCCCTTCACCTGCTCATGCGGCTTCTCCACTCCAGCCATGCTCAGCGCCTCATGCAGCGTGCCGAAAATACAGCGCTCTTCGACGATCGGTGTAATCCCATGCCGATCCATATCCGAGCGCAAATAACGATTCACCCGCGCAAAGATCACCTCGACCCCATTGCGCTTGAGCGCCGAGCACAACTCGCCGACTGAGCGCGCCGCCGAATAATCGACGTCCGTAATCGCGCTCGCATCGACGACGAACCAGCGCACCGGGTTCGGTGCGCGGTCGATCAGCCGGCGCGTATCGTCGACGAAAAAATGATCGTTCGCATAGAACAGATCCGCGCCGAAGCGATAGACGATCAACCCCGGCGCGGTCTCCATGCCGGGCACCGCCGGCACCGGCACCCACATGCCGTCGCCGTTGGGTGCGAGCATCATCGTGTGCGGGCGGTAGCTGTGCCGCACGTGACGCAGCAACGACAACGCAACCGCCACCAGAATGCCGTGCTCGACGCCGATCAGCACGACCGCCGCCGCCGTGATCGACGCTAGCCAGAATTCGCCGGGGCTTTCGCGGCGAATCGAAAACAGCGACCGCACATTGACCAGCCCGATCGCGATCGTAAAAACGATGCTCGCGAGAATGCAGTGCGGCAGATACTGCAGATAGCGGCTGAAAAACAGCAGCACGACCACCACGACCGCCGCGAACACGAGCTGTGCGAACTGGCTGCGCGTGCCGGCGCGATCGGCCATCGCGGTCTGCGTCGGGCTGCCGTTGACGACGAACGCACCGGAAAACGCCGCCGCCGCATTGGCGGCTGCGATGCCGAGTAGATCCGCGTTGGTATCGACCGACTCGTGATAGCGCTCGGCGAATACGCGGCTCGCGGCGGCGCTTTGCGCGACGATCATCACGAAGCACGACGCGGCGACCGGCACGAGATCGAGCATCTGCTGCCACGTCACCGACGGAATCCGCAGCGGCGGCAAGCCGCCTTCCACCGGCCCGAGAATCGAAATGCCGTGCGCGGCGAAACCGAACGCGTCGCTCGCGGCAATGCCCGCGACGACCGCGATCAACGGCACCGGCAAGCGTGGCCAGAAACGCTTGCTGACGAGAATCGCGGCCACCACGAGCAGCGAGATCGCCAGCGTGGGTCGATTGATCTGCGCGCTCCCGCGCACAACGAGCAGCAGTTGATTCAGGCTGCTCGCCGCATGTCCCGGCACGCCGACCATATCGGCGAGCATCGCGATGCCGACCTGCGCGCCGACGCCGGCAAGAAAGCCGACGAGCACCGTGCGCGACAGGAAATCGGCGAGAAAGCCGAGCTTGAAGATCCGCGCGACGAGCAGCAGCGCGGCCGTCAGCAGCGCCACCATCGCCGCGAGCGCCGCGTATTCGACGCTCGACGCGGGCGCCATCGTCGCTAGCCGGCTCGCGAAGATCGTCGCGGTGGCCGAATCTGCGGCGACGACCAGGTGCCGCGACGCGCCAAAGAACGCGAACGCGACGAGCGGCAGGAACACGGTGTAGAGTCCGGTGACGGCCGGCATGCCGGCAATGCGCGCATAACCGAGCACCTGCGGAATATCCATCGACGCGAGCTGCACCCCGGCCAGCGCATCGCGCGCGGCCGCGACCCGGCTCAAAGGAAGAACGCCCTTCAGTACGCTGGCACGTGCCGCTATTTTCTGCAGAGAGGCTTGCATACGCGATGCTGACCCAAAACGAAGGTAATCGCGCATCGTGCCGCGAACCGGCACGCCAAGGCAAGACCTGACGAAATGTCGCGCGGGCTATTGACGAAAACGAAAGCGGGAAAGCAGATCGAAAGAAAGCAAACGATTGCTTTTTAAAAAGTTACGACAGGCTAACGACGCGCCGATCTGAGAGCGGAATTTTCCACGGCGTCGCCGTGGCCAAGACGCGCGAAGACCTAACGTTTGAATTGCCCTGTCTGCGGATCCACATGCCACGCAAAACCGAACAGCGCAGCGATGCAGATGGGACAGACGATCAAAAAGATGGCCAGCATCACACTCACCCCGTAACATCTTGTTACCGGCAAGTGTAAAGAAATTCTGAACAAGTTTGATGAGGAAAAACTGCAAAGCACTATTGCGAATGATTACGGCGGCCTTAAAAGACGGTCATATTGGTAGGCGGCAATCGGACCAGCGCGCCTAGCGGGGCCCGCCGCGCGTGCTTTTCTTCGCGATCGGCGCTGGCCCGACCGATTCGCGCATCGTCACACTGAGCGGAAACTCGCGGAAGATCTCCCACGTGGTGCCGTAACACTGGTTGATGAGCCAGCGCACCGCGTTTTGCGTCAGCTCGGCGGTCGGAATGTGCACCGACGTGAGCCCTGGCGCCGCATACGCGGCCGAGTAGTCGTCGTCATAGCTGATCACGGAGATGTCGTTCGGCACCGCAATGCCCGCCTGGTGAAAGCGCGCCAGCACGCTGACCGCCATCGTGTCGTTTGCGCAGAACAGGCCCGTCACGCGCCGCTGGGTATCGAGCAGTCTCTGCGCGGCCTCGTAGCCGCCTTCGGGTGAGAAGTCGGATTCGATCAGCGTGACGTCGTCGCGCGCAATGCCGGCCCGCGCAAGCTCGGCGAAAAAGCCGTCGATCCGCATCACGTTGTCCGACGCGGTAGCGGGCCCGGCAATCACCGCGATGTCGCGATGTCCATGATCGAGCAGCGTGCGCGCCGCGAGTTCGCCGCCGCGCCGATGGTCCGCGCTAAACGACGCTTGCGGCAACTGCTCGAACGCGCGATTCAGGAACACCATTTTCGGATGCATGTCATGCAGCATGATCAGATCTTCGTCGTGCAGATCGTGGCTGATCACGACCACGCCGTCGCAGTCGCGGCCGATCAGAAAGCGCACCGCCTCGATCGCCTGCTCGCGCGGCGACACCTCGCCGCAGCCGGTCGCGACCACGACATGTCGCCCCACCGCGCGCAGCTCGGTGTCGGTCTGCTTCAGAATCGTGCCGTAGTAGGAACCGAAAAAGGTCGGCACGAAGATGCCGATGATGCCAAGCTGCTGCGTCGCCATCGCCCTGCCGATCGACGACGGGCGGAAGTTCAGCGCCTCGATCGCCGCCTTCACGCGCGCCGCGGCATCGGCGGAAATCGGTCCCTTGCCGGAAATGGCCCGTGAGGCGGTCGACATGCCCACGCCGGCCAGTTCCGCAACGTCCTTGAGTGTTGCCACGCGGTTCTCCATCAAGCCTGTCTCGACGAGCCGCTTGGCGCGTGACGCGTTGCGGCGTTATAAGCGCGCGCCGCTCGCTTCGTCGAATAGCGAGACATGCGCGGCGTCGAACGAAAACGCCACGGTGTCATCCTCCGCAATCGGCGCTTTGGTCTGGTCGATCGACGCGATCTGTTCGCCATGATAGTCGAGCCAGATCACGCGGTGGTTGCCCATTGGCTCCACCAGCGAAACTTTTGCGCGCTCGCTAGCGGCTGGCGTGACATGCACGTCTTCGGCTCGCACGCCGAGCACGCAGCGCACACCCTCTGCGGGCGCCTCGTTGAACGCGTACGCCGACACGTCGATGCGCAGGTGCGCGGTGCAAAATTGAAACGCGCCGTCGCGCGTCTCGAGCGTGCCCTTCAGCAGATTCATCGCCGGCGAGCCGAGGAACGTCGCGACGAACAGGTTATTCGGCCGCGCATACACCTCGGCCGGCGTGCCGAACTGCTGAATCACGCCGCCGCGCATCACGGCCATGCGCGTGGCGAGCGTCATTGCCTCGACCTGATCGTGCGTCACGTAGATCATCGTCGCGCCGAGGCGTTGATGCAGTTGCTTGAGTTCGCGACGCAGCTCGGTGCGCAGCTTCGCGTCTAGGTTCGACAGCGGTTCGTCGAACAGGAACACGTCGGCTTCACGCACGATCGCGCGGCCGATCGCGACGCGCTGCCGCTGTCCGCCCGATAACTGCGACGGCTTGCGCTTGAGTAGCGGCCCCAGTTGCAGCATCTCCGACGCGCGCGCGACGCGCCGCGCAATTTCCGCCTTCGGTGTGCCGTTGATCCGCAGCGCGAACGACAGATTGCGCTCGACGCTCATCGTCGGATACAGCGCGTACGACTGGAACACGAGCGCGATGCGGCGATCCTTCGGATCGGCCCACGTCATGTCCTCGCCGGCGATCTCGATGCTGCCGTCGCTGACGTCGATCAGGCCCGCGATGCTGTGCAGCAGCGTGGACTTGCCGCAGCCCGACGGCCCGAGCAGCACGACGAACTCGCCGGCGAGCACGTCCAGACCGAGGTTCTCGATCACGGTGTTCGAGCCGAGGCGAATCGTCAGATTGCGGATCGCCACGTTGGCGGGATGCGTGAGCGCCGCGGCGTCCGGGTGAGCGTCCGCGCCGGCACCCGGCACGCCGGCCGCGTCGATCGTATTAGCCATGTTTGCCATGCCCTACCCCTTGACGGCGCCCGACGCGATGCCACGCACGAACCAGCGGCCCGAAATGAAATAAACCGCGAGCGGCACCATCGAGGTCAGGATGGTCGCCGCCATATTGACGTTGTAGAGCCGCTCGCCGGTCGTCGTGTTGATGATGTTGTTCAACTGCACCGTCATCGGCAGATTGTTCGTGCCGGCGAACACGAGACCCAGAATGAAGTCGTTCCAGATGTTCGTGACCTGCATGATCAGCGCGACGACGATGATCGGCGTCGACATCGGCAGCATCAGTTGAAAGAAGATGCGCCAGAAACTGCCGCCGTCGATACGCGCGGCCTTGAAAAGCTCCTGCGGAATCGACGCGTAGTAGTTGCGGAACAGCAGCGTCATCACCGGCATGCCGAACATCGTATGGATCAGCACGATGCCCGGCAGCGAGCTGAACAGATGCACGCTGGCGAGCACGCGCACCAGCGGATAGACCATCACCTGCACCGGAATGAACGCGCCGACCAGCAGCACGCCGAACAACAGACCCGCGCCGCGCGGCCGCCAGAACGACAGCGCGTAGCCGTTCACCGCACCGACCGCGATCGACAGCACCGTGCTCGGCACGACGATCCGCACCGAGTTCCAGAAGCCGACGCGAATGCCGTTGCAATCGAGCCCGGTGCAGGCCGACTGCCACGCCGCGCGCCAGGCGTCGAGCGTGAAATGCATCGGCAAGCCGAGCAGATTGCCGAGGCGGATCTCGCTCATCGGCTTCACCGACGTGACCAGCATCACGTAGAGCGGCAACAGGAAGAACACCGCGGCGCTCAGCAGAAACGCGTAGATGCCAAGACGCGCCGGCGAGAACGCCGAGCGGCGAGGCCGCGTGCGGGCGCGATGCGGCATGCCGCCCTGGAGCGTGGAATCGAGCGTGTTCATCCCCTCTCCCCGCGCAGCGCCGCGCGGCTGCGTGCATAGAAGAACGGCGCGATGATCGCGAGCACCGTCGCGAGCAGCACGATCGATGCCGCCGACGCGAGGCCGATGTTGGCGCGCCCGAACAAATAATCCATGATGAATTTGGCCGGCACTTCGCTCGCGGTGCCGGGGCCGCCCTGCGTCATCGCGACGACCGCGTCGTACAGCTTCACGACCATCACGAACAGCAGCACGAACGCGGTCGAGATCGACGGTCCGAGCATCGGCACCACGATGCTCGCGTAGACGCGCCAGCGCGGAATGCCGTCGATGCGCGCGGCTTTCCACAGCTCCTCGTCGATGCCGCGCAGGCCCGCGAGCATCAGCGCCATCACGAGGCCTGACGCCTGCCACACGGTTGCGATCACGATCGTGTAGATGACCCAGTCCTGATCGACGATCCAGTCGAAGCGCGCATGCGTGAAGCCGAGATTGCGCACCACCTGCTGCGCGCCGAGCGCGGGATTCAGAATCCATTGCCAGACGAGCCCAGTCGCGACGAACGACATCGCGTACGGATACAGAAACACCGTGCGCAACGCGCCTTCCGCCACCACGCGCTGATCGATGAAGATCGCCAGCAGCAAACCGATCACCATGCACGCGATGATGAAACACGCGCCGTAGATCACGATGTTCTGCAGCGACACGAGCCAGCGATCGTTGTGGAAGAGCCGCACATACTGCGTGAGGCCCACGAAGTCGTTCGACGGAAACGTGTGCGAATTGCTGAGCGACACGCGCGCGGTCCAGACCATCGTGCCCAGGTACGCGAACACGACGGTCAGCAGCATCGGCAGCAAGGCCAGCCAGACCGCGATCGAAAACCGCCGGTTCAGCGGTTTATGTCGCGGCTTGGGTTGCGAGTTGCCGTGTGGGTTCGAACCCTCGGCTGGCAGCTTGAGCGCGTGCATGGCAGGCTTAACCCTTCAATGCGCTGGCGAAGGCTTTCTGCGCGTCGTCGACGGACTCGTTCTTGTTCCAGAAGTTCGTCACGACGTCGGTCAGCGCACCCTGCGTATCCGGCGACAGCAGCATTTCCGGATTCGGCAACTGGCGCGACTTGTCCTTCATGATCGCGATGCCCTCCTTCGCGCAGATGTCGAGGCTGCTTTCGTCCACGTCAGGCCGGATTGGAATCGAGCCTTTCTTCGCGCTGAACGCGACCTGCGCGGACGGCGAGGTCATCACCGTGGCGAGCAGGTTCTGCGCCTTGATCGCCGACGCGTTGTCGGTCTTCGGGAACACGAACACGTCGCCCGCGACCAGATACGGCGAATGCGGACCGAAGCCCGGGAAGCAGCCGAAGTCCTTGCCCGCGGCCTGATTCGCCGCGACGAACTCGCCCTTCGCCCAGTCGCCCATGATCTGTACGCCGGCCTTGCCCGAGGTCACGAGCGCGGTCGCGTCGTTCCAGTTGCGGCCGGGCGAGCCCGGATCGACGAAATCGTGCAGCCGCTTGAACGATACGAGCACTTTCTTGAACGCATCCGATTTGACCGCGTTCTGATCGTGATCGCGATAGACCTTCATATACAGGTCCGGGCCGCCCACGTCCGCGAGCACCGCGTCGAACGTGATCTTCTCCTGCCACGGCTGGCCGCCGAACGCGAGCGGAATCACGCCGGCGGTCTTCAGCTTGCCGAGATCGGCGATGAATTCGTCGTAGCTTTTCGGCTCGCTCGCGATGCCCGCTTTCTGGAACACCGGCTTCGAGTAGAAGAACCAGGCCGGCATGTGAATGTCGACCGGCGCCGCGTAGTAATGACCCTTCACGCGGATGCTGTCGAGAATCGACTGCGGGAAAATGCCGTTCCAGTTTTCTTTCGCGGCGACGTTGTCAACGTTGTTAAGCAGTCCCTGGTCGATCAGATCGTGAAACTGCTTCGACGTATTGAACTGGGCGGCGGTGGGTGGATCACCGCCGACGATCCGGTTGATCGCGGTGGAGCGGGCCTGGTCCGCGCCGGCGACCGCGTTGTCGACCCATTGGCCGCCGGCCTTGTCGTACGCGTCGGCAAACTGGCGAATCGCGGCCGATTCGCCGCCCGAGGTCCACCAGTGAATCACGTTAGCCTTGAGCGGCTCTGCCTGCGCGACGACGCCATACAGCGCCAGTGCCGCAACCACGCCTCGCAAGACCATTCTGTTGCTGTTCATTCCGTCTCCTCCGGGCTCCTGGCCCGTGTGTCAACTCGAAATACCAACCAGCTCCACCCGGTTTTACATCGTTGTTGCGTCGTTCTAGTTGTGTTTATTGCGCTTGCGCGTTGCGATCTTCGATGAATTTCGACACCAGCTCCGCGCTGCGCTTGACCGTGCGCTTCTGCGTTTCATAGTCGACGTGAACGATGCCGAAGCGCCGCTCATAGCCGAAAGCCCACTCGAAGTTGTCCATCAGCGACCACAGGAAGTAGCCGCGCACGTCGACGCCCGCCTTGATCGCCTGATCGACCGCGGCGAGATGGCGCTTCAGGAACGAGATGCGCTGCGTGTCCTCGACGCGGCCGTCGATCACCTGGTCGTTCGATGCCATGCCGTTCTCGGTGATGTAGATGGGCGGCAGATTGGCGTAGGTATCCTTGAAACCGGTCAACAGATCGCGAAGACCGTCGGGGTAAACCTCCCAGCCCATCTGCGTGCGCTCGACGCCGTCGAGCGGCACATCCTTGAAGCCGTGCCCGCCATCGCTCGCCACGTTGGTGCGGAAATAGTAGTTGATGCCGAGGAAATCGAGCGGCGTATTGATCGTCTGCATGTCGCCGTCGAGCGCGAGCGGCTCGGTGCCCGGCCACAGTTCGAACAGGTCTTGCGGATATTCGCCCTTGAACAGCGGATCGAGAATCCACGCGTTGTGCTGAACTTCGAACAGCTCGGCCGCGCGACGGTCCGCGGCGCTGTCGCTATTGGGCGTACCGCGTCCGACGTTCGCGACGATGCCCTTGTGAGAGCGCGGATCGTTCGCGCGTAGCACCGGAAGCGCGAGACCGTGCGCGAGCAGCAGATGATGCATGGCCTGCGTGGCGAAACGCAGGTTCGAGAGTCCGGGCGCGTGATGGCCGTTTCCGTAGCCGAGGTACGCCGAACACCACGGCTCGTTGAGTGTCGCCCACGCATCGACGAGACCGTGCAGCTCGCGGCTCATCAGGTCCGCGTAATCGACGAATCGGTACGCGGTGTCGCGATTGAGCCAGCCGCCGCGATCCTCGAGATGCTGGGGCAGATCCCAGTGATACAGCGTGACGAAAGTCGCGATGTTCTTTTCTTTGAGCCGCCCCAGCAGGCGCTTGTAGAAGTCGAGCCCCTTGCGGTTCGGCGCGCCGTTTTCGTCCATCACGCGCGGCCACGCGGTCGACAGCCGGTACGCTTCGAGGCCGAGGCCAGCGAGCAGATCGACGTCCTGTTGCCAGCGATGATAGTGATCGCACGCGACGGCGCCGGTGTCGCCGGCCAACACCTTGCCGGGTGTGGCCGAGAACGTGTCCCAGATCGACGGCAGGCGGCCGTCTTCATCGACCGCGCCTTCGATCTGATACGACGCGGTGGCCGCGCCGAGCAGAAAGTCCTGGCGCCACAGCGACGAATCGGCGGGTGGCGTGAAGGGATCGACATGCGGATCGCCGTGAGCGTTTGAATGGCCTGCGTCGATGACTGCCGATGCATCGTTTTCCACGGATTCTCTCCTGCAATGAGGTCGTTGAACCGGGTGTGATGAAGCGCGAGGCGCTCCCGTTCGAGCCTGCGGTGAACGCTTGAGTGGAAGCGCTTCCACACTGACCAGCGAACGATAGCAGCGGGCGAATCACCGCAGCAATCCGGGTTTGTCTGGAGGGGTTTCTGACATCCGGCCGAGCGTGATGCGAGGCGCATCAAGGCGAACAAAGCGCCGTGAGGTGGCAAGCGGTGAGAGACTTTTGTCCGCCGCCCGCGTGCGCACGGCCCACCATGGAACGGTTGGAACCCGGGTAACGACTTCAGCGCGGCTCCCCAACTCCGCTACCAGAGGACGGCCTACTGCGGGAGCGTTGGGGGTGTCACCGCGCCGTTCTTTGCGTACGCTCACCAGGGTTACGTTACGCGCGAGGACAGCAGGGGAAGAACCTGTGGCGGCAAGCCGTCCGGCGGAGGGCCGGACCAGAACGGCAGCGTAGCAGGTGAATTTCTGCGGACCCGTCTCGGCGGCAGCTTAAGGCTCGCCGCACGGCTCGACAGGCGGTTGCCACAGCGCCCTTTGGCAGTCCCGGCTCATCACACAAACCCTAAATTACGCAGCGCCTCCTCGGCGGCCTCATGGTCTTGCACCGAGGTTCCGCCAGAAACGCCGATGCCCCCCACCAAACGCCCTTCATGGAAAAGTGGTACCCCACCGCCGACCGGCGTCAGACGCGGATGGTGCGCCAGCGGGGCAATCGCGGGTTCGGCCATGTACTGGTTCCATTGATGCGTGGCGATGCCGAACGAGGCGGCGGTCCATGCCTTGTCGATGGCAACGTCAGCCGTCAGGAATGGGGCGGCATCCGCGCGCTCGAATGCGCGCAGGTGACCTCCCGCATCGGTAATTGCGATGGTCGCGGCGAATCCGCGCGCTGCGCAGGCGCGGCGCGCCTCGGCCAGCAATGCTTGCGCGGCGTCGAGGCTGATCGTTGCCGCGCTGATGATCGGTAATGTCATGTTGATGCTCGTTGTCAGAAAGTTCAGCGGTCGGCGACGACGACTTTGCCGATCATGTTGCCCGCCTCGACCAGTGCATGCGCCTCGGCCAGACCGGCGGCGTTGATGCCGTCAATGCGTCGGGTCAGGGTGTGCTTGAGGTCGCCCCGATCGACCAGCTGCGCCACGCGGCGCAACAACGCGTGTTGGCGTGCGATGGTGCCGGTGGTGAACATCACGCGGGTGTACATGAGTTCCCAGTGAATCGAAATCGATTTCGCCTTGAACGGCCCGATATCCAGCCCCACCGGGTCGTCGATCAGTGCGAACTGGCCCTCCGGGCGCAGCACCGCGGCGATTTGCGGCACATAGCTGGCGCTGTCGTTCAAACCGGCAACGTGGGTGACGTGTTCGATGCCGAGCGCGGCCAATTGGGGCGCCCAAGGCTGACGGTGATCGAGAACGTGGTGAGCACCATGAGCCAGCACCCACTCGCGGGTTTCCGGTCGCGAGGCGGTGCCGACGACGGTCACGCCAGTCAGCTCGCGCGCCAGTTGGGTAAGAATGGAGCCGACGCCGCCAGCTGCCCCTATTACCAGCAGCACGTTGTCGTCGGTTGGCTCGGCAGCGTGAACACGTAGACGATCGAACAGCAGCTCCCAGGCCGTGATCGCTGTCAGCGGCAACGACGCGGCTTGCGCGAAGTCCAGCGATGTCGGCATGGGTCCGACGACGCGTTCGTCCACTGCGTGCAGTTCGCTGTTGCAGCCCGGCCGCGTAATGTCACCGGCGTACCACACTCGGTCGCCTGACTTGAAGCGCGTGGCCAACGGACCGGTAGCGCGGACGATTCCCGCTGCGTCCCAGCCGGCGATGCGCGCACTGCCTTCCGGAATATCGCCACGGCGCCGGATTTTGGTATCGACGGGGTTGACCGATACCGCTTTGACTTCCACCAGCAGGTCGTGGTCGCGCAGTTCCGGCGTCGGCAGTTCGATGTCCTGAAGTGCCTGCGGGTGGTCGATGGGGTGGTTCCGATAGAAGCCAATCGCTTTCATACAAGTGATCTCCGACGTTGCATTGCGGCTATGGTATCTTTCGGCGATATGCGGATAAACACCCGCTGCGCCCAAACACTTTCCGCATTTCGATGAAAATGATCCGGCTGGATGACATTGAGATCTTCGTGCACACGGTGGACGCCGGCAGCTTCTCGGAGGCGGCACGCCAGCTCAACATCGCACCCGGACATGCGAGCGCTTCGGTGCAGAGGCTCGAAAAGGCGCTGGACGCCCGCCTGTTCACGCGTTCGACGCGCAGCATGCAGCTGTCGGAGGCCGGGGAGCGCTATCTGCCTCACGCGCGAATCATGGTTGGCGCGCGCGAGCAAGGCGAACAGGCGTTAGCGAACGGCCGCGGCGCATTGTCCGGTCCTCTGCGGTTGTCCGCTCCGTCTGACTTTGGACGCAACCTGCTGTTGCCGTGGCTGGATGAATTTCAGCACCGGCACCCGGGTTTGTCGCTGCACCTGAAAATGAGCGACCGTGCGGCGGACCTCATCCGGCAGCCGCTGGATGCCGTGGTGCGCTATGGGGCGCTGCCTGATTCGTCTCTACTGGCGATGAAGCTGGTCGACAACAACCGACGCGCGTTGTGCGCCGCACCGGCGTACGTCGAACGGCATGGCGCACCGGCTAAAGTTGACGACCTGCGGCGGCACAACTGTCTTCGGTATGTCTGGAGCGAGCAGATCCATGAACGCTGGCGCTTTACCCCGCCTGGCGGCGAACGCACCGTGGCAGTGACGGGCAATCGCATCAGCGACGATGCGGATGCGGTTCGTCGCTGGGCGATAGCCGGAGAAGGCCTCGTCTATAAGTCGCGACTGGACCTCATCGACGATTTGAAGGCACGGCGACTGGTGGAGTTATTTCCGCCGGAGTATTGCGAGCCTTCGCCGCTGCACTTGATTTGTGCTCACCGTGCGCAACTGACCCCGGCGATCAACGCGTTGCATGCCTTCCTGCGCGAGCGCTGCTCTGCATTGCTTGCCAGCTACCGCTCGGGTGGCGCCTGACGTGGGTAACGAAGTTGCCGTTTCGTGCCGACATGCGCCGATAGACGCGGGTGTGACAAGGTAGTACCCTCGATCCATACCCTTCGAAGGATCAACAATGTCGAGCAAATACGCGGTGAGTGTGTCGCTGACGGAACACCTGTGTGAGTTCGTCGCCGAGCAGGTAGCCTCCGGCAGATATCGCACCGCGAGCGAGGTAGTCCGACAAGCGCTTAGGCTTTTGGAAACGCAGTTTTCGGACCCGCAGCCGTCCAACGGGGACGTTGCCAAGTCGACCGACACAGGCAGCGGACCGGTCACCCCACATGGCGCGGCGCAACTGCGGCGGAGCGGCTCATGAGTGCCCTGTTGAGGTTTCCCGTTGCCGGCGTCGGCGCTTCTGCGGGAGGGATAGAAGCGCTCGACGGCTTCTTTCGCGGACTGCCCGCTGACCCCGGTGTCGCCCTGATCATCGTGACGCATCTGGGCCCGGAGCGCGAAAGTCTGCTGCACGAGATCATGGCACGATACACGGCACTGCCGGTTCATGTGGCGGCGGACGGTATGCAGGTGGAAATAAACAACGTCTACGTGCTGCCATCCGATGTCATTCTCGGCATCGAGAATGCCCATCTCCGGGTTCGCGCGCAACAGACGGGCCGGCGCGAACGCAAGCCCATTGATATCTTTTTCAGCGAACTGGCCAACGACCGGGGCGAGTTGGCGGTAGGCATCGTCCTGTCCGGTGGCGACTCCGACGGAACGCTCGGGGTCAAGGCGGTCAAGGAACATGGTGGTCTCACCATGGCGCAGATTGCCGACGGCTTCGGGCCTCAGCATCCGAGCATGCCCGAGAGCGCGATCGCCACAGGCCTCATCGACTTTGCCGTCCCTGTCGAACAGATGGGCGCGAAGCTTGCTGAGTTTGCCCGTAGCACCTATGTGCTGGACGATATTGCGTCCATTGCGAGGAATGCGGCGGACCAGCAACAGCTCGACGACGCGCGTAAGGAAATTTACGGCATCCTGCGAAGCCAGCTTGGCCACGACTTCAGTGGCTACAAGACCAAGACTTTCATGCGTCGCGTGCAGCGCCGTATGCAGGTGATCCAGGTCGAAGCAGTGGACGCGTACGTCGAACGCCTGCAACACGATCCCCAGGAAGTCGGCGCACTGTTCCGCGACCTGCTGATAAACGTGACCAATTTCTTTCGCGACGCGGAAGCTTTTGAGAACCTCGCGAAATTGGTGATCCCGAGTCTCTTCGAAGAGCGCGGCGCGGACGATGTAGTACGCATATGGGTGCCAGGTTGTGCGACCGGCGAAGAGGTTTACTCGCTGGGTATCCTGTTGCGCGAACACATGGACAAGCTTCCCATTGCGCCCCGGGTGCAGATCTTCGCCAGCGATATCGACGAACATGCACTTGCGGTCGCGCGCGCCGCCAAATATCCCAGGCAGTCGCTCGAGGGCGTATCCCCGGAGCGCCGCGACCGTTTCTTCGTTCCCGACGGTGCGAGCTATGTCGTGGCCAAAGAGGTGCGCGACCTGTGCATCTTCTTCCCACATAGCGTCATTCGTGACCCGCCTTTTTCACGAATTGATCTGGTGTCCTGCCGCAACCTGCTGATCTATTTCGGCCAGGACGTGCAGGGGCAGGTCATTCCGACGTTTCACTACGCGTTGCGCCCCGACGGCTACCTGTTTCTTGGCACCTCGGAAAGTGTCAGCCAGTTCGAGGACCTCTTTGCGCCGGTCGAGAAAAAGCATCGCATCTTCCGTCGCCGCTCGGTTGCGGCGCCGCACGCGCGCCTGCCGCTCATGGTCCCATCGATGCGCGCGGGACACGCGGGCGACTTGGCGGCGCGGCGCGCAGAAGCCGGCGGCGCGGCCCTTCGCCAGATGGTTGACGCACACGTGCTGGAGCGATTTTCCCCGCCCCATGTGCTGGTCAATCGTGACGGTGAGGTCACGTATTACTCCGCGCGCACCGGCAAATATCTTGAACCGCCCGCTGGGATGCCCTCGCGGCAGATATTTAGCATGGCGCGAAAGGGCATCCGCCTCGAACTGCGCACTGTGTTCCGGGAAGCCGTGGAGTCCGGGCGTCCGGTAACACATGAGGGCATACCCGTCGAGGAAGACGACGGTCGCGTACAAATCGTCACTGTCACGATCGAGCCGCTGAGCAGCCGGCCCGGCGTTGAGCCGCTTTACCTGATTTTATTCATTGATCAGGGGCCGGTCCTGAGTCGTGAAGAAGCGTTGAGTCGCGCGCATGCCGCTCATGACGGGACGGCCGTGCAGATGGAACAGGAACTGCGCGAAACGCGCGAGCGCCTCCAATCCACGATCGAAGAATACGAGACCGCGCTGGAGGAGCTGAAGTCGTCTAACGAAGAACTGGTTTCGGTCAACGAGGAGATGCAGTCCACCAACGAAGAGCTGGAAGCGTCGAAGGAGGAACTGGTCTCGCTCAACGAAGAACTGCACACGGTCAACGGCGAACTGAACGGAAAGATCGAAGCGCTCGATCGCGCGAACAGCGATCTGCAGAACCTGTTCGAGAGCACGGCGGTCGCCACGGTGTTTCTGGACAAGCATCTGGTGATTCGCAGCTTCACGCCGGCCATGACGGAAGTGTTCAATATCCGCCCGGTCGACCGTGGGCGACCCATCACTGATCTGGCGAGTCAATTGCACATGCCACACTTGGACCGCGACATCGCGCGCGCGGTGAACGAAGGCGGCGTGATCGAACGCCGTATCGATACCAACGATAAGGCGACCAATTATCTGGTGCGTCTCGCGCCCTACCGGAACGGTGACCGTCGACCGGAAGGGGTCGTAGTCACGTTTCTCAATATCACAGGCCTTACCAAGGCCGAGACCCGCCAGAAGATGCTCATTGCGGAACTCCAGCACCGCACACGCAATCTCCTCGCTCTGGTCGAGTCGATCGCGCGGCAGACGTTGCAGAAAGAGCCGCAGCTCGAGTCTTTTATCTCGCGATTGCGTGCGCTGGGACGTCTGCAGGGCCTGCTTGGAAAGGCCACGAGCGAACGTATCGATCTGGGCGATATCGTGCGCATGGAGATCGAGACGATTGCCGGGGTCGACGCTGACAATATTACTGTCACCGGTCCGAGCGTTCCGCTCGGTCTCGAGTGTGTACAGAACATCGCGCTGGCCGTCCATGAACTCGCGACGAACGCAACGAAGTACGGGGCGCTGAAAGACAACCAGGGCCGGCTCGATATCAGGTGGCGCGTTGAAAACGTACAGCAGGACCAGTCCTTGCTGGTGTTCGACTGGCGGGAGAGCGGTCTTGCCGTCCCGCCCGAATCTTCGAAGCGTGGATACGGACGACAGTTGATCGAACAGGCGTTGGCGTATTCGTTGCGGGCGAAGGCACAAATGGTTTTCGGTGACGAAGGTGTTGCATGCCGGATCGAAATGCCTTTCGAGCGAAAGCGCCGCTTTGCTGATGACGAGACTTGAGGGACGGATGGGACAGGGTACGGAACTACGGGGACGCCGGATACTTGTCGTCGAGGACGACTTCTCCGTCGCGCAGGCGCTGTGCGGCCTGATCGAAGAGGCCGGGGCAAAGGTCGTAGGGCCGATTGGTTGGTTCGACCAGGCGCTGACATACGTCAAAGCCAATCAGGACGAATTCGACGGCGCGGTACTCGATGTGGATCTGCACGGCGAAAAGTCATACGCGATCGCCGACTGGCTCGCCGAGCGCGGCGTCCGTTTTGTTTTTACGACCGGATACGGGGCGGACGCGCTCGACCCCGCGTACGCCGGATATCCCCGCTGCGAAAAACCCTTCGATCCACGTTTGCTTTTTAAGACGCTTGCTCCAGGCGCCGTCTGAATTCAATCGTCCGGTTCCTGCGGGTCGACGGCGAGGGGCGCAGGACTACCCTGCCATGTCCTGTTGTCGCCGCACTCGCGCGTCTTCGTAAAGACGTGTCTCTTCGAGTTCTTGCAGCACGCCATCGAGGTCGACAGGTCGCGTGTCGAGTTCGATGCGGCCGGTTAATTTGACATCGACGTGCAGCCCGCCGGCTTCGAATAACGCCCAGATCTCCGTACCGTAATCCGCGCTGAGAAGTTGCGGTGCGAACCGTCCGAAGTACGCAGCCAGGTTGTCGACGTCACGCTTGAGCATCGACGCGGCTTCGTTGTTGGCGGCTGCGTCGATGGCCTGAGGCAGGTCGATGATCACCGGTCCATCCACTGCCAGCAGGATGTTGTATTCGGAGAGGTCGCCGTGAATTACACCGGTGCAGAGCATGCGGACAACCTGGTTGAGCAACAGAGCGTGCAGTTCGAGGGCGCGCGCTTCGGTCAGATCGACGTCGCTCAGGCGTGGCGCGACGTCACCCGCTGCGTCGACCACCAGTTCCATCAGTAACACGCCATCGGTACAAATATAGGGTCGCGGCACTCGCACGCCCCCGTCGGCGAGCCGGAAGAGTGCATCGACTTCGGCGTTTTGCCACAACTCTTCCTGCATCTGGCGGCCATAGCGCGTGCCTTTTTCCATCGCACGCGCCTGCCGGCTGTTCTTGACTTTGCGGCCATCCCGATACGACGCGGCCTGCCGGAAACTGCGCTGCTTCGCGTCCTTGTAGACCTTTGCGCAACGCATCGAGTCGCCGCTGCGCACGACGTAGACCGTTGCTTCCTTGCCGCTCATCAACTGGCCGATCACCTCGTCGATGAGTCCCTCGTCGAGCAGCGGCGCAAGCCGTTTCGGTATTTTCATACGACCGGCCAGTGCGGCTCGTGGCGCGTGCGTTCAAAATGCGTGGAAGGCGAAACGGCCGCTGAAGTGCGCGGAATCGGCAAACCGATGAATCGCGTGGGCGGTTCCGCTCGTCGGGTGGCTGCATGGGGAGTGGAAGTCATGCCGGATTATAAGGGGAGCGAGGCGATGCGACGCAAATCGCCTGGCGACTGCGTGGCTGCATTGCCGTCGCTCCTCGCCGCTGGCTATCCAATGAAAGTCAAGCATTGGGCCTCGCCCATCGCGATCATTCGGGCGAATGCGCTCGACTACGGCTTGTCGTCCTCGCGATCGGGGTCGAGGTCGGGATCGAGCGGCGGCTCATCCGGGTCCTGCGACGGACCGACGTCGGGCAAATCCGTCTGCACGACGTCGGACTGATCGGGCCGTATCGGGTTGTCGTCTTTGTTCGGTGTGGTGGCCATGGCCGGTCCTCCTAATTTCGTTGCTGTGACCGATCTAGCAGCAAGTTCTACTCCCGATCCCGAGGCGGCCAGATCCTTCGCTCACAAACCGAAGCCCATTTGAGAACGGCCAAGCTCAGTGAGATCGTCTGCCGTCGCGCGCCCGACGAAATCGACTTCGAAGTGATCGGCCGGAAAATCCGGCGGGCTGTTGCCATCGAGAAAGCTCGACAGCTGCCGCTTCAGATACGCATCGTTCTTCGCGCAGGCCGGCAGCGAAGCGATATACATCACGTTGCTATAGCCGTTGCCGCGATGCGCGTCCTCGACCGCGTGAATGACGTCGCTGTGCCAGAACACGGTGTCGCCCGCCTGCATCAGCGGAATCGACGACAGCGCATGAAACAGCGGCGCATGATATTCGGCCTTGATCGACAGCGCGCGACCGGGCATCGCTCCGCACAGATCGTCTTCGGCAACATCATCCTGAAGCGCGCGCATCAGGATGTAGACCATCGAGTTCGCCATTGGCACCAATTGCAGCGTGCCGTCGCCGGGACCCTGCGGCGTCAGCGCGGTCCAGCCTTGAAACGTGCGGAACATCGAGCAGACGGCCGGCGAAGCGATCTCCTCGACCTCGGTTCGCCATGCGGCATCGAACGGATCGTAGTCGCGCCAGCGGCCCGAGAACACGTGGCGATACACCTTGCGGAAATTCGACTCGATCCAGCGCTCCACCGAACCACCGTCGCAATGCGCCGACAAGCCGAGCGATTCCGACCCGGGCGGCCGACGACGCAGGCGGTCGGCATACACCGGCACATGGTTCGGATCGAAATGCACGCCCCCTTCGCTTTCGGTGCGCCACAGCCGGTTCAGAAACACGCGGGCCTGCGTGAGCTCGGTCGACTGCCGCGCGAGCACCTGCGGTTTCGACCAGTACACACCGTAGATTTGCGGCTTGCTCGAGGCGAGCTGACCGAAGTACTTGTCTTCCGCGCGATTCAGCAGCTTTGCGTCGAGGTTGTTGCGCTCGACGTATTCGGCGATGTCCTGATCCCATTGCTCGACGCGAGACCGGTCGAACACGTTGCGGATCACACAGGCGCCGCGTGCCTTGACGGACGCGATCTGCTCGTCGGTGATGCGGTTCGCCACGATGTCGGCGAACTGGATTTCCGGAATGACCGGCTCGTCGCGCTCACGCAGCGTGGCGATTCGCTCCGCCTCTTTCGTCATCGCCGCTTCGACGTCGGCGAACACTTCACGGTAGCTCGGCAGCATCTCGCGGAGTTCGCGCTTCGCGCGACGGATGGCTGCCGGCAGGTCGTCGATTTGCAAGGCCATTGCATCGTTTCCATGTGGTTTCTGATGCATGAAGCGTACGCGAACGAGCGACGCCCGCGTGATACTATCCGGTCAAAGATTTGACGATTCCGGACATGAAAGCCGCTTTAGAGCACGTGGATTTTGGTCGGGACTGTTCGGTCAGGGTTTACCACCGCCGGCTGTCCCGCATCCCTTTCGAATGGCATCACCATCCCGAGTACGAGCTGACGCTGACGATGAACAGTCAGGGCAAGCGGTATATCGGAGACTCCGTCGCGAGTTACGGCGCCGACGATCTCGTGCTGGTTCCGCCGAATCTGCCGCACACGTGGGCCTCGAACCGCTCGATCGACGCGGCGCACCCGCAAGTCGCGATCGTCGTATGGTTCGACGGCGCGTGGGTGCGGCGACTCGCCGATGTCTGCCCCGAATACAACGGACTATGCGACGTGTTGCGCAGAGCGGCCTGTGGCCTCGCGTTCGGGGACGGTGCCGGGACGCGCATGCGCGAACACCTCGAGCGCCTGCTGTCCGACAAACCGCGCGAACGCTTGCAGGCGGTGCTCGACGTGCTGGATTTGCTGTCGCAGCTTCCCGCCACGCCGCTTACGTCCCCGAGCGCATTCGATGCGCGGTCCGGCGCGCCGACTGGCCATGAATCCGATCAGATCAACCGCGTGCTCGCGTTGATCGAAACGCAGTTCGCGCATCCGCTTCGACTTTCTGCGCTTGCCAAGGCGTCGGGGCTTTCCGAGCGCTCGTTGACGCGGCATTTCACGCAGCATCTTGGCCAGAGCGTCGGGCGATACGTGACGCGCGTGCGAATCGGACACGCGTGCCGGATGTTGACGGAAACGCTAGCGCCCGTTTCCGTCATTGCGACGCGGTCCGGATTTTCGAACGTGGCGAATTTCAATCGGCAGTTCAAAGCCGCGAAAGACATGACACCGGTTCAATTCAGGCAGCAGTTCGTGGGCGCGCGGCATGCGGAGAATGAAATGTCACCGATGCTCACTGAGCGCTCGCCTTCTCTTCGGAGACTTCACAAGAAAGGGAACGGCAAGCGGCTGTCTCGGCTGTCAGGAGCGGGCCGGCAGTCCGAATGACGTGACCCCGGCGAGCAACGTTGCAGGCGAGCGCATTCCACCGGCTTCGGAAGGTCAATTACGACGCGGATTATGCCGCTAGGGGGAGAATGTCGATGCGGCCACCACTTGCGGCCGGTCGATTGCACACCTGGATCTGGAGACACTGCATGAACGAAGAAGCCCTGCGTGAAGCCTTGAACGCACACTGGCGAGCGTCGGCGGACGGCGATCTCGACGCCGAGCACGCTATCTACGATGACGATGCGATCTGCGACTACCCCCAATCAGGCGAGCGAATTCGCGGCCGAATCAATTTGCAGGCACTGCGCGCTCATCATCCCGGCAAGCCATCGGGTTTCGACGTCAGGCGAATTCAAGGCGACGGCAATCTCTGGATAACCGAGTACACCATCAACTATCAGGGGCGTATCGCGTACACGGTCAGCATGATGGAGTTCCGCGGAGGCAAGGTCGTCCACGAGACCCAGTATTTTGCGGATCCGTTCGAGGCACCGGGTTGGCGCAGTCAATGGGTTGAGCGGATCGAATGAAAGCGTGTTGCGGCGGTGTAGGACCAAGGGCGCTCAGCCGCGACCGTCAATCCATTTGTGCGCCCACCGGTGCGAGTGACGAATCGCTTCGTGCTCGTCGGAGAAATATTCGAGCGAATAGAACTGGTAGCGCGCCGTTCCGGACGATGTGCACGGTCGCTCGAGCACCAGGTTCGACGAGAAATAACCGTCAGACATGCGGTGCGCGGATGGGTGAACGGCGTAGCCGTGGTAATTCTCAATAGGTGTTTTTTGCATTTTAATTTTCGATGCGCGACTGCACACGGCGCCATCAAGGGCGCGGCAATTTGCGTTGGGGATTGCGTGCGTCGCTGGCGCCAGAAGGGATAGTGTCTGGCGACGAGACTGGCGCTTCAGGAAAGCGCCAGGGAGTGGGAGGCGGGTGCCACGAAGACGAAAGCTGCAGTCCGGGTCCTCGCGGGGACACCGGACCTGTTATCCGTTATAACGGCTTGATATTGGCGGCTTGAAGACCCTTGGGGCCACGCTTCGTTTCGAAGCTTACCTTCTGGTTTTCAGCGAGGCTCTTGAAACCGTCGCCCGAAATCTCGGAGAAGTGAGCAAAGAGGTCATCGCCGCCATTGTCGGGGGTAATGAAGCCGAAGCCCTTGCTGTCGTTGAACCACTTTACAGTACCGGTATCCATGAAGAATCCTTGAGAAAATAAATAAAGTTAGCTCCGGCGAGGAGCAGAAGAAGCGTCAAGGAGGGAATGGACAACGAATACCGCGGAGGGGAACGGGACTATTGATGAGCAGCACTCAGACTTCTTGAACTTCGCCACGACTTTAACACTTTGCGTGCGAACGGTCAAACGACTGTCTTCGGCGTCCGACTGAGGACATTGCCCGACGCAGCCGTTTCCCGCTCGCGGCGCTCCGTCGGGACGCAAACCGAACCCGCTCAGTACAGTTTCCTTGGCGGTTTCGACCGCCGAATGCGTTGTCGTTGACGGGCGACAGCCACTGCCTTCTTACGCTTGCGTTCGGCCGTCGGC
The DNA here is from genome assembly GCF_001865575.2 of Paraburkholderia sprentiae WSM5005. Classification (NCBI taxonomy): domain Bacteria; kingdom Pseudomonadati; phylum Pseudomonadota; class Betaproteobacteria; order Burkholderiales; family Burkholderiaceae; genus Paraburkholderia; species Paraburkholderia sprentiae. The sequence continues at coordinate 1,808,256 of NZ_CP017562.2, forward strand.
TTCTCATAAGACATCCGAGCTCGCAGTTCCTTGATCAAACCGGTGTGCTCTATGGCTCTACGGAAGCGGCGCAGCGCGACCTCAAGCGGTTCATCTACCTTCGGAGTTATCGTAGTCAAATCAATCCTTGAGCTCGCCTCGAACAACGCGGTTCACCGCACATCCATCATGTTGATGATTTTCGTCGCTGTTGATAGGTGAGCTGGTTATAAGTCGGCAACGGATGCGCCATCGACCTTTCCGTCGATGATGTCCCTGCCGCGTTGATAGGCAGTCCTTCTAGCGACTCCGAAGTCGGCGACGGAGTCTCGCAACTGAAGCCGAAACACACGGCTATCGCTTGCTCCGACACGACAAATGCGTACCGCAACGTCGTAGCCTTCCGAATACCTGGAATGCGCGTCAAACCGGGCGAACGGGCGCGAAAAGACCAATGGATAAAGTTCGAACCCCTTGTAGGAGCCCAGTTGCAGTACCGACATGACAACGCTCTCCGACAAAGGGATGCCTCACTATACACGCTATTTGGCCCGGTTCCCGTTTGGCGAATCCGATGGCTGAAGCAATGATGCGGCTTTGCCTTGCGAGCCGCAAACCAGTGCGTCGCAGATGCCACCGGAGTGACGCGCGTTTCTTTCCCGCAAGAATTCGTTGTCCGCGCCGGCGTCCAGACAACGCTTCACTTGCCCGTGCCGCTCGCCTCAAAAGCCCCTCGATCATAAGCTTCGCGATAAGCCTTCCAATCCGCCGCGACCTGCGCCGCGCACTGCGCCGCAAGCTCGATCAACGGCATTTGCCAATCGCGCCGACTGCCAAACGCGATCAGATCATCCGCAATCGCCGACTTCTGCCGTCCTCCGCTGCGCAGTTGCGCCCACGCGCTCAACTGGGCCATGTTGTTGATCACTTCCTCGAGCCGCGGCAGCTTGCCGCCCCAGTCGGCAAGCGCGACACGATCTTCCGACGGCTGCAAACTCCGCAGCACATAGGAGCGCTGGTTGAATTCGACCGCGTGCAAAAACGCCTGCGAGACCGCCTGATTGCGCCGCTGCACTTCGACGACCCGCTGCGCCTCGGTCTGCCACTTCGGCTGCGTTACCTTCACGTGCGCACTCACCGACGACGGCAGCGCCTCTTTCAGATCGATCAGGTAATTGCCATCCGGCGAGCCTTTGCCCTCGACCAGAATCACATAACGATCGACACCCAGGCTGCCAGTCCCCGCGATGCGCCGCGCGACATCGAGCGTGCGGTAGAACTCGGGGTTCGGCTCCGTCAGCGCGAATCGCTGCATGAACTGCTCGACCGCCGCGCGCCGTTCGTCGCTGACGGGTAGCGCTTTCTTGCCGTCGACCTTCAGCATGCGCGTCTTGCCCTTGAGCACAGTGCGGCGGTCCAGATGCGCGGCGCGCGTGCGGCTGGCGAGCGCGACGAACAGATCGCGCACCATGCCGGTCGCGGTCTCCGCTTCGATCCAGCGCGACTTGCCGTCCGCGAGCGCGGCGCTGTAGGCATCGAGCGCGGTATGGCAAAGCGCGAGCGCCTCGGCGCGGCTCAGCTTGAGATCGGCCGCGCCAACCAGCACGCTCGTCAACAGACGCACGAGCTCGTAGGAAGCCGGCGCAAGACAGGCTTCGTCGAAGTCGTTGTTGTCGAAGTAGACGAGGCGATTGTCGCCCTTGTAGCTGCCGAAGTTTTCGAAGTGCATATCGCCGCAGATCCACACGTGCGGCGCATCGTCGAGCACCTTCGCGCGCGGCAGACGCTCGTAGAACAGATGACAGGTGCCGCGCAGAAACACGAACGGCGAACCGCGCATGGCTTTGTATTTCATCGCGAGCCGTTCGGGGTCGCGCCCGGCGTTGAAACTGGCGATGATGTTTGTGATATCGGACATAGCGGTTCCGTTGGATGAGCCAGCTCGTCGTGAGCGCCATGCCTGCTGCCGTGAGTTCGGCGCACCGCGAATTCGATGCGGGTTCACCTCGGATGCAGCGAACTCACCAGCGCCTGCAGATCGACCGGGCGCACATGGATCATGCCGCCACGCGGGCTGTCGATATCGGCGATTAGCGAAAACGCCAGCGCCACCACGAGCGGCACGACCAGCAGCAAGCCAGCGCCGGCCGTCAGTGCTCGCGCGCCGTAGCCGACCAGAAGATTCGCGCCAATCGCGATGAGCGTCATCAACCCCCATGCTGCATACGGGATGCGGTTCCACCACGCGGCCTGCGCGTAGCCTTGGGTGTTCAGCACGTCGTTGATCGCGCTCACCACGAGCGCCGTGATCGGCGTCGGTTGAGCGACCGCTGCATTCCTGACCCTCGTCCACATTTCCTGTTGCAGGCGCGTGGTGTCCGCGTCGACTCTGTCGAGTTCCCGCGCATCGCGTGTCGTGTAGAACAGCGCGCGCACGTCGAGGTACTTGACGAGCAACGCGCGGACGGCGGCCGCATCGGCGGCGGGGAGCAGGTCGGCGCGCAGGTAGGCGGTGCTGATCGCACTCGCCTCCTCTTCCTCATAATGTTCGCGAAGGTCGTAGCGGCCGACCGCCATCGAGAACGTAAAGCCGATGATCAGCGCGAGCAGCGTCAACGTCGCGGTCTGGATCACGCTGAAGTCGTCGCGGGCATCGTCGGCGATGGTTCCGACGCGCCGCAATATCGTGGCGCCGATGCGCGCCGCCAACCACATCGATATGAACGACAGCAGAAACACGAGCTCGGCATGATTCAGTACGTTTGGCATGGCGCGCGTTTTTTCTTTTGCTGAGAGTCTGGGAACGCTGGCGGACTGAAACGACTACGACGACGATGCATGCCTATCCGCCTGCATGATAAGCGTCGCGGGCAGTTCGCGACTAGCACCCTTGCCCACCGAACCTGCGCCGGTACATGCCCGGACTCGTCGACGTGAGCCGGCGAAAATGCCGCCGCAGCGATTCCTCGGACCCGAACCCCGCCAGCTGGGCGACACGCGCCATCGGCAGCGGCGTCGCGGCTTCGAGCAACTCACGCGCGATGGCGACGCGTTCCCTGACGAGCCATTCATAAGGCGCCATGCCGGTTGCGTCGCGGAACTGCCGTTGCAGCGTGCGCGGGCTCATCGCCGCGCGCCCGGCGAGCGAGCGCAGCGTATGCGGCTCGGCCGCATGGCTGCGCAGCCAGTCCATTAGCTTCGCGACACGCCCGCCTTCGTCGTGCGGCATCGGGCGCGGCACGAACTGCGCCTGGCCGCCCTCGCGATGCGGCGGCACCACGAGCCGTTGCGCGACCCGATTCGCGACGGCGCTGCCATGATCGCGCCGCACCAGATGCAGCAGCATGTCGAGCCCGGCCGCCGATCCCGCCGACGTGATCACCTGACCTTCATCGACATACAGCGCATCGGGTTGCACGCGCAGGTGCGCATAGCGCTGCTGCAACTTGTCGGCGTAGCGCCAGTGGGTGGTCACGGTCTTGCCGTCGAGCACGCCGGCCGCCGCCAGCACGAACACGCCCGAGCAGATCGAACAGAGCCGCGCGCCGCGCTCGTAGGCCGCGCGAAGCTTGCGCAGCAGCGCGGCCGGCGGCACTTCGTCGGCATCGCGCCAACCCGGAATCACGATCGTGTCGGCGCTCGCGAGCAGCTTCAGCGTGTACGGCGCGGCCAGCGTAATGCCGCCCGCCGCGCGGATCGGACCGGGCTCGCCCGCGCAGACCGCGAAGCGATACCAAGGCACGCCGAGTTCGGGCCGCTCGAGCGCGAACAGTTCGGTCACGCAGCCGAATTCGAAGGTGCAGAGCCGGTCGTAGGCCAGCGCGACGACGAGATGATTGTGCATGGCGCGATGTTACCGAAGATTGACGATCACGCCACTTATCCGTCGCCCCGCCACGCGCCACAATCGTCGGGCCTGAAACGCGCGCGCCAGACCACTCGTCAATTCAACCGTTCCTTGCCATGACTTACGACAAACACACCGCCGCCCCGAACGCCGTCACCACGATCCCCGCCGCCGACAGCGCCGCGGCGCTCGCGCACTTTCACGCGTCGCTGCGCTTCGAAACCGATTGCGCCGACGTCCACGCCGCGCTAGCGAGCGGCGCGCCCGGCTTCGTGCTGCTCGACGTACGCAGTCCCGCGCTGTTCACGCAGGGACACCTGCCGGGCGCGCTCAATCTGCCGCACGGCAAGATCGTCGCGTCGAAGCTCGCGGCCTATGCGCTGGACACTTTGTTCGTTACGTACTGCGCGGGCCCGCACTGCAACGGTGCAGCGCGCGGCGCACTGCGGCTCGCCCAGCTCGGGCGGTCCGTCAAGCTGATGGCAGGCGGCATCACCGGCTGGCTCGACGAGGGCTTCGCGCTGAGCCGTCACGACGCCGATTCGGCGTCCGATCCGCGCTCCGATGCATAGCCTGCCCGCACCCCACACGCGTTCCAGCGCGGCATCGGCCGACGACCGCGCACCCGTTTCGTGCCGTGACAGCAAATCTCAAATAAGTTCAACAAAGTTGAAAAACTGCCGATAACATGTCCGCCGGACTCCTCCGCGCGGACCCAATATGCAGAGTTCTTACAATTTCTGGCTCGTGACGATTTCGTTCGCGGTCGCGACCCTCGCGTCATACACCGCGCTCAATCTGACAGGCCGCATCTTTCTGCTCGCCACGGCGCCCCGGCGGCATGCATGGCGGCTCGGCGGCGCGCTGGCGCTCGGCGTCGGCATCTGGTCGATGCACTTCGTCGCGATGCTCGCGTTCTCGCTGCCGATCCCGCTCGGCTACGACCTCGCAACAACCGCCTGTTCGCTGGCCCTCGCGATCGGCGCCTCGTATCTGGCGCTCTCCTTGACGACCCAGCAGCGCCTGACGCCGGGCCGGCTGCTGACGGGCGGCGTGGTGATGGGCATCGGTATCGCCGGCATGCATTACACCGGAATGGCGGCGCTGCGCATGGCGCCCGCGATCCACTACCGACCGGGATGGTTCGCGGCCTCGATCGCAATCGCGGTTGGCGCGTCGAGCGCCGCGCTGTGGATGGCGCGCGCGCTCAGCAACGAACAGCAGCGCCATATCGCGAGCAAACGTCTCGCCGCGGCGCTGGTGATGGGCATCGCCATCAGCGGCATGCACTACGCCGGCATGGCCGCCGCCGACTTCGCGCCCGGCGCGATCTGCGGCGCGGCCAACGGCATGCACGCGCAATGGCTCGCCACCTCGGTGATCCTGCTCACGTTCGCGGTCCTGATCGTCACGCTGATGCTGACCCGCTTCGACGTGCGTACCACCCTCCTGCTCGGCGCGGTGTCGAAGCTGAACGGCCAGATCGTGCGCCTCGCGACGCTCGACGTGCTCACGGGCCTGCCGAACCGCGCGACGCTGACGGAGCGGATCGAACGCGCGATTAGCGGCGCGCGCCGCCAGCGTACGACGTTCGCAGTGCTGTTCATGGATCTCGACGGCTTCAAGACGATCAACGATTCGCTCGGCCACTCGGCCGGCGATGCGGTGCTCTCCGCGTTCGCGCAACGCCTGCAGCAATGCGTGCGTTCGAGCGACACCGTCGCGCGGCTCGGCGGCGACGAGTTCGTCGTGCTCGCGGAGGAGCTCGGGTCCGCCGCCGACGCGGCTGCGCTCGCCGACGGCGTGCTCGAGCGGATGCGCCAGGGCACCTGGAGCGACGAACAACCGCTGCAGGTGATGCCGAGCATCGGCATTGCGCTCTATCCGCGCGATGGCGACAGCGTCGAGACGCTGCTCAAGCATGCGGATGCCGCGATGTACGAAGCGAAGCGCGCCGGCCGCGGCACCTACCGCTTCTTCGAACGCGCGATGAACGAGGCCGCGACGCGCACGTTGAAGATCCAGCAGGTGCTGCATGAAGCCTTCGCGAACGATCGTTTCTCGCTGATGTTCCAGCCGAAGTTTCATGGCGGCGGCGACGCGCTCGCGGGCGCCGAGGCGCTGATCCGTCTGCACGATCCCGAGCTGGGCGCGCTGACGCCGCTTGAATTCATCCCGGTCGCCGAGCGTTCCGGACAGATCGTGCAGATCGGCTACTGGGTCGTGCGCGAAACCTGCCGGCGCATTCGCGGCTGGATCGAACAGGGCCTGCCGACGATGAAGGTGGCGATCAACCTGTCGCCGCGTCAATTGCTGCAGCCGGAGCTCGTCGAGACGATCCTCGACATCGTCAGTGCCGAGGGCGTCGCGTGCGAGCAGATCATGTTTGAAATCACCGAGACCGTCGCGATGCAGGACGCCGCGCGCACCGTCGAAGTGATCCGCGCGTTCCAGCAGTGCGGCTTCGACATCTCGATCGACGACTTTGGCACCGGTTATTCGAGCCTCGCGTATCTGCAGCGCTTCCGGGCGAAGCAGTTGAAGATCGACCGCTTCTTCACCCACGGTCTCGACGCGAACGGCACCGCGGGCAGCGCGATCGTGTCGGCAATCATCGCGCTCGCGCACTCGCTCGAAATGGACGTGGTCGCCGAGGGTGTCGAAACGCAATCGCAACTCGACAAGCTGCGCTCGATGATGTGCGACGAGATGCAGGGCTTCCTGCTCGGCCAGCCGATCAGCGCCGACGACTTCGGCGAAATGCTCAGAGCGCGAATGATGACCGCGTAGGCGAAGCGCGGTTTGGACCGGTTGCCCATGGGCGCATACCCATACGCCGACGCTGACGGGATCGATCTGGTCTGACCTCTTCCCCTCCTCAACGCGAGATTCAGCGCGACGAAACGCTCGGCCGCCAATGCGTCGACGCCGCGATCGCTTCGCTCCCACCCGCGGACATCGTCGTGAAGAGCTCGAAGTCGAGCCGCATGCCGGCCCGCCGACAAAATCGCTTGACTTCTGCACGCGGCAAACTAATATACGCACCGCGTATATCACCGCGTTGTGCTGCCTTACTCCCTCGCCCCAAAATTTGCGACAGGTGCCCTGATGAGCGTTCCGCAACAAGCCTTCCTACGCGATGCGATGCGTCGCCTGAACATGACGCGCGACACGTTCGCGAACCGTATCGGCGTGTCGCGCCGGGCGCTGGATACGTGGCTGCTGCCGGACGACTCGCAAGAATCGCGGGCGATGCCGGAAATCGTCGAGCGCTTCGTGTCGGAGATCGTCGCGAGCAGCGAGCCGGGGGAAGGATATACGCAAAGCGTAGATTCGCAATCACTCGCGAGCCAGATGCTGTTCGAGGGCAAACCGCAACTGCTGTCGGTCGATCAGTTTTCGCGCGACGCGGTCGAGGCGCTGTTTCGCGTCGCCGACATCATGCAGCCGATCGCGCAGCGCCGCAAAATCTCACGCGTGCTCGAAGGCGCGGTGCTCGGCAATCTGTTCTTCGAGGCGAGCACGCGTACCCGTGTCAGCTTCGGCGCGGCGTTCTGCCGACTCGGCGGCTCGGTGTGCGACACCACCGGCTTCACGTTTTCGTCGATGGCGAAGGGAGAATCGATCTACGACACCAGCCGTGTGATGAGCGGCTATGTCGATGCGCTGGTGATCCGCCACCCGGAGCAAGGCTCGGTGGCCGAATTCGCGCGCGCGACCAACGTGCCGGTGATCAATGGCGGCGACGGTCCCGGCGAACATCCGAGCCAGGCGCTGCTCGATCTCTACACGATCCAGCGCGAGTTTTCGCGTCTCGGCAAGATCGTCGACGGCGCGCATATCGCGCTGGTCGGCGACCTGAAGTACGGACGGACCGTGCATTCGCTCGTGAAGTTACTGGCACTGTATCGCGGCATCAAATTCACGCTGATCTCCCCGCCGATGCTCGAAATGCCGGGCTACATCATCGAGCAGATCTCACGCAACGCTCACGTGATCGAACAAACGCACGACCTGCACACCGGTCTGCGCGGCGCCGACGTCGTGTACGCGACGCGCATCCAGAAGGAGCGCTTCACGAACGAATCGTTCGAGGGCTACACGCCCGATTTCCAGATCAACCAGGCGCTCGTCGACAGCGTGTGCGGCGCCGACACGCTGATCATGCACCCGCTGCCGCGCGACAGCCGCCCCGGCGCGAACGATCTGAGCACCGATCTCAATCACGACTCGCGGCTCGCGATTTTCCGGCAAACCGACAACGGCATCCCGGTGCGGATGGCGATTTTCGCGGTGCTGCTCGGTGTCGACAAGCAGGTCCAGCATTCGATGCGCGATGCCGCGTGGCGCCCACCGGCCTACCTCGGTCCGGACGACGCGGTGTTTCACGGGATCGATTAAACCTCGCAGCCGTTCGCCAGTCAGGCCGCGGCGCGCGCGTCACGCATGTCGCGCGCCGCCTGCCGGAACGTGCCGGCAAAGAACGACACCTGATATTTGACCGCGTTCGACCAGTACTTCCATGTATGGCCACCGGGCCGCTCGGCGTAACCGTGCGGCACGCCGAGTTCGACGAGCCGCTCGTGCAGCAGGCGGTTCGACTGCACGAGCGAGTCGCTCGCGCCGCAATCGATCGTCAGCGCGATATGGTCACGGCCGAAATCTTCCGCACTCGCGACGATCGCTACGCGATTCCAGAAGTCCGCATACTGCATCGGGTCGCCGAACACACGTTCGATGCCCGGCTCACCCTCGCTGCGGCGCGGGTCCACCGCGCCGCTCATGCTGCCCGCCGCGCCGAAAGCGTCGGGCCGGTCGAGCGCAATACGTAGCGCGCCGAATCCTCCCATGCTCAAGCCCGTGATAGCGCGCGCCTGCTTCGTCGCGATCGTGCGGAAATGGCTGTCGATATAGGCGACCACTTCGGTGCCCACGTAGGTTCCGTAGCGGCTGCGCGGGTCGACCGGGCTATCGATATACCAGCTTTCGTGCCCGCCGTCGGGCATCACCAGAATCACGTGATAGCGGTCGGCGAGCTTACCGATACGCGAATTCGCGGTCCAGTCCGTGTAATCGCCGCCGGAGCCGTGCAGCACGTAGACGACCGGAAAGCGCGGCGCCTGGCTGCCACGCGCGTATTGGTCGGGCAGCACGACGGTTGCTTCGAACGTGCGATGCATCGCCGCGCTCGGAATATTGACGACGCGCGACTGGAACGCCCACGTCGGCGGGGCGATCAGCATCAAAATAAGCCAGAACGTATGGACTGGGTTCATGGTGGATCGCCCTTGCGCTTGCTTACGGCTGCTTACATTCGTCAGGCATCCGAAGAAAACCGCCCCGGTATGCCTCGGCCTATGTCCGTCGACGACTCTAGCAATGGCGACTTACAACCAAATTTCAGCGAAACATACGTTCCAGTCAGGCTTCAGTCGCTTCGTCCGCTTCCGTTGCTGTCTCTACGCCCTCATCGTCGACGTGTGCGGCAAATCCCACCCGCCCCGGCGCGAGGTCGTCCCGCAATGTGAGCGCGGGAATCGCATACGCGCCGCCATTCTGCGGCCGGAACGCGATCGGCGGCGTCGTCCACAGAGCGTCGAGCCGCCGCCCGAGCGCATCGCTGAGCTCGGCGTACTTCGCCTCGTCGACGCGGCTCGCGCGATAGACGACGAACGGCGGCAATACATCGAAGCCAGGGTAATACAGCACGCCGTGCTGAATGGGGAACAGCACGTCGTCGATCGGACCGTTGATGCCGCGTGCGCTGTAGTGCGACTCCCAGCCGCCCGTCGTGACGACCAGCATCGCGCGCTTGCCCGCGAAACGGCCCTCGCCATAACGCTCGCCCCAGCGCGCATCGGAATGCTCGCCGACGCCATACGCGAGACCGTAGGCATAGACGCGCTCCACCCAGCCCTTCATGATTGCCGGCATCGAGAACCACCACAGCGGAAACTGCAGGATCACCGCATCGGCCCACGTCAGCTTGTCCTGTTCTCGCGCGATGTCTTCGCTCTGCAAGCCGTTTTCGAACGCATGCTTCGATTCGAGCGATGGAAAGAAACGCTCGCCGTTGTGACGCTCGCTGCTATCGTTTGCATCGAGTGACGCTTTCCAATTCATCGCGTACAGATCGGACAGCTGGACCGTGTGGCCGGCGCGTTCCAGATGCCGGACCGTGAAGTCCTTCAGCGAACCGTTCAACGATTTCGGTTCGGGATGCGCATAGATGATAAGCACGTTCATGATGGGACCTTGGTGGCTGAAAACAGTCACGATAGACATCGCCGGGGTATATTGGAAATGAATTCCCAACATGTCAGGTATTGCGGTGGTTAATCTCAGAAGGCTCGATCTCAACCTCCTGGTCACGCTCGACGTGCTGCTCGAAGAGCACAACGTGACCCGTGCCGCCGAACGGCTGAGCTTGTCTCAGCCGTCGGTCAGTGTTCATCTGGCGAAACTGCGCGACGTGTTCGGCGATCCGCTGCTGTTGCCTGGACCGCGCGGCATGCGGCCCACCGCGAAAGCGCAGGCGTTGCGCGAGCCGTTACGCGAAGCGCTCGACGCGCTGCAACGCGCGGTCGCGCCCACCAAGCCGTTCGATCCAGCCGCGGCGACGCAAACCTGGCGCATTGCCGCAACGGACTACGCGGAGTCGACGATCATCCTGCCGATGCTCGCCGGTCTACGCGCGGTGGCCCCCGGCACGCGTCTCGCGATCGTCGAGGCGGCGCCGCCGCGGCTCGCGCGCCAGGCTGAGTTGGGCGACATCGATATCGGCTTTCATACGAGCGAAGGCGCGCCCGAAGGCTTGCGCCGCCGCGTGCTGTTTGCCGAGCGCTATGTGCTGGTCGGCCGCGCGGGTCATCCGAAGCTGAAGCGCCGGCCCTCCCTGGCGCAGTTCTGCAAGCTCGAACACGTGATCGTGTCGCCCGACGGCGGCGGTTTTGTCGGCGTCACCGACGAGACGCTCGCGAAGGTGGGGCTTGCGCGCAAGGTCGTGCTGTCAGTGCCGCACTTCCTGTTCATGCAATCGGTGCTCGCCAGCACGGATCTCGTGGGAATGCTGCCCGCACGCCTCGTGCGCGGCTCGCACGCGCTGCGGATGGTCGAGCCACCTGTCGAGGTGCCGGGCTATGAGATGGCGATGCTATGGCACGAGCGGGTGCATCGCGATCCCGGACATCAATGGTTGCGGGAGTTCATTGCGGCATCGATTTGAGCCACGCCGCAATGTCTAAGCCGACCCTCAGCCCTTTTCAGCGCCGATCGCATCCAGTCGGTCGAGCACCTCGTCGCTCAGCTTCAACTGCGCCGCCTGCAGGTTTTCGCGCAGATGGCCAACCGAAGACGTGCCCGGAATCAGCAGAATGTTCGGTGCGCGATGCAAGAGCCACGCGAGCGCGATCTGCATCGGCGTCGCACCGAGCGTCTTCGCAAGCTCCGACAGTTCCGACGATTGAATCGGCGTGAAGCCACCCAACGGGAAAAACGGCACGTAGGCAATGCCCTGCTTCGCGAGCGCATCGATCAATGCGTCGTCGTGGCGATGCACCAGGTTGTAGTGGTTCTGCACACACACGATCTTCGTGATGCGCTGCGCCTCGGCAATCTGCGCGGCCGTCACGTTGCTCAGACCGACATGACGCACGAGCCCGCGCTGCTGCAGCTCGGCGAGCGCCGTGACCTGCTTTTCGATCGAGCCCTCGCTCGGCTCGTGCACGTTGCCCATCACGCGCAGGTTGACCACATCGAGCGCGTCCAGACCGAGGTTGCGCAGATTGTCGTGCACCGCGCGCTCGAGATCGGCGGGCTCCTGCGCCGGCAGCCACGCGCCGGCGCTGTCGCGCACCGCGCCCACCTTGGTGACGATCGTCAGATCGCGCGGATACGGGTACAGCGCTTCGCGGATCAGCTGATTGGTCACGTGCGGCCCGTAAAAATCGCTGGTATCGATGTGGTCGACGCCCGACGCGATCGCTTCGCGCAGCACCGCGAGCGCCGCATCGCGGTCTTTCGGCGGCCCGAACACGCCGGGGCCGGCCAGTTGCATCGCGCCATAGCCCATGCGCCGCACCGGGCGGCCGGCTAGCGCGAAGGTGTCGATGGAGCTGAAATTCGGCATGACGTTCTCCTTAAGTGATGAGCGGCAGTATCCCGGAATTGCGTTGTTGAATAAACGGGTCTAACGTGTACGGGTTGTTCAAAATTCTGCACAGTCAATCTAATGGAACTGAACGATCTGGCCGCCTTCGTCTCGGTCGCCCGCGCCGGGGGCTTTCGCGATGCGGCGCGCGTGAGCGGGGTGTCGGCGTCGAGTCTGAGCGTCGCGGTGCGGCGCCTCGAAACCAGGCTCGGGTTGCGGCTGCTGAACCGCACCACGCGCAGCGTCGCGCCGACCGAAGCCGGGCTGCGTCTGATCGAGAAGCTGACGCCGCTGTTTGGCGAAATGGAAGCGGCGCTCGATGTGCTGAACGGCTTTCGCGACAAGCCGACCGGCACGCTCAAGCTCAATGTGCCGTCGAGCGTCGCGCGCATCGTGCTGCCCGACGTGCTCGCGCGCTTTCTGAAGAAGTACCCGGATATTCGCATCGAAGTGGTGGTCGAGGATGGCTTCGTCGATGTGCTGTCGATCGGCTGCGATGCGGGCATTCGCTACGACGAACGCCTCGAGCAGGACATGATCGCGGTGCCGATCGGCGCGCGCGTGCAGCGCTTCGCGACCGCGGCGTCGCCCGCGTATCTCGACGCACATGGCCGCCCCGGGCATCCCAGCGAACTGCTCGCGCATGCATGCCTGCGCGGACAATTCGCGAGTGGCGCGATGCCGACGTGGTACTTCGAGCGCGATGGCGAACTGCTGCAAGTGAATCCGACCGGACCGCTGCTGGTGCGGCCGGGCGCCGCGATCGACCTCGCGGTCAGCGGTGCGATCGCGGGCCTCGGCATTGTCCATCTGTTCGAAGAGATGCTGCGGCCGCATCTGGACAGCGGCGCGCTCGAAGCGATCCTCGAACCCTGGTGGCAGCGCTTTTCAGGGCCTTTTCTGTACTATCCGGGCCATCGTCATGTGCCCGCGCCGCTGCGCGCCTTCGTCGATTTCCTGAAGGCCGATTCAGCGGATCTCGTCAGTCATGATGTGACACGCAGTTAGTGTGATAACGACTGCGGCAACGGCGACTCGTGCCGTATCGGCACCGTGGCGCGCAATCCCTAACATCATGGATTGCAGACGGAATGTGCTTGCTGTCTGATGAGAGTCTTGCGAGACCTGTTACACAGACGGCAATTACGCGGATAATGACGCGGTTGCCGGCGCGCATCGGGTCGCCTGGCCGACCGACGGCGAAACAGGCTCGCGCTGCCCGCGCAAATCGAGGCGTTCGGAACCGTTCGTGCGTTTATACGTTGTCTAAACTCCATCCCGGTATCCATCATGATCGACAGACGCGTAGGCCCGCTGCGCAATTTCGCCAACTTCATCCGGGCGGAGCGCGGCCGCCTGACGCGGCAATGGATGCATGCCGTCTCTATCGACGCCCATCTCCCCGAAGCGGACAAGCTCACCTACCAGCAACTGGCCGACCACCTGCCGGAAATTCTCGAAGAACTGTGCGTCGTGCTCGATGCGGAAGATCTGGAAGGCGTCGAAACGTTGATCGAACGCGACGCGAAGAAGCACGGCAAGGTGCGCTGGCGCCAGGGTTACCGGATCGAAGAGCTGGTGCGCGAACTTGACCTCTTTCACAAGGTGCTCGCCGAAGCGCTCGAAGAATTCGTCGAACGCGACAGGACGTGCACGCGCCGCCACGAGGGCCGCGCGCGGCGCCTGATCGCCGAAGCATTCAGCGTGATTACCTATGCGTCGATCAAGGAAGTCGTCGCCGAACGCGATCGCACGATCGATGAATACACGGGGCGGCTCGAACGCGCGAATCACGAATTGACGCTCAAGCAGCGGCTGGTCGGCGATCTGTACGAATCGCGCATGCACATCACGCGCTGCGTCGCGCATGATCTGCGCAATTTCCTCAATGCGTTTTCGATCGCGCTGCAACTGATCGAGCGAGCGCCGTCGAATGCCGATGCCGCGTTGACGCTCGCGAAGCGCCAGGCTGCAGACATGAAGCAACTGGTCGACCAGACGGTCGAGTACTCGGTCGTGCTTGGCGACTCGGCGCCGCTCGTGCTTGAAGACGTCGATTTGCGCGAGCTGTTCGACGAACTGGTCGCGTCGACGCGGCCGTCGATCGACGCGAAGGGGCTCGCGTTGCGCAGCTCATTCGACGCGACGCTGCCGATCGTCACGTCGAATCGGCTCAAGCTCAAGCAGATCGCGCTCAATCTATTGTCCAACGCGATCAAATATACGAAGTCGGGGCAGGTCGAATTCCGCTTCGCGACGCATGGCGCCGAACACTGGTCCATGCGGGTGTCCGACAGCGGCATCGGCATTGCGCCGGCCGACGCCGAGCGCGTGTTCGACGAGTTCGAGCGCGCGGCCGGCAAGGACATTCCGGGCACCGGGCTCGGGCTCGCGATCGTCAAGGAGCTCTCCCGGGTGCTCGATGGGCAAATCGAGTTCGCGTCGTGCGAAGGCGTGGGGACCACGTTCGAAATCCGGTTTCCGTTGCGCATGCAGTGAGCCGATCCATCGCTTGATCCCTCTGCATACCGCTCGCTTGCCCGAGCAACGCCGCATGCGTCTGGACGCGCTGCCGACCGTTCAATGTGATTGCGGTGCAGATCTGCCCCGGCCCGCCGGTAGACACTCGCTCATCGCACCGTTACGCTCGCTCAATCCACGCACGACCATCTCGGACGATTTGCCGTCACGCCGCGCGAGTTCGGCCAGATCGAGCAACGCGGCGTAGCGCGCGGAACAGTCGCTCGCTGCGCGGGTGGCGGGAGTCGCGCGAAGGTCGTCGGTTCGCTCGAGGTACGCGTTTAGCGCCAGCAGTGTTGCAATCATGATCGTCGCCAGCGCAGCCGCGTTACCGAGCGCGCGCCATGCAGCCACGCCGGCTCCCGGGTAGCGCATCGCGCGACGGGATCGCCATGCTTCGACGCAGGTTCGGATTCGCATCGCCGCGCTCATCGTCAGGCCCAATGCGCCGGCACCCACACGCGCCCGATCCAATGGCCCGGCACCCAGACGGCAGCACGCGGCGCGACATACACCGGACGCGGCGCGACGTACACAACCGGCGGCGGGGGCGGAGGCGCAAGCACGACCGGCGGCGCAACGTAGACCGGCGGGGCCGTCACCACGACCGGCTTCGGCGGCACGTAGACGACCGGCGGCGGCACGATGACCGTCGCAGGCGGCGGCGCGACCACCACCGGCTTCGGCGCGACGACCACGGTCGTGCCGGTCGTCGTCCCGCCCGCGACCACCACGCCGCCTGTTACCACGGTACCGCTCGATGTCACCGTGTGGCCCTGCGTGCCGGTCACGCTGGTCGACGTCGTCACGACGCCGGGTGCGACCCGCGTCGCGGTGCCCGAGTGATAGACGCTGTTGTCGTTCTGGCCCGCCACCGTGCCCGAGCGCGCGCAGGTCGACCCGGCGCAATTCGTCGACGCGGAATGATCGACCGTATTGCCGTTCGACCCCGTGATCGAGCCCGACGACGAGTACTGGCCCGGCGCGGTGCGCGTCACGTCGCCGGACGTCGTCGCCGTTTTGCCGTCGGGGCCGCTCAGCGTGCCGTTGTGCGAGCAGGAGCCGCCCGCGCAGCTGGTGTCGCCGGAATGCTGCACCGAATTGCCGTAGCGGCCCGTTGCGGTTCCCGAGTTCGAGAACTGGCCGGGCGCGGTGCGCGTGAGCGTGCCGGTGTTGCTCGCGAAGCCGCCATACGGACCGGCCACACCGCCCGCATGCGAGCAGCTACCGCCGCCGCAGGAGCCGGAGTGGGCGCCGTTATAGACGCCGCGCGACGTGTACGCGGTGCCGTGACCTGACCACGCGAACGCCGATGCGCTGCCGAGCGCGAATACGGCGGCGGCCGCGCCGAGCAGCGCCTTGCGCAGCGCGCGTCGCGCCACGCCGCGGCAGACCTTGTCGGAACCTGCGAACGAATGATTTTTCACGGTATGTCCTTGCTGGATTCGGGCCACTTGCGTCACTGCCGCGTGGCGACGAACGGACTATAGAAGGACACACCGCGGAAATCATCACGGAAGATATGTCGCGCGGTTTCACCGCGATGCGCGCCCGTCAGGCAAGGCTTAGCGGGCATTTGGCGGGAGCCGCGACATATTTCGACATACTGTGCTTAGCGAACGCGGCCGCACGACCACTGCCGCGCCCTTCCCCCGTCACTGCCCGACCGGTGTCACCTGCACGGCGGCGGCCGACACGAACGCCGCGTGCACGGTATCGCCGACCTTCATGTCGCGCAGATCCACATCGGGCGCGGCTTCGAAGGTCTGCGTCTGATACGCGCCGCGCAGCGTGACGAGGCGCTGCTTGCGATCGATCTTCAGTACGGTCGCGAACACCTCGGTCTGCCGCGCCGCCTCGTACCCGCCCGACGCCGGCCTGTAGCTCTGTCTGTCGGCCCGCTCGCGAATCCCCTTGCCCGCGCCGCTTGCCTTGTCGACTTTGGTGAGCAACGCATTCTTGTACAGCACGTCGACGCGATCGCCGATCTTCAGCTGATCGAAGGCGGCAACCTGCTGGCCGACGAGTACGATCGCGACGTCGCCGTGCGGGCCCTTCAGTGTCAGCGAGCGGTTGCCCGCATCGATGGCGACGATCTCCGCCGTCATATGCACCGGCTGCGCCGCGCTCAGCACCGCTTGCGCGGTGCTCGCCATGTCGTCCTGGGCGCGCGCCGGCGAGGCCGCGGCCGCCACCGCGACGACCCATGCTGCAGCTAGCGTCGCTGTTCTCATCCGCGTTCTCCTCGAGCAAGGCTTCAAGACGGCTTGACGGTCGGTCATGCGCGCCGCGCGCAATCGCTTCGCGCCCCGCAGCATTCATGCCCGCGCATCGACATCCGCCCTTCGAACCGCGACAGCAAACAGTATGATGCGGCTATGTCGCATCTGAGTGAACACAAAGACGACTGATTGAAGCGCATTCGCCGTTATTCGAAGTGGGTTTCTATGACTGACAACATGATCTACAAGCACGAGCACTCGTTTCTCGGCAGTTCGCACGACGAAAACGCACGCCGGACCCGTTCCGTCGTCGCACTCACCCTTGCGATGATGGTCGGCGAAATCGCGGCCGGCTACATGACCGGCTCGATGGCGCTGCTCGCCGATGGCTTCCACATGGCGACGCACGCCGGCGCGCTGGGAATTGCGGCGCTCGCGTATGCGTTTGCGAGACGCAACGCGGCAAACCGCGCTTTCAGCTTCGGGACCGGAAAAGTGGGCGAGCTTGCCGGCTTCGCTTCGGCGTTGATTCTCGCGCTGGTGTCGCTGGGCATCGGCATCGAATCGGCGTTCCGGCTCATCCATCCCACCGGTGTCGCGTTCGGGCAAGCAGCGGTGATTGCGGCGATCGGGCTGGTCGTGAACATCGTCAGCGCGTTGCTGTTGTCGGGCGGCCATGCGCACCATGGGCATCACGATCACGACCATCATCACGGCCATGCGCACGGGTCCGACAACAACCTGCGCTCCGCCTACGTGCACGTGCTCGCCGATGCGCTGACCTCGGTGCTGGCGATCGTGGCCCTGCTGGCCGGCCGCTATCTCGAGTGGGTGTGGCTGGACCCGCTGATGGGCATCGTCGGTTCAATCGTCATCGCGCGCTGGGCGTGGACGCTGATGCGCGACACGGCCAGCGTGCTGCTCGATAAAACCGACGAGCATGTTGCCGGCGAAATCCGCGAAATCCTCGGTTCGCACGGCGACGCCGAAATCGCCGATCTGCACGTCTGGCAGATCGGCCCGGAAGCGCGAGCCGCGATCGTCAGTGTTCGCACGCACGGCGGCGTCACCGCGGAGACGATCCGCGCGCGGCTCGCGCAAGTGCACGAGGTCACGCATCTGACGGTCGAAGCGGCGTCATAACGGCTGCGTTCCAGCGAAAGCACGGCGCAACCAAAACAAAGGGCCGGCGTGTCTCGACGACACGCCGGCCCTGCTGCTTTTGACTATTCAGCTTGCGCCGAGACCCGCAAACATAGCGCGAGGACGGAACCGCGCGCTAAGACAACGCTCGCATCACACGCGCTCGATCGCGATCGCAATGCCCTGGCCGACGCCGATACACATCGTGCATATCGCGAAGCGGCCCTGCGTGCGTTGCAGCTGATACGTCGCGGTCGTCACGAGACGCGCGCCGCTCATGCCGAGCGGGTGGCCGAGCGCGATCGCGCCACCGTTCGGGTTCACGCGGGGATCGTCGTCGGCGACGCCGAGGGCGCGCAGCACCGCGATGCCTTGCGAGGCGAACGCTTCGTTCAGCTCGATCACATCGAACTGGTCGATCGTCATGCCCAGACGCGCGAGCAGCTTCTGCGTCGCGGGTGCCGGACCCATGCCCATCACGCGCGGGTCCACGCCGGCCGTCGCGATGCCGAGCACGCGGGCGCGCGGCGTCAGCCCAAAGCGCTGCGCGGTTGCTTCGTTCGCGAGCAGCAACCCGGCCGCGCCGTCGTTCACGCCCGACGCGTTACCGGCCGTGACCGTGCCGTCCGGACGCACGACGCCCTTCAGTTTCGCGAGGGTTTCGAGGCTCGTTTCGCGCGGATGCTCGTCCTGCGTGACCGTGATCGGATCGCCCTTCTTCTGGGCGATCGTCACGCCGACGATTTCCTGTGCGAGCGTGCCGTCGCGTTGCGCGCGTGCGGCCTTCTGCTGGCTGCGCAGCGCGAACGCGTCCTGGTCGGCGCGGCTGATGTTGTAGTCGGTCGCGACGTTTTCGCCGGTTTCCGGCATCGAGTCGACGCCGTACAGCTTCTTCATCAGCGGGTTCACGAAACGCCAGCCGATCGTCGTGTCGTAAATCTCGGCCTGACGCGAAAACGCGGTCGGCGCCTTGCCCATCACGAACGGTGCGCGGCTCATGCTTTCGACGCCGCCGGCGATCATCAGCGCGGCCTCGCCCGACTTGATCGCGCGCGCGGCGATGCCGATCGCATCCATGCCCGAGCCGCACAGGCGGTTGACCGTCGAACCCGGCACGTCCTTCGGCAAGCCCGCGAGCAGCAGCGACATGCGCGCGACGTTGCGGTTGTCGTCACCGGCCTGGTTCGCGCAGCCGTAGATCACGTCGTCGATCGCGGTCCAGTCGACGTTCTTGTTGCGCTCCATCAACGCCTTGAGCGGCACCGCGCCCAGGTCGTCGGCGCGCACCGACGACAGCGAACCCGCATAGCGGCCAATGGGGGTGCGAATCGCGTCGCACAGGAATGCTTCGGTCATGGGATGTCTCCAGTTGAGATGCTGCGTGCGCTGTGCCGCGCGCCGGGTTTACACCGATGACGCCGGTTCGATGCGCTGCGGCATCGGGTGGCCAACGGCCGCGGGCGGGAAGCTGCACATGAAGGCGGCGCGGCGGCCCTCACGTCGGACCAGCTTAGCGCAGGATCGTGAACGATGGGCTTCGGCTCGACGACTCGCCCGGCCTTGTGTTCTATACACGAACGTCCGGTCATATATCGAACAAAACAGGCTCGATGATAGGCGTGGCCGCGAAAGCATGTCAAGCACAGCCGCAGCCGTGCCGGGCGACACCAGGGGATACGCGGAGAGCGGATTTCAGCGAACCTGGATTCCCTCATCGGCGATGTAGCCGCGGATCACCTCCGCGAAACTGCGCTCGGCCGCAAGCCCGAGCCGTTCGGCGCGCGATGTATCCCACGCACCGGGCCAACTGCCGACGATCTGCTCGATGCGCTCGTCGGGCTGCCGTACGATGCGGCTCGCCACCGCATCGCCCGCGACCTCGCGCAGTGCCGCGATCATTTCGTCGACGCTGACCGACAGGCCCGGCAGGTTCAGCACGCGCTGCTTGCCGAGCGCGGCGCCCTCGAGTTCGAGGCCGGCGATCAGGCTGTCGATCGCCTTGCGCGGCGACAGCAGCCATAGCCGCGTCGAACCCGCGACCGGACACACGGCCTCCTCGCCATTGAGCGGCTCGCGGATGATGCCACTCGCAAACGACGAAGCCGCCGCATTCGGCCGCCCCGGCCGTACGCTGATGGTCGGCAGCCGCAATACCCGGCCGTCGACGAAACCGCGCCGCGAATAATCGTTCAGCAGCAGTTCCGCGATCGCCTTTTGCGCGCCATACGACGACTGCGGGTTCAGCGCGGTGTCGTCCCGCACGACCGCAGGCAGATCGCCACCATAGACCGCGACCGAACTGGTGAACACGACGCGCGGTCGGTGCCCGCGCTGACGGCAGACTTCGAGCAGCAGCCGCGACGCATCGAGATTGATGCGCATGCCGAGATCGAAGTCCGCCTCGGCCTGGCCGCTGACGATCGCGGCGAGATGAAAGATCGCCGACGTTTGAGCGTCGATCACGCGTTCGAGCACGCTGCGCTCCGCGATATCGCCGACTTCGGTGCGCACGCGCGCATCGCCGAAATCGTGGGCGCGCACGACGTCGAGCAGCACCAGCCCGGTAATCGCTTGCGGTGCGCCGTGCGCATCTTTCAGCGCGCCGCGCGCGAGCAGTTCGCGCGCGAGGCGCTGGCCGAGAAAACCGGCGCCGCCGGTGATGAGTACTTTCATGATGACGTATCCGTCAGTGGTTGTCGGAAAGAGTCGACGCGCCGTCGAGATAAGGCTTCAGCCAGCCCAGCCCCGCCGAGGTCGCCGCGCGCGGCCGGTATTCGCAGCCGATGTAGCCGTCGTAGCCGAGCGCATCGATCAGATCGAACAAGTACGGGTAGTTCAGTTCGCCGATGTCGGGCTCGTGCCGCTCCGGCACGCCGGCAATCTGGATATGGCCGATGCCGGCCATATCGCGTTTGAGCTTGATCGCGAGATCGCCCTCGACGATCTGGCAGTGATAGCAATCGAACTGCACTTTCAGATTCGGCGCGCCCACTTCGGCGCAGATCGCCTGCGCGTCGTCTTGCCGATTGAGGAAATAGCCGGGTATGTCTCGCGTGTTGATCGGCTCGATCACGACCATGATCTGATCGGCTTGCGCGGCCCGCGCGGCATAGGCGAGATTGTTCAGGTACACGTCGCGTTGCGTGTTGCGCTGCGTTTCGCCCGCCCGATCGCCGGCGATCAACCCCGCCATCACATGCAGCTTGCGATTGCCGAGCACGCGCGCGTACTCGAGCGCCGTGTCGACGCCGCGGCGGAACTCGTCCTCGCGGCCCGGCAGCGATGCGAGGCCGCGCTCGCCGCCGTGCCAGTCGCCGGGCGGCGCATTGAACAGCGCCTGCGTGAGGCCGTGCGCGTCGAGCCGTGCCTTCAGTTCGTTCGCGCGGAACTCGTACGGAAACAGGAATTCGACCGCGTTGAAACGGTCGCGCGCGGCGGCGGCGAAACGGTCGAGGAACGCGTGTTCGTTGTACATCATCGACAGATTGGCGGCGAAGCGAGGCATGGCGGCAGTTCCTTTAAGACAGTGCGATAAGGTGCGCGGCGTTCATCGGTCACGCCCCCGCTACCAGCGCGCGCCGAACGCGGCACATAGCGCTTCGATCGCGGCGGCGTCGAGCGGCGCGGGCCGCGGATTGGTCATCAGCCACAGGCGCGCGGTCTCCTCGAGTTCTTCGAGCACATACGACGCATGCGCGACCGAGCGCTCCCACACCACCGGCCCCAGACGTTCGAGCAATACCGCGCGCACCCGATCGGCCAGCGCGGCGATCTGCGCGGCGACTTGCGGATCGCCCGGGCGTCGATAGCGAATCAGCGGTACATGTCCCACTTTCATCACGTAGTACGGCGTGATCGGCGGCAACACGTCCGCTTCGCTCCACACGCCCGCGAGCGTCAACGCGACTAGATGCGTCGAATGGGTGTGGACGATGCCGCGCACGTCGGCGTTGCGTGCATAGATGCCGCGATGCAGCGCGAGCGTTTTCGACGGCTTGGCGCCCGACACCGCATGGCCATCCGCGTCGACCTTGGCGATGTCGGCGGGGTCGAGGCGGCCGAGGCACGCGTCGGTCGGCGTGATCAGCCAGCCGTCGTCGAGCCGCGCGCTGATGTTGCCGGCGCTGCCGACGGTATAGCCGCGCTGATACAGACTCGCGCCGACCGCGCAGATTTCCTCGCGCACGCGCGCTTCGGTGGCGGTGTGAAGTGCCGGCGCGCCGCTCATTGCGAGGCTCCGTCGAGATGGCGCAGCGCCTTGTCGAAGAAGTCGGTCGTGCCGAAGTTGCCGGACTTCAGCGCAAGCGCGAGCGGCTCGGCGCCCGTCGTCGCCGTGGCCGGCACACCCGGATCGATCTGCGCGCCGATGCGCAGCATGTGCACGTCGAGCGCCTGCACGACCGCGCCCGAGGTCTCGCCGCCCGCGACGACGAACTTGCGCACGCCGAACTCGCGCAGGCCGCGCGCAATCGATGCCAACGTCATCTCCACCAGATGCCCGGCCTCGTCGACGCCGAGTTCGCGCTGCACGGCCTGCACTTCGTCGGGCGATGCGGTCGCATAGATCAACACCGGCTCCGCGTGCACGAAGCGCTGTTGCGCGAACGCGAGCGCCTCGCCGATGACGTCCTCGCCGCGCGCCGCCGCGAGCGGATCAATGCGGAACGCGGGCCGCGTCGCGCACCATGCGGCGACCTGCGCGTTGGTCGCTTTAGACGCACTGCCCGCGAGCACCGCCGACAAACCTTCGACACGCGGCAATTGCGCGGCATGGCTCGGCTTGCCGAGCAGACCCGCGCGCCGGAAGTTGGCCGGCAAGCCGAGCGCGACGCCCGAGCCGCCCGTGATCAGCGCGAGGTCCGCGCAGGCCGCGCCGAGCGTGTGCAGATCGGCGTCGGACACCGCGTCCGCAATCGCGATGCGCACGCCGTCGGCGCGCAATGCGTCGAATGCGGCGCGCACGCCCGCGTCGCCTTGTGTGAGTGCGTCGTAACGCACGAGTCCGACCTTCGATCGAGTTTGCCGCTGCAGCACGCGCACGAGGTTCGCGTCGCGCATCGGCGTCAGCGGATGGTTTTCCATGCCCGACTCGTTGAGCAGCGCATCGCCGACGAACAGATGACCGCGAAAAATCGTGCGGCCGTTCTCGGGAAACGCGGGACAGGCGATCGTCAACGACGCGCGCTCGGCGAACTCGACGCACAGCGCATCGAGCAACGCATCGGTTACCGGGCCGATATTGCCCGCATCGGTCGAATCGAAGGTCGAGCAGTACTTGAAGAAGAATTGCCGGCAGCCTTGCGCGCGCAGCCAGGCGAGCGCGGCCAGCGATTGCGCGACCGCGTCGGCGGCGGGGATCGTGCGCGACTTCAGCGCGACGACGAGCGCGTCCGCGTCGAGTGCTTCGCCAGATGCGGGTACGCCGATCGTCTGCACGGTACGCATGCCGCCGCGCACGAGCATGTTGGCGAGATCGGTGGCGCCGGTGAAATCGTCGGCGATGCAGCCGAGCAACGCGGGGTTCGTTCGAGCCGTCATGACCCGCCCCTCGCCTATTGCTTCGCCGGCAATTCGATGCCGGGAAAAATCTTCACGACCGCCGAGTCGTCTTCGCCACCGTGGCCCGCCGTCGACGCCATCATGAACATCTGATGCGCTGCCGCCGACAGCGGCAGCGGAAATTTCGTGCGACGCGCGGTATCGAGCACGAGGCCCAGGTCCTTCACGAAAATATCGACCGCCGACAGCGGCGTGTAATCGCCCGCGAGAATATGCGGCACGCGGTTTTCGAACATCCACGAATTGCCCGCGCTGTGCGTAATCACGTCGTACAGCGCGTCCGGGTCGACGCCTTCGCGAAGGCCGAGCGCGAGCGCCTCGGCGGCCGCCGCGATATGCACGCCGGCCAGCAGCTGGTTGATGATCTTCACCTTCGAGCCCACGCCATGCGCGTCGCCGAGCCGATACACCTTGCCGGCGATCGCGCCGAGCACGTCCTCGCACGCCGCGTAAGCGGTTGCTGGACCGGACGTCATCATCGTCATTTCGCCCGACGCGGCGCGCGCCGCGCCGCCCGACACCGGCGCATCGAGCATCAGCAGACCGGCCGCCTCGACGCGCTTGCCGAGATCGCTCGCGAATTCCGGCGCGACCGTAGCACTCGAGATCACGACGCCGCCCGGCTTCATCGCCGCGAGCGCGCCTTGCTCGCCAAACAGTACGGCTTCGGTCTGCGCCGCATTCACGACCAGCGTGATCACGACCTCGCAATGCGCGCCGAGATCCGAGGGCGTCGCACAGCCGACGCCACCTTCATCGACGAACGCCTGCAGCACGTCGCGCCGCAAGTCGCATGCGTGGACCTTGAAGCCCGCGCGCAACAGCGAGCGCGCGACGCCGAGCCCCATGGCCCCCAAACCAATGACACCGACATTTCTCGACATGCGTGACCTCTAAGGATTGGTGCGGCATTCGTGGGTTCGCGCGCGTCGCCATCACCGCGCGCACTCGGCGCGTCAGACGATGCCCGCCTCGGCAAGCCGCCGCGCCGCGTTGTACAGATGCGTCTGCGCGGCGATGCGTGCCGCCATCGGATCGCTGCCACGAATCGCCGCGGCAATCGCCGCGTGCTCGTCGCGCACCTGCCGCGAGAAGTCCTCGCGCAGCGCCTCGTTGCGGCGCGTAACGAGCGTGCCCGCTTCAAGGTACTGATTGAGGAAACTCAACGTCTTCAGCAAATAGGGATTGCCCGTCGCCGCCGCGATCGCCCGATGAAAGGCGACGTCTTCGGCGACGCCGTCTTCGCCGTCGGCGACCGCCCGTTCGATGCGCTCGAGCGCGGCGTCGATCGCCGCCATGTCGGCGTCGCTGCGGCGCATCGCGGCTTCCGACGCGACCTCCGCCTCGATCGCGCGGCGCAGCGCGAGGATCTGCACGACCGAGCCCGGTTCGACGGCTTCCGCATAGTCGATCCGCAACGGGCGGATCGCGCCGTGCCCGGCGACGAACACGCCACTACCCTGGCGCGGCTCGACCACCCCCTCGTTCTTCAGCCGCGACAGCGCCTCGCGAATCACCGTGCGGCTCACACCGAACTGTTGCGCGAGCACGGCTTCGGTCGGCAGCCTGGCGCCACGCGCGAAGGTGCCCTTGTCGATCTGTTTCAGCAGTTGCTGCGCGACGGTGTCGCTCATCGCACGCGCGGGAATCTTGTCGAACATGGTGAACCGGTGGGATGGGTTGCCGTGAAGTGATCTGGTTATCGGGTCATCATACAAATTTGAAGCGCGAATCGCATCCACGCAAACCCTAAGCTTGATGAAGGCCCAAGCGTCATTTGGCGAAATAGAAGGCTTAAGCTATCGTCTCGCCTTTGCGCCGCAACGCAAAACGCGGCTCCGCATCGAAACGAACGCGCGTCGCGCGTCCTTCGTGCGCACTTTTCCGACACCACGATCAAGGTCCATGAGCAAAGCCCTGCCGCCGTCTTCCGTCGCGCCCGCCAACGCCGAACCGGCCCCGGAGAAACCGGGCGACTCGTACGTGCAGTCGTTCGCGCGGGGCCTCGCGGTCATCCGCGCATTCGACGCGACGCGCCCCGAACAGACGCTCACCGACGTCGCCGCGGCGACCGGCCTCACGCGCGCCGGCGCGCGCCGGATCCTGCTCACCCTGCAAACGCTCGGCTACGTGGAAGCCGAGGGGCGCCTGTTCCGTCTGACGCCGAAGATTCTCGACCTCGGCTTCGCGTACCTGACCTCGATGCCGTTCTGGAATCTCGCCGAACCG
The DNA here is from genome assembly GCF_001865575.2 of Paraburkholderia sprentiae WSM5005. NCBI lineage: Bacteria > Pseudomonadati > Pseudomonadota > Betaproteobacteria > Burkholderiales > Burkholderiaceae > Paraburkholderia > Paraburkholderia sprentiae. The sequence continues at coordinate 1,833,904 of NZ_CP017562.2, forward strand.
GTGATGGAGAGCCTGTCGGCGCAGGTGCACGAAAGCTGCTCGGCGGCCGTGCTCGATCGCACCGAGATCGTCTACGTGCTGCGGGTGCCGACTCACAAGATCATGACGATCAACCTGTCGATCGGCAGCCGCCTGCCCGCGTACTGCACGTCGATGGGCCGCGTGCTGCTCGCCTCGCTCGACGACGAGACGCTCGACGCAACGCTGAACTCGACGCCGCTCTACGCGCACACGCCGCGCACCGTCACCGACAAGGAAGAGTTGAAGAAGTTGATCGAGCAGGTGCGACGCCAAGGGTGGGCGATCGTCGATCAGGAGCTCGAAGGCGGCCTGATTTCGCTGTCCGCGCCGATTCGCAATCGCCAAGGCCGTGTGATCGCCGCGATGAACATCAGCGGCAACGCGCAGCGCAATTCGGCCAAACAGATGGTGAAGGCGTTTCTGGAACCGCTGCAGCAAGCCGCGCAGACGGTCTCGGAGATGGTCGCGCGGCGGGGCTGACGAACCCGCGCCGCGCGGCGTTTGCTCCGATCGCTCAGTGCGCGAGATAGCGCTCCACCAGCCGCGCCCAGAACGCCGCGCCGATCGGCAGGCTGCGGTCGTTGAAGTCGTAGTGCGGGTTGTGCACCATGCAGCCGTCCTCGCCGACGCCATTGCCGATGCGCAGGAACGTGCCCGGCCGCTTCTGCAGCATGAACGCGAAGTCCTCGCTGCCCATCAGGATGTCGGTCTGCTCGACCACCTTGGCCTCGCCGACCAGCTCGCGCGCGACCTGCACCGCGAAATCCGTTTCGGCGTCCGTATTGATGACGACCGGATACCCTTCGATGTACTCGACGTTCGCCGTGCCCCCATAGCTCGCGGCCTGCGATTCGGCCAGCTCGGTGATGCGCTTCTTCAGCAACGCGCGCACCTCGGGGCTGAACGAGCGCACGCTCAGTTCGAGCCGCGCGCTGCTTGAAATCACGTTGTTCGCGGTGCCCGCGTGCATCGAGCCGACCGTCACCACAGCTGGCTGCGACGGGTCGACGTTGCGCGCGACGATCGTCTGCAGCGCCATCACGATGCTCGCGGCCACCACGACCGGATCGACCGTCAGATGCGGACGCGCCGCATGGCCGCCGACGCCTTCGATCGTGATGATCGCCTTGTCGCCCGCCGACATGAACGGCCCCTTGCGGAACAGCAGCGTGCCCGGCTCCGCGCCCGGATGGTTGTGCAGGCCGAACACGGCGTCGCACGGGAAGCGCTCGAACAGGCCGTCGTTGATCATCTTCAGCGCGCCGCTGTCAATGCCGCTTTCCTCGGCCGGCTGGAAATACAGATGCACGGTGCCGGAGAAATGGCGCGTGGCCGCGAGCCGTTGCGCGGCGCCTAGCAGGATCGTCGTGTGGCCGTCGTGGCCGCACGCGTGCATCTTGCCGTGAGTGCCGCTCGCGTACGGCAGACCGGTCTGCTCGATGATCGGCAGCGCGTCCATGTCCGCGCGAATGCCGATGCTGCGCTTGCCCGCGCCGACTTTCAGCGTGCCGACCACGCCGGTCTTGCCGACCCCGCGCGTGACTTGCCAGCCCCACCGTTCGAGATTGTCGGCGACGAGCGCCGCCGTCTGCACTTCCTCGTACGCGAGTTCGGGATGGTGATGAATGTGATGGCGAATCTCGCGCAGGCTCGCGGCGGCGGGCTCCAGATCGGACACTTCGGTCAAACGCGGGGTCTCGTTCATAGCGGGCAGGGCTCCAGTGAGTAGCCTCGCACTATAGCCACGCCGTTTTGTTCGAATAAGATGCTATTTTTTTGACCCCGATTAACGAAACTTATATAGGGGCCCACCCTTATGAAGCTGCAGCAGTTGCAGGCCTTCGTCGCCGCCGCGCATCACCGCAGCTTGCGCGCCGCCGCGCGCGAACTCGGCGTCACGCAGCCGGCCGTCACTCATACGATTCGCGAACTGGAGAGCGCGCTCAATGCCGAGCTGATGGTGCGCAGCGTGCGCGGCATCGAGCTGACCGCGTGCGGGCTCGCGCTGTTGCCGCGCGCCGAGCAGTTGCTCGGCGACATGCGCCGCACCGTCGAGGCCGTCGAGCAGGTGAAGGGCGAATTGGCCGGCAAGGTCAGCGTCGGCACCATGCCATCGCTGGCGCTGACGGTGCTGCCGCATGCGGTGTCGAGCTTCCGCGAGAAGATGCCGCTCGTCGATCTGCATCTGGAGGAAGTGACGGTGCCCGACGCGCTTGCGCGTCTGCGCAACGGCGCGCTCGATCTCGCGGCGATCCATCACGTCCAGGCATTGGACAGCGATCTGGTGCAGGTGCCGCTGTACTCGACGCAGTTCGTCGTCACGATGCGCGCCGGCCATCCGCTCGCGAACGTCACGCGTCTGTCCGAACTGCTCGACGCCGAGTGGATCGTCACGGTCGGCGCCGATCATTTCCCGCACAGCGTGATGATGGCGATGTTCAGCGCACATGGCCTGCCGGTGCCGAAGCGGCTGTTGCGCGCGCCGTCGTCGTTTGCGGTGACGCTCGGGCTCGTGTCGCAGACCGACGTGATCAGCTGCTTCACGCGGCCGCTCGCGCAGAAGGTCGCGCCGCTCGGCATTCGTGTCGCGCAGATCGAAGACGCGCTGCCGAACTACGATCTAAGCATCATCTCGCGACGCGATCTGCTGCCGACGCCGGCCGTGCAGCAGTTCGTCGCCTGTTTGCGGCAAGTGACGCGGGAGCGGATGGGAAGCGTGCAATAGGCCGCTTGCCCACATGAGCGTGAGCATGAGCGTGTACTTGCGCTACACGCTCACCCGCTCCTTGAGCACCGTGATCAACGCCTGCCCCGCTGCTTCGAGCGCGCCGGAGTTGTCGATCGTCGTACAGCGCACGCCGGCGGGCAACGCAAACGGCGCGCGCCGGGTGAGCCGCGCCGCGACCTGCTCCGCCGATTCGCGCGCCCGCGCCCCGAGCCGCGCTTCGAGAATATGCGGCGCGGCGCTCACGTGCACCACTTCCGCGCGTGGATAGCGCGCGAGCGCCTGCTGCACGTACTGCCGCGAGCCGTTGACGACCACCGTGCAGCCGCGCCCAAGCCACGCATCGAGTTCGATACCGATGCCATAGCGCAGCGAATGGCTCGACCATTCGAGCGCGAACAGGCCGAGCACCGAACGCGCGGCGAACTCCTCGACGCTCAGTGCCACGTGCACTTCACCATTGCCGCTCGGCCGCGTGATGTAACGATGCGCGAACAGGACCGGCTCGCCGGCAAGGCGCTTGCGCGCGAATTGCAGCAGCGAGTCCTTACCCGCGCCCGACGGCCCCATCACATAGATCAAACGCCCTGTCATTGGCTGCTCACCTCGTGTTGCTGCCTGTCGTTGCGATCACCGGGTTGCGCGCCGTCGCTGAACGGCAGCGCCTGCCACAGCACGAACGGCTCGCCCGGCGCCGGTTCGACGAACAGCGCGGCCTGATCGATCGCGAGCGGCCCGAGCGCGGGCGTGCGCTCACGCCACCATGCGAGCAGCGTCGCGCGCTCGTCGGCATCGGCGAGCGAACTGGACAACGTTATATGAAAACGAAACTCATCGAACACGTAGGGATAGCCCCACTGCAGCAGCAACGCACGTTGGCGGTCGCTCAGCGGCGCGGCGAGCCGGCGCTCGAGATCGGCCGCCGACGGTCGCGCGCGCAGCCCGTCGAGCGACTGCAGCGCGCTCGACGCGAGTTCGCGAATGCGCGTCTCGCCATCTGCATTCGCGGGACGCAACGCGACGAAGTCGCCGAGCGTGGCCGCTTCCACCGGCAATGTGAACGCCCGCTGCGCGAGCGCCCAGCCACGCGCGGCCGCCAGCACGTCGTGCTGCGTGAGCCCGGCGCCGAGCCGGAACGGCGCGACCAGCGTGCCATGCCAGCCATAGCGGCGCGGCGCATCGGTCAACGCGGCGAGCGGGCGCGTCAATCCCGGCGGCTGCGGCTGCGCACAGCGCTCGCCGCTTTGCGCATCGCGGCCGAGCCATGTCGAGCCGGCCTGCCACCACGCGGATTCGCACGACGGCGCGTAGTACAGCGCGAAGCGCGCGTCGGCATTCCATGCGAGTGCGCTCACAGGTCGTGCTCCACGAGCAGTTGCACACGGTCGGCCGCGAAATGCGTGAAGCCGTATTTGACCGGCGTGCCTTGCAGATCGACGTCGACGTTCTCGACCCACAGCACCGGCTGCTGACGGTTGATGTTGAGCCGCCGCGCGACCTCGGGCTCGGGCAGCACGCTGCCGATGCGGCTCCACTTGCGCAGATAATCGTCCACGCCGAATTCGGCCAGCGCCTTCGTCGTGCCACCGAGGCGTTGCACCACCTCGGGCAGATCCGGAAAACGTGTGGCCGGATACCAGCTGCGCGCGAACGTGAGCGGCACGCCGTCGGACGCGTTCAGCGATTCGATGCGATACACGGCCGCGCCCGCGCGCAGACCCAACGCCTTCGCGACGCTGGGCTCCGCCTTGACCCGCGCGGCCGACAGCATCGTGCCCGCGGGCGAGTGATGCTGCTGACGCAGGTTTTCGGTGAAGCGCGTACGGCGGCCGATCGAATAGTCGATCGCGCCGGGCTGCACGAACGTGCCGCGCCCCTGCTCGACGCTGACGAGGCCGAGCGCGGCGAGGCCGAGCATCGCGCGACGCACCGTGTGGCGGTTGACGTCGAAGCGCTTCGCCAGCTCGCCCTCGCTCGGCAAGCGCCCTTCGTCGCCGAACCCACTCGCCGCGATCTCGGCGGCCAGGATCTGTTCGATCTGTCTCCAGACGGCCACGCCCGCGCCGCGTTCGAGCGTCGTGGCCGGTGCCGCGCTGTCGTTCGATGTCATGGTGCTGTCATTCCCTTCGGTTCAAATGATCGCCGTCACGTGCATTGTAGTGCGCGAGCCGTGATGGAAATATGAAACGTCAGCCGCGTACGACAGTCCAGACAACTACGCGTGTAAACGTCTAGACGTTTAGATGAATCAATGCTTCAATGCCCACTCGCTGGATCGACAGGAAAGCCGATGAGCCCGAGTTCCGTTCCGCCCTCTTCGCCGCTGCCGGCCGTGTCTTCGGCGGCGCGGCGCGCCTGGATGGCCGTGCTGGCGCGCACGCCGCGCGCCGACCTCGAAGCCGCGCTGCAGCGCGCGCTGCAAGGCCGCCCCACCCCCGCGTACGACTGGTTGCGCGCTCCTGAAATCGGCCTCGCGATGGTGCGCGGACGGATCGGCGGCAGCGGCGATCCGTTCAATCTCGGCGAAGCGACGGTCACGCGCGCCACGCTGCGTCTGCATGCCGGCAGCGACGCCGAAGCCACCGTCGGCGTGGCCTGCCATCTGGGACGCGACCGCCGTCGCGCCGAACTTGCCGCTCTCGCCGATGCTTTGCTGCAGATGCCCGAGCATCACGACAGCGTGCATCGCCAGCTGATCGAGCCGTTCGCCGCGCAGCAGCAAGCGCGGCGCGCGCAACGGCAACAGGATGCCGCGGCGACGCGCGTCGAATTCTTCACGATGGTGCGAGGCGACTGATGGAACATTCACCGATTGCGTTGTCCACGCTGACGCCAGGTTTCGCGGACCCGGTCCACGATAGCCAGGCCGTGTTTCGCACGCTGCTCGACACGTTGTCGCGGCCCGGCACGATCGGCGCGATCCGTGACGTGCTGCCCGAGTCGCGCAACACGCCGGTCGAACCCGCCGCGTTCGCGGCGCTGCTGACGCTGTGCGACTACGCGACGCCGGTCTGGCTCGCGCAGCCCGATACCGCGCTCGCGTCGGCATTGCGTTTCCATAGCGGCGCGCCGCTCGTCGATGCGCCCGCCGCGGCCGCCTTCGTGTATGTGCACGATGCCGACGCGTTACCGTCGCTCGAAAGCTTTGCGCCCGGCAGCGCCGAGTCGCCCGAACAGTCGGCCACGCTGCTGATCCGCGTCGACGCGCTGAGCGGCGGCACACCGGTCACCCTCAGCGGGCCCGGCATTCGCGACACCGAAACAATTTCGCCGGTCGGTCTTCCCGCGCGGTTCTGGCAAGAACGCGCGATGCTCGCACCGCTGTTTCCGTGCGGCATCGACTGTTATCTGGTTTGCGGCCCGCGCGTGATCGGCCTGCCGCGCACAACCGAAGCGAAGGTGAACTGATGTACGTCGCCGTCAAAGGTGGGGAACGCGCGATCGAAGCGTCGTGGCGCTTGCTCGACAAAGCGCGCCGCGGCGATACGCAGATCGCCGAACTGAGCGTCGCGCAGATTCGCGAGCAGTTGCGACTCGCGGTCGCGCGCGTGATGACTGAAGGCTCGGTGTACGACGAAGAGCTGGCCGCGCTCGCCATCAAGCAGGCGGCCGGCGATCTGGTCGAAGCGATCTTCCTGCTGCGCGCGTACCGCACCACGTTGCCGCGCTTCGGCTATACGCGTGCGATCGACACCGAAACGATGCAGGTCGAGCGGCGCATCTCGGCGACTTTCAAAGATTTGCCCGGCGGTCAGCTGCTCGGCGCGACCTACGATTACACGCAGCGTCTGCTCGATTTCGCGTTGCTGGCCGAAGCCGATGGCGCGCAACAGGAGGTGACGCGAGACAGCGCGCCGGCTCCGCAACAACCGCTCGCGCCGGACGCGATGCCACGCGTCGTGTCGCTGCTCGACAAGGAAGGCCTGATCGAACAGGAGCGCCCGACACCCGACGGCGCGGAACCCGGCGATCTGTCGCGCGAACCGCTCGCGTTTCCGGCGAGCCGCGCGACGCGTCTGCAAAATCTCGCGCGCGGCGACGAGGGCTTTCTGCTCGCGATGGGCTATGCGACGCAACGCGGCTACGCGCACTCGCATCCGTTCGCGGGCGAGATCCGCTTCGGCACGATCGCGCTCGATATGGACCTCGACGAACTCGGCGAAGCGGTCGACATCGGCGATATCGACATCACCGAATGCCAGATGATCAATCAGTTCGCGGGCAGCAGCGCGGTGCCGCCCACCTTCACGCAAGGCTATGGTCTCGCGTTCGGCCACTCGGAGCGCAAGGCGATGGCGATGGCGCTTGTCGATCGCGCGTTGCGCGCCGAAGAACTCGGCGAAACGCTCGCGTCACCGACGCAGGACATCGAATTCATGCTCTCGCACAGCGATAACGTCGAGGCGTCGGGCTTCGTGCAGCATCTGAAGCTGCCGCATTACGTCGACTTTCAGGCGGAGCTGGAACTGGTGCGGCGTCTGCGCGCGCAGCATCGAAGCAACGATGCGACGACCAACGCCGCCGACAAGGAGCAAGCAGCATGAACGCGCCCGACACCGCGCTCGCAAACACGTCCTACGACAGCGCCGCGCACGGCTACAACTTCGCGTATCTCGACGAGCAGACCAAGCGCATGTTGCGCCGCGCGTTGCTCAAGGCAGTCGCCGTGCCGGGCTACCAGGTGCCGTTCGCGTCGCGCGAAATGCCGCTGCCGTATGGCTGGGGCACCGGCGGCATCCAGGTGACGGCCGCCATCATCGGCAAAACGGACACACTGAAGGTCATCGACCAAGGCTCCGACGAGACCACCAACGCGGTCAACATCCGCCGCTTCTTCGCGCGCACCACGGGCGTGGCGACCACGCGCCACACCAGCGAAGCGACGATCATCCAGACGCGGCACCGGATTCCCGAAACGCCGCTGACCGAGCGGCAGATCCTCGTCTATCAGGTGCCGATGCCCGAGCCGCTGTACCGGCTCGAACCGCGCGTCGCCGAATGCAAAAAGCTGCATGCGCTCGCCGATTACGGCCTGATCAGCGTGAAGCTGTACGAGGACATCGTGCATCACGGCAGCATCGCGACCACGTACGACTATCCGGTGATCGTCAATCATCGCTATCTGAGCTCGCCCTCGCCGATCCCGAAGTTCGACAACCCGAAGATGCATATGAACGCCGCGCTGCAACTGTTCGGCGCGGGCCGCGAGCGCCGCATCCACGCGATTCCGCCTTACACGCCGGTGCGCAGCCTCGACTTCGACGATCATCCGTTCGACGTGCAGAAGTGGCAGCATGCATGCGCGCTGTGCGGATCGAAGGAGAGCTTTCTCGACGAAATGATCGTCGACGATGCGGGCACGCGCATGTTCGTGTGCTCGGATAGCGACTACTGTTACGAGCGGCGCGGCGATGGCGACATCGAACCGCAAGCGCCGCTGCCCGATACCGCGCGCGAAGGACAATCCGCATGACGCCGCTTCTGAGCGCACGCGCGCTCACCAAACAATATGGCGGCCGCAACGGTTGCCGCAACGTGAGTTTCGACTTGTATCCGGGCGAGGTGCTGTGCATCGTCGGCGAATCGGGCTCGGGCAAGACCACGCTGCTCAACACGCTGGCGCTGAAGACCGAGGCCGATAGCGGCTCGCTGCACTACACCGCGTCGCACGGCGACTCGCTCGATCTGCGCGCGCTGTCCGAGCCGCGCCGCCGTCTGCTGATGCGCACCGAGTGGGGCTTCGTGCAGCAGAATCCGCGCGACGGCCTGCGCAGCGGCGTATCGGCCGGGGCCAACATCGGCGAGCCGCTAATGGCGGTCGGCGCGCGCCACTACGGCGAAATTCGCCGTACGGCCACGCAATGGATGGAACGCGTCGAGCTCGACGCGACCCGCATCGACGAATTCCCCGCCGCGTTTTCGGGCGGCATGCAGCAGCGTCTGCAGATCGCGCGCAATCTCGTCACGGGTCCGCGTCTCGTGTTCATGGACGAACCGACCGCCGGTCTCGACGTGTCCGTGCAGGCGCGCCTACTCGATTTGCTGCGCACGCTGAGCTCGACGCTGCATCTGTCGGTGCTGATCGTCACGCACGATATCGGCGTCGCGCGTCTACTCGCGCATCGGCTCATGGTGATGCAGGCGGGCGAAGTCGTCGAAGCCGGCCTGACCGATCAGGTGCTCGACGATCCGCAGCACCCTTATACGCAAACGCTGGTTTCCTCGGTTCTGCCGGTTTGAGGCTCACACATGCGATCCACTGAGGTAGTCATCGACGCAGGCAGCGATGCGCGCCACAGCGAGCGTGCTTTCGCCGACAACGCGGCGCTGATGCTGCGCGCCGCCGGCATCGGCAAGACCTTCACGCTGCACGGCCAGGGCGGCGTGCGGATCGACGCGCTCGCGAACGTGTCGCTCGAAGTCGAGCGCGGCGAATGCGTGGTGCTGGTCGGGCCGTCCGGTGCGGGCAAGAGCACGCTGCTGCGCTGTCTGTATGGCAACTATCTGGCAAGCGCCGGCTCGATCGCGATTCGCGACACCAGCGATCGAGACCGGCCTGTCATGATCAGCGGTGCGGAACCGCGTGACGTGCTGCGCCTGCGCCGTAGCGTGGTCGGCTACGTGAGCCAGTTTTTACGCGTGATTCCGCGCGTGCCGACGCTCGCGTTGGTCGCCGAGCCGCTGCTGTTGCACGGCGTCGGCGAACCCGAAGCCCGGGCGCGCGCCGCTGAATTGCTCGCGCGGCTGAACGTGCCCGAGCGCCTGTGGCCGCTCGCGCCCGCGACGTTTTCGGGCGGCGAGCAGCAGCGCGTGAACATCGCGCGCGGTTTGATCGCCGGCCATCCGCTGTTGCTGCTCGACGAGCCGACTGCTTCGCTCGATGCGGAAAACCGCGACGTGGTGGCCGATCTGATCGTCGAGGCGCGCCAGCGCGGCGCGGCGATCGTTGGTATCTTTCACGACGAAGCGACCCGCAACAAGGTCGCGACGCGCCGCCTGGAACTGCGCCCGCCGCTGCGGCACTAAGCTGAAACCAGTCCCGACTGACTACGGAGCAAGTCGATGTTGATTAGCAACGCTCGCATCGTGACGCGAGACGAAGAATTCATTGGCACGGTGCGCGTCGAAGACGGCGTGATTCGCGACGTCGACCGCGGCGCGAGTTCGGCGCGCGACGCCGAAGACTGGGACGGCGATTATCTGCTGCCCGGTCTGATCGAACTGCATACGGACAACCTCGAGAAGCACCTCGTGCCGCGTCCCGGCGTCGAATGGAATACCGACGCGGCCTTCGTGATCCACGACGCACAGGTCGCCGCGGCCGGCATCACGACGGTATTCGACGCGCTGGCGATCGGTTCGCGCTCGAACGTCGGTCTGCGTAACCGCGACGTGCAGACGCAATGCGCCGATTCGTTGTTGCGGCTGTCCACACGCCGACTGCTGCGCGCCGAGCACTTTCTGCATCTGCGCTGCGAGATTGCGACCGCCGACGTGCTCGAGGTATTCGATTCGCTCTGCGCGCATCCGTTGTTGCGGCTCGCGTCGGTGATGGACCATACGCCGGGCCAGCGCCAATGGCACGACCGCGAGCAATGGCGCCGCTACCAGGAGCGTAACGGCAGGATGAGCGACGAGCGCGTCGCAACCGCGCTCGCCGAGCTTGCGGTCGAACAGGAGCGTTACGCGGATGCGCACCGTCGCGAGATCGTCGAGCGTTGCGGGCGGCTCGGCATTCCGGTCGCGAGTCACGACGACACGCTGATCGAGCACGTCGAACAGGCGAAGGCCGAGGGCATCGTGCTTGCCGAATTCCCGACCACGCGCATCGCCGCGCAAGCCGCGCGCGAGCACGGCATCGCGACGATCATGGGCGCGCCGAACATCGTGCGCGGCGGCTCGCATTCGGGCAACGTGTCGGCGCTCGAACTCGCGCGCGCGGATCTGCTCGACATTCTGTCGTCGGATTACGTGCCGTCGAGCTTGCTGACCGCGGTGTTCGATCTCGTCGAAAAAGCGGGCTGGTCGCTGCCGCGCGCGATGGCAACCGTCTCGGCCGAACCGGCGCGCACCGCGGCCCTCACGGATCGCGGCGCGATCGAACCGGGTCTGCGCGCCGACCTCGTGCGCGTGACGATGCTCGACAAGCTGCCGGTGCCGCGCGCGACTTATCGCGGCGGAGTGCGGATCGTGTGAGTGGGTTATTTGGGCGCGCCTGCGTCTCGGTTCGACAACGCAAGGCGACACAGGCGAAAGCGCTCATCGATCCGGACAAAACCGCGTCACGCGGTGGGCTCCGCCTCGCGCCCCTCGGTCGCATCGCGCGCGGCCTGCGCCTGGGCGAGCTGGGCGCGGGCAAGCTCCCGCGCCTGCTCAGCCTGTTCGTCGAGCCGCGCCGCGAGCAGATCCCGATAGCGCAGATACGCGCAACGTCCGCCCGATTTCGCCGCATACATCGCGGCATCGGCATTCAGCAGTAGTTCCTCGGCATTGCCGCTGTCGTGCGGGAACTCGCTGATGCCGATGCTCGCGCCGACCGTCATGCTATTGCCGTCGACGCTCAGCGTTTCATTCAGCGCATCCATGATGCGCGCGGCGATCGCGGGCGTGACTTCCGCCGCGCGCGGCCCTTCGATCAGCACGATGAATTCGTCGCCGCCGAGCCGCGCGACCACGTCCGCGGCGTACAGCACGTCCTTCAGACGGCGCGCGATCGTGACCAGCACCTTGTCGCCGACGGAGTGACCGAACTGATCGTTGATCTGCTTGAAGCCGTCGAGGTCGACGAACAGCACGGCGAGGCCTTCGCGGCGAAATCTTGCCTCGTCGATCGCGTTTTCGAGCTTCTGCATGAACAGCATGCGGTTCGGCAAGCCGGTCAGCACGTCGTGCGAGGCCAGATGCACGAGCTCGCTTTGCTTGCTGTGCAGCGCATCCATCTGCGCGCGAATTTCGCGGCGCAAACGCTCGAAGCAGCGCGCGAGCACGCCGATTTCGTCGGTGCGTTTGAGCGGCAAGGTGTGCATCGCGTGCTCGGCGAACAGGTGAGTCGCCGCATGCGCGAGCAGATGCAGCGGCTTGGTCAGCGCCCGCGCGAACAGGATCGCCAGCAGTACCGACAAGGCGCTGAACACCAGCACCATGCGAATGATCCGCGAGCCGAGCTGATTGGCACCGCTCAACACGTCCTCGAGCGGCTTGGCGAGACCGAGCACGATGAAGCGATTGCCCTCCGAACCGCCGAACGGCCGCCGCACGAACGCGAGCACGCGCCCGGCCGCCTCGCCGGACCCGGTGAGACCGTTGACGAGCACCTCGCTCTGCCGTTGCTCGAACAGCTGCTTCGTGACCGGGAAGCTGTCCTGCATCAGCACGCGCCGGCCGCGGTCGAAGCCGAAGGTCTTCGACGCGTCGGGATGAACCAGGAAGTCGCCCCACTCGTTCGCCAGATAGACCTGATAGTCGCTCGGCAGATCGCTCTGCAAACGCCGCAGCATGCCGGCCAGGTCGATGTCGATCACGACCACGCCGACCACCGCGCCGCGCGCGTCCGCGATCGGCGTGCCTAGGCGCAGCGTCGGCTTGCCTTGCGCCGCATGCGTGCCGGATTCGTGATTGACCGAAATCGGTGACGTGTAGATGCGGCCCGGCGAAAACGCGAGCGTTTCGAACACGTAGGGGAATTGAGCTTTTTCCTGCAGACCGTCACCCTTGACCCGCACGAGACCGTCGCTGTCGCGATCGAAACGGATCGCCTCGAGCCCGTGATGCTGCCGCGTGATCAGCCGCATCTGCAGATACTCCGCGTGGTGCAGCATGAAGCTCGAATACACCTGCGCGAGCCGCTCGCGGGCAAGGTTCGGGCCGATGCCGTCGTCGGTCTGCGCGACGATTACCGACGACGGCATCGTCGCGAGCACGAGCGCGTCCGCCGCGACGTCGTCGATCGATACCGCGATGCGCTGGCCGAGCAGCTCCGTCGAAGTCTGCAGGCTGTGCTCGGCTTCGTTGACGAGCATCGTGCGATTGGCGCGATACGCGTAATAGCCGGTCGCGCCCGACGCCAGCACGCCGATGCACGCGAGCAGCACGGATAGCTTGAAGGTCAGGCCGCGGCGCAGCATCAGAAGCGCTCCGAACGGTCGCCCGACACGATCCGCGCCCACAGTTGCTCGCGGCGCTCGATATCCTCGACCGGACTGAGCCAGACGATGTGCGCGTCGGCGCTGCCTTCGGCCGGCTCGCTCAGCGTATTCGCGAGTCCCTGGCGCTGCGTGAGCAACGCGCTCACGCTCGGTTCGAGCATGTAGTTGATCCACGCGAGCGCGAGCGGCTTGTCGCTCGCCGCGCGCGTCATCGACCAGCAATCGAGCCACGCGAGCGCGCCTTCGTCCGGAATCACATAGCCGACGTCCGCGCCCGCACGCCGCAGCAACTGCACCTGCTGCGTGCCGTAGTTGCCGAACATCAGCGCGACCTTGTGCTGGATGAAGAACGCGGTCGCCTCTTCGGGCAGCGTGTAATAGGTGAGCAGGTTGCGGCGCAGATCGACGAGCTTGTGCGCGATCGTGCGCATCTGCGCGGAGTCGAGTTCAAACGGATGCGGATAGCCGAGCGCGAGCGCGGTGAACGAGAAGTTGTGCTGCGCACTATTGAAGTCGAGCACCTTGCCGCGATAGCGCGGGTTCCAGAGTTCGAGCATCGAATGGGGCGCCACCGGAATCTGCTGACGATCGTAGATGAGTCCCATCGACGAATACGTGAACGGAATCGCGTACACCTTGCCCGCCGACGTCAGCCCGTCGATCGCACCGAGTGCCTGGAAACGCGGCAACTGCTTCTTCGTGTTCGGCAGACTCGCGAGATCGAGCGGCGCGAGCAGATTCGCCTGCGTGTAGCGGCGAATTTCCGCGGTATTGGCGGCGAGTACGTCGAACGGCGGCGTGCCCTTGCTGTGCATCTGCGCCCACAGCGCCTCGTCCGAATCGACGAGCGTGACCTCGACCTTCGCGCCATAGCGCGTTTCGAACGCCTTCACGACGTCCGGATCCGCATAGCCGGGCCACGCCAGCACGTGCAGCACTTTGTCGGCGGCCGCGGCGGGCGCCGCCGCGCCGAAACCGGCGCACAGGAATGCCCCTATCACGAAGCGCAAGACGCGGGGTAAAACCCCGCACAAAACGGCGCACCAAAATCCGGATCCGCCAATCGATGAAAATCCCGATGCAAAGATCGACGAAAAACCGCGCAAAAACCGGCGCTGAAATAATGGCGCGCCAGCCTGCGCACCGGCGCTCGCGATTGGTCGCTTAAAAGCCGGTTTGGAAGAGCCTGTTTGATCCGCCGTGAACATCGTGCGCATAAATGACACCGTTGAGCAGAAAGGCCTTTTGAGCGAGCGCAAACGCGCGGCATTTGAATCTTGACGGCTGTCCGACGACGACCTGCCTCAGAGCGATCCGCCCCGCGCGGCGGACGCCGTCCAGCGCAGGGAGCATCGATCATAGCGCCAAAGCCCGCGTTTTTACACCGCTTCGAAATGGCGGCGAACAAATGTCGGGCGTTGGCGATGACGTGTAATGCAATGATCCCAACGCTCCGGTTAATTAACGGCAATTTCAGGCGCGAGCTTTAATCATCCGTCCGCGTTTCAAACTCGCGTTTCAAACCGGCTTTCGGCAAAACTCGCGAGAAACCGGTTGTAAATGCAGTCGATTACGCTCGCGCACCCGCCGTATTACCGCTCGCGCATTACACCCGCGTTACGCAAACTCCCCCGACCGTGTACGATCCGGTCGCACCGGCTTGCGCGCAAGCGTTACTCTAGAGAGCTTCCTCCTGCGCCATCCGGTGTTTTCCTAGCTTCCCAATATTTTTGAACTGATAAGCTTGGCGCGCGTTGCAGGCCACCTGGGCTTGCAGCCTGACCAGAAGCCCGGTCGTGAGACGCGCTGGGCGTCCCAAGGCGGCACAACCGTCGAGGGCGAAATTGAACTACACCGAGGAGTAAAAACAGTGAAGAAACTGCTAGCGGCTTTGACGGTTGCTCTGCTTGCCACCGTCTCGATTGGCGCACACGCTAAAGATTGGTCGACGATCCGTTTTGGCGTTGATGCCAGCTATCCCCCGTTCGAGTCGAAAGGCGCGGACGGCAAGCTCGTTGGCTTCGATATCGACCTCGGCAACGAAATTTGCAAGCGCGTCGGCGCGAAGTGCGTGTGGGTGGAAAACGACTTCGACGGCATGATTCCGGCACTGAAGGCAAAGAAGTTCGACGGCGTGCTGTCGTCGATGTCGATGACGCCGCAACGCGCTGAGCAGATTGCCTTCTCGTCGAAGCTGTTCAACACGCCGACCCGCCTCGTCGCGAAGAAGGGCTCGGGCATCATGCCGACCGCTGAATCGCTGAAGGGCAAAACGGTGGGCGTCGAACAGGGCACCATCCAGGAAACCTACGCGAAGACCTACTGGGAACCGAAGGGCGCGAAAGTCGTGCCGTATCAGAACCAGGACCAGGTCTACGCCGACCTGATTTCGGGCCGTCTGGACGCAGCACTGCAGGATGCGGTGCAGGCTGAGCAGGGCTTCCTGAAGACGCCGCGCGGCGCGGGCTTTACGTTCGTCGGCAAGGACCTCGACGATCCGAAGATCCTCGGCAACGGCGCCGGCATCGGCATGCGCAAGGAAGACACCGATTTGAAGGCGAAGGTCGACAAGGCGATCGCCGACATGATCAAGGACGGCACCTACAAGAAGATCGAGAAGAAGTACTTCGACTTCGACGTGTACGGCAGCTAAACCGCCCGCGCGCGCCGCACGGCGCGCCGGCAGCTTGCCAGAGACGGGCTCCGCGACGCGGAGCCCGTTTTGTTTTGCGGTTGCACATCAAGCCGCATCAAGCCACATCGTGTGGCATATCGGCTAAGATCGTGCCAAACGCGGCCGACGCGAGACAGGCTGCCGTCGCCCGCGCACGCGGACTCCGCGCGCAGCCGGCGCGTATCTTTCCCCTTGCAATCAACTACCTAGCGCGGCTGCTCCGGAACGGGCCGCGAAGCCAAAACCATGCAAACCCAGACCCATCCGCTGATTGCCCCGTCGCTTGGCACTGCCCGCGAACTGACGAGTTTCCACTACGGTCCCGGCGGCGGACAGAAGATCTATATCCAGTCGTCGCTGCACGCGGACGAGCTGCCCGGCATGCTGGTGTCGTGGTCGCTGCGCCGCAAGCTGGCCGCGCTTGAAGCCGCGGACAAGCTGCGCGGGGAAGTCGTGGTCGTGCCGGTGCCGAATCCGATCGGCCTGAACCAGCATCTGCTCGGCCAGATGCTCGGCCGCTTCGAAACCGGCAGCGCGCAAAACTTCAACCGCAACTTCTATGACCTCGCCGAACTCGTGCTGCCGGTCATCGAGTCGCGTCTGAGCGGCGACATCGACGCGAACCGCGCCGCCATCCGCACGGCGATGCGCGAAGCGCTCGACGCGCAGCAGCCGACCACCGAACTCGGCTCGCAGCGCCTCGCGCTGCAAAAGCTCTCGTACGACGCCGACGTCGTGCTCGATCTGCATTGCGACTGGGAAGCAGCGTTGCACCTGTACACCAATCCGGACCTGTGGCCCGAAGTCGAGCCGCTCGCGCGCTACCTGGACGCGAAGGCGTCGCTGCTCGCGCTGAACTCGGTCGGCAATCCGTTCGACGAAATCCACAGCTTCTGCTGGTCGGATCTACGCAGCCGTTTCGGCGAGCGCTTCCCGATCCCGAACGGCGGAATTTCGGTCACGATCGAGCTGCGCGGCCAGCGTGACGTGTCCTACGAGCTGGCCGAAAAAGACGCACAGGCCATCATCGACTATCTGACCTCGCGCGGCGTGATCCACGGCGAACCGGCGCCGCTGCCGCCGCTCGAATTCGCGGCGACGCCGCTCGCGGGCACCGAGCCGCTCGTCGCGCCGATCAGCGGCGTGCTCGTCTATCGCTGCCCGGTCGGCGCGTGGGTGGACGTGGGCAAGGAAATCGCGGACATCGTCGATCCGCTGACGGACCGCGTCGTCACGATCAAAAGCACCGTGGCCGGCGTGCTGTACGCGCGGCATCTGGCGCGCTTCGCCACGGCCGGCCTCGAGTTCGCGCGCATTGCCGGCGCAACGCCGTTCCGCAGCGGCTCGTTGCTGAGCAACTGACGCCCTAGCCGCTGCGACTGTCGATCCCCTCGCAGCCGCCGATGTAACTGCATTTTCGACGCACGCATCTGAACTGAAGCAACCGATCGCCCGCCGCCCGGCGGGCGATCCGCCGCCACCGTCCCCCGCCTTACTTCAGGGTCGATCGACCCCGCCTCCGCCGGCAAAGTGTCGCGCCGACACGACACCGTGAAAACATTTTTTCACTGTCACATCCCTTACTCAGCGTTCCCTTAAATTCCCGGCCATCGCGCGATGTTGCCGCAGAGCAGCGCGTCGCGATTGCGAAAATTTCCTAACCGGAGAAGTGTTTTGAACAAAAAAATCCTGACCGCCGCCACGCTCGCCGTCTTCGCCACCGCCGCTCACGCACAAAGCAGCGTCACGCTGTACGGCCTGATCGACGCGGGCATCAGCTACGTGAACAACTCGAAAACGGCCACCGGCCACAGCAGCCTGACCAAGTACGACGATGGCGTCGCGCAGGGCAGCCGTTGGGGCCTGCGTGGCACGGAAGACCTCGGTAACGGCCTGAAGGCGCTGTTCCTGTTGGAAAACGGCTTCAGCAGCGCGAACGGCACCGCCGGCCAGGGCGGCGCGATGTTCGGCCGCCAGGCGTACGTTGGTCTGGCACAGAACAACGTCGGTTCGCTGACCTTCGGTCGCCAGTACTCGTTCTCGACCGACTACCTCGGCTCCAACTACGCGACCGGCGGCCAGACCGTCGCGGGTAACTACGCGTACCACATCAACGACGTCGATCAGCTCACGTCGAGCCGTATCAACAATTCGGTGAAGTTCAGCAGCGCGAACTTCGCCGGCCTGACGTTCGGCGCGATGTACGGCTTCTCGAACACGGCTGGCGGCTTTGCCGGCACGCCGGCTACGGGCACGACGACGGCCCCGGTCGCGGGTTCGTCGCGCGCTTATAGCTTCGGCGCGAACTACGCGAACGGCCCGTTCGGTATCGGCGCAGCGTACACGGACATTCGTTACCCGGGCCAGGCATCGCCGGCCTTCTCGACGTCGCTGGCTAACGTGAGCTTCCCGACGATCGGCACCGGCCAGATCCAGGATCTGCGCACGGTCGGCGTTGGCGGCCGTTACGCGTTCGGTCCGGCGACGCTGTGGGCGCTGTACACGAACACGCGCCTCGCACCGATCTCGGGTCAGTCGACCACCTTCGCGGCCTACGAAGCAGGCGCGAAGTACGCATTCACGCCGGCCATCACGGCAGGCGCGGGCTACACGTACATGCACCTGAGCGGCGCGAACGCCGGTCACTGGAACCAGGTGAACCTGAGCGGCGACTACGCGCTGTCGAAGCGCACGGACGTCTACGTGCTGGGCATCTACCAGATCGCGTCGGGCCACAACGGCACGCAGAATCTGCAGGCCCAGATCGGTTCGAGCGCGAGCTACTTCAGCACGTCGGGCGTCGGCGCCGACAACCAGCTCGCGTTCCGTGTCGGTCTGCGTCACAAGTTCTAAGCAGACGCTTCGCGGTGGGGAACCCCCTGGGTCCCCGCCGGGCTGAATCGATGGAAAACGCCCTGCCGGGCGTTTTTCTTTTGCAGCGCGAACTCAGTCGAGCAACGCGGGATTCTCGATCGCACCCGTCAGCCATTCGACGAACGCCTGCATCACGCGCGGCAACGTGCGCCCCGCCATCGTCTGCACCTGCAGCGTGCGCTGATGAAGCTCGGGATTACTGATCGGTATCACGGCAAAGCCGTCCGCCTCGAGCCTGCCGCGCACGGTCAGCAAGCCTGTAATCGTGACCGCGTCGGTTTGCAGCACGAAGCTGTGCAGCGCCGCATGATAGTTGCTGACGAACACCGGATCGAACACGAGCCCTTCGAGACTGCATGCGATATCGAATAGCTGGCGGATCGTCACGCCCGGGCCGTTGATCGCAAGCGGCCACGGCAGCAGATCGGCAAGCGAGACGGAATCGCGTATCGCCAGCGGATGATCGCGCCGCACCAGCGCGAAGATCGGCGCGCGCTGCGAATGCAGCACGTTGATGTCCTGTTCGGGCGCCATGCTGAAGCACACTGCGATATCGGTAGTGCCGTCGCGCACGCGCTGCGTCGCGATGGACGGCGCCGATACGTCGAGCTGAAAATGCGTGGCCGGATGCATGCGCAGAAAGCGCGCGAATACCAGCGGCAGAAAATGCGGCGCGACGCCTTCCGAACTCGCGACGCGAATCGTCGCGCGGCCGCCGTTGCTCAAGCCGCGAATCTCCTCGGTCACGCGCTCCGCGTCGAGCAGGTTGCGCCGCGCATAGTCGGCGAGCAACCGCCCGGCGTCGCTCGGCACCATGCCGCGCGGACGCCGCTCGAACAGTGCCGCGCCGAGCTCCTCTTCCAGCTTCGCGATCTGCCGGCTCAGCGCCGATACCGCGACATACAGATTCTCCGACGCCTTGCTGAGCGACCCGCTGCGCACGACTTCGAGGAAATAGCGCAGCGCGGTGTTATCGATTTGAGTCATCGCTAGTTTGCTTTGCCGTTTCGGCAACGATATCTGCCAAATATTGTAATTGTCCATCAATATCGTCCACGCCAAGATCGGGTCACACGCTTCGAACCCCGCGCCCGCTCCGCCCACGCGACGCTGCCGGCGCGCCTCCACACGCCGCCAGAGGACTTCGTCATGAGCATGGACTCCGTCACCACCGCCGACGCGCTCGCGCCGCACGCCTCGCGCTCGAGCGTATCGCGGCTGATTCTCGCGACCTCGATCGGCAACGCGCTGGAGTTTTACGATCTCATCGTGTACGGCTACTTCGCGGCGGTGCTGTCGCGCACCTTTTTTCCGGTGCACGACCGCACCGTGTCGCTGCTCCTCACGCTCGGCACCTTCGCGCTGTCGTATCTGGCACGACCGATCGGAGCGCTCGTGCTCGGCTCGTTCAGCGACCGCAAAGGCCGCAAAGCATCGCTGACGCTGTCGATCGGGATGATGACGCTCGGCACCGCCATGATCGCGCTGATGCCGTCGTATGCGGCGATCGGCATACTCGCGCCGATCGGCGTATTCGCGTCGCGGTTGTTGCAGGGATTCTCGGCCGGCGGCGAGTTCGGCAGCTCGACCGCGTTTCTGATCGAACATGCGCCGGCGCGCAAAGGCTTCATGGCGAGCTGGCAGTTCTCGAGCCAAGGCGCGAGCACGCTGCTCGCGTCGCTGTTCGGCGCGGTGTTGACGAGCACGCTGACGCCCGCCCAACTCGAAGGCTGGGGCTGGCGCATTCCGTTTCTGTTCGGCATGCTGATCGGTCCGGTCGGGTTCTATATCCGCCGCCGCATCGACGAAACGCCGGAGTTCGAGCGCGCGGAAAAGTCCGCCTCGCCGGTGCGCGAACTGCTCGCGACTCAAAAGGAACGCGTGCTCGTGTCGATCGGCGCCCTCGTGTTGACGACCACCGCCAACTACATGCTGCTCTATATGCCGACGTACGCGGCGCGGCAACTCGGACTCGCGCCGTCGTCGGGCTTCATCGCGACGCTCGTCGCCGGTCTGATCATGATGGTGCTCACGCCGATCGTCGGGCATCTGTCCGACAAGGTGGGCCGCGTGCGCATCATGCTCGGCGCCGGCGTGCTGTTTTTCGCGACCGTCTATCCGGCCTTCGTGCTGATGAACGCGCGCCCGTCGCTCGGCTCGTTGCTTGCCGCGGTCATGTGGGTCGCGTTACTGAAGGCGACCTACTTCGCGCCGATTCCGGCCTTGATGTCCGAGCTGTTCCCGACCCGCACGCGCACGACCGGCATGGCGCTCGGCTACAACATCGGCACCACCGTGTTCGGCGGCTTCACGCCGCTCGCCGTCGCTGCGCTGATCGCGGCGACCGGCAATAATCTCGCACCCGGCCTCTATCTCATGCTCGCGGCCGTGATCAGCCTTTTCACCGTGACGTGGGCGCGCGTGCGACTGCACGCACGCTGAGCTCGCGCCTCGCGGGCTTCGTTGAACCGACAGGACTTATCCATGCAAGACCGTTTGCAGCAAGCCGTGCAGTTCGCGGTGGATCATGAATCGCTTTGGGACCGCCATGTGGGTGGCGCATGGGGTGTGCACGTGAACGACCCGCCGCCATGGAACACGCTGCTTGGTCCAGTGCATGATCGTGGGCCGGTGTCCGGCGCAATCGCCGTCGACGGCCGCGTGCTGACGAGCTGGGGCGAGCCGGATCGCGCCGATCTGACCTTCAGCGTCGCGAAGATGTACCTCGCGCTGCTCGCCGGCGTTGCGCACGATCGCGGCCTCTTGCCCGACGTCGACGAACCGGTGCGCGTGCGGGTGCCCAACATCGGCTTCGACGACGAACACAACGCGCCGATCAGCTGGGCGCATCTGCTGCAGCAAACGAGCGAATGGCGCGGCACGTACTTCGGTTTGTCGGATCAGGCGGACCACTACCGCGCGGTCAATTTCGCCGCGCCGCCCGATGGCAAGAAGGGCGAGCTGCGTCCGCTGCAACGGCCGGGCACCTACTGGGAATACAACGACGTACGCATCAACCAGTTCTCGCTCGCGCTGCTGCATCTGTTCCGTCAGCCGCTGCCCGAGGTGTTTCGCGAAGCGATCATGCGGCCTTCGGGCGCAAGCGAAAACTGGCAATGGGTCGGCTACGACAACGCGTGGGTCGAGATCGATGGGCGACGCATGCAGTCGGTGCCGGGCGGCACGCACTGGGGCGGCGGCATGTCCGTCAGCGCGAACGACCAGTTGAAGGTCGCGCAGATGCTGCTCGACGACGGCATCGCGAATGGCCAGCGCGTGTTGTCG
The DNA here is from genome assembly GCF_001865575.2 of Paraburkholderia sprentiae WSM5005. Classification (NCBI taxonomy): domain Bacteria; kingdom Pseudomonadati; phylum Pseudomonadota; class Betaproteobacteria; order Burkholderiales; family Burkholderiaceae; genus Paraburkholderia; species Paraburkholderia sprentiae. Next base: position 1,855,628 of record NZ_CP017562.2, read on the forward strand.
TCCGAATGGATCGCGCGCATGCGCATGCCGTGCGCGATCGCGCCGTTCTATGGGTACCTCGTGTGGCTCAATACCGGACGCAAGGTATTTCCGAACGTGCCGGAGTCGAGCTATTTCGGCGTCGGCGCAGGCAGTTCGTTCACGTGGGTCGAACCGGAGCGGCGCATCACGGTGGTCGTGCGCTGGCTGAATCCGGCCGCGGCGAACGAGTTTTTCGGACTCGTGCTCGACGCGCTCGACAACCTCGGCCGCTAACGCCAACCCACCCAAAAGCAATTCGGGCGATGCACGAATGCATCGCCCGAATGGTCATCAGCCGAGCCGTTGCCGTGGCAACGGCGCGTTAGTGCGAATGGCGCGGCACCTCGGCGCCGCGACATCCAACGAGGAAGTCGAGGTCGCAACCTTCATCGGCCTGCAGCACGTGATCGATATACAGGCGCCGGTAACCGCCACCTTCCGGCGGCTGCGGCGGCACATGCTGCGCGAGACGGCGCGCGAGTTCGGCATCGCTGATGTCGAGGTGCAGCGTGCCCGCGTCGCAATCGAGTTCGATCCAGTCGCCGTCCTGCACCGCGGCGAGCGGGCCGCCGGCCGCCGCTTCCGGCGTCACGTGCAGCACCACGGTGCCATATGCGGTGCCGCTCATGCGTGCATCGGAAATGCGCACCATGTCCTTCACGCCCTGCCTCAGCAGCTTCGGCGGCAGGCCCATGTTGCCGACCTCGGCCATGCCCGGATAACCCTTCGGCCCGCAGTTCTTCATGACCAGCACCGAATTCGCGTCGACGTCGAGCGCCTCGTCGACGATGCGCGCCTTGTAGTGCTCCAGGTTCTCGAACACGACCGCGCGTCCGCGATGCTTGAGCAACTCGGGCGTCGCCGCCGACGGCTTCAGCACCGCGCCGCGCGGCGCGAGATTGCCGCGCAGCACGCGGATGCCGCCATCGGCTACGAGCGGCTTGTCGAGCGGACGGATCACTTCGTCGTTGGTGTTCGGCGCATCCTTCACGTTGTCCCACAATGACTTGCCATTGACCGTCAACGCGCCGGGATGAGGCAGCAGATTCGCTTCGCCGAGCCGGCGCAGCACGGCCGGCAGGCCGCCCGCGTAATAAAACTCTTCCATCAGGAAACGGCCCGACGGCATCAGGTCGACGATCGTCGGCGTGTCGCGGCCGATGCGCACCCAGTCGTCGAGTTCGAGATCGACACCGATGCGTCCCGCGATCGCCTTCAAATGAATCACCGCATTGGTCGAGCCGCCGATCGCCGCATTCACGCGAATCGCGTTCGTGAACGCCTCGCGTGTGAGGATCTTCGACAGCTTCAGGTCTTCGAGCGCCATCTCGACGATGCGGATGCCCGACATATGCGCGAGCACGTAGCGGCGCGAGTCGACCGCGGGAATCGCCGCGTTATGCGGCAGCGAGGTGCCGAGCGCCTCGGCCATGCAGGCCATCGTCGACGCGGTGCCCATGGTGTTGCAGGTGCCCGCGGAGCGCGACATGCCCGCCTCGGCAGACAGAAACTGATGCAGATCGATCTCGCCGGCCTTCAGCGATTCGTGCAGCTGCCACACCGCAGTACCGGAGCCGATGTTCTTGCCGTCGAGCTTGCCGTTCAGCATCGGGCCGCCGGTCACGACGATCGCCGGCACGTCGCAGCTCGCCGCGCCCATCAGCAGCGCGGGGGTGGTCTTGTCGCAACCGGTCAGCAGCACGACCGCGTCGATCGGATTGCCGCGGATTGCTTCCTCGACGTCCATCGCCGCGAGGTTGCGCGTGAGCATGGCGGTCGGACGCAAGTTCGATTCGCCGTTCGAAAACACCGGGAACTCGACCGGAAAGCCGCCCGCTTCGTAGATGCCGCGCTTCACGTGCTCGGCGAGCTTGCGAAAGTGCGCGTTGCACGGCGTCAGCTCAGACCACGTGTTACAGATGCCGATCACGGGACGCCCGTCGAACTCGTGATCGGGAATGCCCTGATTCTTCATCCAGCTTCGATACATGAAGCCGTTCTTGTCGGCCGTGCCAAACCACTCGGCCGAGCGCAATTTCCGCTTTTTTTCCGACATGCTAGGTCCTTGATGCATGTGCCGGACCCTCACCGGCCAATTTGACTGAAGCGGCCCGCGTGGCGCTACGGCGCAAGCTTGCCGCTCAGTGTCCAGGGATGGTGCAGTGTACGGACCGGGTTGATATCTTTCCAATTATATTTTTGGTGATATCGATATCAGTTCTGGTATCGATCTGGCCGGTGCTGAAGGCGCGGTGGGCGGGCGCGGCAATCGCGCGGGCGAGCTGTGCCGGCATCAGGCGTGGTCAGTATTTGCCTCCCCGCCGCTTTCCTTCTTACTGTGAGCTTTCGGTTTCGCGCCGCGCGCGTTCTTCTTCAGGTGGCTCTGGTTGTAGTCGATTGCGGCGCGCACCAGCGCTTTCAGTGCGCGCTCGTCGACTTCGTCACCCTCGATAAAGTCGATCGCGCGCCGCGCGTTGCCTTCGAGGCCCGCGTTGAACAAGCCGTCCGGGTCGGCCAGGCCCGCCCCGTGCGCGAAGGTCAGCTTGACCTTGCCTTTGTGCGCGTTGGCGACCGCGATCATGCCGGCGCGCGACCAGACCGGGCTGCCCATCCATTTGAACTCCTCGACGATGTCCGGGTCCGCCGCGAGCACGCATTGACGGATGCGAGCGAAGGTTGCGCCGCGCCAGTCGGTGAGTCCTGCGATCAATTCGTCGATACGTTCGGATGCGTTCATTGGAGCGAGGTCAAAACGGCAGGATGCCGTAACAATCTTCCCATTGTAATCTCCGATCGCGTTCGCGGTTGGGCCGTCACCGTGCCCACGTTCATGGAAAATTAACGACAGCACCGAAGTGCAAGCGACAGCCCCTTTGAGGTGCCGCTGGCGCGGGCAACAACGAAGTGGCGGCGCCAATTGCAACGGAAGCGGGCAACAGAAGTGGATCGGGAAATGGAAGCGGAGTAATCGCGAATGACGTCGACTTTTAAAAAATTCACATCGCGCTATGGGCCTTCTGATACCTTCGGGCCTGCATCAACCACCTCGCCACCTACTCACGATTCGACTGCACGCACGATATGACTGGACCATGAGCGCTACAGTCTCTAGAACCATTCCTTGCTAGCGTTGAATCGCTTGAGCAGCATCTGACGGTATGCATTGCTGATGCCGCATATCGTTTGGCACACGTATAAATTGAATGTCAGATATTGAAAAGTAGCTGATGCCGACGATAGTCTTCCCTACGCGTATCGGAAGCGCTGTGCCATTAGCATGGCCACGCCACTGCCCACCTGTATCCGCATATGTGTGGAAGCCGTTATCCTCCGGGATTCTTCTTTGTGCGCAACGCGACGCGCTTTATACAGCAGTCCAGACACTTTGCTGGGAACCGCGGCGCATTGAGCAGAATCCCGTCTTTGCTCTCACACTGAAGGAACCTTGCACGGACGTCGTGACGGATGAGCCATCCTCGTCTCGCCATTCGAAAGCGCGTCGGCGTGCACTCGCCGGACCTGCGTTTCTGATTGGTGGGGTCGCCGTCTGCGCGTGGATCGCGCTGAGTCATCCTCCGCTACGTGAATCCCGGTTTCATGCTGATGTCGTCTCAGACCCGGCGAGGCAGCGAGCGGTGGCGCCCCGCAAACTCTTCAGCCAGCAAGCCCCGCCGCCGCGCAGCACGGCGCTACCCGTGGCGATTGAAACGCATCGCATGCCTGCGCGGATCACGATGAAAACGAAGCTCGTTCGCGCCAGACCACAACCGGTTGGCAACGGCACGTCTGACGTGTCACGCAAACATCGACAGCATGACCGTCAGGCAGCGCAGCACTCATGGCTACCGTCGGATTCGATGGGCGGGCACACCCGCCTCGAGGCCGCGCATCGGCCGCACGCGCGTGATCGCGCCGCGGATCGACACCTGTCGGCACTACCGTCGATGAGCGGCGCCAACCAGGATGCGTCGTTTGGACATTGGCCCGACGAACGACCCGCCACTGCGGTGACACGAGGATTGACAGCCGCCACCAACCCGGATGCAACCGACTGGATGAACCATATCGTGCAGCGCCGAATCACAGACATAGCCGAACAATTTTCCGGGTCCAGGTAGCGTTGCCGGCCCGTGCTCTTAGAGCGTTCCGTCGCATAACGAGCTGATGGCGCGCGCCGCGCGCGGAGCCCGCGACAGCCTGCCGATGCAGGGCCGGCTTCGGAGCAGACGCAAGCAAACGCTCCCTGATCCGATCCGAAGTCCCGGACGACGCTGCGCTAGGCCGCCGGCGCGAGCCAAGGGTTCGGCTCGGCGCGCTCTTCCGGCGCCGCACTGACCGGCGCTTCGCTCGCCACGCTACACACCACGACCTCTTCCAGGCGGTATCCGTGCGTATAGACGGTACTCAGGCGCACGCCGTTTTCCGAGTGCAAGGACAGCTTTCTGCGCAGCCGATAGATATGGGTGTCTACCGTGCGCGACGTGCTGTCGAGTTCGCGTCCCCAGGCAAGTTTGGCCAACAGGTCCCTGGAGACCGCGCGCCCCACGTTGGCGAAGAGAAACGCGGCGACGTCGAATTCCTTCGCCGTCAACTCTATTGTCTTGCCACGAAGCGAGACGTTGCGCCGCTCCACATCGAAGACGTAGGGTCCGACGGCGATCGCGTTGTCGATATTTTCCTTCCGGCAGGTGCGACGCAATAGGGCGCCGATTCTGGCAACCAGTTCGATCGCGCGGAACGGCTTCACGATGTATTCGTCCGCTCCCGCTTCGAGCGCGCGCACGATGTCGACCTCCAGCACTCTGCTCGTCAGAAACAGCACGGCCGGTTCACGACCCAGATTGCTGCGTATCCAGTGCAGGACCTCGAATCCGGTCATTCCAGGTAACTGCCAGTCGAGCACCACGAGATCGACTTGATTGGCCTTGAGAAAGCGCACCGCATTCTCGCCAGAATCGGCCCGGCTGATTGTGTGCCCCGATTGCTGCAAGGCTTTTTCGACCGCCGCAGCTTGCGCAAGATCATCTTCTACCAACAGGATATTCATGTATCACCTCGTTCTCTCGAGCCGATCGACCAGCGAATTCGGCATCCGGCGGAACGAACCGGAGTGCGCGATAGGCCCCCTACATGGATGGCCGGGTCGAGTAGGCGCGAAAACTCCCTTCCGGGAAAGACATCCGGCGAATGTTCGGGCTTGCGTCCCCAACAAACACCGTCGTTCCACATAAATTTTGTGAACTTCTGAATTTCAAGATAACGCGTGGCCATCGGCAAGATAGCCCCCCTTATGGGGGGCGGGGATCGATTCGGCGGGGTGGAGGCCGCCCTCGCTCATACCATCGCAAACGTTGTCGCGAGATGACGATCACGACGGGGGTTGACGTAAGGTTATAGAAAGTAAATCGAAACATCGTGAAGCACTGATCGATGCACACCCGTCAGCGACATGGGCGCGTCATCAGCTCGGCGAGCAGCGCGGCGTAGGTTGCGACCAGTTGCGCGTTTTCCGGCAAATATCGGTCGATCAATGTCCGTTGCCGCGCCCGATACGACGACGCCTGCGCATCGTGTGTGTCGATGGCCTCGATGACGCGTCGCGCGCCCTCGCTGGCGTCGTTGTCACGATAGTAGTAGCCAAGATCCTCACAGAGCGACGCGTTGTGTATCAGCGGGTAGCCTTGCCAGCACACTTCCAGGTAGAAGTAGTTAAGCGGATTTTCCATCTGGTGCGACACGACGATGTCAGTATTAGCGGCAAGGAATGCCGGTGTGTCGTGACGCCCGAGAAACACCGCCTTATGCTCCTTCACGATATCCAGCTGATTGAGTAACGCGATGAATTCCAGGCTTTCTGTTGCGATCGCCTCCGCATTGGTCACCTGCAGAATAGCGATGCACTCGGGCCGCTCGCGATAAGCAAGCTCAGCAATCAATGCGGGATACAGGCAGAACTTCGCGACGTTGATATTCGGTTCCATCACGCTCAGACGCTTCGGACCGGGACGCGGCTGGTATTGTCCGGCGTGTTCGATGGCGGCGACGCGTTCATCGACAAACATTGGACTCCACACGAACGGAACGACGCGGGCGGTCTGACGTCGCAAGACCTCGAAGTAGGACTGGCTGATATGCGCAACCTGCGGAATGACCCAGATGTCGTCGTAACGCTGATTGACGAACAGATGTTCACCCCACAGCCGTCTGCGAAAAAGCACCGACTCCATCGCGTGAATGTATTCGAACCCGCAGCAATATGAGACGAGGCGCGCGCCGCGCTGCTTCAGGTAATCGGTCTGCGCGCCGTCGATCTGCCCGCCGAGTTCGATCAGTACGTCCACCGAATCTTTCGCGGCTTCGAAGCCGACCGTGGGATAACGGGCGAGATCCCACGGCAACGCTGCCGTAACCGGCACCGCCGTGGTATTGACCAGCACGACACTGGCCACCTGCGGGCAATGCCGCAACGCCTCGGCGAGGAACACGGCGTTCTGCTTGATGCCGTTGTTCCACAGCACCTCGCCCGCGTGGTGCAGTCCGATCGTAATGCCGATGCGCAGTCCGCTCATTTCGTACCGGCGCTCGCCGCGCCTTGGGGTTGGGCTTGGGTCAGACGCGGCGTATATCCGGTCAAGTGCCATTGCCCGTCGGCTCCCAACTGAAAGCTCAACAGTTCGAAAGCCGTGTGGCCATTGGCGAGTGTCGATGTGGAGTCCACATTCGCATAAAGACCATCGGGCATTCCGGAGACGCCAATCGACTGGATGCGCGTGACCGACGACCAGCCACGCCGTGTCACCGCTCCCAGCGTGTGACGAGCGTCGTTCATTGTCTTGACGAACTGGTCCTGCGGAATTTTCGCCTTGACGAAGGGCGCCGCATCCTGCCAGACCTCGGCGTACCGGTTCGAGTCGAACTGCTCGAAGATGTGCTCGGCATCCTTCAGCAGCTCGTCAGCCGAGTTACCTTGCGCGGCTGCGGCCAGTGTGGCCGACATGGTCAGTGCACAAACGGCCGCCAGCTTGAAGATCGCGGTGACGTGTTTCAAAGCATGCTCCCGGTGTATGAAGGTGTAGTCGTATAAAGGAATAGCGGGGGACGTGTTCCGGCCCGTTCACGCTCGTTCATAAAGCGCGGCCAATGCATCGCCGTATAGCCGCACGTTGTCGTCGTTCTCGGGATCGAGTCCGCGCAGGAATGCATTCGCCGTGCGCCGGTAGGAATCGACATGCGTGTCGTGCTCGGCGAACGCCCGCTGCAATGCCCGGCCACCCTCCTCGCAATCGAACTCGTGATAGCGATATCCGCAATCACCGATCAGATGCGAGTTATGAATCAGCGGATAGCCGCCGTACAGCGCCTCGTAGTAGACATAGTTCTGCGCGTTTTCCCAGTGATGGCTCACGACCACATCGACATGCTCCGAGACCACGCGGCAAAACGGGAAGCGCCCTTCGAACGAACTCAGGCCATGTTTCACGATATCGAGGCTGCGGACGAAGCCGTTGAAACTGACGTGCTCCTTTAAATGGAACGTGTTGTATGCCCACACCTTTTCGATCATGTCCGGATTCGCACGATGCGCCGCTTCGCAGGTGAGCAGCGGAATGAAGCTCGTCTTTACCATGCAGATGTTGGGCTCGAACAAACCGGCGCGCCAGCGGTGACGGCCAGGCTCGTAGCCGAAGCTGAGCCCCTCCGGCAGACGCGACGCTTCGCGCTCGAGCATCACCGGACTCCACAAATGTGGCATCACGCGCACCGGACAGCGGAACGTACTGGCGTAATACGGCACACAGGTGTTCTCGTACTCAGGCAGCGTCCAGACCTCGTGATATGGCGCGGCCGTCAATAACAATCCATGCGACTTATCGAAGATCATGCGCTCGATATCGATCACATAGTCATTGCCCACTCGCATCGATACGATCTTGCCGCCGCGCTCGCGAAATGCCACGACCCACTCGCGCGCCAGCTGCGCGCTCATTTCGATCATCACGTCGAGGGTCGCGGCCGCTTGGTCCATATCGATCAACGGTACCGGCGAATCTGCCAGAAAATTTCGCGCGTCCTCGGGGCCGCCATCGCCTCCTCCGGCCACGAGATAGGAGGCTTCGACTAGCGGCGAGCGCATCAGCAGCATCACCAGAAAAATGCAATTCTGGTAGATGCCGTTTTCCCACACCGACTGCTCGCCCTTGCGCACGAAGATCGACACGCCCACCCGCAATTTGCGGGGGACCGAATGGAGATTGGGTTGGCTACTCATGGGCGGCTCGCGGAATCAGCAAATGTCGTGTTACGGCACAGATGCAGGAGCCTGGCCGCATAGGCGTCGAGATTGTGCTGGCTGAATGGATCGACTTCGGCAAACACGCGTTGCGAGCGGGCGCGGTAATCGTCGATCTCGCTCGCATGGGTGGAGGCCGCGCGCTGCAATTGCGCGGCGCCATCGCGCGCATCGAAGCCGTGGTAGTAATAGCCCGCCTCTTTGAGCCACGGCGAGTTGTGAATCAGCGGATAGTCGCCGTAGAGCGCGTCGAGGTAGCTGTAGTTCTGGTCGTTCTGCCACTGATGCGACACGATCGCGTCGGCATGCTGCACCATGAAGCCGACAATGTCGTGCCGGCCGTGGAACGTGGCTTTGTGTTGACGCACGAGGTCCAGCGAATTCGCCAGATAGAGCATCGTGGGATGGTCTTTCATATGCAACGTGTTGAGCACGTGCATCGCGTGCACCGCGCCGGGATTCGCCCGGTAAGCTTCATCGCAAACCAGCATGGAGACGACCGAGTTCTTCACGACCGAGATGTTCGGCTCGAAAATCGCCACGCGCAGACCACGGCGCGCGCCGGCGGCGAGCGCATCGTCCATCGTGCCTGCGGTGTCGAGCGCGTCGAAACCGTAGCGCAAGCCGAGCGCCTCAACTTCCCGCACGCGCTGCGCGACGAACTGCGGATGCCAGATGAACGGCACCTCATGCACGTCGCAGCGGTTCAGCAGGCGCAGCATCGGCGCATAGGCGGCGTCTTTCGGCAGATGCCAGACTTCGTCGCAACGATCGTAGCGGGTCGAGTACGAGGGCTTCGAAAAAACAGCGGGCTCGACGAGGTTGACATACGGCTGGCCGCAGCAGAGAAACACCACCTTCTTGCCACGAGCGCGCATCAGGTCGAGCCACTCGATATCGAGTGCGCCGCCCATTTCGAAGATCACATCCACCTCGTCGGTGGCCTCGCGCAGCTTGATCAGCCTCAGATCGCGCGTGGCCAGATCGATCTGCGGCGGCATCACCCCGTGATCGCCGACGTCGATCAATCGCACCGACTGCACGAATGGCAGGCGCTGAAACAGTTCGGCAAGAAAGAAGACATTCTGGCCAAGACCGTTTTCCCAGATGTTCTGCCCATGACGACTAAGAACGGAAATTCCGATACGCACGATTCAGATCTCTACGCGATGTGACGAACCTTCGTTCGCCGTGAAGGTTTGCGGTTCGGTCGGCCGACACGGGCCGAACGGATTCGAGGTGGCATCGAACCGATGAATATCGCGCTCATGATCGGGACGCCGCCGTGCTGTTGATCCACTGCTCCAGCGCGATCGCCACCCGTGCGATGACCTCGTTCCAATCTCCGGGGCTCGCTTGCCGGTACAGACGCATCACCTGTGGATACCAGGGCGAATCGGTCCTGTCGTGCATCCAGCGCCAGTCGGTCCACGGCCTGTTCAGCAGGACCCAGCAGGGCTTGCCCAGCGCACCCGCGAGGTGGGCGACCGCGGTATCGACGGATATCACCAGGTCAAGCTGGCTGATGACGGCCGCCGTGTCGGCGAGATCCATCAGATCAGCCGCGGCGCACACCATCGGCAATTGCGCGGCGAGGCTGGCTGGCTCGTTTTCGGCCGGTCCTTTCTGCAGGCTCACGAACGTGACGCCGGGCACCGACCATAGCGGCGCGAGCGTCAGCAGGCCCGGCAACGAGCGCTCAGCATCGTGCTCATGCTCGACCGATCCGCGCCACACGAGTCCGACCTTGAACCCGCCCGCGGACAACCGGGTACGCCATCGCCCCATCCTGTCAGCCGGCGCGTGAACGTAAGGCAGATGCGCGGGAATGTTTCCGGTCGTCGTACCGGCCCGCAAGGGCAGGCTCATGCTGAACGACCAGAAGTCGTGCGCTTCGAGTTCGCCGGTGTGGCTCACCACCCGGTCGACGCCCTCAACGGTCGTCATGAGCGCATTCAGCGGCTCGGGACAGAGCACCGTGAGACGGCTCAGGCCACGCGCCTTAAGAAGCGGTGCGTAGCGGGCCATCTGGATAGTGTCGCCAAGGCCCTGCTCGTGCCATATCACGAGCGACTTGCCCGCCAACGGTTCGCCCTGCCACTGCGGATAGCCTGGATCGGGAACCGAATCGGCAGTCGTCCGGCGGTGATGATAGCGAGCCTCCGCATGCGGCCAGCCTTCCGCGTATCGTCCCTGGCCCAGCAACACCAGCGCCAGATTCCAGCGCGCATCCGCGAAATCGGCATCCTGCTGCAGCGCGTTCCGGTACATCGCTTCGGCCTCGTCGTAACGATGCTGTTCGCGCAGTGCGGTACCGAGATCGTTGAGAACATCGACGTGCTTCGGGGCGATCTCGAGCGCACAGCGCAATTGCTGTTCCGCGTCGACAAAACGCCCGCCACGCAACAGCAGCAACCCGAGGTTGTAGCGAGCGTGAAAGTAGCCGGAATCGTTGCTGATCGCGCGACGGTATGCGGTCTCGGCCTCATCGACACGCCCCATGTCGTTGAGCAGGAAGCCAAGGTTGTTCAATACGTCGTTCGACGCCGGATCGAGCGCCAAGGCCTGACGAAGCGCGCATTCCGCGTCGTCCTTGCGCCCCAATTCCATGAGCAGCATACCGAGGTTGAAATGGGCCGGCGCGTAGTCATGCTGCAACTCGATCGCATGGCGGCATGCGGCCTCCGCGTCGGCGACTAGCCGCTGCTGACGCAACACATCGCCCAGATTGCTGAAAAAGACGGCGCACGGAGCGATTGCGATCGCCTGCTGCATCAACGCCGCTGCCTCGGGCAATGCCCGCCGGCTGGCATGGACCAGTCCCAGCAGATGCAGCGCATCGGCATGCCGGGGCTCGTGCGCGAGCACACGCCGGTAACCCTCTTCGGCCTCCAGAAGATGGCCGCCTTGATGCGCGTCGAACGCCGCGCGGAAGATGGCTTCGCCGGAATTCGTCATGCGCCCGCCCTTTGAGCCGGCGGCAGCGGGGCTGTCCCGGCCAGCGCCGCGAGATCGTGCGCGACCTGCGCCAGCACCGGCTCCCATTGGCCATAGTCCCGTTGCCGGTACAACCGGATCGACGGATACCACGGGCTGTCGCGACGTTCGAGCATCCAGGCCCAGTGCGGCCTGACATCGAGCAATACCCATGCGGGTACGCCCAATGCGCCGGCCAGATGCGCGACCGACGTGCACACGGTAATCACCAGATCCAGGCTGCGGAGCAAGGCTGCGGTGTCGTCGAACGATGCGAGTTCCCCGCTGGGATCGGATAACCGCAACCCCGCCTCGCGCATGGCCGCGGCTTCATCGGCAGCGCCGAGCTGCACGCTGACGAAATCGACGTCCTGTACCGCGCCGAGCGCGCGCGCAAGGGCAAGCGGGTCGACCGAGCGCAACGGGTTGCGCTGGTGCGTGCGACCGCCGCTCCACACCAGCCCGACCTTGAGCCTGGCCGTTTCCCGCTCACGGCGCGCACGCCACGCATCGACCTTGACGTGATCTGCGTGGAGGTAAGACGTCGCAACGGGAAGTTGATCCGGCATCACGCCTAGCGTCAAAGGCAGGCTCGCTAGCGGCAGGTGATAGTCGATTCCAGTCGGGGGAAGCGGCTGATCATGCGGGATGATGGTCTCGACTTCGTCGCCGAGGCTGCGTCGCATCAGCGTCAGCAGGCTCGCATAACAGAGGAAGATCAGCTTGCCGCCGGCCTGCCTGACGTTGCTGGCCATGAGCGGCAGGAATCGCGCGAATTGAAGGACATCACCATGGCCCTGCTCGCTCCACACAAGGAGCGTCCTGCCCGCCAGAGATTGCCCGCTCCAACGCGGCATCGACCAATTCGGACTGGTACCGCTCAGCTCGGGGGAACCGTCCCAGCGCGCTTCATGGTTGAGCCAGCCCGCCGTATAGTCGCCGCGCAGCAGTTGCTGCATGGCGAGCGCCCACGCATGAGACATGTTGGCCGGCTCACGCTGCGCCGCGCGCTGCGCAACATGGAGCGCCATGTCCCACTGCTGTAGCTCACTAAGCACATTCGTATAGCAACTGAGCGCAACCGGATAATCGGGCGCGAGCGCGCAGGCGCGCTCGGCCGCCACCTGTGCCGCGGCGGGATCGCCGCTCAACAATAGCGCCGTGCCGAGATTGGTCCATGCCAATGCATTGCCCGGCTCGTCGCGAAGCACGTTTTTCAGCAGCGCTTGCGCGTCGTCGCAACGTCGCGTGTCGATGTAGGCAGCCGCCATGTTGTTGCGCAGCATCGGCACGGTCGGATCGAGCCGCATCGCGTGCTCGTAAGCGCTGAGTGCGAGGTCATGCCGTTTGTCGAGCTGACACACGAGGCCAAACAGAAACCAGCCGCGCGCGTCTGAAGGCACGCGTTCGCAATACGTCACGGCAAGACGCCGCGCGAGGTCGAGCCGGCTCAGGTCGCGCAGCAGTTCGATCCAGTCCAGCACCCATGGCTCGCCCTGCGCGCTGTCGCGGTACGCGCGCTCGAACCAGTCGTGGGCCACTTCGCGCTCACCCAGATCCCGCGCAACATACGCGAGTTCGATCATCACGCGAGCGTCATCAGGCGCATCCGACAGCGTGCGTTCCAGCAACTCACGCGCTTCGGCATGACGTCCCCGCAGACGCAGGAGCCGCGCGGTGGCCGACGCCACACCCGATTCGCCAGCGTGCAAAGCGCCGTGCGCGTCGAGCAGACGCCACGCACCGACGAGATCACCCTGCGTCGTCAGTTCCTCGATCCGCTCGACGAATGACGCCATATGGCTGATCCCGCTGCGTGGTTGCGTCGGCATGCCGGTCACCTCAACTGCGCGACGATCGACACTGCGGCGACTAGGCCTAACGCCGCACCGCTCGCACGGCCTCCCCACGCGCCGGCATGCGGCTGCACGCCGAGGCGGGAGGTGCGCGCCGCGCGCATCGATATACGCCAGAGCCACGGCAGGACAAACAGGACGACGCTAGTCAGCAACACGACCAGACATAGCTGGGTGACTTCCGGCGTCATGCCGGCGACGCCGTCGTCGAACCAGTCGAAATAGCTGACGACGGACATCGTCCAGCATGTCACCAATCCTCCGGCCAACAGATTGGTGACAAAACGATCGGTGTAATCCATCAAGCTCATATCCGCTCCTTCATTGGAACTCGCGATACCCGCCTTTACCATTGATAGCCAATGCCCGCCCCGTACACGGTGCCCGACGAGCTGGTACTGACGCCGCCCTTGAGCTTCAGATTGTCGGTAATGCGCGCCGTGAAACCGATCGCAACCGCCGAGTAGCCCTTGTAGTTCCCCGAACCGATCCCGACTGACAAAGTCTTGCCAGGATCGACCTCGGGAATCATCGTCAGAGCAGTCGCCCCCGCGATACCGGAGTAAGCCTGCCGCGCCAGCGCGTTCACGCCCTGCTGAACCGAGTTCAACTGCGACATGTTGACCGCATCGGTCGGGTTCACGCCCGGCGCCACGTTGGTGAGTGTCCGCTCATGGCCTGGCGAGCCGATCGACACGGTATCCGGTTCGCTGGCGACCGAGCCGGCGCCGAGCGCCACCGAGTTCGGCCCGCTTGCCGTCGCGCCCGAGCCCACCGCGACGCTCTTGCTGCCGCTCGCGGTCGAATTGCCGCCGAGCGCTGCCGATTCCGTTCCCGTCGCGCTTGCCGGCTCACTCGAGTTCACCGCGACACCCTTCAACGGCGTGGAACTGACCGTCGACTGCTGATCCGGCGGGACCTGCGCACCCAGCCCGCTGCTGCCCAGCGTGCTGATTTGCGTTTCGAGCGCAAACAGCTGGCTGCCGTTGATCGCGTCGGTGCTGGTCGCGGAGACCTTGCCCGCGGCGATGTTGGTCAGCGTGACAGCCGAGCCTGCGCCGACGCCGCCGAGCGTCACGCTGTTGTGCGCAGGACTGTCGTACAGCACCGCGTCGCTCGCCACCGAGGCCACCGCCTGCAACTGGCTCACGTTCACCGCGTCGGTCGGCGCGGTACCCGCGGCGACGCCGGTCAGCTGGCGAGCGCCCGAAGTGCCGGTGAAGTCGACGCTGGTGCCGCCCGTGTGCGCGCCCACCGTGATGACCCCGTTGCCCGGTGCGCCGCCTGCCTGCTGCACGAGGCCGACCGTGCCGTTGGCGATGCCGGTCGACAGCGCCGTGACGCTGCTCGAGGCCGTGGTCAAACCAGTGGACAGCGAGGCCACGCTGCTGTTGGTGGTGCTCAACCCGGTCGACAGCGACGTCATGCCGCTCTGCACCGTGCTGAGGCCCGTCGACGTCGAGGTCGACAGCGCGGTCACGTTGCTGTTGGTCGTGCTCAGCCCCGTCGACAGCGACGTCATACCGCTCTGCACCGTGCTGAGGCCCGTGGAGGCCGAGGTCGACAGCGACACGACATTGCTGTTGGTCGTGCTCAGGCCCGTCGACAGCGAATTGAGGCCCGCCGTCGTGGATGTCGACAGCGAGGTCAGCTGGCCGAAGTTGACAGCGTCGGTCGGGTTCACGCCGTCGGCGACATTGGTCAGCGTCACCGGCGTGGTCGAACCCGCGCCGCCCAGCGTGACCTTCGTATGCGACGGATCGTCATACTGAACCGCGTTCGCGACGCCGGTCGACAGCGACGAGAGGCTGGTCGAGGTCGACGTCGACAGCGAGGTGACCGAGCTGTTGGTCGTGCTCAGGCCTGTCGACAGCGACGTTACGCCGCTCTGTATCGTGCTGAGGCCGGTCGAAGCCGACGTCGACAGCGAAGCGATACCGGTCGAGGCCGACGTCGACAGCGAAACCACATTGCTGTTGGTCGTGCTCAAGCCTGTCGACAGCGAATTGACGCCGCTTTGCGCGGTGCTGAGGCCCGTCGACGTCGAGGTCGACAGCGAGCTCAGACCCGTCGAGGTCGAAGTGGACAGCGAGTTCAGGCCCGTGGACAGTGAAGTCACACCGCTTTGTGCCGTGCTGATGCCCGTCGAACTCGACGTCGACAGCGACGCGATACCGGTCGACGTCGAAGTCGACAACGAGCTCACGCCAGTGGACAACGAAGTCACGCCGCTTTGCACCGTGCTGATGCCGGTCGAAGCGGACGTCGACAGCGAGCTCAGACCGGTCGAGGCTGACGTCGACAGCGACGTGACCGTGCTGTTGGTTGTGCTCAGACCCGTCGACAACGAGTTCACACCGCTCTGCACCGAGCTGAGACCCGTCGACGCGGTGGTGGACAACGAGGTCAGCTGCCCGAAGTTGACTGCATCGGTCGGGTTCACACCGGCGGCGACGTTAGTCAGCGTCACGGGTGTGCTCGAGCCCGCGCCGCCCAGCGTGACCTTCGTATGCGACGGATCGTCGTACTGGACCGCGTTCGCGACGCCGGTCGACAGCGACGAGATGCTGGTCGAGGTCGACGTCGACAGCGAGCTCAGGCCCGTGGACAGTGAAGTCACCCCGCTTTGTGCCGTGCTGATGCCCGTCGAGCTCGATGTCGACAGCGACGAGAGGCCGGTCGACGTCGAAGTCGACAGCGAGTTCAGACCTGTGGACAGCGAAGTCACCCCGCTCTGTGCCGTGCTGATGCCCGTCGAAGCCGAGGTCGACAGCGAGCTCACGCCGGTGGACAAGGAAGTCACGCCGCTTTGCACCGTGCTGATACCCGTCGAGGCCGACGTCGACAGCGAGCTCAGACCGGTTGAGGTCGAGGTCGACAGCGAATTCAGGCCTGTGGACAGCGAAGTCACACCGCTTTGTGCGGTGCTGATACCCGTCGAGCTCGACGTCGACAGCGACGCGATGCCGGTCGACGTGGAAGTCGACAGCGAGCTCACGCCGGTGGACAGCGAAGCCACGCCGCTTTGAACCGTGCTGATGCCCGTCGAAGCGGACGTCGACAGCGAACTCAGACCGGTCGAGGCCGATGTCGACAGCGAAACCACGTTGCTGTTGGTCGTGCTCAAGCCTGTCGACAGCGAATTAACGCCGCTTTGTGCGGTGCTGAGACCCGTCGACGTCGACGTCGACAGCGAGCTGAGGCCGGTCGAGGCCGACGTCGACAGCGAGCTCAAACCGGTCGACGTCGAAGTGGACAGCGAGCTCAGACCCGTCGACAGCGAATTCACACCGCTCTGCGCCGTGCTGATACCCGTCGAAGCGGAGGTCGACAGCGAGCTCACGCCGGTGGACAGTGAAGTCACGCCGCTTTGCACCGTGCTGATACCCGTCGAGGCCGACGTCGACAGCGAGCTCAAACCGGTCGACGTCGAAGTGGACAGCGAGCCCAGGCCCGTCGACAGCGAATTCACACCGCTTTGCGCCGTGCTGATGCCCGTCGAAGCCGAGGTCGACAGCGAGCTCACGCCGGTGGACAAGGAAGTCACGCCGCTTTGCACCGTGCTGATACCCGTCGAGGCCGAGGTCGACAGCGAGCTCAGACCCGTCGAGGTCGAAGTGGACAGCGAGCTCAGACCTGTGGACAGCGAAGTCACTCCGCTTTGTGCGGTGCTGATGCCCGTCGAGCTCGACGTCGACAGCGACGCTATACCGGTCGACGTCGAAGTCGACAGCGAGCTCACGCCGGTGGACAGTGAAGTCACGCCGCTTTGCACCGTGCTGATGCCGGTCGAAGCGGACGTCGACAGCGAGCTCAGACCGGTCGAGGCCGACGTCGACAGCGACGTGACCGTGCTGTTGGTCGTGCTCAGACCCGTCGACAACGAGTTCACGCCGCTCTGCACCGAGCTGAGGCCCGTCGACGCAGTGGTGGACAACGAGGTCAGCTGCCCGAAGTTGACCGCATCGGTCGGGTTCACGCCCGCGGCGACGTTAGTCAGCGTCACCGGTGTGCTCGAGCCCGCGCCGCCCAGCGTGACCTTCGTATGCGACGGATCGTCGTACTGGACCGCGTTCGCGACGCCGGTCGACAGCGACGAGATGCTGGTCGAGGTCGACGTCGACAGCGAGCTCAGACCCGTGGACAGTGAAGTCACCCCGCTTTGCGCCGTGCTGATGCCCGTCGAGCTCGACGTCGACAGCGACGAGAGGCCGGTCGACGTCGAAGTCGACAGCGAGTTCAGACCTGTGGACAGCGAAGTCACCCCGCTCTGTGCGGTGCTGATGCCCGTCGAAGCCGAGGTCGACAGCGAGCTCACGCCGGTGGACAGTGAGGTCACGCCGCTTTGCGCTGTGCTGATACCCGTCGACGTGGACGTCGACAGCGAGCTCAAACCGGTCGAGGTCGACGTGGACAGCGAATTCAGGCCTGTGGACAGCGAAGTCACACCGCTTTGTGCCGTGCTGATGCCCGTGGACGACGAGGTCGACAGCGAAGCAATGCCGGTCGAGGCGGAAGTCGACAACGACGTGACCGTGCTATTGGTCGTGCTCAAGCCCGTCGACAGCGAATTGACGCCGCTCTGTACCGTGCTGATGCCGGTCGAGGCCGACGTCGACAGCGAGCTCAGACCCGTGGACAGCGAGGTCACGCCGCTCTGCGCCGTGCTGATGCCGGTAGAGGCCGAGGTCGACAGCGATGAGATGCCGGTCGAAGCCGAAGTCGACAGCGAGTTCAGCCCCGTGGACAGCGAGGTCACGCCGCTCTGTGCCGTGCTGATGCCGGTAGAGGCCGAGGTCGACAGCGATGAGATGCCGGTCGAAGTGGAAGTCGACAGCGAGCCAAGCCCCGTGGACAGCGATGTCACGCCGCTTTGTACTGTGCTCAGACCCGTCGAGGCCGACGTCGACAGCGAACTCAGGCCGGTCGACGCGGAGGTCGACAGCGAAGTGACCGTGCTATTGGTCGTGCTCAATCCCGTGGACAGTGAAGTCACGCCGCTCTGTGCCGTGCTGATGCCCGTCGAGGTCGACGTCGACAGTGAAGCGATGCCGGTCGAAGCGGACGTCGACAACGAGTTGACGCCCGTGGACAGCGAATTGACGCCGCTCTGCGCCGTGCTGATACCGGTCGAAGTCGAGGTCGACAGTGAAGAGAGGCCGGTCGAGGCCGACGTCGACAGCGAGTTCAGACCCGTGGACAACGAATTGACGCCGCTCTGTGCGGTGCTGATACCGGTCGAGGCGGAAGTCGACAGCGAAGCGATACCGGTCGAAGCCGACGTCGACAGCGAAGTGACCGTGCTATTGGTCGCGCTCAGCCCGGTCGACAGCGAAGTCACGCCGCTTTGTACCGTGCTGATGCCCGTCGAAGCCGACGTCGACAACGAGCTCACGCCGGTCGAAGCAGAAGTCGACAGTGACGAGAGACCCGTCGACGCGGAGGTCGACAGCGAGTTCAGGCCCGTGGACAACGAGTTCATCCCGCTCTGTGCCGTGCTGAGGCCGGTCGAGGCCGACGTCGACAGCGACGTGACCGTGCTGTTGGTCGTGCTCAGCCCGGTCGACAGTGAAGTCACACCGCTTTGCGTCGTGCTCAAGCCCGTCGACGCCGAGGTCGACAGCGAGGTCAACTGGCCGTAGTTGACGGCGTCGGTCGGGTTCACGCCGGCGGCGACATTGGTCAGCGTCACCGGTGTGCTTGAACCTGCACCACCCAGCGTGACCTTGGTATGCGACGGATCATCGTACTGGACCGCGTTCGCGATGCCCGTCGACAGCGACGAGATGCCGGTCGAGGTCGACGTCGACAGCGAACTCAGGCCGGTCGACAGCGAAGTCACGCCGCTTTGTGCCGTGCTGATGCCTGTAGAGGCCGACGTCGACAGCGAGCTCAGGCCGGTCGACGCCGAGGTCGACAGCGAAGCGATGCCGGTCGAGGTCGATGTCGACAACGAGGTTACCGTGCTGTTGGTCGTGCTGAGGCCCGTCGACAGCGAAGTCACGCCGCTCTGTACCGTGCTGATGCCCGTCGAGGTCGACGTCGACAGCGAGCTCAGGCCGGTCGACGCGGAGGTCGACAGCGAAGCGATGCCGGTCGAAGCCGAGGTCGACAACGAGGTGACCGTGCTGTTGGTCGTGCTGAGGCCCGTCGACAGCGAAGTCACGCCGCTCTGTGCCGTGCTGATGCCCGTCGAGGTCGAAGTCGACAGCGAGCTCAGGCCGGTCGACGCCGAGGTCGACAGCGAGCTCAGACCCGTCGAGGCGGAAGTCGACAACGACGTAACTGTGCTGTTGGTTGCGCTCAGACCGGTCGACAACGACGTCACACCGCTCTGCACCGTACTGATGCCTGTAGAGGTCGAGGTCGACAACGAGCTCAGGCCGGTCGACGCGGAGGTCGACAACGACGTGACCGTGCTGTTGGTCGTGCTCAATCCCGTGGACAGTGAAGTGACGCCGCTTTGTACCGTGCTGAGGCCAGTCGAGGCCGACGTCGACAGCGAAGCGATGCCGGTCGAAGCGGAAGTCGACAGCGAGCTCACGCCCGTGGACAGCGAATTGACGCCGCTCTGCGCCGTGCTGATACCGGTCGACGTCGAGGTCGACAGTGAAGAGAGGCCGGTCGAGGCCGACGTCGACAGCGAACTCAGGCCAGTCGAAGCGGAATTCGACAGCGAAACCATGTTGCTGTTGGTCGTGCTCAAGCCGGTCGACAGCGAACTCACGCCGCTTTGCGCGGTGCTGATGCCCGTCGAGGCCGACGTCGACAGTGACGAGAGACCCGTCGACGCGGAGATCGACAGCGAGTTCAGGCCCGTGGACAGCGAGTTCACACCGCTCTGTGCCGTGCTGAGGCCGGTCGAGGCCGATGTCGACAGCGACGTGACCGTGCTGTTGGTCGTGCTCAGGCCGGTCGACAGTGAAGTCACACCGCTTTGCGTCGTGCTCAAGCCCGTCGACGCCGAGGTCGACAGCGAGGTCAACTGGCCGTAGTTGACGGCGTCGGTCGGGTTCACGCCGGCGGCGACATTGGTCAGCGTCACCGGAGTGCTCGAACCTGCACCACCCAGCGTGACCTTGGTATGGGACGGATCATCGTACTGGACCGCGTTCGCGATGCCCGTCGACAGCGACGAGATGCCAGTCGAGGTCGACGTGGACAGCGAGCTGAGGCCGGTCGACGCAGAGGTCGACAGCGAAGCGATGCCGGTGGAAGCCGATGTCGACAACGAGGTGACCGTGCTGTTGGTCGTGCTGAGGCCTGTCGACAGCGAAGTGACGCCGCTCTGTACCGTGCTGATGCCGGTCGATGCCGACGTCGACAGCGAAGTCAGGCCGGTCGACGCAGAAGTCGACAGCGAAGCGATGCCGGTCGAAGCCGATGTCGACAACGAGGTGACCGTGCTGTTGGTCGCGCTCAGGCCGGTCGACAGCGAAGTGACGCCGCTCTGTACCGTGCTGAGGCCCGTCGAGGCCGACGTCGACAGCGAAGCGATGCCGGTCGAGGCGGAAGTCGACAGCGAGCTCACGCCCGTGGACAGCGAGTTGACCCCGCTCTGTGCCGTGCTGAGGCCGGTCGACGCCGACGTCGACAGCGATGTGACCGTGCTGTTGGTCGTGTTCAGCCCGGTCGACAGTGAAGTCACACCGCTTTGCGTCGTGCTCAAGCCCGTCGACGCCGACGTCGACAGCGAGGTCAACTGGCCGTAGTTGACGGCGTCGGTCGGGTTCACGCCGGCGGCGACGTTGGTCAGCGTCACCGGTGTGCTCGAACCTGCACCGCCCAGCGTGACCTTGGTATGCGACGGATCATCGTACTGGACCGCGTTCGCGATGCCCGTCGACAGCGACGAGATGCCGGTCGAGGTCGACGTGGACAGCGAGCTGAGACCGGTCGACGCAGAAGTCGACAACGACGTGACCGTGCTGTTGGTCGTGCTCAGACCGGTCGACAACGACGTCACACCGCTCTGCACCGTGCTGATGCCTGTAGAGGTCGAGGTCGACAGCGAACTCAGACCGGTCGACGCGGAGGTCGACAACGAAGTGACCGCGCTATTGGTCGTGCTCAAGCCCGTGGACAGTGAAGTCACACCGCTCTGTGCCGTGCTGATACCGGTCGAGGTTGAGGTCGACAGCGAAGCGATGCCGGTCGACGCGGAAGTCGACAACGACGTGACCGTGCTGTTGGTTGCGCTCAGGCCTGTCGACAGCGAAGTGACGCCGCTCTGTACCGTGCTGATGCCCGTCGAGGCCGACGTCGACAACGAAGCGATGCCGGTCGAGGCGGAAGTCGACAGCGAGCTCACGCCCGTGGACAACGAGTTCACACCGCTCTGTGTTGTACTGAGGCCGGTCGAAGCCGAGGTCGACAGCGAGGTCAACTGGCCGTAGTTGACGGCGTCGGTCGGGTTCACGCCGGCGGCGACGTTGGTCAGCGTCACCGGTGTGCTCGAACCTGCACCGCCCAGCGTGACCTTGGTATGGGACGGATCATCGTACTGGACCGCGTTCGCGATGCCCGTCGACAGCGACGAGATGCCGGTCGAGGTCGACGTCGACAGCGAAGCGACCGTGCTATTGGTCGTGCTCAGGCCAGTGGACAGCGACGTCACGCCGCTTTGTACCGTGCTCAGACCGGTTGAAGCTGAAGTCGACAGCGACGTAACCGTGCTATTGGTCGCGCTCAGCCCCGTCGACAGCGAAGTCACGCCGCTTTGCGCCGTACTCAGACCGGTCGAAGCCGAGGTGGACAGCGACGTAACGGTGCTGTTGGCCGTGCTCAGGCCCGTCGACAGCGAAGTCACGCCGCTTTGCGCCGTGCTCAGACCTGTCGAAGCCGAGGTCGACAGCGACGTAACCGTGCTATTGGTCGTACTCAGGCCTGTCGACAGCGAAGTCACGCCGCTCTGCGCCGTGCTGAGACCCGTCGATGTGGACGTGGACAACGAGGTGACTTTGCTGTTGGCCGTGCTCAAACCGGTGGACAGCGACGTCACACCGCTTTGCGTCGTGCTCAGGCCGGTCGAGGTGGACGTGGACAACGAAGTCAGCTGCCCGAAATTGACGGCATCGGCCGCGTTCACGCCGTCTGCGACATTAGTCAGGGTTACCGGCGTGCTCGCGCCCGCGCCACCGAGCGTAACCTTGCTATGCGTCGAGTCGTCGTACTGGACCGCGTTCGCAACGCCGGTGGACAGCGACGCAATGCCGGTCGAGGTCGATGTCGACAGCGAGCCCAAACCCGTGGACAACGAATTCACGCCACTCTGTGCCGTGCTGAGGCCCGTCGATGTAGACGTGGACAACGAGGTAACTTTGCTGTTGGTCGTGCTCAGGCCGGTGGACAACGAAGTCACGCCGCTTTGCGCCGTGCTGAGACCCGTTGAGGTCGACGTCGACAGCGAGCTGACGCCGGTGGACAGCGAATCCACGCCGCTCTGCACCGTACTAAGGCCTGTCGACGTCGAAGTGGACAGCGACGTCAATTGGCCGAAATTGACCGCATCGGTCGGATTCACGCCGGCGGCGACGTTAGTCAGCGTCACCGGCGTGCTCGAGCCCGCACCGCCAAGCGTGACCTTCGCATGCGACGCGTCGTCGTATTGAACCGAATTTGAAACTGCCGTCGACAAGGACGCAACGCCGGTGGACGTCGAAGTCGACAGCGACGAGACAGCGCTGTTGGTCGTGCTCAGACCGGTGGACAGCGAGCTCAGGCCCGTCGACGCCGACGTCGACAACAGCGTGACGTTGCTATTCGTCGTGCTCAAACCGGTAGACAGTGAACTCAGCCCCGTCGACGCCGATGTCGACAGCAGCGCGACGTTGCTATTCGTCGTGCTCAAACCGGTAGACAGCGAGCTCAGGCCCGTCGACGCCGATGTCGACAGCAGCGTGGCGTTGCTATTCGTCGTGCTCAAACCAGTAGACAGTGAACTCAGCCCCGTCGACGCCGATGTCGACAGCAGCGTGACGTTGCTATTCGTCGTGCTCAAACCGGTAGACAGTGAACTCAGCCCCGTCGACGCCGATGTCGACAGCAGGGTGACGTTGCTATTCGTCGTGCTCAAACCGGTAGACAGCGAGCTCAGGCCCGTCGACGTCGACGTCGACAGTGAGTCCACCGTACTCGCGACCGAATACAACTGGCTGCCATTTACCGCGTCAGTACTGCTTGCGCCGACTAGCCCCGCGGCCACATTCTGTATGCGCCGCTCGGCCCCCGCCGCTCCAACACTGACGACACCGGCAGCGCCATTAGAGCCGGCGAACGACCCAAACGTGGTCCCACCGATTGTCGCGCTGCTGACCGTGCCGGTTCCGCCGGTGGCCGTCGTCGCGGTACCGGTCGTACTGGCGCTCGAGCCGAGCGCGACCGAATTGGCAACATTTGCTGTCGAGTGGTATCCAAGAGCCGTCGACTGACTACCTGACGCAACAGCTACAGTTCCAAGCGCGACAGCCGATACACCCGAAGCAGTACTCTGAACGCCAATAGCCACTGCCCAAGTCGCACTACTAGTGACAACACTCCCAAGGCCAATCGCAATGGCGTCCAGACCATTTGCTTGAGCGGTACTACCAATGGCTATAGCGTTCGCAGCGTTTGTTACAGCGGTACTACCAATGGCTATCGAGTCGATGTTGCTTGCAGTTGAGTAATTGCCAATCGCAGTCGAACCCGAACCCGACGCAACATTCAGAAACCCGAGTCCCGTAGCCCACACACCACTGGCCGTACTCCCGGCACCGACAGCCGTTGCCCCACTCGCAATGGCGTCAGTCTGGCCACCAACTGCGGTCGCATAAGTCGCATTCGCTGTAGCAGCAACTCCACCAGGCGCACTAATAGCGACACTAGCAATTACCGACGCTGAGCCATTCCCTGCAGAGTACTGTGCATAAGCACTATGTCCCTGCGCACCTAAAGCCACGATTGCCAAGGCGGTAGCACGAACTAACTTTGACTTTTTGGGCTTCCCCCTTGCAGAATCGATTTCCGACACTGCAACCCAAGCCCCCAGCGATTCGTTCCAGATCGATCGGTATGTCTTGTTCATTCTTTATTGCCCACCCTATTCTCTCACCCGATCATCCGCAACTCTTCGATCCGGGTTCACTACGGCCTCGACAGAACACATGAGATCCCTTCGCCAACCCCATCACGCGGAATTCGTTGCCGAATTCCTTTCAAGGCAATCTCATTACCCAAAGAACATATTGGTCAGCATATCGATCGCCTTAACCCGCTTTGCGAATATTTGTGACATGCCTTGATGCCCTCGGGTATCTGCGCACGCAGCGCCCCACGCCCTGCTTTTCGCCTGCCCCAACTTCAATCCTCGTTGCGAGTTTCATCCCCGCGGAGACGAAGATCTCCGCCAGGGCAACGCAAACCCACCCTCCGACCATCATGTGGATTCTGGAAACTTGCGTGTATGTGAGTGAACGAATTGAAAACTGACTGAATCTTATGAAAGCACTTAACTCTCGCCCCGATCTCTGAATATCTCCTTATCGACGCGCATATGTATCAGCTTGAAAATACTGAAGTCACGTCAATTCTTCCGGATTCGCCGTTTCGAGACACTTGGCGCGCAATATCGCTCGAGTTCACAAACATTCACAACATTCGTGGACCGGATAGTTAAAATCGGCGCGCGGTACTGCAATCGAAAATTTTGATCGAGCTCGGAATAGCCACCCGCGAACACTGCCGCCGCACGCTTACTCGCCATCCGGAACAAAACACTCAAGCAAGCAAGCTGTTCACTGTCGCACCGACCCAGATACCACCAACCAGACCGACGACGCGCCCCATCAGCATTGCGCGCACATGCTCGTCACGAGTAAACACGCTACGCCGAGACCGCAAAACCGTCTTCAGCAACAAGGGCCTCGGCAACAGCAAACAGGCCGAAGCGACAGCCTTCAGCGCCAGTCGCAACGCGAATCCGTGACCGATGGAAAAGGTCAACTTCCAATGATCCACTCCGGCGGAGACGAACCATCCGACGAGGACGCCCAATGTCACGCCCCCAAAAAACCTTTCAGCCAAATACGTTGAATGCACGATCCTTCCCAGTTTTCCAGTGAGTGAATGGTAGAAGGCATCGTGGATCAACGCGTCACAGAAAGTGAACCGCCGGAATGGGAAGACCATGAAACGCATGCTTCATTGATGCGCCACGTTTCAATAATTCACAACCCGTTCGACATAGTTCAGTACGATTCCATTGTCGGAACAGTTCGTCGATAAACGGCACGAACGTCGGTTCGCCCGATGTGAGGCCTGCAACACACGTGCATCAGAGATTGCCATGGAACACATAGCCGCGAACATTTGCAACTCCTGCACAATCGGCGACGCGGAGCGCGGACTAGCCAGACGGGAATTCTTCTTCGTCTATCAGCCCAAACTTCGACTGCAGCAAGGCCGGCTGTCTGGCTTCGAATCACTGCTGCGATGGCGCCATCCTGCACGCGGGGTTCTCACACCAGATGCGTTCATCCACTTTGTGGAAGACTCCCCGCTAACCGCGAGCTTCACGGATTTCGTCGTCGCCGAAGCGACCCAGACGCTGGCTGACTGGACAACCCGCGGGTACGACACGCTTTCTCTAGCGGTCAATCTTCCCGCTAGAGAAATTGGCCGCCCCGGGTTTACAAACAAGCTATCCACCCTGCTTCGCACCCGCTCGCTGAATGCGTCCCGGTTGCAGATCGAACTCACCGAAAACACCGATCCCGGTTCGATCGACACGCTTGCGTCGGCGGTAAAGTCTCTCAGGGAATCCGGCGTAAGCGTCGCAATCGACGACTTCGGCTCGGGGTGCTGGTCGCTTGCCGTTCTCCATCGGCTTGGCGTCGATACACTCAAGCTGGATCGCAAGTTCATGCGCGATATTCAGGACAACGCCGATTCAAAAGTGGTAGTGGAATCGCTCGTGCAGCTCGGGCAGCGCCTCGGCAAACGCGTTGTCATCGAAGGCATCGAGACGGCGGCGCAGTTTGCATGGGCCATGACAGTCGGACATATAGATTGCCAGGGTTACTACATTTCAGAGCCGATTAGCACCGAACAGATTGACCGGCTGATCGCGAGACACGGCATCACTCATTAGCGCTTTCTACCTCGCTTATATATCCTCAACCCCGCCCACCTCACAGGTTGACTCACAGTAAAGTTTCGGGTTTCACCTGATACGCGAGCAACCCCGTCCACTGCCAGTCTGGAAGCGAAGCCATTTTCTCGAGACGCGCAAATTCTTCCTGCCCCGGTTCGGTCAGGATCGCAATGTCGATGGGTTCAGGAACTCTCGCGTGGACTCTGGGTGGCAAGCGCTGGATCTCAACAAGTCCGAGGTTGCGAAGCGTAACCAGTTTCTTCGGTTTCTTCGTCCACGGGATCTGGCGGTGATAAACCAACCTGAGCAATCTGAGACTTTCTTCGTTGGACAACACCGCAGCCACCTACTTCGGAAATATCAGCGCGAGAATCAAATGGAGAAATCCCCACGCGAACAGCAGTGACAGGGAAACCGCCCCGACGGCGAACGACACGATCCAGCGCTTGCCAAGACCCGACATGCCGTCAACCTCGTCTGTCCAGCGCGCGAATCTGTTTGCCGCAGGTAACCCGGGTTGAATAGTTACTTCAGTTCGCATGTATCAACTTTTCTCGAATAAAGCGTTTGCACGGCTTTGTGAACGGCACAGTCTGTCGATCTCTGGCAGGTGCAATTTCCCCCGGCGCACACTAGCACCAGCGCCCTTTTGGTCTCGTCCCCGCAAGCACATACCGGAATGCATCGCCCGACATCAGTGCAACCAGGCGCATCATCCTCACCCCTTGCACGCCCGTCACAATGGCAGGCTTTGATGTGACCCACGCTTCCATCGCTTGAAGTCGATGATGCAGTTCCAAGATCGTTTTCGTCTCTGACTCATTCATTTTTTTTGCGCTCATCGCCGTTCACCATTTCCAGGGCGCCGTTACGGCATCTACCGCTATCCGTGGATAGGCAATCGACTCCTCCGCGGCGCGCGCCATATGGAGAAAATTAGCATCATTGGACGCTTTCCCTTGCCACACATGATCGTTGACTTTCCGGCCCACCAGATACAGTCGAAAATGCGCCCCAAGAATGATCACGCCCATCGCAGTTTTTACTACACCGCCTCTCGCCATGCGTATCTTCTCCAACTGCACACTGCTGAGTCGAACCCCGACGCGTTGCTCGCTGTGGCCGGCCGCGAGTAACAGCATGTCGTCATCCGCGGCAAGAAACCAAGTCGGCGTCTCGGTGCCGAGGCGTAGATAGAGAAGATCCTCTGCACACCATGCAGTCATGCCGCGCACCTTCGCCAATCAAAAAATTTGGTGATCGTTTGGAACGGTTTCGCGAGTGTGCCGTTCTTCGGCCAACACGCGACGCGCCTCGCGATGGACTGCCAGAACGCCGAACGACAACTCGTCAAGACCGGTAGCTCGCGCGGCCACCTTGAATGCGGCGTAATCTTCCGGGTGAAACGAAAGGGTCACTTGGACCCGATGCGGGCTTGCCATTGATAGCTCCAGTCTGGTTTCAGTGCTCACAATGCTTGGTCAGAACACTTGCAACGGAATGTAACTGGAGACCTACGTGGGGGTTGCCAAGAATTGTGACATCGGGTGCCTTGTTGTCAGGTTCGACAGATCAAGGCAACTTTTCGTTTGGCTTCGGAAAAATACCCGATTCCCACACAATCCGTTATCTAGCCGACGCTTGCGCCAGCACAAATTCGACACGGCGATTCGCAAAGCGACCTCCAGCCGTCGCATTGCTCGCGATTGGCGTCGCTGAACCATAGCCGCGCGCCGTCAAGAGGTCCGGCGTGACACCCGCCTCGATAAAAAAAGCCCGCACCGCGTCCGCACGCTTTTGCGAAAGCAGCCGATTGGCCTGCTCATCGCCGACGTTATCGGAATAGGCGTTGATGTCGAGTGCCACCGGATGACCATTGTCAGAACATGCCTTAAGCAGCTGCGCGGACTCGGCAAGGTTCTCTCTCGCGGATAAGGGGATATGCCCACTAGATGCCGCGAAGTCGACGACCTGCAAGTTCAGCACTTTGGCGACATCCGGACCGATGCACGCATCGCCCGCATTGAGCAGCTTCACCATCGTGCTCAAAAACAACTGCGTGGCGAGATCAACGGCTTTATCCGCACTGAACTGACCGATTTCCCAGGACGGACCGAACACATTTTGCAAGCGCTGCTGCCAGCCGAGCGATGTTTTCGCAGCCGCCCCACCAAGCTCGATGCGCTGCGTGTCGATTCCAATTTCGGCGCCAGGCAAAGCCATCAACGACAAGAGTTCATCGACGTGCGCCAGCCAGTCGGTTGCGCGCAGGCTCGCGTCAACTTTCAGATCGGCGGCGAAGCGTCCGGCACCAAATTTTCGGTTCAACGCGTCAATAAGCGTTTGCCGCTCCGCATCGCTACTGAGCGTACCCGTTAAAGAAGGTACGCCAGCTTGATTGACGCTAAATGCGAGCCTGCCACTTCTTGTGGACGCGTTCGCCGCCAGATTTGAAGCCGCTTCCGATGCAGCATGAGTCCCCGGGGCAAACGCTGCACTTCCTGATGCTGCCATCGGTGCGGCCGCGGATCCCTGAGGCACGGATGAAGCCGCATCCGGTCGCGTTACGACGCCAGCCGTGGCCGACGCGATCGAGGGCGCAACGACGCCATGGGTCGAATCATTCGACGACATGGTCGGCTTAGCCCCCATCCTCTGTCCGTGGAAATGGGCATAGGCGAAAAGGCCGAACTGTGCGGCCGCCAACACGGCAAACAGCAGCCATATGCCTCTGCGCGAAGACCTCGCTCCGGCTACCGGCGCCGCGACGCCGTGCGGCGCGGCAAGTGCGGAACGTCGGAGTGCGTTTTCATCTTCAGCCACCGGTTGCATCATATGTGCCGCCGCTGATTCGAGCTTGCCGGCAATCGACCGAGTGAAATCGCCAGCATTATCGAATCCGATCGATTCGGCGACGCGATCGGTCAAATGCCGCGATACCACTGGCAACTGATCGCCGAGCAACACAGGCAGTCCGGCCAACGTTCCTTGTTCGAGTAGAACGTGATGTTTGAGCACGCCGAACAGCACCGAACCGACCAGCGCGGTCATGACATGAGCAGCCTGAGCCGGTATGCCGTTCTGACGCGCGATCGGATCACTCGTCAGCGCGATTCGCCTGCCGGTAGCATGCACGAAGAGCGACTCGCCGGTCGTTTCAAGATCCTTGATACTCGACGAAGCACTACACAGCCGCAGGAATTGCTCTTCGATACGGGCATTCGCTTCGGGCGACGTGACAGCGGAGAATACGGCCCTCACACCATCGGGTGTCGCCGCACCCGCCATCAGCGACGCAATCAGCGCGGGACTGGCAAGTGTCGTGACCCTCCCGAGCATTTCCGACGACAGGCCGATTTGCTCCGCAAGACACTGCCGGTTCAAATCGGAAAATACCGCATCAACTGATTTGACGAGATCGATGCTCTTCATTTTTGTTCTCTTGAAATTGCAGCGCTGAAGCGCCTGTGCAAGGCGAGGCGATCTTTTGAGCGTAAGGTAAGCGCTTTTCGCGAGGCTGTGAAGCACGCGTTAACTCTATTCGGATAACTGACGTAAATCCGCAATGTTTGACAGAACTTCAGATTTGCGTCGCGAAGGTCTGTGGTTGAATGTTTCGCTAAATCGCTTACCGGAAAATCTCGCCAAACAGGTTCACAAAGTGTGGCAATCAGAAGGCATCAACCCGGCTAGAGTTCACGAACTCGCGCGCAGGAGACCAACCAGCAACGTCAAACTTAGCGATGCAACGAACCTGACGTGAATCCCTGTCGACAAAGAAGAATACCGATGAGGTTCAATATCCATGAAATTTGACACGACACAAAAATTCGGCGCGGCGCTGCTGATTAGCGTAGCGCTTGCGGGATGTTCCGCCGCGTCAGGGCCCACATTCAGTGCCTACTCGATCAATCTGCCGAATGATCAAAAAGCGTTTCAGGTGAGTTGCGAGGGACTGTTCTCGAGCCAGGACACCTGTTATTCGAAGGCCCGTGAAATCTGCGGCAAGAACCCCATGCGTCCGACGCAGGAGATTGCGCCGCTTGCTGCTGCTGGAAGCCATCGCGATGCGCGCACGCTGACATTCCAGTGCGGAACAGCGCCTGTCGCGCAGACCGCGCCGCTCACAGCCCCCACGCCGGTGGCTGCTCCCACCGCCGTCACGCAGGTCCCCGCTCCGGCACGCACGCCGCCACAGAAGCTCTCGTTGAGCGCCGATGCAAATTTTGAACTCGATAAGGCGACGCTCACGACCGATGCTCGTCTGCGCCTCGACGCGCTTATCAAGACTGCCGCAGGCACGACGTTCGACACCGTCACGGTGAATGGCTATACCGACGCGACGGCATCGAACGCCTACAACCAGAAATTATCGACACAGCGTGCGCAGAGCGTCGCACAGTATCTGCAAAGCCGCGGACTGAAGTCGCGGCAATTCGTTGTCAACGGATACGGCAGTGCACATCCAGTTGCGCCGAATACGTCCGCAAGCGGACGCGCAAAAAACCGGCGGGTGGAGATCGATTTGAACTGATACGATCGCTTGAACCGCTTCTTCAACCGGCCTTGGCGTGCCCGTTCACGCCGTGGATCTGGAAAATGTTCCTGGCGAAGTCAATGCCGCTCGTAGTAACGCTGGTCGACAGGTGGTGGCTTGTTATGGTGGTCGCCTCGCGTTGACTCCGCCGATGCGTGAGCCCTTTACATCCCGCCCAACGGTTTTTGCACGGTCAGCTTGTTGATCACCGAAGTCACCCCGGGAACGCCTTTGGCGATCTCCGCAACCTGATTGACCTGCGAAGCGTCGGTCACGGTGCCATTCAACGTCACCACGCTACCTCTCGCGGTCACGCTGATATTTCCGGCGCTGATCTCCTTGTGCTTGCCGATCGCGGCATACACCTGCCGACGCAGCGCGCGATTGGCTTTCCTTGCGCTGACAGGCGATGCGGCGTTAGCTTCCATCCCGGGTGTGCCCGGCGTGCCCGAAGGTGCGCTGGCCGCCTGGCCCGGCTGCGACCATGCGTTGCCGGACGCGGCCAGAATCAATGTGGCAATCGCCAACGCGCGTGCCTGAATGCTTTTCATCGAATACTCCATTTGTTATTGATCACTTGATCAGAAGCTGTGACGGATGCCGATCATGGCCGCCGTGGTGGACACGCCAGGCGCAACCGGGGCGCCATAGACGATGGTCTGGTTCATGGTTCCCTTGTTGTCGACGTAACCCACTTGCGCGTACGCCCTTGTGCGCTGGGATAGGTTGTATTCCGCACCCACAGCGATTTCGCTGGAATGGTTCGCCGAGTTGTTCTTGTCTTTCAGGTAGTAGTACCCGGACGTGATCTTGAAACGCGGATTGATCTGGTAGCCGAGGCCCCCCGAGATCATTTCGAAATCCGCGGTGTTGCTATGCGCCGGGTTCTTGCCGGCGCCGTACGAGGCCGACACCGAAAATCCGGCGATCGTGTACATCGCACCAAAATAGTAGAAACGGTTGTTCGCAAGCCCGGTCGCCGGGATAGCGGGGGCTGCCGGGTAGGTGATCGGATACGGGTTGGTATCGTGGCCGTTGTAATACAGCGCGGACAGATTCAGACCGTAGTTCGAATACTTGAGCACGGCCGACTCGCGCGTACCGCCCTGGAAATGACCGGCGACGCCGCCCGGCGCGTACTCGAGCGCAAGCGACGCGCCATGGAATTTCGGCGAGTTGTAGACGAGCGCGTTGCTGTCGTACAGCGCGCCAATCGGCGCGTTCGTGCTGGTGCCGGGCCAGCCGGCCGCCTGATTGACGCCCAGCCACGCGGTCAGAATACTGCCGAAATACTGCGCGCCGCGGACGTCGGTTTCCGCCATCGCGTAGATCATCGGCACGATCTGCCGGCCAGCGTCGAAGGTACCGAAGGGCCCGGACACGCCGACTGTCGCGAACTGATTGAAGATCGCGGTCACGCCCGGCGTGTCGGACAGGCCGAACTTGCCGTTCGCAGTGTTGAACGTACCCTGCAGCTTGAAGTTGATCTTGTAGCCGCCGCCGATGTCTTCGCTTCCCTTCACACCCCAGAAGCTCGAATAGATACCGCCGTCCTTCAGCTGATAAATTTTGCCCGTGTTCGGCGCGTGCGGCAGAAAGGTCGCCGCCGATGTGCTCTGATACAGCAGCCCCGTATCGACTACGCCATAAAGCGTCACCGACGATTGCGCATGAGCCGCCGTGGCCAAAACAGCCAACGCGATAGCGCTGCTTGACTTCAATTTCATTGTGTCTCCTCCGCATACCGGCGTTGGCACAAAAGCCATGCCGCGGTCGCTTCCAGATGATTGGTGGTTATGTGAGCGCCGGGTTCACCCGGTCGCCTTGTTGCGTGAATCGAACTGCGTTGCTGCGACAGCGACCCGTCAGGCCGGCAGGTAGTAATCCCCGAACTGATCGCGTAACTGGTTCTTGAGCACCTTGCCCGTCGCGCCGAGAGGAACGGTGTCGACGAACACCACTGCATCGGGTGTCCACCAGCGCGCGACCCGGCCGTTGAAGAAGGACAGCAGTTCGTCGCTGGCCAGATCGCTGCCCGGCTTTTTCACGACCAGCAGCAGCGGCCGTTCGTCCCACTTCGGATGCCGTGCGGCGATACAGACGGCCATCGAGACTTCCGGATGCAGATACGCGACGTTTTCGATGGCCGCCGAACTGATCCATTCGCCACCCGACTTGATCACGTCTTTGCTGCGATCGGTGATCTGCATGAAGCCGTGCGGGTCGATCGTCGCGATGTCGCCGGTTGGAAACCAGCCGTCGCACAATGGCGACTCGACGTCGGCGCCGAAGTACTGCTGCGTGACCCAGTGACCGCGCACCTGCAGATCGCCAGCGCTCTCGCCGTCCCACGGCAATTCATTACCGTCAGAGCCGACGATCCTCATGTCGATGCCGAACAGCGCGCGTCCCTGCTTCGCCTGAATCGTGTACTGCTCCGCCATCGGCAGCGACTGCTGATGCGCCTTGAAACTGCAGACCGTGCCGATCGGGCTCAATTCGGTCATACCCCACGCGTGCAGCACCTCGACCTGGTGGCGCTGCTGGAACGCCTCGGTCATCGCGGTCGGACACGGCGCGCCGCCGATCACCGTGCGCCGCATCGACGAGAAGGTCCCGCCCATCGCATCGACATGCGTGAGCAATCCCTGCCACACGGTCGGCACGCCGGCCGACAGCGTCACGTGTTCCGTTTCGATCAGTTCATAGAGCGACTTGCCGTCGAGCGCCGGCCCCGGAAACACGAGCTTCGCGCCGACCATGCAGGCGACGTAGGGCAGTCCCCACGCGTTCACATGGAACATCGGCACGACCGGCAGGATCACATCGCGCGCGGAACAGTTCAGCGAATCGGGCAGCGCCGCCGCGTAGGTGTGCAGCACCGTCGAGCGATGGCTATACGGCACGCCCTTTGGATTGCCGGTGGTGCCCGAGGTGTAGCACAGCGACGACGCGCTGTTCTCGTCGAGCACCGGCCACTCGAAAACGTCGTCGTGAAGATCGAGCAGGTCCTCGTAGCACATCAGCATGGCGTTCATGCCGCTTGTTTGCGGCATGTGCGCGCGATCGGTCATCGCCACGAATATCTTCGGGCTCTTGACCTGCGGCGCGACGCTCTCGATCAGCGGCAGAAACGTCAGGTCGAAGAACACAACACGATCTTCCGCATGCTCGATGATGTACGCCAGCTGGTCGACGTGCAGCCGCGGGTTCAGCGTATGCAGCACCGAGCCGGAACCCGACACGGAGAAATACAGCTCCATGTGACGATAGCCGTTCCACGCGAGCGTCGCGACGCGCTCGCCCCGGGCGACGCCGAGCGTCGACAGCGCGTTGGCCATGCGGCGCGCGCGCTGCGCGAGGTGCCGATACGAATAACGATGGACGTCCCCTTCCACGCGTCGCGACACGATTTCCTGTTCGCTGTGATGGCGCTCCGCGTGCGTGAGCAGCGCGGAGACCAGCAGCGACTGCTGCATCATCAAGCCTTGCATCTTTCCGTCTCCTGATTGGTTGTGGCGTCTCATAGCCGGCCTGGCCGTCCTACGTTGTCGCGCTGCCGGCTCGCGCCTGCGAGGGCGTCGCGTTCGGCTCGTCGATACTCACCACCACCTTTGAATCCACTATTCCGACCGGGAAGGTCGTCACACTCAATCCGCCTGTTCCCGGCATACAGCCGGTGCGCACGTCGAAGCTCAATCCGTGCGCCGGGCAGCGCAACATGCAGCCTTCCAGCTTTCCGCTCGCGAGCGAGGCCCCGTTGTGCGGACAGGCGTTGTCGACGGCGTGAAGCGTGCCGTCGATGTTGAAAAGCACGATGCTGCGACCTTCGATGAAGGCCAGCTTGCGCTGGCCCGGCGCGAGCTCGCCGGCAACACCCACCACGCTCTGACGGGACATCCCAGACTCCTTCTGATCCGGCGCGGGCCGCGTCACATCAGTACCAACCGGCGAATCAACGTCTCGGCCATCGGCCATTCGCCAAAGCCCGCAGCGGGGTTGAGGTGCCCCACTTCGCCGAGATCGACGAAGCGGCTGCCCCAGTCCTGAGCCATGTCCTGGGCACGCTCGTGCCGCGCGAGCGGATCGTTGCGGCTAGCACCGACGATGCTCGGGAACGGCAGCGGCTCGCGCGGAATCGGCAACCAGCCGTTGTGTTCGAGCGTATCCAGCTCCGGATAGCCCGCCGGCATCGGCGTTTCGAGGTCCGCGGGCGCCGCGAGCAGCGCACCGTGAATCTCGCGCTTGTGCTGCGCCGCCCAATGCACGGTGATCATCACACCCGCGCTATGCGCGACCAGAAGTACCGGGCCGTCGATCCTCGCGAGCGCGGCGTCGAGCGCCGCGACCCTGGCCGCGCAACTGAGCTTGTCGTGCTCGAGCGGCGGCACCGAGAGCGCTTTCGGCAGCCGTTGCTGCAGCAGGGTTTGCCAATGCTCCGCGACGTGGTCGCGCAGGCCCGGGACCATCAGAATGGTCGGTGTCAATTCGTAATTCATGGGAAGCTACGTGCCAGTTCAGTACGGCTTGTCGCCGATAATCCCGGCCCGTTCCATCTTGCGATGGCACGGCGGGTAGTCCATCACCGCATAGTGCTGGGTGCTGCGGTTGTCCCAGATCGCGATGCTGTTCTTCTGCCAGCGCCAGCGCACCTGGTACTCGGGGATGTACGCCTGGCTGATCAGATAGCGCAGCAGATCGCCCGCGCCCGGATTCGCGTCCTGTCCGAAACGCACGCGTTCGGGCGTGTGATAGTTCGTGAAATGGCTGGTGAAGGCGTTCACGAACAGCACCTTCTCGTCCGTCTCCGGATGCGTTCGCACGACCGGGTGCTCGGCGTCCGGAAACTGCGCCTTCAGCGCGAGACGTTTTTCGATCGGCATCGCGGCACCGAAGCTCGCCTCGATGCTGTGGCGCGCGCGCAGGTCCGCGATCTGCGTCTTCACGTGCGCCGGCAGATTCTCATAGGCGAGGACCATATTCGCCCACATCGTGTCGCCGCCGACGGGCGGACACTCCACGCAGCGCAGCACGGCGCCGAACTGCGGCGCTTCGCGCCACGTGGCGTCGGCATGCCACGCGTTTTCGTAGCGGTCGTTGGGCTGCTCCGGGGTCTTGTAGATGCGCACGAGACCCGGATGCTCCGGATCGCTGCCCGCGACCGGATGGTCTTCCAGTTCGCCGAAGCGGCGCGCAAACGCCAGGTGTTCGGCGCGCGTGATGTCCTGGTCGCGCAGGAACAGAACCCGGTGCTTGAGCAGCGCAGAGCGGATCTGGGCAAACAGGCCATCGTCGTTGATCGCATGGGCGAGATTCACCCCGGTCAGTTCGGCGCCGATCGAGTACGTCAATGGTTCGACTCGCATGACTCGCTCCTCAGATCACGAAGACCGACGAACCCGTCGTCTTGCGCGATTCCAGATCCCGATGCGCTTGCGCCGCATCTTCGAGCGCATAACGCTGATTGACCTCGATGCTGATGCGTCCCGACGCGATCAGTTCGAAGATTTCGCCGGCAAGATCGTTCTTCTCGACCGGGTCGGCGATGTAGTCCGCGAGCGCCGGGCGGGTCAGATAGAGCGAACCCTTCATCGCCAGCAATTGCGGATTGAACGGCGGAATCGGGCCGGAAGCCGTACCGACGCAAACCATCAGACCGCGGCGCTTCAGCGAATCGAGCGAGGCCTCGAAGGTATCCTTGCCGACGCTGTCGAACACCACGTTCACGCCGACGCCATCGGTCAGTTCGCGCACGCGCTTGGCGACGTCTTCGCGGCTGTAGTTGATGATGTGCTCGCAGCCGTGAGCGCGGGCCACCTCGCCCTTGGCCTCGGTCGAAACCGTGCCGATCACGGTCAAGCCCAGCAGCTTCGCCCATTGCGAAACGATCAGGCCGACACCGCCGGCGGCGGCATGCAGAAGGATCGTGTCGCCCACCTTGAAGTCGTGAATGCGGCGCATCAGATACGCGGCGGTCAGGCCGCGCATGGTCATGCCGGCCGCCGTTTCGCAGTCGATCGCATCGGGCAGCCGGATCAGCGGCGCAGCCGGAATCAGGCGTTCGGTGCTATACGCGCCGAGCGTGTTGATAAAGCCCGTGTAGGTCACACGATCGCCCACTGCCACGTTCATCACGTCCGGGCCAACGGCTTCGACCACGCCCGCGGCCTCCACGCCCATCCCCGCGGGCAGCGCGACCGGGTACAGGCCGCTGCGGAAATAGGTGTCGGCGAAATTGAGGCCCACCGCCTGATGGCGCAGGCGAACCTGTCCGGGGCCGGGGTTGCCCACTTCGACGTCCTCGTAGCGCAGGACGTCGGGACCACCGGTTTCATGAAAGCGAACTGCCTTTGCCATGTCGAATCTCCAATTCTTTACAAGATCTGCAATCTGCAGAGTTCGTTGCGCCCGCGGCGGCGTGACAGGTTCTGTTCACTATGCCGTCCGCGCGGCGCGCCGTGATGTCAGCCTGCGGCCCGCTCACGCAGGGCGTTGAGACGATCGAGGTCGCCCGAGTAGTTCCGTTTGCCGATCATGAATGCGGCAGCCGCGACGAGCGGTGCGAACGGCACCAGTTGCAACGCGCCCAGCAGCCCGATCCGATCGGCGACAATGCCGGTGAGGACAGCCGCCGGCGCGAGGCCCAGCAGGTTGTTCGCGAGCGTCAGAGTCGCAAACGCCGAGGCATGAATCGTCGGCGGCGTGAGGTTCGCCACCATCGCGCCCGACGGGCCGCTCGCGCCGGCGCAGAAGAACATGCCGGCACCGATCACGACGAGTTGCCACGGCCCCGCGGGCATCTGGAAGCCAATCGCGAGCAGGACGAAACAGGCGAGGCAGAAAGCGATCGCGGCGACCCATTTGCGTTCCCGGGCGTTCTTGCTGAGCCGGTCGGCGAGGTTTCCGCACACCACCATGCCCACCCCGGTTACCAGCACGAACACCGCAGCGCACATCGCGGCCTTGCCGGTGGCCATGCCGTAGTAGCGATTCAGGAAGCTCGGCAACCACGCCCACACAGCGGCGGGAACCAGCAGATGAAGGCCGCTGCCCACATAAGCGCACACCACGGACTTCGTCGAGAACAGTCCCTGCATCAGCGCGCGCAGGCTCATGCACACGCC
The DNA here is from genome assembly GCF_001865575.2 of Paraburkholderia sprentiae WSM5005. Classification (NCBI taxonomy): domain Bacteria; kingdom Pseudomonadati; phylum Pseudomonadota; class Betaproteobacteria; order Burkholderiales; family Burkholderiaceae; genus Paraburkholderia; species Paraburkholderia sprentiae. The sequence continues at coordinate 1,893,564 of NZ_CP017562.2, forward strand.
GCGCGATTGCGCCTGCCTCGTCACGCTCGCCGGCTGCAGCGGCACAAGACGCTTTTCGGTGACGACGAGGCGGTAGATCGCGACCAGCACGATCCCCATCGCCGCCATTGCGCCGAATGCCGAACGCCAGCCGAGGTGAGCCGCCACCGCGCCGCCGAGGGCCATACCCAGCACCGAGCCGAACGCGCCGCCCGCCATGAAGGTGCCGGTCAGCGTGGCGCGCAGCCGCACCGGGAAAATGCTCAGGACAACTGCGATGCCGACACTACCGTAAGCTGCTTCGCCGATACCGACGAAGGCACGCGCAAGCAGCAACTGGCCATAGCTCGTCGAGACCGCGCAGCCCACCGTCGCGAGACTCCACATCGCCGCCATCAGCACGATGCTCTTCACGCGGCCCCAGCGGTCGGCGAGCACCGACAGCGGAAACGTGAGCACACCGACCATCAGCGCGACTACGCTGCTGAGCGAACCCAGTTGCGCGTCGGACAAATGCCATGCGGCCTTGAGCGGCGGAAACACCGCATTCAACACTTGCCGCGACATGTAGTCGGACAGCAGCAACCCGACCGTCAACGCAAACACCACCCATGCATAAGCGCGCACGCCCGTCTGTGCTACCGAAACTTCGCCCGTCGTGGGCCCAGCATGCTGAATGAGCATGGTTCTGTCTCCTTCCAGGCTGACGCCTTGGCGGCCGCCTTGCCCGCGAGGGCCGACGACCTGTTATGGATTCCGCTACCGGCTGCCCGCTATGCGCCGGGGAGCGCTGCCCGTGAAGCCCGGCCTCGGCTTACGCGTCGGTCCGGGCTCCCGGCGATCACGCCGCGCGCAGCGGCAGATTCCTGACACCGGTCTTGCGGTTCGGCGCCATGCCGTTGGCGACGAGCGTCTCGTCGATCGTCTCGTACTGCACACCGATACGATAGATCTCGCGCGCTTCTTTGCCAGTGGCAATCTCGCGCCCCAGTTCACGCGCGACGCGCACGCACTGCTCGATCTGCTGCACCGACGTGAAGCGCTTGCCGCGCTGGTCGATGATCGTGTCCTCGATACCGCAGCGCGGATGCAGGCCCATCGACATCGCCATCATGTTGAACGGCAGCACGTTCTTCAGCAGCGACTCGGCGGTGAGCGTGCAGCCATCCGGCGCGCGATGCACGAAGTTGAAGAAGTTGAACGGATTCGGGCCGTCGAAGCCGCCACCGATACCGATCCACGTCAGGTTCAGCGGTCCCTTGTACACGCCCTTGCGCACGAGGCGCTCGAGCGTTTCGAGCGCGTGGATGCCGGTGAGCTGGAAGTGCGGCTGGATCCCCGACGCCTGAAGGCGGCGCAAGTGCTCCTCGACCCATGCGGGGCCAGCCGGAACGGTCATTTCACTATAGGCGCTCATGAACGCGGGGTTGGACAGCGAGGTGCCTTCCAGATACTCCGGATAGAGCAGCTCCATGATGTTCATCTGCGTGGTGTTGATCGCGACCGTCACCTGATCGGGCTTCGGTTCGAGATCGGCCAGCATGTGGCGCGTGTCGTCGGACAGCCACTTCGCGCTCTGTCCGTCGTCTTCCGGTGCGAACGAAATCGAGCCACCGACCTGAATGATCATGTCGGGCACCGCGGCACGCACACCCGCGATCAGTTCATTGAACTTCGACAGGCGCTTCGAGCCTTTGCCATCCAGTTCACGCACATGCAGGTGCAGCACCGTGGCGCCGGCGTTGTAGCAATCGACGGCCTTCTGGATCTGCTCGTCCATGGTGACGGGGATGTCTTCCGGGAAGTCCTCGGGCATCCATTCCGGGCCGTACGGCGCGGTCGTGATGACTACCTTGTCCTGATTCTCAGGGTGCAGCGAATCGTCGAGAAACTGCATTTGTTTGCCTCCGTCCAGTTTTGGGGTGACGCTGTTCCGATATCGCGAAGTCGCTTCGAATTCGCTGGAACATTTCGAACGCCATGTACCCACGATACGGCAATCGCGCGCTACACTTTTATGATTGGGCGCCATCCTTTTAGCCATTCGTGCCACTGCGCGTTAACACCAATCTGTGCGCGAAGCAAGCGTTTAATGACTAGAAAATTACCCCGCGTGTGACTCGTACGGAGAAACGACGATGGAAACGATGGTGGCGTCGGTGGCCATGAGCGGTTATTTCGAAGTGACGCGACGGCTCGGACTGAATCCGGTCGAGCTCGCCAAGCAGGCCGGCATCGATGCCGGCGCGCTCGCAAATCCGGACGATCGCGTACCGGCCGCCGCCTGTTGCCGGCTGCTGGAAATGACGGCCGAAAAGGCTTCGTGCCCAACTTTCGCGCTGCAAATGGCGCAAACGCGGCAGACCTTCGGCAGCGGCGTGATCAATGTCCTGCTCGCGCACAAACGCACGCTGCGCGAAGTGCTGCTGGCCGCGGCCGAATACCGTCATCTGCTGAACGAAGCGCTGGCGGTCTATGTCGAGGACGCGGACGAAACGGTCACCATTCGAGAGGAACTCGTCGTCGAATCGGGTACCCCGACAACGCAGGCGATCGAGCTGGCGCTCGGTGTTCTCGCGCGGCACTCCAGCGCGCTGCTCGGCAAGTTCTGGAAACCGCGCGAGGTCCATTTCACGCACCGGGCGCCCGCGGACCTGACGTTTCATCGGCGCTTCTTCGGCTGTCCGTTGGAGTTCCGCAGCGACTTCAACGGCTTCGTTTGCGCGAGCGCCGATCTCGACTACCCGAATCCGCTAGCCGACCCTGAACTCGTCCGCTATGCGGAGAGCCTTGCGTCTCCGCTGAACGTGACCGGACCGGAATCGGCCGCGCTCGAAGTGCGCAAGGCGATCTACCTGCTGCTGCCGCTCGAGCAGGCGAACGCCGAGCTGGTTGCCCGTCATTTGCGTCTGAGCGTACGCACCATGCAACGCCAGTTGAATTCGGCGGGGACCAGCTTCTCGGATCAGGTCGAGGAAGTCCGCGGAGAACTTGCCGTGCGCTACATGAGCAATCCCAGCTATCCGATCGGACGGATCTCGGCGCTTCTCGGGTACGCGCAACAGGGATCGTTCACGAACTGGTTCGTGTCTCGCTTCCATATGACGCCGCGCGACTGGCGCGCGAGCCGTTCGAAATGATCGCCATCCGGTCATGCGGCACGAAGCTTCACATACCGGCCCGGCGCGCTCTCGATGGTCTTGTACTTTCGATTGCCGAGCTTCGCACGCGCCTCGATCTGTTCGCCGGAATGCTGTTTGACCCAGTCTATCCAGTGATTCCACCAGCTGCCGCGCCGCTGTACCGCCGTTGCGCGCCAGCCGTCGGCAGTCTCGTCGCAGGTATCGTTGGTCCAGTAGCTGCGTTTGTTCTTCGACGCCGGATTGATCACACCCGCAATATGGCCGCTTGCCCCCAGCACGAACTCGGTTTGACCGCCCAGTAACTGCGTGGATCGATACGCGGATCGCCACGGCACGATGTGATCTTCGTCGGCCGCCATCAGATAGCTCGGCATATCGATGTTGCCGAGATCGACGGGCGTATCGCAACACGTCAGTTTGTTCGGCACGCGCAGACTGTTTTCGAGGTACATGTTGCGCAGATAGTAGCTGTACATCGGGCCGGGCAAATTGGTCGTGTCCGCGTTCCAGTACAGCAGATCGAACGCAGCCGGGGTTTTGCCTTTCAGGTAGTTATTCACGACATACGGCCAGATCAGATCGTTGGCACGCAGCGACTGGAAGACGAAGCCGAGTTCGCGCCCGGGATAAAGGCCACCGCCGCCGATCGTCTGCTCGCGCATCGACACGCCCTGCTCGTCGATGAAGACGCCGAGATCACCCGGGTCGCTGAAGTCGAGCAGCGCCGTCAACAGCGTCAGGCTCGCGACGGAGTCGTCGCCGTTCGCACGCATGATCGCCAGCGCCGACGACAGCATCGTGCCGCCCACGCACCAGCCTAATGCGTTGATCTTGTCGGCCCGGCTGATCGCACGCGCGACGCTGATCGCCTGCATCACGCCGTCCTCGAGGTAGGCGTCCCATGTGGTCTGCGCCATGTCCTGCTGCGGATTGCGCCAGGACACCACGAACACGGTCAGCCCCTGCTCGCAGCCGAAGCGCACGAAGGAGTTTTCCGGCTGAAGATCCAGAATGTAGAACTTGTTGATACACGGAGGAACGATCAGGAGCGGTCTTGCAGCCACCGTCGGCGTCAGCGGCGCGTACTGGATCAGCTGGAACAGATCATTTTCATAGACCACCGCGCCGCTCGATGTGGCAACGCTGCGGCCCACTTCGAACGCGCTTTGATCGGTGATCGAAATCGAGCCGTTGCCCACGTCGTCGAGCAGATGCGTCAAGCCCGCGAGCAGACTCGATCCGCCCGATTCCACCGCCGCCCGGATGACCTCGGGATTCGTCACGGCGAAATTCGCGGGGCTCGCGAAGTCGATGAACTGACGCGTGAAAAAGCGCAGCTTGTGCTTGCCCTTTTCATCGAGCGCGCTCGCCTCGACGAGTTCCGCGAGCGCCCGGGCATTGATCAGATAGCTCTGTTTCAGAAGGCTGTACCAGCCATTGCTGGACCAGTCGCCATCGTGAAACCGCCGGTCTCCGTGCTCCGGCTCGGCGACCGACTTCAATGCCGGCCGCGCGCCGATCAATCCGGCGACGGCGTCGCCCCACAGTTCCGCCTGCTGCTGCAGGTACTGGGTGCTCGCGTGCGTCGCGGTGCCTCGCGCGAAGAGTCCGTTGGTATCGATGTCAGCGCGCTCGGCGTCGAGCGCCGTCGTAACCTGTCCATCCATGACGGGCGAAATGCGCCAGAAATCGAAGCCGGCGTTGACCCAGCCCGTGGACAACTCGTGTGGCATGCTAAATGGCATTCTCATGGCCGACTCCCTGTCATCTGTTGGCGACGGCGCAAACCGCGCTCGCCTCGACGCGGTCGGCGCACGAGGTCGGCATCACCACGGCGTCGCCTTCGATCACCACCTTGCCGCCGACCGTGCAAACGGTGGACAGCACCACGCGGCGCTTGTCGTGAATCAGTTCCTTGACGGTCACTTCGGCCTGAACGGTGTCGCCGGGTCGAACCGGCGCCTTGAAACGCAGGGTCTGACCGAGGTAGATCGTGCCCGGGCCAGGCAGCCGCCCCGCGATCGCCGCGGAGATGATGCTCGCGGTCAGCATCCCGTGAGCGATGCGCCCCTTGAAAGGTGTCGTTTGCGCAAACTGCTCGTTGATGTGCACCGCGTTGATGTCGCCCGACGCGCCCGCGAACAGCAGAATGTCCGCCTCCGTGATGGTCTTGGCGAAATGGGCGCTCATGCCCGGTCGCAGGTCTTCGAAATCGTATCCGTTAAGCTCATTCATGATTGTTCCACTTGCTGGGCAGGTGTTTGCCCTGTGCTGGATGCGGTTAGCCCAGAGCGTGCTCGAGTTCCGGCACGACAGTGAACAGATCGCCAACGAGACCGTAATCCGCGACGCTGAAAATCGGCGCTTCTTCGTCCTTGTTGATCGCGACGATCACCTTCGAATCTTTCATGCCCGCGAGGTGCTGGATCGCACCCGAGATGCCCACCGCGACATACAGTTGCGGCGCGACGATCTTGCCCGTCTGGCCGACCTGATAGTCGTTCGGCACGAAGCCCGCATCGACGGCCGCGCGCGACGCGCCGAGCGCCGCGCCAAGCTTGTCGGCCAGCGGTTCCAGCACCTTCGTGTAGTTCTCGCCGCTGCCCAGACCCCGGCCACCCGACACGATGATCTTCGCACTCGTCAGTTCCGGACGGTCGAGCTTCGTCACTTCGCGGCTCACGAACTGCGAGATGCCTGCGTCGGCTGCCGCCTCGATCTTCTCGACCGCTGCGCTGCCGCCTTCCGCCGCCACTGCGTCGAAACCGGTGGTCCGCACGGTGATGACCTTGATCGGATCAGCCGATTGCACGATCGCGATCGCATTGCCTGCGTAGATCGGACGCTCGAACGTGTCGGCGCTATCCACTGCCGTGATGTCGCTGATCTGCGCGACGTCGAGCTTCGCGGCGATACGCGGCGCGATGTTCTTGCCGTAGGCGGTGGCCGGCGCGAGGATGTGCGTGTAGTGCTTCGCCGCATCCTGCACCAGCGTCAACACCGTCGCTTCGACGTTTTCCGCGAGGCCTTCGGCCAGTTGCGGCGCGTCGGCGAGCAGCACTTTACCGACGCCGGCGATTTTCGCGGCTGCGTCTGCTGCGGCCTGCGCGTTGTGACCTGCGACCAGCACGTGGATATCACCGCCAATCTTCTGTGCCGCCGCGATCGTGTTCAGCGTCGCGGCCTTGATCGACGCATTGTCGTGTTCTGCGATTACCAGATTCGTCATTTGCCCTGTCTCCTCACAGCACCTTGGCTTCGCTCTTCAGCTTCCCGACCAGCGTCTTCACGTCCGGCACCTTCACACCGGCGGCGCGCTTCGGCGGCTCGGCGACTTTCAGCGTCTTCAGACGCGGCGTGACATCGACGCCGAGCTCTTCGGGCCTGAGCGTTTCCAGCGGCTTTTTCTTCGCCTTCATGATGTTCGGCAGCGTCACGTAGCGCGGCTCGTTCAGGCGCAGGTCGGTGGTGATCACAGCGGGCAGTTTCAGCGATAGCGTCTCGGCGCCGCCGTCCACTTCACGCGACACCGTTGCCTTGCCGTCTGCAACCACCACCTTCGACGCGAAGGTCGCCTGCGGCAGGTTCGCGAGCGCGGCGAGCATCTGGCCGGTCTGGTTCGAATCGTCGTCGATGGCCTGCTTGCCGAGAATCACCAGCTGCGGCTGTTCCCTGTCGACCAGCGCCTTGAGCAGCTTGGCGACCGCGAGCGGCTGCAGGTCTTCGTTCGACTCGATCAGGATCGCGCGGTCCGCGCCGATGGCGAGCGCGGTGCGCAGCGTTTCCTGCGCCTGCGTCACACCGGCCGATACCGCGATCACTTCGGTCGCGACGCCCGCTTCCTTCAGACGCACGGCTTCTTCCACCGCGATTTCGTCGAACGGGTTCATCGACATTTTCACGTTCGCGATGTCGACGCCCGTGCCGTCCGATTTCACGCGGACCTTCACGTTGTAGTCGACCACTCGCTTGACTGCTACAAGAACTCTCACAACACTCTCCTTCCATATCGATAGGGCCGAGCCCTACCGCTTTAAATGGCACATCACGTCTCTTGATCGATCAAAACTGGTCTTCGCGCAGCGCCAATGCGCCTTCACCGTCGCGAGCGCCGCAAATCGCCGCTTCGAGCGCGACTGCACGAGGCAGCACCTGGGTCGCGTAGCTGTGCGCGGTCGCGATCTTCGCGTCATAGAAAGCCGGATCTTCGTCGCGTTTGTCGGCCGCGAGCACGAGCGACCGTGCGACTTGCCAACCCGCGAGCACGATGCCCGCGAGCATCAGATAGGAGACACTGCCCGCGAACACCGCGTTCGGGTCGCTTTTGACGTGCTCGATGACGTAGCGCACCGCGCTGTTCAATGACTGGCGGCCGGCGGACAGATGCCGGTGCATCGCCTGAAAGGCGGCGCTCGAATGGTACGAGGCATGCGCTTGCAGTCCGGCCAATGTCATGTCGATCTGCCCGAGCAGCAACCCGGCCACCTCGCCGTTGTCGCGCATGGTCTTGCGGCCGACGAGGTCGTTCGCCTGGATCGCCGTCGTGCCTTCGTAGATCGGCAGAATGCGTGCGTCGCGGTAGTACTGCGCGGCGCCGGTTTCCTCGATGAAGCCCATGCCGCCATGCACCTGCACACCCAGGCTCGTCACCTCCAGCGACATCTCTGTGCTCCAGCCCTTCGCGATCGGCACCAGGTATTCGTAGATCGCCTGATGCTGCGCCCGCGTCGCCTCGTCCGGATGACGATGCGCGAGATCGCAATGCGACGCCGCCACGTAGGCCAGCGCGCGTGCGCCTTCGGTCAGCGCGCGCATGGTCGAGAGCATCCGCCGCACGTCCGGGTGCTGGATGATCGCGACCGGCTGCTTCGCCGATCCATCGACGGGGCGGCTCTGCACCCGCTCCTTCGCATACGCGACGGCCTGCTGGTACGCGCGATCCGAGATGGCCACACCCTGCACCCCCACGGCGAAGCGCGCAGCATTCATCATGATGAACATGTACTCCAGACCGCGGTTCTCCTCACCGACGAGCTGCCCGATCGCGCCGCCGTGATCGCCGAACTGCAGCACCGCGGTCGGGCTCGCCTTGATACCGAGCTTGTGTTCGATCGATACACAGTGAACGTCGTTGCGCTCGCCGAGCGAGCCGTCTTCATTGACGAGGAACTTCGGCACGAGGAACAGCGAAATGCCTTTCACGCCTTCGGGCGCGTTGGATGCGCGTGCGAGCACCAGATGCACGATGTTCTCGGTCATGTCGTGCTCGCCCCAGGTAATGAAAATCTTCGTGCCGAAGATCCGGTACGAGCCGTCGGCTTGCGGCTCGGCGCGGGTGCGCACGAGCGCGAGATCGGAGCCGGCTTGCGGCTCGGTCAGATTCATCGTGCCGGTCCACTCGCCTGAGATCAGCTTCGGCACGTAGCGTTGCTTCTGCTCTTCGCTACCCGCCGTCAGCAGCGCTTCGATCGCGCCGTCGGTCAACAGCGGACATAGTCCCAGTGACAGGTTGGCGGCGTTGAGCATTTCGATGCAGGGCGTCGACAGCAGCTTGGGCAGGTCCTGACCGCCGTATTCAGACGGATGTTGCAAACCCTGCCAGCCGCCTTCGGTGAACTGCCGGAACGCGTCCTTGAAACCGGACGTAGCGCTCACCGCGCCGTCCTTCCAGGTGCTCGGGCTGCGGTCGCCGTCGACGTTCAGCGGCGCAAGCACGCCCTCGTGCAGCCGCGCGGCCTCTTCGAGCACGGCCCGCGCGGTGTCGGCGGTCGCGTCCTCGCAGCCGGGCAAGCCCGACAGTTGGTCGATGCCGGCCAGTTCCGTCATTGCAAACAACATGTCCTTGAGAGGCGCGACGTAGCTCATTGCCATTCTTCCGATCAGATAGTACGTAGGGAATGTCACCCATCTTGCGGCGCTGCGGCCGGGGTAACGTAGGGATGAATCGTAGCGCCGGAGAGGTTCTATCCGGTTGTCCAAACCGGACGATCTATTGACATGTCTGGCCACGCCGGAGGGGGTGGGTGGCGCGTCGGAGCCGCGTCGGCGCGTGTCGCCGACGCATTGATATGGCGAGATCAGCCACCCCGGCGATAGGCCGCCGGCGTGCTGCCCGTCCAGTGACGGAACGCTCTGTGGAACGCGGTGGGGTCGCCGAAGCCGACGTCGCCCGCAATGATGGCGATGGGCTCGCGCGTGCCTGTCAGTCGCTGGATCGCGATGTCACGGCGCAGTTCGTCCTTGAGCACCTGAAACGCGGTGCCCTCGGCGGCGAGATGGCGGCACAGCGTTCTGACCGAACAGTGCAGGCCTTCGGCCGCCTCTTCGATGGTCGGGACGTCGGGCAGCCGGGACGCGAGATATTCCCGCACGCGATGACTGAAAAGCTGCTCGTTGAACGACACGAAGATCCAGTCTTCGGGCGCGCGAGCGAGAAACCTGCGCAGGTTCGCCTTGCGCTGGCGCACGGGCATGTCGAAATAGGTACTGCTGAACTGCATCGAGGTCTGAGGGCAGTCGAACTTCGCCGGTCCGGGAAACAGATACAGATACTCGAGCGCGTGAGGCGGACGGGGAAAGGCGAACTGCACCTGCAACAACGCGATCCGCTGGCCGATGAGCCACGACGCAATCCCATGGGCCAGTTTCAGCATCAATTCCTGGCCCAGTACGCCGGGCTGTGCCCCCGAGCTTCCTGGCTGCAGCGTCAGACTCGCGACGAGCTCTCCCCGGCGCGACTCGAAGCGGAAGTCGTCGAGCACGAGATGAAAGAACTGGCTGAACCGGTGCATCGCGGTTTCGAGATTGGGCGCGTCCAGCAGGCTCAGGCACAGAAACTTGAGCGCGCCGCTGCGCAGCGGCCGCGAGAAGACGCCCGGCATTTCATCGTCGAGTTCAATCGCGAGCGCGCGATAGAGCGTCGAGAACTGTTCCTCGGTGACGCGCGCCCCAGGCTGGTCCAGCAGCGCACGCGGGATGTTCGCGGCCGACAGATGCCGGTCGACGATATCCTGCCGCGTCCCGACGCTGCCGAGGAAACCATTGACGAGCGAGATCGGCACGGTGGCGCCAGGAGCGTGCATGAGGTCGTTCCGCGAGGCGAAGACGCATCAGCATAGCGCGTCGCGTCGCGTCGTGGCGATGGTTCAGCGAATCGTTAGGTGAGTGTCAGCGATTGGGTCGCGCGGTGTCGGTAGCCTGGCGCCTACTGCGCCGACGCGTGCGAGCGAAGGTACGGCACGTATCCGTTCTGAGTCTTCAGGATTTTGTCGGCGCACTCGTCATAGTCGGAGCCCTTCTCGCTGTCGGGCCCATACATGCCGCGGCACTGCGCGAACAGCGAGAGCGTCGCGCCGCCCGTGCTCTTGTCCGCGCGGGTCGCCGAGAAAGCGGCTTTGCCCGAATCGTCGGGCACGTCGGTATCGATCGCGATCGCATCCGCGCGGATCACGTGCGTGTCGGAATGCTGCTCGATATAGCGCTTGGTCGCCGCCCAGGCGGCATCGCAATTGGCCGGCGTGCAATCGATCACCGCGTCGCGTTGCGCGGCGGCGAGGTTCGGTTCGCTATGAAGGATCTCCTGTTGGACGCGCTGCGCCTGCTTTTCCGGGGACGAGCAGGCAGCGAGTGCACAGGCGACGAGTGCGAAGGCAGCGATCTTTTTCATGAGTAGACTTCCCTGGGCAGATTCGAGCGCGATTATAGCCGCGCGGGGGAAGCGATTGCGCATTCAAGACTCAGCCGCCGGCGTGAGAACGCGCTTTGTGCCGTCGCCGGATCACACACCGCACAAGCCCCTAACTGTTCGCCACCAGCAATTCCTCGGCATTGGCCGGCGGGCGCAGCCCATCCGTGCGACCCGCGAAGTAGCGCTGCGTCAGATCGGCCGCGGACACATGCCGCGCCTCGTCAAATCCGGCTTCATGCGCCATTGCGATCATCTGCTGCGGCGTAAAGAAGCTGACGAACGGCGTACCGCTCGCACGCGCGCCCTTCTCCGCCATGTCGAGTCCGGGGCGCACGTCCGGGTCCGCCATCTCCAGCGGCAACAAAAACGTCATCGCGAACGTCGAGCCACGCGCGAGCCCAGCCACGTCGCGCAGCGTCGCCGCGTTCGCCTCCTTCGTCAGATACATGCTGACGCCGGTCGATACGACGACGGCCGGCCTGCTTTCGTCGAACCCTTCGGCGACGAGACGCTGCCGCCAGCTATCGCCCGCTTCGAAGTCGACCGGCACGAAACGCAGCCAGTCCGGTACACCGAAACCAAGCTCGCTCAGCCGCTGACGCTTCCATTTTTGCGGTCCCGGCGGATCGACTTCGAACACGGTGAGCCGCGACGCGATGTCGGTCCGGCGTTGCGCGAAGCTGTCGAGACCGGCGCCGAGAATCACGTATTGACCCACACCGCGCCCGGCCTGTTCGACGACCAGATCCTCGATAAAGCGTGCGCGCGCGACGATCGATGCGCGAAACGGCCGCGTGAACCGCGGGTCCATGTCGCCGCGGCTGCGCCAGTCTTCGGCGGGTGCCAGCAACTGCAAGCCGACTTCGTCTTCGAGCACGTGCGGCGGCGCATCGGCCTGCACGTGCAGCGCACGCCATAACGCGACGCGCGCGGCGGTGCTGTCGGGTGCGGGGTGTCGTTGATCGCTCATGACCGTGTCAATCCTGTTCGTTGATGGGAGCTCGCTCACTTGAGAAACTGGAAGTCGCAACCTTCATCGGCCTGCAGAATTTCCTGCTCGTACAACTTCGCATAGCCGCGCTTCGCCGGCGCCTGCGTTCGCGCCGGCAACGCGGCGCGGCGCCGCTCGAGTTCTTCGTCCGGCACGAGCAATTGGAGCGAGCGATTCGCAACGCTCAAGCGAATGCGATCGCCGTTGCGCACGAGCCCGAGCGGGCCGCCCGATGCCGCATCGGGCGTGATGTGCAGCACGATGGTGCCATACGCCGTGCCGCTCATGCGCGCGTCCGACATCCGCACCATGTCCTTGACGCCGGCGCGCGCGAGCTTCGCCGGAATCGGTAGATAACCGGCTTCGGGCATCGCCGATTCGCTGGTGGGACCCGCGTTTTGCAGCACCAGAAAATCGTCGGCGCTCACATCGAGCTCGTCGCTGTCGATGCGCTTCGCCAGGTCTTCGAGCGATTCGAACACGACCGCGCGCCCTTCCTTCTCGAACAGCTTCGGATCGGCCGCCGAACGCTTCAATAGCGCGCCGCGCGGCGCGAGGTTGCCGAACAGCGCGACGAGGCCGCCACTCTCGCGCACCGGCTGCGCGTACGGCCGCACCACCGTATGATCGACCCAGCTCACGTCGCGCAACCGCTCGCCGAGCGTTTCACCGGTCACGGTGCGGCAATCGAGATGCAGCAGATGCTTGATCTCGCGCAGGATCGCCGGCACGCCGCCCGCCGCGTACAGGTCTTCCATATAGTGATCGCCGGTCGGCTTCAGGTTGACGAGCACCGGCGTGGTGTCGCTCAGTTCGTTCAGCCGCCGCAGATCGACCTTCACGCCGACACGACCCGCGATCGCGGTCAAATGAATCATCGCGTTCGTCGAGCCACCGATCGCGAGCAGTACGCGCAGCGCATTCTCGACCGACCGCGCGGTGATGATCTCGCTCGGCAGGATGGGCTTCGCGATCAGATCGAATGCGACGCGTCCCGTTTCTTCCGCTATGCGCAGACGGTCCGCATCGACCGCGGGACACGCGGCGCTGTTCGCGGGCATCATGCCGAGCGTTTCAGCGATGATCGCCATCGTGCTCGCGGTGCCCATCACGGCGCAGGTGCCCGCGGTCGACGCGAGCCGCCGTTCGACGATATCAATTTCCTGCGCATCGATTTCCGCCGCGCGGAATCTGGCCCAGAAGCGCCGGCAATCGGTGCACGCGCCGAGCCGCTCGCCGCGATGCCGGCTGGTCGACATCGGCCCCGCAACCAGTTGCACCGCGGGCAGATTCGCGGAGGCCGCGCCCATCAGCTGCGCGGGCACGGTCTTGTCGCAGCCGCCGAGTAGCACGACCGAGTCCATCGGCTGCGCGCGCGTCATTTCCTCGACGTCCATCGACATCAGGTTGCGGAACTTCAGGCTCGTCGGCGTCAGGAACGTCTCGCCGAGCGAGATGGTCGGAAACTCGATCGGCAGACCACCGGCCGCAAGCACGCCGCGCTTGACCGCCTCGATCATCTCGGGGAAATGCCGGTGACAGTTATTGAAGCCGCTCGCCGAATGTGCGATGCCGACGATCGGCCGGTCCAGCATCTCGCGGCTATAGCCCATCGAACTCGCGAACGTGCGGCGCAGATACACGCTGAACTCGCGGTCGCCGTAGTTGGTCAGGCCTTTCGCGAAGCCGACCGGCTTGTTGCTGTGTTGATCGCTCATGGTATGTGCTTGCTTGAGTTGATCTGCCAATGCCACCGCGGCTCAATGAAAAAACGGCAGCGCGAGAAACAGTTTGATGATGATCGCGTTGACGAGGTCCATGAAAAACGCGCCCGTCATCGGCACGATCAGGAACGCGATATGGGAATGGCCGAAGCGGTTCGTGATCGCCTGCATGTTTGCAATCGCGGTCGGCGTGGCGCCGAGGCCGAGCCCGCATTGCGCCGCGCACAACACGACCGCGTCATAGTTGCGGCCCATCGCCGGAAATGTGATGAAGACCGCGTAGAGCGCCATCAGCAGTGTCTGCGCAACGAGGATCGAGACGATCGGCACCGCGAGCCCGGCAAGCTCCCAGAGATCGAGACGCATCAACGCCATGGCGAGAAAGAGCGCTAGCGCGACGTTGCCGACCAGCGCGACCGCGTGCTGGTCGATCCGCACGCGCCCGAGCGCGAGCACGTTGTTCAGGATCACGCCGATGAACAGCGTGCAGACGAAAGTCGGCAATTCGAACACGGTGCCCGCGATCCAGTCGGCCACCACCTCGCCACCCGCGAGGCAGATGGAGATCAGCGCGAGCGTCGTGATGATCGCGGCCGGCGTGGTCGCTTGCTGCGCCTTCGGCTCCTCGAAGATCAGCGTTTCTTCTGCGCGCTGCTTGACGCTCAGCAGTTCGTCGGCGCTAAGTCGCCGCATCAGCAGCCGTGCGATCGGACCGCCGAGTACGCCGCCCATCACGAGCCCGAACGTCGCACAGCCGATTGCGATTTCGGTCGCCGATTCCAGCCCGTGACGCTCGGTGAACACCTGGCTCCACGCGGCGCCGGTGCCGTGACCGCCCGACAATGTGACCGAACCGCCGAGAATCCCAAGCAGCGGATCGACGCCGAGTGCGAACGCGAGCGCGATGCCGACCGCGTTCTGCAGGATCAGCAACCCGCTGACCAGCGCGAGAAAGCGGATCAACACCGGTCCGCCCGCCTTCAGGCTAGATAGATGCGCATTCAGACCGATCGTCGAGAAAAACGCGAGCATCAGCGGCGCCTGGATCGTCGAATCGAACTTGACCTCGACGTGCGCGGTGATGCGCGTGAGCAGCACGCCGACCGCGACGATGAGACCGCCCGCCACCGGCGCCGGAATCGAATAGGTCCGTAGCACGCCGATCCACTGCACGAGTTTTTCGCCGAGCAGTAGCACGAGCGACGTCGCGACCAGCGTGGCATAGACGCCAATAGTCATGAATGGCCTCCGAGCGGGAGCGTGACCACGTTTTCTGTTTTCCCGGCGCGACGCCGCCGCGCATCATGTGGCGGCAAGGCTTGGTCATCATCCGAAGCGCGCGCGACTCTGCGCCATCTTAGCCAATCCGTGCAGGCAAAGTATGATTTTCCTTGACGCAATGCAATCGGCTCACGACCTCGCGCGACTGCCTCGCGGCGAAGTCGTCAGTGCTGAAGTCGAAGGTCGCAAGCGTCTTGGTTGGATCCCAGATGCGACTCAGCACGGTGTCGTTCGATGCGCCGCTTGGCTCGCTCGGCCAGTTCGTGTTCGAGCAGTGCGCCGATCAGCCGCGTGGCCTGCCAGCCCTCCTTGTCGGAGCGCTCCGCAAACTCGGGCCACAGGCGGGCGATGGTCGGCAGGCTCAGTTCGTTGAGCATCAAGGCAAGACGGCCAGCATCGTAAGCGGGCGTGCTCATGCGACCTCCTTGCCCAGCAGATCGTCATAGCTGCTTACGGGGGGCATCTCGACGCTGACGACGGGGCAATCTGCGTGACGAGGCGCAACTCCTCACGCAACGCCTTCAGATCCGGCAGCTCGCCGTCAACCAGCAATGCGTTGAGGCGCGCTGCCAGGACGGCCTCGACGCCATCCAGCGCGGCGAGTTCAAGCAATCCAACGATGACTTTGCACGCTTCGCGTTGCGTCAGCCTCGCCTCCAGCTGATCCCACGTCCGGCGATAGGCCTCACGCGGAAACAGCTCGTCCCGAAACGCAAGCCCCTTGAAGGCCTGTGGCTTGCGTTTGAGGCTCTCAATGAAGTGCCGGTAATCCAGCGCGCGGCGGTTGTCGCCGGCACGCGAGCCGCGTGAGGTGCTATGCACCAGCGCGCCCGACAGATAGCAGTCGAGCCGGTCACCGTACACGCGCACCTTCAGGCGGTGACCGATCAGGCGCGACGGCGCGCTGTACAGGATGCCGCGTACTGTGAAGGTGCTGCAGCGTGTAACGCGTGCTTCTTCCTCGACGAAGTCAGTGGTGCGTCTTAACGGCAGATCCGTGAGTTGCTCGCGCTCAAGGCGGAACGCCGCCGCGTTACGCCGGTTACGACGCATGACGACCTTCCAAGGGCGCTTTGCGACGATCGCGACCGGCCGAGTTCGACCAATTTTGTTATTCGCCAGGCGATGCAGATTTCTTGGCTGTCGATAGTTCATCCCACAAGCGCCGCCTATACTGATTGAAGTCTGCCCCTTGTGCGGGCATGAGTTCGGGCGAGAAGAAAGGTGAACAACAACACGGTCGACGGCGATGAGGCGCCACTACTGGCCCCGCCGACGCAACAGGAAGCGTTTGATGTCGTCATCATCGGTGCAGGGCTCGCTGGCTGTACCGCCGCGCGACTGTTCGCGTTGGACGGGTTGCATGTCGCGCTTGTGGAACACCACGCCGACATCGCGGCTTTCAAGCAGTTATGCACGCATTTCATCCAGGCGTCGGCCACGCCCACCCTGCGGCGTCTGGGTCTTGACCAGTTGATTGAGGACGCCGGTGGGTTGCGAAATGGCGTTGATATCTGGACCCGCTATGGCTGGACCGGTGACGTCGCGCCGCTCGACCAGAATGGTGAACCTGTCTTCGGGTACAACATTCAGCGCCGGACCCTTGATCCGATCCTCCGGCAACTGACGTCGCATACCCCAGGTGTCACAACCATGTTCGGCTGCGGTGTGCGCGCGCTGGTGAAGCAGGACGGCGTCGTCAGTGGTGTCGAGCTCGGTGGGAGCCGCACGGGCGTGGTCTCAGCCCCGCTGATCGTTGGCGCGGACGGGCGAAACTCGCCGCTGGCGGCGCTCACCGGCATCCAGCCCGCATCCTCGGAGAACAGCCGCTTCGGCGCAATTCGCGCTTACCGCGGCGTCACACTGCGGCGCGGAACCTGCTCGCAAATGTGGTTGCGCGGTCCGGAGATCGGCTACGTGTTTCCCAACGACGGCGGCGTCACAGTGATTGCCTACATGGCGACCAAGGACAAGCTCGACGGCTTTCGCACCGAGCCGGGCGAGGCACTGGAGCGCAGCATGGCCGGATTTCCCGATGCCCCTGATCTGTCCGCCGCCGAGCCGGTCGGTAACGCCTTGCTTGTCAAGGACTATCCGAATCTGTGGCGGCCAGCTGCGGTCGGTAACGTCGCGTTCGTCGGCGATGCGCTGATGAGTATCGATCCCCTGTGGGGCGTCGGTTGCGGCTTCGCATTCCAGACGGCGGAATGGCTGGTTGACACGCTTACCCCCGCGCTACGGCAGGGGCGCCCGATTTCGCCCGCGCTGCAGCGTTATGCAAAACGTGTTTCACGCCAACTCCGCGGCCATCGCTTCCTGATTCTCGACTATGCGCGCCGGCATGGATTCAACGCCATCGAACGGCTCACTTTCTCGGCTGCCGCGAAGGACACTGCAGCGTCAAGACATCTGCATGCCTTTGGCGCACGCATTATCGGTCCTGCCAAATTCCTTTCCCCCGGCGCTCTGGTAAGGGCGGCGTGGGTCGATCTGCGACAGCCCGCCGCGCGCTCTGCGCAACCCGACGCGCCGGTCTGACCGGCAGGTTCGCGTCGGTTTACATTTGCCACCCTGGAGACGCATGAAAGAGACATCAGTCCGCGTCGACGGGATCCGCTCTCCCCTGTTGGAGGCTGGGCCGCGCGGAGCCGACGAGGGCTGTCGTTTTCGTGCACGGTTCGGCCGCGCCGTCGCCATGGACATGCCGGGTTTCGGCGCTGCGGACAAAGCTGAACGTTTCGACTACAGCGTGCCTGGCTACTCGCGCCACCTAGGCCGGCTGCTGGCCGAGTGCGATGTCCGACATGCTCACCTCGGGCTTTGTCAACTTGCCGGTAGCGAGACGAAATGGTGGCAGAGGTCATCATTGCTCAGCAAGCATTCGACGGATTCTGGGTGAGGTCGGTGAATTCATGCCACGCAGCGAATCGGGCCGCGAGGTGTTTGCGATAGAGCGAAGCACGCAGCAGATGCCGCTTGAGCGTGAAATGCTGCCGTATCGGACCGAAACACGAGAGGAATGCCTGCGTGCGTTTGCAGTCGCGAAATCCCCGCATGCGACGCTCGCGTTCCCGCGTAGGTTGGTGGCTGTTCTCCGCTCGGTTATTCACGCGCGCCGCGGCTTTAACGAAGACGTGTTTGACGTTCGCCAATTCCGGAATGTCGGCCTTTGCGGCCGGGTAGCTGCGCAACTGGTCGGTCACGATCTTGCGCGGCACCGGGCATGAGCGAAGTACGCGGTTGAAGAAACGTTTGGCTGCAGCCTTGTCACGCCGCTTCTGCAACAGGATCTCGAGTTCGGCACCATGCTCATCGACGGCCCGCCACAGCAGGTATGGCTCACCGCGCAGCGTCACGAACATCTCATCGAGATGCCAGATGCTGCCCGGCTTGCGGCGCGCAACCTTGACGCGATGCGCGAAGCCCACGCCGAACTTGTCGCACCATCGGCGGATCGTCTCGTAGCTCACCACCACGCCGCGTTCGAACAGCAATTCCTCGATATCGCGCAAGCTCAGTTGGAAGCGGAAATACCAACGCACCGCGAAACTGATGACTGCGGCGGGAAAGCGGTGACCGTGATAGAGCGAGTTCGTCTTTTTCATCGCGACATCTTACGCGACCGCCACGGTAAGGTGACAACGCCCTGGAGAGACACGCGTCCTGCGGACGCGGTACGGCAGAAGCGCAGTGAAGTTACGGTGCGCCCGAACGACGCGACAGTCGCCAGTGACTTGACGCGTGGCGCGCGGCCCGCGAGGCCCGTCGGAACTGGTAGTGTCGCGCGGTTCCTGCTGGACCATCAGAACGGCTGCGCTGTTCTGGCGACGCTTGGCCCTTCGCGCGTCCGTCGCTCATTTATCGCGGCAGCGAATCGCCAGTTGCGTAGTCGAAAGGCGGCGGTGTCGCGTCGACGTGAGCCTGGAGCGGTGTCGACGCCGCGTGCAACCCGCTGTCACTGCTACTGGCTGTTTTGCCCGGGGCCGTTCCGTGGTCGGTTGACGTCGCTGTTCGCGCCACTCCGGGTACCCATATTCAGACCATTGGCCTTGCCGCGGTTCGAATGTCCCGTCGACCGGCTACTGCGCGCTTCACCGACGCCATTGCCAGTGACATCCCGAGGACCGTCTGCCTTGCCGTTCGGGGCCTTCGTCAAACCGGCGCCGGCACCGGGCGTTGCCGTCCCCGCAGCGGTGCCGCCGGCTTGTGCGTATGCTACGGCCGACAGGGCGACCGCGAGAACTGAAGCGCAAAATGTTTTACCGATGACTTTCATGGCTCCCCCGGGAAGAAGATGTCTCGTGCAAGCGTCTGCCGCCCACATGTCCTTAGGTGGCGCATAGTTCGTGCCTTGGGTCGCTGATTGTTTGCGGTTCGCAACGCAAAACGGCCCCCGAGCATCTGCTGGAAAAAGCGCGCAGTCTTCGCAGGTCGCGCCTGCAGTACGCGGGTCTTGCAGGGACCGGGTGCACAGCCACCTCGCATGAAGATGCAGACCGCTGCCGCCATCGATGCGCCATCACCATCGGCCGACTTCGCCCCACGGGCCGCCTGCGCATTGTCGCTATTGATATTCGTGCAGTAGTGGGAGGAACACACGTCGATGTTTGTCCCATTCCTTGGTATCCCGGGTCCTTGCAATTTTTCGCCGCCGAAAACTCACTCGTTGTCTGCTCCTGTCGCCAGATTGCTTTGCCTGCGCGTTGCGGAGTCCCGTGAAATGCTGATTGCGCTCGGTGAACTAGCCGTCAATTGCCCACTTCGCAGCATCTGCGCAAGCGTAGCCACTATCCTGGAGGATGAGCTGCGTCATGCCACTGAAGAACCGACTCGACGACATTCACGAATCGCGCACTTGCGGGCGAGCGTACCCGTCCCAGAACAGGCTGACGACGCGATTGCGCTCACTCCATTGTGGTCAAGGATAGGGCAGATATAGCGTCGCCAAGAAGCCTTGACAGCTTGTGTCTCGACTCATTTCCTTCGTGCGGGCCTCACGCGCGCATCGACGGCTGCGCGACCGGCGCGTTGCGCACCATTTCGACAGATAGGAGTGTCACCGGTCAGCACCTTACTGAGGAGCGGTCCCAACCCGCGCAACCGAAGTTGCGCGGGCAGCGACGAATTTCGCGCGGACCGGAGTCACCGATTTTTAGACCAAGAGAACAATCTGGGGCAACGTCGAATTCCTCAGTTAGAGTCGGGCCGCGCAATGTGACCTCCCGTTTCTTCCGGTCGATTTTTAGCACCGTCGCCAGCAACTCCACGCTTCGGGTCGAATTGGCTTCGCCATCCTGTGTTGGCTGCATAAGTTCGGTTTCGAGTCGCTCGCGGATGCCACTCGATGCGGCCCTGGCCAGATGCGTCGGAATTGCGTTTCCATATGCGATTTCACCGTGTCCCGCAAGTGAAATTCTGTGACGTCTGGGCTGATTTCAATCACGGCCATTTCGCCGCGCGTGTCGCGCAAGGTCACGCTGTTGTGTAGCGTGTCTATCCCCGTGATGCGTGCCTGAATATGTCGTAGCGCGCTGACACCGGCTGCTTGGCCTGACGTCCGGAAGCTAGCGTCCTGGGAAAAGGCCGGCGGAAGTAAAGCCGGGCCAACCAGGATAACCGCAGCGACGATGCAGAAGCCGGAGGCGCGCGTTCTGTATTCACTCATGTCCGCTTCCTCCCCGGTTTCCTAAGCGGGAGCTTACCTCTCGGTTGCAGGGGTACGTCCCATCAGCAATCTGCTGTCAGTAGGCCTTCTTTATACCGCTGCCCGACGCAGGCGCATCCATTCCTCCTTTCTTCTGCGTCTTCGCCTTCATCTGCTTTTGCGACATGTCGCCCGACTTTCCCATCGTGTTTGCGCCAGACGCGCCAGATGGTGACTCCGTCGTCCCATTTGCATTCGGCGTTCCCATTCCAGTGCCGCCCTGGCCTGCACCCGCGCCGCCCCCACCACCCGCTCCCGCACCTTGCGCGTAGGCGGCACCAGATAAGCTCAGAACTAACGCAGAAAACAAGAATCCTCTCGCAGCGACTCGCATGACGGTCTCCCTCGTATGCAAAGCGAAGCTGTAACCCGGATGGGTCCGACCCGCTGCATTGAATAGTGCAATTTCTGTTCCGCTGTTGGCCATGGCGTGGGTTAGCTATTCCTACGCCTGGCTGTTATCGACCTCTCCTTTCAGAGGCGAACATCGCGGTCATGGCGTGCACGGCGCCGGCGAGGCTCAGCGGCGGCGCGAGCTGCCCGACAACTCGCGCATAGTCTGAGACAAGCGTGTGCGCCGTGTCGTTTGAATAGACGCGAAGGCTGACGACGCCACATTCCCGGGTGAGGCTATCGACATAAACGATGATTTGACGAGGCTGGCTTATGCGCCCAGTGACGTGCCTCCATTTACCACCGTATCAGCGGCCCTGCTCACGTTCGTGCTATGGCGAGTCACGATGGTGAAGGGTTGGCTTTAGACTACCAGCGAGCGGTTCTGCAGACGATGAGGTCAGGTACCGCTTGGAAGCAGCGTGAATTGAACAGCCGGGGGCCCGCCAGCAGATATGACACCGTTGCGAGGCAGCGGAGCGCCGCCGACTTTGGCTCACTGGCGGATAAAGCACTCGAACTGGTAAGGAGCAAAGCGACACCCGGACTGTCGGGGTACCTGAGACCGTCCGGTCAGTTGCCAAGACAGGCGCGTAAGGGACCCCTGCTCTGGCGCCCGCAATTCCATTGGCGCGCGCCGCTCAGGCTGCTGTGTCGCCCTCAGATGCTGCCGGTGGCTGGTCCGCACCCAACTGCTGTCGAGCCTTCTCCCAGTACTCGTCCGAGCGCCCTTCGGGAGAGCCGTCCTTCTCCCACAGATAGAAAGCAAGGATTCGGATTTGTTCTTCAGTGACTGGCACGTCCATCTCAACCTCCTTCAAGAAAGTGGCCCGGGCGGGCAGGCAATTACGGCTAGTCGATGGTAGCAAAGCGCCTGCTTGATGTCGCTGGTCGTCGGCGACTCACCTCTCAGTCTGGCACGGACCGTGGTTGCCCGAACGCTCTTCGTTGAGAGCCGACCTCATGTCGCTTTTGCGGCGTCTTCGCCTGGCCTGTTTGATACTGAAACTTCCCCTCGGTTGGGTTAGCCGCCGAACAGATTTCGCAGGGTTCCCTTCGGGGCCGGCAACAGGCCAGTCAGCAGCCTTCTGGCGGCCACCTTCGCTCCTTCCGTTCGCCATCAGCATGACATGTTGCGGACCAACGAAATGCGACAGAAGTCTCCATGTGCCGATGCCCCTGGTTGTCGGCCGTCAATCCGCCATGGTAAAACCGGAATGGCTCGAGTCAGCCGTCCAGCTGACCGGCGTCCAACACAACACGTCTCTTTGGAAATTCAGCAAAATGGCAACAGGTACAGTCAAGTGGTTCAACGACGCGAAGGGCTTCGGATTCATTACGCCAGATGATGGCGGAGAAGACCTGTTCGCACATTTCTCTGAAGTCCAGGGAAGCGGCTTCAAATCGCTGCAAGAGAGCCAGAAGGTGAGCTTCGAAGTGAAACAAGGCCAGAAGGGCAAGCAGGCATCGAACATTCAGCCGATGTAGGCGCGGGTCGTCGAATGGTTTGAAGCGGATGGCCCGCTCATGCGGGCCATCCGCTTTTCACCAGCATCGCCGCTTCCGGCATCGATAACAGACACCGCAAGATGTCACCGACATGACTCCCTGGCGCCTTTGCAACAGTGGTTTACGAGTGGCATCCGCAAAGTCGTGACGACAAGGGCTCAAAGCGCTGGCGGCCAATATGCAGACGATATACCCGATGGCTTCTTTGGCCCGGGCCTATACAATTATTGCCACGTCAGCGCCCCCAATGCGTTGCGTGTGTGTTTCGGCCGCAGCGATGTCTGCGGCTTTTTTTGCGCATTGCGGTACATGGAACACCGGGCTTTTCCGAAGTTGTAGCCCGCTGTTGCCGGATGGGCGGCTTCATTTTCGTCAACCCGCACTGCTGGCCGGCCCATTGGCGCCTTCGTTGGCGGGTGTCAACCGGGAAACTACCTATTAGCGCGAAGGGCGTTGTCACGGCAACCAGATATGCAGGCAGAGTCAGACGATGAAGAACTCGAAGCCTCTCTATCACCGCCATCGCTTTCCGGGCGTCGTCATCAGTTGCGCGGTGCGCTGGTATTTTAGGTTCCAGTTAAGCCTGCGCGACATCGAGGAGTTACTGTTCGAGCGCGGAGTGACCGTCAGCTATGAGACGATTCGACGCTGGGGCGAGAAGTTCGGCCTGGTTTTGCACATGGTGTCAAAGCAGGTCGGCGCAACCCCGGCAGGACTTGGCATGTGGATGAGGTGTTCGTAACGCTGCGCGGCGAACCGTACCTGCTGTGGCGGGCAGTTGATCAACACGGCGCCGAACTCGATGTCCTGCTGCAGAAGCGTCGCGACAAGGCCGCAGCCAGGCGGTTTTTCAAGCGCGTGCTGGCCTCTTGTTCCGAGGTGCCACGCAAGATCGTGACCGACCAGTTGCGCAGCTATCCGGCAGCGAAGGCCGAAATACCTGAGCTCGCCACCGTCAAACATGTCTTGGTCAAGGCTGGTGCCCGGGTGAACAACCGGGCCGAAAATAGTCATCAGCCCACGCGTGAACGCAAGCGGCGCATGCGAGGCTTCCGTGATCCTGACCGCACTCAGGCTTTCCTGTCGAGCTTCGGCCTGATCCGGCAACACTTCGCGATCAAACGACATCTGCTTCGGGCGTCACTCTACCGAAAGCAGCTCGCCGCGCGCTTTGAGGCATGGCATCGCTACACTGATCTCACCCAAGATCCGTCCGCATTTTGAGCATGAGCGATTCCTCTCGGCTACCTTGTCGTCAGTCTTTTAACTTGACAGCGCCCTCAATACTGAGGAAACACCGCCAGACGACCCTGGGCGGCGATGCCCCCGCGTCTGAAGCAAGCTCGCATGCAAGAACTGTATGTAGTTTGCGGCACAGTTCTGAGTGGGTTAACCCTAATTGAGCTGCATGCCGGCGCAAGCCAACCGCCCGATCCCACGCACAATGAGCGCAATCGCAAGTTCGTCGTTGTTGTCCTTATGACCGCGCAAATCAATAGAATTGCGCGATGCTTCCGGCCGCTGAGCGTATCACCTGCCAACGTCAGCTAAGGCCGATGACCCGTTTGTGGCCTTCGCCAAACGAATGTCCGCTCCACTTTGCGATGAGCCGTTGATGCTTCGGTATGCCGACAGTCACCTCAGGGTCGTCGGCGTCTATTCGATTTTTCTGAGATCGGTCATTCAAGTTCGGCAAACCATTTGCGTGGCTCGAAAGGCCGGATCGGCCGATCAGCCGATCAGCGAACCTGCCGCCAGCGCCCGGTGCCGTCGGCCCGCCATCGCGGCCGGAACTTCATGACATTTGGCGACATAGTTTCCGCATGGTTTTTAGCCGGGCAGCCCACTACATTAGCTTCACCTGACGTGATAGCGGCGTTTTCCCGAACCGACGCGTCCCATCAACCCGTTATCCGCCCATCATGTTTACCTCTGGAAAAATCGCACTTTGTGTAACTCTGTTCGTCGTTGGCGTCTCGCTGATCGAGGCGTGCGTGCTCACCCGCAGTCAGCGCAATAGCGCCACGCCCTTCGACTGGCATGAAGTGTGGATATCGCTGGCCGATCTGGCCGGCCGCAAGCTGTTCGCGCTGCTGCCGCTTTCGCTTGCGACGCCCATTTTTGCGCTCGCCTGGGATCACCGGATCTTTACCGTCACGCTCAACAGCGCGCTGATGGTGTTCCTACTCTTTATCGGCCAGGAGTTTTGCTATTACTGGTACCACCGCGCGTCGCACCGCATCCGTTTTTTCTGGGCGACGCATGCGGTTCACCACTCGCCGAACCAGCTGACGCTATCATCGGCTTACCGGCTCGGCCTGACCGGCAAGCTAACCGGCTCGGCAATGTTTTTCGCGCCTCTCGTGTGGCTTGGCGTGCGTCCGGAAATCGTGCTGGCGACGCTGAGCTTCAATTTGCTTTATCAGTTCTGGCTGCATAACACGTGGACGCCGAAACTCGGCTGGCTCGAATACGTGTTCAATACGCCATCCGCGCATCGCGTGCACCACGCCTCGAACGTCGATTATCTCGATGCGAACTATGGTGGTGTACTCGTCGTATTCGACCGCTTGTTCGGCACGTATGTCGAAGAACGCGCCGATGACCCGTGCCGCTACGGTCTCACGACACCGACGCGCTCTCACAATCCGCTCGTCGTCGAATTCGAGCACTGGGTCAGCCTCGCCCGTGATATCGCATCGGCGGGCAGCGTGTGGACTGCGGTCAGCTTCGTGATCCTACCGCCGGGCTGGCGCGCGGACGGTTCCGGCGAAACAACCGAAGCGCTGCGTCAGCGGAATCCGGCCGCACGTCGTACGGTTCCAGTCGGTACGCCGGGCCGGTGAACGGATTTCGTACCGGTCGAGTGCAAAGGTCGAACGCTCTGATTCGCACCAGGCGGACGCCTATGGGTCGAGCTTGTGTGAACACATGCTGATCACCTAGACTGGATTAACTCGTTCAGCATGGGTGACCGGATGAAGCGATTCATAGAAGGTGAAGATCGCAAGCAGGTGACGCTCACTTGCCGCGCAGCTTGAGGTAAGTCTCGTCGACACGCCACGACTGCCCGGTGGGCCTGCCAAAGCGGTTCCACCGTTTGATGAACTCCGGCGCAAAGCGCCGCACCCAGCGCAGGATCGTCGTGTGCGCCAGCGACAGACCCCGTTCCGCCATCATTTCGACCAGATCGCGCAGGCTAAGCTTGTAGCGCAGGTACCAGCGAACACACAGAATGATCACATCGCGGTCAAAGTGACGGCCTGCGAACAGTTCGCCCAGGTTCTTCAGTTTGCTCATCGTCGGCTCTCAATTCGTTCAGCCCGACACCTTAACCGATTCACCTCCGCGCTATTTGCACCGGAGCCCGTGAACCGCGCGAGCTCGTTTACCTGCGTGCAGTGAAGCCGGTCACGGAGAGGCTTGCCGGCCTCTCCATCGGCGCTGTGGGCTAACCGGATGAATCGACATCGTGCCGGAATCGACCGCGTTGCGCGGGGTCGGTGATGCAGTCCTCGACCCGCTGGACGAACTCGTCGAAATTCGCAGCATGCCGCGCCTCGCGACTGGCAATCATCTTAGCGATCGGTCCCAGATAGACGGCCAGTTTAACGGCGACGGCATCGATGCTGGCCTGATCGATCGCACTGTCTGGTGACGTGCCTGCGGCGCTCGCGGGCGATACAGCCGATACCTTTGCGGCAGCCGTCGCGACGCGTGAGCCCGGCGATGACGAGGTCATCGTCGACATATCGGGCAAGCCAGCCGTCAGCCGCGCGAAGGCCTGCTCGAATTCAAGCCGCGCCGTGTCCGGCAACGCCGCCGCCAGCTGCGCGCCGAGCGTCGGCAGGTCGTTCGTCTGGGTGGCCGCGCGTCGCACCAGAAGGCTCGCGAGCGGGCCCATCTGGGTCGCGAGTTGGCGTTCGATGCGCGCGAGCATCTCAGGCGGCCAACTCGGCGGCGCCGAAGGCACGGGCACAGGTGCGGGGCCGACGCCCGTCGCATGCGCTGGCAAGGAAGCGGACGCGGACCAATACACGGACGGCGTCACGATAGTCCGGTCATCGTCGGCCGCCGCCGGCGAGACGGCCAACGACCTCAAGCTCGCGAGCCATTCCGCGGCCGAACCGAAGCGGTCGTCCGGCCGCCTCGCGAGTGCTTTCGCGACCATCGCGTCGAGCGCCGGCGGCAACGCGGAGACGATTTCCGATGGCCGGGCCGGCGCATCTTTGATGATCTTCTGCCTGATCGTGGCCGGCGAGCCGACGAACGGCTGGCGGCCGGTCAGCATGCGGTACAGCACGACGCCGGCCGAGAACAGGTCCGCGCGGGCATCGACCGATTCGCCCTCGAACTGCTCGGGCGACATGTAGCTCGGCGTGCCGATCATCCACCCGGACGAGGTGGCGGATGAGCCGATGCGCGCGACGCCAAAATCGGCGACCTTCAGAAGCCCCGCCGCCGTGACGAGCAGATTCGCCGGCTTGATATCGCGGTGCACGACGCCGGCCTCATGCGCATACGCGAGCGCGGCGAGCAGTTGCGCGAGCCAGTGGAAAGCCTCCGACAGCGGCAACGCGTGGCCCGGCACCAGCAATGTATCGAGGCCATGCCCGGCGACGTACTCCATCACGATATAAGCCGTACCGCCGTCTTCGCCGAAATCGTGGACCGTGACGATGTTCGGATGCGCGAGCCGACCGGCCGCGCGTGCCTCGTTGCGAAAACGCAGCAGCATGTCGCCACTCGTGTCCTCGCCGGCGAGCAGTTCGCGACGCACGGTTTTCAGCGCCACCGGTCTTTCCAGGTGCGGGTCGAACGCGAGATAGACGACGCCCATGGCGCCCGTCCCCAGCACGCGGTCGATCCGGTACTTGCCAATGCGCGTAGGCGTTGCTTCGTTGCTCATTCGGGTTCCGGTCGAGGGGCGCCTGGCCGATCACGCCAGCTTACGCTCCCAGCATCCGCAGCGCTTCGACGAGACTCGTTTTCATGCGGTTGAACGAGACCGCGAGCGAGGCGATTTCGTCGCCGCCGCGCGTCGAAAACGATGCGGTGTCGAGCTTGCCGAGGCTGGCTTCGTCGGCCGCGCGCGACAAAGCCTTGAGCCGCTTCGTCACGAGGAAATGCACCATCAGGTTCAGCGCGATCAGCACGCATCCGAACACCGCGGCGAACGACAGCATGAACGTGCGCCAGACGCTGTGCGCCTGTCCCAGTGGCAGCGACATCGGCACGGACACGACCTGCGCGCCGATCGTTTCATGCAGGGGCCAGTTGAAGCCGTTCGCCGGCCCGTATTTGTCGATCATCGTGCGCGGCGCCGCGCTGGGCGTGCTGTGGCATTCGAGGCACGCGGCCGAGTCGATGCGGGTGGGCCGCGCGATGTAAAGGCTGGGGCCCGACGGCGTCGCGCGTTCGCCAATCAGTTCGGGCAATTCGGGGTGATCATGCAGGCGCCGGATCACATCGGTCTCCCAGTCAGTGGCGCGGTCGCGCGGGTTGGTCGGATCGAGCATCGCGCTCTTGTACGAGAAGCCCGGAAACTTCTTCTGGATCGCGAGCAGGCTCTCGACGGCGGAATACGCAGGAATCGACTGCGGGACGAACGCGTATTTGATCTGCGTGGCAAGCAGCGGCGTCACCTGATCGGACGTGTAGTTCTGCGCCGCGGTGGCGGCTTCGATCATCAGGCTCGCGTCGCGCACGGTTGTCTGCACCGCGTTTTCCCGCAACACCCGGTCGGCCACGAAACCCGTCGCGGCGAATCCCGCGGCGAACACGACGAGGAAGGCGAGATTGAACTTCAGAGTCAACGACAGGTTCATGGGCGCTCCGCGCGAATGGTTGCAAGGGAGTCAACGCCTTGGTGGTGCATGGTATGTCAATGCGCGTCGTCGGCGTCGTCCGGCGTGGGTTTATCCCGATACAACGATCCGGCGCCGGATTCCGGACGCGCTAGCGGCGGCGCTTGCGCGGGCCTTTTGTGTGGCTCGCTCGCCGGGCGTGGCGGCGGCGGATGCAAAATCGGCCGCCATTCCGGCAGAACCTCCAGATGGGCGTCGATCTGCGCGCGGAAGGCCGCTGTCTTCAGGCGCGGCACAAAGCGTTTGACGAAGGTGGCACGCTCGCTGACGCTGCTCGTGAGCCAGTCGGAGACGTCGGCGTAATCGACGGCGCGCAGTGGCGCGGCAACTTCGTGCCTGCTCGCGAGCCGTCCCGCCACCCCGACCAGCGGGTCCCGAAAGCCTGGCGGCATCGTGCCGATGAACTCCGCGGATGGCCGCGCTTGCGCGCGCAGGGGCCCGTCGGCATGTCGCTCGAGGTACTGGCCCGCGTGCAGGATTTGCCTGGGCACCTGGGCGGGGGCGCGAACGACGACGATCGCGTCGTCCCCGGACTCCGCGAAGATTGCGGCGCGCTCGCCGGTGGTCATCGCGACGACCGACCACGGACCATTGCCTGAAGGTTTGATGTCGAGGCCGTGAAGTTCGATCGACAGCGGCGGTTGCGCGCCTGCGCTCACCTTGCAGCCAACCTTGAGCCAGCCGCTCAGCATCGTGATTCGCAGCGGCCCTGCCGCGGCGTTTTGCGGCGCCGACGGCGTTTTGAGCAGTATTTGCGTTTGCGGCCCGAGCGCGATCAGCGTCCCCGCACCGTCTTCGAGCTGCGCGGATTTGCCGGCGTCGGTTTCGATGATGTCGTCGTCGCGCAGCCTGGCGCCTTCGCCCGGCCGATACAGCGAGGCGCCGCGAATCACCGACACCGGACTCTCGGCGAACGAGACGACGATGTCCGCGTGGGCGAGCGGCACCGCCGACGCAAACAGCGCCAGCGCGCCGCCCGCGCGTGCGCGCAGGAAGGCTGACGCCAGCATGATGAGGAAACGGCGAGCGGATGGCATCATCGGGGTCCGTTACGTCGGTGTCTGCGGTACTGTTTATCGTAGACGGTCCGATTCGTCGAGGGGTTCACCGACGAAGGCCGACACACGGCGCATTTCCCCAATCGCGGCGCGCGGCTTTCAAAAAGACGCGCATCGCGTTGTTTTTTGCGGACCGCCGCGCTTGCCTCAATTCGCAAACGTCGCCAGCTTGAACGTGCACGCAGTCGCCCCCGGCATCAGAAGCCCCTGCTCCACGCCAACGGGCACCTGACTATTGCCCGGCCCGTACAGCCAGTAGGTGAAGTAAAGCGCTCCCGCATGGCCGACCGCCAGTCGTTCCAACGCCTGGAACGGCCCCGAATTGATCTTACCCAGCTGCGGCACGAGGTTGATATCGGTCGAGCCGCCGAGCGTGTGCGGAATGGCGTGCCCCCGGTGATAGGTCCCGCCGTTGGCGAGCGGATGTCCGCGCATCCGCGTCGCGATTTCCTTGCGCGGCACCGCACTCTTTCCCTGACTGATTCCCCACGCTGCAATGAGGCGCTCGGTCGTCATATCGAACAGGTATGAAAACTGGCCGACGGAAGTTTCGAGCAATTCGCACGATGCCACGCGCCGAACATAATCATCAGCCCACAGGGCGACCAGCAGCGGGGCCACCTCGTCGCTAAACGCAGCCGTCGCATGCGCGTGCGACAGGCGCGGCAAAATGCGGTTGAGTTCTGCGTAATCCGTCATGCGTCACCTCGACAGCGTGTGTCGCGCGGTTCGCTTCGTCCTTGCTATCCGCCCGCTCTCGCGACCGCCTCCTGCAAGCGCCGCCGCACCTTGCCGACATCGACGCCGCCAGGTCCCGGCGTGTCGATGATCGGCATATAGCGCGCAGGCGTATGCAGCAAATAGGCCTGCATCTCATCGATCACGATCCGGTCGCTCGGGTCGTAGCCGAGATTCTCCAGTTGCCGGGTCAACTCCGCGCGTTCCTCGAAGCTCAATACCTGCCACCAGAACGCACGGCACACATGTGCGTAGGCGCCGTCCGAAAAGTACTGCCAATGGCCCAATTCGTGACTGAGGATCGCGGCCCTGACGGTGGCGTCGATCGTCTCGCCGCCTCGCGCGCGACCCAGCCCGGGAATGGTGATCAGAAAATCGTGTGCGTTCGCCGCTTTCCAGGTTCCCTGCTCCTCGCGAATCAAACGCCATCGCACGAGAATCGTCTGCAACGTGCGCTCGCCCTGGTTCAGCACCACGCCCTGCTCACGCGCGAGTTCGAAAAAATGCGTCAACTCCTCCGTGCTGAAGTTGTTGCCCGCCGTCAGCCCGGCGGGGTCGGTGCCAAAGCGCCGCGCGTGAGCCGCGATCGCCGCCGCCGACACCACGCGGTCGCGCGGCATATCGCGGCGTTCGAGCAATGCCACCACGCGCGTGAACATCGCGCCCTGTTGCTCGAGGCTGGCCGCCTGCATCACATGGAGGCCGGGTTGGTCCGTCACGGTGAACAGTTGGAGGCGCGCGTCGGGGGCCAACGCGGCGGCGAGCCGGGCAAGCGGCAAACGCACCGCTCCGGTGTCGTCGTCGACGGCCGCGGGTCTGTCGGCGGCGTTGTTCGAGTCCTGCGGACCCGCGGCGAGCGCGATCGTGGTGACGCACGCGAACAGCAGCGCCACACCCGTCGCCACGTCGCAATACACGCGATAACGTGTCATCGGCGGCAACCTTGAAAGCGCCTAATCCGTGACCGTGACGATCGTCACCCGACGGTTCTCGGGCGCCGTCGGATTGCGCTTGTTCAACGGATCGGAAGAACCTTTGCCGAGCGACGAAAGCCGCTCCGCCGCGATGCCGTCCTTCCGCGTCAGATATTCGACCACCGCGGCCGCACGGTCTTCGGAGAGCTTCATGTTGGCATCGGGCGACCCGCGAGGATCGGCATGCCCTTCGACGCGAAACCGGTACGCCGCGAGTTTCTCCGACTGCAATGCACCGGCGACCTTGTCGAGCGCGGCCTTCGCGCTGTCGGTGAGCATTGCCGAATTGGTCGCGAACGTGATCAGTATTTGTGCGGCGGGTTTTCTCGCGGGCGCGGGGCGCGGCGCGGCGGACGGCGGCTTGTTCGACAGCACGAAGCCGCGCGTCACGACGTTCTCGCCCGACTCGCTCGACAGGTCGGGCTCGAGCGCGCGCGTCACCGACTGCTCGTTGATGTCCTGCTCGTTCAGGACCGGTTCGGCTGCGCGCGAGGCCGTGCACAGCAATGCGAGCAAGCACAGCGTGGCGGACAGAACGCCGCCCGGAATGCGTCGTGCGGAAGACGGAGGGGTCAGGCGTGACATACGGCGATCTCCGCAGAATGGAGTTGCGGTGAGGCCGCCAGCGCCCCTTTGCGGACCGTCGGCGAACACCGGCGCGAACCGGCGTATGACAGCCTCATCCTTTAAAGACGAATGATGAGAAGTCAATTTGAAACGCTTACCCTTACCCGCGGCGGCGACGTCAGTGATGCCGTTGCTGTGCGCCCGGGTTCGAAATGACGTCGATCACCGAATCCCACTCTTGGGTGCCGACGTCGAGCAGACTCGCGAACTGCAAGCCGGTCGTCGTGCCCGCGGAAACTCTCGCCGAAGCCGGCACGGCCGGCGATCCGTCGCTCCACCAGACCGCGTGTCCCATGGCGACGGTCTGTTCGAGCAAAGTGGCGAATCCGCCGTCGGCCGCATCAGGGATGGCGAGCCGCCACGGCGTCGATGCGCGATCCCCATTGAACAGGCTCTCGGCTCGCAACGCCGCGTCGAAAGCATCGAGGGCGAATTCCTGCGTCAGTGTCGACAATGCGAGCGCCACCAAGCGGTCATACCATCCTTGCGCATCGGCCAGTCGCCGTGCGAGTTCGGCGCCATCGATCGCCTCAGCGATCGTGAACGGAAAATAACGCCCCACACGGTCCACGCCCGGCGTCAGAACGCCCGCCCACGCGCTCGTGCCATACAGACCCGCGCCCAGCACGAAACACCACACCGGGGCATTCAGATACAGTTCCAGCCACTGCGCGCCAAAGCGCTGCCGCGCCAGTAACATGCCTTCCTGCAAGCGCTCGTCCCAACGCGTGACGAACTCGATTGGCAAGCGCCGTCCCACGAAGTCGCCATGCGTGCGCACCTTGCCGAAGAAGCCGGGCCCGGATGTCGGCTCCTGCGCAAGCTCGCCACTCATAGCCGATCCGGACAGCGAAACTGTTCGAGCATGGCACGGCGAAACGGATTCACGATGCTGCTGGCTGCCAGTTCGAACTCCGCGCGCCGGCCATCCGAGTCGAAGCTCAGGCGAAAGCGGTCGGGTTGCGCGGTGGGTTGCAGACGCGCATCGTCGATCAGATGCAGCAGTGCCCACGGTCCGTCGGCGCGCGCCGCCGGTGCGCTGCCCGCCGGCGTGAACTCGACGTGCGCCTGGCCGGTGCCCTTGCCGCTCGGCCACTGGAACACCATCGATTGCGGCGCGTCGGGTTTGACGACCATTTGCTGCCCATCGATGTCGAGCGTGAACTGGGTAATCGATGGATCGATGGTGAGCGGCTTCACCGTGAAGCGCACCGACACGTCTCGGCCGCCGGCCCGGAAGAACGCGTCGCGGATCTGCGCGGCGCGCTGGAATTGGCCGAGCACCTCGACCGGGATGCCGAGCGTATCGACGCCGCTGCGCCATTTCCACTGCGGTCCCGACATGTCGACCATCGTTGCCAGATTCTTCTGGAAGAAATCGTCGATCAGGCCGCCTGGGCTCAGCAGCCTGCCGAAATCGTCGGGCGCGACGTCGCGTGTCGAGCCGCGCACGAGAGGATAGCGACCGTCGAGCGCCTGCCGGCACAGCTGCGCCACGTTCGCCTGCCACAACGCGTTCAGGCGCGCCCGCTCGCCGCCCACCATCAGCGACCCCGCCCCGCTCGCGACGCTGGTGGCCACCGTCGCAAGCGGCGGCGGCGCCCCCTGGGCCACCAGCTTGAGCTTGTTCAACGCATCGCCGGGCGGCGGCGGCAAGCCCTGACGGCGCGCCGAGTCCGCGGCCTCCAGATAGGTCGCGGCGTCCTTCAGCGCGGCGAGTTGCGCGTCCAGCGGAGCCGGGCCCGGTGCGCCGGGTTTGCCGGCCAGTTCGTGCAGCGCCTGGAAATGCGCGTCGACCGGATTGAGTTCGGCCGGCGCGGGCGCTGCCGCGTCTTCCGGCTGGTTGCCGAGCGCGCTCTCGAGGCGCTTTTTGGCCGCATCGAGCTTGTTGGTCAACGCGGCAACGCCCTGCTCCGTCAGCGAACCGCCCGTTTTGGTGCTGCCCAGCGTGGTTTCCTGCGCCGCGGCCAGCATCAGCGAGCGCAGCGGCGAGTCGGGCGCCGCGAGCACATTCGCCACGCGTGCCCCCTGCTGCACGCCGTCGAACGGCACCCCGTCGATATCGTTGAGCAACGCGTCCCACTGGCGGATGTACTCGTCGTAGTAAAGCCGGGTGATGCCCGCCTTCAGATCCTCGATACCGTTCAGCGTCAATACTGATTCCTGACGGCCGAGCACCCAATCGTCCTTTGCGATATCGATCACCGCCGCGTCGCGCAACTGGCCGAACTTCTGATAGCCGGCCCGCGTGTACGCGCCTGAAACACCGCGCGTCAACGGCGCGCCGCTCTTGCGCACGAGCACCGGCGCGGCATTGCGCCCCGCCGCGTAGGCGACGCTGAACTCCGGCAGTCTGCTCTGTTCGAGATCGCGTTTGACGCGGTTGAACAGACGCTGCGTCAGCGGCATTTTGGCGAGCGTCGCGCGCGCCTGCGCGATCAGATCCTTGTCGAGCGGCAGCGACGCATCGAAGCGCGCCGGCTGGAACAGCGCGGCGAGATGGCCGTCGAGATCGTTGCGCTGATCGTCGTTGGCATCGCGCAACGGCCCGCGGCGCCAATCGACATCGGCCCACAAGCGCACGGAGTCGGCGTCGAAGTGCAGTGAATCGCCCAGCATCAGATATGCGCGCAAGACTTCATACTGGAAGTCGGGATTGTTCGCGTCACCGCGGCGCAATTCTTCTTCCATGCGGCTCACGACCAGAGGCAACAGGGTCTGCCGCAACAGCCGCCGATAACTGGTCTGCGCTTCGAGGCCGAGCTTGTCGCCCTGATAAAGGCCGAGGCGCGACAGCCACGGCACGCTCCTGTCGCGGTCCGCGTAACCGCCGGGAAGGTCGCGCGCGGCATTGAGCAGCGGCAGCAGCGCAAGCGGGTTGTCGCCCGGCTGGGTGGTCTGCGCGAGCTTCTGCAACCCGGCAACGTGCTGTCGAACATCGGCGACGTAAGCGCGATTGCGTTGATAGCTGACGAAGAACAGAACCAGCGCCAGCACCGTGACGATGCCGATCGCCGCCAGCGCGGCGCGCTGAAACCAGGCGCGGCGCCGCTCCAGCTTCTGGTTCACGCCCGCGAGTCCGGCTTCCTCGAAGATCACGCCGCGCAGCAGCCGCGTGATGAAGTACGCGCGCCCGCTCGCCGGGTCGGGCAACACGACCTGTTGCTGGAAGCCGAGCGCCGAGGCCACCGCGCTCATCACGCGATCGATGGGCCGGCCTTCCTGGGTGCCGCTAGTGAAATACACGCCGCGCAGCAACGCGGACTCCTCGAAGCGCGAGGTACTGAAGGTTTCGTCGAGAAAGCTTTTCAGTGTGGCTTGCAGACCCGCGAACTGCTGCGGAAATCCATAGACGAGCGCACGCCGGCGCACATCGGTCTCGCGCTGCATACGGTGCAGCACGCGGGCTTGCAGCTGCTTTTCCAGCGCGTCGAATTCGGCGGGAAATGCGGCCAGTGCGTCGTCCGGTGAGCCTCGCTCGGTGAACGGGAACGTCATGCCCCAGACTTGTTCGCGCTCGTCGCGGCCGAGGTCGTCGAAGAATTCCGCGAAACCCGCGAGCAGATCGCATTTGGTCACGATCACGTAGACCGGAAAACGCATGCCGAGCTTGCCGTACAGTTCCCTGAGACGCTCGCGCACGGCTTGCGCCTGCTGCGCGCGCTGCGGGTCGGACAGTTGCAGCAGGTCGCGCGTCGACAAGGCCACGATGACGCCATTCAGCGGCCGGCGCGGCCGATACTTGCGCAGCAGTTGCAGGAAGCCGGCCCACGCGGCCTGATCGGCTTCGGCGAAACTATCCTGGGTGGTGAAGCGGCCCGCGGTATCGAGCAGCACCGCATCGTCGGTGAACCACCAGTCGCAATTGCGCGTGCCGCCCACGCCGCCGATCGACTGCTTGCCGAGCCGCTCGGCGAGGGGAAACTTGAGCCCGGAGTTCAATAGTGCGGTGGTTTTGCCCGTGCCGGGCGCGCCGACGAACATGTACCACGGCAACTGGTACACGTACTGACTACCGAAGCGACCCTTGACCCGCGCCTTGCGCAAGGTCGCCATGGCGGCTTCGAAACGCTGCTTCAACGCGGCGACGTCGGCCTCGGATTCTTTCTTGCCCGGCGCGGGCTCGGCCGGTCCCTCTGCCACCACGCGAGTGAACTTGATGTTGGCGAGACGCACCGCGATCCAGCGCACGCTCCAGTACACCGCCCACACCAGCAGCAACACGATGATCACGGCCCAGCGGCTGCTGTTGCTTTCGAACGGCTCATGGCCCGCGTACGCGACGAGCGGCCCCTCGACCCACACGATCAGCGACAGCGCGAGCACGCCGAGCAACGACAGCACAATGGCTCGTCTGAGCCAGCCAAAGATTTTCATATCCGGCTCCCCTGCGCCACCCGCGACGGACTCATCCCGAAGGCCTTCACGATGCCGCTCCCGGCGCCAGCACCGTGATATCGACGCGGCGGTTGCGCGCGCGATTCGCGGCGGTGTCGTTCGGTGCGATCGGCTCGGCGTCGCCGCGCCCTTCGGCGCTGAAGCGGGCTGGGTTGCCGGCCCGCGACGCGAGCATGTCGCGCACCGCTTCGGCGCGCGCCTGCGACAGATGCCAGTTCGACGGGAAGCGCGCGGACAAGACTCGCTGGCTGTCCGTGTGACCCGCGACCACCACGTTGCCCGGCACTTCCTTCAACGCGTCGCCGATACGCTGGATGAGCGGGACGAAACCCGCGGCCAGATCGGCGCTGCCCGAGCCGAACAGGCCGTCGCCATTGATCGTGACGACAGTCCGGTCCGGCAACTCCGAGACACGCACGAGGCCTTGGGCAATTTCAGGCGCGAGGAACTGCGATAGCTTCGGCGCAGGTTTGGGCGCCGCCGCCAGCTTCGACGCGAGCACGGGAGCCGGCGCGACGCGGATGCCGTGCAGCGCTTCGAACACGCGGTCGGACATGTCGTTGAGCCTGAAGCTCAACGACAGATGGACGATCACCAGCACGAGGCAGGCGATTGCCGCCGCGACCCACAACGGCACGAGTTGCAGCAACGGCTTTCGTTCGACCTTGACCGGCAGCCAGTGCGGCGACAGATCGCGTTCGGCCGCGCCGCGCTGGCCGCGAATCATCTGTTCGAGGCGTTCGCGGATCGTGTCGAGCTGCGTGCGGCCACCGTCGATCAGACGGTAACGTCCTTCGAAACCGAGGCCGAGAATCACGTAGATCAATTCGAGCACGTCGATATTGGCCGCGGGGTTCTGCGCGAGACGCTGCAGGATCAGGAAAAAGCGCTCGCCACCCGAGGCCTCGTTGTGGAACGTCACCAGCAAACTGCGGCTGCCCCACAAGCCCGCCCCCCATGGCGTGCTGGCGACCGCTTCGTCGAGGAACGTGCACAGGCAATAGCGCGAGGCGCCGAGCTTCTCGTCGTCGATGCCGTTGGCGCGGCCTTGCGTCTCGAAGTTGCGCACCATTTGCATCAGCTGGTTGCGCAGGTCTTCCACATTCGGATGGGTCGGCAACTGCCGCAACGGCAGCGCCAGTTCGATCAGCGGGTTGGCCGCGCGCAGCAGCGGATTCAGACCGCCGCCAGCGGGCAGCATCGGCGCGGGCGTTGCCGCGGCCGCCATGAACGCCGCCCGCGCGCCGCCCGGTGTCGGAATCAGAATCGTCGCGCCGGGATCGTCGGCGGGGCCACGCGGTTCGTCTGGACTCACGATGAACTTCCTCAATCAATGCATCAGCGGCGAATTGCCCAGAACTCCATCGTCAGTCCGGGAAAGTCGCCGGCGACGTGCAACGCCATGCCCGCGGAATTCCCGAACTGCTTCCACAGTTCGTTGCCGCGATCGAGTTCGAAGTAGGTAAAGCCCGCATGGAACGGCAGTTGCCGGGGCGCCACGGGCAACGCGCGTAGGCCTACGCCCGGCAATTGCAGATTGACGAGATCGCGAATGCGTTCGATCGGGCCGATCTTCACCTGTGGCGCGAAGCCGGTCAGGATGTGCTCGGCCGGCATTTGCGCGCGCACCGCAAGCACGAAGGTGGCGCCGGCAAACAGCGTCTTGTCCGGCACGATCGCCACGCGCAAGCCGAACTTGCGCTCTTCGAGCGGGATCGCCACGGCGTGCGGGTCCATCACCATGCTCAGCGACGCGCGAATGTCGTCGATCACCGGCGCAAAGGTTTCGCGCAACCACTCATGGCGATACACCGGATACGCCGGCGGCCGCTTCGACGCCTGGCTGAAGGTCGCCAGCTCGCCGGCCAACTGCACCGCCACCTGGTACAGCGACTCGGGATGCAGACCGGTCATCGTCGAGAGATGCGCGGCCAGCGGCTCGTGGCGATTGATCAACTGCAGCAACAGGAAATCGGCCACTTCCGCGACGCCCGTCACGCCGGGCTGTGCAAGGCGTCCGGCCAGCGCTTCACCGCGTTGATGCAGAAGGCCCACGAGGTCGTCGACGAACGCCGCGAGACGGCGCGCCACCCGATAGTCGAGACACGGCGGGCTGTAGTCGTTTTCGAGTACGACTCGGTTGTCGGGCAGTCGCTCGAGCACGCGCGCGACGCCGAGCGCGGTGTAGGCATTCGCCACTTCGGGGGCGAGCGCGAGACGCACGCGCAGTTTGCCGATCTGCAGCAACGCCGCGCCGGCATTCGGATCGTTGCTGTCGCTGACGTCGAATTCGGTGACACGGTGTCGCGCGAAGTTCTCCTCGCTGGCTTCGTTGCAGGTTTCGGCGACACCCGGCCTGCGCACCGGCAGCGCCAGTTGGACCAGCACGTTGCGCGTGCCTTCGGGAATCTCCAGCGGTTCGGCCAAGTCATCGTCGGTGGGCAGATCGAACGGTGTGCCGTCCGGCATCACGCCGGAGCACGACAGCAGCGCGAGCTTGCCGAGCTTGAGCAGCGACTCGTCGATCTCCAGCGCGGTAAAGCCCCAACTGTACGGACGCAGGCCGGCCGCGCGCGTCTCCAGTTGCCGCTGCAGATAGCGGTCGTGCTGCTGCAAATGCTGGGGCTGCAGAAACATCCCCTCCGACCAGATGACTTTACTGTTCCAGGACATGTTGTCTCGTTCAAACGTTTCTAGGTGGGATCGGCGGGATGCTTCGGCTGACGCTCGCGGGCCGCACGCAGTTCGTCGATCTGGGCCTCGTATGCGTCATTGAACGCCTGACCGAAGAGCCTCTGGAAGTCGTCGTCGGCTTCGCGCGTGACGGCCTCCTGCAATTCGACGAACAGATCCCACAGTTTCGCCTTGCGGTTGGACAGCACTTTTTCGAGCGCGCCGGGGTCTTTCAGCTGCGCTTCGATCGAAGCGGGATCGAAGCGTCCGAGCACGTGCGCGAGCGCCGCGCGCATGCCGGCGAGCACCGCGAGCTCGTGCGCCTCGATATCGTCGAAGGCGCGCCTGAGCGCGTCGTCGGGCGGCAGATAACCGGCCGAGCGGCCAGTCAGCATCTGCGCCAGCGCGCTGTCGACGTCCGGGAAAAACTTGAGCGGATTGTTGTCGCGCGCGACGATCATCGTCGTGTCGAGACGGGCTTCGCGTTTGGTCATCGAGCGCGCGCGCAGCACGCCCATCGTGCCGCGCAGCGCGTCGCGCAGCATCGTGCCGATCAGACGCGCGAACTCCGCTTCGGGCAGGTTCGGCGCGCGCGACGGATCGAGGCCGAGGCCTTCGAGCAGCGCCTGCAGGGTGGCTGGGTTCTGGCTCGCGGAAGTGGCGGCGGCCGGGTGGCGAACCGGGGCCGGCTGGGCGCTCGGCGCTGGCGCGGCAGGCGCTGACGTGATCGGGCCCGCGGACGGAGCCGGCTGCTGAAGCTGCTGCGCAACGGGCTCCAAAGCGGGCTGCGCAGCGGACGACGGCCCCGGCGCCGCGCCAGGTACAGCCACCCGCGCGGTGGCGGTCTGCGGCGCGACCACCGGCACGACCACCGGCACCACGGGGGCCAAAGGGGTCGACGGCGCAAACTGCGTCGACGGCGTCGTCGGTATCCCGAACAGATCATCGAACGGTGTCACCGCCGACCCTGCGGCGCCGGGATCGAGCAATCCCGGCGGCAAGCCGGTCGGGCCGCCAAAAGGCGCGGCCGCCGGAGCGGGCGCAGTGGGCCACCCCGGCAACTCGTGCGAAGGATGCGACGCGGCCGGCGAGCCGCTGCCCGGCTGCGCGGGCGTTTCCCATTGCGCCAATGCATCCGCGAGCGGGTCGTAGTCCGCCGGAATGCCCCCCGTGGGTGTGGCAGGCCGGCCGGGGTCGGGCCGGGACGCTTGCGGCGCCGAAAACGCCTGCAATTCCGGCGACACATGATCGCTTTCCGAGCCCGCAAAGCCCGGACCCGACGAGATCCGCTGCGGTTTGCCGAAGCCCGGCTGCCCGAGTGGATCGAGCGCGCCGATCTGCAACGCGTCGCCTTGCGAATCGGCCGGCAACGGTCCACTGAGCACCTGCGCGGCACTCAGCGGATCACGCCCGCCCGTCAGACCGCGCACGCCGGCCGCCTGCTCGCCGATCGACACCTCGAGCAGATACGGACCAATCAGCAGACGGTCGCCGTCCGCCAGCCGCGCCTCGCGCGTGCCGCCCAACGCGCGCTGATTCAGCACGCTCGGATTGCTGCCCAGATCGCACAGCAGATAATCGCCGCCGCGAAACTCGACGCGCGCGTGAACGCGCGAGATCGCGCGTTGTTGATCGGGCAGCACCAGCGTGCAGTCGTTGGCCCGGCCAATCGTGCCTCCGGCGGGGCCGAACGCGATCGCGATCGGCTCGGCCAGCGTCTCGTCGTTGAATCGCGCAACCCGCAGCGAAAGAATCGGATAGTTCACTTAGCTCCCCACGAGCGGTCAGGTGCATCACTCACGATTTGATTTTTTTGGTTCCGTCGTCGGCGTCTTTGGGCGCGCTCGGCGCGGTCGGTGACGAGCCGCTGCCGGAGCCCGCCGAGCCGCCCGAATTGAGCAGGATCGGTGTGCCCGACACCGCCACGCTGACCGGCCCGACCACCACGAAGGCGCCGCCCGCCTTCAGCGTAATGCTCGCACCCGCTTCGATCACGATGTTCATGCCCGCCTTGATGTGGATATTCATGCCGGCGTCGATCGCATAGTCCATGCCGACGTTTTCCTGCAACTTCTGTCCGACCCTCAGCGACGCGTTGCCATCGACCTGGGCGTTCTGGTCGCCCGTCACGGCGTCGTGGCGCGCGCCGGTGATCGCCACGAACTCGTTGCCGGTCACTTTCAGATGCCGGTCGTTGCCGACGTTACTCAGCATGTCGTTCTTGACCCAGGTCTCGTGGTCCTTCTCGGCGTGGAAGAACAGTTGCTCGCTGCCCTTGTCGTCGTCCAAACGCATTTCGTTGAAACCGCTGCCGCCCTTGGTCGAATTGCTCTTCAGCGTCGAGAACATCTGATTGGCCGGCAGTTCGTACGGCGGCATCGTGTTTGCGTTGTAGACGCAACCGGTCACGAGCGGCCGGTTCGGATCGCCCTCGACGAACTCGACGACCACCTCCTGACCGATCCGCGGCAAGAAGAACGTGCCCCAGCGTTTGCCGGCCCAGCTCTGCGATACCCGCACCCAGCACCGCTTCATGCGCTCGTCGGCATCGGCCGGCGGAGCAAACTGCTCCCAATGAAACTGCACCTTGATGCGGCCATATTTATCGGTGAGGATTTCTTCGCCCTCCGGGCCGACCACCATGGCGGTCTGCGGGCCCGCCACGACCGGCTGCGGCGTCAGCCGCTCAGAGCGGAAGTGGTTTTCCTTGCGCAACGCGGTGAACGCGCAGTCGAAGAGCGGCAGCGAAGGATCGTGGCGCACCGTCGACACATAGACATCCGAATTGATCTCGTACGCGGCGCTGACCACCAGATACTCGTGGTTCTGCGCATCGCAGGCGTGATTCTCGAGCTTGAACTGACCGCCTGGCCAGATGCCGCGCGCGCTCGATCGGCCCGAAATGCTGTCGTTGCGCGCCTGACGGATCTCGATGCCGACCTTCGCATAGCGGTCGCCATCGCTGGACTGCGCGTGGCCGCTCAGATGTTCCTGCATCGCGTACACCGGCGGATCGTATACTTTCGGCCGCGTCGCGCGCGACAGCAGGCCTTGCTGATTGCTCAACGTGGGCTTTTCGAAATCGTAGTCGTTGACTTCGTACTTGCCGGTCTGCAATTCCGCGCCCGAACTCCACGCATACACGCATTCCTTCTCGTTCGAAGGCTCGTACCACGCATCGTACGAAATGGACGCATAGTGTTCGATCGGTCCGTGAACGTCGCTCGAATCGGTCAACACCAGCGT
Organism: Paraburkholderia sprentiae WSM5005; assembly: GCF_001865575.2. Taxonomy (NCBI): domain Bacteria; kingdom Pseudomonadati; phylum Pseudomonadota; class Betaproteobacteria; order Burkholderiales; family Burkholderiaceae; genus Paraburkholderia; species Paraburkholderia sprentiae. The sequence continues at coordinate 1,935,556 of NZ_CP017562.2, forward strand.
GTGCTTGCCCCCTTTGTGCTCGAAGTAGTAGTACATGCCCTCGTGCTCCATCAGGCGGCTCACGAAGGCGAAATCGGTCTCCCGGTATTGCGCGCAGTGCTGCAGCGGCGGATAGGTCGCCTGGCATTTATTGCTGACGTCGATGTTGTAGTCCTGCAGCACGCCGGTCACGATATCGAGCACGCTCTTTTCATGGAAAAAGCGGCTGTGCGACGCGCGCGTGAGCAGCCACAGCCGCGGACGCACCACCGCTTCATAGCGCGCCATGCGGTTGCGGGTGTTGTCGCCCGGTGCGACGATCCGGAACGCCGTGACGATCCCGTTGAATTGCCGCTCGCCGTCCTTTGGCAACGACAGCGCAATCGAGATGTCATGCCCGAGCAGATCGCCGGCCTGCACATCGTTGCGCTTGCCAAGCAGATCGAGCCGCCATTCGCTCAGGCGTCCCAACTCCTCGGTGCCGCTCAGATGCAGAAACAGCAGTTCCTCGCCGGCAGGCGCGCAACTGACGGTGACGTGTCGGTTCGGGTTTTGCGTGGTCATGTCACGGAATCATCGTCTTGACTGTCGCCGGATTGACGATCGTAACCACGCCGCCCCAGTTGCACATGCAGGTCGACACGTTGTCGAGCGACGGCTGGTTGCCGAGCAGCACGGTCGGCGCGCCCGGCGTCCACGGCGTCATGGTGGCCGGAATGCACGGCATCGGCGTCAGCACGCCCAACGCCGCCGCCGTCGCGGCGGCGACGGTCGGATTGGCGGGCGAGCTGCACACGCCGAACGGCATGATGTTGACGAGCGGAATATGATCCATGATGTTGGCCGCGGGCGGCCCTTCGCCCATCACCCGGTTGACCGGCAAGACCACGAGCGTCGACGGCGCCGCGCCAAACGAACATTGCAGCGTCGCGCCCATGCTGACTTGTTGCGGCATAAGAAGGCATCCTCCGCTTTCGATCAATCGAACGTATAGAGAAATTCACCGTCGCGCGCGCCGATCTGCACTTTCGTGACCGGGCTGCCGTTCATCATGCGCGTCAGAAACTCGGTGCTGATGCGCGGCAACAGCGTATTGGTCAGGATCGCGTCGATCATGCGTCCGCCGCTTTCGAGTTCGGTGCAGCGGCTGCCGATCAGCTTCACGACGTCGTCGTCGTAGCTGAACGGAATCTTGTGCGACACCCGGATGCGTTTCTCGATCCGGCCGAGCTGCAGCCGGATGATCGCGCCGAGCATCTCGTCGGACAGCGGAAAGTACGGAATGACCACGACGCGTCCCAGCAAGGCCGGCGGAAACACCTTCAGCAACGGCTCGCGCAGCGCTTTCGCAATACCCTCCCGCTCCGGCATCAGCTCCGGATCCTTGCACAGGCTCGTGATCAGATCCGTGCCGACATTGGTGGTCAACAGGATCAGCGTGTTCTTGAAGTCGATCACGCGGCCCTCGCCGTCTTCCATCCAGCCCTTGTCGAACACCTGGAAGAACAGCTCGTGGACGTCGGGATGCGCCTTCTCGACCTCGTCGAGCAGCACCACGCTGTATGGACGGCGGCGCACCGCCTCGGTCAGCACGCCGCCTTCGCCGTAGCCGACGTAGCCGGGCGGCGCGCCCTTCAGCGACGACACCGTATGCGCTTCCTGATACTCGCTCATGTTGATCGTGATGACGTTCTGCTCGCCGCCATACAGCACCTCGGCGAGCGCCAGCGCGGTCTCGGTCTTGCCGACTCCGGAGGTGCCGGCGAGCATGAACACGCCGATCGGCTTGTTCGGATTGTCGAGACCCGCGCGCGAAGTCTGAATGCGCCGCGCGATCATCTCCGTCGCATGAGCCTGGCCGATGATGCGCCGGTTCAGGTTCTCCGCGAGCTTCAGGACGTTTTCGATTTCGTTGCGGACCATCCGGCCCACCGGTATGCCGGTCCAGTCCTGCACGACGGAGGCGACCGCCTGCTGGTCGACGGTCGGCAGGATCAGAGGATCTTCGCCTTGATGCTGCGCGAGCTGCGCCTGCAACTCGCGCAGTTCGGCGAGCCGCGCTTCGCGCGTCGCGGTGTCGCTGGCGGGGTTGTCAGTCTCGCCGGTGGCCGCTGTTTCGTCTACCGTTTGGTTGGCAGCGTCGTTCGCTTCGTTCGCTTCGTTCGTGCGGCTGACTTGCGCCGCGCCTTCCACCTTGCCGGTCTCGCCGCGCAGTTGCGCGCGCAGCGCGAGAATCCGCGTCACCAGTTCTTTCTCCGCCTGCCAGCGAGCGTCGAGCGTGGCGAGACGCGCCTGTTCGGCGGCGAGCTTTTCCGCCGCGGCGGCTTCACGCTCCCGCGTGTCGACGCCCACCGCGCTTTCTCGGCCGATGATCGCCAGTTCGGTTTCGAGCGCGACGATCCGCTTGCGCGAATCGTCGACCGATGCGGGCGTCGCATGCTGGCTGACCGCCACGCGCGCGCAGGCGGTGTCGAGCAGGCTGACCGCCTTGTCGGGCAACTGCCGCGCCGGAATGTAGCGATGCGACAGACGTACCGCGGCTTCGAGCGCTTCGTCGAGCACCTGCACCTTGTGGTGCTGCTCCATCGTCGAGGTGACGCCCCGCATCATCAGGATCGCGCGGGTCTCGTCCGGCTCGCTGACCTGCACGACCTGGAAGCGCCGCGTCAGTGCGGGGTCCTTCTCGATGTGCTTCTTGTATTCGGCCCACGTGGTCGCGGCCACCGTGCGCAGCGTGCCGCGCGCGAGCGCCGGCTTCAGCAGATTCGCCGCGTCGCCGGTGCCGGCCGCCCCGCCCGCGCCGACCAGCGTGTGCGCTTCGTCGATGAACAGGATGATCGGCTTTTCCGACGCCTGCACTTCCTCGATCACCTGCCGCAAGCGGTTCTCGAACTCGCCCTTCATGCTCGCGCCCGCCTGCAACAGACCGACGTCGAGCGTGCGCAACTGAACGTCGCGCAGCGACGGCGGCACGTCGCCCGCCGCGATGCGCTGCGCGAAGCCTTCTACCACCGCGGTTTTGCCGACGCCCGCTTCGCCCGTCAGGATCGGATTGTTCTGGCGGCGGCGCATCAGGATGTCGATCAGCTGGCGAATTTCCTCGTCGCGCCCGACGATCGGGTCGAGCTTGCCGTTGCGCGCCTGTTCGGTCAGATCGGTGGTGAAGCGCCGCAGCGCTTCCTGCTTGCCCAGCGCGGCGGCCGGCACCGGGCCGCCCGTGGTGTCCGCGGCGCCGCCTTCGCGCTGCGCGCCGCCCGCCCGAAAACCATCGCTCGCGTTCAGCGCCGCTTCCGGCGACTCGCGCAGCAGGCTGTGAAATTCGTCGACGAGCGAATCGAGCTTGATGCGCTCGAACTGACGCGAGATGCCGTAGAGCCCGTTGCGCAGCGATGGCGTCTTCAAGAGGCCGACCACCAGATGGCCGGTGCGCACCTGCGACTCGCCGAACATCAGCGAGCCGAACACCCAGCCACGTTCGACCGCCTCCTCGACTTGCGACGAGATGTCGGTCACCGAAGCCGAACCGCGCGGCAGACGGTCGAGCGCTTCGGTCAGATCGCGCGCCAACGCGGAAGGCTCGAGCCCGTAGTGTTTGATGATGCGGTGCAGGTCGGAGTCCTGCAGTTGCAGGATCTGGTGGAACCAGTGCGACAGCTCGATATAAGGATTGCCGCGCAACTTGCAAAACACGTTCGCGCTCTCGATTGCGCGGAATCCGAGCTTGTTCAGCTTGCCGAACAACGCTGCCCGTTTGATCTCGGCCATTTTTCTATTCCCTCGATGATGTCGATGGCGGCGCCGCCGCGGACGCCTCGCGGGCCGCCGCGGCAATCCGTGAACGGCCGTCCGGACCGGTCGGCCGCAACACCAGCTGACGCTGATCGCCGCGCGCCGGGTGGCCGAGCGTCCAGGTGGTGTAACCGAGCCGCGTGTGGCGCCCGAGCTTCAGGCGTGGCACCTCCTCCTGTTTCAGCACCAGCCGGAGATCCCAATCGAGCCCGTCGCGCGCGTAATTGCGCACCCAGTCGACGAGGCGCTTCAGACTCTCGCCGCCCGGCAGGAAGCGCTCGTAATCAGCGCGGCTCAACGGGCCGATGACGATGCGGAATTTATGCTGGCAATCCCAGACGCGTGCGCCGAGCAGCGTCGACACGCCGAGTGCGGCCGAACCGTCCGCTGCGCCCAGGCGCAACAACGAATTCGCGGGCAGCGTCATCCAATGGCCGACCCACTGTTCGATGTCGACCGGCAGGTCGAAAAAACGCGCCAGCACGAGTTTCAAACCGGCGGCCGGACGGGTCGGCCCGCTCAGCAATCCGGCGAAGTGCAGTTTGGCGAAATCGGGCACCGCGTCGCGCTCGCGCAGCGTCGGCTCGCCCAGCCCGAACACGCTGCCGACATAAAAGGAAAAGCGATCGCGTCCCGGACGGTCGAGACTCACGGCCGGTTGCGCATTGGCCCACGCGCGATAGAACAGCGACACCATCCGGTGGTGAAAGACATCGAGAAAGCGCGCGAAGGTCGGATCATTCGCGTTGCGGGCGCGGTCGCGAGCGTACTCGGTCAGATGGGTGGGCAACGGACCATGCGGCCCGAGCAGGCCGAAGAACTTGACTGCGAGGCGCGCGGCGTGATGCTCGCCGGCCGGGGTGAAGTCACCGAGCGTCGTCGGATGGAAAACCAGTTCGGGTTCCTGCACGAAACGGATCGCATCGTCGCGCGGCTGCATCGACTCGCCGACGCGCGGCTTGTCCGCGTACGTGTTCTCCAGCAGCCGCACGACCTGGAAGAAGTCGAAGCGGCGCGCATCGTCTTCGAGCCGGCGCAACAGTGTCAGAGCGTCCGGCATTGTCCGACCCTCGCTGGCCAGCGCATGATCTCGCCGCGCGACAGCGTCTTCACGACGGTCTCGGTGAACGAATTGATCGATACGTATTGTGCGAAATATTGCGCGAGCACGGCACCGAGCAGAAACGCGCCGGCGCCTTCGAACGCGGCTTCGTCGAGCGTCAGCGTCACTTCGAGACCGCGGCCGAATACGATCGGCCCGGCGCCCGGCAAGCGTCGCGTCACCGAGCGCGAATCGATCGAGCGCACGCCCTCGATCAGCCGCTGACTCGCGATCTCGTCGGCGGGACAGTAGAGACTCAGCAGATCGCGCAGCGCGCGGGCGCCCTCCTGTGCATCGTTATCGAGCAGCGACGAGTAGTTCAACGACAGGTGACTCAACAGCCGCCACGCCACGGCCCCGTGCGCATACGACGGCAGCGGCCGGCTCGGGCCGCTCACGCAGCGCACGCTTTGCACCGGCGCTTCGACATCGAGCGTGAAATCGGCGGGGCCGACGCCGACCGGCATCGTCAGTGGCAGGTCGCGATTCGTGCACAGCACCTGCAAGCCGAGTTGCCGCAGGTCAGCGCGAAACGGCGCGTTGCTCGCGTCCACCAGCGCGATGAACATCTCGCTGCCGAGGTAGCTCGTGCGCGGGCCGCGCTCATGCTGACGCGCCGACGGCAGACGTTTTTCGCGGCGCACCTGGTAGTACGCGCCGGCGCGATACGTCGCGCCGAGATCGCGCGCGTGATAGAACGGTTCGAAGCGCTGCTCGCCGCCGGCGCCCGCGCTATAGCCGGTCGCACTCTCGATCTGATAGATCTCGAAGTCCATCGGCCGGGTGCGATCGGCCACCACGTGATATTCGAACTGTTCGTCCGACAGCGCGATGCGATCGGTACGCCGCGAAAAAAGATTGATCGCGGGCGTGCAATGCAGCGCGAAATTATTGGCATCGAGCGATTGTTCGAGCAGCGGATCACCGCGTTTGAGCAACACGATGACTTCGATTTCGGTGTCCGCGCAACGCCGCAACGCCGCGTGCAAACCGTCGATGGCGAGAAACATGAAGCGCTGCGGAAACGCGAAATACTCCTGTAACAGCCGGTAGCCCGGGAACGACTGCCGGCTGACCGGCAGCAATGCTTCATCGTCGGCAAACCCGAGCGGCCGCAGCGCGCTCGCCGGCAACTGCACATGCCAGGACGCCGGACGTTTGGCCGGCATCACGACGACGCCGCTCACCGAACCGAGCAGACGCTCGTGGATACGCGTGGCCATCCCGTCCGCGCCGCGCAGATGCAGCGTTAGCCGGTCGAGTTTCAGCTGGTTGATTCTCAGACCAGCGGTGGCGCGTAGGCGCAGCCTGAGGCCGGCCTTGATAGCGGCGCCCGCCGCCATGCTCGCCGGCAGCGTGCTGTCGATGCCACCGAGCGAGCCCGCATGCGTAAAAAACCGCGCTTCCGTGATTTCGAGCGGCCAAAGCGTCAGTTCGTGCGCGCTGCGGTATTCGCAGCGCGTCGAGCCGTTCCTGTCGAGCACGCTGCGCAGCGTACTGCCGCGTGAAACCCGCACGCCGTCGGCGAGATTGGAGCTGGTCAGGTCCGGCTGGATCTGCACCACGGCCATCGACGGCGTGGGCGCGAGGTAATGCGGGTATACCAGCTCGGCGAGATGCTGGGTGAAGCGCGGGAACTCGTCGTCGATCTTCAGTTGCACGCGCGCCGCGAGGAAACTGAAGCCTTCGAGCAGACGCTCCACGTAGGGGTCCGCGCATTCGAGGTTTTCCAGTCCGAGGCGCCCGGCGATCTTCGGAAATTCGCGCGCGAACTCGCCGCCCATCTCCCGAAGATGCTGCAGTTCCTGGCTGTAGTATTTGATCAGGTCTGGATTCATGGCTTCAGCGCGGCCCGCCCTGGTCGATCACGCGGATTTCGCCGACTTCCAGGTCGAGTTCGGTCCTGAAGTAGAGCCGCTCCGGATACGGCTGCGCCCACAGATCGCCCTCCACCAGAAACGACACGGTGTTGTGGCGCCCGGTCGTCTCTTCGAGTTGCATCGAACTGACCCGCACGGTGTCGCGCAGAATGCGCGGCTCGAACGCCCAGATCGCATCGCGCACGAGCCGTTCGAGCCGCGACGGATCGATGCCTGAGGCGGTCTTGCCGGCAATGTCCGGCAGGCCGAAATTGATCACGGATGTGGCGACATACGGATAGCCGCTCAGATCCTGCACCGACGCGAGGCCATTCGCGTTCAGCAGCCAACCGAGATCGCGCTGCACACTTTCGCGCAGCGCGCGCATCGACAGAACGCGCCGCTCGCGCGCTTCCTGCTTCGCCTCCGGTTCGAGATCGGTCAGCCGGTCGAGCAGCGACGGTTGCAGGCGATCACGCGCGGTCAGTTCAGCCATGATCCGGCACGGCCGCGCCGTCCTGTTTGGCAGGCGCGTCGCCGCTCGTCAGTTCGATGGTGCGCACGTCGAAGAGCGCGTAGTCGTTCGCATCGGAGGCGAACATACGCTGTCCCACCGGCCGTGCGAGCACGGGATCGTCACCGATCCATTCGGTCAGGCGCGCGAGCCACAACGCTCGATTCGGCTCGGCGAGCGTGCCCGGATAGCGGGCGGGAATCAGACCGGCGGCCTCGCCGTCGTTGGCCCACGTGAAAACGGCCGGCATCCAGACGCGGTCGCGCAGGTCGGACGGCGGCTCGATTTCGATCCGTTTGATGCGCGAAAAAGGAATCCAGTAATAGCGGCCGTTCAGCACGGCTTCGAGTGTCGGGCCGAGCCGGTTGTCGGCGTCGGCGAGCCACCTGAACGGTTCGCCGTTCAACGCGCCGGCGGTGGCGGGCGCCTCGTCGAGCGCCCGCGCGCGCGCGGCGGCCGCCGCGCCGCTATCGCCCGCGGTGTCGAGCCGCAATGCCTCGAGGAGCAACGCCAGCCAGCCGGTCGGCTCGCCGAAGATCAGCGGCGCGCGCTCGCCTTTGAACACCGCTTCGCGCAGCGCCTCGCATTGCAACGCTTCACGATAGGTTTGCACCATCGGCAACGCGGCCGCGTCGAGTTCGCCGACGACGTTCAGTTGCGTCAATGCGCGATCCCAGGCGCCCGTCACCGCGAGCACCTGGAATAGAAAGACGCGATAGGCGGCTTTCGACGGATCCTTGCGAACCTGCTTTTGCAATTCGCGCAGACATCCGTCGAGATCGCCTTCGCGCAAGCATCCTTCTGCGTTCATGCCGGTTCGCTCCGGTCTGGCTCGAGTCGTCCCACCCGCCGCCGCACTGCGACGGCAGGACCGCCGCAGTGCAGTCGCCCTTTGCGGTCAGCCGATCAGGTAGTCGCGTTGGCGGGGATGTTCCATTTCACTTCGACCACCCCGCCTTCCTTCTCGCCCTTCGCGTTTTGCGGCTGGTACTCGACATGGAATTTTTCGAAGTTGAGCGTGACGTTCTCGGTGAAGCGTTCTTCGCCGCCCGAGCCGCCGGTCGAATACGAGCTGACCAGCACGCCATTCAACGTGATCTTGTAGTACTCGAGCGGATTGTCGCCACCTGCCTTGCGCACCGTCAGCAACGCCGTGTCGATGTGCGTGCCTTTGGCGCAGGCTGCCATGATCGGCGGACTCGCCTTGTCGCTGTATTTGGTCAATGTGAGGTCCTGCACCGACACCTTGCCGGCGCCGCCGCCCGTGCCCATGTGCATCGTGCCGCTCTGGCTCATGCCCCAACTCCACGCGAGCACTTCGATTTCTTCCTTGTGGGTCTTGTCCTGCGACTCGCCCTTGATATCGCCCAGCTTCATGAACATGTCGATGGCCATCTTCTTCTCCGCTCAAAGCAATTCGTCATTCAATGGGGATTTCCGTCATGCCGCCTTGGCGGACGGAAGCTTCGAAACCAACCGTAGCGATACGGTCAGGCCTTCCAACTGGTAGTGCGGACGCAGGAAAAACTTCGACGTGTAATAACCGGGATTGCCTTCGACTTCCTCGACGACCACCTCGGCGGCCGCGAGCGGGCGTCGTGCCTTGGACTCTTCCGTCGAGTGCGCCGGATCGCCGTCGACGTACTGAAGGATCCAGTTCTGCAGCCAGCGCTGCATGTCGTCCCTCTCCTTGAAACTGCCGATCTTGTCGCGCACGATGCACTTCAGGTAGTGAGCGAAGCGGCTGCATGCGAACAGGTAGGGCAGACGCGCGGCCAGGTTCGCGTTCGCGGTGGCATCGGGGTCTTCGAACTCGGCGGGCTTGTGCAGCGATTGCGCGCCGATGAAGGCGGCGAAATCGGAGTTCTTCTTGTGCACGAGCGGCATGAAGCCGTTCTTCGCGAGTTCGGCTTCGCGGCGATCGCTAATGGCGATTTCGGTCGGACACTTCATGTCGATGCCGCCGTCGTCGGTGGGGAACGCGTGCACCGGCAGGTTCTCGACGGCGCCCCCCGACTCGATGCCGCGAATCCGCGAACACCAGCCGTACATCTTGAACGAGCGGTTGATATTGCTCGCCATCGCATAGGCGGCATTGGCCCATGCGTATTTGCCGCTGTCCGCGCCGGCCGTGTCTTCCTCGAAATCGAATTCCTCGACCGGATTGGTCTTGGCGCCATACGGCGCGCGCGCGAGAAAACGCGGCATCGCGAGACCGACGTAACGCGCATCCTCGGATTCGCGCAGCGAGCGCCACGCGGCATGCTCAGGCGTCTGAAAGATTTTCGTCAGGTCGCGCGGATTGGCCAGCTCCTGCCATGAATCCATCAGCATCACCGCGGGATCGGCGCCGGCGATGAACGGCGCATGCGCGGCGGCCGAGATCCTGGATATCTGCGTCAGCAGATCGACGTCGGGCCCGCTGTTGTCGAAGTAATAATCGGCCACCAACGCGCCATACGGCTCGCCGCCGAACTGGCCGTATTCCTCTTCGTAGAGCTTCTTGAAGATCGGGCTTTGATCCCACGCGGTGCCCTTGTACTTCTTGAGCGTCTTGTACAGATCGCCCTTCGATACGTTCATCACGCGGATCTTCAACGTCTCGTCCGTCTCGGTGTTGTTGACCAGGTAGTGCAAGCCGCGCCACGCGCTCTCGACTTTCTGGAACTCTTCCGAGTGGATGATCTGATTGATCTGGGCGGTCAGCTTCTCGTCGATCTGCGCGATCAGCGATTCGATCGTCGCGAGCACATCGCCCGAAATCACGTTCGTATCGCGCAGCGCCTGTTCGGCGAGCGTGCGCACCGCCGTCTCGACGGCTTCCTTCGCCTTCTCGCTCTTCGGCTTGAATTCCTTTTGCAGCAGATTCGCGAAATCGCTCGTTTCAAGCGACGCCTCGCCGGGTTGCGCTTGCCCTTGGGTGCTAGGTTCAGCCATGGTCAGACTCCCCTGTAGATCACGCTCATTGCTGCGGCTTCGGTGCGGACGCCAACGACTGCAGCAACGCAGGATCGTTGAGCAGTTTCGCGATCAGCTCCTCGGCGCCGGTCTTGCCGTCCATATAGGTCAGCAGGTTTTGCAACTGGCCGCGCGCCTCCAGCAGCTTCGACAAGGCGTCCACCTTGCGCGCGACCGCCGCGGGCGAAAAGTCGTCCATGCTCTCGAAGGTCATGTCGACCGCGAGGTTGCCCTGACCGGTCAGCACGTTGGGCACCTGCACGGCGACGCGCGGTTTCATCGACTTCAGACGCTCGTCGAAGTTGTCGACGTCGATCTCGAGAAACTTTCGATCCGCCACCGGCGCGAGCGGGTCCGCCGGCTGACCAGAGAGATCGGCCAGCACGCCCATGACGAAGGGCAGATTGACCTTTTTCTCCGACCCGTAGACTTCGACGTCGTACTCGATCTGAACTCGCGGCGCTCGATTGCGCGCGATGAATTTCTGGCTGCTTTCCTTGGCCACGACCATTCCCCTGGTTGACGCCTCACGGCCGCGAGCAGCGCGGCGCATGACTGGCGTTGCTAGAAGCGAAAAAGCCTATCCCCGCCTGACTGCTTACTCGTTTTCGATACCGCCGGCCTGCCTGGCCTGGCGCACGCCTTCCGGCGCAAGGTCCTGCAGAATTTCCATGAAGCTCCTGTCGACCAGCCGGCGCGCGCGCAGCAGCAGCAGCGGCACCGGGCTGGAGGGTTCGTGACGCTCGTAGTACGCACAGATCCTGTCGATCATGCGGATCACGTCCTGACGGTCGGTGATGTCCCCGGACAGCGGCACGAGTGCCGGCGCCGCGCCGGCGCTTTCGCCCGGGGTCATGTCGCCGTTCGGCGATGCCTGCGGCGCTCCGTCCGGGACATCGAGACGCTCGCCGAGAAAGTCGGCCGCACGCCGCAGCAGCCTCGATAGCGGCGACAGATCGATGGAGCGCGCCGCGCCGACACGCTCGGTCAATACCGTCTCGATGCGCATCGCGCTATGCGTGGCCGCGAGCAAGGCCGTGTGCGCTTCGGCGGCGTCTTCGTGGGCGTCGGCGATCACCGCGTCGATCGAGCTCAGCGACGCCGCCTCGACGCCCTTGGGCAGCGGCACTTCGCCGGTCGCATATTCGATGTCGCGCAAGCTGACGTCACCATGCGCGCGCGACGACGCGAGCGGTGCGTCGCGCACGTCCACCAGCATGCCGGACGGTTCGACGAGGGCGGCGAGCGCGTTGACGCGAGCGGTCGGATCGTTGTCGTCGTCGGGATCGAGCTGTGGATAGACATGGTCCCAGCGCTGTTCGAGCAGGCCTTCGACGAGCGCGAGGCCCTCGGCGAAGCCGGCGAAACCTCGGCGATTGAGCAGCGCGCGCGCCAGGTGTACCGCGACGCGCAAGTCGCGGCCTTTTGCGAGCAGATCGAAAGATAGCGCTTCGGCCACTTTCCAGTCAGGCGGCGTGGCGGCGACCATGGTCTCGCCGAACTGCACCTCCGGCTTGCCGTGGACGACCTGCTCGAGCGCAAGGAAGTCAGGGTCGTACTCGAGGTCGTCCCCGCATGGACTGGCAGCTGATATGTCGGCAAGCATTTCGCCCGCGAGAAGCGTGGCCATCTCTGGTATCGGTCTCGGATGAGTAGTCTCGACGCACCGTAAGTGACCGGTACGGGTTGCCCTTGCCCGCCGGGAATCAACGTTCCCGGAAATACGTGTTAACTCTAATTAGACTGCCTTCGCCAGCTATTGCGATGTTTTTAGCGAACGTTGTCCTTTCTCGGCGGCAATCCGATATGAGAATAGCACGCAGCCCGGAAAATCAAAGCCGGATAGCAATAGAAACGGATTTTGTTTAATTAAGCGAAGTAGTATATGTAATACCATTCAACTCCATAAACACTTAAGACGTTTTAACATTTCGTTCCGACACCATTACCAATCACAAGCTCGGACAGTCGTCTTACGACCTCCCAGCGCGCCCTTTCAGGACGGTCGATTGGCGGGATCCCGACGCCTAGGTAAACGAATCAGCTGCTCGGATTTTTTAAAAATTTTGACCTCCCGGATTGCCGGTAGGCGCTTACATGACGTTTAGGGTTAGTCCTGATAGCGATAGAACCCGCCGTCAAGGCGGTGAATAACATATTAAGTTTTAACTTGTAATAAATAAAACGTGCCAATAGACTAAGTCTGTTTTCCAATCACGCGCCGGTTGCAGGGCGGAATTGCCGGTATTGCAAGCGTTTGGCATACGCAATCTGCCCGATACGGCGGCAAAAGCGAGTGCCGGATTCATTGGGGACAGGAAGCCGGCGCACTACAAACGCGGCGAAATGGGTAGTGTCAGCAGCCGGGCTCCGCCCTCAAGAAGCGGGCTCACCACCTTCGGGGTGAAAAGTGGCAGATATCCAAAGCGCTGCAATTGCCGACCACGCTGGAGAAAGCGCACTGCCCGACCTGTGGCAACGCCGCACCTGCCTCAGCCACGACGAAATGGCGTCGATCTATACGATCGTGCGCCGCGCGCTGACCGGCTATCATCCGTCGGAATTGCAGGCGCTGGGCGAGGACAAGGAAGAGCTGATCTCGCAGTTCCTCTATCTCAAGGTGTTCCGCCTCGATACCGCGCCGACGGCATCGCCCACCTTCCCGCTGCACAGCGCGCCTTCGACCAGCCATGCCGTGTGCGCCTATTTCCGCCGCTATCTGATCGACTGTCTGCGCAGCGCGAGCCATCAGCGCAACGTGTCGCTCGACGAAGGCGACGTGATGCTCGAAATCGACCGGCAAACGGCTTTTCATCCCGATCCGATCGGCTCGGTCCTGTTGCAATACGGTCTGCACGAAGCCGAGGTACGCGAATCCGCGTCGCATTTCATCGCTTCGCTCGACGACGCCGACCGCATGCTGCTCGCCGGCAGTCTCGGCTGGCTGTCGAACGAGAAAGGCGGTCTGTCGCAGGTGGCCGCGCGTTACGGCATCGCGTCGTATCACTACCGGGCACGCAAGCTTGGCGTCACGCTGAAAAAAGGCTCGATACCCGCCGACTTCGCCCGCACGCAAATCGGCCGATGGATCGAGCACAACCTCGGCATCGACATCTCGCCGGGCAATCGCATCGTCATCCTGCTGGTTCTGGGCATTCTGTCCGCGCAGTCGCACGCACAGGAATGAGCTCGACAGACCACGAGCATATGAGAGGTCAACGGTGCAACTTGCCACCGCGAGCCTGACCGACCGGGGCGACCGCCCGCGCAACGAAGATTCGTTCGGCGACTGGTCGAGCGAACGGCTCTACTATTGCGTCGTCGCCGACGGCGCCGGCGGACACGGCGGCGGCGACACCGCCTCGCGCCTCGTGGTCGCTTCGGTGCTGGCGGATTTGCGCTACCTGACCGTTGCCGAGTTGCCGCCGACGGGCGACCGGCTGATCAGCGCGCTCACGCATGCCAATGAGAACATCGTCGAAGAACAGTTGCGCGGCACAGGCAACGAAAAAGACATGCGCTCGACGGCCGTGGTGTTCGCCATCGACCGCGAATGCGCGACGGCCGCGTGGGCCCATTGCGGCGACACCCGCCTCTACTGTTTCCGCCACGGCGAGATCTGCGCGCGCACGCGCGACCACAGCATGGTTCAGCAGATGGTCGACGCGCGGCTGCTCGCCGAGGAGGAGATGCGTCATCATCCGCGCCGCAACGTGCTGTATGCGGCGCTGGGCACGCGCGACGCACTCTCCATTGCGGGCGTCGACGGTACTTTCCCGCTGCATGAAGGCGACGCTTTCCTGATCTGCACGGACGGCCTGTGGGAGTATGCCGACGACGCCGGCATCGCCGACGCGCTGGCCCATGCGGCGACACCCGGCGCCTGGCTCGACGCGCTCGCGCAACAGGTGCGCGCGAGCGCCAGCACGAATCACGACAACTTCACGGCGTTCGCGGTGTGGGTCGGCGACGACGACGCCCAGGCGACGCAATTGATGCCCGGCCCGGCACAGGCGTAACGCAGCGAATCAGCATCGGAACGGGGCTCGCATCATGCCGATCTCGATCATCATTCCCTGTCTGCAGATGGCGGCCACGCTTGGCCGCGCACTGGAAAGCTGTCTGATCCAGCCGGAGGCGGCGCAAATCATCGTCGTCGACGATGGCTCGACCGATGCTTCGATCGAAGTCGCGCAACATTACGGCCGCCTCGACGCGCGCGTGCAGGTACTGCGCATGCATGTAAACGGCGGCGTCGCCGCCGCGCGCAACTGGGCCGCGATGCACGCGACCGAGGATCTGCTCGGATTCATCGACGCCGACGACGAATATCTGCCCGGCGCGCTGGCCGCGGCGAGTGGCTATCTGCAGCGTTGTCCGGGCGAGGCATCGGTGCGGCTCGATGTCGACTATGCGGGCTTTCCGCGCGCGATCGTCGAGCATGCCGATTTCGATAAATATGCCGCAATCCTCAGCAACACCGTGCCGAGCAGTCTCGTGATCCGGCGGGCGGTGTATCGCGCGCTGGGCGGGTTTCCGCTCGACGCGTTCTTTCGTCGCGTCGGCGGAGAAGACGGCGCGTTTTCGTGGGCATTGAGCAGGCTGTTCGGCAACCGGCGGCTGATCGACGCGAAGCGGGTGCGCCAGCATTACCACCCCGCCATCCACGCTGAACGATTCTTCCGGATTCACCTCGGCATGGAGCAGCCCGTCCATCAGGAGGTCGTCGAAGCATGGCGGCTCTCGCAACGGTTCGTCGCGAGCGCCGAGGCCGCCATCGCGCAACTGCGCGCGCTGCATTCGCCCGCAGGCGCCGCGCCACCCGTCCCGCCCGCTTCGCCTGGCTCCCGCTAGTAGTCACCGCAGCCGTGCTGGGCGTTCGTCAGCAGGCAGCTGTTCAGGTTCGGCTGCGAACGCACCCGCTTCCATTCGACCGCGAGGATGTCCTGTTTCTCGCCAAGCGGCGTCGTGCTGAAGAGCGGCTGGTTCGAGCCGATGCAGATGTTGGTGCCCTGCAGATTGTTTTCGTAGACGAACGTCTGCTCCTGGCTGCTGAAAAACGTCTGCAGACCGCTTTGCGCGACCGGATTGGGGATCGGGCCCTGCGGGTTCGAGATCGTGCTCGGAAACGGAGTCACCGTCAGCGTGCCCGGCACTTCGTTGACGATATAGCCCACGCTGGACGTGAAGTTCGGGTCGATCCGATAGCCGCCCGCCGGTGAAGTCAGGGTGGCCGTGGTCGTTTCCGAGCCGCTCAACGTGCCCGCGGCGGTATCGCCGTTGATCAGGCCGCTCGTCGTGTAGGTGAACGCCGGGTTCGGTGCGCCGACGTAGCGCGTCGCGCCGTCCGCGGTGACCGTGACCGTCGGCCGTGCGACATAGACGAAATGATTTCCCGTGGTGGGCACCGTGCCGCCCCAACTACAGCCCGAGCCAAACAGGCAGCCGTAGAAATTGGGCTGCGCGGTGTTCGGCTGCACGCTGCCGCGTGTCTCGCCGCTCCAAGTGCTGGCCCAGACTCGCCATGCGTTGCCTGCGCCAAGTGTTCCGGAGTTCGCATCGACGAACACGCCGTTCTCCATCACCAGATCGATCGAGCCGCCCGCGTTCAGATTCGTATTCGGAGCCGTCGCGGACGGCGTGCTCGCGCCCAGCCCGATATTGCCGGTCGTAGCGGTCGCGACGAGGCTGCCGGACAGCGTCGATCTCGTCACGCTTATCGGGCTCAATTGGCTCGCGGCGGAGTCGAACGTCTGGCTCGTCAGCGGGCCGATCACGAAGCCATGCGAGTTCGAGAAGTCGACGCTCCCCGCGTTGGACATCGCCAGCACGCCGACGTCGTTTTGCGGATCGGTCAGCGTGAAGGTACCGGGGCCGGCGAGA
This sequence comes from Paraburkholderia sprentiae WSM5005, assembly GCF_001865575.2. Classification (NCBI taxonomy): domain Bacteria; kingdom Pseudomonadati; phylum Pseudomonadota; class Betaproteobacteria; order Burkholderiales; family Burkholderiaceae; genus Paraburkholderia; species Paraburkholderia sprentiae. Next base: position 1,951,640 of record NZ_CP017562.2, read on the forward strand.
ATCAGCCCGGCGGCCTGGATGCCGCCAGGGTCCGTGACGGGACCAGCCGACAGCAGCATCAAGGTCTGGCCCGGAGTCGAGATGCCGTAGGTCAGCGCGATCCCTTGACTGCCCGCGCCCGGGTTGGACAGCGTGAGATTGTTCGCGAAGCCCGGACGTGTGGGCACGCAAGTCGAGCCGCCCGATATGCACTGCCCGCCGACGGTGATGCGCCCGGTTTGCGTGCTGGACCCGAGCACGATGCTGGGAATCGACGCGAAGGTCGAGAAAGTCGGGGCGTCGATGCTGAGACCGCCGCCCGTGCCGAGCAGCGTGATCGGCGTCGCGTTCTGAGCGGTGATCGTGAAGCTCGACGGGTCCACCGACGCCGGCATGATCGACAGCACGCCGCCCGGCGACGACAGCATCGCCTGCGTGATGGCGAGGCTGCTCGCCGTGCCGTCGTTGAATGCGCGCAACACGATCGAAGCGGGATTCGTCGTCGAGATCGTCACGTTGTCGGCGGTGGCATTGGCGACCGCGCTCGTCACGCCGCCGCCGGTGACGATGGAGGTCGGATTGATCAGCCCAAACTCGCTCTGCTCGGTCTCGGGCACCGCAAGGCCGATCGCGACGCCCGGATCGGACGTCGTGGTCGAACCGGCGATGCCGATCGTGGTGGCACGCGTCCCGGTCGCGCTGATCGCGCCATTGGCGATCAGCACGCCATAGTCGTTCTGCAGGTTCGGACTGCTGCCGGCCGGGCCGCTCACCGCGCCGCGGATATCGATCGCCCCGCCGTTGGTCGACGTGATCGTCGTGCCGTCGGTGATCAGCACACCCTGCACGAACGGACCGGTGCCGCTGCCGAACAGGCTCACCGAGCCCGTGCCGGTCGTCACCGATACGGGGGCTGTCTGGATGCAGTCCACGCATAGCGTGTTCTCGAACATCAGCCCGATCACCGAGTCGCCGTTCACCGCGGCCCCCACGCTTTGTCCGGTGAACTTGAGGTTGCCGCTCGTCGACTGGACCGACGACCCATGCATGTCGAGGCCGATGCTGACGTTCATGTTCGACGACACGCTTCCGGTGGCGGAAATGTCGCCGCTGCCGGTGCTCAATGTGGTGCCATAAAAATAGACGCCGTCCGCGAAAGTGCCGCCGGCGGCTGTACCGGTGACATTCCCCGTCACGTCGATCGCGCCGGTCGTGTTGGAGATTGTGGTGTTCTGAATCTCGACGCCCAAGCCCCCTTGCGCGCTTTGCGTCACGCTACCGTTGACCGTGATCGCGCCGCCGGAACTGCTGAGCCCGGGCTGCAGCGCGGGACCTTCGCCCACCGTGGCGCCGCCGGTCAGGAACACGCCCATCGCGCTGCTGCCAGAAGAACTGCCGTTCACGCTCAGTGCCCCGCTCGTCGTGCTGGCTGAAGTGCCGGATAGAAGCACGCCAATGCCTTGATCCTCGATATTCGAACTGCCGGCGCCGCTGATGGTGAGCGCGCCGCTGCCGCTTTGAATCGTATTGTCACCTTGCGCGATCACGCCGTCGTTGCCTCCGCCGCCGGCGGTTGCCGTGCCGGTGATGCGAAGCGCGCCGCTCGTCGTCGAGAGCGAGCTGGTGCCGTTGATCGCCACACCGTTGGCGTTCGGGCCCAGCGCGACACCCGTCAGCGAGAACACGCCGCCCTCCGTGGAAATGGTCGACGAGTCGATGAAAATGCCCGACGACGACGTGATCAGATAGCCAATCGCCACGCCATTGATCGGGAACGTGCCGGTGACCGTCAGATCGCCGCCCGCGGTGTCGATGTTCGAGTTCTGGATCAGGACCGGGCTCGCGCCACCGCTTCCCACCGTCACGCTGCCGCCGTTGGTCTTGACCGTGACGCCCTGGAACGAGACCAGACTGAGCGGACTCGTGCCGCCCACGTTCGCATCGAATACGAGGCTGAGCGGCCCCGCGCTCGACGTGATGGTGTTGTTGACCAGCACCGATCCCGTCGCGCTCAGCTTCAGCGTGGCGGGAAGCGTGCCGGTCGTGAGGTTGAGCGGCGCGTCGACGACGATGTCGCCCGCGCCGTTGTTCGGATCGGTCCCTGTCAGTACCGTCACCGACGTGCCGAGGCTCAGCGGACCGGTAAGCGCCGTGTTCAGGATGAACGTGCTACCCGTGATCGGCCCGAATGTCATGGTGTTCGAATCGGCTGCGGTTTGCGTTGGGACCGGCGCAGCGGTGACATCCGGCACCTGCGTCACGATGTCCACCTCGAACGGATCGAGCAGCCACCTGCCGCCCTGACCCTTCGCCGCCGATGCGTCGACGCTCATGCCGGTCGTGTCGAGCGTGTTGCCGGACGTTTCGATCAAGCCGCCGTTACCGCCCTGCGGCCCGCCCTTCGCGGTCAACGTGCCGTAAAGGCGGCTGGCCGTTTCGCTGTAAGCCACGACGTCGCCGCCATTGCCGTCGGCGAGCGCATCCGCATGGAGGCTGGCGGTCGGCGACATCCAGATCGCATTGGCATTGCGAACGGAGGGGTCCGCACCCGCCGGGCCGCCGCCGAAGTGGACGGTTCCGCCGCCCGCGTCGCCGCTCGCATCGACGTACGCTCCGGCCAGCAGCGCCACGTCGTAGCCGGTCACGTCGATCCTGCCGCCGGTTTGCCCCGCGCCGCCGCTGGCGTCGAGCGTCCCGCTCACCTTTGTCACGCCGTTCGTGCCGCCGTCGAGCAGAATGCGGCCGTCATGTTCGCTCAAGCTCTGCGCGCGCACGATGCCTTGCTGGTTGATGACGGTGCCCGCCAGCGCATCGGCCGTCTGTGCGCTCATCACCACGGTGCCGCCGTCGGCGGCCAGCGTGCCGGTATTGCCGATCAGCGCGTGCGCCGCGCCCTGGTTGATCTTCAGGGTGGTCAAACCGTCGCCGGCAAAGTCGACGGTGATGTCGTTGCCCGCGCCCAGCGCGACGCTGCCCAGTTTTGCGCTGACCGTGCCGCTATTGCTGACCGTGCCGCCGAGCAACGCGATGGTGCCGCCCGCGGCCGCCGTCAGCGACCCAGCATTGCTGAGAGCCGCCGCCGACGCGCCGACGAAATGGAAGTTGCCGGCAAGGAAATCGGCATTGGAGATATTGAGTGTCGAGGCGATCATCGACCCCACGTTCACCGATGATCCCGGCGCAAAGATCACCCCCGCCGGATTGACGAGAAACACCTTGCCGTTGGCCCGCAGGCGTCCGGCGATCACGCTGGGGTCGTTGCCCGTCACGCGGTTGAGCAGCGCGGCGGAAGCCGACGGCTGCGAGATCCTGACCGCTTCGCCGCTACCGATCGAAAACGCGTTCCAGTTGACGATCGCATTGGACGAGCCCTGCGTGATGTGCATCTGTCCCGCGCCCGGCGAGTTGATGCTGACCGTGCCGGCCACCACCTGGGCGCCGGTCGGATTCGCGAGCGCGAGCGGCATATACGACGCCGCGAACAACGCGGCGACCGCGCCGGCGACCGTGCTCACATGCCCGGGCCGCACATTGCATCGCTTGTTCATCGCACACCTCGGCGCAGATTGCTGCTGCTTGTCGTTGCGTTCCGTCTCGCTTCGTTGCGTTTCGTTGCCAGCTAGAACGTCTTGGTCAGTTGCACATAAAAGCGCGGCAGCCTGTCGTTGCCGGTCGTATCGGGCCCGGTCGTGCGCCATGCGACCGTGCCCTGTAGCGAAATGCCGCCCGGAGCGGCCCAGAACGCGCCGAGACCCAGGCCACTGCGCGTGATCATGTTCGACCCTTGGCCCGGACGCGGCGTGGCGTTGTACCACCCGGTACCGAAGTCGAAGAACGTGAACACGGTCGCCCGCGCATCGATCGCGAAGCGCCCTTCGAGGGTGGCGACGAACCCCTCGTCGACCAGTGCCTCGGACGGCGAATAAGCGCGCACCGCGTGCGGGCCGCCGAGCAGGAAGCGCGACGAACTGTCGAGCGTGGTTCCGGCCCACTGGCCGGACACGCCGGCGAATACGCTGAGCCGCTCGGTGATCGCGTTCAGGCGGTTGGCGAAGAAAGTGGCGCGCACTTCGGTGCCTTGCGTGTCGCGTCCGAGCGGCGAGGCATCGAGCGCCTCGGCTTGCGCGTTGCGGAAATGCAGACTGCCGATCAACAGTTCGACATCCGCGCTATTGAAGCCGCCGCCGAACAGCGCGTCGCGGCTTTCATAGCTCAGGCCGACACTGCCCTCCACCAGCGATCTGGGATTGTGCTGATCGACGATGCCGACGTTGTCGATCAGGTCGCGATACTCCAGATTGACGCGCCCCAACAGGCTCTGATTGCGTGTGCGCACGAGCGGATGCGTGAGCGTGAAGTCCACCACGGTCGCCTCGCCCTGCGCATCGAGCGACGCGAATTCCTGGCCGAGCGCATAGTTGAGCCGCGACACCGCGACCCCGACGCGCGTACCTTGCGCATTGATCGGCGCTTCGTAGCCGATGCGCCCGTAAAGGGTGTCGCTGCGTTCGCTGCCGAGCAGCCGCAGGTCCAGGTTGTCGCCGATCATGAACGGCGAGTTCAGACGAGCGAGCGCGCCGAGCCGCCAGGTACCGCTGGACTCCGCCCCGAAGTTGTCGACATCGAGCGCAAAGGTCCAGCGTTTGGCCGGCGCGACGTTGACGCTCAGATCGACCGTGCCGGGCTCCTCGCCCGCTTCGATTGCCGAGGAGACCTGAATACCCGGCAGATCGGACAGCAACAGCATGGTCCGTTCGAGTTCGTGCTGCTGCAGCGGCTTGCCCAATGGAATCTGCGCGACCCGCGCGCGCAACAGGTCTTCGCGGATCGGCGTGCCGGCCGCGATGTCGAGCCGCACATGGCCGACGCGCCCTTCGAGCACGCTCATTTCGACGTTGCCGGACGTGACGTCCTGCGGCGGGATCACCACCTGGGCGAGCAGATAGCCGTGATCGCGATAAACCCGCGTGATGCGCGCGGCAATCTCTTCGAGCCCGGCGAGACTGGTTTGCTTGCCGAGCTTGTCCTGAACGGGCGCAAGCAGCGCGTCGCTGGCGATCGTGTCGTTGCCCTTCAACGTGATGCTCTTCAGCAGGAAGGTCGGGCCAGGCGCCGTCACGGGCGCCGCCGGCGGCGGCACGGTGGGTAACGCCTGAGTGCCGCCCGGCGGCGTCGGCCGGGTCTCGCGCGGCGCCGTCTGGTTCAGGATGCTGCCCGCGTTCGGCAGCGTCTGGCCCCACGCGAGCGCACTACTGCAGGACACTGCCGCGGCGATCAGTCGGAGTCTGTTCATCGGTCTAGGGTCTGTTTGGTTCATCCCTGCTGCTGACGCGCGATGGTCAAACGCCAGCCACCCATCAGATCGAATGGCGCCCAGAAGAACGGATGCGCGAAGCGCGGCGTGTGCAGCACCGCCAGTTGCGCGGTGCGCATCGCGTCGATCGCGTCATGGCCTTGTGCGAGTTGCGCGTAGAAGGTGCGCATCGTCAGCGCGCTCGATTCGTCCGCGACCGGCCACATCGACACGATCAGGCTGGTGGCGCCGGCATAGAAGAACGCCCGCGTGAAGCCGAGAATTTCGTCGCCGCGCGCGATCCGGCCAAGCCCCGTCTCGCAGGCCGACAGCGTGACGAGCGAGACGTTGTTGAGCTTCAGGTTGTAGATGTCTTTCGCCAGCAGCGAGTCCGGGCCGTCGGCCGGCTGCGTCGCGGGCGCGAGCAGGATGCTCGAGTGCAACGGATCGATGGTGTCGGCCTGGGCGTGAGTCGCCACGTGCAACACGCGTCCGGCGGGCGCGTTGTCGCGAAAGCTCAGGCGCGTGGCATCGCCATGCAGAAACACCTCGTTGCGCGCGAACAGCGGCGCGATGCCCTGCACTTCCGCCTCGGCCCCTGGCAGCGCATAGGCAGGTGTGATGGTCGGATTGCCGAACGCGACCAGATCGCTCGCGATCTTCTGCTGGCGTTGCGCGAGTTGTATCGCGACGCTCGCCGATGGTTCGAGTGCGATCGCATGACGTTCGATCAGAAAGCCATTGGCATCGTGCAGCGCCTGAAACGGCAGATAGTGCAGCGCGCCGTGCGGCACGATGATGAGCCGCTCGTTGGCGCGCAAGCCGAGCGGCGCGATCAGCAACGCATCGAGCTTGTCGCCATAGGTCAGCGCGGCCGGTCGCCGGCGCACGATCGCATTGCGCAGGTCGGTCACGGCGGCATCCATGTCCGCGCGCGCAACCGGCAAGGTGTGGCCGGTCAGGCCATCGTTGCGCACCACCCAGACGATCAGCTCGTTGGGCAGGCTATGAAATTCGACGATCGCCTCGTTGGGCCGGAGCGCGCCGCGCGTCGCGGCAAGACTTGGCACCTGCCCGTTCAATTGACGGTCGTCGACGCCGGCGTCGACGCGGTTGCGCACGACGTCGAGCAGCGCACGCGCCCGGCTGCGTTCGGACAGACTCCACGCGCTCTCGTAGTCGCCGGCTTCGACCGTCAGCGCGATGGCCTCTTCGAATACCGTTTGCGTGTCGCCGAACAGCGCCGTCTTGAACTCGTCGCTGCGAAACCGCGTGCGGATTTTCTCGGAGTCGTCGACGGCCAGCAGGTAGGCATCGCGCGCATGCGGCTTGTCGCCGAGCGCGAGGTCGGCGCGGCCGATTCCTTCGTGGGCCCACAGGCGGTCGTAGTTGGCGTCGCTGGAATTGCCGCTTTGGCTCAACAGCGCTTCGAACGCGTGTTTCGCATCCTCGGGCTTGCCTTCGGCCAGCAGCAGATTGCCTTCGATGCGCCGGTAGGCGGGCGCGAGTTCCGCGGTGGCCGGTGCGCCGACAGCATCGAAGGTTTGGCGCGCGCCAGGCGTATCGCCCTCGGCGAGCTGCGCGTTGATGATCGACATCAGCACCAGCGGTTTGTAACGCGGCGAGGCGGTCGTGAGCGCGTCTTCGTAGGCGGCCAGCGCCTGCTGCGGCTTGCCCCGGCGCAACGCGACATCGCCGAGCACCTTGTTGGCCGGAGCAAAGACCTGCTCGGGCGCCTTCGGCGTCGAAGCGAGCGCATCGCGGGCGTAACGTTCGGCGTTGTCGAGGTCGCCGGCATAGCTGTAGGCGATCGCGAGATCGCGTTTGGACAGGGCCGCCAGATCCGCATTGTTTGTCTGCCCGGCCACCACCAGGGCGCGCGCCGCGGCATCGACGCTGTCGCGGAAGTCGCCGCGCTCGGCGGCCGCGACGGACATGCTGCAATAGTCGTAGGCGGGGAGTTTGACGCGATCTCGCGACAGCAGCAGACGTCCCTCGGCCGTCAACGTGTTGATCGTTTCGGCGTCGCGTTCGCGTTCGTCGGCCTGACGAAAGCCGAACGACTCGGGCGCAAGGGCCACGGCGCTCGCGGGCCGCGCCGCGGCGGCGGACGTGCCAGCGGCCAGCGTATTGCCCGCCGCGCCCAGCAGCATCGAGCCCATGACAATCGCGCCCGCGATCCACGCGGCATCGATCCGGTGTGCCATCGCGCTCGATAAGCCTTGGCGCTCGTTCACTTTAACTTCCTGCAAGAAGGCAAAAGGGAGCGGCTGGGATGGAATGCGCGTACAACCCGCAAGCTGCACGCAGCGGTTGACTCACACCGTATAGACGAATCCGGCAGGCCGATTTTGAAACCGGCGGCCGCACGCGGACCACCGTTCAGGCACACGCCCGCCTGATTTCAAAAAATGACCCGCTCGTTCGTCTTAAAGACGGACGCGCCTGCGCGTGAGGGTGGCGCTCGCGTGTGCCGGGCTCTGCCGTCGTACCCTCCAGGGAGCCACAGCCGATGAGCAGCCCCGACGACAAAACCGTGATCGTGCAACGGGCGTCCGGACCGGACGGCCAGCAGAACCCCGCCGAAGCGGCGCACGCCGATCGCACAGTCGTCACCCGCCCCGCCGCGCAGGGTTCGAACGCGCAACATGCGCTGCCCGCCGGCACACGGCTCGGCGAGTTCGAGATCGTCGAGCTGATTGGCGAAGGCGGCTTCGGTATCGTCTATCTCGCCTACGACACCCAGCTAGGACGTCACGTCGCGCTGAAGGAATACATTCCCGCTGCGCTGGCCTCGCGCGTCGGCGCGGCCGAAGTGTCGGTCCGCTCGGAACGTCATGAAGACACCTTTCGCGCCGGCCTGAAAAGCTTCATCAACGAGGCGCGGCTGCTCGCCCGCTTCGATCATCATTCGCTCGTCAAGGTGTACCGGTTCTGGGAGGCCAACGGCACCGCATACATGGTGATGCCGTACTACGAGGGCGTGACGCTGCGCGACGGCTTGCGCCGCATGAGCGCCCCACCCGATGAAGCATGGCTGCGCGCCCTGCTCGCGCCGCTGCTCGAAGCGCTGGCGGTATTGCATGCGGCGCAGTGCTATCACCGCGACATCGCGCCGGACAACATCATGCTGCTCAAGGGCAGCGGCCGCCCCGTGCTGCTTGACTTCGGCGCGGCGCGGCGCGTGATCGGCGACATGACCCAGGCCTTGACGGTGATTCTGAAGCCCGGCTATGCACCCGTCGAGCAATATGCCGAAGTGGCGGCCTTGAAACAGGGGCCGTGGACCGATGTGTACGCACTCGCCGCGGTCATCTATTTCGCGATTCAGGGCAAGACGCCGCCGCCGTCGGTCGGCAGACTGATGAGCGACACGTATGTGCCGCTCGCCACGGCGGCGGCTGGCCGCTATAGCGAGCGGTTCCTGCGCGCGATCGACCATGCGCTCGCGGTCCGCCCCGAACAGCGCCCGCAAAGCGTTCAGGCGCTGGCGAACGAACTGGGCATTGCCATCGATACGCGTGATGACGCCGATGCGTCGATCGAACCCACGACTCGCGCTTCCGTCGAGACAGCGGGTGCCAATGCGCCGCGAACGACGACGGCCGCGACAGTCGAGGCGAAGCGCAATGAGCCAGGCACAGCGGCCGTTCCTGCGCCTGGCGGTAGTCAAAAGAAACGCACGCGCTTGATCGCAGCAGGTGTCGTTTGCGTCGTGGCGCTCGCCGCGGTCGGTACGTGGTTTGCCATGCATTCGCCACCGGCAGCGAGCCCGGCTGTCACGGCAAGCACGGATGCGCGCGACACGGCTTCGCCGAAGCCGGCCGACACGGCTGCGCCGACGCCTGGCAATGCCGCTCAAAGCCCGGCAGCCGTTGCTGCTGTTGCCCCTGTCGCCCCGGTTGCTCCTGCCTCGCCCGCCACGGTTGCCGCGCCCGCCACACCACCCGCGCAGGCGGACAACCTCACGCCCTTCACCCCCGCGAGCGAACTCGATCGAATCGTGACGCTGGCCGATCCATTGATTCAGGTCACCGCCACACCGCGCAGCCCGTCCGCCACGATCGGCAAGGATTATCTGCAGTTCAGACTCGACAGCAACCGCGCGGGCTACGTGTATGTGTTCATGGTCGATCCGGACGGTCAGTACCTGATGCTGTTTCCGAACGGACTCGATCGCAACAACCGGATCGCCGCCGGTCAGACGCTGTCGTTGCCGCGCGCCAGCTGGCCGATGCTGGCGGGCAACCCGCCCGGTCCCAACCACTTTCTGACGATGGTGTCGACGACGCCGCGCGATTTTTCCGACGGTGGATTGAAGTCCGCGGCGCCGTTCCAGTCATTCCCCGCTGATGCCCAGCAGCAAGCGGCCGCGCGTCGCGGCCCGCGCTATTCGCCGTTCGCGGGCAAGCCACGTTGCCCGGCAGGCACGGCGGATTGCGCCGGCGCGTTCGGCGCCGCCACGTTCACCATCGATGCCGTCAAGCCGCCAGCCTAGCGCGCGCGACGTGCGCGATGGTCCGCAAGGAGGCCGCATGCAAAGGGCTCAGCTTCTCCTGCTTGCGCTGACAGCCACGCTCGCGGCTTGCGCGAGCAACACGCCCGCGACCAGCGTCATCCTGGGGACGCGAGCCATACCGCGACATCGCCGGTCGAGCAGGCGGCACCGACGGCGCAAGCATCGCCACCCGCGCCGCCGACGATGCCTGGGCCGACGCCGGCTCTCATAACGACACACGCGACGGTCTCGGGCACGTCCACCGGCTCGAATAACCCGCGTCCCGAGGCTGCGTTGAGCGGCGGCTTCGCCACGCGCCACGCTTACTACGAGCCGATCGTTTTCGCCGACCTGCCCGGATGGGACACGGACGACGTCACCGCGTCATGGGAAGCGTTTCGCCGCAGTTGCACCTTGCTCGGCGCGCGCAGCGGCTGGTCGGACCCGTGCAATGCCGCGCGAGTGGTGGACGTTGGCGACGTCGCGGCGATCCGGCGTTTCTTCGAAACCAACTTCAACGCGTATCAGATCCGCAATCCCGACCGCTCGCTCGACGGTACGATGACCGGCTACTACGAGCCGCTGCTCAATGGCAGCCGGCAGTACGGCGGCGCCTACCTCTATCCAGTCTATGGCACGCCGGCCGACATGCTCTACCTCGACGCGCGGCGCCTGCCGGACCGCGCGCGAGGTGACGTGAGCACGGCTCGCATCGATGGACGAAACGTGATCCCGCTCAGCGATACGACGAGTGGCGACCTCAAAGGCGTCTACGCGCTGGACCTGCGCGATAGCGTGCTGGATATCCGCGACAAGAAGATTCGCCTGCGGCTCGATGGCGGGCGCATCGTGCCGTACTGCACCCGCGCCGAGATCGAGCGCGGCGCACTGAAGGCGCCGATCCTCGCCTGTGTCGACGACCCCGTGATGTTGTACTCGATGCAGCTGCAAGGCGCGGGCAAGGTCCGCATGAGCGACGGCTCGATTCGCCGCTTCGCCTATGCGGAACAGAACGGCCGGCCGTTCCTGCCGCCGCTCGCGCACAGCGGCAACGCGACGGCCGGCGCGCGCAAGCTCGTCGTGCGCGGCATGGAGATGGAGGTCGACATCGGTGACGACGGCGCGCCCGCTACGAGCAACGAAGGCAATGCGGCGCCCGCCGACGGTGACGATGGCGAACCCACTTCGCCGTTGCTGCGCGGTTTCACACTGGCGACGACCACGCCGAAACCTCATCCCGCGTATGCGGTTTCGGATCCGAGCTATGTGTTCTTTCGTGTGATCCCCGATTCACCGAACGGTCCGCTGGGCGCGTTGGGCGTGCCCGCTGTCGGCGGGCCGCTCGGTGGCCGTCGATCCGCGCACCACGCCGCTCGGCGCGCCGGTATTCGTGTCCACGCGTGACGACCCTCAGGCACCTGGTGCGATCAACCGCCTGATGCTCGCGCAGGATTCGGGCGGTGCGATTCAGGGCGGCCGCCGTGCAAGAAACGTAATCAGCTCATCGCGCCGGAAGCGTCGATCGGCAATCTCGCCGGTTTGCGCGTCGACCCAGTACATCTGGAAGATCTGCTTTGCAACATCCAGTCCGTATGTCGCAGCATTCATTTGGGCCCTCCGTTCCTCAAGTGGACGTGTCGAAACTCCACTCTGTCGTACGGTGCACACGAACGTTGACGACGTCGCGCAGCCACAGCCTGACGCGCTCATTGCAGAGACCGCAATCCGCTGTGAGTCCTGCCTGTTCGAGCATTGAAACTAACGGAACCCAGAAGCTGTAGCGCAGGTATCCATTCATACGCTCGACCTTGCCCTTCGTCTTCGCGCGGTATGGCTTGCACACGCGAGGCACGAACCCATGGTGTTTGGCGAAATCAGCGAACCCAGGATGATATCGGTGCCGTTTCTTGCCATAGGCATCGCGCTTCAGGATCACCGTCTTCATATTGTCCTGCACGATTTCAGAGTCGGGGGCCAGCTCACGTTCAATAACGTTTATCGATGGTCGACGCGGCGCCGGGCGGCTTCGGGCTTGCATACGTGCCGAAGGATCTCGTCGACGGTCACGTCAAGGCTGGCCGGCTGAGTTGGGTCCTCGCAGACTGGTTTCCGACCTTTGTCGAGCATCGCTACTGTCCCAGCCGGCGCAAATCGTCACGAGCGGTGCAACTCGTCGTGGACGCGCTGACGGCCGGATTCAGCCATCGGGCACGGTAAGTGCCAGGCATGGACTATGCGCGTCATCGTAGCCTAATGGTCGTAACAACCCCTCCGAGAACCGCCACACGCGGACGATCGTCGAGCCGACTGATGTGCACATCGGCCAGGAGCACCAAATGAAGCCCATACGTAATACCGACTCTGTTTCAGGCGAGTGGTACATCGATACTGCGTGCATCAATTGCGGTGCATCGCGTCACGTCGCGCCAGAGCTGATTGTTGAACGAAACGACAAGAGTGTCTTCGTTCGGCAGCCGGCGACGCCAGAAGAGCAACTTGATGCCTGGCGTGCGATGCTTGTGTGTCCTACGGCATCGGTACGCAGTGAAACAAAACAGCCTCGCCCGAACGCAGCGATTTTTCCACAGCCGATCACCTCGGACGTGTGGCGCTGTGGATTCAACGCCCGGTCGTCGTTCGGAGCGCATTCCTATTTTGCATCGCGTCCGGAAGGCAATCTGCTGATCGACTCCCCTCGCTATGCGGCGGAGCTGGTGAAATGGTTTGACGGCGCTGGCGGTATTGCGCACATTCTGCTGTCGCATAGCGACGACGTCGCAGACGCTGACAAATATGCGCGTCGATTCGGTGCTCGCGTCTGGATTCATCGGGAGGACGCGTCGGCTGCCCCATATGCTACGGATCTGCTCGATGACGGATCAGCAACGAACATTGCGATCAACGTTCGCGCGATCCCTGTACCCGGACACACTCGGGGTAGCGTCGTGTACCTGCTTGATGATCGCGTGATGTTCTCGGGTGATTCACTTGCCTGGAGCCCACGCAAGAAGGACCTCATCGCGTTCAGGGACGCGTGCTGGTACTCATGGACGGAACTCACCGATTCGCTGAGCAGGCTGGCCACGTATCGCTTCGAATGGTTGCTTCCCGGTCACGGTTGGTTCGCGCAATTGCCGGCGGAGGAAATGAATTCGCGCTTGCTCGCATTGGTTGCGCGAATGCGACAAGACTGAAGTGGCAGTTTTTCGTGAAAACGAATCGCTCAACATCGCTATTGAGATAAGTTTCCTGCTTGTTCATCTGGTTTCCCCGTTGAGGTGACCGATGCCCGGACAGCACAACCTCCAGTGCCAGGCAGGTACCCCTATCGAAGGCGCGCACACCCACCCTCCTTCGGAGGGCAGCGCCGCTGATTGATGCCGCCCGCTCATCGATTCAACTGGCGATAGCTCGTACCACTCGCTTGACGCGCGACAACGGGAGCCCGAGGATCGACCCACGTCGGCGACGTGGTCCACGGGTGCACCCAGCGCGGGCTTGGAGTCGCCAACCGCACGGACTACACTCCGGTCGACGCCTCTGCGAAAGAACCTTGCCATTGGTCCGCAGCCCACCGCCATCCTGTCGTTCGCCTCCATCGCGGCCTGTCCGTGGCGATGGCGCCGAGGCAGTGGCAAGTCGGCCTGCAGGGTGGCTGATCCAAAGGCCGCTGGCGAACTGGCCGCGGGCGGCAGGACGCGGAACAGGCCAGGGAAACCGCGGGCGCTGCGCGGCACGAGGCCGAACTGCGCACGGAGCTGCTTCGCACCGAACTCGCCGACCTGCACGCCCAGCTGGCCGCGCGCAATGAGGAACTGCTGGGATTACGACTCGAAAGCCGCGCGCTCCAGCGGCGAACGCGCCTGCTCGAATCCGCGACTGCGGAGCTCCAGTCGCAACTCGCCTCTGCCGAGGAGGCTGCTGCGCAAGCGGCCAGAACGCATGCTGGCGAACTGGCTGCCGAACGGGTGCGCTAAGATGGCCTGTCAAAACAGCTGCTGCGGGTCGTGCCCGAAGCCGCGGCGCCTTCCGCCGCGGCGGTGCTCGAACGCGTCCTGCGGCAGCACCGCCGGCGCTTCCGCGAGGCTGCGGCTGACGCGGTGCCGGACAGCGCGCGGGTCCCAGCCGTGATCACGCCGGACGCGGCGTGGCTGCCTGGCGGGGTCGAGCCGCCGTGGCTCGCCCGCACGGGCCGCTTCGCCAACCCGGTCACGCTGACAAACATGCTCGGTGTCACCGATGACATGCAGGCCGTCCGACTCTTCCTGCGCGAACGGGCTTCGCCCTCGCCGCACACGCTGCGCGCCTACGTGACGGAACTCCGGCGGCTCGCGGCCTGGTGCACACGCGAACGCCTGGGACCGTTTTCCGACCTGACGCGTCAGGATCTGATGGCGTACCGCGACGTCCTGCAGGCGCCACATGCCGATGCAGCGGGCAACGTGCGGCGCGCCGCCCCCCGCCACCGTCTCCCGCGCTCTCGCCGCGGTCTCCAGCCTCTTCGCCTGGTGGCACCGCACGGGCTACTTCACCGTCAAGCCGGCCGAGGGACTGGCCGCCGCAGGAGGTGAACCTAGAGCGGTTCCTGCCCGCCACCGCGCTCGCCCACTGCGACGCGGTCGCGGGCGGTGACGCGCCGACGGACGTACCGTCCGCGGTCTGGGCACGAAGCCGAGCCATCTGGACGCTGTACCGCTTCGCCGGCGTGCGGCTCGCGGAACTGGAGTGGCATGAGGATCTGGCGCTGCCGCGCATTGAGGTCGACGAGGCCGGCCAGTGGACCCTGCACGTGCTGGGCAAGGGCCACCGGCCCCGCGCCATCCCGTTGCCGGCCGCCTGTCTGCCCGCACTGCGTGGCACCGTGTGCCGCTGCCGGTCGCGCAGGCGCTGCTCGGCCGCGTCGGTGCAGACGACGGCGGCCTACGCGCACTGATATTTCCCAGCTCAGGGAGTTTGTTGAGGGGAGTTTTTCGGAACAGATGAGCTGTTGCTGGAGAGACCGGGAGGTGCTGGTCAGACGGGTATGGGGCGCTTTCCCGTCATTCACAGGCTGGTGGTCGCGAATGACTCGTCCCACGGAAAACCGAATGAGTACTTGCGACCCCGAGCCGTTTTTCGGGGGCGCGCCGCCGCAACGGCGGCTGTTGGCGCGGTATCTGACGCTCGCTCCGCTGAGTTGATCGATGCACGTCATCGGTAAAACTCTTAGGCGTGCGTGCGGACAGTCAGAAGAACGCTTTAAACAGATCGATGAAAAAGTGTAAATAGCCGACGCCTGCATGCTGTTTTTCTAACACCGAATACACATGTGGCGCCGCCTTATCCGGGATCGATCAGTCTGGCACTGGTTGAGGAAGTTACCTACAGTTGAAACTCCTGATCAGAAGACTAGCTGGACGCCGCATTACCGGACTAATGAAGCGTGCACAGCGAGAATATTGAAAGCCCACTGAAGGAGGGATATTCCATGTTTGGTATCGGTTCTAGAAGTGCGCAGACCCCCAGCGAGTCCAGCCAGAACTCTGACGCTGGTGGCGGCGGCCTCGACACGAGTGGCATCGCAGGACACATCCAAGCGCTCGTCAACGCGAACACGCCTTGCAACGTCCACCACATGTGGCGCAAAGTCGCCCGTGGCGCCATTACTCATCACAGCCAGATTTTCGTCAGCAACCGCAGCAACGGCTTCATCGTGCTCAACTTCGGCTTGTGGATGGGCGCCAACGACACGGTGGAATTCGCCACTGACGAGGCCAAAAATATCCAGTGGTACACCCAAAGCGATACCTACAGCCCTAACCCGGTATCCGTGACGGCGGTGGCGCTGCAGCAGGCGTTCCTCAACACGAGGCAGATGTGTGGGCCGAACTACAAGCTGCTGCACAACAACTGCCAGAAGTTCGCGCGACTGTTTATGACCGAACTCGGCGCCAGTCACAATCGTAGCCTCTTCCACCCCTGAGGCTGCCGCGTCCTGGTGAGCATCCGCCCGTTCACGTCTCACAGCACGATAAGTTCCATCGCCCAGGCGGGAGGGCCGCAGCCACGAGCGACTTGACTTCGTGTCAGGTGCTCGTGATCGGTAGCCCATGCGTACCCGCTGCCATGGCCAGCGGGTAACCAGGCAAACATCGGAGCAGGTTGACCTCCCGCGACCACGAAGCAGACGTTCCGAACTTCGGCGAGCAAGATCACGCGATTCGATCTTTTCTCGAGGCGCGTGCCTTGAAATCGGATCAGGCAATAAACGGACTGGCAACTCTGAGCATGCCCGGCGTAGCGGCTGTGCCGCAGATGCGCAGACGCCACATTTAAACGAATGTCGCGTCGTCCACGGCCCCTATGCGATTTACGCCAACAACGCTGCGCTTGCCTTGAAGTTCTGGCTTCTCACTTCACCGTAAGCGGTCGGTGAAAACAGGTCGTCCTCCACCAGCGACCGCTTTATACATCATGGTTCAGCGCGTGCAATCGGCCACGAACGGTCCTTCATATTCTCTTGGCGAATGTCTGCTGATCAGCGTCTGGCCGCCATCCGCTCTCAGAGATTTGGTCAATTCGGCTTCGGTGCTTCCGTGACGGCTCCGAACGTTTGAGCACGAGCAGAGACCGCTGCGACGACACGATTCCGCCCCATAGCCTTTGCCGAATAAAGCGCCGCGTCGGATCGCGCCATCAGGTTTTTCAGCGATTCGCCCGTCTCATATTCCGAGACGCCAGCGCTGAACGTGCACTCCACTTCTCCGCCGGGGATGGCTAGCGCAGCCGTGGCAATTTGCAGGCGCAAACGATCAACTATTGCAACAGCGTCTGCTCCGGAGGTTTCTGGCAACAGGACCGCAAACTCTTCCCCGCCAAGACGCCCAAAAATATCGCCTCGCCTGATACCCTTCGACATGATGGAAGCGAAGTGAAACAGCGCGCTGTCTCCGACTGCGTGACCGTGTCCGTCGTTTATTGCCTTGAAATGGTCAATATCAAGGATTGCAACAGCCAGGCGCAACCTTGTACGGTTCGCATGCGCTAGCAGCAATTCGGCGCGAGCCATAAACTCGCGCCGAACGAGCGCTCCGGTCAGATCATCAACAGTCGCCAGCCGCTCCATCCGCTCAGCCATGCGGTCATACGCGAGCATGACTACACCTATCGAAAGGCACGGCAAGGTTAATATGCCGATGCCGATATACGCGACGTTCATAGGTGTCAGGTCTAGAACGTGTGCGTGCTGTTCCCAGCCTAGACCGGTCACGATCGCCCGAGCAATGTAGACGAGCCCTCCGAGCACCGCGACGAAGGCTAGGAATTGATAGCTGTACCGAGGCCGATGCGGAGGACGCATGATGTATACCGTCCAGCCGATACATAGACGAAAGTAGCCAACGAAGGCAGCCATCGAAATAATCCGGGCATCCGGGTTCGGCGAAACATAGGTCCAGTAAACAAGGCCGATCACCAGAATGACGTATGCCACAACCGCGTGGGGTTGCGAAGGGCGAAGGGCGAAAAACTTTCTGAAACCTTGCAGCGCTACGATTGGGATGGCTGCAAGGAGCGCACTGGATATGAGAATAGCCATGGGCGTTGGGGAGGCGCCACACAACGTCAGAACAACCAATGCGGACACGGCCAGAATGTTTGCACCGAACCAGCGGTACAGCCCAGGAATCCCGGACAGCGAACTCAATATGAGTACGCTCACGGCGGTCGACATGATTCCGACAATATAAAGACCAACAGGGCTGAACATAGCTTTGCGGTGTGAACCTTTCCCCAGGATTAGAGCAAGGCGGAATGGGGAGCGTCCTGTTGCGTTCGAACCGATCTTTGTAAACATTGAAGCCTGCCTAAGTGGGCGGGCTGAATCCTTGTCGGGGAAGACATGAGAAGCCGTGGTAAGTATAAACCCCTAATGCCGCATAAGGTGGGCCGACACGGACTCTTGCACCGGTTCCACCCGTAGTCGGTCCGACATCGGTCCGGTCTTCGACATAAGACCTGTGAACGTTGGTGGACAGCTAGAGGTGCGGATGGACCCGCAACCGGCATGTCCAATGGGATTACTTCTCGTGAACATGCACGGGACCGACCATTGATCGGCTTAAGCGGCTCGGTTTGAGCAAGCCGAACGGCCGCTCTTGAACGGCGGAGACGTTCGCAAATATTCGCCGAAGGGCCGCAGTGGGTCGAAAGTGTGAGTTCGCTAACGTGGGAAGCCGCCGCTCAACTCTCAAACGGAGCCACGGTCAGCAGTCCGCCGCATTGCCGACGTAGATCGGAGATCATTCTAACGACGGCAATGGCCGACGACCCGGCTGATGCTAAACAACTGATTTTTTTAGTCACCGATGTCGTGCCTCCTTGCTCTGCAGGCCTGCGAAAGGATAAAAAAGTCCATAACTTTAGGAACCTCAAGGAAGTCTGCTACGCTGCGCGCTTCACAACCCTTGCATTGAAACGATGGAAACGCCTTTCAACGATCGCGGCGTGTCGGTCACGCGCAACGCCCTGTCGTCCGCGGGTCAAGTCTTCCCGCTGCGCGATATCGTCGACGTGCACGTCGTCACCGTGCAGAAGAACAAGGTCGTGCCGCTCGTGATCTCGGTGGCCGGGCTGATCGGCTCGATCGTCGGCGGCGTGCTGCACTCGGCGCCGGGACTCGTATGCGGGGTGATGCTGATCGTGGTCGGTTGGCTCACCTGGGCGACCCAGGACGTCACGCATCGGCTGATGGTCAAGACGGCCGCCGGCGAGCGCGAGGCGCTGATGAGCACGGATCGCGAGTTCGTCGAACAGGTCGGCGAGGCCGTGCATCGGGCGAAGGCGGCGGCCGCGGCGACGAAGGCATGACGCGGGACGACGATCGAACATGACAAGCCGCGCGCCACTGATCAGCATCAGCCCGCACGGCTTTCGATTTGCTTGCCCTGAAGTTACCCCTACGGTGGCGTCGTCTCGCGCTCAATCGAGACTGAGCGGACTCACGCGCCAGATATTGCGCGCATATTCACCGATCGTGCGATCCGACGAGAACTGCCCCATGCCCGCGACGTTCTCGATCGCGCTTTCCGCCCACGCGTGCCGGTCGACGAAACGCGCATCCACCTGGTTCTGCGCCTTGGCGAACGCGTCGAAATCGGCAAGCACCATGTAGTGGTCGCCCCAGTCGACCAGCGTGTGAAAGATATCCGAAAAGCGCAGCGGATCGTCCGGTGAAAAGAAGCCCGAGCGAATCTGATCGAGCGCCGTGCGCAACGCTTCGTTCTCCTCGTAAATACGCCGCGGCCGATAGCCGCTTGCGCGTAGGTCGTCCACCTCGTCGGCGGTGTGGCCGAAGATGAAGATGTTGTCGGACCCGACCGCGTCGCGGATTTCGATGTTCGCGCCGTCCATCGTGCCGATCGTCAAAGCGCCATTGAGCGCGAGCTTCATGTTGCCGGTGCCCGACGCCTCGGTGCCGGCCATCGAGATCTGCTCCGACAGATCGGCCGCCGGAATGATCAGCTCGGCCACGCTGACGCCGTAGTTCGGCACGAACACGACCTTCAGCCGATCGCCGATCAGCGGATCGTGATTGACCTTCTCGCTGACGTCGCCGATCAGCTTGATGATCGTCTTGGCCATCCGGTACGCGGACGCGGCCTTGCCCGCGAACAACACCACGCGCGGCACCCAGTCGCGCTCGGGATTCGCGCGAATCTCGTTGTAGCGCACGATCACGTGCAGCACGTTGAGTAGCTGACGCTTGTATTCGTGAATGCGCTTGACCTGCAGATCGAACAGCGCGTCCGGATCGAAGTGCAGCTTCGTGTGATGCGCGAGCCGGTGCACGAGCCGCAGCTTGCTCTGTCGCTTGGCTTCGCGAAACGCCTCGACGAACTCGTCGTCCTTGCGCAGATTGCGCAGCTGCTCGAGCTCGAACAGATTGCTGCGCCAATGCTTGCCGATGCGCGCATCGATCAGCTGCGACAGCGACGGACTCGCCTGCGCGAGCCAGCGGCGTGGCGTGATGCCGTTGGTCACGTTGGTGAAGCGCTCGGGATAGATGCGCGCGAAGTCGGCGAAGATGTCGCGGGTCATCAGCTGCGAATGCAGCTTCGACACGCCGTTCACCTTGTGACTCGCGACGATCGCCAGATACGCCATGCGCACGCGCCGCTGCCCATATTCATCGACGAGCGAAATGCGGCGGATCATCTCGGCGTCGTGGCCCGAGTGCTCGCTGACATGCTTCAGAAACTGCGCGTTGATTTCGAAGATGATCTCGAGATGCCGCGGCAGCAGGCGTGACAACATTTCGACATCCCAGGTTTCGAGCGCCTCCGGCATCAGCGTGTGATTCGTGTACGAGAAGATCTGCGTCACGTGTTTCCACGCCTTGTCCCACGGCACATGATGCTCGTCGACGAGCAGACGCATCAGCTCGGGAATCGCCAGCACCGGATGCGTGTCGTTCAGATGCACCGCGACCTTCTCCGAGAAGCGTCCGAACGTGCTGTGCGTGCGCTGATAGCGGCGGATCAGATCCTGCATCGTCGCCGACACGAAGAAATACTCCTGGCGCAGTCGCAATTCGCGGCCGGCCGGCGTCGAATCGTCCGGATAGAGCAGCCGCGACACGTTCTCCGACATATTCTTGGTGTCGACCGCGTTGCGATAGTCGCCACGATTGAATGCGCCGAGGTCGAGTTCCTCGGTCGCGCGCGCGGACCACAGGCGCAGCGTGTTGGTCGCGTCGGTCGCGTAGCCGGGGATCACGGTGTCGTACGCGGTCGCGTTCACATGCTCGGTGTCGATCCATTCGGTCTTGTCGCCGCGCTGCACCGTGCGGCCGCCGAAGTGCACCATGTACTTGATTTCTGGCCGCGGAAATTCCCACGGATTGCCGGCGCGCAGCCAGTAATCGGGCGCCTCGACCTGCTCGCCGTTGACGATTTCCTGACGGAACATGCCGTACTGGTAACGGATGCCGTAGCCGAAGCCCGGAATGCCGAGCGTCGCCATCGAGTCGAGAAAGCACGCGGCGAGCCGGCCGAGGCCGCCGTTGCCGAGCGCTGCGTCGGGTTCGATATCGATCAGCGCGTCCATGTCGACGCCGAGGCTCGCGAGCGCCTCCTTCATCTGATCGTGAATGCCGAGCGCGAGTAGCGCGTTGGAAAACGTTCTGCCGATCAGAAACTCCATCGACAGGTAGTAGACCCGCTTCACGTCCTGCTCGTATTGCAGGCGCGTGGTCTTCATCCAGCGGGCGACGAGCCGGTCGCGCACGGCCAGCGCGGCCGCGTGCAGCCAGTCATGCGGGTGAGCGGTGACGGCGTCCTTGCCGACGCCGTACATCATGCGATTCGAAATTGAGCGACGTAGCGCGTCGACGGTACTGTTGAGCTGGTCGAATTCCAGATCGACGGTTGTCATCGAAGCCTCCGGGAAGTTCGACATGGCAGACGCGAACCGCACTGGAGACGGACGGGAGGCGCGTGCCTGTCGGAGCGGTTTAAAGAAACAGAGTAGGACATTTTAGGACTCGCGCACACCGGCGCGCGAGCGGACGGTGCCGCATAAGGCGTGCCCGGCGAGCTCGCCCGCTGCCGCGCGACCGAGCCGCGGCGGGCGCCCGGACGCGGTGCAAGGCTGCGTGGCAGCGGCACTCCGGGTGGGCATCGGCGCGCGTGAGTCGGATGACGAAAGCAGGTTGGAAGGCGTACGCCCGAAGCATCTGCGATGCCGCACATCGATTCATTTTTCCGATGCGTGACGGGTGGATGAAACCCCGAATAGCCTGGTCCTGTGATCGAATGGGAGGCCCGTTCTGCCGGGCGGTTCTGTCGTATGCGCGCCGATTCGGAGATGGCGGATGGGATTGACGGTTAGTTGCCTTTCCCTGATATCAAAGCGCCTCATCTTCAAGCAGCCTCCCGGTCCCTGCCCGCCTCCCTGCGCGATCGTGCCGTCTCTGTAACAATCGCGACGTTGCGCCGCACAAGCCGCAACACTGACCCGCCGTGAACCGACCGCGCGCGCCTCATCCACGACGAAACCGCCGCCCAAGCGCGTCGCCTCTCCGAAGCGACCGACACCGGCATGCCCAACCCCACGAGCCACGCCTTGTCCGATAAGCTCAGCCCCGCCGTCGGCGTCCCCACGCCGATTCTCCCCGCCGACGGCCCGATGTCGGCCGCCAACCGCCGCGCGATGGCCGCGATCATGCTCGCCGTCGCGCTCGCCACGCTCGATACCGCCATCGCCAACACCGCGCTGCCCGCGATCGCCGGCGACCTGCACGCGGCGCCGGCCGCCTCGGTCTGGATCATCAACGCATATCAGCTCGCGATGGTCGCGACGCTGCTGCCGCTCGCCGCGCTCGGCGATATCGTCGGACATCGGCGCATCTATATCGGCGGCATCGCGCTGTTCACGCTGAGCTCGCTCGGCTGCGCGATGGCGCCGACGCTGCCGCTGCTCGCCGCCGCGCGCATCGTGCAGGGCTTGGGCGCCAGCGCGATCATGAGCGTCAACACCGCGCTGATCCGCTATCTGTACCCGCCGCATCGGCTGGGTCGCGGGCTTGGCACCAATGCGCTGATCGTCGGCGTGTCGTTCGCGGTCGGGCCGACGGTGGCGTCGCTGATTCTGTCGGTCGCGACGTGGCCGTGGCTGTTCGCGGTCAACGTGCCGCTCGGTGTACTCGCGCTGAGCTTCGCGATGCCTGCGCTGCCGCATACCGCGCAGAGCCGGCACCCGCTCGATCCGGTGGCGGCGCTGCTCAACGTGGTCACGTTCGCCGCGCTGATCTTCGCGCTCGGTGAGGCGGCGCAACGCGCGTCGATGCAGATCGTGCTCACCGCCGCGGCGATCGCCGGCGGGTTCGGGCTGCTGCTGGTCCGCCGTGAGGCGGGCCACCCCGCGCCGATGCTGCCTGTCGATCTGTTCAAGCGGCCGGTGTTCGCGCTGTCGGCGGTGACGGCCGTGTGCTCGTTCGCCGCGCAGGGCCTCGCGTTCGTGTCGCTGCCGTTCTATTTCGAGGACGTGCTGCTGCGCAGCCAGGTCGAAACCGGCTTCCTGATGACGCCGTGGCCCGTCGTGGTCGCGCTCGCCGCGCCGCTCGCGGGCGGCCTGTCGGACCGCTACCCGCCGGGGCTGCTCGGCGCGATCGGGCTCGCGGTGCTGTCGGCGGGGATGGCCTCGCTGGCGATGCTGCCCGCCCATCCGCACGTGCTCGACATCGGCATCCGTATGGCGATCTGCGGCGCGGGTTTCGGCTTTTTCCAGTCACCGAATCTGAAGGCGCTGATGGCGAGCGCGCCGCCGGAGCGCAGCGGCGGCGCGAGCGGCATCGTGGCGACCGCTCGGCTGCTCGGACAGGCGACCGGCGCGGCCCTGGTCGCGCTGTGCTTCGGCATTGCCGGCCGCCAGCATGGGCCGACGCTCGCGCTCGGCCTCGGCGCGTTCTTCGCCGGCGCGGCGAGCCTAGCGAGCGGCTTGCGGCTGCTCGCGCCGTCGCATCGCGCGGGCGTGCAGGCGAAAGCGGCGGTCAAGTGAGATATGCGCCGGACGGCGCGTGAGCCAGGGATGAAGCCCGAATGAAGCGCGCCTCGAACGAGCGCGCACGAGTTGAAGCCAGTGCGGGAAGACGAGGCGGCAACCACGCGAGCCGCCTCGCTTACGACCCATGCGTCGCGATCAACGTGCCGCGAAATAGCCCTTCACCGCGGCAATGAAGGTGTCGATATCGCCGCGCGACACGTCCATGTGCGTAACGAAGCGCGACGCATACAGCATCTGCGTGAGGATGCCGCGCTCCTTGAGCCACGCCTCGAGCGGCGCGCAATGCTGCTGCGGAAACTGCGCGAACACCATGTTCGTGGCGACCGACTGCATCTTCACCTGCTCGATCGTCTGCAACCCCGCCGCCAGATGCGCGGCGTTCGCGTGGTCGTCGGCGAGACGCTCGACGTTGTGATCGAGCGCGTACAGGCACGCCGCCGCGAGCACACCCGCCTGGCGCATGCCGCCGCCGAGCACCTTGCGCCAGCGATGCGCGACGTCGATCAGCGCGCGGCTGCCGACCAGCACCGAGCCGACCGGCGCGCCCAGTCCCTTCGAAAAGCAGATCGACACCGAATCGAATGGCTCGGCGAGCGTCGCGACCGGCTTGCCCGCCGCGACCGCCGCGTTGAACACGCGCGCGCCGTCGAGGTGGGTCGCGAGGCCGCGCTCACGCGCGAGCTGCGTCGCCTCGGTAACGTACTGCGCGGGCAGCACCTTGCCGCCGATCGTGTTTTCCAGCGTGAGCAGCCGCGAGCGCGCGAAGTGATCGTCGATCGGCTTGATCGCGGCGGCGATCTTCTCGAGCGGGATCGAACCGTCGGCGGCGTTTTCGAGCGGCTGTGGCTGGATGCTGCCGAGCACCGCCGCGCCGCCGCCCTCATATTTATAGGTGTGCGCGAGCTGGCCGACGATGTATTCGTCGCCGCGCGCGCAGTGCGCCATCAACGCGGCGAGGTTGCTTTGCGTGCCGCTCGGGAAGAACAGCCCCGCTTCCTTGCCGGTGCGCTCGGCCAGCGTGGCCTGCAGACGCAATACGGTGGGGTCGTCGCCCCAGACATCGTCGCCGACTTCGGCCGCCGACATCGCCGCGAGCATCGGCGGAGTCGGACGGGTAACGGTATCGCTGCGCAAATCGATCATTGTGTGTCCCTGTGCGTCCATGAATGACAGGCTGTAAAGCAACCGGCCGCGTGCGCTCCGCAAGGAACGCTCACGCGCCGGCAAACGAGCCACACAGTGTATTTCAATTCAGACGGCGCCGAAAATCGGCGCCTCGCCGGAAGGCAGCCGCTCGCGCTGCGATGAGTCGACGGACGCGACCGGGACGCTCAGCCGCCAGGCTTCGGCAGCCACTGGAGCGGATCGACCGGCTGGCCGTTCTGGCGCACTTCGAACTGGATCGACGCGACGCCGCGGCTATCGACACCGACCTCGCCGATCGTCTGCCCTTGCGCGACCGCGTCGCCTTCCTTGACGAGCAGCTGGCTGTTCTGGCCGTACGCGGTGATCAGCGAATCGTTGTGCTTGATGATGATGAGCGGGCCATAGGCTTCGATGCCGCTGCCCGCGTAAACCACCCGGCCGGTCGCCGCGGCCTTGACCGGATCGCCGGGTTGCCCGCCGATCACGATGCCGTTGGATTTGCCCGGCGAGAACGTGCGCAGGATCGGTCCGCGCAACGGCCACTCAAGCATGCCCTGCTGCGGCGCGGCCGCGCCGACCGGCGCACCGGGTACGGCGCCCGGCGGCAGGTTCGCGGTCGCGCCCGGCGCGGCTGGCGCCACCGCAGCCGGCGGCGCGACCACGCTGCCGGAGATCATCGGCGGCGAAACGCGCAGCACCTGGCCAGGCGCGACCGCCGCGTTGACCGGCAAGCCGTTCCACGCGGCGATTTCCTGGGCGCTGCGTCCATACGCCGAAGCGATGCCGGAGAGGGTATCGCCCGGATTCACGCGGTAGTAGCCGGCGGGCACCGGGACCGTCGCGAGGCTGGTCGTGCCCGACGGCGCGGTGCTGTAGAACGGCGTGCTTTCCCACGGCATCGTCGTGCAGCCGGCGATCAGCACGCCGAGCACCGCCGCCATCAGGAGGCGGATCCCCGTCGGCTGCCATTGTTGTGTCATTTGGTTTTCCTCGACGTGTGTCTCAACCCGGTTCAATCGACGCGATAGCAATTGTCGTGCCGTCATCTTCAGACGCTACCCTGCGTTTCGACGACGAGCACGCGAGCCGCGCCCAGCGGATGAGCGACGTGCTCGGTGCCGACCGACGCATAGAACACGTCGCCCGTTTCGAGCACCGTCGAGCGTTCGATGCCGTCTTCGCGATAGCGCATCTCGACGCGCCCGTCGAGCACGGCAAACACCTCCTCGCCGTCGTTCACGTGCCACTTGTACGGCTGGTCGGTCCAATGCAAACGCGTGGTGATGCCGTTCATGTTCGCGATCTCGAGCGCGCCCCAGGCACGCGACGGAGTAAAGCTTCTGCTGCGAATGATCTTCATGGTCGATGAGCAATTGGCAAGCGCGCGGACCACGCGACCAGCGCCGTCTGCCCACGGGCGACGGCGCTGGCGCGGCTGGCCCTATTATAGGTCGCGCGGCTCGCGGCACTTCGCAAGCGAGCCGGTGCGGCGGATTCGCCCGATCGTTGCAGGCAATCGACCATCGCCTATACTCAGTCAAGCCGCGCGGAGCTCACCACACCGTCGGGATTCTGGGAGGAATCGAGGATGAATAAAGCCACTTTTCTGGCCGTGCAACTGAACGTCGACGATGTCGCCGCGTCTCCGGGCCTCGTCGAACTGCTGAACACACATCTGGTCTTTGCCGCCGACGTCGCCGAGGCCGCCGATGCGCTCGTGCAACTGGCGAGCATCGCAAGGCTGTCGAGCGGGGTCGAGGCGAGCGTCGAGCTGCCCGCGGTGGCGATCGAGCGGCTGCGCGATGCGCTCGACAACCTGAGCGGCTACGACGAATCGTGGCTGCTCGCGCTGGAGCCGAGCCGCGAGCTGTTCGATGACATCGGCCGGCGGCAGCGAACGCTGCATTGACGCGAAACCGCCGCACAACGGGACCTGTAAACGACAAAACGCCATCCGTTGAACTGGATGGCGTTTTTTCTTGCCCGCCGCATTCGGGCTATTTCCCGACGCGGCGTCCCTGCAGACTACAACTACCCACTGCACCTGCACACTTCTACTGCGATTAGCCGCCGAAGTACACCGAGTTGCGATCGGCCTTCGCGGGAAGGGCAGCGTGGCCCGCTTGCGAGGTGCCGACAGCCGGAGCGCCGTAGCCGCTGGTGTCCGTGCCGTGTTGCGCATCGACGCGGGCTTGCGCTGCCTGGATGTTCGCCGGGTAGGTTGCGTCGTCAGCGGTCGGGTTGTAGCCCGCTTTTTCGAGTTGAACCAGTTCAGCGCGAACTTGAGCGCGGGTCACCGGCTGGCTGGCTTGAGCGAACGAAGCGACCGGAACAACGAGGGCGACGGCGATAGCAACTGCGGAAATCAGAGTCTTCATGATTAACCTCCAAATGACTTGTTGTGATGCGCTTCGGGTTTCTGCTTTTCCCTCAGCGGTTGAAAACAAGTGTAGAGGTGTCGTGACCTAGGGTAAACCCTTAAGTCAGCGAAAGTCTATTGTTCCTATCGCAATAGTCGACCGGGCTTTTTAAACCTATAGATGCGGGTCCAGACGAAGAAACGGCCCGGCACGCCCTATGACCATGGCGCGCCGGGCCGTTTTTCAAACCCTCGAAACCCTCAACTCCACTGTGCGTGGAAGCTGCCCGGCTTGTCGATGCGTTCGAACGTATGCGCGCCGAAGAAGTCGCGTTGCGCCTGCACGAGGTTCGCGGGCAGACGCTCCGAGCGGTACGCGTCGAAATACGCGATCGCCGACGCGAACGCCGGCACCGGCACACCCGCGTTGATCGCGGCCACCACGACTTCGCGCAGCGCCGCCTGGTAGTTCTTCGCGATGTCGCGGAAGTATGGATCGAGCAGCAGGTTCGCGAGCACCTTGTCCGTCGAGTAGGCGTCGGTGATCTTTTGCAGGAAGCGCGCGCGGATGATGCAGCCCGCCCGGAAGATTTTCGCGATCGTGCCGTAGTCGAGATCCCACTTGTACTCTTCCGACGCGGCGCGCAACTGCGCAAAGCCTTGCGCGTATGAGATCACCTTGCTGAAGTACAACGCGCGGCGCACCGATTCGATGAACGCCTCCTTTGCGCCTTCGAGCGGCTTGGCCAGCGGACCTTCGAGCAGCTTGCTCGCGGCCACGCGCTGGGTCTTCAGCGACGACAGCACGCGCGCGAACACCGCTTCGGTGATCAGCGGCAGCGGCGCGCCAAGGTCGAGCGCGTTCTGGCTGGTCCACTTGCCCGTGCCCTTCTGCGCCGCACGGTCGAGGATCACGTCGACGAGGTCCTTGCCGGTTTCGTCGTCCTTCTTGCCGAAAATCTTCGACGTGATTTCGATCAGGTAGCTGTCGAGTTCGCCTTGGTTCCACTCGGTGTACACCTTGCCGAGTTCCTCGTTGGACAAGCCGACGACCTGCTTCAGCACCGCGTAGCTTTCCGCGATCAACTGCATATCGCCGTACTCGATGCCGTTGTGCACCATCTTCACGAAGTGGCCCGCGCCGTCCGGTCCCATGTACGCGACGCAGGGCTCGCCGTCGGGCGCCTTCGCGGCGATCTCGGTGAGGATCGGCGCGACGAGGTCGTACGCGTCGCGCTGGCCGCCCGGCATGATCGACGGGCCTTTCAGCGCGCCTTCCTCGCCGCCCGACACGCCCGTGCCGATGAAATGCAGACCCGCCTTCGCGAGTTCCTGGTTGCGGCGGATCGTGTCGGTGAAATGCGTGTTGCCGCCGTCGATCAGGATGTCGCCCTTGTCGAGCAGCGGCTTGAGCGAGGCAATGGTCGCGTCGGTCGGCTCGCCGGCCTTGACCATCAGCAGAATGCGGCGCGGCTTTTCGAGCGAGTCGACGAACTCTTCCAGCGTGAAAGCCGGCACCAGTTTGCGGTCCGGATATTCGGCGATGAGTTCGTCGGTTTTCGCGCGGCTACGGTTATAAACCGACACCGCATGGCCGCGGCTCTCGATGTTGAGCGCCAGATTGCGGCCCATGACCGCCAGCCCGACCACGCCGATTGCCTGTTTGCCCATTTGAATTCTCCAGAGTCCAAAAAATGTCGTGTCGCCGCGCTGCAAAAACACTGGCGCGGCGTCGAGGGTGAAAGGATAAAAGAAATGCGCGCTTGCCGCTTGATGGCCGGCAAGGACGCGGCTGCCCGTGCTCGTGCCGCACTCCTGTTCGCGCGTGGCGACAGATATTGTGCGCGCGTCGCCGCGCGGGCGGCGGGTTCGGTTTTGGATCGGACTGAGGTTTGGCGGACCGCATGGACGAATACGCGGCCCGTCGATGTACCCGCTACCCTGCCCGCTTGATGAACACCAGACTGAAGTTATTGGCGGGCATCGCGACCACCCGCTCGCAGGTGAGCCCCGCCGCGTCGCCGAGCGCGACGACCGCTTCCATGTCGCGCACGCCCCATTCCGGATCGCGACTCTTCAACCATTGATCGAACGCTTCGTTGCTCGGCGCCGTCTGCGCGCCGCCGCGCCGGTAAGGACCATACAGAAACAACACGCCGCCGTCGACGAGCCGCCGCCCGGCGCCATCGAACAGTGCCTGCGCCGCGCTCCACGGCGAGATGTGGATCATGTTGATGCAGACCACCGCGTCGAGCGCATCGACGCCCCAGTCCGCCTGATGCACGTCGAGCGCGAGCGGCGCGCGCACGTTCGCGAGCCCGGTGTGCGCGGTCCACGCGGCAATCGATGCTCGCGCAGCCGCGTCGGCATCGCTCGGCTGCCAGTCGAGGCCCGGTAGCGCGCCGGCGAACCAGATCGCGTGCTCGCCGGTGCCGCTCGCGATTTCGAGCACGTGGCCGCCGGCCGGCAGCGCATCTCGCAGCACGGCGAGGATCGGTTCGCGATTGCGTTCGGCGGATGGCGAATGTTGCCGGGCGTCGGTCATGGTCGGCCTCGCGTGTTGCTTTTGAGTGTTGAAGGTGACGTGCGCGATGTACTCACGATGTACTCATTTCAATCGCCAGCCAGCCGACCGGCGAGCGCGCTCAAGGTATCGCCGCACGGCGCGGCCACCTTCAGCGACAGCAGCGGATCGGCGCGCGTGCGGCCGAGGTTGATCGCCGCGATCGGTTTGCCCTGGCGCTGCGCCCAGACGCAGAAGCGGTAGCCGGAATACACCATCAGCGACGAGCCGGCCACGAGCACCGCGTCGGCGGCATCGAGCGCATGCGAGGCCGCTTCGACGCGCGCCTTCGGCACGTTCTCGCCGAAGAACACCACCGACGGCTTCAGCAGCCCGCCGCAGTTCGAGCATGCCGGCACGCGAAAGCCGCCGAGATCGTGCCACGCGAGATGCGCGTCGCCATCGGCCGCGGCTTCGGCCGTGACGTCGAGCAGCGCGGGGTTATCGGCTTCGAGCGTCTGCTGGATCTGCGCGCGCGAATGCTGCATGCCGCAGTTCAGACAGCTCACGCCGTCGATACCGCCATGCAACTCGATGACGTCGCGGCTGCCCGCGCGCTGATGCAAACCGTCGACGTTCTGCGTGACCAGTGTCGGCACGTGACCGGCCGCTTCGAGCCGCGCGAGCGCGACATGCGCGGCATTCGGCTGCGCGCGCGCGACGAGCGGCCAGCCGACCATGCTGCGCGCCCAGTAGCGCTGACGCATCGCGAGCGTGCCGAGGAACTCCTGCAGCGTGATCGGCGGCGAGCGCTTCCATGCGCCGTTGTCGTCGCGATAGCCGGGGATGCCGGAGTCGGTGCTGATGCCCGCGCCGGTCAGCACGAACAGGCGTGGATGACGCTGCACGAAGCGATGCAGATCGTCGAGCGTGTGCGGGTCGTCCAAGGGTTCGGTCGGCGTGAGCTGAAGGTCGGTCATGTCGGGGACGGTGCAAGAGCATGCGTGAATCAGCGGCGGGGGCGCGGTTTGCCGCGCGCCGGCGTCGAGCGAGGCGCGTCGGCTTGCGGCTCCGATTTCGCGCCCTTCGCGTCCGCTCGCCGCGCTGGCCGCGCCTTGTGTGCCTGCCGCTGCTGCCACGCAGCTAGCGCGAGCTCGTAGCGTTCGAGCGCTTCGTCGTAGAGATCGAACACACACTGCGTGCAGCCGCTATGACAGCAGTCGTCGAGATCGGGCCGCGCGGGCGGCTGCGGCGGCGGGTCGTCGCTGGGTGTGGCTCGGGGCACGGCGCGTGGCTTTTGCGTGGAAAGGCGGTGGAGCGTCCAGTATAAGTTGAACGCGCGAGCCCGCGCCGCCTCCCCTCGCGGTGCGGCGCGCCGCTCAACCGCGCCCGACGAACGGCATCTTGCTCGCCATGATCGTCATGAACTGCACGTTCGCCGACAGCGGCAGGTTCGCCATCTGCAGCACCGCGTCGGCGACATGCTGCACGTCCATCAGCGGCTCGACCGCGATCTCGCCGTTCGCCTGGGGCACACCGCGCGCCATCCGCGCGGCCATCTCGGTCGCCGCGTTGCCGATGTCGATCTGCCCGCACACGATGTCGTACTTGCGGCCGTCGAGCGACACCGCTTTCGTGAGTCCCGTAATGGCGTGTTTGGTCGCCGTGTACGCGGCGCTGTTCGGGCGCGGCGCGTGCGCGGAGATCGAGCCATTGTTGATGATGCGGCCACCGCGCGGATTCTGCGTCTTCATCAAGCCGAAGGCCGCGCGCGTGCACAGGAACACGCCGTTCAGATTGGTATCGACGATGGAGCGCCATTCGTCGATGCTGACTTCGTCGAGATCGACGGGCGAGCCGTTGCGTCCGGCGTTGTTGAACAGCACGTCGAGCCGGCCGAAGCGCGCGCGGATCGTGTCGAACAACGCGGCGACGCTCTCGGCGTCGGTCACGTCGCACGCTACCGCGAGTGCGTCGCCGCGCAGCGCCTGGGCTTCCTG
This sequence comes from Paraburkholderia sprentiae WSM5005, assembly GCF_001865575.2. NCBI lineage: Bacteria > Pseudomonadati > Pseudomonadota > Betaproteobacteria > Burkholderiales > Burkholderiaceae > Paraburkholderia > Paraburkholderia sprentiae. Next base: position 1,982,960 of record NZ_CP017562.2, read on the forward strand.
CGCGACCGCATCGAGCGCGGCCTGGCGGCGTCCGGCGAGCACCACGCGATAGCCATGCTGCGCGAGCGTGAGTGCGCACGCGCGGCCGATGCCGCTGCCCGCGCCCGTCACCAGTGCCACTTTTCCGTTTGCTGTTTCCGACATCACGCCTCTCCCGTTGTGTTAGGTTTCGGCGCGCGCTTTTTGCGGCGACCGGTTCGATCGCCATCACCATGCGCGCCGCTTTTCGCCCCGCACCATACAACAGCGAATCGGCGATCGCAAACCGCGCGACGTCTTTCAGCGCGCTTTCATCGACTACGTGGCCACCGAACGCGGGCGCGTCGACGATCGCAACGGTGGTATCGTTCGCGCTTGCGCATCGCGCAAGATTCACAGCCTTCCCGGGACGGAGGAAGGCGTAACGGAAGCACGTTTGATGAATGAATGCCCGAACCCGCCGCGCCGCTGGCCGCGTAGCCGCAACTCCGCACTGCTCAACGGCACGATCGGCTGGCACGTGATCGTGCTGATCGGCGTGGCCGTCGCGCCGGCCGCGTGGCCGTGGTGGCTCGCCGCTATCCTCGCGAACCACGCGCTCTTCACGATCATCGGGCTGTTGCCGCGCACGACGCTGCTCGGACCCAACTGGACCCGCCTGCCCGCGAGCCCGCGCAACGCGGATGCGATCGCGCTGACCATCGACGACGGTCCCGATCCCATCGTCACGCCCCAAGTCCTCGATCTGCTCGACGCGTTCGGCGTGCGCGCGACGTTCTTCTGCATCGGTTCGAAGGTCGAGCGTTACCCGCAGCTCGCGCGTGAGATCGTCGCTCGCGGGCATGCGCTCGAAAACCATTCGCAGCTGCACGTGCATACGTTTTCGATCACGTTTCCGCGCGCGTTGACGCGCGAGATCACCGCCGCGCAACGCACGCTCGAAACCGTCAGCGGCGCGCGGCCGATGTTCTTCCGCGCGCCCGCGGGCCTGCGCAATCTGTTTCTGGAGCCGGTGCTGCGCAAGCTCGATCTGCGTCTCGCGGCCTGGACGCGGCGCGGCTACGATACGCGTGAGCGCGATCCTCACGTGGTCGCACGGCGTCTGCTCGCTGGTCTCGCCGCACGCGACATCCTGTTGCTGCACGATGGCAGTGCCGCGCTGACCATCGAAGGCCAGCCACTGATTCTCGCGGTGCTGCCGAGCGTGATCGAAGCGGCGCGCGAGCGGCATCTGCGTTTCGTCACGCTGCGCGAAGCGCGCGCCGATGCGTGACGACGCACCCGACGCGACTCCGCGCGCACCCGGCATGGCCGCGCGTAGAATCGAGCGCATGCGCCCTACCCCCGTTCCACAGCGCGAGCCCGAGCTCCCGCTGCATACGCCCAGTGTGCCGTCGTTGACGTTGGCGGCGCTCATTGCGCTCATCGCGTGGCTAGCGATCCTCGCGCAAGCCGACCTGACGATCGATCGCACGCTCGCGCGCGGGCTCACCGTGTTCGACGCGCTCGCGCGCATGAGCAGCTACCTGACCAATCTGACGGTGCTCGCCAGCGCGTTCTGCTTCACGTGCATCACGCTGTGCAAGCACCGCACGCCGCTCGTGCGCTTTTTTCGGCAGCCGACGGTCGTCACCGCGGTCGTCGCGTACATGGTGTTCGTCGGCATTGCGTACAACGTGCTGTTGCGCGGGCTGTGGCCGCTGTCGCCCTACCGGCGCCTGCTCAACGAGTCGCTGCACAGTGTGCTGCCGATGCTCGCCGCGCTGTACTGGGTGCTGTTCGTGCCGCGCTTTCATTTGCGGTTGCGCCACTGTCTGCTGTGGCTCGTCTATCCGCTCGCCTATCTCGGCATCACCTTCTGGCGCGGCAGCCTGTCGGACTTTTATCCGTATCCATTCATCGATGTCGACACGCTCGGGCTGCGCCGGGTACTCGTCAATGCGGCGCTGCTGTTCGGCGGGTTTCTGATGCTGCTGGCCGTGTTCGTCGGCATCAATTTCAGGCGCCGGCGCTGAGATTCCAGGCCCGGGCGCACTTCTTGCACCCCTTTTCGTCACTGACGCGGGCCGACGCCGCAGCGGCGCGGCTTGCGCAGCGCCCTTGTGCGGGCGCGTTGCAATTGCAGCACGCGCGCACGTAAATATGACAACGGGAGCGACGCATATGAACACGAATTCAGCGGCAGGCACGGTAAAGGAGGTCGCAGGTAAGGTGCAAAGCGCGGTCGGCGACGCATTGGGCGACACCAGCGAACAGGTGGCGGGCAAGGCGCGCGAATTGAGCGGCAAGGCGCAGCAGTTATGCGCGAATACGACGAGCCTCGTGCGCGACGCGACGGCCGAAAACCCGTTCACGACGCTGGCCGTCGTCGCACTCGCCGGGTTCGTGATGGGCGCGCTGTGGTCGCGCGGCGGTCGCGACTACGACTGATGCAGGCACGGCGCCGGGAGCGAAGGCGCCGATTCGAAGCACGAAGCGATCGCGCGAGCAGTCACACAAGCGGTCGCATGAGCGGGCGATCGGCCGTAAGCGGATCGCCCGCTGCTTCGCTAGCCGCTCTTCCTTCTGCGGTCCGCGCCCATCTCCAGGTCGATCCACGTCGGCGCATGGTCGCTCGCATGCGGCTCGCCCCGCACCCAGCGGTCGACGCCCGCATCGCGCAGGCGCGGCGCGAGATCGGCGCTCAGCAGCAGATGATCGATGCGCAGCCCCGAATTGGTGTCCCAATGACGGCGGAAATAATCCCAGAACGTGTACACGCGCTGCTCGCCGAAATGCGTGCGCAGCGCATCGGTCCAGCCTTGCGCGAGCAGCTTGCGATAACGCTCGCGGCTCTCAGGCTGCAGCAGCGCGTCCTTGAGCCATGAGCGCGGGTTGTAGATGTCTTCGTCGGTCGGCACGACGTTGAAGTCGCCCGCGATCACGACCGGGTGGCCGCTCTGGTAGAGCTGCGCCGCGTGCGCGATCAGGTGATCGAACCACGCTAGCTTGTAGTCGAACTTGGGGCCGGGCTGCGGATTGCCGTTCGGCAAGTACAGACACACGATCAGCACGCCGCCGACCGCGGCCTCGATGTAACGGCTATGCGTGTCGTCTTCGAAACCGGGCAGACTGCGCCGCCGTTCCAGCGGCGCATCGCCTTTGGCGAGAATCGCCACGCCGTTCCATGCGCTCTGGCCTTGCCACACGGCGCCATAACCGGCCTCGCGCAATGCGTCGACTGGAAACGCGCTATCGACCGCCTTCAGTTCCTGCAGGCACACGACATCCGGCGCCTCGCGCTCGAGCCATTGCAACAGCGCCGCGAGGCGCGAACGGATACCGTTGATGTTGAACGTCGCAATGCGCAGCTTCGCCATAGTCGAGCCTCCCTCGCGGCCTGATTCGGTTCCGGTTCGCGTCTATTGCGCTGCGACGTCGCACCATTCGATGGCCCAGGTGCGCGCGCAACTGATCGCATCGGCTTCGTTGGCGAAGCTGTCGATATCGCCCGAATCGTGCGACACGAAAGGCTCGTTGCGCCGCGGCACGCGCGTGATCTTCGCGCGCGCGTAGTAGGCACCGTCCTCCGCGTGATGCGCGCGGCAATCGATATGGAAATGCCTGTAGTCGAATTGCATCGGCTCTCCGATCAGAATGCAACGGTTGGCCACGTTGGCGCGGCGTTCGTGCCAGCACCGAGCGCCGCAGCAAACGACACTAGCAGTCGCTATACCCGCCCCCGCCGCACTACTTTCCGGTGTTCATTGCGCATATTGACGTGCCGTTATTGCGCAGATCGGCTTTGCGCTTGCAGCGAGTTTTTCATACCGTTGTAGCTGCAACGGCATCGAAATTGCTCGCCGTAGTTCTGTTTCAACGCGATGCGTTGGACATCGACGCGTCGTCAGCCTGCATTGACCTTTCAATGGAGTCAACAGATCGTCATGACCACGCCTACAGACTGTCAGCATGGCGGGGACGCCCCCGCTCCAGAGTCAAACCCCGAACGCACCACCACGCCTTCACAACTTTCACGTCGGCGCTTCCTGCAATCGGCGGCAGCCGCCGCGACGATCGGTGCGGCGCCGCATCTGCGCGCCCAAACGCAAGCGCCGGCCGCGGCCTCGCCCGCGCCGCAAAGCCATCCCGTGCCGCCGCGCCCCGTCACATTAAGCGTCAACGGCCGCGCGTACACGCTGCAGCTCGAGCCGCGCGTGACACTGCTCGACGCATTGCGCGAATACGCAGGACTGATGGGCACGAAGAAAGGCTGCGACCGCGGTCAATGCGGCGCCTGCACGGTGCTGGTCGACGGCCGCCGCATCAACTCGTGCCTGACGCTCGCGGTCATGCATGAGGGCGAGAACATCACGACCGTCGAGGGACTCGCGAGCAACGTCGCGTTGAGTCCGATCCAGCGCGCGTTCATCGAACACGATGCGTTCCAGTGCGGCTACTGCACGCCCGGCCAATTGTGCTCGGCGACCGCCCTGCTCAGCGAATTCCGCAACGGCACCGCGAGCATCGTGAGCGCCGACGTGCGCGCGCGTCCCGCCGCGCTCACCGACGACGAAATTCGCGAACGCATGAGCGGCAACATCTGCCGCTGCGGCGCGTACGCGAACATCGTCGCCGCGGTGCGCGCCGCGCACGACAACGCCTGACCGGAGACCGACATGGATGCGATCTCGTACGAACGCGCTGGCGACGTCGCCGGGGCGGTACGCGCCGCGCAGCAGCCCGGCGCGGTCTTCATCGGCGGCGGCACGAATCTGCTCGATCTGATGAAGGGCGGCGTCGCCCGGCCGGTGCGGCTCATCGATATCACGCACATCGGCGGCCTCGATTCGGTGGCGTCACTGCCCGGCGGCGGCATCCGCATCGGTGCGCTGGTGCGCAACAGCGACGCGGCCAATCACGCGCTGGTGCGCGAGCAGTACCCGCTGTTGTCGCAGGCGCTGCTCGCGGGCGCGTCCGCGCAGTTGCGCAACATGGCGACGGTCGGCGGCAATCTGTTGCAACGCACCCGCTGCGGCTACTTCTACGACACCGCGTTCATGCAGTGCAACAAGCGCATGCCCGGCAGCGGCTGCGCGGCGCTCGACGGCCACAACCGCATGCACGCGATCCTCGGCGCGAGCCCGCAATGCATCGCGGTCAATCCGTCGGACATGAGCGTCGCGCTGGCCGCGCTCGATGCGCTGGTGCGCGTGAGCGGCCCCAGCGGCGAGCGCACGATCGCGTTCGCCGATTTCCACCGCCTTCCCGGCGACCGGCCCGACGTCGATACCACGTTGCAGCCCGGCGAGCTGATCACGGCTGTCGATCTGCCGCCGCCGCTTTTCAGCGCGCATTCGCACTATCTGAAGGTGCGTGACCGCGCCAGTTACGCGTTCGCGCTGGTATCGGTCGCCGCCGCGTTGCGGATGGACGGCGAGCGCGTGCAGAGTGCGCGCATCGCGCTCGGCGGCGTCGCGCACAAACCATGGCGCGCGTACGCGGCCGAGCAGATGCTGAGTGGCCAACCGCTCAGCCAGGCCACGCTGAAGAACGCCGCCGCGGCCGCGTTGAGCGGCGCGCAGCCGCGCCGCGACAACGCCTTCAAGGTCCGGCTCGCGCAACGCGCGATCGTGCGGGCGGTCAATCAGGCCGCCGGTTATGCAGGAGGTGTCGCATGAATCTGATCGGACAACCGCTCGATCGCGTCGACGGTCTGCTGAAGGTGACCGGCGACGCACGTTATGCAGCCGAATTCCCCGAGGCGCGACTCGCGCATGCGGTGCTCGTGACCAGCACGATCGCGGCCGGCACCATCGCGTCGATCGATGCGAGCCGCGCCGAGGCCCTGCCTGGCGTGCTGCTCGTGATGACGTACCGGAACGCGCCGCGCCTGCCGAATGGTGGAAGGCCCGCGCTCGCGCCGCCGGCCGGCAGGCATCTGTCGCTTCTGCAGGACAACGAAGTGCATTACAGCAACGAGCCGGTCGCGGTAGTCGTCGCCGATACGCTCGAGCATGCGGCCGATGCCGCGCGCCAGTTGCGCATCGCCTATCAGCCGGGCGTCGCGACGCTCGACTTCACGCAGGCCAAAGCGCACGCGCACGCGCCGGACAGGCCGCAAGGCCGCCAAACCGACACCCAGCGCGGCAGCTTCGAAGACGGCATGCAAAGCGGCGATGTGCATATCGACGTCACTTACACGACGCCGATCGAGCATCACAACCCGATGGAGCCGCACGCGACGATGGCGCGCTGGGACGGCCCGCAACTGACGCTCTACGATTCGACCCAGGGCGTGAGCGGCACCGCGCAGGCGGTCGCGAAGACCCTCGGCATTCCGGTGTCCGACGTGCGCGTGATCTCGCCGCTGATCGGCGGCGGCTTCGGCTGCAAGGGTTCGTCGTGGTCGCACGTGTCGCTGTGCGCGATGGCCGCGCGGCAAACCGGGCGGCCCGTGCGGCTCGCGCTCGAACGGCCGCAAATGTTCGGCCCGGTCGGCGCGCGGCCGCGCACCGAGCAGCACTTCGTGATCGCGGCCCGGCACGACGGCACGCTGACCGCAATGCGCCACGACAGCATCTCGAACACGTCGATGATCGAAGATTGGACCGAGACCTGCTGCATGGTCACCCGCATGCTGTACGCGGTGCCCAATCAGGTGACGACGCATCGGCTCGTGCCGCTCAATGTCGGCACGCCGACCTTCATGCGCGCCCCGGGCGAGACCACCGGCTCGTTCGCGCTCGAATCGGCGATGGACGAACTCGCCGTCGCGCTGAAGATGGACCCGCTCGCGCTGCGCCTGAAGAACTATGCGGACACCGATCCACAGGAGCACAAGCCGTGGTCGGGCAAGTCGCTGCGCGAGTGCTATCAGATCGGCGCCGAGAAGTTCGGCTGGTCGCGCCGCCCGCACGCGCCACGTTCGATGCGCGAGGGCAACACGCTGATCGGCATGGGCATGGCGACCGCGACCTATCCGGCTAACCGCAGCGAGGCGTCCGCGCTGGCGCAGATTCTGCCGGACGGCACCGCGGTGGTCGCATCGGGCACGCAGGACATCGGCACCGGCACCTATACGGTGATGACTCAGGTCGCCGCCGATGCGCTCGGCTTCACGCCCGAGCAGATCCACTTCGCGCTCGGCGATTCGTCGCTGCCGCGCGCACCGGTCTCGGGCGGCTCGCAGTCGGCGGCGAGCGTGTCGCCCGCCGTACGCGATGCGGCGAGCCAGGCGCGTAGCCAGCTGATCGCGCTGGCGCTCGCCGACGCGGCGTCGCCCGTGCATGGCTTGCCGCTCGGCGACGTCACCGTCGAAAGCGGCTGGGTGGTGAGCCGCTCGCAACCCGACAAACGCGATCCGGCCGCGGCGATCATCGCGCGCTCGGGCGGCAAGCCGATCGAGGCGATCGCGACCGTGAAGCCCGGCGACGAAAAGCAGAAGTACTCGTTCCACTCGTTCGGCGCGGTGTTCGTCGAGGTCCACGTCGATGCCGAACTCGGCACGATCCGGGTGCCGCGCGTGGTCGCGGTGTACGACGTCGGCCGGGTGCTGAATCTGAAGACCGCGCGCAGCCAGATGATGGGCGGCATCGTGTGGGGCATCGGCGCGGCGCTGCAGGAGGAGAGCACGCTCGATGCGCGCTACGGACGCTTCACGAACGCGAACCTCGCCGAGTATCACGTGCCGGTGAACGCCGATATCGGCACGTTCGACATCACGTTCATCGACCGGCCCGATCCGTATATCAACTCGCTCGGCGTGCGCGGTATCGGCGAGATCGGCATCACGGCCGTCGTGGCGGCGGTCGCGAACGCGGTGTATCACGCGACCGGCGTGCGGGTGCGCGATCTGCCGATCACGCTGGACAAGGTGGTGCCGACTTGAACGGGCGGGAAGACAGCTTGATTGCCGCTTGCCTCCCGCCTCGTTGCATCGCACAATCGGAGGCATTCCTGTCTACCGGTATCCGCCGATGGCCTACGCCTCGCTCGCCACCGGCGTGTTGCTCGCCGCCGGTGTCGGCTCGCGCTTCGATCCGCACGGGCTGCGCAACAAACTGCTCGCACCGCTGCCCGACGGCACGCCGGTTGCGCATGAAGCCGCGCATCGGCTGCTGCGGGTCGTGACGCGGGTGGTCGCCGTAGTGCGGCCGGGTTCCGACGCGCTCGCCCGCGCGCTGAACGATGCCGGCTGCGACGTCGTGTTTGCGGCGAGCGCCGGGCGCGGCATGGGTTCGAGCCTCGCCGCCGGCATCGACGCGAGCGACGACGCCGAAGGCTGGATCGTCGCGCTCGCCGACATGCCGCGCATCGCGCTGCCGACCATCGAAGCGGTAGCGCGCGCGCTCGGCAACGGCGCGCCGCTCGTCGCGCCGTTCTACGACGGCCAGCGCGGCCATCCGGTCGGCTTCGGCAGCGGGCATCGCGACGCGCTGCTCGCGCTGGACGGCGACACCGGCGCGAAAGCGCTGCTGAGTTCGCACGCGCTGACGCGCATCGACGTCGACGATCCCGGCATTTTGCGCGACGTGGACACGCCGGAGGATTTGCGCACGCTCTAGCCGTTGCAAGTTTCGCGCGCAAGGCTGGCCGATTGCGCCTAAGCTGAGGTGACGCCACGCTTACTTCGCCTCCACACGCAAGCCCATGAGCGAAACCAACCCACGCCTGTTCATCGTCTCGCCCCACTTCGACGACGCCGTCTTCAGTTGCGGCGCCTTGCTCGCCGCGCATCCCGACGCCGCCGTCTGCACCGTGTTCGCCGCGCCGCCCGAACACGACATGCACACGGACTGGGACGAAAAAGCGGGCTTCGCGAACGCGCATGAAGCGGTCCACGAACGCACGGTCGAAGACAACCGCGCGCTCGAAGTGCTCGACGCGATTCCGCTGCGCATGCCGTTCCGCGACAGTCAGTACGCCGATTCGCCGTCGATCGATCAGATGGCGGCCGCGCTCGAGGAAACGATTTACCGCACGACCGCGAACACGCTGCTGATGCCGCTCGGCCTGCATCACGACGATCACGCGCGCGTGTTCGAAGCGTGCTGCGAGATCCTGCCGCGGCTCACGCATCTGAACTGGTTCGGTTACGAGGAAGCGATTCACCGGCTCACGCCCGGCGCGGTGCAGGCGCGGCTCGCCGATCTCGCGCAGCGCGGCATCGTCGCGACGCCGGCCACGCCGAGCGCCGGCCACACGATCGACGTGCAGCGCCGCGCGCATCTCAAACGCGAAGCGGTCAACGCGTACGCCAGCCAGTTGCGCGCGTTCGGCGCCGGCAATTACGACGACGTATTCGCGACCGAGCGCTACTGGCAGCTCAGCGTCGGCCGCAAACGCGCGAGAAAATAGCAAAAAGGAGCGAGCAGGAAGCGCGTCGAACGCCTAGGCTTGAAGACAGATAACCGACGCGGCGGCGGGCATCGGCGGTAACAGCCGCCTCGCCGGACTCGCGCATTTCAACCGCAGCAGTGACGCAATGAGCTACGCCATGCACACCAGTCCGATTCCCGACCCGAACGCCGATCCGAACCGCGACCCGGAAGCCGATCCGCTGGTGCCGCCGTCGCCGGGGCATCATGTCGAGGAGCCGCAGCGGCCCGACGGACCGCCGGACAAGGATCCGGTGTGAGAAGCCGCGGGCGACGCAACCGCATCGCGCCGCGGCCGCATCAACGCATCAAGTCGCTGAAGCCCTGCAGCAGGCGGTCGATATCGGCCGCGCCAATGTTGCCCATCGTCGAGATGCGGAACAGTTCCGCCGACAGCCCGCCCTGCCCCGCATAGATCACAAAGCCACGCGCTTTCAGCGCGTCGTGCAGTTGCGCATACGCGAGACCGTTGGGCAAGCGGTACGCGCGCAACACCACCGACGACTGCGCAGCAGGCAACACGCTGCCGATGCCGCGCGCCGCCAACCCGGCGCGCACCTGCTCGGCGAGCGCCGCGTAGCCCGCGTGACGCGCGCGCCAGCCACCTTCGTCGGCGAGCTCACGCAGCGCCTCGACGAGCGCGTAATACGCGTGCACCGACGGCGTGAACGGCGTGTTGCGCTGGTCCTGCAAGCGCGCGAGCCGCACGAGATCGAGGTAGTAGGTGCGGCTCGCCGCGCGCGCGAGCGCCGCGCGCCGCACCAGCACGAACGACGCGCCGGGCACGCCATGCAGGCACTTGTTGGCGGTCGCGGCGAGCGCGTCGAGGCTCGCGTCCGCGAAATCGATCGGTTCGGCGCCGAAGCTGCTGACGCCGTCCACGAGCAGACGCAGGCCGCGCTCGCGACACAGCGCGCCGAGCGCCGCGATGTCGTTCAGGCGGCCGGTGGTGGTTTCATGATGAATCACCGCAACGTGCGTGAACGACTTGTCCGCGTCGAGGTGTCGCGCGATCTTCTCGAGATCGGGCGCGTCCATCCAGTCGTGCTTCAGCGCTTCGTGCGCGATCCCGTATTGCGTCGCGATCTGCGCGATGCGCTCGCCGTACACGCCGTTTTCGACGACGAGCAGCTTGCCGTCGCGCGGCACCAGCGCGGCCGTCATGCTTTCGACGGCAGCTGTGCCGGAGCCCGTCATCAGCACGGCCTGCCATTCGTTCGGGTCGAGCCCGTACACGTCGACGAGACGCGTGCGCGCCTCTTCCTGGAGGTCGAAAAACTCGCTCTCGCGATGGCAGAGATCCGTCTGCAACAGGCTGTTGCGGACACGTTCGGTGAGCGTCACCGGGCCGGGATTGAGCAGCAGCATGGGCGCTCCTTCGGGCATGGGGTTCAGATCGCGCCGATGTGGCGCATCAGGCGCGTCTTCACATCGGGCGGCGTGATGGTCGGGCGCGGCAGGCCGTCGGGCGTGCCGCGGCGAATCGCGAGGGAGGCGAACCGTGGCCCGTCGAGCGGCGGCGCGGCGAACAGCTCGTCGATGACGGCCGGATCGTCGCTCTCCACCGCCGACGCGTAACCGCACGCAGCCGCCACGCCCGCGAACGACACCTGCGCCGACACCGTCGCCTGGCCGCCGGTCGAATCGTGCGCGCCGTTATCGAGCAGCACGTGCGTGAGGTTCGACGGACCGTACGCGCCGAGCGTCGCGAATACGCCCATGCGCATCAGCGCGGCGCCGTCGCCGTCGAGCGCGACCACGCGCAGGTCGGGGCGCGCGAGCGCGAGGCCGAGCGCAAACGGCGTCACGCAGCCCATCGAGCCGACCATATACAACTGGTTGGCGCGATCGTCGATCGCATAGAGTTCGCGACCGCAAAAGCCGGTCGACGCGAGCACCACCGTCGAGTCGAGCGGCGTATGCGCGATCACCTTTTGCAGCGCGTCGCGGCGCGTCGCGAGCGGGTTCGTGGCGAGCTCGCGCAAGCGCGCGCGAGGTTCGACCGGCGTGCGCCGCGTGGGCGCGCCGCCGTCCTTCAGTTCGAACGGCGCGACGCTGCCCTTCTGCATCACGAGCGCGTACGGGCGGCCGGTTGCGTCCATGTGCGCGATTGCGCGATCGAGCGCCGGGCCGATCGCGTCGGCCTCGGTCGGAAAGGTCTCCCATGGAATGTCCATGGTGTCGAGCATGGCCGGCGTGATCGGGCCCATCAGCGCGTGCTGCGGCTCGTCCGGAACGCCGGGCTGGCCGCGCCACGTGACGATCAGCAGTTGCGGCAGACGGAAGGTCCACGTCAGCGACGTCAACGGGCTGACCGCGTTGCCGAGCCCCGAGTTCTGCATCATCGTGATGCCGCGCCGGCCGTGCTTCGCGCCGAGCGTGACGCCGGCGATCAGCGCGACCGCGTCGCCCTCGTTGGCCGCCGACACATAGTGCAGCGACGCGTCCTGCAACACGTAGTTGATGAACGGCGTCAGATACGAGCACGGCACGCCCGCATACCAGTCGAAACCGCGCTCGCGCGCCGCCTCGACGAACTGTGCTGCTTCGATCATTGCGGGCCTCCGTGTGCATCGTTCGTTGTCGACCCGCCGCCGACGGCTGTCGCGAACGGCGCCTGGGTGTGCGCGAAGTCGCCCGCGCGACGGAAATCGTCGAGATCGTTGACGCCGCGCCAGTGGCCGTGCACATATTGCACCTCGATCGACTCGCCCGCTTCGATCAGCGCGTTCAGCAGCGCGGGCATGTCGAGCGACGCGAAATCGTCGCGCGTCTGCAACTCGCGCATGACCGCCCGCAGACGCTCGCGGCCCGCGCCGCGCACATTCAGCAGGCCCACCCAGCGACCATGCGGCGGTTCCGCGGCGCTCGCCGCCGACGACTGCTCCCGCCCGCTCGCGACATGCCGCAGCACGATCTTATTGCCGAACAGACCGCGGTCATCGGCGGCCGAGCACCACGCGAAATCACGCACGCTGGCGTTTTCCGCGTCGGTCAGCGACGAATCGACGACCACGCTGAACGCCGCCTCGCTTTCCACCAGGTCGCGCAGGATGTAGCTGCGAAACAGCAGGTCGCCGTACGAAATGACCGTGTCGCCGCTCTGTTTGGGCGGCGCGCCCGGATCGAGCGCGCACGCGAGCGACGCAAGCTCGCCGGCCTGCGCATACTGCTCATTGACGACGAGGCGGATGCCCGCGGTATCGATCGCGTCGGCGCGATAGCCGCCAACCACGGTGATGTCGTTGACGCCCTGCTTCTTGAACGCGTCGACGAGCCAGCGCAGCAGCGGTTTGCCGGCGAGCGGCAGCATCACCTTCGGGCGATCCCCGGTGAGCGCCTCCAGCCCCTTGCCGCGGCTCGCGGCGAGCACGACCGCCGAGCCGGCCGCACGGCCGCTCGACAGATAACGGTCTTCCGCCTCCGAGTATTCGTCGGCGTCCTGCAAACGGAAGATTTCATTGACCGTCGCGACGCTGTCATCGACGTTGACGAGCGTCTCGCTCGCATGGATTTCCTTCGCGACCGCCTGCATCGCCGAGGTCGCCGCGCGGATCAGATGGTTCGCCCAGATCACGGTGCTGATGCCCGCTTCGCGGAACACCTCGGTCGGCGTGCTGTAGTACTTGGTCGGCACGATCACGAGCGGCGCGCGGCCGGCCCATTCGCGCGCGAATTCGAGAATCTCGTCGGGGCGCGACAGCTTGCTGTGAATCAGGATCGCATCCGCGCCGGCCTGCGCGTATGCTTCGGCACGGCGCAGCGCCTCGTCCATGCCCCAGCCCGCGATCAGCGCCTCGACGCGCGCGACGATCGAGAAATGCTCGTCGTTCTGCGAATCCTTGCCGGCCTTGATCTTGCCGCAGAATTCGTCGATATCGGCAAGCGGCTGGGCCTCGCCGTTGATGAAGCTGTTGGTCTTCGGAAACTGCTTGTCCTCGATGCACACGCCCGCGATGCCGCGCTGTTCGAGCTTGCGCACGAGGCGGCGCACGTTGTTGAAATTGCCGTAGCCGGTGTCGCCGTCGAGCAGGATCGGCAGATCGCTCGCGTCGGCCATGAATTCGAGCGTATCGACCACTTGGGTCCAGCTCGCCTCGTTGTTGTCGCGCACCCCGAACTGCGCGGAAATCGCGAGGCCCGAGCCCCAGATCGCCTTGAAGCCGGCTTCGCGAACGATGCGCGCAGACAGGCCGTTATGCGCCTCCATCATGAATTCAAGTTCGCTGCTGACGAGCATCTGGCGCAGGCGCGCGCTGCGGGACTGGGAAACGAAAGCGGGTTCGCGTGCATTCATTCTTCTGGACTCCTGGCGGAAGGCTTATTGGCGTTCTTCCGTGCCCGGCTGGCAACGGGAAAAGGGCGACTATAGCGGAATTTTTTATAACGAGTCTTTGAAGGTCGCAGCGGATTTTCGTGGTTGCTTTTAGTTGGAAAAATGTGCGTTTTTATGCATGCACCGCCATTTAACGGGATTTTTGGATTTGATTGGCGTTTTGTGGGATGTTGATGCAAGCCTTGCTGGGTTTGGCTGGGACAGGTTATCCGGAGATTGGTACTGGCGTTTTATACGCCGACATTCGCGCGGATTTTTCAATCGCGGCGACTTGCGAATAATCACCGGCCAATCGAAATGACGGAATAACGGACCAGAGACCTTTCCAATTACGCGCGCAAAGATCGCCGCTGAAATTTCAAAAATCCGCTTTTTAATCAGACGAATAGCGAGGCCAAACAGCGGGTTTCCCCTGCCTCGATCAACGCGATTTCGCGCCGTAAACACAGCGAGCGGCACCCGTTCGCCATTCACTGGACCTTACTGGCCAAAAGCCATTCCATCGCTATGACTCTGAACCGAAAACTGGCGTCGATGATCGCCGTTCTGTGGGTCGGCCTGATCCTGATCGGCGCGTTCGGCGCGTGGCAGAACCGCGCCTCGATGTTCTCCGACCGACGCGAACAATTGCGCTCGCTGATCGAAGAGGCAAATCACGTCGTCGGACACTACTACACGCTTGCCCAGCAACATGCGCTGTCCGAGGACGACGCGAAAAAGCAGGCGCTCGCGACGCTTGGCGCGATACGCTACGGCAAGGACGGCTACCTGTCGATCAACGACTCGCAGCCGGTCATGCTGATGCACCCGATCAAGCCCGAACTCATCGGCAAGAACCTCGCGCAGTTCACCGATCCGGCGGGCAATCATCTGTTCGTCGACATCGTCAACGCGGGCAATCACGACGGCGGCGGCTTCGTCGATTATCTGTGGTCCAAGCCCGGCAGCCAGCAGCCCGTCGCGAAGACCAGCTACTCGATGCACTTCGCGCCGTGGGACTGGTATCTGGTGACCGGCATGTATATGGATGACCTGCAAAGCGCGTTCTACCGCAACCTGCTGCGCTGGCTCGCGATCACGGTGACGCTCGGCGCGCTCGCCACGGTCGTCATGCTGGTCGTGCTGCGCAGCATCCGCCGCTCGCTCGGCGGTGATCTCGAAGTGGCGGTCGAGCACGCGCGGCTCATGGCGCAAGGCAATCTCGCGACGCCGGTGCCGGTCGAACCGCACGACGACCGCAGCCTGCTGCATGCGCTGCGCACGATGCAGGCGGGACTCGTCGACACGGTCTCGCGCGTGCGTCAGGGCACCGAGAACATCAACGTCGGCGCGAACGAAATCGCCGCGGGCAACACCGACCTGTCGCAGCGCACCGAGGAGCAGGCGGCGGCGCTCGTCCAAACCGCGTCGAGCATGGATCAGATGACGGTCAACGTGAAGCAGAACGCGGACAGCGCAACCCAGGCCGCGCAACTCGCGGGCGACGCCGCCAACGTCGCGACGCGCGGCAGCCGCGTGGTCGACGACGTGGTGCGCACGATGGCCGAAATCACCGCGAGTTCGCGGCAGATCGGCGACATCATCGGCGTGATCGACGGCATCGCGTTTCAGACCAACATCCTCGCGCTGAATGCAGCCGTCGAGGCGGCTCGCGCCGGCGAGCAGGGCCGTGGCTTCGCGGTGGTCGCGGCCGAGGTGCGCAGCCTCGCGCAGCGCTCGGCGACGGCCGCCAAGGAGATCAAGGCGCTGATCGAAACCTCGACCGATACCGTCGAGACCGGCGCGTCGCTGGTCGCCAACGCCGGCGCGACGATGGGCGAGATCGTGCAGTCGGTGCGGCGAGTCAACGAGATTCTCGAAGAAATTAGTCACGCGTCGCGCGAGCAGAGCGCGGGTATCGAGCAGGTCAATCGCGCGGTCGGCGAGATGGATCAGGTCACGCAGCAGAACGCGGCACTGGTCGAAGAGGCCGCCGCCGCCGCGCATTCGCTAAAGGACCAGGTCGGCGCGTTGCGCGACGCGATTGCGAGTTTCGCGTTGCCGGCTTGAGGTTGAATCGAATCGATCAGCCGCGCGGATTTTGCAAGTCCGCGCGGTTTTTCATTTTCGGCTTCGCCGCGGCTCGCGCTGACTCCGATCCAAACGCGACGCCTTTCGCGATCCTCGCATTCAAATTACGTTTTAATTACAATCGGCCTGGCGACAATCTTTGCCGCCAGGCCTCGACGTTCTGGCGGCCTCGTTCAATCGAAGCAACGTATCGCCCGCACCGCTCGCCGCCCATGATCCGCCAGAAAAAACCGTCGTCGCACGATCCTTACGCTGTAGCCGCGAAGAACCCGCTGCTCGACGCGCGACTGCCCGCGTGGCGATCGAAGTTGATCGTGCTGCTGGTGTTCGTCGGGTTCGCGACGCTCGCGGTCCGCGCGTTCTGGGTGCAGGTCGTCACTCAGGACTTCTATGTCGACCAAGGGCAGAAGCGCTATCAGCGCGTCCTCGAACTCGACGCGACGCGCGGCCGGATCGTCGATCGCAATGGTTCGATGCTCGCGGTCAGCCTCGCCACCTACGAAATCTGGGCCTCGCCGAAGCTCGTCGACGAAAGCGCGTTCGCGCCGCTCGCAAAGCTGCTCGATCTGCCGCTCGCGGAACTGCACCGGCGTCTGGGCGGCGAGCGCAGCTTCGTGCTGCTCAAGCGCCAGGTCGATGCCGACTCCGCCGCGCATCTGTCGCGTCTCGGACTCGCCGGCATCACGCAGATCGCCGACACCAAACGCTTTTATCCGGAAGGCGAGTCGGCCGCGCACGTGGTCGGCTTCACCGACATCGAGGACAACGGCCAGGAAGGCGTCGAACTCGCCGCCAACGCGCAGCTGCAAGGCGTGCCCGGCCAGCGTGAAGTGATCCGCGACCGGCTCGGCCGCGTGATCTCGGAGACGCGGCCGCTCGTGCCCGCGCGCAACGGCGCGACGATCCAGCTGACGATCGACCGGCGCATCCAGCAACTCGCGTACACGCAACTCAAAGCCGCGATCGCGCAGCACCGCGCCGAAGCGGGCAGCGTGGTCGTGCTCGATGCGCGCAACGGCGAAATCCTCGCGCTCGCCAACTACCCGAGCTTCGATCCGAATGACCGCACGCGCCTCTCCGGCCAGCAACTGCGCAACCGCGCGGTGATCGACACGTTCGAACCGGGCTCGACGATCAAGCCGCTCGTCGTCGCGCTATCGATCGACGAAGGCAAAGTCAGGCCGCAAAGCATCATTGATACCGCGCCGGGCTGGTATCGGATCGGCCCCGCCGTGATTCACGACACGTCGAATCACGGTGCGATGACGGTCGCCCAGGCGTTGCAGAAGTCGAGCAATATCGCGCTCGCGAAGCTCGCGCTGAACCTGCCGGCCGAGACGATCTGGACCAAGTATCGACAATACGGGCTCGGCATCAAGCCTGAGCTGCCCTTCCCGGGTGTGGCCGCCGGCAAGCTGCGCCCGTATAAACGCTGGCGCCCGATCGAGCAGGCGACGATGGCGTATGGCTACGGGTTGTCGGTGTCGTTGCTGCAAATCGCGCAGGTCTACACCGCCTATGCGGGCGACGGCACGCTGCAACGAGTGAGCCTGCTGCGCGAGCCGCTCGATGCGGACGACCCCGCGTCGTTCGTCGATCGCACCGTGCCGGTCACGACACCCGGCACCGCACGCGCGATCCGCAACATGCTCGAAATGGCCACGGGCAAAGGCGGCACCGGACGTGCGGCGACGGTCGCGGGCTACCGCGTCGGCGGTAAAACCGGCACCGCGCGCAAGCAGATCGGCGCGGGCTACGCGAAGAACCGCCACCGCGCGTTGTTTGTCGGCATGGCGCCGATGAGCGATCCACGCCTGATCGTCGCCGTGATGATCGACGACCCGGCGGGCAAGGCGTTCTATGGCGGTACGGTGGCGGCGCCCGTGTTCAGCGGCGTGATGGGTGGCGCGTTGCAGCTGCTTGGCGTGCCGCCGGATGCAGCGGGGGTTTGAAGCATAGTGCCCGTCGCAAGCGCTCAGCGCTGCTCGTCGCCCGCATCCTCGACCTGTGCCTCGACGCGATTGCGGCCGCGAAGTCCTGCGCGCCGATCAAACGCATCTCGACGTTCTGAAAGCGGCGTTGGGGCGAGATTCGTCACGGTATCAGCAGGGCGGCCCTGAAGGCGTAGCGGGTCGACGCCCCAACCCTCCTGATAACGGCCGGTCGGTCCGGGTCTTGAGGGCAGCCTCGCGACGCGTTGGCCGGCATGCGAGCGTTCGCGCGCGTCTTGTCGGTTCGCGCTTGCATTCACTTGCACTCGCTTACACGCAGTGAGACCCGCTTGCGTAATGATTGCGGTTCTTAAGTTTCGCTTAATTGTTCCCTGCAACCATGGCGCTCATCCCCTGTTGAGCCGCCAGATCATCGGCGGCGCTTTTTCTTCAGGGGTGCCAAAAACGCGGCCAAAAACAGTCGGCCGCACGATAAGAAGGAGGTACGTCATGGTTGAAGAGATGGTAGTCGAACACCTGCGTGCGATGCCCGGCCATGAATGGACTCGCCAGATTCATTCCTGCAAGGTCTCCGATCCGCTGCAACCGCCTTGGGGCCGTTCATACCGGCTCGTCGAATGGACGATGAAGCACGCGCCCGAATCGAGCCGTCGTGTCGTTCCCGCCGAAAGTACTCCACTCGAAATTGCTCAGGCCGTGGTCTCTCATGTACCGGGCCGGCGCTTCTGTCAGCAAGCTGATTGAGCGCGCTATCTGACGTTCAATGGCGCGCCGCGATCGCGTCGCAGTAGTCCAACGCGTCCTCCAGCCTGTCATTACCCCAGAACATCTCATCGCCGACAAAAAACGTCGGCGCGCCGAAGATCCCCTTATTGATGGCTAGTTCGGTCTGCTCCCGCAGACGGAGCTTATTCGAGTCGCTTTGCGCGGCGTCGATCACACTGTGCACGGGTAAGCCGACAGAGTCGAGCGCGTCGCTGACGACATCCATCGAACCGATGTCGCGATCGTCGACGAAATTCAACTGCATGATCCGGCGACACCAGGCGCCGATCCACGGTTCGTTCGCACCCAGCAGCGCGATGCGCATCGCCAGAAGCGCCGCGCGCGGAAACGTGCTGGGACGCGTGAGTGCAATGCCGTATTTGCGGCATTGACGCTCCATGTCTTTCCACACATACGCGCCTTTTTCTTTCTGCAATACAAAGGGCGAATTCTCGAATCCGAGCTGGCGAAATACCGGGCCCAGCAGAAACGGCCGCCAGACGATCGTCACGTTGCGTGCCGCCGCCAACGCTTCGATACGCATCATGCTCAGATAGCTGTAGTTGCTGCCGAAGTCGAACCAGAACTCGACTGCGCGCGCCGTCGAAGCCGCATCGTCATTCATCGCCGCCTCCCGGCACTCAGCGGGTCTGCACCGCGACGCGCAGGCCGAGTGAGATGAACATCACGCCGATGATCTTGTTCTGCCAGCGCGTCAACCACGTCAACCGCTTCACGAGTTTGCCCAACGGCCGCATCGTCAGGACGATCAGCGTCGTATAAAGCGCGCTCATGGCAACGAAAATCAGCCCGAGCGTCGCGAACTGCACAAACGTCGAGCCATGTTCGGGACGCACGAATTGCGGCAGAAATGCGAGGAAAAACAGCGCGGTCTTGGGGTTCAGCACCTCGGCGGGAATCGCCTGCAAGAACGCCTTCGATCCCGACACCGGCGCGACGACCGGCAGATGCGCACTGGCCTGCTTTTCGCGCAATGCGCGAATGCCCAGATAGACGAGATACGCGGCACCGACCAATTTCACCGCATTGAAGGCCAACGCGGACGTCATCAGCAGCGCGGAGAGGCCGATTGCGGCGCCCAGCGTATGCACGAAATCGCCGGCTGCGATACCGAGGCCGGTCAGAATGCCGGCTTTGCGGCCGCCATGCATGGTGCGCGTCAACACCAGCAGCACGGCGGGACCGGGAATCAGAAAGAGCCCGAGCACGACGGCAACGAAAGTCCCCAGCGTGGATAAGTCAAGCATGTCGTCTCCTTGCGCCGCGCGGCATCGAAATGGTGGACGCGCACTTAGCGGACCATTGTAGACGAACCCGCGCACGTTCCGTGCGCGCCTCGCTGGCACGGACGATCCGTTACCATGACGGAGATCGCGCCGCGTACCGCGTGCTTCTTTTCAATCACCGACGTTTCCGCCTTGCCCACCTATACCCTGCCCGCGCCGCTGAGCGCGGAACTCGAGATTCGCAAGAGCCGCTTCATCGCGTATGCGATACCGGTCGCCGATCGCGATGCCGCGATGGCCGAACTGCAGCGTCTGCGCGACGAGCATCGCGCCGCGACGCATGTGTGCTGGGCACTGCTTGCGGGCGGCCAAGCGGGCATGTCCGATGACGGCGAGCCCTCCGGCACCGCGGGCCGGCCGATTCTCGAAGTGCTGCGGCATCACGATCTCGACGGCGTGCTCGCGGCCGTCGTGCGCTATTACGGCGGTGTCAAGCTCGGTGCGGGCGGTCTGGTGCGCGCGTACACCGATGCGATCGCATCGGCGCTGCTCGACGCGCCGCGCGTCGAGAGGATTGCTCAGGTTTCGCTGGGCGTCGAAGTGAGTTATGCCGACGAAGCCAAAGTACGCCGATGGATGGACGCCGAAGGCTATGCGCTCGCGGACAGCGCCTACGGCATGCTGGTGAAGATGACGATGCGCGTGCCCGCCAATGCTCTCGACGATGCACGCCGAATGCTGATCGATATCACGCAGGGAAAGGCGGGCTTCTTCTGAGCGGCTCGGTGCGCCTTGGGCGCAGCCGCGATGTCCACCGCCACCGCGGCCCGGTATGATGGCGGGCTCGCCGGCCCCGATGCGTGGCTCGCTGCCCGGATCGGCAAGCTATGCCGCGGGGCGCGTCCGAAGCTCGACGCTCCGGTTCACTGCTACCATGCTGTTCTCCACCGGGATGACTCCACTTAAAAGGGCACCTCCTCTGACTTCGACCGCCGCTTTCTCACGCATGGCCACTGCGGGTTCGCCGTTGAGATCCGCCGTGCTCAAAGGCTGCGGCGCCGTACTGCTGCCCACACTGCTGTCAGCGTGCTCGTGGTCATGGTTCGGCCTGAACAGCAGCGCCGGCGCGATGCATGCAAAGTCCCACGGCACCGGATCGCTCAGCGTCGCCGCCGCGCGCGAGTTCGCGTATCTGCCCGCGCGCGACGGTCGTATCTCGCCGAACCGCATCGAAAATACCGCGGTGAGCGGGCTCGTGCTGAAGGACGACATCAGCCTTGTCGTGCGCAATGGCGTCGCGAATAGCCTGCGTGTGGCCGGTTTTCGTATCGACGACAACAAACGTGTGCTCAGCGGCAGCATCGAAGCCTTCACGGCGGACGACACGCGCTCACCGGCGCTGTGGACGCTGCGGATGCGCTATGTGGTCATCGATGCGGCGACCCGGAAAGTCATGTACACGGCCACGCGCACCGTAAAGCAGAAATCACCGAAATTCACCAGCAACACGATCGCGATCGAAGACACGGTGAAGCTCAGCGTCGCTACATTGATCGGCGATCCCGGCTTTATCAAGGCGGTGAACTGAACGCGCGGTGCGGATTCGCTACAATCCGGGTAACGCATCGCGAGCGATTCATCGTGATCTCCCGTTCGGAATCCAAGCCGTCATGTCCCTTACCGCCTGGCTATTCTTTTTGCCCGCCTGCTTCGCCATCAATATCGCACCCGGGCCCAACAACCTGCTTTCGATCAACGTGGCAGCGCGTCATGGCTTCACCAAGGCATTCGTCGGCGGTACCGGCCGGCTGCTCGCCTTCGCGGTGATGCTCGCGCTCGCCGCGGCCGGTCTCGCGGTCGTGCTGCACGCGTCCGAGTGGATCTTCCTCGCGATCAAAGTCGCGGGTGCCGCCTATCTGATCTGGCTCGCGATCCAGTTGTGGCGCAGCGACGCCCCCGCAATCGATACGTCGCAACCCCAGGACGCCGCGCTCACGCGAATTGCGCGGCACGAGTTCTTCGTGGCAGCGGGCAATCCGAAGGCGATCCTGGTCTTTACGGCGTTCCTGCCGCAATTCGTCGACGTCGCGCAGCCGATACTGCCGCAATTCGCCGTGCTCGGCGCGAGCTTTCTGGTACTCGAATGGGTCGCGATTGCCTTGTATTCGTGGGCCGGCATGTATCTTGGCAAATGGCTCATGCGCGCGAAGATCCGCCGCTGGTTCAATCGCTGCTGCGGCGGCTTTCTCGCGGCGATCGGCATGAGCTTTCTGCTGGTTCGGCGCGGCTAGGGTATCGAGGCTCTCCGGGAGTCGAAGCAGCATTCGTCTCGCGGCCTTTGTCATAACGAATAGCTAATACATCGACGGACAAACTTTAACTATCAGCATTCGTCGCTCCGCCTTATGCTCGAACCGGGACCGGCCGCGAAGCACTGCAATGCGGCATTGGGCAGACGGCTTTTTCATCGTCACGGAGCGACATCATGAAGATCTGCATCTTCGGAGCGGGAGCGATTGGCGGTTTAATGGGCGTGCAATTGGCACGCGCCGGCGCGGACGTTAGTTTCATTGCGCGCGGTCCGCATCTCGCGGCCATGCGTGAACGCGGCGCGCGCCTCATCATGGATGGCGAAACCTTCAGCGCGCCGGTGCGCTGCACGTCCGATCCGCGCGAACTCGGCGTCCAGGACTTCGTGATCGTCACGCTCAAGGCGCATTCGCTGCCTGGCGTGGTCGATGCGATGCAACCGCTGCTCGGCCAACACACGGCCATCGTTACCGGCGTCAACGGCATTCCGTATTGGTACTTCTATCAACACGGTGGACGCTTTGCCGGCACTCGCCTCGCCAGCGTCGACCCCGATGGTTCGCAATGGACGAAGCTCGGACCCGAGCGCGCGATCGGCTGCGTACTCTATCCGGCGGCCGAAATCGTCGAACCGGGGGTGATCAAACATGTGTACGGCAAAAAGTTTCCCATTGGCGAACCGAGTGGCGAGCGTACTTCGCGCATCGAGCAATTGCACGAGATCATGCAGGCGGCCGGATTCGAAGCGCCAATCCGCGACAACATCCGTGACGAAATCTGGCTCAAGCTATGGGGTAATCTGTGCTTCAACCCGATTAGCGCTTTGACGCACGCAACGCTCGATGTACTCACGAGCGACCCTGGCACCCGGGCGGTTTCCCGCACGATGATGCTCGAAGCGAAGCGCATTGCGGATCAATTCGGTGTGCACTTTCGTGTCGACGTGGAAAAGCGTATTGATGGCGCGGGCGCGGTCGGTGCACACAAGACATCGACGCTCGTCGATCTCGAGAACCGTCGGCCGATGGAAATCGATCCTCTGTTGACCGTCGTCCAGGAAATGGGCCGACTCGTGGCGGAACCGACGCCGACCATCGACGTCGTCCTCGCACTGATCAAGCTGCGCGAGAAGATGGCCTTACAGGGCAATTGAGCGGGTATGCGATCTTCTTCTTTTCGTCTTCAGCACGACCCACAGGATCGGATGCGATGCACCCGATCCTTTTTTGCTTCAGACGTTATTGATCGATCGCCACCCACACCGCCTTCGGTTCCGTAAAGTTTTCGATCGCGACGTCGCCATGCTCGCGACCAAAGCCTGAATCGCCAGCACCGCCCCACGGCAAACGCACGTCCGTATAGCCGTAGGTGTTGACCCACACCGTGCCCGCCCTCAGGTCACGCGCCACGCGATGCACGCGGCTCAGGTCCGCGCTCCACACGCCGGCCGCGAGACTATACGATGTGCCATTGGCGATTCGGATCGCGTCCGCTTCGTCATTGAAACGGATCACGCTCGCCACGGGCCCGAAGATTTCTTCCTGCGAAATGCGCATCTCGTGTTCGACATTCGCGAACACGGTCGGCTCGACGAAGAAGCCGCGATCGCCGACGCGCGCGCCGCCGGTCACGAGCGACGCGCCTTCCGAACGCCCTGTCTCGACATAGCCCAATACGGTCTTCATCTGCGCGGCGGAGATCAGCGGCCCCATCGACGTTTCACGCAGCGATGGATCGCCCACCTTGATCGACTTCGCGCGCTTGGTCAAACGCTCGACCACTTCGTCATACACGTCGCGATGCGCGAGTATCCGCGATCCGGCAGAACACACTTGCCCCGTGTTGAAGAACACGCCGGAGGCCGCGGCTCGCACCGCATTGTCGAGATTCGCGTCGGCAAAGATCAGGTTGGCTGACTTGCCGCCGAGCTCCAGCGTCACACGTTTGAAGTTGCCCGCCGCGCCCTGCAGGATGCCTCGCCCGACCGCAGGCGAGCCGGTGAATGTGACCTTGTCGATGCCGGGATGCGAGACCAGCGCGTCGCCCACCACGCTGCCCTTGCCGGTGACGATATTGAGCACGCCCGGCGGCACGCCCGCTTCGAGCGCCAGCTCGCCGATGCGCAGCGCAGTGAGCGGCGTGATCTCGGCTGGCTTGACGATGAGCGTGCAGCCGCATGCGAGCGCGGGCGCGATCTTCCACATGCCGATCATCAGCGGAAAATTCCAGGGCACGATTGCGGCGACCACGCCGACGGGTTCGCGCAGCGTATAGGTCAATGCATCGGGACGTGTAGGCACCACCTGACCGTTGATCTTGTCGCACCATCCTGCGTAGTATTCGACCGTATCGATCGCGGCGGGCACGTCCTGACGCATTACCGCGGCAATCGGCTTGCCGCCGTCGAGACTTTCGAGCGCGGCGAGTTCTTCCAAGTTGTCGCGCATCAGGCCCGCGAGCCGCTGGAGGATGCGGCCGCGTTCGGCGGCCCGAATCGAATTCCATACCTTCAATGCGCCGCGCGCGGCGCGCACCGCGGCATCGACGTCGGCGGCGCTGCCTTGCGCGACCCGTGCAATCGGCTCCTCGGTCGCGGGATTGATATCGACGGAATATTCCCCGGTGCCTGGCGGCACCCGCTTGCCGTCGATCAGCAGGTCATGTTGCCTGAGGTCGGTCTGGATTTCCATTATGAAGCTCCTTGAGTAGGACGTTAGGTGGCTGACGCTCGGCGCATCGATCGAATGCCGCGCGTTACGCAAGCGTTTCGGCCGGCGCTCCATCTACGCTTCCGGCAACGGGCCTGGCTGCGCGCAGATCAGTCGTCGACGCGACGAACTGCGCCCACGCAGCCGCCGCATTGGGACGAAGCGAGCGATTCCGGCGGTGCACGAGGACGGTCGTCAACGTCGTTTCGGGCACCAGTGGACGACTCACCAGTGAAGCGCCCGGCGAAGGCCAATGCGGATCGACAGGCAATACGCCGACACCAAGACCCAATTCGACCATGCGCGCTACCGCCGCGACATGTCCGAGTTCCTGCAATGGCCGGCGTGTCAATTCGTTCGCGGCGAGTACCGGTCCGAGCGCGGCGCGCACGCCCGTATCCGCATTCAGCGTGATCAGCGGACATTCGCGCAACCCGCGCCAGCCGATGCTGTCGTGCCGCGCCAGCGGATGCGTGGCGGGAAGCACCGCGTGCAGTGGCGTAGTGAAAAGTACTTGAGCATGTAATAGAGGACTATCCATGGATTCGGTCACGCAGACCGCGCCGAAATCCACTTCGCCCTGCTCGACGCTAGCCAGCACGCTGCTTTGAGGCTGATCCCTGACCGACACGATCAGCTCGGGAAAGATCGACGCACACTGCGCCAAAGCCCGCGGCACCCAGCTCGATGACAACACCGGACTACTCGCGAATACGACGACGCCCGTGTGTCCGTCATAAGCAGCGCGCTCCTCCACCAGCGTCAATTCGATTTCATCGAGCAACCGGCCAATTCTTCTCTCGAGGCTCGCGCCCGCATTCGTCAGCTCGACCTGGCGTGTCGTGCGATCGAACAGTTTCAGTTCAACCGCATCCTCCAGTTCGCGCACGCAACGGCTCACGGCCGACTGCGTCAGATCGAACTCGCGCGCCGCGCGCGTGAAACTCCGCTCGCGCGCGACTGCGACGAATACCTTGAGCTGCTGCAGCGAAACATTCATGAGGTCGGTTCCGGGTGCGCGACGCTCACCTTATTCGCCGGTCTGCTCGGGCCAGTGACTCATTCGCGACGCGTTGCCATTGCCGTGTCCCGCGACGGCCAGCGCGCCCTGAGGAGGTTGATTGTGCGATTCGATCCAACGCCTGCGCATCGGCTCGAGTATGAACTTCGCGCAAACGCCGGCTGTGATCGTGATGACGGCCGAGACGATGAAGACGAGGTTCCAGCCGCCCGTCGCCGCGAGTACCGACGCGATCGGCACCAGCAACGATGCCGTGCCCTTCGCCGTGTACAACGTGCCCGCATTGGCGGCCGCGTACTTGCTGCCGAACGTATCGGCACAAGTCGCCGGGAAGATCGAGAAGATCTCGCCCCAGAACAGGAAGATCAGCGCGGCAAAGACCATGAACGCATACGGATTGGTGCCGAACTGCATCATGCCGAGCAACGCGAGCCCCTCGCCGATGAAGATCACGAACATCGTGTTTTCACGGCCGATCTTGTCGGAAATGAAGCCGGACAACGGACGCGTCAAGCCGTTGAAGATATTGTCGATCGACAGCGTGAGAGTCAGCAGCGGCAACGTCGCGCCGAAGACCGACATCGGAATGCGCGCTATGCCCCAGTCTTTCGCGATCGGTCCGATCTGCGCGGTCGCCATCAAACCGCCCGCCGCGACCGCGACGAACGACGCATAGATCACCCAGAACACCGGCGTTTTGATCATCTGGCGCGAGGTGAAATCGACTTTCGAGACCGCGAAGCGGCTCTTGCGTGCCCCTTGCTGACGCAGGATCGGCCGGGTCAGGAGCATTGCGAGCAGCAGAATGCTGACGCCTTGCACGATGCCGAAGAACAGGAACGTGTCTTCATAGCCGCGGCGCGTAATCATGTTCGCAATCGGAATCACCGTCAGCGCCGCGCCTGCGCCAAAGCCCGCCGCCGTCAAACCCGCCGCGAGACCGCGCCGGTCGGGAAACCATTTGAGCGCATTGCCGACGCATGTTCCGTACACACCGCCCGCGCCTATCCCGCCAATCACCGCGGCGAAATACAACATGCCAAGTGTCGTCGCATGCGAATTGAGAATCCACGACAAACCCGCGCATACGGCGCCGGCTGCCACCACCGGGCGGGGCCCGAATCGATCGACGAGCCAACCCTCGAACGGCACGAGCCACGTCTCCGTCAGAATGAAGATCGAAAACGCGAGCTGGATCGACGCCTCGCTCCAGTGATGCCGCGCATGCATGGGAGCCACGAATAACGTCCACGCATATTGCAGATTCGCCACCAGCGCCATGCACACCATGCCGATGACGAGTTGCCACCATCGGTTACGCCAGGAATTGCGGGTCGTCGATTGCTGGGTGATATCGTCCATGAGCCTTGTCTCCACTATATATTTAGTGCAGCCGGCTACGCGCCGCGCTGGATGCGTCCCGCCTTATCGTTATGACCCGAAAGCTCGCTATTCGGGGAAGATATGACTTGATGCTTTTGGTGCTTTTCCGCGAGCGCCCGAATTCCTCTTCGATCAAGTTTTTGCTTTTTTCGGACCAGAACGACGTTTCACGCGGTAAGCATTGCAGCTTATTCCCAGCTTTTGAATCCGCCAACCCCATATCTATGCGTTAACCCTCGCATTACAGTAGCGGCAATTCGGCTTCTTATACGTTTCATGCTAGGGTCATTGCTGAATTACGCATAATTAAAGTTTGTTATTATGTCGATTCACAGTTCCTTATACATTGACCATGACGATGCGCAACGCAACGCTGCGGCAGCTGAAGGTCTTTGAAACGGTGGCACGCCACCTGAGTTTTTCGCGCGCTGCCGAGGAATTGCATCTGACTCAGCCGGCCGTCTCCACCCAGGTTCGGCAACTCGAGGAACATGCGGGGCTGCCTCTGTTCGAGCAACTCGGCAAAAAGATCTATCTGACGCCGGCCGGCACCGAAATGCTCCATTACAGCCGCGCGATCATGCAGCAGTTCCATGAAGTCGACGAAGCGATGAGTCAGTTGAAGGGCGTCTCCGGCGGAAAGCTGAATGTCGCTGTCATCAGCGCCGGCGACTATTTTTTCCCGCGGCTTCTCGCCGAATTCACGCGTCGCTATTCCGGTGTGGATCTGAATCTCGCGGTGCACAACCGCGAAGAATTGCTGCATCAACTGGCGACCAATCAGACCGACCTGGCTGTGATGGTGCGTCCTCCGCACGAGACCGACGCGACCAATGAACCGTTCGCGCCGCATCCCTACGTGATCGTCGCGGCGCCCACCCACCCGCTTGCTCACAAGCGCAATATCCGCTTCAGTCAACTCGCGAACGAAGCGTTCATCGTGCGCGAACGCGGCTCCGATACCTGGAATTCGATGGAAGAAGGTTTCGCCGGCCGCCTGTCCAATCTGAAGATTGCCATGGAGATCAAGAGCACCGAGACGATCAAGCAGGCGGTCATTGCCGGAATGGGCATCGCGTTTCTGTCCGCCCATACGATCAGCCTCGAGTTGCAACTGGGGCATCTGGTCGTGCTCGACGTCGAGAGCTTCCCGGTCATGCTCAATTGGTACGTCGTGCATAGGAAGAATAAACGTCTGCCGCCGGTTGCCGTCGCCTTCAAACGCTTCCTGATGGAAGAAGGCGCCGCTCTGATCGAAAAGATCACGCGCGTGAAGGAATTGACCGTGCATAAGCCGTAAGCTATGGAAAGCCAATAAAACTTTAACTATTGCAAATCGATCGCGACTTCTATGCTGCAAGCGAGTTCTTTCACTTGCGAGCCGAGGAGGCCGATCATGAACCACGCTCCGGTTGAATCCCGCATCACCACACGCAACGCTCGCACAGCCGCGGCGGACCACGAAGACCATCCCGACGATGCGCATCTGAGCGCCTACAATGCTGCCTTCAGTGACCTTGGGCTGAGGTTTCGGTGGGATCGCGCCACATTCGACATGCTCAAAGAGTTCAACGGCGAGTTGGCGCGAATCACCGCTTATATCGAGCGCTATCACAGTCACCTGCATCGCGCGTACGATGCCGACTTTCTCGCGCAACTGATTCTGCACAGGAAGACGCAGTACTATAGCGAATTCGCGCCGGCAGTCGGTGAATAAAAGCACTGCCGAAGACTCGGGCGGCGGGATCATCGTCCCGCCGTCTTCGCTACTGGCAATTCGCTCCGTCAGCGTCGCATGCATCATCATTGATCAGCGCGCGTAGTGAAATGAGCAGGCCGCTTGTGCGTACATTTGCGGGCACAGTCGCGCTGCCGGCCATTGCCGCGTCTACCGTCCCGCCCTCCTCTTCGATCTGCGTAGGTGCTCACACCCATCGTCGACGGCACGACCTCGCGAAGCGCCCACCTCTGCTCGTCGCCGCCATGCCACTCGATGTTCGCGAGCAGGCCCGGCTTGCCGATCGTCACGCCATCGCTGCGCGCGGCGAAGGAATGCGTGCGCAGTGCGCACCCGTCGCGTCCCGCCCTGTGAGGGGGATCGACCGAGTACTCCCGGCTCAGCATCAGATGCGCGCCCATTGCCATCGCCAGCGCGCCCGCTGCGAGCAAGGCCGCGAGTCCATCCGGCTGCGCGTGTTCGGTGATGAAGCCGTAGCCGAGCCATCCGCACAACAGCAGCGAAAACAGATTGACGACGTGATGTCCCGGCCGTGCGACTGCATCGAGTTGCAACACGCCGTGCAACCTGCAGAGCGTAATCGCGGAGGTTGCGAAGATCAGCGCGCCAATCGATACGGCGGCAAATAGTTCGATGCGCTCGGTGTTCTCACACGCCGCTGCCGACAGATAGCGCGTGAAACCTGTCGACATGACCGCCAAACCCATGCCGCCGCCCAGCAATGCAACCATCCGGGGCCTGCTGCGCGTCAGCACCGCGACCAACGCAATGCTGACGGCCACGGCGAGCAGCAACGACAGATCCATCCACACGGCACTCCCACAGGCTTGCGGCATGCGTGATCCTCCGTGATGCGAACGGCACCAGCGCACGGCTGCGCGGCCCGTTCTTCGTCAAACGACCTTCGCGGTATCGCCCAATCGCTGTGGCTCGTCACGCTTCGCCGCGCTCAAGGTATTGGTCAGCGTGCCGATCCCATCGATGGTGATCGACACCGTTGCACCGTCCCTGATGGACCCCACGCCCACCGAGGTGCCACACGCGATCACGTCGCCGGGTTCGAGCGTCAGATCCTGCGAGATCAGACTCACCTGCTCGGCCGGCGAAAAGACCATATCGGCAAGCGGATAGTTCTGACGCTCGACGCCATCGAGCGTCGTCAACAAGCGCGCCGCCCGCCAGTCGAAACCGGAGACGATGGCCGGACCCACACAGCAGAACGTATCGAAACCCTTCGCGCGACACCACTGCGGAAAATGCGGATTCTCGTTGAGCAAATCAGCGGCGGTGACGTCGTTGACGAGCGTGTAGCCGAAGATCGCCGCCTCCGCTTGCTGCATATCCACATCGCGACAACGCTTGCCGATCACGATGCCGAGCTCGCCTTCGTAGACGATTTTTCCCGCGTAGTGACGCGGCCGGCGGATCGGCTCGCCCGCGCCGATCACCGACGCCGCCGGTTTCAGCAGAAACAGCGGATGCGTCGGCACGGGTTTGTCGAGCTTCGCCGCGAGCGCGTGATAGTTGTTCCACAGCGCGACGATCTTGCCGGGCGCGCACGGCGCCAGTGGCGTCAATGCACGCAGTGACAGTACCGCGCCGGTCGCCACCGGCTGCGCGAGACTTTCGTACTCGTGCAGATAGGCGCCTTCGACACGACCGAACACGATGCCGCCATCGCCCGACATGAACCGCATCCACGTCTGCATGCCTCGCTCCTAGATCGCGCCAGCCGTGCGCAGCGCCGTGATCTGCTCGGTCGAATAACCGAGCTCCGCCATGACTTCATCGGTATGTTCGCCAAGCAGCGGCGAGCGCTTGACGTCGGTCGGGCTGTCGGACAGCTTGATAGGATTGCCCACGCTCAGATACTTGCCGCGCTTCGGATGATCGACTTCGACGATCGTGCCGGTCTTGCGCAGCGACGGCTCCTCGGCAATTTCCTTCATCGACAGGATCGGGCCGCAGGGAATGTCGTGTTTGTTCAGGATCTGCATCGCCTCGAACTTGGTCTTCGTCATCGTCCAGCGTTCGATCTCGGCGAAGATTTCCTTCAATCGCGGCAGACGCGCAGGGGCCGTCGCATAGGCGGGGTCCGTGGCCCACTCCTCCTTGCCGATCACGTTACAGATCTTCGCCCACACGGGCGCCTGCGTGATGAAGTAGATGTAGGCGTTAGGGTCGGTCTCCCACCCCTTGCACTTCAGAATCCAGCCAGGCTGCCCACCGCCCGACGCATTGCCCGCGCGCGGCACCGCCTCGCCGAACGTGCCGTTCGGGTATTGCGGATACTCTTTCATCACGCCGGTGCGGTCGAGCCGCTGCTGATCGCGTAGTTTGACGCGGCACAGATTGAGCACGCCGTCCTGCATGGCCGCGAGCACGCGCTGGCCGCGTCCGGTGTGCGTGCGTTGATAAAGCGCGGTGACGATACCCAGCGCGAGATGCAGACCCGTGCCGCTATCGCCGATCTGCGCGCCGGTCACGACCGGCGGCCCGTCGTCGAAGCCGGTGGTCGACGCCGCGCCGCCCGCGCATTGCGCGACGTTTTCATACACTTTGCAGTCCTCGTAAGGACCGGGGCCGAAACCCTTCACCGACGCGACGATCATGCGCGGGTTCAATTCCTGAATCCGCTCCCAGCTGAAGCCCATCCTGTCGAGCGCGCCCGGTGCGAAGTTTTCGACCAGTACATCGCATTTCCGGATCAACGCTTCGAGCACCTGCTTGCCTTCCGGGTGCTTGGTATCGATCGTGATCGAGCGCTTGTTGTGATTGAGCATCGTGAAGTACAGGCTATCCACGTCGGGGATATCGCGCAGCTGCTCGCGCGTGATGTCGCCCGCGCCTGCCCGTTCCACCTTGATCACGTCCGCGCCGAACCATGCGAGCAATTGCGTGCAGGTCGGCCCCGATTGCACATGCGTGAAATCGAGGATGCGCACACCGTCGAGTGCCTTGGCCATGTCGTATCTCCTGAACGATGAGGGTTATTTGTACATGGTCTGGTTCTTCGTGCCCGGTGCGTATTCGCGCGGGTCGACCCAGATGTTGACTACCGCCGAGCGGCCGGTGCGATGAATCGCTTCGCGCGCACGCTGTAGCGCGCTCGCGATCTGCGCGGGATCGCGCACTTCCTCGCCATAGCCGCCGAGCATTTCGGCGAATTTGCTGAACGGCACGTCGCCGAGCAGATTGCCGACGTTGCCGCGTTCTTCGCCGTACTTGGCAAGCTGGCCGTAGCGGATCTGATTCATCGCCGAGTTGTTGCCGATGACCGCGAGATACGGTGCGCCGAAGCGGTTCGCGGTTTCCATGTCGAACGCTGTCATACCGAACGAGCCGTCGCCGTAATAGCAGAGCACTTCCTTGTGCGGATGCGCGAGCTTCGCGGCGAGCGCGAAGCCGGTACCGACGCCGAGCGAGCCGAGCGCGCCCGGGTCCATCCACTGCCCCGGGCGGCGCGGCCGCACCGCTTGCGCGGAGATCGTTACGACGTCGCCGCCGTCGCCGATATAGACGGTGTCGTCGGACAGGAACTCGTTGAGTTCGTACGCGACGCGATACGGATGAATCGGCGTGCTGTTCGAGCGGAATAGCGGCATCAGTTTTTCGGTCGCGCTCGCCTCGGCGTCGCGCAACTGCGCCATCCATTTGCGGCGCGCCTGGCGCTTGTCGTCCTTGAGTCGACCGCTCGCGGCTTGCAGCACCGCGGCGAGAATCGCGCCCGGATCGCCGACGAGGCCCAGATCGATATCGCGATTCTTGCCGACCGTCCGATAGTCCATATCGATCTGGACGAGCGTCAATTCCTTGCTGATACGTCGACCGTAGCCCATGCGGAAATCGAACGGCGTGCCGACCACGATCAGCACGTCGGCATTCGCAAACGCCTGCGAACGCGTGCGATCGAAGTGATGCGGATCGCCGGGCGGCAGCAGCCCGCGGCTCGCGCCGTTGAAATAGCCGGGAATCTCGACGCCGCGCAGCAGCGCGATCGCTTCCTCGTGACCGCGCGCGGTCCACACCTGCTGACCGTACAGGATCGCAGGCCGTTCGGCATCGACCAGCAGGTCCGCGAGTTTCTCGATGTCGCGCGGATCGCCGATCGATTTCGTCGACGCGCGATAGCGGCCCGGCTGCGGCACGATCGCGCGCGCCGCGTCGACTTCGCGGTCGAGCACGTCGCGCGGAATTTCCAGGTAGGCGGGACCGGGTGCGCCGTTGAAGCACTCGCGCGCAGCCATCGAGATCATGTCCGCGACGCGCTCGGTGCTCGACACGCTCGCGGCGAACTTCGTGATCGGCGCCATGATGTCGACGTGCGGCAGGTCCTGCAGCGAGCCCATTTTGTGTTGCGTGAGCGCGCCCTGCCCGCCGATGTGCAGGATCGGGCTTTCCGAGCGGAACGCGGTGGCGATGCCGGTCACCGCGTTCGTGCACCCGGGACCGGCGGTCGTCACCACGCAGCCGAGCTTGCCGGTCTGGCGCGCGTAGCCGTCGGCCGCATGCGCGGCGACCTGCTCGTGACGCACGTCGATGATGCGGATGCCTTCGTCGACGCAACCGTCGTAGATATCGATGATGTGGCCGCCGCACAGCGTGAAGATCGTGTCGACGCCCTCGTGTTTCAGCGCCTTCGCGACCAGGTGGCCACCCGACACGACGCCCGCGTCGCGGGCCTTTTGCTTCAGCGTGTCGTCGGCAGTGGTGGTGGCCGTGGCCGGACTCAGGGTTGAAACAACTGCGGACATGGTCGTCTCCTCGTCAGTCAGGTACGCAATGGTAGTGTTGATATATCACATACCATATTTTTGACGCCGTCAAGCGCGGTTTATCCCGCAGTGCGGCGAGCGC
The DNA here is from genome assembly GCF_001865575.2 of Paraburkholderia sprentiae WSM5005. Lineage (NCBI taxonomy): Bacteria > Pseudomonadati > Pseudomonadota > Betaproteobacteria > Burkholderiales > Burkholderiaceae > Paraburkholderia > Paraburkholderia sprentiae. The sequence continues at coordinate 2,016,685 of NZ_CP017562.2, forward strand.
GCCCTTGTCCTTCATGCGCCGCCGCAGCAGCCAGCGAGACGCGCGAGGCGCGCGCACGTAAAAAAGCCCGCAGTGAATGAACACCACGGGCTTGTTGAATCCGCAGGTAATCAGGCGTCTACGCCGCCATCAATCGAGGAAATCGCAATTGGCTTCGACGAACGCGGCGAGGTCGAGCGAATGCTGGCGCGTGAGCCGCTCGGCGAGTTCGGTATCGCGCTTCTCGAGCGCCTCGATGATGCGCAGATGATCGACGATCGAGCGCGCGGCCCGGTCGCTCTGCGAGATGGTCATGCGCCGGATCGCGCGCACGTGGATGAAGATGTTCTTGATCGTGTCGAGGATGATCTGCGACTTCGACAGCTCGACGATGGCCTGATGGAACGCGATGTTCGCGTCCGAATACTCGGCGATATGCTCGGCCGGCGTCGTATCGCGGAAATTGTCGAACATATGGCGCAAGCGGCCGATTTCCTCGTCGGTCGCGTGCAGCGTGGCGAGGCGCGCGGCCATGCTTTCGAGCGCAGCCCACATCTGGATCATCTCGACGATTTCGCGCTTGCTCTTGCGCACGATGTAGATGCCGCGCCGCGGCACCATGCGCAGGAAACCCTCCTGTTCGAGCAGTGTCATCGCCTCGCGCACCGGCGTGCGGCTCACGCCGAGCGATTCGCTGAGCACGCGCTCGTCGAGACGGATTTCTTCGCGATTCTGGTATATGTCCGCGTCGGCGATGGCCTGGCGCAGCATCGCATACGCCTGGTCGCGCAAGCTCGCACTCGCGCCGATTGGCTGCAGCGACAGGGTCAACGGGGTGGCCACTGTTTCAGTTGGAAATTCTGACGACATTCATCGCCTCTGCTTGAACACGCGCGCGATTCGGCGCCGCTGTTTTGCCGCGCTGCTCGCTCAGCCCCACGAAGCGGCCATGTTGCGATGCAAGCGCCGCAACCGATTCGGGGATCCAGTCGGTCAGCACAACGGTGGCGGCACAGCCCAACCCAACGACAGCAACGGCGAACAGCGCGAGGTGCACGAATTCCACGTGTAACTCCAGACGATTGAAAAATAGATCCTCAATCATATGCTGCGGCGCCGCATTTTTCAATATTCGGTATGTAGTATATCAATGCGCGTTGTTCGGAGACTACATGCAACGTTAGCACGCCGCGCAGACTCCGGTGGATCCGCCGGCACAACTCATCGCGAAGCTCCAAAGCGGTCGGTGTTAACGCGCAAAACGCGCGCTATGCGCGCAGCCGCGTGCGATAACCGCGCACTTTACGATCGCGCGGATTGTGGAATTCGCATCGGGTCATTAACCTTCCCGGACGTTCAAACCCATTGGCAACGCGGCGCGAACCGTTCGAATACCGCAAATCCGAGGAGACCTAATGAGCACGACCCATCCGCAGGCCGCCGTGGCCACTCACCGCAACTCGCGCAGTCAGGCTCGCAAGGCCGCACTCGGCAGCTTCATCGGCGCCGTGGTCGACTGGTACGACTTCCTGCTATATGGCATCGTCGCCGCGCTCGTGTTCAACGCCGAATTCTTCCCCAAGGTTAGCCCGGCGATGGGCACGCTCGCCGCGTTCGCGACCTTCGGCGTCGGCTTCCTGTTTCGCCCGCTCGGCGGCTTCGTGTTCGGTCACTACGGCGACCGGCTCGGACGCAAGCGCATGCTCGTGCTCACTGTGATGATGATGGGTCTGTCGACGGCCGCGATCGGTCTGCTGCCGGCGTTTTCGACGATCGGCTGGGTAGCGCCGGTGCTGCTCGTCACGTTGCGCGCGATCCAGGGCTTCGCGGTCGGCGGCGAATGGGGCGGCGCGGCGTTGATGGCCGTCGAAAGCGCGCCCGAGAAAAAGAAGGCCTTTTACAGCAGCGGCGTGCAGGTCGGCTACGGCGTCGGGCTCGTGCTGTCGACGGGACTCGTCGCGCTGATCAGCCGCTCGATGGACAACGCCGCATTCCTCAGCTGGGGCTGGCGTCTACCGTTCCTGTTCAGCGTCGTGCTGGTGCTGATCGCGCTGTGGATCCGCTCGAGCATGGAGGAGTCGCAAGAGTTCGTCGAGAAAGTCGGCCAGCATGGCGAGCGCCGCGTGCGCCTGCCGATCGTCGAAGCGCTGCTGCGCCATCCGAAGGCGTTTCTGCTGATCATTGCGCTGCGGCTCGCCGAGCTGTTCACGATGTACATCGTGACCGCGTTTGCGCTGAGCTACTCGACCGCGAACCTGCACATGCCGCGCGAGTTCTTCCTGACGATCGGCTTCGTCGTCGGCGCACTCAGCTGCGTGACGATTCCGTGCTTCGCGTGGCTCGCGGACCGCTTCGGTCGCCGTCGCATCTATATGATCGGCGCGCTGGTCGGCGTGTTCAGCGCGGTACCTTTCTTCGTCGCGCTCGAAGCGCGTTCGACCGTATGGATCGTCGTATTCGCGGTGATGCTCGCCAACATCGCGCACGACATGGTCGTCAGCGTTCAGCAGCCGATGTTCACCGAGCTGTTCGGCACCGAGTACCGCTATAGCGGCGCGGGCGTCGGCTATCAGGTGGCGAGCGTGGTCGGCGGCGGCTTCACGCCCTTCATCGCGGTCGCGCTGGTCAGCTTCGCGGGCGGCTCGTGGCATCCGGTAGCCGCGTATCTGGCCATCGGCTGTCTGATTTCGGTGCTCGTCGCAGCACGCATGAAGACCGGACGCAACATCGACTGACACCGGCGGAATTCGCCGTCGACGAGCGACGGGCCGGCGCGGCGAACAGGCCGCGCCGGCCCGCTCGCTTTGCATCGCGACTTGCGCTTCACGTTCGGCCCCGTACTTCCCCAGGATCGCACCTTATGACTGCGCAGTTCATATTGCGAAGCCGTCGTCCACGTCCTATTGTCGAGCCAGGCGCGACTTCGGGTGTGTGAGCACGCGTCATATGAAATATAAATACATATAGCGATGACGAGACGGCTTCGGCGCGTTACACTGCGCCGCCCCGGAAAATGGGCCACGGCGCGCCGTCAACAGAACAACCGGAAGGAAGGAGACCCACTATGAGCAGTATCAGCGAACCGGGCGGCCAACGAGGCTCGGCCCCATTCTTTTCCAAGCAGGCCACGATCGCGCAGCCCGGTTTTTCGCGCTGGATGGTCCCGCCCGCCGCGCTCGCCGTGCATCTATGCATCGGTCAGGCCTACGCGTTCTCGGTGTTCAACGGACCGCTGACCAAAGTGATCGGTATTACGCAGTCCGCGCCCGATGACTGGTCGCTGACCGCGCTCGGCTGGATCTTTTCGCTTGCGATCGTGTTCCTCGGTTTGTCGGCCGCATTCGCGGGCAAATGGCTCGAACACGTCGGCCCGCGCCGCACCATGTTCACGGCCGCATGCTGTTTCGGCGGCGGCTTCCTCGTCTCCGCGCTCGGCGTGTATCTGCATCAGATCGTGCTGCTGTACCTCGGCTACGGCGTGATCGGCGGCATCGGGCTGGGGCTCGGTTACGTATCGCCGGTATCGACGCTGATCCGCTGGTTTCCGGACCGCCGCGGCATGGCGACCGGCATGGCGATCATGGGCTTCGGCGGCGGTGCGATGATCGCAGCGCCGTTGTCCGTTGCGCTGATGAACCGCTTTCATAGCGCGACGAGCGTCGGCGTCGCGGAGACCTTCGTCGTGCTCGGCATCGTCTACTTCATCTCGATGACGATCGGCGCGCTCGCGATCCGCGTGCCGCCCGCCGACTGGAAGCCGGCCGGCTGGACACCGCCCGCGGCCAAGCAGAACCGGTTGATCTCGCTCAACCACGTGCATATCGATCAGGCGCTGAAGACACCGCAGTTCTATCTGATCTGGCTCGTGCTGTTCCTGAACGTGACGGCTGGCATCGGTATTCTCGGCCAGGCCTCGGTGATGATCCAGGAGAGCTTCAAGAACACGGTGACGCCGGCGGCGGCTGCCGGCTTCGTCGGGCTGCTGTCGCTGTTCAACATGGGTGGGCGTTTCGTTTGGGCGTCGGCGTCGGACTGGGTCGGTCGCAAGAACACGTATTACATCTTTTTCGTACTCGGCGCGGTGCTGTACTACCTCGTGCCCAGCTTTGCCACGAACGGGCAGATTGCGCTGTTCGTGCTGACGTACTGCATCATCCTGTCGATGTATGGCGGCGGCTTCTCGACGGTGCCGGCCTATCTCGCCGACATGTTCGGCACGACGTTCGTCGGTGGCATTCATGGGCGTCTGTTGACAGCGTGGGCCGCGGCGGGCGTCGCGGGTCCGGTGCTCGTCAACTACATCCGCGCGTATGAAGTCGCGAACGGCGTCGCGAAAGCGGACGCGTACACGATGACCGTGCACATCATGGCGGTGCTGCTGGTGATCGGCTTTATCTGCAACCTGCTGGTCAAGCGCGTGGATGCAAAGCACCACATGACCGATGCACAAGTCGCCAAAGGCGCGTGAGGAGATCCGTATGTCGACCGTTCAAACCGTCCATCCGACTAGCAAGGCGAAGCTGGTGGTGTTCTGGCTGTACGTGATGATTCCGCTTGCGTGGGGCGTGATCAATACGTTGTCGCAGGCGACGAAGTTGTTCAAGTGATGATCTGATGTCATGCGCACCCCGGCCTGGTTGAGGGCGGGGTGCAGATAGCGTGCCGCGTCGCTAGTCTCACCGCCCCCCGTCACCGCCCCAACCCACTACGCGCGATCTGCTGCTCGACGAACTGCGCGAACAAAGCGTGCATATGCGTCGTCGGATGAAGGTCATCGGCGAACATGTACGTTTGATCCGCATTGGCCGTCACATAGGTCGCCGGCGAGCATAGCAGCGCGGTGTCATCGGGCGTTTTCCTCGGATCGCAGGCCTGCCCCGTGTTCGACACCGAAAAACCGTTCGCCTGAAAATCTCCGATGACCTGATTCGTCCACGTGTACGAATCGACCTCGATCACCTTCGACTGCAGCCCATCGCTTTGCAGCGCGGTATTCAACGTGCCGTTGAAAAGCTGCGACAACTGCGTGAGGTTCGCGCCACCATCGGCCGAAGCGAGCCCCTTCGGCGATAGCCCGATATTCGGCAGATTGATCACCACCACATGCGCGCCGCCGTTCTGCACGATCTGTCCGACGAGCTGGGCGAGCGTCGTGGCCGCCGCCTGCACGATCGGCGCCGCGGCGGGCAGGTTGCCGGCGCGAAGCACATCGTTCGCGCCCGCCCATACGAGCACGAGCTGATTGGCGTTGAAGCTGCCGTGAGCGCTCAGATAGCTCGACAGCTGCTGATTCACAGGCATTTCGATGTCGCCGATGACGTCGCTCAGATATTCGTACTGGTTCGCCGGTGTCGCCACCGTCGAGCCGCCTTCCGCATAACCGAAGCCGCTTTGCGCACTCAGCTTGTGCGTGAGATCGATCGTGAACGCCGCGCTGAGCGTATCGCCGTAATATTGCGCGACGTCCTGAGCCCAGATCTGGCCGGGATTGGTCGTGAATCGCCCGCCGTTCACGGCGCTCGCGAGCGGTGCATAGGTGCCGACGTCCGATAGGCTGTCGCCGAACGACACCACCTGCAGCTTGACGCCACCGGCCGGCCCGCTCGTCGTGCTGCTGCCGCTACCCGGCCCGCCACCGCCGTTGCCGCCCCCGCCACAGGCCGCGAGCAACGTGGTCGATATGGCAAAAACTACAGCGCATACCTTGTCATTTATTCCTCGCATTTGCTGCTCCTCGCCGGGCGGTCCAGACGGTGTCGAGTACGTCGCGCGCGTGATCGGTGCCGGATCGCACGCAGCTCTTCGAACCAGCATCGCCTATGCCCAGCAAAGAGATGCCGCCCGGCTCAAAGCCTCTCGAACACCACTTCCTGCGCGCCTTCCCAGAGTACCTTGGTGCCGAGTTCGCGCAGTTTTTCCTTGCCTTCGACGATCGTCAGAAAATGATTGCCCGCAAGCTGCCCCAGCTTGCTCGCGAAGCAGCACGAGCCATACGCGAGGATGATCTCGGTCTCGCTATAGCCGCCCGGATAGAACAGGATGTCGCCGACCGATGGATGGCTCGTGTGATTCTCAAAGCCGACCGCGACACCGTCGGTTTCGAGCCGGAATTCGCCGAGCGGCACCCAGCAACCCTCGCCGCTCCAGCGCACATGGATCAGCTTCTGCCGATACGGCAGAAGCGCCAGGAACGCGGCCACGGTCTGGGGCGCATCGGGGTGCGTTTCGGCGATAAAGGTGTGGCCGCAGGCGGTCATTTTGAGTCGGGTCATCGAGCGTGTCATCCTGTGTGTGAGGTCCGAAAGGCGATTCGATTCTGTCGTCCGATGCAAGCATTCGACAGGTACAGTTGCCCGCGCGCCGGTCAGGCCAGTTAGACCAGATCGGTTGCGGACGGCCGGCCCAGCGGCAAAGGCTTGCGCGAGCGGCCATGCCAGTTTTCACGACGCGCCGCCACGAAAGTTCGTAGTTTGCAAGCTGCGCAATGCAACGCACACTGCGCAAGTGCGTGATTCCGATTGGAACAAGGGCTCGCCGTCGCAGCCGGCGTGCGTATCAGCCGCGCAGTCGGTAGGCGAGCGGCGTCGCGCCATAGCCACGTTTGAACTGCACGGAAAAATGACTGGCATTCTCGAAGCCAACTTCGAGCGCAATTTGCAGCACGGTTCGATCCGTCGCGCGCAGCAGCCTGGCAGCTTCCTCGAGCCGCAAGCGCGTGACGAACTGATGCGGCGTCTCCCCGGTTTCGCGGCGAAACACCCGAGCAAAATGAAAACTGCTTAGGCCGGCCTGCTCGGCCAGTTCGGCGATCGCCAGATCTTCGGCGAGATTGGCTCGGATGTAGTCGGTCACTCGCCGAATCCGGCGCGGCACCAGCCGTTCGGTCCACGTCGCGCTGCCGCGTCGCGCGCCGTTGCCGCCCGAATAGTGCTGCAGCAGGTGCGCGGCGAGAGCATGAACCAGCGTATCGACATACAGACGCGAATCGGCCGGATCGCGGGCGGCGCGATGCAGCGCGGCAAGCAGCGCGGCGATCAGCGGATCGTTGAAGCGCATCGCGTCGCCGAGCGACAGTTCGCGCGACGCGTCGAGCCCCAGCTGTTGCGCGACGCTGTCGATCAAATCGCGCTCGATGTGCACGTGCAGCGTAGACAATGGCTCGTCGCTCAGCGAATGCCAGCGCCACGAGATTGGCGCGGGCGGCACGAACCACAGGTCGTTCACGCGCATATCGGCGCTTTGCCAGCGCCCGCCGAGGTTGCGTTCGAGATGCTCGGCGCCGCTCGCGAGCGTCATCAGCGTGAAGTCGCGCAAACCGGGCGCTTCGAGCAGGTCTTGCCGCGCCGGCTCGAGATACGAGCGCAGCACCAGATGCCGCCACTCGCGATCCACGCTCGACACGAGTCGCTGGCCGGCCATGTAGCGATCGTAGGCGAGCGTCGTCGTGAGTTGGGGAATTCGTGCCATCACATCCCTTCGAAGGAGGTGCCGTATGGAAGGAGAAGCGCCGCCGTACCTGTATTGCCGGTCCACTGTCAGCGCAAGATCGCAAAAATGATAGCAAGGAACCGGCTACCGACATTTCACGAAATCGCTAATCATTGAGGTTGTCGTCTTTCACGCGTTTAGAACGCCGGAGCTACCGTTTCATGGAACATGAATGCGATACGCTGCCGCAATGGCTGACCGGCTCGCCGCAAGGCGAAGCCGGGCACGCGTCGGCAGCAAACCCGAGAGCGGCGTCCGCCCAACCGGCTTACCCGGCCGGCGCGCGGCACGCCGCCAATTCAGCCCACGCGGCTGAAGCATCGAAGACGTCTGTGCGCGCCGCGAATGGTGCGACGCGCAGTGGCTTCCTGACTCTGTTCACCGAGGAGGAGATCGGCACGCCGTCGCCCGCGGCGCGCCGGGCCGCGCCGCTGATCAGTCCGCTGGGACGGTTCGGCAGCGCGCAGGACCGCATGGAGTTCGTGCGCCAGCGCATCAGGCAGCTGGGCTTCGACTCGTTCAGCTATACCGCCACGCGCACGTCGTCGCATCACAAGACGATGTTCGTGTTGACGAGCTACGAGTCGCAGGCGTGGCTCGCGCGCTATTTCCGCGAGCGCTATTTCGAACTCGACCCGCGCGTCACGCTCGCGTCGCCGACCGGCATGCCGTTTCTGTGGAATACCGCCGATCTGCGCGCCGACCTGCCGCGCGCGCAGTTGCGCAGTGAGCGGCTCGGCGCCCTGATCGACATGCTGGAGGCGACCGGGCGCAAAAGCGGCATTCTCACGCAGATGCCGCTGCCCGAGCCGGAGCTGAGCGCGAGCCTGTGCTTCAACTCGGAGATCGGCAACCCGCGCTGGATGACCGAATCGATCGTTGCGGAAACGCTGATGTTCGCGCATACGATTCACGAGTTCATCTTGATGCACGCGAAAAGCGTGATTGGCATCGCGCCCACGCAGCAGCAGCGCGTCGCGCTGAGCAAGCTGCAGCATGCGGTGCTGAAGGCGGTCGTGCAGGGACAGCGTGACAAGGAAATCGCGTATTTCCTCGGGCTGTCACCGCATAACGTCGATTACCATCTGCGGCGCTTGCGGCAACTGTTCAATGTGCGCAACCGCGTGCAGTTGATCAATGTCGCGCAGGCGTATCTGTCGTAGCTGGCGTCACCGCGCATCGATCAAGAGGGCGCGACGGCTGTTCGCTGTCGCGCCCTCTGCCGATCGCGCGGTCTTATCAGCTTTTCAAGCGATAGCCGGTCCTGAAGATCCAGCCGACGATCACGAGGAACACGGCGAGGAAAAGCAGTGTCATGGCGAGACTGAGGCCGACGTCGACGTCGCCCAGCTCGTAGAAGCTCCAGCGAAAGCCGCTAACCAGATAGACGATCGGATTGAACAGCGTGACGCCGTGCCAGAACGGCGGCAGCATGTTCACCGAGTAAAAGGCGCCGCCGAGGAACGTGAGCGGCGTGACGATCAGGAGCGGCACCAGTTGCAGCTTTTCGAAGCTGTCGGCCCAGATGCCGATGATGAAGCCGAGCAGACTGAACGTGACGGCCGTCAGCACGAGAAACAGCACCATCCAGAATGGATGCATGATCTGCAACGGCACGAACAGCGCAGCGGTCGCCAGAATGATCAGCCCGAGCAGAATCGACTTGGTGGCGGCCGCGCCCACATAGCTGACGACGATCTCCAGATACGATACGGGCGCCGACAGCAGCTCGTAGATCGTGCCGGTGAAACGCGGAAAATAAATCCCGAACGACGCATTGGCGATGCTTTGCGACAGCAGCGACAGCATGATCAGCCCCGGCACGATGAACGCGCCGTAGCTGATGCCCTCGACTTCCTTGATACGCGAGCCGATCGCCGAACCGAACACGACGAAGTAAAGCGAAGTGGAAATCACCGGCGCGATGATGCTTTGCATCAGCGTGCGCCACGTGCGCGCCATTTCGAACTTGTAGATTGCGCGCATTGCGTAGATGTTCATTGGTCCCCTCGCAGCAGGCTGACGAAAATGTCTTCGAGCGAACTCTGCGTGGTGTGCAGGTCCTTGAAGCGGATGCCCGTGTCGTCGAGCGATTTCAGCAGCGCGATGATGTCGGTGCGGCCGCCCTCGCCTTCATAGGTGTAGGTCAGTTCGTTGCCGCCGTTCGCGACCGCAAGCCCGTAGCCGGCGAGCGAAGCCGGCACCTCGTCGAGCGGGCTGTCCAGTTGCAGCGTCAACTGCTTCTTGCCGAGCTTGCGCATCAGCTCGGTCTTCTCTTCGACCAGCATGATCTCGCCCGCGTTGATTACGCCGATGCGGTCGGCCATCTCCTCGGCTTCGTCGATGTAATGCGTGGTCAGGATGATCGTCACGCCGCTCGCGGCGAGCGAGCGCACGAGCTTCCACATGTCGCGCCGCAGCTCGACGTCGACGCCGGCGGTCGGTTCGTCGAGAAACAGCACGCGCGGCTCATGCGACAGCGCCTTCGCGATCAGCACGCGCCGCTTCATGCCGCCCGACAGCGTGATGATCTTGTTGTTGCGCTTGTCCCATAGCGACAAGTCGCGCAGGACTTTCTCGATGTAAGCAGGGTTCTCCCGCTTGCCGAACAGGCCGCGGCTGAACGACACGGTGGCCCAGACGGTTTCGAACGCGTCGGTGGTCAGCTCCTGCGGCACGAGGCCGATCAGCGAGCGCGCCGCGCGGTAGTCGGCGCCGATGTCGTGGCCGTCCACCGTCACGCTGCCTGCGCTCGCGTTGACGATGCCGCAGACGATGCTGATCAGCGTGGTCTTGCCCGCGCCATTGGGCCCGAGCAGCGCGAAGATTTCTCCACGGTTGATCGCCAGATTGATGTTCTTCAGTGCCTGAAAACCGCTGGCATAGGTTTTCGACAGATTCGTGACCGAAACGATTGGCTGCATGGACTCGACGATGGCAAACACCGCTGTTGAATGGCAGGAAACGGCGCGAACGGGCGCGCCGCAACCGCAATGTAATGGAAAGTGCCAAAGCGTGCAGCGCGCGCAAGCGGTTCTTCAGCGACCTCGAAGCACGCCCGAGGCACATCCCTTGCGGCTTCAGTCATGCGAGCGACCAGGCGCTTGCGTGACATCAACCCTATTTGTGGAGGTGAATCATGAAACGCATGACCAGAACGATTTTTGCTTCCGCGCTCGTGATGGCCCTGTCGGGCGGCGTCTACGCGCAGGCGGGCGGCGGCGCGGGTGGCGGTGCTGGCGGTAGTGCGGGAGGCGCCGGCGGCGGCGCTGCCGGCGGCATGAGCGGCGGGGCCGGCGGCGGGGGCGGCACCGGCATCGGCGCCGGCGGCGGCACGACGGGCGGCGCGGGCGGCACGGCCACACCAGGCGTCGGACCCAACTCGGTGCGCACCCCGGGCAACACCGGCTCCGGCTATGGTTCGCCGGGTGTGACCGGCACCGGCGGCGGCATGGGCACCGGCACCGGCGCAACGCCGAACGGCGCAACGACCAATCGTTCGACGAGCGGCACGGGCCATGGCATGAACAACGGCACGCGCAGCGGGACCGGCAACGGCATGAACAACGGCACGATGCAGAACGGGCAGTAACGGCGGTCGAGCTTCGCCAAGGCGACGCGGCATCGGGAGTTGCCGCGTCGCCGTCTTCTTGCCTTCTTGCGCGGTTCGCTGGTCCGCACCGGTGCTGCGACGACTCACACGTCAAGGCTGCGCACAGATAAAACTACTCGCCAGATTTACATTGCCTTTGCCGACATAGCGGGGGAACGTCGGATAGCGGCACAGCGGCCGCGAGCGTCCATTCGTCGCCGCGGCGAGGTCGGTGGCCGTCAGCGTCTCGGGCGCGACGCCGCGCGTCACCCACGCGTCGAGCGCGCCGAGCAGATCGACCGATGGAATGAACGCGCCGTTGCCATGCTGAAAACCCGGCACCATGTAGAGCCGCATGAATCGATCGACCGCGTCCTGGCCGTTGCGCGCGACCAGCGCGTGGTGATACGCGATTGTCTGATTCGGGCTGATCACTTCGTCGGCGAGACCCTGGAGCGTGAGCAGCTTGCCGCCGTGCGCGATATAGCGCGACAGGTCCGGGTTCATCGAGCCGATCGTGGCCGACAGCCCGAGCAGTTGCGCGCGATATTTGCCGGGCCGTTGCGGATCGAACGTCAACGAGTCGAAATGCGCATCGCGCGCGACGAAGAAGCGCAGGTAGCCGTCGCCTTGCGCGAACAGATAGCCGTTCGCATAGAAGCTCAACGCCGCTTGACGCTGCGGTTGATGCGCGAGCCCGAGCGCGCCCGTCAGCCGGGTGCCCTGGAACACGTTATAGCCGCGATAGCCGCTCACGTCCCACGCGAGCCGATACGGCAGCGACAGCCCATCGCGCATCACCAGCAAGGTGGCCATTTGCGCGTCGGTCAGACACGCATCGTGCGATGAGGTGTGCAGCGCGCAACGCAGTGAATCGATGATTTGCGATTCGTGCGCGCGACACGCTTCGACGTCGCTGACGATGCCGTCCGCCGTGCCATCGAGCCGGTCACATACCTCGAGCGTTCGTTGATAGACGCGTTCGAGCAGCGCCGGGGGCACGAAGCCGCCGGGTCTGCCGTATTCGGCCTGGCCGAGCTTCACGCCGATCAGTCGCACGCCGGAGAAATTCAGCGAGGGCGAATTCGCGATCACGCCGTCGTAGTCGTCAGGGAAGCGCTGCATCACCGTGTAGCCTTCGCGGCCGCCCGTCGAGCCACCGGCGAAATACATGCGTTGCGGCGGCCCGCCGTACGCGCGCGCGATCAACGCGAGCGCGACGTCGTGCGTCTTCTTCAGATGCGCGTAGCCGAAATTCGTCACCGCTTCATCGACGAGACCAAACTGCGCGAGCGACGAATCGCCGACGTGCCCTGAGTCGTCGCCGAAGGTTGCATAGCCTTGCGCGAGCGGCGCGCGATCCGGCGAGAACGGCATCACGCCGATGCCGCTGACGATCACGCCGTCGTACCCGCCGCCGCCGATCTGCAACGCGCGGCCATTCCAGCGACGCGGCAGATTCAGGTCGAAGCGGATATCGGGCGTCGTTGGATTCAGTGCCTTGATGCGGCCCGTGATACGGCAATACTCGCCGCCTTGCTGATTGCCCGGCGCGCTCGCCTCGACCATCGCCGCAGTTTCGACCAGCGCGCCGGCCGTCGGCATCTCGATCAGGTCGGGCGACAGCCACATGCCGGCGAACTCCGCGCAGTGCATCGCGAACGGTGTTTGTTTGGCTATCGCGGCCGTGCGATGCATCGCGAGCCACGCGAGCGCTGCGACGCTCATCACGGTTGCGAGCCCAACGAGCCTGCCCGTCGTGCGCATCGTGGTCGTGATGCGCGCGACGCGCTCGCGCCGTGTCATCCGTAACCCGCGCTGTTCGCATGCGCGCCCGGCTGCTGCCCCTTCCGGCCGCTCCAGCCGCGCGCGATCATCAGCAGCGCGCCGATTGCCGCGAGGTCGCCGCCGAGCCCGGCCAGCACGCCGCGAAAACCATGAAACGAATGCGGCATCGCCGTGTCGATGATCAACGACACCAGCGTGCCGGTCACGAAGCACACGAGCCCGGTGCGCCCGACCGTCACCACCGCGGGCAGCCGTCTCGCGAGCCACGCGATGCTGCCCATCCGCACGAACTGGGCGGCGAGCCACGCGATGAAGATGAAGTTGATCACACGTTCCACGGAAAGATTCTGCTTGTGCGTGCCGGGCAAAGGCTGCGTCAGCACGAAAAGTTTGACGATCGCGAAGGCAAGCACCGCGACGACCGCAACGCGCGTGAACCACTGCGCGGTGTGGCTCGCATGAAAACGTTCGCTAGCCGGCTGCACGCGGCACAGAATGCCGAACACGAACATCAGCTGCCACGCAAACGGATTAAAAGCCCAGCCGGCGACATCGTCAATGCTGAATAACGCGGCAAGCGGACGCGCGACTGCCCACACCGTGAGGCTCACGGCAAGCGCAAGCGATGCCGAGCGACGCGCGAGCGGCACCATCACGGGCACACAGAGCGCGAAGAGCACGTACATCGGCAGCACGCTAGACAAGTACGGTTGCCGGCGCAACAGCGCGATATCGAATGCCTCGCGCCACGGCTGCGATGCAAACGGCAGCCAGCCGGTCATTTCTACCATCGGCCGATTCAGATCGAGCAGCGCGAGAATCGCGCCGGACACGAGCGTCAGCATCGCCGTCAGCAAATACGCGCGATAAATCTCCCAACTGCGTTTGACGAAGCGCCGCTGCGCCGCCTTTTCGCCGCGATGCGCAAGCACCGCCGTGTACGCCGCCGCCGATGCATAGCCGCCGAGAAAGACGAACACCTCGGCCGAATCACACAACGCGTACGCGTGCAGCATCAGGTGCGAGAGCGTGCTGCCGGGAATGTGATCGAGCACGATGACGATGAGCACGACACCGCGAAAGAAATCGACTTCGACCGATCGTCCACGACCGTGGCCAGGATTTTCCATTCGTCTTCCAGAAGGATGCGCGCCGGCGGCACGCAAAGGCGTGAATGGCCACGCATCAGCGGCCCAAACCTGGGCGCACCACAAAGACTAGACCGTTCCCAACCATCACGTATGCCGCGGGCCAGGGCGCTGACAAGTCGCCTTTGATGTTCGCTTTCGCCACGGCAATCTGAAATCGAGACGTCGGCGACTGGTAAGACTCGGTGCGTCCTTAACGAAAGCGCGGCAAGTTTTGCGGCTTTTCATGCACGAAACCGGGACGCCCGTATTGATGGGCGGACGTGAGATGCGAAAATAAATCATCGGGCACGCGGTGCGATTTTTTTCGCTCTTTTTTCCCCGTACGATGTTTTCGTGCTTTTCCGCCGCTTTGCGAATAGGGGTTTATGAAAAACAGAATTGCCGGATTCGATGGATTGCGCGCGATCGCTGTGTTGATGGTGTTTCTGCAGCACCGGCTATTCGGCGGCATCGGCGAGATCGGGCATCTCGGCGTCTGGATCTTCTTTGCGCTGAGCGGCTTTCTGATCATCGGCATCCTGTCGTCGCAGCGCGCGCGCATCGAATCGGGCGACAGCCGCTTCGGCGTTGAACTCAGGCGCTTTCTTTTTCGTCGCACGGTGCGCATCTTTCCGATTTATTACCTGATGCTCGTCGTGATGTGCGGGCTGATGGCCTTCGGCCTCGCGAATCCGGAACTCGCGAGCGGCATGCCGTTTCACTTCGCGTACCTGTCGAACATCTGGATCGGCTCGGTGCTGCGCTACTGGCCAGGCCGCTATTCGCACTTGTGGAGCCTCGCGATCGAGGAGCAGTTCTATCTCGTGGTCGCGCCGCTGTTACTGCTGCTCGCGACGAGGCGACATCGAGCGGCATGTTGGGCGATCGTGGCGCTCGGCCTCGCTGCGTTGTTCGCGATGCGCGCCGCGCACTGGGACGAGATCACGATCTACACGCACCCGTTGAGCAATGTCTGGTTGCTCGCGTTAGGCGGCGTCGGTGGTCAGGTGATCGCGGACGACCGCGGCCGCGTGCGTGCCTGGCTCGGTCATGGCGTGACGTTGTTCACGCTGAGTCTGGTCGTGATCGGTTTGTGCGCGGCGGAGCCGAGATGGAACATGCTCGACAATCCGTTGTCGTTTACGGCGATCAGCGCAACGTACGGGCTCGGTATTGCGGCGCTCGTGACTTCGATCGCATGTTGCCGCAATGCCGCTGTGATCGGTCTGCTGCAGACGCGTTGGCTCGCCGGTCTTGGGCGTATCAGTTACGGCTTCTACCTGTATCACAACCTGATCCCCGATCTGACGCGTAACCGTCATGCCGAAGCGTGGTTTGGTGGCACCGTGCCGACGTGGGCACATGCGCTCGGTGTCGTCGCGTCGTTTGCGATTTCGCTTGGCATCGCATTGCTGTCGTGGCGGTTGATCGAAGCGCCGATTCTGCGGCTCAAGGCGCGCAGCGAACCGGTATTGAAAGCGGCGCAGAAGGTGACTTCCGAGGTCGCCTGAACGGCATCCTCGGGGCGAGCCTGCAGTCGCTCGATCTCTCGCGGTACAGACGCGAGGTGGCGCCGCCGGGCGTAGCCGACCCGGGGCTCTCAGACTTCGCGTAGCGCGTTGAAACGTCCGTCAAGCCGCCGCGGGCTCATGCACGATCTCCACCAGCGTGCTCTTGTGCTCGGTGATGAGCCGATAGACCGTTTCCCCAGGCACGGTCTCGTGCTCGAGCAACTGGTCTGAAATGTCGCGCAGTACCGGCTCGTACGCGTGCAGTAGCCCGTAGCAAAGTTCGTTGAGTTCCTTGAGCAGCACGTTCGCATGCTCGATCGCGCTCTTCATTTGCAGGCCCGCGTACTGCGACGGCAGCGCCGCGAGACTGAACAGATCGCCGTCGCGGTTGAAGCCGAACTTCGACACCATGTCGAGGCTGATACGTGAGGCCTCCTGCAAATCCGACGCGGCGCCGCTCGATGCTTCGGAAAACATCAGAACCTCCGCGTTGCGTCCGCCGAGCAGCACCTGGATCTCGTTACGAATTTCCGTTTCGCGGTACAGGTGCTTGTCCTGCGCCTTCGTGATCAGCGCGACGCCAAGCGCGCCGCCACGCGGCAGGATCGTCACTTCCTCGAGCACGCCGGTGCCCAGCAGCGCGGCGACCAGGCCGTGCCCTGCCTCATGCACCGCGATGCGCCTGCGCTCGTCCTCGGTGAGCGCGCGCTCCGCGCCGCTCACGTCGCCGATGCGCGCGATCTTGATCGCTTCCATGAAGTGCTTCGCGGCGATTTCGTTATCGCCCGCCTTGCGCGCGATCAGCCCCGCCTGATTCACGACCATCGCGACGGTGGCGGGCGACAGTCCAGTCGTCAAACGCGCGAGCTGGTCGTAGTCGATATCCGCCGCTTTCGACTTGAGCCGCTGCGCGTAGAAACGGAAAATCTTCGCGCGGTCTTCGCGATCCGGCAGACGCACCTGCACCGTGCGATCGAAACGGCCGGGGCGGCGCAACGCTTCGTCGAGATTGTCGGGATGGTTGGTCGCGGCCACGACGATCACACCCTCGTTCGATTCGAAACCGTCCATCTCCGCGAGCAACTGATTGATGATCCGGTTGCTTTCGGCTTCGACCGGACCACCGCCGGTGTCGGTGCGTTTCGCAAGACCATCCGCTTCGTCGATGAAGATGACCGTCGGCGCGTTCTTGCGCGCGAGTTCGAACAGGTGCCGAACCTTCTGGATGCCGACGCCGTAGTATTTGGCGCTGAAATAGCTGCCGGTGATCGAAATGAAGTTCGCGCCGCATTCGCCGGCCAGTGCCTGCGCGAGCCGTGTCTTGCCGACGCCGGGCGCGCCGACCATCAGGATGCCGCACGGCGCGCGCACGCCCAGCGCCGAGAATTGCTTCGGATCGGACAGGTAACCGCGAATGTCGGAGAGCGCGGCCTTCGCTTCGTTCGCGCCGATCACATCGTCGAAACGCAGCGTCGGCGTTTCGCTGAGCAGCTTCGCGCCGCCCTTCATCTCGCGTCTCATGAACCACGCCATGCCGCCGATCAACACGAGCGGCAGCAGTACGCTCAACGCGTCGCGCAACTGCTCGAACAGCAGGGTCCAGCGCGCGCCGTCGTTGTGGATGTCGACGTCGGGCAGCCACACCAGCTGATACGCAGCGGCATCGGAGCGCTCGCCCAACAGCAGCGCGTGCGAGAAGGTCGCGTTGTGATCGGTGACGAAGTACTTTGAACCGTCGCGCAGCGACACGAGAATCGCGTTGGGACTCACGCCGATCGCCGCAACGTTGGCGGCGCGAATGTCGCGCAGCATCGTCGATGCGTCTTTCTCTTCGTGCGTCCACGCGGACGCGTCCTGACGCATCTGGCTCGCGACGCCGCTCAACGCCGGCGCCTGCGGCTCGGTGCGATGCTGGGCATACCAGACGCCCCAACCGACCAGCACCGCAAGCAGCACCGCCACAGCCGCCACCGCGAATTTGCGTGCGCGTCTTTTGACAAGCGAATTATTTCCCGGCTTCATGAGTCATTTCCAAAATGCGGACTTGAACAAGCCCTTACGTAGTCAAGCTGTCTGTCAATTACCTGTCGAAATCGGAAGGCGGAGTCTGCGGTAAATCGGCTCAGGCGAAGCGCCGCACGAACGCGGCGTAGAGGACAATCCAGAAGGACGACAGCAAGTGCGTCCCGGTGAGCCGCGTTGGCCGATGGCAGTATGCCGGCGGTGCGCGTCTGTCAATTCGCGGAGAAAGCCTGCTTTTACCGTCTATCCGGCCGTCGACACGCCGGAACGGTGACGCGGCGAACGCGCGCGAGGCGTCGCAGCATTGGCTCCGGCGCACAGTTTATCAGCGTAAAAAGCGCTACCTATTTTTAAATGTCTATATCTAACCGCACCCCAATTAAAATCAGTCAGAATTACTCAACAAAGTCGATTTAGACAGAAGCAATGATGTGAAAAATAGCGAACGGTTAACGCGGGAATATGCAAAGGGCGCCCATTTCAGGCGATTCGACTACGCAACAGCTTGAAACCTCTGCGTTCGCGGCGTCGCTCGATGCCGGTCTGAGTGGCGCGACGCGCGTGTATTTCATCGTCGGCGATCCGATTGCGCAGGTGCGCTCGCCGTCGGGCGTCACCGCCGCATTGCGCGCGGCCGGCCGCGATGCACTGGTGGTGCCCGCGCACGTCGCGCCCGCCGATCTGCCCGCGTTTGTCGCGGGCATCGCGCCGATGCGCAACGTCGACGGCGCGATCGTCACAGTGCCGCACAAATTCAGCGCCACGAGCTATTGCGCGACGCTCACCGAAGAAGCCGCGTTCCTCGGCGCGGTCAACACGCTGCGCCGCAACGCCGATGGCGGCTGGCACGGCGGCATGTTCGACGGCACCGGCTTCGTCGCCGCGCTCGTCGCCGCGGGCTGCGACCTAGAGGGCAGACGTGCGCTGCTGGTCGGCGCGGGCGGCGCGGGTTCGGCGATCGGGCATGCGCTGATTCAGCGCGGCGTCGGCTCGCTCGCTGTGCGCGACAGCGACGTCGAACGCACCGGGTCGCTGACCGCGCGGCTCAATGCGCTTGGCCGCGGCGCGGCGCGGGGCGCGGTTACCGACCTCGACTGGACGACGTACGACGTGGTCATCAACGCGTCGCCGCTCGGCATGCGTGCGAGCGATCCGTTGCCGATCGACGTCGCGCGTTTGCCGGCCACGACTTTTGTCGGCGACGTCGTAACGAAACCGCCGCTCACGCCACTGACCGAAGCGGCGCGCGCGCGCGGCTGCCCGACTGTGACGGGAGAGCAGATGTTCGAACGCGTGTGCGATCGGATGGTGGAGTTTTTGCTGCAGACGTCGGCGTCGGCGTAACGGCGCGGAAGACGAAAAGGACCACTCCTCATCGTGCATAGTCGTCGGGCTGCGAGTCGCGCGGTCATAAGCTGCTCTTGCCCACGCGGTCGGCTGCCCTGCCCTGGCCGATCTGCTGCACCGTGATTTGTCAGGCAGTACGTTTGACGATCTGTGCAAGCGGTACGGGTTCGATGTACAGGAAGTGATGGCGCTTCCTTTTTTTGGAATGACTCTGGCCGGGCAGACGACAGCCAGTACAGTCCACGTGAAAGCGTGATCAGAACTGCGCAGTCAACTGGAAACCGACCGTCACGCGCGCAGTGGGGAAGTCCGACGGCTTGTAGATCGGCGTCCCGGCGAACAGGTCATAGGCGAGCGCGCCGGCTTTGGCCGATACGCTGCCCTTTACGCCAATGACTGCGCCCGCCAGTTGCGTACCGGCGAGATACGCCGCGCTCGGGCCGAACACACGGCCGTAGTCGATACCTGCGTAAAGTGACTGCCCCGTCGATCCAACCGGTAGCTGCACCTCGTTGCGCCAGAAGAAGCCGCGTTCGGCCGCGAGCATCGTTTCGCCGTC
The DNA here is from genome assembly GCF_001865575.2 of Paraburkholderia sprentiae WSM5005. NCBI lineage: Bacteria > Pseudomonadati > Pseudomonadota > Betaproteobacteria > Burkholderiales > Burkholderiaceae > Paraburkholderia > Paraburkholderia sprentiae. The sequence continues at coordinate 2,036,101 of NZ_CP017562.2, forward strand.
GAAGCCGCGCACCGTGTAGCGGCTGCCAATGGTCAGGTCATCGATATAGTTCAGCGTGTCGTTCGTGAACTGCCCGTGCACGCTCGTCACGTAACGCAATGGCTGGCTTGCGATCCTGAACGGCACCGACAGGTTCGCGTCGAGGACGGCCATGCGGAAGCGGTAAGTCGGGCCGTTCTCATAGAAGTCCGGTGTCGCCCCGAGGCCGCCCACACCCTGACGGTAAGCGAGACTGCCGTCGAACTGCGATGCGCCGAAGTAGTGGCGATCGGTAAGCCCCGCCTCGATGAACGTGTTGTTGCGCCGCTGCTGCGGGATATCGGTGTCTTCAATGAAGCTTTCACCGAAGCGCTTCGTGAGCCTGAACTGCGCGCCGAGTACGTTGTTCTGGCTGCGCATGAGTACGCGTTGTAGCCTGAAGTCCACCGTCTGTGCATTGCCGCTTGAAACGAACGTCTGGTTCGCGCCTGCGATCTGCTGGTAATACGTGTTCGTATAGGCCGACAGCGTACCGGTCCAGTAGCCCCACGGAATCGAATAGGAACCGTTCCAGCCGTGCGAACCGAGACCTTTGTCGCCGAATTCGAGGTCCTGACTCACACCCACGTTGAAAATGTCGTTCAGCCCGAACGGGTTGTCGAGGCCAAGGCTCAGGTTGCCTTGCAGCTTGCCGGTCGCGCGCGTGCCTGAGTTGTCCACCGACGCGACCACCGTCCACGGCTTCGCGCGCTTTACCGTCACGACCACATCGCTTTCGCCAGGTACGTCAGTGGGTTCGATTTTCATGTCCACGTCCTGGCTGCTGACGCGCTTCATCTGTTCGAGTCCCTGTTCGAGGTCACGCAGGTTCAGCATGTCACCCTCGCGGGCCGGGAAGGCGGTTTTCCATGTGCCGCGCACGGCGGGGTCGGCGAAGCGGATCGCACGCACGACACCGGGCACCAGTGCAAACTTGAGCGTGCCGGAGGACAGGTCCTGTTCGGGCAGCAGCACGCGCGTCGTGATGTAGCCGCGACTCAGGATAGCCTGCTGCAATCCCTTGGTGAGCGTTTCGAGCCCTGCCTTGCCGACGCATTGCCCCGTGTAATGGTCGAGCCATTCGCGGGCGAACGCGAAGCGGTCGAGCGGCAACGCGGATGCGCCCTGTTTGCGTACTGCATCCGGCAGCGTTGCGGGCACGTCGAGTACGAACGAGTCAATGCGGAAGCACGGCGTTTCAGCCGGTAGTTCGGGCCAGACAGAGGCGCGCTCAACCGTCGAACGCACCGAAGGCGCGTTGACAGTCGCGTTTCGTTCCTGCGCATTGCGTTGCTGCTCAACCTGCTGGTTCTGCTCGGCGCTGGCGCGTGCCGCGGCTGCTTTGTCCGCTGGTGTGGGCGTCGGCGTTTGCTGCGCGAAGGCGAGCGATGCCAGGGCCGTGAGCGGCAGGGCCGCCAGCCTTTTTCTCATTTTCATTGGTTGTTCAAATCCCGATTCTGCGCTTCACGCGCCAGCGGACTAGGCAAGCCCCTGCGGCGTTGAAAAATCTGTTTTGTTCCGATTACTATGGGTTATGCCACTTTCTGGCTGCGTCGAGTGCAACGGCTGAAACTCTCCCCGCTTTGGCGAAATCTCTCGAACACTTGAAAGGTCATCGTTGAAGCCATATATCAACTTAGCATCAAACTCGCCGCAGGCACCGCAACGGAAAACTGGTTGTTCTCTCCCTCAATCCGACAATTACCGATCTATGGTGTTTGAACTAAACACTTTGCTCTTTATTTCATAAGTCTCACTTCGAATTGTGACAAATCCAGATCTGGAAATTTCGTATGAATCTCCGGCAAAACTCCTTTCACGTAATTAGAAACATATACTGAAGCCCAATCCGGTGTCGTATCATTTTTTAGCCCCATCCAAAAAGCGCTTGGGGGGATATGATATTTCGCCTCATAAACAACATACTGCTTTTCGCCGTCACATTTATATTTTTCTGGAACCTTGTTGAGAAAAGAGTTGTTAAAAATGGACCAGCTTTTGATCAGCGTTCCGATGTAAACCGTCTTTCCAGCCGACACCATAAACCGAACTGGATTGTTTGAAATCATAGGTCGGTATGCGCCGGTTGAGATCTGTTGAATTACATACTCTCCCGCCGGAAGTTGCATCGCGAAAACTGAGTCCCTGTCAGGGTAGCTACCCGTATATCCCGTCTCCTCACCTGTTTTAACATTTTTTACTGAAAAAAATCCTCCCTCGCAACGCTTGCCAAATACGATTCCCATCCCAATGTCGGGAGTAGATATCTTTGATACAGAATATCTCTCATTTACGGGTTGATTTATCGAGCAGCCAGCCATAAGTAATGCTACAAGTCCAGAAAGGCCATACCGCACACTTGCATATTCTTTCAATTAATCACCGTCTATCAGGATATGTTTAAATATTTCAACGCAGTAATTGCTCATCACCGGATCCATTCGTGTGATTCTCAACCCGCCTTGAACACGGAAATTCTGACACTCCCCTAACAGATAGCCTTTTAGCTTGTTCTCAAGATTAGAAGTTTCGAAGCCCGCGTTGCCACTGCTGTTACCTTCGTTCGATGTACTGGAACCGGCATCGTTGTTTCCACTATTAAAGATCGCATTCCCAGCCCCATACCCCGAACTAACGAAAGGCTAGCACCCCCCAGCGTTGAATTCTTTAGGGCATTTTGTAAGTACATCGCGAACCACGGACTGAAATTCACCGCGCCAAGATGACTTCGCCAATTTCGCTTGAATTTTCTTGGAATCCGTAAATCAGCTTTGCCAAACCAGCATACTCAATCAGGAAAACATAATTTCCATCGTCCGAAAGACTTTCTGCTGACACAAGATGATTGAAGTCACTGTCTGCCGCATCGGAATCCATTGATGGAAATGCACGCGCACAAAGCTCGCGATAGGCGTCCTGCTGTGATCGATGAAAAAGATCTGCGTCTTCAACAGAATTTTTCATGCAATGCAATCGGGAAAGCATGCTCAGATCAACTCCCAATGTTGATCGACCAGACCAAATTAGCCCACCTCCCATGAAGTAGCCGAAGCACCCGTTTGCGAAGTCAGGCGTTGACCATGGATCAACCGCATCGCACCAAATTGCAAACGTGTCAGGGTTTCCAGATAGCATTTACTTTCCTTTGAATCCGAGAGCTCGCATTACATCAATTGGAATCTTTGAAACGTTTACCTGTTGCACAGAACGTCTTCACCAGATCTGTGCTCAGCGGATTCTTCTTCGGTGCAAGAATCGAAACCTGATTGTTCTCTACTTCGATCTGCGCCGCGTTCGTCACCGTCGCACGGTGAATTGTCGTTGGGCTGCAAAGCGAATATCCAGTCAGCTCGTTTCATCTTTCGTTGGACAAACAATGTGCCTTAGTCCATATACACCTTCATGTTCGCGTGGAAACCACCCATAGTTTTCCGGCACGATTTCTCTGCCGCATCGAAAGCATCGGTCCGGCCAGCCATGTGCTCGCCACGTAGCTATCACCTCGAAGGGCGCCCCATGCGCGTGCGCAGTCCACTCCTTCTTTGAAAATCCCAACATCTCAACGACGGGAGGATCGGCTGCGGTTAGCTTGTCCATGTACCAGTCATAGACTTGCTCTGCCTCGTCAGGCGTTAGCCGACGGGCGATCAGATCATCAAGCAGGTCACGTTTTTCCAATTGCTCACCGATTCAATTTCCTGCCGGGGACAGCAGGTTTATTCAGGTCACCAGTAACAGGGTCTGCTGACCCTAAGTGACGTCCTCGTTTGTCATAGACTTCGATGTCGTTGTGAGTGTAGTCCCACTCGTAAAACCGGCTGCCGTCCGTTTTGACGCCGTTCCCAGCAGGTTGCAAGTCCTGCCATACGGGACTATCGGCCTTGGTTGGATTCGACTGGCGAGTGCTGTCACCGTCACCGCCCACCGCAGTTATGACATAGTCAACCAGCCCTTAGCCACATCCACAACCGGCGGCATCTTGAATATGTCGTCGATCACCCCCGACCCCGAAGGCGTCGTCATCGGCGTACCCGCCTTGATCGTCGGATCAAGCTCGGTGGCAGGATCGGCGATCACACCATCGCCCTTGCTGGCCGTTTCCCCCTTGAAGCCAGGCAGCTTGCCAAGTGCCACCAGCCACCCCGGCAATGCCGAACTCGCCGCAGGCACCGCAACGGAAAACTGGTTGTTCTCCCCTTCGATCTGTCCCGCGCCGGTCGCCGTCGCCGCGTTGACGCCGCCAGCAGCCGCGATCCCGGCTACCAGACTTGTCACCAGATTCTCCCGCGCCTGGCGGTCTTCCGCTGACATTCCATCGGTCGGTGCCAGCAGACTGCCAATCACCGCTCCGTATCAAAACCTATCTCTACGGACGCCTATCAAAGCGCTTGTCTATTTCGTGCTCGGACTTAAACCCCATTAGCAATCCGATCTCCAGGAGCTTTACCGCTGCCGCGCCGGTTAATCTGAACGGAATGCTTTCCAGCGCTCCCACGACGTATTCGTAGGCGAGGCCATACTCCCCAGCGTCAGCGATGAACTCGTGGATCTGGGACAAATGTTCGTCATAGGTCAATCCATTCGGGGGATAGTGTTGAGCAACTTCCGGCTGAGCCTTCATCTCGCTGAGAATGAAAGTCAGATTGTGTTCAATCAACGCATTGTTAGAGAGCGAGTTCATTTCGGGTTCCTCGGCAAGTTTGTCGGATAGCCTGTCACGATTCGACCTTTAGCGGGGTCGACGACGACTTTAATGTCAACGCCGTTGATCGTACCAGTGCCTGTTACGTAACCATTCCCCGGCGCAGGCTTCGACCAGGCTGTGCTCGGGTCTGTAGCAATATCCGAGATTGCGTTTGTAATGTCCTGCGGCGTCCATGTTGCAGGAAATTCTGACTTGCCGGGATTGCCAACGCCGGAGAGGTGTCCGCCAGACGTAGGCCCGTCCCCGTAAAGCACATGGTTTTCTGCTTTCGGGTCCAAAAGCGAATTGTTATCCGTGTTTGTGGCTTTACCCGAATCCGACCCACCGACCGCCGTAATAACATAGTCAACCAGCCCCTTAGCCACATCCACAACCGGCGGCATCTTGAATATGTCGTCGATCACCCCCGACCCCGAAGGCGTCGTCATCGGCGTATCCGCCTTGATCGTCGGATCAAGCTCGGTGGCAGGATCGGCGATCACACCATCGCCCTTGCTGGCCGTTTCCCCCTTGAAGCCAGGCAGCTTGCCAAGTGCCACCAGCCACCCCGGCAATGCCGAACTCGCCGCAGGCACCGCAACGGAAAACTGGTTGTTCTCCCCTTCGATCTGTCCCGCGCCGGTCGCCGTCGCCGCGTTGACGCCGCCAGCAGCCGCGATCCCGGCTACCAAACTCGTCACCAGATTCTCCCGCGCCTGGCGGTCTTCCGCTGACATTCCATCGGTCGGTGCCAGCAACGTACCGAGCAGCGAACTTGTCGCCGCCCCCATCGCGCCCGCGCCGCAACTCTGGCTGCTCGCCGCTGCCCCCGCGCATCCGACAATGGCATGGAGTGCCGCGCGTGCCGATTCACCAGCGGCCGTGCTGTCCTTGTCCAGATAGTCCGCGATCTGCTTGACCCCGTTCGCGCCAAGCTCCTGCAGATACGCCACCGTCGCGCTCTGCGCGAACTGGCCTGCACTTCCCGTCACGTTGCCGCCCGCCGCCACCGTCAGCGCGGTCAGCACCTGCCGATAGCTCCCGCCCGGCCCCCATTCGGCGGTGAGCTGGTCGGCCTGCTGCTGCGCCGCCGCGCGCTGTTCCGGCGTCAGGTTAGGATCACTGGCCGCTGCCTTCGCGGCATCCGCTTCCTTCGCCCGGTTGTTCACGAACGTGCCAACCTGATTGATGAACTGGCTGGTGATATCGAAGCCGGCCTCGATCTTGTTCTTGTCGAAGATCGGCGCGACCGACCCCAGCGTATCCGACGTATCCCGGCTGATGCCCGCAACCGCTTCCTCAGCCGTTTGCCCGGTCAGCTGCTGCTGTTTCGCGCCATCGGTGACCGTGATGGTACCGCCGCTGATCGCGCTTTTCGTCGTCCCGCTCGCGTCACCCGACGCGCTCATGACAATCGGGGGCGCCATCGAAAGACCACCACTCTTCGGCAACGTTGTGCCGGGCACCGGATTGGTGTTATCCGCCTTGCCGGCCTGGCTCTTGCCGATGTCGCCGCCATAGCCTCCACTGATGCCAACCGACAGCGCACTGTATTCAGCGGTGTTCTCGATGTCGCTGTGCGTGAGCGTCGCCGTCGTCAGGCTATTGACGCCGCTCTGAACGGCTGCATCGCTGCTGGCAATCACGGCACCCTTGAGATCCGTATTGCCCTTCACATCGATCTGGAAGCCGCCGTCGCCTGCGCTGATGCCCGACTGTTCAGTCACGCTCGCATAGTCGCTGTTCATCTTCTGCTGGCTGATGTTGCCGGCCACGCTCGATGCGCCATAGCAGATCGGCGGCACGCACACGCTCACCGACACTCCGCCGCTCTGCTGCTTCGAGTTGTACGTGCTCGTGTCCTGCAAGCTCTCGATGTTCAGGTTCCCGCCCACATTGGCAATCACCTGCTGCCCATCAGCCACCGCGCCCTTCAGGTTCGTATCGCCGCCCGATTGCAGCGTGAGCGTGTTGCCTGCGTTGACGTGTGTGTTGGTCCACGTCGTATCGCTGCCGTTACCATTGCCCTTCGTACCCGAGACACCTGCCTGGAACGAGATGCCGTTCGATTTGCCGACGCCGAACGTCACGCCGATACTCGCGCTCGATCCGCTGTTGGTACTCTGCTGGCTGTTGGTGTTCTGTGCGGACTGAAGGTTGATGGCGCCTTCGGCATTGAGCGTCGCGTTATTGCCTGCGGTGAGGTTGCTGCCGGTGACATTGATGTTGCTATCGGCTCCTGCACCACCGGCCGCGATATTCAGGTTGTGTCCTGCCGATATGGTGCTGCCCAGCGCCGTAGCGGACGATGCCGCCGAGTTGCTGTTGCTGTGGCTGGTGCCGAGCGACACATTGATACCCACACCGCCGACCGCTGTCGGATCGCTCATCACGGCGTCATAGGCGTTCTTCGCTGCAAGCCCTGTCGTCGCAGCGGCGAGGGCATCGAGCCGCGCGTCGCCGTTCGTCTGCTTCACATCCTTGCGCATCTGGTTCGCGGTCTGCACCGCCGCAATGACCGGGTTGCTCACGCCCGCAGATATCGCCGTCTGCTTGAATGACTGCTGTTCGTTCTGCGTCGCGGTATCCTGCGCGGCATCGATCGTCACGGTCTTGCCCGCGAGATTCAGGTCGTTGCCTGCGTGCAGCGTACTGCCCGTCACATGCAGGTCATTGCCGGACGTGACGGTGACGTTGCCGTTCAGCGAGCCGATCATGCTGCCATTGTTCGCGACCTGCGTCGCCTGCTGCGCATCGGTGGTGGTGCGCGTGCCAATGGTGTAGCCCTGCAAGCCGCCGTCAAGCTGGTTCAGCGGATTCAGGCCCGACAGGAAACCGTATTCCCGCTTGCTATAGTCGCTCTGCGATTGCTGCGTGTCCTGCGATGCCGTGATATTGACGTTGCCCGCCGCGCCAAGCTTCACATCGTTTGTCCCGACCACGTTGCTGCCCTGAATGGTCAGGTCGCGCCCCGCCTGCACCGTCACGGTATCGCCCGACACGGTGCTCGCGACGCCAATATTGGCCTGCGTGGCCTGCATCGTGTCGGTGGTCGAACCGCTAACGATACTGCCGCGCTTCGACTGGACCGCCTGATAGCTGTCGTGTTCTTCGCGGGCCTGATTGAGCGTCACGTTACCGGTGGCCGCGATGGTCGCCGCACCTGTGCCGTTATCCATGCCGTTCGTTACGCCCGTCGTGAGCGTCGAGCCGGTCAGCGTCACATTGCCCTTGCTGGCGTCGGTGCTGACTGCGCCAAGCGTCGCATTGCCGCCTGCGGTAAAGGTCGTGCCCACCGCCCGCTCGTCGTACGCATGGTCAACCTCCTTGCGGGAGGGACCGTCGGTGGCAACGTTGTTGAAAGTGGCGGTGTCCGTCACCGTGGTAGCCGTCAGGTTGCCGCCCGCGACCACCGCCAGGTCGCCGCCCGCCGCAACGGTCGCGCCCCTGAGCGTCGTGTCGTTGCCGCTCTGCATCGCAAGACTGCCGTCCGCCGTGACCGCGCTCGTCTCGTTGACCGTGCTGCTGGCATCCCAATGGTGCTGCGCGTTCTGCATCCCGGACTGCGACGTTGTGGACTGCACCGCGTCAACCGTGATGTCATGTCCTGCCGTGATCTGCGCGTCACCGCCTGCGGTGATATTCGCGCCGTGCGTGGTCAGGTCATTGCCCGCTGCGATCACCATGTCGCCGCTCGACGCAATCGTGCCCTGCGCGCCGAGCAGCGTGGTGCTCATCCTGCTGTCGCTGGCCGCGTTGCTCACGCCCACGGTGTCGACCAGCGTCGTATTGATGATGTTGTTGCCCGCCAGCACCGCAACGCGGTTGCCGCTGATCATCCCGGACGCATTGACCACATCGTTCGTCGCGGCTACGACCGTGGTGCCGTTCGTCCCACTGCTGCCGATGGTGCCGCCACGGTTCAGGATATCGGTGGCGCTCACGACCGTCTGCGTACCGCCTTTGATCACGCCGCTGTTCGTGGTGCTGCCGGTTGCATGAATCTCGACGTCATCGGCCGAAATCAGTGCGCCGGTCGGTTGCAGGTCGTTCGCGTGGGTCTGCGCGAGATAGACAACGGGCGCGAGCACCTGCTGCGTGCTGCCATCGGGCAGCGTGACGGTCTGACTGACCAGCCACACGATATCGCTCGTCAGCGCGTCCATCTGCGCGGCCGTCAGCGCGATACCGGGCTCAAGCCCGAACTGTTGCGCAACGTTTACGCCGTTCGTCATCAGCGCCTGATACTCGTCCAGGTTGTTCGTATAGCCTTGCAGATAGACGCGGCCTGTCAGTTGCGTGATCTGCTCGCGGACAAGCTGTTCCTCGTACATGCCGTCGCCAAGGCGCTTCTCGACGCTCTGCGGGTTCAGCCCAAGCTGGCCGAGCATGTAGTCCGATGAGATGAAATTCGTATAACTGGTCAGGCGCGGGTCGGTGACGACCAGGTACGACGCGCCGGGCGCAGTCTGATACGTGTAGAGAGCACTCTTTGGCAACGTGATGTTCAGCTTGCCGGTGCTGCTCGCGACCGTCTGCGGGGCCTTGACGTGCGGGCCTGTCAGAACCTGGTTAGCGCCCAGCGTGCCACCGGTGGCCCCGGTCGCGGAGTTCGCCGCCGCCACGTTCGTGTTGTTGATGTCCGTGCCGCTGATCCGGACCGTGTTATTCGCGATGATCGTGCCGCCCGTGCCACCGATCGCCACAGGCGTCAGGACGATGGAGGGTTCCGTCACCGTCTGCCGGTCCTGGCTGGTGTCCAGGTTCCACGCAAAGGTGGAAACGATGTCCTGGCGCTGGTACTGGTACAGCGTCTGCCCGGCGTTGTTCACCAGCGTGCCGCCGTAATTGCCGCTGCCGTTGGCAATCTCGCCGTCCTGCCGGCTGGCGCCGATCTGGATCGAGCCGCCCGCTGCGATAGCACTGTAGCTGTTGTTGAGCGTACCGACGTTCGCCAGCGTCATGTTGCCGCCCGCCAGCAGTTGCGCCTGCTGGGCCTGCGGACCGGTTACCTGGTCCTGCTGCGTGGTGGTCGTCGTGTCTCTCGCGACCTCGACGACCTGATAGCCATTATGTCCACCGCTAAACGTCGGGTATTCGGTCGATGGCAGGTAGTTGAGGTTCGGGTTGTAGTCGTCCCAGTAGTTGACGGTGACCGAACCGTCAGCGTTCTTCGTCAGTGTGTTGTACCAGATCGTCTGTTGCTGGCCGTTGACGTTGACGACCAGCACGTTGTCGGTCGCATTCGGCCCCGAGGTCTGCGACATGATCTGCGAGGCGCTGAACGTTGCGTCGAGCGGATTCCTGTAGCCATCGCTCCAGGTGGGATTGGAGCAGGCCGGAATCGGACCACCGGTCGGACAGATGATGTACTTGTCGCGCTTGGTCTGGTGTTCAGTCTCAACATCGGTTGTCACTGTCTCAACCGTGGGCGCGGGCCGCGAGTTCGTCAGCGTCTGCGTCGCGACCTCGATATTGCCCTGCGCCTCGATGGTGGACTGGTCGTTGGCGACTGAATGACTACGGTTCGCGAGCAGACCGTTACCGTCGCGCGTCGCGTCGGCGGCGATGTTGATCTCGCTCAGGCTGAACAGGTTCGCGCCGCCGGTGTTCGAGATATCGCCGGGCGAGTACAGGTTCAGTTGCGAAGCGGCGGCCATGACGGCGGCGGCCCCGGTGTTGACAATAGACTGGCTGCCGTTCAGCGTGACCGTGTTGCCGATGATGGTGGCGGCGTTGGTCAGAGTCGCGCTATTCGTCGTAACGGTGTCGCCCTCGATGCGGCCTTCATTGGTGATCGCGTTCGCCGCATTGACGGTGGTGCTGGCCGAATTGAGGTCCGCGCCCGCCTGGTTGTCCACGTTCGCGGCGTTCACCGTGAGCGCGTTGACCGCGCCGAGCGTCCCCCGGTTCGTGAAGCTGCCTGCTGTGGTGAAGCTCAGATCGTGATTCGCCTGGATCAGGGTGGCGGTGTCGAGCGTGTAGTCGCCATTGATGGTGACTGCGCCGTCACGGCCCGCCACGATGCGGCCATCACCGGTCAGCTGGTTCGTCGTGACACTCAGGTCCTGGTCACTGCCGATTGCGCCGCCCTGGTTCGCCAGCGTGCCAGCCGTGATGGCAACGGTGCCGCCGCTACCGGTGTCATTGCCGATCCGTCCCGACGTGTTGTCGAGCGTCGCCACGTTCAGACCGAGCGCACCGTTGGCGTGGATCGAACCATTCTGGTTCACGAGCGTCGCGCCAGCCTGGTCGAGCGTGAGGTGATTCGCACCCGCGAGTGTGCCGCCGGTGTTACTCACCGACTGCGTCGCGTTCAGCGTCAGGTCGTGACCTGACAGGATCTGTGCGCCGTCCGTGTTCGACAGCGTCTGCGCGTTCACAGTCACGTCACCGTTGCCGCCGATCGTACCAGCGCCGCTCAAGCCGCCCGTGTTGGCGTTCGTGATGGTTGCCGCGCTAATGGTCGTCGCGCCTGTGCCGACATTGGCGATACGGCCATTCGTGTTGTCCACCGATGCGCCCGACACCCGCAATATCGTAGCCGCGCCGTCCGATTCGATCTGGCCACCGGCATTGACGAGCGCGCCCGATGCCGAGGCCAATACGCTGCCGTTGCCCTGGATCAGACCCGCTGAATTGTCGAGCATGCTGCCGGACCGGATGGTCGTCGCGCCGGATGCGGTGAGCGTACCGCCCGCATTGTTGACGCTGCCTCCCGCGACGGACACATCACCGTTGCCGCCGATCAGTCCGTTGCCGGTGTTCGTGAGTGCGCCGCTGGCGCTCACCGTCGTAGCCCCGGTGCCGCCGTTCGCAATCGTGCCGCCATCGTTCGCAACGCTCTGCGCTGACACGCCGAGCACGTCGTCGGCCTGCACGGTGCCGCCCACGTTGTTCAGCGTGCCCGTGCCGGTTATCGATACGTCGCGTGCGCCGACATAGCCGCCTGCGCCGTTATCGAGCGAGGCCACCTGAAAGGTCGCGGACGATTGCCCCGCGAGCGTCCCGCCCCGGTTCGATACCACGCCCCCGTGGACATCCAGCGAGCCATTCGTGGCGATGGTGCCCGCGTTGTTCGACAGCGAACCGGTGGCAATGGACAGGGTGCCGGTCCCGGAATCCGTCATCCTGCCGCCGTCGTTGATGAGCGCAGCGGGCGCGAGCGTGAGGCTGGAACTGTTCGTCGCCAGCGATCCGTTCGTGTTGTCGAACGTACCGGATACATTGACGGTTGTCGGCCCGGTGCCGGTCTGCGTGAGCGTGCCGCCGTGGTTGGTGAGGTTCGCTGCCGCCAGCGACAGCTGCGTCGCGTTCAGCGTCGCCGCACTGGTGTCGAGCGTCTGTGCGGCGGAAACGGTGAGCGCGCCGTTAGCAGTGCTCTGGCTGCCCGTAAGCGTTACGCTGTTGCCCTGAAACGTGGCATTGCCACCCGCGATGTTCTGGCCTGTTGCGGAAAGGGTATCTGCCGCGTTCAGGTTCAGATCGCCGTCCTGGCCAACGCTGCCATTCGCATTGATCCCCGCGCCGAGCGTGCCGGTTGACGTGACGTTCCCCGCACTGATGGTCAGGTTCCGCTGCGCGTAGGTCGAACCGCTGCTGTCTACATCGCCCGCCGCTGACACCGCAAGATTGCCGCTCGCGCTTGTCTTGCCGGCCAGAACCAGCTTGCCCTGCGTCGAGAGCGTCAGGTCACCCGCCTGGGCGGCGATCACGCCTGCATTGGACACCCCGACACCGTGTTCATTGCTGACCAGCACGATACGATTCGCGTACATGCCGCCAAGCTGGCTCACGTCGATGGACACGCCTGGCGCGGCACCATCGCCGGCAATCGGGGTCGCTGCGAGCGTGTCGTGACTGACCTGATTCGCGCCGGTGATGACATTCAGGTTATTCGCGTAGATCGCAGCATTCGCCTGCACTGCACGCGCAATCAGGTCCACCTGATCGACGTTTGTTGCATTCAGGCCCGCACCCTGGACAGTAATGTTGCCACCTGTCACGTTAAAACCGTTCAGGTTGCCGTCCGCGCCGAGGATAGGTGTCCCGGTGGTGAGAATGCCGCGCGTGGTATTGATGAAGCCGCCGCCATCGACCACGATCCCCGAACCGTTTGCCACGACGACTTCGGCCCGGTTGCCCGCCACTTCGAGATAGCCGCGCATCTGGCTGGGCGAATTGCTGTTGACCTGGTTGAGAATGATCCGCGCGGACTGGCCCGGCGAAAGATTCGGGTTACCACTTATCTGTCCTGCGAGTTGCGTGTTCGTGATAACGGGCGAGTTGTTCAGGATTGCGCCGTTTTTCTGCACATCGAACTGCGAATACGTATTTACCGAAACACCCGCATTCGACGCCTTGTTGATGTTGACCTGGGGCAGGCCATTCTGCGTCTGGATGACAGTGGGCGCATGCGCGCCCGCGCCGACCACCTGCGCCTCAACGAGCGAAGCCGACGCGCCAGAGACGATCAGTGCGGCAAACGCCGCATGACGCATCGGGAACAACGAGATGAGCAGTGAAATACGATGCGCCGGACGCTGGCCGGTGGTTTCGCCCGAGTCCATCCTGCCCGATGCACTAGCGGTTTCAGCAACCGCAACCAGCATGCCCCGCAACCGGCTGTAGACCAGCCTGAAAATATTCTAGTTCATTCTTTATACGCACAACTTATCAAGATCCGCGAAAGAACCATGACGTGCGCCGCGGACCTTCCGTATCGGAACGTGCTTTCTGAAGCTTCTCAGTGTCACACCGGCGATGACATATCATCTATCAGATGCGACTGAAAATCTGTCAACAATTGACAGATATGCGCGCTGCATCTGGATGATGCCGGGAACGGTCCCGGCCAGCGTCGCCCGTCTAGTGAATATCCGGGCCGATCAACGCAACGATTGAACCGGCCGGCGGACTCGACGCGTCCGCGCGCGCGGTGCTCGCCGAGCTGTTCAGAACGCTCGGCACGACGCACACGGTGTTCTTCACGAGTTACGACGAAGGATTCACGCAGGCTTGCGAAGCGACGCGTGTCGGTTTCGCGGACCTCGCGACGGACATTTGAGCTAGAACCGTCGCGCGCGCCATGCGGGGCCGCGCGCGAGTGTTCGATGCTCAGATCGTCACGCCGATCTTGCCGAAATGCGCACCCGATGCCTCGTGCCGGAACGCATCGGCGAGCCTGTCGAGCTCGAACGTGCTGTCGATCACCGGCTTGACGCCGGTCGTCTCCAGCGCGCGCACCATGTCTATCTGATCGTGCCGGCTGCCGACGATCAACCCTTGCAAGCGCTGCTGCCGCGCCATCAGATGCGCGGTCGGCACCTCACCCGCGCGGCCGGTCAGCACGCCGATCAGCGCGATATGCCCGCCGATGCGGCAGGCGGTGATCGACTGCGGCAGCGTGCCGGGACCGCCCACTTCGATCACGTGGTCGACGCCGCGCCCATTCGTCAGGTGACGCACCTCTTTGCCCCACTCGGGATTGTCGCGATAGTTGATCGCATGGTCGGCGCCTAGTTCGCGCAACCTCGCGAGCTTCGCATCCGACGACGACGTCGCGATCACCGACGCCCCCATCGCCTTCGCCATCTGCAACGCGAAGATCGACACGCCGCCGGTGCCGAGCACGAGCACGCTGCTGCCCGCCTTCAACTGACCATCGACGACCAGCGCGCGCCACGCGGTCAACCCCGCCGTGGTCAGCGTCGCCGCTTCGGCGTGGCTGTAGCCGGCCGGCGCATGCGTGAAGTAGTGGCTCGGCACCACGACGACTTCGCGCGCGTAACCGTCGACGCCGTCGCCGGGGGTGGTCGAAAAATCGCCGATCGCGGGCGAACCGTTTTCCCAGTGCGGGAAGAAGCACGACACCACGTGATCGCCGGCCTTGAATTCGCGCACGCCTGCGCCGACCGCTTCGACGACGCCCGCGCCATCGGCCATTGGAATGCGTCCCGCTTCGGCCGGCAGGTTGCCGCAGACGACGCCGTAGTCGTGGTAGTTCAACGAACTCGCGCGAATGCGCACGCGAATTTGCCCGGCCTCGGGCTGACCGGGATCGGCAAGATCGACGAGTTGGAGGCTATCGACGGTGGCGGGCGAACCGATTCGGATGGCTTTCATGTTTCGTTCCTCGATGAGTGGCACGCATGCGCGGCGCGACTATCGCGCTACTTGACGGTTTGGATGACTTCGAAGCCTTCGAATTCCGGGTGGCCGAGATACAGCACCCGGTTTTCGTTGCCGGCGCTGCGATGCGCGGCGCGAAACGCGTCGGACCTCGTCCATGCCTCGAACGATGCATAGTCGCGCCAGATCGTATGGCTCGAATAGAGCACGTGATCGTCCTTGCGGGGGCCCTTCAGCAAATGGAATTCGACGAAGCCCGGCACCTCTTTCAGATGGGTGTCGCGCGTGGTCCACAAATGTTCGAAGGCGTCCTCGGAGCCGGGCGCCACCTTGAAGCGGTTCATCGCGATGTACATGCCGTCAACCTCGTTGCGTAAGTGATGCGGCCAATGATGCTCGATGGGTCATGCGGTTGCGTCTGATTATAGGCGTGCATGGCTTTGCTTCGCTTGACCTTACCACGGTGGGAAGCGCCACGATCTTCGACGTGCCCGTTAGAATCGCGCGGAGCACGTCGCCCCCTCTTCATCAACGGAAAACCAATATGAAAAACCTTCGCGCGTTGCGCGCTCTCTGTGTATTTGGCGGTTTGGCATGCGCGGCGGCGGCTCTGCCCGCTCACGCGCAAGCTCAGGGCATGCCCGGCATGAACATGGCGAATTCGGCGCAGGCGGACGCGGGCGCATCGACGCAAGCCTTCAAGGCCGCAGACGAGCGCATGATGCATGACATGAGCGCCCCCGAATACACCGGCGACGCCGACCGGGATTTCGTCGCGCACATGATCCCGCATCATCAGGGCGCGATCGACATGGCGCAGGCGGAATTGAAATACGGCAAAGACCCGGAGATCAAGCGGCTCGCGCGCAATATCATCAAGGCTCAGCATGAGGAGATCGCGTTCATGCAGCGCTGGCAGGCGAAGCACGGCGGCAAGTAACGCACCGCGAGCATCACCAGCGTGGCTGCTTGCGCAACAGCGGCGTCATCGCGATCAGACCGATGATCGGCCCTGGCAGCAGCAGCCACGCGACGCGCACGTCGAGCGCATGAAACACGCTCGTCGACCATAGGATCGAGCATGCGGACAGGAAAAAGCCGCAGCTGTTTTGCAGCGTCAACGCGCCGCCGATCTTGTCGGCGGGACAAGCCTTGACGGACAGCGCCGAAAACTGCGGCGAATCGGCGATCACACTGATGCCCCACACGAGCAGCAGTGCGAGCTGCACGGCGGTGCCGAGCGCGGTGGTCAGCGGATAAATCGCGCACAGCGTGCCCGAGATCGTCAACGCGAAAGCGGCGGTACGCGCGCTGCCGACCGATTTGCTCAGCTTGCCGCCCAACAGGCAGCCGAGCGCACCGATCGCGATGATCAGGAACGACCACAATGCGACGGTGCCCGGTGCCGCGGGCGCGCCGCTCGCAAACGCGCGCTGCACGAGCAGCGGCGTCAGCGTCCAGAACGCGTACAACTCCCACATGTGACCGAAATAGCCGAGCGCGGCCGCGCGAAACTCGCTGATGCGCACGACCTGGCCGACGCCCGCCGACAAACCGAAGCGGCGGTTGCCCGAGCGCCGAGCGTGCGGCCCCTCGCCGAGCGCGAACACCAGCACCGCGCCGATCACCGCGAGCACCGACGAGGTGAGCACCACGGTTTGCCACGGCACGCCCGACAGCAACGCGCGAATCGCATGCACCGACGCCGTGCCGAGCGTCAGCATCGCGACGAGCAACGCGAGCGTTTGTGCGGCGCGACGGGGGTCCCAGGTGACGAGCAGCTTCATTCCGAGCGGATAAATGCCCGCGAGCGCGACGCCCACGCCGAAGCGAAACACGAGCGCCGACGCGAGCCCGCCGCTGCACAGGGCGAACAGCGCATTCAAGGTCGCGCCGAGCACGCCGCAGACGGCGAACACCTTGCTCGCCGACACGCGATCCGCGAGTCCGGTGGTCGCCGACAGCAAGGTCCCGACAATGAAGCCGGCCTGCACCGCATTGGTCAGCCAGCCGATACCGGACGCGCTCAGGTGCCAGGCAATCTGCAGATCGCGCATCGCGCCGTTCGCGCTGAACCACAACGACGTACCGAGCAGCTGCGCAATCGCGATCACGAGCACCGCGCGTTTGGCGCGCGCGCGCTCTCGCGCCGCGTCGCCGGAATTCGTTGCGTCGGCGTCCAGCCCGTTCTGCATGGTGCCTCCTGGGCGACGGTTCCAAGCCGGCCGCCAGCAGTGGATGGGGAGCGGCGCCGGTGTCGAGCGGCCATTGTAGAGGACGCTTCGCATCGGCGAATGCGGTGGATGCGAAGCGCCTGGATCGCGGATTACCGGAACACTAACCGCGTCCACGTCACGCCGCTAAGGCGGTTGACCTGTTGAACCGACGAGGTGCGCAACTCGCGCACGAGTCGCAGGCCTTGCGCGCTCGCAAGCCGGATCGTCTCTTCGGGCGCGACGTCGAACATGCGGCGACCGGCGGGGACCGGTCCATGCCGCAGCGACATGATCAGCACGCCGCCGTCGCGCAGCAGCGACGCAATGTGCGGCATCGCGCGTTGGCGTTGACACGCGTCGAGGTGCATCCAGACGGCAGTGAGCATGACCACGTCGAAGCTGGCGCGCTTCGCTAGCAGCACCGCCAGCTCGGGCAGGCTATCGTCGAGCCACTCGATGCGCGTGGACGGATGCATCTGGCGTGCCGCGTTGCGCAATGCGTCGACCGGTTCGACCGCGACCACCGTATGCCCCATCGCCGCGAGCGCGGCCGCGTCCGTGCCGATGCCCGCGCCGATATCGACGATTCGCGACGGCGCCTGCGGTATCCACTCGAGAATCGGCCCATGCCGGTCCGCAAACGACAGCGTCCGCCATCGTCCGATCAGCGTTTCGGCCTGCTGCGCGTAGCCTTCGGTGCCGCTGACGTTGGCCGACATCGACGTCGCTCAGCCGAGCGGCGGCACCCTGACCCACCCCTCCATCAACACGCGCGCGCTACGGCTCATCATCGCCTTCGTGACGACCCACTCGCCGTCCTTGAGACTCGCCTGCGCGCCGACCCGCAACGTGCCCGACGGATGTCCGAAGCGCACCGACTCGCGCGCGCCGCCGCCCGCCGCCTGATTGACGAGCGTGCCCGCGATCGCCGCCGCGGTGCCGATCGCGACCGCGGCCGTGCCCATCATCGCGTGATGCAGCTTGCCCATCGACATCGCGCGAACCAGCAGGTCAACGTCGCCCGCGCGCACCGGCTTGCCGCTCGACGCGACATAATCGACCGGCTTCGCGACGAACGCGACCTTCGGCGTGTGCTGCCGCGTCGCGATCTCGTCGAGATGTTCGATGAGCCCCATGCGCAGCGCGCCGTGCGCGCGAATCGTCTCGAACATCGCGAGCGCCTTCGCGTCGCCATTGATCGCGTTCTGCAACTCGGTGCCCTTGTAGCCGATTGCTTCGGCGTCGACGAAGATCGTCGGGATGCCCGCGTTGATCATCGTCGCCTTCAATGTGCCGACGCCGGGCACCTCGAGGTCGTCGACGAGGTTGCCGGTCGGGAACATCGCGCCGCCCGCGCCTTCCTCGTCGGCGGCCGGATCGATGAATTCGAGCGGCACTTCGGCGGCCGGAAAGGTCACGCCGTCGAGCTCGAAGTCGCCGGTTTCCTGCACCGCGCCGTTCATCATCGGCACGTGCGCGATGATCGTCTTGCCGATATTGGCCTGCCAGATGCGCACGATCGCGATGCCGTCGCGCGGCACGCGACTCGCATCGAGCAGGCCGGCGCTGATCGCGAACGGTCCCACCGCGGCCGACAGGTTGCCGCAATTGCCGCTCCAGTCGACGAACGCCTGATCGATCGACACCTGCCCGAATAGATAGTCGACGTCGTGATCTGGCCGGCTGCTGCGCGAAATGATCACGGTCTTGCTGGTGCTCGACGTCGCGCCGCCCATGCCGTCGATCTGCTTGCCGTACGGATCAGGACTGCCGATCACGCGCATCAGCAGCGCGTCGCGCGCGGCGCCGGGTCGTTGCGCGGCCTCGGGCAGATCCTGCAGACGGAAAAACACGCCCTTGCTGGTGCCGCCGCGCATATAGGTGGCCGGAATCTTGATCTGGGGAAGCTGCGCCATGAAAGTGTCCTGAGGTGACGTGTTCTTTGATGAAGAGGGATGCGGCGCGTCGAGCCGCATCCCCCTGCTTTGTTCAGGCTGCTGCCTTGGTCGACTCGAGAAAGTCCTGTGCGAAACGCTGCAGCACGCCGCCGGCTTCGTAGATCGATACTTCTTCGGCCGTATCGAGCCGGCAGGTCACCGGCACTTCGACGCGCTCGCCATTGCGGCGATGAATCACCAGCGTCAGGTCGGCGCGCGGCTTGCGCTCGCCGATCACCTCGAACGTCTCGGTGCCGTCGATGCCGAGCGTCAGACGATTCACGCCGGGCTTGAATTCGAGCGGCAACACGCCCATGCCGACGAGGTTCGTGCGGTGAATCCGCTCGAAGCCTTCCGCGACGATCGCTTCGGTGCCCGCCAGCCGCACGCCCTTCGCTGCCCAGTCGCGCGACGAACCCTGGCCATAGTCGGCGCCCGCGATCACGATCAGCGGCTGCTTGCGCTCCATATACGTTTCGATCGCTTCCCACATGCGCGTGACCTTGCCCTCGGGCTCGATGCGGGCGAGCGAACCGGCCTTCACCTGGCCGTTCTCGAGCACCATCTCGTTCTTCAGCGTCGGATTTGCGAAGGTCGCGCGCTGCGCGGTCAGGTGATCGCCGCGGTGCGTCGCATACGAGTTGAAGTCCTCTTCGGGCAAGCCCATTTTCGTCAGGTATTCGCCGGCCGCACTGTCGGGCAGAATCGCATTCGAGGGCGACAGGTGATCCGTCGTGATGTTGTCGCCGAGCACGGCCAACGCGCGCATGCCCTTCAGCGTGCGCTCGCCGGCGAGCGCGCCTTCCCAGTACGGCGGACGGCGAATATAAGTGCTTTCTTCGCGCCAGTCGTACAGCGGATCGGCTTGCGCGCCAGTGTCGGCGGAGAGCGCGAACATCGGTTCATACACCTTGCGAAACTGCTCCGGCTTCACGCTCGCCGCGACGATCGCATCGACCTCCGCATCCGACGGCCAGAGATCTTTCAGCGTGACCGCATGACCGTCGGCATCGACGCCGAGCACGTCCTTCTCGATGTCGAAGCGGATCGTGCCCGCGATCGCATAGGCGACCACGAGCGGCGGCGAGGCGAGAAACGCCTGCTTCGCGTACGGATGGATCCGGCCGTCGAAGTTGCGGTTGCCCGACAGCACGGCGGTCGCATACAGATCGCGCTCGATCACTTCCTTCTGGATCACCGGGTCCAACGCGCCGGACATGCCGTTGCACGACGTGCACGCATACGCGACCACGCCGAAGCCCAGCTGTTCGAGTTCGGGCAGCAGCCCCGCCTCTTCCAGATACAGCGTGACCGCTTTCGAGCCAGGCGCGAGCGAGCTCTTGACCCACGGCTTACGCACGAGTCCGCGCCGGTTCGCGTTGCGTGCCACGAGGCCGGCCGCGATCATGTTGCGCGGATTGTTCGTATTGGTGCAGCTCGTGATCGCCGCGATGATCACCGCGCCGTCCGGCATCAGACCCGGCTCGTTCTCGACCTTGCCGCTGACGCCGCGCGCGGCCAGCTCCGACACCGGCAAGCGGCGATGCGGATTCGACGGCCCGGCGAGCGTGCGCACCACGCTCGACAGATCGAACTTCAGCACGCGCTCGTACTCGGCGTGGTTCAGCGTATCGGCCCACAGGCCGGTTTGCTTCGCATAGGTTTCGACGAGTCGGACGAGCTCGTCGTCGCGGCCGGTCAGCTTCAGGTAGCGGATAGTCTGCTCGTCGATGTAGAACATCGCGGCGGTGGCACCGAACTCGGGCGCCATATTCGCGATCGTCGCGCGATCGCCCAGGGTCAGGTTCGCGGCGCCTTCGCCGTAAAACTCGAGGTACGCGCCGACCACCTTCTGCTTGCGCAAAAATTCGGTCAACGACAACACCACGTCGGTCGCGGTGATGCCCTCGCCTGGCTTGCCGCTCAGCTCCACGCCGACGATGTCGGGCAGTCGCATGTACGACGCGCGGCCGAGCATCACGCTCTCCGCTTCGAGCCCGCCGACGCCGATCGCGATCACGCCGAGCGCGTCGACCATCGGCGTATGCGAGTCGGTGCCGACGAGTGTGTCGGGAAACGCGACGCCGTCCTTCACCTGCACGACCGGGCTCATGCGCTCGAGGTTGATCTGATGCAGGATGCCGTTGCCCGGCGGAATCACGTCGACGTTGCGAAACGCGCGCTTGGTCCAGTTGATGAAATGGAAGCGGTCTTCGTTGCGGCGATCTTCGATCGCGCGATTCTTCGCGAACGCGTCGGGATCAAAACCGCCGCATTCAACCGCCAACGAGTGATCGACGACCAGCTGCGTCGGCACCACCGGATTCACGAGCGCCGGATCGCCGCCTTGCGCGGCGATCGCATCGCGCAGACCCGCCAGATCGACGAGCGCGGTCTGGCCGAGAATGTCGTGACACACGACGCGCGCCGGGAACCATGGAAAATCGAGCTCCCGTTTGCGCTCGATGATCTGTTTCAGCGAAGCGATCAGCGTCACCGGATCGCAGCGGCGTACCAGGTTTTCGGCGAGCACGCGCGACGTGTACGGCAGCCTGTCGTAGGCGCCGGGCTCGATCGCATCGACCGCGGCACGCGTATCGAAGAAGTCGAGCTCGGTGCCCGGAAGGCGTTTGCGGTTGGCAGTATTCATGACGTAGGGACAGGACGGTTAGCGGCCGCCGGACAGTATGCCGGCGGCGTCGGGCGGCGCTTCACTCGCGCGGCCGGCCGGATAGTGCGGGTAGTTTAGCTCGCAGCTCAGCTCAAACGCGCTTCGCCAGCGGCACGAACGGCAGATCGTCCGGTCCGGTGTAATTCGCGCTCGGCCGGATGATCTTGTTGTCGACGCGCTGCTCGATGATGTGCGCGCTCCATCCCGCCGTACGCGAGATCACGAACAGCGGCGTGAACATCGCGGTCGGCACGCCCATCATGTGATACGACACCGCGCTGAACCAGTCCAGGTTCGGGAACATCTTCTTCGCGTCCCACATCACCGATTCGAGCCGCTCGGCGATCGAGAACAGCTTCAGATTGCCGGCTTCCTTCGACAGCTTTTTCGCGACTTCCTTGATCACCTTGTTGCGCGGGTCCGAGATCGTGTACACCGGATGGCCGAAGCCGATCACGACTTCCCTGTTCCCGACGCGGCGGCGGATGTCGGCTTCGGCCTCGTCGGGCGTCTGGTAGCGCGACTGGATCTCGAACGCGGCTTCATTGGCGCCACCGTGTTTCGGGCCGCGCAGCGCGCCGATCGCGCCGGTGATCGCCGAGTAGATGTCCGAGCCCGTGCCCGCGATCACGCGGCCGGTGAACGTCGACGCGTTGAACTCGTGCTCCGCATACAGGTTCAGCGACACATGCATCGCGTCGACCCACGCCTTCGACGGCGCGACGCCATGCAGCAGATGCAGGAAGTGGCCGCCGATCGAATCGTCGTCGGTTTCGACTTCGATGCGCTTGCCGTTGTGCGAGTAGTGATACCAGTACAGCAGCATCGAGCCGAGCGAGGCCATCAGCTTGTCGGCGATGTCGCGCGCGCCGGGCAGGTTGTGATCGTCCTTCTCCGGCAGCACGGTGCCGAGCACCGACACGCCGGTGCGCATCACGTCCATCGGATGCGCGGCGGCGGGAATCCATTCGAGCGCGGCCTTCACGTTGGCGGGCAGCCCGCGCATCGACTTCAGCTTGGTCTTGTACGCGCCCAGTTCGACCTGGGTCGGCAGCTTGCCGTGCACCAGCAGATGCGCGACTTCCTCGAACTCGCACGCGCTAGCGATATCGAGAATGTCGTAGCCGCGATAGTGCAGATCGTTGCCGGTCTTGCCGACCGTGCACAGCGCGGTGTTGCCCGCGGTCACACCGGACAGTGCGACGGATTTTTTCGGCTTGAAAGCGCCTGCGTTCGGCGTGCTGTTGTCTGCTTCGCTCATTGATCGTCTCCGGAACGGGTTGGAATGTGGCCACTGTTTCAACTGGACCACCTTGTGAGCAAAGAATGGGCCATGCCGCGGACCGCCGGCTAAGTGCATGATTTGACGCCGGTCTCGCCAAACGATCGTGCCAGACGCCGCACATCGCATTTCATAAATGAAATTGCGGATTTCAATCCGGCAATGAATACCCGCATAATAGACACCTACCCTACCCCGCCGCGAGCCGCCGACCGTGAGCACGCCTCTTTACGAACCGCCGCAGCGTCCCCGCGTCTGGGCGCTCAGCATCAGCCGCCTACGCGATCTGTTCTTCGACATCGCCGGCGAATATGTGGAACGCGCGGATGTTCGCATCGTGTCGCACGCCTTCGAAGACGCCGTGCGCGAAATCGAAGCCGCGGGCGCCGCGCGTCCCGACGTCGTGCTCGCGGGCGGCTCGAACGGCGCGTATCTGAAGACGCGGGTGTCGGTGCCGGTCGTGCGGATCAACCCGACCGGCTACGACGTGATGCATGCGCTCGCGCGCGCGCGTCGCGAAGGCGCGCGCGTCGCGCTCGTCACGCACGGCGACACGCCCGACGAAGTGCATCGCTTCGCCGCCGCATACGCGCTCGACGTCACGTTCGCGTCGTATCAGTCGGCGCAGGACGCCGAGAGCGTCGTGCTCGATCTCAGCGATCGCGGCATCGACGTCGTGGTCGGACCTGGGTTGGTCACCGACATCGCCGCGAGCGCGGGTATGGGGGCGGTATTTCTGTACTCGCGCGCGTCGGTGCGCGCCGGCTTCGACACCGCACTCGAAGTCGCGCAGGCGACGCGCCGCGAAACCGTGCGACGTCAGCGGCTCGACACGCTGCTGCAACATCTGCGCGACGGCGTGGTCGCGCTCGATGCGCAAGGCCGCGTCGAGGTTATGAACCAGCGTCTCGCGAGCGTACTCGGCATCGACGCTGCGAAGGCGGCCGGCCGCGCGCTGCACGATCTCGCGCCGGACCTCGCGGGCAGTCTGCCGGATGCCGACGGCGACAGCTTCTGCACGGTGCGCGGCGCGAGCTATGTCGTGCATCGGGGGCCGCTCGCGAGCGCCGGCGCGGCGGCGGGCACCGTGCTGACGTTTCAGGAATCGCGCGCGGTCGAGCGGCTCGATCGCACGCTGCGTGCGCGTCAACGCGTGCAGCAGTTCACCGCGCGTTACCGGCTCGACGATATCGTCGGCGCGTCGGCATCGATCGAACGGGTGCGCGCGCTGGTCACGCGTTATGCGAGGTCGGACGCGACCGTGCTGATTCTCGGCGAGAGCGGCACCGGCAAGGAGATGGTCGCGCAGAGCATGCATCAACTGAGCGCGCGGCGCGACTTCGCGTTCGTCGCGATCAACTGCGGCGCGTTTCCGGAGGCGTTGCTCGAAAGCGAGCTGTTCGGCTACGAGGAAGGCGCGTTCACCGGCGCGCGCAAGGGCGGCAAGGCGGGGCTGATCGAAGTCGCGCATCGCGGCACGCTGTTTCTCGACGAGATCGGCGAGATGCCATTGCCGTTGCAAAGCCGTCTGTTGCGCGTATTACAGGAGCGCGAGGTGGTGCGGCTCGGTTCGACGGAGCCGATGCGCGTCGATATCCGCGTCGTCGCGGCGACGCATCGCGCGCTAACCGACAGCGTTGCCGCCGGCAGTTTCCGCGCCGATCTGTATTACCGGCTCAACATTCTCAGCATCGCGTTGCCGCCGCTGCGCGAACGGCCGAACGACCTGCTGCCGCTCGCCGCCGAGCTGTTGCGCCAGGCGGCTGCGCGCGAGCGGAGGCTGGCTGCACGCGTGCCCGACGCGGCTACCGCCGCGCGCATGCTCGAGGGTTTGGGCGCGGCATTGCGGCGCTATGCGTGGCCGGGCAATGTGCGCGAGTTGCAGAACGTGATCGAGCGGATCGCGGTCGAGCTGGCGGATAGCGATGCGGATACGGATGCAAGCGCGGCGCTCGTCACGCGCGACATGCTGCGTGCAATCGCGCCGGAGATCGTCGAGCCCATCGCGAGCGCGAAGCCGGCGGCGCTGACGCTGCGCGAGCGCAGCCGTCATATCGAAGCCGATGAAATCCGCGCGGTGCTCGCGGTTCACGACGGCGATCGCGATGCGGCTTGCGCCGCGTTGGGCATCAGCAAGACGACGTTGTGGCGCAAGCTGAATTCGGGGCGTTAGGCTTGGGGCGGGGTCTGAAGCGCTGCGCCGGAACGCCGGATCGGGACGCCTCGCGATAGACGATCGAAAAGCTTTGCTAGCCCTTTCGTCCGAGATGATTACGGTCTGACTGCTCGTACGATCACGCCGTTCCAGCCGAACACGACGCGATGCGCATCCATACGGAATATGGCCGCGCAATTGTCGCTGTCGAGCAGTAGGGTCTTCGCGGGCAAGCCGGTATCTTCGAGGTTGATGCCGTAATAGTCTTTCAGCTTCGGCGCGGTATCGACCGTGCGAACGCTGAAACCGTTGTGCGGACGGCAGCGCTCGCCCGCAAATTCCATCTGACCGGTCGATATGCTCAAGACGGCGCCAAGCAGCTTTTTTGCCTCCGGTATGCCTCCGGAAACATCGCTGTATCCAACCACATCGGTAACGGTCCATTTTCCATTGAATGATGAGGGGGTGGCCGTCGGCTCGGTCGCGAAGCAGGTGGTCGCAGTCAAGCAAATGATCAGCGCTAGATATAGTGGTTTGAGCGTCACGGCCGCTGCATCCTGAAAGGCGCCGATTCACGCACTCGCCGATTCGCGAGTCCCCGACTCCTGCGCGGCGGCCCAATCGGGCGCCCTCGCCGATCGCGCGGGGTCACCATTACATTGAGTGACATATGGTGCGCGACACCCTCCATATCGCCCCGATTTGCAGGGTCCAACGTCTCTCGCGTATTCCGATTTGTCGAGTTATATGCGAAAGAGACCGCCGCGTCGAACTGCGCTTGTGTCAGCGGGTGCTCGGTGACCGTTGCCCTAACGAGCCGCTCGGCGTCGTGAACGCGGGCCGTTAAGATAGCGTTCACCTGTTCCGGCAAGACCGCGCGCTGCAACTCCCCAGGCGTGCAGGGCCCGAGGTGCGCCAGCGTTCCCACGCCCCATGTGCAGTTTCCGTTGACGGGCGCATCGTTGTAGTAGTGCATGACCACGCCCTCGTTGACCCTGAGTGCGGCGTAACCTTCAGCGCTCATCTTCATTGCGTCGTTTGCGCGCGGGGTATCTGCTGCCATCTTATCTCCCAAGAAATAAATGCCCCGGTGACAGCGATTGACAACTTGCTCGCCGCCCCAGAGGCAAACAAATTTACCACCGCTCGCCTTACTTGAAGCGCGATGCAGTTCATTTTGGGCCGTCGCCCATCTGACTGGAAAGCGCGCGAAGCGCACGACGCGATCCTGAAGGCGATCGAAGCGACGCTGAAGGGAGGGGAAGGCCCCCCAACGCGCGAGGCGACTGCCCGCGCAGTAATCGTTTCGACGCGAAGTGATGACGGCGTAACCCTGATGCGCCGTTAGCGACAGTTGCGCCGCTCGTAGAGCGACCATTCGGCCTCGTGCGTCACCAGCTCGACATCGCATTCGCTATTGGCGAAGAAATTATTCGGCAATGGCCCTTCCTTGCGAACGAAGAAATAGCGGTACTGCCGGCCATTGTCCCTGGTCCAGTCGAAACGTCCCGGATCGTGTTCGAGCGTCAGGGGGGCGATGGGCATCATGCCCGGCCTGAAGCGCGCGATCTGCGGCACGTAAGTCGCGAAGTTCGGATCGACGAAACCGTGTTTCTCCGCCTGATACCACAGCGACTGGTGCTCGTACGCAACCGGACTCCGGTATGCGGGACTCGCGCGATCGAAAATCAGGCTCAGCGCGCGTTGATTCGGTTCGGTCCGCGACAGCAGCTCGTCCAGCGGCGCATTTTCGACGGCGAAACGATGCAAGCGAATCGTCTGATCCGCAAAAAAGATCCAGCACCCGGCGATGATCAGCGCTTGCACGCCGACGCCAAGCAGCGCGCCCCCGGCCGAACCGGACGACGCACGGCGAGCGTCGCTCGCGGAGGTTTGCGGCGCGCAGAACATGAACGCATAGGCGGGCAGCAGAAACACCGCGAAACGGTGATACAGGTACGCCGTCTTCAGCGCCGTGCCGGGCACGAGGAACCACACAAACGCCACCGCGAGCATCGGCACGATGACCGAGCGATCCGGATTGATCCTGTTGCGCCACAGCCACGGCGCGGCGAACATCAGCGCGACGAGCGGCAAATACGCGGCCACGCTTTTGTTCATGCCCCACACGTAGACGGGCAGCGAGAGCACCCGCGCCAGGTCGAAGCCCCATTTGAAGACGTCTACGCCGGGCACCGTCTGCCCGAGTAGCGGATCGGTCGCGCGGCTCCACCACATATACGCGAGGCACAGCACGCCGAGCGGTACGAACGGCGCGAGCGCGAGTATCTTGCGCGCGAGGGTCTTCTGTTTGAAGAGCACGAAGCCCGCGCCGATCACCATCGAGAACAGAAACACGAGCCCGTGACAGAAGAACAGCGCGGTGCCCGCAACGAACATCCATACGCCCTTCCTGACGGACGACGCCTTCGCATAGTCGTGCGAGAGCCACATGAACAGAATGCCCAACGGTGTCGCGACCAGAAACGTATAGAAGCCCCACACGAAGGCGAAGCCGAAAAATCCCGGCACGAACAGCCAGTCGAGCCGTGGATCGCCGCCCAGATACCGGCGAAAGCCGACGCACGACGCCACGAACGCAAAGTACGCGAGCATCAGCACGCCATTGAGCGCGGCGCCGATCGGCATCAGATACGTGAGCGGCAGCGCAAGGCCGTAGCCGACGAGGTACGGCGTTAGCAAATTGAGCTGCACGAGGTTTTGCCAGGGCGACGTATGCTCGAGCAGATCGCGCAGCAACATCACCTGTCCCGCGTGTTGCGGCAAGTCGACCAACGGCGGACGCGGTGCGATCCAGAACAAGGCTCCGCCATACAGCACGGTAACGATGAAAAGCACGCGCGGGAGAATTGCGGCGAGTCGGCCGGAGCGCGAAAACAGCGCGCCTGCGGACGCCGCGTCGACACCGGCACTCGCCGGCGCGGAACGATCGACGGGAGAATTCATAAGGTTTGCTCGATGATGAAACGAGGACGCTGCTTGGTTTCGGCGTATGTCTTCGAGATGTAGCCGCCGATCACCCCGAGGAAGAGCAACTGGATACCGCCGAGAAAATACATCGGAATCACCGTCGAAGCCCAACCGGGCACGGTGAGGTTGGTGAAGATGCGCGCATACGCGGCCCATGCGCCGAAGCCCAGCGAACCGATCGCCAGCAATGCGCCGATGCGCGTACTCCATTGCAGGGGGACCGCGGAGAACGACGTGATGCCGTCGAGCGCGAGAACGAGCATTTTGCTAAGCGGGTATTTGCTCTCGCCCGCAAAGCGCGGAGCGCGCTCGTATTCGACGATCGCCGTCTTGAATCCGAGCAGCGGAATAATGCCGCGCAGGAAAAGATTGACTTCCTGAAACTGGCGCAACGCTTCCACGGTCTTGCGGCTCATCAGCCGGAAATCCGCGTGGCCCGGCAGGATCTCGACGCCGAACGTTCTGAGCAGCTTGTAGTAGTTGCGCGCGGTGACGCGCTTGAAGAACGTATCCGTCGTCCGCTTGTGACGCACCCCGAAGACGATTTCCGCGCCCGACCGATATTCCGCGAGCATGCGCGGAATGGCTTCGATATCGTCCTGAAGATCGGCGTCGAGGCTGACGAGCACATCGCCCTGAGCCGTCATCAGGCCGGCAAGCAGCGCATTCTGATGGCCGCGATTGCGCGACAGTTTGATGCCGCCGCAGCGGGCGTTCTGCGCATGCAGCGCTTCAATGATTGACCAGGTCCGGTCGCGGGAACCGTCGTCGATGAACGTGATGCGGCTTTCGTTACTGATGTCGCCGGCTTCGATCAATCGCTCCAGAAGTGCCAGAAGCCGCTTACTCGTCTCGAAAAGTACCTCTTCTTCGTTGTAGCACGGTACGACGAGATTCATCGTCGTCATAGGCAAATCCCCATTCTGTAGCTGGCTCGACCCAGAGTCAGGCGCAGAGTCCGGCGTTTAACCTGTTTGGACATTAGTACGCATCGCCGATCACAGGCAAGGATAAGGACCTGTTTGTCCGAAAAACACTAAGCGATCGGAAAAGGTCAAATTGGAGCCGCGACGGAATTACCACGCGGGAAATACGACCCCCATTTTTTACTGACCCATCGTCAACCGACCATGATCGATATGCAAGGAAATGCGATTGTTCTCACGGTCCCGTATGATTGTGTCGTGGCGGCAATAGGCAATAGATGAACCGTCACGCCCGATCGTTTCCCCACTGGCCTTTGCAACCGATGTTTTGCGGTGAGGATGAACAACATGGACAAAGCCGAGTTCGACAGCTTTGCTGACGAATATCTTTCGCTGCACGCCCGTAACATCGCGGCATCCGGAGAAGGGCCGGAATTTTTCGCCGAGTACAAGATTCGCGATATCGCCGAGGAGATGGCGCGACGCGATGCGCTGCCCGCGCGCATGCTCGATTTCGGATCGGGCGTAGGCACGTCGATTCCGTGGGTGAAGCGCTATTTGCCAAGCGCACAGCTTACCTGCGCGGACGTATCGGAGCGTTCATTGGAAGTCGCGCAAAGCCGCTTCCCCGGTTCGTCGCGCTTCGTCCACTTCGACGGCCACACGCTGCCTTTCGAGCAGGGCGAATTCAATCTCGCCTATGCGATGTGCGTGTTCCATCACATCGATCACGCCGAGCATGTTCATTTGCTAGGCGAGCTGAAGCGCGTCGTGGGTCCGCGGGGCACGGTCGTCATCTTCGAGCACAATCCGCTGAACCCGCTAACCGTCAGGGCAGTCAACACCTGCGAGTTCGACGTGAACGCGAAACTGATCACCGCGCGCAACATGAAACAGGCGTGCCTCGATGCCGGCTTTTCCGACGTCGTCGTGCGCTTCCGGATTTTCTTTCCTCACCTGCTGGCGAAACTTCGTCCGCTCGAAAAATATCTGACCCACGTTCCGCTCGGCGCGCAATACGCGGTCTACGCGAGTGCCGCATGAAGGCGGTGTTTCAATGAACGATCTGCGCACGACCGCCCCGCGTACCGAACCCGTTCGCCAGTTCATCAAGTATCTGCTGGTTGGCGGCCTGAATACGGCGATCTCGGCCGTGATTATCTTCATCGTGCAAGCGGCGGGCGCTATTCCCGTGGTCGCCAATATAGTCGGCTACGCCATCGGAGTGTCATTGAGCTTCGCGCTCAACAGCAAGTACACGTTCAAGACGGCGGCAACGCGGCACACCGCCATCCGCTTTCTGATCGTCGTGCTGATCTCCTATCTGGCCAACCTCGCCACGATGGTTTCGGTGTTGCATCTCACACATGCGCCGTACTTCGCTCAACTGTGCGGCATTCCCGTCTACGTCATCGTCGGCTTTCTCGGCAACCGGTATTGGGCGATGCGAGCGCGCGCGCGCTGATCAGGCGCGTCCGATCGAAGCCTTCCGCCAGCGCCGGCTTTGCGTATGCCGGGTATTCCCCCGTTGACCCAATCCATCTCGTTATTTACAGTGGCGCGCGTTCGCAAGAAGAATCACCGTTCTATATGCGAACAAATGCCCCGCCCGGCGCGGTTCCGTCAAGCCGATCCGTCCGGGTATGATTCATTGCCGAAGCAGAGCCCGTTTGCCCGGGCGCAGGCATCATGCGCCGCCGTCAGACGGCGTACAGTCTTAACAAGAATAGCTCGTCGTGGCGTGCCTTTCGCTGTCAGGAGACCATCATGAACCGCAGCCCCGCTGTGAACGTTCAAACCTTCATCAACGAGCATCCGTTTTCGCCGTTCCAGTGGCTGATTTTTTTCATGTGCTTCATCATCGTCCTGCTGGACGGTTTTGACACCGCTGCGATCGGCTTCATCGCGCCTTCGCTGATCACCGAATGGGGTATCGACAAGCCCGCGCTCGCGCCGGTACTGAGCGCCGCGCTGTTCGGCCTAGCATGCGGTGCGCTCGGCTCGGGGCCGCTGTCCGACCGTCTCGGGCGTCGCTCGATGCTGATCGGCTCGGTGCTGCTATTCGGCGTCGCCTGCCTCGCGTCGGCGTTCTCGACCGGCATCGACCAACTGACCGTGCTGCGCTTCATCACCGGCGTCGGCCTCGGCGCCGCGATGCCGAACGCGGTGACGATGATGGGCGAGTACTGCCCGGACAAACGCCGCGCCACCGTGATCAACCTGATGTTCTGCGGCTTTCCGCTCGGCGCCGCGTTCGGCGGTTTTCTCGCCGCGTGGATGATTCCGCATCTCGGCTGGCGCAGCGTGCTGATCCTCGGCGGTGTCACGCCGCTGCTGCTGTTGCTGCTGTTGCTCGCCAGGATGCCGGAGTCGGTCCGCTACATGGTTGCGAATAACAAGCCGGCCGAACGGATTCGCGCGGCACTCGCGCGCATTTCGGGCGACGCGGTGCAAGCCGCCGGTTTCATCATGACCGAAACCGCGCCGCAAACCGGCGGCAAGGGTCTCGGCGTCGTGCTGTCGCGCTCGTACATCGTCGGCTCGGTGATGCTGTGGCTCGCGTACTTCATGGGCCTCGTGATCTTCTACGCGTCGATTAACTGGATGCCGATCCTGCTGAAGGACGCCGGCCTCACGCCGCAACGCGCGACGCTGATCTCCGCGCTGTTCCCGCTCGGCGGCGTCGGCGCGGTGCTGGCCGGCGTGCTGATGGACCGCTTCAACGCGAACCGCGTCATCGCGGTCTGCTATGCACTGACCGCCGTCAGCGTGTACTTCATCGGTCAGGCGGCCGGCAACGTGGGCGCGCTCGTGCTGATCGTGTTTGTCGCCGGGGTGCTGATGAACACCGCGCAATCGTCGATGCCGGCGCTCGCCGCCGCGTTTTACCCGACCGCGGGCCGTGGCACGGGCGTCGCGTGGATGCTCGGCGTCGGCCGCTTCGGCGGCATCGCGGGCTCTTTCCTCGTCGCCGAACTGGCGCGCCGCCACTTTTCGTTCGGCGGCATCTTCGCGACGATCGCGGTCGCGGGTCTGCTGTCGTGCGTCGCGCTGCTGATCAAGCAGGCCGCACGGCCCCACGTGGCCGAAGCGGGTGCGTCGAAAGCGGAGTCGTTCGGGCACTGAGCGGGCGATGGCGCGTGCGCGCTAACGGACCGATAACGGGTTCGATCGAGTGGTGATCCCAAGCCGCGCTGCGATTCGCAGCGCGGCTTTTCTGTTTGGCTCCTGCGGCACGGTGATCCACGCCTGCAAAATGCACCGCGCGGCGCTTGCCGATACACTACGCAGCTATTCATCCGCGCGCAGCCCGGCACCGGCGGCCACCGCCGTTCCCGCGCCCGCCGCCGTCTCATCTCAGGATTCAGGTAATGAAACGCGTAGTCATATCCGCGCTCGTCGCGTTGTGCGTCGCGCTGCCGGCCGCTCCGGCCGTCGCGCAGAGCGTCAGCGATCAATGTTTCGCGCTCGGCGACATCGCCGGTCAGGTCGCGTCGTGGCGCACCCACAAGAAGACCAAAGCCCAGGCGCTCGATCAGGCCGCCCGCTACTACACAGACCCGTCCGATCGCGCGGCCGTCGACGCGATCATCGAAAAGCTCTACCGCCCCGACGCGCCGCACATGACGCCCGATCAGGCGAGCATGGCGATCACGTCGGCGTGCGTGAGTCGGCACAAGGGGCAGGCTGCGCCGGCACCGTGATGCCGGCGTGTGACCAACGCTAGGGCCGCCGGAACGCATCCAGCGACGACAACGCATTGCCGTGGAAATCGAACAGCGTGTTGTTGTCCCACTGATCGCCGGCGCCGACTTTCCAGCCGACGTTCGGCGTCGGAATCCATTCGGGCTCCCACCAGAACACGCCCTTGCCGTGGCCGTCGGGGATCGCCTTCACGATGTCGGTCACCGCGCCGAGAAACTGCGCCTGCCCGGCGGGCGTCTGCGGGTACGGCGAGGTGCCGACATTGGTCATCGAGTCCGGCTCCGAATCGCCGTCGCTGGTGGTCCACGGATACGCGGTCTCGACCACGATCACGTCCTTGTCGTAGCGCGTCGCGAGGTCGTTCACGTTGCCCTGCAGGTCGCTGAACGAGCCCTGCCACTGCGGGTAGTACGACAAGCCGATCACGTCGAATGTGACGCCGCGCTGCGTCATGCTGTCGAACCACCAGCGGCTCGTCGCGTTGTTGCCGCCGCTGTCGATATGCAGCATCACCTTGATGCGTCCATCGACGGATTTGACCGCATCGTGCCCGGCCTTCAGCAGTGCCGCGAGGTTATCGAGCTGATCGTACTTGCCAAGCGGCCACAGCATGCCGCCGGTAATCTCGTTGCCGATCTGCACCCACTCGGGATGCACGCCGTCGCGCTCAAGCATCTGCAACACATTCGACGTGTACGCCGACAACAACGCGCAGGTCTCGGTGATGTCCTTGCCGGCCCAGGCGTGCGGCGGGTACTGCTTGCCCGGATCGGCCCACCAGTCGCTGTAATGGAAGTCGATCAGAATGCGCAGGCCGAGCGCGGCGGCGCGGCGCGCGAGGGTGGGTACGTGCCCGGCGTTGTTCCAGCCGGCCGCGGGACTCTGATTGGCCGGAAAGAAGTCGGGATTGCCGGGGTCATTCCACACCTTGATACGGATCGAATCGACGCCGTGACTTTTCAGAATCTGCAGGCAGTCGTGCGCCTCGCCATGCTCGTAGTACTTCGCGCCATTCGCTTCGAGTTCGAGCAACGTCGAGACATCCGCGCCCATCGCGAAACGGTTCGCGCGCGCGGCGGCGTCCTGCGCGGGGGCGTTTGCGGGTACCTCCGCTTGTTCCCCTGCAACAGCGGGCGCGCCGAGCGTCGCACCGACACCCGCCGCCGCTGCGGCGCCCGCCAGCCATCCCAGCATTTCTCTTCGGTTCATCCGTCATCCTCCATCGATTGAATGGCGGCTCTGTGCGCGCCGCCTGGTCCTGGTTTGATGCGTCCGTTGCAACCTACGAGTCTTGAACTGCGAGTTTTCAGGCTGTTTCTGCCACTTCCTCCCTGGTTGAGTTCCCGACGTGAAAACCACGCCGCGTCACGCGTCCTTCCACACGCATACGTCGCCGGTATTCAGCCGGGGCTCGCCGAGCACGAACGTCGCATGGCGCGGCGCAGGCGCCTGCACCGGTTGCGCGCCGAAATTGAATGCGAAGGTCAGGCCGCCGCGGCGGCGAAGCCGCAGCCCGTCGGCGAGCAGTTGCGTATCGAGGCCCGCCTCGTGCGCCGCCTGCCGCAACACCGTGCGATGCAGTTCATGCGACAGCCAGCCGGCCACGTAGCGCACGTTGCCGTGCGTCAGCAACGCAGGCCACGCATCGTCGAAGCGCGCGGCAATGCGGGTCTCGCCATTGGCGCGCACATGCTCGCGCCAGTTCAGCGCGTGACCCTCCGTGCCGTCGATCGACAGCGCGGGCGCCAGCGTCGGCCGCAGCGTCTCGACTTCGAGCACCTGCATCGGCAGCACGCGCTGCAACGCGCCGGGCGGCAGATTGCCGGGAATTGCGAACGCGTCGGTCTTCGAGCCGCTGCGCGGACCGAACACCCATTTCGCGTTCGAACGCGCGATCCGCTCGACGAGCGCGGCGTCGATCACCGCAAGACTCGGCACGACGACTAGCTGGTAGCCCGACAGATCGGCGCGGCTCGACACGATATCGACATCCAGTCCGAGTTCGCGCAGCGACTCGTAGTAGTCGAACGCGAGCGTCTGATAGTCGAAGCTCTTGCCATGGCGCTGGATGTCGAACATCCACTGCGTGTCGTAGTCGAATACCAGCGCGGTCGCCGCGGGCGCGGGCGCGGCGAGCGTCGAGAGAACGGCACTGCCCGCGATTTCACGCGCGGCCCGTTGCACCTCGAGGCCACCGGGCGACAGTTCGTTGTTGGGCAGATTGAGCCCGGAGTGCATCTGCTCCTGCGCATACGGGCACTGGCGCCAACGGAAATACGACACCAGCTCCGCGCCATGCGCGAACGCCTCGTATGCCCACAGCCGCACCATGCCCGGCGCGGGCACCGGATTCCACGACGCCCAGTTCACCGGACCGGCCTGCTGCTCCATCACCCAGAAGCGGCCACCGCCAATGCCCCGGTAGCGGTCGTGATCGAACGCCGATACATCGGGATGCCCGGTGCGCGCGAAGCGCGCCTTCTGCTCCAGCGGCAACCCGATCGATTCGGTGCGCGCGATCGGATAGCTGTCCCATGCGGCGACGTCGATCGCGTTGTCGGCGGCGAAGCGATAGTGATCGAAGGTCGTGAAAAAGCCCATGAAGTTGTGCAACATGTCTGCATTCGGCGCGTGCTCGCGCAACACGTCGATCTGCTCGCGATGGAAGCTCGCCACCTCGTCGGACATGAAGCGGCGAAAGTCGAGCAGATGGATCGGATTGGCGTCGGTGGGCGTCAGCGTCGGCAGGCCGATCGCGTCGAACGACGGGTACTCCATGCTCCAGAACACGTTGCCCCACGCGTCGTTCAACGCGCCGATCGTTTCGTAGCGCCGCGCCAGCCACGCGTGAAAGCGCTGCAACGCCGCGGCCGAATAGCTCGGCACCGTGTCGTGGCAGCCGAGTTCGTTATCGGTCTGCCATGCGACGATCGACGGATGCCGTCCATAGCGCCTGGCCATCGCGGTGACGATGCGCACGCATTCACGCCGGTACGTGGCGCTCGACATATCGTAGTGACGCCGCGAGCCGAAATTCCAGCGCGTGCCGTCCGAGCGCACCGGCAACACGTCCGGATGCGCATCGACGAGCCACTTCGGCGGCGCAGCGGTCGGCGTGCCGAGCACGAGTTTCAGGCCCGCTTTCGCGAGCGTTTCGACGGCTTCGTCGAGCCATTGCCAGTCGTATTCGCCGGCGCGCGGCTCCATGCGGCTCCACGCGAATTCGGCGATCCGCACATGCGTGATGCCGAGTTCGACCATACGTTGCGCGTCGTCGGCCCACATCGCGCGCGGCCATTGTTCCGGGTAGTAGCAGACACCAAATTGCATGTGAGAGTCTCGTGGTGAGTTGACGTCGAACCGTCGTTTCAATCGTGTTTCAATCGTGTTTCAAGCGCCGTTTATCCCTTGCTCGCCCCGAAGGTCAGTCCGGCGACGAAGTGCCTTTGCATTCCGAAGAACATCAGCACCGAAGGCAATGCAGCCAGCACCGAGCCCGCCGCGACGAGGTTCCACGCGGTCGTCCATTGCCCTTTCAGCGCCGCGACGCCCACCGTGATCGGCGCGGCCTCGTCGCCTTGCGTGAGGCACAGCGCCCAAAAGTAGTCGTTCCACACGAACGTGAATACGAGGATCGCGAGCGCGGCGAGTGCGGGGCGGATCAGCGGCAGCACGATACGCAGATAGATCGTCCACTCGCCCGCGCCTTCCACACGCGCGGCCTCGATCATCTCGAACGGAAGTTGCTTGATGAAGTTGCGTAGAAACAAGGTGCAAAAGCCGGTTTGAAACGACACATGAAAGATCACCAGCGCCCATACGGTGTTGAACAGGCCGAACTTCAGCGCCATGTCGCGGACCGGAATCATCAGGATCTGGATCGGCACGAAATTGCCGGCGACGAACGCGAACAGCACGGCCGTGTTGCCCGGAAAGCGGTACGTCGCCAACGCGAAGCCCGCCATCGACGCCAGCACGATCGCGCCGACTACAGACGGCACCGTGATCAGCACGCTATTGGCGAAGTAATGCAGCATCGGCGTTTGCGTGAGCGCGGTGCCGTAGTTCTCCAGTAGCGCGAAGTGTTTCGGCCACGTCCAGTAATCGCCTTGCGACAACTCGTCGGTCGAGCGGATCGACGTCAACAGCACGGCGAGCATCGGCAGCAGCCAGATAAACAGCGCGAGCGGCAGCGAGGCCTTGTAAAGGGTGCGATTCAGCGGTTTCCAGCGTTCGACGGGAAGCGGATACATGACCTTGTACTCCTGACGTTCAGGGAATCAGCGTTCCTCGCGCAGCATGCGGCGCAGATGGAACACGATATAGACGAGCATGATCGCGAACAGCACGACCGCAATCGCGGCGGAATAGCCTTCGCGGTAATACTTGATCGCCTGGTCGTACATGAAATAGGCGAGCACGGTGGAACTGTCGAACGGACCGCCGCCACTCATCACCGCGATCAGATCGAAGCTGCGCAGCGCGCCGATCACGGTCAGCACCACCGCCATGAAGGTGGCAGGCCGCAATTGCGGCAGGATCACGTGCCACAGCAGTCGTAGCCCTTGCGCGCCTTCCATGCGCGCGGCCTCGACCACTTCGGGATTGATACCGGTGAGCCCGGTCAGATACAGGATCATGCAGAACGGCGCCTGCGGCCACAGCGCGGCGAAGATGATGCCGAACGTGACCGTGTGGGGATCACCGAGCACCGGAATGCCACGGCCGACGATCAAGCGCAGCAGCCCGAACGTCGGGTCGTAGAACCAGCTGAAGACGAGACCCACCACGACACCCGACAACACGAAGGGCGCGAAAAACAGCGACTTCACGACACGCATGCCGCGCACATGCTGGTTCAGATAAAGCGCGAACAGCAGACCCAAAGGCGGCGCGAGCAGAAACAGCGCGAGCCAGATCAGATTGTTCTTCAGCGCCGTGTAGAAGGTATCGGACTGGAACAGCTCGACGTAATTGGCGAGACCCGCGAAGGTCTTCGGCGTCATGCCGTCCCAGTGGTAGAAGCTCAGCGAAATGCTGCTGATGATCGGATAGATCACGCACAGCGCGAATAACGCGCAGCCCGGCAGCAGAAAGAAAAACGCGGCGCGATGCTGATGACGGCGCGTCGTCGAGACGCGACGGTGCCGCGCCGCGGGCAGGCGGCGCACTGCGGTATGAGACATGGAACGGCCTCGTCGGAAATCGAAGGCGGAATCTGGGCCCTGAAACCGGCCGCGATCACGCGGCCGGCGCGGCGGGACTTACTTCTGGTAGATGCGCTTGCGCGTCGCTTCGAGACGAGCGAGCACGCTGTCGAGTTGCGACGGATCGCTATAGAACTGCTGCATGCCCTTCATGCCTTCGTCGGCCATTTCCTTTTGCATATCGCGATCGTAGAACTGCGCGATGCCGCCCTTCGTGTTCGCGAGCGTCTGGAAGCCGACCTTCGAAATCGCATCTTCAGGCGGCGCCGCCTGGCTGTTCGACGGCAAGGTTCCCCAGCCCTTCGCAAGTTCGGCGTTGATCTTCGGCGTCTCCATGAACGCTAGCAGCTTGCGCGCGTCGGCCTTGTTCTTTGCCTTTGCCGGAACCAGCAGTACGTTGACGGGACCATCCTCGGCCATCGGCACATTTGCGTCGATCACCGGGAAGCGGAAAAAGCCGATCTGATCTTTAATCGACGGCGGGAAGCTCGCCGAAAAGAAGGTGCCCATCAGCATCATCGCGGCTTTGCCGTTGTTGAGGATCGGGCCGATCGAATCGACGTCGTACGACAGCGCGTTCTCGATGAAGTCGTGATTGTCGAGCAGGGTCTTCCACGTCGTGTAGACCTTCTTCACGCGCGGATCGGTGTATGGAATTTCGCCGGCCATCAGCTTCTGGTGGAATTCGTTGCCGTTGATGCGCAGATCGAGATAGTCGAACCAGGCGGCCAGCGTCCAGCTATCGCGCGCGGCCACCGCGATCGGCGCGACGCCGATCGCCTTCAGCTTCTTGTTCGCTTCGAGCAGTTCGTCCCACGTTTTAGGCTCGCTCTTGATGCCGGCCTTCTCGAACAGATCCTTGCGATAGAAGAAGCCGTACGCGTCATAGCCAAGCGGCGCCGCATACTGCTTGCCCTTGTACGTCGACGCTTCCTTGACCGACGCATACTGCTGCGACCAGCCGTTCTTCGCCCAGTCCGAGCTCAGATCCTCGAGCAGACCGCGTTGCGCGTAATAGGCCATCCGTTCGCCGTCGTGCCACGACACGACGTCAGGCGGATCGGTGGCGAGCCAGCCGCCCATCTGCACCTTGTACGCTTCCTCCGTCACGTAGGTGATTTTCAGGTCGATGTCGGGATTGGCTTTCTTGAACTGGTCGAATGCGTCCTGCCAGGTCGAGCGCTGATTACCACGCGCCGATACGTTGACGTTCAGCGTGGCCGCGTCGACTGCGGCGCTGCCGAGCGCGCCGGCCACCACGGCCGCGGCGATCGACACCTGTGCAAAACGGCGAAGGCGAAGAGCGATCATCTATGTCTCCTTGTCTACCTTGTTGACCGGCAACGCAGCGTGGCCGGCGATGTAACCCGCTCTATGGCGGAATTCAGTGAGGCGAACCATCGACGCAGGTCCGCCGTCGACGATCGATCAGGCGGCCACGCGTTCCGGTTCGAACGTGCTACGCCGCAGCGCGAGTCCCTGTTCGTCGAACAGATGGCAAGCAGCCGGCGGAACATGCACGCGGATGCGCGCGCCCGCGCCGAGCGGCGTATCGCCGGGCGCCTTCGCGATCAAGGTGCCGCCCGCATGGTCCGCATGAATATAGCTGTGCTCGCCCAGCCTCTCCGACAGCACGGTTGAACACTGAATGAACTGCTCTTCGCCGTCGAGCCGCAGATGCTCGGGGCGCACGCCGAGCGTGACGCGCTGGCCGCGTTGCAACCGTTGCCCATCGACGTGCGCGACCAGCTTGTCCGCGCCCGCCGCAAGCGCCACCGTTACGCGTGCCGGCTCGATCGATTCGACAGTCGCCTCGATGAAGTTCATCCGCGGCGAGCCGATAAAGCCCGCGACGAAGCGCGACGTCGGATGGTGATACAGCTCGAGCGGCGCACCGCTCTGCGCGATGCTGCCGAAGCGCTCCGCATCCGCGCCCGCATGCAGCAGCACGATGCGATCGGCGAGCGTCATCGCTTCGACCTGGTCGTGCGTCACATAGACGACGCTCGCGTTCGCGAAGCGCTGATGCAGACGCGCGATTTCGACGCGCGTCTGGCCGCGCAGCGCGGCATCGAGATTCGATAGCGGCTCGTCGAACAGAAACACGCCCGGCTCGCGCACGATCGCGCGGCCGATCGCGACGCGCTGCCGCTGCCCGCCCGACAGCGCTTTCGGATGACGCTCGAGCAGACCGTCCAGTTGCAGAATCCGCGCGGCTTCGCGCACCTTGCGTTCGATCACGTCCTTCGGCTGCTTCGCGAGCTTCAATCCGAATGCCATGTTGTCGAACACGGTCATGTGCGGAAACAGCGCGTAGCTCTGGAACACCATCGCGACGCCGCGCTCGGCGGCCGGGACATCGTTGACCAGTCGCCCGCCGATATGCAGTTCGCCTTCACTCAGGTCTTCGAGACCGGCGATCATCCGTAGTAACGTCGACTTGCCGCAGCCCGAGGGGCCAAGAAACACGCAAAACTCGTGCTGTTCGATTTCCAGATTTACGCGTCGGACCACCGGCGGATGATCGCCGTAGGCTTTTTGCACATCACTCAAACGAATCGTCGCCATGCTGCGCCACCTTGATTTAACCGCTTAAATTTTCGCCGAAATAAAACGTCCGGGCCTTGCGCCGCAGCTATTTAATCGCTTAAATTCGGGTTCGACGGAAAAAGTCATGGCGGTGTCTCCGTTAGGTTTTCCAGAAAGTTAGCAACGTCGCAGGCCATTTGCAACATTTGAAGCATCCTCCCTCAATATGGGATAACCGACATGGTCACGTTGTCCGAAGTCGCGAAACGCGCGCAGGTTACCGCCGCCACCGTCTCCAACGTGCTTCGCAATCGCGAGAAAGTCCGCCCGGAAACGGCAGAGCGTGTGCTGCAGGCCATCGCCGAGCTCGGCTATCGGCCGAACCTGAATGCGCGCGCGCTCGCCGAAGGGCGTTCGTCGACGCTCGCGCTGATGCTGTCGAATATCTCGAACCCGTTTTACCCGGAGTTCGTGCTGGCCGCCGAGCGCACGGCACGCAAGACCGGCCATTTCCTGATGGTTTGCAATACCGACGACGATGCGGAAATCGGCCGCGCGTATCTGAACCAGATTGCCGGCACGCTCGCCGACGGCGTGCTCGTGATGAACACCGACATCACGATCAACGACCTGTGCGCGTCGGCCACGCATAGCGCGCCGATTCTGCTCGCCATGTGGGAGCACCCGGAGTCGCCGCCCGCGCTACCGTGCATCGCGGTCGACTTCGCGCGCGCGGGCGAGCTGGCCGCGCGGCATCTGCTCGGACTCGGCCATCGCGAGATCGGCTTGCTGATCGGAGACGGCTGCGGCGGTTTGCAGGACGCGCGCTCGAACGGTTTTCGCGCGGCGATGCGCGCGGCCGGCATCGAAGCCGACGCGGCCGCGGTGCTGCAGATTCGCGATTCGATTGACGCCGGCTTCGCCGCCTGCATGGAGCTGATGGCGAACCGCCCGCAACTGAGCGCGATCTTCGCGACCAACGACCTGCTCGCGATCGGCGCGATCCAGGCGTTGATCACGCTCGGCCGTTCGGTGCCCGACGATGTGTCGGTGATCGGCATCACCGACATTCAACTCGCGCATCAGGTGCATCCCGCGCTGACGACGGTAGCCATTCAAACCGCGGCTGTCGCGCAGTTATCGATCGAGAGTCTGATCCGTTTGATCCAGACGCCGCAGCGGCAGCCGTCGATGGTGCTCGGGCCGCCGCCCGAGCTCGTCGTGCGCGCATCGACGGGACCGCGCAAGAAGCGGTAATGCGTTAGCTCACGCGCTGCGTCGCCATGCGCGTGACGATGTCGAACGCCTTCTGCGTCGCGCCGACGTCGGCCTTGCCCTGACCGTGAATGTCGAAAGCGGTGCCGTGCGCGGGCGTCGCGATCGGAATCGGCAAGCCTCCATGCACGGTCACGCCGCGCCAGAAACCCATCAGCTTCATCGCAATCTGGCCTTGGTCGTGATACATCGTGACGACGCCGTCGAACGCCTTCTGGTCCCGCGCGCGCACGAAGATCGTGTCGGCCGGAAACGGTCCCTGCGCGTCGTAGCCGAGCTTGCGTGCGGCTTCAACGGCCGGCGCGATCACGTCGATCTCCTCGCGACCGAACGCGCCGTTGTCGCCGTTGTGCGGATTGAAACCACACACCGCGATACGCGGATACGGATGGCCCGCGCGCTTCAGGCCGTCGTGAATCAGCTGCACCGCACCCACGATGCGCTCCTCCGACAACTTCGCGCTGACGTCCTTCAACGCGATATGCGAGGTCACGCGCGACGTCCACAGCTCGTCGAGCACGTTGAACTCGCAGAAGCCGCCTGTGTAGCCGAGCTGCTTCGCGAACCATTCCATCTCGTCGCCGGTTTCCATGCCGGCCAGATGCAGCGAGGTCTTGTTGACCGGCGCGAACAGCATGCCTTGCGTGAAGTTGCTTTGCGTTAGCGCGAGCGCCTGTTTGAAGGCGGCGAGACTGTAGCGGCCGCCGCGCTCGGTCGCCACCGCGCGTTCGAACGGCTGCTCGCCGGGCAGCCGGAAATCGAGCAGCGACGGCACGCCGTCGCCTTCAAACGCGGCCTGCGCATCCTCGACCACGTCGTAATCGAAACGCTGCTGCGCGATCTTCATGCCGGTCTCCAGCTCGCGCCGGTCGCCGATGATCAACAGCTCCGCGCGCGCCCGGTTCGCCTGCTGCGCGAACAGACGTGCGATCAGCTCGGGGCCGATGCCGGCGGGGTCGCCAAGAAGTACTGCGATGCGTGGCTTCATGTGCTTTCCTCGGGTCTGTCCGCTCATTCGACGATGTTGAAATCGGCGAGGTACTTGTCGCTCAGCGTGATGCCAAGGCCTGGCACGTCGTCCGACAGTTGCAGATAGCCATTTTCCGGCTGCGGCTCGCCCTCGAAGATGTAGTAGAACAATTCGTTGCCCACTTCGACGTCGAACACCGGGAAGAACTCCGACATCGGGCTCGCGGTACTCGCCATCGTCAGGTGATAGTTATGCATTTGTCCCGCGTGCGGAATCACCGGCACCGACCACGCTTCGGCCATCGCATTGATCTTGCGCGCCGCCGTGATGCCGCCCACGCGGTTCGTGTCGTACTGGATCACGTCGATCGCGCGGCGTTCGAGCAGATCCTTGAAGCCATAGCTCGTGAACTCGTGCTCGCCGCCCGACACCGGCATCAGATTCATCTTCTTGAGTTCCTGATAGCCTTCGATGTCGTCGCCGATCACCGGTTCCTCGATCCAGCGCGGATTGAATTCGGTGAGGCGCGGCAGCATTCTGCGCGCGTATTCGAGCGTCCAGCCCATATAGCATTCGAGCATGATGTCGACTTCGTCGCCGACCAGCTCGCGCAACAGGCGCACCTGTTCGATGTTTTTCGCCATGCCTTTCGGGCCGTCTTTCGGACCGTAGCCGAAGCGCATCTTCATCGCGGTGAAGCCGCTGTCGAGATAGCCTTGCGCTTCGCCGAGGAAGGCATCGCGATCGTCGTTGTTATAGAGCTTCGATGCATAGCACCCGATCTTTTCTTTGGTGCGCCCGCCCAGCAGCTTGAACACCGGCTTGTTCACGGCCTTGCCCATGATGTCCCACAGCGCGATATCGAGCGCGGAGATCGCCGCCATGCCGATGCCCTTGCGGCCCCATGCGAGCGTGCGGCGATACATCTTCTGCCAGATGTATTCGTTGTCGAACGGGTCTTCGCCGATCGCGATCGGCGCGAGGTATTCGTCGATGATCTGTTTCGCGATGCGCGGCGCGAGCGCGCAATTGCCGATACCCACGGTGCCGTCGTCGCATTCGACTTCGACGACGAGCCAGCCGTGAAAGCGGAATGAACCCATCGCATCGCCGCGCTCGTAGAGAATATCGACCGCGTTCGTGCAGAAATGCGATTGCGGCGGCACGACCTTGCCTTTCCACTCGAAAACGCGCGTACGGATATGCTTGATTTTCATGTTCGACGATTTCCTTCAGAGAGTCGGTGAGTCAGTGGCCCGTGCGTTCGCCGAGCGGGCCCTTGCGATGAGAGACGGAATGGGCGGCACGAGTGAAGCGGAAGCTCAGCAGCAGTAATGCGCCGATCAGTCCCACTACCGCGAGCGAGAACATGCCTGCCTGCGACGAGCCCGTGACGCGCTCGGCCAGCCCTTTCAGATTCGGCGCGACGAAACCGCCGAGATTGCCGATCGAATTGATCAACGCGATGCCGCCGGCGGCGGCGGCGCCGCCCAGGTAACCGGTCGGCAACGTCCAGAACAGCGGCTGCACGCACACGAACCCGATAGCCGCCAAGCAGAACGCGGCAATCGCCAGCGCGACCGACGAGGTCATCGCCGAAGCCGCAATCCCGAACGCCGCGAGCGCGAGCATCGCCGCGGCCCAGATCCGGTGATGACCGTGGCGGTCGGCGTAGCGCGTCACGCAGAACGTACCGACGATCGCCGCGATCCACGGGATCGCGCTCAGCAGTCCCACCTCGACGCCGACGTGGCCGCTCGTGAGCCCGGCGATGCGCGTCGGCAGATAGAACACGACGCCGTACACGCTCATCTGAACCGCGAAGTAGATCAGCCCGCAGAACAGCACGCGCGAATCGCGCAGCGCTGCGAGCACCGAAGCCGGACCATGCGCGAG
Organism: Paraburkholderia sprentiae WSM5005; assembly: GCF_001865575.2. NCBI lineage: Bacteria > Pseudomonadati > Pseudomonadota > Betaproteobacteria > Burkholderiales > Burkholderiaceae > Paraburkholderia > Paraburkholderia sprentiae. Next base: position 2,080,694 of record NZ_CP017562.2, read on the forward strand.
CTTCTGGCGGTCTTCCTGGCGCAACGCGTGATCGAGTGCGTCACGCTGTTCGGCATCAAGCCACCGCGCCTGCACGGGCCGGTCGGTCAGATAGAAGTAAGCGACGACACCCACCACCGACGCCGCCAGACCTTCGACGACGAACAGCCATTGCCACGGATGCATACCGAACGGGTTGCCCGCATCGAGCAGCAGACCCGAGATCGGACTGCCGAGCAGCAGCGCGAGCGGAAAGCCGAAATAGAACATACCCATCGTCTGCGAGCGCGTTTTGGCGGGAAACCAGTTCGACAGGAACAGGATGATGCCGGGGAAGAAACCCGCTTCAGCGATGCCCAGCAGCGTGCGCAGCACATAGAAGCTCGTTGCGCTGTCGACGAATGCGGTGCACGCGGACACGATGCCCCACGTGACCATGATGCGGCTCATCCAGACGCGCGCGCCAAAGCGGTACATCAGCAGATTGCTCGGCACTTCGAACAGCGCGTAGCCGACGAAGAAAATGCCGGCGCCGAAGGCGAACGCGGCATCGCTCAGGCCGGTGTCGGCCTGCAGCACGTTCTTCGCGAAGCCGACGTTGGCGCGGTCGATGAACGCCAGCACGTACATCAGGATCAGAAAAGGCAGCAGCCTCGTGCGCGCTTTGGCAATTGCGCTATCGAGCGCGGGGCTCGCGGTCATCGTCATGCGTCGTCTCCAGTTTTGTCTTGTCGAGCCGAACGGCGTTGCGATCGCCGTCGTGCGATAACCGCTAGTGTGCGAAACTATCCGATAACTGACCACTGAATAATTCGAATCGGCCGATTCGCTAAAGTTATCGCTCATGATCCCGCCCGCCTCCACCATTCGCAAACGCTTGCGCCTGCGTCATCTGCAACTGATGGTCGCACTGTCGGAGATGGCATCGCTGCGGCGCGCCGCCGACGACCTCGCGATGACCCAACCCGCCGCGACCAAGGCCTTGCAGGAACTGGAAGACACGCTCGGCGTCTCGCTGTTCGTGCGCCACGCGCGCGGCATGGAGCCGACGATCTTCGGCGAGGCCGTGATGCGCTATGCGCGCGTCGTGTTTGAAGATCTCGACGAGTTGCGCGAGGAGCTGGCCGGCATCGAGGCCGGCGACATCGGCAAGGTTCGGATCGGCGCGGTAATGGCGCCGTCGCCCGAATTGCTGACGCAAACGATCGTCAAGCTGAAGGAAGCGCATCCACGCCTGCAGATGGCGGTCACGATCGACACCAGCGACGTGCTGGTGCAGTCGCTGCAACAGGATCAGCTCGATATCGTGATTGGCCGCATTCCCGACGGTTTTCCGGCGCTCGACCTGAGCTTCGAGACGTTGGCGGAAGAGGCGCTGTCGATCGTCGTGCGGCCCGATCATCCGGCCGCGCAAATGAGCAGGCGGCCGAAGCTCGCGCAACTCGCGGGTTATCCGTGGATCATCCAGCCGCATCCGAGCCCAATGCGCCAGATCATCGATCAAACCTTTCGCGAGTCGCGCGTCGCGCCGCCGGTCAGCACCGTCGAGACGTCGTCGATTCTGACCACGCTGTCGTTGCTGCGCGATTCGGACATGCTCGCGGTGCTGCCGAGTTCGGTCGCGCAATACTACGTCGCGCTCGATGCGATCGCCGCGATCGCCACGCCGTTGCGCGGCCGGCTCGCACCGTATGGGCTGATTCTGCGCAGGAACCGGCGCATCACGCCAGCGATGCAGCTGGTCATCGATTCGATTCGCGCGGCGTGAGGTTTTCGGCGAAGCGCAGCTCGCCGCTCGCGTTCATGTCCGTTTGAGCGGCTGCGGTGTCGAGCGCAATGTCCGGCCGCATGAAGAAGGTCGCGACGATGCCGAGCGCGAGCAATCCGAGCGAGCCCGCGAACGGCAGTGTCCAGCTGCCCGTGCGGTCCACGATCACACCGAACACAATCGGCGTGAAAATTCCCGCAACCGCCGAGCCCGCATTCACGAGCCCGCTCGCGACACCGACGTGCCGCGGCGTGATGTCCATCGGCACGGCCCAGACCGGCCCGATCGTCATTTCGAGGAAGAAGAACGACAGGCTCATGCACGCGGCCATGACCGGCAGCGACTTCACGACCATCACCGGCGCGAGGAACACCAGGGCGCCGAGAAACGCGCAGATGATCACGTTGCGGCGCGCGGCGACGACGTTGCCCGTGCGCTTGAGCACGCGGTCGCTCAGTACACCGCCCGCGGTATTGCCGACCACACCGGACAGAAACACGCCCGCGGAAAACATCGCCGAGCTTTTCAGATCGAGGCCGCGGCCGTGCATGAAGAACGTGGGCAGCCAGGTGAAGAACAGCCAGCCGGTCCAGCCGTAGCAGAAGTAGACCAGCATCGTCGGTGCGATGCGTTTCAGCAGACGCCGCCACGGCGTCGGCTCGCGGGTCGCGTCGACCGCGGATTGGCGCACCGGCGGCAATTGCGATTCCTGCTCCGCGGTCATGTGGCGATGCTTGCGCGGGTCGTCGGTGAAATACCATGCGTAGACCACGACCCACACGAAGGTCAGCGCGCCCACCGCGAAAAACGACACACGCCACGACGAATATGCGACCAGCAGCGCGATCAGCGGCGGCGTGATCGCATTGCCGAGCCGCGAGAACGAATGCGTGAGGCCTTGCACGAAGCCGCGTCGGTTCGAAGGAAACCAGTTGGTCAGTGCCCGCGCCTGCGCGGGCAGCGCCGCGCCTTCGCCGATGCCGAGCAGCAGCCGCGCGCCGAACAGCGACATGAGCCCGCCCGCGAAGCCGGTCGCGACCGTCGCGACAATCCAGATGCTCGCGCAGGTCACGAGCGTGCGTTTCGCGCCGAAGCGGTCGCTGACCCAGCCGCCAATCACTTGGCACAGCGCGTAGGTGTACGCGAAAGCGCCGAACACGAGGCCGACGTTGGTGTTGCTCAGATGCAGATCGTCGCGGATCAGTCCGGCCGCAGCCGACAGATTGACGCGATCGAGATACAAGATGAACGACATCGCGCACATGAGCGCGAGAATCGCCCGGCTGACCTTGGGTCGCAGCATCGTCTCCTCCGGATTGTTGTGCGAGCCGGCGCCGATGCTCCGACGTTGGCGTCCGCTATGAGCTGTTTTGTGCGCACATTATCAGAAGCCGGGTGATAGTTGACTAATGAATTGTTTGGATACAGCGATCACCGGGGGTTATCGCTTTCATCCTCGGCCCATAGACGACCGTTGACTGTCGAGTGTAGCTTGGTGGCCCCGTTGTGGGGTTTTCAGGAGCCATATGAGAGCACGATTAGTGACCTTCGGCCTGCTGCTCGCCAGCGCGCATGCGATGGCATCCGAGCGGGCGATCTCAACGGCGGATCAGGCAGCGGACCGGGCAGCGGAAGTTGCCCAAACTCACCACCTATCCTCCAACCGCACCCAATGCCTGTTGTTCGACGTATCAGACGAGAAGAGCTATTTCATGGTCGCCGTTCACGAGAAACATACGCCCGAATGCGGCGGCGATCCGAATACGGCGCCGGTGCTCTTCTTTATGAAGTTACGCAAGCGAGATGGCTATGTCGTCACCAATCGGCGTGACGGAGAACATTTCGCGCCGCTGCCACGCAAACCGTGACCCGAGCCCGCCACCATCACTGGGGCGGGCTCGGATCTGATAGAAGAGGTGCCTCTGCCCGCATAACGCGGTTTGCGTTAGCCTCGCTTCATGCATCGTCCTTGCCCGCGCGCGTGACGCCCAGCAGTTCTCCCAAGCGTCGCGCGAGATTCGACAGTCCGCCACCTGAGCGCGCCAGGGTCTGCTGGCGGTGTGGCATACGTTGCAAATCGTGCCAGTCGTTATCGAGCGCCGTTGCGTGAGCGTCGGCGCTAAACGGCCATTCGAGCGCCACCGCGCGCAAGCTGGCGGCACGCGAGCTTCTGTCGGCACGATCGATATACGCATTGATCTCCGATGCCTCGTAGCGCGCCGATTCCTCTGAATCGACGGCAATGAAGTCGTTCAGTCCTTCGATGTGGACGCACCATAACTGTTCGCTCACGTCGCGTCTCCCGCTGCGTTATGTTGGCCTGCCTGCTCAGCCCGGTGGCACCCGTGCACACTCAGGTTCCGACCTGAGCCGTTCCCACTTCAGATCCGCGAAGCACGGACCTTGCGTAGCCTCACTGAATTTGACGTCGTTGTGCTTGCCATTCCACTCCATCACCTTGACCTGGTCGTTCGCATCGACCGTGACATCCCAGCCGATGCAGCGCACAAACGGAATCCTCCTGTGCAGGCGTAGCACCGTGGCCATGCAATTCTCGAAACATGGGATCTTCACGCCCGCAAAGCGCACGCCCGAGTCCGGATGCGCGTCCACCGCGCCCCAGTCACTCATATACCCGTCGTCGCACAGTTCGCCCGTTTCGAGCTTGACCGGCACGCAGATCTCGCGATCGCTCAGCACATGCGTATCGTCCGCTCGGCCGAGCCGCAGGTAGCAGGCCCGAATGGAAATGCGACCGGCGTCGTCCACCACGGTGGTGAACCGCAACGTCGCCACGGGCTTCGAAGCAAATGCAGTGAATAGACTGTGCTGGACGATGAACGTCTGAATCACGCCATTGCCGAGCGACCGGATGACCGCGGGGTCGAAGTTGGAGCGGTCGAAGAAATAGACGCCCTTACCCTGTCCCGAGCCGTCGAGCTTGAATACGACGCGCTCGGCATGCTCGAACACGACGTCTTTCAGATCACGCTCGGGCACCACGACGCTCTGGTCCGTAAAGAACAGGCCATTGGCAAAGTACGCGACGTCCGGCAATTCGTCGTCGTCGAAAATCAGCCGCGAAATCGGCTTCAGGCTCGAAATCTTGCCGTACCAGCCTTGCATATGCGGCACGACGACGATGCCGTAGTAGTTGTCCGGGATCCAGCCTTCCTTGAACGTACCGCAAAACGCCGCATAAACACGCAGCCAGGGTGCATAGACCGGGTCGCCGAACACGTCTCGCGCATACGCGTCGGCGAGCCGCAGGTTATTCGGATCGGTCTTGCCGTATCTGCTTTCGAGTCGCTGCAGAATTTTTCGCGCCTGCAAATCGTGATCATGGTGAAAGCGGTACAGCGAGACCCGCTTCACCGATCGTCTCACCACATTCTCAACCCCAGATAGCATCATGCTCAGTATGCGTTTGGATGATGAAGCCCCTTGAATATAGTGGCCAGAATGATTTTCACGTCGAGCCAGAACGACCAGTTGCGCAGGTAGTACAGATCGTGTGCGACACGGCCTTCCATTTTTTCGAGGCGATCGGTCTCGCCGCGATATCCGTTGATCTGCGCCCAGCCGGTGATGCCGGGTTTGATCCGATAACGGTGGATATAGCCCGATACGATGTCCCGATACAGATCGTCGTGTTCGAGCGCATGCGGACGCGGACCCACCACCGACATATCGCCGCGCAGCACGTTGAAAAACTGCGGCAATTCGTCGAGACTCGTGCGGCGCAGGAACGCGCCGACGGTCGTGATGCGTGGATCGTCGCGCGTGGCCTGTTCGAGAACGCCCGGCTTCTGCTCGTGCAAGCGCATCGTACGGAACTTGTAAATCGTAAATACGCGGCCGTCGGCGCCTTTGCGGCGCTGCCTGAAAAATACCGGCCCGCGCGAGGTCAATTTGACGGCAAGCGCACAGCCCAGCAGAATCGGCGAGATCGCGATCAACGCGACGAGCGCGAACAGACGGTCGAACAGTTCTTTCTGCACCAGCGCATTCGGCGGCAGCGGCGACGCGGCAAGATTGATCGTCGGCAAGCCGAGCAACTCCGTCATGCTGCCTTCGAATAGCGCAAGCGTGCGCACGTCGGGCATAAAGCGCACATTGATCAGATCGTTGCGAAACTCCGCGGCCAGTTTGAGAATCGCGCGCTCTTCGGTGAGCGGCAGCGCCAGCCACACCTCGCCGATCTGCTGTTCCCGCACGTAGCGAGCGAACTCGCCCTGCTCTTCGAAAACCGGGACCGACGCGCGCGGCGGAATGCAGCAGCCAGGATGGAGGTTATACAGCGCGTTCGCGCGAAAGCCGGCGGCAGGGGACATCTCGATCTTTCGAATGATCTCATCGCAGTGTTCGCCGCACGCTGCCACCGCGACCTGTTGCAAATTTATCCCGGCGTGGCGCATGCGGCCGAGCAGCGCATGCGTAACCATCCGGCCGGCCATCATCGCCGCGCCGGAGATGCCGGTCCAGTACACGAACCAGAGCCGCGACACGAAGTCGATCCGGTGCAGCGAGAACATCAACGCCATCGCGCAAGCCTGCACGACCAACCAACCGAGCGCCACGTGGCTCGCAAGCGCTCGCTTCGAGCGGCCGCGCCACGACTCGTAGACACCGAGCACCGGAAAAACCGCGAGAGCGAACGCCGCGGCGAAAGCGACGAACGCGAAGTAGAAGCTACGTTGCGAGCCGCCGTCGAAGCGGATCTGCGAGGCCGCGAAAGCGCCCCCCACGATCATCGCGACATCGAATATTCTCGCCAGCAGACCGGTTAGCAATCGCATCACAGCCCCCTCATAGCACGTATCAGGTCGACTTCGTCGCACCATCAGCCGCAGCGTCCGTACTTGTCGTCGAAACGGACGATGTCGTCTTCGCCGAGATACGTACCTGACTGCACCTCGATGATCTGCAGCGGCACGCGGCCCGGATTTTCTAGCCGATGGCGAACGCCCAACGGGATGTAGGTCGATTCGTTTTCGCCGAGAAGAAACTGTTCTTCTCCGCGCGTGACGAGTGCCGTTCCGCAGACCACCACCCAATGCTCGGCGCGATGATGATGCATCTGCAACGACAGTCGGCCGCCCGGCATCACGACGATGCGCTTCACCTGAAAGCGCTCGCCATGATCGATCGAGTCGTAAAAGCCCCACGGGCGACGGACCTTTCTGTGCGCATCGGCTTCAGGAGATTTCTCGCGTCTGATCCGCGACACGAGTCCTTTGATGTCCTGCACATGCGATCGATCCGCAACGAGCACCGCGTCGTCGGTTTCGATCACGATCATGTTGTGGGTGCCGACGCAGGCGAGAAGCCTGCCCCCTTGCGAGCGCGCATATGTCGCGGTGGCCCCTTCGAACAGCACGCGGCCGCTCGCGGCGTTGCCGCAGTCGTCTTTGTCCATCGCTTGCCATACCGCATCCCACGAGCCGAGATCGGACCAACCCGCTACGAGCGGCACCACCACGCCGCGAAACGCCGACTCCGGTTTGCCAAGCTGTTCCATCACCGCATAGTCGATCGAGTCGGACGGAGAACGCAGAAACGCGTCGGCGTCCGGCATCACGCATTCTTCAGTTTTCTTCGCGTCGCGGCACGCCTGAGCGCAGGCCGCATGCATGTCCGGCTGAAACTGCTCGATCATCGATAGCCACACCGACGCGCGCACGACGAAGATGCCGCTATTCCACCAGTAACTGCCCGACGCGATGTACTGGGCCGCGAGTTCCGCCGCGGGCTTCTCGACGAAGCGCTCGATGCGGCGTGCGCCGTCGGGCAGCGCATCGCCGAGTCGGATATAGCCAAAGCCCGTGTCGGGCCGCTCTGGCGGCACGCCTAGCGTGACGATGGCGCCGTCGCGCGCATGCGTCGCGGCGATGTCGAGCGCATGATGAAGCGCATCGAGATGCGCGATCGCATGGTCGGCGGGCATTGCGACGAGAATCGCGTCTTCGTCTTGCGCGCATGCCGTCAGCGCCGCAAGCGTCAGTGCCGGTGCCGTGTCGCGACGCGCGGGCTCGACTACGATCCGCGCGTTCACGCCGATTTCGCGGGCCTGTTCATAAGTAGCGAAATAATGCTCGGTGCCGCAGACGATCACGGGATTGGCCGCGATGTTCCATGCCCCATCGAAGCCCGCCATGCGCCCCATGGTCGCTTGCAGCAAAGTCTGATTTCCGATCAGGTCGATCAGCTGCTTTGGAAACTGTTCGCGCGACACCGGCCACAACCGGGTGCCGGAACCACCGGCGAGAATCACCTGCACGAGCGTCGGGCACTCCGCCTCGGCAAAATCCTGCGCTATCGTTTCGACATCGGTCGCAGCTGCTGCCGCGGTAAGCTTGCCCATCGCTAACTCCTTCGCATTGAAACCGGCTCGGGAACGTCTCTCCCCGGACGACACCGCATAACGCAGTGCGCCGCGATCCACGCAAATACCGTCTCATGTGATGTATTGACAGAGCGTCCGCGTCGACCGGACCGAACCAGCAGTCCGGTTCGCAGCGAAAAGACGCAGCGCCGACGGCGAATCCGGCTCGATCGGAAGTACGGAAGCTGACTGGCCGGAGCGCAGTGGTCTGCTCGACAACGACGACCGGAAAGCGAGTGAACCCGAAAGAACGAATGCGGCAACGACGTCATCGAATCTGGTCGACATCGTGCCCCGATGAATTCATCATAGTTAGGCCGCATTGCGACGCACCGCATCTGGCGCGAAGCGCGGAAGTTTTGGCGGCGCTCGCGGACCGCATTTAGCAAACCTGCGAACGAGCTTGCACTTCTATTGCAGGGGAAGTGCACGATTGGAAATAAGCGCTGACACGTGCTACCGTTTAATGAACGTCCCGTGGCATTCATGTCAAAGATAAAACGGTGTGATTCCGCGCGGCCGTACTGTGAGTTTTCCGCTTCTCCCAAATCTCGCCATCATCGAGCCATGGGTACAACCCCAACCGGCGTGCCATCCGCTTTCTGGAGTTGCAATGGCCTATATTTCGCTACTCGCACTTTTCATGACGGTCACGAACTTCGTGCCCATCTGTGCGATCGGCTTTGTCCCGCTGCTATTGCTCGCATGGCGCTTTTATGGCCGCAGCTACCCCGCGTTCATCACGCCGCTCATCGCTTTCACGGTGCTCGCGATCGTCTCGACGCTGCTCTATGATCCGCACTCTTTCGTCGATTTCGAATTCTATCGACGCGACGGCAATTTTTTCGTCTCCTATGCGCCCATTTTTGCCGGTTGCGTGTATGCGCACCGCTGGGATCTGAACAAAGTGATGCGCGCGCTGTTCATTTTCGCCGTCGCCATCAATTTGCCGATGTACGCCTACTACATCGCCGACAACGGACTATTCAGCATCTTCGCTCACCCCGCCGACAGTTTCGGCAGCTACTTCATCGCCCGCAACGCGGCCGGCGGCTTTCTGGCGATGCTGTTCTGTCTCGGCGTAGCCTGCTACCTGCAAAAACGCAGCAAGCTGCTGATCGCGCTGCTCGCGTTGAATGCGCTGATGCTGTTTTCGACCTATAGCCGCGGCTCGCTGCTCGGCGCGGCGGCCGTTCTGCCCTATCTGTACTTTGGCCGCAAGCGCTGGATTCTCGGCACGCTCATCGCCGCGCTGCTGCTCGCCTCGCTCGCAATCGCGATCTACCATACCGAGTCGAACGTCGACTACATGGGCTATACGTTCGCGATTCACGCGAATGACGCCAAGGTCAACAACCTCAACATTCGCTATGAGTGGTTATGGCCGCGAGCCCTCGCGTATTTCGAACAAAGTCCGCTCGTCGGTCTCGGCTTCGGCTCCTTCGACGACCATATCGGCAGCCTCACTTCGTACTTCCATCTGTTCGCGGTGCCGTCCGACATGGTGATCGAGCACAGCGACTCGCATGCTCACAACTCGTACCTGAATATCCTCGCCGAGCTCGGCGTGGTGGGCTTGACGCTGATCCTCGCGTTCTTCTGGAGGCTGATCGAGTGGAGCAAGCAGGGGGCGGCGTATGCCGCGTTGGTCGAGGGCGGCCGTCAGTTCGCGGCGTTCCGCTTCGTCGAGATTTCCTCGGTTTGCCTGCTGGTCATGTCGGCAACCGAGCATCGGCTGGTCACGCCGTCGAATGTATTGATTCTTTCTCTGGTGATCTCGCTGCTGCTCGCCGCGCGTCCGCTGGCGCTCAGCGCATTCAGGCCCGGCGCGCGCGGCGCGCGCGAAGCGGGCATCGTGGGTACGCGAGCTACACAGCCCCAGCCCGTGCCCCAGCGCCCGACTCAGGGCGTAACGTCGGCAAGGTGACGCTCTTCGGCCGGCAGCGACTGACTCGGCGCATACGGAAGAAACTGTTCGACGCAAGCGTACGGAAGCCGCGCGTCGACGAAGCCCATCAGCGCCTTCTTGAAGTTCTCCGACGAAAAGCGCTCGGCATTCTTGCGGCACACGCGTGCGTCGAATAATGCTGCGTTGCTCTCGAACCGGGTAACGGCTTCGAGCAAGGACGCACTGGTTTGCTCACCGAAGAAAACCCCGGTGGGCCGTTCTAGCGGCAATCCCACCACCGATTCAAGCGCGCCGCCGCGGCCGAAGGCGATCACCGGCGTGCCGCATGCCTGCGCTTCGACCACGGAAATGCCGAAATCTTCTTCCGCCGCGAACACGAATGCGCGCGCACGCCGCAAATGATCGACCAGCACGCCGGACGGCTGATGGCCGAGAATCTCGACGTTGTCGCCGGCCACCGATTTGATCTTCTTCATCTCGGGACCGTCGCCGATCACGACCAGCTTGCGTTCAGGGGTTTGCGAGAAGGCCTGAACGATCAGATCGATGCGCTTATAAGGCACCATGCGCGACGCCGTTACGTAGAAATCCTCTTTCTCCGTACCAATAGGCATATTCGCCAGATCGACCGGCGGATAGATCACGGTCGCTTCGCGCTGATAGGCTTTTCTTATGCGCCGCGCGATGAACTGAGAATTCGCGACGAGATGATCGACGCCGTTCGCGGAACGCGAATCCCAGCCTCGAATGTAATGAAGCAGCACGCGCGCCAAGGCCGAACGCAGACCTCTGTCGAGATGAGATTCGCGCAGGTACTGGTGTTGCAGATCCCATGCATAGCGGATCGGCGAATGGATGTAGCTGATATGCACCTGGTTCGGCCCGGTCAACACGCCTTTGGCGACCGCGTGCGAGCTCGAAATGACGAGATCGTAGCCAGACAGATCCACCTGCTCGATAGCGATCGGCATCAATGGAAGATAGGCGCGGTATCGTCTTCGCGCAAATGGCATCTTCTGGATGAACGACGTGTTGACGGACTTCCCTTTCACGCATTCGCGGTCTTCGAGAAAATCGACAATCGAAAAGACGTCCGCATCCGGGAAGCACTCGATGATGTTCTTCAATACTTTCTCGGCGCCGCCGGACACTACCAGCCAATCGTGAACAATAGCGACTTTCACTTCGACCTCCTCGTGACAAACCAACCAGACTCCCGCACACCCACGCGCTACTTCAGTCGTCCTTTGCGCCGCCCGCCTGCGTACGAAACCCACACACTACCCGCACCCGCGCTAGTGCCTTCTCGGCGCCGGGCAGCAGGCTGATCAGTTCGAGGCGAATCAGGACGCTCAGCAGCGTCACCGACAGCGCCGCTTCGCCGATCACCCGAGCAGACGCCATGCCAGTCGCGCCGAAACGCGGCGCAAGCACCAGTGCCGACGCGAGATTGACGAGCGCCGCGGCGACCCCGGCAATCGCGAGCACCCGGTCTTTCCTGCGCGGCACGAATACATAGAACGCGACCAACTCATTGAAGGCGGCGAACGGGAACATCCAGGCAAATACCTGCAACACGTGCACGCTCGGCTCGAACGCAGCGCCGAGAATCAGCGGCAACACGAAGGGCGAAAGCGTCAACGCGCCGCACAACACGAGTACGCCATAGCCGATCAGCAGCATGGCGCCACGCCGCGTCGTGACATGCGCGCCTGCCTTGTCGCCCTGCGCGAGTTGCCGCGTTATCGTCGGAATAAAGACTTGCGCTGCGGGGGACATCAGGCCCAATCCGATCGTCGCGAAACGCTCCGCCGCGCCGAAATAGCCGACCTGCGCGGGAGTCGAAAACAAGGTCAGCAAATAGGTCGACGATGCCGTCAGCACGACCGAGCCGGACGAATAGCAGAACAGCATCGTCGAGTTGCGCACGAGCGGCACGACGCCGGAAAACCTGAGACGCGGCAAACCGATTTGCCATGTCGCCAAACCATAAGAAACGATCGCCGACGCGATCGCCGCGATCAGCAAACTCGCCAGCACCCATACGGCGTCGTCCGGTCCTTTGACGAGCGTCAGCACCAGCGCGAGACTCAGCGCGAAGCCGAACACTTCGATCATGATCGGCGTGCGAAAGTAATGCCGCCCCTGATAGAGCCAGCCGAGATTGAGTGCCTGCACGATGCCGAGCAAGGTCGCGAGCAGCCCGATCAGAGGCTGCTCCGACAATACCGGCGAGCTCCACGTCGCCACGATGCCGATGCCCGCGCCGATCACCGCGAGCACCAGGCGCGCGCTGACATGCAGCGAGTAAATCGCATTGGATTCCTGCGGCGTCTGCGCTTTCGCCACTTCGCGCATGCCGACGAAGGTGAAGCCGAAGCTGACGAGCATCCATATCACGTTCGACAGCGACATCGACGCGAGCACCCGGCCATACTCCGCCACACCCAGAACTCTTCCATAGAACGGCACGACGATGAGAAGATACGCATACCTCACCAGGTAGCCGCCGTACATAAACGCGATTACATTTGCGCTCGCCCGTCTATCCATGCCGTCCTCCTTCGCCTCAGCGTCCGGCGACGCGACGACGCGCAAGCGGGTTCGCGATATAACGCACCGCGAAATCCGATAGCGGCGAGTAAGGCACGAGACATAGACTCGACAGTGCGAGCGTGCCGAGCTTCTTCTTCAGGCTCCAGAATGGATTGGCGATGATCGTATGCAGATAGCCGCGCGAATTGCGCAGCATCCAGTGCCAGCGCGTGAATAGCGTGGCCCGATAAACGGAAGAGCAAAATGTCGCTTTCTCGTGCGAGAAGTCGAGAAACGTTGCCGGTAGTTCTATGTCGAGCCGGACTTTGGCAATATTGCGCAGGATGGCCCAGCGCATGTTGAACGCGCGCGGCGCTTTCGTCAGCTGTTCGGAGTTCGCGAACGACACGGTTTCACTGCCCGCGTTATGCACCCGGTAGCCGCCCAGCGACTTCGACACGGTGGCGATTCGTCCCGCCAGCGCGACGCCATAGATTGCGTAAAAGTCGGCGCCATAGCGATTCACGCCCTCTTCGGGAACCGGAAAGATCTGCTTGAGCGCACTCACCCGGTAAGCGTTGCCAGACGCGGGCGGCGACGGATACAGCCAACCGCGGCGCAACAGCCTGCCGCAGTCGTGTGGCGGCTCGCTGTTCGGCACGTAGGCCCCCGTCAATGCGCCCTGGTTGTCCATCACATCGAGCCGGAATTGCACCTTGGCCCACTCGCCGCTGTCGAAAAAGCGCATGACCTCGGTGACCGCGGATGGGTACAGCACGTCGTCGGAATCGAGAAAGATCACGTATTCGGTGGTGAGCGATGCGATTGCATGGTTGTAGGCGGACACCTGTCCGCCATTTTTCTTGCACAGCGACAGCACGCGATCGCCGTAGCTTCCGATGATTGCGCGCGAACCGTCGGTCGAGCCATCGTCCACGACCATGACCGTGGTCGCCGGATAATCCTGTGCGAGCGCCGAGTCGATCGCCGCGGCCAGATAGCGCTCGTAGTTGTAATTGCAAATCGCAATGGTGACTTGTTTCATGATGTGTCAACGCTATCCGTCAGGTTCGCTCCGCCGGTTCCCGGCGGCCGTCAAGCTCGCGAAATATCGCTACGCCACTGTCTGCGTCGCGCGACGCACCACGAGGTAAGCCAGATGTTTGGGCGGGTTATTACCCGCCCCGTTCACCTGGTCGGGCACCTTGAATCGCACGTTCATCAAAGCGTTGTCCCAACTCAATGCAACATTGCCCGATGCGCTCGCCTCGCCGCTCAGCGCATCGATGAAATCGGCCTGTACCGGGCGCGCGCGCAGCGCCTGCAACCCGCCGATGGAAATGCTCTGCCAGCCCGCGCTGCTGCTCACTTGAATCACGAGGTCCTTGCCGGAAAGCAAGGCGTTCGCAGCAACACCCGGACCGCATTGCAGCGGCTTCGAAAAACTCGCCAGAGGCCCACCCGCGGTTTGATGCAACACGATCAAGCTTCGACCCGAAACGTTGTAGGTTCGTTCAGGTGGACCGGGATGCGTGAGACGAAACGGTTCATAACCGTCCCAGTGATAGATCATCGACAGGTACTTGTCCGGATCGTCCCAATTCCTGCCGAGCGCCCACACCGCGAAGTCGAAGAAATAACGCGGCAAGTAATGCGGGTCTTTCATGTACTCGTTGCCGATCTCCGTTTGCCAGATGCCGCGCGCGGGACCGTTCTTCACGTACTGCTGATACAGCGATTCCATATCGGCGACCGGCAAATAATGCGTGTCGATGTAGTCGACCCAATCGAGCATGCGCTCTTTCAGTACCGGGCTGCGGTATTCGAGCCAGCGGTGGAAGTTATCGAGGCCGCCCTGGTCCGGCCAGCCGCCATAGACCACATACGCGCGATAACTGCGAATGATGCGTGCCGCCGGAATATGAATGCGCTCGACGTAATCCTGCATCGCGCGCTCATACGGTTTCGAGCGCTTTTCGTCTTTGCTGAATTCCGGACCGTGCCAGAACACCGACTGCGGCAAGCCGCCGGACAATTTGCCGGCGGCCTCGTTCCAGATCTGGAAATAGCGCAGGTTATAAGGGGGCGCCGAATACTTGCGCACTACCGCGTCGACATACCGCTTCCACGCGTCCACGTCGCGCGGTGCCGAATTGCTGTCGCCCGGCACACTTGCATTCCATCTCGGCGTGAAGCCGAGCATCAGCAGCGAACCGATTCCATTGCGCTCATTTCGTAACAACGCCGACGGCAGATCGCTATCGAACGCCGAGCTGGTTTTGTCGATGCGCATCGGCATGCCCGGCCCATCACGTTGACCAGGGCCGACCGTGTCGCGCCCCCAGCTGATGCCCATCGCTCGCCACATCTCGATGTCGGCGGCCGATCCGGCCCAGCCGTTGGTGCCGATCAGATCGGTCATCATGCGAGCGCGCGCCTTGGCGGGCGCCGCGTCGGGCATCAATGCGAGAGCGGGCCTGATAGTCGATAACGGCGCGGCCGCACCCGCCGCCAACGCGGCGAGCGTGTGCAATGCGCGTCTTCTACCGGGACGAGTCTTCGCGCGATCCATGTTGGTGGCCACCCGTCGCTAGCTCGCCGACGCGCGCGGCGTCAGTTCGGCCAGCCGCTCGCCGGTCTTGACATCGAGGATTTCGAGCACCTTTTGCGCCGCGCGCTCCCAGCGAAACTCCCGCGCATGTCGCAGCCCTGCGCTACGGTAACGTTGGCGAAGATCGGCGTCGGTCATCATCTGCGCGATCTTTGCGGCGATGTCGTCGGCGGACGTCGCGTCGCAGTACATCGCGGCGTCCCCGCACGCTTCCGGTATCGACGTGCGCGCGGACGCGATGACCGGACAGCCGCAATACATCGCTTCCAGCGGCGGCAGCCCGAACCCTTCATACAGCGACGGAAACACGAGGCACCCAGCGCTCTCGTACAGTGCCTTCAGCTGCGCATCCGACACGAAACCGGCCCACACGACCTGGCGCGAATGAACAGGGTGCTCCACGCCAGCGCTGCTGAAGATGCGCGGATTCTTGTTTCCCACAATGACGAATTTGACGTCGCTCAGATGCCCCAGGCGCGCGATCGCCTCGAGCACGCCGCGCAGATTCTTGCGCGGGTCGAGACTGCCGACGATCACGCAATAAGCGTCCTTGTTCAATTCGAGCCGTTGCAGCACCGAGGGGTCGGCGACGATCCGATCAAGATGATCCGCGCCGGGCGCCACCACTTTCACACGCGATTCGTCGATCTTCAGGTGATGGCAGATACGCATTTTCGAAAACGTCGACACCGTCAGAACGATGGGATGCGTGCGCGGCAATAGCGCGAAACAGATGCGATACCAGAGCCGGAATTTCCTCGAGAAGCCTTGCGGTACGTCATAGACGGCCATGTCGTGAACCATCACGATCTGACCGTGCTTGAATAGTGGATTCGTATTGCACAGACTCAGCAGCGTGAGCCCGCGTGCGGCGATGGGCAGCGTGATCTGCTCCCACAACGTACCGCGCAGCCACGGAAAGCGCCGTTGCGGTTTGAGCAGCGCCCCCGGCTCGACCGCGTTTTGCGGCACGAACACCTCGGGTTCGTCACCGGGCGCGGCGCGCATCTGCATGGCCCTCGTCAGCTCATACGCAACGCGTTGAACCCCCGTGACGGGCTGCGAAGTAAACTTGCCGTTGATTGCAAAGGCCATCTGGTTCTCCGTTTTACGCCATCGCGAATGCCCTTTACCGCGTTGAAGTTTTCACAAGCTCAAGCGCCGCGCGGCGCTGGCGGCGCGACGTCGTTTTCGCCGAAATCGCTGGCATAGTTGGTTTCATAGCCGTAATTCTTGGTGCTTCGACGCAGCGGAATGCCGTTGAACACCGCGCCCGCGATGCGCCCTTCGGCGCGCTCCACCTTTCTGATCGTGTCGGCGATCTCTTCCTCGCTTTGCATGCCCGAGCGCAACACGAGCAGCGACGCACCCGCCTCGTTCGCGACGATCGATGCGTCGGTGACCGCCAGGAAAGGCGGCGTATCGATGATCACCAGATCGAACTGGCTCGACAGCCGCTCGAGCACGTCCTTCAGGCGCGGCTTCATCAACAGCGCGGCGGGGTTCTCCGGGCGCACGCCGCACGACAGGAACGTCAGTCCGTCGATCGGCGTCGCGCGCAACGCATTGCGCAGCGGCAAGCGTTCCGACAGCACTTCCGAAAGACCGCCACGATTGCTCTCGTTGAATAGCGAGGCGAGATGACCGCGCCGCATATCGGCATCGATCAGTACCACGCGCGAGCCGATTTCCGCGTGCAGGATCGCCAGGTTCGCGGCGACGAAGCTCTTGCCGGCGGACGGCGTGGGTCCGATGATCATCACGATGTTGTTGCGCGCATGCGCGAGATCGCGCGCGACGGCGGTCCGTACGCTGCGCAGCGCTTCGACCGACGTGTCGTGCGGAAAGCGCGCGGCGAGAATCCTGCTCTGCCCGCCGGCATCGAGCAGAATCTCGTGCGCGCCCCTTGGCGCCGGCGGATGCGCGCGCCCGGCCATCGCCGGCAGCGATTTGCGTCCCGCCGTCGCATCGCGATCGAGCAGAAGTTGCTGATGGCTGAATAGAATTTCGCCAAACATCGGCACGCTCATCTGACGCTCGACGTAGCGCGGATCCGTCACGCCGATCATCACGTGGCGGCGCATGAAGACCAGCACGACGCCGGACACGATACCGAGTACCAAGCCACCGCCGAGCACGAGAATCGGCTGCGGCATGACCGGCATATGCGGTCTGATCGCCTGGTCGAGAATATGCGCGCCCCCGGTCGTGCTGGCGCGGCGCACCTGCAGTTGCTCGGCCTTCTGCACCATGCCGAGGTAAACCGTCTCCGCGACCTTCTGCGCGCGGATCAGATCGACGCTCGCGCGCTCCGACGCCGGCATGCCGTTGAAATGATCCGAGAATTTCGCTTTCGCTTCTTTCAGTTGCGTCAGTTGCTCGTCGACGTTCTGTACCCATCGGCTCTGCGCCGTATAGCGCTCCAGCAGTTGCGTGCGCTGCAATTGCAGCGCCGCGATCTGCTTGTCGAGATCGAGACCGCCCTGCAAATAGGCTTGCGCCTCGTTGGTCGGCTGCATCGATTGCGAGCGAGAGCGGTAGTTCTTCAGCGCTTCCTCGGCTTTTCGCAGATCACCGAGTAGGCGCGGAAGTTCGCCGTTAATAAACGCGAGCGTCTGCGTGTCGTTCGCTTGCCGGCTCGCCACTGCCGATGCGAGGTATTGCTGTCCCAATGCATTGGCGACGGCCGCGGCCTTGTCCGGACTCTTGTCGCGGTACTGTATTTGCATCAGCCCGGAATCCTTCACCTTGTCGCCGATCTTGATCAGACCTGAAAAGCGCTTGATGGCGTCCAGCTCGTTCCAGCGGATCACTTCGAATTTCGTGCCCGGCCGCGCGTCGAGTTCCTTTACGAGCATCGACACGCCGTTCTGTTTGAGCGGTACGCCGACCGTGCCGGTCGCCAGCAACTCGCCGGACGGGCCGTGCAGTTCGTAAGCGCCGTTCTCGAGCGCGGTCAAGGTCAGCTTCTCTTCCTCCAGTTCGCGCGGTACGTCCAGCGCGGCGATCTGCAGGCGCTCGCCGCCCCAGGCAAACGATTTCAGCCCCAGCCACGGGGCGGCAGGCTGCCCCGGCGTAGCGAATTTTTCGGCAATGTCGCCCAGCACCGGAAACTTGTGCGGCTTCACCGAAATGTCGAAACGGAACTGGTCGATGACCGGCTGCAAGACCGACCGGCTTTCCATCACCGCCATTTCAGTGACCGACGACGGCGTCGGCGGCGGCAATAGTTCCTGGTTCTGCAACGCGAGGCCGAGCGCGTTCGGTTCAGGCGGGTCCACGCGAACGATTACGTCGGCGGAATAGATAGGCGTGGCAATCAGTAGATACGCGACAGCGAGCGTGAGGACGACGACCGTCGTCACCACGATCTCCCAGACGTGGTCGCGCATTAGCGTGAGCATTCCGCTGACACTGAGTTGTCTGCGCTCGGTATCAACAGCGGGATAGAGCGAGTTTTGCGGATAGTAATCCACCGGTCTGATCCTTGCAGGTTGATGAAACAAAACGATCGGCAATCGCTTTGCGTCGCCACGTCGCCATTTATGCCGCCGGGCGGATTGGCCCTCGATTGGCTGGCAGCACGGCGAGGCGACGTGCTGTGTCGGGTTAGGTCGGGGAGCCGCGTTCGGGACCTCTCGAAGCACGGAAAGCTATACACCTATTGCTTATCCACCGTGGCATTGCCGATTGTTCTTCTCACGAATCAGGGAACGCGAAGCCCGCCATTCACGTAATCCGCGATTGACAATTTCTCTCTCGATGTTGCGGTGAAGCATAGTCCGCAAAGGATCGACGCATTCGCCGGCGGCCCAAAGTAGGGTGCTATTGGCCGATAACGTTGAGCCTTTTACAAATGAAACAGAAGCCAGAAAGGCTTGTTGCGATCTGCAATTGCTGTAACAGAGTTATACGGCAGCCGCCGTTCATCGCGACAGAACGCGAATTGCACGGTCGACGTGCAAGGAATGGCGCTATTAACCCGCTAATTGCGCCGAATCCATGCCACTCGGCGCATTCCGCTGATCCCGGTGCTTTTCGCTTGCAAGAATCGGGCTAATAGATCGAGAAAAAAATGCCGCGCAACGTTAATTGGTAGCACGCATTCGAGCGAATAGCGAGGTAAGAATTTCTGCGATCCTGACGATTACGCCAAAACACCCGCGCCTGCCGGCCAAGCTCGTCTCGCCCAATTCATTGCGCTAATCTCAATGCGTAGATTTTCCTGACTGGAGAAGCTCGCGTGATGAAGCACATTGGTCTATTCGTCTTTCAGGATTGTTCGATGGCAAGTACCGGCGCGATCGGCGACGCGTTCAGGCTTGCCAACGAGTGCAAGAGAACGGCCGGCGAAGAGGCGCCATACCGGTTTACCGTGGTGTCCGACGGCGGCGGTCTCGTCACCAGTTCCTCGGGCATATCGATCTGGACGCAAGGACTCGAACGTTACTGCCTCGCCGATTTCCACGCGTTCTTCGTCGCGTGCCGGGACGTCACGGAAGTGGCGGAATCCAACGACCGCTTTCTGTCGTGGATCTCGCTGCAAGGCTCGATCGCATCCTTCGGCATGCAACAGGGCGCCAATCTTGCAGTCGTCTGCAACGATCCACTGCAATCGATCGTGCCGATATTTCTGTTCGATGACAGCGGTGACGCCGCGCGCACGCAAAGCAACGTGACGCCGACCGATCTCGCGCTCGCGCAGATCGAACGCGATATCAATACCGACACGGCCCGCAAGATCGGCCGCATCCTGCAAACCGGCTACGCCGAGAAAAACCGCTCGGAATTCGACGACGGCAACATCACGACGACGACGGAGAAGATTCGCGAAGCGGCGCGCTGGATCAAGGAGAACTACAGCAAGGCTATTTCGGTTGCGCAGGCCGCCGAATCGGTGGCAATGAGCAAGCGCAACTTCCAGCGTCGCTTTAAATGCGAGTTCGGCATGACGCCGCTCGAATATCTGCTGCGCACACGCTTCGAGATCGTTCGCTCGATGCTGAAGAACACCGATTTGCCGGTCGACAAGATCGCGCGCCGCTGCGGAATGGGCGACGGCAATCGACTCGGCCGGCTATTCAAGGAACGCTACGGCATGTCGCCGACGCAATTCCGCGCGCAACAGCATGTGGATGCGGACGAACGTTGGCTGACGCCGGAGGAAAGCTGGAGCGCCGCGACGGAGATGTTGCGGCAGGCGCCGCTGACGCTTTAATTTTCGGTTGCCGGTTACTCCGGGAACGACCCGTCGACTCGATCGCAAAGGATAACAACATGACGATCATAAAATCCGCCGAGCTGGCCACCAATGACACGGCCGTCACCCAGGACAACATGGCCGCCCTACGGAGCGGCGATATCGCCTCAGCTGCGCCCGGCGAACGGCCGGGGTTGCACGGCGGCGCGCATTCATTGCACCGGCAATCGCCCTCCACCGTAAGAAAGCTCAAGGAAGCGGCGAAAACGCTGTTGCCGGACGCCCTTTTTCTAAGCCTGTTACATCACAAATGCATTGGCCGCTATCCGAACCTGATTCGTCCCGTGACGTTCAATGAGAAGATCCTGCAGCGCAATCTTCATCCTGATCCGCGCTATATCGATCTGACCGACAAGCTGCTGGTGCGCGAATACGTTGCCCGCAAGATCGGCGACAAGCATTTGATACCGCTGATCGCAGCGCCCGATGCATTCACGCCTGACGTGTTCGATGCGCTCCCCGATGCTTTCGTGATGAAAGCCAATCACGGTAGCAGCTACGTCGAACTGGTGAGAAACAAATCGGAGACCTCGTTCGAGAAGCTGAAGAAGCTCGCCGACCAATGGCTGCGCGCCGAATTCTATTACGTAGGGCGCGAGCGGCACTATCGGCAGATCAAGGCACGCGTTTTCTTCGAGCAACTGCTGCTCGATCAGCGCGGCCAGATTCCGGCGGATTTCAAGCTGCACTGCTTCGGCGGCCGTCCCGGTCGGCCGATCATCTACATCCTCGTGATCTCGGATCGATTCGGTAACGCGACGCACGGCGACGTGTACGACATCGACTGGAATCACCTCGATATCGCGATCGGCGACTACAAGCGCAGCGCGGCGCCCGCTCCGCGCCCACGGCATCTACAGGCCGTACTCGACGTCGCGGCCCGCCTGTGCGAAGACTTCGACTACGTGCGCGTCGATCTGTATGCGCCGGACGATCGCGTTTATTTCGGCGAGCTGACGTTTACGCCCGGCGCGGGCGTGCTGCCCTTCACGCCAGACAGCGTCGATTACCAGTGGGGCAAGCTGCTCGCCTGAGCGGGCGCGCATTCGTAGATCGGTTCACCGCGCGGCGAGCGCCGGGAGCCATCAAGCCGGCGACATGCCGTTTTGCAGCTTAGCGCCGTCGGCCTCGCGCGATGCCAGAAACGCCAGCAGCGCCTGCGCCGCCTGACGCTGGCGCGCCGCCGTGCAGAGCGCGGCGGTGAAAGTCGTCATGAGCTGGACGGCGGCCGGGAGCTCGCCGAGCACGTCGATGCCCGGCACGTGAATCAATTCGCTCATCTGTTGAAAGCCAAGCGCCACTTCTCCGCGCGCGACGAGCCTGCCGACCGGTACGCCGGACGGCGCCCTCACGAGGCGTGACGCAATTTGCCCGGCGATGCCCCAGCGTTCGAACAGCTTCAGCAGATGCGTGCCGCTCGGCCCCGTCGAATAACCGATGCTGCGCGCACCGAGAATTGCGTCTCGCAGCGCCGCTTCGGTCGCGATGTCCGGGCGCGTTTCTCCGGCCGCGACCGCGACCGCGATGCCCGAGCGCGCCAACCCGACCCGGCTCGTCGCATCGACGCAGCCCGCCACCACGAGCCGCTCGATCGCGTCCGCCGCGAGCACGACGACATCGAATATTTCGTCATCCTCGACACGGCGCGCCGCTTCGACGCCGCCGACCGATTCGATCGCGACGCGCTGCCCGGTGCGCCGCTCGTATGACGCCGCGAGTTCGGCCAGCACCTCGCGCGTGGCCATCGACGAAATGCCGGTGATCGGCGCGCGCGCGGCTCGAGCGTTGAACACTGCCACCACGCCTGTCAGTCCTTGTAACGCAGCCCGGCCTGCTCGAGCGGCCCGCGCATGTTGTACATGTCGAGACCGAGCACGCCGCAGGCGAGTTTCGCGCGCTTCCCGGCTTCGTTGGCCTCGCGCGCCGCGGCCTTGTCCAACACCGCTTGCGCGGCGGCCGCCGGCACCACGACCACGCCATCGTCATCGGCGACGACGACGTCGCCCGGCGTAACGAGTGCGCCCGCGCAGACCACCGGAATATTCACCGAGCCGAGCGTCGCCTTGACCGTGCCCTTCGCTGAAATCGCCTTGCTCCAGACCGGGAAGTTCATTTCGGTCAGTACGCTGATGTCGCGCACGCCAGCGTCGATGATCAACGCATGCGCGCCGCGTGCCTTGAAGCTGGTTGCGAGCAAATCGCCAAAGTAACCGTCGGTGCTCTCCGCGGTGACGCCCGCGACAACGACGTCGCCGGGGCGGATCTGTTCGGCCGCGACGTGCAGCATCCAGTTGTCGCCCGGTTGCAGCAGCACCGTGACGGCCGTGCCGCTCGCGCGCGCGCCGGCGTAGATCGGCCGCATATATGGTTTGAGCAGGCCCGTGCGGCCCATCGCTTCGTGCACAGTGGCCGAACCGAGCGTGCCGAGTTTCGCGGCAACGTCCGCATCCGCGCGCTGGACGTTGCGATAGACGACTCCGATTTCATACATGGTTACAGCCCCTTCGCTTTCAGCAAAGTATCGAGACGCGGATAGACCCGCCGCGCATTACCTTCGTAGATCTTGTGACGCGCTTCTACGTCGACATGCGCCGCTTCGATATAGCGCTTCGTGTCGTCGAAATAGTGACCGGTTTCCGGATCGATGCCACGCACGGCGCCGATCATCTCACTCGCGAATAGGATGTTGTCCGCGGGGATCACGCGCGTGAGCAGATCGATGCCCGGCTGATGATAGACACAGGTGTCGAAAAACACGTTGTTCAGCAGATGGTCCTTCAGCAAGGGCTTTTTCAGTTCCTGCGCGAGGCCCCGGAAACGGCCCCAGTGATACGGCACCGCGCCGCCGCCGTGCGGAATCACGAAACGCAGCGTCGGGAAATCGCGGAACAGGTCCGAGGTCAGGCATTGCATGAACGCGGTGGTATCCGCATTCAGGTAGTGCGAACCCGTGGTGTGAAAGCACGCATTGCAGCTCGTGCTCACGTGAATCATCGCGGGAATGTCGTATTCGACCATCTTCTCGTAGATCGGGTACCAGTAGCGCTCCGACAGCGGCGGGCTGGTCCAGTGACCGCCCGACGGATCGGGATTCAGATTGATCGCGACATTGCCATACTGCTCGACGCATTTGACCAGTTCAGGAATACAGGTGGCGATATCGACACCCGGACTTTGCGGCAGCATCGCGGCCGGCACGAAGTTCTCGGGAAACAGCTGGCTTACGCGATAGCACAGTTCATTGCAGATCGCGGCCCACGTGCTCGAGATCTCGAAGTCGCCGACGTGGTGCGCCATAAAACTCGCGCGCGGACTGAAGATCGTCAGATCGAGGCCGCGCTCGCGCATCAGCTTCAACTGGTTGCGTTCGATCGACTCGCGCAGCTCGTCGTCGCTAATCTCCAATTCCGACACCATGGGCATTCCGGACGGATTTCCGATGCCTGCGATCTGGCGGTTGCGCCACGCCTCCAACGCTTTGGGCGCGGTGGTGTAGTGGCCGTGAATGTCGATGATCACCATGATTCCTCAGTAGATGAATTAGACCGGCGGCGCACGCCGAACGCTCGCGCGCCGCGTTCGTGCCTGCGTCAATGCGCGATATTCGGCTGCGCCACCGTTTCCTCGCCGGCTACGCGCTGGCTCACCAGGATGCCGATCGCGGCCAGGGTAGCGGGGATCGCGAGCATCGCCAGGATCGCGCCGAACTGCCAGCCGAGGCCGAGCAGCGCGCCGCCGATCGCCGAGCCGAAGATGCTGCCGAAGCGGCCCATGCCGAGCATCCAGCTCACACCGGTCGCCCGCGCAACGGTCGGGTAGCGGCCGGGCGCAAAGGCGTTCAGGCCGGTTTGCGCGCCGCTCATGCAGAAGCCCGCGGCAAACACGAGCAGTGCGAGCGACGACGACAGCGCGCCGATGTAGCCGAGCCCGAGCACGCACAGTGCGCCGCCGATATATGCGGCACTGATGACCGGCGCCGGACGTGCCTTGTCCATGATCCAGCCGACGAGGATCGCGCCGATCGTGCCGCCGATCTGGAACATCGCCGTGACGTTGGCCGCGGTCGTGACGGACAGGCCCGCATCCTTCATCAGCGTCGGCAGCCAGCCGGTCAGCAGATAGATCACGAGCAGACCCATGAAATACGTGACCCACAGCGCGATCGTCATCGAGCCATAACCTTGCGAGAACAGTACGCCGATCGGCTTGCGAGTCGGCAGCGGCGGTTCGTTCGACACGAACACTTCATTGCCCGCGAAGTGCGCGCCGCACACCCGGCCAAGCACTTTGCCGATGCGCTGCGCAGGCGCGCCGCGCACCGCGAGCAGACGGGCCGACTCAGGCAGCAGCCAGACCTGGAACGGAATCAGCACGAGCGGTAGCGCGCCGCCGAAAATCAGCACGGAGCGCCAGCCGTGAGTCGGAATCAGCCAGCCGGCTGCGAAGCCGATCAATGCGGAGCCGAGATTGAAGCCCGTGAACATCACGGTGATCAGCAGCGCGCGTTTGCGTTGCGGCGCGTACTCGGACAGCAGCGTCGTCGAGTTCGGCATGGCGGCGCCGAGGCCGATACCGCTCAGCAGACGCAGCGCCGCCATTGAAAACGGCGATTGCGTGAACGCAGTCGCGATCGTGAACACGCCGAACAGAAACACCGACGTGATCAGCACCCGCTTGCGGCCGATGCGGTCCGACGCGGGCCCCGCGAACAATGCGCCGATCACGAGACCGATCGGCGCCGCGCTCATGACGAGCCCGAATTCCGGGCGCGAAATCGCCCATTCATGAATGATGGACGGCGCGACGAAACCCATGATCGCGACGTCCATGCCGTCGGCGGTCACGATCAGAAAGCACAGCACGACCAATAGCCACTGGTAGGGCGAAATAGACCGTTCGTCGATGAACGCCTTGATATCGATCCTGTTACCGCGGGTAGTACTCGTCATCAGAAATCTCCTGTCTCCTTCATTGGTCTCGTCGCGCGCCCGAAGCGGGCTGCTCCGCAAACTACGTCGGCCCTGCAACCATCGTGACGATGGCTCCTTGCACGCGTTACTCAAGTTGCTGCCGTGACGGTACGTTTCGTCTTTCGCGCGCCAAAGCGCGGGTTAACCACAGGTCGAGGCGAGTATCCGCGTTTTCGCCGTTCCGCATAGCGCCGGCGAAGCTGGGGCGATTTGCGCAAAGGCCCGTTGGGCAAGAGCTCGAGCTAAATCCAAGGCCCTTGGGCGCGGGCTTGCCGAATCGCGCTTTGCGGGCACCGCGATAAACAGAACAGATGAGCCGGGAACGAACTCGCATGGAATGGCTACTCGGCTCAGGGTGCCGCGACACCGCGTGTCGTCGGCGTATAGGGCGCGTAGAAGCTCGAGCCGGCCCACGTACGCGACGATGCCGTGTAGAGCGGTGCGCCTTGCGTGTAGTTCGCGCCGTTGTGCCAGTCGCCCGAACCGGTGTACTTCGCGACCGCCGGGTAGGGATAGACCGGGCGCGACGCCGTCACGTTGCTCGATGAATCGGTCTGATACGTCATCACGGAAGTCGGCACCTTGGCTTCTTCGACCCAACCGGTGATCTTCGACACGAGGTCGATATTCGGGTTGCCTTCGCCACCGCCGCAGTGACCGACACCCGGCACCAGATACAGACGCGCGAACTGGTCGACGGCAGACGCGCCCATCGCGTTCTGCATCGCCTCGTAGTACTGGATCGTGAACAGCGGCGAGATGTGCTGGTCAGCCCAGCCGTGCCACAGGATCAGCTTGCCGCCGGCAGCATTGAACGCGGACAGGTCCGGGCTCGTCGCGTCGATGAACGAATGGTTCGCCTTCAGGTAAGTCGTGTAGAAGCTGGCGTCCTGATAGCCGAAGGTGTCGATGGTGGGCATTGTCGGCGAGCCGGTGAAGATCAGGTTGTATGCGCCCGTCACGATCGAATAGCTGAACAGCTTCGTCACCGAAACCGGTGCATCCGTCGAGTTCGTCGCCGGCACTTCGACGCCGATCCAGTTCGCTTCGGAGCCATACAGCGGCGAACCCGCCAGCATGTACTCGCCGGTCGTCGCATCGGTCGGGCCGTTGTAGATCGCCTTCGCGGTCGTGACTTCAGCAGTGGTCAGGCAGTTGCTGGTGCTCGTCGCGCCGCTCGCGCACTGGATCGTCGCAGGGTCGAAATGGCAGGTACGCGGATCGGCGATCAGGCCGTCGGCCGCACCGCTGCCGCCGCCGCATGCAGCAGCGACGGCTTTGTGCAGCAGCGTGGCCTTGTCGGCATACAAAATCGCATTGCCGGCGCTGGTGCCGGTCGTGCTCTGCGACTTCACGCTCCAGCCGTGATACAGCGAGTTCTGGATCTGGAAGTGCGCGGCCGGTGCGCCCGCGACGATACCGTTGTAGTCGGTCGGGTAGCGTTGGGCGGCCATCAGCGCTTCGCGGCCACCGTCCGAGCAGCCGATGAAGTACGAGTACTTCTGCGTCTGTCCGTAATAAGCCCTGATCAGCTTTTTCGCGGCTAGCGTCGTGATGTGCTGGCCGCGATACGCGAAGTCGGCCTGCTTTTGCGGGTCCGTCGTCCAGCTCGAATCCTGGCCTGTGTGACCCATGTCGGTCGCCGCCGTCACGAAGCCGCCTTGCTGCACCAGCGGGCACTGATACGAGAAGCTGAACGAGCTTTGCTGGGTCGGATCGCTCAGGTTGCCGCACAAACCGCCGCAACCGAGTTCCGCGAAACGCTGCGTCCATGTGCTGACCGGCAGCGCGACTTCGAATGCATTCGACGGAGCGAGCGTGCCCTTAACGGTACAGAACGCGACCGTCGCGCCGTTGACCGTTGCGTTGGTCACGCTCGCCGAGCTAATCGAACTGCCCGCACCGCCGATGTCGGTGATATCGATCGAAGTGAGCTTCGAGCAATCGACGACGGGCTGAACGACCGACAGCGGCGTGTAGGTGAGCGCGCCGCCGCTGCTTCCGCCGCCGCATGCGGCGACGATCGCGGCAGTCGCGCAAACCGCGATCAACGTCAGCACAGAAACGCTGCGCGCCTTGATACCCGACAGCAACTTCAGGGATTGCAGCGTTCTCATATTTGTTCTCCTGCGTGGTTGTCGCGGTCCGCTACTGGACCGGTGCGTGTGCTCGCGATGCGCATCACGCATTCGCGATGAGCGACGCATGTCTTCACCTTCATGGATTCACATCTCCTCTTTTTAGTACTTCGGCGCTCAGAAACGTCTTCGTCGCGAAGTTAGCCAGACGGTGAATGACAAGAAATCGCGGGTTAACCACAAGGATCAGCGATATCGGCGGCTCTCCGATACGCCGGCTCGTCGATCCAGACGATGCTCGGCACCCGCTCGAGCCGATGACACAAGGACTGACGCACAGCGACGCGAGCCGACTCGACCGTGCGTCGACATCTTGAGCGACCGCCCGCCATAACTTTTTTAGATGCGAAAAGAAACAGATTGAAATGCATTGGATCGCGATGAGTCGCGCCGAGATTTTCGAGTACTTCTGTAATCCCCTTGCAACGACAACCCGATCATCCGTGCGTGGGCTCATGTAGAGAAGAACGAGACGTCGATCGCGGGTAGTGCCATGTTGTGGCGTGAACCAACCGCTATGTCCGCTCGCTTTGCGAATCAACGCAAAGAGCCTTCTGTTTTGCTTATCGGCCCGTCGTCGTGATCATTGCAATTCTTTCGCCTTTTATTCTTTTTGCGTGGCGACTAGTAAACGTCGCGTTGATCCGACGCAAACATAAAACTTTTTACTTTCAATGAACTACGACACATACCAGGAAATGATGCAATCAGCGCGCCGCTGTTCGAGTTCGCGTAAACCCCGCGATGGCTGACAGCCTACTGTTCGATCAGTTGCGCTTTTCGGAGCGGCCGCGCCACTTCCTCATGAACATCGCGCCGACTATATTGAGCCCCGTTCACCGGTGCCCGGCTTGTTTTGCATCACGAAGACCAACTGAGACCTTCGTGATCCACCAAGGCGGCACAGCTATACGGCTTCGTTTGGCAAAACTAAATATAAAAGGAGATCGTTTCGATGAAGAAGACGCAGATCGCGCTCGCCGTTCTCGCGAGTACCTTGATGTCGACTGCGGCGCATGCGCAAAGCAGCGTCACGCTCTTCGGCCTCATGGATACCGGAGTGACGTATGTGAGCAACCAGGGAGGCAAAAGCAACGTCAAGATGGATGACGGCGTCAACGGCCCGAACCTGTGGGGCATCAGAGGTTCGGAAGATCTCGGTGGTGGCACCAAGGCCATTTTCGAACTCGTGAACCAGTACCAGTTGAACAACGGGCAATTCCCTATGCGGCGAATTCTTTCGGCGCCAACGCCGCCTATACGAACGTGAAGTACTACACCGCGGGCTCGCCGCAGGTCAGCGTGCGCAACTGGGGTCTCGGCGCGCACTACCGATTCGGCGCGTGGTTCACCAACGCGCTGTTCACGACCGTGCACAACTCGGCGAATGGCGGCTCGGTCTATGAAGGCTCGGTCGGTGCGCAGTACCGGTTCACACCGGCGCTGGCCACGGGCGCGTCGTATATGTACATGAAGGGCAATTCGGTCGTCGACAATAATCATGCTCACCAGCTCGCGGCGATCGTCGACTACTCGCTGTCGAAGCGGACCAGTGTTTATCTGATGGGTCTCTATCAGCGCGCAAGCTCGGGCGGCTTCGCGCAGATCAACGGCATGAACAGCGCGAACGGCGCGTCGAGCGGCCAGATCCAGGCGATCGCACGCGTCGGCTTGCATACGCACTTCTGATTCGACAAGTATTCGCGAATGGCCTGAAGGGTGAAGCCGCCCTTCAGGTCACGTTTGACAAAATATTACGTTTTTCACCGCGGTACATCGCGTAGCATAGTAGGGCTATGTCCTGCGAGTGCCCCCACTCGCATTCGTCATTCAACCGCGGAGATTTCGGAAATGAGTATTTTTGGTGACATCGTGCACAAGCTGTTCGGCAAAGCGAAGCCGGACCAACCTGCCCCCGCGACGGAGCCGACCCCCGACCCGGCCGCCGCACAAGCCGCGACGCCCAATGCTCCCGCTGCGCCTGCACCGCTGACCGACGTCGACGTGGCCGCCGTGATGGATCAACTCGTCAGCGAAAGCGGACAGACGTTGAACTGGCGCACGTCGATTGTCGACACGATGAAAGCGCTCGGCGTCGACAGCAGTCTCGACCACCGCAAGCAACTTGCGCAGGAATTGAAGTACAGCGGCGACATGAACGACTCGGCGAGCATGAACATCTGGCTGCACAAGCAGGTGATGCAGGCGCTCGCGGCAAACGGCGGCAAGCTGCCGCCCGATCTGGCAAGTTAAGCAGGACGAAGCAGGCGTTTCGCTGTGAGCGAAGCGCCGTCAACCCACGTGTCGAAACGTGGGTGACGGAACACATTGCGATGCAATCACGCGGCTATTGGGCCGCAGTGAGCTTGAGTCCCGGCCGCAACGGCTGGGGAGGCTCTTGAGGCGCCTTGCGTTCGTCCGATACCTGTTCGATGCCCTTTCTCGTGACCTCTTCGAGAAAGGTCAGCCGAGCCCGGTAGTAATCGGCACGCAGATGTGCGTCGAGCACGAGCTGTTCGGCCTGAAACAGTTCCATGCGCAAGTTGTTCAGCGCGCGTTCGGCCTGTTTCTCGGGAGTAGGAGCATGTTGTGAAGCCCAGTTAGCAAGCCACCTGATCATCGTGAATCCCTCCTTGAGTTCAGTGCTCTGCTGCGAAACAGGCTATCAAATTCCGGACGCGATGTGTGTTAATTCACTACCGATACCACAATGCGCGCGAAGCGAAAAAAAGCCCGCACAGCAGGCGGGCAATCCCACTCTCCGTGAAAGCCTGTCACGAGGATGACACGTAGAAACTTTAGCGCTCGCGCAACGCGAACGTCCGTGTGCTGGCGATCACTTCCGCGTGAATCTATCGATCGATGATCCCGGCGCCCGATAGAAGCTACTGAAACGCCGCGACGTTTTTCGCAATGGCCCGCGCAAACTGCGCGATCTGCCGGCCCTGCTCGATCAGGTCCATGGCCACCCGGAACGTGACCACGTCCGCTTTGTCCGCCAGCTGAAGCTTCGCGAGCACGACCTGCCGCGCGGTCGCGGCGAGTTTGTCGATGCCGGCTTTCGCGTCGATCACCCGCGCGATCGCCTCCGGATCGGGCGCCTGGATCGTGCCGATCGCCTGCTCGAGATTGCGAAGGACCGCCTCGGAAAACTGCGTGGTCGCCGCATCGCGCAGGCGCAGCAGGTCGATCTGCTGCGCCATTCGCTGCTGCACGACCGTCATCAACGTGGTGCCGACAATGCCGCTGATGCTCTCCAGATGGCTCGTGACCTGCGTATAGCCGACGATCTGCTGACCTTCGTCCTCCGAGTGCTGCCCCTGCGATAAGCGGCCGATATATTGAAGAATCTCGAAGGCGAGCCGGTCGCTTTCCTTGTCCTGATCGAGCATCTGATTGATCTCTTCCATCGTGCCGGTCGACACCATCTGCGAGCCGCGTTGCACGACCTCGAGCACCTGCGCGCCGAGCCGCGTCAATTCGATACGCACGCGTTGCAGTCCGAGCGCCGGCACCGTCAACGACGACTCGTCGAGATACCGCGGGTCGCCCGCGGGTTGGGCCGGCTTCGCTCGTTTCGGCACGACCCATTGCGCGAGCCGCGCGATCGGGCCGGTAAACCAGATCAGCAGCAGCGTGTTCGCCACACTGAAAAGCGTATGCACGTTGGCGACCTGGCGCGGCGCCTCGGCCGACAGCCGCGCGAGACCTTGCAGTTCCGGATGCGACGGCGATATCCAGCGCACGAACTCCGCCATCTGCGGAATGAGCAATAGCGCGATCACTACGCCAAGCACATTGAACACCAGATGCACGACGCCAACCTGCACCGCCTCCGGCGGCTTACCGATCGAGGCGAGCAACGCGGTGCCGCAGGTGCCGACATTCGCGCCGAGAATCAGCGTGATGGCGGCTTCGAGCGGCATCAAGCCCTGGCCGCTCAACGCAATGACGATCGCGAGCGTCGCCGCCGAGCTTTGCACGATCGCGGTGAAGACCGCTCCCACGAAGACGCCGACGAGCGGATTGCGCATGTCCTGCATCGCGTCGATGAACGGCTGGTACGTGCGCAGCGGATGCGTAGCCTCCCCCATCAGCTGAATGCCCATGAACAGCAGCCCTAGCCCCATCACGACCCGGCCGATCTCCCGCAGCAGCTCGCGCGGACCGAACGCGTGCAGCACGAAGCCGATCGCCAGCATGAATGGCGTCAGACGCGAAACGTCGAAGGCGATGATCTGCGCGGTGATGGTCGAGCCGATGTTCGCGCCCATGATCATCGGCACCGCCTGGGCCAGCGTCATCAGGCCGGCGGACACGAAGCCGACCATCAGTACCGTCGTGATGGTCGACGAGTTCAGCAGCGCGGTCACCACGGCGCCCGCCACCACGCCGCGAAACCGGTTCGCGGTCAGCACGCCGATCAGCGACTGCAGTCTCGATCCCGCGATCGCCTTCAGGCCGCCGGTCAGGAACTCCAGACCGAGAAGAAACAGCGCGAGGCCGCCGATCAACAGCCCGAAGATCCCGACGAAGTTCAATCCGCCGGGATCGATGTCAGCAAGATAATCAGTCATCCCGATGTGCCTCTGATGATCACGCAAATAGACGCAGGAACGATGGACGGCTATGCGCCCCGAATCGGCGATCGTGCAGGCAGTCTCTTGCACTGTGTCCGGGGCACCTACTTAAGGCCAACGCCAAGGGTAAGAGGAAGACGGCGCGCAGGCAAGGACAGCAGGCCGGCCGGCGGGATCGGGCCGCGCGGAGTTCGCAAAGCGCTCATGCCGCAATCAACGCAAATCATTGCGCCGTCAAGCAACGATTCCACCCTCCTGATTCGGCAGTTAACCCCTAGGTGAAAATGCCCATCGTGCCGCTCGTTGGCGGCTGCCAATAATAGCTTCATCCTCCAATCAAATTCGCTCCAACTCACGCTAAACAAGGAGGACTTATGGCAAATCGAATTGCATATGTAACCGGCGGGATGGGTGGTATCGGAACCGCCATCTGCCAGCGCTTGCATAAAGAGAACTACACCGTCATCGCGGGCTGCGGCCCGAACTCGACGCGCAAAGCCCGATGGCTGGAAGAACAGAAAGCGCTCGGCTACAACTTCGTCGCATCGGAAGGTAACGTCGCCGATTGGGAATCCACCACGAAAGCGTTCGAGAAGGTCAAGAATGAGGTCGGTGAAGTCGACGTGCTCGTCAACAACGCGGGCATCACGCGCGACGGCATGTTCCGCAAGATGACGTACGAAGACTGGCAAGCGGTGATCGACACCAATCTCACGAGCCTGTTCAACGTGACCAAGCAGGTCATCGAGGGCATGGTCGAACGAGGCTTTGGGCGCATTGTCAATATCTCGTCGGTCAACGGTCAGAAAGGCCAGTTCGGGCAAACCAACTACTCCACGGCCAAGGCCGGCATTCACGGCTTCACGATGTCGCTCGCGCAGGAAGTGGCCACCAAGAACGTGACCGTCAACACCGTGTCGCCGGGCTACATCGGCACCGACATGGTCAAGGCCATCCGCCCGGAGGTGCTGGAAAAAATCGTCGCGACGATTCCGGTGCGGCGTCTCGGCACGCCGGATGAAATCGCGTCGATCGTCGCGTGGATCGCGTCCGATGAGGCGGGCTTTGCGACCGGGGCGGATTTCTCGCTGAACGGCGGTCTGCACATGGGCTAACGGGAACGGCGCCGCGTGGGATGCGGCGCAACCCCGCATAACCAGGCCAGTCGGCGCTTATTTATGCAATGCGTCGCGCACGCTCGACACGTCGTTTCGCGTCACCGGTCGAGCCGTATTTCCCCATGTATTTCGAACAAACGTGAGCACGCGCGCCATTTCGGTATCCGTCAGCTTGCCGGCGAAAGACGGCATCTTGCGCGGCTTCGGTCCCGACTCGGTATGAGGACTGCTCCCCCCTTCGACCAGCAAGCGCACCAGTGACACGCTCGACGCCGACAACACCGCGGGGTTGCCCGCGAGGCGCGGATACTTTTGCGGCACCCCGGCCCCATCCATCTGATGACAGCGCGCGCAATATGACGCGTAAATGCCCGCGCCGGGTCTTTCGACATCCCCCGTTTTCAGCGCCTGCACGGTTTGTTGCGCGGCGCTCGAGCGCGCATTGAAATAGCCGCTTGGCGCGCGTGGCGGCAGGCTCTTCAGATACGCGGCGATCGCGGCGAGATCGTCGTCGTTCAGGTACTGCGTGCTGTCTTCGACGACTTGCACCATGCTGCCGAACGGGATGAGTCCGTCACCGTGGCCGTTTCGAAGGAACGCGACGATGTCGGTCGCGGAACTGCGGCCGAGCCCCGAGCCCTCGTCGCCGGTCAGGTTCGCCGCGAACCAGTGATCGTTGGTGCCCCCGGTCAGATAGGCCGACGCCGACCCGTCATAGCCGCGCTCTTCATAGCCGGGTCCGCGCGGCGTGTGGCAGGCGCCGCAATGGCCGAGCGATTGCACCAGATACGCGCCGCGATTCCATTGCGCATCGCGTTTCGGATCGGCTTTGAACTGGCTTTTCGGCGCGAACACCCAGTCCCAGAACATCAACACCCAGCGCTGGTTGAACGGAAACGGCAAGCGCGTTGGCGGGGCCGGCACGGCGACCGGCTGCACGCCGTGCATGAAGTACGCATACAGCGCGTGCATGTCGTCATCGGTAATCTTCGCGAACGACGGGTACGGCATCGCCGGATAAAGCCGCTTGCCACCGGGCGCAATGCCTTCGCGCACCGCGCGCGCGAAGTCGTCATAG
Source organism: Paraburkholderia sprentiae WSM5005 (assembly GCF_001865575.2). Lineage (NCBI taxonomy): Bacteria > Pseudomonadati > Pseudomonadota > Betaproteobacteria > Burkholderiales > Burkholderiaceae > Paraburkholderia > Paraburkholderia sprentiae. The sequence goes on from NZ_CP017562.2 coordinate 2,115,025, forward strand.
CTATAACGGCCGATGCCGTATTGCGGGTCTGGCGTGATGTTCGACGTATAGATGGTGCCGAACGGTGATCCGATGCCGAGGCCCCCCGCAAACGGCGGCGTAGCGACTGGCGCCGCGCCCGGATGCGCGACGCGAGGCGCGGCCGTGTGGCAGCCGGCGCAATCGGCGGCTTTGGCGAGGTATGCGCCGCGCGCGACCTGCGCGGCGTCCGTGGATGCGCTTGCGGTGTTCGCGGTGGCGTCGCCCGCGGCCGCGTTTGCCGTCGCGGTTATCGCCAGCGCGCATGCGGCGGCGATCGCGAAGCTGACCGAGTGGAACAGGTCGTGCTTCATCACCACCACCTGCACGGCGACACGATCGCGATCGCGATGTCCGTGGCGATCAATGCGAACAGAAACAGCGCGCTGCACATCACCGCGACGCGCGTCAGAAACCAGTCGAGTTCGGCACGCGTGCGGCGCTCGCGGTTCAGCGCGCCCAGTTGCAGCGGCCCGACGCGGCGAAGATTGCGCCACGCGAGCCACGTGCCGAAGGCGCCCGCGATCAGACACAGCGCGCCGAGCGCGACGATCGCAGGACGCATCCACGGCACCAGCGGTGCGCCGAGCGGATGGTTGTACGGATAGCAGGCCTGTGCGGCGAGCGTTTCCGCGAACATCATCTGCAACATCCACGCGAACGGCGCCGCGAACAGACCGATCAGCACGTAAGGCATCGAGATGCGCGAGTCCCTGTGCACCGTCGTCATGACCACTCCCGGAACAGATAGGGCGTGAGATAGAGCGTGCTGAAAATGAACAGCCACACGACATCGACGAAGTGCCAATACAGCCCGCCGATCGACAGCGCCGCGCAGCGCTTGTCGTCGAAATAGCCGAGCGCGGTCCAGATCAGCAAAAGCGTCAGCACGACGATGCCGACCAGCACGTGCGCCATATGAAAGCCGGTAATCGTGAAGTACAACGAGCCATAGAGATGCGAGGTCAGGCCATACGGATGGTTGTGCCATTCGCGCAACTGGATGCCCATGAAGATGCACCCCAGCACGATGCCGACCGCCATCGACGCGACACCCAGCCGCAACCGCCGCCGACGCACGCAGCGCTCGCAGAACCAGACGAACACGCTGCTCGATAGCAGAATGATCGTATTCGCGCCGCCGAGCCCGAGCTTGGGCAAGCCCTCGGGCGGCCAATGCTGCTGGCTCTGCGACGCCAGATACAGATACGAGAAGATCAGATAGCCGAACAGCGCCCCTTCGGTCGTAATCAGCGTGAAGCAGCCCCACCAGCCGCTCGATCGCTCGCCCGCGCTGCCGACCGGCAACGGACGCGTGGTTTCGTCCGGTTCGCTCGACGAGCGATTCAGATCCAGCGCATCGCTCATGTCAGCCTCCCGCATCCTCGACCGCGACCGGCTCGCGCTGGATCAGCGCGCGCTCGGGCCACAGCCACGCGATGATCGAGACCGCGCAGCCGGCCAGCATCGCACCCACGAAAACCCAGGCGGTCAACGCCAGCCCCGCGAACAGCAGCGCGGCGAAGACCGCGAGCCAGAACGGCGCGTACGAATCTTCGGGCATCTTCAGGATCACGTCGGGACTCGCCTCGAGTGCGGTCGTGCCCAGCGCTTCTCGACCTTGCGCGAGCAGATAGCCTTCGTCGAGCTGCGAGCGCGTCTGATTCGCGGCGCCCGGCTCCTCGATTCGGCCCTCCCACAGCGGGTGCCGGCTCGCGAGCGTCGGCACCACCGCGAAGTTATACGGCGGCGGCGGCGAGCTGACCGACCATTCGAGCGTCGGCGCATCCCACGGATTATTGCCGGCGAGCTTGCCGCGTTTCAGGCTCACCGCGATATCGATCAGAAACAGCAGCACGCCGGCCGCAAACACGAACGAACCGAGCGACGTGACGAGATTCACCGTGTTCCAGCCCATGTCGGCGGGATATGTGTACATGCGGCGCGGCATGCCGAGCAGCCCCGCGATATGCATCGGGAAGAACGCGACGTTGAAGCCGATGAACAGCACCCAGAACGCGAGCTTGCCGAGACGCTCGTTCGTCATCTTGCCGGTGAATTTCGGAAACCAGAAGTAGATGCCGCCGATCACCGGAAACACGTTGATGCCGAGCAGCACATAGTGCAGATGCGCCACGACGAAATACGTGTCGGTGAGTTGCCAGTCGAACGGCACGGCGGCCGTCATTACGCCGGAGACACCGCCGATCACGAACAGCAGCACGAAGCCCGCGAAAAACAGGAACGGCACGCGATACACGGGCCGGCCGGTCCAGATCGTCGCCACCCAGGCGAACGTCGCGACCGCGCTCGGCACCGCGATGATCATGCTGGCCGAGCCGAAGAACGACAACGCAAGCGCGGGGATACCGGTCGCGAACATATGGTGAATCCACACGGCAAAGCCGATCACCATCGTCGCGACCGTCGCCAACGCGACCGGCCCATACCCCACCAGCGGCCGGCGGCAAAAGACCGGCAAAGCGTCCGACACGATCCCCATGGCCGGCAACACGACCACGTAGACCCACGGGTGCGCGAAAATCCAGAACAGGTGCTGCCATAGCAAGGGCCGCCCGCTATTGAGCACGTCAAAGAAATGCGTGCCGATGCGGCGGTCCATCCACAGCATCAGAAACGCGAGGCTCACCGACGGCACCGCCAGCAGATTGCCGCCCGACGCGGTCAGCGTGCCCCACACCAGCACCGGCACGCGATCGAGCGACATGCCCGGCGCGCGCATCCTCAGCAGCGTGACGACGAAGTTCATCGCGCCGACCGTCGTGGAAATGCCGAGCAGCACCATGCCGAGCGCGTACACGTCGATGTTCGGGCCGTTGCTGTACTCGAGGCCTGACAGCGGCACGTAGTTGAACCAGCCCGCGTCCGGCGCCTGGCCGGTCGGAAAACTCGCATACAGGAAGATGCCGGCGAACAGGAACACCCAGTACGACAGCGCGTTCAAGCGCGGAAAAGCCATGTCGCGCGCGCCGAGCACGAGCGGCCAGAGATAGTTCGAGAAGCCCGACAGAACAGGCAGTGCGTACAGAAAGATCATCGTCAGTCCGTGCATCGTGAACAGTTGGTTGTACTGTTCAGGCGTGAGCACCGTCGCGTTGGGACGCGCGAGTTGGATGCGCATGATCAGCGCTTCGACGCCGCCCATCAGCAGAAACACGAATGCGGTCACGAGGTAGCGCAGGCCGATGGTCTTGTGGTCGACCGTCGAGAACCAGCCGCGCCAGCCGGGTCGCGACTCCCAGATTTCGCGCAGGCGCTTTTCCTGCTCGCTGCCGGGCACCACGCGGCCGCGCCGCGGCGTGCGGGTCAGTGCGGGCATCGAAGAGGAAGCGGGATGATCGGACATTGAACGGGCTCCTCGATTGCTGTGCGCTTCAATGCAGCGTCGCGAGATACGCCGACAACGCGGCGGCCTCGCGCGTGGTCAGCGCGATACTGGGCATCAATGCGTCGGGTTTGATCCGCTGCGCGTGCTCGATCCAGTCGAGCAGATGGTCGGGTGTATTGCTCAGTGCGCCCGCCGCGATCATGCGACGCGAGCCGAGATGCGTCAGATCGGGCGCCTGCAGGCCGGTGGCCTTGGTGCCGCGAATCGTGTGGCAACCCGCGCAGCGCTCTTCGAACAGATGCTGGCCCGCCGACACCGCTGCGTCCGCCGTGGGCACGCTGGCCGCGCGTCCCTGTGCGTCGCGCCAGGCGTTGAACGCGGCGGCGTCCTGCGCGATCACTTCGAATGCCATATGCGCGTGCTGCGCGCCGCAGAACTGCGAGCATTGCCCACGATAAATGCCTGGACCGTCCGCCTGAATCCACTGCTCGTTGGTTTGCCCGGGAATCGCTTCCGTCTTGCCCGCGAGTTGCGGCACCCAGAACGCGTGCACGACGTCCGCGCTTTTGAGCTGAATCTTCACTGGCTCACCGACCGGAATATGAATCTCGTTCGCGGTCGTGAAGTTGCGGGCCGGATTCGGATCGCCGCTGTAATCGGCTCTCCACCACCAGTCGTAAGCGGTCACCGTGATCGTCAAGTGTGGATACGACGCCGGCGACGCGACCGATTCGAGCGTGATGAGTGCATACGTCAGCATCGCCAGCAGCACGACCGACGACACGGCGGTGCCGATGAACACCCAGCGGATGCCGCCCGGCTCGGCGCTCAGCGCGTCCGGTTGCGCCGCGGGACGCTTGCGGACCATCGCGCCGATCAACAGGCCGGCGACGATCAGCGTGACCAGTATGACGATCGCGGTGAAGACCCAGCCCAGGTACAGCGTCGGACGGGCCGCCGGGCCTGCCGCGTGCAGAAAGTAGTTCAGCGGCGCCACCGGGTTCGCGTGGGCGGCGTGCGCGGAAGCGACAGCCAGCGCTGGTAACCACGTGACGCTGCCGCGCGTGATGCGCCGCCTTGACGTTCCGGATGCTGCCGCTGCTGTCACTGAGGACCCCGCTGATCGTGATGAGCTTTCAACACGCGTCGTCTCCTGCGACCGAAGCGACGCCCAAGCAGGTCAGCAAAAATCAGGCCGCGAATAGCGCGGGTGCGGGGGCAGGTTCGCGCTGACTGCGGCATGTCAGCAGAAGGGCGCATTCGCTCGGTTATCGGAATGCGTCAACCAGTCGTTGCAGAGACGTGGATTGCTGCCGCAAGTTTTTATTTTGATATTAGCCTTCTCAAAATAAATCGCCTTTAAAATGCGCGCTCGGCACAACTTGATTATCCATTAGTTGACTTTTATCGGTCGATCTGGAGGACTGATGTTTCAATGCTCGTTCGAATTAAATGGCAAGCCAATGAGTGAATTTCGGATTGGCGCCCTATCGTTTCCTGCATACTCTGGACAAGGGAGTTATATCAATAAAGCGGCGGGAACGTGCACGCCGACGTATGGTGCTATCCCCGCGGGCACGTATTATATTTTTGACAGAAGATCCGGAGGCGCTCTCGGCCCGTGGAAAGAGCGGCTTAATCTGAATCGCAATAACAAGAGCGAATGGTTCGCGCTGTACGCTATCGACGGCCATATTGACGACGACAAACTCTTATGCGACGGCATCATTCGTGGCCAATTCCGATTGCATCCGAAGGGACGATTGGGGAAAAGCGAGGGCTGCATCACTATCGACCAACTCGCAGACTGGCATCATATACGTTCTATATTTATCAACACGCCGAAAGTATCCGTGCCTGGATCGGAACTTAAAGCGTACGGTGAAGTGATTGTGAGATGAAAAAATTCCTCATCTGCGTCTCGGTCGGCTTGAACTTACTGTTCGCAATCGTTGTCAATGCGCTGTGGTGGATGATGTATCCAGAAGCGCCGTTGAATTTTTCGAATCCGATATGGAAATGGGCGGTTCGCATGTACGGGGTCACGACGGCATATCAGGAATCCGACTTGGCATTCTTCATGTCGTCGGCCGCTATCGTGCTAGGGTTCGCGGCAGTCGTGCTGGTTTTCCGGTGGTGCATGAAGCGCGGTCAGCGAAAAGTTGGCGACTAGCCATCTCCGGTGGAAATAGTCGCTGCGTCAGCACCAAAAGATTCCCCGAAGCCCGCCGCCCAGCGGGCTTCGCTCGGCTAGCTTAGCTTTGCCTTGACACGGTCCCACCACGGCGGCGGTAGCTCAATTTTTCCATCGTCGCCTTCCGCCGACGTGTCGTATATCAAAGAGTCCTCTGTCCAGAAAAGCCTGATTCGCTCCGGATATCGATAAACTCGCTCGGCAAGCAATTCCTTCGTAGCAGGCCGGTAGAGCCTCAAGGCAATGCGGTCGCGGGCAGGTATGCATACCGGGCGATGTATTTCCCGTCATCCGATCTCTGATCATGAAAAGTGGCTTCTGTCATCTGCTTGGCCGCGGTTCGATAGCCGAGCGCCGCCAGCGCGAGAATCACAGTCAGGGTGACGATAATCAGCCTGGCGGGAACCGACCGCGACGTCTTGATCTTGCAGACAAAAATTTCATCAGGCACGGTATAGCTTCTCGCTGTAGATTCAACGTTCGTCGATGACTATGACCGGCATGCAGCACCACTGCTTCTAGCCACACGACATTAATAGCTAACTGACGGTTCGAAAGAAATCAGAGCACGCCTAAACGGCGATGATTCACAATCTTCTTCGCACGCCCGTCACCGCTCAACGTCCGCCGACCGGAAAAAAAGGCCCATGCGTTCGAACGTCTCCCTGCTCCGCCGCCTCGTCGCCCCGCTCATCGTCCTTCCCGTCGCGGTCGCCTTGCAAAGCTGCGCGAGCCCGGATACGGACAACGTCGCGCACACCGGCCCCTATCGCGCCGACATCCGCCGCACCGCGCTCGGCATCCCGCACATCAAAGCCGACGACTGGGACAGCCTCGGCTACGGATATGGCTACGCGCAGGCGCAAGACAATCTGTGCACGATGGCCGAGAGCTTCGTTACCTATCGCGGCGAACGCTCGCGCTTTTTCGGCGCCGACGCGCGTCCCACGCTCGGCGCGACATTCGGCCAGCCCGACAATCTGAACTCGGATTTTTTCTTCCGTTTCATCGTCGACGACGCGGCCATCGCGCGTTACCGCAAAAGCCAGACCGACGAGATTCGCGCGCTGATCGACGGCTTCGTCGCCGGCTATAACCGCTACGTCGTCGATCTGGAGCACGGCGATTTTCCGGGCGCGCATACGGCCTGTCGCACGGCGCCGTGGCTCGGCAAGATCAACATCGCGGACGTCTATCGGCGACAGTACGCGGCCAATCTGGCAGGCGGCGAGGCGCGCTTCATCAATGCGATCGCGACCGCACGACCGCCGCAGGCCGTACCGGTGCCGCCGCAAAGCGCGTTGCACGATGACGTCGTCCCCGTCGACGCACCGCTTGCCGAATTCGGCGGGCAGGCGGGCATCGGCAGCAACGCGCTCGCGTTCGGCGCGGACGCGACGCATACGGGCAGCGCGCTGCTGCTTGGCAATCCGCACTGGTTCTGGACCGGCCCCGATCGCTTCTACCAGGCTCAACTCACTATTCCGGGCAAGCTGAACGTCAGTGGCGTGTCGTTTCTGGGCGTGCCCCTGATCATGATCGGCTTCAACGACAACATCGCGTGGACGCATACCGTGTCCACCGCGAAGCGCTTCGGTCTCTTCAAGCTGACGCTCGTGCCTGGCGCGCCGACCCGGTATCAGGTCGACGGCAGCAGCGAAGCGATGACGCCGACGCGCGTGAACGTCGACGTGCTCGCGCCCGACGGTTCGCTGCATACGGTGTCACGCACGATGTACCGCTCGCGCTTCGGCCCGCTCGTCAATCTCGGCCCGATGTCGCCCGCGCTCGCGTGGAATGCGCAGCAGGCGTTCGCGCTGCGCGATATCAACACGGACAACTTCCGCGTGCTCGAAAACTTCCTCGAATGGAATCAGGCGAGTTCGCTCGACGATTTCATCCGTATCCAGAAGAAGAACGCGGCTATGCCGTGGGTCGACACGCTCGCGATCGGCCGCGACGATCCGCGCGTCTCGTACGCGGATATCGGCGCGATTCCTGACGTGCCCGACGAACTCGCGCAGCGCTGCACGCCGCCGGTCGGTAAGGCAATGGCGCAGGCCTTGCCCGGCGTGCCGGTCCTGGACGCTTCGCGCAGCGACTGCGACTGGCGCGACGAGCCGGGAGCGGTATTGCATCGCGCGTTGCCGGTCACGCAGATGCCGTCGCTGCTTCGGCGCGACTATCTCGGCAATTTCAACGACAGTTACTGGCTCAGCAACCCGGCCGAGCCGATGACCGGCTACGCGAAGATCATCGGTCCGACCGGCACGCCGCAGTCGTTGCGCACACGGCTCGGCCATATGATTGCCGCGCAATTGCAGAACGATCCACATGGCGTGAGCGCCGATGCGCTCGGCCGCGCCGCGCTCGACAGCCGCTCGATGTCGGCGTTGCTGTTCAAGCAGCCGGTGCTCGACCGTGTGTGCAGTAGCGACGCGCTCGCGGCGCTGCCGGCCGATCCGAACGCCGACCAACAGCGCGCCGCGTGCAAAGTACTCGCCGCATGGGACGATACGGCCGCGGCCGGCGCGGTGGGTGCCACCTTGTGGGATGAACTGTGGCGACGTCTGCTGACTATTCCGCCTGCGCAGCTATACGCGGTGCCGTTCGATCGCGCGAAGCCGTTGACCACGCCCGCGGGCATCGCCGCCGATCCGGCGAAGCTCGCCGCCGCGCTGCATGACGCGCTCGCGGCACTGCAACGCGCCGGCATCGCGATCGATGCGCCGCGCAGTGCGGCACTCTATGTGCAACGCGACCACGAACGCATTCCGCTATTCGGGGGTTGCGACACGGGCGGCTATTTCACCGCGGCGTGTGCCGCTCATCCATTCGATGCGAGCGGCTATTCAATGAACGTCAAGCCAATGGGCGACACGTATCTTCAGATCGTGTGGTTCGCCAAGGATGGGGTGATCGCCCGCACGCTGCTCGCGCCATCCGAATCGGACGATCCGGCGTCGCCGCACTATGCCGACGGCACGCGCGATTACGCAGCCCAACAATGGGCGCTGATCCCGTTCTCCGAAGAATCGATTGCGCACGATCCAGCGTTGAGTGTCCACACGCTGAGTTCGTCAGATGGGAAGGGGAAGGCGCAATAAGCGGTACGACGGGCGGCACGCGCGTGGTACCGCAAAAGGTCATAGATCCAGCACCAGCAGCGGCGATTTCGCGCGCGAGCAGCACGGCAGGAACTGATCGTTCGCCGCTCGTTCCTCGTCGGTCAGATAGGAATCTTGATGATCCGGCTCGCCGGACAACACGCGCGTCAGACAGGTCCCGCACACGCCCTGCTCGCACGACGTGATGACTTCCACGCCATGCGCGGCCAGCGCCTGCACGACCGTGCATTGCGGCGGCACGTCGATCGTCGCGCCGGTGCTCGCGATGCGCACCTGGAAACTGCCGCCTGTCGCCGCCGGATTCGCGGGCGCGCCGAAGAACTCGTAGTGCAGCCTGTGTTCCGGCCAGCCCTTGGCCCGCGCGCGCTCGAGCACGAAGTCCATGAAGCCGCGCGGGCCGCACACATAGAGATGCGTGCCGTTCGGCGCATGGCTCAGCGTCTGATCGATATTGAACGTCGAGCCGCCCGGATGGTCATCGTGATGAAGCTGGACCGACTTCGCAAACCCAGCCTGCGCGAGACGCTCGGCGAATGCCGTGCGTTCCTTCGAGCGCGTGCAATAGTGCATGTCGAACGAAGCGCCGTTCGCGGCAAGCCGCTCCGCCATGCAAAGAATCGGCGTCACGCCGATACCGCCCGCGAGCAGCAGGTGATGCGCTGCATCGTCAGCGAGCGCGAAACGATTGCGCGGTGCGCTGATCCGCAGGCGATCGCCTTCGCGGAGCCGATCGTGCACCGCTTTCGATCCGCCGCGTCCCGTTTCGTCGCGCAGAACCGCGATCAGGTAGCGATGCGTCTCGCGCGGATCGTTGCACAACGAGTACTGACGCACGAGCCCATTGGGCAAATGCACGTCGACGTGCGAGCCGGCCTCGAAAGCGGGCAACGCTTGACCGTTTTCGCTCGCCAGTTCGAAGCTCGCGATACCGGGCGCTTCATTGCGCCGGCGCGCGACCACTACATTCAGCACAGGATGGTTCATGTGGCCGTCCGCACCGGCATGACATGCGTCGCTTCAGCGTGGGGCACGCCCGTCTCCGCGCGTTCCTGCGCGACCAGACGATCGATCACGCGACGCGACATCACACCGCCCGCATCGATATTGAGTTTCAGCAGTTTGCGCTCGGGCCAGCGCAACAGGTTTTGCTGCTGACGTTCGAGCATCTCCAGATCTTCGCTGAAGATCTTTCCCTGCCCTTCGCGGATGTTTGCTGTCAGCGCAGCATCGTCGGGACGGAAATTGCGCGCCATGCCCCAGAAATACCAGATCGACGTTTCGGTTTCCGGCGTGATGAAATCGACCACGATCGACGACGCTTTTTTATCGGCCGGCGCATGATAGCCGCCATGCCCGGCATGCGCGACGCCCACCTCGATCAGCACATGACTCGGCGGCGTGAACTGGCAGATCTGCCAGCGGTCGACCGGCACGTCGTCGGCGAGACCATTGCCGCGCAATGCCATTTTCCAGAACGGCGGCGCCGCGACGTTTTCCATGAAACGGCTGGTGCGCACCACGTCCCCTTCGGCCACGGTTTTCGGCGCGGCTTCGTCGATTTCTTTTTGCCCGATGCTGTTCGCATGCACATAGGTCTCGTGCGTCAGATCCATCAGGTTGTCGATCATCAGGCGGTAGTCGCAGCGGATGTGATAAAGGCCGCCGCCATACGCCCATTCGGCACTCTCCGCCCACTCCAGGTGATGCAGTTTGGCCGCATCGGCCTGCGCCGCATCGCCGGGCCACACCCAGACGAAGCCGTAACGCTCGATCACCGGATAGCTGCGGATCGACGGAAAGCCGTTGACGCGTTGCCCCGGCATGCCGGTCGCCTTGCCCTGACAGCCCATTTCGAGGCCGTGATAACCGCACACGAGCGTGCCGCCGCGCACGAAACCGAGCGACAGCGGCGCGCCGCGATGCGGACAGAAGTCTTCGAGCGCCACCGCGGCGCCGTCCGCGTTGCGATAAAAAACCATCGGCTCGCCGCAAATCTGCCGGCCCAGCGGCTTATCCGCGACTTCGTCGGGCATACATGCGACGTACCACGCATTCCTCGGGAACATGTCGGCTTCACTCCTTATCGATCCGCGCATTCATTCAGTACACTCATTGCGATTCAGTGTACTCAATGCGCCTTTAATGCTTAAATGAAGGTTTTCCCCTAGACGAACTTTCAATCAGGTAACACGAAGGCCGCTTCGCCGTTTCCATTCGCAGCGAAAAGGCGCGCGGTCTTCCGAATCAATATGGCCACTTCAACCGATACCAGCACTTCCGCGATCAGCATCGATCTGTACGACCAGCCTGGCCATCTGATCCGTCGCGCGCATCAGATTTCCGTGTCCATGTTTCATGATCTGATCGGGCGGGAGGTGACGCCCGTGCAGTATGCGGTGCTCCGGATGCTGCAGGAATTGCCCGGCCTCGATCAGGTCACGCTCGCGCAGCGGGTCGGTCTCGACACGTCGACCACCGCCGATATCGCGGTGCGGCTCGAAGCGAAAGGCTGGATCGTGCGCGAAGTTCTGCCGCGCCGTCAGCGTCGTCTATTGCTGACGCCGGCTGGAGAACAGTTGCTCGATGAGTTGGTTCCCGGCGTTAACGCACTCAATCACGGTTTGCTCGACGGCATGGGAGACGAGGATGCGCGAGAGCTATTGAGGCTGTTGAGAAAGTTCGTGCATCTGAATAACGACCAGAGCCGCGCGCCGCTGCGCAGTGCGAGCGACGACGCGAATTCGAACTAGCACCGAGCGCTCTGCGCGCTACGACGCCACGTCCACCACGATCTTGCCGCGCACGTGGCCTTTCGCGAGCCGTTCCAGCGCCTTGGCCGTCGCATCGAACGCAAACCGTTCGGCGAGCGCGACACGCACGCTGCCTTTGTCGAGCAACGCCGCGATCTCGGTCAATTGCCGGCCGTCGGGTCGAGCGGTATAACGCGCAGCCCGTGCGCCGTGGTTCGACGCCTCGGTCTGCGACGGCTCGTTGAGCGTCGAGATCAGCGCGCCACCCGCCGCCACGGCCAACCACGAGCGGCGCTGCGTGTCGCCGCCGATCAGATCGAACACGAGGTCCATGTCGCGCGCGACGTCTTCGAAGCGCTGCACGTGATAGTCGATCACGCGATCCGCGCCGAGCGAGCGCACGAACGCGATGCCGTCGCCAGACGCCGTCGCGAACACTTCCGCGCCCTTCTGCTTGGCGAACTGCACGGCGAAATGACCCACGCCGCCCGCGCCCGCATGAATCAGCACGCGGCCGCCGGCTTCGAGGCAGCCGTGATCGAACAGGCCCTGCCATGCGGTCAACGCGGCGAGCGGCACGGCGCCCGCGCTCACCGCATCGAGCTTTTCCGGCGCACGCGCTAGCGCGCTCGCGGGCACGACGACGAATTCCGCGTAGGCGCCCTGCCCCTGGCCAACGAAGCCATACACCTGCTCGCCACCGCGCCATTGCGCGACGCCCGGGCCGACGCGTTCGACCACACCGGAGAAATCGCGCCCCAGCGTATAGGGCAGCTTGTCTTCGCGGATCAACGGGTACTGGCCCGAGCGCGTCTTCAGGTCGACCGGATTGGCGCTGGCCGCGCGCACGCGCACCAGCACTTCGCCGGCGCCAGGTTCGGGGATATCGATCTTCTCGGCCTTGAGCACCTCCGGACCCCCGAAGCTGTGAATGCGATAAGCGAGCATCGTGCTCATGATGGCCTCCTTGAAAGACCGCGTGTCAGCGGCGCTACCTGCCGGCTGCGCGCAAGCCGCGTTCCTCACCGTTTGCCGCTGGAAAAGACGCCGAAGGCTATCAGCGGTTCAACGCATGCGCCGAGGCACGACATATGCGACATCTACCGGTAGGCGCGCAGTCGTGATGTACTCATTCAAGGAGGAACCATGTCACAGCACCCCGCCCATTCGCAGGATCATCGTCACCCCGGCCAGCCGAATCCCGCTGACGTCGAAAAAGCACTCAGTGGCGCCAATTACCCGACCACGCGCGAAAAGCTGGTCGAGCAGGCGCGCAAGAATCAGGCGAATACCGACATCATCGATCTGGTCGGCCGTCTGCCCGACCACAATTTCGACAGCCCGGCCGCGGTCGCGAAGGAAATCGCGCGTATTCAATGACGCAGCGAGCCGTTGCTTCGGAACCGGACAGTGCAGGAGAACATCATGGAAAGCACTTCAAAAGATTCCCGCGGCTCTGGCACGAAAGACGAACCTTCGAGCCCGCGCAAACGCGTCGCCACGCCGACGGACACGGAGCAAAGCAGAAACGACGAGAAAGAACGGCAAAAGCATGCCGGGTCGGAGAACGCGCTCGAGTCCGCGCAGGACAAGAACCCCATTCCGCCCGAGTCGACGCGCGAATGAAGAAAACCGGCAACGTGCGTATCGGCATTTCCGGCTGGCGCTATCAAGGGTGGCGCGGCAGCTTTTACCCCAAGGATCTCAAACATGCAGCGGAATTAGAGTACGCGTCGGCGCTATTTGGCACGATCGAAATCAATGGCACACACTACAGCCTTCAATCGCTCGATAGCTGGCAGCGCTGGTATGCGCAAACGCCCGACGGTTTCGTGTTTGGCATCAAAGGCGCGCGTTATCTGACGCATATGCTGCGGTTTCGCGACGCGAGCGCGCGCGTTGGCATCGCGAACTTCTTTGCACAAGGGCTACTCGCGCTCAACGAAAAGCTCGGTCCTATCCTGTGGCAATTTCCGCCGTCCTTCCGCTTCGAGCCCGCGGCAATGGAGCGCTTTCTGCGCGAATTGCCGCCCGACACCGCGAGCGCATCGGCGCTCGCGAAGCAGCACGATCAGCGCGTCAAGACGCCTTACGTCGAGATCGATCGCAAGCGCACGTTGCGTCACGCGGTCGAAGTGCGCCACGCGAGCTTCGTCGATCCGGCGTTCGTGACCTTGCTTCGGCAATACGGCGTCGCGCTCGTCGTTTCCGATTCCACCGAACCTTGGCCGTTCGCCGAAGATCTGACGGCCGACTTCGTCTATATCCGCCTGCACGGCAGCGAAGCCAAATACTCCGGCTCATATGGCGACGAAGCCTTGCAACGATGGTCCGAGCGGCTCGATGCATGGCGCAGCGGCTCGCAGCCGCCCGACGCGCGGTTGATCGCGCCGCAACGCGCGCCACGTCGCCGAGCGGCGCGAGACGTCTATTGCTATTTCGACAACGATGTCAAAGCGCGCGCGCCCTTCGACGCGCAACGACTGATGAGCGACCTCGGATTACAAGCGACGCAAGCGCCGGCGCTAACCTGAGCCCGAGCGCTTGCCGCCGTGAGCCAGCTTCTGTGCGGTGCGCAGCGCCGCGACGATTCGCTCGTACACCTCGCGACGCGTTTCAGGGTCCGGCGCGCGCAGCGCAAACGACGGATGGTAGGTCGCGACCACGTGTTGCTCGCCACGCTCGAGCGTCTTGTCGAACGCGTCCTGCAAGCGCGCGTGCGAATCGTCGAGAACCGCTTTCAATGCAGTCGCGCCCAGTGCGACGACCACCCGCACATCCGGCATGTCGAGTTCCTGGTCGAGCCAATAGCTGCACGCATCGAGTTCGCGCTGCGCGGGCGTTTTGTGCAAGCGACGCTTGCCGCGCGCAATCCACTTGAAGTGCTTGACCGCGTTCGTCACGTACACGTCAGTACGCTTCACGCCCGCCTCTTCGAGCGCTTTGTCGAGCAACGCGCCGGCCGGCCCGACGAAGGGCTTGCCCTGCAGATCTTCCATGTCGCCGGGCTGCTCGCCAACCAGCACGATCGACGCATGCCGCCGCCCTTCACCGGGTACGGCCTGCGTCGCGTTGCGCCAGAGCGCGCAACGGCGGCAATCGTCGAGCTTCGCCGGATGCTGATCGGGTTCGACATCCGGTTGCTCCGATTGCGCGTCGCCCTGCGCGCGCTTTTTCGGCGGCCTGTCGGTCATGGGTGCGACCGCGCGTGCTGAAGCGGCTTATTTGCCGCTCTTCTTCGGAATCTTCGCGCCCGACTTGCGCGCCTGATTCAATGCGATCGCGACAGCCTGTTTGTGCGGCTTGCCATGCTTCGACTCAGTCTTGATGTTGTGCGACACGGTCTCTTTCGAGGTACCTCTCTTCAGCGGCATGATCTTCTCCGGGTTAGGTGACGACAGGAAAAATCAGGACCCGCACGCACTCGCGTTCCTGCACCTGCACTCCGCAGCATACGGTGTGCCCGCGACCGCATCGGCCGCCTCCAGATCACCCGGAAAAACCCGCCGCCGCCGCATTCAACGCCAGCGACACGCCCCCGACCAGAATCAGACTCGACGCCCACAGCGCATCGAGATTGAACCAGCTGCGCGACACGAACCTAAGCCCGAGGTAGCGATAAACGAGCCATGCGAGCACGCCGCCCGCGATCGTCATCGCAGCCGCATGCGCGGCGGAGACCGACAGCGCCATGCGCAGACTCGTTTCGATCAGCGTTTGGGCGGCTTTGTGCGCGCTGTCGATGTCGTCCGCGCGGCACAGACCGAGGTAGATCGGCACCAGCATCAAGCCCGCGCCATGCGCGATCGCCACCGCAAACGACCATAACGCGAGCCGCGACGGCGGAATTCTCGCCAGCACACGCGGATGACGCCGGCGCATCAGCAACACCAGGCCGAAGCCGATCACCAGCAGGCTCGCACCAATCTGCATCTGGCGCTGCCATGCAAGCACGCTCGCGAGCATCGCGAACGGCAGCATCATCAGCAGGATGGCGAGCGCGTGCCCCGCCGCGAGGTAACACAGCGCCACAAACAGCGCTTGCGAGCGCCGCTGCATCAGCGCGTTCGACACCGCGAGGGGCCATCCCATCGCCGGATTAAGCCCGTGATACACACCGCTTGCGAGCACGGCCAGCCACAGTACCGCTTGCGGCGACACCGCGCCGTTCAAACGCCCACCGACGGATAGCAGAACGAATCGGTCGAGCAGTCGCCACCTTCGAGGCGGATCTGGTGCGCGCGGTAGCCGGCCGGAAACTCGACGAAGTAATCTTCGGCGAGCGTCAGACCGCCATCGGGGTCGGCATGCGCCATCACTTGCACGCCGGGCACACCGTCCGGATAGAACTGGTCGTCCCACGTCGAGTAGAGCGAGTTGGTCCAGTAGATGCGCTTGCCGTCGCGGCTGATCTCGACCATCTGCGGACCGCCGGTGAAAGCTTTGCCGTTCGGATGCGGCGTGCAACGTTCGATGCCGCCGATGCGCACCGAGCCCGTCAATCTCGGCTTGCGCGGTTCGGTCACATCGTACTGGCGCATCTCGCCGGTGCCCCAACAGGAGACGTAGAGGAATTTATCGTCGATCGACAGATCGATGTCGGTGACGAGCGGCGGCACGGCGCCGAAACCTTGCAGCAGCGGCGGCAATTCGTCGGCGTGCGCCGGCTCGGGCGCAATGGTCGCGGTTTTTTCGATGTGGAAGCGGCCGTCTTCGCGCCACCAGGTCCAGATCGACCCTTCCAGATTGGTGGTATCGACCACCACGCCGATAAAGCCGTATTCGCGGCTCGGATCGTGCGCGGGCCGCACTTCGAGCGCCATCTGATGATTCGCGCCGAGGTCGAGCGTTTGCACGTTGCGCCTCGCGCGCAAATCCCAGAAGTGCACGCGGTGGCCGTATTGGTTCGCGAGCAGGTCTTCGGGCACGATGCCGTTTTCGAATTGCGGCGGCAGCGCCCATTCTGTCGACACCATGTAATCGCGCGGCAGATTCCACCAGAAGTCGTAATGCTTTTCCTGCGCGCCGCGCTCGATCTCCCAGCGGCCCAGCACCTCGAATGTCTGGCAGTCGATGATGAAGATGCCGGGTGGCCCGTCGGTGCCGTCTTTGCCGCCACCGCCGAGCGTGCTCACGTAGATGCCCTCCGGTCCGCAATGCACGGTGTGCGGACGCGAATAGCCGGTCTTGCGGAAGATTTCCTCGGGCTCGATGATCTTGTGAATCTTCGCCTGGGTCGGATGCGGTTTCGTGTCGACGATGTAGATGCGCGACGAGCGCATGCCCGGAACGATCAGATAGCGTCGTTCAAGGAACGCGTGGCCCGTCAACGGCGATAGCGCGGACGAGCATGCATTCCAGCCGAAGTGATGGAACTCGTCACCCTTGTTCGGCACCGGCACCGTGTGGACCACCTGGCTATAGGTCGGCGAACCGGGTTTCACGTCGATCACGGCGAGCGCGTCGGGCTGAGAAAAATCCGGACTCAGCAGCACCGTGTACGCGTATTCTTCCGCCGGCGCATCCATCGCGAGCTTCGGCGATGCATGAAAGGTAGGATCGGGGCGCATTCCCATGACGGCACTCTCCCTGTCGTTCTGAACGGTTCTGAACGGAAGCCCGGCCCGCCAGCAATCGAGCCAGCGCGTAACCTTAAATTTGTAGTCCACGCCAGCGACGGACGCAACCGGAAATTTGCGCCGCCGCAATGCGCTACTGTTGCGTGCCCCAGCGCCGCACGGTGACGCGTTCGAGCGTATCGAACACCAGATGTTCGACCAGCAGACCGATCACGATCACCGCGGCAAGCCCCGCGAAAACGCGATCCGTATACAGCTCGTTGCGATTCTGGAAGATGTACCAGCCGAGCCCGCCGCTGCCCGAACTCGCGCCGAACACGAGTTCCGCGGCGATCAGCGTGCGCCATGCAAACGCCCAGCCCACGCGCAGGCCGGCCAGGATCGACGGCAACGCCGCCGGCACGAGGATCAGCAACACATGACGCAGACCCGTCAGACCATAATTGCGCCCGGTCATCTTCAGCGTCGCGGGCACCGACTGAAAACCCGAATAGGTATTGAGCGCGAGCGGCCACAGCACCGCATGCACGAGCACGAAAAGCAGGCTGCCGGTGCCGAGCCCGAACCACAGCAGCGCGAGCGGCAGCAATGCGATGGACGGCAGCGGGTTGAACATCGCGGTGAGCATCGACAGCAGATCGCGGCCCACGCGTGTCGAGACCGCGAGCGAGGTCAGCACGAACGCGCACCCGGCGCCGAGCACGTAGCCGCGCAGCAGCACGGACATCGATACCGCCGTCTTCGCGAGCAGCTCGCCGGACCACACGCCTTGCACGAACGCGGTCAAGGTCGCTCCGAACGTCGGCAGCAGCAGATCGTTGTTGATCACGCGCGCGGCGATTTCCCACACGACGATCAGCACCAACGCGATCAGCGTCTTGCGCAGCCAGCCGTGCGCGAAGACCCGCCTGGCCATCGGCAACGGCGCTTCGGTCGCGAGCTCGCCGGGCGCTTCGAGCGGGCGTTCGTATTCGTCGCGCACCGGCGGCCGCAAGCGGGCGGGCGTACTCATTGCACGGCGTCCGTCTGGTCGAACAGCAGGTGATGAATCCGCGCGACGCTGCGCTGAAAATCAGCGCGTCCGAAACTGTCTCGCGAATATTGATGGCTGTTCAGCTCCGCGCGCACGCGGCCCGGATGCGGTGACAGCAGCAGAACCCGGTTGCCGACTATCAGCGCCTCCTCGATCGAATGCGTGACGAACAGCAGCGTGAAATTCACTTCTTCCCATAGCCGCAGCAGTTCTTCCTGCATCTTGCGGCGCGTCAGCGCGTCGAGCGCGGCGAACGGTTCGTCCATCAGCAGCACGCGCGGCTGCATCGCGAGCGCACGCGCAATCGCGACGCGCTGCTTCATGCCGCCCGACAGCGTGTGCGGATACGCATTCGCAAACGCGGCGAGCCCGACCTTGTCGAGGTAGTGCAGCGCGCGTTGGTGGGCTTCGGCTTTCGACAGCTTCTTTGCGACGCGCAGCGGAAACGCGACGTTCTGCACGACCGTCTTCCACGGCGGCAACTGGTCGAACTCCTGAAACACGACGATGCGATCGGCGCCCGGTCCGCGCACGCGCTCACCGTCGAGCGAAATGCTGCCCGCGCGCGGCTCGATGAAACCGGCCACCGCCTTCAGCAGCGTCGACTTGCCGCAACCCGACGGGCCCAACAGCACGAAGCGGTCGCCGCCGTAGACGTCGAAGCTCACGTCGTGCGTCGCGCGCACGATCCGCTCGCGCGTGCGGTATTCGAGGTTCACGTTCTCGACCGCGAGCAGCTTGCCGCTGGTTGCCGCGGCTTTCTCTGCGCCGTGATGCGGAAACACCATCGTGGGATTGGCCACCATCAAAGCGCTCCCGCCCAGTTAGCTTGCGTCATGCTCAGCTCCCCGCCGCCGTCGCCGGATCGTCGAAGAAATAGTCCCGCCACGACGACGGTTCGTTCCTGATCGCGCCGACGCGATACATGAACTGCGCAAGCCCGAACGTGTTCTGCGGCACGATCTTGAACTGCACCTGCGGGTTCGTGATGATCTTCACGAGCAGGTTGCGATCGATCTTCGACTGATTGGCGCGGATATAGATATCGGCCGCGCCCTGCGGACTCGCGTTGACGTACTTCGCCGCATCGGCGAGCGCATCGACGAACGCGCGATACGTCTTCGGGTTGTCGTGGCGGAATTTTTCGGTCGCATAGAGAACCGTCGCCGAACTCGGTCCGCCCAGTACATCGTACGAATTGAGCACGATATGCGCATGAGGATTAGCGGCCAGTTCCTGCTCCTGGAACGGCGGATTGCCGAAATGCCCGGTGATTTCCGTGCGGCCCGCGATGATCGCCGCGGCCGCGTCGGGATGCGGCAAGGCCTGGGTGAACTTGTCGAGCCGGTCATATTCCTTGTCGCCCCAGCGCTTCGCGGCCGCGTATTGCAGCACTCGCGATTGCACCGACACATTGACCGCCGGCAACGCGATGCGGTCTTTCTGCGTGAAGTCCGCGATGGTCTTCACGTCGGGATTGTTGCTCACCAGGTAGTACGGCAGATTGCCGAGCGACGCGACACCCTTCACGTTCTGCTTGCCATGCGTGCGATCCCAGATCGTCAGCAGCGGGCCGACGCCCCCGCCGGCGACATCGACCGCGCCCGACAGCAACGCATCGTTGACCGCCGCGCCGCCCGACAGCTTGATCCAGTCGACCTTGATGTCGAGCCCCTGCTTGCGCCCTTCGCTTTCGATCAAACGCTGATCGCGCGCCACGTTCAGCAGCAGATACACGATGCCGAATTGCTCGGCCACGCGAAGCTCGCCCTCGGCATGCGCGGAAGCCGTGACGGCGACGCCCGCCGCACCGATCGACAGACTCAGCAGGCATGCCGTCAAACGGCGGACAAACGACGGCCGTGCGGCGGTCGGGCGAAATCGGCTCGGCATTGAAACTCCAGTCGGCGTGCGGTGTGATGGGTGTCGTGGTGATCGAAAACGTCGCGCTCAGAACGGCACGTCGCCCTCGATCGTGGTGCGATACAGCTTGCGGCGCAGATGATCGGGCGTGCCGGCGGCGAGATGCATCACCGAGCGGTTGTCCCAGAACACCATGTCGTGCTCGGCCCATCGATGCCGGTACAGATGCTCGGGCCGCACGCTGTGCGCGAAGAGTTCGTCGAGCAAGGCCTTGCTCTCGTCTTCCGGCAAACCGATCACGCGCGTCGTGAAGTGCTCGCTGACGAACAGCGCGCGGCGCCCCGTCTCCGGATGCGTGCGCACGATCGGATGCACGACCGGTTTCACCTGCGCGATCTGCTCGGCCGACAGATTTGGCCGCCACGGGCTGCGTTGTTGCAACTCCGCGTATTTGGCCAGATAGGTGTGCTCCGCGCTGCGCCCTTCGACTGCGCTGCGCAGATGCGCGGGCAACGTGTCCCACGCCAGATGCATGTTCGCGAACACGGTATCGCCGCCCTCGGCCGGCAGTTCCTGCGCGTGCAGCAACGAGCCGAGGCTCGGCTTGTCCTTGTACGACAGGTCGGAATGCCAGTAGTGGCCGGCGTCGCCAAGACCGATCGGCTTGCCGTTCTCGATGACGTTCGAGACGACCAGCACCTCGGGATAGCCGGGCAGACCGAACTGATGCAGCACGTGAATCTGCAGCGGGCCGAAGCGGCGGCTGAACGCGATCTGCTGTTCCGGCGTGATGCGCTGGTCGCGAAACACGACAACGTGATAGTCCAGATGCGCGCGGTGGATTCGCGCGAAATCGTCGTCGCGGAGCGGCTGGCCGAGATCCAGTCCGACCACTTCCGCGCCGAGCGGCGCATCGAACGCGCGGATCTCGAAGGATTGCGCGGCAGGGGCGACAGCATCACCGGTAGTCATTACAGGACTCTCTTCGTCGAAACTCTTCAGCGGGCGCCTAATGGCGCGGTCAGTGCGACGAATGTACCGGCCCGCGCGCGCGCTGCCAACGAAGGAAATGCTATACGGTTATCTGCCGGAGTGATAAACCCGATGTTGTAACGCGTCGGGGGGTGCTGTCTTTTCGATGGACCGTGGTGGTTGACCGCGCCGTGGGAGGTACTGCTGCAGAGCTAGCCGGCTACTTGACGAACGCAACGCTCGACGGGTCGGTGACATCAGCCGATTCTCCGGTGTCCGCCAACCTGCCCGACGCCGCATCGATGCTGAAGACGTTGACCTTGCCGCTGCGTTGATTCGCGACGAGCAGCCATCGCCCGGACGCATCGATGCCGAAGCCCCACGGCTTGTCGCCGCCCGACGCGATACGCTGCACGAGCGAAAGCTTGCCCGTGTCCGCCTTCACACGATAGACGACCAGCGCGTTTTCCCCGCGATTCTCGACATACACGAAACGCCCGTCACGACCGAGCGTGATTTCCGCGCCGCTTTTCACGCCGTCGAATCCATCACTGCTGATTGGCAGCGATTGCACGTGCGTCAGCGTGCCTTGCGTCGCATCCCAGCGCAACACCATCACTTCCGCGCTCAACTCGGTCAGGAGATAAACGAACTGTCCGTTCGCGGAGAATTCGAGGTGGCGCGGCCCGCTGCCGGGCGGCGCGACGAAGGTGGCCGCGCGCGTGCCATCGTCCTGCGACAGCGCATGCGTCGCGCGATCGAAGCGATAGACGAACACGCGGTCCGCGCCGAGATCGGCAACCAGCGCGTAGCGCCCGGATGGATCGATTGCGACACCGTGTGCATGCGCGCTCGCCTGGCGGCGGTTCGGGCCGTCGCCAGTCTCCGCGAGCGTCGAGACGAGCGGGCCGACGCTGCCGTCCGCATTGACCGCGACGCTCGATACCGAGCCGCTGTTGTAATTCGCCCCGAGCAAGGTCATCGACGGTGCGTCGAAGCGCAGGAAGGTGGTGCCGCGTCCGCCCGTCGGCACCACGCCGAGCGGGCTCAGCGAACCGTTGTGCTGATCGACCGCGTACGCGGTGATGCTGCCTTCTTTAGCGCTGTCGTCGTCGACGGCATACAGCACCGGTGCGTGCGGCGACGCCGAGACCCACGTCGATTTCGGCCCTTCCGCAACGGCTCCGAGCGCGGTCAGTGCGCCGGTGGAGGCATCGAAGCGCAGCGCGCTGATCTGCTTGTGCAGCGTGCCGATATAAACGAATTCAGTTTGCGCGGGCGCCGGTACCTTCGCGGCGCGCAGCGGTGCGCCGACCATGCCCGCCGACAAAGTCAGCGCGGCGCACGCCGTCGTCAGCGCGTGCCGCGCGGCGTGATTCTGCTGGAACGACCGGGTCATATTCGATGAACGTCAAGACGCAGGCGATGTGAGCGATCGACCAAGCGTAGTCGAATCGCCGTTGGTCGTCCCTGCACAAAAAGTCGATTCGCCTGGACTTATCGAAAACGACTTTGGCGCGAGCTCGTCGCCACGCGCTAACGGTTCGGCTGCTGCCGCGCCGCGACGCGAAACTGGCTCGGCGCCTGGCCCACTTCCCTGCGGAAGAAACGCGTGAAGTACGCGGCGTCCGCGAAGCCGAGCCCGAACGCGATCTGCTCGACCGACATGTCGCCGAAAATCAGGTTGCGCTTGGCCTCCGCGATGATGCGCGCGTGAATCATCTTGGTCGGACTTTGCTCCGATGCGGACGCGCAGGCCGCGCGCAATTGCACGAGCGAGACGGCCATCATCGACGCATAGTCCTGCAGCGTCAGATTCTCGCGGTAATGCTCGTCGATCAGTTTGCGGAAGCGGTCCACCTGGCGCATGTCGTTGCGCGTCGCGCTTTCGTTCGCGGCCTGCTCGAGCGGCGTTGCGCGCGCGAGTTTCAGCAGCAGCGTGGTCAGCAGCGCTTCGGTGCCGACCACGTGGCCGAGCGCATCGGATTCGGCTTCCAGTTTGAGGCTATCGACGAGGCTGTAGAACGCCATGCCCGCATCGCTGGACCCGGCGAGCGGAATCACGCGCGGTGCCTCCCACAGCGCGATGAACTCGCGCAGCTTCGCGTTGATCTGCGTCAGATACGCGACCTCGATCGTCACGACCCAGCGGTCAGCGTCGACTTCGTAGTCGAGACCGTGCACGCATTCGGTGGGTAGCAGCAACGCGCACGGGCCCTCGAACGGTACGCTCTCGCCTTCGAGATTCATCACGCCGCGTCCGCTCCGCACGAAAATCACCTGACCGTAAGCGGGATGCGCGTGCGGCTCGGTGCGCCAGCGGCCACGGTCGGTTACGTGTCCGACGTGCACGAACCAGTTCTTCGCTTCGGGACGCTCCACGTATAAGCGGACCTTGGGCACGGTGGTCCGTTTCGCCTTCGCGATCGCTCTGGGCTGGTGTTTTGCCGCGGCGCTGTGTGTCATACAGTCTCCTTGACGGCCGATTCGCTCGCGCTCGCGGCCTTCATGGCAATCGCGGCCCGCTGCGGAAAATCGGCGGCCGCCGAGACGCGACAGAACCGCTGCGGCGCTCGGCATGCAGTGCTTGTAAGAGGTGCCGAGGCCGGAGCGGTTGTCTGCTCGATGATTTGCCAACGCGGCAAAGTATTTACCTGGTCACCAAGAAAACCGCCCCAGCCTTCGGGCATCATCCTAGCACTGTGGAAAGACTCGCGGAAACGGGCGAATTTTTCCAGGCATTTCCAGCCATACATCGAGCCGGCGACTTTACGCGGTGGCCTCAGAACTTGTGTACGAGGCCGACGCCGACGCCGCGCGTGTCGGTGCCGGGAGTGACCGCAAGGCCCGAATACGCGGTGCCCGACAGCGTGTATGCCGCCTGATTCCGGTTCTGCAGAAAGCCGGCCGCTGTATAGAGCTCGGTCGATTTGGACAGGGCGTACTCGAAAAGCAGACCTAATTGCTGCGCATTGTTGCCCTTCCCCGTGCGATCGTGCAAGTAACCGTACATCAGCGAAACCAGCGCAAATGGGTCGATCTGGTATGAGTCGGAAATCTGATAGACGTCGTGCTGCATGTATTTCGGCGTATGGGTCAGATTCTCCGTGTGGTAGGCCAGCCAGACGCGGTTGGCGCCGATCGCATACGAAGCGCCCGCGTTGAACACGCTCAGTACCGCGCCAGGACCCGCGGCAGCACCGCCCGCCAGCGCATAGCTCCCCCCCCCTCCGATGGCTGGTTCGTCGCCTCGTTCGTAGCCGGCCGCGACGTTCAACGGTCCGTTGCCGTACTGGACGACTGCGTTGTAGAAGCCAATCCCATTGCCCCCTCCGGTCGCTGGATCGCGCAATGCCACCATGAACTTGGCATTCAGCCCGCCGAACGTTGGGGTGTAGTACGAAATACCGTTGTTTGCGCGGATGATCAGCGCGTTGAAGTTATTCATCGGCGAAGCAATGCTCTTAACCCAGGACGGATCCATTGCCGCCTGCAGCACGTCGTATTGCGGCGAGTTTTGCAAGCCGAAGCGCACTTCTCCGAAGCCACCGGACAGGCCGACGAAGGCCAGACGATTGAAGGCCTTCGTCGGGTCTGTCGCTGCACCCGTCTGACCGGAAAAGGCCTGCTCCAACTGGAAATTGACGTGAAGTCCGCCGCCGATATCCTCACTGCCCTTCAAGCCGAAGCGCGTCGAGAAAAGGCCGCCGGGTACCGCGCGGATCGTCGAACCTTTGCCGCTCGAACTCTGATAGGCCAGGCCATTGTCGAGCACGCCATAGAGCGTGACCGACGACTGCGCGAACACGGCGGAAGCGGAACCGCAAAACAGGACTGCGCCCGATGCGAGAGTGATCAATCTTTTCATGCGACGTCTCCATTTTTATACACATCGGAATACCGATGCTTTTATCTAAATCATTTTGTTGGCGTACCTACACGAGCGAAGCAGCGATAGCCCGCTGCCGGAGCCAAGAATATGGGATGCCATGCACCGCGTCCTTACACAAAAGTCAGATTCACTGGCATTTTTTTTCTGGCGATGCACGCAGGCAACGGCTGCGACCACCGTCCCTCTCTAATTAAAAAGTGCCAGCGAACATCATTTTTGTGTAAAGGCATTCACGCGTGCATCGCGTACATTCTCATCGGGTTTTTCCGACCCGAATCGACTTGGCAAGAGAACGAAACATGGAAGACATATCAAGGCCACCGTGCGCCCGCGAAAACCCGTGGGCCATTCTCGTGCTGCTCGCGCTCGGCCTGCTCATTTCCTTTATCGATCGAACGAGTCTGTCCGCGGCGCTTGCGGACTAACATTTCGTGCGCGAGTTTGCGCTGACGAGCGTCGAGCGAGGCGGGCTCAACTCGGCGGTGTTCTGGTCTTACGGCCTCGTGCAGATGCCGATGGGTTGGATCGTTGACCGCTACGGCGTCAAATGGCCGTACGCCATCTGCTTCGTGCTGTGGTGCGTCGCCGCGGCCGCGACCGGCATGGTGACGACACTGGCCGCACTGGTCGTCATGCGGCTTCTGATCGGCGTCGCCGAATACGATCGTCAGCCGAGGCTGCCCGTCACATCGTCGAACAATTCATCGACCGACAAACGATGCGGCAGGATCTTCTGATCGAGCGCCCAGTCGATGGCCAATTGCAACCCCTTGCGGTTCTGCTCGAGACCGATGGGCGGAAACACCGCAGGCGTGCCGCCTTCGGTTTGTGTGCGGCTCTCGACGATCATCCGGTACAACTCGCGCACGACCTCCGGGCGCTGCTTCGACAGATCCTGATGGACGACGAACATGTGATTGACCGGCACCACGCCCTCCCGCGCGAACCACGCTTTCGCGGCGTTCTGCGCATCGGGCACCAGCGTGCGCACACGCTCGTCCTTCGGCATGTCTTCGCCGAGCAGCGCCGCGGCGAGCTCGCCGTTCATCATCATCTGCGGGATCGACGAACCGGCGGGCAGGCGCACGCAGTGGTTCGGATCGCGATACTCGGCGAGGTGGCCGTCGCCGAGCGTCATCCACGTGACCTTGTCGAGATCGACGCCGTATTCGTGGCGCAGAATGCCGCGAATCCACAGCGCGGTGGTCTGCGTATAGGTCCGCACGCCGACCTTCTTGCCTTCGATGTCCTTCGGATCGAGATGGCCGAAGTCGATGTTGAAGCCCGCGCAATGATGCTGAAAGCGGCCCGAGATCGGCGTCGGCAGCAGCACATAGGGCTTGCCGTAGGCTTTCGCCTGCAGGAACGTGACGATCGCGAGTTCGCCCGCATCGAACGCGTTTTCGCGCACCATCGCCTTGAAGCCGTTATGCGCGGGCGTCGGTCCGCAGAAGTCGAGCGTGACGATGTTCGAGCTCACGCGCCCGTCTCTGATTGCCTTCGTTACCGGATAGTCGGCCAGATTGGTGCGCAGCGTCGGCACCGCCGTTTGCGTCGTCGTCATGAATGTCGGTCCTTATGCTTGAACGAAATTACAGTCTCACCTCGATGAGACACGGGCCGGCCGCATGCACGGAATCGGCGATGGCCTTGTGGAAAGTTTCCGCCGTGTCGACGGCGACGGCCGGTACACCCATGCTCTTCGCCATCGCGAGCCAGCCGATGCGCGGACGGTCGATGTCGATCATCGCGAGCGCGCGCTCGCCCGGCGCGCCAGCGCCCATGTTGGCGTACTCGGCCTTGAGGATCGCGTAGCTGTTGTTGGCGAAGATGATCGTCGTGATGTTCAGGCTCTCGCGTGCCTGGGTCCACAGCGACTGGATCGTATACATCGCGCTGCCATCGCCGACCATGCAGAACACGCGGCGCTCCGGGCACGCCAGCGCGGCGCCGGTTGCTACCGGCGTGCCGTAGCCGATCGAGCCGCCCATGTTGTTGATCAGGTCGTGACGCGCAGCGCCGACGGTCAGGCCCATCGTCTCGCGGCCGGTGGTCAGCGATTCGTCGACGAGGATGCAGTCTTCCGGCAACGCCGCGGCAAGCGCTTGCGCGATGCTCGTGGGACTCAGTGCGCCGGTGGGCGCGTCGGCGTTCGCGCGCTGCTGCAACACGGCTTGCGTGCTGGTCGCGCCGAGTGCCTCGACCAGCATGTCGAGCGCGGCCGTGCCGTCCTCGCCCACTTCCGCCAGCGCATGCACGCTGGTGCCGGCCGACTTCAGCAGACTCGGCTTGTCCGGGTAACTAAAGAAGGCGATCGGCTCGGTCGTCTCGACCGTGATGATGTGGCGAAAGCCCTTCAGGTAGTCGACCGCCGCGTTTACCGCGTATGGAATCCGTTCGAGCATCACTCGCCCCG
This sequence comes from Paraburkholderia sprentiae WSM5005, assembly GCF_001865575.2. Classification (NCBI taxonomy): domain Bacteria; kingdom Pseudomonadati; phylum Pseudomonadota; class Betaproteobacteria; order Burkholderiales; family Burkholderiaceae; genus Paraburkholderia; species Paraburkholderia sprentiae. Next base: position 2,142,219 of record NZ_CP017562.2, read on the forward strand.
CGCCGCGTTCGATGCGCGTGCTGAAAAACTGCGTCGCCAGACGGCAGCCGCTCGCCGCCTTCAGCCTGCCCGCGAGTTCGAGCGCGCGGCCGCGCGTTGCACGGCCGGCCAGCACGATCAGCGCGGGCTCGCCCGAGCGCAGCACCTGCGCGATGTGCTCGACGCGCGCGGCCTCGGGCTTGCCTGGCTGCGCGACCGGCAGCTTCGGCAGTGAGACTGTTTCGCCCGCGTCCTGCCACGACGCATCGCCGGGCAGAATCAGCGTGGCGATTTGCCCCGGATACCCGCTCGCCTTGCTCACCGCCGCGGCCACGTCCCACGCGACCGCGCGCGGCGATTCGACGCGACGCACCCAGTGACTGAGCGGCCGCGCGAGGCCTTCGATATCGGACATCAACGGCGGATCGTATTTCAGATGCGCGGCCGAATGCTCACCGACGATATTGACCATGCCGGACGACGCGCGCTTGGCATTGTGAATATTGGCCAGCCCATTCGCGAGACCAGGTCCGAGATGCAGCAGCGTCGATGCGGGCGTGTCCTTCATCCGGTAATAGCCGTCGGCGGCGCCCGTGCAGACGCCTTCGAAAAGACACAACACGCTGCGCATGCGCGGATTGTCGAGCGCCTTCAGAAAGTGCATCTCCGAGGTGCCGGGATTCGCGAAACAGATGTCGACGCCGTGATCCGTCAGCGTATCGACGAGGCTTTCGGCTCCGTTCATTCAATACCCCGCCATCTCGCGCGCCATGCCGACCACGCCATAGCTGCGCAGCGGCGCCGACATCAGAAAGCGGTAGCCCTCTTCGATCAACCGCTTGTGGTTCTTCGCGTTCACGTGCGGATTGCCGACCACCACATCGTGCTTGTGGCAGGTGTCGACGATCTTGCGCATCGCGTCGACCACGATCGGGTGTTCGTAATCGCGCGGATGGCCGAGCTCCTGGCTCAGGTCGCCCTCGCCGATCAGAATGAAACCGATGCCCGGCACGTTCGACAGAATGTCGTCGAGATTCTCGATCGCCTCGGTGCTTTCGCACATCAGTCCGACGAGGATTTCGCCTTCCGGCGCGAGCGGCCACACGTCGGCCTTCCGGTAGTAGTCGGCCATGCTCAAGCCCCAGTAGCGCGCGGCGGTTGCGGGACCGTCGCCGCGCACGCCTTTCGGCTCGTACAGCGGCGCGTTTTTCGGCCGCGCATAACGGCACGACGCGACCGCGTTATAAGCCTGTTCGACCGTCGCGACATGCGGCCACACCACGCCGTAGACGCCGCGATCGAGCACCTGCTTGGCGAACGCCTGATTCATCTCGGCGCCATTGGCCGGAATCCGCGCGATCGGCGTGACGCGCGGCGCGACCGAACCGGCTTCGACGATCGCCTTGCGATTGAGCATGTACTGCAAAGCGTCGCCCAGCGCCGACACGTCGTACGGGTTGTGCTCCATCTCGAACACGATGCCGTCATAAGGCGCGTCGCTCATGTCGATCGCGGTCTGCTTGTCGAGTTTCGAAAATGCGGTGAATGCGGGCTTGCCGGATTCGAACGCGCGAATGATGCCGTTGAGACGGTTTTCGCTCATGATGTTGCTCTCTGGTGAACGCGAGAATTAGAAGGTGAAGCCAGATCAGTCGGCGGCTTTCCAGTACATGAAGCCCATGCCTTCGCCGGTGCCGGCGGGCGTGCGCCAGCACGGCACATAGTCGACCAGCGTCATTTCAGCGCCGGTCTCCTGTACCGCCTTCATCACGCTGACGTACAGCTTGATCTCGGAGGTGCCCGACTGGTACGAACGGTTGTCCACCGCCGCGAGGCCGTCATAGTCGTAGTCGGCCAGCATCTTCATGATGCGGTGATCGAACTCTTCGTCGTTGACGAAGTGCGACAGGCCGCCCGACGCGAAGATGCCCACCCGTACGTCGTCAGGCCATGCATGGATCGCGTCGCGCAACACGCGGCCGAATTCGATGCAACGCGACATCGACGGTTGCGTCGGCGGATAGAAGCAATTCATGATGACCGGCACGTGCGGCGGCGGGTTGTCGCCCATGATCTGGTGATACACGAAGCTGTAAGCGTGCGGTACCACCGGGTACTCGGGCAACGGCTTCATCCACACGTTGTCGGGCCACGCGAACAGATCGGTCAGATCGAAGCCCTCATTCTGGAAGTACCCGATCAGGTAAGTCGCGAGCTTCGGATGGCAGTCGTGCGTCACATGATGATCGGGTGCATAGACCGAACGTTGTGGCGGACCGTTGTGCACTTGCGCGCCGCTATAGATCGCGATCGACGGGGAGAAAGCGGTGAAGATCTCCTTCTGGTCCTTGCCGAGAATGATCGCAACGTCGACGTTCGCTTCGCGATACGCGGCCGCCATCGTGTCGAGCGCGCTACGGCAGCGGGCGGCGCGCGCGGTGCGCTCTTCGAGCGTCAGGTACTGCTCGAACGCGGCTTCGCGATGCGCTTCGAGCTCGGGGTACGTCCACGTGCGATTGCGATACCACAGTTCCGGGTTGTTGCGGTCGCGCTCCCCGTTCTTGAGCCAGTCTTCCGGGGCCTGGCCCAGCATGCCGCTGTGCGGCACCGCCATCCCGAATACGATCTTCGCCATGTGCGTTTCTCAAAAAATGAATATGTCCAGAGGCCGCCATATGCCGGCCCTGCTACGAGTGTTAGGCCTGCCGCAACCTGCTCGGTGCCTCGGTCACCTTGGGTGACCATTCAGGGCGGTACAGGACGATCGTCGCCATCGCGCCGACAAGCAGGAATCCGAGGATCACCATCATCGGCAGGTCGTAGCTGCCGCTCACGTGCAGCAGCCAGCCCGACAGGCTCGCCGCCACGCCGCCCGCAAGACTGGTCGCGAGTTGCTGAACCCCGGTGACGAGCCCGATTGCCTGCCTCGGAATCAAGGTCAGGCGCGACAGCACCAGATTGTTCGCCGTGACGAAACCGAGCAGCGAGAGGGAAAACACATTCCAGAACAGCGCCATCTGCAGCGTCGGCGCATACGCACCGAGCAGTACGCTGCAGCCACCAACGAACCCGGTCACGGTGAAGATCTTGCGGACCAGGATCGGATCCTTGCCGCGGGCAATGATCAGATCGGCAGCGGAGCCCGCGAGAGCCGCGACGATCGCGATTCCAGCGAAGCTGAAAAACGTGAAGAGCCCCGAGCGCGAAATCGACAGACCGCGTTGCTCGACCAGATAGGCCGGCATCCACGTCATGCAGTAGAACGTGAAGTAGCCATAGCAGAAGTTCGTGATCATGCCGCCCCACACGACCGGACTCGACAGGATGTTGCCGAAGGTCACGGTGCGAGCGCGGCGATTTGCCTGCGCGAGGTCCGCTTTGGTCGGCAGATCGTTGCGCACCAGCAGCAGCCATGGCGCGAGCCAGATCAAGCCGGCGAGACCCGTCACGATGAACATCAGCTTCCACGAGTAAGTGACGATGATCCAGGCTGCGATCGGCGCACCGAGCGCGGGGCCGAACTTATTACCCATGGCTAGCAGGCCGACGGCGAGACCGTTTTGTCGTTCGTCGAAGTTATTGCGAATCCATCGATAGCTGGCGGGTATCACGATCGCCTCGGCCACGCCGATAATCAGCCGCATCAGCACGAGTGCGCCGAGTGTGGTCACGAGGCCCATCATCGTCGTGGCGATGCACCACAGCGTGAAGCTGATCGCATACGGCCATTTGACGCCGTAGCGGTCGGCGACCCAACCCATCGGCACCTGAAACAGCCCGTACGACCAGAAGAACGCCGCGTTGATCCAACCGCGATCGACGTCTGTCAGCGCGAAGTGCCGAATGAAATTCGCGTCCGCCAGCGTCGACGAAATGCTGGTGCGATCGACAAACGAAATCAGCACGCCGATTGCAAGAAGCGCAAGCACCGCCCAGCGGTTCGTGATTCCTCGTCGTTCAGGTTTGCCCGTCTCCATCTGTTTGTTCTCTTCAGTTTGATTGAATGCTGCATGCATGCCGCCGCGAACCATGCACCCCTTCACGGGCGGCCGGCCCGGATAGCGCCGAATCTCAGGCGAGCGCCGGATAAAGCTGCTGCGCGGTCTTGCCGAAAATCCACTCGCGGTCCTCATCGTCGAGCGTTGCGAGGCCGGCTTGCGCGGTCGCGAGAATGTCCGCGAGCGTGCCCGGCGAGGTCGGATAATTCGAGCCCCACGCCATCCGTTGCGCGCCGAATGCTTCGACCACGCGCGGGAAGAAGGTCTCGGCGCTCGCCTTCTCCTTCTTTACGTCGCCGAAAATGCGCGGCGTCAGCTTCAGATAGATGTTCTCCAGCGACGCAAGGTCGAACAGGCTCTGCGCCTTCGCATAGGGGGCGCCGTCCGCGACCTCGGGACGCCCGAGATGATCGAGGACGATGCGCACGTTAGCGAAGCGCCGTGCGAGCGCGGTGACCTGCGGCAAGCCGATCGGTCCGGTCTGGATGCACATTGGCAGGCCAAGCTCGCCGCAGAGCTCCCACGCGGGAAACGATCGCGGATCGTCGAGCTCGCTCGGATCGAACTCCTTCGTGCTGCCGCCGGTGAACAGACGCAGGCCCGCAAGACCGCGCTGGACCCATGCGCGGATGCGTGCCGGCGCATCGGGGTCCAGCACGTCGACCGAGCCGACCGCGACCAGACGGTCCGCGTATTTTGCACAGCCGTCGACCACGTAGCTGTTGTCGAAACCGTACGTGGTCGACGAGTGAACCACCGCTGCTTTGGCGACGCCGGCCGCATCCATCGCTGCGATCAGCGTTTCGACCGTGGTCGGCCGTTCCTTCGACCACTCCGAGCGCTTGCCGAACAGCGGCGCGGGTGGATAGCGGGTCTCGTCGTCGGAAATGATGTGCGGGTGAATATCAACGATTGAGGAAGTCATGAATGCCTCGGTATCTTGCTCATTGCATGCGGCTTGCGCCGCGAAACGTGCTGCGCTCGAGCTTATTTGCCGCGCGCTTTCAGACGCGCATCGAGGCGCGGATAAACCCGCCGTGCGTTGCCTTCGAAGATCTTGTGGCGATCCTGGTCGCTCAGCGCCGCGCAGCCGTCGATATAGCGCTTCGTGTCGTCGAAGTAATGTCCGGTTGCCGGATCCTTGCCGCGCACCGCGCCGATCATCTCCGAGCCGAACAGCACGTTGTCCGCGGGAACCACCTTGGTCAGCAGCTCGACGCCCGGCTGGTGATAGACGCACGAGTCGAAGAAAATATTGTTCAGCAAACCTTCCAGAGGACGCTCGCGCATTTCGAGCGACATGCCGCGATAACGGCCCCAGTGATACGGCACCGCGCCGCCGCCGTGCGGAATCACGAGACGCAGCGTCGGGAAATCCTTGAACAGGTCCGATTGCAGGATCTGCATGAACACTGACGTGTCCGCATTCAGATAGTGCGCGCCAGTGCCGTGGAAACACGGATTGCACGACGCGGCGACGTGAATCATCGCCGGTACGTCGAGATCGACCAGCGCTTCGTACAGCGGGTACCACTCGCGGTCGGTCATCGGCTTGCCCGTCCAGTAGCCGCCGCTCGGGTCCGGGTTCAGATTGCAGCCGACGAAACCGAGTTGCTCGACGCAGCGGCGCAATTCGGCGATCGAATTCGCGGGCGCGACGCCCGGCGATTGCGGCAGTTGGCAGACCGGTGCGAAGTTGTCCTGGTAGAGTTCGGTCACGCGGTACACGAGGTCATTCGACACTTCGGCCCACTCGAGGCTCGTGCGTTCGTTGCCGAGATGGTGGCTCATCAGCCCCGCGATCGGCGAGAACAGCGTCAGGTCGCTGCCGCGCTCGCGCTGCAGTTTGAGCTGGCCGTTGCCGATCGCTTCGCGAATCTCGTCGTCGCTGACATAGGCGCCATCACGCGAGGGCGCATTGGCCGGGTCGTTCGCAAACTGGACCTGTTTGGCGCGCCAGGCGCGAAAGGAAGCCGGGACGGTCGTGAAATGACCGTGGCAATCGATAATCATGGTGTCTCCGTTCGAATCGCCGGGTCGGCGATAAGTGGTGTTGCGCCTTAGCGGGCGAGCGGGTCGACGAACAGCTCGTCGATCGACATGCGGCGCGGCGTGAGACCCTGCTTGAACGCGGTTGCTTCGAGGGTTTCGATCGTCTGCAGGTTTTCATGCAGACCGTACGGCAGCGGATCGTGACCGACGATCTTGCGCAGTTCGAGATACTTCTTGTCGCTTGCGCTCGTCGCCTCACCCGCATCGAGACCCTCGAGCCATTCTTTTTTCGCCTGCGCGAACGCATCGAACAGCGATTTCGCGATCCACGGATGCGCAGCGAGCACCGAGTCCTTGACGACGATCGTGCCGTGCATCGGATACACGCCGGTGCGCGCGTAGTACTCGGTTTCGAGTTCGGTCGCGTTCGGCAGCAGATCCGGGTAATCGGCCTCGACTTCCTGCCAGCCACCCGTCGGCGCGCCGGTGCGGCCGATACCGGCGGCTGCGGCAACTCCGGCCGACAGTTCGCCCGACGCCATCATCTGCGCGAGCGAGCTGCCTTGCGGCGCGTGCACGACGTTCGACGGCAGCTTCAGTTGCGTCACGTGCTCTTCGTCGTCGACGACCCACGTGACCTTCGACGAGTCGAGACCGAACTCATCGATGAGCACCTGACGTGTCCACACGCCGGTCGTGACCGAATAGGCGCGCACGCCGACCTTTTTGCCTTCGAGGTCCTTCGGCGTATTGATGCCCGCGTCCGGACGCACCAGCAGACCGCCGTGATGAAAACGCCGCACGACGAAGATCGGCAAGCCGACGAACGGCGCGCCATAAGCGCGCGCGATGATGTAGGTGGTCGGCGCGAGTTCGCAAACGTCGAATTCGACGTCGCGCACCATGCGGCGGAACGCGCCGATTTGCGGCTTGACGGTGACGAACTCGGCGTCGACGCCTTCGATAGGGATGGACCGGTTACGAATGGCCGACGTGTGCGGATGCTCAGCGATCGCGATCTTGAGCGGGACTTTCTTGGTCAACATCCTCTCCTGTGGATTGATCGTCGCGCGCTGCGGGATACGGGTCGCAGCGTAGGACGTGTCGTCTCGATGGCGTAAGAATAGGAGAGGTTGGGACAGGCGTCCCTACACAAAAAGTAGATTCAATGGCACTTTTTGGTGGCGGTGGAAAGCCGCGGGGAAGGCGGAATGACGCGGATATCGGAAGGAACGGAAGGAACTGATCGGCTGGGGACGTCGCGCTAGCTATCGCGCACGCCGAGCCTCGATAAAACCCTCGACATAACGCAACGCCTGCTCGCACTGCTCGGGCGTGAACGCGTGAATGCTTGCTGGGACAGGATCGAAGCCAAGCTCGGTTGCCACCCACCGGATCGCCTTCGCGCGGGCTTCGAACGCGTTGACGCCATCGCGGCGCACCTTCCCCGCAACGAGCGGTTCCAGCGCATCGTGCAGCTTGCTCTTCGCCTCGCGCAACGTTGCGTCGGCGAGGCGGCCGAGCGGCAGGTTGTGCTTGCTGCGCGAATAAACGCCGATCCACGCCTGACATGCGGTGCAGATCCACAGCGGCCCTTGATCGCTGCGATACGGGTACGACTCGTCGCCGTAACGCGCGAGCAATGCACGGTTGCCGCAGTAGTCGCATGACGGCTGCGGCAGTGCCTTGACGGGCTTGCCTACGCGCATCGGGAGGGCTCCCGGGCAAATTTGCAGGACTTCATCGCATCGATCCGGCTGTCGGACAAGGGGTAGAGCCATACAGTTTAATGGAAGGCCCGCACCAACCGTATGCAGGGCTCGCGATCAGGTAGCCTGTCTCCGCGCGATTTCCATCACGATCCGACGCCGCGCGGCCAGGCCTTCAGCCGACCGTTGCCGGACCAGCTCGACCACCGCTTGCGGCGCCAACGCCGGATCGCCCGCATCGAACGGCGGCGCCGGCGCGTATTCGAGTTCGAGCTGAATCGCCTGTGCCTCTTCGACGCCCGCCAGTTCGGCCGCCACGGTCAAGCCGAAATCGATGCCCGCCGTCACGCCGCCGCCGGTAATCAGATTGCCGTCGCGAACCACGCGTGCATGCGTCGGTATTGCGCCGAGCGGCTCCAGCAGCGAGTGGAATGCCCAGTGAGTCGTCGCGCGCCGCCCGCGCAGCAAACCGGCCGCGCCAAGCAGCAACGCACCGGTGCACACCGACGTCACGTAGCGCGCGCTCGCGGCCTGGCGGCGTACGAAGTCGATCGTTTGCGCGTCTTGCAACAGGTCGGTCACGCCGCTTCCGCCCGGCACACAAATCACGTCGAGCGGCGGGCAGCTTTCGTAAGTCGTGCTCGGCGTCAGCACGAGCCCGTTGCTCGACACTACGGGGTCCCGCGTCTTCCAGACCAGATGCATCGTGGCGCCCGGCAACGATGCGAGCACGTCATGCGGGCCGGTCAGATCGAGTTGCTGTACTTTCGGAAACACCAGAAAACCGATTTGCAGGTTCATAGCGATGCCTTAATCGAAGAGAGATCGAAACACGTCATTGGCCACTGTTTCCAGATGGACGGATCGATTCTATGCGGGTAGTCTTTGGCAAGACTGCCATTCACCCCTTGGTTTCTGCCAGGCACGCGCGCTCTCTTTCCCAGCACTACCTACACGATATGTCCAGCCCTCCCCGCTCCATCGTGCTGCTCGCGTTCCCCAACATGCAATTGCTGGACGTCAGCGGTCCACTGCAGGTATTCGCTTCCGCCAATGAACTCGTCACGCAGCGCGGGCTCGACACGCTCTACGCGCCACACGTCGTGGCAGCCGAAGGCGGGCCCGTCACGTCGTCGTCAGGCCTCGCGGTGCTTGCCGGTTCGCTACGTTCGGTGAAGGCGCCGGTCGATACGCTGATCGTTCCCGGCGGCTGGGGCATTCGCGAGGCATTGGCCGATCGTCGTCTGATCCGCTGGACGCAGCGCCAGGCGCCGCATTGCAGACGCGTCGCCTCGGTCTGCTCGGGCGCGTTCCTGCTGGCCGAGGCGGGGCTACTCGACGGCCGGCGCGTCGCCACGCATTGGGGGCGTTGCGACGAACTCGCGCAGGCGTATCCGCAACTGCATGTCGAAGCCGATCCGATCTTCATTCGCGACGGCGCGATCTGGACATCGGCGGGCGTCACGGCCGGTATCGACCTCGCGCTGGCCATGCTCGAAGAAGATCACGGACGCGCGTTGGCGCTCGAGGTCGCGCGCGAACTCGTCGTGTTTCTGAAGCGGCCGGGTGGTCAGTCGCAATTCAGCGCGACGCTCTCGCTGCAACATGCCGACGACCGTTTCGGCGAATTGCATGCTTGGATGACATCGCATCTCGCGTCCGACCTGTCGGTCCCCGCGCTCGCGCGACGGCTTCATATGAGCGAGCGCAGCTTCATGCGCCACTACAAGGCGCAAACGGGCCGCACGCCCGCCCGCGCGGTCGAGCAGCTGCGCATCGAAACGGCACAGCGCTTGCTGAGCGAAACGTCCTGGTCGATTAAACGGATCGCGACGCGATGTGGATTCGGCAGCGAGGAAACCATGCGCTGCAGCTTCGTGCGTCAGCTGCGCGTGGCGCCGCAGGTGTATCGCGAGCGTTTTTCGTCGACGTGACGTCCTCGGCGGGCGCGCGAAGCACGCCCGCTCGACATCGCTTAGAAGCGATGTTTGACGATGAGCGTCGCGCCCGTATCGTGCGAATGCAGAATCGCCACGCGCGCGGTGCCGGAGAACACCCAGTCGTTGATCGTCAAAGATAAGCGTCGCTGCGGTGACGCACCGATCGACAATACTGAGCTGTTCATCTGAACGATGGACACTTGCGGCGCGGTCGATGGGCCCAGGTGCAAAGGATTCGAAGCATCCTGCGCGGCAGTCCGCGCACCGGGTTCGGACACCGGTGCGAACTCCGGTCCTGACGACGCCAGCGCCTTCGCGGTACCGAGCTGGACATCGCGCGTCACGTCCACGCTATAAAAGTTCTGCATTTGCGGATAGAACGGCTCGCCCTGATCGCCCTGATACTCCATCGCATAGCGCTGCTGCTCGAAGTAGTGCCGAGGCTCGGGAATCGGCGGCACGACTTCGACGGGCGACGCGACGATGTTGGCCATCATCATCATCATTGGTTCGGGCGCATCGCCGGTGGGGCCGCCCGCAAACGCGTAGCCGCTCATCACGATGAATATCGCTCCGACAACCCTCTCGTTTTGGCACGTCATCCATGCCTCCGTGAAGGAATTGAAACGTCACATGACTCGGCGCTCAGGTCGAACCGCGCGTCTTACAGCGTCGCTTGCATTCAGACATTGTAGTCAGTCATTCGCGGACCGGTAGGTCAATGTGCGAGGCGATGCGTGACAGCGCTGTCAGCCACCCAAGACCGGCAAAAGCGACTGGCGCGAGCCGCGCGAGCCGAACGCTCCCGGCAACTCTTGCGAGGTGCGCGAAGCGATCATGCGGTTCGATTGGATGCCTGCCTCTTCAACCGTTGCAGCATCAACGGTCGCGCTTGCGGGAGTCAGTCGACCCGCGTGGGCCGGCCATTGAATGCCGGCGCAACGAGCGAAACGATGGTTCGAATGCGCTTTGGCCAGCCGCGCGGCCATGCGAAAACGGCATCGGGCATGAAGCGCGCGACCAGCAGCAGCAACGCGAGTAGCGCGGGACACCAGCGCAGATCGGTCGGCACCGGTTCGCGTCGGGCGAAGCGCGCATCGAGCAGCGCATCGCCGAACGAAGTCACGTTCAGCAGGCGCCGATAATCGAGGCCAGTCTGCCCCGCCACCGACGCCAGATACTCGCCTCGCAATTCCGACAACTCCTCGTGCGCTTGCGCCTGCCCACCGGAGCCTGGCGCAGGCGGGGCCTGGATCACATCGTCGGCCTGCCAGAAGCCGATCCGGTTGCCGCCCGCGTCGGTCTTCGGAATGGCGGCGGGCTGGTCGCCGCCCACGCCGATCAGCCAGCCCCTGATCCGCGCGGCGTTGATGCCCTCCATCAGCGGGCGCGACGCCGACACCGGCGGCGCCTCCTGCCCATCGGTGACGAACGCGATGGCCGCGCCGCCGCTCACCTGCTGCGCGACGCGCACGGCCGAATAGACGCCGCCCTCGGCAATGCGGCTCCAGTTGGTCCAGCGCATGCGCCCGTCGATGCCGTCGAGCGACACGAGCAACGCGTCGTAGTTGCCGCAGACTTCGACCGGCGACATCAGCAGCAGCACCCGCTGCCCGGTGAAGACGCTCCAACCTACCTTCGAGCCGCACGGCAAGCGCCCGAGCGCGTCGCGCATCGCGGCCTGGGCGAATTTGAGCCGGCTGACCGGGGCGCCGTCGAGCACCATGTCCTCGACGTCCATGCTTTGCGTGATATCGAACGTCACGATGTAGTGGAACGTGTTGCGCGGCAACGTGACCTCCGGCATCGCGACCGCCGCGATCAACGCGACCAGCGCAAGCGGCGTCAACGCGTGCCGCCATCTTGCGAAGCCGCGCTTGCGCGAGACGCGGCTCATGGCAAGTCCTGGCTCTGCGGGTCGCGCAGTGTGACGTTGTGCTGCTCTTTCACATCGGGACCGGCGAGCGTGGACGGCGTTTCCGGCGCAAGCCACAGCGCACGCTCGAGGTTGTAGCGCGCATCCCAATCGTCGGGCGCCGCGCGCAGCGCAAGCCGGTAGCGCGCCTTCGCCTCGCCGAGCATCGCGACAGACCTGACCGCCTGCGCGGTGTCGCCGCCGCCCTCGCGTAGGTACAGGTTGCCGAGATCGAACAGCGCGGCGCGGCCCACTTCGTCGGGCGGCCTTCCGTCAGGGATCAGGCCGTTGTAAAGCCGCGCCGCCGCGTCGTAGGCGCCCGCTTTCGACAGCGCGATCGCGCGGGCCAGCTGAACCTCGCGCGCGTCGTCGCCGGCATGCTGCTCGCGCGAAGCGGCGTTCGTCGCGACAATGGCCTGATCGATCCGCTGCGCGTGTTGCAGACGAACGAAGCCATAAGCGGCCCACGCGGCGCAGCAGATCGCCGCGGTGCCGAACAGCGAGTGGATCAACGTGCGCCTCATGCCCAGCTCCTGAGCTGCAACTGGTGCAGCACCACCAGCAGCGCCGAACAGAACAACGCGAGCGCGAAACAGTACGGACTCAGGTCCTGGCGAGGCAGATGCTCGACGAACGTGGTCGTCGCGTTCTGCTGTCGGTTGATCTCCGCGATCGCCGCCATCATCCCCTTCGGGTCTTCGGCCTGGAATAACCGGTAGGGCGTCCTGAGCGTCAGAAAGAAACGATGCAGTTGCGCTTCGGCCGAGCTTGCGCTGACGGGCAGCCTCGCGTTCAGATCGGGACTGAAGACGCTGCTGCGCAGGTAGATGAAGTACAGCGCGATCTGGTTGCGTCGCAGCCCCGACTCGATGCGCCGGCGCATCGGTTCGTCGAGCAGCGCGCCGCCATCTGAGACCAGCACGATCGCGCGGCGCCCCGACGACAGGCGCCCGTCGAACTGCCCGATCGCCGCGAGCATGCCGCGATCGAGCTCGGTGTCCGGCATGCCGCGGCCAATCGCCGTGGCCGCGACCGCGGCCTCGATCACACGATGGTCGTACGTGAACGGCATCGCCAGCACGGGGTTGGTGCCGAACATCATGAACGCGAGCCGGTCGTTCGGCCGCTGCTCGACGAAGCGCGTCAACGCCGCGCGCGCCACGTGGTTCTTGGAGTCGCCGCGCGGCGACTCGACGCCCTTGCTGCCCATCGGCTCGTCCATGCTCGCGCTGCGGTCCATCAGGATCAGGATCTGCGCGCCGCTGCCTGTGCGCAGCACCTGCAACTGCGAGCGCCCCGGCCCCGCCAGCCCGACGACGATCGCGGCGATCGCCAGCGCCGCGCCGCCGCGCGCGAGCCAACCGGCCACGCGGCCGAGTTCGTCGGCGGGCAGCCACGCGACGCTCGAAAACACCAGCGTGTCGCTGCGTCGCCGCAGCAGCGGCAGCGCGGCGAGCGGCAGCAGAACCAGCATCCACGGAAAGGCGAAGTCGAGGCCGATGGTCATCGCTGATGGCGCCTCTCCGCCCGATACAACGCACGGCACAGCCCGTGCAATGACAGCTCGCCGGGATTCTCGAAGGCATTCGGCGCGGGCCTGAAAAAGCGCTCGGACGATGCGTGATAGAAACGTTCGAGCTGCGCGCGCAGCGGTTGCAGATACGGCGCGCGCGCGAGCAACGCGGATAGCGAGCCGGCATGCACGACCTGGCCGGCGGTTTCGTTCAGCGCGCGATGCAGGCACACCCACGCCTCGCTCGATGCGGCGGCGGGCGCCTCCGGCAGCCGTTGCATCCGCCGCCACGCACGCGCGAACGGCAGCCGCGCCGATTCGCGCCGGTTGCGCGCCCACCACCAGCAGGCCCACGCGAGCAGCGTCGCGAGCAGCAGGCCGAGCGCCCATGCGATCTGCCGACGCCAGCCGGCCGTATCCAGCATCGGCGCCTGACGATCGGGCCGCAGCGGCTGCAAGTCCCCCGCGGCGAACGCCGTTTGCGGCGTCAACGGTCCGATGCTCGCCGGCCATTCGGCGACCTGCAGTTGCGTGCCCGCCGCGGACGTCAGGCTCAACGCGGGCAAGGTGATCTGCGTGAGCGTCTGCGGCGCGTTGACCACCTGATACGCGATCACCATCCACTTGCGGCCGTGGTCGTCGGTTTCGAGCGTCGCGGGCCGGCGTTCGAGCCACACGCCCGTGCGCCCGACCGAAGGCGGCGTGACGGCGCCCACGTCGCGACCGTTGGCCTCCAGCAACACCCGCTGCGTCAGCACATCGCCGAGCACATAACCGAACGCGCGCGGCTCCTGAACCAGCGCGGTCACCGCGGCGGCACTGGCCGTCGCGCACGCGGCGCCGCATAGCGACGCAATCAGCACGCGCATCGCCGCCCGCCGCGCGACACCACTGCTCATGCCGCGCGCGCTCACGCCGTCATCTCCAGAAAGTAGCGCGACATTGCTTCCGGATCGAACCCGCCTTCGACATAAAACGGCCGGATGCCACGCGCATCGAACCCGGCGTCGAGTTCGTCGCGACGGCGCGCGACGCCTTCGCGCCAGCGTTCGCGCACGCCTCGGGAGAGCCATACGCGACGCTCCTCGCCGGACTCGGCATCGTTGACGGCGAGCAGCGACGCGTGCTGCGGCGGCGTGATCTCGGCCGCGTCCCACACGACCATCGGCACCACGCACGCATGCACCAGCATGTCGAGTACCGGCGACAGTTGCGCGAGCGGCCAGTGGAAGTCGGACACGACGAACACGAGCGCCTGGCGTCCAGCGATACGGATCGCGCAACGCCGCAAGCCCTCGACCGCCGCGCGCCCGGGCTGACGGTCGGCCTGACCGTCGGGCTGACCATCGGCCTCACCACCCGTCCGACGATCCGCCGCATCACTCGCGCATTCGCGCAACATGCTCGCGAGCAGCGTGCCGGTGCCTCGGCCGGTGCGCGCCGGCATGAACAGATCGTCGCGCTCGCCGCTATCGAAGGCCAGCATGCCGAGCCGGTCGCCGACCCGAAACGCGCTATGGCCGAGCGCCTCGACGAAATCGGCGGCGACCTGCAGCTTCGTTTGACGGCTGCCGAACCGCATCGAGCCCGACACGTCGACGATCACGAACACCGGCACCGCGACGCGCTGCAAATGCACGCGCACGAGCCACTCATCGCGCGCGGCGCGCAAGCTCGCGCGCAGATCGAGACGGCGCGGGTCCGGATAGTCGAACAGCCGGCCGTGCATCGCGAACTGCTGACCCGAGCCGAAGCTCGAGCCCGGATGCGAGCCGGGCCGCGCGCCGGCCGCGCGCATCGGCAGACGGTAGTGGAATTCCGCGGTGCCGTTCATCGTGGTGCGCGCGCGGGCGTTCAGCGAGGCACGGCGACGTTCGCGACGATCCGCGCGATCAGCGCTTCGGCCAATTGCTGGCGGCGCAGCTCGTAGATCGGCGTGAAGAACACGCGATGCCCGAGCGCCGGCAGCAGCACTTCGTGGATGTCCTCCGGAATCAGATGCGTGCGGCCCGCGAGCCACGCGACCACGCGCGCGGCCCGCAGCAGCGCGCTCATGCCGCGCGGACTCGCGCCCGCGAGAATCAACTGCTGCATGTCGACGCCGTCGAGCGCGATGCCGAACCGCAGCGGCGTCTCCGTCGCCTGCCAGATATCGAGCACGTAGCGCTCGATCGTCTCGCTCGCCTGCACAACCTGCTGGATGGCGGCGCCGATCCGGTTCAACTGTTCCCACGGCACGATCGACGGCGTCAGTTGCGCCAGCAGGCCGTCGACGTCATGGAACATCGTGTCGAACACGAGGCTGCGCCGCGCGTCCACATCGGCCGGCGTCGGCATATTCAGCTCGAACAGGAAGCGGTCGCGCGCCGCCGACGCGAGTTCGAAGGTCTCTTCCTTCTCGACCTTGTTGCGGTCGGCGTACACGGTCATGTGCGGAAAGCGGTGTTCGCGGCCGAACGCCCACACGGAGCGCTCGGCCATCGCGCGCAGCAAAAGCGATTGCACCTGCGGGCGCGCGCGATTGATCTCGTTGAAGAAGAAGGTGGTCAGTTGCTCGCCGTGGCGCAGCAGCGGGCCCGGCTCGATCCGCGGCTTGCCGTCGGCATCGACGTAGGTGTGATAGACGAGGTCGCCCGGCATCAGATCGATCGTGCCTTCGACGCGCTCGAAGTCGCCGCCGACCACGCGCGCGAACGCCCGCAACACAGTCGTCTTGCCGACGCCGACGCCGCCTTCGAGCAGCACGTGGCCGCGGGCGAACAGCGCGACGTTGATGAGCCTCAGCGTTTGCTGCTGGCCGACGACGACCCTCGCGACTTCGTCTTCGATCTGCTGGGCGTGAGAACGCCAGTCCTGAAGCTGCTCGCCGGAAACCATCGCTGCGATCCCCTTCCGTGGTGACTGGCGTTGCTTGGCACGACGCCCCAAGGTCGGCGCGTTTCCCGACTCGCCAGCCTTCCGTTCAAGCACGGTTTATGCCGGTCACGCCAACGGGACGCAAGCGTTGAATTGAATCCGAAAAGTTGGCAGCCTGTCACGGCAGCCGGGTACAGACTGTGCCATCGACGGTCGCGCAGATAGAAGGCTAGCTAGCGCTTCGCGCCGACCGGCGGTTTCGCAAACACCCCGGCAAACGCCGCATATTCCTGCTCCAGATGCAGCGCCGCATGGTCGAGCAGAAACTGCCGGAACATCACGCTGGTCGGCGAAAGCTGCTTCGAGCGCAGATGCACGATCTGCCACGTGCGCTCGATCGGCGTGCCGTTCACGTCGAGTAGCGCGATCTCGCCGGTACGCAACTCCAGCTGCAACGTATGCAGCGAGATCAGACTCACGCCCATGCCCGCCATCACCGCCTGCTTGATCGTTTCGTTGCTGCCGAGCGTGATGGTTTTCACGGGCGTGAACAGATGCTGCCGGAACATCACCTCGGCAGCCATGCGGGTACCCGAGCCCGGTTCGCGCAGCAGGAAGGTGTCGCGGCGCAATTCCTGCAAATCGAAGCGGCGCGCGCCGCACAACGGATGATTCAGCGGCGCGATCACCACCTGGGGATGGTTCGCGAGCGGCTCGGCCGTCGTATCGAGTTCGGGGGGCGGGCGGCCCATGATCGCGAGATCGATCGCGTTGTCCTGCAGCAAACGCAGCAACGCGTCGCGATTGCCGACCGAGAAGTGCACGTCGACCTTCGGATAGAGATGCGAGTACATCGCCAGCAGTTTCGGCGCGAAGTAGGTCGCCGAACTGACGATGCCGACGTTGATCGAGCCGCTGTCGGCCTGCTTGAGCGACATCATCGCGTCTTCGGTATCCTTGATTTCGCCGAGAATGCGGCTCGCGTGATGGGTCAGTACCTCGCCCGCTTCGGTCAGCGTCAGCTTGCGCGCGACGCGCTCGAACAGGCGTAGGCCGACCGCATCTTCGAGCTGATGAATCTGCATCGACACCGCCGG
Source organism: Paraburkholderia sprentiae WSM5005 (assembly GCF_001865575.2). NCBI lineage: Bacteria > Pseudomonadati > Pseudomonadota > Betaproteobacteria > Burkholderiales > Burkholderiaceae > Paraburkholderia > Paraburkholderia sprentiae. The sequence goes on from NZ_CP017562.2 coordinate 2,159,218, forward strand.
CTGGGTCAGATGCAGTTCCTCGGCCGCGCGCGCGAAACTCGTATAGCGGCTCGCCACGACGAAGATCTGCAACTGCCTCAGGGTCAGCGTGCGAACGAAATTCAGCTTGACCCGGTTCGCCGCATAAGTCGCGTTCTGCATTGGAATTCAGCGACTCGCCCGCGGCGCGTTCGACGGTTTCGCCGGCAGCTTGCCCGGCGACGGCAACTTGTTCAGTGCGGATTGAAAGCTCAACGACTCGGTATGCGCCGGATGCGTGAAGTCGTTGTTGGGTCCCGGCACGTCGGTGCGAATCTGCACGACCTGACCCGGCACACCGTCGGCGAGCAGGAACGTGTAGCGCTTGCCGGTGTATTGCGCAAAGCGCTCCGCGTTCGGATCGTTCAGATAGGGCTGCACGACAATGCGCCGCGCACTGACCGGTTTGCCGCCGACCTCGCTCGGCACGCTGTCGATGTGCGGCCCCGCGGCGAGCGCGAGACGCAGACGCTGCTGGAAATAGCGGCGCTGTCCGCCGGTGAGACCCTGCATCTCCGCGATGTCGTGTTCGAGAAAATAGATGATCGCCGGATTGCACTGCAGGCCGCCGATAGGCAGGTTCACGCTGCCGCTATGGTCGGAAACCTGCGCATCGCCTTTTGCGTTGTTCTCGCTCAGCACCAGCACCTTGACCAGATCGTTGCTGCGCGACGGCTGCCCGGAATCGATCAGCGCGTAGTCGAGCTCGGTCTGCGCGGCGACGCCGTGCAGGTGATCGGTCAGAAAAATCAGCCGCTCGGCCGGCGTGATGTCGTCGCTGCCCGGTGCCGAGGCCGGGCTCGCCGCGCGCGCGGCGGCCGGCGCGAGGCATAGCACGCACAGCGTCCCGATCAGCGCGGCGCGTGCCGCGCGCAACCATGCGCCGCGCGCGCGCGTCATGGCGATGCGTCGCCAGGCTTCGCCGCCGGCACGTCGATCGGTTTGAGCATCGGCACCTGGTAGGTCGCGAGGATGCTGTCGATCTTGTCGTGATTCGCGCCGATCCATTGATCCACCTTGTCCTTCCATGCCTTCTCGCCGTAACGCACACCCATCGAAATCGTGTAGTCGAAACGGATACCGGGCCCCGGCGGGAACGGCACGAGCTTGACCGAGTCGCCGGCGCGCTTCGCGAAGTAACCGGCGATCGGCCCCCACAGGAACACCACGTCGACGTTGCCCGCGCGCAGGTCCTGTTCGATCATCTGCCCCGGGTACACGGCCGGATCGCCGCTTTGCACCTGGTACGACACCGCCTGGTCGATCAGGTTGTGGCCGAGCAGCCAGTCCACCGCGGGCGTCTGCGAAAAAATGCCGAAGCGCAGCTTGTGGAGTTGCTCGGGCGGCAGCTTGAGCAGGTCGTCGGGGGTCTTGATGCTCGCGAACTCGGGACGGTTAGGCAGCACCATCGCGTAGGTCGAGTGCAGATAGGGCTGCGTCGTCGACGTCATGTCATAGCCCTTCGGCACGCCGATGATCAGGTCGCAGCGATAGCGGTCGCTGCCGCCCTCTTTCTCGCGCAAGGTGTGGCGCACGAAGCCCATGCGCTGCGGAAAGTACGTGTATTCGAGCTTGTAGCCGAAATCGCTCGCCATCTGGGCCGCGATGCGGTTCTCGTAGCCCTCGCCCTTGTCGTTGGACAACGGCATGTTGTTCGGGTCCGCGCACACTCTCAGCACGCCGTCCGCGCCGTCGTTGTTCGGCAGCTCCGGGCCGTCCGCCCGGACCGCGGCGCTCGCGAGCGCCGCGCCGCATAGCGCGGCGGCGATGATGCCGACATGCACGGACATGCTTCTCTTATCACGCATCGTGAGCCTCCGTAAGAATGACGGCGCGGCGTTATTTTGCGTCGATGGCCTGCAGATCGCCCGGCTTGATCTGTCCATCGGAGCGTCCCTTCAGATACGCGTAGAGGTTTTCCCAGTTCTTCTGCATCATCTGGCTCGTGCTGAAATCGGGCATGCCCTTGTCCACCCGGCCGCCGAACACCGTGCGATGAAACTCGGTCTTATCCAGCGTCTTGAACGCGTCGATCAGCGACGGTCCGACCATGCCCTGCTGCTGCGCGCCGTGGCAGCGTTCGCACGCGAGCGCGCGCCACGTCTTCCAGCCCTGCAGCGTATTACTGTCGACCTTGCTGCCATCGACCACCTTATACGCGACCTGCGCAATCGAAGGATTGTTCTGCGCGTATCCGACGGGCAGCACCACGAGCGCTGCGGGCAACACGGTGAGTAACAGGATAGATCGGCCTTTCATGCACATGTCTCCATCTTAGATAAGCCGCGCCCGATGCGCTTGATCAGCGCATCCACCAAACGGGCACGGTCGGGGGTGATTCACTGCTGCTGCCAGGCTGGCGGGGCGGCCATGCCGGTTGATGGCCGCCCCGCTCGTCCAGCCGTTCATTGCAGCCGTTGGTTCAGCTCTTTTCGCCAGGAATCGCGAACACGAACAGCGTGCCGCCGAGCGCGGTGTACTTGGCGAGCTCGCGATAGCCGCCGACCGCACCCAGACCTTCAGTCGACTTTTCCAGGCCCGCCGCCATGCCGATGCCGGCCCAGCCGCCGATACCCGAGTACACGCCGACGTACTGCTTGCCCTGATACTCATACGTGAAGACGTTGCCGATGATTCCCGACGGCGTCTTGAAGCGCCACAGTTCCTTGCCGTCCTTGATGCGCACCGCCTTCAGGTAGCCTTCCAGCGTGCCGTAGAACGCGATGCCGCCCGCGGTCGCCAGCACGCCCGACCACACCGAGAACTTCTCCGGCTTCGAGTAGACGATCTTGCCCTTGCTCGCGTCCCACGCGATGAAGTTGCCCATCGCGTTGCCCTCGTTCGGGCCCGGATACATCGACAGCGTGGCGCCGACATACGGCTGTCCCGACACGTAGTCGACATCGAACGGCTCATAGTCCATACACACGTGGTTGGTCGGCACGAGGAACAGATGCGAGTTCGGATCGTATGCCGCCGGTTGCTGGTCCTTCGAACCGAGTGCCGCCGGGCAGATGCCCTTCACGTTGTGATCGGACCCGGCCGCCTGCGTCGAGTACGCCGCGTTGCGAATCGGCAGGCCGCTTTGCAGATCGACGCGGTCGGCCCAGTTCACCGCCGGGTCGTACTTCTGTGCGACCAGCAGCTGTCCGGTTTCGCGATTGAGCGTATAGCCGAAGCCGTTCCGGTCGAAGTGCACGATCGCGGGCACCTGCTTGCCGTTGATCGTCAGATCGGACAGGATCATTTCGTTGACGCCGTCATAGTCCCATTCGTCGTGCGGCGTCATCTGGTAGACCCATTTGGCCGTGCCGGTATTCAGGTCGCGCGCGAAGATCGACATCGACCATTTGTTGTCGCCCGGACGTTGCGTCGGATTCCATGTGCCCGGATTGCCAGTACCGTAGTAGACAAGGTTGAGTTTCGGATCCCACGCATACCAGCCCCACGTGGTGCCGCCGCCGAGCTTCCACTGATCGCCCTTCCACGACTTGATCGACGAATCCGCGCCCACCGGCACCATCTGACCGTTGGTGTACGTCATCGTCTTTTGCGGGTCGATCAGCATGTCGTTGTCGGGGCCCGTGCTGTACGCGGTCCAAGCCGGTTTGCCGGTCTTGATGTCGTACGCGATCAGACGGCCGCGCACGCCGAACTCGCCGCCCGAGATGCCGGTCAGCACCTTGTCGCCGAATACGTGCGGCGCGTTGGTGTTGGTTTCACCGGCTTTCGGATTGCCGTTCTGCGCGCTCCATACCACCTCGCCCGTCTTCGCGTTCAGCGCGACGAGCTTGGTGTCGGCCTGCTGCAGGAAGATCTTGCCGTCGCCGTAGGCGAGACCGCGATTGACGGTGTCGCAGCACATCACGGAAACGACCTGCTCATCCTGCTTCGGCTGGTACTGCCAGAGGAACGTCTGATCCTTCAGGTTGACCGCAATGACCTTGTTCGGGAATGGCGAGTGGACATACATCGTGTCGCCGATCACGAGCGGCGCGCCTTCATGGCCGCGTAGCACGCCGGTCGACATGGTCCATGCGACCTGCAGTTTGCCGACGTTGTTCTCGTTGATCTGCTTGAGCGGGCTGTAGCGGTGATTCGCATAATCGCCCGCCTGGGCCGCCCAGTTGGATGGATTTTTCATCAGTCCGTCGAGCTGCGAATCGGCCTGCGCAGCCAGAGAGCTAAAGGCTGCGGATGCGAGGATCGCGAGCCCAAGAACCACAGTGCGTAAGTTCATGTCTCCTCCAGAATTGTCCTGCGTTCAACTCACGAATGACCCACGCTACCTCATCGCATCGACGCGCCTTCTCGAGTGCAGGTAACGATTAACGCCCTATCCCGATTCGATGTCGGGCTTCGCGACGCATGAACGGCCGACGCATATTCCATGCCGGAATAGCAGCGACGCTTGCCGCCGGTGGCCGTGCGAGCCCGGCGACCCGGCACGCTCAGGCACGCGCGGCGCGCGGGCGTCGCGCGAATCCTTGCACGGCGGTAAGCTGAAGGGGTTGCGTCACGCGATGCGGCACATACTGTGTCACTTGCGTGATACGAATCGTGTCCTTTGCGAGTCACCCGCCGCGGCACGGGCCAGTCCCCCTGCAACGATGCTTCGTTCGGCGAACGATTCGCGCATTCGAGGAGCCACCACCATGGCAAGCACCGAGCACGTCTATACCGACGAAGAGATCCAGCAGCGTCTCGTCGGCCCGCTGCAACACTGGTATCTGGAAGATGGCTGGCTGCGGCGCAAATACCGCACCGAGGGCTGGAAGGGAACGCTGATGGTGGTCAACACCGTCGGCCACCTGGCGGAAGCCGCATGGCACCATCCGGACCTGACGGTCTCGTACGCCTTCGTGACCGTCAAGCTGAAGACGCACAGCGCGAAGGGCATCACCGACAAGGACCTCGCGCTCGCGACGAAGATCGAATCGGTGGTCCACTGGCAGCCCGGCCTCGAAGACGGCCCGCTCGAGGGCACACCCTCCGGCGATCAGCGCTTCCGCTATATCAAGTACGACGCGCCGAAACCCGCGCAAGGCAGTTGATGCGGGCGCGTGTCGCCCGATGAAACAGCGCGTGACACAGTGCGCCTTCGGCGTCACACAGCGTCCACGCAGCAGCGAAACCGCGCCGCGCGCGGCCGGTCATCCTGAAGATTGCAGCGGGCCGAGCCGGTTGCGGCAACCGTTGCGCGCGTCTGGCACGGCTTTCGCGTGATCTCGCCGGGCGCGCTGCCGCCGGGATCTGCAGGGCCGCTTCGCCCAACCCGGTCTCGCGCACCCGCAAGGACACCTGAGGACACTCGAGATGCCGCTTCAGCTCCGCCGCCTGCCGCCACGCGCCCCCATCACGATCGATGCGCCCGCGCGGCTGCATCTTGGCTTTCTCGATCCGAACGCGTCGCTCGGACGCGCGTTCGGCAGCCTGGGACTCGTCATCGATGCGCACGGCACGCGGATCGAAGCGCGGCTCGCCGAACGCGAGCAAATCAGCGGTGCGGTGAGCGAGGCAGAGCGCGAGCGCATCGCGGTGAGTCTCGCGCGACTCCAGGCTGCCTACGGACCCGCCACGCTCGCGATCGACGTGCTGGAGGCGCCGCGTGCTCACACCGGCCTCGGTTCGGGCACGCAACTCGCGCTGGCCGTGGGCACCGCGTTTACGCGCCTCGTCGGCCAGCCGGCGACCAGCGCCGAGCTCGCCAGCCTGCTCGGGCGCGGCGCGCGCTCCGGCGTCGGCATTCTCGGCTTCGAATGCGGCGGCCTGCTGCTCGATGGCGGCCCGCCCGGCGATCTGCGCCAGAGCGTGCCGCCGCTGCTGTCGCGTCAGCCGTTTCCGCAGCAGTGGCGCGTGCTGCTCGTCAGCGACAACAGCCGCGAGGGCTTGCACGGCGCCGACGAACGCAGCGCGCTCGCGTCGCTCGCGCCGTTCCCGCAGCGGCTCGCCGCGCATCTGTGCCATCTGGTGCTGATGCAGATCCTGCCCGGCGCCGCCGAGCACAATTTCGCGCCGTTCGCGCACGGCCTCACCGAACTGCAGCAGACCATCGGCGGATACTTCGCGAGCGTGCAAGGCGGCGTGTTCGCCAGTCCCGACGTCGAGCACGTGCTGCGCGCGGTCGCCGCCGAGCGCACCGCCGGCATCGGCCAGACCTCGTGGGGACCGACCGGCTTCGCGGTGCTCGCGAGCGCGCGCGAGGCCGAACGCGCCCTCGCGACCGCGCGCGCGGTGACGAGCGCGATGCCGCATATCGAATGCAGCGTCGTCGCGGGCCGCAATCGCGGCGCGGCGATCAGCGGCGCCGAGGCGCGCGCGCCGCGCATCGACGCCGCATGATGCGCGGCCGCGCCCCCGCCGCCGCTCCCGCATCGCGCGGCCACGCGCGGCACATTGCCTGGTCTTGCGCCGTCCCCGAGATTGCCACTGAAACGAGCCCCTGCCATGTCAGAAACCATTGAAAGGCCCTATGTCCTGCACATGTTCACGGCCACGCCGCAGATGAGTCCGTTCGACGTCAATATGGCCGCCGACGCCGGCTATCAGGTCATCGTGCCGTATTGCAACGTCGAAGCGGGAATGGTTGCCAATCTGACGCAGGACGCGATCTTCTCGCGCGGCCCGAAGGGGGTGTCGCGCACCGGCATCTTCATCGGCGGCCGCGACGTGATGCAGGCCGCCGATATGCTCGACACGGCACGCAAGGCGATGGTGCCGCCGTTCGAAGTCTCGGTGTTCGCCGATCCGAGCGGCTCGTACACGACGGCCGCCGCGCTCGTCGCGTTGGTCGAGCGGCATCTCGGCAAGCAGCACGGCGTGGAGCTGGGCGGCAAGCGCGTGCTGATTCTCGGCGGCACCGGCGCGGTCGGGCGCATCGCGGCGGCGATCGCCGCGTCGCGTGGCGCCGACGTGACGATCGCGAGTCATCACGACCGCAATCGCGCGTTAGGTGCGTCGGCCGAGCTCAACCAGCGTTTCGGCATCGTCACCAACGGCATCGGCACCACGACGCCGGACGAACTGCGCGGCGCGCTCGCCGACGCGGAAATCGTACTCGCCACCGCGATCGCGGGCGTGCAGGTGGTCCGCAGCGAGGACCTCGCGCATGCGAAACGCCTGCTCGTCGCCGCCGACGTGAACGCGGTGCCGCCCGAGGGCATCGCCGGGGTGAACGTGATGAACGACGGCAAGCCGATCGACGGCGTGCCGAACGCGGGTGCGATCGGCATCGGCGCGCTGGCGATCGGCAACGTCAAGTACCAGGTCGAGCATCGCCTGTTCATGCGCATGCGCACGGGCGGCAAGCCGGTCTACCTCGGCTTCCCGCAAGCGTACGACGAGGCCCGCGCGGTCGCGTCCGGTCTGGGCTGAGGCGGCCATGATGAAGTCGCACCGCCCGCTCACGCATGCGCCGTTCGTCGCGCTCGCCGGCTTGTCCGCGCGTTGGCTCGCGCAGTCGGCGGCGCGCGCCGGCCTGCGCGTCGCCGCGCTCGATATCTTCGGCGACCGCGACACGCGCGAGGCCGCCGAGCTATGGTTCGACGTTGGCGCCGGTGATGGCGCGCTCGCGCTCGATCGCGCGCGGCTCGTCGATACGCTTGCGCGCGTCGCGCGTCTGCCCGGTTTGCTCGGCTGGATCGGCGGCAGCGGGCTCGAACCTTTGATGCCGCGCTTGTGCCGCGAATCCGGCTTGCCGCGCTTTCTCGGCAACGATGCCGAGGCGATCGCGGCCGTGCGCGAGCCGCGGCGTTTCTTCGCGCTGCTCGACGCGTTGCGCATTGCGCATCCGGCTGTGTCGTTCGAGCGGCCCGCGACGGCCGAGGGCTGGCTGTTCAAGCGGGCGGATGGCTGCGGCGGCACGCATATCAAACCGGCTTTACGCTTGGACGCCGCGACCGATTCGACGCGCGGCTACTTTCAGCGGATCGGCCAAGGCCGCCCGCTCTCGGCGCTTTTCATCGGCGTGCGCGGCCGTGCGCATCTGATTGGTTTCGCCGAGCAACTGATCTGCGCGATCGGCGATCTGCGCTTCGTGCACGCGGGCTCGCTCGGGCCGATCGACCTGCCGCCAGCGTTCATCGCGCACGCGCAGCAAGCACTCGACGCGCTATGCGCGCGCACCGGCCTCGTCGGCATCAACAGCTGCGACTTCCTATCCGACGGTGCCTCGTTCGACGTGCTCGAAATCAACGCGCGCCCCTCATCGACGATGACGCTGTACGAAACCGCGTCGCCCGATGCCTGGCCAGCCGGCCTGCTCGCCTGCCACCTCGACGCATGCCGCCACGCTCGCGCGCCGTCGGCCGCGAGCCTCGCGCTCGCCCGCGAGCCGCGCTGGCGCGCCGGCCAGCGGGTGCTGTTCGCCCAGCGGCCGTTCAGCGTGTCGGCGGCGTTCTCCGACGCCTGCCTGCGCGATCCGCAATGCCGCGACGTGCCGATGCCGGGCACCCGCATCGACGCAGGGCAGCCGGTGTGTACGCTGCACGTGCGAGCGGCATCGGTGGACGCGGTGCGCGCCGCGCTCGATGCGCAGCACGAACGCGTCGTCCAACGAATCGAAACCTGCGATGAAACCGACCATGCCTGCCTCGACGCCCATTACTGACGGCTCGCCGCCCGCCGCGTTGCCGAGCGTGAACGCGTTGAGCGAGCGCCTCGTCGCACGGCTCGTCGATCACGCGGCGCAACTCGGCGTCGCGCTCACCCGCACGGCCGACGGCACCGTCATCGCCGACGCCGGTGTGGACGCACGCGGCAGCCTCGACGCGGGCGTGCTGATCGCGCGCATCTGCATGGGCGGTCTCGGCCGCGTCGCGGTACGCGCGAACTTCGACGCCGCGCCGTTGTGGCCGACGATGCTCGAGGTCAGCACGTCAGCGCCGGTGCTGGCCTGTCTCGGCAGCCAGTACGCGGGCTGGAGTCTGTCGGCAACCAGGGAGCAGACGGGCGGCAAGAAGTTCTTTTCGCTCGGCTCGGGGCCCGCGCGCGCGCTCGCGGTCAAGGAGCCGCTATTCGAGGAGCTCGGCTATCGCGACCGCCACGAACGCGGCGCGTTGGTGCTCGAAGTGGACCGCCTGCCGCCGCCGGTGGTGATCGACAAGGTGCTGCACGACTGCGGCCTCGCGCCCGAGCACCTGACGCTGATCGTCACGCCGACACACTCTGTCGCGGGAACAGTACAGGTGGTCGCGCGGGTCGTCGAAGTTGCGCTGCACAAAGTGCACGTGCTCGGCGTGCCGCTCGACGAGATCGTCGCGGGCACGGGCTCGGCGCCGCTGCCGCCGCCCGCGCCCGACGGCATTCAGGCGATGGGCCGCACCAACGACGCGATTCTGTACGGCGGCCGCGTGCATCTGAGCGTCGTGCACGACGAGATCGCGCGACGTCTCGCCGAGAGCCTGCCCTCCGCCAACTCGCGCGACTACGGCCGGCCGTTCGCGGACGTCTTCACGGCCGTCAACTTCGACTTCTACCAGATCGATCCCGCGCTGTTCGCGCCGGCCGAGGTGTGGATCAGCAGCCTCGAAAGCGGCGCGACCTATCATGGCGGCCGCGTCGACGCCGGCCTGTTGCACAAACAGTGGGGCGGCGAGTCCGTCGCGCGCCGATGATCACGCCAGGCCTGCGCATCGCGATCATGACCGACGAAACCGGCTGGCACACCGGCCGGCTGAAAAAAGCGTTCCGCGCGCGCGGCGCCGAAGCGCGTTGCGTCGATCTCGCGGATTGCCGGATCGACACCACGTGGCTGCCGCACGGCCTCGTGGTGCCGGGCTTCGGCCGCACGCTGCCGGACGCGGTGTTCGTGCGCGGCATCGCCGGCGGCACCTTCGAACAGGTGACGCTGCGGCTCGGCATCCTGCACGCGCTGCGCGAATCGGGCGTACCGGTCTACAACGACGCGCGCGCGATCGAACGCAGCGTCGACAAGTCGATGACGAGCTTCCTGCTGCATCGCGCCGGCGTACCGACACCGGCCACCTGGGCCGTCGAATCCGCCGCGTTCGCGCAACGCGTACTGATGCGCGAAGCCGCCGCCGGCCGCCAGGTCGTGCTCAAGCCGCTGTTCGGCTCGCAAGGTCACGGGCTCAAACGGCTCGGCGCGCGCGGCGGGCTGCTCGCGCCGTTGCCGTCGCTCGCGCGCTATCGGCAGGTGGCCTACTTGCAGCGCTTCGTCGCGAGCGGCCGGCCCGGTTTCGACTGGCGCGTGCTGGTGATCGGCGGCAAGGCCGTTGCGGCGATGCGGCGCAGCGGCGGCAAGGGCTGGATCCACAACGTCGCGCAAGGCGCGCGCTGCGAGAGCGCCGAACTGACGGTCCCGCTTGCGCAGACCGCCGTACGCGCAACCGCCGCGCTCGGGCTCGACTACGCGGGCGTGGACCTGATCCCCAACCCCGACGACGCCGCGCTGCCGCTCGTGCTCGAAGTCAACGGCGTGGCCGCGTGGCGCGGGTTGCAGTCGGTGGTGCCGCTCGATGTCGCGGCGGCGCTCGTCGACGATCTGCTCGATCGCAAGCTTGCCGCGCAGCGGCGCGCGAACGAGCCGGCCGAGCCAGCCGCTAGCGCGGGATTGCCTGAGCAGTCGGCGGCGCGCCGGGCTTGAGTGCCATGCCCGAGACTCGCGCGATCCCCTTCGAGCATGCGCGCGCGGCCTTCCTCGAAGCCTGCGCGCTCGACGTCACCACGCCGAAACCCGGCAACGTCAGCACGCAAAGCCCCGGACACGGCATGGACGCGGCGCAGTTCCTGGCCAGCGCGGACGCGTCGCTCGACGCGCTATTCGCGCGCGGCGCCAAAGTCGGGCAGCGCATTCTCGACGCGGTCACGCGCACCCGCGCGGCGGTCGGCTGCAATACCAACCTCGGCATCGTGCTGCTCGTCGCGCCGCTCGCCGCGGCCCTCGACGCAACCGGCGACCGGCCGTTATCCGCGCAAACGTGGCGTGCCGCCACGGACGACGTGCTGAGCAGCCTCGACCTCGACGACGCACGGCTGGCCTACCGCGCGATCGCGCTCGCCAACCCCGGCGGCCTCGGCGACGCGCCCGAGCAGTCAGTCCACGCGCCGCCGACGGTCGGCCTGCGCGAAGCGATGCGGCTCGCCAGCGAGCGCGACAGCATCGCGCGGCAATACGCGAACGGTTTCGCGGACCTGTTCGACACCGGCCTCGCCGCGTATCAGGAAGCCTTGCCGCGGGCGCACGAAACTGCGCCCGGAAATCCAGCCGAACGCGCGATGCTCAACGTGTTTCTCGCGTTCCTCGGCGGCTGGCCCGACTCTCACATTGTGCGCAAGCACGGGCTCGCGCTGGCGCAGAGTGTCACGTTGATGGCACGCGAGCAGCACGCGCGCTGGCACCACACTCCGCCGGCCGCGCGCCGCTCGGCAAGCGATCCGCAGCTCGATGCCTGGGACGCCAAACTGAAGGCACAGGCGATCAATCCCGGCACGAGCGCCGATCTCGCGGTGGCCACGCTGTTCGTCGCGCGCTGTATCGCGGGCGCGGTGAGCCCTCGATCGCACCGGCCGGACACGACTGGCACGGAACCTGTTAGTTAGTACCGCCGTGCATCCCGCACCGCTCTCGCGATGCTTATCCGGACGATCGCGGGCGGCGCCTCGTCGGCAGGTCCATACCTACTCATTGGAGGAACAGAATGGCCAAGATCAACCGCGTCATGATCGGCGAGTCGCTCGTCGGAGACGGCAACGAGGTCGCGCACATCGACTTGCTGATCGGACCGCGAGGTTCGGCTGCGGAAACCGCGTTCTGCCACGCGCTCACCAACAACAAGGACGGCTTCACGTCGCTGCTCGCGGTCGTCGCGCCCAATCTCATCACGAAGCCCAATACGATCCTGTTCAACAAGGTGACGATCAAAGGCGCCAAGCAGGCCGTGCAGATGTTCGGGCCCGCGCAGCACGCGGTCGCGCTCGCGGTGGCCGACAGCGTCGAGGACGGCACGATTCCGCAAGAAGAAGCCGACGATCTGTTCCTCTGCGTCGGCGTGTTCATTCACTGGCAGGCGGAGGACGACAAAAAGATCCAGCAGTTCAACTACCAGGCGACGCGCGAGGCGATCAAGCGCGCGGTCAGCGGCGACCCGAGCGCGGCCGACGTGGTGGCGAAGAAGGGCAGCGTCGCGCATCCGTTCGCGCCGAACTGACCGCGCATGCTCGCGCAGGGGACGTGGCGCCGTTAGCGGCGGCGTTAGCGATGCTATTCGCGGCGTCATTGCCGGCCCCGTCTCCTCGCGCATCCCGGGGCCTCGCGGCCGCCAGACACGCACCTCGCGCAGCGGTTCGCGAAGCCGCTTCAATGCTTTTCGCAGAGGCATTCAATGACCAACAGATGTCGCGCGCTTCTCGCCTTTACGTCGCTCGTGCTCGCCGCGCCGCTCGCGTGGGCGGACGGCTACAACTATCCGACCGAGGGCCGCGTCGAGTACGTGCTCAGTTGCATGGACGATAACGGCCACGATTTCGCGAACGTCTACAAGTGCTCGTGCGTGATCGACAAGATGGCCGCGTCGTTGCCGTATGACGAATTCGTCGACCAGTCCACCTTCTCGAAGTACGCGACGCTCGGCGGCGAAGGCGGCGCGGAGTTCCGCGTCGATCACGCGAAGGCGCAAACGAAACGATTCCGCGCGCTGCAAACCAGCGCGTATCAGGCGTGCGGACTCGGTCCGCAGAAAGCTTCGACGGTGGCGAAATGAACGGTGGCTGAACCGCGCCGGGCGCCCGGCTAGGCGCCCCCAGCTAGGCGCCCCCTTTCAATTCGGCACCAGCCCCTCGCCTAGCGACGCGTAACGCGCGAGCCCCACGCCCGCCGCCGAGCCATCGCCGCGACGCCGCTCGATCTGCACGCCGACGGCCGCAAGGTCGGCGAACTTGGCCGGTTTCGCGAGCGATACGCGCACCCAGTGCGCGCCGAAGTCGGCGATCAGCAGTTGCGCGATCGTCTCGGCGAGCGCCTCCAGCAGCCGCACGCGATGCGACGCGAATAACGCGAGCAGCGCCTCGCGCACGGCGGCGTAGTTGACCGTATCTTCGATGCGGTCCGTAGTGCATGCGCGGATCGCGGGCACGCCAATCGCGAGGTTCACGCGCACCGGTTGCGCAACGTGCAACTCGCTGCTGTCGATACCGACGACCGTCTGGCCGATGAAATTCTCGATGAATACGATGTCGAGCCGCTCGGGCAACGCACCGGCATGCGAGCCGGGATTCGCGCCGAGGCTGGACAATGCGGCAAGGCGAACAGTATCGATACGATCCATGATGGTCTCCGCCGCGGCGCGGCCCATGATTGAACAGCTTGTGATGAAGAACGGGACAGTAGAACAGTAGAACTGAACGGCGCGCGACACACTCTGTGTCGAAGCTGCGACAGGCATGCAACGTGCAAACCGGATAACGCGGTCACTCAGGCGGTCACGCAGCGAGAAAAGCAAATTCCGGGCACAGTGAGGTAAACCCAATGTGACTTTCTGTTGAACCGATGTTGTATCGGGCGTACAGTTTTAAATACCCGCCTGGTAGCAGGGCCGGTCGCGAGCGCGCAAGCGAACCGAGATTTCGCCGCACCGAAGACACACAGGCTTGATAAAGCGGCATTCGCGGCGTGCGAAGCACTCACGCGTGCGAAATGACGCAACGGAGACAGATCCCATGTCGTTGCTTGCTGATAGCAATACGCACGTCCGGGAAGTTCTAAACGTCGTCAACCACCAGTTGACCACCCGACCGACAAGCGAATCCGTCGCTCAATCGTGGACGCGCTGCATCAACGAATTCCAGCTGGACCCCGCCCGTTTCGTACCGCCACCGGTGCTCACCGAGTACGAGCTCAGCGCCCGCCGCGAGGCGCTCGGCGATCTGATCGCGTGTTCGAAGCTCGAGATGACGACGCTCTATCAGCAACTGGCCGACCCCGAACTCGCGGTCGTGCTCGTCGATTCGGGCGGCGTGATCGTGCATCAGGTGTCGTCCGTGCCGTTCGCCGAGGCGGTCGCCGGCGACGGCTTTCGCGTCGGCGCGCTGTGGAGTGAACGCGAAGCCGGCACCAACGGCATGGGCACCTGTCTCGCGGAGCGCGACTGCATCGCGGTCTGTCAGCACGAGCACTTCTATCCGCGCTATACGTCGCTCACGTGCTCGGCCGCGCCGATCTTCGACGACGGCGGTGAAATCGCCGGCGTGCTCGACGTCACGAGCCGCTCGAAGCTGCTGCAGCAGCACTCGCTGGTGCTCGTCGGCATGTCGCGGCAGATGATCGAGAACCGTCTGCTCGATGCGCGCTACCGGCACGCCAATATGATCCATTTCCACAGCCGCCCGGAATTCGTCGGCACGCTGCACGGCGGCAAGCTCGCCGTCGGCGACGACAGCACCGTGCTCGCCGCGAATCGCAGCGCGCTGTTCCAGCTCGGCTTCCGCTCGCTCGCCGAACTGCGCGGCCGGCGCATCGAGGAAGCGTTCAATGCGTCGCTCGAAGACATGATCGCGCGCAGCATTCGCGGTTCGTTCCATCCGGTCACCGTCTACAGCGCGAACGCGACCAACCGCTTTTTCCTCGTCGCGCAGACGCCGCAAAACGCCAGCGGGCGCATGACGCGCGTGCTCGTCTCCGACTCCGCGGTGCGCAGCAGCGCACCGGAAAAACACGAAAAGCGCGCGCCCGCGCCGAAGCTCGACGAAATCGCTCACCTCGAATTCGGCGACCCGCGCATGGCCTCGCAGATCCAGTTGGCCGCGCGCGTGATCCAGCGCAAGATTCCGATCGTGCTGCGCGGCCAGACCGGCACCGGCAAGGAAGTGTTCGCGCAGGCGCTGCATAGCATCAGCCCGCACGCCGACGGTCCGTTCGTGCCGGTCAACTGCGCGTCGCTGCCGGAGAATCTGATCGAGAGCGAACTGTTCGGCTATCGCGCGGGCGCATTCACCGGCGCGCAGCGCGAAGGGCGGCGCGGCAAAATCGTGCAGGCCAATGGCGGCACGCTGTTTCTCGACGAGATCGGCGACATGCCGCTCGTGCTACAGGCGCGTCTGCTGCGCGTGATCGAGGAACACGAGGTCACGCCGCTCGGCGCCGAAACCACCGTCAAGGTCAATTTCCAGCTGATCAGCGCGAGCCACCGCAATCTGCTCGAACTCGTGCAGACCGGCCAGTTTCGCGAGGATCTGTACTACCGGCTCAAGGGGGTCGAACTGAATCTGCCGGCGCTGCGCGAGCGCGTCGACAAACTCCCGCTGATCCATCATCTGCTCGCGAACGAAACCGACGATCCGCCCGACCTGACGCCGGAAGCCGAACACGCGCTGCTGACCTACGCGTGGCCCGGCAACATCCGTCAACTGCGTCATGTGTTGCAAATGGCGGTCGCACTGTCAGACGGTGAGCCGATCCGTTGCGAGCATCTGCCGCCCGAGGTCACGCAACGCGCGTCGGTGCTCGACCTGCCCACCGCGTTGCGCCTTGCGAACGCGGACATGGACGGGCAGCTCGCCGACGAGGCCGACATCTCGTCGCTGAACGCGATCCAGCTGAACGAGCGCGAAACGGTGCTGTCGCTGCTCGACGAGCATCGCTGGAACGTCAGCAACGTCGCCAAGGCGCTCGGCATCAGCCGCAACACGCTGTACCGCAAGATGCGCCGGCTGCATATCCGGCTGTCGCACGAAGGCTCGCCGCCCGACGGCATGCCGCTCGATCTCGACGCATGACCGAGTCGTCCCCCCGGTCCCCCGGGTCCGCCAGCGAGCCGGCCCGCAAGGGCGCCCGCGATCTCGCCGAGTTCAAACCGGACGCGCGCTTCGCGTGGTGCGTGACCGGCTCCGGACACATGCTCGAGGAATCGATCGCGCTCGCGCGGCGCTTGCCGCGCGTCGATCTGTTTCTCTCCGCGGCGGCCGAGGAAGTGCTGCCGCTCTACGGCTGGCCGCTCGACAAGCTGCGCGAACATTTCCGCGTGCTGCGCGACAACAGCGCGAGCGGCGTGCCGGTCGGCATGCTGTATCACGGCATCTATCACACGGTCGTGATCGCGCCCGCCACCAGCAACACGGTCGCCAAATGCGCTTGCGGCATCTCCGATACGCTGCCGACCAATATGTACGCGCAGGCCGGCAAGCAATGCATCGCCGGCATCGTCTTTGCATGCGACACCGAACCGAGCGTGATCACGCATAGCCCGGACGAGTGGGTCGAACTGCGGCCACGCGCGATCGAGCTCGACAATGTCGAGCGTCTGGCGCGCTTCGAATACACGACGCTCGTGCGCTCGCTCGACGAACTCGAAGCC
Source organism: Paraburkholderia sprentiae WSM5005 (assembly GCF_001865575.2). Taxonomy (NCBI): domain Bacteria; kingdom Pseudomonadati; phylum Pseudomonadota; class Betaproteobacteria; order Burkholderiales; family Burkholderiaceae; genus Paraburkholderia; species Paraburkholderia sprentiae. The sequence continues at coordinate 2,175,546 of NZ_CP017562.2, forward strand.
GCCCTCGCCCAACGCCTCGCGACGCTCGATCTCGCATGGACCACCTCCTCTTCCTGACCGGCCGGCTTGCCGAACCGAGCCTGCGGCGCGTGCTCGACGGCATGGCGCCGACGCCGTTCAGTTGGGAGGTGCGCGAGATCGGCTTGCAGGTCGCCGCATTGATGACCGCCGAGATGATCCAGCGCCGCGTGAGCGCGCCGCTCGCCGCGCAGCGCGTGATCGTGCCGGGCCGCTGCCGCGGCGATCTCGACGCGCTGAGCGCGCACTACGGCGTGCCGTTCGAACGCGGTCCCGAGGAAGTCAAGGACTTGCCGCAGTTTTTCGGCCGCAAGGCGCAGCCGTTCGATCTGCGTCGCTACGACACCGAGATTTTCGCCGAGATCGTCGATGCGCCGCGGCTCGACCTCGACGGCATCGCCGCCCGCGCGCGCGAGTATGCGGCCCAGGGCGCGGACGTCATCGACATCGGCTGTCTGCCGGATACGCCGTTTGCGCATCTCGAAGACGCGGTGCGGCGGCTGAAGGCCGAAGGGTATCGGGTGAGCGTCGATTCCATGCGCGACGACGAACTGCTGCGCGGCGGCCGCGCGGGCGCCGACTATCTGATGAGCCTGAACCTCGACACGCTGTGGATCGCCGACGAAGTGCCGTCGACGCCGATCCTCGTCGCGCGCGAACCCGCTGATCCGGCCTCGCTCGACGCCGCGATCGACGCGCTTCGCGCGCGCGGCCGGGCGTTTCTCGCCGATCCTATTCTCGATCCGATTCCGTTCGGGCTGGCCGCGTCGATTGCGCGCTACGTCCGCTTGCGGGAGCGCTATCCCGACATCGCGATCATGATGGGCATCGGCAACGTGACCGAGCTGACCGAGGCTGACACGAGCGGCATCAACGCGGTGCTGCTCGGCATGGCGGCCGAACTGCACGTCAGCGCGGTGCTCACGACGTCGGTGAGTCTGCATGCGCGGCGCGCGCTGCGCGAAGCCGATGTCGCGCGCCGCGTGATGCATGCGGCGCGCGCGGCACAGGTGCTGCCGAAGGGCATCAGCACCGAACTCGCGACCGTCCACGCGAAACGCCCGTTTCCGTACAGCGCGCAAGAGATCGACGAACTGGCGCGCAGCGTGCGTGATCCGAATTTTCGTGTGCAGATCAGCGCCGACGGCATTCACGTGTACAACCGCGACGGCCACCGGCGCGGCGACGATCCGTTCGCGTTCTACCCGCAGCTGAACCTCGAGACCGACGGCGGCCACGCGTTCTATATGGGCGTGCAGCTTGCGCGCGCCGAGATTGCATGGCGGCTCGGTAAGCGCTTCGATCAGGACCAGTCGCTCGACTGGGGCTGCGCGGTCGACCGGCCTGAAGAAGATTTGAGCGCATGGTGCGCGCCGGGCGAGACGATGAAGAAGCGCTGAGAACGCAGCGCCGTCACTGCATCGCGGCCGCACCCGCGTATTCGTCGACGGTAGCCAGTTCGCCGCGCATGCCGCGAATTGCCTGCGCGCGATCGCCCGCGCCGAACACGGCCGATCCAGCGACGAACACATCGGCGCCCGCGGTGGCGACCCGCGCGATGTTCGACGCCTTCACGCCGCCGTCCACTTCGATCAGCAAGGTCCGCCCGGTGCGCTGCATCGTCGTGTCGACGCGCTCGCGCAGCAGCCGCAGCTTGTCGAGCGTTTCAGGAATGAACGCCTGGCCGCCGAAGCCCGGATTCACCGACATCACCAGCACGACATCGAGCATCTCCAGCACGTGATCGAGCACCGTGAGCGGCGTCGCCGGATTCAGCGCGAGTCCCGCGCGCGCACCGTGCGAGCGGATCAGCTCGATAGTCCGATGCGCGTGCAGCGTCGCCTCCGGATGAAAAGTGATCAGATTCGCGCCGGCCTCGGCAAACGCCGACACCAGTGGATCGACCGGCGTGGTCATCAGATGTACGTCGAACGGCAGTGACGTGTATGGCCGGATCGCCGAGCAGACCAGCGGCCCGACCGTCAGGTTAGGCACGTAGTGGTTGTCCATCACGTCCAGATGAATCCAGTCCGCGCCGGCCACCGTCACGTCGCGAATCTCGTCGGCGAGCCGGGCAAAATCCGCCGACAGCAGCGACGGAGCAATCAGAAATTCGCGCATCGCGTTCTCCATACCTGTGGCGTTAGTGATAGCGGCTCGCCATCGTGTCGAGCGGCAGCGGCTTGATGCGCGCCGCCTGCCCCGCGCAACCGAACGCCTCGAAACGCTCGACGCAGATCGCGCTCGCCGCCGCGGTCGCAGCCTTCAATGCCGCGCGTGGATCGAACTCCGAGCGGGCATGGGCGAGCGACTTGCGCATCGCGCCGCTCATCGCGAGACGGATGTCGGTGTCGATGTTGACCTTGCGCACGCCCTGCGCGATACCGCGGCGGATTTCGTCGACGGGCACGCCGTAGGTGGTCGCAATCTCGCCGCCGTACTCGCGGATCACCGCGAGCCATTCCTGCGGCACCGACGACGAACCGTGCATCACCAGATGTGTGTTTGGAACCCGCGCATGAATCGAGGCGATCCGGTCGATCGCGAGAATATCGCCGGTCGGCTCGCGGCTGAATTTGTACGCGCCGTGCGACGTGCCGATCGCGATCGCGAGCGCGTCGACGCCGGTCGCGTCGACGAAGCGCCGCGCTTCGTCGGGATCGGTCAGCAGATGCTCGCGCGTCAGCTTGCCTTGCGCGCCGACGCCGTCCTCTTCGCCCGCGGTGCCGGTTTCGAGCGAGCCGAGACAGCCCAGTTCGCCCTCCACCGACACGCCGACCGCGTGCGCGGCATCGACCACGCGCCGGCTCACGTCGACGTTGTAGTCGTATGCGGCGGGCGTCTTCTGATCGGGCAGCAGCGAGCCGTCCATCATCACCGATGTAAAGCCCGAGCGGATCGCCTGGTGACACACCGCGGGACTGGCGCCGTGATCCTGATGCAGCACGAGCGGAATATCCGGGTGAGCCTCGAGCGCGGCGAGCACCAGATGACGCAAATAGGGCTCGCCGGCGTACTTGCGCGCACCGGCCGACGCCTGCAGGATCACCGGGCTGTCGGTGGCCTCGGCCGCGCGCATGATCGCCTGGATCTGCTCCATGTTGTTGACGTTGAACGCCGGCACGGCGTAGTCGTGTTCGGCCGCGTGATCCAGCAGTTGCCTCAGGGTGATGAAAGCCATTGCGTGCTCCCTCGATATGAAACGAAATCTTCTTGAGCGGCATGCCCGGATATCCCGACTGTGCGGCGTGGACCGCGTCGATCGGGAGCATGCCCCGCGCGTCGGCCACCGCTCAGGCGCGCGAGCGTCGGTCGATCAGTTGCAGGATCATCGGCGTAAAGATCAGCTGCATCGCCAGTCCCATCTTGCCGCCCGGTACGACGATCACGTTCGGGCGCGACATGAACGAGTCGTGCAGCATCGTCAGCAGATACTGGAAGTCGATGCCCTTCGGCCGCGCGAAGCGGATCACGACGAAGCTCTCGTCCGGCTGCGGGATCTCTCGCGCGGTAAACGGGTTGGATGTGTCCACGGTCGGCACGCGCTGGAAGTTCACATGCGTGCGCGAGAACTGCGGGCAGATGTAGTTCACGTAGTCGGGCATGCGCCGCAGGATCGTGTCGACCACCGCTTCGTGCGTGTAGCCGCGCATCGTCTGATCGCGGTGCAGCTTCTGGATCCATTCGAGGTTGATGATCGGCACGACGCCGATCAGCAGATCCGCATGCCGCGCGATGTCGACCTTGCCGGTCACTGCCGCGCCGTGCAGTCCCTCGTAGAACATCAGGTCGGTATTGGACGCGACGTCCTGCCACGGCGTGAAGGTGCCGCCGTCCTGCTTGTACAGCTGCGCTTCGGCCGCGTCGTGCACGTAGTGGCGAAGCTGACCGCCGCCGTTTTCGCCGTAGCGCGTGAACAGCGTTTCCAGCTCTTCGAGCAGATTCGCTTCCGGACCGAAGTGGCTGAAATTCGGCACGCCGTCGCGTTCGCGCTCCTGCATCGCCGCACGCATGCCGTTGCGGTCGTAGCGATGGAACGCATCGCCTTCGACGATCTGCGCATTGATGTGCTCGCGTCTGAAGATATGCGTGAAGCTCTTCATGACGGTGGTGGTGCCCGCTCCGCTCGAGCCGGTCACCGCGATGATCGGATGTTTGACTGACATGCGTTTGTCTCCGGATGACTGTGTTATCTGCGCCGTGCGCTGTGCGCACCGGCGGTCAGTCGCTCATCACGCCGTGAAATCCGGCAGGAACAGCGAGCGCGTGCCGAACAGCGGCGACGTGAAGGGCTTGTCCTCGCCGCGGTCGTATTCGCCGTGATAGCGCGCAATCCGCTCGACCTCGTTCCTCGAGCCGAGAATCACCGGCACGCGGCCATGCAGCGCGCGCGGCGCGACATCGAGAATGCGCTCGCGGCCGGTGATCGCGAGGCCGCCCGCCTGCTCGACCAGAAAGCTCATCGGATTCGCTTCGTAGAGCAGGCGCAGGCGCCCTTCCATCGCCGGCGTTTTCGAATCGCGCGGGTACATGAACACGCCGCCGCGCATCAGGATGCGATGCACTTCCGCGACCATCGACGCGATCCAGCGCATATTGAAGTCGCGCTCGCGGCAGCCGCTGCGGCCGTCCTTGCATTCCTGCACGTAGCGGCGCACCGGCGGCTCCCAGAAGCGCTCGTTCGACGCGTTGATCGCGAACTCTCCCGTTTCTTCCGGAATCCGGATGTTCGAATGCGTGAGCACGAAGTTGCCGATGTCGCGCTCCAGCGTGAAGCCATGCGTGCCATTGCCGACCGACAGCACCAGCATCGTCGACGGTCCATACACGGCGTAGCCGGCCGCGACCTGCTCGCAGCCCGGCCGCAGGAAGGCCGCTTCGCTGGTCGCATCCTCCGCGAGGTCGCGCGTGCGCAGCACCGAGAAGATCGAGCCGACCACGCCGTTGATGTCGATATTCGACGAGCCATCGAGAGGATCGAACGCGAGCAGATATTCGCCGCGCGGATAGCCCGGCGGAACCGCGTAGACGTGCTCCATTTCCTCGGAGACCATCGCCGCCAGCAAGCCGTCCCACTCGCACTGCTGCACGAAGATGTCGTTGGTCGAGACGTCGAGCTTCTTCTGCTCCTCGCCGTGCGTGTTGAAGGTCTGCGCGGAACCGTAGTGACCGCCGAGCGCGCCTTTGGTCAGCATCGCCGACACGGATTTGATGGCTGCCGCCACGTCGATCAGCAGCGCGCAGAGTGCTGCGGGGTCGCGCGTGTCGTCCAGACATGGCGGTCGATCGAGGGTGTCGATCAGGAACTTCGAAAGTGTCGTGCGTCCGTCCTGCATGGCGTTCTCCGTCGAGGGTGTCGTGATTCAGCCCGGCGGCGCCGGGACGGCGCGCGCGGTGCAAGGCGATGGCGACGGCTGCTGCGGCTCGTCGAACACGCGGCTCGCGCGCACGTCGGCGGCATCGATCAGCGTCAGCGTGGCGGCGTCGATCGGCTCGCCGCCTTGCAATGCGTCAGCGAACAGGCGGTTTGCCTGGCGCAGCCGCGCGCGGTCGAGCGCATTGCGTACCGAGCGTGCGTTGGCGAAATTCGGCTGGCGGATGCGGCGTGCCAGATAGTCGCCGAACGCGCGGCGCGACGCCGCATCGAAGCGGTAATGCAGGGTGCCGAGCATCCGCTCGGCGATCTCGAGCAGCTCCGTTTCCGCGTAGTCGGGGAACGTGATGTGATGCGCGATGCGAGACCGGAAACCCGGATTGCTCTCGAAGAACACTTCCATCCGCGCTGCGTAGCCGGCCAGAATCACGACCAGGTCGCTGCGCTGGTTCTCCATCGTCTGCAACAGGATTTCGATCGCTTCCTGCCCGTAGTCGCGCTCGTTCTCCGGGCGATACAGGTAGTACGCTTCGTCGATGAACAGCACGCCGCCCATCGCGCGCTTGAGCACGTCGCGCGTTTTCGGCGCGGTGTGGCCAATGTACTGGCCGACCAGATCGTCGCGCGTGACCGACACCAGATGATTGCGGCGAATGTAGCCGAGCCGGTGCAGCACTTCGGCCATGCGCAGCGCGACCGTCGTCTTGCCGGTGCCGGGATTGCCGGAGAAGCACATGTGCAAGGTCGGCGCGCCGCCCGCGAGACCCAGCGAAGCCCGCGCACGTTCGACCAGCAGATGCGCGGCCACTTCGCGAATGCGCGTTTTCACGGGCGCGAGCCCGACCAGATCGCGATCGAGTTCGCCGAGCACGGCGCCGATGCCCGAGTCGCGGTACAGCGCCGCGAGGTCGATGTGGGGCGCGGCGGCGTCGCTGTGCGCGGTAGACGCGAAGCGTGCGTCCACGGTGGCGGCGTCTGTCATGGTTCCTCCTCGCTGCGGGTGGGGTCGTGCGACCTGTTATAGGCATCAGCCCGCCGCGCCATAGCGCTCGCCCGCGGGCCGGTCGCCCGCATAGCCCGTCATGCTGTAGCGCTGCGTGCGTCCCTGCGCGTCCTGGCGCAACAGGCGGAAGCCCGGCTCCACGTCCGGCCGGTTGACGATGAACGACAGGCGCATCGTCTCGAAAGTACGCACCGAGTCGAACGCGTTGACCTTGATGTAGTGCTGCGGCCGCGCCTCGCGGCAAGCCCTGACCTCCTGCAATACGCCGGCCGCGTCGTGCAGGTCGAACATCGGCAGACCCCACATTTCCCAGTAGGTGTTGCGCGGATGCGGGTCGTCGGTGAATTCGACCGAACAGGCCCAGCCCTGGCGCAGCGCGTAATCGATCTGAAGGCCGATCTCTTCGTCGGTCAGCTCGGGCAAAAAAGAAAACGTTCCTTGAGTGATACGCATGACGAACCTCGTGGATGGATGTCGCGTTAGAACGGCGTCAACGGTGCCCCACGCGGTGCCGTTGCACCGCGTGGCGGAGGCGCTCGCGAGCGCTCGCGGGAAAAGCTCGGCTTGGCTAGGCCGCCGTCGGCGTGGCGGCGAAATCGGGCGTATCGGTCGATGCGTAGTTGAAAGTCACGTCGCGCCATGTATCGAGCGCCTGCTTGAGCGGCGTGCACCAGCGCGCGGCGGCTTCGAGCACGTCGGGCCCTTCGCGCAGAATGTCGCGGCCCTCGTTGCGCGCCTTCACCATCGCTTCGAGTGCGACGCGGTTCGCGGTCGCGCCGGCCTGGATGCCGGCCGGATGGCCGATCGTGCCGCCGCCGAACTGCAGGATCGCGTCGTCGCCGAACAGGTCCAGCAGCTGATGCATCTGCCCCGCGTGAATCCCGCCCGAGGCGACCGGCATCACCTTGCGCAAGCCGGCCCATGGTTGATCGAAGAAAATGCCGCGCGACAGATCGACCGTGTTGTGCGCGTCGCGGCACACGTTGTAGTAGCCCTGCACCGACAGCGGATCGCCTTCGAGCTTGCCGACCGCGGTACCCGCATGTGCGTGGTCGACGCCCGCCATGCGCAGCCATTTGGCGATCACGCGAAACGAGATGCCGTGGTTGCGTTGCCGCGTGTACGTGCCATGCCCCGCGCGATGCAGGTGCAGGATCATGTCGTTCCTGCGAGCCCAGCGCGACATCGACTGGATCGCGGTCCAGCCGATCACGAGGTCGATCATCACGATGCAGGAACCCAGTTCCTTGGCGAATTCGGCGCGCTCGTACATGTCCTCCATCGTGCCGGCCGTCACGTTAAGGTAATGCCCTTTGAGCTCGCCGGTTTCGGCCTGGGCGCGGTTCACCGCGTCCATCGCGAACAGGAAGCGGTCGCGCCAATGCATGAACGCCTGCGAGTTGATGTTCTCGTCGTCCTTCAGGAAATCGAGGCCGCCGCGCAGGCCTTCGTAGACCACGCGTCCATAGTTCTTGCCTGACAGACCGAGCTTTGGCTTGACCGTGGCGCCGAGCAGCGGCCGTCCATATTTGTCGAGCCGTTCGCGCTCGACGACGATGCCGGTCGGCGGCCCCTGGAAGGTCTTCAGATACGCGACGGGAATGCGCATGTCTTCGAGCCGCAACGCCTTCAGCGGCTTGAAGCCGAACACGTTGCCGATGATCGACGCGGTCAGGTTCGCGACCGAGCCCTCTTCGAACAGATCGAGTTCATAAGCGATGTACGCGAAGTACTGCGGTTCGTCGGCGCGAGAAACCGGCACCGGCTCGACGCGATACGCCTTCGCGCGATACATGTCGCAGGCGGTGAGCCGGTCGGTCCACACCACCGTCCACGTCGCGGTCGACGATTCGCCGGCCACCGCGGCCGCCGCTTCCTCGGGTTCGACACCGGGTTGCGGCGTGATGCGAAAGAGCGCGATCACATCGGTGTCTTTCGGTTCGTAGTCCGGTTGCCAGTACCCCATCTCGCGGTATTTCATCACGCCTGCCGCGTACCGCTCGCGCGGATTGAGCGGATCGCGCGCATGAGGTTCGGGCTGGATCGGCGGTTGACTGAAATCGTTCATGACGTGTCCTCGAAGATGGCAGGCGCGCTGCCGGAAGAACCAAGCGCTTGAGTTGCACTGTAGGCACGGACACGCCCAAGGGGAATTCACGATTTTATTTGGCAGACTTAACGGATCCGTTATCGCTATCACATCGTGAGGTTGTTTTTCGAGCCATGCGACGCGAATGAGAGCAGAATGTATCGGTGAGCGATGCGGGCATGATGTGACAGCGCAATCGAATCAGCGGATCGCGATGGAACACTTTGCTTCGTTTTCGCCACACCGCGCGGCGGCTTGCATCGGGCAACCCGCGCGGACGCCACGGCGCGGCGCAATTCGCCGGGTGCTGTATTGCCTGTCGTATGCACGCCCGCCTGGCCGGCCGGCACGCTCATGGGCACGGAGCTTGCGTCATGCCGGTTGCCGTCGACACCGGGCATCATGCCGGCCGGCGGCGCAACGCTGTTCCAACCGTAGTTTCAACCGATGGAGAAAGCACCTATGCAATGGACGACTCCAAGCTATACCGACGTACGCCTCGGTTTTGAAATCGTGATGTATGTCGCTACGCGTTAAGCCCGCAACCGGGCCGCACGCCGCGGCCCCTTTGCGGTTCCAATCTGTGTTCGACCTCTGCTGACGGCCGGCCTTTCGGCGCTGTCGGGACACACGTTCCCAGCCATGATCCACGAAACGATCGTCACCACGGCAGCGTGCGATGGCCGTCCTCATATCGCGCCGATGGGCGTGCGCTACGAGGGTGAGCGCGTCATCCTTGCGCCTTTCCGCCCGTCGGTCACGCTCGACAACGTCATCGCGACGCGCGCGGCGGTGCTGAATTTCACCACCGACGTGCGCGTCTTCGCGGGCTGCGTCACGCACTGCGCGACCGATTGGCCGACCATGCGCGCCAGCCACGTCGCGAGCGTGCGTCTCGCCGAATCGCTCGCGCACGCCGAGCTGGAACTCGACGAACTGCGCGACGACGCCGAGCGCCCGGTGCTGGTGATGAAATGCGTGTACCGCGAAAACCACGCGCCGTTCCCGGGCTTCAATCGCGCGCAGTCGGCTGTCGTGGAAGGCGCGATTCTGGTAAGCCGGCTCTTCATGCTGCCGGCCGACAAGGTAGATCGCGAAATGGCGTATCTGCAGATCGCGATCGACAAAACCGCCGGCGAAAACGAGCGCACCGCATGGGGCTGGCTCGTCGCCGCGGTCGCGCGATATCGCGCGAGCCTCGAAGGCGCGGCGACTCAGGCCGCTACTTCGGTCCATCACTGAACCCCTTCCCCCGCGGAGAACCCCGATGACCGCATTGCTCGCGAGCGTTCGCTCGGCTGACGAAGCATTCGACGCCGCGCGCGCCGGCGCCGAGCTGATCGATCTCAAGGAGCCGAACGACGGCGCGCTCGGCGGCCTGCCGATCGGCGCCATCACGAACATCGCGCGGCAGCTGCGCGCGCGCTACCCGGTCAAGCCGATCAGCGCGGCGATCGGCGACGTGCCCGCCGATGCGTTCGACGAGATCGCCGCGCGCGTGATCGACGTCAGCGACGCCGGCGTCGACTACGTGAAGGTCGGCGTGGCGCGCGGACCCGCCGCGCGCCGCTGCATCGAGCAGCTCGCGAATCTGCCGGCCACCGTCGTACCGGTGCTGCTGTGCGACGGCGGCATGGACGACGAGCTGGTCAGCCACACCGCGGCGCTCGGCTTTGCCGGCCTGATGTTCGATACCGCGAGCAAGGACAGCGGCACGCTGTTCGATCACGTCGACGTCGACACGCTCGCGCGCTGGTTGCGGCTCGCGCGCCAGCGCGGCGCGATGGCGGGCATCGCGGGCGCTCTCGGCTGGGCGCAACTGCCGCAGATCCGCGCGCTGGCGCCCGACGTGGCCGGTTTTCGCACGGCGCTGTGCGCCGACGGGCGACGCTCGCGGCTCGACCCCGAGCGCGTCGCGCAATGGGCGAGCGCGCTGCATCGGCCGGCCGCAGAGGCACGCGTCGATAGCGCCGCGCCGTTGCCGGGCTCGACGACGAACGCGACGCGGCTCTAGCAGTCGCTCACATCACCGGAATATTCAGCAAACGGTCGCGCATCAGCGCGACGTTGCTCTTGTCGAGCAGCTCGACCACATAGTTCGCATCGCTCACGTAGTCGACGAACCTGCGGTCGACCACCCCCGCCGCGGCCAGCGTTTCGAGCGGATCGTCGGCGGCGATCGGACAGGATTTCACGACGACGAGCCGCTCCGCGTTGAGCATCGTCGATAGCCAGGCGGCGAGGCTGTCCGAGGTCGTGTCCCAGTTGCTCATCGCGTCGGGCGTGTCGCGCATCAGCGCGGTGGGCACCCACACGGCCACATGGCCGTCGCGCAACGTGCGGCGAATCTTCGCCTCGCTCGACGCGATCACCAGTTCGGGCGAGACGCCCTGCATCAGCAGCGCGTATTGCGTCATCGCAAGCAGACACATGTTATGCGCGGCCAGGTCGTCGAAGTTCCACTCGCCCTGGTACTGGCGCACCTTGTCCGCGAAATCGCCGCCGCCGGGCACGATGACCACGCGTCCGCCGCCGACTTCGCATAGCTCGCTGAGCCAGTGGCGCAGCGCCGGGTCGTGACTCAGGCTGCCTCCGATCTTGACCACCCACATGACTGTTGCCCTCACGTCCAGTTGAGTGCCCGGCCCGGGTCGCGTCGTTTTGCAACCTCGTTCATCACCGAACTTGTCCCGCTCGCCCTCTCGGCCCCACTGTGCCTCTTTGCGCTACCCATGCGCGGGCGCGCCGCATCCGTCTCCTCATGCGACGCGCGCGGCGAAGCCACGCGTGCGTTGCCGTCGGGCTTCCGGTTGTTCGCGCGCCGCGAGCAGCGCGACCGCCACGCTCGGCGCGCAGGTCGCCGCCCACGCCGCGCAAGCTTCCGGCACGCCCGCCAACGCGCCGAAGTCGATATAGCCGCGCGCTTCGTCGCGCGCCAAGGCGGCGACGAGGAAACGGCCGCAGCCGGCGCTCACCAGCGGCGCGGTCGCGAGCGCCGGATGCGCGGCGACCACGCGCATCAGATTCGCGCCGATTTCGCGCAACTGCAGCGCGCGCCAACGTCGCGCCAGGTGCAGCCATTCGAGCTCCGACGCGTCCTGCGCGTCACGCCCGATCATCCGCGCGAGGCGCACGCGGCTCGCCGCCTGCGTTTTCGGCCCCTGGTCGGCACTCGGCTGCACGTCGTGCAGCGGGTCCAGTTCGCCCGTCAGCCGGTAGACGTCGGCGGTCGTCGCAAACCATTCGTTCATCACGTTGAGCGTGGCGCCGCCGAATTCGACCCGATGCGCGACGCCGCACAACGGCGTGCGCACGACGCCGTGGTAGACGAGTTCGCCGGTCGCGAGCCGGCCCGCATCCGTCGCGGCGCGCGCGACGACGCGGCCGTCGACGATCGGAATGATGTCGGTGGTGGTGCTGCCGATGTCGATCAGCAACGCGTTGGCCATGCCCGTAGCGACCCAGCTGGCGGTTGCCAGCCAGTTGGCCGACGCGACGTGACGCCAGCCGGCCGCGCAGTCGGCGGCGGCGAGCCAGCCGGCGGCGCCGGCATAGAAATGCAGCGATGAACCGAGCCGCTGCGCGAGCGCGGCGACGATCGCGCGCACGCCTTCGGCGCGATCCGCGAACAGGTCGACCATCTCGCCGGTCATCGTCACCGCATGCTGCGCGGCATCCGTGCGAGCCTGCGGCCAGCGCTCGAAAACGAGGTCGATCGTGCGATGCAGATGGTCGAGTCCCTGCCATAGCGGACACGGCCATTGCGCGACGTCGAGCACGGTGCCGCCGCCGTCGACGAGCGACACCTTCACGTGCGCGCCGCCGACGTCCCAGCCGAACCGCGCCGCCGGGTTCGAGCGGGCGGGGCTCAAGAGCGCACCTCGAGCGCCGGCGCATTCACGCGCGGCGCGCCGCTGCGCTCAATGCGCACGCCGTGCGCGCTCAGCAGCGCGCGTGTCAGTGCGCTCCCGCGCGCCGCCGACAGCCCCGCGAAAGCGACCGTCAAACGCGGATTCACTTCGATCACGACTGGCCCGCGTTGCGGATGCCACACGACGTCGATGCCGACGAAGCCGCACAGTCCCGGTATGGCTCGCGCGACGCGTTGCGCGAGCGTGTCGAGCGTGCGACCCATGTCGCTGCGACGATCGATCTGATCGACCAGCACGCCGTCGAACTCGACGATCCGCGCGGCGTCGCCCGACGCGCCGCCGCTCAGGCCGATCTGCTGACGGTTGATGCTGACGAGCTCGGCAGCGTCGCCGTGGCAGATCAGCGACAGGCTCAACGGCTCGCCCTCGACCCACGCCTGCAGCACCGGATTGCGCGCCGCGGCCGCGCGCGCGTCGTATTCGGCGCAGGCATCGGCGAAACTCTCGTACACGACCGTGTCCAGGCCGCCCGCGCCGTCGTCCGGTTTGACGACCCAGCGGTCTGCGTGCCGCGCCGCCGTGTCGCCCGGTTCGAGCGCCGGCGTCGTCGCAATGCCATGCGCGGCAAAACACGCCGCGCTCGCGCTCTTGCTCGACGCGACGCGGATCGCTTCCTTCGTGCAGCCGAGCCAGCGCACGGTGCCGACCGCATCGTGAAAGCGCAGCAGCAGCCCGTCGCATTCCGGCGCGACGACCCACGCGTAATCGTGCTCGCGCGCCGCGCGCGCGACGAATGCCGTCATCGATTCGCCGGGCGCGGCCATACAATGAGCGCCGCCCGCCGCTAGCGTTTCGAAGCGTGAGGTCGCGAAGCTCACGTGCACGCCGTCGAGTTCACGCAGAGCGGCCACCAGCGCGTCGCGCATCACGCGTCCTTCGACAATCAGCGCGCTCAAATCGGCAAGACTGCCAGGGTCGGCGAACTCGGGGTCGATGCCGCCGCCGGTGAGATACTCATAGACAAAGATCTTGGTCAAAGGAAAGCGCCCTTATGCTGGTGATACCTGTTCTCGATCTGCTCGACGGCCATGTCGTGCGCGCGGTGCGCGGCGAGCGGAACGCCTATCGGCCGATCCGGTCCCGCCTCGCCGCGACGAGCGACCCACTTGTCATCGCGCGCGCGCTGCTCGAAGTCAGCGGCGCACGCACGCTCTATATCGCCGATCTCGGCGCGATCCTGCAGCGCGGCGCGCATGCGTCGACACTCGCCGCGTTGCGCGCCGCCCTGCCCGGCATCGAGCTGTGGCTCGACGCCGGTTTCGCCGACTACCCGTCGATGCGTGCGCTGTTCCAGCGCATCGACGACGCTGTCACCGAGCGCCACGACCAGCACGGCAGCCATGCTGCCGGTTCCCACCTCGCGACCCTCGTGCCGGTTTTCGGCTCGGAGACGCTGCACGACATCCATGCGCTGCATGCTGCACAGCACGCCGGTCTCGCGCCGATCCTGTCGCTCGATCATCGCGCGGGCGAACTGCTCGCCGCGACCGCGCTCGACCGCTCTTCGGCCTGGTGGCCGTCGCGCGTAATCGCGATGACGCTCGATCAGGTCGGCAGCTACGCCGGCCCCGATCTCGCGACCTTCGAGCGCCTGCGCGCGCAAGCCGCCGCCCACACCACGCTGATCGGCGCGGGCGGCATCCGCAATCGCGACGATCTGGCCGCCGCGGCCGGTACCGGCGCGAGCGCGTGGCTGGTGGCATCGGCGCTGCACGATCAAAAGATCGACTGCGCGCATTCCGATTGCGCGTAGGCCTTGCACACAATTTCCATGCCATACGATCCAGCGGCGCTTTATGTAAACGGAACACAAGCTGGACAGTTCGCGCGTGACACTCTGCTCCAGAACGGCACACACGTTGTATGGCGCAGCGTGCCTTTGAACCGGAACGCCGACACGCGATCAGGCACGGTTGCCGCAGCTACCTCGCGCATGTTGATCCACTGAATGTAAAGCGGCACGACCGTACGCGCGGTCCGCTTCGGCATGGCGCTCGTTCGCGAGCCCTCGTCGAAACTTTCGGCACGGAGCTTGCTAAACCTGCCCCATGCATAGCCCCTCCCTCGATACGTCGCCCCCCGGCCCGAGCGCCACGCGCGCCGCGGCGCTCACACGCGACTGGATCTGTCCGTTCTGCCCTTTGCTATGCGACGACCTGGTCGCCGCTTGCCACGACGACGGCACGCTCGACGTGCGGGACACCGAATGTTCGCGGCTCGCTCACGCGCTCACCCACTACGGCGCGCGGGACGCGCGCTGCGGTTGCAGCGTCGACGGCAACGAAGCGGACAGGGATGCGGCGCTGGCGCGCGCCGCGCAGTGGCTCACGAACGCGCGCCGCCCGCTGTTCGGCGGCCTCGCCACCGACGTCGCCGGCACCCGCGCGCTGTATCCGCTCGCTGCGGCCTGCGGCGCGATCCTCGATCATCTGCACGGCGATGCGCTGACGCCCGCCACGCTCGCATTGCAGGACCGCGGCTCGTTCTTCACGACACTGTCCGAAGTGCGCGCGCGCGCGGACCTGCTCGTGTTTTTCGGCTGTCAGCCGTCGCGGCGCTACCCGCGCTTTTTCACGCGCGCGCTAGCGGGCAGCGAACTCGCGCGCGAGCTGGTGTTCGTCGGCTGCGAGGCGGACCCGGCCGCGGCCGGCTTCGCGCAAACGCGCATCGACACGCTGCTGCGCGACGCTGATGCGTACGACACGCTCGCGCTATGGTCGGCGCTCGCCGAAGGACGCGACGCGGCGGCGCTGCGCGAAGGCGCCGGCAACGGCGGTGACGCGCTCGCGTCGTTGCACGCACGCATCGCCGGCGCGCGCTACACGGTGATCGTCTACGAACCGGCCGCACTGCCCGCGCCGCACGCGGCGCTGTTGACCGAAGCGCTGAACCGGATCGTGAAGGCCGTGAATCGCACGACGCGCGCCGCGTGTCTCGCGCTCGGCGGCGACGACGGCGCGTTGACGGTCAATCAGACGGTCACGTGGCTGTCCGGCTTGCCGCTGCGCACGCGCGTGTCGATGCCGGCGCGGGTCACGGGCAGCGCGCCGCTCGATCACGATCCGTACCGCTATCGCACGGCGCGGCTGCTCGCCGAACGCGAAGTGGATGCGCTGTTGTGGATCGCGAGCTTCGCTCCGCAGCCATGGCCCGCGTCGCTCGATCCCGCGCTTCCGTTGATCGTGCTCGGCCATCCGGCGCTCGCGGATGCCGCGAGAGCGCGCGGCGCGAACACCGTGTTCGTGCCGGTCGCGACCCCGGGCATCGACAGCGGCGGGCATCTGTTTCGCGTCGACGGTACGGTCGTGATGCCGCTCACCGCCGCGCGCGGTGTTGCGTTGGAGTCGGTGGCGTCGATTGCCGCGCAGTTGAGCGGGCGACTGAGCGAACGATTCAGTCCGCGCGAGGATCAGCCATGACGCTCGTCCGGCTCAAGGGCGGCACGCTGTTCGACCCGGCTAACCACGTCGACGGTGAGCGCCGCGACCTGACGTTCCGCGACGGCCGCATCGTCGACGTACCGCCGACCACGCCCGCCGATCGCGAATACGACGCGACCGGCATGATCGTGATGGCCGGCGGCATCGACCTGCATTCGCATATCGGTGGCGGCAAGACCAATCTGTCGCGCCTGCTGCTGCCCGAGGACCATCGCGCCGATGCGCCGCGCGAGGCCGCCTACGAAGCGGTGCGCGATGACAACGGCCGCTATCTGCGTCTGCCGTCGTGCGGCGTGTGCACGCCGGGCACGCTCGCGACCGGCTACCGCTACGCCGAAATGGGCTACACGGCCGCGTTCGAGCCGGCGATGATGCCGTCCAACGCACGCCACACGCACCTCGAGATGGGTGACACGCCGATCATCGATCACGGCGCGTACGTGATGCTCGGCAACGACGAACTGTTCCTGCGCATGCTGGCCGCGCGCGACGACTTCGAACGTCTGCGCGATTACGTCGGCTGGACGATCGACGCGAGCAAGGCGCTCGGCGTCAAGGTGGTGAACCCCGGCGGCATCTCGGCGTTCAAGTTCAATCAGCGCTCGCTCGACGTCGACGAGCCGCACGCGCACTACGGCATCACGCCGCGCGACGTGCTGCGCACGCTGACGCGCGCGCTGACCGAGCTGCGCGTGCCGCATCCGCTGCATGTGCACACCAGCAATCTCGGCGTGCCCGGCAACCTCGTTTCGACGATCGCGACGATGGACGCCGCCGACGGCCTGCCGATTCATCTGACGCATATCCAGTTTCACAGCTATGGCACCGACGGTTCACGCAAGTTTTCGTCGGGCGCGCGGCAGATTGCCGAGGCCGTGAACGCACGCCCGAACGTATCGATCGACGTCGGCCAGATCATCTTCGGGCAGACCGTCACGGCCTCGGGTGACACGATGATGCAGTTCCGCAATGCGCCGCTCGCAAGGCCGCACAAGTGGGTCGTCGGCGATATCGAGTGCGATGCGGGCTGCGGCGTTCTACCGTTTCGCTACCGCGAACAGAGCTATGTGAACGCGCTGCAATGGATCATCGGGCTCGAGATTTTTCTGCTCGTCGACGACCCGTGGCGCGTCGCGATGACCACCGACCATCCGAACGGCGGCCCGTTCACCAGCTATCCGCATCTGATTCGCCTGCTGATGGACAAGCCGTTTCGCGATGAGCAGCTTGCGAAGCTGCATCCCGAAGCGCAGGTCGCCAGTGCGCTGCCGGAGCTCAAGCGCGAATTCTCACTGTACGAGATTGCGATCATCACGCGCGCCGGTCCCGCGCGGCTGCTCGGCCTACACGATCGCGGCCATCTCGGCGCGGGCGCGGCGGCGGATATCGCCGTCTATCGCGACCAGCCGGACCGCGAGCGGATGTTCACGTCGCCGGCCTATGTGTTCAAGGACGGCGAACTGGTTGCGCGCGACGGCACGCTGGTCGCGACGCCGACGGGTGGCATCCACTTCGTCGCGCCGCAGTACGATCGTGGCATCGAGAAGACGTTGCGCGCGTATAGCGATGCCAATCTCGCGAGCAACTTCGCCCATGCCGCGATCAGCGACGACGAGGCGTGCCGCTGCTGCCGCGGCGGACGGCTGTTGCCCGTCGAATGCCTAACCTGACGCGGCCACGATGAACGCTCCCGCCCCGCTCGACATCAACGGCACCGCGATCGACGCGACCTTTGCCGAAGCCTTTCCGATGAAGGCGACCCGGCTCGTGATCACCGCGCACACGCCGACGTGGGCGATGCACGCGGCGAACTCGCTGGCGGGCTTCGCGACCTCGGTGATCGGCTGCGGCTGCGAGGCGGGCATCGAGCGCGCGCTCGCGCCCGAGGCAACGCCCGACGGCCGGCCCGGCGTCGCGGTGCTGTTGTTCGCGGTGTCGTCGAAGGAGCTTGCGAAGCAGATCGGGCGGCGCGTCGGACAGTGCGTGCTCACCTGCCCGAGCACGGCCGTGTATGGCGGCATCGATCCGGCCACGAGCCGCGCGCCGCTGTCGGACCCGGCGCCGCTCGGCAGCGCGCTGCGCTTTTTCGGCGACGGCTGGCAGATCGCAAAGATGATCGACGCAGGCAACGGGCCCACGCGTTACTGGCGCGTGCCGGTGATGGACGGCGAGTTCGTCTGCGAAGACACGGCGGCGACGGTCAAGGCCGTCGGCGGCGGCAACCTGCTGCTGCTCGCGCGCGACCAGGGCGCCGCGCTCGCGGCCGCCGAAGCCGCGGTCGCGGCGATGCGCCGGCTGCCGAACGTGATCATGCCGTTTCCCGGCGGCATCGTCCGCTCGGGCTCGAAGATCGGCTCGAAGTACGCGGGCGCGACCGCGTCGACCAACGACGCGTTCTGCCCGAGCCTGATCGGCCTCGCGCGGCGCAGCGAGTTGAGCGCGGAGGTGGGCTGCGTGCTGGAGATCGTCATCGACGGCCTGACCGACGCCGACGTCGGCGCCGCGATGACGGCCGGTATCGACGCGGCCGCCGGACTCGGCCGCGCGGCCGGCGTGCTGCGAATTTCGGCCGGCAACTATGGCGGCAAGCTCGGGCCGTACCACTTTCACTTGCACGAACTGGCGGCGGGGCTCGACGGGAGCCGCGCATGAGCACGACCAGGTTGCGTGCGAAGACACCGCCCGGCTTTCGCGTCGATGCCGCGGCGCTGTCACCGGCGGCGCTGGCCAGCATGAGCGTGGCCGAGATCGAGCGCATCGTGCTGCCGGGCGGCAACGAGCGCTGTGCGGTCGGCGACGTATTCGAGGTTTCGCGCGATCCCGCACCCGCGTCCGGCGACGAGATGGCCACGCTGCTGATCGACGGCGCCGCGCGGTGGCTCGATCGGCTCGGCGCGCAGATGGACCGGGGAAGGCTCATCGCGCGCGGCCCGGTCGGCGACTACAGCGGCTTCAGGATGAGCGGCGGCTTACTCGACATCGACGGCGACGCGGGGCACTTCACCGGCTGCGAAATGCACGGCGGGCGCCTCGCGGTGCGCGGCGATAGCGGCGATTTCGCCGCCGGTGCGCTGACGGGCGACATGGAGGGCATGAGCGGCGGCACGCTGACGATCCACGGCAACGCGGGCGCACGGCTCGCCGACCGGATGCGCCGCGGCCTCGTGCTGGTCGGCGGCAACGCGGGCGACTTCGCCGCGTCGCGGCTGGTGGCGGGGACCGTCGGCGTGGCGGGGCAACTGGGCGCGCATTATGCCTATGCAATGAGGCGCGGCACGCTGCTGCTCGCGCACCGGCCCGAGCCTGCGCCGCCCCCGAGTTTCACCGGCGGCGGACACGGATTCGACGTATTCTGGTCATTGCTCATACGCAGTCTCGCAGCCGAAATCGCGCCGTTTTCGCAGTGGCGCGCGGATCGTTTGCCGGTCCGTTTGACGGGCGACCTTGCGGTCGACGGCCGCGGCGAAATACTGATCGTCGGCTAACGCAGCGCGATGTCGGCCAAGACTGAAACGCATGGAGACAGGGGCATGACGACAGCGAATTCTGCCAACGCGAAGCCTGATATCGACGTCGACGCACACGCCAGCGTCGGCGGCCCGCGCTATGCCGGGCTGCTGATCGCGCTGCATTGGCTGATCGCGCTCGGCATCGTCGGACTGCTCGCGCTCGGGCTTTATATGGTCGGATTGCCGAAGGGCTTGCCTGTCAAAGCGACGCTGATCAATCTGCACAAGTCGCTCGGACTGACGGTTTTCCTGCTGGTGCTTTTGCGCATCGCCGCGCGGCTGGTCCTTCACCGGCCTCCGCTACCGCCGATGCCACCGTGGCAACGCGCCGCCGCGCGCACTACGCAGGGTCTTTTATATGTCGGCATGGTGGCGATGCCGCTTGCCGGGTACCTCGGCTCGTCGTTCAACACCTACGGCACGCGCTTCTGGGGCATCCTGCTGCCGAAGTGGGGCTGGGACGACGCGCATCTGCGCGCGCTGTTCTTCGGCCTTCACCACGCCATCGCCTACGCGCTGATCGTGCTGATCGTGCTGCACGTGGCGGGCGCGTTCAAGCATCAGTGGATCGATCGCGACAACCTGCTGGCGAGGATGCTGCCATGACGATCCGCCGCGCGTCGCACCGCATCCGACCAGCCGCTGCGCTCGAAGCGCATACCCTGCGCACGCGCGATGGTCATCGCGTCTGGTACGCGCTCGCCGGCGCGCGCGACGGCGTGCCGGTCGCGGTGCTGCACGGCGGCCCGGGCAGCGGCAGTCAATCCAGCGTGCTGCGGCTCTTCGATCTGCAGCGCTTTCGCGTCGTGCTGATCGACCAGCGCGGCACCGGTGCATCGACGCCGCACGGCAGCGTGCGCCACAACCGCACCGACTATCTGATCGCCGATCTCGAAGCGATTCGCGCACGGCTCGGCTTCGCGCGCTGGGGCGTGTTCGGCGGATCGTGGGGCGCGGCGCTCGCGCTCGCGTATGCGGGACAGTGTCCGCAGTCGGTGACGGGCGTCGTGCTGCGCGGCCTGTTTCTGACGTCCGCACGCGAAGTGCGCGGCTTGTTCGTCACGTCGCGCAAGCGTGCGCCGCGTGCGTGGTCGAGACTGCGCGCCGCCGCTTGCTGCAAGCAAGCCGCGACGCTAGCCGCGCGTTGCGCCGCGAGCTTGCAATACGGCGCGAACGAAGCGCGACAACGCACGCTCGCGCTAGCCTGGCGCGGCTATGAAAACGCGGTGCTCGCGAGCGCATCGCCGCCACGCGCCGCACAACGGCTGGCGAACCAGCGACACGCACGCGACTCGCAACGCCACGCCCGCAAGCTGATCGGCAAGTACCGGATTCAGGCGCACTACCTCGCGCATCGCTGCTGGCTCGGCGAAACCCGTTTGCTCTCGCTCGCGCGTCGCGCGGCCGCGGCCGGCGTGCCGATCGCGGCCGTGCACGGCTCGCGCGATCCGGTGTGTCCGCGCGGCAATCCGCGGCGCCTCGCTCGCGCGGTGCCGTCCGCGCGCGTCGAGTATGTGAGCGCGGCAGGTCATCTGACGAGCGACCCCGCGCTGCACGCGCGCGTCGCGCACGTGCTCGCCGCGATGTTCGTTCCCACCGTCGACGAGGGGCGCAGCAACCTGCGTCGCGCGGCATGAAGATCAAGGTACTCGGCTCGGCGGCGGGTGGCGGCTTTCCGCAGTGGAACTGCAATTGCCGCAATTGCGACGGCGTGCGTCGCGGCACGGTGAAGGCGACGCGCCGCACGCAGTCGTCGATCGCGGTCAGCACGAACGGCGAGGACTGGCTGCTCGTCAACGCATCGCCCGATCTGCTCGCGCAGATCGCCGCGCATCGCGAGCTTCAGCCGGCTCGGCGCGCGCGCGACAGCGGCATTGCCGCGGTACTCGTGATCGACGCGCAGATCGACCACGTGACCGGCCTCTTGATGCTGCGCGAACGCGATACGCCGCTGCCGCTGTACGCGACCGATGCGGTCTGGCAAGACCTGCGCTCCGGCTTGCCGATCGCGCCGATCCTGTCGCACTACTGCGGAGTCGAGCATCGCCGTATTGCGCTCGACGGCGCGCCGCTCGCCGTCGCGGCGCTGCCCGGCATCCGCATCGACGCGCTGCCGCTATCGAGCAAGGCGCCGCCGTACTCGCCGCATCGCGACGCGCCGGAGCGTGGCGACAACATCGGACTCATGCTGACGAACCTGCAATCGGGCCGGCGCGTGTTCTACGCGCCGGGACTAGGCGCAATCGAGCCGCACGTGCTCGCGGCGATGCGCGAGGCCGATCTGCTGCTCGTCGACGGCACGCTATGGACCGGCGACGAAATGATCCGCCTCGGCCTGTCGAAGAAGACGGCGGCGGATATGGGCCATCTGCCGCAGAGCGGCGCGGGCGGCATGATCGAAACACTCGATTCGCTCGGCGCGAACCGCAAAGTGCTGATCCATATCAACAACACGAATCCGATCCTGATCGAAGACGGCCCCGAGCGGCGCGAGCTAGGCGAGCATGGGATCGAGGTTGCCTACGACGGAATGAGCTTCCAGCTTTGAGATGCGCAGTGCAGAGCACAGACAGATGCGGTAACGAGGCGCGGCTGTAAACGACGCTAAAACGGAGACGGCATGAACGCGAAAGACATCCAGCACATGACACCGACACGCGACGCGAATACATCGACCCAAGGCACCGACCAGCCCGCCTGGAGCCGTGAAGAATTCGAGGCGCAGTTGCGCGCGAAGGGCACCGCGTATCACATCCACCACCCGTTCAACGTGAAGATGAATAGCGGTGGCTGCTCGCGCGAGCAGATTCGCGGCTGGGTCGCGAACCGCTTCTACTATCAGATCAACATTCCGCTGAAGGATGCCGCCATATTGTCGAACTGCCCGGACCGCGAGACGCGCCGCCGCTGGGTGCTGCGCATTCTCGATCACGACGGCTACGACGGCGCGGAAGGCGGCATCGAAACCTGGGCGCGTCTCGCGGACGCGGTCGGCTTGACGCGCGACGAACTGTGGTCGCTCGAACACGTGACGCCGGGCGTGCGCTTCGCCGTCGACGCGTATGTGAATTTCGCGCGTCGCGCGCCGTGGCAGGAAGCGGTGTGCTCGTCGCTGACCGAGATGTTCGCGCCGCAGGTGCATCGCGACCGGCTCGCGAGCTGGCCCGAGCATTATCCGTGGATCGATCCCGAGGGCCTCGCGTATTTCCGCTCGCGCATCTCGCTCGCGCAGCGCGACGTGCAGCACGGGCTCGAAGTCACGCTAGCCCACTTCACGCGACGCGATCAGCAGGAACGGGCGCTCGAGATCCTGCAGTTCAAGCTCGACATTCTGTGGACCATGCTCGATTCGATCGAGAAGGCGTTTGCGCAATGAACGACTCCACACGTGCCGAACCCGCCACGCCGCTCGCGATCGCGAAGCCATTCCGCCTGCAATGGGAGCCCGCGCAGAACGCGCACGTGCTGCTGTATCCGGAGGGCATGGTGAAGCTCAATCAAAGCGCCGGAGAAATCCTCAAGCGCTGCGACGGCACACGCGACATCGATGCGCTGATCGCGGAGCTCGAACACGCGTTCAACACGACCGGCATCGGCAGCGAGGTGCGGGCCTTCATCGCCGACGCGCATGGGCGCGGCTGGCTGGAGTAGCGCGATGACCGATCTCTCCCAACCGAACGCCCAAGCCGGCGCGCAGCCGCAGGGCAGCGCGGCCGCCGAAGTGCCGCCGCCGCTGTGGCTGCTCGCGGAGCTGACCTATCGCTGTCCGCTGCACTGCGCGTTCTGCTACAACCCGCTCGACTACACCGATCACAACCGAGAACTGACCACCGCGCAATGGCTCGACGTGCTGCGCGACGCGCGCGCGCTCGGCGCGGTGCAGCTCGGCTTTTCGGGCGGCGAGCCGCTGGTGCGCGACGACGTCGAGGTCCTCGTCGAAGAAGCGCACCGGCTCGGCTTCTATACGAACCTGATTACCTCGGGCGTCGGACTCACCGATCAGCGCCTCGGCGATCTGAAGGCCGCCGGGCTCGATCACATCCAGCTATCCTTCCAGGATTCGACGCAGCAGTTGAACGACTTCCTGAGCAGCACGCGCACGTTCGAGCTGAAACAGCGCGTCGCCGTCGCGCTCAAACGGCACGGCTTTCCGATGGTGATGAACTGCGTGCTGCATCGCTACAACCTGCCGCACGTCGACAAGATCATCGATATGGCACTCGCGTTGGGCGCCGAATATCTGGAGCTTGCGAACACGCAGTACTACGGCTGGGCGCGCGCGAATCAGGCGCAACTCATGCCGACGCAAGAACAGCTCGAAGAAGCCGAAGCGGTGGTCGCGCGTTATCGCCGCACCCACGGCGAGCGCTGCAAGATCTTCTTCGTCGTACCCGACTACTTCGAGCGGCGTCCGAAGCGCTGCATGAACGGCTGGGGCGCGGTGTTTCTCGGCATCGCGCCCGACGGCGCCGCGCTGCCGTGTCACGCGGCGCGCGGCCTGCCCGGCCTGACGCTGCCGAACGTGAAAGACATGCCGCTGCGTGAGATCTGGTACGACAGCGACGCGTTCAACCGCTTTCGCGGCTTGCACTGGATGAAGGAGCCGTGCCGCAGCTGCGACGAAAAGGAACGCGACCTCGGCGGCTGCCGCTGCCAGGCCTTCCTGCTCACCGGCGACCCGGCCAACGCCGACCCCGTCTGCGACAAATCGCCGTTTCACGAAAGCGTGATCAAGATCGTTCAGCGCGCGGCATCGGCATCTGCAGCGCAAACCGCGGCGAGTGCCACGGCCCGCGAACAGCCGATCCTGTTCCGCAACGACGCGAACTCGCGCAAGTTCGCGGCGGCGGCTGACGAGCCCGGCAACGGCGACGATGACCGAGCATCACCGGGAGCCCGATCATGAGCGCCGACACCATTTCCGTCCTACTCGTCGACGACCATGCGGTCGTGCGCGAAGGCTACCGGCGTCTGCTCGAACTGAACGCCGACGTCGAGGTATGCGGCGAAGCGGGCGACGCCGCACAAGCCTACCAGCGTTTTTGCGCGCTGCGGCCCGATGTCGTCGTGATGGACGTGTCGCTGCCGGGCGCAAGCGGCATCGAAGCGATGCGGCGCATGCTCGCGCGCGAGCCGGACGCGCGCGTGCTGATTTTCAGCGTGCATGAGGAATCGATCTTCGTGCGGCGCGCGCTCGATGCCGGCGCGCTCGGCTACGTCACCAAGGCGAGCGCACCCGACGTGCTGGTCGAAGCGGTGCGCGCGATCGCCCGGCGCGCCGGCTATCTGAGCCCGGACATCTCGCAGGCGCTGGCGCTGCGCACCGCGTTCAACGAAGGGCCGCCGGGGCGTCAGTTGTCGGCGCGCGAGTTCGAGGTGCTGCGACTGCTCGTGCAAGGCTATACGCTGCCGAGCATCGCCGAAAAGCTGGGCTTGAGTCAGAAGACGGTGGCCAACCACCAATCGGTCATCCGGCAGAAGTTCGGCGCCGACAACGGCGTGCAGCTCGCGCAGATGGCAAGCCGCCTCGGACTTCACTTCACGGGCTCGGCCAGTCCCGCCTGAGCGGGCACCCGCGCGCAAAACAGGAAACCGCCCTGCGGCTCGCTCGCGACGTGAAACTCGCCGCCGAGCGCCTCGACGCGTTCGCGCATGCCGATCAGCCCTAGTCCGCTGCGCGGTTGCCGCAGATCGGTGCCGGGGCCGTCGTCGGCCATCGTGACGACGATCTCGTCGATCTGCGTGCCGTTGTCTTCGCGCGGCGCGCGCACCATGAACAGTTCGACGCGCGAGCGGCGCGCGAACTTCGACACGTTCGTCAATCCTTCCTGCACCAGCCGATACAGCGTGATCGTCAGCGCCTCGCTGAGGCCGGTGAAATCGCCTTCGATCGTCACCGAGAACGACGCGTCGGGCAGGCGCTCGCGCCAGCCGTCGACGCAGTGTTCGAGTGCGCTCGGCAAGCCGAATTCGTCGAGACCGATCGGCCGGAGCCGGCGGATCATGCCGCCGATCTCGCGGTACACATGCGTCGCGCTCTGCATCAACCCAAGTGCGATGCGATGAATCTCCGGCTCGCGCTCGTCCGATAGGTCGCGAATGCGCGCGGCGTCGAGCGAGATCGCGTTCAGGTATTGGCCCAGCTCGTCGTGCAGCTCGCGCGCCATATGGCGGCGCTCCAGTTCCTGCGCCTGCAGCGCCTGACTGGCGAGGCGCCGGTTGTCTGCGAGCAACCGTTCGGCCTGTTCCTCGAGCATGCGGCGCTGGCGCACTTCGCGGCGTGCATCGCGATAGCGGCGCCAGGCGAACCACGCCAGCGCGATGGACAGCACCAACAGCGTGCCCGGCAACTCGTCGAGCTGGAAGCGCTCCATGCCGCGCGTGAACCGGTAGGCCTTCTCGCTGACATCGAACGCGGCGCCGAGCACCGCCGCGAGCACGGTCACGGCGACGACCCAGCCGAGATCGCGCCAGATCGGCGACGACGGCGGCGGCGGGCGGTCAGCGGAAGAGGAATGGATCGGTTCGCTTGACATGACGCTTGCATTCTACTCAGCGCCGGCACGCGCAGCGGGTTTTGCGCGGGTTTTGGGAACGCTTCCCTGGCAGATCGGGAAAAGCTCCCGCGCGGCTTACAGATGCGTATGCGAAGCTTTGCATCAACGTCGAACAACGACTGATACGCGCACCGATCGAGCCGGCAGGAGACAACAACGATGAGCATGCGATCACAAGCACGCCGCAAACGCCGGCTTCAGCGGCGCGCCGGCATCACGTTTTGCGTCGGCGGCGCGCTCGCCGGTCTGTCCACGAGCGTGTGGGCGCAGGCCGAGCCGCCGGTCGCGGCGTCGGCGCCAGGCTCCGCGTCTTCCGCCGCGGCCGGGAACAACGCCAATAGCAACGCGACACCGACCACGACGCTCGCGCCGATCGTCGTCGTAGGCACCACGCCGCTGCTCGGCATCGGCACGCCGCTCACGCAGGTGCCGGCCAACGTGCAGACGGTCCGCGCGGCCGATATCGAACGGCAGCACCGCCAGACGCTCAGCGATTTCCTCGCGGCGAATCTGCCGAGCGTCACCCTCTCCGATGCGCAGGGCAATCCGTATCAGATGAACCTGTTCTATCGCGGCTTCACCGCGTCGCCGCTGCTGGGCACGCCGCAGGGCTTATCGGTTTTCGTCGACGGCGTGCGCGTGAACGAGCCGTTCGGCGACGTCGTGAACTGGGACCTGCTGCCGCAACAGGCGATCGACACGATGCAGCTGATCCCCGGCTCGAACCCGGCGTTCGGCTTCAACACGCTCGGCGGTGCGCTATCGATCACGACCAAAAACGGCAAGGACAACCCGGTCGGCGAGGCAGAGATACAGGGCGGCTCGTGGGGACGCAAGGCCGCGCAGATCGAACAGGGCGGCACGGTCGGCCCGAACCTCGACTACTACTTCACCGCCAATGCCGCGAACGACAACGGCTGGGCCGAGCAGAACGAGAGCCGCATTCGCCAGGTGTTCGGCAAGCTGCGCTATACCGACGCCGACACGACCCTGTCGTTGTCGGCCGGCGGCGCGGACAACGATCTGCACGGCGCGCAGACCATTCCGCGCTCGTTCCTCAACAACCCCCGGCAACCGTACACGTATCCGGACCGGAATCAGAACAGCGCCGGCTACCTGACGCTGTCGGGCGATCATTACTTCAACGACAACGTCGAGTTGAGCGGCAACGCGTACTACCGGCACTTTCGCAACGCCAACACCAGCAGCAACGTCAACAACAACTATGGCACGATCGGCGCCGACGGCAGCGTCGACACGTTGCAGGCGACCAACCTGCAGTCGACCGTAACGACCGACAGCTACGGCGCGAGCCTGCAACTGACGCTGCTCGGCAAGCTCGGGGGCATGCAGAACCAGTTCATCGCGGGCATGGCCGTCGATGCCGCCGATTCGCGCTTCACGCAGTCGTCGCAGGACGCGGCGTTCACCGATTCGCGCGCGACGATCGGCATTGGCAATTTCTCACAGCAGACCAATGCGAACACGCACAACACGAACTACGGCCTGTACCTCACGGACACACTGTCGCTGACGCCGCAGTGGTCGCTGACGCTGTCGGGCCGCTATAACTGGGCCGATGCGACGATCGGCGACGAAACCGGCACGCAGCCGCAACTCGACGGCCACCATACGTTCTCGCGCTTCAACCCGGCGGTCGGCGTCAACTGGAATCCGACGCCGGCGCTCACCGCTTATGCGACCTACAACGAGGGCATGCGCTCGCCGACCGCGATCGAGCTGGCCTGCGCCGATCCAAACGCGCCGTGCTCGCTGCCGAACGACTTCATCTCCGATCCGTCGTTGCAGCCGGTCATTTCGAAGACTTATGAAGTCGGTGCGCGCGGCAGGATCGGCGGCAACACGACATGGAGCGCCGCGGCCTACAGCACGACGCTCGACAACGACATCGAGTTCATCAGCAGCAACGGCGCGGGCAGTTCGCAGGGCTTTTTCCAGAACGTCGGGCGCACGCGCCGGCAAGGCGTCGAACTGGCTGCGCAGAGCAGGTATGGGCCGCTCACGCTGACTGGCAGCTATAGCTATGTCGACGCGACTTATCAGTCGACGTGGGTCGAAAGCAGCCCCAGCAATTCCAGCGCCGACGCGAACGGCAACATCACCGTGCGGCCCGGCGATCGTATCCCCGGCATTCCGGCGACGACCGTCAAGCTACGGCTCGATTACGC
This sequence comes from Paraburkholderia sprentiae WSM5005, assembly GCF_001865575.2. Classification (NCBI taxonomy): domain Bacteria; kingdom Pseudomonadati; phylum Pseudomonadota; class Betaproteobacteria; order Burkholderiales; family Burkholderiaceae; genus Paraburkholderia; species Paraburkholderia sprentiae. Next base: position 2,203,657 of record NZ_CP017562.2, read on the forward strand.
GGCCACCGCGAAATGGCGCGTCGGCACGAACCTGACGTGGCGCGGCAGCATTTACGCGCAGGGCGACGAAAACAACCAGGACGCGAATGGCAGGATCTCCGGCTATCTGCTGATCGATATGGACACGACTTACCAGGTGACGAAACAGTTGCAGGTGTTCGCATCGGTGTCGAACCTGCTCGACAAGCGCTATGCGAGCTTCGGCGCACTCGGGGCGAACTTCTTTACCGGACCCGGCAATACGTTCAACGGCGCGGCCCCGGTCAACGAACAGTTCGTTGGGCCGGGTGCGCCGCGGGGGTTTTGGGTGGGGATGAGGTATGCGTGGAAGTAGCGGTGCCGGGTCGCTTCGAGGTCCGGCTTTGCGGTGCTCCGCCGAAGCGGGGCACCGTTGGTGTGTGCATCGCTATGACCTTCAACCCGTTTTGATCGCATAGAGGTCGCGCAGGAATTCGTTTTGCTGCTTGCGAATTGAATAATGACAACGCGCCCCCATGGCATCGTACATATTCACATGTGTTTTTGGCGGTTCCTCAACATTCCAATCAGAAGCTAGTGTAGGGGCTAGATCGCAAGCCTTTGCCGATTCATCTTGCGCGCGCATGTACCGGTCGAGTTCAGCCTTGCTCGCGCCTTTGATGCCACGTGCCGATTTAATTGAAGTTGCCAGTTCCTTGTTGTCGATTTCAAGGGATTTTGCATGATGCTCATGGCAATCGAAATCTCCGAATCCGCCACCGCCCATGTACTGCATGCAATTTGAATCGTTGATCACGTCACCGGCACAAATCGACCGAAAGCTACAGAGCGCCATGACTAGCACGAAGCATTTCAAAAATGCTGATCGAAACAATTCCGTAAGTAACAACATATCGCGACGGCCCGTTTTCCATATCAAACCAATCCTCTCAATCAAAGTGCGTGCGTTGCATCGCGCGTTCATGCTCGTCGACGACTGCGAATCGCCCCGCCGAAGTGGGGTTGGGTCGTTTATTGATTAACACTAACTTTAATAAGTTCACTCATTAATTGGCTTTGTCAGTTCGTCGAGCCGATTCCTGGTCATTCTAGCCATGCAGTCCCAAAACTCGACGAATCGCAACGATGCCTGTCCAGCCTCATACACGTCGGCATAACATTCGTTGTCGCGATAGTACTTCCAATTCTCCTGTCCTCTCCGAAAATAGGGAAGTGCCTCGGGTTCGCCACGCGTCCGAAGTTGCTTGTCACCGTCAGCCATGATCTGCTCTATAGCGGATACCTTCTTTTCGAGGGTCTGTGCAACGCGCTCGAAATCGTGCTGAGCGCAAGCCGAGACGTCCATTGTTGCTACTGCATCATTCTTGCAAAATCGTTGGATTTGCTCCTCGGTTTTTCCGGCGAAGTATTGACTAGTCGGCGTGGCCTTCGTGTAGTCGAACGTAGAGCCGTAGATCGAGCTTGACGAATATGCTGGCGAAGATGCCAGGAAAAGACAAATCGCAATATTAGTGGCTCGCATCATAGATGCCCGTTTCAAATAGTTTTGCTTCGGATTTGCGGCGCTTTGGCACCCGTTGCGCAATGAAAGAGCGAATTACGTCCCCCATTTCTTTGTACTCCCCCCGATTGAGGTAGGCGGCGAGGTGATGACACCGCGTTTCTGGATACCATGCGTCAACTTTACTGTGGTTCTCACCCGTATTAAAAAGGACCGATACTAAGGCGTCGTATTCGTACTGATGCAGAAAGACCTTCACTTCACGATTGATTGCAGCTTCGACACTCATTAAGTTTTTCTTAAAGAAGTTGCGCGCCCGGTCGACCGGTATGACATCGCCAACATGCAAATTGTCTTGCGGGGTGACTTTATGACCAAACCCCACAGTCGGAATACCATAGCCGTCGTTGTAGACCTGTACGATAAAGCCATCGACCACTCGTTGACCGAGATAATTAGTACCGTTAAGAATCCCGCTTTCAAGGACGGCCATAAAGGTATATCCGTTTGTGGAAAGCTTCCACGGCTTGCCGTGCCTATCGCAACGCAGGTCAATGCACGAATTCTGGCTTGTATCTGTTAGCGCTCTTCCAATTGCATCAGGCATTACGTCTCCTGCGGCCAATGTAAATGTGAATGAATCGCGCGCGGTCCGTCCGGTAGCGCGAGCTGCGCCCCTGCGATTCGGAATTGCCGTGAACAAGTTCGACGGCTACGTAGTGGACGCCCGACATCAAGCGTCCTTGTGTCCGAGATATACGGCGAGTTGCTGCCGAACGCTTGTTCTGTAGCGGGCTGTGCGTCCCGCGTGATCCGTAACGCCATGCTTCAGCTCGCCAGAAGGGAAACGGACCGTATAGAACGTATCGGGAACGGCATGGCCGTCGCTGTCGCGCAGCGTGAACTGCTGATCGAAACGGTTCCGTGAGCGTCCGCGACAATCGCACGCCCATGCGTAACCCAGGGCTTCGGCCATGTCGTAACCGGTTCGATACGGCTTCAGCGTATCGAACGCAAACCATTCGCCGGTTTCGGCTTTCAGCGCCATTGTGGACGGCATTGGCGGGAAGTTTGAGTAGATTGAATAGGTGATACGGCAAAGCAGGCACTCTTCCATGCCCCCGGTTTCATCCTGTTTCTGTTGTTCCATTTTGACCTCTTCTGATGTTCTAGAAAACGCTCGACGAATTAATCATCGAAAACGCGACTCGGTCAATGACTTTAAATTGAGATAAAACCGTTTTGACAAAGATTGACGATTGCTTCCGAACGTTATTGCTGGACGTACCAGCCGCACGTATTGATACACCAGTTGCGCCCGCCCCTTGCCTCACGACAACGACCAAGGATCGACCTTGCCACCCTCGATCACGAAATGCTTCGCATCGGGATTCGAGGGGAATAGGCGTCAGTCCTCACCATCAGCTATCGCATCCGCAAGAATGACTAGTCGCGACGATCACAAGCTGGACGGATATGTGCAAAGCCTCACGCTGGTCAGCATGATCGAGGGGACGGCTCCGCGGCCGTACGTCTACCGCTCCACGTTCGCCAAAGCGGCGAAGTACATGGCCGGGCAACTGAACCCTGCGCTCCAGCACAAACTGTTCAAGTCCATCAGCCGCTATGATTCGCTGCACCGTAGCTACTTCAGCGGCGTCCCGGACTCGTACTGGACGCCGACGGTCGCCGTCACGTACCACATCGTCTATTTCTTCGTGGTGCTGTCGATGGCGCTTGCGCTGTTACTGATCTACAAGCTGGCCCGGATGCGTGGCCTGTCGTTCGGGCAGGCACTCGGGTTTTTGGCTGGCTTCAGCTTCATCTACCCACTTACCTTCCAGGCGGGCGCGTACTACTACGACTTCATCGAAATACTGGGCGTGTTCAGCGCATGCTATTTCATGCTGAAGCGCTGGATGATCCCCTGCACGCTGGCGATTGCGTTTTTTCTCGTTCAACAAGGAAACGTTCTTTCTCGTGCCGCTTGGGTTGTTCTTCCTGCACCAGCGGGACGTCCCGATGCGCAGCCGGTTCGGCTGGCTGGCGCTCCAGTTGGTATGCTGTTTCGTCAGCCGTGATTTCATCATGAACGGCTACGAAGCGAACAGCGGCGGTTTCATCGAGTTTCACGCGAAGGAAAACCTGCTGTTCTGGCTTAACCCGGCTTCATACGTTCGTTTCTATAACCTGGTTGCCAAGGGCATCCTGACGCCGAGCCTTCACAATCCGCTGATCCTTGTGCCCACGATTGTGTTCTTTCGCCGTGCGTGGCAGGAGACCAGTGTGAGCGACAGACGATACTTCCTTGCCGCGTTCCTGCCGCTCCTCGTTCTGTTCGTGCTCTTCGGCTATACCGACGAGATACGCAGCCTTTCCCTTGCTTTCCCCGCGATCGTGCTCCTCGCATTGAATGGCGCGAGCCGTTTCGGCCAGATCTTTTCGAACGCAGAAAGCGATCAGGCGCACATCGAGACGCGCGTGCGTTCCAACGTAGCGGGCTAGTCATGTCGTTGATCGCGTTGATTTCCAGCGGTATGTTGAGCGGGACTGGCAAGTGTTCTGCTGCGGCTCGCCGCACTTCGGGCGCCGACACCGTCAGTAGGTGAGTGGGTGCCGCTTTTGCTCCGCGTGGCCGCAATAGGCTCTTACGGAGTCGGATTTGCTCTCTATGCGCTTGCGCTTCGCAAGGCCAGTCTGGGCGTCGGCTATCCGTTGATGGTCGCTGTCTCGATCCTACCGTGGCCAATGCGTCGGCAAGGCAGCACTCGATACGCTCACCAAGGGATTGCAGCAGACAATTCTCGGTCGCGGCCACATCACGACACGCGTGCTGCTGCCCGAGCAGGACCTGTCAACCGGCACGCTAAAGTTTGCACTGGTGCCCGGTGTCGTACGCGCGATCCGCTTCGCCGACCCCGCCACGCGCGGCACATGGAAAACGGCCTCCCGGCCCGCGAGGGCGACATACTGAACCTGCGTGACCTCGAACAGGGACTCGAACAGGTAAAGCGCGTCAGCAGCCTGGACCGGGCATGCTGTACGCGAGCGTCGGCAACGACACTCGACATCATCGCGTGGATCCCCGAAAATCAAGCAACTGTCGGCAGATGAGGGGCGATTGTCATGGGCGAAATCAATCTTTCTCAGGTATACCGGGGCTATATCGCCTGCTTGAACGCGCAGGACTGGTCGAAGCTCGGAGGCTTTGTTCGCGATGACGTGAAATACAACGGCCAACGGATCGGCTTGTCAGGCTATCGCGAGATGCTTGAGAGAGATTTCCGCGAAATCCCGGACCTACGCTTTGAAATTCAACTTCTCGTCTGCGAGCCACCGCGTATTGCGAGCCGATTGCAGTTTGACTGTACGCCTATCGATACATTTCTCGGACTGCCCGTAGAGGGGAAACGCGTCGCGTTTGCCGAGAACGTCTTCTATGAGTTGCTTGGAAACAAGATACATGAAGTCTGGTCGGTCATCGACAAGGCTGCGGTTGAACGCCAGCTGATGACCAGTTGAACAAAGATAACCAATGAAGCAAGCGCTTCTTGCCATCTCGCTCCTGTTACTCCTAGGTGCCGGAGGATGCGCGCAGCCCACGGCGGTCGGCGTCCCGTCGCACTCGTTGGCGAATGCATCGCTGGCTGTATGCCCTAATTTGAGCGGCAAGTATTCGGGCGCCGGTCAGATGGTGCGCGGGGATCCGACCCAGCAGATCGGCACGAGACTGCCGATCGATTTAGCATTGCCTGTTGGCGACGTAGATGCATGGAGAGCAATGGTCCGCCAATACAGGACGGACGATCACCACATCGTCACGCCTCCCGACTACGCCACGCTGATACCGTCGGGCGACAATCAGTACGTCGTCGCTACTTTCTACGGCGACGTGAAGATCGGCGAATTTCGGACGGGCTTCATGAAAGCGCAGCGTGTCACATGCGAAAGCGGTGTAATGCATCTTACTTTCGAACCGGAAGAAGTGCGGTCCGACTATGGACCGAATCACGTGACGACAGAAGATACTTTGTGGATCGATGCCAACGGTGATCTGGTCTTCCGGCGCGACATGAAGGTCGAATATCACGCGCTGCTGTTCCACCTGCCCATGGGAACCGGTCACTTCTTCGAAGAATACCGTTTTTCGCGCATCGAGCTTGCAATGCGGCCGGCGCCGTTGCGATGATCACATCATCTGTTTCTCGAGGTATCCGGGGCATCAGCGGCGTATTCGCTCGGCATCGCTTGCTCGCGGCGGCGACGCCGCGCGCGAACATGCTGCTATGGCAGCACCCCACAACAGCTCATTCGCCCGCTTCGCTCAGTGCGACTCAATCGAGCCGTCGCTGTGCGGATACGTGACGATGCCCCACGCGAGCGGCAACTCGCCGATCTGCTTGAGCGGCTGATAGCTGTTCGCGTCGAGCACATAGACCGCGTCGGAGCGCCCGCACGCGACCATCAGCTTCGAGCCGTCCGGCGTGAAGCTGAAATGCCAGCAACGCTGACCGACCGGCACATCGGTGACATGTTCGTACGTGTGGCCGTCGAACACCTGCACCACCTTGTCGCGCGCGGCCGCCACGAAGAGCCGCCGACCGTTCGGGCCGAACGCGACGCCATAGGGCCCGAGTTTGGTGTCGACGGTCTTGACGACGTCGAACGTATGCGCGTCGATCACGACGAACTTGCTGAGCGACTCCAGCGTGACCACATAGTATTTGCCGTCGGGCGACAGCCGGATGCCGCGCGGCCGGCCGCCCGCCGCGAGCTTCACGGTTCGGATCGGCGCGCCGGTGCGAGCGTGATAGATCGACACCGTGTCGTCGCCTTCGTTGGTGACGAGCATCATCTGGCCGTCGCGCGAAAATTCAATGCCTTCGGTTTCGTGGCCGCTCGTGACCGAGCGGATCACACGCCAGTTTTTCATATCGATGATCGCGATTTCCGCGGGCGGCTTGTTCGCGTCGTCGTCGTCCGCGCCGGGCTTGCCGCCCGCGTTCGCGTCGGGCTTGCCCTCGGGTTTGCCTGCCGGTTTGGCTCCCGGCGGGCCGCTCTCCTCGCCGGGCTCGTAGGTCACGTACGCGTAGCCGTTGCGCACCCGCACGAATTCAGGGTTTTTGCCGATCTTCACGCGCTGCACGACCTTGCCCGTGGCCGTGTCGATCACCGCGAGATCGTTCGTGTTCTTGTTCGCGACCAGCAGGCGCGTGCCGTCGGCGTTCAGGCTCAGGCCGCGCGGGCCGTCCGCGCCGACCGGAAAGGTCTGCGCCAGCGTCATCTGGTCGATATCGATCACGCCGACGCCGGCCTTCTCGCTCGTCACGTAGGCGAGCGGCGCGCTCGCGGCATGCGCGGCGCTCGCCAGCATGAACGCGCAGGCCAGCGCGAGGGAACGGCGTGGCGGTCGGGGGAAAGTCCGTGTCTCCAGCATCGTGGTACTCCGGGTTGAAATCGCGGCGCCGCGATGGTTCGCGTCATCGTTTCAAGGTAGCCCACCGGGCGATTGTTTGACAACGCGAATCGGACGGGAGATTTTCCCGAATTGCTTCGCGCCGGCCATTGGGGTTTGAAAAGCAGGGGCTGCGGGGGACAATGAGCGCGGAGGTGACGATGAAGCTGCAAGTTGCCATGGGGAACCCAGAAAGTTCTACGCATCGCGCGGCCGATTACCGCGGCGTGGCCATCGTGCTGGGCGCCGTGATCGTCGCGCATCTGGTGCTGCTCGCCATCGCGTTGAGCGCGCGCAACAGCATCGTCGAGCGTCAGGTCGAGCCGCGCACGATCACCGCGTTGCTGCTGAGCCCCGAACCCTCCCCGCCCGTTGTTTCGCCTGCCGCGCCGCCCACACGCGCCGCTGTCGTTCCGCCTGCGCCCACGCCGCCCGTCACGCGCCCCGCCGCGCGCGTCAAACCGGTGCCACAGCCGCGCGCGCAGGTGCCGCGCAGTGTTGAAACGCCGCGGCCCAAGCCGTCCGCGTCGCGCGAAAGCAGCGCGCAGCCCGTCACGCAAACCGCCGTGCCCGAGACGGCAGCGGCCGCCGCGCCATCGGCGGCGTCGGCTCCCGCCGCCCATCCGGCGGTGCGCGCATCGAGCGAGCCGCGCAACGTGTCGCATGTCGACTGCTCGATTCCGAAGCCCGACTATCCCGACATCTCGAAGCGGCGCGGCGAGCATGGCACCGCCATCGTGCGTTTCGTCGTCGGGCTGAGCGGGCATATCGAAACGGCGCAGCTACAAACCAGCAGCGGCTCCGCGCGGCTCGACGACGCGGCGCTCGCCGCCGTCCATGCGGGCGCCTGCCAGCCGTACACCGAAAACGGCACGCCGCTGCGCGCGGCGTACTCGCAGTCGTTCGTGTTCGGACTGACCGAGTGAGCGAACCGCGAACCAGATCAGGGACATTAAACGAAGGGACTCGCCATGCAACATTACGGACTCGCAAACGTCTGGGATTCAGGTGATATCGTCACGCGCGGCATTCTGAGCGTGCTCGTGATCATGTCGGTGCTGTCGTGGACGGTGATCATCGTGAAGCTGTGGCAGTTGATCCGCCTCAGGCGCGTGACCCGCCACAGCGACGCGCGCTTCTGGAGCGCAGACCGCTTCGACGATGGGCTGCGCAGTCTCGGCCACCCGGACTCGAGCGCGCACGACAACCCGCTGCTCGCGCTCGCGCTGGCGGGCCATGAAGCCGCGACGCACCATCGGCAAACGCAGCAGCATCTGCACGACCGCATCGACGTGTCCGACTGGATCACCCGGCGTTTGCAGGACACGATGGAGGAGACGGTCGCGCGCCTGCAAAGCGGCCTCGCGATCCTCGCGTCGATCGGCAGCACCGCGCCTTTCGTCGGGCTGTTCGGCACCGTATGGGGCATCTACCACGCGCTGATCGTGATCGGCGAGACCGGTCAGACGTCGATCGATCATGTCGCCGGTCCGGTCGGCGAGTCGCTGATCATGACGGCGTTCGGGCTCTTCGTCGCGATTCCGGCCGTCCTCGGCTACAACGGTCTGACGCGCGCGAACCGCTCGATCGTCGCGCGTCTGAAGCGTTTCGCGCACGGCTTGCATGCGTATTTCGTGACCGGCTCGCAATTGCCGTCGAGCGCCGGGCCGCAGATGCGCGTGGTGCCGGGCGGCACCAACGCAACGAACCCCACCCGAGACGGAGACCTCGAATGGCAATGAGCCCTTTCTCCGACGACGACGATCAAGGTCTGATGAACGAGATCAACATGACGCCGCTCGTCGACGTGATGCTGGTTCTGCTGATCATTTTTCTCGTCACCATTCCGGCCTTGCAACACGCGGTCAGGGTCGATCTGCCGCACGCGAGCAGCCAGCCGGAGGCGGTCAAGCCCGCGCACGTGGACGTCGCGGTGCAGGCGGACGGCACGCTGCTGTGGGACGGCCAGCCCGTGACCGACGACGGCTTGCGCGCGCGCATCGCGCAGGCCGCGCTCGCGACCCCGCAGCCGGAGCTGCATTTGCGCGCCGATCGCAAGGTGCCGTACGAGCAGGTTGCGATCGTGATGTCGGCGGCGCAGCGCGGCGGGCTGACGAAGATGGGTTTCGTGACCGATCCGCAGTTGGGCAAATGACGCAGCGCGGGGGAGTGCGAGTTCCGGCGCACGCCGGTACATAAGGTCCGCTTACCGGCGGCGAAAGAATCTCTGAATTTGAATCGGCGAGCGGCTCGGCTATCGTGGTGCGGGTCTGAACGGCACACCACCCTCGCGAGGACCGCACGATGCAAGCCCTCATCTTCGACGTCGACGGCACGCTCGCCGACACCGAGACCGCTCACCTGCACGCATTCAATGCCGCGTTTGCCGAAGCGGGCCTCGACTGGTCCTGGGACGAGGCGCTCTATGCGGGTCTTCTGAAAGTGGCGGGCGGCAAGGAGCGTCTGCTCCATTACTGGCGCACGGTCGAGTGCGAAGAAGCCGGGGGCGCGCGGGTGCGAGAGGCCGTCGACGCGCTGCACGCGCTGAAGACGCGCCACTACACCGAGCGGATGCGCGAGCGCGGCGTGCCGCTGCGACCCGGCATCGCGCGTCTGATCGACGAAGCGAACGAGGCCGGCTTGCGCGTGGCAATCGCGACGACCACGACGCCCGCCAACCTCGACGCGCTGCTGCACGCGCATTTCGGCGCGAGCTGGCGCCATCGCTTCGCGGCAATCGGCGACGCCGGCACCACGCCGGCGAAAAAGCCCGCTCCCGACGTCTATCGCCACGTGCTCGAACAGCTGGGCTTGCAGCCCGCTGCATGCCTCGCCTTCGAAGACTCGCGCAACGGCCTGCTGGCGGCGCGCGCCGCGCATGTGCCCGTCGTCGTCACGCCGAGCGCGTTTACCGCGCGTGAGGACTTCGATGGCGCGCTGGCCGTGCTGCCTCATCTCGGCGATCCGCACGCGCCGATTGTTTCGATGGTGCGCGGCGAATGGCATCGCTGGGTGGATCTCGCCACACTGCGCCGCTGGCATGACGACGCCGCGCGCGGTCCCGATACGGCCGCGCGCGGCGCACCGGACGCGGGCCAGGCGAGCGCGACCGGGAGCGTGTGATGGCGATAAACCGCGATTGCCGCGCAGTCCTGATCGATCTGGACGGCACGATGGTCGATACCGCGCCGGACATCGTCGCGGCCGCCGGCTTGATGCTGAAAGACTTCGGCGCCGCGCCGCTGCCGTATGACATGGTGACCGGCTTCATCGGCAACGGCGTACGCAGGCTCGTGCGCCGCTCACTGGACGCGGCGGGCCTCGGCGAGCACGTCGAGCTGGAGCACGCGCAGGCCGTGTTCGAGCGGCACTACGCGATGACCAACGCGAAGCTCGGTCGGGTTTTTCCTGGCGTGATGGCCGGCTTGCACGCATTGCGGCAGCACGGATACCGCTGCGCGTGCGTGACCAACAAGCCGCAAACGCTGGCGGCAGCGCTGCTCGAGAAAACGGCGCTTGCCGCATATCTGGACGTGCTGGTCGCGGGCGACACCGTGGCGAGCATGAAGCCGTCGCCCGAGCCGCTTTGGCACGCGTGCCGGCTGCTCGACGTCGAGCCCGCCCGTAGCGCGCTGGTCGGCGATTCATCGGTCGATGTGGCGGCGGCGCGCGCGGCCGGTCTGCCGGTCTTTATCGTCAGCTACGGCTATGGCGGCGCGAGCGGCGCGGAGATGCCGCGTGGCGACGCACTGATCGATTCGTTCGAGGCCTTGCCGGCGATTCTGGCGCAAGCGCGACCGGCATGGCGCGTTGATTCAAGCCGCTAACTCGCCGATAACAACGCCGCGACCCGCTCCGACTTCGTCTGCACCGCGATGTCCTTCGCCGTCATCCCGCGGTTGTCCCTCAACGACCGGTCCGCGCCGCGCGCGAGCAACAGTTGGGCGGTTTCCGCGCGATCGTATCCCGCCGCCCACATCAGCGCGGTCAGATCGTTCTTGTAGGCCCGGTTCACGTCGATGCCGGCATCGAGCAGCTCACTCACGACCTTCGCATGTCCCTGGCCCGCCGCGTATTCCATCGCGGTCTTGCCGACGCGATCCGTCGCGAGCGGATCGGCGCCATGCGCGAGCAGCAGCGCGACGATCTGATCGAAGCCGCCGTAGGCGGCGGCCATCAACGGCGTGTCGCCCGGCGCGTTCACATGCTGCACGTTCGCGCCGCGCTCGATCAGCGTGCGCGCCATCGCCGCGTCACCCTTCTTGCACGCGGTGACGAGCGCGGTGTCGCCGATGCGGTTCATCGCATCGACCGACGCGCCGCGCTGCAACGCCGCGACGACCGACTGTTGATCGTCGTCCTTGGCGGCCGCGAGCAGTTGGCGGTTGATTTCCCCCTGATCCTGCGCGAGCGCCGGCACGCACGCGCCGGCTGCGGCGGCGAGCACAACGGCGGCCGCGAGCGGCCGGGCGAACACGTCTCTCATGGTGTCGTCCCCCGTGCTACTGAAGGTTGTTGACATAGGCGGCCAGATGATGGATGTCGTCGTCGGTCAGATTGCGCGTCACGCTGGTCATGTTGCCCGCATCGTTGGTGCGCGTGTGCGAGCGAAAGTCCTGCAATTGCTTGACGATGTACTGATAGTGCTGACCGGCCACGCGCGGAATCTCGTTCTGCCCGGAAAAGCCGCCCAGGTGGCACATCGTGCACAGCACCTCGGCCGCCTTCTTGCGACCCGCTTCGATGCTCGCGCCATCCGCGTTGAACGGCACCGATACGGGCTTTTGCGCGGCGAAGTAATCGGCGAGGTCCTGCATGTCCTCGCTCGACAGGTTCGCCGCCATCGGCGACATGCGCGGATCGCTGCGCCGCCCCTGCTTGAAGTCCTTCAGTTCCAGGTACAGATAGCGCGCGGTTTGCCCGGCCAGAATCGGATAGTCCGGACTGGTCGAATTGCCCATCGGCCCGTGACAGGCCACGCACACCTGCGCTTTCGCCTTGCCCGCCTCGGTGTCGGCGCGCGCGCCCGACGGCAGCGATGCGGCGATCAGCTCGCCGCATAGCAGCGCCACCCATGCGGCGCGCGCCACCGCCGGCGCGCCCGTCCGCGCCGGCCGCCTCATGGCACCGCGAACACGACGACGCTGTTGCCGCGCTTGAAGTCGATCTGCGTATTGCCGCCCGCCGCGACCGCGATGTACTGCTTGCCGTTCACCGTGTACGACACGGCTGGCGCGTTGACGCCTGCGCCGCACTGAAACTCCCACAGCTTCTTGCCGCTGGCGGCATCGAACGCGCGGAACAGACCGTTGCCCTCGCCGTTGAACACGAGACCGCCCGCCGTCGCGAGCACGCCGCCGATGAGCGGTTGGTCGGTCTTGTAATCCCATGCGATCTTGCCGGTGTCGACGTTCACGGCCGACAGCTTGCCCCATTGCTGCTCGTTCGCTATGACCTTGAACGCACCGCCGAGCCACAGCTTGCTGCCGCCCGGATAGGCGGCTTCCTCGACCTGGTACGTCATCGGCTGATGCAGGTTGGCCGCGTAGACGAGGCGCGTGTGCGGATCGAACGCGATCGGCGACCACTCGACGCCGCCGTTCGCGCCGGGCAGCATGCGCGCGCCGGCCGCGGTCGGCAAGGTCCACATGTTCTCCTGCGGAATCATCGCCTGCGAGAAGCGGATCAGCCGGCCGGTCGCGCGGTCATGCACGTACACGTGACCGGTCTTGCCCGCATGCACGATGCCGGGGATCATCTTGCCGTCGTTGTCGCGCACGTCGATCAGGATCGGCGGGCTCACCGCGTCGAGGTCCCACACATCGTGCGGCACGTACTGGTAGTGCCATTTGTACTTGCCGGTGTCGAGATCGATCGCGACGAGCGAATCCGTATAGAGGTTGTCTCCCGGCCGGACCGCGCCATACAGGTCCGGCGACGGATTGCCGACCACGAAGTACACGGTATGCGTCTGCCGGTCGATTGCCGGCGTCATCCAGACACCGCCGCCGAGCGTCTTGTAGAAGTCGCCGCCCTTGTCGGCCAGCTGCTTTTTCTCCGCGTCGATGTCGCGCTTCTCGTCGCGGCCGGTCGCGTCTTTGGTGGCCCACACGCCTTCCTGGCCGCTGTCCGGAATCGTGTAGAAGGTCCACAGCAACTGGCCGGAATTCGCGTCGTACGCCTTCACGAAGCCGCGAATACCGTACTCGCCGCCGTTCGTGCCGATCAGCACCTTGCCGTCGACGACCGTCGGCGCCATCGTTTCCGAGTAGCCCTCGTCGGGATCGGCGATCTGGCTTTGCCACAACACGTTGCCGGTTTTGGCGTCGAGCGCGACGAGCTTGGAGTCGAGCGTGCCCATATAGAGCCGGTCGCCCGAGATCGCGACGCCGCGATTGTTGGGCCCGCAACAGAACGTCGTGACGGGACCCATCTTGTGCTTGTAATGCCAGTACTCCTTGCCCGTCGTCGCATCGATCGCGTACACGTGATTGAACGACGTGGTCAGGAACATCACGCCGTTCGACACGATCGGCGCCGTTTCCATCGACTCGCTGACGGCCGTCTGGAAGATGAACACCGGTTTGAGCTTCGCGACGTTCGTCCGGTTGATCTGCGAGCCGGGATAAAAGCGCGTCTGCGCGTACGAGCCGTTCGGATGCAGCCAGGCCGCCGTCGTGCCGCTCGCGCGATCGAGCTGTTCCTGGGTCACGGGCTGAAGCGTCGATGGCATCGGCGCTGCCGTAGTGGTCGAGCTGTTCTGAACTTCGTCGGCGGCGTGGGCCACGGGCAAGCCTAAGGCGATGGCGAGCAGCGGCAGGCCGACAATTCCTTGAATGCGGTTGAATGGCATCAGCGTCTCCTAGCTTTTTATCGTTCCTATGATTTGCAGCGCAGGAGTGCGACATGGATCCACGCGGACGACAGCGTGAAAGAGCACGATGGCGCAACCCTCGCAGACAACAAAAGCGTACGACTTCGAATCGTTGTTTGCTCTGTCAGGACGGGTCGGCTTCGCAGAGAGGGGAGAAGTGATGCACGGGTCCGCGGAAAACCGGCTCGTTTAAGGGTAGGCGATGTGTCGTGGATTTTCCAGGTTAAAACGTTAAGGAGTGGGAAGCGCGTGAGCTGGCGCTGCACTTCCCGCCGCGTATTGCTGTGATCAGAAGCGCCCGCCGCGCAAATCGGCACCCTTCTGATAATTCCGGTTGGTCTGTTCCGGGTTCCGGTTCACCAGCGCTCGCGCGTACAGCGGATGATGCAGGCTCCGCACTTCGTGCTCGATCCTGAAGCAGCGCTCCGCGGACGACAGATCGACGAGGTCGGCGAACCGGTACTGGTGCGGCTCTTCTCCATAGACCAGGCCTTTCGCGTTGAGGCGCTCGAACGGCCTTGAAAAAGCAGCGGTGTAAATGGCGATGTGGTGGCCGTCGTATTCAGGAATGGGCTCGGCCGTTTCCGCATACAGCAGCTGCTGATGCGTGCCGACGTCGATCACCGCGCGGTGCAATCCATGCTGCTCTTCGATGTCGACCGTCGCGTCGAAAATATCGCGGTAAAAGCGCGCGATAGGCAACGCGCTGCCGAGCGGCACATCCATCTTCACGAACGCAATGCCCAGATCGATTTCCGACCAGGGGTCCGAAGTGGATCGACCCGTGGGATCCAGACACGCGTAGCGGTTGCCCCATGGACAGGTCACTTCGACACTGCCTGCGCGCTCCGACCAGCCGAACGCGGTGCCGGCGAGCAGCGGCTCGACCGAGCGTAGACGCCTCACGAGCGCTTCACGCTCGCCTACCACGAGACCGACACTGCCCCGCAGTCGCTGCGCTGCGCCGTGCGGCAAGTGAATCTGGGATCGGCCGATGTTGATCCACATGTTCTCGACACCGGTCATCATGAACGGATCACGCGTGAGCCCGAGTCCGGTGACATAGAAGGCGGTGGCGAGCACCTGGTTGGGAATCTTCAGGTTGACGTGTTCGAGCAGGATCAGGTTGCCGGTATCTTCGCTAGCGTAGGAGTGTTCCATGTATTTGCCTCGTGCATGAGCCGCGAAACGCTGGGCCAATTATGCATCAGCCCATTGCCGGTTTTGCAGGCGACCGGCGTTCAGCTCTGCGCCTGCCCTTTCGGCACCGCGACGAGCGTCGCGTCGCGGCAAGCCACAGCGCGAGCGTGCGCGGCGGAACGAAATTCGCATGACCTGGGTATCTCCTCGCTTCATCTGCGCTTCGCGACGTCCGCGAGATCGCCGTTTTGCTGGAACGCGTCGACGACGTCCGCCACCGAAGCGCGCCGGCCGATGTGGCCGACACGCACTTCGAGCCCCTCGGCGCGCAGTATGTCGCGCCCCTCCGCGTGGGCGCCGACGACCTTCATCGCGGTGCCCGCGGCCTGAAGCGCGACCTGCAACGCTTCGAGCATGCGCGCGCCCGCCAGATCGACGACCGGCGACGCGGACAGATCGCAGATCACGAGCCGGACAGGCTCGGGCGCGGCGTGGATCAATCGCCAGATGGTCTCGCGCACGTGCTCGGCGTTGAAGTAAAGCAACGACGCTTCGACGCGCACCGCCAGCACATGCGCAATCGTTTCGTTTTCGACATGACGTTGCAGATCCGAGAAATAGCGCGTGCCGGGAATACGGCCCAGCATGGCGACGTGCGGATGCGCGGCACGGCGGATGATCAGCAGCATCGACACGAGCACCGCGACGATGACGCCCTTCAGGATGCCCAACAACAACACCGCCGCGAACGCCACCATCGAAATCGCAAATTCGAAGCGGCTCACGCGCCACACATGACGCAACTGTCCGACATCGACGAGGCCCTTCACGGCCACGAGCACGATTGCCGCCAGCACGACGTTGGGCAGATTCGCGAGCAGCCCGGTGAGGAACATCAGGCAGAAGCCGATCGCGAGCGACGCGAATACCAGTGCAAGCGCGCTTTTCGCGCCGGCCTTGTCGTTCACTGACGATTGCGAAAGGCCGCCCGCGACCGGATAGGCCTGGAACAATCCCGCGGCCAGATTGGCCGCTCCGAGACCCAGCAATTCCTGGCGGGCGTCGATCTCGTCGCCATGCGCCTGCGCAAGCGCGCGCGCGGCCGATACGCTCTCGACATAGGCCAGCAGCAGACACGCGAACGCGAGCGGGACGATGCCGTCGACATCGCGCAACCGCAGCCCCGGCAGACGGAATTCAGGCAAGCCCCGCGGCAGCGCGCCCACCAGCGTGAATCCGCGGCTGGCCAGCGGCGTGAGCGACAACACGACGATCGAAGCAGCGACGACGACGAGCGCTACCGGACGCCCCGGCAGAAATTTTTCGCCGAGCAGTAGCAACGCGATGCAAACGACGCCGAACCCGAGCACGCTGAGGTTGGTGAGCGGAAGCTGCCCCCACAGCACCGCGATCCGTTCGAAGAAAAACTCGCCGCCGCCTTTCACGCCGAACAGTTTCGGCAGCTGGGTCATCGCGATCGTGAGCGCGGCGCCCGCCTTGAAGCCGAGCAGGATCGTCTCGCTGATGAAGCTGACGAGCGAGCTCAACCGCAGCAGCCAGCCGATCACACACATGCCGGCGATCAACACCGCCGTGAGCGCCGAAATCGAAGCCCAGCGCGCCGGGTCGCCGCCGGCCATCGTCGCGACCGTCACGCCGACGAGCATCGAAATCGCCGAGGTCGGGCCGATCGCGAGCTGGCGCGACGAGCCGAACAGCGCGTAACAGACGCCGCCGGCCAGATAGCCGTAGATGCCGTATTGAGCCGGCAAGCCCGCGAGCGGCGCATACGCGAGCGATACCGGAATGCCATAAGCCGCGAGCGTCACGCCGGCGACCGCGTCGTTCACGAGCCATCGGGGCCGATAGCTTCGCAGCCACTGCGCGGGAGGAAACGCGGCACGCCACCCACGCATGGGCGGCGCGGCGGTCGAGAGGCCGGTGACGCTGGAAGGCTTGCTCAACGTAGCGCCTCGAGTATGGAAGCTGACTTGACGGAAGCACCGGCCGGAAGCACCGGCGCGCTCTGCGGCAATGGCTTCAGGGCATCCCGAAGCCGCTCAGAGCGGATCCTTGACGCGCTGCCATGTGCGATCCGGATTGAACTCGGTCACGGGCGGCGCATGCTTGCCACGGTCCTTCTGGTAGATCACGCCGTTGTTGTTGACCACGAAGGTCATCACACCGCTCGTGCCGTAGTACGCCGGATAAGCGACCATCGCGAAGCCCGCGATCATGTGCCCGTTGATCACGTAGCTGAACGCCCCGCCGGGCGCGCTCTTGCCCTGGCGGGTCAGAATGCGGAACTGGTAGCCTCGGTAGGGATCTCCCGCCGCGTGGCCTTTCAGATATTCGGAACTGGCGGCCACGAGCGGTCCGAATGGACTCTGTTCTTCGTCGCTGGTTTCATCGGTGTGCCAATACAGGCCATCATGCTTGCCCGGCGTGCTGGCCAGTTTTTGCGCGTATTCGAGCAGGCCGTCGTGGTTTCGGTCTTGCGACGCGTATTGGCGCTGCGCGTCGATATAGGCCTGCAGCACCTTGATCGCTTCGCGCTCGTTGGAGCCGATCCGTCGATTGATCAGTTCTTCTTCGCCCTGCTCCGTGGCGAAGCGCCACGTGCCCCCCTCTTTCACGATTGGCACCGGCATGGGCCACGCCTCGTCGCCGACCAGCAGAATCCGCCGGTTCGTTCCCCTATCGTCGAGCACGTGATACGCGTCGAGTTCCTTGCTCGCCTTGGCCCAGTTCGCCTCGTTCTCCGCTTGGTCAGGCGAAACCACGAGGCTTTTGTGCGCTTCGCCGAAGATCGCGACGAGCGCCGCTTCGTCGTCGGTCTTCAGTGCGTTGGACAGCGCGGCGACCGCGTCTTCCGGCGTGGCGAACGTTCGCTGTCCTTCGGCGAACGCGGCCAACGGCACCGACAGCGCGAGCACCATCGCACACAGTCGGCACGATGACGCAACACGTCGCAGCGAATCGACGCGTGCGCGCTTTCGGGGAATGCTCTGCCCGCTCATGGCTGCTCCTTATCGCCGTCCGCCGCCACCGCGGCCGCCACCGCCACCGCCGCCCCGCGGCGAGAAACCACCACCGCCGCCGCGTCCGCCGCCACCGCCGGAAAATCCGCCGCCGCCTTGCGCCGATTGACGGCTCGCCGCGCCGCGCGCGCTGTTGGCCTGTGCGTCGCGCGCCGAGCCGTAGCCGCTGAACGCGTCACCGCCGCGCGACTGTGCCGCGCGCGGATTCGCTTCCCGTGTGCCCGCCGACGTCGCCGGACGCTGGCTCGGCTGCGGCCGCCCTTGCGCGCCCGCGCCACCGCCCGCGAAGTTTGCGCCCCCGCCACCGCCTGCGAAGTTTGCCCCCGCGCCGCCACCCGCACCGCCGGCGCCTCGACCTCCGAAGTCGCCGCCGCCCGCACCGCCACGATTTCCGCCTGCCCCTGCACCCGCACCTGCGCCCGCGCCGCCGCGAGAGGGCGGATCGCCGACCCGTTGCGTGCGCGCCGAGCGGTCCGCGACGCCGCTGACCTGCCCCGGCTTCTTGTCCGGGGTCCACGCGGACGAACCCCCTGCCTGTCCACGACCACCGCCGCGGTTGACGTCGCCCGTGTTGATATTGCCGCGCTCGACGTTTCTATCGCCGCGCTCGACGCTTCTATCACCACGTTCGACATTTCTCTCGCGGTTGATATTGATGTTGTTGTTGCCGCCGCCTCCGTAATTCGTTTGATAGTGTCCGCCGTTCCAGGCAGCGGTAATCGCCGCGCCCCAGATCAGCCCCGTCGCGAGCGCGGCGCCGGGCGCGTACGGATAGTAGTAGGCCGGATACGGCGTGGGCGCGTAGGCGTAGGTCACGGGCGCACTCGCCACGACGACGGTCTGCGGGTTGTACTGCGGGACGTAGATCACCTGCGGATCGGCAGGCTGAATCTTGATCACTTCTTTCTCGACGACCACGACCTGCTTGTCGTCGGATTTCAGATGCCCCGCTGACTGCGTTTGCCGCCGGAAGCGCTGAATCGCCTCGAGCACCGAACTCTGATCGGCAACGACGGCTTCGCCGAGATTGATGGTCCAGTCGAGATCGCTGCTCATGTTCTTGACGATGTCGGGGTAGTTCAGCAGCGCCTTCACCGGATCGTGCCACGCGTCGTTGAGCTTCAGCGACTTGTTGGCCTTGTACTGATCCAGAAAGCGGTCGGCCTGAACGATTTCCACGGGATAAGTGGAGGCAGGAAGGATGATCGCGATCAGGTCATCCGGGTATAGCGCGATCGGTCCGACGAGTTGGTCGAGCGTCGCCGCGGGAACGGGGGCGTTTGGGGCGGCGTTCGCAGGGGCGGTCGCGGCCGGTGCCTGCGCCAGCGACAAAGCAGAGAACGCGCCGCAGCACGCGAGCAGCGCTGCGCCCAGCACGTGACTGACGCGTCGCGCACGCCTATCGACTGTCGTTGCAAACGGGATGATGCGTGCAAGCGCACGCGGACCGCGGTCCATCGATGCTTCCCCTCGCGCTTCGTCAGCGCCCCCAGGCCGCCATGCTGCCAGGCCCCCTGGATCGCCATGTTTAACCGACAGTTGTCCGAAGCAATGAAAAACGACATGCACCTGTTGCATGAATACAGTTTGGAAACCAGGGACGGGATTGCAAATACGACCTTGGTCCCATTGCGCGCGACAGGCCTGCGACGCCATGATGAAAGCGAACCTGCCATTGCTGCGCGACCACCGCGCGGCCACCGGTCCCACCAGAATGTCCATTCACGGGTGCCGGTTGCGCCCTCACGCCTGAGCGAACAGGCAGCCGCGACTTGCACCCGTACGTGCTCACGCAAGGAGCTGTCGTGAATAGATCGACGAAATACTTGATTGTCGCCGCGTTGACTGCATCGCTGTCGTTGGAAGGCATGGCGCAATCGCGGCCGATTGCCTATCCGGCCAAAGGGCAAAGCCAGCAGAAACAGCAGCAGGACGAAGGCGCATGCTATTCGTGGGCGCGCAGTAATACCGGCGTCGATCCGACCGCGGTCGCCAATGCCCCGCCCCCGCCTTCCGGACCCGCGGTGGGAGGTGGCGAGCGGGTGCAGGGCGCCGCGCGCGGCGCGGCTGGCGGCGCGGTTATCGGCGCGATTGCGGGCGATGCCGGCAAGGGCGCGGCGATCGGCGCCGCGACCGGCACGATGGTCGGCGGATCGCGCGCGCGGCAGAACCGGCGCGCGGCCGCGGCACAGTCGCAGGCGCAAACGCAAGGCTCGATGGACACGTTCAATCGCGCTTTCGCCGCATGCATGTCCGGGCGGGGTTACACGGTCCAATGAGCGCGCAAGCGCGCGTCGAGTCGCGGTGTTCAAGGAGAGCAGCATGACAAACGGCAAACTCATCATTGCGGCGGCGCTCGTCTGTCTCGCGAATACGGGGTTCGCACAGACAGAGGTACCGGTCGTGGTCAAGAGCGAGCCCGGCAAGGTCAGCGTGTCGGGCACGGTCACCACGACGTCGACCGTCGTCGGCATCGAGCCGGAAACCCGCACCGTCTGGCTGAAGGATCCGAAGGGCAAGGTCGTACAGGTCGTGGTCGGCGAGGAAGCACGCAACTTCGACCAGATCAAGGTCGGCGACGTGGTCAAAGCCGAGTATTCGCAGGCTCTGACCATCACGCTGAAAAAGGGCAACGCGCCGCTGAGCGCCAATGAAACGCACACGCTCGATCGCACGCCGGCGGGCGCGAAACCCGGCGGCTCGGCCTCGCGCGAAGTCACGATCATGGCGAACGTGGTAGCCGTCGATCACCGGAGCGGCGTGGTCACGCTGAAAGGCCCGCAAGGCAATACGGTGGACCTGATCGTGCAGGACCCCGAACAGCTCAACCGGATCAAAAAAGGCGACCATATGCAAGCGGTCTATAAAGAGGCGGTGGCCATCTCCGTGGAGCCGCTCGCCAGCAAATAGCGCGCACGAGTCTGCCGGGCAGTTCAGCGAGCAACTCGAATCGGGCCGCAACCACGATGGCGATCACGGCCCAACGCCCCCCAAAAGCACGGCGCGCGTCAGATCAGACGATGCGCGTGCTCGAGCGTGCTGCGGGCCGGCGCGAAATCGCCGCGCCGAAAGCGCACCGTCGAGAAGACCCGTATCGCCTCGGGACTCGCCGGCAGACGCGCAAGGCGAAACTCGATTTCCTGCGCGGGCCGCGTATCCCCCTCTGCCACGACAACATTCATCCGGTCGAGCCGGAAGGTGCTCTTCAGCACATAGAAATGGGCATCCGGCGCGGCCAGAACGCCGCAAATCACATCGAGATGCCGCTCCAGCGCTTCGGTCTTCAGGCCCAACTGCGCCAGAGCGCGATCGTTCTCCTCGATCTGCGCCTGGAGCCGCGCCACGTCCGCGAAATTCGACGACGCGTCGCTGCCGAGCAACGAGCGCACGCCCGCCCCCTGCCGCTCGAGAATCGTCAGGCGCGTTTTCAGAAGCGCCTTTTCGCGTTGCAGTTCGTCCTGCCGCGAGGTATCGGCCTCGATCCTGGCGATCCCTTCGAGCACGAGCTGATCGACGATCCGCAGCACGATTTCCCGTCGCAATGCGGCTTCGGATTCGCCGCATACGCGCACCTGGTGATCGCTGAAGTTGATGGTCGTCTGCGCGACGTCGGTATGCGTCGCCTCGCCGTGTTGCCCAACACCGAAGATATGCCGCTCGTCGATGGCCATCCCGAGCACCGCGAAGGCTTCATCGGCAGCGGGATGGTCGTTGAAAAACACGTTGAGTTCGTGCGAGCGGTTAAAGGCGGGACAGACATCGTCGGGCGTGGCGAAAAAGGCGTGGATATAGGGGTCCGCCGCCCACGCCGCCGCGTTCGCTTCGCGCGCGGGCGGCACTTCATCGACGAGCCGCACCAGATAGGCGGTCGTGCGTTGCACGGCCGGTAGCAGGCGCGACGCGTAGTTGCGCGCGAGTCGCAACGACGGACACAGTCCAACGATTCGCTCGACGATTGCCGTCGCCTGCGGATCGTCGCGCTCTTCGGACCCGGCGCGCTTCGTCAGCCACCGCGACAGCAGACCCATGCGCGGCTCCCGTCGCCCGTCACGATTCGTCGCGCTCGGGCAGCAGTTGCGCGGTGATCGTGTGGTTCTTCCAGAACAGGTTATGAACGCGGTTTTGCAGCAGACGCAGTCCGTCCCTGCTCACGGCGTCGAACACGACCACCGCGCCGGGCCGCGAACCCGTGCCGGGCACCCGCTGAATCGCGCTGAAGCGCGGGAACCCGTAGCGGATCAGGAACTCGCCGATCTCTTCGTCCGAGACGCTTTCGTCGAGGTTGCCGAGAAACAGTTCAGCCATGATGCTTGCTCCTATGCCACGATGTTCAGTCCGCCGTCGATATACAACGTGGAACCGGAAAGCCGCCGCGCATACGGCGTGGCCAGAAACGCGCAGCTATAACCGACGTCCATGATGTCGGCCAGTTCGCCGATCGGCGCGCGCTGCACCGCTTCGTTGAGCAGCAGCTCGAAATCCTTCAAGCCCGAAGCGGCGCGGGTCTTCAGCGGCCCGGGAGATATCGCGTGCACGCGGATGCCGTTCGGCCCCAGTTCGAACGCGAGATAGCGCGCGCAGGCCTCGAGCGCCGCCTTGACGGGGCCCATCAGGTTGTAGTTCGGCACGACCTTGTTCGCGCCGTAGTAGCTCATCGTCAGCATGGTGCCGCCGTCTTTCATCAGCGGCGCGGCAAGGCGCGCCATCCGCACGAACGAATGACAGGAGATGTCCATCGCGCTCAGGAAGCCTTCGCGCGACGATCGCAGCAGTCCGCCATGCAAATCCGCTTTCGGCGCCCAGGCAATCGCGTGAACGAGAATATCGAGACGCCCCCACGTCTTTTCGATCCGATCGAACACGGCCTCCATCTGGTCCTCGCCCGTTACGTCGAGCGGCATGAAGATCTCGGCATCGAGTGCTTTCGCAATCGGTTCCACATGCGGCATCGCCTTGTCGTTCGCATAGGTGAGCGCAACGCTTGCGCCGAGTTCGTGAAACGCCTTCGCGCAACCATAGGCAATCGAAGCTTCGTTGGCGACGCCGGTCACGAGAGCCTTTGCTCCTTCCAGAATCAAACGCGATTGCTCGACAGGCATGGTGAAACTCCTCTATGCGACGACAGCAAGCGTATGGCGGGCGATCATCAGTTCCTCGTTGGTGGGCACGACCCAGACCGGCAGCTTGCTCGAAGCGCGGCTGATCAGCGGGCCCCCCGCCCGATTGGCCGCCTCGTCGAGTTCGGCCCCGAGCCACGCCGCGTCGCGCACGATCCGCTCGCGGATCGCGACGGCGTGCTCGCCGATGCCGGCCGTCAGTACCAGTGCGTCGAGACCTTGCATCGCCGCGGCGAGACTGCCGAGTTCGCGCCCGATGCGGTAGGTGTACACGTCGATGGCAAAGCGCGCGCGCGGGTCGTCGCTGTCGAGCAGTGCGCGCATGTCGCCCGAGAGGCCCGACATACCGAGCAAGCCCGAGCCCTGGTAGATCAGCTGCGCGATCGCCCGCGAATCCATGTGCAGCTCGTCCAGCAGATACAGAATCACGCCGGGGTCGAGGCTGCCGCAACGCGTACCCATCGGCAGGCCTTCCACCGCCGTGAAGCCCATCGTGCTGGCCACGCTCCTGCCCGCGACCATCGCGCACATGCTCGCGCCATTGCCCAGATGCGCGACGACGGTGCGTCCCGCCGCCGCGGCCGGCGCGATCTGCGGCAGCACGCTCGCGATGTATTCGTACGACAGCCCGTGAAAGCCGTAGCGCCGCACGCCGCGCCCGGTAATCGACGCGGGCAGCGCGTAGGCCTGCGCGGTCTCGGTCTGCGTGCGATGAAACGTGGTGTCAAAGCACGCGACCTGTGCAAGCTCGGGACGCAACTGCGCGAGGATGCGAATCGGTTTCAGGTTGTGCGGCTGATGGAGCGGCGCGAGCGGGCTCAGGCTCTCCAGCTCGTCGAGCACGTCGGAGGTCACGACGACGGGCCCGGCAAAGTGCTGCCCGCCGTGCACGACGCGATGCCCGACCGCCTTGAGCTGCTCGCCGCCGCCGTGGTCGCGCAAAAAGCCGCCCAGATATTCGATCGCGCCTTGATGACCGAGCCGGTAGCCATCGCCCCATTCGTGCGAGCTGACCTCGCCGTCGCGATCTGTCGCGCGAAACCGCGGGCTCGTGTAGAGCGCTTCGATCTGGCCGCGCAGAATCAGTTCGAGTTGCGCGTATTGCGCGTCGAAGGCGCTGAACTTGAGGCTCGACGACCCCGCGTTCAATACGAGGATCACATCCGCCATGGCGTCACCCCAGCACCTTGCCGGCCTCGCGCCGCGCCTTCGCCACCAGCGCAGCCACCGCGCACGACGCGAGACGCGTCGTCAGGGAGTCCGCGCGGCTCGTCAGAATGATCGGCACGCGCGCGCCGAGCACGATGCCCGCCGCGTCCGCGCCGGCGAGAAACGACAGGCTCTTCGCGAGCATGTTGCCCGCTTCGAGGTCCGGCACCATCAAGACATTGGCGCGTCCGGCAACCCGCGACTCGATGCGTTTGATGCGCATGGCCTCGATGCTGATCGCGTTGTCGAGCGCGAGCGGACCGTCGACGAGCGCGCCGCTAATCTGGCCGCGATCCACCATCTTGCACAGCGCCGCCGCTTCCACCGTCGATGGAATCTTCGGATTGACGCTCTCGGTCGCGGACAGGATCGCGACGCGCACTTCGTCCAGCTTCAGCGCGTGCCCGAGGTCGATCGCGTTCTGCAGGATGTCGACCTTCTCTTCGAGCGTCGGCGCGATGTTGATCGCGGCGTCGGTGATGATCAGCGCGTTCTCGTAAGCGGGCACGTCCATCACGAAGCAATGGCTGACGCGCCGCCCGGTGCGCAGGCCCCCCTCGCGGCGAATCACCTCGGCCATCAGCTCGTCCGTATGCAGGCTGCCTTTCATCAGGGCCTCCGCCTTGCCTTCGCGCACCAGTTGCACGGCCATGGCGGCAGCGGCATGGCTATGCGGCGCATCGACGATCGTGAAGTCCGATATGTCGATACCGTGCTCCGCGGCAATCGCTTCGATGCGCGCGCGCGGCCCGACCAGCAGCGGCGCGATCAGTCGCATCCCGGCCGCTTCGACCGCGCCGTTCAGCGAACTCAGGTCGCATGGATGCGCGACCGCGGTCGGCAACGGCGGCAGGGTCTGGCTGAATGCGATCAAACGCTGGTACTTCGCGTGCTTTTCCATCAGCGTATTCCTCGTCTTTACCGCGCGTTGGGTTCGCGCCGCTCGCTCACGCGCGAGTTCGGTCGGGCAAACGCGCGTCGCGTTTGCGGCTCACGCGCGGACCCAGCACCGCGCGGATGCGTTGGTACGCCTCCTTTTGCGCGGCGTCGGGCGCGGAGTTCAACACGCGCTCGTCGCTCACCAGCTTGTCGAGCAGCTGCACAAAGCGCTCCCGGTCCTCGCGGTGGGAAAGCAGCTTTGGCAGGGTGGCAATCGCCTCGTCCGGCTCGCAGCTGACGATGATTTCCTGTTCGCCCCGGATGCGCCGCCAGTGATCGGGACTGATGTCGGGCAGGTACGCCGCATAGCTTTCGGCGAGCTCCTTGCGCAGCTCGAAGCGCGCGAGCGGCAACGATGCGCCCCTTCGCGACAACAGGAAGGCCGCGCGCGCGAGCGCCTCCGTGTAGCCGCCGTCGCCGATCGCCCGCAGCGCCGTGCGCACGAACGGCAGCTCGCGCGGATCGATCGCGCCGGCTTGCGCGGGCGCACTATCCGCGGACGGCTTGCTGAGATACGTCGCATACAGATTCGCGTACACGCTGAAGAAGCTGGCCTCGGTCGCCGCGTCGCGCATCGCGCGGTAATAGTCGAGCGACGCGCTGATCATTTGCGAGCCGTTGTGTTCGAGCTTGCTCCACGGGTTGTCCGCGCCGGCCCGCTGGCGATTGTCGCGAACGGATTGTGCGGCCGCCGGCAACCAGCCAAGCCACGGGTTCATCGCGGACACGGCCCAGCGCTGCCAGCGCAGCGGATGGAACTGGCGCAGCATGCGGGCGCTCGTTTCGTTCGACATTGCCTGCACGAACGGCTGCGCGAGCAGTTCGTACATGCGCTGATTCAGATTGGACACCGCGGCGACTGCTTCGAACGGCTTTTCGTCGATGCGGCCGAAGCGGTTCAGACGCGCGGCTATCTCCTCGAGCCGCCGCTCATGAAATTCGACTGCGTATTCGATCTCGCCGGCCGCGTTCGTGGCCTCGCTGATGGTCATGCCGTAAAGGCCCGGCGGAAAGGTTTCGATGGTCTCGAGCACGGAGACGATCTGCTTGTGCTCCTTCTTCGCGACTTTCCCGGATACGAAGATGCCCAGATGCCCGATGCTTTCGTGCATCAGACCGACGATCACCTGGCCGCGTGACTTGATCTCCTCGGTGCTGCCATACAGGTCCGCCACCCAGTTGAACGCCTGTTGAGGCGGCGTGATGTTGTCGCCCATCGACGCGAACAGGATGATCGGCGAGCGGATTTCACGCAGATCGAAAGTCTGGCCGCTGCCGTTCGTCACCCCGCCCGACCACAGCTTGTTGCCGACGAACAGATTGCGCGTGATCCATTCGATCTCCTCGCGATTCATCAGGTAGTAGCTGCCCCACCAGCGCTCGAATTCCAGAAAGCGGGGCGGCTCGGTGTCGATGTTCGAGAACAGGTGGTAGTACTTGTCCCAGAACGTGTTGGCGGGGTTCAGGTTTTCGAAGTTCTGAACCAGATACGCGCCGTCGAACTTGCCGTTGCCGAGATCCGCCGCGTACGACGCGAGCCACGCGCCGCCCAACATGCCGCCCGCGTAGCGCATTGGATTGTCACCCTCGCCTTCGCTCCAGGCCGCGCTCCAGTACGACATCGGCGCACCGTTGATGACGATCGGACCCGTCTCGTCGGGGTCCGAGCTGGCGAGCATCATCGCCGCCCAGCCGCCCTGGCAATTGCCGATGATCGCCGGCTTCTGACTGTCGGGATGCAACGCGCGCACCTTGCGCACGAATCGCTGCTCGGCGATGCACACGTCGAGCAGGGTCTGACCGGGCTCGGGGTCGCGAAAGAACACCACGAAGTAGACCGGGTGGCCGGCGCGCAGCGCGACGCCCGCCTGCGAATCGTCCTTGAAGCCGCCGATACCGGGACCGTGTCCCGCGCGCGGATCGATGATCACGTACGGGCGTTTGCGCACGTCGACGCTCACGCCGTCGAGCGGACGCAGTTGCAGCAGCGCATAGTTGACGGGCCGCTCGAAGCTGCGGCCGTCCAGCACCATGTCGTAGTCGAAATGCAGCACCGGCGTCGGACCGCTAACGCTGCGTTCGACGAACTCGTTGCCGCGCCGATACAGCGTGTCCCAGAACAGCAGCGAGCGCTGTGTGGCATCGACCATGTATTGCCATGCACTCAGCGGATCGAACGGCGCGGGCATCGCGCTTGCGCTCGGGGCGCCGTCGTGATCGGCCCCCAGCGTTTCGGCGACTCGTTCGTTCAGACGCCGCTGGGCGACTTGCGTGCGCTTTTGCAGCACGTGGGTGATTTTTGAGGCAATGTGCTGGCTTTGTGACAGCAGCGTTTCAGCGTCCATCGGAAGACTCCTGAAAGGTGCGCGACGTGATCGCTGCCAGGGCGCGCGCCGTGCATCGATCGAATCGTGGAGTGAGCCCCGGCTTCTGGCAATCGGACCAAGGTCTTATGCATAGCGCGACCCGTCATTGCGCCGGGCTCGCCTGCACCGCGGCGGCGATATCGCGGCTCACCGAGGCGAGCGCGCGATCATGCGCAGCGATGACCGGCTCGAAGCCGGGACCGGACACGTTCTCGCGCGCGACCGAGCGGCCGGTGACGGCACGGCCGTTGCCTGGCGGGCGCACGGCCCATAGCACGTCGACCGTGACGTCGCGCCCCGGCACGGACTCGAAGCGCATCACGTCGATCCGCACGCGCCAGACGACGGCAGGATCGTGTACCGCATCGAACACCGAAATCCGCTGCGAATTCAGCAGCGCGCCGAGGTCGGCCGCGATCGCGCGGCCGATGCCGCCGTTCAGCGGCTGCGCCCAGCGTTCGAATTCGTTGAGCTCGACCTCGTTGTTGCCGATCCGCGTGACGATCTGCGGCCGGTCCACCACGTCGGGTATCGTGATCGGACCGATCACCACCGCGATGGGCCGGCTCGCGCCGGTGCTGGTCAGCGACCCGTCGGGGCTCAGCGTGTAGAAGTTGGTCGTCGGCGACTTGCAGGCGCCGAGCAAAGCGCCGACGAGCGCGAGAATCAGACAGGCCGTATATCTCATGGCTTCTTATCCTCCGACTTGCCGCGCACGAGCGATTCCGGATGCCGCGACAGATAATCGGCCAGCGTGCGCAGCGAGGCCGCGGTGCGCGTCAATTCACGCATCGCGTCTTCCGTCGATTGCTGTAGCGACGAGTCGGGCTGCAGCGCGGCATTCGCGGAGTCGAGCGTGGATTGCGCGGACAGCAGCGTGTCGCGCGCTTTCGGCATGACCTGCGTGTTGAGCTGCCCGAGCATCGCGTTGGTCGTACGCAGCGTCGAGCGCGCGTCGTTGCCGATGTCCTCGAACGGTACGTTGTTGATTTTGGCGAGCAGACGCGTGACCGAGTCCTGCAGCGATTGCAGCGTGCGCGGAGTCGCAGGCATTTCGGGCGGCGTCTTGCTCCAGTCGATCGACGCATTCGGCGCGTCGGGGAAATAGTCCAGCGCGAGATACTGCTGTCCGGTCAACAGATTGCCGCTTCTCAACTGGAAGCGGAAGCCGTGCCCGACCAGGTAGTTCGCGAGCCCGCGCGGGTCGCGCGTGATGCGTCCGCCGGCACCGTCGTTCTGATAGCGCGACGTGAAGCGCTCCGGATAGATATTGATCTCGACGGGAATGCTGAAACGGCGGTTGGCCGGATCGAAGCGCGTATAGATCGCCGTCACTTCGCCGATCACGACGCCGCGAAAATCGACCGGCGCGCCAACCGTCAGACCGCGCACGGAATCCGTGAAATTCACGACGTATTTGTCGGCGATGCGATCGCGCAGCTTCATCGCGTCGGCGCGCGTGTCGTACAGCTGGAACGGGGTGCTGCTATCGGCGCTCGTCTCGACCCGCGAGTCGGGCGGCGACTCGAACGCCACCCCGCCGATGATGATCGATACGATCGACTGAGTTTCGACGCGCAAGCCGCTGCTGTCGAACGCCATGTCGACACCGCTGGCGTGCCAGAAGCGCGTGTCGGATCTCACGAAGCGGTCGTACGGTTCATTGATGAAGACCTTCACGGTGACGCCACGGCCGTCCGGGTCCAACTGGTACGACGCGACCTGGCCCACCTGAATTCGGCGGAAAAACACGGGCGTCCCCACGTCGAGCGAGCCGAGCCCAATTCCGTGCAACGTGTACGCGTGCCCCGGCACGTCGCTCGCGATCACGGGCGGCGCCTCGAGGCCGACGAAAGTGCGGCCCGCCTTCTGCGAATCGCCGAAGTCGACGTCGATATACGAGCCAGACAGCAGCGTGCCTAGCCCCGAGACCGTACCTCCCGAAATGCGCGGGCGCACGACCCAGAAGCGCGTGTTGTCGACAAGCAGTTCCGACACATCGCGCGTCACCTCGGCCTTGGCCACGACGCGCTTGTGGTCCGGCGCCAGCGAGACGGCTTCGACCACGCCGATATCGACGTCCTTGAACTTGAGCTTCGTCTTGCCCGCTTCGAGGCCCTCCCCCGTCTTGAAGCTGATGCTGATCTGCTCGCCGCGCTCCATCACGGCCTTCACCGCCAGCCAACCGCCAATCAGTACCGCGACGATCGGCACCAGCCAGACGACTTGCATTCGCCAGCGCGAGCGCGGCACCGGCTCCGCGGCTGGCAGATCGGGATCTTCATTCGGAGTGGACACGGTTTGCCTCCAAAGCGTCCCACATCAGGCGCGGATCGAACGACATCGCCGCGAGCAGCGTCAGCACGACGACCGCGCCGAACGCGATCGCCGCCGGCCCGGCCTTGATCGTCGCCAGCGCCTGAAACTGCACCAGCGCGACCAGCATCGTGATCACATAGATATCGAGCATCGACCATCGCCCGACCAGCTCGATCACGCGATAGATCCGCGCGCGCTGACCCGGCAGCCATTGCGAACGAAACTGCGTCGACACCGCGAGATACACGAGGCCGAGAATCTTCAGCATCGGCACGGCGATGCTCGCGATGAACACGAGCAGCGCAAGCGGCCAGGAGCCCGATACCCACAGATAGACCACGCCGCTCATGATCGTGTCCTTCTGCGTGCCGAACAGCGAACTGGTGTCCATCACGGGCAGCACGTTCGCCGGAATGTAGAGCACCATCGCGGCGATCAGATACGCCCACGTCCGCGACAGGCTGGCGGGCTTGCGCTGATGCAACGGCGCCTTGCAGCGCGGACAGACATGCCTGCCAGCGCCGCCGGGCTGCTTGAGCAGCAGACCGCATTCTTCGCATAGCACCAGTCCGTAAGCGGACGCGGTCATGGCGTTGCGGCGCAAGCGCAGCGGCGGCAATCGAAATGCTCGGGCGCCGCCTCTCTCGGTGATGCGCGCCCACACCTCGCGCGGATCGAACGTCGCCGACGCGGCCGCGAGCAGCAGCATCAGCGCGATGAACGACCACAGCGCGGTGCCCGGCACCACCTTCGCGATATGCGCGAGCTTGACGAGCGCGACCAGCAGGCCGAGGATCAGCACCTCGGTCATGCCCCAGGGCCGTGCGAGCTGAAACAGACGAAAGCCCTCGGGCGCGCGCCACGGCACGCGCCCGAAGTGCAGCGGCAGCAGCAGCCAGAGCATCGCCACTGTCTGCACCACGGGCGTGACGATCGTCGTCAGGCCGACCAGTACCGCGAGCGGCCACGTGCCGTGGAGATACAGCAAGCGCACCGAACCCGCGAGGGTGGCCTGCACGATATGGCCGTTCAGCGACAGACCGACGATCGGAAACAGGTTCGAGATCACGAGCAGCACCGCGGACGCGCACGTGAAGGCAAGCGCACGCTCGGGTCCGTTCGAGCGCCCTCGTCTGAGCTCCGCGCGGCAACGCCGGCAGCGTAACGCACCGCCGGCGGCGGGCGGCGCGCCGAGCTGAAGCAGGTCGCACTCTTCGCAGGCGATGAGCTCGTTGCGCTTCATCTCGCCTCCACTGCGGCCGAAAGTCCGGCCGGCGCGGGCGTGTTCTGCGAGACCGGCGCCATCGCCGGCGTCGTTTGCTCCGCGGGCGGCGGCACCGTGCGTTTTTCCGCCTCGAGCACCCAGCCGCCGCCCATCGCCTTGTAGAGCGTGACGAACGCGATCAGCACCGCGCCCTGGGTTTGCGTATAGCTGAGTTGCGCGTTGAACAGACTCCGCTCCGCATCGAGCACTTCGATGTAACTCGTATAGCCGCCTTCGTAACGCTGCCGCGCGAGGTGCGCGTAAGTGTGCAGCGCCTCGACCTGGAGGTTTTGCGCATCGAGTGCCTGGTGCGTCTTCTGCACCGACACCAGCGCGTCCTCGACCTCCTGGAAGGCCACCTGGATCGACTTTTCGTACGAGTACAGCGCTTGCTGCTGGCGCGCTTCGGCCTGGTGCACCTGGCCGGTGATGTTGCCCGCCGTGAAGATCGGCTGCACGATGCTGCCGGCGAACGACCAGACCCGCGCGGGCCCGGTGAACAGGTTCGAGAACTGCGTGCTGACCGACCCGAACAGCCCCGTGAGCGAGATGGACGGGAAGTACAGCGCACGTGCCGCGCCGATCAGCGCGTTTTGCGCGACCAGCGCCTGCTCGGCCTCCAGCAGGTCGGGACGGCGTTCGAGCAGATCGGACGGCAGCCCCTCGGGAATCTGCGGCGCGCCCATCTGCGCCAGTTCACGGCCGCGCAGAATCGCGCCGGGATTCTGGCCGATCAATACCGACAGCGCGTCTTCCTGCTGGGCGATCTGCGCTTCGATCTGCGGCACCGTGACCCGGGCGGCTTCATACTCCGACTGGCTCTGCGCGAGCTCCATCTGCGAGACCTCGCCGCCGCGGAAGCGGGCCTCGAAAACGCGCACCGATTCCGCGCGGCTGTCCACGGTCTCCTTCGCGATGTCGAGCTGCCGGTCCAGACTGCGCAGATTGATGTAGCCCGAAGCAACCGAGCCGACCAGTGTCAGAATCGTGGCGCGGCGGCCCTCTTCGCTCGCGAGCAGATTCGCGCGCGCCGCCTCGGTTTCCCGGCGCACCTTGCCGAACAGATCGATCTCCCAGGCCACCGACAGCGACGCGTCGAACTGGTTGTAGATGGGGCTCACGCCTCTGGGCAGCGGCACGCCTTCGTTCTGCGAGATGCGTTGACGCGACGCGTCGGCGCCCGCCGAGAGTTGTGGGAACAGCGCGGAACGCGTGGTCACGAACTGCCCCCGAAACTCGTCGACCCGCGCGGCCGCGACCTTCACGTCGCGATTGTCCTGCAGCGCGGCGGCGATCAGCTGATCGAGCACCGGGTCCTGAAACTGCTCCCACCAGGCGGCGTTGGCGATGCCCGCGGCCTCGCCCTGCGCGAAGCGATAGGTGGCTGGCACGTCCACCACGGGGCGCACGTAGTTGGGCCCGAGCAGGCACCCGCTGAGCCCGAGCAGCATGATGGATGCGAGCAATCGCGCCGGAGCCGTCGCTTGCATGTCATTCACCTTCCCGTGGCGCGGACGGTGCCTCGCTCGACGCGCCGGGCCCGGCCAACGTGGTGGGTTCGGGTCCTACGCCGCCGCTGGCCTGCACGTCCGGTTTCGGCTTTTTGCCGCCGCTCGCGCGCGAGGACATCGACTCCAGCAGGTAATAGAACATCGGGATGAAGAATACGGCGATCGCCGTCGCGCCCAGCATCCCGCCGATCACACCGGTGCCGATCGAATGGCGGCTGTTGGCCGACGCGCCCGTGGCAATCGCGAGCGGCACGCAACCGAGAATGAACGCGAGCGAGGTCATCACGATCGGCCGCAGCCGCTCTTCCGCCGCGGTCATCGTCGCGTCGAATACCGATGCGCCCGTTTCGCGATTGAGCACCGCGAATTCGAAGATCAGGATCGCGTTCTTCGCGGCGAGCGCGACCAGCATCGTCAGTCCGATCTGGAAGTAAACGTCGTTGGACAGGCCGCGCAGCATGATCGCGAGCAGCGCGCCGAATAGCGCGAACGGCACCGCCATCAGCACGCCGAACGGCAGCGTCCACTTCTCGTACTGCGCGGCGAGGATCAGGAACACCATCACGAGACCGAACACGAAGACGAGCCCGGATGTGCCGCCCGACTGTCGTTCCTCGAATGCCTCGCCGCTCCACGCGACGTCGTAGCCTTCCGGCATTTGCGCGGCGATCTGTTCCAGCGTCGCGATCACCTGTCCGGAGCTGTAGCCCGGCGCGGCATTCGCCGTGACCTTGATAGCCGGGAAATTATTAAATCGCGTGACGAGGTCCGGGCCCGTCACAAAGCGGTAGCTCGCCACCGACTTGATCGGCACCATCGTGCCGTTCCTGCTGCGCACGAAGATCTGATCGAGGTCGGTGGGCTTCAGCCGATACGACGGCTCGGCCTGCAGAATCACCTGCCACAGCCGGCTCGAACGATTGAACTGCGATACGTACAGCGAACCGAACATCGTCTGCATCGCGCTATAGACGTCTTCGACCGGCACGCCGAGCGTCTCCGACTTGTCGCGATCCACGTCGACCAGCAGTTGCCGCGACGACGCATTGAACGTCATCGTGACGCCGGTCAGCTCCTTGCGCGCCCGCGCTTTCTGCACGAACTGGTCGGCCACGCCCGCGAGCTGTGCGATGGAAGCATCCCCCTTGCTCTGAAGCCACACCTCCGTGCCGCCTGTCGTGCCGAGCCCCGGAATAGACGGCGGGTTGACCGGCAGAATAATGCCCTCCTGCACGTTCGCGAAGTGGCGATACGCGTCGAGCAGCACCGCGCGCGCGTTCTGCGTCGCGCGGTTGGCGCGCGTATAGCGTTCGTCGAAGCTCTTCAGACCGACGAAGAAGGTGCCGGCATTGTTCTTGTTCTGGCTGTCGAGCAGGCTGAAACCATCGACCGTGGTGATGCTGCCAACCGCCTCCTGTTTCATGAAATAGTCAGTGATGACTTGCGACACCTGGCCGGTGCGGTCGAGGCTAGCCGCATCCGGCATGATGACCGCGCCGAGCAGATAACCCTGGTCTTCAGGCGGCAGGAACGCCGACGGAATCGAGCGCATCATCAGCACCGCCAGCACGATCATCGCCGCGAAGAACACGAGCCCCATGACAAAGCGCTTGATGATGAGCTTGACCGCGCGTGAATAGCCCGACGTCATGCGGGCGAACTGATTGTCGAACCAGCGGAAAAAACCCTTCTTCTCGTGGTGCGCGCTTTTCAGCAGCAATGCGGCGAGCGCCGGTGACAAGGTCAGTGCGACGATGCCGGACAGCACCACCGAAATCGCAATCGTGATCGCGAACTGCTTGTACATCTGACCGGTGATGCCGCCGAGAAACGCGACCGGCACGAACACCGCGCACAACACCAGCACGATCGCCACGACTGGCCCGGCGACTTCGTCCATCGCCTGTTTCGAGGCCGCTTTCGGCGAGAGCTTGTGCACCGTTATGTTGCGTTCAACGTTCTCGATCACGACGATCGCATCATCGACGACGATACCGATCGCGAGCACCATGCCGAACAAGGTCAGCATGTTGATCGAAAAGCCCAGCGGCAGCATGAACATGCAGGTGCCGACGATCGACACCGGCACCGCGATGATCGGAATCAGCGTCGCGCGAAGGCTTTGCAGGAATACGAACACGACGATCACGACGAGCACCAGCGCTTCGAAGAACGTATGGATCACGTCCGAGATCGACGCGCGCGTGAACTCGGTCGTGTCCATCGCGATTTCGTAGCTCATGCCTTCCGGAAACGACTTCTTCAGCTCCGCGAGTGTCGCGCGCACCTGCTTTGCCACGTCGAGCGCATTGGCGCCCGGCTGCTGATACACCGCGAGCACGGTGGCCGGCTTGCCCTGGAAGCGGCTGCGAATCGAGTAGTCTTTCTGGCCGAGCTCGGCGCGGCCGATGTCCTTGAGCCGCACGATCGCCGCGCCGCCGCTCGCGGCGCGCACGATGATGTTGTCGAACTGCGAAGGCTCGGCGAGGCGCCCCGTGGTCGTGACCGCGAACGATTGCTGGACCGCTCCGCTGGTCGGCGACTGTCCGATACTGCCCACCGCGAACTGCTGGTTCTGGTTCGCGACGACCCGTTGCACGTCGGCGGCCGTCACGCCCAGCTGGGCCATCCGGTCGGGCTTCAGCCAGATCCGCATCGCGTAGTCCGGATTGCCGAAGATACTCGACTGGTTCGCGCCCGGAATCCGCTTGATCGCGTCAAGCACATAGATGTTCGTAAAGTTCGCGATATACGTCGAATCGTAGCGGTTGGCGGGCGAATAGATCGCGATCACCATCATGAACGCCTGCGACTTTTTCTGTACCTGAATGCCCTGCGCCTGTACCGATTGCGGCAGTTGCGGCAGCGCCAGATTCACGCGGTTCTGCACGTCGACCTGGGCCAGTTCGGGGTTCGTGCCGATCTGGAAGTACACGTTGAGCGTCATACTGCCGGTCGACGAACTGGACGAGTTCATGTAGATCATGTTGTCCGCGCCATTGACCTGCTGCTCGATCGGCGCAGCGACGTTGTTCGCGACGACCTCGGCGCTGGCGCCCGGATAGGTCGCGGTCACCGTGATTTGCGGCGGCGTGATGTCGGGGTATTGCGCGATCGGCAGCGAGAACATCGCCAATGCGCCGCCGAGCGTGATGACGATCGAAATGACCGACGCGAAAATCGGCCGATCGATGCAGTAGCGCGAAATGTTCATGGCGGCTGCCCCGTCACTCGGCGGCGGGCGCTGCCGCGGCGCCTTGCGATGCAGCCGTCGCCACGGCCGCCACGGATTTGATGATTTTCAGCCGTGAATCCGCGGTAACGCGCTGCGCACCGTCCACGACGATGCGCTCGCCCGCCTTGAGTCCGTCCGAAACGAACCAGTTATCGCCCTGCCAGTCGCCGACCTCGACGACACGCTGATGCGCCTTCGAGTCGCTATCGACGACCCACACGAAGTGGCTCTTCGCGCCCTGCAACACCGCGCGCTGCGGCACGAGCGTCGCGTTGGGCCGGATCGCGCCGGAAACGCGGGCCCGCACGAACTGGCCGGGGCGCAGCGTGCCCTTCGGGTTTTCGAAGGCCGCGCGCACGAGGAAGGTTCCCGTTTCCGTATTGAACGCCGGATTCGCGAAGTCGATCTGGCCTTGCTCGGCATAGGCCGAGCCATCGGCGAGAATCAGATGCACCGTGAAATCGTTGTGCGCAGGAAATCGGAGATGTCCTGCCGCAATGTCGTCCCGATACTTCAGCATCTCGTTCTCGGAGATGCTGAAGTTCACCCACATCGGATCAAGCTGGTACACGAAGGTCAGCAAACCGTTCGAGGTCGCCGTCACGTAGCTGCCATCCTGCTGACGCGCGAAACTCGACAGGCCGTTCAGCGGCGACTTGATCGTCGTGTAGCCGAGGTTCAGCAGCGCCGTGTCGACTTCCCCCTGGGCGGCGATCACCGCGGCGGCGCTTTGCTTCTCGTTGCCGAGCGCATCGTCGAGATCTTTCTTGCTCAACGCGTTCTGCGCCGCCAGCGGCTCCACGCGCGCGAGATTGGCCTTGGCGACTTCGAGGCGCGCCTGCTGCTGCGCCAGTTGGCCCTTCGCGGTCTGAAGCGCGGCCTCGAACGGCTTGCGGTCCATCTGGAACATCGTTTGTCCCGTCTTGACCACCGCGCCTTCGGTGTACATGCGCTT
Organism: Paraburkholderia sprentiae WSM5005; assembly: GCF_001865575.2. Taxonomy (NCBI): domain Bacteria; kingdom Pseudomonadati; phylum Pseudomonadota; class Betaproteobacteria; order Burkholderiales; family Burkholderiaceae; genus Paraburkholderia; species Paraburkholderia sprentiae. The sequence goes on from NZ_CP017562.2 coordinate 2,240,562, forward strand.
GTCGAGGAAGCCGTCCACCCGCGAGCGGATCTCGACTTCACGCGAACTCTGCGTTTGCGCGGTGAATTCGAAGTCGACCGGCGTGTCCTGTTGCGTGACCGTCATCACGGTCACTTCCGGCGTGGCGGCGACCGGCGCCGGAGCAGGTTTCTTGCACGACGCCAGCAGCGTGAGCAGCACCAGCGCCGCGACGACGGCGAGCAACGTAACAGCGCCGCGAGAATCCGGCCGCGGCGAGGCCAGGGACACGGGGACGGTTTTCATCGCGCACTCCGCCTGATCATAAGGTCGTGCAATTGCCGAACAGCACGAAGGCGTCGTTTCTGTTCGCGATCGTCAGCGTCATCTCACCGTCCGCCGAATCGACGACCAGCGTCCAGCCAAAGCCCATCTCATTGCCAAGGACGAGCACCTGATCCGCGTCCTTGTTGACCGAGAGCATCGGCGTCGTGCGCGCGGGACCCTCGACGACGCGTTTGTCGAAGTCGAGAGTCAGGAACTTCGGCAGGCCGAGGTCCGCAGGCAACGAGCGCGCGCAGGCGATGCCCGGATCGCAGGCGTGCGCGTCGATCGTCGCGCAGACCAGCCGCTTGCTGCCGTCGAAGTCCGCCGCGCCCACCCGCAACGCAACGGTGCTGAGAAGAATCGCGAGACAAACCGAGCTTGATTTCATCACGTGCGCTCCCGCTTTCATCCTTGAACATCGCCGCACCGCGCGCAGCGCCTGGCGCACGCCGACGCATGCACGCACCGCGCACCGTTCGGTCCCGCGTGCAGTGCAGCGCAGTCTGCGTTCGGTTCGACGCCGTGGCTGAGTTCAGTCTGGTGGCCCGAAGAAGCGGCGACAATCGGACCTTGGTCTCATATCGTCCGGTGCGATGACGCACCCTCATGGCGCCGGCGGACCGCCGATGGCCATCTCGACCGCCTTGAACAGGATCGCGCTGGTGAAAGGCTTGCGCAGATACGCGGCCGCGCCCGCCGCAAACGCGCTCTGGCGGACGGAGAGATCGTCGTAGGCGGTGATCACGATGACGGGCACGCCCGTTTGCGCGATCTGACGCTGGACTTCCAGACCGTTGCTTCCCGGCATCTGGACGTCCAGAATCACGCAGGCAGGCCGATACGACGGGATAGCCGTTAGCGCATTCAAGAACTCGTCGCCGCTGCAGAACGTCTCCGCCCTGATTCCCTCGGAATGCAGCAAACGCTTGATGGCTCGGCACACCGATTCGTCATCGTCGACCACCGCAACGAATTGGTTAGGGTTGACCATATGACGCCACGAGCGCGCAGTCGCTCCATGAAGTGGACCACTGATGCGCTAGCGTAATGGTTGAAAGCCCAATGAGATATAAGACTTTGGTCCACTAGCGGTATCGGCCGACACCGTCCAGAGTGGTAGGGCAACGTGGAAGTGGGCGCCCGATTCGGGCGGTTATGGTTCGTCGGCCCTGCAAGCGCCGGCCTTTTGCACCAGCCGCAGGAGTTCGACGATCGATCGGGCCTTCATCTTCTCCATCACGCGGGCCCGATGAATCTTGATGGTCTTTTCGGCCGCGCCCAGATCGCTCGCGACCTGTTTATTCATGCGGCCGGTCACGACGAGTTCCATGACTTCACGCTCGCGGCGAGTGAGATGCCGCATCCGCTCTTCGATTTCCTCGCGTTCGTGGCGTCGCCTGCTTTCGAGGCACGCGCGAGCGAGCGCGCGATCCACCGCGACGAGCAACAGCGAGTCGCGCACGGGCTTGGGCAGGAAGTCGACCGCTCCGCCCTTCATCGCGTCGACGCTCGAGCAGATGTCGCCGTGCCCGGTCAGAAATACGATCGGCACAAGCTGATCGAGCTTGCGCTGCACTTCGAGTCCGGTCATGCCCGGCATCTGCAGGTCGAGAACGAGGCAGGCCGGCATGCTCGTCAAATCGGCTCGTTCGAGAAAGGCTTCGGGACTCTCGAAGCATTCGACCTGGTAGCCCGAGGCGCGCAGCAATCGGGCGAGCGCGCAACGCACGCTGCCGTCGTCGTCGACGACGAATACGCGAGTGGCGGTCTGGTCCATGATGGTCAGAGCACCGGTGCCTGTCGGATATCAGTCGCCACGGGAAGCATGACGTGAAACGACGCCCCTTTGCCCTCGTTGTTTTCCGCCCACAGCCGGCCGCGGTGCGCGGTGATGATCGTGCGGCTGATGGAAAGGCCCAAGCCGAGCCCCTGGGGCTTGGTCGTGAAAAACGGCCGGAAAATCCGCTCCATGCTGTCGATGCCGAGGCCTTGCCCGCGATCCTTCACCGTTACCCGTATCAGCCCTCCCGGTTCCTCACGCACCGTCGTATCGACGATCCGTTCCGTGGCAGGGCAATCTTTGACCGCGTCGAAAGCGTTGAGCAGCAGGTTCAGGATCACCTGCTGAAGCTGAACCTTATCGCCGCAAATCGGCGCCAGATTCTCGGGAATGTCGAAGTTCGTGAGCACGCCGCGCGTCGACGCATCGCTGTGCACGAGCATCGCGATGTCGCGCACGACGTTGCCGAGGTCCAGCAACTGCAATTCGACATCGCCTTTGCGCACCAACGCGCGAATCTTCTGCAGCACGTCGTTCGCGCGACAATTGTCCGCAACGATATCTTCGAGCGCTTCGCGAAGCTCCACCGCGTTGGTCGACACCGAATCCATGAACTTGCGCGCGGCTTGCGCGTTGAACAGGATCGCGGTAAGCGGCTGCTTCAACTCGTGCGCGAGAGATCCGGCCAGTTCGCCCAATGAAGAAACGCGCGAGAGATGCGCGAGTTCCCTGGTATTTCCATCGACTTCAGCGCAGACGCTGCAATCCGATATCGCGGTAATCCGCAATTCCTGATTGTGCACGCGGCAGCGCGTGGTTTCGGCTTCCGCGTGAAAGCCGCCGCCGTCGCGCCGCCGCGCGATCAGGATCTGCGTGGTCGTGACACCAGGGATTCTCATTTTCGCGCCATGATCGCCGAACTCCGAACGGTCGGCGCTGATGCCATCGATCGGAAACAGCCGGGAGGCCGGCGCACAGATCAGCTCTTCCCTCGTATAGCCGAACAGTTGCGCCGCACGCGCGTTCGCGAAAACGATCCGGTCGCGCTGATCGACCGTGACGATCGGGACCGGCAGCATTTCGAGCGTTTCGCGCAGCGGCGTTCTAGCGTCGAGCAAACGTCGCGCACCGCGATCGCCGTCGCTGCGCAACCACGATGCGCACGCGACCGCACAACGTTGCCATGTCCGCAACGATTGCGGCGGCTCGTGGGTATCGCGGATATTCTGTCGGCTCGACGCGCCAAGCAGGTTGCGAAGGCGTTGAAACCGGTGATGCCTGGGAAAGGACTGGCTGGAAGCGCCGTGCCCGGACAGTGGAAGACCGTCGGTGCGCGCAGTGTCGACTGGTGAAGCGCGGCTTCGGACTGACTGGCGCGGTTGTGCGTACATGGCCATGAACATTTCCGCTACTCCGAAAGCCAGGTGTCTGCCGTGCACGATCAGATTAATCATTGACAGCTCCGGGTCCAGTGCGAACGGATTCCGTACAACTGCGACGTCTTTATCTTAGGTTTCGAACCAATCGACTCACAATCGGTACTTCGCACGTCTGGTGGCTGGAACTCAGTATAGGCCATCCAGAATCAATTACCGCGCGGGGACCGCAATTTATGCCGCTCGCTCGGGAAACTCCTAAACAATTTTCTGCATTGTCCCGTCGGCTCGCGTTAAACCGACAGTGTTTGTTACGCAATTAATTATTCCCCCGCAATTTGCGCCCGGCGTCGCATGCGCGGAGAAGAACGTTAGCAAACGTATTAATTTCAAGTGTCGGCCAAAAAAGAATCGAATTTATTCTTCGGCGAACCGCTTTTTTTGGCGCAGCCGACTTTCGCTTTGCCTTTGCTACCGGTGCCAAACACACACGCACACACGACGACCAGTGCGAATCAAAGGCGACGTCGCCGCGAATCGAGCCCACCCTGGGACTCGCAGCGTGTCGTGAGAACACTCGATGGGAAGGACGATACGAGACGAGGCGTGGTGAACCCGTCAAAAATTTTCCGCTGTGCGTCCGCCTTGCGTATGCGAAGCGTGTCGTGCGGCATCGCTGTCACGAAGCCGCGATAACACGCGATGGAAGAGTCGCGCCCTATAAGAATGCTTTGGCAAGCCGTATAGAGCGACGACGCGCCGCATGGCGCCGCCGCGTGAAACACGATGACGATCGAATGCCGCCGCGTGGCCTGGTTCGCTACAGATTCATCCGCGTGACCTTGGTGCCTGCGAGCGACAGGTCAGCCATCAAGCCCGTGTTGGTCAAGACTATCGCGACGACCTGGGCGGTTGCCGACGAGGTATCGATCGCACCGTTAGCCCCGACTTTCAGGAGCGAAACCGAGACATCGCCGCCGACCGACCAGCCTGCCGAATTTCGGAATTTCGTGAGCGAATCCTGCGTCATGAACAGGAAGAACACGGCTGTCGATTGCGCACCGGCCTGGAATCCGAACGAAGCCGCGGCGGTACTGTAATAGCCCACCGTCGCTCCTCCGACGCGCAAGGCGCCTTCACCGTACTCGCCACCGACGATGAACGCCGCCTTCTTCACCGAAGGAAACACCAGCACGCCCTGCGCCTTCGATATGAGTTCGTGCGAGCCTTGCACCGTATCGAACAGTTTCGACAGCGCACCGTTCACGGCCGCGTCGATCTGCTGCCGTTTGGCGGCATCGGTCGTGGGACTCTCGCCGCTTCCTCCGGTCGTCGTGCAACCCGCTAAAGTCAGACTCGCAGCCATGGTTGAAAGCGCGAGCGTGTGCACAAAGTTCCGTCTGTTCACTATCGACCTCCGTTCTGGTTACGATGCGATTCGCCAGTACTGATGTCTGGAAGCCTCGATCTTTTTCTCTGCCATGAAGCGGCATGGCCACCCAAGGCGACGACTGCAACGCTTGCAGATACATGATGTCACGCTGGAACGGATGCGGAATCGGACCTTAGTCTTACAGCGGGTGCGACGTGGATGCACGAAACGCTAAGTCAGCGATGGGACCCGGGCCCGCCGGCATCGATCATCCGCCGAGAGCAATGATCGCCACGGTGAGCAGGACGCCGAGGGCCGCCATCGCCAGGCCGGCTTGCCAGCCGCGAAATCCCGCGTGATGGCCCAGCGCCATGCCGCTGCCGAACAGCATCGCAATGGTCAATACGCGGGAGACGATCAGTGCAGTCGGGACGTTCGCCAACAGCAGGAAGGGCAACGCGACTGGGAATGTCGCACAGACTACGAGCAGAAAGATGCCGATCGCGCCGATGAAGTCGTCGCGCACGAACACGGCGCGCCGCGGCAGATCGGACCGCGCGGCAACCCGCCCGCGGATGGACTCGAGCTCCGTATCGTCGATCAACGGTTTGAGCCATTCCGCCATCGCATCGCGAAGCGTTTGAATGCCCGTGGCCGCATCCCGCTCGCTTCGCACGGCGTGCGCAAGCGTCACGCGCCTGCCGCGCGCCACCAGCGTACGCACGAGGTACATCACCGCGTCCGCGAGACCCCAAGCAAGATTGCAGCCGAGCGCGGTGTAGAACATCTTGTTCCCGGCGCCAGTACCCGCGCCCACAGCCGATACGGTGCCGACAAACGTCAGGGCCATGAAGAGGCCGAAACACAACTCGCACACGCGATCGACGACATCGAGCACCGGCGCCCTATCGCCGAGGTTTTCCTGCTTCATCAGACCGGTGGCATCCATGCGGCCTCCCGCGGCGATGGCATCGATGAACCCGCGCGCTTTGCTGGCATTCGGATGAGATGCGGCGACGACAGGCAGACCGGGCACGCGCGAGCAGACGCCCGCAGCATACAGCGCGCTCTACGCCGACGATATTGGACCAAGGTCGTATGGCCCCGCTTCACGCCGTGCCTTACCTTGGGAATGGATCATTGCGTAATACCCTGGAACCGTCCGCGCTGGGGAGAAGAGTATGGCCAGAACAAAGTCGGAAAACGCGCAGCCCGTCGAAGACAGGACGCTGTCTTCCAAGGACTATCGCAAGGCGCTGTTCGATTTGCATGTCGAGCTCGTCAAGCTGCAGCAATGGGTCGTGCAAACGGGAAGCAAAGTCTGCATCGTCTTCGAGGGGCGCGACGGGGCGGGCAAAGGCGGCACGATCAAGGCGATGACCGAGCGCGTCAGTCCGCGTGTGTTCCGCGTGGTCGCGCTGCCTGCGCCGAGCGAACGCGAAAAAAGCCAGATGTATTTGCAGCGCTATGTGCCGCACTTGCCGGCCGCGGGCGAAGTCGTGATTTTCGACCGCAGCTGGTACAACCGTGCGGGCGTGGAGCGCGTGATGGGCTTCTGCTCCGAGAAAGACGTGCAGAGCTTCTTCAAGGCGGTTCCGCTCGTGGAGCGTGCGATCGTCGAGTCTGGGGTCATCCTGCTCAAATACTGGCTCGAGGTCAGCCCCGAGGAACAGACCCGCCGGCTCGAGGCACGCATCAACGACGGTCGCAAGCTCTGGAAACTGACCGAGATGGACCTGAAATCCTATAGCCGCTGGTACGACTACTCGCGCGCCCGCGATGCGATGCTCGCGGCATCGGACACTGAATACGCTTCGTGGTACGTCGCAAATTCAAACGACAAGCGTCGCGCGCGACTGAACATCATCAGCGACATGCTTCAGCGAATTCCGTATAAGCAGCCTGCTCGCAAGAAGGTCACGCTGCCGAAACGGCAAAAGCCGGACGGGTATCAGGAGCCAGATTATCCGTTCAAATACGTGGCGGACAGGTATTGATCAGCGCGGTTAAGACGCGCGTGCTCACGCGTTCCGCCACCGGCCTGTCCTTGCGTGCGTTGATCGCACGTGGTGCTCCCCATTATTTGTTCAAGCTCTGCGAGCCTCGCGCCGGCAGAACCAACCAGCCGATCGCGATCCTCCCACCTGCCGCACGCGTCCAGTCTATTATCAGGCACCCTGATATGTAAAGCGACATGACGCAAGTTCCGCATAAACCCTTAGCGCCGCGAGACACCACCCACTAGGGGTATTCACCGAATATTTCGCGCTTGCAATGTCAGGATCCCTGATATCAAATGCAAGCGGTCATAACGAGTAGGCGCGTCCATTGCGAACGCGCTTTATTTTGCCCTCAATATCAAGCTACCTGATATACCGGGCAATGATCCGCGGTGACTTTTGAAATAGCGATGAGACGCAGTGCCTCCACGGTGATCGCCGCCAGCACCCCGGCCGCGCTCATCGCTGCAATCGTCGCGCTGATGATGTTGCGCGGCCCCGAGCGGCAGACTGAACCCGCCGTAGCCTCAATTCACAAAAACACACAACCGGTCTGGAGATACCAACATGCAATTGAAGTCGACTCACGTCCTCATGTTCGGCGCGATGTACGCGCTGAGCACGGCGGCCCTTGCGCAATCGAGCGTCACGTTGTACGGCATCGTGGACACCGGCATCGAGTACGTCTCGCACGCCAACGCGAACGGCGACAGCGTCTTTCGCATGCCTGCCGTTACGGGAGAGTTTCCGTCACGTTGGGGGCTGCGCGGCAACGAAGACCTAGGCGGCGGCTACAGCGCGGTGTTCACACTGGAAAGCGGCTTCAACGTGCGTGACGGCAGTTCGGGACAGGGCGGCAGACTGTTTGGACGTCAGGCCTTCGTCGGTATCAAGAGCCCTTATGGAACGCTCGCGTTCGGTCGCCAGTACACGATGACCTATCTCGCCGTTCTGGGCGCGGACATCATCGGTCCAGACATCTACGGCATGGGCTCGCTAGATGCCTATGTTCCGAATGCACGTGCCGACAACTCCGTCACCTACATTGGCTCGTACAAAGGCTTCACGCTTGGCGTGGGCTATTCGTTTGGTCGGGACGCGGCGGGAACCGGCAACTCGCCAGGACAAGGCACCTGTACGGGCTCGGTTCCCGGGCGTACCACGGAGTGCCGCGACTGGTCGGCCATGCTCAAGTACGACTCGCAATATTTCGGTGCTGCGGCGTCGTACGAAGAACAACGCGGCGGGTCGACTGCAGCCGCCAACTTCTTCGACGGTCTTGCGACGACGCCGCTCATCAACGCGGCGGACAAGGACGCTCGTACGCAACTGAGCGCGTATGCGCAGTACGCGGGTGCGAAGATCGGCGCCGGTTGGTTGGGCCGCCGCGTGGTCACTCAATCCCCGGCTGTGCCGAACGTTCGCTCGGACCTGTTCTTTCTGGGCGCTTCGTACACGGTCACGCCTGCGGTTCTCGTCGACGCAGAGGTGTATCGCATCATCAATAGCGACCACGATACCCGCGCCACGATGGGGACCTTGCGCACCACCTATCTGCTGAGCAAACGTTCATCAGTCTATGCGCAGGCTGCGTATCTTGCGAACAGCACCAAGGCGCGTTATTCGGTCAGCGGCGGCGGTGGCGGGACCACGCCGGGTGCGGGCATGGGGCAAACGGGCGTGATGGTCGGCATTAAACACATGTTCTAAGAGAGGACGACATGAAACGAACAACGATTGCGATGTGTGTATCGGCAGTATCCGCGACGCTGGCAGCCTGCGGCGGCAGCTCCGATTCTGTTTCCACCAGTGCTACGCAGTTGCCTCGCCTCTCGGCGGCGCAACCCGCGACGCTGTCGGGGAACTGCGCCGAGCTTGCGGCCAGACTGACGTTTGCCAACACGACTTTCACCTCCGTCGCCGACGTGCCGGCCGGAACGCTCAAGGTGGCGGGAAAACCCGTGGTCGAACATTGCGTGATCCAGGGAAAAATGAATCAACGCACGAGCACAGTCGACGGTCAGGTTTATGCGATCGGTTTTGAAATGCGGCTGCCTATCGCATGGAATGGCCGCTTTTTCTATCAAGCGAATGGTGGCCTCGACGGCAACGTGACGCAGGCAACCGGAGTGCTCAGCGGCGGTGGCCCGCTGAACAACGCGTTAAACATGGGCTTTGCCGTGATCAGTTCGGATGCGGGCCATTCGGCGTCGCAAAACCCATTGTTCGGTCTCGACCCCCAGGCGCGCCTCGACTACGGTTATAAGGCCGTTGCTAGCCTCACGCCAATGGCCAAGCAGGTCATCAAGCTGGCCTATGGCAAGGCGCCCGATCGCAGCTACTTCGAAGGATGCTCGAACGGCGGCCGTCATGCGATGGTGGCCGCCGCCAGGTCGTTCGCGGATTACGACGGGATCGTCGCAGGTGACCCGGGCTTTCATTTGCCAAAGGCAGCCATCGGGCAGATGTGGAGCGCACAGCAACTGGCTACCGTTGCAACCGCGAAAACCTCGGCGGGAATCGCCGATATCACGACCGGCTTGACGACTACGGAGCGGCAGCTCATCGCATCGAAGATCATTGCGAAGTGCGATTCGCTGGACGGTGTGGCGGACGGCATGGTGCAAGACATCAAAGCGTGCCAGGCGAACTTCAACCTGGCGACTGACGTGCCGACGTGTTCGAGCAATGGGCGCGATGGCACGTGCCTCACCCCGGCGCAAAAGCAAGCCGTCGGAAACATTTTCTCCGGGGCGAAAAGTAGCGGTGGCAGCGCGCTGTATACGAGCTTTCCGTACGACGTCGGCGTCAACGGGACCGGCTGGGCTCAGTGGAAGCAAGGCAACTCCATCAGCCTTGACCCGAGCGCCGCAGCCTTCGTGTTCACTTCGCCGCCGCAGAGCGCTTCGATTCTCAGCTCGATCGGCGCGTACGCACTCAACTTCAACATGGACACCGACGCGCCGAAAATCTTTGCGGCAAGCGGTGCCTATGCCGAGTCTTCGTGGTCGTTCATGACGCCGCCAAACGAGACGGATTTGAGCGGCTTGAGGGACCGGGGCGCGAAGTTGATCGTGTATCACGGAACGAGCGATCCGGTGTTTTCGTCGAACGATACGACCGACTGGTATCAGCGTTTGTCCACGGCCAGTGGCGGAGATGCGAGCAATTTTGCGCGCCTCTATACGGTGGCGGGGATGAATCACTGCAGCGGCGGCCCGACGGCGGATCAATTCGACATGCTGACGCCGATGGTGGCATGGGTCGAACAAGGGCAAGCGCCGGACCGTGTCGTTGCAACGGCACGTGACACGACCAACGCGATTCCGAATAGCGAAGTGCCGACCGACTGGGGTGCCGGACGCACACGTCCTCTGTGTGCGTACCCGAAGGTCGCCCGCTATAAAGGAGGAGACGTGAATTCCGCAACCAGCTTCACCTGCAGCTAGGCCACTGACTGTGCGAGAGGAATCGTTGCCACCGGCCTCGTCCGACTGGATGACTCCTCTCGCACGTTATGCAATCGAACGTTCGATCACCGACGCATGTCACGACAAACTCAGCGCGTCGTCTCCTTGTTTGCATATATCACGTCTGTCTCTTGTTCATCATCCGCATGCAGCCTCTCGACCAGTGCCGCACGATGCTGCAAAACCGCGCGCTGGTTGATCGAGCCTTTGTCGGTAATCTCGCCGCGATCGAGCGACGGTGGCTGCTCGAGCAGATGCATGCGTGCGATGAAAGTGGCGCTCCCCGTCGCGCTCGCGTTCAAACGCAGGAGCAGGTTCGCGAAGAAGGCACGCACAGGCACAGCATTCAATACGTCGCGCACGCTGGCCGCCTCTTCGAGGCACGCCAGCTTGCGACACGCATCCAGGCGCGGGAAGATCATCGCACCGACGTCATCACGATTCAGGCCGGTAATGACGGCGTCCTGCACGTACGGTGCGCCTTCGCTGACGATGCGCGCGCGCATCGGCCCTACGCTCACGAAAGTCCCCGATCCGAGCTTGAAATCCTCGGCGATACGGCCATCGAAGGCCAGTCCAACTTCTAGCCGCTGCGGATCCACGAAGCGCACCGCATCTCCAGTGCGATAGTAGCCTTCCTCGTCGAACACGTCGCGCGCCTGCTCCGGCGAAGCGCGCCAATACCCCCCCATGACGTTTGGCCCGCGAAAACGCACCTCGAGCTTGCCGTCGAGTGGCGCGACTTTCGCACGGCATCCCGGTGCAGGCAAGCCGATGTAGCCCGCGCCCGAAAATGGGCCGGTCGTGAAGAGGCACGACGGTGCGGTCTCCGTCATGCCCAGGCCCGCCATAATGCGGATGCGCTCACCGCAATACTTGAGCGTCACACGCTCGAGCCGCTCCCATGCGGCCTTGGAGAGGCCCGCACCCGCAAAGAAATACATCTTGACTCGCGAGAAGAAGCGCTCGCGCAATGCAAGGTCAGTTTCCAGCGCGACTGTCAGTTCTTCCCAGCCCTTTGGCACGTTGAAATAGATCGTGGGCGCAATCTCGCGCAGGTTGCGCAACGTCTCATCAAACTTGCCCGCGACCGGCTTGCCGTCGTCGATATACAGCGTGCCGCCGTTATAAAGAGCGATGCCTACGTTGTGACTACCACCGAACGTGTGGTTCCACGGCAGCCAGTCCACGAGCACCGGCGGTTCGATACCGAACTCAGGGAAAGTCTGCAGCAGCATCTGCTGGTTTGCGCAAAGCATCCGATGCGTGGTGGGTACCGCTTTGGGCAAACGAGTCGAGCCCGAGGTGAAGAGGAACTTGGCGATGGTATCGCCGCTCACCAACGCATGTGCGCTATCCACGTTACTCGGGACCGTATTCAACATGGTCTGAAATGGTGTAACGCCTGGAGCCGCGCAGGGCACGACGCTCACCCGTTCGACATCGGTGGCCAGTACCGAATCCAGCGCGGGCGTGTAGGCGCTAATGTCGTCGGCGAACACGAGGCCGGGCGTGAGCAGATCGAGCACGTGGCGTAGCTTGCCGTAGTCGCCCGACAACAGTGAGTACGCTGGCGAAACAGGCGCGTATGGGATACCGGCCCACATCGCGCCCAACGCCATCTGCAGATGTTCGATGCCGTTGCCCGAAAGAATGACAAGCGGCCGCTCCGCGCTCAGTCCACGCTGCAGCAATGCCTCGCCGATCGCGCGAGCTTGCTCGAGCATCTGCGCATAGCTCACGCCCTGCCACTCTCCGGCCGAATCGCGCCTCGCGACCAGCCACCGATCCGGATGCTCACGCGCACCGCTGGCGAGCCGGTCGGTGAAGCGCTCCGGGTAAGCGCCGAGTGCTTCCTGCGTGTCGATATACCAGCATTCGCCTCGTCGCTCGATACGCGGCGAGACAGAACCGATAGCGACGCGCCGGTATCCCGCCGCGCCATCGCCTGCGTGGCGTTGGTTTGATTCCAACACCTGTCTCCTTTTACGCCGCCTCTTCGCGCGTGCGGAGGGCCAGCTTCATTTCGTCGGTACGCGGCCCAGCATGACCGCTCCGCGCGGCTTGGACCGCGATATTTAGATCGGGTAGTGCCGTGGACCTGTCTGCACCGTGATCCAGCGCAGTTCGGTGAACTCGGGAATCGATGCCTTGCTGCCGAAGCGTCCATACCCGCTCGCTTTCACGCCGCCGAACGGCATCTGCGCTTCGTCGTGCACGGTCGGGCCGTTGATGTGGCAAATGCCCGACTCGATGCGCTTCGCGATATTCATTGCGCGTGCGACGTCGCGGCTGAACACGGCGGCCGACAAGCCGTACTCGCTGTCGTTGGCGACCGCCAGCGCCTCTTCGTCACCGTCCACGCGCTGAACCGTCACCACCGGGCCGAACGATTCGTCGGCGTAAAGCTTCATCGCGCGCGTGACGTTCTCGACGATTACGGGCTGCATGATCGCGCCGTTCACCTCGCAACCGAGCGGCAGCTTCGCACCCTGTTCGCGGGCGTCTTCGACCAGCGCGCGAATGCGCCGCGCCGCCGCCTCGCTTTCCAGTGTGCCGAGGATCGAGCCCGGCTGTGCCGGATCGCCTGCCTTCAGCGTGCGCGCTTTCGCCACCAGCTTCTCGACGAACGCATCGGCAACCTTGCGATCGACGATCACACGTTCGGTCGACATGCAGATCTGCCCTTGATTGAAGAACGCGCCGAACGCGATGCCTTCGACGGCAGCGTCGAGGTCCGCGTCGTCGAGCACGAGCACCGGCGCCTTGCCGCCCAGTTCGAGCAGCGCGGGCTTCAGATGACGCGCCGAAAGCTCGGCGACGATGCGGCCGACACGCGTCGAACCGGTGAAATTCACGCGCTTCACGGCAGGATTCGCGACCAGGCGCTCGACGATCGCGGGCGCGTCTTCCGGCGCATGCGTGAGCACGTTGACGACGCCGTCGCCCAGACCCGCGTCGTTCAGCGTTTCGCCGATCAGCGCATGCACGCCCGGACAACCTTCCGATGCCTTCAGCACGACCGTGTTGCCGCACGCGAGCGGCATCGCCAGCGCACGCGTTGCGAGAATCACGGGCGCGTTCCACGGCGCGATGCCGAGCACCACGCCGCACGGCTGGCGCACGGCCATCGCGAGGCTGCCCGGCACGTCGGAGGGAATCACCGCGCCGTCGATCTGCGTCGTCATCGCGGCGGCTTCGCGCAGCATGTTGGCCGCGAGCATCACATTAAAGCCGTACCAGTTCGCCATCGCGCCCGTTTCCGCCGCGCCGATCGCAATGAACTCGGCCGTGCGCGCGTCCATGCGCTCGGCGGCGGCCAGCAGACGTTTGCGGCGTTCCGTGGGCGTGAGCGCGGCCCATGCCGGGAACGCGCGCGCCGCGGCGGCGACGGCCGCATCGGCATCCTCGACGGTGGCCGCCGCGGCGCGGGTGGCCACCGCGCCCGTCGCGGGGTTGATGCGCTCGAAGGTCTTGCCGTTCGACGCGGCACGCGGCGCGCCGCCAATCAACAGGTTCGTTTGATGCATGTGTTCGTCTCCTCGGTCGGTCCCGCTGAAGTGCGCCGCTTAGCGCTTGTAGGCCTGCAGGCCCGGCTTGATGCTCTTGTCGTCGAGGAACTGCTTCAAGCCCTGTTCGCGGCCGCCTTCCGGATCGCGATAGTTCGCCTGGTCGAGCTTCGCGTACAGGTAGTCTTCGTTCTGCTCCCACGTGAGTTCACGCGAACGCTTGAAGCCATGCTTCGCGTTGCGCAGCACCACCGGGTTTTTGTTCAGCAGTTTCGCCGCAAGAGCGATCGTCTCGTCGCGCAGTTGCGCAAGCGGCACGCTTTTGTTCACCAGACCCATCTTCGCGGCTTGCTCACCCGTGAAGGTGTCGCCGGTCATGATGTAGTACAGCGCTTCACGATGCCCGACGGTGTCGGCCATCGCCTTGCTCACGAGGTTGCCCGGCGGAATGCCCCAGTTGATCTCGGACAGGCCGAACACGGCTTCGTCCGCGGCGATCGCGAGATCGCAGGCGACGAGCGGCGAGAAGCCGCCGCCGAAGCACCAGCCGTTGACCATCGCGATGGTCGGCTTCGAATACATGCGCAGCAATTGCCATTGCCAACGGCTCGCGTCGCGGCGAATCCGCTCCTGCAGCACGTCCGGACCCGCGTCCACTTCGCGGAAATATTCCTTCAGGTCCATGCCGGCCGTCCACGCGCTGCCTTCACCGGTCAGCACGAGAACCTGGGCTTCGGCGTCGAGTTCGAGCGTTTCGAGAACGTCGATCATTTCCTTGTTCAGCGTCGGGCTCATCGCATTGCGCTTGTCCGGACGATTGAACGCGACCCAGGCGATTCCGCCTTCCACCGTGACGTTGACCGTTTCCCAGCGTCCTTCGTAACTCATCTGCATCTCCGTATCAATGCCGCCCTTGCGGCTTCAGTGCAATTTAATATCAGGCGACCTGATATGTAAAGTACAATATGGATGTGTCGGTACAAACCCCTAACCGCGCGGCCGATCCGTTCAACCCTCGCATTGGGTTTCAGCCTGGATTACAGATAGGAGACGTCATTGAACATCGATCAACTCAAGGCCATCGACACCCACGTGCACGCCGAGGTGTCGTGCTGCCAACCGCCCGACCTGTTTGCCAAAGAATTCGATGAAGCCGCCGACAAATACTTCGGCACCGTGCTCAAACAGGGGCGCCGCCCGACCATTCCCGAAACGATCGAACACTATCGGGAGCGCAATATCGGCTTCGTGATGTTTACCGTCGACTGCGAAGCGAACATCGGGCGTCGTCGCATTTCGAACGAAGAGGTCGCGGAGTTCGCGCGGAAAAACCCGGACATCATGATCGCGTTCGCCAGCATCGATCCGCACAAAGGCAAGTTCGGCGCGCGCGAAGCGCGCCGGCTCATCGAGGAGCACGGCGTGCGCGGTTTCAAGTTTCATCCCACGATGCAAGGCTTTTTCGCCAACGATCGCATTGCGTATCCGCTATACGAAGTGATTGCCGAGTACGGGCTACCGGCGGTTTTTCACAGTGGACATTCGGGCATGGGCTCGGGCATGCGCGGCGGCGGCGGCTTGCGCCTGAAGTATTCGGAGCCGATCTACCTCGACGATGTCGCCGCCGACTTCCCCGACATGAAGATCGTGATCGCGCATCCATCCTGGCCGTGGCAGGAGCAGGCGTTGTCGATCGCACTCCATAAGCCAAACGTGTATATCGATCTGTCGGGCTGGTCGCCGAAGTACTTTTCGGCCGAGCTGGTCAAGTATGCGAACACGCTGTTGCGCAACAGGGTGCTGTTCGCGTCCGACTTCCCGCTGATCCGCCCGGACCGCTGGCTCGAAGATTTCGACACGCTCGACATCAAGCCCGAGGTCAGGCCGCTCATTCTGAAAGAAAACGCGGTCACGTTGCTCGGCTTGCGGGCCGACGCATGACACATGACGAATGACGCATGAAAATGGCCCGGCGCGAGAACGCCGGGCCAGATGAGTCCATCAACGGCGAGTTATCGTTTCCCGGCGTTGGAGCGGATGACGAGCAATGCGGTAATCGCCGCGATGATCGTCACCGGCACGCTGGCGCCGATAACGAGAGCAGAGCTCTTTCCCATCGAAAGCAATTGCCCGGCGGCCACGGGGCCGACAATGGACCCGACGCGCCCCACCGCCACCGCTGCGCCGACACCCGTACCGCGTACGCTGGTCGGATAACTGGCGGCGGACAGCGAATACAGCATCGACTGCGCTCCGACGACACCCATCCCGGCAAACAGCACGGCAACGGATAGCGTCTCGATACTGGAGACCTGCGAAAGCGCGACCAATGCACCGACGACACAAGCATAGATTGCCGCGACAGACAGGCCTTGCCTGAACCGGTCCATCAGCAGACCGATGCCCAGCACGCCGATCACACTCCCGACGTTGAAAAAGATCTGCGCGATCCCGGCCTGCGAACGGCTCATGCCGCGCCCCACGGTCAACGAAGGCAACCAGTTCAGCAGGAAGTAAAGAACGATCAGCGTGCAGAAGAAACTGATCCAGATACCGATCGTCGCCGCGGCGCGCCCCTCGCCGAACAGGACTTCGCGCGTCGAAAGAAGCGGCTTGTCCGACGTAGTGAATTCCCGCGACCTCGTGGCGAATTCACGGGACTCGGGCAGCAGCAGCATCAGCAGCGGAATGATGATCAGCGGTCCGGCTCCGCCCACGTAAAAGATATGACGCCACGCGGTAGGACCCGCGCTCAGCACCGCGATCAACGCGGCAAGCGCGCCGCCGAGCGGCATACCGCAATACATGACGCTGACCGCAGTATTGCGGTGACGCGGATCGACCGCCTCGGAAGACAACGCGATCAGGTTCGGCATCGCGCCGCCGAGCCCAATGCCCGTGAGCACGCGAGCAATGAGCAGACTTTCGAAACTCCACACTTGCGCGGTCGCGATCGAGAAGATGCCGAATACCGCCATCGACATCATCAGAACGCGCTTGCGGCCGATTCTGTCGGCGAGTCTCCCACCGATCATGGCGCCCGGCAAAAGCCCGAACATGCCGGCGCTGAAAGCGAGCCCCAACTGGCTCACCGACAAACCGAACTCATGGGCCATTCGAGGCGCCGCGACGCCGGTGGACTGCAGGTCGATACCCTCCAGTACCGCGACGAGAAAGCATAGTGCCAACGTTAATGCAGTACTGGAGCCTGCGGCACTCGACCGATTCGCAATGCTTGACATGACGTCTCCTTCACCTTTTTGATTGAATTGCCAGTGGCGCGCTACGCTTCGTTCTTCGACGAAGCGGCCAAGGGAAAGAGAAGATTTCTGACAATGGTCTCGCGCCATTTATCAGAACCTTTCCAAAAGCGTCCCTCGGAATCCATGATGAGTCTAGTCTCAGGATGCCTGATATTGAAAGTAGAATATGATATGCCTGGTAGAAACACCTAAGGCAACCTGATAATGATCAAGACAATGGAGAAGCGGCGAACGCCCCATGCCAAACTGGCCGGTTCAACGAAAGCCAGTGCGCCAGCTGCCCGCGTTTCCTATGTGATCGGCCAGTTGGACCGATTGCTCAAACGCAGTTTTATCGATGTGCTCGGCGAATTCGGGCTGACCTTGCCTCAGTTCACTGCGCTGTCCGTCATCAGCGCCAGCGGCGCGATGACCAACGCGAAACTCGCCGAACGCTCGCTCATCACGCCGCAGTCGGCCAACGAGGTTGTCAAGACAATGGAGGCAAACGGTTGGGTCGGACGCGTTGGACATCCTACCCACGGTCGACTGATCCATCTGTTCCTGACCGACGAAGGACGCCGGGTATTGCAGGAGTGCGATTCGGCGATCGATACGCTCGAGGCGTCCATGCTGGACGGTTTGACGGAAATTCCGGTCGATACGCTGCGCAAGGTGCTGCAGCGATGTGTGTCGAATCTGCGCGCTTGAGGGGACTTTCCCGATTTCGCGTCGGTGAGCCGGGAAGACGGCGGCGGCTTGAGGAATCGCGTCTCCTGGCCGCGACGTCGCCCCGGCTGGCAAGCGCGGCGCGGTCCCGCGCCGTACCGTTCGTTGTTGCGTCAGTCAGCCGACGCGTCGCAGGCGCAATCAAGAGAAGACGCCGTGGCCGGACGTTCCATTACAGCAAGCCGTTGCAGTGCCACGAGGCCGAGTAGCGCGAGTCCAAGTCCCAGCGTGAAGTCAGCGTGAACGCCCGCACGGTCGACAATCGTGCCCCCCACTGCCGAACCCACGGCGATCGCGACCTGGATGATGCTGACGAACATGGCCGACCCCGCTTCGGGCAAGTCTGTCGTGCCGCGCTGAATCCATACGCTAAAGCAAAGCGGAAGCGCTCCGAACGCGATTCCCCAAAGCAGCATCCCCGCAGTCTCGCCGATCGGCGAATGCTCGAGCAGCAACATCGACGACATCGCGCCCAATAGCAGCAGAACCATCGCGGCGACAGATTTCTTTAGATGGTCCGAAATCACCATCGACGTCAACGCATTGGAGAAGAAGCCGATCAGACCGAATCCGAACAGCAACAGCGTGATGACACTCAACGAGAAGTCGTGCTCGAGCAGCGGAGCGATGTACGTGTAGGTCGAGAAATGCGCGCCGAAGACGAGCCCGACCATCACCATGCTCAACCTCGTATGAGGCCGGCCAAGCAATGTTTTGAAATCGGCGATCCGCAACGCCGATGCCGACGGCAGCGAGGGCACGAGGAACGCTTGCGCCAATAGCGCGAGCGAAACGAGCCCCGCGGTGGCGGCGAACGCCATCCGCCACGATGCAAACGACGCGATAAAGGTGCCGAGCGGCACACCGATCACGGTTGCGCAGGTCACGCCGGTCAGAATCGTCGCGGTCGCTCTAGCGGCATCCTTTGCTTGCACGAGTCGCGGAGCGGCGGCCGTCGCCAAAGTCCAGAAGCCCCCTAACGCGCCGCCGAGCAATGCACGTCCCACCAGCATGACCGGCAGGTTCGGTGCGACTGCGCACACCACGTTCGCGATCAGCAGCACCGCGGTGAGAAGCAGAAAAACGTAGCGCCGGTCCATGCGACCCGCGCTGACGATCAGCGTCGGCGCCAATATTGCGGCCATTACGCCAGGCGTGGTGACCATGAGACCGGCGACACCGGTCGACACGCCAAGATCGTGGGCAATTTGCGGCAACAGCCCGACAGGCAAAAATTCGGCCGTGACGAACGCAAATGCGCTCACCGCTACCGCTATGACGGATAGCCACTGGGCCGCGGATGTTGCGTTTTCTTCCAGGGATGCTGGAGCCGTCGGTGTATCGATGTGCATGATGACCTTGATGCCAGTTTGAAGTCTGACACTGTAGGCCGGGTCTCACGTCGGAAAAAGAGTCGTCCGCTGAAAAGACTAGCTAACGTGGCTGAACAATGCGCGGGCGGTCACGGCCGCGTCGCTTCCGCGTGCGGGTCAGGAACGCACCTTGCGTCGACCAGCGCCGCGACGTAGGCTGGAACCATGACGCGCGGGCGGCTCGGCGATGGAGGCTAGATGAAATGCAGACGGGCGGCAACGTTAGGAGTGGCCGTTATTCTCGTTGCCCTCATGGCCGCATGCGGCGGACACGCCGCGCGTGCATGGGAGCCCGCGCAGACGCCCGTGGCCGCGCCCTTCGCGGTCAGCAGCGATACCGAGGCCGTGCGGCGCGGCGCGAAGCTCGCAGCCGTTGGCAATTGCGTCACGTGCCACACCGTGGCGGGCGGCCAACCGCTCGCAGGCGGAGTGCCACTGAAAACACCCTTCGGCGTCATTTACTCGACCAACATCACGCCGGACACCGACACCGGCATCGGCGGCTGGTCGCTCGACGCGTTCGCACGCGCGATGCGGCGCGGCGTATCCGGCGACGGCCATCTGCTCTATCCCGCGTTCCCGTATCCTCACTTCACACACATCAGCGATGCCGATATCGGCTCGCTGTATGCGTGGCTGATGAGCCGCGCTCCCGTCAACGCTCGTACGCCGCACAACGAGCTGATCTTCCCGCTCGGCTTCAGGCCCATCATGGCCGTGTGGAATCTGCTTTATCTGCATACCGGTGCCGAAGCAGCGCCGTCCCCCTCCGAAGCGCCAGACGTCGCACGCGGGCGTTACCTGGTCGAAAGCCTTGGCCATTGCGGTGCGTGCCACACGCCGCTCAACCGGCTCGGCGCGGAGCGCCGCGACGAGGCGCTGCAAGGCGGCACGATCGAGGGATGGGACGCTCCCGCGCTCACCGACCTCGCGTCACGCCCGACGCCCTGGACGCAGGCACAGCTCGTCAGCTATCTGCGCACCGGCCTCGCGAGCGCACATGGAGCGGCAGCAGGTCCGATGCGCGATGTCACGCGCATGCTCGCCGACGCATCCGCCTCTGACGTGGAGGCGATTGCCGCGTATCTGCTGGCGCTGCCAACCGGGGCCCGAAGCGTGCCTGAGCATGCCGTCGCTTCGGCCCCCGCTTCCGCTGCGAGCGTGCCCGTTTCGACCGAGCCCCGCGGCGGCGCGAATCTTTTCGCAGCGGCCTGCGCGTCGTGCCATGCGCCAGGCGCGCCGATGTCGAACGATGGCGCTCGACCGCTGCTGTCCGTTTCCACGGCCGTGAACGCCGACAGCCCACGCAACACCGTTCGCGTGATCCTCGATGGCATCGACTGGCAGGAAAGCGATAGCGCGCCCTTCATGCCATCTTTCGCCGGCACATTCACGGATGCGCAGATAGCGGAGCTCGCCAACTACACGCGCGAGCGCTTCACCGCACGCGGCTCATGGCCCTCGCTCGACGCCGGCGTGGTCGCGCATCTTCGCAAGGACGGCTTGCCACGATGATTACACTCAACGTCAACGGTGTCAGTCATACGGTCGATGTCGACCCGTCCACGCCGCTGCTCTACGTGCTGCGCAACCCGTTGCAGCTCGATGGCGCGAAGTTCGGCTGCGGTCTCGGTCAATGCGGCGCATGCACGGTGAGCGTCGGCGGTGAGCCGGTGTTCTCCTGCCTCATGCCGGTCGTGGCCGTTGGCGATCGGCCAGTGCTAACCGTCGAAGGACTGGGCACCGCGGAACGTCCGGGACCCCTTCAGCAAGCGTTCATCGGCGAACAAGCCGCGCAATGCGGCTATTGCATCGCCGGCATGATCATGCGCGCGCACACGCTGCTCGAGCGGACCCCGCACCCGACCGATGAACAGATCCGCCGCCACATGCAGCCGAACCTGTGCCGCTGCGGCACGCACATGCGCATTCTCGCGGCGATCGGGCAAGTCGCGACGGGTTCGCCGTCTGCGGACGACGGAGCACAGTCATGAGCGACGGCCGCGCATTCCCCGTCGCTCATCACTGCGGCCCGGACGACCCGGCGCGGCGCCGCTTCATCGTTGGCGGCTCGCTGATGGTGAGCTTCGCGATCGTGCCTGGCATGGCCGCGCTCGCGCAAACCACCACCGAAGCGGGCACCTTCAAGGCGAGCGCTCCGAAACTGCCGGGCAGTCTCAAGGCCACGCCGTTGCTCGATGCGTGGATCAAGGTCGCGCCTGACGGCCGCGTGAGCGTATGCACGGGCAAAGCGGAGCTTGGCACAGGCATTCGCACCGCGCTCCTGCAGGTCGCCGCGGAACAGCTGGATCTCGCGCCTCACGCAATCGAGCTGATCACCGCCGACACCGCCGCAACGCCGAATGAAGGCTACACCGCAGGCAGTCACACGATGGCGGACAGCGGCACCGCGATCCTCAACGCCGCGGCTCAGGTGCGCACGCTGCTCATCGCGAGCGCGGCCTCGCAGCTCGGCGTGGACGCATCGGCCCTCACGACGAGCGACGGCGCCGTCGTTGCCGCCGATGGCAGACGCGTGACCTATGGCGAAGCCGCGCGTTACGCGAACCTCCATCAGAACGCACAGCCCGATGCCGCGACCAAGCCGCCATCGTCATACGCGCTGATTGGCCATGCGCTGCCGCGCGTGGATATTCCGGGCAAGGTGACGGGCGGCGCGAGCTATGTGCAGGACCTGCGGCTGCACGGCATGCTGCATGCCCGCGTCGTGCGGCCGCCGTCTTATGGCGCGAGCCTCGTTGCAGTCGATAGCGGGCGCGTCGAGGCGCTGCCCGGCGTCATCAAGGTCGTGCGCAACGGCAACTATCTCGCGGTGGTGGCGGACGACGAATGGCGCGCGATCCTCGCGATGCGTGAGCTCGCGCTCGCCGCGCAATGGCAGCCCGGGCCGCCCCTGCCCGATCCGGCGAACATCCACGCGTTGCTGATGTCGCTGCCTTCGCAGGAAATCGCGGTGGCCGATCAGCACACAGCGACAGGCGCGGCCGTGCCCGGGACGACGTGGCGGGCGCGCTATTCCAGGCCGTATCTGACGCATGGCTCGATTGGACCATCATGCGCCGTCGCGCAACTCGACCAGGGCGTGATGACCGTGTGGACGCACACGCAAGGCGTCTACCCGCTGCGCGCGGGCATCGCCGAAATGCTCGCCTTGCCGCCCGATAACGTGCGCTGCGTGCATGTAGAAGGTTCGGGCTGCTACGGACACAACGGCGCGGACGATGTCGCGGCCGACGCCGCCCTCATCGCACGCGAGCTGCCCGGCCGCCCGGTGCGCGTGCAATTCATGCGCGAACAGGAACACCTGTGGGAGCCGTTCGGCCCGGCGATGACCGTCGAGGCGAGCGCCACGCTCGATGCGACCGGCACGATTGCCGAGTGGCGTTACGAGCTATGGAGCAACACGCATAACAACCGCATCGAGAATGCGGGGCGCCTATTGCCCGCGCAACTGCTGGCGCAACCGTTCATCCCCGCGCCGCCGAAGCCGATTCCGATGCCGGAAGGCGGAGGCGATCGCAACAGCATTCCGCTATATCGCGTGCCCAGTCTGCACGTGCAGCATCATTTCGTGCCCACGATGCCGATACGCGTGTCCGCCATGCGCTCGCTGGGCGCGCACATGAACGTGTTCGCGATCGAGAGCTTCATCGACGAGCTCGCCAGAGCCGCGCACGCCGACCCGGTTGCATTTCGTCTCAAGCATCTCGATGATCCGCGCGCCGGTGACGTCATTCGCGCCGTGGCCGATCAATTCGGCTGGCGAGCCCGCACCGGGCGATCGGGCGGGTCGAGCCCGCGCTCGCAGGGAACCGGCTTTGCGTTTGCCCAATACAAGAACCTGATGGCCTACCTTGCCGTCGCGATGGATGTGACGGTCATGCGCGATACCGGCGAGCTCAGCATCGAGCGCGTCGTCGCGGCCGTCGATTGCGGGCAGATCGTGAATCCGGACGGCGTGCGCAATCAGATCGAAGGCGGCATTCTGCAAACCGCGAGCTGGACGCTCTATGAAGAAACGCATTTCGACCGGCAACGCATCACGAGCTTCGACTGGAGCACTTATCCGATCATGCGTTTCGCGTCGGTGCCCAAACGCGTGGACGTGCTGTTGATCGACCGGCCGGGCCTGCCATTCCTCGGTGTCGGAGAGGCGGCGCAAGGCCCGGCCGCCGCGGCGCTCGCGAACGCGATCGACGACGCGACCGGCGTGCGGACCCGCGACTTGCCGTTGCTCGGGCCGAAGGGGAAAGACGCCCTCAAGGCGTGAGGCAGTCGATGAGAAGGCTCGGGTTCGGTCCTCGCGACTTGCTCACCGAACGCGGCGCGCGCGACCTTCGGCACGCCGCCGGCACCTCGCTCAGTGGCTGGACGGAAACGCGAATGTCGCACGCGCGCTGCCATTACCGCGGACGTTCACGCTCTGCCTTCTCGTCACGCCGCTGTAAGTGGCGCTGACCGTATAGCGTCCCGGAGGCAGCCGCGCCAGCAGGTACGGACCATGCGAGGTGGTATCGAGCACCGCCGTGCCGCCAGCTTTGGCAACTTGCACCTGGACGTCGGCCACATAGCTCGCACCGGGACCGGTGAACTGCAGAGACAGCGGCCACTGCCTTCGTGCCTGCCGCAGCGCGGTCGACTCGTCGCGACCGACTCCGCCGGTGACGAACGATATGTCGCCCTGCTGCTGCGTCGGTGGCATGCCGGTCCTGTGGATCTCGCTAGCGGTCTCCGGAGCACTCGTCTGCGCCACTGCGACGCCTGCCTGAACGAGTGTGAACGCCGCGGCGAGCAGGGTCGACGCGATCCGGGGAGCGTTTCGTTGCATTTTCATCGTGGTTGCTCCTTACAGTATTGCCGACTGCGGGTCAGAGTGGGTACCCGGTCCGTCGGACGGAAGAACGCTTGCAATAGGCTCGAGGCGCATCGCGCGGCGCATACCGGCCACGCGCGAGGGCGCCTCACGACTCGAAGGAAAAGACGCCTCAATTCTGTTTGGAGTCTTCATGGACTGAAGTTGGCGGTCCGCCTGCCGTTGAGGTTTGGGTTTGGGCAGCGGGCACACGTGGCATGCGGATGCCGGCATAGGCGATTGCCACCGTCAGCAACGGACTCACCACGCAAAACACAGCAAAGGGTGCGTAGCTGAGCGTCGGCACGCCAAGGGTCACTGCCATAAACGCCCCGCAACTATTCCAGGGGATCAGCGCGCCTGTGGTCGTGGCCGAATCACCAACAGAACGCGATAACACCACGGGCGCGTAGCCGCGTGCCGCGAATGCACTCCTGAACATCCGGGCCGGCAGCACGGCCGCGATGAACTGGTCTGCCGTAACGATGTTCGTCGCGATGGTCGCCAATACCAGGGAACCGACCAGCGCCCCACCGCTCCTGGCCCAATCGGCTACCGGGGCAATCAGGCGTTCTATCGCACCGCACTTCTCTACCACCCCTCCGAATGCCAGTGCCGTGATGATCAGCCAGATGGTATTCAACATGCTGTCCATACCGCCGCGAGTCAGGAGCGTATCAAGCGCTGGATTTCCAGTCGTAGACTTGTAGCCGCTCCCAAGCGCAAGCCATACGCCTTTGAGCATCGCAATCGGGGCCGGCACGCCCTCTCGGGCCGAGGCAAACGCGATGACACGCGCTGGCTCGACGAAAACCGCAACCACTGCGCCCGCGAGCGCACCGAGAAAGATGGTGGTAAATGGCGGAAGCCGGAACAGCGTCAGCACGACGACGAGGATGAGCGGCAGGAACAATACGGGCGATATATAGAATTCGCTCTGCATTGCTGCAACCTCGGCGCTAGCATCGAAGTCGCCCGGACGGCCAAGCAGATAAAACACGGCCAGCGTGACGACGATCGTCATGAGTGATGTCAGCAGCGTCTCGCGCACGTGTTGATACAGATCGACACCCGCGGCAGCGGCCGCAAGATTCGCGGTGTCCGAGAGCGGCGAAGACTTGTCGCCGAAATAAGCGCCGGAAATCACTGCACCGGCCGTAATGGCAGGGCTGAGGCCCATGCTCTGTGCAATGCCCATGAGGCCGATCCCGATCGTACCCGCGACAGTCCACGAGGTCCCGATGGCGAACGAGATCACCGCGCAGATTCCAGCCGCCGAGACGTAAAAGTAGTCCGGGCTCAGCAATTTCAGCCCGTAATAGACCATGGCGACGATCGTGCCGCAGAGCGCCCACGTGCCGATCAGCGCGCCGACCGCGAACAGGATGAGAATCGCGCCAATCCCGGAGCTGACGCTTGCATTCGCGGCCTCGCCAAGCGAAGCGAGCGAATGACCGCGACGCCAGCCGACAAAGACGGCCAGCATGGTCGCCACGACGAGCGCCACCTGGTTCGGCCCGTTCGCACCGCCATCGCCGAACAGGTAAAACGAGAGACCGACGAGAAAGACGAGGCCGGCAATCGGAATCAGAGCTTCGAACATCGTAACCGGCTGAGGTGAATCGCGCCGCTTCATCGCGATGCTCCGTTTGTGTGTTCGGAAATGCAAACGTTGCCATCCAGGCCGACCGGCGACCGGTTAACCGTCAAAACGTGCGCGAACGGCGGCTTTTGATTCGATCCGGCGGCGCAGGCGTGCGCCCCCGCGCCCCTACGGCGAGGCCATGGCGGCTCCGGCGGGCTCGTCGTTGCTTCAAGCATAGGAAAGAATCTCTGCCGCGTGAAGACGCGTCAGACTCGGGCTCGCCGATCCGCGGGTTGCGTGCGATTTTTGCGTTTGGATCGACCACTGTCTCTACCCTCGAAGAGCGCATTTATTCGATGCAAATCGCATGAAAGCCGCGCCGCGGGTTGCGCTTGTCTCAGCAAGCGGCTTTCTCCAGTTTCTCCATCAATGTCAGAGCGTTAGGAACCGCCTCGCCGCGCGCGGTATTGTCGAAAATGCACCAGACCTCGGTGGCTGAGTTTCGAGCGTCGATAATCCGCGCAGCCACCGCTTCGATGAACGTCTCGTCATATGCCGAGTAGTAAATCTCTGGCGAGCCATGCAGACGGATGTACAGCGTACCCGGATCGCCCATCGGTTCGACCCCGGCGACCGGCGACGGATGCGCGCGCACGCAAGCGATCCCGGCATTTTTCAGCGTTCGCGCGCCCTCTTCGGTAAACCAGCTTGCGTGGCGTGGTTCGCAGACGACATGCGCTGCCGTGCGGCCACGTAGCAGCGAAAAGAAGTCTCCTGTCGCGACCTCATCCAACGCCAGGCTGGGCGGCAACTGCAGCAACAGGCAGCCCAATTTCTCACCCAGCGGCGCCAGTTCCTGCACGAATTCGCTAACGGCGGCATCCGCGTCACGCAATCTGAGTTCGTGCGAAATTCTCCGCGGAACCTTGACAGAGAACCGGAATGCGTCGGGCACGCTGGCAGCCCACCGAGCATAGGTTTTCGGCTGATGCGAACGATAGAACGACGAATTGATTTCGACCGTAGGAAAGACCTGCGCATACCGCTCGAGATGGCTACCCTGCGCTGGAAATCGCGCCGCTACCTTGGCCGACAGCGCCCATCCGGCACATCCGATATGTATCGGCGAGGCAGTGGGAGGATTCTCGCGATGCGGCGCATCGATCATGGATTCTATGCAGCAAGGTCGGGGCCGATGTCGAGTTCCACGGCCCGGCGCTGAGGG
This sequence comes from Paraburkholderia sprentiae WSM5005, assembly GCF_001865575.2. NCBI lineage: Bacteria > Pseudomonadati > Pseudomonadota > Betaproteobacteria > Burkholderiales > Burkholderiaceae > Paraburkholderia > Paraburkholderia sprentiae. The sequence goes on from NZ_CP017562.2 coordinate 2,267,381, forward strand.
TGCTCAAGAAAGAATCGCAGCATTTCCGCGCTCGCGTCCGGACCGGCGGGGTCGGTGTAACTGCCCCGCGCATTGCCGCCTGCCCACGCGTGCCGGGCTCCGTGAATAGTCCATAGTTCGGCGTCGATACCGTCCGCGGAAACCAGTTGGGAAACCGTGCACGCACGCCGACCTGCATCGCTCCCACGCTGTTCGCGGCCGTCATGCGGTCGTGCGTCGAAACCCTGAACAAGCTGCATGGCATTCCGTATGTGAACCGTGGTGTCCGCGTCGCCGTGAAATACGATCATCGGCCGTTTCGGTAACGCAGCCGCATCGTGCATGGCCTGCCGCGCCCGTCTCGAACGGTTGCCGCCTTTCATCGCCGCAAGCGCGGAGGGAAGATCGTGCGCGCATCCTGCCGGAAGACCGGAATGCACGCCCGCCGCCGCGTACAGTTCGGGATACGCGTCAATCATGATCGCCGCCATTGCGCCACCCGCGGACAGACCTGCGACATACACGCGCGCGGGATCGACGTTGTGGCCGGCGACAATTTCGCGGGTTATGCCTGCGATCAATGACGGCTCACCGCGTTCGCAACGCTGATCATCTGGCTTGAACCAGTTCCAGCACTTCGACGGGTTGGCCTGCTGCGGCTGCTCGGGATAGGCGACAAGAAATCGGTGCCGCTCCGCCAGCGCATTCATCTGCGTGCCTGCCGCGAAATCGTCGGCGTTCTGTGTGCAACCGTGCAACATCACGATCAATGGCAGCGGCTCGTCGCGGCTGCCTGCCGGCACATACAGCCGGTATTGGCGGCGACCTGCGGCATTCGAATAAGCATGCGTACTGAAATGTCCCCGGTCCTCGACGTCAACGCGGGCTTCTCGCGCGTGGAGCGTTTCAGCGCCTCTTTTCGTCGGCGCTTCGAACACCTCGGGGCCGGCTTGCGAGGTGGTGCCGCGCGACGCCGCCTCGTTCATGACGCCATCGGTTTCGCCTCGCACGAGACGTTGTATCGCTCGCGTAGCTTCGGCGGGGCCGCGAGTGCGCAGCAAGGTCATCGCTTCGCGCATCGAGTTCAGAAAACCTTCTTCGAGTTTCATTGTGTCGGTCCGTTAAGGATTAAATGTCGGACGTTGCGCTGCTAGCGGATTCTGTCCGCGAGCGCCGTCTTGACGGCAGTCGATGCGTGAAAGGCCCCCAACACCGCGACGCTTTCGATGGTCGCGAGGGCGAGCTCCGGTGTGACGTCGCTTGCGATGCTGGCGAGTCCGAGCACCTGGATGGTCAGCCGCTGATGAGCGGCACGAACTGCCTCGAGATCCTGCCGCGAAAAATGCTGCAGGCCGAGCACAAGCGCACGGCGTGTCACCGTTTCCTGAACGACCTGCGCATGCAGCGCCAATTGATTGCGAATAGCGGTTCGAATCAGATCGGTCCGGTTCGAATAAAAGCCTTCTTCCACCAGCAGATCGATTTGACCGAGGTCGATTGGGCCGAGGTTGATCGTAATTTTTTCCGACTCGCCACCCTTGGGCCGACTCGTGCTTCGCAACGCGGGTTTTTCCATTTTTCCATCCAAGCAACATCCACATGGATGGTTATAGGCTTATTTTCGCCGCGCCGCAACATAAATTCGTGGTCTCATAAGTCACTGAGTACCGCACCGAGCTCGTCGATAGTGAACGGTTTGCGCAACGCCGCCCAGCGAAACGGCAACGACGGTAACACCGGCATTTCGTGACCGGAAGAAAACACCACGAACATCGACGGCGATCCTGCCGTTGCCCGCTTCGCGACTTCCATTCCATCTATGTCGGGCATGCTGAGGTCCGTGATCAGCACATCGAACGGCTCATCCTGCAACCAGTCGAGCGCCTGCGATGGCGACGTAGTGAACTTCGACGAATGGCCGAGCAAGCTGATCAGTTCATTCATTGCCTGGGCCAAATTCACGTCATCGTCGACCAGCAGAATACGTAGGGGGACTGCACTGTCCGCAGGCGCCGCCGACCGCGAGCTTTCACTGCGCATGCTGTCCCGGCCGTCAAGCAGCTGCCGCACCTTGTGCGCGAGTTGCTCCCGGCTATACGGCTTGCTGAGCAACTCCACGCCGGGGTCCAGCCTACCGCCATGGACGACGGCATTCTGCGTGTATCCCGAAGTGAAAAGCACCTTCAGATGCGGCAGCAGGACGACTGCCAGTGCGGCCATGTCCGTGCTGCGAATAGGGCCCGGCATGACGACATCGGAAAAGACGAGATCGACGTGGATACCGCTGCGCAACACCGCGAGGGCTTGCTCCGCGTCGTCCGCCTTCAGCACGTGATAGCCAAAATCGGAGAGCGTCTCGACTGCGACTGATTGCACGTTCCTGTCGTCCTCGACGACAAGAATCGTTTCGGTCCCGCCCTTTGGGGCAGGCACCACCCGCGGCGGCGGTTCGACTGCCGGCCGGCTCGACCGGGGCAGATAAAGCTTGACGGTCGTGCCGTGGCCGACTTCGCTATAGATCCGGATATGACCGCCGCTCTGCTTCACGAAGCCGTACGCCATGCTCAACCCAAGGCCCGTACCTTTTCCATCGGGTTTGGTTGTAAAGAAAGGGTCGAAAGCGCGTTCCAGCACATCCTGTGTCATGCCGGTACCCGTGTCGGTGACCGCCAGCATCACATACTGGCCAGCCGCGACGTCGGGCACGACAGCGACGTAGTCGTCGCCAAGCATGGCATTGGAAAGTTCCATCGTCAGCTTGCCTCCATGAGGCATCGCATCCCGCGCGTTGATGGCGAGATTGAGGATCACGTTCTCCAGCTGGTGGATATCGACGAGTGTGTTCCACAGTCCTCCCGCAACGACCGTCTCCACCTCTATCGTCTCGTCGAGCGCCCGGCGCAGAAGATCGTCCATACCGCGCAGCGCGGAGGCCAGGTTGATGACGACCGGCTGTAACGGCTGCTGGCGTCCGAACGCTAGCAGCTGCGCGGCGAGCTTCGACCCGCGATCGACGGCAGCGATCGCCTTCCCGAGTCGTTCGCGGGTCCACGCATCGCCGAAATGCCGGTTGTCGAGCAACTCGAGGTTGCCGCGCAGTATCTGCAGGACATTGTTGAAGTCGTGCGCAACGCCCCCCGTCAGTTTGCCGACCGCTTCCATCTTCTGCGACTGGAACAGCGCCTTGCGCGCTTCCTCCAGCGCCCGGTTCGCCTCCATGCGTTCGGTGATGTCACGGGTAATTTTTGCAAAACCGGCGAGCGATCCGTCTTCGTGGCGGATGGCATCGATCACGACATGCGCCCAGAACCGCCTGCCATCCTTGCGTACGCGCCAGCCCTCCGCTTCGAACCGACCCTCGCTAGCTGCAATCGACAGTCCGCGTTGCGGCAAGCCGGCCGCGACATCCTCGGGCGTATAGAAGCGCGAGAAATGCGAGCCAATGATTTCCTCGGCGCTGTATCCCTTGATGCGGCGAGCACCGGCATTCCAGTTCGTGATGATGCCATCGGGCGATAGCATGAAAACGGCGTAGTCCGTCACGCCGTTCACCAACATGCGGAAGCGTCCCTCGCTCTCGACGACGGCGTCGTGCGCGTTCTTTTTGTCCGTCATGTCGCGCACGATCTTGCCAAAGCCGAGCACCCGACCCGTGTCATCGGTCAGGACGGTGATCACGACGTTGGCCCAGAACCGGGATCCGTCCTTCCTGATGCGCCAGCCCTCCGACTCGCAGCGCCCGGTCTTTCGGGCGATGTCCAGCGACGCAGCGGCACTGGCTTTGTCGCGATCCTCCTGCGTGTGGAAAATGTCGAAACGCTGACCGATGACTTCATGCGCCGAAAAACCGTGAATGCGCTCGCCCCCGATGTTCCACGTACGGATGATCCCTTCCGGCGAAAGGCCGATCACGGCGTAGTCGGTAACGGTGCTCACCCATTGCTTGCACCAGTCGTCAGGTCCAGGGGAGTCGCTGGGCGTGGCGCATGGCGCTGCATGGTCGCCGGTATTGCAATGCTGGTTCATGTCGTGCCATCCCGAAGATGTGATCGGGCAGCACGTTCCATGCCTGACTTTGCGCCCGCCCGCTATCGCTATCTGCGTCGGGGTGCCGATGGAAAGGCGCGTCAGTTCTTGGATCATCGACCCGCGCGGCGGCCGGCTCCGGGCGGGCCAGCACTCGCCGCGCGGCGCAGTCGGCTTTATTGCCCTCCATACTCCGCGTTCAGGCGGTCGAATTCGCCCGATTGGCGTGCTTGCTCGAGCTCATGCTTGACCTGGGCGCGGGTCTTTCCCATTGGCGCGCCAGCGTCGCTCCTCGTGGCGGCGACACCACCCACAGAGTCTGTCGAAGACGCGGTGGGATTTGCGGGTTGGGTTGCAGGGGCCATATCTTGCGCCTGGACGTATCCGAATGCGAGAACCGCGGCGATGGGTGCCGCGACTTTTAGCGGTTTCATCTCTATGTACTCCACAAAGTTCGATTGGATTGGAATCTTGAACTGGCCAATAGCAGGCAAGCTCACATCGGCGACCTCAGGCGTGCTAGCTGCCCTCATAGATATCGCAGGACAGGCCCACCACGCATGGGGCACCGTTTCTGGCTTTGCCGCTACCGCTGCTTCCGCCGGGCTGGGGTCCGTATCCCATGTCAGGAGTGCGATCCATAGTGGTGGCCGGCTGAGCAGTTGTCATGGACTGCTGGGCAGACGACGGGTCAGTTGTGCCCGACGGTTGCATTTGCTGCGAGTGGGCGGCGCCGGTCACCGCGAACAGGGATACCGCACTGAGTACAGTTAAAAGTTGCACTTTCATTTCGTCACCTCTTTTTCGTCAACGTTGCGAACAATACGACCCCGGAATAACGAGGGGATTGGCATCCCCACGCGCGAGCGACGGTCGCATTACACTTTTTCGCTCCTGCTGATTCGTGCTTTCGCTGCGCCAAATGCCATACAGCACCGTCTCTGACGCTGCATGGCCGAGCACATGCGAAGTTGGCTTGTTGCACCGTGGGTGCCCAAAGCCGGACTTATTCGATGACTGCGTGGGTAATGACGCGAGGCTGGTACCGGGCGGGGCAGAAGGATGCGCAATAAGTGCGCTGGTGAAAGGACGTTGTAAAGCCTAACCAATAAGACCTTGCTGCTTTTACGTTATAGGACGCAAAGGCCGTAACCGCTAGCGGAATCGCAATTCAATCCGCCAGTGCTTTTAAGGTTGTTTTAAAAGTACCGACCTAGATTGAATTCACAGCAGCGTGGAGCACGCACTGCACAGGCGCGTGAACCCGTCTCAGCTGCTCGTGTAGAGGGTAATGTGATGCGACGCGATAATTTTAAGCGTCTCCTGCTCGCGGAATGTCTGGCCGCAGTGGTGTCCGCGGGCTGCATGGCGCAAACCGCTCCCAACAATGCCGATTCTGGCGCATCGTTGCCCGGTGGCAGACCACCTGGGCGAGACGAGGCGCCAACGCTAGCGACAGACTTCTCGCGCCTCGTCAGCGAAAACGGCAAAGCGGTCGTCAATATCAGCGCAACAGCCGCACAGCCCGCTGCGGCCCTCACCCCTCTGTGGCCCCCGGCCGGGCGCGAAGACGATCCGTTTGCGCCACTGCTCCGGCAGTTCTCCTCTGGACTACTCCCGGGCGCGACAGGTTCGCTTTCGCGGCGCAGCGGCTCCGGATTCATCATCGACGGCAACGGTTATATTCTCACCGACTCGAACGTGGTGGCCCGTGCGACCCGAATCAAAGTGACGCTGACCGACGGCCGCGAGTTCAAAGCCGCAGTGGTCGGCAACGATCCAGCCAGCGGCATCGCATTGCTCAAGATTCCCGCGGCGAACCTGCCGACCGTCAAGATTGGCTCACGGTCGGACAACAAGGCCGGTCAGTGGGTCGCCTCCATCGGCTCCCCTTACGGACTGAACAACACAGTGACCGCGGGCATCATCAGCAACATGGCGCGGTCCCTGCCTGGCGTGTCATACGCACCGCTTGTTCAGACCGACATGACCGAAAATGTCGGCGATGCAGGCAGTCCCATTTTCAGTCTGAATGGCAATGTAATCGGTATTGAAATGCCCGTCATCAACGAGATCGGCAACGTTAGAGGACTCGCGTTCGCACTGCCGATCGATGAGGCAATGAAAGTCGTACAACAGCTGCGGCTCGACCACAAGGCTGAACACGGACGCCTTGGCGTCACGATTCAGGATGTCAGCTGGCCGCTCGCGAAATCGTTCGGTCTAAGCAAACCGGAGGGCGCGCTTGTCAGCTCGGTCGATCCGCAAGGACCGACCGCGAAGTCGGGTCTCGAGCCAGGCGACGTCATCCTGAAGATGAACGGGGCTGATATTTCCGATTCGACTCAACTGCCCGTCGCCGTAGCCGATCTCAAACCGGGCACGCCCGTTCAACTCGTGTACTGGCGCAATAACACCACCCGTGCCACAACAGTCACGCTCGGCCGTCTGAATGCCGCTGCTGCTGGGGCTGGGGCAACCGCGCAGACAAGTGCCGAGGATGGATTGACGGTGCGTGGCTTGACGGCGCAGGAGCAACGCGACGCAGGTGTCAAAGGTGGCGTCCGCGTAGAGAAGAGCACGGGACCCGCCGCGGTCGCCGGCATCGAACCGGGAGACATCATCCTGATGGTCGACAGCACGCACGTGTCAAGTCCCGCACAGTTCCGACAGAAAGTCGGCAACAGCGGTAATGCGCTTGCGCTGCTGGTCCAGCGTCATGGCCAACGCAGGTTCGTCACCATCGACATGGGTTAGCAGAGCGGTGGCGGCACACACATGTCGCCGCCGCATATCTTGAGGAGCTCGAAATGAAACGGACTTCAGTCGTGAAAGTGGGCTTTACTGCTCTGGCACTGGCCGCAAGCGTTCAATACGCGTTCGCGGCATCTCAAGCTCTACCCGCGGTACAACATGAGGGAGAGGTGACCTTCCTGACCGGCGGAATCGGCCTCGGCCAGTCAGCGGCTATCAAGGAAGTCATGCCGACATATCCGCTCACGCTAGAGTTCGCGGGTAAAACGGCAAGTGGGAACGACTACCTTGCAAATGTACCGGTGCAGGTCTCCGACATGCACGGCCATACGGTGCTGAAGACGACCACCACGGGCCCGTTCCTGCTGGCGTCGCTACCGCATGGCCGGTACAGCGTGACGGCTACTTACAACGGCAAGATAAAGCGGCGAGACGTCGATATCGCCCCGTCATCGCATGTGCACGACGTGTTCCTGTGGCCCATGTGAGGCCGCTGCGTGCAGCGGCACCACGGCCGCCACCGCCATTGGGGGCGTGGCAATCTTCATCGTCAACAGCACCGACGAGATGCTGGCGGCCGTGGCAAGGGCCAATTCGGTGATCGCCGCCTCTCATACCGTGCATCCGTTGTGAACGTTGCGCCGTTGCTGCCGACGGTAGACCGTCGCCGCACGAGAACATTTGGCATCATTTTTCAGTGCCTCTCAAACGTCGGCACTCGGCACGCTCTGCACCGATGGTCTATCCCTAACGCGCTCGTACCACGACTGAAGATGACGGTGCGAACTGAAGTCAATGTTTGCGTTGTAAACAGACTTCATCCATGTCGCCTTGCCCCAACCGGTTAGCGCGAACAGATAGGCGTCAGCGATAGAGAAGTCTCTGCCCATAAGAAACTGCCGACCGCCTAGCTGTCGATCAATCCATTCGTATCTGCTTTCGAGCTTCGACCTCGCTGTATCGACATATTTTCCCGCTGCAACCGCATAGAGCAACGGAATGAATCCTTTATGAACTTCCGAAGTCAGGAAGTTGAGCCATTCCAGCAACCGGTAGCGTTCCATCGTACCGTGAGCTGGCGCCAATCCCGATTCTGGGCGCTGATCGGCAAGGTACTGTGCGATAACCGGTCCTTCGCGCAAAAACGTTCCGTCATCGAGTTGCAAGAGCGGCACGTACCCCAGCTCGGCAACCCGGTAGTAGCTCGTCCCGTCATTCAACAGGTGCCTACGGGCATCGACGTTAATGATTTCCGCATTCAATCCGGTTTCCTGCAAGACAATGCAAATCGCTTGCGAGCAACTACCGGCTGCGTGATATAGCTTCATGGCATTTTCCTCATGGTCGAAAACATGTTCCGTGATCTTTATGGTGCGGCAGCTAATATCGCCCAACAGGGATGAGAAATGAAGAAGGCAGAAGTTTGTGATATAGGTACAAAAAATATACTTGGGCGGAACAAGCTAATGAAAAGAAGTGCGACAGGATGTTCGGTTGAAGAGGCAATGCGCTTGCTGGGTGGTCGCTGGCGTCTGCTGCTGGTGTCGTATCTGCTAGACGGGCCGAAGCGATTTAACGATCTTCGCAGGGATGTCCCGGGGATATCGCAGCGCATGTTGACGCTTGATTTGCGAGCGCTCGAACAGGTCGGCTTGGTGCAACGGACGGTATTTGCCGAAGTGCCGGTGAAAGTGGAGTATCAGCTCACCGAGGACGGCCAAAGGCTAATACCCGTCGTCGAGGTCATGCGCGACTTCGGGCTTTGGCTGAAGTCACGCCCGGAGCCAGCACCTGAAACTGCGCAAGTCGAAGCCGAGCAGGTGGAAACGATGGATCGACTTGCGGATCGTCCAGGGAAATTCAGCATGCTCTAAGACCAGCGTGCTGCAGACCAGTGGTGTGCTCACCGAAGCGGCGTGACGCGCGGCCTGTCTCGTCCGATACATAGAGTTTCCGGGTGTCCGGTGAATATGCCGTTCCATCCGGATAAACGCCGCCCTGCATACGTGCGGTGATTTTCAGGGTTGCCTCGTCGATGGCAACAACTTCGTTCGTGCCGGTCGCCGACGCGTACACGCGGGAGTCTGCCGGCACCACCAGGACACCATGAACGGCGGCGATGTTGCCAATGCGGGCCACAACACGTGAGTTTTGCGTATCGAAGACGATTACTTCGCTATCGCCGAGATGTGCGATGAACAATAGATGCCGCTCAGGATCGTAGCTTTCGTAATCGAGCCGGGTGGCGCGACCTGGCAGCGGGATGTCGGCGACGTGCGCCAACGGTAGGTCGACCGTGAGTGGAGTGCCAGCAGCCGTCGCGCTGTGATGGACGGCCAGTGCCGCCGTAATCGCGACCATCAAAGGAATGACGAGTAAGATCGCAGCCCAGCGACGGCTCGTGTCGATACGCTCTTTCATGACAAATCTCCGTCGGGCAATGCCGCGTCATTCGCCCAAGACGATTAAAAAACGGGATGTGCAACTCCATCGCGCGGAATATTTCGCAGCCCACTGTCGTTCTACTACCGAGGTTCGCCTGCACTGGCGACCACGGTCCTTCATTCGCGATGAATTCACGCGCCCAACGCGTGCAAGCCTGCTTGCGCCGTTGCGTGAAGGGAAGCGCGAACTCGGCACCGTGGTTCGACGCATGTTGCGGCAACGCGGCCTTTTCGAGGAGAAACATCATGGTCGACAGAAACCGTGCTGCGTTCGCGCTGGCGGCGCTGGCGCTCGGCGTTGTGCCGCTGAACGGTCATGCGGACGCAACGATCCATGTCAAGCTCACGGACAACACGATTCAACTCGATCCCGGCACAGCGAAGGCCGGACGCGTCACGTTCGAGGTGAACAACGCAGCGAACGGCAATACCGAACACGAGTTCGTGGTGCTGAAGACAGACATGGACGACGCGCATCTACCTGTCCACAAAGGCATGGTCACCGAAAGCCGGTTCCATAAGATGGGCGAGGTGGAGGACTTGACGCAGGGTTCGACCAAGCGCCTGTCATTGAAGCTCGCGCCGGGACGCTACGTGCTCATTTGCAACCGTCCGGGGCACTATGAAATGGGCATGCATACATCGTTCGTCGTTGCGCCCTGAGGCGACGCACACCTGTGCCGCCGTTTGCCGGCGATCGACGATGACCGGTCATTCGGCGAGGAAATATCCACACCTTGCGAAAAATCATGGCCGATTGTGGGGATATTTAGGCCCACAGTGTTGACGCGCGGCAGGGACACCGCACTACTTGTCTGTTGAAGTCATCGGCGACAATACCGCCTAAGCGCGAGCGTTTCTGCGTGCCATGGATTTCCCGGTATTTCTATCGCTGTGCCTGCCGGTCAATAGGCGCAGCGCACTCTATCCAGGCGAGGGATGAAGGCGCGATACGCCAACCGCATTAGCCGCCTGACGATCGCATCGTGTATTGCGGCCGTCATGCAGTCGCCGCCGGTGGCGGCACAAGCGTGGCGCGACCTCGCACCGCAACCTGCACCGCAGGCGCCGCGAAGCGCGTCGTCACCCTCGACATCCGAGACGGAGGCCACGTCCGCACGGATCGCCGTCGAACGACTTGCCGGGCTCGTCTTCGCACCCGCACACGCCTCTACTGCAGCCTCGCCGATGCCGCGAGCACGCATCGTCGCGGAAGGACTGCCGGTCCTCGACGCCGACTTCCTGCAGAGGTTCAACGCAGACCTCGACAAGCCCCTGACTTTCGGCCGCCTGGCCGAAATACGCCGCGCCGTGGTCGAGCGTTATCGGGCTGCGGGTAAGCCGCTCGTCGACGTCTACGTGCCCGAACAGGATGTCAGTTCAGGTATCGTGCGTATCGACGTCGCCGAATTCAGACTGGGCCGGGTTCATGCAAGTGGCAATACACACTTTTCGAGCCGGCTCCTCGAACGCGAAATGCCGCTGGAACCCGGCGCACCGATACCGCAAGCGGCAGTTACGTCGGGACTCGCCGTGCTCAACGCGAATCCTTATCGACACGTCGATGTCGTTTTCGCACCCGGTGAGACGGCGAACACGACCGACGTCGTACTGCAAACCGAAGACCGTCTGCCACTGCGCGTCAGCGCGGGTTACGACAATGAAGGCGTACCGGACCTCGGCCGTGATCGGTTTTTTGCAGGCATCGGCTACGGCAACCTGTTTGGTCTCGATCAGCAGATCGCCTATCAATTCACGGCCAGCAACGACTTTTTCAGCGGCAATCCGGATATCGAAGGCCGCCCGAACCGCGCTCGCTTCACCGCTCACGCGCTGAGCTACACGGCGCCCCTGCCGTGGCTCGACAGTATCGAGTTGTTCGGCGTCTACGCACAGAGCACGCCACGGCTGCCCGACACGTACGGTCAAACGGGCATTTCCGAGCAGCTCAGTTTCCGCTACGACTTACGTCTGCCGTCGATCAGGGACACGACGCAGTTGATCCAGATCGGATATGACTTCAAGCGGAGCAACAACGATCTGGAATTTGGCGGCTCGCAGGTTTTCAGCTCGAATACCCACGTGCATCAGTTCCTGCTGCTTTATGACATCAGCAAGCCGACTGATGCTGGCACGGCGCACGCTGCCGCGAGCTTCGTCGCAAGTCCGGGCGGACTGGACGGCAACAACAACGACGCGGCATTCGAGGCCGCGCGGCAGGGCGCGACGGCCCGTTACATCTACATGCAGTTGACTGCGTCACGCGCGACCGCGCTTGGCGCTGGCTTCGCACTGATGACGAGCGGAACGTTTCAGTGGACCCCGAACACGTTATTGCCGAGCGAGGAGATGGGGCTCGGCGGCGAGACCAGTGTGCGAGGCTATGTCCCATACGTCGCGCTGGGCGATCGCGGCTGGAACATCCAGACCGAGCTGCGCACGCCTGCGGTGTCACTCGGCGCGAGCAACGCGGTCGTGCAACCCTTTGTCTTTTTCGATGCCGGCCGCGTATGGACCACCATCGACCAGCCAGCGGAGAATAACCCGGGTCTGCTCGCGAGCGTCGGCGCGGGGGTGCGCGTCCAATGGTCGAGATTTCTGGATTTGCGCTGCACTTACGGCGTGCCATTACGCGCACCGACGCCAAATGGTTCGAAGGCGCCAATGGTGCTCTTGTATGTGTCGATCGGAACGTGAGCCGTCGATGAACCGAGTCGAAAATGGGCGACACCGATCGCCGGCACATGATCTGCGAGCATGAAGCGCCCGATGCGGCGAATCGCGCCAACGCCGCCCGTCTGCAACAGGTTAACGCCGTCTTTGAATGGCGCTGCGCGGATTGGGTCTATCATGGTAGACACACCCCTTCGCAGGAGCAAGCCGTGTCCTCCGATCCATCCGCTGAGCCGACTAACAAACCTCCTCCCGACCCCACGCACTCCCCGCCCAGTGGAGCGCCCAGCACCGGCGCAGAGGGGCCGGCAAGACCTGCGGACGACGAACTTCCCGATGCAGACTCCGCGGAGCCTGTCCCCCATCAGCATCCGCCGATCCGAAGCGACGACAACTGATTGGCATAACGCCGCCGACGCCGACCTCACTGCGATCCAAGCAGCATGTCTCCAACACGGTCACTGTGCTTTACCGCCGACGCCGCGAACTCGATGAACGGTTGCGGTTCAATCAACGCTTATTTCCGGTTCGCGTTTTGACGCGCGCCTGGATGCGCTCCTCGTGGCGCTCGCGCCGGATTCGGGGCGATAGAGCTGGAAAGGGGCCGGTCCTCGGTCTCTCTATCTCAGCCGGGTTGAACATGCGGGCACTCCGTCTGGAACCAATAGTCGACCAGGCGCTGTGCCGCTTGCAGATCATCCGGGTAATACGGATCATCAGACCACGGTGACGGGTCGTAGCCCGCTTTCCTCAACGCAGCGAGTTCGCTTTGGTGCTGCGCCATCGTAGGGGGCGCGTTTGTCTTGAGCGCCGCCAGGTCGCGGCACTCTGTCGAAGTGAGGTGCGGCCCGGCATACGGTACGCCACCAGCGACACAGCCGGCGAGCAAAATCCCCAAAGCAGGAAGTATTGACTGCGTTGTAGCCCGATTTCTCATGGTACGTCTCCTTCCCTGCGCCGCGCCGTGAACCAACTCGTGGTGCGCACCTTTGCCGCTGCATGTGGAAAATGCTCTCCTTCGACGCACGTCACTTCGCAGGAGCAGCAAGCATCGTTCCTCCCGGCAATCGCGAATAGGATCCCGCGAGGTTCGCATCGGTGGCGTCTCGGTCCTCGAGAGTCGCTCTTTTCAATCCGACATAGCCCCAAAGGCAGCCGTTTGCCATGAGGTTTGATTACCACCGGATGCGGACCCCGCCCATCCCGCCCATCCCGCCCACGCCGTGAGCCGTCGGTCCGCCAAGTTTCGTCACGTAGCTCACGGACAGATACGTGGCGATGTTCTTCGTCCACTTTGTCGTCACGCCGCCGCGTAATTCGAGCGACGTATTGCCGAGCGACCTGGCCAGATTGGTGCCGTCGAACGCCACGCTCGAAGTCGCCGCAAAGGACGGGGTCCGTTTGATCGCCAGACTGTTGAACGGTCGAACTCCCCATTCGTTGATCGTATCGCGCGCGAAGACAGACGCGGCTCCAGAGACGAGCTGGATCTGGTTGCCGCCTCCGGTTGGCGACGAGGGAGCGTCAAGGAAGAAACTGCCGTCCGCGTCCGTGCCGAGCTGACCGCCGGCGAGGTTGGACAGCGTTGCGTTGGTGCTGCCATGGATCGGCCGCGAGAACGTCTCGCAAGACGGTGAGACGCTCGCCCTGAGCGTGCACAGCTGGATTGTGCAGAGGGTGGCAAAACAATCGTCATCGACACGGGTGCCGGCAACGGCGAGCGTCGACCGCCGAACCCCGTGTTCCACCAACTCGATACGCGGTACCTGGCGCGCCTTGCCGCAGCCGGCGTTCAGCCGGCCGACGTCGACCTTGTCGTGGTCGACGCGGATCTGCGCCTCACTTAGCGGCGAATACCGACACCCCGCCGTTGACGAACCCGTTTGCCGCGCAACTCGGACACCCCGCCGGCGATGTCGCCGAAGAGTAGGGAAGGAAGATGAGCCCGCTCGCCGGGTCGACTGCAACCGAATGCGCGTTATTGCCCGTGTTCAGGCGGGTAACGACACTGCGGTTGCTGGCGTCGACGATAGTCAACACGGGCGTGCATGGCGATGCCGCCGAGCAGGCGCCGTTCGTCGACGCATTGCCAGAAGACGTCCAACGGCTCGCCGCGTTGTAATAGCGATTGGTGGACGGATCATATTCGAGTTGATCGCCGCCGCCCGCGTTCAGGGACGCCACCAGCGCGCCGTTCGAACGGTCAAGAATCTGCATGAGCAAGGGCGCGCCGGTCGTCCCTTCCCGGCAGCCAACCGCGATATCGTTTCCCGGTCCGAGTGCCAGCCCAGTAGGATCGCAATTGCCTTCGGGGTACATCGCGACGCCCGCAAGGGTCGTGTAGTTCTGCGTGCCGGCGTTCGGTATCGCGCGAATGGATGCCCCTGGCAATTTCACCAGTTCGCCATGAGGATTCGCGGTGCTTCCGTCGACGTTCACATAGAAGTTGTCGCTGGCGGCATCGTACCGGCAGGCTTCGAGGCCCGCGGTGGGCTTGCCTGCGCTGTCGGTAAACGTCACTTTGGCGACGACGGTCTGCGTCGCCGTGTTGATGAATGTGGCGAACGGGGGCGTCTCTTCGGGGCTCGAGATCATAAACATGCCGTGCGTGGGATCCAGACACCCTTCATCTGCGCGCACGCCCGTCGTGCTGACCGTGATTTTGCTTGTCACGACGCCAACAGCGGGATCGACCACCTTCACCGAGTTCACGTCGCCCACGTAGATGAGGTTGCCGACAGGGGTCGCGCCGTCCGGACCGGTCTGCGAACTCGGCCCGGGGCCAAGCCCCGTGAACGCGAGAGGACCGGTTCCCTGGATGGTCTTGACGAAGCTCTTCGACGGTATGTCGATTTCATCCAGAGATGCGTTATTCCTGTCGGTGAAAAAGTATCGGCTACCCGAAACGGCACCGATATCGAATGAGAAGTTCACGCCTGCCGTGATGTTTGGGACGGCGATGTCCGCGACATGACGCGGCCCGCTAACGTCGAGATGATCTCCGCTACCACCACAACCTGCGATCGCGATAGCCGCAGATGTCGCCAATGCATTCGTCCAGATGTGTCTCGGCATCGTACACCTCCCCTCATCGTCGTCGGAATAGACCTACCTCGAGCGCGTGCCGGAAGAAATAATGGACGCTGCTATAGCTTAGGCATTTCGTTAAACAGTGATCCTTATCGTTTTCCCCGGTACCGGTTGTCGTTCTTCAGATTTCGATAAGATTCGACAGGGGAAGCATGAGTGATCCAGGCGGAAATGCACAGCATCTCTAAGTACATGCCTGGCAGCCACCCGCAGCGTTATGGAAATTCACAGTAACGCGAACGAGTTGCAACGCGATCATGCGAGCCTCGGAGTGCATGGGCAGAGTTGCATTACCGACAGCAAGCCGTGTACCCGGCCGACCCATTCCCGAAACGGCACGAAGGCGCCCTAGGGCGATTGCGGATCACCTTGCAAGCCACAATTGCGCGTCGCGACCGACCGTCCGGGGCCGACGTTTTAATCGCACGTTATGGCTTTCGCGTCGGCTCGCTGCCGGGCACGCCTCGATTGTCTGGCTGTGACTGCGCTCCCGGACGGTTTGCCCCACGATCCTGGCGCGCACTGTTGTCGCCCGAAGCGTTCTTCTTCGTCGGCGCGCTCTCCGATTGCAGACGATTCAAGGTTTGCAATTGCAGCAGCTTTAAAAGCCGGTCGTTTGATGCTGCATTGCCCGTACCGGCCAGGCCGCATCCGCATACCAGGCCAATCGTCAGCGTCCATCTGATCAGAGTCATTGTCCTCTCCATCGGTCCAATACTGGAGGCGCACAATACGTGTGGTTCTACCGCGGGGCTACCTAAAGTTACCTGCGATGTCCGCCCCGAGCGCGAATATCGCCAATCGTCTGACCATGACTTTCACCTCCATGCAGTTAGAGAGATAAGGAAAGGCCTTTGTTCAACACCGGCGCGGCGCACCGGAGCGAGGCATCGGAGCTTAAGGCTCCGAAGTGCGAACGCAACCGAGCGACGGTACCGTGGGCGTGACTAGTGGACGACGAACGGGATCAGCAGTGATACGGCGAACGCCGCGGGGCTTGCCGCGGTCATCCGCCCGGGTCATTGCGCCAGTTGCCAGCGCAGCATCGGGTGGTCTCCCTTACCTAGCGCGAGAAACGATCCCGGGCTGGCAGGTTTCGTTGCGTCCAGTACCCACTCCCGCGGAATGATCTGACGGCCATTGAAGAATCCGTCATGCGCAAGCATTAACGCAAAGCGCGCATAGTCTCTCAAGGTCGCGTTAAAGCAGCACGACGCAATTTCCTGGCCGGTGTCGTCCACGATCCAGCGCGCGTCGGCTTCGGCGTTATGGAACAGCGATTTTCACAACGCCGGAAACAGGTGCTCGCACATGAAGTCGACGAATACGCGCAACTTGGGCAACAGTTGTCGGCTCGACGGCCACAGGATCGAGAACTGGCCAGGCGCAATCGGGTGATCGTCGAGCACCGTGACCAGCACGCCACGCTCGAGCGCGTCGCGCACAAGGAAATCCGGCACAAAGCCGATGCCGAAGCCGGCGATCAGTGCGCCGCGCAGCGCCTCCATGTTGTTGCAGGTCATGACGGCGCGCAGACCCGGCGGTTCGCCGCCGTCCGCCGTGAGTGTCCACGACTGCAGCTTGCCAGTGGTCGGGAACCGGTAGCGCACGCAGCCATGCCTGGCCAACTCGGCCAACGTGCGCGGCAGGCCCGCGCGTGCGGCGTAGCCGGGCGACGCGCACAGCACGAATCGGAACGGTCCGAGCCGACGCGATGCCAGGCTCGAATCGGTGAGCGTACCGCTGCGGATCACCGCGTCGAAACCACCATCGACGACATCGACCAGCCTGTCATTGAAGTCGAGATCCAGTTCGACGTCCGGATAGCGCAGATTAAACGCGGGCAGCACCGGCAACAGGAAGCGATAGCCGATCACGGGCAGGCTCACGCGCAGCCGGCCGCGCGGCATCTGCGTTGCCTTCGACAGCATGGCCTCCGCATCGCGCAACTCTTCGAGAATCCAATGACAGCGCTCGTGGAAACGCTGTCCCTCTTCGGTCAGCGTGACTCGGCGCGTAGTCCGGTGAAAGAGCCGTACGCCGAGCCCACGCTCGAGCTTCGCGATCGTCTTGCCGACCGCCGATGCCGAGATGCCGAGCTTGCGTCCGGCCGCGACGAAGCTGAGCGTCTCCGCGGTGCGCACGAACGCGACGATGCCGTTCAGGTTGTCCATGCCGGTTCGATCCTTGATGAGTTGATTCATTAAGGAATTTACCTCCGGTATCTGCGGACAGGCACGTTGTTTTTCGCACATTGAATCGGGAATATCGTTTGTCGCTCGGCCGGATGCGTCAGGCATCGGTATCTCATCAGGAGTGACGATGGACTCTACGAATTCTCCCCACTCGACGAGGCGGCTCGTCGTGCTCGCCGCAATCTGCATGGCCGCGCTCGCGTTGCCGCTCGCCTTCTCCGGAGGCGCAGTCGCGACGCCCGCGATCGGCCGCGATCTGGGCGGCGGCCCCGTCGCGATGAACTGGATCACCAACGCGTTCATGCTCGGGTTCGGCAGCCTGCTGATGGCGGCGGGCACGCTCGCGGACCGGTTCGGCCGCAAGCGGGTGTTCGCGTGTGGCGTCGCGGGCTTCACACTGACCTCGCTCGCGCTCGGCTTCGCGCCGTCGATCGTGGTCGTTGATCTGCTGCGTGCCGCTCAGGGCGTGGCGGCCGCTGCGACACTCGCGGGCGGCACCGCCGCGCTCGTACAGGAATTCGACGGCCACGCGCGAACCCGCGCGTTCAGTGCGCTCGGCACGACGTTCGGAATCGGCCTCGCGTTCGGCCCGGTGCTGGCCGGTTGGCTGATCGCGCAGTTCGACTGGCGCGCGATTTTTGCGACCGGTGCGCTCGCGGGCGCGTTGTCGCTCGGGTTCGGCGTGCCGCGGATGCGCGAGTCGCGCGATCCGCACGCGCGTCAGCTCGACTGGGTTGGCACCGTGACGTTCACGGCCGCGCTCACGTGCTTCACGTGCGGTGTCATCGAGGCGCCGTCTCGCGGCTGGACTTCGGCGGCCGTGGTCGGGCTGCTCGCCGCGAGCGTCGCGTTCGCCGTCGCCTTCGTCATCGTCGAGACCCGCGTCGCGCGACCGATGCTGGATCTGTCGCTGTTCCGCTATCCGCGCTTCGTCGGGGTCCAGGTACTGCCGATCGCGACCTGCTACTGCTACATCGTGCTGCTCGTCGTGTTGCCGCTGCGCTTCATCGGCGTCGACGGCTATGACGAGGTTCACGCGGGTTGGCTGATGCTTGCGCTGTCTGTTCCGATGCTGATCGTGCCGTTCGTCGCAGCGACACTCACGCGCTGGATGTCGGCGGGCGCGATCTCGGGGATCGGGCTGGTCATCGCAGCGGCGGGGCTGTACGCGCTCGCCGGCGCGCTGCGCACCCGTGCGGGGGCGAGCGCGATCGGGCCGATGCTAGCGATCGGCATCGGCGCGGGGATGCCGTGGGGGCTGATGGACGGTCTGTCGGTGAGCGTAGTGCCGAAATCGCGCGCGGGAATGGCGACCGGCATCTTCAGCACGACGCGTGTCGCGGGCGAAGGCGTCGCGCTCGCGGTGGTGAGCGCGCTGCTCGCGGCGCTCGCGCAGGCTCGCCTGCGCGCGGCGGTCCCGCACGCGGAACCGGCGGCCATCGCCGATGCGGCTGCACGGCTCGCGACGGGCGACCTCGCGCACGCCGCGGCGCGGCTGCCGGACGTTGCGCGCGCGACGCTCGAGGCCAGCTATCACGCGGCGTTCGGCCGTCTGCTCGACGGACTCACGGTCGTTACGCTGTTGTGCGCGCTCGCGGCATTCGCGTTCCTTAGCCGGGTCCGCGTACAAGACGAACCGGTTGGCGCGGAGGCAGGCAACGCGCATACCGCCCGATCCGCACCGATGCCAGACGTCATGCAGCCAGTCTCCGAGCTTTCGCGCGACGATCACTGATGCAGTTCATTGCAGTCCATTCTCCGCAGGCTGCGGCGCAATGACTGCGCTTGTTCGCGTTTTTGAAGATCGTTGAGCGCAGCTCGCGCGACAAGATCCTGTTGCCTTTCTTTTGCCGCAGACAGCTTAGATTTATGCTTCGCGATGAGCGCATCGACCAACGACCCATCCAGCTCATCGTAGTTCATCATAGCTTGCGCTGGGACCCGTGATTCGCGTACTGATCGATGTATCGTGCAGCGCATCTGCAACTCTGTACACAGCACGGCGCTCCGCAGGTGGTCGCGATGCAGGTCAAGTAAAAGTTCGGACCGCTGCGCTTCAGTGCTTCGGGCGTTGATGCGCGACAACGCGCCGTGATCGAACTGGTAGATGATGAGCGGTCGGCTGTGCGAGCTATGTGGCAAGCCGGCGGAAACGATCAGCACCGGCTGGATGCGAACCTGATGTCAACACCACTCGGCGAGAAGCCGACCAGTTGCATCCAGTCAATACGTTGCTGATGCCCTTGCAATTGGCCATAGCGTGGGATGGCCAACCGCACCACGGCCACGGCGCGCCGGATTTTCACTAGTGCCGTTCCCGTTCGCTCGCCAGACCCAGCCGCGAGTCGATGATTGCCGTCGTCAGTGAGAGTCGCTCCGCCAACCGATTCAAGCGGGTCAACACGTTGACTAATGTGTGTTCTCAATGGCAGCGGCGCTCAGGTCGGTCGGAAAGCAATGAGGGTGCTCGAAGCCCATCGGAGACCCGCTTGTTGAATATACGATGTTATCCGTGTTATTCGGGCCTTCGCCGCCGGGTACAGTTCCGAGCCCCGCCAGCTTGCGCATGCGGTATGCGATCGCATGATCGGCGCAGGCGCTATCGCCGCTCACCCCTAGTCCTCCTATGACTTTCCCGCCCGCATAAAGTGCGACACCGCCGCCAAAGGTAATGACGCCACCAAGCGTGCGTCCGATGCCGCTGCCCTGTTCGAGGAAGCGCGCGTCAAAAGGATTCGAATTGTTCAGCCCGTATAGAGACCCGCCCGGCTGCGTGGCCGCATAGAGGTTTGCCGTCGATAGAGCGAGTGCATCGTTGCTGAAACCGTTCGCAGTGTAGGCCTTCGCAATCGCGATAGCCCGACTACCCGGCCAGGCATCCCCGGTCACGATCACCGAGCAGAGGTGCCCTTCCCGATCGACAATGGCCGCCCACATCCGATTGGGCTTGAAGATCCCCCCATTGCCATCGGCCAGATTGACTACCGTACTCAACTGCTTTTCCACCAATGCGACCGTACCTTGTGGCAACTTGCAACGTCCTTGTGGGAAGTCATCATCACCAGACGCACGACTTTCATGCGAAAACGACGCAATGCAGACGGCTGCGACAGCGACGATGAGCATCTTACGCATGACGTTTCTCCTGACGATCTGTTTCAAAGCAAACACGTTGCGGGCTGGAATTAGACCTATCAATAGGATACCGAATGCACCAGATCAGCCAACGCACTACGTGGCAAGGTATGAAGGTTTCCCGGAGTTCGCAAGACCGCTAGTGACAACGAACAGACGTTTCAAAGCGACACTCCATGCATTGTCAAAACTTCGTCGCCGTCGAATGCCGGCTGCGAACCCCCAACAGCGAAGGTATGTCGCCCCACTGGACGCCTTCCTGTAAGTGAAGACCATCACTCAAAGGTCATTAGCCAAAACAGAGTTCCCGTCAGCCACGGGGCAGGTCAGAAAGGCGCCGTCAATTTACAGCGACGAGATGCATCGCGAGAGCCTCGGATGCGCCGCTCGCGCTCCCGGGTGGGTTGATGGCTGTTCACTGCCGGATCTCGAGTTCCACACCGTGCCCGTCGACGGCGCGCCACAGCAGGGTACGGTTCACCACTCGCGGTGACAAACATCTCGTCGAGGTGCCACCTGCTGCCCGGCTTGTGGCGCGCCGCTTTCGCCCGGTGGGCAAAGCGCGCGCCAAACTTATCGCACCAGCGGCGGATCGTCTCGTAGCTGCGTGTTACGCGAACACCGCACCAACGTGACAGCGCCCGCAGAAGTTCTACCTGGCAGAAGGCGAAGAATACGAGCTTTCACTTGCACACCACTCGGCCGATTCACAGCCCGGGCTAGAACCGCTTCGCAAAGCCAACTGTAAAACCGTGCGGGAGAATCTGGACGAACAAGGGTGTCTGCCATGTCGTGCTCAGGTATCCGACCGCCGTGCCGAGCGCCCAGCCAGCGAGAACGTCCGTCTGCCAATGTGCCTGGCTTTTCACGCGTGCAATCGAATCGTAGAGCGGCAACAATTCCAGTCCCCATACCCACGGGTCACGCCGACCATAGTTGACGATGAACGGCGTCACGAAACTCGCCTGAAGGGTGACCTCGCCACTTGGAAAACTCTGTCCGCCGCTGAACCATTGGTTAGGTCCCTGGCCCGCGTTGGGCCGCTGGCGACCGAATGCGTACTTCATGCCTTGTGCAGCGACAGCCGATATCGCCGTAGCGTCGGCCGTTTGCCAGAAGGTATGGCCCAGCTCGCTGTCGTTCCCCAGCCACAGAGATCCGCCCACCGTCGTGGCGATCACGGCATATTCAAGTCCGAGCTGAACGTTGCGGTTCCATATGCCGCTCTGATCCAGAGCGACCTTGTGGTCGATCCCGCCGGCATATGCGCTCGAAAAAGCCAACGCCGTCATCGCGGCGGCACCGCACCGTCTCGCTCCTACCGTCATTTCAGAAGTGGACAATCTCATATGGACCTCGCGCGAAACGTCAGCCCTTGACGCATTCCAACAAAGAGAGGAACTGCCAGACAAGCCAACGTGCCGCGCGCAACGCATATGCCCGGGCGATAAACCACAGCTCGAACCGTAGGAAACCGGCCTGGCGGCGAATCGGTTCTGATATTCGTGGCCGGGTCGCCCATGTGCACCAATGGAAGTTCCAACGGGATCACATTAGGCGAGCCGCATACGCACTAACTTGCTCGTTCTCGCCGCTTGCCCGGTCACTCAGTGCGAGCGGTGTCCGCGTTTCGGTGCCATCACCGGGTTCAGCCAGGAAGCGTGATTTGCTCCTACCGTCACTGCGGCGCTCCCAGGTCTGCTTTGGGATAACTATCGACGCCAAGGGCAGAAATCGACTGGTAGGGTCGACATGTGGTGCGGTGGTGGTAGGTTTGCTTTGTCTGTTGCCGAACGCAAACCCGACGTTCGATCGTCCGTATGACCGCAGGGGCCAACGACCGTTGATGTCCGCGTGAGCAGCTAGCGGTCAACGGATCGGTTAATGGCTCGGTTGCCAGCGCAGGACCGGGTGAGTCGCGCCCGCCGGTATGACCCACGTCCCGGTCTCACTGAAATCCCACGAGGCGTCAAAGCTGGCCGGATTGCTCATCTGTGCGGTCGTGAGCCCGTTGGACGCCGATAGCTGCGCGCCGTACCCGCTGCTCTTCGTTCGCGTTGTCGTCTCCTTGTCCCAGTAGACGTTGGACGCGAGCGGCACTCCAGCCGGTAAGCCCTGGAAGGCGACGATGCCGCCATAAGTGCCATAATCCGGGCCCTGGAACGTTGGTCCTCTGACTTCGCCCGACGCAAACGACTGCTCGATGAGGCCGGTATTCGAAAGAGCCAGTCCCCCAGCGCTGAATGGGCCGTACACTAGCCCCGTTGCATACGACTGCGAAATCGTTCCGTCGTTAGCGCCGACCAGACCGCCACCGGAGCCATGATTGCCGCCGCTCACCGTCCCTGTCGCATAAGATTGCACGATGGTACCGCCGTTGCCACCGACGAGGCCGCCGAGCAGGCCGGCCGACCCGACGAACGCGCTGCTCCAAGAGCGCTCGATGAGGCCGACGTTGCGTCCCACCAGGCCGCCGAGCACCGCACCTTCGAACGCGCCAGAGCCGCGCTCGCCGGTAGTATAGGCGTAGGTAATCAAGCCCTGGTTCTCGCCGGCCAGAATGCCAAGCGGG
Source organism: Paraburkholderia sprentiae WSM5005 (assembly GCF_001865575.2). Lineage (NCBI taxonomy): Bacteria > Pseudomonadati > Pseudomonadota > Betaproteobacteria > Burkholderiales > Burkholderiaceae > Paraburkholderia > Paraburkholderia sprentiae. Next base: position 2,290,249 of record NZ_CP017562.2, read on the forward strand.
ATCCCGCTCGGAAAATAGATATTGGTCACGACCCGGGCGTTGGTCATCCCGACATTCCGCACGACACCGGTCGGCCCGATCGTGCCGAACAGTCCCGTCGCCGGCTGCTCGGTCGAGCTCTGATCGAACTGGGTGAACCTGTCGATCACGTGGCCCATCCCGTCGAACTGACCGGAAAATGGCGTGGTCGCATTGCCGAGCGAAGAGAAAGCGAAAGACGTATCGGTCGAACTGGCGTCGAGGTCTTTGCCGAGCGCATACGCGCCGCCGAGATCGCGCGCGATGTTCTGTAAATCGCCGACCGAATTGACCAGCTTGTAGCCGGTCACCTGGGTGACGAGACCGCTATACGGAGCTGCTGTCCACGCGCTGTTCGCCACGATCGTGCCGGGATTGTAGCTGCCGTTCATGTCGTAGAGCGCGCTGACGATGCCGGTACTTTTCGACCAGTCGATGGTCCCATCGCTAGTCACGCTGCCGCCGTTGTCGATGCCTGATGCGTCGCCGCGCAAGGTCAGGTTGCCCGCGCCGGTGTTGCCGATGGTTGTACCCGTCGCCAGGGAGACGTGGCGGTACGCGGCAAGCGTGAGCGAAGCCGGACCGGACCAGCGCAGGTTCGAAGCAACGCCCAGGTCGCCCGTCGCGCCGTTGGCGCCGGTCGTGGTGACACCGACCGAGGTGCCCGCGTTCAGGCTGCGCCGCAACGCACGCGCGGCGGCGTCATCGATCGTGAAGGCGGGCGTCGAGAGATTCCATTGGCCTGCCTGAACCGCTGCGTGCTGGCCGAACGTCAGTTGTGCCGCTTGTGTATCGACCGTTCCGCCGCTGCCGTCCGCATTGCTTGCGGCGATCTTGCCGATCTGCTCGACACGGCCGCTGTCGGCGAGCAGCCACACATGGCCGTCGCGGCTGGCCGTGCCTGTCGCACGGATGCGCGTGCCGCCGCCCGCGAGCGCATACACGTTGCCGTCGGCGGCCTGCAGGCTGATCTGCGCGGCCGCTATCCGCCCCTTGTTGACGACCGTGCCCTGACTGCCCGTCTGCACGAACACCTGCCTGCTGCTGCCCGAATCCTGCAAGAGCACCTGCCCGCCTGCGGCCAGCTCCGCCGTGCCGTTGGGCGCTGCCACGGTGCCGTGGTTGACGACTGCGTCCCGGGCTATCAGGAACACATCGCCGCCGCTCGAACTGATCCTGCCCAGGTTGATCACGCTTGCATCGGAACTGCCCGAGAGTGTGAGCGCGCTGCTGCCGGTCATGAATGCACAGTTGCAGACATCCAGGGTGGACGCGACGAAGCGGCCACCCGTGCTGATCACGCCCGACCGCCCCACGACGATGCCCTGCGGATTGATCACATAGAGGCTTCCCGTTGCACTAAGGCTGCCAAGAATGGCCGAGGGCGAGCCACCCGTTACCCGGTTCAGGGTCGCGCCGGCGCCGTTGTCAAACATCACGCTGTTATTCCGGCCGACCGAGAAGCTGTTCCAGTCAATCACACCACGCGTCGAACCTGGTTGGGTGATTACCAGCCCGTTGCCCTGGCCGGATATCGTGCCCGCGCCGGCGACATAACGGCCGCCTTGCGGAAGGCTGCCCGCCGCGAAGGCCACGGGCGTCAGGGATAGTCCAGTCAGCGAAATGCCGATGGCGAGCCAGATGTGTCCGCGGTGTCCGCGCGACTGCTGTGGACGCAGTGCGCGTCGCGCGGGCCGAGGTAGTCCTGAATGTGACATACAGCCCCCTTTTCCGCGTGCGTGCGGAATGGCTGCCAACGACCCGCAGCACCTAGCGGAAACGCGTGAGTCGCTGTGTCTGAAGAATAGCAGTCGGCGTCGCGCATGCATGCCGATATCTCAACGTTTTGCGCCTTCCTGTGAGGCGCTTTTGTGCCATCTGTTGGTGGCGGGACTTATGCTGCGCGTCGACAAGATCCGACGGCAAAATTGCGTCAAGGCGTGCGCAAAAAATGTACCTACGGGTACTACTTAATCAGGGACGCCGCCTGAAATGCATCGCCACGTGCGCAGTATCGAGCGCGTCGCACATCGGTTCGAAGCCGGCATTGTCGGCATCGACGAAGGTGCACCCGCAAGCGAGGCTGGTTCACCCGGACCCCATGGGGATTACCAGACCCGTGCCGATTGCAGTCGAATCGCATGGTCGAGATTCAATATGAAAATCACCCGCGCTCTGACGAGCAGCGCCTTCAGTTCCGCGTTTTTCGCGGAGGGAAGCAGCGTGTTGTCCACCGCATGAACCAATTGCTGGTTATATGTAACCTGTTGATAAAGGTAGTCTCCGTCGAACGCGTACTCATCGGCCGCATTCAACCTCGCGAGGTTGTCATCCCCTTCGTTCCGAAACGCCTCGCTCATCCTACTATTTTCGGGGTAGAGCATCAGCCTCTGCGTCAATTCGACGGCTGATTGATACAAGTCCCTGTGTTCTGCAATCATTTGTCCAGCGAAATTCTGGATGCTTCTTCTCTGGCTTCGGCTTAGCGCGAGGTTGCCCGCCTCGATTTCGGCTCGATTCGCGACCATGAGGATGGCGGCGATTTGCTGGTCAGTGTGTTGTGCGTGTACGTCATACATGCGCAGCGACAATGCAGCGAGTAACACCAGCGCGGCGGCTTTGCGGCTCGGGATCATCTTTCGCCTCCGGGTTCGAACCATTGAACGGACATGTCTGCTGCGGTACTGCAGTGACCGGTTGCCGTACCGTTGTAGCCGTTGCTTTCCAAGGTCCCATTTTGCGCCCGAGACGCGCAGTCGAGTGGCCTGTCTCAATGGCGGAACCGACGTTGGAACGTCCCGGCTGTAGGAAGGACGAACGCCTCTTGATGGCCGGGAGTCGCCTCAGCCGGATGTTGAGGCGTGTGCCGCGCCTCACAGCGATCTAGCGCTTCTGTCTGAGCAAGTCGAATTGGCGCTGTTGTCTCAGCGAATTCAGTTCGCGCTGCTGCCTCAGCAAATCCAGGTCGCGCTGTTGTTTCAGTAATTGGAGTTGTTCGTTCTGGAGTTCGATCTGTTGCTTCTGCGCTTCCAATTGCGCTCTATAGGCCCCCATGCTTGGGTCAGCCAGCGCTCCCTGCGGATAAGTCTGCGCGTAGGTGATGGAACAGCCAGCCGCCAATGTCGCAGCAACGATAAGTGCTTTCATGATGTCCCTCGCACGGATGCTCCTTTGAAATATCTTAGGCCAGAAAGGCCGGGCATCGGCGGGACCGACGCGGCTATCGGCGTCGTGCCTGGATAACTTCGCTGCTGCGGCAACGACGAACGGCGACTTCTTCAGCCTGCCTCAAGGTAGTGCGCGAATACAGCCGGATGTTGCGGCTAGTACGCGCGCAATGGATCCGACAGGCATGACTGCCGCTGCATTCTTCAGCTGCGCCCGGAATATCTCTTCCTCCAACCCGTTTACTCGACACTTCTCTCGCGGCATCCGATTTGCCGATTTCACCCAGTCGCATCGCCTCGCGGGTTGCCCACCGCGAGGCAGCGTCATGGTCGAGACAGGCGACCCGCTGCCCGGCCATGGACAACCCGCTGCTCAACTTTCAAAGGAGGTTAAGCCACGCATCAATACCTAACTGCAGATCTGTCCGTCGAAGCGGGTCAACCTCAGGAGCAATCATGAAATCGCTATTCAAGCCCCGCAGCTTTAGACCACTGGCTTCTCGAGCTGCCAGTCTGTCCGCTGCCGCCTTCATCGGCGCGTTGGCCGCAGGCCAGGCACGCGCGGAACAGCCGCCGCCACCTTGCCATCCGAATCCGAACGCTGCCGCTGACGGCGCGCTGGTGCGTCAGCGCGGCGACATCGCGCACCTGCCGGATTCGCTTCAGGATCTTCTCGAAAGGATGGCCGAGCGGCCCCATAGCTATTTGCCCATTCAGGCCTTTGCCGAGGCCGACAAACCGAGCCAGTTGTTCCAGTACTACCTGCTGTCCACAGCAGGATTCGAACCCAATCCGTTCACGGCACGATTCCCCGGCATCAACGACAAGGCGATGCTGACGGCAAGTGGCGCCGACTGCGGCTTGCCAACCATCGGTGCCGTGCGCGTCGTGGTCGAACCGAAGCCTGGGCTGCCCACTGATCCGAACAACGTTCGCGCCTTCATCGATGTATTTACCGACCTCTCATATCTGTTTGTGATTAACAACGAAAGCGGTTGGTATGAGGGCTGGATGATCCACGATTTACACGTGCCGGATATCGCACCACCCCGACCCGACGGGCACGCCCAGTTCGGCACGATGACAACCGCGGACGCGGCCGCCTTACATGCGATGGGCACACACAACAACGTGCCAGACCGGCTATTCACAATGGATGGCAGGGCACCGCATTTCCCCGACGCTTCTGATCACTTTCCCGACCGCCAGACCAATGTCGTGCCGATCCAGCTAAGCATGGGGGCGATTAACTGCATGCAGCAGTCTGATTGTCACGGCTACTGGGAATTCAATTACACGACCAACTGGATCCATCCACTCTACGAGTTGCCTTTTACCGGCGGTATCCCCGGTACTTTTGAGGCGGGCAAACTTGGCGCGCTCTCGTCACTGATTCCGGGCTCAGGACCGGCAGGCGTGAAGAACAGTCCGATCGACTATGGTGACGATCCGAACAATGCGGCTCCGCTGGGTGGTGCGGGTCCGCGCGACCCCGACCGATTCGACGCGGACGTCGATAACCAGCGGGAATACCGTCAGCGCTTCATCCCGAGCGGACTGGCCCACGAAATTTACCTGGACACCTATGTACGCGTGGCATCGTTCGAGCCTGGCACGCCATTCCCGCAGCGCTTGTACGACGCCTATGTGGCCGAAGTCAGACGGGTCGATACCAATGGCGACGGCGTCATATCGGCACGCGAGGGAGACGTGGATACTGCCAGCGATGGGTTCCCGGACAATTCCCGCCTGTTCTTACCGGCGACTTCGTTCCGTCGCTTTGCCGTGACGCGCGAAATCAATGACGGTTTGCTGGCACCGCGGTTCGCACCCAGCCAGCGGGCCTGGGTACTGACTGGTGCCGCCATGACCGTCAACCCGCCTCGGCCGGCGTCTGCAGGTCGCGACGCCGACGACCGTTGAAGCAACTCGTCGACCTGACGGGCTGTCTTCTGAGCTGCAAGAGGCGTTCAAACCGTATCGTGCGCTCTCCAGGTAGAGAATAGGGCTGCCCAAAAGGCGGCCCTATTGTTGTCCGCCTTCCGTTGATGCTCATCATTCAACGGAAAAGAGTCGGTCGCGGACAGTCTCGCTTTCCTGCTGGAGTGCTATGGCCACGATGCTGCTGTGGCCCACGAGGGCGAAACTGCGCTCAGGCTTCAACATGCCGAGCCTTCACCGCAGTACTGGATCAAGCTGCTGCGAACTCCGTCTGCAGAACGTCGGCGAGGGGAAGCACCTTAACGCGTCTGCCGGACATCGACGAGTTCGCCCAGACGAAGTTCTGGTGTTCAACGATCTTGTCTGCGGCGAGATGGGGCTTGTTATGCGTCGTATGAAGGTCGGACACAACAATGGTGCGCAGGTCCAGCAGTTCGGCCCGACGTGCAGTCGCGTTCACGCAGAACTCCGTTGCATAGCCGCACAACAGCACGCTGTCGATGTCTTTTTGCCGGAGTTGCTCGGCAAGCGAGGTGTTATGGAACGAATCGCCGACGATTTTATAGATTGAGCCGTCACGCCGTTCGCGGACCAGCGCGGCAGGCAATTGCCACGCGTCGCTGCCGTGGGCCAGCGGCCCGTCCGCGTCGCTCTCGTGCTGCACGAAAAAGACCGGCGCATTCGCCCGGCGCGCTGCGTCCGTGACCGAGTTAATGCCATGATCACTTCGCTCGCGCGATAGGCGGCCGCCGGGCCGCTAAAGAACATTTGCTGTACGTCGATGACGATGACGGCAATACCGGACATGCGAGCCTCGCAATGGGTTGGTCAACGGGGGAATCCGACGGCGGCAGTCGCGCAAGCCGTCGTCTCCGAGAGACTCGATAGCATAGCCGAGCAGGTGATAAGGTGGATCGCGAACATGATCATTCGAACTTCTATAGCCGACACCAGCGACAGGCCGTGCCCGTCAGCCAATGCAACCTGGCTGTCTAGATTGGTGCGCTTGGCTGGCGCACGTAGTAGACGTCCCATTCAGCTTCGTCGGTCTGTATGAAACCATACCGCCGGTAGAAGCGGTTCGAATCACTGCAGCGTAAAGCACTCAGGCGGATTGGCATGCGGTGCGCGTCGGCGTTCGCAAAGACATCCCGCAAGACCGCTGCGCCGATTCCTTTCCCTTGGTGCTCCGGCAGGATGTACAGGTGGTCCAGGAGCCAGTGGTCTGCCAGTGGGCGAATCAGGATAAAACCTGCCTGGACGCCATCGACCGCTATGAATCGACACAGCGCAGGGTCGAACGACGCGAGGAAGCGCTCGCGAGCTCGTCGCGGGTCGAACCGACCGATTCGCTCCAAACTCTCGCGCATCGCTGCGATACGAATAGCAACCAGTGTCTCGGCATCGGATTGGGTCGTAGTTGCGAAAGAGATGTTCATTGGGAACGCGTGCTGAGCAAGGGAATGCGTCGGCGATCCTTGCCTCTTCGAGTGCTCACGCCAGAGCAGTGGCCCTGAGCCGCCCTCCGCGTTGATGAACACATGCCCTCCTGCTCCAGCCACGAACGGAACAGCACGACGAGTTCATCGCCAGCCTTGGCGTCGGCGACATAAGTGCAATAGCTGCGCGACGGCAGCCGAGGACCGTCGAACGGTGCCACAAGCCGGCCAGAGGCGAGATCGTCGGATACCAGCGCAGTAGGCCCCATCGCGATGCCGATTCCGTCGATGGCCGCCTGCAACGTGAGATAGAAGTGATCGAAGGTCAAGGTGGCGGCCGGCCGCAACGCGGGAATCTGCGCGCTCGCCAGCCAGTCGGGCCAGAGCCGCGGAAGGCTCGACGTATGCAGCAACGTGTGTTGCCGCAAATCTTCCGGCACTCGAAGCGGCAGGCGCTCCAACAGCGCGGGGCTACAGACTGGCAAGCGCTCCTCGGAGAGAAAGGGGCGCATCGAGTAGCCGTAGAACGTGTCCGGACCGCCACGGATCACGACGTCGTAGTCCTCCTTCAGACTCTCGAGTGGCTCGTTCGACGTCTGAACGTCGACCTCCACGTCCCGATGGGCGGCGCGGAACTTCGCGAGCCGTGGCACCAGCCAACGCAACATGAACGTGGCGGGCGCGTTTATCGAGAGCGTCCGCGACACCGTTTCCGGCACACCGTAGCGCGCCGTCGCCTGCGAGAGCTGTTCGAACAACGGACCGACTTTCTCCAGATAGGCCTTCGCCGCCGGCGTCAGCTTCACGCACCGGTTGTGCCGTTCGAACAGCGAGGCACCCAGCCACGTTTCGAGCAGGCGCACGTGCTGGCTCACGGCGCCTTGCGTCACGTGCAACTCCGCGGCGGCTTCCTTAAAGCTGCCGAGGCGGCCCGCTGCCTCGAAGGCGCGCAGGGCATTGAGTGGAGGCAAGACCCTTTTCATCGACAAGACGTTGGCAAGACCGTGGCAAGAGTTTTTCTAACGCGAGTTCCCAATTTATCTGGTTTGTTAGGGCCCAACAAGAGAGATATTCTTCTCGGTGTAGTGCTGACTCCTCTCCCGCTCCGCTTGTCTGCCTTATCGGCCCGAAACCCAGATGCTCAGTTACACCGGCGGTATCGTGCTCTTTGCGGCCGTGCTCCACGCCAGCTGGAACGCGATGCTGCACGGCAACCGCGACCGGTTCTGGTCCATGACCTGGATGAGCATCGCCATCGCGGCAGTGTCGGTGCTCGTCGTACTGTTCAATCCGCGGCCGGCCAGCGCCGCCTGGCCCTGCATCGTCGCGTCGGGGTTCGTGCACCTCTTCTACAACGTGAGCCTCGTGCGCTCGTATCGCCGCAGCGACCTGGCGCTGGCCTATCCCATCGCGCGCGGCTCGTCGCCGCTGCTCGTCGCACTCGGCGCGGCGCTCTTCGCGCATGAGGCGATCGGCCCCTTGCACGCGCTCGGCATCGCGATGGTGTCGGGCGGCATCATCGCCATGGCGTTGCTGGGGCGTCAGGTATCGCGCGCGGGTGCGCTCGCCGCGCTGACGACCGGCGCGACCATTGCGCTCTATACCGTGATCGACGGCATCGGCGTGAGGTTGTCCAACTCAGAGCCGCTCAGCTACACCGCCTGGATGTTCCTGTTCTACGCGCTGATGCCCGTGCTGTTCATCGCAACGCGCGGGCTCGCCGCGCTTTGGACACCCGTGCGCGCCGAGCGGCTTTCGGTCGGCTTGTCGCTCGTGGGCGGCCTCGTCTCGCTTGCCGCGTATGGCATCGTGATCTGGGCGCTGCAGTCGGGCGCGATGGGCGCGGTCTCGGCATTGCGCGAGACCAGCGTGGTGTTCGCGCTGCTGATCGGACGCGTGTTTCTGCGCGAAACGGTCAGCGGAACGCGCTGGCTCGCCTGCCTCGTTGTCGCGGCCGGCGCGGTTTGTCTGGGGCTTTGAGGTCCCGGCCCCGAATCGTCTTTCCATTCCCCATGAAGGTTCGCTCGATGAATACCGTCTCGCAGGCACCGCTCATTCTGATCACCGGAGGAAGCCGCGGCGTAGGCGCGGCAACGGCCCGTCTTGCTGCCGCACAAGGCTACGACGTGGCGATCAGCTACGTCTCCAACGAATCCGCTGCGCGTGCGGTGGCCGCCGATGTGGAAGCGCTGGGCCGTCGCGCTTTAGCGATGCGTGCGGATAGCGCGGACCCGGAGCAGGTCGCGCGCCTGTTCGCCGCAATCGATCGGGACTTCGGCCGCATCGACGTGCTGGTCAACAACGCTGCAATCATCGCGCGGCAGTCCCGGCTGGAAGGCCTCGCGTTCGAGCGGATGCAGCGCATCTTCGCGGTCAACGCGATCGGCCCGATCCTGTGCGCCCAGCAAGCCGCCAAGCGGATGTCCCTGCGTCACAACGGAGGGGGCGGCGTCGTGATCAACGTATCGTCGACATCGGCCCGGCTCGGCAGTCCAAACGAATATGTCGACTACGCTGCGTCGAAGGGCGCCGTCGAGACATTCACGACCGGTTTTGCCAAAGAGGTCGCGCGAGACGGGATACGCGTGAACTGCGTTCGCCCCGGGCACATCTATACCGAAATGCACGCAAGCGGCGGCGAGCCGGAACGCGTGGATCGCGTCAAGGATTCGATCCCCTTGGGCCGAGGCGGGCAGCCCGACGAGGTAGCGCGGGCCATTTTGTGGCTAGCAAGCGCCGAGGCTTCGTTCGTCACCGGCGCGTTTCTCGATGTGACTGGCGGTAAGTGAGCAGCAGGCGAAGGCCAGGCAAGCGGTGCTCTGCGGGAACGCGGCATAACCCGCAGCTTCGCGTTCCCTGCAGCATCGGAAGGGATGCGTACACGACCCGGGCCTAGCTGTGCCCGAAAGAACACGTTCCTTCGCGGGCCGCGAAAAAGCCTGGAAATCCGGCACGCGCTGCTATCTGAACTTGACGAGATCCTTGAAGATCAGTTGAGCCCAGCTATTGCCCTTGGCCTGGACCAGCAAGCCGCCATCCTTCAGCGGTCCTAGCGCAACCGGTGCGAAACCGAGTTGTTCGGCCAACGCCGCGACCGGCGCCACCGCAGTTTCGTCATCGCTCGACAGAAACACGACGCGGCTGCCGCCGTTCACGTTCGGATCAGCGGCCAGAACGGCAGCGGGCAGATGGTTGAAGCCCTTGACGAACCTCGCGCCGGCAAACGCTTTGGCGACCACGGCGGACGACGGCAGACCATCCAGGTCCGCAACGGCAACACCGTAAGCATTGGTCGTATCGATGATCGTCTTGCCCTGCCAGGTTGCGATCTGCTTCGCGACTTCGCGATGTTCCCAGAACGGAACCGCGAGGAAGATCGTGTCGGACGCGATGGCCTCCTGCAGCGTCCTGGGGACAACGGTGGGGCCGATCGCTCGTGCCTGCTGAATCAACGTCTCGGGAGGGCGCCGGCTGGCGACGGTCACGTCAATGTTCTTTCGTGCAAACGCCCGGGCGAGCGCCTGGCCCACCGCGCCAAAGCCAATAATCGAATAACTCATGCGAACTCTCCATTCAAGGGGATCAACTGCGGACCCATGTCACGAAACCGCTGGACAAGCACCGAAATCAATCCCGTCTATTGATACGGATTCCATATCGATCAGCAGATATCGAATCAACTCTGTCAAGCTGAAAGGCCCTTCTACCTGCGTTTCGGCGCGACGTCAGATAGCCGCGGTGCCGCCGTCGACATACAACTCCACCCCATTCACGAAGCTCGAATCGTCCGAAGCAAGAAACAGTGCGACCGTCGCGATTTCCTCGGGATTCCCCATTTTTCCGCGCGGGACCAGGGATTCGAAATACCGCTTCGTCTCCTCATCGAAAAGTTGCTCCTGAATCGGTGTGGCGATCTGTCCCGGGCTCAGCACGTTCACCCGAATCTTCCTGCCCTTCAGTTCGTTGAGCCACCCGCGTGCGAACGCGTGCAACGCCGCCTTGCTCGCCGAATACACGCTGAAACCAGGAAAGCCCTTCACCGAAGCAATTGACCCGGTCATGAAGATCGATCCGCCATCGTTGAACAGCGGCAGCGCCTTCTGAACCGTAAACAGCGTGCCGCGCGCATTCAGGTCGAAGGTCGCATCGAAGTGCTGCTCGGTAATCTCGCCCAGTAGGACGGCTTCGCCCGTGCCAGCGCTCGCGAACAGGATGTCGATCTTGCCCTTTTCCCGCTTGACCGTATCGAACAGGCGGTCGAGGTCGTCGAGATTGCCCGCGTCGCCGCGCACGCCGGTCACGTTCCGGCCAATCAGCTTGACGGCCTCGTCCAGCGCCTCCTGCCTGCGACCCGTGATGAAAACATAGGCGCCTTCTTCAACGAACAGCTTGGCGCTTGCCAGCGCCATGCCGCTCGATCCGCCCGTAATGACTGCAACCTTGCCCTCAAGCTTTCCCATGACTTCTCCTTTCGCGGTGTCGGACAGCGGCTCTGTTCCCATTTGCACAAATCCGCTGTATCTTGTGGATCACTGATCCATATCCTGAACTGCAATATATGGATCAGTGATCCACTTGTCAAGGAAAGCCATGCGAGCCGACGCCAGAAAAAACTACAACCACCTGCTTGCCGTCGCGCGTGACGTCGTCAACGAGAATGGCGCCGATGCGTCCATGCGAGACATCGCCCGCCGGGCCGACGTGGGATTGGCCACCGTCTTGCGTCATTTCCCGACGCGAGAAGCTTTGTTCGAAGCGTTGCTGCGCGCGAATCTGGACGCACTGACGCAAAAGGCAGGCGAACTCGAAACGTCGAGTCCGCCGGGCGAAGCGCTCGTGTCCTGGTTTCGCGAAGGGGTCGCATTCGTCCATAGCTATAGCGGCGTTGTCGCGCTGATGGCGAGCGCCCACGCGGACCCGGAGTCCGCGCTTTACGCTTCATGCGCAGCGGTGCATTCAGCGGGCGAGCGACTACTGCAACGCGCTCAGGCCGACGGAACGGCGCGCGCCGATATGGATGGGGTAGACCTGTTCGCCCTGATGTCGGCACTCGGCTGGGTCGTCGACCAGTCCTCATTCGAGTCACGGGCCGATCATCTTTTTGACATTATCGCGAGCGCCATCCTGACCAGGCGGCCGAGCAACGACGTCGAGGAGGCAACGGTTGAATCGCCCGGCGGTCCTGTCCGATGATTTTGTTGGCGAATCCCTACGCCTCCCGCTTGCTCCGCCCATACAGCAGCAGCATCGCCGCGATCACCACGCCGTAGATGATCTGACGCCCCGCCTCCGGCATCTGCGCGACCGAGAGGATCGACTGCAGCAGTGTGATGAGGATCGCGCCGGCCACCGTGCCGAGATATGAACCCCGTCCGCCCAGAATCGACGTGCCGCCGAGCACGACCGCCGCGATCGCCGGCAACAGGTAGGCATCGCCCATCGACTGTGCCGCCTTCGACGCATAGCCCGCCAGCAGCACGCCGCCGAATGCCGCGAACGCGCTGCACACGGCGAAGGCGGTCACCGTGACGAGCCGCGTATCGATCCCGGAAAGATACGCCGCGCGCTCGGTGTTGCCGATCGCATACAGCGTGCGGCCGAAGGTCGTGCGCGTCAGCAGGAACACCGTGGCGCCGCCGATCACCAGCCACAGCGCGACGGCATTCGGCACGCCCGGTACGAGCCAGCCCGCCGCCAACCATCGCATCACCTGGGGCGCGGAATCCTGCGGCGACGATCCGCCGGTATAGACGATCATGATGCCCTGCGCGACCGCATTGGTCGCGAGCGTGGCGATCATCGACGGAATCCGCAGCAGCGCGACGAGGATGCCGTTGACGATGCCGATCAGCACGCCGCAACCGATCCCGACCGGAATCGCGAGGATGCGCCCGAGTTCGCCGTGCCCCGCGACCGCGCACGCCATCATCGCGCCGACGGTGATCGTCCATGGTAGCGACAGGTCGATGTGGCCGAGCAGGATCACCATCATCAGGCCCGTCGCAATGATGCCGAGGAATGCGCCGACCTTCAGTTGCAGCAGGATGTATTCCGGCGACGTGAAGTTCCGCGAATACATGCCGCCCACCAACAGCAGCGCGACGATGCACGCGAATGCGATCACGATCGGTTTGTCGATTCTGCGCGTGAGCTTCGACACGAACGCGGTCCAGCCGGTTGCGGAAAGGTGGCTCATTGAAACCACTCCAGACGATTACGCACCCTGAACAACCCGCAGGCGCCGATCGAAACCGCAAGCAGAAGAATCACGCCCTGGAATAGCGGCTGCCACAGCGCGTCGACGTTGAACACGAACAGCAGGTCGCCGATGGAACGGAACGCGAATGCGCCGAAGATCGCGCCGGTTGCGCTGCCCTTGCCGCCAAGCAGCGACACGCCGCCGATCACTACCGCAGCGATCGAAAACAGCGTGTACGAGTTGGCGCTGCCGAGGCTCGCTTCGCCGGTGTCGGTGAAGAACGTCAGAAACAGGCCGCCGATTGCCGCGAGCAGGCCGGCCAGCGTATAGCTCGCAAACTTCGCGCGGCGGATCGGCATGCCGGACAGGAAAGCCGCCGGTTCGGACGACCCGGTCGCGTACGCCGCACGCCCGACCGCCGAGCGTTTGAAAGGAATCCAGACGATCACTATCGCTGCGAGCAGAATCAGCAGGCTCGCCGGCAGGACGCCGGCGACCTTGCCGGTCAATGTGTCGGCGAGGTCCTCGTTGATCGATCCGCCGGGCACAGGGCGCAGCAGCAGCGCCAGTCCGTAGTAGACGGCGCCCGTCGCAATCGTGGTGACGATCGGCTGCAGCCGCCCAAAAATGATGATCACGCCGTTCAGCGCGCCGCACAGCGCGCCCGCCGCGAGCACACCGGCGATGCCGAGCGCGCTGTGCAGCGCGCCGCCGGTGACGATCCACGATCCAATGCAATTCGTCAGCACCAGCATCATGCCGATCGACAAGTCGATGCCGGCGGTCAGCACGACAAGCGCCTGCCCCATCGAGACGAGCGCGAGCAGGACCGCCTTGTTCGCTGCCGTCTGAAACACGTTGGCCGACAACGCCGACGGGTAGTTGAAGAGATAGATCGCGAACATCAGCACGAACAGGCCGAACGCGAACAGCGCTCCGCGATTCTCCACGTACCAGTAGCGCAGCCCGCTCATAGCGCGACTCCCGTGGAAGGCGAAATCTGTCCGACAGACAGGTCGAGCGCACTGGCAATCAGGTTCTGCTCGGTGATCGCCGAGCCGACGAGTTCCTTCTTGATCCTGCCTTCGTACAGGACAAGCACGCGGTCGCAGCAGCCGATCAGCTCGTCATAGTCGGTCGAATAAAACACGATCGCCGCGCCTTCATCAGCGAGGCGCCTGAGCAGCTGATAGAGCTCCTGCTTGGTGCCGACGTCGATACCGCGCGTGGGATCGCTGAGCAGCAGAATCCTCGGCTGCCGGATCAGCCACTTCGCGATGACCACCTTCTGCTGGTTGCCGCCCGACAGCGAGCCCACCGGCGCGTCGACGCTGAATGCCTTGATCGCCAGCAGCTCCATCATCCGGTCGACGAGCGACTGCTGGCGCTCGCGATTGATCACGCCGGCGGTGGACATGCGATCGAGCGCGGCAAACGACAGGTTCTCGCGTACCGACATCGGCAGCATCAAGCCTTCGGTCTTGCGGTCCTCCGGTATCAGCGCCATACCGATGTCATTCGCGCGCGCGGCCGTCGGGCTCCCAATCGACACCGCTTTGCCGTCGATCTCGATCTTGCCCGCGCACCCGCGCAACACGCCGAACAGCGCGAGCAGCAGTTCACGCTGGCCTTGTCCGTCGAGCCCGCCTAGCCCGAGGATTTCACCGGCCCTCAACGAAAAGCTGATGCCCTGCAGCGTGTCGTTCCACGCGAGCTCACGACAGGCGAGAACCGGGGCGGTGGTGCGGTCGTCCGCGGGCTGGTTCGCCGGGTTGGCCGCGGGTTTGGCAGCGCGTTTGGCGGGAAACGCATGCTGGTACTTCCGGCCGATCATCATTTCGACGACCTCATTATCTGAGCGCATGCCTGCCTCGAAGCTCATCACATGACGACCGTTGCGGTAGACCGTGCATTCGTCCGCGAGCGCCTTCACCTCGTGCATCCGGTGCGAGATGAACAGCAGCGCGAGCCCCTCTTCGCGCAGACGCTTGAGCACCTCGATCACGCGCGCGACGTCGGCCGCGGTCAGCGCAGAAGTGGCTTCGTCGAGGATCAGAATGCGCGGCGCGTGGGCCAGCCCCTTGGCGAGCTCGACGATCTGCTGGCGCGACAGCGGCAGGTCCCGGACTTTCGCCAGTGGATCGATGTCGGCAGCGCCCGCTCGGGCGAGCGCCTCCTCGGCCTGGCGGCGCTGGGTCCGCCGGTCGATCATCCCGAAACGTCGCGGCGGGTTCGAAGCGAAGATGTTGTCCGCCACGCTCAAGTCGGGGATCAGCGACAGCTCCTGATACACGCAGACGATGCCGGCCGCATTCGCCTCCGCGGGCGACGCGAACGATACCTCCCGGCCATCGAGCTGCATCGTGCCTTCGTCCGGCTGCACGACGCCGGACATCACCTTTAGCAACGTGGACTTGCCCGCGCCGTTCTCGCCGAGGATCGCGTGAATGCGGCCCCGGCGCACCGTGAGCTCGGCGTGATCCAGTGCGACGGCGCCGCCGTAGCTTTTCGACACGCCAGACATCTGAAAGAACGGTTGCTCTGCACCTTGCAGCATGCTTCGTCTCCCGTCACAGCGCCGGTCATCGTCCGATCACTGGTTGCCCTGGCTCTGCTTCATGATTTCCTGCGCAGAGAAATTGATGCCGCAACTCGGAAACGAGTTGCCGACGAAGAAGTTATCCGAGTCGTTCGGGAAATAGTTGACGTTCGCCTTCAGCTTCGAATCGTCGGTCACGTCGAGCGGCAGCTTGATCGCGACTGGGATCGTCTGGCCGTCCAGCGCAGCGAGCGCCGTCTTGATCGCCACGGCCACCTGCGCAGGACCGGTGCCCGCCGACGTGCACTTCAGGCCTTGGCTCCCATACTGCGCGCAGAACTTGCGAAAGCCGTTCTCCGTCTCGCCGCCGAAAGGCACGAACGGATGTTTCGCATCGAGCATCGCGCGCACGACGCCGGTGTCGCCGCCTTGCGCCGAAATGCCATCGAAATGACCCTGCACCGCAATCGCGTCGGCGACGGCCTTTTGCGCGACCCCGTCGTCCCACTTGCCGTAGACCTGGACGACATTCCACTTCTTGCCCGTGTCGTCCAACGTTTTCACGAAACCGTTGTGCCGGTCGGTGTCGACCGACGTGCCCGCCACCCCGCGAACCTCGAGCACCTTGCCGCCGTTCGACAGATGTGCCGCGAGCCACTTCGCCCACAGCACGCCGAGCCCATACTGGTCGACGTTGACGTTGATCGCGTCTTCGCTGTCGAGCGTGTTGTCGAAAGCGATCAGCACGACGCCGGCTTTCTTCGCGCGGCGGATCGCGGGGCCGAACGAGGAAGGATTTTGCGCGTCCACGATGACCGCGTCATAGCCGGCATCGATGAAGTTGTTGACGGCCGAGATCTGCGCCGGGACGTCCTCGCCGGTCGACACGACCTTGAATTCCTTGAGCTTGGCGGCGACGGTCGGTTGCGCCGTGTAGGCCTTGGCCGTCTTGATCATCTGGATACGCCAGGTGTTCGCGATATAGCCGTTCACGAGTGCGATCCGGTAGGGTCCGTTCTTCTTCGGATACTTGATGAACTTCGTGTCGCTCTTCCACGGGACCAGGCAGGTGGGATCGCTGGACGGCCCTGAAACGATCGAAGCCTGCGCGAATGCCGCGCTTGCGCACAGCGCCAATGCAGCGCTCGCCGCCGCTCGAAGCACGTGGATTCCTGAAAGCATGATGTCTCCTTTTCGTTCGATTGGACGTACCGATTGCCGGCGCACATGGCTGGTCGTGGATGGCCGGCACGGTGTGCGTGACGCACGAAAACTTACGGAGTTGCTATAGCGGGACTGGATCGGACTTGCAGAAGGACTTTTTGAACGGCGCCTGCTCGAAGCGACAAGGACGGCATGCGCAAACGCGTTCCCGTTTGACAGTACTGGCATACCAATCCGCGCGCGATAGTGGTTTACCAGTGAGTCCGGCGCGCGCGGCGACCGGACCGAAACCCCTGGTGGATAAGGACCGGGCTACCGTGAACGGAGGCGGCGTTGCACGGTGATTCCGGAATCAAACCTCAATCGGCGTTTGTGCCGTCGAACTCAACGATTTCAACCCAGTTCGCGCCCTTGCCGACCGGATACTGTCCGATCGCGCTCAATTTGCCAGTCTGACGATCGATGTTGTAAACGCTAAGACTCGTCGACAATTGCCCGACACACAGCAAGTACTTGCCGGACGGATCGATATTGAATCCACGCGGTTGTTTTTCGGTCTGGTATGTACCGATACGCGTCAGCTTGCCCGAGGCAGCGTTGACCTTGTACGCCGCGAGCGTGCTCGATGTGCGCTCCGATGCAAACAGGAATCGCCCGTCCGGGGTCAGGTGGAGATCGGCCCCCCATGGTTTGCCGCCGGAGAAATCGGGCGGCAGGATCGAGACAGTTTCGACCGGCTTGACGGCGTCGCGGGTGCTATCGAAGGCGAGTACGTGCAGCTTGCCGTCGAGTTCATCGATCAGGTACGTGAAGCGATGATCCGGCGAGAATACGAAGTGGCGCGGTCCCGATTTCGGCGGCAACGAATAGGCGGGCGCGGTGTCTTCGGTCAAGTGCCCATTCGAGGCGTCGAACTTGAGACGAAGCCAGGCATCCGCGCCCAGTACCGACGCGAATACGAAACGGTTGTCCGGAGCGTTGCGGATCGCATGAGCCATCGGGCCGGTCTTGACAGTCTGCTGCACGTTGCCGACCACACCGTCCGCGCCGATCGGGTTCACCGCCAGAAGGTTGCCGCCATATGACGCGGAAAAGAGGTAACGGCCGTTTGCGTCCGTCGAGATATACGCCATGCTATCCGCAAGCGGGGACCTGCCGAGTTCGATCAGCCGGCCATCGAGGGGATTGACCGCAAAGCTCACCACGCTATAAGGCTTCGAGCGCAGTCCTGCGTAGAGCCGGAGATGATCCGGCGAAAACGACATCGGCATCACCGTTGCACCGACCGGCACAGTCTCCACGGGCGCAAGCGAGCCGTTCGACTTGTCGAGACTGAAAACCGAGATATCCTGACTATCTGCATTCGATACATATGCGTACGTCGCGGCCTGTGAAATGCAGGAGAGGGAAGCACCGGCAATCAGCATTGCGGTGGCGCCCAGGACGCCTTTAACATTCATGTTCATACTCCAGTTAGAAATGATTTCAATTGTCTAGATCGACCAGCGCTGTGCCTCGGTCAGTCGGCGCTTTTATTGCGCGGCGAGGCGGAATGCCGAGACCGCATCCGTCATTGACTGCGCCTGCTGTTCGAGCGCGCTCGCGGCAGCGGCGGCCTGTTCGACGAGTGCGGCATTCTGTTGAGTCACCTGGTCCATCTGCGTTACCGCCTGGCCGACCTGTTCGATGCCCGTGCTCTGCTCGATCGTTGCTGCCTTGATTTCATTCATGATGGTGGCCACGCCGCGCACGGCGCTAACAATTTCCTTCATCGACTGACCCGTCTGCGCGACCAGGCTATTGCCGTTAGCCACGTCCTCGACCGAGGCGCCGATCAAGGCCTTGATCTCCCGGGCGGCGTCCGCGCTGCGCAGTGCGAGACTGCGAACTTCGCTTGCGACCACGGCGAAGCCGCGTCCCTGCTCACCCGCCCGCGCCGATTCGACCGCCGCGTTCAGCGCAAGGATATTCGTCTGAAATGCGATGCTGTCGATCATCCCGGTGATTTCGGCGATCCTGCGCGAACTCTGGCTGATTGAATTCATTGTCTGGATGGCGCGCTCGACCACTTCGCCGCCATGCTCGGCGACATCGGCTGCGCTCGCAGCCTGGGTGCTTGCCTGCTGCGCGTTATCCGCGTTCTGTTTGACGGTGGACGTCAATTGCTCCATGCTGGCCGCGGTTTCTTCGAGTGCCGCTGATTGCTGCTCCGTGCGGCTCGACAAATCCAGATTACCCGCGGCAATCTCGCGCGCGCCGCCGTAAATGGCCTCGCAACTGTTGCGCACGTTCGCCACTGTCTGCGCCAAACCACGCTGCATCCGCTGCATCGCCGCGAATAGCTGACCGATCTCGTTGCCGCTCGCCTCGGGAATGCGCGCTGTCAGATCGTTCGCCGCGATTCGATCGAGCAGATTGGCGGCGTCCTTCAGCGGAGCCGTCACGATGCGCCGCAGCGCGAAATGCGAAGCGACGATCAGGGCTAGCGCCGCGCTCACGCCGAAGATGACCAGACTGACGACCCACGTATATTCGCGATCGACCTGCGCGATGGCGTCGTTCGACAACGTGTTAGCGATGCTCTGGAATTTCTCAACATTCACCGAATACGCGATACCGGTTGACGTAATGTCGTGGTCGTTGATAGCGGCGTAAGCGTTGGTATCGCCGGCACGCAACGCATCGAAGGCTTTCTTCAGAATCGCGGCGAGGTTGACTGACGATTCGATCAACTGCTGCTTCAAGCCGTCGTCCTGGCCACGAAATGCGGCGGCGCTTCGAAACGACTCGGTTTCCGCCGCCGCCCGGTTCATCGTCGTTTCGGCGCTCTTCAATGCCGAGTCCCGCGTCGTCTCGTCGTTGCGCTCCTTGAGAGCCGAGTAGGCTCGCGTCAACGCGGCTCGAGTGCGTGTCGAGTCCTTATATGCGTCGTTGACGAGAATTTCCTGGGTCGCAATCTGGTGGATGCGGTTGAGATTGGCATTCGCGCGGCTGAGCGTGGCGACACCGATCACGCCGCCCAGCAAAATCATCGCCGCAAAGATCAGAAAAACAGCCAGGAGACTATTTCGAACCGATACGTTTCTCATGCCGCTTTTTCAACCCGTTGTTGTACGATGACTTGTTATCGGCAAATTACGCAATCTCTTTAGGAAACAGCCATGCCGATGGGCTTGATGCGGGACATCAGACTTCTGGTGAGGCGCTTCATCGCGGAGCGGGCCGGCTCATCGCTCTCCCACTATCTGACCCGTAGCGACCGATCCGTGCATCGCCGCGATGAGCGCATGCAACTGCTCGATCGTGAATGGTTTGCGAAGCGACTTGCAATCGAAGCCGAGCTCTTGCGGCGTCGGTGCGTCGTGACCCGACGCAAAAATGATCCTGATGCCCGGATGGCGCTCGATAGCCGCCCTCGCCAGTTCAACGCCCGACTGCCCCGGCAGGACGATGTCGGTGAGAAGCACATCGGTTTTCCCGGTCATCAAGGCACGCATTGCTGCTTGCGCATTCGCAGCCCGACGCACCTCATAGCCCATGCTGATCAGTAGTTCGCTGACCGCCTCCCGCGATTCGGTGTCATCGTCTACGACGAGGATCGCGAGGCTTGCTGGTACATACGACGGCTCGGACGACGACAACGCTGCCGACGACGGTGCGAGCTGCGGCTGCGCCTCAGCCGTGCCGGCCGGCCCCAGCATCCGGCGGATTTTCGATGCGAGCTGCTCCCGGCTGTAGGGCTTGCTCAGCAGATGCACACCCGCGTCCAGCCGGCCGCCATGCACGATTGCATTCTGCGTATAGCCCGACGTGAACAGGACCTTCAGCTTCGGCAGCACCCTCGTCGCGAGTTTTGCGAGTTCGGTGCTGCGCATCGTACCGGGCATCACCACGTCCGTGAACATCAGATCGATATGTATCCCGCTTTGCACGATCACGAGCGCACTCGGGGCGTCGTCCGCCTTCAGCACCGTATAACCCAGTTGTCCGAGCGTTTCGACGACGGTGGCCTGAACCCGTCTGTCATCCTCAACGACGAGAATCGTTTCGGCCCCGCCGGTGGGGGCGACCGGCTGCGCGGGGTCAAGATCGACAGCCTTCTCCATCGAACGGGGCAAGTAGATCTTCACGGTTGTGCCGTGCCCAGGCTCGCTGTAGATCCTGATGTGGCCTTCGCTTTGCTTGATGAAACCGTACGCCATGCTCAGGCCCAGCCCCGTGCCCTGGCCTTCCGGCTTGGTCGTGAAAAACGGCTCGAAGGCGCGCTCGAGGACATCGCGGTTCATGCCCGTTCCGGTATCGGTGATGGCGAGCAGCACGTATTGCCCCTCGCGAACGTCGGCGGCGAGCGCGCTGTAATGCTCGTCGAGCATGGCGTTCGACAGCTCGAGAGTCAGCTTGCCGCCCTCGGGCATCGCATCGCGCGCGTTGATGGCCAGATTCAACACCACGTTTTCGAGATGGTTCGGATCGACCAGCGTGTTCCACAGGCCGCCGCCAATGACAGTTTCGATATCGATCACTTCGCCTAGCACCCGTCTGAGCAGATCGTCCATGCCCCGCAGCATGACAGCCAGGTTCACGACGATCGGCTGCAGCGCCTGGCGGCGTCCGAACGCGAGCAGCTGCGAGGCGAGATTGGCGCCTTGCTCGACGGCTTCAATCGCCTTGTTTAGACGCTCACGTGTCCAGGCATCGCGGCCATGACGGCCTTCCAGCAGTTCGAGGTTGCCGCGTAACACCTGAAGTACGTTGTTGAAATCGTGCGCGACGCCGCCCGTCAGCTTGCCGAGCGCTTCCATCTTCTGGGACTGGAGCAATGCCGCCCGTGACTTTTCCAGTTGTGCCTGCGCGGTCCTGCGTTCCGTGACGTCCCGGGTGATCTTGGCGAAGCCGATCGGTTCCCCGTCTTCGTCGCGGATCGCGTCAATGACGACGTTGGCCCAGAACCGGCTACCGTCCTTTCTGACCCGCCAGCCTTGGGTCTCGAACCGCCCTTCGGTTGCAGCTATACGCAGGCCGTGTTCCGGCAGGCCCTGAGCCGCGTCTTCGGCCGAATAGAACCGCCTGAAGTGCGTTCCGACCACTTCACTGGCCTGATAGCCCTTGATGCGTGCCGCTCCCAGATTCCAGTTCGTCACGTATCCCTCGGGGGACAGCATGTATATCGCGTAATCGGTTACCCCTTGCACCAGCAGCCGGAACCGTCGCTCGCTTTCGATCTTGGCTTCATGGGCCATGCGTTTGTCGGTTGTGTCGCGCACGATCTTGCCAAAGCCGACGAAGCTTCCGTCGGCCGCGTAAAGGGGCGTGACGAGCACGCTGGCCCAGAACTTGGTGCCGTCCTTGCGTACCCGCCACCCTTCGGCATCGTATTGGCCGTGCTCCCGCGCCGCGCGTAGTGCCGCGTCCGGAACGCCGTTGCGCCGGTCCTCGTCCGCGTAAAAGACGGAGAAGTGTCGGCCAATGATTTCATCGGCTTCGTAACCCTTGATGCGCCTCGCGCCAAGGTTCCAGCTGGCAACATGACCGTTTCCGGTCAGTCTGAAGATTGCATACTCCGATACGGCCGCGATCAGCAGCGGCGGCCACCTTGCTTCAATATCGTCCTCGTTGCCGTGCATGAGACTCCCGTTGTGTATAGCGGTCCGATCCGGGTCAACCCCTTCCAGTTAGTTTGACCAAGCCCCAGCAGCCGGTACGTTCCCACCCTTGCGTGAATGCTCACCGGAAAGCAGATACACATCCATGGACGCGGATCGGTACTGGCCCTAGCCGAGCAGATCGGGGCTGGCGTGCGCAGACTCATAGCTGGCGACATCCAATGTGCCGATGAAGCCATGAATGAAGACGACTGGCAAGGGATTGCTCATGCGTGGTGGATGAGAGCTGTTATCCATCGTCAGTTCAGCATCCGCGAACGGACACGAGGTAAAACCGTTGCCGAAATTGTCACCAATTTTGGCCGCGGTGTCGACTCGCGGCAAAGCTCGATCGGCGCGTGCCGCACCGACCGCGTATCGCCGTGGGTTCGAACGGGCTGACATGGCGATGCGCTTGACTTAGAGTGCACTCGAAGTCCTAACCTGAGATCCGTCATGTCGAAATCGCTAACTATCGGTCAGGTGGCGGCAGCCACCGGCATCACCGCCCATACGCTGCGTTACTACGAGCAAGCGGGGTTGCTACGCCCGGTTGGGCGCACCGCGGCGGGACACCGGCTGTTTTCGCCTGCCGATCTGGACTGGCTGCAATTCGTCATGCGCCTGAAGGCGACGGGGATGCCGATAGCCGCCATACAGGCGTTCGCGGAACTACGCGCGCAGGGCGATTCGACGTACGATGCGCGGCGCGAGATGCTCGCCGCCCATCGGGACAGAGTCCTCGTACGTATGGCCGAACTGCAGGCCAATCTTGCTGCCATCACTGACAAGATCGCCTGGTACGAGACGGCAGAGCGGGACGCGGAGCGATATGACGATAGTTCCCAACCACATCGACAGAAAGAGGACTCGCCATGGATACCGGATTAGATGCAGCGCACGCGAATCACGACCGCTACGCGCGGGGCTGGCAAAAGCTAAAGCAGATCGATGGAGAGGTCGGCGAGAAGGTTGTCGCGGCGCTCGCGCCAATCGCGCCGGACTTCGGCCGCATGCTGATCGAATTCGGTTTCGGCGACATCTATAGCCGACCACAACTCGATCTGCGCGCTCGCGAGATCGCGACGATAGCGGCCCTGGCCGCGCTCGGCAACGCGCAACCGCAATTGAAGATTCATATCGAGGCGGCTCTGAATGTCGGCTGCACGCGCGACGAGATTGTCGAGGTGTTCATGCAGATGGCGCTCTATGCGGGCTTTCCTGCTGCGCTGAATGCGCTATTCGCCGCACAGGAAGTGTTTGCCGCGACAAGCGCGACATAGTGCCAGCCGGCGCTGCGCGCGCCGGGCAGTTCAGCCGCGAATATCGCAGACATGTTGGCCCGTCTCCGGAAACGTGCAGATGACCGGCTATTTATCGGGCTTGCTTTCTGTCGTAGGTCTCTCTTGCCTGCTCGATCTCGTCCAAATGCCTGATCGACCAGTCATAGACGGCGCGGAACGGCACCTGCAGCGTGCGCCCTAATTCGGTGATCGAATATTCGACGGCAACCGGCGAAGAGTTGATCACTTCCCGCGCGATCAGACCGTTGCGCTCGAGACGCCGCAGGGCCTGTGTGAGCGCCTTGTGTGTGATGCCCTCCAGCCGCCGCCTCATTTCATTGAAGCGTGCAGGCTCCTCTGAGAGCAGCGTGAGAATCATCACCGACCATTTATTGGCTACTTGATCAAAAAAGGAGCGCGCGGCGCAGTCCGCGAAGAACACTGCGTCAACCTCACATGCCATGCCGATATCCTCGTGTATATCTACGCACTTCGTGGTGCGTAATTGACCGTAGATAGCTAACGTATAGCATAGGTATCACGTCAATCGATTCGAGCCTGAAATCGCAAACGCCCTCCGGCGTGCAGATCCAGACAGGCCCGATCACCGCGGAGAACAGAATGGCAACAGACCAGAGCAGTTCATCGTTACGCGAGATAGCCGATTGCAACGGCGCAGCAGCGAGATCCACCGCACGCCTCTTTTCCACTGATGTGGGCACAGGCCGAAATGTGATGTTCCTGCACGGCTGGACCTGTGACTCCGGCGATTGGAGCGGCCAATTGCCCTTCTTCGAAAGCAGGTACCGTACGGTAGCCGTCGACCTGCGGGGGCACGGCAAGTCGGAAGTGATGCCGTCCGGTGCTTATTCGCCCGAGGACTATGTGGCCGACGTCGAGTCGTTGATCACGACGCGCTACCGAGGAGAAGCATTCGTCCTCATTGGCCATTCGATGGGCGGCCAGATTGCGGCCCGTCTCGCTGCGCGTCGACCCGACCTGGTCGATGCCGTCGTCTCGGTCGACGGCGCGCTAGGATTTTCCGAGGATACCGGTAAGGCCTTCGAAAAAACCGCACATGATTTGCAGGCGGACGATCCTCGCGCCGTGGTCGCCGCGCTGTTCGAACGGGTCTACGGGATCGCGACCGATCCGGCTCATAAACGCTTACACGCGAGCCGCCTTCAGCAAGTGCCGTTGCACGTCATTCGCGAGTCGTTCGCGCCTTTGTTCTTCGGCGCCGGTCAAGTGGGTATCGGCGACGCGAGCGCAAAGTTCTGCGCACGCCTCACCGTACCGTTCTATCACCTGTGTCTCGATCCGTCGCAGGCCGATCGCATGGGGCCGTGGTTTTCCCATTCGAAGTCGAAAGTACAGGCATGGTCCAATGCGGGACACTGGATCATGCAAGACCGCAATGTGGATGTGAACGCTGCCGTGGCCACGTGGATCGATTCACTGTAGCCGATTGCCGATTACCTCTTCTGAGCTCGAGAATTGCTATGTCGAACCTTGACGTTCTATTTCGTCCGTACCGTCTGAATGCACTCGATTTGCCGAACCGCGTGGTGATGGCACCAATGACACGATCCTCATCGCCGGCGGGTGTGCCAACGGCCGAAATGGCCTCGTATTACCGCCGCCGCGCCGAGCATGGCGTTGGCCTCATCATCACGGAGGCCACGGGAATCAGCCGTCCCGCCGCACTCAATGAGCCCAACATTCCGCAGTTTCACGGCGACGCGGCGCTAACGAACTGGAAGATAGTCGCAGACGAAGTGCACGCTGCGGGGGGACGTATCGTGCCGCAGCTCATCCACGTGGGACAGAAACGCTCGAATGCCGCGTCCGACTGGACGCCGTCCTCGCCTTATGAAAGCCCGTCGGGTCTTTCGTTGACCGGTCAGCCCGTGGGCCAGCCAATGACTGACGCTGACATCGCGCAAACCATCGATGCGTTCGCGCGTGCCGCCGCCGATGCCGAAAGGATCGGATTTGACGGCGTCGAGCTGCACGCTGCGCATAACTACCTGATCAACCAGTTTTTCGCAGCGGACCTGAATCTGCGTAGCGACCAGTATGGCGGTTCCACGCTACTCGAACGCTCGCGCTTTGCGATCGAGATCCTGCAAGCGATCCGCGCGGTCGTGAGTCATGACTTTCCGGTCATTCTGCGCCTGTCGCAATGGAAGCCGAAGGATATCAATGCACGGCTCGCTCCGACGCCGCAAGTGCTCGAACAATGGCTCGGTGCGCTCGTCGACGCCGGTACGGACGCGTTCCATCTATCCCAACAGAGGTACTGGCAGGCGGCCTTCCCGGAGTTCGATTCGGAGTTGAACCTGGCAGGCTGGGCCAAGAAGCTGACGGGCGTCACCGCGATCACAGTCGGCGCCGTCGGTCTGACCGGTGACGTGTATGAGTCGTTCGCAGGCAAAAGCGCGCAAAAGACGTCGATCGATGACTTGCTAGCACGGCTGGAGCGCGACGAGTTCGACCTAGTCGCCGTCGGCCGCCCATTGCTGCAGGACGCCGCGTGGCTGGAGAAGGTTCGTCAAAATCGTTTCGACGCAATTGCCGATTTCACGCCTGAAGCGTTCGCTACGCTGCGTTGACCAGTCCTCTCACGGCAACCACGATCTTTCACCGACTTGAAAAAGCGTACTGGAATCAGCAGGCCCGTCGCTACCACGAACCGCTTTGAAATCAGCGACCTCAGGATGTCTGCGGAAGATATCGGATGCCCCGAAAGGCTTGTTTGGCGGAAGGCAGCCAACTCCAACAGTTGCCCGCAAAGCGCCGCCAGGTTTGACTCCCACTCTGCCCGACTACGACATACCCATCATCCTACCCATACTTCGCGGCGACATGCCCAGAGCGGCATCTAAGCTGGTCTCCACCGCATCAGCCGGCACCACCCACTCTCATGAGTGCGTCGGTCGACCACGCGACGCGCGACCGGCCCGTGCCAGCGACAAGGTCACCGGGCCGCCCACCTTGAAATCCATTCTCCGCTCGACTTCTTCGCGTTTCGTGTTTCGTGTTTCGTTATGCTGATAGCATTCGCCATCAATCGCCTGAATGAAAATATCCCCACTCGATCGTCAATCAATGGCCGGAACCCTTATGGGACAATGGTTCCGCCAGTTCGCGTGACGATGATACCGCCAGTGATACCGAAAAATCCTGCCAGCACTTCGCGACTTTCTGTGGATCGCAATGGAAAACCAATGTCCCCTTTTGTTTAAATTGCTATGAGGACGGGATACCCCAAGGCGATTTGTGAAGCTGATACCGTTATCGATACCCTCAGGCTCTTTCCAGCACGGTACGATCAAAGCCAACCGGTACCGCGATCTTCAACTCTGTCCAAAATATCCGACACGTCGTATCCCTAATTCCAGATCGGACTCCTGCACTCGATCGCGACGGCCAACTACACCACACGAACGGGCCACCGTAGACTGCGCTTCCTTGAAATGATGCAACCAGCGCCTATCCGCTGTCAGATACGCCGTCGAAACGCAGCGTTGTGAAAAGAGATTTAAGCTCGCTATCCGATACATCGGCATCCTTGCTCGCCGGCGTAGCTGGCCTGTAGGCCTTAGCATCCTGCTCGTCTTCCATTTCTGTGAGCTCT
Source organism: Paraburkholderia sprentiae WSM5005 (assembly GCF_001865575.2). Taxonomy (NCBI): domain Bacteria; kingdom Pseudomonadati; phylum Pseudomonadota; class Betaproteobacteria; order Burkholderiales; family Burkholderiaceae; genus Paraburkholderia; species Paraburkholderia sprentiae. The sequence goes on from NZ_CP017562.2 coordinate 2,317,281, forward strand.
ATGCGCCGCCGGTCTAGGCGCGCTTCTTCAACTGGGGAAAGGACGACATCGGATATGGCTATCGGTCAGTCGCTCATCGGTGCAGGTATCTACCGGAGCCTTTATATACAGGCCCGCGGCGCGCTAAAGTAGGAACTGCTGGAGCATCTGCGACGCCGTATCGAAAAGTGAACGCCCCGCGACAGCGGAAGACCGTGCGATACCCGGTCAACATGCGGTGCACTCATTTCCGGGTGAGGACGAAGTGACAGCCTATGTCGAACGGCACTTCGTGCTGCTGGGTGTCTCGGCCGCACGGCTTGCGCAGGCGAAGCGTCGCTTGTCGGTGGCGGACCTCGACGCCGCGGAGCTGGTGCCGGCTAAACCCATCCGTGCGGAGCGCAGACCTGTGCCCGCCGCCGCCTGCCGTCGGCGACGTCCTGAACTACCTCGAACCTGTCCAGTTCGCGCATCGTCATCGTTATTCGTTCGGTCGCAGCCATGGAAGCCTCCCGCGCCGAAACGCAGGCGGCCGGTCAGCTTGCGCTGCGAAAAAGCGGACATTTGAACTTGGCTAAAAGCGGACATTACAACTTAGCCTCTACAGCCTTAATGTTGGATCAATTTCTTCTATGTCAAATTAGTGCTCGCGACGTGAATATCAGTCACGACCCGTCCCACATCCAACAGTAGGACCACAGTAGCAAAAGCCGAAAAGCCTCTTGCCGGCTCCCGGTCCTACCTCAACTCACAAACGGCAACTTGCTGTCCCGCGCCTGCGCGAGCATCGAAACAGTGATCTTGCGGACTTCGAGCTTGCTCTGCGTGACATGCGCGCGCAGCATAATGCCCGCTTCGGCGAGCTTTCCGCGTTCGATCAGCGTGAGCATCGTGGCGTGCTCGTCGTAGGTCGCGTCGGTGCGATGCGGCTTGAGGAAATCGAGTCGTCGCACGATGCGAATGCGCTCGGTCACTTCGTCGTGCACGCGTAGCATTTCGGCGTTGCCCGTCGCTTCCACAAGCCCGCGATGAAAGCCTTCGTCGAGCCGGAACATGCGCGCCGGATCGGTCTCGCGTGCGTCGCGCGGCACGCACCAGATCGCCTTGAGCGCGTCGATCGCGCGATTGTTCGAGCCGCTCGTCACACGCTCTATAGCAGCCAGTTCGAGCACGATGCGCAGGTCGTACAGCTGATCGAGCCGCTCGAAGTCGATGTTGCACACTTTCCAGCCGCGCCGGAAGCCGACTTCCAGATAGCCTTCGCGTAGCAGACGGAACAGCGCGTCGCGCATCGGTGTGCGCGACACGCCGTAATACTGCGCGATGTCAGTCTCCGAGAAGCGATCGCCCGGAAACAGCCGGAAGTCGAAAATGTCCTGCTTGAGTTGCAGATACACCTGCTCGGCAAGCGGATTCGCGCCATAGACGACTTTCGACGCATCAGGCGCCACGTCGTGGGGTTCGTCGATCGGGTCTTTAGCTTCGGTCAGCCGTTTGGGTTCGATGACCAGTCTCCTGCGAATCGTCCCGACATTATCCGCGTTTCCCGTGAGCGGCTTGCACGTCGGGCACATCGGGCGCATCGATCAGGCTCACGTGCGCAGCAACGACGATCCAGCCGCCGAACGGCGCATCGTGCGCGCCAAGCCGCGCCCACGACTGCATCTGACGGCCGACGAGCGGCGTGGCGTCGCTGGTGAACGTGGTGCTGACCGTCGCATAGTCGCGGCCGAACGTCGTCACGACCGTGCGATGCCGTCTGCGCGAAGCCGGCACCGGCACGCACGATTCCCGCCACGCGCGAATCTCCTCGCCGCCGTGCTGGATTTCGGCAATTCCATAACGTACCGTTTCCGGTGCCTCCCAGAACAACACGTTCATCGTGTCGATGTCGTTATCGACCAGCGCGCGTTCGTAGGCTTCGAATACGGCGGTCACTTCGGCGACGATCGCCGGGTCGTTGATGACAGGCGATGTGGTCAAGCGTCGGCCTCCAGCAATTGTTCGAGCGTCGCAGTCCAGCCGACGATGCCGCCTTGCGAACGGATCATCGCCAGCGTTGCTTCCTTGAACGCGGGAATGTAGCTCGCGGTCGCGCCTTCGATCACCAGACAGTCGTAACCGCGATCATTCGCTTCGCGCATCGAGGTCTGCACGCACACTTCAGTCGTTACGCCCGCAAACACGAGATGCGTGACGCCGCGCATCGCAAGCTCTTCGCCGAGCCGGGTCGCGTAGAACGCACCCTTGCCCGGCTTGTCGATCACGAGTTCACCTTCAATCGGCGCAAGCGCGTCGATGATTGCATTACCCGGTTCGCCTCGCACGAGTATGCGTCCCATCGGCCCTTTGTCGCCGATGCGCGCGCTCGGCTGCCCACGCAGACGTTTCGCCGGCGGACAATCGGACAGATCAGGCACGTGCGATTCGCGCGTGTGCACGACGTGCCAGCCGTGCGTGCGCGCATGCGCGATCAGCCGCGCGACATCCGGCACGATGTCCGCGAGCAGCGACACGTCGTTGCCGAGCGCCGCGCCGAATCCGCCCGCCTCGATGAAATCGCGTTGCATGTCGATCACGACGAGCGCCGTCTTCGACGGCTCGAACGCGAACGGCGACGGTAACGCCAGGTTGACGGTCGGCATGGCAGTCACCCCTTGTAAGTGCGTTCCGGCGGTGCGAAGCCGCAAGGAGTGCCATCGGTCACGCGCACCTCGGCCTCCCAAGGCAAACGATATTCGCCGCGCACCATGTCATGCATGAACGTATAGGGGCAATCCTGCGCGCCGCCCTTCACCGCAACGTAGCCGCGGTGTCCGAACTGATAGATGTTGTTTTCGACGCCCCAATGGATACGCGCCTCGCGCACGAGATCGGGCCGCATCTCGCAGACGATGACCTCGTCCGGGCGATGACTGCCCTCCACCAGCACCGTTCCGTCGAAATCGCAGAACATGCCCTCGCCCATCGAATCGAACGTGCCGTCGCTGCCGCACAGACAGACGCTCGCCGTCTGCGCGAGATTCTGGAACGCGTTCGACTGATTGGTGATGCGCCACGCGTGGCGGATCGGCGCGGTGTATCCCGCCGTGCGCAGAATCACTTCTGCGCCCTTGTAGGCGGCTTCGCGCGCCATCTCCGGAAACATGCCGTCGTGGCAGATGATCAGGCCGAGCTTCACGCCGCGCGGCCCGGTGCAGACCGGCACACCGAGATTGCCCGGCTCCCACGGCTCGACCGGCACCCACGGATGCAGCTTGCGGTAGTAGAGCTGGATCACGCCTTGGTCGTCGATGATCAGTCCGCTGTTGTATGGATTGCCGCCTGGATTGCGCTCCATGATCGAAAAGCAGCCCCAGACGCGGTGCTCGACGCACGCCGCCTTGAACGCGGCCACTTCGGGGCCGTCGAGGCTGCACATGATGGCGTCGTCGGTGCGCATGGAAAGGCCATGCAACGCGTATTCTGGAAACACGACGAGATCCATCGCCGCGTTGTTGCGCCGCGCCTTGCCGACCAGTTCGACCACGCGCTGCGTCTGCGCCGCGAGTTGCGCGGGCGTTTCTACATTGGGATTCTGCAATTGCACTAGGCCGATTACGACGCCTGCGGGCGAGCGGTTCAATCCGCCGAGTCCACTCGAACTCATCTGTCATGCTCCATGAAAGGCGGCGGCAGTGTCCGCCGCTGCGGGTTGCCAATCGTCGCCGTGGCCGGCCATGTGGCGCCCGAGCACCACGCGGTCCGCGTTTTCCACGGCGGTTTGGAAAACGAGCCGCCCTTCCGCGATTACTGCGATGCGGTCGGCCAGTTCCAGCAATTCGTCGAGGTCTTCGCTCACCAGCAGCACCGCCGCGCCCGCGTCGCGCGCCGCGAGAATGCGCGCGTGTATATCGGCCACCGACGCGAAGTCGAGGCCGAACACCGGATTGGCGACGATCAGCACATCGACCGGCTGGCCGAGTTCGCGAGCCAGTACCGCGCGCTGCACGTTACCGCCCGACAGCGTGCCGATCGCGCGCTCCGGCACCGGCGGCCGCACGTTGAACTCGGCAACGCGCTTTTCGGCGCGTTCGCGTAACGCGCGACGGTTGAGCCGCCAGCCGCCCGCGCGCAACGGCGCGCGATCGAAGTCGCGCAACGCGAGATTTTCCGCGACGCTCAGATTCGCGACACACGCATTACGCAGCGGCTCCTCGGGCAACGCGAAGACTTTCAGGCGCGTCATCGCTTCGCGCGTCGCGCGGTACGCTTCTCCCTTCACGCGCATGTCGCCCGATCGCACGCTCCGCTGGCCGACCAGCGCCTCGATCAGCTCCTTCTGGCCATTGCCCGACACGCCCGCCAGGCCGAGAATCTCGCCCGCGCGCACCGCAAGCGACGCGTCGCGCACCGCCACGTGTCCGCGATCGTCCACCACCGTCAGCGCCGACAGTTCGAGCGCCACCGGCGCATCGGCGACAAGCGGCCGGCGCGCAGGCCGCACGTCGTCGATGCCGGCTGTCGCGCGCGCGTCGAAACCGGCGTCGCTGCCCATCATCCACGATGCGAGGCGGTCGCGGTCGGTGTCGCGCACCGCGCAACTGCCGACTAAGCGGCCCTTGCGCAGGACCGTGACGTCGTCCGCGTAGGCCATCACTTCGCGGAATTTGTGCGTGATCATCAGCACGGTGAGTTCGCTGCGCGTCGTGAGATCGCGCATGAGGCCGAGCACTTCGTCCGCTTCCTGCGGTGTCAGCACCGAAGTCGGTTCGTCGAGAATCAGGAAGCGCTGACGCAGATACAGTTGCTTCAATATTTCGAGCTTCTGCTTTTCGCCGGCCGCGAGACTCGACACCGGCGTGTCGAGTGCGAGCCGGAACGGCATGCCGCGCATGAACGCGCCGAGCGCCTTGCGCTCGGCTTGCCAGTCGATTTTCCACGGCATCCGGCCACGCGCGAGAAGCAGGTTCTCTTCCACCGACAAACCCGCTGCCAGCGTGAAATGCTGGTACACCATGCCGATGCCGAGCGCCTGCGCATCGCGGGGCGAAGCAATGCGCACTTCGCGGCCGTCCGCGGCGATCTGGCCGCTGTCGAGCACGCCATAACCGACGAGACCTTTCACGAGCGTGCTCTTGCCCGCGCCATTCTCGCCGAGCAGCGCGTGCAGCGTGCCTGCGCGCACCTTGAGCGTCACGTCGTCGACCGCGCGGAAAGCACCAAAGCGCTTGCTCGCGCCGAGCACCTCGATGCCGAGCGCGCCGGTGTGTGACGGCAGCGGTTTCATGCTGGCGAGCGTCGACATGATCAGCGTCCGAGCGCCGCAATCAGCGCGCTGGAATCCGACACCGTGCCGAACACGCCGCCCTGCATCAGCACCATGTTCAGTGCCGCGTCGTGATTGCCCTTGTCGGTCGCGCCGCAGCAGTCGGCGAGAACCGTGCATTCGAAGCCGCGGTCGTTCGCTTCGCGCATCGTCGTATGCACGCACACGTCGGTCGTGATGCCGGTCAGCACCAGATTGACGATGCCGCGCGTGCGCAGAATGAGTTCGAGATCGGTGGCGCAGAACGAGCCCTTGCCCGGCTTGTCGATGACGATCTCGCCCGGCAACGGCGTGAGCTCGTCGATGATGTCCCAGCCGGGTTCGCCGCGCACGAGGATCTTGCCGCACGGACCGTCGTCGCCGATGCCGATGCCCTCCGTGCCCGCGCGGCGGCTGCGCCAGCGCTTGTTGGCGGGAAGATCCGACAGATCGGGCCGGTGTCCTTCGCGGGTATGAATGATGGTGAAATCCTGCTCGCGCATCGTTGCCAGCACGCGGCTGATCGGTTCGATCGGCGCGCGCGTCAGCGACAGGTCGTAGCCCATCTTGTCGACATAGCCGCCGATGCCGCAGAAGTCCGTCTGCATGTCGATGATGATGAGCGCCGTATTGTCGGCGCGCAGCGCGCCGTCGTAGGGCCACGGATACGGTCGGGCTTCGATGAAACGGGTCATGTCGGACTCCGGTGAGACGAAAAGTAGGTGGATCGCTACGGCGTTCTTAGCGCGTGAGACTCAGTTCACCGGGCGTACCTGCGAGCGTGCGATCCGGCCGGCAGTTGACGATCATGATTGCGAGCGTGAGCACGTACGGCGCGGCGTTGAACAGGTAGTAGCCGCTCGTTACGCCGATCGCCTGCAGCGCGGGGCCGAGTGCGCCGGCCGCGCCGAACAGCAGCGCCGCCCACAGACAGCGCAGCGGCTGCCAGCGCGCGAAGATCACGAGCGCGACGGCCATCAACCCCTGACCGCTCGACAGGCCTTCGTTCCAGCTGCCCGGATAGACGAGCGACAGATACGCGCCGCCGACGCCCGCGAAAAATCCGCCGAGCGCCGTCGCCGCGATGCGTACGCGCGTGATCGGATAGCCCATCGCCCGCGCGCTCTCCGCGTTTTCGCCGACGAGCCGCAGCGTCATGCCCCAGCGTGTGGAGCGCAAACCCCATTGCAGAACGAACGCAAGCACGACGCCGATCAGGAAGAGTGGATTCACATGCAGCGCGTTATGCAATTGCGGCGATGCGCTCCACGCGCCGAAGTCGAACGAGCGCAGCATCGCCGCCTGGGGCTCGATGAACGGCTTGCCGAGATAGAACGCGAGGCCGGTGCCGAACAGCATCAACGCGATACCGAACGCGATGTCGGACACGCGCGGCAGCGAGCAGGCGAGTCCGTGCAGGCAGCCGAGCAGCAGGCCCGCGCATCCGGCAATCAGCACGCCCAGCCACGGCGAACCGGTCAGGTACGAGCCTGCGTAACCGCTCATCGCGCCCGACACGAGAATGCCTTCGAGCCCGAGATTCACGCGACCGCCCTTCTCGGTCAGGCATTCACCGAGGCTCACGAAAAGATACGGCGTGCTGACGCGAATCGCGCCCGCAAACAGCGAGAGCAGCAACACGGCAACGGGCGAGTGCAGATCAGGCATGAGTTTGCTCCAACGGATGCGGCAGTCCGGATTGCGCGACCGCCTGCAACTTCACGCGCCACGCGGCGAGCCGGCCGCCGAGCGCCTCCCACGCGAGCAGGTTTGCGAACAGCAGTCCTTGCAAGACGAGCGTCGTTGCGTCGGGCAGATCGAGGCGGCGTTGCAGCAGACTGCCGCTCGCCTCGATGCCGCCGATCATCAGCGCGCACGCGATGATCGCGAGCGGATTCTGCCGTGCAGCGAATGCGACGAGGATGCCCGCGTAGCCGTAGCCCGCGAGCAGCGACGCGTTCGCGCTGTCCTGCACCGCCGAGACTTCGAACATGCCGGCGAGTCCCGCGGCGGCGCCGCCGAGCACGCATGCGGTCAACGCGAGCGAGTTGACTGGCAGGCCGACGAGGCGCGCGGCGCGCGCGTTGCCGCCCGTCACGCGCATCGCGAAACCCTTGGTGCTGTGACGCACGAAGATCCACGCGCCGACGCACGCGAGCGCGCCCCAGAAGAGTCCCCAATGCACATCGAGTCCCGGCAGCGAGCCGATCGTGAACGCATCGGGCAGCGGCAGCGTCGACGGCTTGTTCAGGCTCGCCGGATCGCGCAACGGCCCTTCGACCAGATGCTTGAACAACGCAATCGCGATATACGACATCAGCAGCGAGCTGATGGTCTCGTTCACGCCGCGCCACTGCCGCAGCGCGCCGACCGTGCCGATCCACGCACCGCCGACGATCATGCCCGCCAGCGCCATCGCGGGCGTCGCGACGAACCACGGCGTGCCGTGCGGCAGCAGTTGCGGCGTGACGGCCGCAGCGAGTCCGCCGAGCGCGAGCGCGCCCTCGCCGCCGATCACGATCAGGCCGACCTGCGCAGGCAGCGCCACGCACAGCGCGGTGAGCATCAACGGCGCGGCGCGCAGCAGCGTGCTCTGCCACGCGAACGCCGAGCCGAATGCGCCTTGCGCGATCAGCACGATCGCGTCGCCCGCGGGCTGGCCCTGCACGAGCAGAAAGATCGCGAACAGCAGCAGCGTGCCGGCGAGCGCCGCGAGCGTCGGCAGTGCGGGCAGCACGCCGAGCAGCGCGCGGGCAATGCCGGACGACGTCACCGTGGAAGCATGAGCACGCATGGTCTCTCCTTCAGTTGCGCGAATTGCGCTGTCAGCACGCTGGATCAGATCTGGCCCACCACACCCGCGACGAGATAATTCATGCTTTCGAGCGTGATGTCGGTCTGAGCGTAGGCCGTGCCGGACGCGATCGCGGTGCCGTCCTTGTTGTCCTTCAGCGGGCCCTTGAAGATGACGAACTGGCCGGCCATCATCTGCGCCTTGACGGCGTCGGCTTTGGTCTTCGCGGCGGCCGTCACCCTGGCGCCATAGGGCGACATCTTCACGAAGCCTTCCTTGAGGCCGCCGCGCAGAATATTGGGCTGCGGCGTGCCGGTCTGCGCGTCACTGACGAGCGTTTTGTACGGCGTTGCCCAGTCCCACTCGGCGCCTGTCAGATAGCCCTTCGGCGCGAGCGCCGCCTGGCTCGCGTGGTAGCCGCAGCTCATCGCGCCGCGCTTCTCCGCCGTTTCGATCACGACCTTCGGACCGTCGACGTGGCAGGTCAGCACGTCGCAACCCTGATCGACGAGACTGTTGGTCGCTTCGGCTTCCTTGACCGGCATCGACCAGTCGCCCGTGAAAATGACGTGTGCCGTGATGGACGGATCGACCGACTGCGCGCCGAGCGTGAACGCATTGATGTTGCGCAGCACCTGCGGAATCGGCTTGGCCGCGACGAAGCCGAGCTTTTTGCTCTTGCTCATGTGGCCCGCGACGACGCCGTTCAGGTACTGGCATTCGTCGATGTAACCGAAGTAGCTCGCGATGTTCGACGGGTTGCCCTGCTTCCAGAGTCCGCCGCAATGCGCGAAACGCACCTTCGGATACCTGGCCGCCATCTTCAGCACGTGCGGATCGAAGTAGCCGAACGAGGTGGCGAACACGAGCGTCGCGCCGTCCTGTTCGATCATTGCTTCCATCGACTTCTGCGCGGCCACCGTTTCCGGCACATTCTCTTCTTCGACCACCTTCACGTTCGGCATCTTCTTGATGACCGCGGCGGCCTGGGCCTGCGCCTGGTTGTAGCCATAGTCGCCCTTCGAGCCGACGTAGATCACGCCGACGGTGAGCTTTTCGGCAGCGAACACGCTTTCGAGCGGCAGCAGGCTGCCGAGCGCGAACGCGCCCGCCTGCTTGATGAAGTCGCGACGTTGAGTCATGGTGTGGTTTCCTTGAGTTGGTCGATCACTGCGTTCTGAATGCTCGATTTCCGATAACGGGCATCAGGCGTTCGGCTGTGGCGCGCGGTGCGCGAGATACGCGCGCCAGCCGCCGTAAGCGGTAATGTCGAGAGCGCCCCCGTCGTGCGCGATCGCCGCGGGCTCACAGACGAAGCCCTTCACGCTGCGTCCGTCGATGGTCTCGAGCGTGCCGATGGCGAGCGGCGCGGGCACGGCGGCGACGAACGCGCCGAAGGTGCGCAGCGGCACTTCCCACAGTTCGATAGCGATGGCTTCGCCTCCTGCCGTGTCGTCCGTCCGGCGCACGAGGCCGGGTTTCGGCGGCAATGTGCCGGCGAGTGCATAGAGCCGGTAGTAAGGCGCAGTCGTCGTGGCTTCGACGAAGCGCGCGCCGGCTTGCCTCAGTTGCCAGTTCAACGGCTCGCCCCGCAGATGCGCACCGACCACGGCGAGCATGACGACCGGTTCCTGGATCGGCAGCGGCTGGCTCGCGATCGCGTCGGCATCGCGTTGCTCGACGGCTTCGCTGAACAGCGCCTGAATGCGCGCGCCGAGCACCGCGAGCTGCTGGTCCGCGCCCGATGGTCCGATCAGCGTCACGCCCGCAGGCAGACCGTCGGCGCGCGGCACGCCGGGCACGGCGAGCGCACACAGGTCGAGCAGATTGACGAAGTTCGTATAGACGCCCAGACGGCTGTTCACCTCCACCGGATTGGCCTGCACGTCGGCGATGGTCGGATGCGTCGGCGTGGTCGGCACGATCAGCACGTCGGCATGCTCGAAAAGCGCTGCGGCTTGGCGCCCCAGCCTCGCAAGCGCGTACTGCCCGTCGAACGCGGCGGCCGCATCGAAACGCTCCGCCTGGCCGATCACCTTCGCGACGGTTGTGTCGATATCGTGGTGATGCGTGATAAAAAACGTGCCGAGGGCGGCGCGACGCTCGGCCACCCACGGGCCGTCGTAAAGAAGCGCGGCGACCTGCTGCAACGGCGCGAACGCGAATGTCGACGGCGTCAACGTGAGATGCCTGGCGATGCCATCCATGGTCGCGGCGAAGGCCGCCGATGCCTGATGGTCGTCGAAGAACGTGAGCGTGTCGGGAATCGCGATGCGCAATGGCGCGTGTTGCAAACCGCGCGAGGGCAGCGGCCTGGAGTAACCGTCGTGCGGGTCGTAGAACGCGAGCCGGTCGAGCACTTGCCACGCATCGGCGACGTCGTGCGCGAACACCGACAGCGTATCGAGCGTGCGGCACGCCGGCACGACGCCGCGCTTGCTGACGAGCCCGAGCGACGGCTTGAGCCCCACCAGCCCGTTGAAGCCCGCAGGCACGCGTCCGGAACCCGCGGTATCGGTGCCGAGCGAGAACGCGGCAATGCCCGTCGCGACCGCAATCGCCGAACCGGAGCTCGATCCGCCCGACACGTATTCATCGCGCGTGATCTGACGCACCGCGCCGTACGGCGAACGCGTGCCGACGAGACCCGTCGCGAACTGATCGAGATTGGTCTTGCCGACGAGAATCGCGCCCGCGTCCAGCAGACGCGCTACCGCGAACGCCGTTTCGTCCGGCGTGTAGGCGAAGGCATCGCATGCGGCGGTGGTCGGCAGGCCGGCGACGTCGACGTTGTCCTTCACCGCGAACGGCACGCCGAAGAGCGGCATGCGGGCGAAGAGCGCCGGGCCTTCGTCGGCGAGTAGACGTTCGAGTTCGGTGGCGCGCGCGACGAGCGAGGCTTCGGACACGCGAAGGATCCACGCTTCCGGACGATGCGTGGTGGCAAGACGTTGCAGCACTGTGGCGACCGTGTCGCATGGCGATGTTTCGCCTTGACGATAAGCGTCCAGCAGCGCGCGAACCTTGAAGGGAGCAATGCGTTCCATGAGTTCAATCTTGAATACAAGTCGAGCGATGGAACGCAGACTTTGTGCCAGATTTGCCGGCACAGACCGCAATGCTTACCCGGAAAGGCTTTGCGACTATCGACGACTATTTCCCGACGGCGCAGGTCGGGCGGCGCAGAACCCGGCGCGCTTCATCGTGGGCCGTTTCGCGGTGTGCTTCGGTGCACTGATTCACGGAGGCCGTGCACGGCGCAGCCGCTTGCTTCACGGAAGCCAGGCTATCTCAGGAGAAGATCGCTTCAATATCCGGCGACGCGTCTTTCACCTCGTCGAAGTTCAGTGTCGCTTCGATATGCTGCAGGTGTTCCAGCATGCTCGCCGCAGCCTTTGCTTCGTCATGCGCTTCGATCGCATCGATCAGATCACTATGCTCGTGATGCGGGCACGCCGGGGCGTTGGGCTTGTCGTAAAGCGTGATCACGAGGCACGTCAAAGGCGCGAGTTCTCGCATCATCCGCAACAGGATTTCGTTGCCGATCATCTCCGCGATCAGCACATGAAACTCTCCTGAAAGCCGGATGATGGCAGGCCGGTCATTCTGCTTGCGCGCGTCGCCTTCCTGCCGCACGTGCTTGCGTAACGCACGCACTTGCGCCGACGTCGCGGTGCGGCTCAACAGCCTGGCCATTTCCGGCTCGATCATGCGCCGCGTGACAAATACGTCGCGCGCCTGCTGGACGCTCGGGCTGGCGATAAAGGCTCCGCGATTCGGCACCAGCTCGACCAGCCCCTCATGCGCAAGCTTGTTGAGCACTTCGCGAATCTTGGTCCGGCTCACGCCCGAGACTTCCGCGAGCCGCTCCTCAATCAATTTTGTCCCGGGTGCAAGGCGATGTTCAAGCACCGCCTTCTGGATGCGGCCATAGATTTCCTCGTTCGTAAACGGCGCCTTGGGCGCGGCAACTTTACTGGCAGGCATGGCGGAGGCTCGGCTCAAAGGTTTCTCGCAACTGGGAAATGGATCGATGATAGAGCAATCACGAGCGATTTTGTACACAAAAATTCCGTGGAGCATTCGCATCGAAACCATGTTCATACGGAGGAAACCGCAAATTTGTTGTATGCAAACATTCATTGGCGCTTGTCGGGTCTGACAACCTGCACCTCTTTCGCAGGCGCATTTTGGCCCGTGCGACAACCCTCGTTTGGTGCCAATGATTCAACTTTGGTGCGCATATGCACCGGCTTCCCCCATGCGCTTTTATCGTAGTTTCCGCCATGATCCATTGCCGTTCGTTCCAGCGAAGGTGCTCAGGAAGCAGCCGTTTCCGCTGTCGAACGCACGTCCGGCGTTGCATACAATCTCATTGTTATTGCGTACAAATTCGCAGATTTATGTTGGCACAAAGCTTGCGTCAAAAGATCCAGCAAGCATCTTTCTCTGGCGCGGTCCGCCAGAAGCAACCCCTTGATATGGAAATCATGACGCAACGCACTCTGATTGGCATGTTGACCCCGTCTTCCAACACGGTTCTCGAGCCGGTCACTTCGGCGATGCTCGTGGGACTGCCCGACGTCAGTGCGCATTTCGGACGCTTTCGGGTGACCCAGATCGCACTGTCCGAACAGGCGCTGGCCCAGTTCGACGACGAGGAAATTCTCGGCGCGGCAGGGTTGCTCGCCGATGCCAAGCTAGACGTAATCGGCTGGAACGGGACATCGTCGGGCTGGCTCGGGTTTGAGGCAGACGAGCGTCTGTGCCGCAGCATCACAGAACGCACCGGCATTGCCGCCTGCACCTCCGTGCTCGCGCTCAACGAGGTTTTCGCCATGACGGGCGTGCGTCGCTTCGGTCTGGTCACACCATATCGCGACGACGTGCAGGCAAAGGTCATGTCGACGTATGCCGGCGCGGGCTTTGAATGTGTCGGTGAACGTCATCTAAACAAGCAGGACAATTTTTCGTTTTCGGAAGTCAGTGCCGACACGTTGCGTGAGATGGCACGTGAAGTCGCAAAGAGCAAACCCGACGCGATTACGATTTTCTGCACCAATCTGCGCGGCGCGCCGCTCGCTGAAGAGCTCGAAGCCGAACTCGGCATTCCGGTGTACGACACCATCTCGACGGTGGTCTGGAAAGCACTGCGGACGAGCGGCATCGATACGTCGCGCGTCACCGGCTGGGGCAGCCTGTTCCGGGAGGTCGCATGAGCGACGCGGCGGCCTTCGACCTCGTGATCCGCGACGCGGATATCGCCACGGCGGCCGACCGCTTCACCGCCGACATCGGCGTGCGCGACGGGCGCATCGTCGCGCTGGGCAGCGGACTGGCTCAGGGCGCCAACGAGATCGATGCAGGCGGCCGCCTCGTCACTCCAGGCGGCGTGGATAGCCACTGCCACCTCGATCAGGACACCGGCGACGACAGCGTGATGGCCGACGACTTCCTGAGCGGCACGGTTTCCGCTGCCTGCGGCGGCACCACCACGGTGATTCCTTTTGCGTGCCAGCAGAAGGGAAATACGCTGCGTGCGGCGATCGATACGTACCACCGACGCGCCGACGCCCGCGCGGTGATCGACTACGCCTTCCATCTAATCGTCACCGATCCCACGCCGCATGTGCTCGAACAGGAGCTGCCGCAACTGATCGAAGAGGGTTATACGTCGTTCAAGATCTACATGACGTATGACGCGCTCAAGCTGAACGACCGTCAGTTAATCGAACTGCTCGCATTGGCCCGCGTCCACGGCGCCATGGTGATGATTCATGCCGAAAACGCCGATTGCATTGCGTGGCTCACCGAAGCGCTGCTGGAGCAAGGCATTACCGCGCCGATCGGGCATGCGCTGTCCCGCCCGATGCTGGTTGAGCGCGAAGCGACGCATCGCGCCATCAGTCTCGCGCAGCTGGTCGACACGCCCGTGCTGATCGTGCACGTCTCCGGCCGCGAGGCGATCGAGCAGATTCGCTGGGCGCAAGGACAAGGCCTCGCCGTCTACGCCGAGACATGTCCGCACTATCTGCTGCTGACCGAAGACATGCTCGAAGATGGCCCTCGCGGCTATCAATGTATCTGCAGTCCGCCGCCGCGCGACGAAGGCAACCGCCAGGCTGTCTGGGACGGTCTCATGAACGGTACGTTTCAGGTGCTCTCCTCCGACCATGCGCCGTTCCGCTTCGACGGTCCGCACGGCAAGCAGGTGGCCGGCGAAAACCCGCGCTTCGACCAGGTGCCCAACGGCATACCGGGTCTCGAGACGCGCATGGCCTTGCTGATGTCCGAAGGCGTCATGAACGGACGCATCGACATTCACGCCTTCGTCGCATTGACCGCAACCAATGCGGCGAAGCTCTACGGCCTTTATCCGCGCAAGGGTTCAATCGCTATCGGCGGCGACGCCGATCTGGTGATCTGGGACACGGATCGTGCCTTCACGCTCACCAACGATGCGCTGCACCACAACGTCGACTACACGCCGTACGAGGGTTGGCAGATGAAAGCGTGGCCAGCGCTGACGCTCTCGCGTGGTGACGTAGTGTGGGACGGCGTGCAGCCCAGCGGCACGCGCGGCCGCGGCCAGTTTCTGCCGGCCTTGCGCCCGCAACAGGCGCAACCGCATCGGCCGTTGAACCCACGCCTTGACGCGCACCGGGTGCTACCGCGCTTTGACTTTCCCGCCGTCTATCGCAAGTAGGAATGGCTCTGCGGGCTCGCGCGAAACGTGCAGTGCATTCGGCACCTTCCGCGCCGCCTTACACGCTGTCTTTGTAACGTACGTACTGTTATTTTCTCTGGAGAGCCTGATGTCCGAACGATTTTCGCGTCGCCAATTCCTCCATCGTGCCGGCGCGGCTGCAGCCATGGTGTCGATTGGCCTGCCCCGCTTTGCGATGGCCGCCGGGCTCACGCTTGACGACATCAAGAAGGCCGGCGTGCTGCGCATCGGCTGCGAAGCGACCTATCCGCCGCTGACGTATCGCGACGCGAGCGGCGCCATGATCGGCTACGACGTGGATCTCGCCAACGCGTTTTGCCGCAATCTCGGCGTCAAGGCGCAGTTTATCGACACGGTCTGGTCGGGTGTGATTCCGTCGCTTTACACGAAGAAGTTCGATCTGGTGATGAGCAGCCTGAGCTACACGGCCGAGCGCGAGAAACACGTGGACTTCTCCGTGCCTTACGTCGAGGCCTCGCAGGCGCTGCTGATTCGCGCGGCGGATCTGAAGAGCGTCGCCAGCCTCAGCGGCATGAACGGCAAGGTGCTCGGACTCAAGCTCGGCTCGCCGGGGCAGATACTCCAACCGAAGCTCGATGCGCAACTGAAAGCAGCGGGCGGGGCGGGTTTCAAGGAAGTAAAGACCTTTGACGACCATCCGGCCGCCTATATCGCGCTGGCAGAAGGCAAAGTGGACGGCGTGCTCAACACATTGCCGACGCTTTCGCTCGTTCTGAAGAATGCGCCGGGCAAATACGCTATCGTCAAGGGCATTGGCGCGGATAACTGGGCAGGCATCGCGGCACGTACGGATGACACCGCGCTGATCGGCTTCATTGACCAGCAGCTGCGCAAGTTCAGAACAGACGGCACGCTGCATACTTTGCAGCAGAAGTGGTTTGGTTTCGACATGAACTTGCCGGATGCGATTCCGGTGCTGTCCTGAGAGCGCGGCGTCCATGGACTGGAGCATTATCGTCATGGCGTTGCCGATCCTCGCGGTCGGCCTGCTCGCCACGCTGAAGGTTTGCCTCGCGGCCATCGCGATTGGCATCGTGCTCGGCTTCGCGCTGGGTTTCGGTGCGCTCAGCCGCTTCAGGGCGGTTCGCATCGCCATACTGGCGTATGTAGATTTCGTGCGCGGCACACCGCTGCTCGTGCAGATCTTTCTCGTCTATTTTGCGCTGCCCGTCATCGGCATCAACTTCAACGAGTACTGGGCCGGCGTCATTGCGCTCAGTCTGAACGCGGGAGGTTTCATCTGCGAGATCGTGCGCGCCAGCATGCAGTCGGTCGATCGCGGCCAGACTGAAGCCGCGCAATCGATCGGCATGCGTCACGGCCAGATCGCTCTGCACGTGCTCTTTCCGCAAGCGTGGCGGCGCATCCTGCCCCCGCTCACCAACGAACTAATCTCGCTAATCAAGGGCTCGGCGCTGCTGTCCGCGATCTCCGTGTATGAACTCACGCACGCCGGTCAGGAAATCATCGCAACGTATTTTTCGCCGTTCGAGATTTTCCTGCTGATCGCCCTCTACTACTACGCATTGATCTCGGCGCTGGCGTGGCTGTCGCGCTACCTCGAACGGCGACTGCCGCAATACTGACTTCATGAGCTCGGGTTCCCGCATGTCTTCCACAGTTACCGTCTCTGACCTGTCCGCGGCGTCCGCTAAGGACGCCGCCGCGCGCGTGCATGAAGGGGGGGCTGCAACGCTGCTGTCCATAGAAGGGCTGCACAAGCGCTTCGGCGACAAGGTCATCCTGCCCTCCGTCACACTGGACGTCGGGCACGGCGAGACCGTGGTGCTGATCGGGCCGTCGGGTTCGGGCAAGACCACGCTGCTGCGCTGTCTCAACTTCCTGGAAAGACCGGATGGCGGCACGATCCGCCTTGGCGGCCAGCGTATCGGGTTGTCGGAGCAAGGCCGCGCGCTGCCCGAAGCCGAACTGGCGCGGCAGCGCAGCCGCTTCGGCTTCGTGTTTCAGCGCTTCAACCTGTTCGCGCATTTAAGCGCGCTGGATAACGTCGCCGCCGGCCCGCAGCGCGTGCTGGGACTCTCGCGCGACGCGGCCCGCGCTCGCGCACAAGTTGCCCTGGAAAAAGTCCACCTCGCGCAGCATGTCAACAAGCGGCCAGCGCAACTCTCGGGCGGCCAGCAGCAACGCGTGGCGATTGCCCGCGCACTCGCGATGGAGCCGCAGATGATCCTGTTCGACGAGCCGACGTCGGCGCTCGACCCGGAACTCGTCAACGAAGTGCTCGACGTGATGCGCGATCTCGCCGCGGCCCGTATGACGATGATGGTGGTGACACACGAAATGAGCTTCGCGCGCAACGTGGCGCATCGGGTGGTGTTCATGGACGCCGGCGCCATCATCGAACAAGGCACGCCCGGCGACGTCTTCGGCCGTCCGCGCGAAGAGCGCACGCGGCGCTTCCTGCAGCACCTGCACACCTGAACCGAACCGGACCACTGGCTGATGACTGCCCCGCCTATCGAGCTTGACCTTGACCTGTTGCTACTGGGCGCCACCGTCGTGACGATGGACCCGGCTCAACCGCTGTTGCACGATGCGGCCATCGGCATTCGCGGCAACCGGCTCGCCTTTGTCGGCCGCGCGCGGGATCTGCCGGTGCGCACACGCGCGCGGACCACGCGCCGGCTCGCCGGACGCGTCATCGTGCCCGGCTACGTGAACGTCCATACCCACGCCATTCTGACAATGGTGCGCGGCGTCGCCGAAGACCTGGGCTTCGCGCCCGCCTACACGCCGGGGATTCCCCACGGCCATGACGTGCGCCCAGACGAGGCTATCGCGCTGGCGCGTCTTGGCGCGCTCGAAGCGATGCTGTTCGGCTCGACGCTGATCAACGACAGCTACGTCCACGCCGATCTGACCATGGATGCCATGGCTGACCTCGGCCTGCGGGTGTATTCATGCGGTCGCCTGCACGACGTCGATTTCTCCGGCGTCGCGGACGGACGCTGGGAATACCATGTCGCGACCGGCGAGCGCACGCTCAACGAAGCACTGGCGCTGGCCGGGCGCTGGCATCGCAAGCGCAACGGGCGCACGGGCGTCCAACTCGCCGTTCATGCGCCCGACACCTGCTCCGACGACTTTCTGCGTCTGATCGCCGAGGCGGCACGTACGCATGAGCTCGGCGTGACGACTCACCTTGCGCAAAGCCGCACCGAAGTCAACGTGGTGAAGAAGCGTTCGGGCAAGAGTCCCGCGCAGTTGCTAGACGAGGTCGGGCTGCTCGACGAAAGGCTCGTGGCAGCGCACTGTCTGTATCTGGACGACGACGACATCGCACGCGTCGGACGGGCCGGCATCACGGTGGCGCACATCCCCAAGGGCAACGCGACGGGCGGCACCATGGCGCCCACGCCGCGTCTGCGCGCCGCCGGCGCGCGCATTGCATTAGGCACCGACAACATGCACGCGGATATGACCGAGGTCATGCGCTGGGCGCTGGCCATCGCGCGCATCCAGTTGGGCGAAGTCGGCGCGGACTGGCAACCCGCCGATGCGCTCGCCATGGCGACGCACAACGGCGCGCACGCTATGGGGCTTGGCGACGAACTCGGCTGCCTCAAGACAGGCTGGCTCGCCGACCTCGCCATATTCGATTTCCAGCGCGCCCATCTGACTCCGCACCCCAATCCGTTGGGCACGCTGGTGCACACGGGACTTGGGCGCGATGTCGAGATGGTCATCGTGGACGGGGAGATCGTGGTGGACGGCGGCGCCCCCACCCGTTGCGATGCCGATGCCGTCATCGCGGCTGGAAAGCACGCCGCCACGCAACTATGGAAAAGGGCCAGCGCATGAGCACCCCGCAGACTGTCGTTTCACAGTCGAAGCGCGCCGCAGCGGGCGCCCACCTTGCAGCTTCGCAAGCACGCACCTTGCAAACCGGTGCCGCCGTGCAGATGCGCGGCATCCGGCATCGTTTCGCCGCCGTGCCGGTGATCGAAGACGTCACGCTTGAAATTGCCGCAGGCGAACTGGTTGCGTTGCTCGGCCCATCGGGCTGCGGCAAGAGCACCCTGTTGCGCATCCTTGCCGGTCTGCAGGTTCAGTCCGAGGGTGAAGTGCATATCGGCGGGCAACGCGTGGACGGCCTCGCGCCACGCCAGCGCGGCGTGGGCATCGTCTTCCAGAACTACGCGCTGTTTCCGCACATGACGGTCGCCGCCAACGTCGCCTACGGTCTCGAAGCCAACGGCGTCGCGCGTCGGGATGCTGCTCAGAAGGCCATGCAGATGCTGGAGATGGTGCGTATGGAGGCATTTGCGAAACGCTATCCGCGCGAGTTGTCGGGTGGTCAACAGCAACGCGTCGCACTGGCCCGCACGCTTGCCGTCGAGCCGCGCATCCTGCTGCTCGACGAGCCGTTTGCGGCGCTGGACAAAAACCTGCGGCTCGATATGCAGATCGAAGTCCGCCGTCTGCAGCGCGAACTGAACATCACGACAGTGATGGTGACGCACGATCAGGAGGAGGCCATGAGCATGGCCGACCGGGTCGCGGTGCTCAATCGCGGGCGGCTCGAACAATATGACCCGGCGGTCGCGATCTACGATCAGCCCGCAACCCCCTTCGTCGCCACCTTCGTCGGCACGGCGAATCTGCTGCCGGTCACCTTGCGCGTGCACGGCAACCAGTGCCTGGCGACCTTCGACGATGGCACGGTGCTGACCGTTGCCCAGCCCGGCCCGTGGCGCGACGCCGGCGCGGCGCTGCTGGCGGTTCGCCCCGAGCAATGGGCGTGGCAGTTGCCGCAGCCCGGCGACAGCGTGCGTCAGCTGCTGGCTACAGTGCAATTGGCGATGCCTATCGGTCCCACGCTGGTGGTCGATCTGCAGACCGATGCCGGACAAACCGTGAAGATTTC
This sequence comes from Paraburkholderia sprentiae WSM5005, assembly GCF_001865575.2. Taxonomy (NCBI): domain Bacteria; kingdom Pseudomonadati; phylum Pseudomonadota; class Betaproteobacteria; order Burkholderiales; family Burkholderiaceae; genus Paraburkholderia; species Paraburkholderia sprentiae. Next base: position 2,336,977 of record NZ_CP017562.2, read on the forward strand.
CGTGTCACGCGCAGAGGGTGCCGACTTGCGCCCTGGCATGCGCGTCGCGCTCGATTTCAAGCCGGGTGCGCGAGTGCGCACGTTCAAGGCAGCGCAATCCAGTACCGCAGGTGTTTAGCGCATGGTCACGATCGTCCTGGTCCAACCTGCCGCCCGCTTCGTTATCGCCGGTTCATCCTCTTTAACTATCCATCCAGAGGTTCTATGTCGCTGATCGACCACCAACGTCGCAAGCTCCTGCAACTGATGGGAGCCGCGGGGGCTGTCGGCCTGTCGCTAGGCAGCCCGCTTGCCATGGCCGCGTCCCAATCCCTCGCCGCCACCACGTTTCCCGGTGCGTGGGAAGAGTCGCAACGCAAGATCCTGTTGCCCGCGTTTCGCAAGGCTGCGGGCGTGAGCGCCGTGCTCACCGCATCGCAAGCGGTCGATACGCTGACCAAGCTGGTGGCCGCGCGCAACAACCCGCCGTTCGACGTGGTCATGATGGACGAGGGTCCCTACCTGCAGGGCATCGCGCAGGGCGTGTTCGAACCCATTCCGGCAGCCCGGGTGCCGAACCTGGCGAATCTGCCCGCGCGCTTCGTCGACCCGAAGGGTCTGGGCGTCTATGTGTCCGCGCAGGTCTATGGCATCGCGTACAACACGGAGCGCGTGAAGAGCGCGCCGAAAACCTGGAATGATCTGCTCAAGCCGGAATTCAAGGGCCGCGTCGGCCTCGTGAGTCTCGACTCCACCTTGGGCACGGTATGGATGGTGGCGCTCGCCAAGATGCTCGGCGGCGACGAGGATCATATGGACCCGGCCTTCGATTACATCAAGCGGCTAATGCCGAACGTCGGCGCGGTTGCCGCCAATCCGGGCGCACTCGGCACGCTGTTCCAGCAAGCTCAGGTGGATATTGCCTGCCACTACATCAACAATGTGGAATCGCTGAAGGCCAAGGGCGTGCCGGTGGCGCTCGCGCGCCCCGAAAGCAACTGGGGCATGGTGCGCAGCACGATGAATATCGTGAAGAACACCCAGGTGGCAGATCTCGCCGCGGCGTATATCAACACCGCGTTGAGCGTCGAAGTGCAGCAGCAGATGACGAGCGCGCCCTACTACGTCGCGCCGACCAACACGAAGGTGCCGTTTGGTGCGGCGCTCGCCGCTGTCGCTCATAACGCCAATGACATGACGTCGTTCGTGCAGGTCGACTGGGCACGCATCAATCCGCGCCGCGCTGAATATATCGACCGGTTCAACCGTCTGGTCAAGGCCTGACGCATCATGAACGCGAATCACCGGATGCCGCGCGACTGGCTGCTCGTGCTGCCACTGGGCTTGTTCTTCATCGCGTTTGTGGGCGTGCCGCTGTTGCTCGTCGCGCTGATCAGCCTGCACAACGACACTGCCATGACGCATTTCGGCTTTCGCCAATACATGGTCTTCTTTGGCGACAGCTATAACCGCGGCATCCTCTGGCAAACACTCTGGCTTGGGGTTGCGACCACGCTGGTGACGATCGTGCTCGGCTATCCGGTCGCGCATCTGTACGTCGTGAGCCCGCCGCACTGGCGGCGTGTGCTGATCGTGCTGATCCTGCTGCCGCTTCTGACCAGTTCGGTGGTGCGCACGTTTGCGTGGGTCGTCATTCTCGGCAATGAGGGGCTGGTCAACGCGCTGCTGATGGCGCTCGGGCATACGGGCCAGCCGATCAAGCTCCTGTACACGCCGCTGGCGGTGATCCTCTCGCTTGCGCAGATCGAATTGCCGTTGATGGTGTTGCCGCTCGTCACCACGCTCACTTCGCTCGACACGCGCTTGCCCGAGGCGTCGCATGCGCTGGGCGCCAGCAGCTGGCGCACCTGGTGGAAGATCACCGTGCCACTTGCGATGCCGGGTCTGCTCAGCGGAACCTTGCTGGTGTTTACCGGCGCAGTCAGTGCGTTCGTGGTTCAAACCCTGGTGGGCGGCGGCCAGCTGATGTACATGCCGTTCTACATCTACGAACAGGCCATCCAGACGCAGAACTATCCGTTTGCGGCGACGCTTGCCGTGATTCTGCTGGTGAGCGTGCTGCTCGTGGTGACCTTGCTCAACTATTTCGGCCGCAAGACCAGAGGGTTTGTCCATGGCTAATTCCACGCTTGCCGCGCCGGGCGTCATGCCGGCGCGCCGCAGCCAGCCCGGTCGCCTGTCTTTCAATGCAGCGATGGCCCTGATGGGCGGCATCGGGCTGTTGATGCTGATCGGGCCCACGCTGATCGTCCTGGTGACGTCGCTCACGTCGGGCTACTCGTTGAAGTTTCCGCCGCCGGGACTGTCATTTCGCTGGTATCAGGCGCTGATCTTCGATTCGCCGGAGATCATTGACGACATGCTGTTGAGCCTAAGGCTCGCTGCCGCCGCGACCGCCTGCGCGACCGTGCTGGCGGTCGCCGCCGCGGTGACGCTCGCGCGCCGCCGCACGTTATCTGCGCGACTGCTCGATTCGTTTTTCATGGCGCCGCTGACCATTCCGTCGCTGGCGTTGGGGTTGGGTATCCTGATCCTGTTCAACCTCGAAAGCGCGGGGCTCTCGTTCTACAGTCTGCTCGCCGGACATATCGTGCTGTGCGCACCGTATGTGCTATACACGACGTCGGCCAGTTACGCGCAGCTCGATCCCGCGCTGCTCGACAGCTCGACATGCCTCGGCGCGGGCGGCTGGTTCACGTTCCGCCGCGTCGTACTGCCGGCGTTGGTGCCAGGCATTGCGTCGGGGGCGTTCATTGCGTTCATGAATTCATTCGATAACGTCGCGCTGTCGCTGTTCCTGTCGGACGCGCGATCTGAAGTATTGCCCATCCACCTGTGGCATATCATCGAGGACAGCCTCGACGTGCGGGCGGCCGCGGCCTCGGGTGTGCTGATTATCGCCACCTTGATTTCCATGCTGCTGATGGAGCGGCTCGCCGGCTTGTCGCGGCAGTTTCGCTAGCCGCTGCAGTCAACCCCTTCCTTCGATCAGTCAGAAACCGTGCGCAAGATACTCTCTAACGTCAGGGCACTACACGGCACCGAACAGCGTTATGAGCCGCGACGCGTCGACGTCGTGATCGAAGGCGAACGCATCGCCGCTATCGTGCCGGGCGGCAGCGCGACCGACGGCGAATGCATACCGCTCGACGACTGCCTGCTGGTGCCGGGGCTCATTAACGGCCATCAACATTCGCACGAGCATTTTCACAAGGGACGGCTCGAAAACCTGCCGCTCGAGTTGTGGATGCACTACGTGCGCGCGCCGCGCCCCGTGAAGCTGACGCCGCGCCAGGTCTACTTGCGAACGTTGATTGGGGCGCTCGAATCGCTGCGCAGCGGCGCAACCACGCTCGTCGATGACGTGAGCCTCGGTCAGGCCATTGACCCCGCCGCCGTCGACGCCATCTTCCAGGCATACGAGGACGCGGGGATTCGCGCGCTCGTGGGGTTCTCGATGATGGATCGAGCGATCGTCGATAACTTCCCGGAGGTCGACAGCATTTTCCCGCCCGCGCTGCTTGCGCAACTACGTGCGCAGCCGCGGCCCTCTCCCGATGCGTTCTTCGCGCTGCTGGAACGCGAGTTGGCGCATCGCCATCCCCAGCATGATCGGGTGGGCATGCTGATCGCCCCTTCCGCACCGCAGCGCTGCACGCCAGAATTTCTGGCGCGTTGCCGCGCATTCGCCGATACGCATGATCTGCCGGTCATCATCCACGTTCAGGAAACGCGCTTGCAGGTGGTAACGGCGCAAGCCTTCTACGGCAAGTCCATGGTGATGCGCCTTGCCGAACTGAAATTTCTGCGGCCAGGTACGTCACTGATCCACGCGGTCTGGTTGTCGGATGCTGAGATCGCGAGTCTGGCTCAATCGGGTGCGAGCGTTCAGCACAACCCATGGAGCAATCTAATGCTCGGCTCCGGCATTCAACCAGTGCGAGCGCTGCTCGATGCGGGTGTCAACGTGAGTCTCGGCTCCGACGGCTGCGCGTCGACGGTCACCGCCAATATGCTCAACGTGCTTGGCAGCGCCGCAGCGGTGTCGAAGATACGCGGCGACGATTATTCGCGCTGGTTGTCCGCGGCTGAAGCGCTGCATGCGGGGACAATTGGCGGCGCGACGGCGCTCGGACTAGGCAGCAAGCTCGGTGCAATCAAGCCGGGTTATAGCGCCGACCTGGTCGCTTACCGGGCTGACGCGATCAGCTTCACGCCGTTAACCGATCCGGTGCGGCAACTGGTGTATGCCGAGCGCGGCGCCGCTATCGACAGCGTGTTTGTTGCGGGCGAGGCAGTCATGCGCAACGGACGACTCACGTGTGTCGATGAAGGCGCGCTGCTGAGGGAGATCAACGTCGCTTACCATGCACTGGGCGCGGAGTTCGACCTCGCGGATGAATCCGTCGCGCCGCTGCGCGCGGAGATGGAGAAGGTCTACGCGCGCGCCCAGCTACTGCAGGCCGACTGGCAACCTCATACGGCGAAGCTGCCCGGTTGACGGTGCGCCTGCGGGCTTGATGGATATGGAGCGCGACGAGTGCGCGACGGCGTCGGCATATGAACGCTCGCGTCACTCACTGCCATGAAATTGCTGCAGCAGATCGAGAAATAGATCGAGCGCACGCGTTCGCGGCCGCGATATCTCGGTGATCGCGCTAATCCTGTTCTCGAAGAGCGGACCTTCGGGCACCTTGACGAGCGCCTGCCGCTTTGCGAATGCGGCTGCATAGAATTGCGGCAACAAACCGACATAGTGCCCGGACAGCGTCAGCATCGCGACCGCTTCAAGACCCGACGCCGTCGGCCCGCGCCGCATACCGAGCGTGTTGAGGGCCTCGTGCACGAATGGTTGCGAGCGATAGACGAGCGGCAGCGTCGCCGCATCCCGCAAACGGCGGCGCGCCACGTACAGCTGCTGACGCTCGATGAACAGCGGCAGATAGTGAAAGCCCGCTTCGCGCCGATACATCCCGCGAATCGCCACCTGCACGCGCCGCTCGCGTATCGCGAGATCGAGTTCGTTGAAGGTCATCACGCGCAATTCGACGCTCACGTCCGGCGCGTGCTCCTTCAGCGCGGCGAGCGCCTCGGGCAGATGACAGCCCTCGTCGCTGACGATGTGCTCGACCATGCCGATCGATAGCGTACCGGACAACACGCCGCGTACCGCGTCGATCTCCGGACGAATGCGCTCTAGCGACTTCAGCGCCTCACGCGCGAGATCGAGTGCGACCTTGCCAGCATGCGTGAGCACGAAGCCGGACGGCCCTCGCTCGCACAGCCGCGCGCCGAGCGTTTCCTCGACGTCGCGGATATGGCGGCTGATCGATGCCTTCGACATGTTCAGCTGTTTCTCGGCGGCGGCGAAACCGTTCGCCTGCGCGACCGCGCAGAAGATCCGCAGCGAGCGCAAATCGCGTTCGCTGAAGTCGGGACGGGTCCCGGCTGCGGCTCGTTGAGTCCGTTGATCGGTCAAGTTGAGGACCTTAAGAAAAATCGGAGAGGTTTCATTTTTCGAAACCATACCGATAAAAAAATCATTTTTCACCATCCTTATGACGTCGTACATTCGGTCGCCAGGTCCAAAGCGCGAAGTCGCGGCGACCACGCGGTACCCGGCCGGCACCCACACGTTTATTACGCGGAGAAAGCAATGAAAAACTGGTCCAGACGATCTTTTGTGAGAGCGGCCCTCGCGTCGGGCGCCGCTCTGGCGCTGCCGCGGATCGCGCTCGCCGAAGGCGGCACGCTCTCCGACATCAAGAAGCGCGGCAAGCTGACGGTCGGCACCGAAGCCGCGTACGAGCCGTTCGAATTTGTCGAGAACGGGCAGATTGTCGGCTACGGCCACGACGTGCTGGAGCTGATGGCGGCGAAGCTCGGTGTCAAGCTCGAACAGATGAACCTGCCATTTCAAGGCCTGCTGCCAGGCCTGATGTCGCACAAATTCGACTTCGTCGCGACCAGCGTCGGCATTACGCCGGAGCGCGCCAGGCGTTTCGCGTTCAGCGAGCCGGTCGGTGTCGTGCGTTCAGTGCTTCTGGTGCGCGCCGACGACGCGTCGATCAAACGCGACCTCGACATCGGCGGCAAGACGATCGGCACCCAGATGGGCTCGTCTTCGCAGCCGGTTGCCGACGAGTTCGAAAAAGATCTGAAGCAAAAGACCGGTAAGGGCTACGCGGGCACCAAGCTGTTCCAGGCATATCCGGACGTATCGAACGCGCTCGCGAACAAGACCATCGACGTCGCGCTGATGCCGTCGAACATCGCCGCAGTGCAGATGAAACGCCAGCCCAACGTGTTCCGTATCGCCGGCACGATCGGCCAGCCGAAGCTGCTTGCGTGGGTCGCCAATCCGGGCGACCTCGAGATCCGCAAGTTCATCAACGATTCGCTCGACGAATTCCGCACGAACGGCAAGCTCGCCGCGTTGCAGACGAAGTGGTTCGGCGCGCCGATGGACACGCCGCGCAGCAACTATCTGCCGACCGGCGCTATCTGACGCCACCATGTTCGACTGGATCGCTAAAGGCGGCGTGATGATGCCGTTCCTCGACGGCGTCGTCGCCGGCACGGCGCTCACGCTGGCCGCATCGGCCTGCGCGTTCGTGATCGGCCTTGCGCTCGGCATCGTGCTTCTGTTCGCGCGCATCTCGCCGATTGCGCCGCTGCGCTCGCTGGTCGTGCTGTGGGTTAGCCTGATCCGCGGCACGCCGGCGCTGATACACATGTTGATCGCGTATTACTTGGTGCCGGCGCTGCTCAATATTTCGATCTCGCCGATCGCCGCCGGCATCGCCGCGCTCGCGTGTAACACCAGTGCGTACACCGCCGAGATTCTGCGCGCCGCGCTCGGCACAATCTCATGGGGACAGCGGGCCGCCGGCTACGCTATGGGCATGCGCACCGCGCAGGTCTGGCGTCACGTGCTGCTGCCGCAGATGATCTACCGGTCGATTCCACCGCTCACCAGCGAATTTACGATCCTGCTGAAAGCGTCGTCGCTGATGTCGATCATCGCGGTGCCCGAACTCGCTACGGTCGCGCGCAACGCGACGCTACAAACAGATCTGCCGCTGCAGGTGTTTACGATCACCGCCGCCGTCTACTTCGTGATCCTGTTTTTGATCTCGGCCGCTTCGCGCGTGTGCGAGCGCCGCGTTTCGAGGATGTTGCCCCATGGCCATTGATTTTTCGATCGTCCGCGAAGCGATTCCTCCGCTGCTCGAAGGTTTGCGCGTCACCGTGCTCGTCAGCGCGATCGGCATACCGCTCGGCGTCGTGGCGGGTATCGTCGCGGCGTATGCGGCGCAGTCGCGCACGTGGCTGCGGCCCGTCGCGCTGTCGTACGTTGAGTTGGTGCGCAACATTCCGTATCTGATCCTCGTCTACCTGTCGTTCTTCGGCTTGCCGAAGCTTGGCGTAGGCGCATCGGCGATGACGGTCGCGATCGGCTGCACGGCGTTCTACACCGGCGGCTACTTTTGCGAGATCCTGCGCGCCGCGCTGCGCAACGTGCAGCGCGGCCAGACGTATGCGGCCTTCTCGCTCGGCATGACGTTCTGGCAGGCGCAGCGTCATGTGATCGCGCCGCAGATGTTCGGGTTCATTACACCGCCGACCACGAGCCTCGTGATAATGATGTTCAAGGACTCGGCGATCTTCTCCGTGATGGCCCTGCCGGAGATGACATACCAGAGCAATCTGCTCACCGCAAACACGTTTGCGTATGTCGAAGTGCTCGGCACGACGGCATTGATCTACTGGATCTGCAGCGTGCTTCTCGCTGGCGTCGGTCGCCGACTGGAGACCGTAATCGGACGCCGCACGCGCCACGTTTGACGCGCATCCCGCCTTTCATCTGGAGACACACGCATGAGCCACTACACCGTTGCGCCACGCATCGGCCACCCGACGCTGCTGTATTCGGAACTCGATCTCGATATCGATAACCTCCAGGCCGATATCGCCGTGCTCGGCATGCCGTACGGCGCGCCGTATGCGCCGTCCGATTACAGCAACGATCAAACTAACGCGCCGTCGGCGATCCGTCAGGCGACCGATCGGGTCGTGCGCAAGCCCGAGCACTACGACTTCGACATCGACGGCCCGCTTTTGCAAGGCCGCACCAATATCCGTTTCGTCGATTGCGGCGACGTGATTCCCGACTTGACGAGGCCCGGCGAGCACTACGCGCGCGCCGAAGCGGCCGTGCGCCGCATCGTCGCTGGCGGCGCGATGCCGATAGTGCTCGGCGGCGATCACGGCGTCACGACGCCGGTGCTGCGCGGCCTCGATGCGAAAGGCCCAATCACGCTCGTGCATATCGACGCCCACCTCGACTGGCGCGACGAAGTGAACGGCGTGCGCGAAGGCCTGTCGAGTCCGATCCGCCGCGCGTCGGAGATGACCCACGTCGATCGCATCTTCCAGATCGGCCTGCGTGCACAGGGCAGCGGCCGTGCCGCGGAACTCGTCGCCGCGCGTGCGTACGGCGCGGAACTCGTTACCGCGTACGAGCTTCACGACATCGGCATGGATGCGGTGCTCGCGCGCATTCCGGACGGCGGCAACTACTACCTGACGATCGACGCCGACGGTCTCGATCCGTCGGTGATGCCGGCCGTCGCGGGTCCGGCGCCGGGCGGCGTCACCTTCGTGCAGGCGCGCAAGCTGATCCACGGTCTGGTGAAGAAGGGACGCGTGGTCGGCATGGACATCGTCGAAATCCAGCCGGAGAAAGACGACGCGAATCTGATTTCGTGCGTGACGGCGGGCCGTTTGATTCTCAATCTGATTGGCGCGTCGATCCGCGCGGGGTACTTTGATAAATGAGTCGACAAATGACGACGCCGATCATCGACATTCGCGGCATCGACAAGTGGTACGGCACGCACCACGTGCTCAAGCAATGTTCGACGCACGTGAACAAAGGTGAGATCGTCGTGGTGTGCGGGCCCTCGGGCTCAGGTAAATCAACACTGATTAAAACGGTCAATGCGTTGGAGCCGTTTCAAAAAAGGCGACATTCTTGTCGACGGCACATCGCTCACCGCGAAGTCGACGGATCTGCCGAGGCTACGCAACCGCGTCGGCATGGTGTTCCAGCATTTCGAGCTGTTCCCTCACCTCGATCTGACGCGCAACCTGACGCTCGCGCAACGCATCGTGCTGGGTCGTGCCGAAGTCAAGGCGCGCACGAAAGCGCGCGAGCTGCTCGATCGCGTCGGTTTGTCGGCGCATGCGCACAAGTATCCGGGGCAACTGTCGGGCGGCCAGCAGCAGCGCGTCGCAATCACGCGCGCGTTGTCGATGGATCCGACGGCGATGCTGTTCGACGAGCCGACGTCGGCGCTCGATCCGGAGATGGTCAACGAAGTGCTCGACGTGATGGTCGAGCTCGCGCGCGAAGGCATGACGATGATGGTCGTCACGCACGAGATGGGCTTCGCGCGCCGCGTCGCGCACCGCGTCGTGTTCATGGAGGACGGCGCGATCATCGAAGACAGTCCGACCGACGTGTTCTTCCAGGACGCCGCCAGCGCCGCCGCCAAGCGCTTCCTTTCAAAGATTCTTCACCACTGACAGCACGTTCATAACGACATGACCACCCATACCCGCATCCGTAAATTCAACACGCGCGAAACCTATCCAGAACAGAAGCTCGACAACGATTTGTGCCAGGCCGTGATCGCCGGCAAAACGATCTATTTGCGCGGCCAGATCGGCCAGGATCTCGACACGCGCGAGTCGGTCGGCATCGGCGACGTCACCGCGCAAACCGAGAAGGCGATGGCGAACGTCAAGATGCTGCTCGACGAGTGCGGCAGCAAGCTCGAAGACATCTGCAAGGTGACGGTGTACATCATCGATCCGCGTTATCGCGAGGCCGTCTACAACGTAATGGGCCGCTGGCTCAAAGGCGTGTTCCCGGTGTCGACTGGCATCGTCGTGCAGGCGCTAGCGCGCCCGGAATGGCTCGTCGAAATCGACGTGGTCGCGGTGAAGCCGGAATGACGCTGAGCCGCAGTGCCGAACTGCTGAAGGCGTTGATCGCCTTTCCGACGATTTCGCGCACGCCGAATCTTGCGCTGATAGAGCACGTGGCTCGGCTCTGTCAGGTTGCTGCGGAAGACGCCGGTACAATGAAGTGATGAGGAAAACCAAATCGCTTTATCACGGTTACCGCTTCCCTGCCGTCGTCATCAGCTGCGCGGTTCGCTGGTATTTCCGGTTCAGCCTGAGCCTGCGCGACATTGAAGAGTTGTTGCTCGAGCGTGGTGTCGTGGTCACGTACGAAACGATCCGTTGCTGGTGCGACAAATTCGGCGCTGATTCGCCCGTTGCGCCAAAGCGGCGCAGCGCAAGCCGGGCAGCACATGAAATCTGGACGAGATGTTCGTGACGCTGCGCGGCGAGCCGTACCTGTTGTGGGCGAGCGGTAGACGAGCATGGTGTCGAACTCGACGTGCTGGTGCAAAAGCGGCGCGACAAGGCCGCGGCCAAGCGCTTCTTTCGGCGGGTGCTGCGATCCAATCCGGTGCCGCGCAAGATCGTTACCGACCAGTTGCGCAGTTATCCGGCGGCGAAGGCCGATATTCCTGAGCTCGCCCAAGTGAAGCACATCTTCGTCAAATCGGCTGCGCGCGTGAACAACCGCGCCGAGAATAGTCACCAGCCAACCCGCAGGCGCGAACGCCAGATGTGCGGCTTTCGCGATGCCCGTCGCACGCAGACGTTTCTCTCATGCTTCGGCCCGATCCGGCAGCACTTCGCGTTGCCCAGACATCGGATGAACGCGGCATGTCACCGCGCCATGTTGCAAGAACGGCTCGCTACATGGCATGACTGGACCGCCTCACTCGCAGCCAACCGGGCTATCTGATAAGGATAACTATTCTTGAGGCCGGCACGTAGCCTGTGCTTCTCAACTTGACAGTGCCCTTTTGTGTTGCCGATGCTCGACTTTCAGACCCAGTTCGTTGTTCGCCGCCGCGTAGCTGCGCAGCTTGTCCGTGACGATCACGCGTGGGCAGCCGTAGCGCCTGAGCAGCTTGCGCATTAGCCGTTTGGCCGCCGCCTTGTCGCGGCGGCTCTGCACCAGAAAGCGCTTGATTAGAGTGGATGGTGGAACCCAACATATCCAACAAATCCAACAAAACCAATAAAACGCGCTTGACACCAGTTTTTGTCCAACCTGTAATGCATCCAACCAGCCAATGCGCTGTCCCATTCAGGATTTAGGATGACATACGGGTCAAAATGCGTCTCTGCGCCGACGGTTCTTGATGCCGCTGATCGGATCAGGAACGGCAGCCTGACGCCGGGTGAGTTGATAGCGCACAGTCTGAAGGCGATAGAAACCCACAATCCCACATTGAACGCATTCGGCGACATCTACACCGAAACGGCGGCGGCTGAGGCCGAAACGTTGACGCGCGAAGCCTCCCGCGGCTGTTTTAGAGGGCCACTGCATGGCATTCCGTTCGGCGTCAAGGACCTGTTTTCGACCGCTGGACTGCGGACGACGCGGGGTTCGCTGACCGCGCTCGACTATGTACCGTCGGATGATGCGCCGATTATCCGACGCCTGAAGGATGCAGGGGCGATCATCGTCGGCAAGACCGCGACGACCGAGTTCGGTTGGAGCGGCGCGAGCCTGTCGCGCGTATTCGGCAACGGCCGCAATCCCTGGAACCCACAACTCACGAGCGGCGGCTCCAGTTCGGGTTCGGCGATCGCGGTCGCCGCACGGATGGTGCCCGCGTCGCTCGGTTCGGACGGTGGCGGTTCGGTAAGGATTCCCAGTGCGTTTTGTGGCACGTTTGCGCTCAAGGGCTCGCTCGGCCGGATTCCGACGTGGCCTTGGTCGGCGACCGAAATGCTCAGCCATGCCGGCCCGATCACACGGACCGTGCGCGACAGCGCGCTGCTGTTCGACGTGCTATCCGGTCCCGACCCACGCGATCACCAAGCTTTGCCAGCACCGACTGAAACGTTCCTCGCGCGTTGCGATTCGCCGCTGCGGCCGCTGCGCGTCGCGTTTTGTCCGACGCTGTTCAACGTTGACGTCGATCCGGCTGTTGCGGCAGCAGTTGAAGCGGCGGTCAATCAGATTGCGCGGACGCTGCCAGTCACGATTGATATGCCCGCGCTCGAATGGCATGACCCGTTGCCGACGTTCGAGGCCCTATGGGTCGGCGGCCGCGGAATCGTGTACGGCAAGTCGCTTGCCAATCGCAAGGAGGAGCTCGAACCGGGCTTCGCGACGCTAATCGAACGTTCTGCGGACTACGATCTGGCCGGCTATCTGACCGCGGTCCAGCAGCGCGCGGCATTCGCTTGCAAGGTCCACAAGCTGTTCGAGCGCTTCGATCTGCTGCTGACGCCAACGCTGCCAATTCTTCCGTTCGACGCGGACCGGATTGCGCCATCTGACCTCGATGGCGTCGACGACACCGCGGTGCCGTGGGCGCGCTGGACACCGTTCACGTACCCATTCAATCTGTCCGGCAACCCAGCGGCGAGCGTGCCGTGCGGCTGGAGTCCGTCAGGTTTGCCAATCGGCTTGCAGGTCATCGGGCCGCGCTTCGCAGATGGCGACGTGCTGCAGTTCTGCGCGGCGTTCGAGGCAATTGCGCCGTGGGAACATCGGCTGCCGCCGTTGCTCGTCGGCTAGGAGCGCACCGTGACGATCTGCCATTTCGACGCACATCAAGTCGGTGCCTGGCCAGAACGGCGCGCGCTGATGGCACCGCCGACACCTGTGCTCCAGCAACAGACGAAGTTGCAAGCGGCGCAACGTCTCGACGCGGACGAGGCCACGCCGACGCACCACCGCCTGTTGGCACAATCCGGGCGCTGCCACCGCGTGATCCGAACGCGCGGCAAACCTCGTTACACTGGTTGCTTCCCTGTACGCCGGACTCATCTACCTATGCTGAATCAGCCTCGCCTCGAAGAAATCATGCGTTTTCTGAGCCAGCAGAAACGCGTGAAGGCCGCCGACCTCGCTACGCAGCTGGTCGTCTCCGAAGAAACGATTCGCCGCGACTTCAAATATCTCGAAGAACTCGGCAAATTGCGTCGCGTTCACGGCGGCGCGATCCTGCCGCGGCTTAACGAGGAGCAACCGCTGCAGGTCCGCAACCGGATCAGGACACAGGCGAAAGCGAAGATTGCCGAATGCGCAAGCGGCCTCGTGCAGGAGGGAATGGCGCTGTTCCTCGACACCGGCACGACAACCCTCGCACTCGCGCATCAGCTGACAAGCTTCAGCCAGTTGCGAGTCGTCACGAACTCGCTCGACATTGCGCAACTGCTGACGCAGCAGAGCGACAACCACGTGCTCGTCACACCAGGCGACGTCCGTCGCAACGACAACGCATTGATCGGCCCGCACACGCTCGAATTCGCCCGTCAGTTCCATTACGACATCGCCTTTATGGGCATTGGCGCGGTCGATCTGAAGCTCGGGCTGATGGATTACGAAGAATCCGAAGCCATGCTGCGCAGAACGCTTGTTGTGCATTGCGTGCGTAGCGTCGTGCTCGCCGACGATGGCAAGTTTGGCCATCGCACGTTCATCAACACACTACCGTTCGACGCGATCGCGACGCTCGTCACAAACCGCCCGCTGTCGGCCGACTACATGGACCGCCTGGAACAAGCTCATGTCGATATCGTCCATCCCTGAACTGGTTCAACCCAACGCCGATGAGTTGCGCGCGTTCGACGCGCTGTTCAGCGCAAGCTCCGCGATTGGCGCGACGCCGGCCGGCGGTCTGCATCGGCTCGCGGCGTCGGCCCAGGACGGACAGGTTCGTGATCTGTTCCGCATCTGGCTCGACGAGCACGGTTTCGATGTGCACATCGATGCAATCGGCAACGTCTTCGGGCTTATGACTTTGACGCCGGGCGCGCCGTACGTGTTGTGCGGGTCGCATCTCGACAGCCAGCCGAGCGCTGGCCGCTTTGACGGTGTATACGGCGTGCTTGCCGGCGCGACCGCGATCGTCGGCATCGCGCAGAGGCTTCGCGCGAGTGGTCACCGTGCGCCATGCAATCTGGCGGTCGTTGACTGGACCAACGAAGAAGGCGCGCGTTTCCAGCCGAGCCTGACGGGTAGCAGTGTGTTCACCCGCGCGATGTCGCTGGACGACGCGTGGGCATGCGAGGACCGGCAAGGCGTCACGCTGAAGAGTGCGTTGGAGCAGATTGGCTATCTCGGCGATGCGATGCTCGATCTGCCTATTGCCGCATATGTCGAGATGCACGTCGAGCAGGCGTCGAATCTCGAGCGCGAGGGGCTCGCAATTGGCGTGGTCCGCGAGACGTGGGCCGCATTGAAATGGCGAGTGCGCTTCGACGGCGAGCAGAATCACACCGGCCCTACACCGATGGCCGACCGGCGCGATGCATTGCTGGCGGCAGCGCACACGATCGCCGCGGTCCATGCGGAAGCCGTGCGGCACGGCGCGCAAATGCACAGTTCGGTTGGCCGCCTCGACGTATATCCGAATTCGCCGAACGTCGTGCCGTCGAGGACGATACTACACATTGAATTCCGTTCGCCGTCCACTGCGCTGCTGGACGGCACTGCAACACGCTTCGAGGCGACCTTGCGGAATATCGCTGAACAGACCGGCACGCGCATCGAGATCGAAAGCCGCCAGCTTCGCGCCCCGCTGAAGCTGCATGATGGCTTGTCGCGACTTGCCCACGACGTTAGCCTCCAACTCGACCTGCCAGCGGGCGATAGCGTCACCGTCGCCGGCCACGATGCGATTAGCATGAGTCGCGTCACGCCGACGTGCCTGCTGTTCGTACCTAGCCGCGGTGGCGTCTCGCACAACGAAGCCGAGTACACCGCTGATGCCGATCTGCACAATGGCCTGCGTCTGTTGAGCGCGTTGCTGGAGCGCATCTGCACTGAACCGTCGAGCTACCTTTGAGGGCGATGATGCTGACGGAATCGCCTGAGTCCCTTCGATTGCTCGACGCGCTGCATGCAGTAGGGCTAGGCAACGACGCGCAGGTTGGGCACGGTACCGGAGCAGTCGCGTCGCCAACGCGGCTCGCGACCGAATGGGCCGGCTTCGTCGTCGCGGTGGGCGCTCAATCGTGGTATGCGAAAGTGCTGCACGACGATATGAAAGAATTGATCGACGTTGCGCGGACCGTCGACGCGAGCCGCTGTGCGGCACAAGCGGAAGCAACGGTCGCGCTGCGCATCGTTGATATGCAGCGCGGCGTGCTGCTGTTCGATCGATTGGAGGCCTCCGAATGGCGCTGGGCGCGCGTTGACGATCTGGCGTCACCCGAGCGTCTCGACGCGCTGTGGGCGGCGAAGCGGCAAGTGCATGACGGTCCAGCACCCATGTTTGTCTCGTCTCCGATGGACGACATCGCCCGACTTCGGGCGCTGTGTCGACGTGATGCGGTGGAATTGCCGATCGACGGGTTGCGGACCGACGACTGCATAGACCGTGCATGGAATGCGTTGCAGGCATCGGACGTAGAGGTCGTGCCACTGCACGGTGACGGCCTTGCGAGCAACGTGATGGTTGGCCCGCAAGGCGAACTCAAGCTGATCGATTTCGATTACGGCGGCTGCGGCGACCCCTGGTACGACGTGGCTATCACGCTGAACGAGTTGTATCAGTTCGAGCCGCAATGGCGGGAGGGCATCGTGCGCTGGGCTGGCCGTTGCGACGAAGTCGACTACGCGCGTTGCCGTCTGTATGCGCTTGTCAACGACTGGTACTGGACACTGTGGGGATTGTGGCTAGGCACGACGTCACCGCGCCGTCTCGAATTCACGAAACTCGCTCAATGGACATCGTTGCGCTGCCGACAAGGCATTCAGGACGCGCGCTTCGAAGGCTGGCTTCATCTGCTGAAGGGATGATTCGATGAAAGCACTCGGTCAGGCTCAGACCCATCATGAACACGAGATTGAAGCAGCGATTCGTGCAATGCCTGCATGGAAAGGGTACGACATTCGCTACGCACCGGTAGGTGGCGGCATCTCGAACACGAACTGGCGCGTCGAAGTCGACGGCGCGCAGACTGCGTATTTTTTCAAAGTGCCGGGCCAGGGCACAGAGATGTTTATCGACCGCCGCACTGCACACGAAGCGAGCGTGAAGGCCGCGATAACAGGCTACGGCGCGCCGGTGTTCGCGTTCCTCGAGGATCTGGGCGTCGAGGTGTTCGAGTTCATGGAAGGCTGGCGCGCGTCGTCAAACCTCGACTTCCTCGAGCGTGAGGTCCGGCACAACGCATTGCGTGCCCTGAAGGCGTTCAATGATCAGCCGGTGCTCGCTCAGACGAAGACCATGTTTGACATGATCGACGAACATCAGCAGCAGGTCGAAGCATTGCACGCGGTTAAACCCCCGGATCACGACTGGCTGTGCCAGCAATACCGTCGTGCCCGTGCGGCGCTCGAAGCGTCGGGCCTGGATCTCGCGCCCTGCATGAACGATACCCTCGCCGGCAACTTCATGCTGAACGATGCGCGCGAGATTCGCCTGGTCGATTTCGAGTACGCGTCGAACAACGACCGGCATTACGAGCTCGCCCTGTGGTTTGGCGAGATGTTCTTCGCGCCTGGGATGGAACTTGCGCTGCTCGAGGACTATTTCGGTCGCGTGACGCCCCAGGTCGTCGCGCGTGTGCAGTTGAACAAGGCGCTCGCCGATCTGAAATGGTCGACGTGGGCGATGGTGCAGCGTGCGGTGTCGCGGCTCGATTTCGATTTCTATAAGTACGGGTTCTGGAAACAGATGCGCGCTCGCATCGTCTTTCAGGATCCGCAGTGGGAGACATGGCTGAGGCAGGCGTGAAGAAGCCAGGCGCTTGAAAACAGCTCCGTGCATAAACTCGTTGTGCGCCGACGCTTGAGCTTGACGACCTATTGAGAACCCGATTTCATTTTCAGGATGGAAAGGCATTATGGTTATTAAGGAATCCAGAGCGAAATTAAAAGCGATTGACCGCGTCCGGGCGGATCTGACGCCACCTTCGGCCCGGCACCCCGAAGGCGGTGCCTATCGGCTGGGCGCGCGAGATGACAGCGCGTTCCATTCGTGTCCTTCAACCCGCCGCTAGCGAGGAGCCGATCATGGCTGAATCGATCCAAAGCTCGATGCCGAATTCGAAGAAGATTGTATTCGGCATCTATTTCTTCCTGCTTCTTCTGATGGCGCTGTGTCCGCCGTTCTATCTAGGCGTCAGCGGCAGTAAGCAACTCGTGCTCGGCGTACCGCTGCCGATCTTCTACTGGATCGCGAACGCGGTCCTGGTCGGGCTCGGCATATGGGCGCTGTACGTGGCTGAAGGCGTGTCCGGCGAACTCGACAACGAAGGAGAACCGACATGACCCACTTCACGAATCCCGGCAACCCGGTCGTCACGTTCGGCATGATCGTCGTGTTCCTCGTTGCGATGATCGCGGTGCTGTATGCGACCAACCGCCGGAGCACAAGCTTCTCCGACTATGCCGTCGGCGGCCGCTCGTACGGCCCGTGGTTCGTCGCGATGAGCTACACGAACTCCTGGTGGCCCGGCTCGACGTTCACCGCGTTCTTCGCACTGTCGGTCGGCGGCGTGCTCGGTTTCTACGGGATGGTCTACGCGACGCTCGGCGTGACTGCGATGTATCTGATGGCAAACCGGGCGTGGTCGTGGGGCCGGCAGTTCAACCTGACGACGCAGCCGGACCTCCTCGGCATGCGCTACAACAGCCCGGTCGTCAAGCGAATCGCGTCGATCATCGGGATCATCTCGGTGTTTCCGTGGGTCGTGATGGGCATCCAGGCGCTCGCGACGTTATTCCAGTTCGCAACGTTCGGCCAGTGGACCGTGACGGCCTGCCTGACTGCTGGTGTTGTGATTGTACTGATCCGCCAGTACTGGACCGTCAGCATGGGGATGCGGGGGCTGATCATGACCGACATGTTCCAGGGGCTGATTGCGTACGTGCTGTGCGCGGTGCTGTGCATCCTGCTGCTATTCGGCAACCACGCGTCATTCTCCAACCTGTCGCAACTGCCTGCGAAGATGCTGCTGATTCCCGGCGACTCACGTACCGGTTACGGTCCTTGGTACATGTTCAGCCTGATCTTCACCGGTGTGATCGGCTCAATGTGCTGGCCAATGAGCTTCCAGCGGATCTATACGGCGAGCGGCGTAAGGGCCGTCAAGAAGGGCACGCTGCTGACGATGCTGCTGGTCGGCGGCTTCTATTGCATCCTGATGCTGTTCGCGGCTGCCGCGAGTCAGGACCCGAACGTAGCCGCACAGCCGCAGCACGGTTGGTTCGTCGCACTCGCCGATATCGGCGGCCCGTGGCTTCTCGCGGTGGCAATCGTGATTGTGCTTGCGGCGAGCATCGGCCATGTCGACGGTTGTGTGCAGGTCTGCGGCACGCAGTTCGCCAACGACCTCGCGACGTGGAATACGCCGCGCACCGATCGCCAGTTGATGGTGTTGTCCAAGGCGGGCATGGTCGTGTTCATCGTCGCAGCGGCGATCCTTGCATATCTGACTTTCGACTACAGCCGACTGCAATTACTCGCGCAGATTTCATATCAAGGGATCATCCAGCTTGCGGTCCCGCTGTTCTTCGGCATCTTCACGCGGCGTGGCAACAAGCAGGGCGCGATTGCGGGAATGCTGGTGGGCATTGCAATCGCGATCGTGCTGACTTCCGTCTATCCGGACGACATCCGCGCGCTCGGTTCGCTGACCAGCGGGATTGTCGGGCTCGCAGCGAACTTCGTCGTGTTCGTCGTGTTTGCGTTAGCGATCAAACCGTCGACCGACGAGATCGCCCGGCTCGACCGGCTGTTCGCGAAGCCTGTGCGCGGCCGCGCACCTTCGACGGTCGCCGTACCGGTAACACATTAAGGAAAAGCGGCCGCGGTGGCTGGCATGGATCTCGCGTTTTGATGCTGCCGCGGCATCGAGAATTTGACTCAACGGAGGCCGGATGACTTTAGCGATTTTCGATCTTGACGACACGATTATCAATGGAGATTGCGCGAATTTGTGGAGCAGCGAGATGGCACGCCTGGGATGGGTCGGCGACGCCGATGCATTTGTACGGCAAAACGACGAGATGATGCGTGCCTACGGCGAAGGGTTGCTTACGATGGACGATTACATGAAAGCAACACTCGCACCGCTCGCCCGTCGCCGCGTCGTTGATGTGCGCCATCAGATCGATGCGTTTGTTGAACAGGTGATCGAGCCGAGAATTCGGCCCGACGCGCGGAATGTGATCGACGCCCATCGCCAGCGTGGCGACACCCTGCTGGTGATCTCGGCGTCGAGCGCGCATCTGGTCGAGCCAATTGCGGCGCGAGTCAGTATCAATCATGTTCTGGCGATTGATATCCAGACGGAGGACGGTGTCTATACGGGACGCACCTCCGGCGTACTGACGTATCGGGAAGGCAAGGTAGTTCGGCTGCGCGCATGGCTAAAGGCGCACGACGAAAGCCTGGCCGGTGCCAGCTTCTATTCCGACTCGCGAAACGATTTACCTCTACTGTGCGAGGTCGACAGGCCGCATGTGGTCAATCCGGACCCGGCGCTGGCAGCGCATGCGAACGAGTGTGGGTGGCCTGTGTTGACATGGCGCTAACGTGCGCGGCACTCTGGAGCAACGCGAGATGAGCTATACCGAAGCGATCGGCACACGCACCTACCGGTTCGACGATCTCAAAACGTTGCTGGCGAAGGCGAGCCCGCTGCGCTCGGGCGATCAGCTCGCTGGCACCGCGGCGGCCAGTGAGGAAGAACGCGTCGCAGCCAGGATGGCACTCGCGCAGGTGCCGTTGCGCACCTTCCTCAACGAGGCATTGATTCCGTACGAAAGCGATGAAGTCACGCGCCTTGTCATAGACGATCACTCGCCCGAAGCTTTCGCCGAGATATCCCATCTGACGGTCGGCGATTTCCGCAACTGGCTACTCAGCAGCGGGACGGATGCCGATGCACTCACGCGTATCTCCGCCGGCCTCACACCGGAGATGGTCGCCGCGGTGTCGAAGCTGATGCGTAACCAGGACCTGATCGCGGCGGCGCGCAAGCGTCCGGTGATCACACGCTTTCGCACCACCGTGGGATTGTCTGGCCACATGTCAGTACGCTTGCAACCGAATCATCCGACCGACGATGTCAAGGGCATCGCCGCCTCGATGCTCGACGGCCTGATGTACGGTTGCGGTGACGCGATGATCGGCATCAATCCGGCTACCGACAGCCTGGCCGCGATCACCACGCTGCTGCTGATGGTCGACGATTTCCGGCAACGCTATCAGGTGCCGACGCAATCATGCGTACTGACGCACGTCACCAACACGATTGCCGCAATCGGCAAGGACGCGCCGGTCGATCTGGTGTTTCAGTCGATTGCCGGTACGGAAAAAGCGAATGCCGGCTTCGGCATTTCGCTTGCTTTGCTGCAGGAAGCCTATGAAGCGGCGCTCTCGCTCAATCGCGGCACAGTCGGCAACAACGTGATGTATTTCGAAACGGGGCAGGGCAGCGCGTTGTCGGCGAATGCGCATCATGGCGTCGACCAGCAGACCTGCGAAGTGCGCGCCTATGCGGTGGCACGAAAGTTCAATCCGTTTCTCGTCAATACGGTGGTCGGTTTCATCGGCCCGGAATACCTCTATGACGGCAAGCAGATCACGCGCGCGGGTCTCGAAGATCACTTCTGCGGCAAGCTGCTCGGCGTGCCGATGGGTTGCGACATTTGCTACACGAACCACGCGGAAGCCGATCAGGACGATATGGACAACCTGTTGACGCTGCTCGGCGTCGCGGGAATCAACTTCATCATGGGCGTCCCCGGCGCGGACGATGTGATGCTGAACTACCAGAGCACCTCATTCCACGATGCGCTTTATGTGCGCGACGTATTGGGCCTAAGGCGTGCGCCGGAATTCGAAGAGTGGCTGGAGTCGATGCGGGTCGCCGACGCGCTCGGCGTGTTGCTCAATGGCGCGATACGGCAACCTTTGCTGGAAGGTGCGCGCGAATGGATGGGGATCGCATGAGCAACGACTTCCTCGAAAAGAACCCCTGGAGCGCATTGCGTCAGTTCACCAATGCGCGTATCGCATTAGGGCGTGCCGGCAACAGCCTGCCGACTGGGCCGCTGCTCGCGTTCAATCTATCGCACGCGCAGGCACGCGATGCGGTGCATCATCCGCTCGACGCCGATTCGCTGCATGAGCAGTTGCGTGCGAACGGCTTCACCACGCTCGATGTGCATAGTGCTGCGCCGGACCGTCAGCATTACTTGCGGCGTCCGGATCTGGGCAGACGCCTGTCGGAGGAGAGCCGCGAGGCGCTTGCGCAAGCCTCCATCGAAGCGCCGGAAGTGGTGTTCGTGATTGCCGATGGGCTGTCGGCCTGCGCTGCTGCAAAGCAATCCATTCCGCTTTTGAGGGCCGTCTCTTTACGCCTTGCGGATTGGAGAATCGGTCCGGTGGTGGTCGCTCGGCAAGCACGGGTGGCGCTTGGCGATGACATCGGCGAAATTCTGCGGACCAGGCTCGTCGTGATGCTGATCGGCGAACGTCCCGGGCTGAGCTCGCCGGATAGCCTCGGCATCTACCTGACGTATGCGCCTAAAGTAGGGTGCGCCGATGCGCAACGCAATTGCATTTCGAACGTGCGCCCCGAGGGATTGAGTCACGGCGCAGCCGCGCACAAGCTGCACTATCTGCTGACGCATGCGCGCCGCTTGGGCCTCACTGGCGTGGGACTTAAAGACGAGAGCGATGGATTGCTGGAAGAGGCGCTCAAAGACGCGTCAACGGCGATCGCAGCACCGGATGCGAACTAACGAAGGCACTGTCAAGTTGAGAAGCACAGGCTACGTGCCGGCCTCAAGAATAGTTATCCTTATCAGATAGCCCGGTTGGCTGCGAGTGAGGCGGTCCAGTCATGCCATGTAGCGAGCCGTTCTTGCAACATGGCGCGGTGACATGCCGCGTTCATCCGATGTCTGGGCAACGCGAAGTGCTGCCGGATCGGGCCGAAGCATGAGAGAAACGTCTGCGTGCGACGGGCATCGCGAAAGCCGCACATCTGGCGTTCGCGCCTGCGGGTTGGCTGGTGACTATTCTCGGCGCGGTTGTTCACGCGCGCAGCCGATTTGACGAAGATGTGCTTCACTTGGGCGAGCTCAGGAATATCGGCCTTCGCCGCCGGATAACTGCGCAACTGGTCGGTAACGATCTTGCGCGGCACCGGATTGGATCGCAGCACCCGCCGAAAGAAGCGCTTGGCCGCGGCCTTGTCGCGCCGCTTTTGCACCAGCACGTCGAGTTCGACACCATGCTCGTCTACCGCTCGCCACAACAGGTACGGCTCGCCGCGCAGCGTCACGAACATCTCGTCCAGATTTCATGTGCTGCCCGGCTTGCGCTGCGCCGCTTTGGCGTAACGGGCGAATCCAGCGCCGAATTTGTCGCACCAGCAACGGACCGTTTCGTACGTGACCACGACACCACGCTCGAGCAACAACTCTTCAATGTCGCGCAGGCTCAGGCTGAACCGGAAATACCAGCGAACCGCGCAGCTGATGACGACGGCAGGGAAGCGGTAACCGTGATAAAGCGATTTGGTTTTCTTCATCACTTCATTGTACCGGCGTCTTCCGCAGCAACCTGACGGAGCCCTTATAGCTATTGGTCGGGGCGAGAGGATTTGAACCTCCGACCACCTGCACCCCATACAAGAACTATGTTCTGCCGGCAAAGCCAACGTCCCTCGCCAACGCCCGCCCGCGCGCAATGCCCATGACGGATCGTAGGAAGCCTGTCTAACGGCCAGGCATTTCGGGTGTTCGACAGCAACTATGCGGCGAACGCTTGGGATGCGGCCGACGCCATTGACACCGCGTCTTCCTGCTTTTTGCCGCAATACCTTCCCCAGTGGTCCATCATCAGACGCCGGCGCTCTAGCTGATCGCCGCGCCGGTAGGCCGCCACCGTCTGCGAAACAATTACGTGAGCTAGTGCCTCTTCCGCCAGCGAATCAGGGTATTCCGTGCATTCGGCCACCCAGTCGCGGAACGTCGACCGGAAACCATGCACGGTGATCCCATACCGCGACATGCGTCTCAGCAGAATCAGCATCGCCATGTTCGACAATGGGTGCCCTTCCTTGCAGCCGGGAAACAGATACCCGTATTTCGCCTTGGGCAGCGCGCTGCGCACGATGTCGACGGCCCGCTCGCAAAGCGGCACGCGAAGCGGCCGACCACTTTTCGTGCGGTCGCCGGGAATTGACCAGACACAGTTGTCCAGATCAAATTCCTCTGGCCGCGCAAAGCGCACCTCGTTCGTCCGGGTTGCCGTGAGGATGAGCAGGTGAAGGATCCGTGCCGCGCGGCGGGGACGTTGTTCCAGTTCGCGCACAAAACTCGGGATATCTTCCCATGGCAACGCCGGATGGTGTTTCACTTGCGACCGCTTCTTCGGCCGTGGTAAGACGAGTTGCAGATGGTCGACGTAGCGCGCCGGGTTGCTGCCGGTGCGATGCCCAGCACAGTCTCCGCATCGAGGATGGCCTTGATGCGGCCACGCACACGGCGCGCGGTTTCCGCCTTTTTCGTCCAGATTGGCTGGAGAATCCGCACGATCATCGCGGTGTCAATGTCGCGCACCCGGACCTCCCCGATCACGGGATACGCGTACGTTTTGAGCGTGTTGCCCCACTGCTGGACATGCTTGCGGTTTCGCCACTGAGGTTCCTGCACGCGGATAAACGCTTCAGCGGCCTCACGAAATGTCACGTTGGCCTCCGACGAGATATCGAGCAACTGTCTACGCTGCTGTTCACGCCGCGCGAGGATGGGATCAATCAGGACTCTGACCATGTCACGGTATCCGGCGGCCAGTTTCCTCGCCTCGCCAAGCGGGACTCGCGAAAGCGGACCGAGGCCCATTTCCCGTACACGCCCGTTTAGCTTGAAACGAAACACCCACGAACGCGCACCGCTGTCCGCGATCAGCAGATAGAGGCCACCGCCGTCAGCATAATGACCCGGAGCCACTCCTTCGCGACCCGCAGCGCGCTGAGCCGATGCAACTGTCGTCCTGCCATGTTGCCCTCCATTTCTACCCACAAAACCCATGTCGCCACCCATACTTCGTGTGGAAATTGTGCGGGACGTTGGCGGAAGCGGCAAGCACGTCGTTACCCATAAACCGCTTTAAAATCAGCGACCTGGAGGACGTTTTCGGAAGATATCGGAATTGCCCGGAAGCCATGTCTGGCGGAAGGCAGCCGGAGTCGAACCGACCCGAGAGCGTCTGACGCCCTCAACTGGGTTTGAAGCCCAGCCGCACCACCGGATACGAATGCCTTCCTACGGTGATTGACGCGTGGCCGATGCAGACAGACCGCCAGCGAGATCAAGGCAGATCGAGCCAGCGACTATCCGTGCGCACGAGGTGCAAGCCACGGTGAAAGCGAGTATAGCCAACCCGGTCGAAGAACTCCAAAAGCTGGATCGCGCGTTTGCGGCCGAGTCCGGTCGCGTCGCGAAACGGCGCGGCCGCCACGGTGCCGGCGTTCTTGTGCGCCTCGGTCGCCGCGATCGACGCGAGCTCGCGAATCGCCTGCTGGTGATAGAACAGATCATGCACGACCTGGAACAGCTCTCCCCGACGCGCGAGCTTGCGCAGCAACTGACGCACACGCTCCTCGGAAACAGCGTGCGCGTTCGCGAGGTCGCGCACCCAAGGCGGATCGAACCGCCCCGCCTCGATCTCGGGCAGCAACGTCGCGGCAAGCGCCTGATCGGCGGCGTCGAGCGTCACCGCGTGGCCGGGCAAATGCAACCACGGTCCGCGTTTGACGAGCTCGCCGCGCGCCGCCGCATCGTCGACCAGCGCACGCCACAGCGCGTCGTCGACCAGTGGCGCCGCGATGCGCCGCAAGCGCGATGCGTCCGGGCCGAGCTCATCCGGCGAGCGCTCATGGTATTGCGCAAGCGCGCTCGTCAGCCGCTCGGCGAGCGCGCGCCATGCCGCGTCCGCGACCAGCAGCGCGTCGTGGCCTGGCAGTTCGATCGTGCGTGTCTCGGCCGGCAACGCGAGCGCGGCCGCCGGCATCCCCGTCAAGCGTTCCAGCAACGTCCGCGACAAACCGTGCGGCGCGCGCGCAAACAGCGCATCGAGTGAACCGGTGTCGAGCAGCGTCTGTATCGCGTCGAGCCAGGCGAAGCGCTCCGGCGAGCGCCGCTTGCGCGCCGGAGCGAACGGATCGAGCACGTGCCCGCCGCCCACCGTGCGATTGGCCTGCGCGTTACGCACGACGAAGCGATCGCCCGGCACCGCGCACAGCGGCCGCTCGAACACGAGCTGCACGCGCGCGCGCTGAGCGGGCGCGAGCGTGTCGCCTTCGAGCAGCGCGACATGCGCAACCTGATGCTGCGTGCCGAGATGCACGTGCAATGGCGCCCAATGTTCGAGCGCTTGCGGCGCGTCGGTGAGCAGCGTCAACATGACGTCGATGCGCTCGCTCGCTTGCGACAAGCGCGGGTCGACGATCCAGTCGCCGCGCTCGATCGCACTTTTGTCGATGCCCGCCAGATTCAGCGCGCAGCGTTGGCCGGCGCGGCCGGTTGCGGCGGGGCGATTCTGCTCATGAATGCTGCGCACGCGCACCGACTGATGTTTCGGCGCGAGCAGCATGGTGTCGCCGACGCTCACGCTGCCTGCCACCACGGTCCCGGTGACGATCGTGCCCTGCCCCGCGAGCGTGAATACGCGATCGACGGCGAGGCGGAACAGGCCATCGTCGCGCTTCATGCGCCATGCCGCGGCCTGCTCGCGCAAGTGCGCGTTCAACGCCGACACGCCCGGGTCGTCCGCGCGCGTCGCGCAGGTATCGAACACCGGCGCGTCGCGCAACACGCTTTCACCGACGAACGCGCTCACTTCGTGGCGCACTTCGCGCAGGCGCTCGTCGTCGACGCGATCCACTTTCGTCAACGCGATTGCGCCGCGCCGGATGCCGAGCAGTTCGACGATCGCCAGATGCTCACGCGTTTGCGGCATCACGCCGTCGTCGGCGGCGATCACGAGCAGCGCGAAGTCGATGCCGCTCGCGCCCGCGGTCATCGTGTGCACGAGCTTTTCGTGGCCCGGCACGTCGATCAGACCGAGCACGTCGCCGTTGTCGAGCGGCACGTACGCGTAGCCGAGCTCGATCGAAATGCCGCGCGCCTTCTCTTCCTTGAGCCGGTCCGTATCGACGCCGGTGAGTGCCTTCACGAGGGTCGTCTTGCCGTGGTCGATATGCCCCGCTGTACCGACGATCATGCGTGCCTGTCCTTCAGTTCCTTTTCGGTTGCGCGACTAACTGAGCGATCAATTGCGTTTCGTCGGCGGCTTCGAGGCAGCGCAGATCGAGCCGCAACGCGTCGTCCGCGATCCGGCCGATCAACGGTCGCGCCATCTCGCGCAACTGCTTTTCGAGCGCGAGCAGATGACGGCCGCCGCGCTTGCCGTCGGCCATCCGGACGACGAGGCCATAGCTCGGCAGCACGTCGACGGGCAATGCGCCGCTGCCGATCTGGCTGAACATCGGCTCGGCGGCCACCGTGTAGCGCGCGTCGATCGCCTGCTGCAGCGCCGGTAACACGCGCTGCGCGGCGCCGTGAATGTCTTCCGCGGGCCGCGTGAGCAGCCGTAGCGTGGTCAGCCGCTCCGTCAACATCTCCGGCGCGCGATACAACCGCAGCACGGGCTCCAACGCCGCGAGCGTCAGCTTGCCGACGCGCAGCGCGCGCTTGAGTGGATGCTTCTTGATCTTCGCGATCAGCTCGCGCCGCCCGACGATCAAGCCGGCCTGCGGACCGCCGAGCAGCTTGTCGCCGCTGAACGTGACCAGATCAGCGCCGGCCGCAACGGTCTCGCGCACGGTCGGCTCGCGCGGCAAGCCCCATTCGCCGAGATCGACGAGCGTGCCGCTGCCCAGATCGACGGCAACCGCGAGCCCGCGTGCATGCGCGAGCGTCGCGATCGCTTCGATGCCGACTTCCTTCGTGAAGCCGCTGATCGCATAGTTGCTCGCATGGACCTTCATCAGCAACGCGGTGCGCGCGTTGATCGCCTGTTCGTAATCCTTCAGATGGGTGCGGTTCGTCGTGCCGACTTCGCGCAGCTTCGCGCCCGCTCGGCTCATGATGTCGGGAATACGAAACGCGCCGCCGATTTCGACGAGCTCGCCGCGCGACACCACCACTTCTTTCTTTGCCGCGAGCGCGGACAGCGTGAGCAGCACCGCGGCGGCATTGTTGTTGACGATGGTCGCCGCTTCGGCGCCAGTCAGCTCGCAAATCAGATCGTCGATCAGGTCATCGCGGTCGCCGCGCGTGCCCGTGGCGAGATCGAACTCGAGGTTAGCGGGTTGCGTGAGCGCGGTCATCACGGCGCGCACCGACTCGTCGGGCAGCAGCGCGCGGCCGAGATTCGTGTGTAACACCGTGCCGGTCAGGTTGAATACGCTGCGCAGCCGCGACGCGTTGCGCGCGAGCAGCGCCGCGGCGACCGTCGCGTGCAGTTGCGCGGCATCGAGCGCGCTCACCGCCGGATTGGCCGCCGCATCGCCCGATTGCGCGCTGATGCGCCACGCGTCGAGCGCGCTGCGCAGCGCATGCAGCACCTGCGTGCGGCCGTATTCGCCGATGAGCGGCGCGAATTCCACCGACGCCATCACCTTGTCCACCGACGGCACGCGCGCCATCAGCGCGCGCAGTTCCGAGCTGCTCACATCGCTCACGAGCAATCCTTGTGTCGTTTCGAACTTGCGTCCGGTCAGGTCGCCGTCATGCGGACTCTTCGTCCTCCGCTTGCGTTCCGCCGGCCGTCCGCTCCGGCCACAACCATGGATGCGGCGACGCGCGCCGGTAACCTTCCGCGCCCATCAGCAGGTCGAGCGTGAGACTTGCGAGGTCGTCCGCGAACGGCTCGAACTCGAAGTCCTTCGCCTGGATGCCGATCTTGCGGTAAGTATGGCATTCGTCGCACGACTCCGCCTTCAGCGCGGCGTTTTTCGATTCGGCTTCACGCGTGGCCGCGTCGGCGTCAGGCGAGCCGACCACGTGATACGCGATCCCTTTGGTCGAATCGCAGTTCGAGCATTTGGTGCGGACCATATGCCACTCGGTCGCGCACAGCCCGCATTGCAGATAGCGATAGTTGTCGTACGCGCCGCCGATGCGCACCGTGCTCGCCACCGGATGCGAGCCGCACACCGGGCACAGGCCCGGCGTGTCGAGATACGGCACGTCGCGCCGATTGATATCGGCGGCGAGATCGGTCCACACGACCTGCAGCGCAGCCATGACGAACGGCGCGCTCGCCGGATCGACGTCGCCGAAGCGTTGCGCGAAGATCGCGTCGGCCTGCGCGTCGAGTGCGGCAGCGTCGAGCGAGCGCAGCCGCGCGAACAGCGCCACCAGCGGCGGCGTCAACGGGCCCGCCGCTTCGACCTTGTCGAGCAGTTGCAGCAGCAGGTCGCGCCACGCCGGATCGCGCGCGCCGGAAAGCGCCGGAATCAGCGGCATCGAGTACTGTTGCGCGCTTGCGATCAGCTCGGGGCTCGGCGGCTGCGCCTTGAAGTGCGCGAGCATGGCCTGCTGCGCATCGGCGAGCGCCGCCATCAGCCGCAGGTAGCCGGCGATGGGATTGCTGCGCGCGGCGAGCTGACGCAGGCGCGCGGCGCGCGGCGCGAACACCGCAAGCCGCTCCGGCGTGCGGATGCGGGGTATTGCCGAGGGATCGAGCGACTCGATGTCGGCGGCTTCGAGAATGCGTTGAGCCAAGATATCGACCTCTGAAAACCGAAGAGCCGCCGCCCGTCATCGACGAGGCGCGGCGGCCCGGTGCGGAGCGCTGCGTGCGGCGCATTCGAACACGCGCCTGGGTAGCGCCGCTCGAGCTTACTTTACTTGCCGATGATTTCCCGAAACCAGTTCGGATGATGCTTGCGCGCCCAGCCATACGTGACGGTGCCGCGGGTCATCGCGCCAACGGAGCCCTTGATCCACAGCGCCGCATAGATATGCACGATGATGCCGACGATCAGCAAAAACGCCGTCGCCGCATGCACGAGCGCCGCAAGCCGGATCAGGTCCATCGGGAAATAGAACGAGAAGTAGCGCCGCCAGATTACGATGCCGCTTAGCAACAGCAGCAGCATACAGATCACCATCACGAAGAACAGCAGCTTCTGCCCGGCGTTGTACTTGCCGATTGCGGGAAGACGTTCCTCGCGATTGTTCAGCACGTCGCCGATCTGCTTCATCCACTGGATGTCCGCCCGGTCCAGATAATTGTGATGCCAGAAGCGCAGTGCAAGAATCAGGAACGAGATGAACATCACGCAGCCGATGAACGGGTGCAGAATCCGCGTCCACTGCCCGCCGCCGAGCACCACGTACAGAAACGCCATCGACGGATGAAACATCGCGAGACCGGACAGCGCGAGCAGTATGAAACAGATCGCGGTGATCCAGTGATTCGTGCGCTCGTTCGGCGTGTAGCGCACGAGCAGGCGGTTGCCCTTCACGTCCGTGAACTCGGTGTGCTCAGAGCGGTTCATTGCGTATCCTCCCGCGAACGGCGTGCTTCCTCGGCTTCCTTGACGGCCGCGGCTTCGTCGGCCTCGGACACCTCGTTCGGACCGACCCGTGTGTAGTGGAAGAAGCCCGCGAGTGCGGCGATTCCCATGATGGCGAGCCCGATCGGCTTGGCTATGCCCTTCCACAACGACACTAGCGGACTGATGCGCGGATCGTCCGGCAGGCCGTGATACAGCGACGGCCGGTCGGCGTGATGCAACACGTACATCACATGCGTGCCGCCGACCTTCTCCGGGTTGTACAGGCCAGCGTTCTGAAAACCGCGTTCCTTCAGATCGACGATGCGGTCCTCGGCCTGCTGCTTCATGTCCTCCTTGGTGCCGAACATGATCGCGCCCGTCGGGCAGGTCTTCACGCACGCCGGCTCCTGGCCGACCGCCACCCGATCCGAACACAGCGTGCATTTGTATACGCGGCGATCCTGCCTCGACATACGCGGTATGTCGAACGGGCAGCCGGCAATGCAGAAGCCGCAGCCGATGCAGTTCTCCTGATGGAAATCCACGATGCCGTTCGTGTACTGCACGATCGCGCCCGGCGACGGACAGGCCTTCAGACAGCCCGGATCGTCGCAGTGCATGCAGCCGTCCTTGCGGATCAGCCATTCGAGATCGCCGGCCGAATTCTCGTACTCGGCAAACCGCATGACGGTCCATGAATGCTCGGTGAGATCGGGCGGGTTGTCGTAGACGCCCACGTTCACGCCGATCTCGTCGCGCAGATCGTTCCACTCCATGCAGGCCGTCTGACACGCCTTGCAGCCGATGCACTTCGACACGTCGATGAGCTTCGCGACGGTGCCCGTGGCCGGCTCGCGAATCACCGGCGGCTGCGTGGTGGTGGCCGAAACGCGTCTGATGTCCAGTGATTGCAGTGCCATCTCTTTTCCTTATGCCTTTTCGACCTTGACGAGGAACGACTTGAACTCCGGTGTCTGTGAATTCCCGTCGCCCACGGCGGGCGTCAGCGTATTGACGAGATAGCCCGGCCTCGCGAGCCCCATGAAGCCCCAATGCAGCGGCAGCCCCACGGTCTGCACCTTCTTGCCTTCGATCGTCAGCGGTTTGATCCGCTTCGTCACGACCGCGACGGCAACCACGTGCCCACGGTTCGAGCTCACCTTGACCCGGTCGCCCGCCACCACGCCGATCTGCTTCGCGAGGTCTTCGCCGATCTCGACGAATTGCTCGGGCTGGATGATCGAGTTCAGCTTGACGTGCTTGGTCCAGTAGTGGAAATGCTCGGTCAGACGATAGGTGGTCGCCGTATGCGGGAAGTTCTCGTGCGTGCCGAACGCGGCCTTGTCGCCGGGGAACACGCGCGCCGCCGGATTGCTGACGACCAGCTTGTTGTCCGGATGCAGCGGGTTGTAGCCGAGCGGCGTTTCGAACGGCTCGTAGTGCTCGGGGAACGGCCCTTCCACCATACTGTCGCGCGCGAAGAAGCGCGCGACGCCTTCCGGATTCATGATGAACGGATTCATGCCGTTTTCGGGCGGCTCGTCGACCTTGAAGTCCGGAATGTCGGCGCCCGACCACGTGCTGCCGTTCCACGCGATCAGCTTACGCGTCGGATCGAACGGCTTGCCGCTGGTATCGCACGACGCGCGGTTGTACAGAACCCGCCGGTTCGCGGGCCATGCCCATGCCCAATGCAGCGTGTTGCCGATGCCGGTCGGGTCCGAGTTGTCGCGGCGGCCCATCTGGTTGCCCGCCTGGGTCCACGCGCCGCAGAAGATCCAGCAGCCGCTCGCGGTCGAGCCGTCGTCGCGAAGCTGCGCGAAACTCGCGAGCTGCTCACCCCTCTTCGCGAGCACCTTGGTCTTGTCGGTCGCGTCGGTGACGTCCGCGAGAGCCTTGCCGTTGAACTCCATCGCGAGTTCTTCGGGCGTCGGGCTTTCCGGGTTCGCATACGGCCAGCTCATGTTCACGATCGGATCGGGATACTTGCCGCCGTCCTTGCGATAAGCGTCGCGGATCCGCAGCCACAGCCCCGACATGATCTCGAGGTCGCTCCTCGCTTCGCCGGGGCCGTCGCCGCCCTGCCAGTGCCATTGCAGCACCCGGCTCGAACTGACGAGCGAGCCGCGTTCCTCGGCGAAGCAGGTGGTCGGCAGACGGAACACCTCGGTCTGGATCGATGAACTGTCGACGTCGTTCAACGGGCCGTGGTTTTTCCAGAACTCCGACGTTTCGGTCGCAAGCGGATCCATGATCACGAGCCACTTCAGCTTGGCCAGAGCCGCGCCGTTCTTCCCCTTCCACGGCGCCGCCGCGAGCGGGTTGAAGCCCTGCGCGATGTAGCCGTTCATCTTGCCTTGACTCATCAGCTCGAATTGCTGCAGCAGATCGTACGACTTGTCGAGCTTGGGCAGATAGTCGAAACCGAAGTTGTTGTCGGCCGCCGCCTTGTCGCCCCACCACGACTTCATCAAGCTGACGTGGAAAGCGCGATAGTTGCGCCAGTAGCTCAACTGGTTCGGCCGCAGCGGCTGCGTGGCGCGCTTCGTGATGTACGCGTCGTAGTCCTGCTCCGCTTCCATCGGCAGCGTCATGTAGCCCGGCAACAGGTTCGACATCAGGCCGAGGTCGGTCAAGCCCTGGATGTTCGAGTGGCCGCGCAGCGCATTGACGCCGCCGCCCGCGATCCCGATGTTGCCGAGCAGCAGCTGCACCATCGCGCCGCTGCGCACGTTCTGCGAGCCGATCGAGTGATGCGTCCAGCCCAGCGCGTACAGGATCGTGGCCGCGCGTCCCGGTACCGCCGTCGACGCGAGCATCTCGCACACGTGCAGGAATTTGTCCTTCGGCGTGCCGCAGATTTTCTCGACCTGCTCGGGCGTGTAGCGCGAGTAGTGCTGCTTCATCAGCTGGTAGACGCAGCGCGGGTCCTGCAGCGTGGGGTCGACCTTCGCGAAGCCGTCGTCGCCGCGCTCGTAGTCCCACGAGGTCTTGTCGTAGCTGCGCTTGTCGGCGTCATAGCCGGAATACAGGCCGTCGTTGAACGCGAAATCGTCACGGACGATGAACGGCATGTCCGTGTAGTTCTTCACGTACTCGTGCTGGATCTTGTCGTTCGTCAGCAGGTAGTTCATCACCCCGCCGAGGAAGGCAATGTCCGTGCCGGTGCGGATCGGCGCGTAGTAGTCCGCGACCGACGCCGTGCGCGTAAAGCGCGGATCGACCACGATCAGGCGCGCCCTGCGATGCGCCTTGGCTTCGGTGACCCATTTGAAACCGCATGGGTGTGCCTCGGCCGCATTGCCGCCCATCACGAGAATCACGTCCGCGTTTCTGATGTCGACCCAATGGTTCGTCATCGCTCCACGGCCAAACGTCGGGGCAAGACCTGCCACCGTCGGGCCATGTCAGACACGCGCCTGATTGTCGAATCCGAGCATGCCAAGACTACGGATAGTCTTGTGCGTCAGATAACCCACCTCGTTGCTGCCGGCCGACGCCGCGAGCATGCTGGTAGTCAGCCAGCGGTTCACCTTCTTGCCGTCTTCGGTCGTCTCGACGAAGTTCGCGTCGCGGTCTTCCTTCATCAGCTTCGCGATGCGGTCGAGCGCGTCTTCCCACGAGATGCGCTTCCACTCGTTCGCCCCGGCCGCGCGGTACTCGGGATAGCGCAGACGGCTCGGGCTATGGATGAAGTCGATCAGGCTCGCGCCCTTCGGACACAGCGTGCCGCGATTGACCGGATGGTCGGGGTCGCCCTCGATGTGGATGATGCTCGTCTTCGCATTCTTGGCGTTGTCGCCAAGGCCGTACATCAGGATGCCGCAGCCCACCGAGCAGTACGGGCAGGTATTGCGGGTTTCGGTTGTACGCGACAATTTGTACTGACGGACTTCGGCTAGAGCGGGTGTCGGTGAAAAGCCCATCAGAGCCAGGCTCGATCCGGCAAGCGTCGTCGCAGAGACCTTCAGGAATTGTCGCCGGGTCATTTGCGTCATTGCATGCCCTCGGCTCTTTTGGAGACCAATTGATTATAGGTGCGGTTTCGGGATGTGCAGAGAGATCGTGGTGCATTCGCAATCGGCTAAATACGACATGCGCGCGTCACTTAAGTGAATTGCGGCGACTCGGCCGCACGACTTATTCCCACCGCCGGGCACCATTCATGCTGCTCCTGCGAGCAATCGATCAACCTTATCGACGGATTATTGCGCTCCCATGAACTACCCCCCTCTCTCCCGCCCCGCAGCCTGCGCTCGTCGGCGCACCCTGCACCTGTTCCACCATGCGGCGCTGCGGCGCGCGGCCGGCGGCGCGGCCGCGCTTGCGCTCACCGGCGTCACGCTGTTGGCCACCAGCCCGTCCGGCTTCGCGCAGATTCCCCAGCCGAGCGGTTCTTCGCAAATGGAAAGCCGTTCGTCCGGGATGGGTTCGAAGCCCGAACCGGCCGCATCGGCGGTTCACGAATCGCATCGACCTCAATCGAAAGACAGCGGGCAAGGCAACGCACGCGGCAAAACCGCCGGCGAGGGGCAAAACACCAAGGGCGCCGGAGGATTTAACAATGGCTTGTACGGAACCGGCGCAGGCAGCAATAAATAGGGCTTTGGCATCGCGCGATCATTCGTTTGGCAATGGTCAATACGGATGATTTTCCCAGGCGCCAAGAAAATTGCTATCGCGTGAGAATGCGTTTTGAATGTACTCGCCTGCCATTTGCATTTCCGGTTTGCGCCGCGCCGGCGCTGCACACGGCGAAAACAACCCTCATAATGCGGTCATTCGACGAATCCGAACTTCTGTCCCCATGACCCAAGCCCAAGCAAGCCAGTCGCCCCGCCTCACGAGTCTGTCGCACGGCGGCGGCTGCGGCTGCAAGATCGCGCCCGGCCTGCTCGCCGATCTGCTCAAGCGCAGCGCGCCGCTGCCTTTCTTCCCCGACTTGCTGGTCGGCAACGACACCGCCGACGACGCCGCCGTCTACAAGCTCAACGAAGATCAGGCGATCGTCGCAACCACCGACTTCTTTATGCCGATCGTCGACGATCCGTTCGACTTTGGCCGCATCGCCGCGACCAACGCGATCTCCGACGTCTACGCGATGGGCGGCAAGCCGATCATGGCGCTCGCGATCGTCGGCATGCCGATCAACGTACTGCCGCACGACGTGATCGCGGCCGTGCTGAAGGGCGGCGAATCGGTCTGCGCGGAAGCGGGCATCCCGGTCGCGGGCGGCCATTCGATCGACTCCGTCGAGCCGATTTACGGCCTCGTCGCGCTGGGCATCGTCGATCCGAAGCGCATCAAGCGCAACGCGGGCGGCCAGGCCGGCGACGTGCTGATTCTCGGCAAGCCCCTCGGCGTCGGGATTCTGTCCGCGGCACTGAAGAAAAACCGGCTCGACGAAGCCGGCTACGCGGCGATGATCGGCGCAACCACCAAGCTGAACCGGCCCGGCGCCGATCTCGCGCGGCTCGACGGCGTGCATGCGCTGACCGACATCACCGGCTTCGGCCTGCTCGGCCACACGCTGGAACTCGCGCGCGGCTCGAAGCTGACCGCGCGCGTGCGCTATGCGGACCTGCCGTGGTTGCCGAACGTCGCGAGCCTCGCCGAGGCCGGCATCTTCACCGGCGCGTCGGGCCGGAACTGGGATGCCTACGGCCACGACGTCGTACTGCCCGCAACGTTGCCGCCGGCCCTGCGCGCGTTGTTGACCGATCCGCAAACGTCCGGCGGACTGCTGGTGTCGTGCGCGCCGGAGGCGGTCGACGAGGTGCTCGCCGTGTTCCACGCCGATGGTTTCGCCGACGCGCGGGTAATCGGCGAGATGGTGAGCGGGGACGCGCGGGTCCAGGTGATCTGAGAAGAGCGGTTCTGCCACGCCACGGAAAAGGACGCGGAAAAGGACGCGCAACCGCCCAAACGAGCCGCCCATGCGATAATTTCGCTCTTCCCGCGGTCCGTTTTCTCCCTACTCCCTTGAAAAGTCTTCTAGTCAGCCTCGACAAAGCCGGCGATTTCGATGAAATCGTCGACGTTCGCACGCCGCTCGAGTTCGCGGAAGACCATATTCCGGGCGCGACCAACGCGCCGGTGCTGAGCAACGAGGAACGCGTGCTGGTCGGCACGACCTACAAGCAGGTGTCGCCGTTCGAGGGCACACGGCTCGGCGCGGCGTTCGTCGCGCGCAACATCGCGCATCATCTGGAAACCACCTTCGCCGACCGGCCGCGCAACTGGCGCCCGCTCATCTACTGCTGGCGCGGCGGCAAGCGCTCAGGCTCGGTCACGACGCTATTCAATATGATCGGCTGGTCGGCGCGGCAACTCGACGGCGGCTACAAGAGCTATCGTCGTGCGACGCTGGAGAGGCTCGAAACCCTGCCGCGCCGCTTCAGCTATGTCGCACTCGTCGGCCCGACCGGCAGCGGCAAGACCCGGCTGCTGTCGGCGCTGCATGAGGCCGGCGCGCAAACGCTCGACCTCGAGGCGCTCGCCTCGCATCGCGGCTCGTTGCTCGGCGCGTTTGCGGGTGTGCCGCAGCCGTCGCAAAAGCGTTTCGACACGCTGCTCGTCACCGCGCTGCGCGAGTTCGACGTGAACCGGCCGGTGTTCGTCGAGGCGGAAAGCCGGCGCATCGGCTCCGTCACGCTGCCGCTCGCGCTGCTCGAAACCTTTCATCGCGGCGCGTGCG
This sequence comes from Paraburkholderia sprentiae WSM5005, assembly GCF_001865575.2. NCBI lineage: Bacteria > Pseudomonadati > Pseudomonadota > Betaproteobacteria > Burkholderiales > Burkholderiaceae > Paraburkholderia > Paraburkholderia sprentiae. Next base: position 2,373,329 of record NZ_CP017562.2, read on the forward strand.
TCGAGGTGCGCTCGAGCCGCGCGGAGCGCGCGGCGTTTCTGTTGCAGGATTACGCGCATCTGTTCGAGCATCCCGACTACTTCAAGGGACAGCTGGAACGGCTGATCGGTCTGCACAGCCGCGAGCGGGTCACGGGCTGGCTGCGGCTCGTCGACGAAAACCGGCGCGCCGAGCTCGCGTGCGAACTGATCGAACGGCATTACGATCCCGCCTACGCGCGCAGCAGCGGCCAGCATTTCGAGCAGCTGCCGAACGCACTGCAACTCGATTTCCGCCCGAACGACGCCGACATCGTCGAGCAGGCGAAAACGCTGCTCGCGCAGCTCGATACCCGCACGCTAGTCGTCGGTTGACCCACAACGACATTCAACAACCATCATGCAATCAACCCTTCGACAACCCCGCGTCACGCTTGGCTGGATCGTGTTCCTGCTGATCGGCGTCGTCGGTCTCTTCTATGTGAAGTGGTTTCCGTACTACAACCGCGCGTTCGTCGCCGCGAGCCAGCACTCGATCGGCAAGTCGATCCTGATGGGCACGTCCGCGAGCGCACCGGCAGCCTCGTGGCAGGCCGCCATCGACTATGCGCTGGCGTACGGCAAGGCGATCTGGCAGGCGATGGTGCTCGGCCTGCTGCTCGGCTCCGCGGTGCAGGCGCTGATTCCGCCGCAGTGGGTCGCGCGCGCTCTCGGCCGTGCCGACTTCAACAGCGTCGTCAAAGGCGGCCTGATGTCGTTGCCGGGGATGATGTGCACCTGCTGCGCGGCGCCGGTCGTCGCGGGCCTGCGCGCGCGCGAAGCGGCGCCGGGCGCGGCGATTGCTTTCTGGCTCGGTAATACCGCGCTGAATCCCGCGACGCTGATCTTCATGGGCTTCGTGCTCGGCTGGCAGTGGATGGGCCTGCGGCTCGCGTTCGGCATCGTGATGGTGTTCGGGCTCGGCTACCTGGTGAACCGCATGGTCACGCCGCGGGAAGCGCAAGCGTCGCGGGAAGCCGTCGCGCAACTGGTCAGCGCTGACGATCCGGGCACCGCGTTCTCGCGCTGGATCACGATTCTCGGGCGCATGACGCTGCGGCTCGTGCCGGAATACATCGTGCTCGTGCTGATTCTCGGCGCGGCGCGGGCGTGGCTGTTTCCGCACATCGGCCCGGACATCGACAACAGCCTGCTGTGGATCATCGCGCTGTCGATCGCCGGCACGCTGTTCGTGATTCCGACCGCGGGCGAAGTGCCGATCATTCAGGCGATGCTGTCGTTCGGTATGGCCGCCGGTCCCGCCGGCGCGCTGCTGATGACGCTGCCGCTCGTCAGCGTGCCATCGCTCGCGATGCTGGCGCGGTCGTTTCCGCGGCGCGTGCTGACGGTGGTGGCCTGTGCAGTGATGGTGTGTGGTGTGGTCAGTGGTTTGCTGGCCGTTGCGCTGGGCTTTTGAAGCGGTTTTTTAGTCCAAGTTGTAGAAGAAGCAAGCATGAAACGAATTGCCGCGTTCGCGGTAGCCTGTTGGTCCGCCGCCGCGCTGCTGTACGTTGGACAGCACTCGGTCGCGCTGATCGCGCTAGCCGGCGTCGTGGCGCTCGCGGGGTTCGATCTGCTGCGGCCGTGATTACGTTCGCGGTAGCGTTCGCCGTCGCCTAACCGGCCAGCGCGTCGCGGATTGCCGCGAGCCACAACGCCACCGCGTGCGCGCCTGGATCGACATGGCCGAGCGCACGATCGCCCACATAGCTCGAACGCCCCCGCCGCGGATGCATCGATGCGGTGCGCGACGCGCCATCGCTTGCGGCATCGACGACGGCTTGCAACACGGCATCCGTCGAGGCGGCCTCAGCCAGCTTGTCGCACAGCGCGTCGGCGGCGGGTTTCAGCGCATCGACCATCGTGCGATCGCCTGGCCTCGCACCCCCCAGCTCCATCAATCCATCGACCCCGGCGTTGAACGCAGCCGCCCATTGCGATGCCGTGGTCCCGCCCGACTGTTCGAGCACGGCCGCCGCGCGCAGCAGCATCACCGCGTATAGCGGACCCGAGGTGCCGCCCATCACGCGACGCAGCGTCGCCGACAGGCCGCGCAACACGGCGTCCGGCCTGGCTGCTGACGCGTATGAATCGAGTTCGAGCTGCACCGCGCGCGCGCCGCGTGCGAGGCTAATGCCGAGGTCGCCATCGCCGACACGCTGGTCCATTTCGGTCAATGTCGGCTCGGCTGCCAGCAGGCACTCGCAGACCGCTTCGATCGCGCGACGCAGCGTCGCATCAGGTGCGAGCGTCGCGCCGCTTGCGCTGCGCGGCGCGGGCGGTGCGGCGCGCACTGCAACCTGCGCGACGCGCCCGTCCAGCGCAGGCCATGCGCTCGTCCGTGAGTCGGCGTCGAGCAGGCTCAGCCGTTCGTCATCGACACGCAGCAGCGTCAGCGAGACGCCGGCCATTTCGAGCGCGCTCAGGAACGTGCCGGCCCACGCGCGCGCGACTTCGATGCCGCGCCCGTCGAGCTCGCGCAGCGCGGCGCCGGCCACCACGTTCAGCTCGCTCGATGGCGTGCCACCCAGATTGTTGACGAGCAGCGCGACGCGCTCGCCCGCCTGCAACGCGAGATCGTCGACAATCCTGGCCAGCAGCTTGCCGACGATCGCGTCGGCAGGCTCGAGTGCGCCGCGTGCCACGCCAGGTTCGCCATGAATGCCGAGGCCCCATTCGATTTCGCCATCGCCCAGCTCGAAGCCCGGCTTGCCCGCGGCCGGCACCGTGCATGGCGTCAGCGCGACGCCCATCGTGCCGAGCGATGCGGCCGCTTCCCGAGCGATCCGCGCGACCTCGGCCAACGGCAAACCGCGTGCGGCCGCCGCGCCCGCGATCTTGTGAACCAGCACCGTGCCCGCGAGTCCGCGACGGCCAGCGTGATCGCCGCTCGCGCTCAGCGCGACGTCGTCGGCGACGATCAGCATGTCGACGGGGATGCCCTCGGCGCGCGCGATTTCGGCCGCGAGGCCGAAATTGAAGCGGTCACCCGTGTAGTTCTTGACGATCAGCAACGCGCCCGCGGGTCCGGTCACCGCGCGTATCGCGTCGAGCACGGCGTCGGTGGAGGGTGAAGTGAAGACCTCTCCTGCCACCGCCGCGCTCAGCATGCCGTGCCCCACGTAGCCGCCGTGCGCGGGCTCGTGGCCTGAGCCGCCGCCCGAGATCAGCGCGACCTCGCCGCGCGCGGCCACGGCCTGCGCATCGGCGCGCAAAACGATCGTGCCGCCCTGCAACAGCGAGAGTTGGGGATTGAGCGCGACGAGCCCGTCGAGCATATCGGGGACCACGGTGGATACATCGTTGATGAGCTTCTTCATTGCGTCAGCTCCGTTGGATGCTGCCGGCAGCGCAGGGGCGAAGGATGCGATGTGAACGGCAGTCGGGTCGGTGGCGAAAGCGGAAGGCCTAACTGTACCGCGCATTGTCGAGCGACGACGCGATGGCGAAAAGCGCGTACGAACGTGCGCAAGCTCATCTGCCAGGCAGACAACGAAAACGAAGGGACGTGATGCCGAACGGCGAAACTGCGGGAACGACTGGATGAATTTGACTGGACCGTAGACGAAAGCGGAACCGCTTTGGTCTACGTCACAGATGCGTTGGTAGGCTCGATTGGATTCGAACCAACGACCCCCACCATGTCAAGGTGGTGCTCTAACCAACTGAGCTACGAGCCTTTAGAGGCGCGAATTATAGAGACTCATCGCGGACTGCACAAGGCCTTGCCACGGGTTATCCAAACGCATGCGTGTTGATCGGTTCGTCGTGGCTCATTCGGGGTGCGGGTGCTCGAAGCTAACGAGACCGTAGTCAGAATGCGTGACGTCGCGGCTATCGTATTCGACAAACGCTGCCGCGATCGGCAAGAAAACCGGCTGGCAATTATGCGTGATTGAGCAGAAGAAACGGCGGGACGCGGATCGATGCGGACGCTCTCGAACACGCCGAGATCCCATGGCTCGCGCTTGCGCTCGGTCACGACGAGTTTCACCGTGCCGGTGTCGAGCACTGCCGCGCGCCAATGTGGGCGCGCTGCCCGGTCTAAGTCGGACCGCTGATCACGGATCTGGAGTCGGTCACGAAACGAAGATGATCGCGCAGGGCGCGACGCACGCGAGATAGGCCGCGTCGTGGCGTGCGCCGCTGATGCAACTGTTGGCCGCGGTATTGACTGGGGTGTTGACCCACTTGCCGGCCGCTTGCGCGCACGTTGCATGGTGCATGCAATGCGTGGTCCATTGCAGTGAGCGATGCGTCATCGACTGCGCGTACGTCGACGCGGAATTTCACCCGGTCCAGAATGAGATCGCGCGAATTTGGATGCACGTCGGCCCAGCCGACGGTGCCGCGGCGATGCGGCGCGTTATCGAGCGCGATGCGATTGAACGCATGGATCGCACCTGCAGCCATGAGCAGCGCGTCGCGGCATAGCGCCATCGGCGTCAGCCCCCCGTGAACTTCCATGCCGTGCACGGTCGCGTCGTAGCAGCGCTGCCCGAGCGCCCCGCGCACGATGCCGATGACCTTGCTGTGCGCATGGAGACAGGTCCTGTTCGATATGCGTTTCGAAATATGCGCCTACAGCGTACGGCTTGCGATGCTCGCCGGCATAGCCGATCGCCGCTAGCGCGTCGCGCACCGACACGCCGTCGCGATCGCATTGCGCTAGCGCATGCTCGAGCGGCGGGATGATCTGCATCGTTGGCCTCGACCAGCATGCGCAGCGACTCCCGCTCTACCAGCACGCCGCATTTACCGTCGAATTTCATTACGCTCGGCAAATCTTCGCGCGGCGCCCTCCGCCGCGCGAAGATCTTCTCGATGGCGTCGAGACAATGTTGGGTGAATGAACTTGCATCGATGCTTCCTCGGGTCGAAGGCAGCTGGATGGCGCTTGCCGGGGGGACTTGCCCGGTTCGGCTGCCTGGCGGCGTTCTTTCAATTGCCATGATAGAGAGGTCTTGGCCGAGACAGATGGCTGGGGGTGCGAGGTCGCAATGCGGCGACGCCGTCCGGCGAGTAAGCATAGGGGGCAAAGCCACTGGATTCGTCGAAACGAAACCGCTTATCGCGGGCGACGTATGGTGCGAATCCTTTCGAATACGCACGCCGCGACGTGCCGGCAATCTGTGTGCAAATGCTGGGCAGCAAACGTTTGTGTCAAAGGAAGCCAGTAACCGCAATGAAGGCTCAACCTTTTGCGAAGCGCGCCGTTATTGCATGTGCTCAGGCAAACCCCTCGGATCTCCATGGCACAACCGATTCCTTTTCGCAATACAGGCGCTGCCCGCGCGCGGCATGCCAAGGTCATGCTGTTGCCCATCGCGCGACAGATCGCCGACGATCTCGCGTTGCGAGTTCATCTGTCGCTCGACGCACTGCGCCGCGGCGTCGGCACAAAGAGCGACGCCCAGACTCTCACGCAGATCATGCTGCTGACCCACTACCTAGCCGACGCCGGCTTCGGCTCGATGAGCCAGGAAGAACTCCACGCCGCGGAACGTGCCTCGGCGATGGTGTTCGACGCAGGTCGCGAACGCAATGAATGGAACTTGGACGAAGCGGGGTTCGAGCTCTTTGCATCGATCGCAACGAGCTACGATCGGCAACTGCATCGCGCTCCGCTTTGGGCGATCACGGAGGCCAGTGAAAGACTCGACCGCTTTATCGCGGGGGGAGCCGATCGGGTGCCGGCGCGTAAGCGGGCTTAGCCTTTTTGGTAGGAAGTGCTGACCGCCTGACCAGAAGGACATCGATATTGGGCGCGCCTATCTGGAACTGACGGGTTACGCGGATGCGCTGCGGAATGCCACCGACGTTCATGCCGGTGACGGCCGCGTAAACGCAAAAACCCCACCGCGGCGGGTGGGGTTTCTGAGGTGCTGGGGAGCCTGACGATTACCTACTTTCACACGGGCAATCCGCACTATCATCGGCGTGGAGTCGTTTCACGGTCCTGTTCGGGATGGGAAGGGGTGGGACCGACTCGCTATGGTCATCAGGCATGACGGGTTGCTGCGTCGCGGGGCTGGAGCCAGCCGGGCGCGCCACAGCCAATCGGGAAGAAGCGTAAGGGATTCGTGTGGGGGGGTTGTGGTGTTTCTGGCACAACACCGGTCTCAACCGTGTGGGGTCTGCATAAGACCCTGCGCGTTGCGCAGGGTGGGGCATCCATAAGCGCTGAAGCGCTAACGGCTGCCGACACACACCGGTTATAGGATCAAGCCTTACGGGCAATTAGTATCAGTTAGCTCAGTACATTACTGTACGTGCACACCTGACCTATCAACGTCCTGGTCTTGAACGACCCTTCAAGGGGCTCGAAGCCCCGGGGATATCTCATCTTAAGGCGAGTTTCCCGCTTAGATGCTTTCAGCGGTTATCTCTTCCGAACATAGCTACCCGGCGATGCCACTGGCGTGACAACCGGTACACCAGAGGTTCGTCCACTCCGGTCCTCTCGTACTAGGAGCAGCCCCCTTCAAATATCCAGCGCCCACGGCAGATAGGGACCAAACTGTCTCACGACGTTTTAAACCCAGCTCACGTACCTCTTTAAATGGCGAACAGCCATACCCTTGGGACCGGCTACAGCCCCAGGATGAGATGAGCCGACATCGAGGTGCCAAACACCGCCGTCGATATGAACTCTTGGGCGGTATCAGCCTGTTATCCCCAGAGTACCTTTTATCCGTTGAGCGATGGCCCTTCCATACAGAACCACCGGATCACTATGACCTGCTTTCGCACCTGTTCGACTTGTCAGTCTCACAGTCAAGCACGCTTATGCCATTGCACTATCAGCACGATTTCCGACCGTACCTAGCGTACCTTCGTACTCCTCCGTTACACTTTGGGAGGAGACCGCCCCAGTCAAACTGCCTACCATGCACTGTCCCCGATCCGGATCACGGACCAGGGTTAGAACCTCAAACAGATCAGGGTGGTATTTCAAGGTCGGCTCCACGCAGACTGGCGTCCACGCTTCACAGCCTCCCACCTATCCTACACAGACCGGTTCAAAGTCCAATGCAAAGCTACAGTAAAGGTTCATGGGGTCTTTCCGTCTAGCCGCGGGGAGATTGCATCATCACAAACACTTCAACTTCGCTGAGTCTCGGGAGGAGACAGTGTGGCCATCGTTACGCCATTCGTGCAGGTCGGAACTTACCCGACAAGGAATTTCGCTACCTTAGGACCGTTATAGTTACGGCCGCCGTTTACCGGGACTTCAATCAGGAGCTTGCACCCCATCATTTAATCTTCCGGCACCGGGCAGGCGTCACACCCTATACGTCCACTTTCGTGTTTGCAGAGTGCTGTGTTTTTATTAAACAGTCGCAGCCACCAGTTTATTGCAACCCCTTCACCCTTCTGGCGCAGGCCAGTCAGGCTAGCAGGGCGTACCTTATCCCGAAGTTACGGTACCAATTTGCCGAGTTCCTTCTCCCGAGTTCTCTCAAGCGCCTTAGAATACTCATCTCGCCCACCTGTGTCGGTTTGCGGTACGGTCACTGTGAAACTGAAGCTTAGAGGCTTTTCCTGGAACCCCTTCCAGTTGCTTCGCTTCCGAAGAAGCTCGCGCCACACCCTTGAGTCCTGTGCCCGGATTTGCCAAAGCACCCTCTCCAATGCAGCGACCGGGACTTCCAACACCCGGACAACCTTCCGCGATCCGTCCCCCCATCGCATTTCACAATGGTGCAGAAATATTAATCTGCTTCCCATCAGCTACGCATTTCTGCCTCGCCTTAGGGGCCGACTCACCCTACGCCGATGAACGTTGCGTAGGAAACCTTGGGCTTACGGCGAGGGGGCCTTTCACCCCCTTTATCGCTACTCATGTCAGCATTCGCACTTCCGATACCTCCAGCACACTTTCCAGTGCACCTTCGCAGGCTTACGGAACGCTCTCCTACCATGCACATAAATGTGCATCCGCAGCTTCGGTATATGGCTTAGCCCCGTTACATCTTCCGCGCAGGACGACTCGATCAGTGAGCTATTACGCTTTCTTTAAAGGATGGCTGCTTCTAAGCCAACCTCCTGACTGTTTTAGCCTTCCCACTTCGTTTCCCACTTAGCCATATTTGGGGACCTTAGCTGGCGGTCTGGGTTGTTTCCCTCTTGACACCGGACGTTAGCACCCGATGTCTGTCTCCCGTGATTGCACTCTTCGGTATTCGGAGTTTGCTATGGCGTAGTAATCCGCAATGGACCCCACAACCATGACAGTGCTCTACCCCCGAAGGTGATACACGAGGCACTACCTAAATAGTTTTCGGAGAGAACCAGCTATTTCCAGGTTTGTTTAGCCTTTCACCCCTATCCACAGCTCATCCCCTAACTTTTCAACGTTAGTGGGTTCGGTCCTCCAGCACGTGTTACCGTGCCTTCAACCTGGCCATGGATAGATCACCTGGTTTCGGGTCTACACCCAGCGACTGGACGCCCTGTTCGGACTCGCTTTCGCTACGCCTGCCCTAATCGGTTAAGCTCGCCACTGAATGTAAGTCGCTGACCCATTATACAAAAGGTACGCCGTCACCCTCTTTCAAAGGCTCCGACTGTTTGTATGCATGCGGTTTCAGGATCTGTTTCACTCCCCTCCCGGGGTTCTTTTCGCCTTTCCCTCACGGTACTGGTTCACTATCGGTCGATCACGAGTATTTAGCCTTGGAGGATGGTCCCCCCATCTTCAGACAGGATTTCACGTGTCCCGCCCTACTTCTCGTACACCCAGTTCTTTCATAATGCTTTCGCCTACGGGGCTATCACCCGCTATGGCCGCACTTTCCAGAGCGTTCGGCTAGCACTACAAATAAAGAGTACAGGCTGGTCCCATTTCGCTCGCCACTACTCTGGGAATCTCGGTTGATTTCTTTTCCTGCGGTTACTTAGATGTTTCAGTTCACCGCGTTCGCTTCGCTGAACCTATGGATTCAGTTCAGGATGACCCATACGGGCCGGGTTTCCCCATTCGGATATCGGGGGATCAAAGCTCGTTTGCCAGCTCCCCCCCGCTTTTCGCAGGCTACCGCGTCCTTCATCGCCTGTGATCGCCAAGGCATCCACCACATGCACTTGTTCGCTTGACCCTATAACGGGTGTGTCTCTGTGTCGACCCACGTTAGCGCCCTGGCGCTGACGTGGCTCCCATCCCCGCAGGGGACAGACGCACTCGCTACAGGTTGAGTATTCGTGTTGCGCCGTATTCCAAGGCGATCTCTCGATCACCTTTAAAATACATCGATACAATCACAACCCTGATTCACCTACTCACGCACCCATCTCCAGGCACGCTTTCGTGAATCTCCTTACTACTTCTTCCTGATTGTTAAAGAACGACAGCCGGTATCACATTCCATCGCGTACCGCGCTGACTGGCTCAATCGCCAATGCCAAGTACTCAGCCTCACTTCGTGCTGAACCCTTGGCATTGAGGATTGGTGGAGGATGACGGGATCGAACCGACGACCCCCTGCTTGCAAAGCAGGTGCTCTCCCAGCTGAGCTAATCCCCCCGGCCCCACACAGACCCGGGCACACTCCCCGGCCCCGCACCACAGACAAGGATGGTGGGTCTGGATGGATTCGAACCATCGACCCCCGCCTTATCAAGACGGTGCTCTAACCGGCTGAGCTACAGACCCCTGAGCCTGTCTGCGTTGCTTTCTTAACCACAGCCGATAAGCGTGAGCACTTGACGCGAGCAATGCTCGACTCTGGAAAGGAGGTGATCCAGCCGCACCTTCCGATACGGCTACCTTGTTACGACTTCACCCCAGTCATGAATCCTACCGTGGTGACCGTCCTCCTTGCGGTTAGACTAGCCACTTCTGGTAAAACCCACTCCCATGGTGTGACGGGCGGTGTGTACAAGACCCGGGAACGTATTCACCGCGGCATGCTGATCCGCGATTACTAGCGATTCCAGCTTCACGCACCCGAGTTGCAGAGTGCGATCCGGACTACGATCGGTTTTCTGGGATTGGCTCCACCTCGCGGCTTGGCAACCCTCTGTTCCGACCATTGTATGACGTGTGAAGCCCTACCCATAAGGGCCATGAGGACTTGACGTCATCCCCACCTTCCTCCGGTTTGTCACCGGCAGTCTCCCTGGAGTGCTCTTGCGTAGCAACTAGGGACAAGGGTTGCGCTCGTTGCGGGACTTAACCCAACATCTCACGACACGAGCTGACGACAGCCATGCAGCACCTGTGTTATGGCTCCCTTTCGGGCACTCCCGGCTCTCACCAGGATTCCATACATGTCAAGGGTAGGTAAGGTTTTTCGCGTTGCATCGAATTAATCCACATCATCCACCGCTTGTGCGGGTCCCCGTCAATTCCTTTGAGTTTTAATCTTGCGACCGTACTCCCCAGGCGGTCAACTTCACGCGTTAGCTTCGTTACCAAGCCAATGAAGGCCCGACAACCAGTTGACATCGTTTAGGGCGTGGACTACCAGGGTATCTAATCCTGTTTGCTCCCCACGCTTTCGTGCATGAGCGTCAGTATTGGCCCAGGGGGCTGCCTTCGCCATCGGTGTTCCTCCACATCTCTACGCATTTCACTGCTACACGTGGAATTCCACCCCCCTCTGCCATACTCCAGCGCTGCAGTCACCAATGCAGTTCCCAGGTTAAGCCCGGGGATTTCACATCGGTCTTACAGCACCGCCTGCGCACGCTTTACGCCCAGTAATTCCGATTAACGCTCGCACCCTACGTATTACCGCGGCTGCTGGCACGTAGTTAGCCGGTGCTTATTCTTCCGGTACCGTCATCCACCCCCGGTATTAACAGGGATGCTTTCTTTCCGGACAAAAGTGCTTTACAACCCGAAGGCCTTCTTCACACACGCGGCATTGCTGGATCAGGGTTGCCCCCATTGTCCAAAATTCCCCACTGCTGCCTCCCGTAGGAGTCTGGGCCGTGTCTCAGTCCCAGTGTGGCTGGTCGTCCTCTCAGACCAGCTACAGATCGTCGGCTTGGTAGGCCTTTACCCCACCAACTACCTAATCTGCCATCGGCCGCCCCTTGAGCGCGAGGTCCCGAAAGATCCCCCGCTTTCCTCTCCCGAGCGTATGCGGTATTAATCCGGCTTTCGCCGGGCTATCCCCCACTCCAGGACACGTTCCGATGTATTACTCACCCGTTCGCCACTCGCCACCAGGGTTGCCCCCGTGCTGCCGTCCGACTTGCATGTGTAAGGCATGCCGCCAGCGTTCAATCTGAGCCAGGATCAAACTCTTCAGTTCAAACCTGTTACTGTTTTCGGTCCATCTCTGAACCGGTCGCTCACTCAACGTACTGACGATGATCAATCCGTCTTCCGACAGATCAACCTTCCTCTGATACTGTGTGAGGCTTCTTGATACTTCTGCCTGACAGCAGATTCCGCAGAACCCGCTGCCGCATTGCGCATCAAGCGCCCACACTTATCGACTGTTAGTTTTTAAAGATCGGTCCGCCCAACCCGCCGTACCGGCATGACAGCTACCCGGCACCGCTTCGTCTGGCGTCGCTGCATCAGCAGCAGAGAGGCGAGATTATGGAGAGCGGTCGACAACACGTCAAGCCCCTTCTGCGAATTTCTTTTGGGGACAGCATGCGAGGCTACGATTTTAAGTTTACAAAAAAAGCACGGCTCCCCTTGCGCAAGGAGCGACACGCCTCTATCTACGATGGGTCGCACGCATGCACACGGACTAAGCACCCCCTCAGCATCACGCATGCAAGCGACAACGGCCACGATGATTTGATGTGCATCCATGAGCGCGAACCCCCAAGCTCGTATATAATGCGAGCCGCGCAAAATTTCGCATATCCATCGGCCCGCTTCGAGCGGGCTCATCTTTTTTGCTCCCCAGAGCACAGCCCAACAACCGCGTTGAGTCACATCAGGTGATGCTGAGCCCTGCTCGAAACGCCTGACGGTAGCGTCTTGCGTCTCATAGCGAAGCCTCTAGAGGAAATTACGTGAACCCTTTTGATCGCGAAGATTCGCAACACGAAACCGCCGCCTTCACTGCCAAAGTTCCGTCCGGCCGCTCGGCCAAAGGCAAGGGCGCCGGCAAAGCGATCCCCGTGGCAACCGATCTGCCGCCGCAACAAGCCGAAGAACGCCAGCGCCTGATGCGCGCGCTGATCCAGCTGGGCAAAGAGCAAGGCTACCTGACCCACGCGCAGATCAACGACCATCTGCCCGACAACTTCACTGCAACTGCCGCGATCGACAGCATCGTTAGTGCGTTCAGCGACATGGGCGTGCAGGTTTACGAGCAGGCGCCCGATGCGGAGACGCTGCTACTCAACTCGAACGCCCCGTCCGTGGTCTCGGACGACCAGGCGGACGAAGAAACCGAAGTCGCGCTGTCGACCGTCGACTCCGAGTTCGGTCGCACCACCGACCCTGTGCGTATGTACATGCGCGAAATGGGCGCGACCGAGCTGCTCACGCGCGCAGGCGAAATCGCGATCGCAAAGCGCATTGAAGACGGCCTGCACGAAATGGTGCAGGCGATTGCCGCGTGTCCGCTCGCCATCTCGGCGATCCTCGCGAGCGCGCAGCAGGTCGCCGACGGCGAGCTGCGCATCGACGAACTCGTCGACGGTCTGAATGAAGAGACGGCCCCCGCGGAAGAAGTCGCAACTGCCAATGCGGACGCCGACGAAGACAGCGATGCCGACGAAGAAAACGACGAAGACGACGATGAAGACGCCGCCCCGGCCGATTCCTCGGCGGCGGACGAAGCTCGCCTGAAGCAGCTCACGAGCGACTGCCTCGAAATCTTCGCCCAGGTCGGCATTCTGTCCGACCAGATGAACGCGGCGCATACGCGCGGCGACGTCACCTCCAAGGCCTATCTGCGCGCACGCGAAGACATCCAGCAGCACCTCGCGAAGATCCGTTTCACCGCACGCACGATCGACCGTCTGTGCGGCGACGTGCAGCACCAGGTTGCGCAGGTGCGCGCGATCGAGCGCAACATTTTGCAGATCGTCGTCTCGAAGGCTGGGATGCCGCGCGAGAAGTTCATCGAAACGTTCGCGGGCAGCGAGGCCGACCTCGGCTGGACCGAGCGCGCCGCGCGCACCGGCGCATCGACCTATGGCGCCGCGCTCGAGCGGCATCTGCCGGCGATCCAGTCCGAACAGCAGAAGCTGATCGACATCGAAGCGACGGTGTCGCTGCCGCTCAAGCATCTGAAAGAGATCAACCGCCAGATGGTCGCGGCCGAATCGAAGATGCGCAAAGCCAAGAGCGAGATGATCGAGGCGAACCTGCGTCTCGTGATCTCCATCGCGAAGAAGTACGTGAACCGCGGCATGCTATTCCTCGACCTGATCCAGGAAGGCAACATCGGTCTGATGAAGGCCGTGGACAAGTTCGAATACCGTCGAGGCTGGAAGTTTTCGACGTATGCGACGTGGTGGGTTCGTCAGGCCGTTACGCGTTCGCTCGCGGATCAGGCGCGCACGATCCGCGTGCCGGTGCACATGATCGAAACGATCAACAAGCTGAACCGCATTTCTCGCGAGATCCTGCAGCAGACCGGCCAGGAAGCGCATCCGGCCGTGCTCGCGGAACGCATGGAGCTGTCGGAAGAGAAGGTGCGCGGCATTCTGAAGATCGCGAAGCAACCGGTGTCGCTCGAAACGCCGGTCGGCGACGACGGCGATGCGACGCTGGGCGACATGATCGAAGACGCTGGCGTCTCTTCGCCCGCGGATGCCGCGATGCAGGCAGATCTGCGCGCCGCGATCGACGACGCGCTTGACTCGCTGTCGCCGCGCGAAGCGAAGGTGCTGCGCATGCGCTATGGCATCAACACGAAGTCGGATCACACGCTCGAAGAAGTGGGCAAGCAATTCGACGTGACGCGTGAGCGGATCCGTCAGATCGAGAGCAAGGCGATGCGCAAGCTCATGCATCCGAGCCGCGCGGACCGTCTGAAATCGTTCCTCGACCGATAAGCGTTTGCCGCGTTGGCCGTGCGCGCTGCACGGCCAACTGCCACCTCATATACAAGCAGCGGGATGAACCGGTCGACGGTGAATCCCGCTGTTTTGCTTTGTGCTGTACCTTGCCCTAAGTCTTCACGCGCGCGAGCTCTCGGCTTCGCTCTATCACTGTGGTCCACGGACTTCGGAACAAGCTGGTGAGCGACCTGAGCATGACTGCGCCAACTGATCGGGCGTAACAATCTCAGTACGCACCTCCATGATCGAGCAGGTTCAGCATGCCCTCGCCGGTCAGCGGCGCCGCCAAGGTGCTTTGACCCAGCATGTGCGGATCGAGGTAGCCGAAAACCTGCAGCGTGTCGGCGGCAAAGCGCATCCGCCGATGCAGCACGATCGGCGCGCCGAAGCCGAGCGTAAACACGATGATCGCAAGGTTGCCGCACTGCAAGCCGATCAGACGTGCGACGCTCACGTTACTGCCGAAACGCAATTGCGAGCCGAGCGACATATTGCCCATTACATGGCGCGTGCGCGCCGCGACATAAAAGCCGCGGATCAGCATCGTGCCGATGGAGAACAGCGCATAAAACAGAAACAGCGATCCGAGTGCAGCCCGCGACGGCGCCGTACTCGCCTCGTGGCCGACATGCATCGATGCTAGAGCGCCCTTCAGAAACGCCATGAACAGCACGGCGAACAACACAGCCACGCCGACGAACGTGATCAGGAAGAGACCGTAGACGGCCCACGCGCGGCCCTTGAAGCGAAACGCCACGCTACCGAAGCTGCTCGCGTTGATGCAGCGCTCCGTGAGACGCATGGATGTCCACGGCGTCATCTGGCCAAGCGTCAGAACGCAGAGCAGGGCGTACAGCAACGCGCGCACGCCGTAGCCGAGCGCCGAGCCGGTCGTGCCGCCACGAATACCGCACCACTGCGTGCGGCTCAGCCGATAGCGCTGCGCGCCGAAAAACGCGCCTGCCGCGAACACGACGATCAGCAGATACAACGCGATGACCGGCAGCGCACCGAGTGCCGCGCTTTTTGTCAGCATGCGCAAGACCGCGCTCAGCGCACCGGCCGCGAACGCCGCGCTGAACACCACCACGATCGCGCACAGAAAGCCCTTGAATAGCTCGCCGCCGGTGCCCGTGTACTCGAAGCGCTCGTCCTGAAATCGCATGTGCGACCAGACATAGCGGCGGTTATTCGTCGTCGCCCAGAAGCGGTAAATACCGAGCGTCACGACTTGCAGCAGAAGGTTCCTGAAAAAGATCCGGTAGAGGTCGCCGAGCGTGCCGTCGTAGATCAGCAGCGGCCGCTTCTCGTCGAGTAAATTCATTGCGTTGCCCTCTTTCTTCATTTAACGTTTTTGTGGCCCGCTCACGCATGCTCGTGCGGCACTTGTATGCCGCATGCGTGCGGGACGCGACGGGCGACGGTGCTTTCCCGTGCGAAGGCCGGCTCGTGTGGCGCGAGCCCATGCTGTCTTTTCAGACACTCAGGAAATCAGGCAAAACGGAAGCCGACCGGCAACACGATAATTACACGGTTCCTTATCTTTATAAATGGCATTTCCGCATATAAATCGGCCATTTCCATTACGAGATTTAGCAATGCGCGAATTTATTCAAATTGCATAATCTCGAAATTAAGGTGCGCAATAACCATTTCATTGGCGCGTTCATTCGAGGGTCCGCTTCCGCGTGCCGACCGTCCGACGCGGCAGTCCGGGCGGTGTACCGCGTTCGGCCTCACGGAACGGCATACGGCAAGGAAAACGATTGCGCATTCGCACGCAACGCGATTCGCAATAAGGAATGCTGTGAATTTTGTTAAATCGCCACAATCTTTGGCATTTGGATTGCGAAAACCGGCTTCACTTCAATGCTCGCTGGGTAATCCGTCGCATTCCATTCAGAGTGTTGATGCGATCTAGGTTTTATTGCCGCTTGAAGGCTACACCACATTCTTCTCGACGATCGGTCGGTTTTCGAGCACGCGGGCAAAGCTTAGTGAACTGAGGTCGAGCGTCGCATAGCGGCCATGCAGAATCAATTCGCTGATGCCGCGCCCGGTTGCCGGCCCTTGCTGCAAACCGTGGCCGCTGAAGCCGTTCGCGAAGATGCAGTTGTCGACATCCGGGTGATAGCCAATGATCGCGTTCTGATCGAGCACGTTGTACTCGTAATAGCCGGACCAGCAGTTCTGCACACGCAGCGCCTCGAATTGCGGCACGCGATGCGCGAGCGCCGGCCAGATCACATCGTCGAATAGCGCGTGATCGACTTCGTCGAGCGGAAGATCGTCGGGGTCGTTATCGGCCGATGGCGACGCGCCGCAGATATACGAATTGCCTTCGGGCCGGAAGTACACGCCACTCGGATCGATCAACAGCGGGCAGCGTTCGAGCTTTGCCGGCGACGTGACGTTGAAGATACTGCGCCGCCGCGCATAAACGGGCAGATCGATACCGATCATCTGCGCGACCTTGCGCGACCACGCGCCGGCCGCGTTGACGACGACGTCGCAACCGTAGGTCTTGCCGTCCGCGGTTTGCACCTGCGTCACGCGGTTGCCGTCGCGACGCAGCGCGGTGACGTCGGCCGCGACATAGCGCGCGCCGAGCGCCTGCGCTTTCTTGCGTAGTGCCTGCACAAGACCGTAGCCGTCGAACCAGCCCTCGCCGCTTTCGCCATACGCGCCGGCAGCGAGGTCATCGGTATTGAGCCAGGGAAAGCGCGCGTGCAAGTCGTGCGCATCGAGCAGGCTGATATTCGCGCCGAGGCTTTTTTGCAGCGCGTGATTCCGGCGCAGCGTCGCAACGCCCGCAGCCGTCGCGAGAAACAGATAGCCGCCTTCGTGCAGATCGATCGAGGGCCGCGTACCGTCGAGTTCGAGCCGCTCGCCGATCGAGCGCAGAAACTCGATGCCGAACATCGACATCTGAATGGAAAGCGGCGTCGAAAACTGCTGCCGGATCGATGCCGCCGACAAAGCCGACGACGAACGCGCATAGGTCGGATCGCGTTCGATCACCGTGACGCCGATTGTCGGATCGGACAGCCGCAAGAAATACGCAATCGAACTGCCGATCACCCCACCGCCGACGATCACGACTTTCGAACTCACGTCTCACTCCACGAGTAACGTTGCCGCTGCGCAACGCCGGGCGGCGCAAACGGCTTGCCAAACAGCGCGCGAGTCGGCGCGCGTCACAACTTTGCGCTTGCGCGTTCAATCGAGATTGAAGTCGATACCCTGAGCAAGCGGCAACGCCGACGAATAGTTCACGGTATTGGTCGCACGACGCATATAAGCCTTCCAGGCATCCGAACCCGACTCGCGGCCGCCACCCGTTTCCTTTTCGCCGCCAAATGCGCCGCCGATCTCCGCGCCGCTCGGTCCGATGTTGACGTTCGCGATGCCGCAGTCGCTGCCCGACGCGGACAGGAAGCGTTCCGCCTCGCGCAGATCGTTCGTGAACACGCACGACGACAAACCGTGATGCGCGGCATTGTTCGCCTCGATTGCATCGACGAACTCGGCATAACGCAGCACGTACAGAATCGGCGCGAAGGTTTCCTTCAGCACGACCGACGTTTGCGACGGCATTTCGACGATAGCCGGACGCACGTAGTAGCCGCCCTCATAACCCTTCACTTCGACTCGCTCGCCGCCGAACACCTTGCCGCCCTCGGCCTTCGCCTGCTGCAGCGCTTCCTGCATGCGGTCGAACGATTGCCGGTCGATCAGCGGCCCCATCAGCGTGCCCTGGTCGAGCGGATTGCCGATCGGCACGCGGCTATACAACTGCTTCAGACGCTCAACAGTCTTCTCGTAGACGCTGTCGTGCACGAACAGACGCCGCAACGACGTGCAGCGCTGACCGGCCGTGCCGACCGCCGAGAACAGGATGCCGCGCATCGCGAGTTCATGGTCGGCCGTCTGCGTGACGATGCCGGCGTTGTTGCCACCGAGTTCGAGCAGCGAGCGGCCGAAGCGCTTCGCCACTTCGACGCCAACCTTGCGACCCATTTCCGTGCTGCCCGTCGCGCTGACGATCGACGCGCGCGGATCCCCCACGAGCTTTTCGCCCACGTCGCGTCCGCCGTTGATCAACGCGGCCAGGCCGGCGGGCGCGTCGCCGAATTCCTTCAGCGCGTCTTCGAGAATCCTGTTTACGGCCAGCGCCGAGAGCGGCGTCTTTTCCGACGGCTTCCAGATCACCGCGTTGCCGCACACCAGCGCGAGCGCCGCATTCCATGACCAGACCGCCACCGGGAAATTGAAGGCTGAGATCACGACGCAGGTGCCGAGCGGATGCCACGACTCCGCCATCCGATGACCCGGGCGCTCGGACGCGATCGTCAAACCGTACAGCTGACGCGACAGACCGACCGCGAAATCGCAGATGTCGATCATCTCCTGCACTTCGCCCATGCCTTCCTGCAGGATCTTGCCCGTCTCCAGCGAGACGAGGCTGCCGAGCGCCTGCTTCTGTTCGCGCAGCCGATTGCCGAGCAGCCGCACCAGCTCGCCGCGGCGCGGTGCCGGCACGTTACGCCACACGGCAAACGCGTCTTTGGCCCGGGCGAGCGCCGCGTCGACCTCGACCGCCGTCTGGCTGGCCACACGGCCGATGAGCTCGCCAGTGATCGGCGAATGAACGGCGATATCGCCGGCTTGCGCGGCTTGGGCAATGCCGAGACGGGCGAGGATAGTGGACGCGTCCATATGAACCCCTTTAATTTCCGATACGAAACAAGAGTAAGTTCGGAAACTATACACGCGGGTTTTTGTGCCCGCAAGAAGATGCTTGTGGAGTGAAATACCGGTTGACAAAAGGCGGCGCTGTTTCCAGAAGGAAACTTCGTCAGACTTCGGGCGGGTGTCACGCCCGCGCGTCAAGCATCTGGCGCGCCGTTCTCCTCTAGCACCGCCATCAACCGGTCGACCAGCACACGCGCGAACGGCGGCAAGTCCTTCAGACTGCGCACGCAGATCTTCAGCTTGCGCTCGGCCCACGGATCGTTCAGGCCGACGATCGCGATCTGCATCGTCTTTCTGTGCCGCAGCGCGACCGACTCCGGCACGATGCCGATTCCGACACCCGCCTCGATCATCCGGCACGCGGCCTCAAAGTTGCCGACCTGGATGCGAAGTTTGAGACGCGCGCCGAGCGCATCGGCGGCACTCGTGATGAACGCGTGAATCGCGCTCGACGTCGGCAGGCTCACGAAGTTCGCGTTCAGCACCTGCGAGAAATCGACCGACGCTTGCCTCGCGAACGGATGCTCGCACGACGTAACCAGCACGAGCCGATCGTCGCGATATGGCAGCATCTGCAGATGCTCGGCATGCACATTGCCCGCGACGATGCCGATATCGGTCGCGCTGTCGGCGACGCCCTTGACGATCTCGCCGCTCAGCACTTCGCGCAGATCGATGTTCACGTCCGGGTGATCGCGCAGGAAACGGCTCAGCACGGCCGGCAGAAACTCGCTGATCGCGGTCGTGTTGGCCCAGATGCGCACGTGGCCCTTGATGCCCTCGCCATACTCCTGCATGTCGCCGGCCAGATGCTCGACGCGTTCGAGCACGAGCCGCGCGTGATGCACGAAGGCTTCGCCCGCGGGTGTCGGCGTCACGCCCTGGCTGCTTCGATAGAGCAGCTTGATGCCGAGCTGCTCCTCGAGATTCTTGACCCGGTTGCTGGCGGCCGGCGCCGACAGGTGCGAACGCTCCGCCGCACGCGCGAGGTTGCGCGTGTCGGCGACATGCAGGAGCAGGCGTAAATCGACGAAATCGAAGTGCATGATGAAAGCTGCTAGCGAAGCATGCGCAAAGCAAACTTTCATCTTAACCGGGTGAAGTGAAAATTTAGCTGGGGAAAGATCCGAATCGACAGATCACCTTGATGCGCGCACGGCTTAAGCCGACTCTCGCATCATCTCCGCTTGCGGTATCAGCTCGGCATCGGGCGAAATCTCTTCGAGCGTCTGCTGACTCGTTTCGATGCGCAGCGCGAGAATCGCGATACTCAGCAACAACAGCACGCCACCGACCATCGTCAGCACACCCGTCACGCCGAACTCCGTGTAGAGCAGCAGCGCGACGTAGGGTGTCGACATCGACGCCGCGCGGCCGCACGTGCCGGCCACGCCGGTGCCGCGCAAGCGATGCGCGGTCGGAAACAGCTCGGGGATATAGCCGAACAGGCCGAGCGTGCAGACCGTATAGATCGTCGTGACGAGCGCGAAACCGACGACCGCGATCGGCACTGGCGCGCGCATCTGCACGTAGACGAAGCCGAGCACGATCGTTGCAAGCGAGAACAGCACGATGCCGTTGCGTCGCCCCAGGCGGTCCGTCACGAGATAACCGACGACAGCGCCGGCGGGCGCACCGAACGACATCAGCAGCACGAAGCCGAGCGACTGCACGATGGTCAGGCCTTCCTTGACGAAGAACGTCGGCAGCCACGCGACGAAACCGTACAGCGACATGTTGATCGCCATGCAGGTCAGCGCGGCGACCAGCGTGCGGCCGATCATGCCGCGCGCGAACAGCGCCGAGAACGGCGCGGCCGGCACCTCGTGACTGACCACGCGCGAAACCGGCGGCAGTTTGCCGACGCGCGCCTCGACCTGTCGCTCGATTGCCGAGACGGTGGCCTCCGCCTCTTCGAGCCGGCCGACCGTTTCGAGCCAGCGCGGCGACTCCGGCATCCGATGCCGCAGGAACCACACGACCATCGCGCCAACCCCCGCGATCGCGAACATGTAGCGCCAGCCGAGATGTGGAATTACCCAATAGCCGACTGCGGTCGCGCCGAGCAGACCGGAGTTGATGATCAGCGCGAGCAGCGCGGTCCAGCGGCCGCGTGTGGCGGGTGGCACGAACTCACACAGCGTGCCGGCCGCGACCACGAGTTCGGCGCCAAGGCCGATGCCCATGACGAAGCGCAGCAGGATCAGCCAGTAGATGTTCGGCGCGAAGCAGGCGGCGAGCGATGCGATGCCGAAGATCGCGAGATTGGCCTGATACGAATAGCGTCGACCGAAGCGGTCGCCGAGATAACCTGCCAGCCCCGCGCCGATCATCATGCCCATGAAGGTCGCAGAGATGAAGAACGAGCCGAGGCGGAGATCGGTGAAGCCGGTTTTGACCATCGCCGCGAGCACGCCGTTGGCGAGATAGATGTCGAAGGCGTCGAGGAAAGCACCCGCGCCGATCAGGCCGAGGATGTTCCAGTGGAAGCGGGTGATCGGCAGGCGGTCGAGGCGGGCGCCGGAGTTGATGGGGGCTGGCAAATTGTGTCTCCTGTCTTTTTAGGCTGCGCGCGGGCGAGAGGCGCGAGCGCGGAACAGTTCTGCGAGACCGCCTTCGTCCGATGCGGCGGCTCGGGGCAGAGCGCTGAACGGCCGTTGTCGGATCGTGCAGGGCCGTTGGCTTCAAGAGTGCGACAGGTGACGCGGGGTGGGAATTGGGCTTTTTGGAGGTGAGTGTTCCGGTTTGATTAAGGGAATGGCAAAAAAGCGATTTGCAGACCCGAAAGGCGGCAGCGCGTCGAGGTCGATTAATGCAAGCCGTTTGGGTAACGGCCGCTCGCTAGTGAGCGTTCGCCAACTCGACAACGAAGTCCAGAAAGGCACGCGTCTTCGCCGGCATGTGATGCCGTGACCGATAGCACGCGTAGAGGGGATAGCGCTCGTCAGGCCAGTCGGGAAAGAGATTGATCAACCGCCCCTCTTTCCTGTCTCCGAATTACGGAATTCCAGGTATCGGTGGCTCGGGCCTTTGAGATCTTCCGGCTTTGCCGGCCGCCCCCGTCGCGCGATGTACGACGGCGCGGCGACCGTCACCACGGCCGTGTCGAGCAGCTTGCGGCGCGATGAACTCGATTTCGAGTTCAGGATGCGCATCCATGAACTGATCGAGTCGTTGCCAAAAGCCGGTGACTGAGCCGGAATTATCGCCGGCTCAAGCCCCGTCGCGCCATTTATCCCGCTGTCCGGTTCTGCACGGGCACGTCTGCGCCGGCGCTCCGCGCGAGAGAGTCGCTGCGGTCCGTCCTCGTATTGATGAACCAGGCGGAAACCGAAGCCAACAGGAAGCAGCCGACGAAGAGGTGGAATACGACATTGAAGTCGTCATTCGTCCTGGTCAGGATGTAGCCGACGATCAGCGGGGAAAGAAATCCTGCCAGCTGACCCGCCGCATTGACAAAGCCGATTGCCGACCCGACGACCTTGTTCGGCAGCGCGACGTTCGGGATGGTGTACAGCGAACAGCCGGCCATGGTTGAGAAGAAGTAGCCGATCGTCTGAAAGAACACCGCCGTTTCCGCGGTCTCCGCATGGGCCGTCAGATAGGCAAAGATAGCGGCCACGACGCAGCCGAGGACGACAAGCAATTCGCGACGATTGCGGAAGAACTTGTCGGAAAGAAAGCCCGTGATGCAATAGGCAATCGTGCCGACGAGAAATGGCACCGACGCCATAATGCCCATTCTGCCCGTCGAAAGGCCGCGCGCTTTCAGCAGATATGTCGGGAACCAGCTCATGATGCCCCACGAGGCGATGCTGAAAACGAACAAGGTGACGAAGCACCACCAGACCAGCGGCGTTTTCACCAAACCAGCAAAATCCGCTTTGCCGGCAGAGGCAGACAAAGACTTTTCGCTGGTACCGATTTCCTCCAATTCGATCTTCAAAACGTGCTTGCTGTCTTTCGGGCTGTTTCTGATATAGATCCAGCCGAATACGGCCATCGCGACACCGGGTATGAACAGACTCGTGAAAATCGCGCGCCATCCCCACGCGGCCATCACGGCCGCGACGAACAGCGGCGCCAATGCGGGTCCCAGCGCATTAGTGGTCATCATCAGCCCGGTTGCCCGTCCCACTTCGCGCTTTGGGAACCACGCCGACAGTGCCTTGAACGCGGCGGGAGGAAAAAGCGCTTCGCCGATACCGAACGCGACCCGCACCACCAGCATCAAGCCGAGCGAATTGCACAGTCCGGTAAGCGCGGTGAAAATCGTCCACCACGTGATGCCGATCGTCGTCATCAGCCGCGGACCGAATCTGTCTGCAAGCAGGCCAGCCGGGATCTGACATAGCGCGTAGCTAAAGAAGAACGCGCTCAGGATTCCACCCATTTCCATCGCGGACAGATGAAACTCGGACGCAATGAATGGAATAGCCGCCGCCATGATCATTCTGTCCATGTAACAGAGCAGATAGATTGCGAACAAAATAAGCAGTACGAGGTAGCGATGTCTCCAACGAAAGCGCATGAGATCTTCCTTATTATTAAGTGACAGCGACGACACTAAATCCGAGCTTTAGCCGATCAATTGGCGGTACGAGAACGACTTGAAATCGGCAGGCTCGCGAAAGCCAAGCATGTCGTTGACGGTGATACCTGCGAATGCCCCCGTGAAGCCGATGGGGGTTGCATATTCATCGCTGAGTTTCGTGAAATCCTTTTCCAGTTCAAGGTCCTTCCAGTCACCGTGCGTCAAGCGATAGAAGAAGCGCAGTTTCGCGTCCACGACGCGAATCCGCAGGTCGATCCCGGTGGCCTCGGGCAGCGTCGCCAGTCGATTGCTGTAGGCGAAGCTGCCGGCATCCATTTCCATGTAGGACAGGATTTTTGTGCCGTCGTCGTCGCGCGTGACGAACAGATAGTAGAAGGTGTTTTCGTCGTAACGCGCCATGAGCCCAGCCATGTGCAGATATGACTTGGGTGAAAATTCCAGCGCGGTTTCGACTTCGAACTGCCAGTCACGGATGCGACAAGCCAACAAGCTTTGATGGAACCGCGAAGTCGGCGACTCTTGCCCCCTTATCCGCAGATAGCCCGGACGTTCGTGAAGATTGCACCAGTCGTCGCCGATGGGGATGCGCAGACTCTGCAGTTCCAGGGGCAGCGCGGCACGTTGTCCGAAATCGATCGTCCAACTGCTGTCGAGCCTTTGCTCAATATCCGCGCCGATCGCAAAAGATTCGGCGGGAACCACTCCGCCACTGGCGAGGCGGGGCCAGTCGGCATGCCATTCGATAGGTGCGACACAGGTTTCACGGCCTAGCGGCGAGCGCTTCGTGTGCGCATCGATCGGTCTCGATCCGAGGTACGTCATGTACCACTGGCCGTTGGGACCCTCGACCAGGTTGCCGTGGCCGGTCCGCTGAATCCGTCCATTCGCGTCGCGCGACGTGAGCATCGGCGTATCAGGATGAAGCTCGTATGGACCGAAAATGTCGCGGGACCTGGATACACACGTTGCATGTGTATAGCCTGTGCCCCCCTCCGCTGTGATCAGGTAATACCAGTCTCCCTTCTTCAGCAAATGCGGAGCCTCGTAGATCTGACATTTCATGAAGTAATCGGTCTTCAGGTTGGCGCCTTTATAGACGACGTGCTCTTCGCCGATCAGCTTTTCCTCCTGTACCGAGTATTCCCGCAGCACGATTCCGACGAACAGGTCTTCGTAGATACCTCTGAAATCGCGCCGGATATAGGCGAGCCACTTTTTGCCAGATTCGTCGTGGAACAGTGATGGATCGTATCCACCGGACACGAGATGCACGGGCTCCGACCAGGGTCCGGTGATGTCCGGGGCGGTTACGAGGTAGTTGTGCATGTCACGAAGCGGGGAGATCTTCTGCTCGCCTTTCCATGCCTTGGTGTCGGTATAGACGAGCCAATAAAGACCGTCGTGATAGGAGAGGGCTGGCGCCCATATGCCTCCGGACGGCTGCTCTCCGATCAGGTTCAATTGCGATAGTCTGTCGAGAGGCGTGGCCTTGAGTTCCCAGTTGACGAAATCTTTTGATTCGTAAATGAGAACGCCCGGATACCATTCAAACGTTGAAACCGCGATATACCAGGCATTCTTGCCACGGCATACGCAAGGATCCGGGTTGAAGCCGCGCAGAACTGGATTTTGAATAGTACTCATCGGGAGGGTATTTTTTTGACGTGCTGAGAGGAACAGATCTTCTTTACCGACAACGTTGCGACACCGAAACTTTCCGCTCAACCGGATGCCCTGAGCACGCTCGCTCCCTCGATATATAGGAATCCTGCTATGAAGGCGCGACGGAAAACCGCATTGTCAGAAGCATTAGGAATCGCCCACAACCCTCCGCGCCCGCAGAATCACCGGCATATCGACCATCCTCCCATCCACGGCAACCGCGGCGCCATGGCTCGCCTCGACAGCCGCAAGCACCCGTTGCGCCCACTCCACCTCGGCGTCACTCCATGCATACGCGCGATGCACCGGCTCGATCTGCTTCGGATGAATGCAAAGCTTGCCGCCGAAACCGAACCGCCGGCCGCGCCGCGCATCAGCTTGCACCGCATCAGCATCGGTAATGGTCGTCGACACGCCATCCACCGGCGCACCAATGCCAGCCAGCCTCGACGCAAGCACGATCTGCGAGCGAAACAGATGCAACTCCTCGCCATCCCCATCGATGCCGAGATCGATCTGAAAATCCAGCGTACCGAACACGATACGCAGCACGCGCGGCGCGCTGCATAACTCCGCAAGATTCGCGAACCCGCGCGCAGTCTCGACAATCGGCAGCACGCTCAACGCCGGATGCGCGTTGGCCAGTACCGCGCCGATATGTTCGCGCGTCTCAGCCTTCGGCAGCACGATTCCGGCGACGCCGGTCTGCCCAACGAGCGCCGCAACGTCATCTGGAAACCATGGCGTATCCGAGCCATTGATACGCACCCAGGCGGTCCGCGATGCGTTAGCCGACACCGCGGCCACAACGGCCGCACGCGCCGGCACCTTTTGATCCGGCTGCACCGCGTCTTCCAGATCGAGAATCACCGCATCCGCGCCGGCCGCATAGGCCTTGTCAAACCGCTCAGGCCGATTCCCAGGCACGAACAGATACGACCGGGGCAACGCGCTCATGCCGCCACCATCGTGCGCGAAGTTGCATCGAATACCGAGCCAATCTGCTTCTCTTCGGCAATATGCCATGCGCGGCGAAGCAGTTGCGCCGCCTCCTCTTCGCTAGCCGCACCCGTAAACGCCGCCAGCCGATGCAGCTTCGTCGCAATCTCGTCGCGCGACAAGGTATTGCCTGGATCGCCCTTCGGCTCATCGACACGCCCATCGAACACGCGGCCGTCGGTCGTCGTCACCGTGACCTTGCCGATCCAGCGTGCGGGATAGGCGGCGTCGACTTCAGCGTCGAGCGCCATTGTGACCTTGTCGCGAAACGCGGCGATCTCGCTCGCGTCGAAACCCTGCTCGAATTCGGTCACGCCGGCATAGCCGTGATGCGCGACCAGCCCGAGCACTGTGCCCATGTTGAACTTCGCCTGATGTACGCTGCGCGGCGCGACCACGGGACCGAGGACATCGATCGCGCCTTGATGCACGTGCGCGACGACCTTCGCGATGTCGCGCGGCGCGAAACGATGCGTCTGCATGACGGCGAGCAGCGCATCGGCGGCCGGATGCGTATGGCGGCACGCCGCGTGATACTTGAACGACGTCTCCGCGGTCGCCCAGCGGCTGCCAAGCCGATCGACGAGGCGCGCCGGATCGGCGTCGCTCGACATGCCCGCGGCCATGCCCTGGGCGCCTTCGAGAATGTGCGTCGCGCCCTTGAAGCCGTCGGCGGCGAGTTGCGCGGCCATCAGGCCGTTCGCGGCGGCCATCGCGGTGTGCAGTTGCTTCGAGTCGGCGCCGTCGCGCAGAAATTCCCATAGGCCGCTCGCCTGCGTGCCCGCCGAGCCGAACGCATCGAGCATTTTGGACGGCAACAAACCCAGCAAGCGTCCTGCCGTTGCCGCTGCCGCGACCGTGCCGACCGTGCCCGTAGTGTGAAACACCTTGTAGTGCGAGCGCCCGAGAAATTCGCCGATGCGAATGCCGACCTCGTATCCCGCCACCGCCGCCGCGATGAAGTCGCGACCCGACGCTCGCTTTGCCTGTGCCAACGCGAGCGCAACCGGAAACACCACGGTCGCCGGATGAAACACCGAGCCATTGTGCACGTCGTCCTGTTCGGCGAAATGCGATGCCGCGCCGTTGATCATCGCGGCGAAATACGGCGTGGTGCGACTGCGGTCGATCAGCAGCTCGCAGAGGCCCTCGTTCGTCGCCCCCACTGCCGTGCGTGCGAACCGCGCGATCGTCTCGACCGGGCGCGCGCCTTTGCCGGCCAGCGCGGAGCCGAGCCAATCGACGTACAGGTTGACAGTACGCTCGACGACTTCGTGCGGGATGCGGTCGAAGTCGAGTTGCGCGGCGAAAGTGGCAAGCGTGAGACTGGGATGGTCGTTCATGAGGTCGTTACCGAATCAGATCGTGCCCGCCGCGCGCAGCGCGTCGATACGCCCATTGTCGTAGCCAAGCTCACGCAGAATTGCTTCCGTATGTTGACCAAGCGTGGGCACAGGGTCCATTCGCGGCTCGAGGTCGGAAGGCAGACCAGGCGGCCGCAATGCCGGTATCGTCCCCTTTGCCGTGCCGACTTCCTGCCAGCGCTCGCGCGCCTTCAGTTGCGGATGCGCCCACACGTCGGCGAGCGTATTCATCTGCGCGTTCGCGATGCCTGCCTCATCGAGTCGATCGATCACGTGCGCCGCGCTCCGCTTCGCGAACGCCGCGACGATCACCTCGCGCAGGGCGTCGCGCGCCGCAGTGCGTTTCGAGTTCGACGCGAAGCGTTCGTCGGTTGCCAGTTCAGGCCGTTCGAGCACGCGCTCGCAGAACAGCTTCCATTCGCGTTCGTTCTGCAGGCCAAGCATGACCGTCTTGCCGTCGCCAGCGGGAAACGGGCCATAAGGATAGATCGTTGCATGCGCGGCGCCCGCAAGCGCGGGCTGCGACTGACCGTCGATCGCGTAGTAGAGCGGATAACCCATCCACTCGACCATGCTCTCGAGCATCGATACATCGATGCGGCAACCGCGTCCTGTGCGTCCACGCTGCAACAGCGCGCTCAGGATGTTCGAATACGCGTACATGCCCGCCGCGATATCGGCGATCGAACAGCCCGCTTTCGCTGGCGCGCCGGGCGAACCGGTGATCGACAGGAAGCCGGACTCGCTTTGAATCAGCAGGTCGTACGCCTTCTTGTCGCGATACGGACCGTCCGCGCCGTAGCCGGAAATATCGCAGACGATCAACTTCGGATACTTGTGGCTCAATGTGTCGTAGCCGAGGCCAAGCCGTTCGGCCGCGCCTGGCGCGAGGTTCTGCACAAGCACGTCGGCATCGGCAACCAACGCATCGAGAATCTCGGCCGCCGCGGGCTGCTTCAGGTCGAGCGAAAGACTCTCCTTCGAGCGATTGGTCCACACGAAGTGCGACGACAGCCCATGCACGCGTTCGTCATAGCCGCGCGCGAAATCGCCGACGCCGGGCCGTTCGATCTTGATCACGCGCGCCCCGAGATCGGCCAGTTGACGTGTGCAGAACGGCGCGGCAATCGCGTGTTCGAGCGTGATGACCTTGATACCGTCGAGTGGTCTCATGATGTCCGTCAGCGGGTCAGAACGAACGCGGCAGCCCGAGGATATGCTCGGCCACGCACGAGAGAATCAGATTGGTCGATATCGGCGCGACTTGATACAGACGCGTTTCACGAAACTTGCGCTCGACGTCGTACTCGCACGCGAAGCCGAAGCCGCCGTGAAATTGCAGGCACGCATTGGCCGCTTCCCACGACGCATCCGCCGCGAGCAGCTTCGCCATATTCGCCTGCGCACCGCACGGTTGATGTGCGTCGAAACGACGTGCCGCTTCGAAGCGCATCAGGCTCGCTGCCTCGACGTTGATGAACGAGCGCGCGATCGGAAACTGCACGCCCTGGTTCTGTCCGATCGGCCGGCCGAACACGACGCGTTCCTTCGCGTATTCGGTGACTTTATCGACAAACCAGTAACCGTCGCCGATGCATTCCGCGGCGATCAGCGTGCGCTCCGCGTTCAGGCCATCGAGAATGTATTTGAAGCCTTGCCCTTCCTCGCCGATCAGATTCTCGGCCGGAATTTCGAGGTTGTCGAAAAAGAGCTCGTTGGTCTCGTGATTGACCATGTTCAGAATCGGCTGGACGGTCAGGCCATGACCGATCGCCTCGCGCAGATCGACGATGAAGATCGACATGCCCTCCGATTTCCTCTTCACGTCCGCGAGCGAAGTGGTGCGTGCGAGCAGAATCATCAGGTCCGAGTGTTGCACGCGCGAGATCCACACCTTCTGACCGTTGATCATGTAACGGTCACCGCGCCGCTCTGCGGTCGTCTTGATCTTCGTCGTATCGGTGCCGGTGGTCGGCTCGGTCACGCCCATCGATTGCAAACGCAGGTCGCCGTTCGCGATCTTCGGCAGATAGTTGCGCTTCTGTTCTTCCGAACCGTGCCGCAGCAGCGTGCCCATGTTGTACATCTGCCCGTGGCACGCGCCCGAGTTGCCGCCCGCGCGATTGATCTCCTCCATGATCACCGACGCTTCCGTGAGCCCGAGCCCCGAGCCGCCGAAGTCCTGCGGAATCAGCGCGGCGAGCCAGCCGGCCTTCGTCAGCGCGTCGACGAACTCTTCCGGATAGCCGCGCGCCTCGTCGATCTTGCGAAAGTACTCGCCGGAAAACTGCTGACACAGATCGCGCACGGCTTCGCGAATGTCCTCGAACGAATCGTGTTGCGTGGTTTGCATAGTCGAGTCTTGCGGAATTCAGGCGAGCGCGGCGGTCGCGCGCATGGTCAGATAACCTTCGTGGTCTTTCGCCCACAGGTCGATGGTCTTGCCGTCGGCGGCGGGCTTGCCGCATACCCTGAACGGCAGGTCCGCGAACGTGGGGCGAAGCGCGCGAAACGCGAAGCTTTGCAGCGTCGCTTGCGGCAGTTCTCGGCGCACGAGATCGACCAACAGCGTCGCGATCAGCGGTCCATGCACGACGAGGCCCGGATAGCCTTCGACCTGCGTGACATAAGGATGGTCGTAGTGAATGCGATGGCCGTTGAAAGTCAGCGCCGAGTAGCGGAACAGCATCACGGCATCGGCGTCGATCGTGCGGCGCCATGTTTCGTCTTCGGGCGCGGGCGCCGGCTGTTGCGGCCTGGCGCCCTGCTGCGGCGCGTCGCGATAGACGATGTCGTGCTCCTCTTCGAGCTTCAACTCGCCGTCGACTTCGATCGTATGTTGCACGGTGACGAACACGAGGCGGCCCGAGCGGCCGGTCTTGTCCTCGATATTGGCGATCGTCGACGTGCGCCGCGCATGCTCGCCAATCTTCAGCGGCGCATGAAACGTGAGCCGGCCGCCAGCCCACATGCGGCGCGGCAGTGGCACGGGCGGCAGAAAACCGCCACGCTTCGGATGTCCGTCGGGACCGACTTCGGATAGCGGCGTGACCGGCAGAAAGTACAGCCAGTGCCACAACGGCGGCACGGTGTTACCGCTTTCCTCGCGATCGAGCGTGGCGGCAAGCGCCTTCAATGGAAACGCGGTGATGTCGTCTTCGGCCACCGCCTGCTTGTTGAGCCAATCGTCGAGTTTCTCTGGGGCAGCGGACATGACGGAGTCTCCAGATTCAGTGTGTTGGTCCTCGTTAGGGCCCACTATGACCGACGCGCTGCGTTCCGCGAAGTTCGATTTTTCGAAGCGGGCCTTTGTTTTTCGTTAAGACGTTAAACCCAGCGAGCGGCGCCGACGATCTGTTGTCAGCGCGATCGGCGATTCGATGCGGCTTGACCTTAGTGCCGGGCCGCGACGGCACCCCTGCGCCTGTTCGCTTATTTGAGCCCGAGCCGTTTAGCCAGCCGATTCAGATTCGCCCGGTCCAGCCCCAGCTCGCGCGCGACCGCGGCCCAGTTCTGCCTGTTGCGGATCAGCGCTTCGAGCACGAGATTGCGTTCGAACTCCGTGACCGCGCTGCGAAAGTCTTTCGTCTCGCTTTTCTCGCCCTGCGCGGCGGTTTGACTTGCTTCGTGATCCCGCGCATCGGACAACGCGAAGTCCGCGGCGGTCAACGTCAGAATACGGCGGCGCTCACGATTGGCCGCCAACGCCTTCAGCGCACTGCGTCCGATCAGATGCTCGAGTTCGCGCACATTGCCCGGCCATGAGTAGTGCAGCAACGCGGCCTGCGCGTCAGCCGCAAGACGCAGACTCAGCAAACCGAGTCGCGAGCGATTGTCTTCGAGGAAGAAACCCGCAAGCAGCAGCACATCGCGGCCACGCTCGCGCAACGGCGGCACGCGCAACGGGTAGACGCTGAGGCGATGATAGAGGTCGGCGCGAAAGCGGCCCGCGCGCACTTCTTCGGCGAGATCGCGATTGGTTGCGGCGATCAGCCGCACGTCGACGCGATGTTCGTGGTCCGAGCCGATGCGCTGCAACTGGCCGTTCTGTAGCACACGCAACAGCTTCGCCTGCACCGCGAGCGGTAACTCACCGACTTCGTCGAGGAAAATGGTGCCGCCGTCCGCCAGTTCGAACTTGCCGCGCCGATCCGCCGACGCGCCTGAAAACGCGCCGCGCACATGCCCGAACAGTTCGCTTTCGACGAGCGTATCGGGCAACGCCGCGCAGTTCAGGCTGATCAGCGGCTTGTTCGCGCGCGGCGACAGTGCGTGGATCGCATTCGCGACCAGCTCCTTGCCGACGCCGGTCTCGCCGGTGACGAGCACGGTCAGGTCGCTACCGGCCACCACCTCGATCTCCTTGATCATGCGGCGATGCGCGTCGCTGCTGCCGATCAGCTCGCGTCGGCTCTCGCTGCTTGCCAGCCGATACGCTTCCGCGCGACGTTGCGCCTCCTCGCCATTGCGCGCCAGCGCGTCGATGCGTTCGACGACGCTCACGGTCGCGGCCGCCAAGCCGAGAAACGCCTGTAATGAGGCCATGTCGAGCGTGTTGAAGCGCGCCGGGTCGAGTGCGTCTAGCGTCAGCAAGCCCCAAGGCTCGCCGCGGATGAATAGCGGGCACCCCAGGCAGTCGTGCACTTCGAGGTGTCCGACCGCCATGCCTTGAACGAGTCCGTCGTAGGGGTCGGGCAGATCGGAGTCGGCGGCGAAGCGCGTCGGCCCGGGCCGGGCTAGCAGCGCCTGGAAGCGCGGATGCTCGGCGACGCGAAAACGCCGGCCGAGCGTATCGCTGCTCAAACCGTCGATGGCGAGCGGCACGAGCGTATCGCCTTCTAGGCGTAGCAGCGCGGCCGCATCGCTCGGAAACAGCGAGCGCAACGCGCTGAGCAGCCGCCGATAACGCTCGCGCTCAGACAGCTCGCGCGACAGGTCGAGAATCAGTGGGGTAAAAACATCGAGCACAGCTTCCGTAGTCAGTTCGACTGCGTGACGAGTCGGTTCGACTAGAGTCGAATGAACCATCTTAATTACCAGATCGTTGATTTGAATGCATCTTATACCTGGCACGGATCGTGGTTGATAGAACCGGTCTGCGCAACCGGCTGTGACACGGGCTGATAGACAGACGCTCATCGGACTTTCATCAGGACTCAAATTATGCTATCCGCCGAACACCGCGCCATCATCAAAGCAACCGTACCGCTTCTCGAAAGCGGCGGCGAGGCGCTCACCACGCACTTCTACAATCTGATGCTCAGTGAGCATCCGGAAGTGCGCCCGATGTTCAACCAGGCCAACCAGGCAAGCGGCGCCCAACCGCGCGCGTTGGCCAGCGGCGTGCTGATGTACGCGCGTCATATCGATCAGCTCGAGCAACTAGGCGGCCTCGTCGCGCAGATCATCAACAAGCATGTGTCGCTGAACGTGCAGCCCGAGCACTATCCGATCGTCGGCAAGTGCCTGCTGCGCGCGATTCGCGAAGTACTCGGCGCAGACGTCGCGACCGATGCCGTGATCGAAGCATGGGCCGCCGCATATCAACAACTCGCCGACCTGCTGATCAGTCTCGAAGAGAAGATCTACGCCGAAAGTGAAGCAGCGGCCGGCGGCTGGCGCGGCACGCGGCTGTTCCGCGTCGCGCGCAAAGTGCGTGAAAGCGACGAGATCACGTCGTTCTATCTGCGTCCCGATGACGGCGGCGAATTGCTCGCGTTTCAGCCGGGGCAGTACATTGGCGTACGTCTATCGATCCACGGCGAAGAAGTCCGTCGCAACTATTCGCTGTCCGCGATGAGCGATGGCCGCGAATATCGTATTAGCGTGAAGTGCGAACCGAACGGTACCGTGTCGAAGTATCTGCACGAGCACATCAACGAAAACGACACGCTCGACGTGTTCGCGCCGGCCGGCGAATTTACGTTGCAACCTGGCGACAAGCCGTTGGTGCTGATCAGCGGCGGCGTCGGTATCACGCCGACGATGGCGATGCTGCAAGCCGCGCTGAAGACCGAGCGTCCGGTGCATTTCATTCATGCGGCCCGTCATGGCGGCGCGCATGCATTCCGCGACGCGATCGATGCATTGGCCGCGCGCCATCCTCAACTAAAGCGCTTCTATTGCTACGAGCAGCGCCGTACTGGCGATGCCGATGCGCACGCAGTCGGTTATGTCGACGAAGCGAGTCTGAAGAAGTGGCTGCCGCAAACTCGTGACGTCGACGTGTATTTCCTCGGACCGGTCGCGTTCATGAAGGCGATCAAGAAAGGCCTGAAGGCGATCGGCGTGCCGGAATCGCAGAGCCGTTACGAGTTCTTCGGGCCGGCTGCCGCGCTCGAATAACGCACTGGAGCAATCGACGAGTAGTTGCCCTCTTTGAATCGTTGCGAAGCGTATTCGAAGACGGGCATGCTCAGGCTTGAATCACGCCGGCGGGTTTGCCTCGTGAAGAACGGGGCAGATCGACTGCGGCGAAACACCCACCAGCCTGTCAGCCCGGTCAAGCCGGCGACGAGCAGCGCCATCAGCCGTGAGCCATGGTTGTTCTCGGCGAGCGGAATGCCACCGACGTTCATGCCGGTGACGGCCGCGTAAACGCAAAAACCCCACCGCGGCGGGTGGGGTTTCTGAGGTGCTGGGGAGCCTGACGATTACCTACTTTCACACGGGCAATCCGCACTATCATCGGCGTGGAGTCGTTTCACGGTCCTGTTCGGGATGGGAAGGGGTGGGACCGACTCGCTATGGTCATCAGGCATGACGGGTTGCTGCGTCGCGGGGCTGGAGCCAGCCGGGCGCGCCACAGCCAATCGGGAAGAAGCGTAAGGGATTCGTGTGGGGGGTTGTGGTGTTTCTGGCACAACACCGGTCTCAACCGTGTGGGGTCTGCATAAGACCCTGCGCGTTGCGCAGGGTGGGGCATCCATAAGCGCTGAAGCGCTAACGGCTGCCGACACACACCGGTTATAGGATCAAGCCTTACGGGCAATTAGTATCAGTTAGCTCAGTACATTACTGTACGTGCACACCTGACCTATCAACGTCCTGGTCTTGAACGACCCTTCAAGGGGCTCGAAGCCCCGGGGATATCTCATCTTAAGGCGAGTTTCCCGCTTAGATGCTTTCAGCGGTTATCTCTTCCGAACATAGCTACCCGGCGATGCCACTGGCGTGACAACCGGTACACCAGAGGTTCGTCCACTCCGGTCCTCTCGTACTAGGAGCAGCCCCCTTCAAATATCCAGCGCCCACGGCAGATAGGGACCAAACTGTCTCACGACGTTTTAAACCCAGCTCACGTACCTCTTTAAATGGCGAACAGCCATACCCTTGGGACCGGCTACAGCCCCAGGATGAGATGAGCCGACATCGAGGTGCCAAACACCGCCGTCGATATGAACTCTTGGGCGGTATCAGCCTGTTATCCCCAGAGTACCTTTTATCCGTTGAGCGATGGCCCTTCCATACAGAACCACCGGATCACTATGACCTGCTTTCGCACCTGTTCGACTTGTCAGTCTCACAGTCAAGCACGCTTATGCCATTGCACTATCAGCACGATTTCCGACCGTACCTAGCGTACCTTCGTACTCCTCCGTTACACTTTGGGAGGAGACCGCCCCAGTCAAACTGCCTACCATGCACTGTCCCCGATCCGGATCACGGACCAGGGTTAGAACCTCAAACAGATCAGGGTGGTATTTCAAGGTCGGCTCCACGCAGACTGGCGTCCACGCTTCACAGCCTCCCACCTATCCTACACAGACCGGTTCAAAGTCCAATGCAAAGCTACAGTAAAGGTTCATGGGGTCTTTCCGTCTAGCCGCGGGGAGATTGCATCATCACAAACACTTCAACTTCGCTGAGTCTCGGGAGGAGACAGTGTGGCCATCGTTACGCCATTCGTGCAGGTCGGAACTTACCCGACAAGGAATTTCGCTACCTTAGGACCGTTATAGTTACGGCCGCCGTTTACCGGGACTTCAATCAGGAGCTTGCACCCCATCATTTAATCTTCCGGCACCGGGCAGGCGTCACACCCTATACGTCCACTTTCGTGTTTGCAGAGTGCTGTGTTTTTATTAAACAGTCGCAGCCACCAGTTTATTGCAACCCCTTCACCCTTCTGGCGCAGGCCAGTCAGGCTAGCAGGGCGTACCTTATCCCGAAGTTACGGTACCAATTTGCCGAGTTCCTTCTCCCGAGTTCTCTCAAGCGCCTTAGAATACTCATCTCGCCCACCTGTGTCGGTTTGCGGTACGGTCACTGTGAAACTGAAGCTTAGAGGCTTTTCCTGGAACCCCTTCCAGTTGCTTCGCTTCCGAAGAAGCTCGCGCCACACCCTTGAGTCCTGTGCCCGGATTTGCCAAAGCACCCTCTCCAATGCAGCGACCGGGACTTCCAACACCCGGACAACCTTCCGCGATCCGTCCCCCCATCGCATTTCACAATGGTGCAGAAATATTAATCTGCTTCCCATCAGCTACGCATTTCTGCCTCGCCTTAGGGGCCGACTCACCCTACGCCGATGAACGTTGCGTAGGAAACCTTGGGCTTACGGCGAGGGGGCCTTTCACCCCCTTTATCGCTACTCATGTCAGCATTCGCACTTCCGATACCTCCAGCACACTTTCCAGTGCACCTTCGCAGGCTTACGGAACGCTCTCCTACCATGCACATAAATGTGCATCCGCAGCTTCGGTATATGGCTTAGCCCCGTTACATCTTCCGCGCAGGACGACTCGATCAGTGAGCTATTACGCTTTCTTTAAAGGATGGCTGCTTCTAAGCCAACCTCCTGACTGTTTTAGCCTTCCCACTTCGTTTCCCACTTAGCCATATTTGGGGACCTTAGCTGGCGGTCTGGGTTGTTTCCCTCTTGACACCGGACGTTAGCACCCGATGTCTGTCTCCCGTGATTGCACTCTTCGGTATTCGGAGTTTGCTATGGCGTAGTAATCCGCAATGGACCCCACAACCATGACAGTGCTCTACCCCCGAAGGTGATACACGAGGCACTACCTAAATAGTTTTCGGAGAGAACCAGCTATTTCCAGGTTTGTTTAGCCTTTCACCCCTATCCACAGCTCATCCCCTAACTTTTCAACGTTAGTGGGTTCGGTCCTCCAGCACGTGTTACCGTGCCTTCAACCTGGCCATGGA
Source organism: Paraburkholderia sprentiae WSM5005 (assembly GCF_001865575.2). Classification (NCBI taxonomy): domain Bacteria; kingdom Pseudomonadati; phylum Pseudomonadota; class Betaproteobacteria; order Burkholderiales; family Burkholderiaceae; genus Paraburkholderia; species Paraburkholderia sprentiae. The sequence continues at coordinate 2,409,835 of NZ_CP017562.2, forward strand.
TAGATCACCTGGTTTCGGGTCTACACCCAGCGACTGGACGCCCTGTTCGGACTCGCTTTCGCTACGCCTGCCCTAATCGGTTAAGCTCGCCACTGAATGTAAGTCGCTGACCCATTATACAAAAGGTACGCCGTCACCCTCTTTCAAAGGCTCCGACTGTTTGTATGCATGCGGTTTCAGGATCTGTTTCACTCCCCTCCCGGGGTTCTTTTCGCCTTTCCCTCACGGTACTGGTTCACTATCGGTCGATCACGAGTATTTAGCCTTGGAGGATGGTCCCCCCATCTTCAGACAGGATTTCACGTGTCCCGCCCTACTTCTCGTACACCCAGTTCTTTCATAATGCTTTCGCCTACGGGGCTATCACCCGCTATGGCCGCACTTTCCAGAGCGTTCGGCTAGCACTACAAATAAAGAGTACAGGCTGGTCCCATTTCGCTCGCCACTACTCTGGGAATCTCGGTTGATTTCTTTTCCTGCGGTTACTTAGATGTTTCAGTTCACCGCGTTCGCTTCGCTGAACCTATGGATTCAGTTCAGGATGACCCATACGGGCCGGGTTTCCCCATTCGGACATCTCCGGATCAAGGCTCGTTTGCCAGCTCCCCGGAGCTTTTCGCAGGCTACCGCGTCCTTCATCGCCTGTGATCGCCAAGGCATCCACCACATGCACTTGTTCGCTTGACCCTATAACGGGTGTGTCTCTGTGTCGACCCACGCTAGCGCCCTGGCGCTTACGTGGCTCCCATCCCCGCAGGGGATAGACGCACTCGCTACAGGTTGAGTATTCGTGTTGCGCCGTATTCCAAGGCGATCTCTCGATCACCTTTAAAATACATCGATACAATCACAACCCTGATTCACCTACTCACGCACCCATCTCCAGGCACGCTTTCGTGAATCTCCTTACTACTTCTTCCTGATTGTTAAAGAACGACAGCCGGTATCACATTCCATCGCGTACCGCGCTGACTGGCTCAATCGCCAATGCCAAGTACTCAGCCTCACTTCGCGCTGAACCCTTGGCATTGAGGATTGGTGGAGGATGACGGGATCGAACCGACGACCCCCTGCTTGCAAAGCAGGTGCTCTCCCAGCTGAGCTAATCCCCCCGGCCCCACACAGACCCGGGCACACTCCCCCGGCCCCGCACCACAGACAAGGATGGTGGGTCTGGATGGATTCGAACCATCGACCCCCGCCTTATCAAGACGGTGCTCTAACCGGCTGAGCTACAGACCCCTGAGCCTGTCTGCGTTGCTTTCTTAACCACAGCCGATAAGCGTGAGCACTTGACGCGAGCAATGCTCGACTCTGGAAAGGAGGTGATCCAGCCGCACCTTCCGATACGGCTACCTTGTTACGACTTCACCCCAGTCATGAATCCTACCGTGGTGACCGTCCTCCTTGCGGTTAGACTAGCCACTTCTGGTAAAACCCACTCCCATGGTGTGACGGGCGGTGTGTACAAGACCCGGGAACGTATTCACCGCGGCATGCTGATCCGCGATTACTAGCGATTCCAGCTTCACGCACCCGAGTTGCAGAGTGCGATCCGGACTACGATCGGTTTTCTGGGATTGGCTCCACCTCGCGGCTTGGCAACCCTCTGTTCCGACCATTGTATGACGTGTGAAGCCCTACCCATAAGGGCCATGAGGACTTGACGTCATCCCCACCTTCCTCCGGTTTGTCACCGGCAGTCTCCCTGGAGTGCTCTTGCGTAGCAACTAGGGACAAGGGTTGCGCTCGTTGCGGGACTTAACCCAACATCTCACGACACGAGCTGACGACAGCCATGCAGCACCTGTGTTATGGCTCCCTTTCGGGCACTCCCGGCTCTCACCAGGATTCCATACATGTCAAGGGTAGGTAAGGTTTTTCGCGTTGCATCGAATTAATCCACATCATCCACCGCTTGTGCGGGTCCCCGTCAATTCCTTTGAGTTTTAATCTTGCGACCGTACTCCCCAGGCGGTCAACTTCACGCGTTAGCTTCGTTACCAAGCCAATGAAGGCCCGACAACCAGTTGACATCGTTTAGGGCGTGGACTACCAGGGTATCTAATCCTGTTTGCTCCCCACGCTTTCGTGCATGAGCGTCAGTATTGGCCCAGGGGGCTGCCTTCGCCATCGGTGTTCCTCCACATCTCTACGCATTTCACTGCTACACGTGGAATTCCACCCCCCTCTGCCATACTCCAGCGCTGCAGTCACCAATGCAGTTCCCAGGTTAAGCCCGGGGATTTCACATCGGTCTTACAGCACCGCCTGCGCACGCTTTACGCCCAGTAATTCCGATTAACGCTCGCACCCTACGTATTACCGCGGCTGCTGGCACGTAGTTAGCCGGTGCTTATTCTTCCGGTACCGTCATCCACCCCCGGTATTAACAGGGATGCTTTCTTTCCGGACAAAAGTGCTTTACAACCCGAAGGCCTTCTTCACACACGCGGCATTGCTGGATCAGGGTTGCCCCCATTGTCCAAAATTCCCCACTGCTGCCTCCCGTAGGAGTCTGGGCCGTGTCTCAGTCCCAGTGTGGCTGGTCGTCCTCTCAGACCAGCTACAGATCGTCGGCTTGGTAGGCCTTTACCCCACCAACTACCTAATCTGCCATCGGCCGCCCCTTGAGCGCGAGGTCCCGAAAGATCCCCCGCTTTCCTCTCCCGAGCGTATGCGGTATTAATCCGGCTTTCGCCGGGCTATCCCCCACTCCAGGACACGTTCCGATGTATTACTCACCCGTTCGCCACTCGCCACCAGGGTTGCCCCCGTGCTGCCGTCCGACTTGCATGTGTAAGGCATGCCGCCAGCGTTCAATCTGAGCCAGGATCAAACTCTTCAGTTCAAACCTGTTACTGTTTTCGGTCCATCTCTGAACCGGTCGCTCACTCAACGTACTGACGATGATCAATCCGTCTTCCGACAGATCAACCTTCCTCTGATACTGTGTGAGGCTTCTTGATACTTCTGCCTGACAGCAGATTCCGCAGAACCCGCTGCCGCATTGCGCATCAAGCGCCCACACTTATCGGCTGTTAGTTTTTAAAGATCGGTCCGCCCAACCCGCCGTACCGGCATTACAGCTACCCGGCACCGCCTCGTCTGGCGTCGCTGCATCAGCAGCAGAGAGGCGAGATTATGGAGAGCGGCCCATGTTCCGTCAATACCCTTCTCGCAATTTATTCTAAAAAGTTGAAGAGCTTAAAAATTGAGCAACGTCGTGCGAAAATTCGATTGCTTAGACGTCCGATCTATTTGCCGGCTTGTCGCCGGAAAGGAAGAGAAGAGTGGCATTGCGAAAAACCACTCAGCAGCTTTTCCACAGAAAATGTTCGCAAGCCTGTGGATAACCGCTCCACAACCGCGCCAAGTACTTGAAGCAAAACCGTTCTCGCCCGTTGCGCGCAAAGCGCGGCCGCGCGTCACGCTGCTATTCAGACAGACTTCCTCGTCACATGCGCATTCGTACGCATAAAAGCGCTGCGCTCGACCATCGCACCGAACAGCAGCCCGATCGTCGTCCACATGATCACCTGCATGCCGATCGCCGCGACGCGGAACTTCCACAGCAGTACAGCCGGGAATGCCGCCGGCACTTCATTGATCACCGGCATCGACAGTTGCACAGCTGCGATGATCGCGGCGAACATGAGCCCCGCGACGATCGAACCGTTCCACGCGCCCAGCTTCGCCGCCGCGCGACGCCGCACCTTCAGCGAAAACACCATCGTTACAAGCGAAATCGCGATTGTCAGAAAGAATAAGCCCGTGCGCGTGCCGATCGTCTCCGGATCGCCCACCGACGGCGGATTGGCCGGATACTTGATATTCGGCACAATCACGAGCGCAATGAACGCACCGAGCGCGAGCCACGCTGACAGTGCGCGCACGCTCAAGGTCCCAGCCCGTCCATACGAATACGCAAACACCAGCGAGAATAGGCCGCCGAATGCCGCGCCATAGGTAACGACGCCGGTCAGCAGGCCGAGGCCTGCCTGCGTCTCGCGGCTCACGATTTCAGGCTCGGGCGCTTCGCCGCGCGCTGCGGCCGCTTTTTCCCCGAATGAAATCGCCTGATCGACCTGCGGTTCGCCGACGATTCGCGCGAACGAGAACGTGAGCAAGCCCGCGACGATACCCGCGAGCATCCCCCGCACTAACAATTTACCTACCATGCCGAACTCCGTTAGTGGCAGGGAAAGCCGAGCAGATGGCGGCCGTCGTGCACGAACTCATGCACGACCATGCCGGGTACGAGCGACGTCGCCCCCTCTTCCGCACCAACGAAGTAAAGCGCGAGCAGCAACAGAGCGCCGAATGCCGCCCACGGCAACAGTTCGCGCAAAGGAATGGGAGTGGGCTGGGCCGCCGGTTGGGCGGCGGGATCGAAGACAGCTTCGGTCATGATGGACATCTCCTGAGGGTAACGCGCCCCGAAAGTCGATTGCAGAGGAATGATGCGAAGCCCAGGTCTGGCTTTCGGCTCTTGTAGATTGCAATGCCGATTACAGTGGCGCGACCGCGCCGGGTTCTCACCGGCTTCCGTGCTTCGCAGCGCCACTATTCTACGCGCTAAACTGCGGCATCCGCGACGGCGAGCCCCCTCAACGCGCGCTGCGAGCCGATGGAGCCGTCGAGGCAAGTGCGAAACGGCGCAAAGGCAAAGAATGGATACGCGACTATTACTGGTGAGCCATGCGGCAACGGCCGCGCAGCGCGCGGGCCGCTTCCCCGCCGACGATCCGCTCGACGCGCGCGGGCGCGCCGAAGCCGAAGCGGCGCGCAAACATCTCGCGCTTCCCGCCGACGCCGCCATATTCACCAGCCCTGCCCGCTGCGCGCGTGACACCGCCACGGCGCTCGGTCTGAGCGCAACGGCCGCCGACGCATTGGCGGATATCGACTACGGCAAATGGCGCGGCCAACGTCTCGCGGATATTGCCGATGAAGCGCCGCACGAACTCGCCGCCTGGACATGCGAGCCCGACGCTGCGCCGCCCGGCGGCGAATCGTTCGGTCAACTCGTGCGTCGAATTGGAGAATGGCTCGACGCGCAGCAGGCGGACGTGCGTTCATGCAATGCCGTCAACGAAGCAGCCTTCCGCGTCTCGACGCACCACCGAACCATCGTCGCAATCACACACACGCCGCTCCTGCGCGCGGCAATCGTGCATGCTGTCGGTGCATCGCCGGTCGTGTTTTGTCGCATCGAGATCGCGCCGTTGTCGCTCGTTGAATTACGCCATTCACGACGCGGCTGGACATGGTGGCCCGCCACCATGGTATGAACCAAGACGTCGCTTACCTGCCCGACACCACGAGCCGCAACCTGTTGGACCCCTCGGGCGTCAGCGTGATCTCGGTGCGTCGATCCTTCGCACCGAGATAAAAGTGCTGACGTCCCGGCGAATTCTGATCATGCGTCGCGTCGGGCAGGCACGACGCGATGTCGGCCGCGACTGCTTCTAATGCATCCGCGTTCGAGCCCGCCGCCTGATGCGGCGTCCACGTGCACTGGAAACTGCGATGCGCGCCTGAACATTGCGCGTCGTCGCCATAGGGTTGCGCGACGCCTTTGCCGTCGTCGGCCGTGAGCGAGGCGAAGCCGTCCGGCGCCGCAGCCACGATCCGTTTCAGCGCGGCGCAAGGTCTAGGGCTATCGTCGGCGGATGCGTTGCCCGACAGCAGCGCCGCGAGCGATGCCACGGTGAACGCAAAAGCGGAGAGTCGATAGGTTTTCATGTCGAGCGTGAAGCTCTAAAGTGCCGCCGAAAAGGCTCGCAGCGAGCCTCGCATTCGCCAGCACGCTTCATGCCCATGCGCGCGAGCGTCCGCTTATTCAAACGACGCGGGGCGGCACACAAATTGCCGACGGCCATACCGGCCGCGACATCGCGCCATTTCGATCGAAGCCATTGCCGACGTCATTTCGAACATCATGTCGACCACTATCGCCGCCCCTACCCCCGCCCGCCTCTCGTCGGGCATCGAAGGAATCGACGACATCCTGGGCGGCGGTTTCACGCCGAACCGCATGTACCTCGTGGAGGGCGCGCCAGGCACGGGCAAAACCACCTTCGCGTTGCAATTCTTACTGAAAGGCCTCGACGAAGGGCAGACCGGCCTGTACATCGGGCTGTCCGAAACCCGTGCTGAATTGCTCGCGATCGGCGCGAGCCACGGCTGGGATCTAAGCCGTTTCACGATACTCGAACAGCTGCCCGAAGAAGGGCTCGAACCGCAATACGAACAGACCGTGCTTCACCCGGCCGAAGTCGAACTCGGCGAAAGCGTGCGTAACGTGATCCAGCACGTCGACGAACTGAAGCCCGCGCGCATCGTGCTCGACAGCCTGTCGGAACTACGGCTGCTGGCGGAAAACCCGCTGCGCTACCGTCGGCAGATTCTCGCGCTCAAGCGCCATTTCTCGACGCGCGAGTGCACGGTGCTGCTGCTTGACGATACGACGGGCGGCAGCGCCGGCATCCAGCTTCATAGCATCGTGCACGGTGTGATCAGCCTCGACAACGTCGCCCATGACTACGGCGGGACTCGCCGCCGCCTCCGCATCGCGAAGATGCGCGGCATCAAATTCCGCGAGGGCTACCACGACTTCACGCTGAACACCGGCGGCCTGCGCGTCTATCCGCGCCTCGTCGCCGCCGAGCATCACAGCGAATTCGACACGAACCCGATCAGCACCGGCACGCCCGGCCTTGACGCGCTGCTCGGCGGCGGGCTCGTCCCCGGTACTAATTCGCTGATCATCGGCCCGTCGGGTGTCGGCAAAACCACCACTGTCGTGTCGTGTCTGCTTGCCGCGCTCCAACGCGGCGTGCGTTGCGCGTACTACGTGTTCGACGAAACGCTCAGCACCCTGGTCACGCGCTGCGCGACGCTCGGCATCGATCTCACGCCGCACGTCGACAGCGGTCTGCTGACGCTGCGCCAGATCGATCCCGCAGAAATCTCGCCGGGTGAACTGGCGAGCGACCTGCGCGACGCGGTCGAAAACGAGCGCGTGCGCTACGTCGCAATCGACAGCCTGAACGCCTATCTGCAGGCGATGCCCGGCGAGCGCTACCTGCTGCTGCACATGCACGAGCTGCTCGGCTATCTGAATCAGCAGGGCGTGATCACGATGCTCGTGCTCGGGCAGCACGGCATCATCGGCGAAGTGCAGACCGAGATCGACATCAGCTACCTGAGCGACGTGGTCCTGCTGTTCCGCTATTTCGAGCACCACGGCGAAGTGCTGACCGCGGTGACCGCCGTGAAGAGCCGCGCGAACGATCATGAACGCACGATCCGCCAGTTCCGCCTTCGCGCGGAAGGCATCGAGATCGGCGAAGCGCTGCGTGACTTCGAGGGCGTCTTGTCGGGCCTGCCCTCGTATCGCGGCAGCACCGCGTTGCTCGGCTCGACGAACCGTCTAATCGATACATCGGGACGGTGAGCGATGGAGCAGCGGGTCCTCATCCTTGCGCCGTTCGGCCGCGACGCCGACGTGATCGCCGCTGTGCTGCACAACGACGCTCACGCCTGTGTGACCTGCAACGACGCCGACGCGCTCACCACCGAGCTCGACATCGGCGCGGGCGCAGCGCTGCTGACCGAGGAAGCGCTGGCGAACGGCCACGGCTCGGGTCTCTTTGCGTGGCTCGAACGGCAGCCCGCATGGTCCGACTTCCCGATCATCCTGCTCGGCGCGCGCAGTGCCGGTCATCGATCCGCGCGCGGGCGCGACGTGCTCGAACGGCTCGGCAACGTGGTAGTGCTCGAGCGCCCACTCAATTCAGAAACATTGCGGCGCGCGGTGGCGTCGTCGTTGCGGGCACGCGGGCGGCAATATGAATCCCGGCGGCTGCTGGCCGAGCGCATCGAGGCACAGGACGCGCTGGAGCAGCTGAACGATTCGCTGGAAAGCCGCATCGCCGCGCGCACCCATGAGCTTGCGTCAGCCAACGACCGGCTGATGGCCGAGATCCACGAGCGCGCGAAAGTCCAGGCCGTGCTCGTGCAGGCGCAGAAGATGGAAGCGCTCGGCCAGCTGACGGGCGGCATCGCGCACGACTTTAACAACCTGCTGAACGTGATCATGGTCAACGCGGAGCTGATCGCGCGCGTGTGCGGCGACGAACGCCTGCGCGGCATGGCGGCGACCGTCAAGCGCGCGACCGAGCGCGGCGCGAAACTGACCGGCCAGTTGCTGACCTTCTCGCGCAACAGCAACCCGAACCTGAAAGCGATCGACGTCGTCGCGCTGTTGCAAGGCATGCGCGACATCATCGCCGTGTCGCTCGGCTCGGGCATCCGCTATGGCAACCACTTCGAGCGCGACGAAATGTGGACTCAAGCCGACGCGAATCAGCTCGAGCTCGCGGTCCTCAATCTCGCGATCAACGCGCGCGACGCGATGCCGGGCGGCGGCCGCCTCGACATTCACGTGAGCCTGCGCGACGCGCCCGACCGGGCGCTGAAGCACGGCCGCTATGTCGTGATCGAAGTGTCCGATACCGGCGAGGGCATTCCGCCCGATGTCGTGTCGCGCGTATTCGATCCGTTCTTCACGACCAAGCCGGTGGGCAAGGGCACCGGGCTCGGCCTGAGCCAGGTGTATGGCATCGCACGGCAGGCCGGCGGCGCCGCGCGCATCTTCAGCGAACAAGGCGTCGGCACCACGGTGCAGATCTGGCTACCGATGCGCCAGCGCGTGGCCGCGCACAGCGAAGCCGAGTCCGACGCGGAAGCGAACGCGGTCGGTGACAAGCGCGTGCTCGTGGTCGAGGACGACAGCGAAGTGCGCGCGATGCTGGTTGAATCGTTGCGCATGCTGGGCTATACGGTGACCGAGGCCGCCGACGGCCAGGCCGGCCTTGACCGCCTGGTCGACGACCAACCCGATCTGCTGATGGTCGACTTCGCGATGCCGGGCATGAACGGCATCGACGTGATCGCCGCGGCCCGCAAGCTGCGTGCCGACCTGCCGGTGATCCTCGCCACCGGTTATGCCGACGTCGACATTGCCGATCTCGCGATCGAGCATTGTACGATTCTGCGCAAGCCGTTCCAGCTCGACGATCTGGCGCGCACGGTGCGGGTCGGGCTGGCCGCGTGAATCAAGTATTTCCAATTGAATAGCTTGCTAACGAATGTTTTGGAAATACAATACCGGCCATGTCGAATCTCGATGCGCTGCGCCGCACTGTCAGCAGCACGCTGGTCGTCGCCGCCCGAAAGTGGCGGCGCACGAGTCATGGCGTGCTCGCGGCCTTCAACGTCTCCGAAGCGTGCGCGACGCCGCTTCTGACCGCCAGCCGGCTCGGCTCGGCGGTACGTCAGGTCACCCTCGCCGATCACGTCGGCATCGAGGGGCCATCGCTCGTGCGGCTGCTCGACCAGTTGTGCGCGGCCGGCCTGATGCGCCGCGACGAAGACCCTGAAGACCGCCGCGCGAAAACCGTGGTACTGACCGACGAAGGCCGCGCCGTCACCGCGAAGATGGAAGAGGAGCTGGTGACACTGCGTGCGCAGGCGCTCAAAGGCGTTTCGCGCGACGATCTCGAAGCCGCCCTGCGCGTGTTCGACGCATTCACGACCGATGCCGCCGGACGCGCCGAATCAGGCGGCATCGAGCGCGACACGCACAACCCACGCGGGCAGCCGGCGCGCGCGGGATCGGCCAGCCAACAGCCGACGAAGCGCACATCGTCGGCGAAGCGCAAGCCCGCCAAAGGCGACGAGCCTGGCAGCAAAGTCAAACCGACGAGCGGCAAAAGCGCTGTAAAAGCGGCCAGCCAATCGCGCGGCCCCGTCAAGGCGCGCAAGTCCATCAAGCGCGGCGCGCGAACCACCGCGCCGCACAACGCCGATTCCGCGTAACGGTTCATGGTCTATCCCACTCTTCGCGACTGGCTGTTCTCCGTCAAGACCTTCGCCGCGGCGATGCTCGCGCTCTACATCGGCCTCGCGTTCGAACTACCGCGGCCGTACTGGGCGATGGCCACCGTCTACATCGTGTCGAACCCGTTCGTCGGCGCGACCCGTTCGAAGGCGATCTATCGTGCGCTGGGCACCGCGCTCGGCGCGTCGGGCGCGGTATTGCTGGTGCCGCCGTTCGTCGAATCGCCGTACCTGTTCAGCATGGTCGTCGCGGCGTGGACCGGCACGATGCTCTACCTCGCGGTGTCGGACCGCACCGCGCGCAGCTACGTATTCATGCTGGCTGCATATACGATGCCGATCATCGCGCTGCCGTCGGTGACGAATCCGACCGGCGTCTTCGATCTCGCCGTCAGCCGCACCGAGGAGATCATTCTCGGCATCGTCTGCGCGAGCATCGTCGGCAGCGCGGTGTTTCCGAGCCGGCTCGCGCCGACGATCATCGAGCGCACCGATGCATGGTTTCGCGACGCCGCGTTCTATGCGACCGAAACGCTGTCGGGCCGCATCGCGAGCTCGGCGATTTCCGGCGCGCGGCAACGGCTCGCGAGCACGATCAACGGTCTCGAGTTGCTGCTGAGCCAGCTCGCCTACGATCACACCCGCCCCGACGTGCTCGCGCGCGCACATGAGCTACGCGGGCGCATGCAGTTGCTGCTGCCGATCATGTCGTCGCTCGCCGATCCGCTGCTCGCGCTGTACAACAACGGGCCGCAGCACTGGCCCGAAGGACTCCGGACGCTGATCGACGACGTGATCAAGTGGTTCAACCGGCCGCTGCCCGCGCCGAGCGAGGGCTATCACGCGGACGAAACCGCCAACGCGCTGCGCCAGCGCATCGCCGCGATGCGGCCGCCCGCCGCCGCGCTCACGCATTGGGACGGCGCGCTGCTGTCGAATGCGCTGTGGCGGCTGGGGCAAGTCATCGACGTGTGGCAGGACTGCCGCTCGCTGCGCATCATCATCACGCGCGAGGAAGGTACGTGGCGACCGCATTTTCGTCATTGGCGGCTCGGCGGCACCCAGCGCTTCTACGATCGCGGCATGATGCTGTTCGCGACCGTGTCGGCGGGCGCCGCCGTGGTGTTGGCGTGCGCGCTGTGGATCACCTCGGGCTGGAACGACGGCGCGAGCGCGGTCACGCTCGCGGCCGTGGCCTGCTGCTTCTTCGCCGCGCTCGACGAGCCCGCGCCGTTCGTGTTCCGCTTCTTCCTCGCGACAGCCGTCAGCGTGGTGGCCGCGGGCCTCTATCTGTTCGTCGTGCTGCCGAAGGTGCACGACTTCCCGATGCTGGTGATCCTGTTCTCCGCGCCGTTCATTCTGGTCGGCACGCTGATTCCGCGCCCGCAGTTCAATATGGTGACGGTGCTGGTCGCGGTGAACACGGCCACCTTCATCAGCATTCAGGACGCGTACGACGCGAACTTCCTGACGTTCCTGAACGCCAACCTCGCGGGCCTCGCCGGCCTGCTCTATGCCTACCTGTGGACCCGCGTGACGCGCCCGTTCGGCGCCGAGCTCGCCGCGGCGCGCCTGCTGCGCTCCAGCTGGGCCGACGTCGCGCTGACTGCGTCGACGCGGCCGATCGAAGATCAGCGCAATCTCTCCGCGCGCATGCTCGACCGGCTCATGCAGCTGATCCCACGCTTGGCGGCCACCGACGATTACCGCCATCCGTCGATCGAAAGCTTCCGCGATTTGCGCATCGCGTTCAATGCGCTCGATCTGCGGCGCCTCACACGCAAGCTCGGCGGCGAAGCGGCCGGCGCGATCGACCACGTGCTCGATGGAGTGCGTACATACTACGAGAGCTGCGTCGATCGACGCCACCGCCAGCCGGTGCCGGACAGCCTGATGTCGTCGATCGATGTGGCCGTCGCGCGCGTCACCGCGCAGGGGCTCGCCAACGCCGCTGCGCCGACCGAGACCTCGCAAACCTCGGCGCGCCTGCTGCGCGACGCGCTGCACGCGCTGGTCGGCTTGCGTCTTTCGCTGTTTCCGGCGACGCTCACGAAACCAACGCCGACCGAACCGGAGGCCGCCGCGTGATGCACCCATTCGTGCGCCCCTGCTTGCGCCCGCTTGCGCACCCCAATCCCCACTTTCCCAGCTGCCGCGATGATCGGTGAAATCGATATTTTCGGCGTGTTCGTACCGTCCGTGCTGGTCCTGATGTTGATCGCGTATCTGATCAACCTCGGCATTCGCACCGTGCTCGACCACGCCGGCTTTTACCGCTTCGTCTGGCATCGCTCCATCTTCGATCTCGGCATCTATGTGCTTGTGCTGGGCCTTGTCGTCGTCGTTTCGCACAGACTCATAACGTGAAAAAAACCTGGTTCTCCATCGGTCAGATCCTGCTGACCCTGATCGTCGTGGTGGTCGCGGCATTCGTGCTGTGGAAACTCGTCAGCTACTACATGTTCGCGCCGTGGACTCGCGACGGACACGTACGCGCCGACGTGATCCAGGTCGCGCCCGACGTGTCGGGACTGATTTCGTCGGTCGAGGTCATGGACAACCAGCAGGTCAAGCAGGGCCAGGTGCTGTTCAGGATCGATCAGGCGCGCTACACGCTCGCGTTGCGTCAGGCCGAGGCAACGGCGCAGCAGCGCCGCGCGACGCTCGATCAGGCGCGCCGCGAATACGCGCGCAACCGTCAGCTCGGCAACCTGGTCGCCGCCGAAGTGCTCGAAGAAAGCCGCTCGCGTGTCGACGCGGGCGAAGCCGCGCTCGCCGACGCAAACGTCGCGATCGACACCGCGAAGCTGAACCTCGAACGCTCGACGATCAAAAGCCCGGTCGACGGTTATCTGAACGACCGGGCGCCGCGCGCCGGCGAATTCGTCACGGCCGGCCGCGCGGTGGTCGCAGTGGTCGACATGCATTCGTTCAGGGTCGACGGCTACTTCGAGGAAACCAAGCTGCGCGGCATCGACATCGGCCAGCCGGTCGACATCATCGTGATGGGCGAGCCGAAGCCGCTGCGCGGGCACGTGCAGAGCATCGTCGCCGGTATCGAAGACCGCGACCGTACGCAAAGCGCCAATCTGCTGCCGAACGTGAACCCCGCCTTCAGCTGGGTGCGGCTCGCGCAGCGCATACCCGTGCGCGTCGCGCTCGATGAAGTACCCGCTGATTTCCGCCTGATCGCGGGGCGTACCGCGACCGTATCGGTGCGTGACCTGTCGCCGCTCAGGACACGAGCCGTGTCGGGCATGGGCGGCGCATCCGGCGCGGTCGCGGCTTCGGCTGCGCCGGTGGCGCCGGGTTCGTCGGTAGTGTCCGGGTCCGCCCGGTCGGCCCGGTCGGCCCCGGCAACGGCCTCCGCACCATCGGGCGCAGCGCAATGAAGTTCGTGCGTACCTTGTCCTCGCTGGCGCCGCGCTTGTCGCTGCTGCCACTGCTGCCGTTATTGCCGATCACCGTCGCGCTGAACGGCTGCATCAACGTCGGGCCGAACTACGCGCTGCCGAAACAGGCGCTCGTCAATGCGCCTCTGGCGAACGGCGCGATCGAGGGCGCCGATTCCAGGCTGACGTCGCCGCTCAACACGCCGACCGTCTGGTGGAAACTGTACGACGATCCGGTGCTGAACCGTCTCGTCGACGAAGCGTTGAAATCGAATACCGACCTGCGCGTCGCAGCCGCGAATCTCGCGCGCTCGCGCGAGGCGCTGAGCATCGCCCAAGCGCAGGGCGGCTTTTCGGGCAAGGCGTCGGTGGCGATCGAGCGCGCGCAGGAATCGGCCGAGCAATATCTGCTCACCGAGAAACTGCCGGTCGCCAACGAAGGCGACATGGGCGTCAGCATCTCGTACGAAATCGATCTGTTCGGCAAGCTGCGGCGCGGCGTCGAAGCGGCGGCGGCGGACACCGAGGCCGTGGAAGCCGCGGACGACCTCGCGCGTATCACCGTCGTCGCGGACGTGGTGCGCTCGTACGTCGAGCAATGCTCGGCGGCCGAGGAGCTGCGCATCGCGCAGCAATCGCTCGCGTTACAGAGGCAGCGCGTGGATGTGTCGCGCCGTCTGCGCGATGCGGGCCGCGGCAACCAGACCGCGGTCACGAGCGGCCAGACTCAAGTCGAGAATCTGACGGCCGACATTCCGCGCTACGCCGCGCGCCGCAAGATCGCACAATACCGGCTCGCGATGCTGCTCGCCCAGGCGCCGTCCCAATTGCCGCCGGCCGTGCTCGCTTGCGACCGGCTACCGCAAATCCACCAGCCGATTCCGATCGGCGACGGCGCCGCGCTGCTGCGGCGCCGCCCGGACGTGCACGAAGCCGAGCGTCAGCTCGCGGCGTCGACGGCGCGCATCGGCGTCGCGACCGGGGCGCTTTATCCGAGCATCAGCATCGGCGCGTCGGCGGGCTTCACCGGGATTCTCGAAGACATCCCCACGCAACCGACGGCGCGTTGGGCCTTCGGTCCGCTCATCAGCTGGACCTTCCCGACCAATGGCGCGCGCCAGCGCGTACACGAAGCGGAAGCGTCGAGCCAGGTCGCGCTCGCGAAGTTCGACGGCGTGGTGCTGACCGCGCTGCGCGAAACCGAAACCAATCTCGCGACCTACGCGTCCGACTACGCGCGCGCCGAATCGCTGCGCGCGGCGCTGAAATCGGCCGCGCAATCGGCGGATGAAACGCATCGTCTGTATCGCGCCGGACGCGAGTCGTTCATCTCCGATCTCGACGCGACGCGCACGCTGACGGCCGCGAAGTCGCAGCTTGCGGCGGCGGAGGGCCAGGTGGCGATCGATCAGGTCAATCTGTTCCTGTCGCTTGGCGGTGGGTGGGAGGTTGGCGGGCAGAGCACGCCGGGCGAAACGCCGCCGCAGTTGAAGGCCACGCCTGTCGCGGCCAAGCCGGCGGCGAAGTCGGCAGGGTCGACGGCGTCGACTATGAAAGCACCTTGACTGGCATGCCTGCGAGAGTGACTCAGCGCTTGCGGGCCGTCGCCGCCGCCTGATGTATCGCCGCCCGCACCCGCGGGTACGTGCCGCAACGGCATACCACCGGCGTCATCGCGTCGTCGATGTCGGCGTCGGTCGGATCAGCCTTGCGCTTGAGCAACGCGCAAGCCGCCATCAATTGCGCGCTCTGGCAATAACCGCACTGCACCACATCGAGTTCAATCCACGCGGCCTTCAGCGCCTGCGCCTCGCGTCCCTGCAAACCCTCGATCGTCGTGATCTTCTGCGCATGCAGGCTCGACATCGGCGTTTGACACGCGAAGCACGCGGCGTCATCGAGATTGATCGTGCAAGCGCCGCAGATGCCCACGCCGCAGCCGAACTTCGTGCCGGTCATGCCGAGATCGCAGCGCAGTACCCATAGCAGCGGCATGTCCGGATCGGCATCGACCCTCACCTTGCGTCCGTTGATGTTGAGTACCGCCATGCTTGCCTCCTGAGTCGCCGCGTCAGCCGTCATGCAAGCCGTAACGGCAGCGTGCGCAAACGCTGCCCCGTCAACGCGAACACCGCATTGGCCACCGCCGGCGCGACCGGCGGCACGCCCGGCTCGCCGACACCCTGCGGATGCAGCTGACTCGGCATGATGTCGACTTCGATCGCCGGGCACACGTTCATCCGCACGACCGGAAAGTCCACGAAATTCTTCTGCTGCACCTGACCGTCGACGATCGTAATCTGGTTCTGCAGTGCGCTCGACAGCCCAAACACGATGCCGCCTTCCATCTGCTGACGAATCAGGTTCGGATTCACCGGCAAGCCGCAATCGATCACGCACACCACGCGATGCACGCGAATCTGCCGGTTCGCCCCGATCGACACCTCCGCGACTTGCGCGACGACGCTGCCGAACGCCTCGTGCAACGCGACGCCACGCGCGCAGCGCGCGCCATCGGCGGCGGGTTCGAGCGGATGTCCCCACGCCGAGATCGCCTCCACACGCTTGAGGACCGCCAGATGACGCGGATGCTGCGCGAGCAGCATCGCGCGAAAGGCGATCGGGTCCTGGCCGGCGGCCGCGGCGGCTTCATCGGTGAAGCTCTCGGTGAAGAAGGCCTGATGCGAATGGCCGACCGAGCGCCAGAAGCCGACCGGCACCGGCAATTCGACGATCTTGTGCGACACGCGCGCGGCTGGCCACTCGTACGGCTGATCGAACGCGCCTTCGCAGGTGGTCTTGTCGATCGGGATGTGCGGCACGCCGTAGTAACGCGCGAGCGCATCCGGCACGATCGCCTGGCCCGCCGACTTCGCATGCCACGCCACCAGCTTGCCGTGCTCGTCGAAGCCGGCCTGAAGCCATGCCGCACACGCGGGCCGGTAAAAGTCGTGCGTGAAGTCCTGCGCGCGCGACCAGATGGTTTGCACCGGACGGCCATCGGCCTCGCGCGCGATCGCCGCGGACTGCACGATGAAATCGAGTTCGAGGCGCCGGCCGAACGCGCCGCCCGACAACTGCGTCTGCACATCGACGAGATCGGCGTCGATGCCGAGTGCTTTCGCCACATGCTGCCGCGCAAGTCCCGGCATTTGCGTCGAGACCCAGACGCTCGCCGCGCCGTCCGACACCTGCACGGTACAGTTCAGCGGCTCGACCGCGCCATGCGCGAGGTACGGCGCGTGATACGACGCTTCGATCGTGCGCGCCGCGCGACTCATCGCGTTGTCGACGTTGCCGCTGTGGAAATACACGTGAGCGTCCGTATCGTCGAGCGCGTCGACGAGGCGGCGCTCCACCTCCGCGCTCGACACCTTCGCGGCCGCGCCGTCATGCCAGCTCACGTTGATCGCCTCGACCGCCTTCATCGCGCGATAGGCGTTGTCCGCGATCACGGCCACGCCGCCGGTGCCCCCCGCGTACGGCGGCACGGCCAACGCCTTGATGAAGCCCGGCACCTTTTGCGCGGGCGTCGCGTCGAAATGCGCGACCGTACCGCCGAGCGTCGGGCACATCACGACGCTTGCATAGAGCAAATCGTTGGGCAGCACGTCGATCCCGAAGCGCGCCGCGCCGTCGATTTTCGACGCGGCTTCGATGCGTCGGACGGGCTGGCCGATCAGCCTGAAGTCGGCGGCCTGCTTCAAGACGACGCTGCGCGGCAGCGGTTGGCGCGCAGCCATCGACGACAACTCGCCGAACGTCGCCTTGTGCCCCCAAGGGTGCAGCACGTAGCCCTTTTCCGCACGGCATTCGCGGACCGGCACATCCCAGCGCCCGGCCGCCGCCTCGATCAGCATCACCCGCGCCGACGCGCCGGCCTCGCGCATCGGCGTCCACAAATCGTTCATGCTCGACGAGCCGCCCGTCATCATCGTGCCGATCTCACGCACCGCCTTGCTGGTGATCCACACGGTGCCGCGCCGGACGTAGCTGTCGTCGTCGGGGCGAAACGGCAGATCGTCGACGATGCTCTGCACCGCGTTGTAGATCCGGTCGATCGGCGCCTCTTCGACTTGCACCTGCGACCAGTCGGCGTCGAGTTCCTCGGCGAGCAGCATCGCCAGTCCGGTATGGATGCCCTGCCCCATCTCCGCCTTGGGCATCATGATCGTCACGCGGTTGTCGGCGTCGATCTTGACCCAGCCGTTCAGCGCGACTTGCGAGCCTTGCGTCGGCAGCGGCGTCGAGGTCATCAGGCGCTGCCGCGGCGGCACCACGGCCCAGCCGACCAGCAGCCCGCCGACCGCACTAGCGCCGCCAAGCAGGAATGTTCTGCGCGTCAACATGGCATGGCTCGCTCGGCTGGCTCGACGACAGGAAAGCGGCGACAGCGCCGACGCACCCGTCTTTGTCTGCGAATAGTAATAAGACGGATCGGCGAGCGTGAGACTTAAATGCGCGCGCGGACCTGAAGCGGCCGTGCGGCGTGCGAAGGCGGGAATCGAAAGCGGCGGGGGAAAGTCGTGGGGCGTTTCATTAACTGCGATCGCGCGGCCGACGGTGTGCAAGCGCGACCCACCGCCAGCACACCGCGAAGCTTGCGCTTGAATCGATCATGCGACCGGATCAACGGCGGTTCGAACCCGACACCACATCGATCCAGACGGCCAGCACGAGGATGCCGCCCTTCACGATCATCTGCCAGTACGCGTCGACGTCGAGCATCGACATGCCGTTGTCGAGGCTCGCCATCACGAGCGCACCGATCAGCGCGCCGTACACGGTGCCGGAGCCGCCGCGCATCGACGTGCCGCCGATAAAGCACGCGGCGATCGCGTCGAGTTCGCCCATCGAGCCCGCCGACGGCGAACCGGCCGCGAGCCGCGCGGTGTTGACGATGCCGGCGAACGCGCACATCAGCCCCATCAGCGCGAAGATCGCGAGCTTCACGCGGTCGGTATTGACGCCCGAGAGCCGCGTCGCTTCGAGGTTCGAGCCGACCGCGTAGATGCGGCGTCCGAACACCGTCTGCGTCGCGATCCACGTGAAGATGCCGAGCAGCGCGAGCAGCAGCAGCACCGGTACCGGAATGCCGCCGTAACTGTCGAGCATCGCGACGAAGCCGGCGAGAATCGCGCCCGCGCCGATCACTTTCGCGACGTCCTGCCAGAACGGCACGACGCGCAGCTGGTAACGCTGCCGATTCGCGCGTTGGCGGATCGTCAGGAATGCCAGCAGCACGAACAGCACGACGGCGAGCGTGTCGCCGGCGAGCCGCGGCAGATAGCCCTGGCCGACGTATACGAAGCTGTCCGACACCGGCGCGATCGTCGACCCGCCGGTAATGCCGAGCAGAATGCCGCGATACGCGAGCATGCCGCCGAGCCCGACGATAAACGACGG
This sequence comes from Paraburkholderia sprentiae WSM5005, assembly GCF_001865575.2. Classification (NCBI taxonomy): domain Bacteria; kingdom Pseudomonadati; phylum Pseudomonadota; class Betaproteobacteria; order Burkholderiales; family Burkholderiaceae; genus Paraburkholderia; species Paraburkholderia sprentiae. Next base: position 2,428,542 of record NZ_CP017562.2, read on the forward strand.
CACGCGCCGATACGTCGACCACCAGCCGTTGAACACGCCGACCGCGATGCCGAGCAGCAACACGACCGGGATCGTCACGCCGATCGGCCAGTGCCGGTTCACGTCGAGAATCGCCGCGACGCCGCCGAGCAAGCCCAGCAGCGAACCGACCGACAGATCGATTTCACCGGCGATGATCACGAACACCATGCCGCACGCGAGCATGCCGGTAATCGACATCTGCCGCAGCAGATTCGACAGATTGCGCGGCGTGACGAATGCGCCATGCGTGAGCGCCGAAAAGAAAATCCAGATCACCGCGACGGCAATCAGCAGCGCGAGAATCTTGTAGCGCGCAAACAGTTGCTGGATCCGTTGCGTGCCGCCGAACGCGCTTCGCGGCGCGGTCGTGTCGGTGGGTTGGGAAGTTACTTCGGGAGTCATGCGGCACTCGCTGCGGTTGGGTTCGAAGATAGATGCACGGGGCGGATCGCGGCGCCGAGAATGTCTTCCTGCGTGAGACCGTCGTTGACGAAGTCGCCGCGCAACTCGCCCTCGCCGATTACCAGCACACGGTCGCTGATGCCGAGCACTTCCGGCAACTCGGACGACACCATCACGATCGACATGCCGCGCTGCGCCAGTTGGAAGATCAGCTTGTAGATCTCGTACTTGGCGCCGACGTCGACGCCGCGCGTCGGTTCGTCGAGAATCAGCACCGTCGGGTTGGTCAGCAGCATGCGCGTGAGCACGGCCTTTTGCTGATTGCCGCCCGACAGACTTGCAATCGACAGCATCGGATTCGCGGCACGCACGGAAAGCCGCTTCATTTCCGTCTGTATCGTATCGAGTTCGGCTGCCGAATCGATGCGTCCGCCGGACGTGAAACGCTGCAACACCGCCAGCGTGATGTTATGACCGACGCTCATGCCCGGCACGATGCCATGGCGTTTGCGGTCCTCGGGCACCATCGCGATACCGGCGCGAATCGCGTCGATCGGCGCACGAATTTTCAGTGGTTTGCCGTCGAGCACGACGCTCGCTTCGCTGATGCCCGCATACGCGCCAAAGATCGCCTGCATCAACTCGGTGCGGCCCGCGCCGACGAGCCCCGCGACGCCGAGAATTTCGCCGCGCCGCAACGAAAACGACACGTCGTCCACGCGCTTGCGGCGCGGATTCGTCACGTCGAAACAGGTGACGTTGCGCGCTTCGAAGATCACGTCGCCGATCGGATGCGGCTCGCGCGGAAACAGGTTCTTGATCTCGCGGCCGACCATCAGCGAGATGATTCGCTCGGTCGTCAGTGCCTCCATCGGCTCGGTCGCGACATGGCGGCCGTCGCGAATCACGCTGATCGTGTCGCAGACTGCCGCGACTTCGTCGAGCTTGTGCGAGATGTACACGCAGGCAATGCCGCGCCGCTTCAGATCGCGCACGATGTCTAGCAGAATGGCGATTTCGGAGGCGGTCAGCGACGACGACGGTTCGTCGAGAATCAGCAGCTTCGCGCGCTTGTTCAGCGCCTTCGCAATCTCGATCAGCTGCTGATGGCCGCCGCCGTAGTTCATCACGGGCTGCGCGGCGTTGATGCCGCTGATGCCCAGTTCGCGCAATAGTTCGTCGGCGCGCTGATACATCGCCGCGTAGTTCATGCGCCCGCCGGGCAGCGTGATTTCGTTGCCGAGAAAGATGTTTTCCGCGACCGACAGCTCCGGCACGAGCATCAGTTCCTGGTGAATGATGATGATGCCCGCGCGTTCGGTGTCGCGTACACTCGCGGCTTTCAGCGGCTGGCCTTCCCAGCTTATTTCGCCGTCCCAGGTACCGTGCGGATAGACGCCGGACAGCACCTTCATCAGCGTCGATTTGCCCGCGCCGTTTTCGCCGCACAGGCCCACGCATTCGCCCGGCGATACGCTCAGATCGATGCCGTCGAGCGCCTTCACGCCGGAAAAAGCTTTGACGATGCCGCGCATCGTCAGAAGAGGTTGCGTCATTCGATATGCCTCGCTGCAAGGTGGGCCGATGTTCGGCCACGCTCCCGGGCGCGATGACCCGGGAGCGTGGCCGAACATCGCGCCCGTCTCCGTTTTATTTGCTCGCGAGCTGTTCCTGCGTGTAGAAGCCGTCCTTCACGACCGTGTCGAGGTTCGCCTTGGTCAGCTTGGTCGGCTGCAGCAGCACCGTATCGACCTTTTTCTTGCCGTTATCGTATTGCGCATTGAAGGCCGGCTTCTCGCCCTTGGCGAGCGCGACCGACAGCTTCGCCGCTTCGCCGGCAATCAGCTTCAGCGGCTTGTAGACCGTCATCGTCTGCGTGCCGGCCGCCACGCGTTTGACGGCAGCGAGGTCGGCATCCTGACCCGAGATCGGTACCTTGCCCGCGAGGCCTTGCGCGGCCAGCGCCTGGATCGCGCCGCCAGCGGTGCCGTCATTCGACGCGACGACTGCGTCGATCTTGTTGTTGTTCGCGGTCAGCGCGTCTTCCATGATGCGCAGCGCGGTCGATGCGCTCCACTCGGGCACCCACTGCTGGCCGACCACCTTGATGTCACCCTTGTCGATCGCCGGTTGCAGCACCTTCAGCTGACCCTGGCGCAGCATCTTCGCGTTGTTGTCGGTCGGGGCGCCGCCGAGCAGGAAGTAGTTGCCCTTCGGCCGCACGTCGTAGACGCCCTGCGCCTGCATTTCGCCGACCTTTTCGTTGTCGAACGAGATATAGGCGTCGATATCGGCGTCGAGAATCAGGCGGTCATACGACACGACCTTGATGCCCGCTTTCCTCGCTTCGGCCACCACGTTGCCGAGCGTCTTCGAGTTGAACGGCACGATCACGATCACGTCGACGCCGCGCGAGATCAGATTTTCGATCTGCGAGATCTGCCGCTCTTCGCTCGCATCGGCCGATTGCACCGACACCTTCGCGCCGAGCTTTTCCGCCGCGGCGACGAAATAGTCGCGATCGCGCGACCAGCGCTCGACGCGCAGATCGTCGATACAGAAGCCGATTTCCGGATGATCCTTGCTGGCGTGCGCGAGCGGCGCGGCGAGCGACAGGCTGGCGAGTACCGCTCCGCACAACAGCGAACTCAGTACGTTACGACGCATGGCGAATTTCATTTCTGTCTCCTTTGTGTAGTGATAGCCGGAATACCGGACGTATCGGTCTGCGCTGCGAGCCGCAGACTCGGACAAGCGACAACCCACAGCTTGCTGGTGCGCGCGGTCGACGTGGCCGCGCGATCTTTATTCAACGTCCGCTATAAATCGCCTGATTCACGATGTTTTCCATCTGCTCCTGCTGCCCGCTCACATGCCGCGGATTCAGATCGCGCGCCAGCGTCTGCGCCGCGAGCGTCGACAGCGAGTAGTCGCCGGCCAGGATCTTGCGGCCGAACTCGCCATCCCAGCCCGCGTAGCGTTGCCGCTTGAACTGCTCGAGGCGCTCGTTTTCCACCAGCACCGCCGCGCGTTCGAGGCCGAGCGCGAGGTTGTCGATCGCACCGATGTGGGCGTAAAACAAGTCTTCCGCATCGACACTCTGGCGCCGCACCTTCGAATCGAAGTTCATGCCGCCGGTCGTGAAGCCGCCGTGGCGCAGGATCTCGTAGAAGGCCAGCGTCAGCTCCTCGACGCTGTTGGGAAATTGATCGGTATCCCAACCGTTTTGCGGATCGCCGCGATTCGCATCGACGCTACCGAAGATGCCGAGCGCAAACGCGGTCGCAATCTCGTGGTGGAACGAGTGGCCCGCGAGCGTCGCGTGATTCGCCTCGATGTTGACGCGAATCTCCTTGTCGAGGCCGTGCTGCAGCAGGAAGCCGTGCACGGTCGCGACGTCGTAGTCATATTGATGCTTGGTCGGCTCCTGCGGCTTGGGCTCGATCAGCAGCGCGCCCTTGAAGCCGATCTGGTGCTTGTGCTCGACCACCATGTGCAGGAAGCGCGCGAACTGCTCGCGCTCGCGCACGAGGTCGGTGTTGAGCAGCGTGTCGTAGCCTTCGCGGCCGCCCCACAACACGTAGTTTTCGCCGCCGAGGCGCAGCGTCGCGTCGAGCGCATGACGCACCTGGGTGGCGGCAAAGGCGAAAATCTCCGGATTGGGATTGGTCGCGGCGCCGGCCGCGTAACGCGGATGCGAAAACAGGTTCGCGGTGCCCCACAGCAACTTGACGCCGGTATCCTGCTGCTTGCGCGCGAGATAGTCGGACACGCGCAGGAAGTTCTCGCTGTATTCCTTCACGCTCGCGCCTTCGGGCGCGACGTCGGTATCGTGGAACGTGTAGTACGGCGTGCCGAGCTTCGAGAAGAATTGGAATGCGGCGTCGGCCTTCTGAAGCGCCCGCTCCATGGCGTCGCCGGGTTGCTGCCAGGGCCGGCGGAACGTGCCCTGGCCGAAGATATCGACACCGGGCCACACGAACGTATGCCAGTAGCACACGGCGATCCGCAGATGGTCCTCAAGCGTCTTGCCGAGTACCTGCCTCGTTTTGTCGTAGTGACGGTACGCAAGCGGGTTGTCCGATTGCGGGCCTTCATAACGGATCTCGGGAATGTGTTCGAAGTAGGACATCGGCGTCTCCAATGTATGCTGCATTGCAATCCGCGCGAGAAGCCGCGCAGGCCGACAAGGTGACGCCATGCTGCCGCTTGCACGATGTGTCGGCAATTGCGATATTTCGCAGCGCGCTTGATGTTTCTTACCGCCCGCGCGTTTGTATACTGCCGTCGCGCGATTCGGCGCCTAGAATAACCAGACGCTTAAAAACGGGCCTGCTTCCGGGCACCCGACACAACGGAGACAAAGGCGTGTGGTCTGTCGATCCACCCGCCGCTTACCCCTATGACCCGTCCACAAGCACCTCAGACGACCCATCGGATCGCGCTGCTGTTCAACGCGAACAAGGTCTACGATCGCGAGATCATCACCGGCATCGGCAATTACCTGCTGTCGACCCGCGTCGCATGGGATCTCTTCCTCGAAGAAGACTTTCGCTGCCGGCTCGCGGGTATCCAGCGCTTCGACGGCGACGGCATCATCGCGGACTTCGACGACCCCGCCGTCAACGAGGCCCTGCGCGACTGTCCGCTACCGGTGGTCGCCGTCGGTTCGTCGTACGAGGATCCGACGCAGTACCCCTCGGATTTACCCTATATCGCGACCGATAACAGCAAGCTCGTGTCGCTCGCGTACACGCATCTGATCGGCGCAGGCCTCGGAAACTTCGCGCTGTACAGCCTGCCGCAGGCGCAGGAAAACCGTTGGGCGCAACAGCGCGAGCTTGCATTCGCGCATCTGCGCAGCGCGGACGGACGCAGCGCGGCGCAGATCGACAGCGAGATCTATCGCGGTCTGTCGACGAGCGCGCCGTCCTGGAACCAGGCCATCGAACAGCTCACCGCGTGGCTTCGGCAATTGCCGAAGCCGGTCGGCATCATCGCGGTGACCGATGCGCGTGCACGGCATTTGCTGCAGGCATGTCTGATCGCGGGCATTCCGGTGCCCGAGGAAGTCGCGATCATCGGCATCGACAACGATCCGCTCACGCGTACGCTGACGCGCATTCCGCTGTCGTCGGTGATTCAGGGCACCGAGGAAATGGGCCGCACCGCCGCGCACATCCTGCATCAGATGCTGCACGGCGCGCGTTTTCCGGGCCGTCGCATTCTGGTGCCGCCGGTCGGCATCAACGTGCTCGAATCGACGCGGCATCAGCCGCTCGCGAGTCCCTACGTGATGCGCGCGCGCCATTTCATTCGCCAGTACGCGTGCCAGGGCATCCGCACCGAGCAGGTGGCAGACTATGTAGGCGTGTCGCGTTCGTCGCTCGAAGAGTATTTCCGGCGTGAGCGTCAGTGCACCGTGCATCAGGAGATCCTGCGCCACAAGCTCGACGTCGCGAAGTCCCTGCTCGCGAAACGCGATGCGTCGAGCGCGGAGGTCGCGATTCGTTGCGGCTTCACGTCGCTGCAATATATGTACGCGGTATTTCGCCGCGAACTCGGCTGCACGCCGCGCGAATACCAGGAACGCACGGGCCCGAAGACCAAAGCCGCTGGCTGAGCATGTTTTTCTATTTTTTCTTCGCACCGACCACATGATCAGCATCGCACAACTTTCTTCCGAGCCGTGGGGCACGCTGCAGGGCGGCGATCGCGTACGACTCTATACGCTGCGCAACGCGCACGGCATGAAGGTCGCCATCAGCGACCTCGGCGCGACGCTGGTGTCATGGCATGCGCCCGATCGCGCCGGTCGTCTCGGCGATATTCTGCTCGGCCACGACACGCCCGCCGAATACGTGGCTGCCTCGACCTATATGGGCGGACTGATCGGCCGCTGGGCGAATCGCATTGCGGGCGCGCGCTTTTCGCTCGACGGCATCGAGTACGCGCTCGATCGCAACGAAGGTCCGAACCTGCTGCATGGCGGCACGGTCGGTTTTCATCGCGCGTTGTGGGACGTCAGCGAGGACGACGGCGCCTTGCTGATGCGACTCGAGTCGCCCGAAGGCGATGCCGGTTTTCCCGGCAACGTGACCGTGCAAGTGCGCTATTCGCTCGACGACGACGGCACGCTGACGATCGGATACGAAGCGATCACCGACGCTCCGACGCCGCTCAATCTGACGAGCCATCCGTACTTCAACCTGACCGGGCGCGCGGGCACCGACATCCGCGGCCACGTGCTGTCGATCGACGCCGAGCGTTTTTTCGAAGTCGATGCGACGATGATTCCGTGCAAGCTCGCCGACGTCGCGGGCAACGCATTCGACTTCCGGCAGAGCGCGCCGATCGGCGGACGGCTCGACTGGCCGCACGCGCAGCTCGCGCGCGCCGGCGGCTTCGATCATTGCTACGTGCTGCGCGAGGCACAGCCAGGCACGATCGACGAGCACGACGGCAACGCGCGGCCGCTGCGCGAAGTAGCCTGCGCCTACGACCCGGGCAGCGGACGCGAACTGACCGTCGCCACCGATCAGCCGGGCCTCCAGTTTTACACAGGCAACGCGTTGAACGGCAACGCGGGCCGCGGCGGCGTTCGCTATCAACGGCATGCCGGTTTGTGCCTCGAGGCCGGCGGTTTTCCGAACCAGGTCAATATGGCCGGCCAAGACGAAGTGATCGTGCGGCCCGGCGAGACTTACCGGCAAATCACGACTTATCGCATCGACGTGCGCAAAGGTGTGTGACGGGGCTGACACGCGCTTTTTCATTGCTTGACGAAACCCGCGACGCCGACATTACAGCTCGCCGACTGCCCATTCCCGGCAATACTGAATTAGTCGAGTAGTGGTTTTCCCCGAGTGCGCTCCCTTCTAGACTGCGTTGATGGCACCGATGGCTGCGGTGCCGGATACACAACTACGGAGGGAAACACCATGAAATCGCTTATCCAGGCAGTTGCGCTGGCCGCCTTGATCGCTGCGCCGGTCGCGTCGTTCGCACAATCGGAACAGCCGGTCACGCGCGCCGAAGTCAAAGCAGAGCTGCAGCAACTCGAACAGGCGGGCTACAACCCGGCCACCGCGGTCGATGCCCAGTATCCAGCGGACATTCAGGCGGCCGAGGCGCGCGTCTCCGCGATGAACGCGAAGGGCCAGGGTGAGACGTCGGGGTATGGATCGTCGATGGGCGGATCGTCGCAAGCGGGCCATCATCCGGTGTGGGTCAATCCGGACGGTCAGTGAAGACTGGGGAACGTATAGCAAGCGGTGCTGGCGAGAGAAGAGGGGTGAGTCAAGAGTCTTTTTCGCCGTTGCGGTTTTCGCCGTTTCCATCTGACATGAAGCGAGCCATGCTTTCGAGGCATGCGCTCGCTTTTGCGTTTCTGCGGTCGTCAAGAACGGCGCCGCTGCCCGCCATTGCGGATACGGACTTAGACTTTCCCGTAGCGAACGCCGATTTCGCTCGCTCCAGCTGACCCGACGTCATCCCCTCAACGACGAAGCCACGCTCCGTCACACCAAGGAGACATACGATGCCCCGCACCGCCGCTGAAAAACGCGCCGCTTTCCGCTCCCTGCACTCGTCCGGCTGTTTCATGTTGCCCAATCCATGGGACGCGGGCAGCGCGCGATATCTGGCTGCGCTTGGCTTCAAGGCACTCGCCACCACGAGTTCCGGTTTTGCGTGGTCGACCGGGCATGCGGACAACACGCTGCCGCGCGAAACGATCCTCACGCACCTGCGCGCGATCGTCGATGCGACCGATTTGCCGGTCAATGCGGACTTTGAAAACGGCTTCGGCCGCGATCCGCAAGAAGTGGCGGAAAGCGTGACGCTCGCGGTGGAGACGGGCGTCGCGGGTCTGTCGATCGAGGATTCGACCGGCGACCCCGCTGCGCCGCTCTTTTCAGTCGACGTCGCCGTGCAGCGGCTCAGCGCGGCGCGCGGTGCGATCGATCGGAACGGCGGCGACACGCTGCTGATCGGCCGCGCGGAGAACTTCGTCGCCGGCAAGCCCGATCTCGACGATGCCATCGCGCGTCTGAAGGCCTATGCGGCGGCGGGCGCGGACTGCCTGTACGCGCCCGGCATCCAGACGCGCGAGCAGATCGAAGCGGTGGTCGCGGCGGTCGCGCCGAAGCCCGTCAATTTGTTGATCGGCTCGACATCGACTCTGACGTTGCAGGACGCGGCCGCGCTCGGCGTGCGGCGGATCAGTGTCGGCGGCGCACTCGCGCGCGCGGCGTGGGGCGGCTTCATGCAGGCCGCTCAGGCGCTGGCCGAGGGCCGCTTCGACTTCGCCAGTGCAACGGCGGGCAAGCAGCTCAATGAACTTTTCGCTCGCGACGCGTGAAGCGCCCGAACGTCCTCAATTGCGCCGGTTCCTCCCCGCCGCGCAAACCTCTCTAGCAGGAGATCGCCATGGCTCGCGAAATCATCCGCGTCGAACCGTTGTCCACGTACCTCGAAAAATTGAAAGCGCCGGCCTGCGCCGTCACACGTCACGGTGACACGGTCTACGTGTCGGGCCTTCCGCCGTTCGATCCCGAAACCGGAGAAGTGATCGACGCGCCAATCGAACGGCAGACCGAACTCGTGCTCGAGCAGATGAAGCTGTGTCTGGAAACAGCCGGCTCGTCGCTCGATCACGTGCTGAAGTGCAACGTCTATTGCACGTCGGTCGAGAAATTCGCCGCGGTCAACGCGGTGTACAAGCGCTACTTTCCGGTGAATCCGCCGGCGCGCATTTTCGTCAACGTGCCGGCATGGCCGGGGCATTTCGACATCGAGATCGATTGCGTCGCGGCCGTCAGATAGCCGGCGGCGTTTCCGATGAGAAATGCGAGTGAACGTCCGAGCGCTGCACCAAGGCTTCAGTCGCGCCAAATGTTATGATCGGAAACCTCATTCGCCCGATCAAGCGCATACCCGACCAGCGGCAAGCTTCATGGACACTCACCTCACCAAATCCGCCGACACCGCCTCCACCGATCTCGGACGGCGTGTGCGCGCCGCCCGTCAGGCGCAGGATATGACGCTCGAAACCGCCAGCCGTCTGTGCGGCGTCTCTCGCTCTACGCTGTCGAAAGTCGAAAATGGCCTGATGTCCCCCACTTTCGACGTGCTGCAAAAGATCGTGCTGGGCCTGAAGATCGAAATCGGCGAACTGTTCGGCTCGACGCCAAAAGTCAGCGCCAGCGGCCGGCGCGCGCTGACGCGCAAGAACGAAGGCCAGCGCCACGCGTATCGCGGCTACCAGATGGAACTGCTCGCCACCGACCTCGCGCACAAGGCGATGCTGCCGTTTCGCATCCGCATCTCGGCGCACACACTCGACGCATTCGACGATTGGGGTCGCCACGAAGGCGAGGAGTTTCTCTACGTGATCAGTGGCAGCGTGTGCCTCTATTCGGAGCTGTACGCCCCGACGCATCTGAACGCAGGCGACAGCCTCTACTTCGACAGCCGGACGGGCCACGCGGCGGTGTCGACCAGCGAGGAAGACGCCGAAGTGTTGTGGATGGCGACCAACGCGGACCTTCAGCACACGCCGGCGTCGCCGAACGATTCCACCAGGAAATAGCGCGCGGCAGGATGCGCGCGTACTCAGCGCGCTGCCAGCGCCCGTTGCGCAAGTTGCGCGATATGCAGCGCGTGCTGCCCGGTGCCGTGCGTGATCTGCTCGCGGCAACTGAAGCCGTTGGTCAGCACGATCGTTTCCGGATTCGCCGCCATAGCGTCGCGCACGGCCTCAAACAGGTCCTCGCCGATCTTTTCCGACAACGCGTGATGCTCGACGTTGAAGCCGAACGACCCCGCCATCCCGCAGCAACCGGTGTCGAGCAGCTTCCATCTGACGCCGAGCCGGTTCAGCAATGCCATATCGCCCTGCATGCCGAACAGCGCCTGCTGATGACAATGGCCATGCACGATCACATCTGCGGCGAGCGTCGGCCACTCGAACGGCTGACGCGCGACGAAATCGGCGAACAGATACGTTTGCGCGGACAGCTTCTTCGCCAACGCATGCTCGGGGAGCTGCTTCAGCAACTCGTCCTTGAAGACCGATAGACAGCCGGGCTCCAGACCGACGAGCGGCACGCCGGCGGCGATGTCATCCGCGAGATCGTCGACGATATGCGCAAGCAGTTCGCGCGCGCGTTCGAGCAGGCCGAAGTCGTACAGCGGACGCCCGCAACACAAACGCTTGTTCGGAAGAACGACGTGCCAGCCGAGTTGCGTCAGCACATCAGCGGCGGCCTGCGCGATCTCGGGCGTGAAGTGCTCGTTGAACGTGTCAACCCACAGAATCGCCTTCTTCGCGTCGCTGGCGCCCGCGTGAAACGCAGATCCTTGCGACGGTGCGCTTCGTCGATACGTTGCGGCGGCAAACCGCGGCAACGCACGCGTCTGCGCTACACCGGCCATCCATTTGCCGAGCGCGGACAAACCGGGCGCCGTCGTCAGGAAGTTCGTCACGCGCGGAAAACGGGCGGCCCACGGCGCCCATTCGCCGATCCGCCCCATGAACAGTGCCTGACGCGGCCGTCGATGATTCTCGTAGTAGTGGGAAAGGAATTCCGCCTTGTACGACGCCATGTCGGTATGCGTCGGGCAATCGGACTTGCAGCCCTTGCACGCGAGGCAGGTATCGAGCGCTTCTTTCACTTCCCGGCTGTTCCAGCCATCGGCGATCACGTCGCCTTGCAGCATTTCCCACAACAGATGCGCGCGTCCGCGCGTCGAGTACTTTTCTTCGCGCGTGCCGCGATAGCTCGGACACATGGTCCCGCCTTCGAGCGAGCGGCATTTGCCCATGCCGATGCAGCGTTCGACCGCGCGCTGAAAACCGTCGCCTTGCTGGCTTGCGAACGCAAGCTTCGTATGCAGCGTCACCGGTTTGTACGCGGGCCCCATGCGCAGGTTTTCGTCGGCGCGGTAGGCATGCACGACCTTGCCCGGATTCAGACGATTCGCCGGGTCCCAGATCGCCTTGAACTGCTCCATCGCCCGCATCAGCTCGGGGCCGTACATGATCGGCAGAAACTCGGCCTTCGCCTGGCCGTCGCCGTGTTCGCCCGACAGCGAGCCGCCGAATTCGACCACCAGTTGCGCCGCTTCGCGCAGGAACCCGCGCCACGTCGCGATACCTGCGGCGCTGCGCAGATCGAAGGTTATGCGCGCGTGCACGCAGCCGTCGCCGAAGTGCCCGTACAGGCTCGTCTCGTAGCCGTAGCGATCGACAAGCGCCTGAAACGCACGCAGATAATCGCCGAGCCGCAGCGGATCGACCGCAGCGTCTTCCCAGCCGACCACCGGATCGGGCTTGTCGCGATCCACCGACAACGCGACCGCCGACGCGCCCGTCTCGCGAATCGACCATATCTTTGCCTGCAATGCGGGCTCATGGACGAGCCTCGTCGAGATCTGCGGCCCCGCCGCGCCCGACTGAAAATACGCGGCGGCGTCGCGTGCCTGTTGCAGCACCTCGCCTTGCGTATCCGCGCCGAATTCGAGCACGACCCACGCATCGCCTTCGGGCAGCAGTGCGATCTCCTCCTTCTTCAGGCTGCGCGCCTGCAAGCCCCGAATGATCGCGCGGTCGAGCCCCTCGACGGCAATCGGCCCGCAGCGCATGAAATGCGGCACGGCGTCCGCCGCCGTATAAATGTCGGTGAAGCCGACCACGACGATCGCCCGTTTCGCCGGACTCTTCACGAGACGCACTTTGGCCTGCAGCGTGACCGCGCAAGTGCCTTCGCTGCCAACCAGCGCACGCGCGACGTTAAAGCCGTTTTCCGGCAGCAATTGGTCGAGGTTGAAGCCCGACACGCGCCGTTTGATCCGCGGAAATTTCGCGCGAATCCGTTCCGCGTACGTGTCGCGCAGTTGCTTGAGCCCCGCGTAGATTTCGCCTTGACGGCCGCCCGCCGCGATGATGCGTTCGAGCTCTTCGTCGGAGGTCGGACCGACCCAGAAACGCGCGCCGTCGAAGGTCGCGATGTCGAGCGCCTCGATGTTCTCGACCGTCTTGCCGGCCATGACCGAATGCGCGCCGCACGAGTTGTTCGCGATCATGCCGCCGAGCGTGCAGCGGCTATGCGTGGCGGGATCGGGCGCGAACGTGAGGCCGTGCTGTTCGGCGGCATCGCGCAAGGTATCGCAGACGACGCCCGGCTCGACGATCGCGACGCCCGCAAGCGGGTCGATCGATACCACGCGGCTCACATACTTGCTCGCGTCGGCCACGACCGCGACGTTCACGCACTGGCCGTTTTGCGACGTGCCGCCGCCGCGCGCGAGAAACGGCACGTCGTTGCGCCGGCATGCGGCGAGCGTCGCGAGCAGATCGTCGATATCGGCCGGTACGACGACACCGAGCGGGACTTGTCGATAGTTCGACGCATCCGACGCATACAATGCTTTCGAACCCCGGTCGAATCGCACTTCGCCGCGCACGTGCTTGCGCAAGTCGCTTTCCAGCGCCTGCAATAGCGCGGCGCTGCCGGCGAAAGGCGCAGCGACACGCGGTTCATTCGATGCGCCGCGCTCTCCTGCGACGCCACTCCGCGTGCCAGCGCGCCGCTCTTCATCCCGTGACACTGACGTCCCCACTGCGCACCTCGTCTGCGATGCCGGCGCCCGCGCCGCCATATGCGTTCAGGCGGCGCGCGTCCTGATCGACCTTCAACGATACTTCGTAATCGGCTTCGCGTGGCGTTTCACGTTCGTCACCGCCTGCTCCAACGCCGCCGAAAACGCTCCGGGATACAGTTCGCTGACGAAGTACTGTGCGATCTCGTCGGGCGCGTCGTCGTATGCCCATGCGCGGCCGGTCATGCAGCGGCCCGAGGGGCATGACGTGACGAAAGCCGCATGTGTGAGTGATCCGCTCACGCATGCGACTACGCGCAACGTTCAGCTGCCCGTGCGCGCCTGGGCCAATGCGGCGAGATTGCCCTCGCCGAAGCCATGATGTCCCTGGCGTTGCACGATCTCGAAGAAAATCTCGCCGGCACGGCGGCGCACGAAGGTTTGGAAAAACAGCAGCGGCACGCCGTCCGCGCCGATCTCGCCATCCACGAGCACATGCGTGCGCCGCAGTCGCTCGACGTCGAGCCCGTGGCCCCGCAAACGTGCGTCGAGCTGCTTGTAGTAACGCGGCGGCGGCTCGACGAATTCGACGCCGTTCGCGAGCAGACGCTCGACGCACGCGAAGATGTCGTCGGTGGCGAGCGCGATGTGCTGCACGCCTTCGCCCGGATGATCGGGCAAATACTCGTGCATCAGATCGGTGCGGCGCGTGCCTTCCTCGTAGAGCGGCACGCGGATCGCGCCGCACGGCGACACCATCACGCGCGATTCCGCCGACACGTGCCAGTTCGCGTGCAGCTCGTGAATCTCGCGGAAGTTCAGCAGGCCGCGGTAGAAGTCGATCCACTCCTGCATGCGGCCTTCGCCGACGGTTTGCGTCAGATGGTCGACCGCGATCAGGCCGCTGCCCGCGTGGCTCAGATCGGCTTCGGCCGTGTCGATTTCGATGGGCCGGAAATCGATGTCGAAGATCGAGATATCACCGAGGCCGCCGCGCTGACCGCCTCGCCCGCGCCAACGATCGACGAAATAGATGTGCGAATCGCCGATGCCTTGAATGGCCGGAATCAGCAGTTCGCCCGCACCGAGGCGTTCGCCCTCGAACTCCCAGGCGCCGAGTTCCACCGCGCGTTCGAACGCGCGTTGCGCGTCGGCGACGCGAATCCCGATGGCGCAGATGCCGACGCCGTACTCCTGCGCATAGCGCCACGCGAACGAATCCGGCTCCGCGTTGATCAGGAAATGCATCTCGCCCTGACGGTACAGCGTCACGTCCTTGCTGATATGACGCGCGATCGCCTTGAAGCCGAGCCGCGTGAAGGTCTCGCCGAGCGCCTGCGGATCGCGCGCGGCGAACTCGACGAACTCGAGGCCGGCCGTGCCGAGCGGATTGTGCTCCGGCGCCAACACGGCGCGCTGTGCGGCTTCTGAAGTGGGCAAGTCGCTGGGCATGGCAAATCTCCTTGTACTGTGCCGCAGAAAAAAGCGGGCCGCGGCGGCTTTCGAATCGTGTTTTTACACCGGGTCGCGAGGCATTCGCAACCGTCTGCCCCGCGCGACCTCGCGCACCGCCTCGATGAACGCGTGTCCCACCGCCGACGGCTGCGTATCCGAGCGGCGGATCAGGCCCACCGGCTCGCCGGTGCCCGCAGACGGCAACCGCAAGCGCACCAGCATGCCGTGCGCGAGTTCATATTCGACCGCGCTTTGCGGCACGAACCACACCGCGCCGTTTTCGAGCGCCAGCGCGCGCCCTGTCGATACCGACAACACCTCGACGAACGCCGACAACGGCGGTACGCCCCATGCGCTGAGCAGGCTCTCGGCCGACTGGCGGATCAGCGTGCCGAACGGCGGCAGCACGATCAGAAATTCCTCCAGCGACGTGGCCAGCAAGGCGGTCCTTTGCGCGAGCGGATGCCCGGTCCGCACGACCGCGATCAGCGGCTCGGTAAAGAGTTGCTCGAAGCTCAGACCGACCATCCGCTCGGGGTCCGCGAGGCGGCCGATCGCGAATTCGATCGCACCCGCTTTCAGGCGTTCGAGCAATTCGGGATTCGCGCCGGTCGCGAGTCGCACGATCACGCGCGGCCACTGCGTCGCGAAGTGCCTCAGTACGGGCGGCACCAGCACCGCGGCGACGGTCGGCAGCACGCCAACTTCGAGCGTGGCCGCAGCCGCGCCCTCGGCGCGCGCCAGCAGATCGACGCCCTGACGCAGCGCGCTCACGCAAGCGCTCGCGTGCGGCATGAAAAGCTGTCCCTCATGCGTCGGCACCGCACCGTGACGGCCGCGCTCGAACAGCTTCACGCCGAGAATGGTCTCCAGCTCGGCGACCGTCTTTGATACCGCCGGCTGTGTGACGGACAGACTGTCGGCCGCCCGCTGGACGCTGCCGAACTGCGCGACGGCCAGAAAGCACTGGAGATGACGGAATTTGACGCGGCTATCCGCGAGACTGCGTTGCATAACGGAAGGTTATACGAAATGGCCAAAAACGTCATTTTTCATAACCGCATGCTTTGTATAAAGTGCGAGGCATAACATCGCATCCCACGATTCCTCCAACGGAGACACCTCATGGAAGATTCAATTCTCTCCCCGCGAGATTTCGCGTCCCATCCCGAGTACATCTATCCGCCGTACGGTTCGTCGGTCAAGCGCGGTCCGACGCGTCCGCTGATTGCGCTGAAGGAACGGCTGCGCGACCAGCGCGTGCCGGTCTATGGCACGGACGACCTGGGCGCGCTCGACAACGACCTGACCCGCAACGCGATGCGCAACGGCGAACCGCTCGGCGAGCGCATCATCGTGACGGGTCGCGTGCTCGACGAAGGCGGCCGCCCGGTGCGCAACACGCTCGTGGAAGTCTGGCAAGCGAATGCAGCCGGCCGCTACGTGCACAAGGCCGACCAGCACGACGCGCCGCTCGACCCGAACTTCCTCGGCGCGGGCCGTTGCATCACCGACAACGAAGGCCGCTACCGCTTCATGACCATCAAGCCGGGCGCGTATCCGTGGGGCAACCATCCGAACGCATGGCGTCCGCAGCACATCCACTTCTCGCTGTTCGGCGACCACTTCGGCTCGCGTCTCGTCACGCAGATGTACTTCCCCGGCGATCCGCTGCTCGCGTTCGACCCGATCTTTCAGGGCACACCCGAGCGTGCCCGTGAGCGGTTGATCTCGAAGTTCTCGCTCGACATTACGCAAGAGGCCTACGCGCTCGGCTACGATTTCGACATCGTGCTGCGCGGGCCGAACGAAACCCCGATGGAGCGCTAAGCCATGACGACCCTCAAGCAAACGCCTTCGCAAACCGTTGGCCCGTACTTCGCCTATGGTCTTTGCCCGCAGCAATACGACTTCGACTTCAAGAGCCTGTTTACGCACGTCCTGGCCGACCGGGAAGCGGCCGGCGAGCACATCACGATCGTCGGTCAGGTGTTCGACGGCGACGGCAACGTGGTCGGCGACGCGATGGTCGAGATGTCGCAGGTGGACTCGAACGGCCACTATCCTGAATGGCGTGCGGAGATCCTGAAGACCGGCTTTCACGGCTTTGCGCGCGTCGGCACCGGTACCGATCCGCACAAGCGCTTTATCGTCGAGACGGTGAAGCCGGGCCGCGCGAACCCGGACGAAGCGCCCCACATCAACGTGATCGTCACGATGCGCGGCATGCTGATGCATACGTTCACGCGCATCTATTTCGAGGATGAAGCGCAGGCGAACGAGAACGACGCCGTGCTGGCGTCGGTACCGGGCGAGCGCCGTGGCACGCTGGTCGCGCGTCGCGATGCGGGCGCGGCCAACGTGTATCGCTTCGATATCCACATGCAGGGCGATAAGGAAACCGTGTTTTTCGACCTGTGATGCGCGATTTGTCGCGAAACGCCGAGCAGTAAAGATCGAGCCCGCCTTGCGCGGGCTTTTTTTCGCGCGGGCGGTTCGCGGCGTGCCTGCTAGGACTTAGCAGCGGAAATGATCGATGCTTTGTCCGGCGTGAATCGCGCGCGCGAGCCACGCAGGTTTATCGCCGTGACCGTCCCACGTGTTGCCGAACGCGTCGCGAT
This sequence comes from Paraburkholderia sprentiae WSM5005, assembly GCF_001865575.2. NCBI lineage: Bacteria > Pseudomonadati > Pseudomonadota > Betaproteobacteria > Burkholderiales > Burkholderiaceae > Paraburkholderia > Paraburkholderia sprentiae. The sequence continues at coordinate 2,445,644 of NZ_CP017562.2, forward strand.
ACCGCACCGCAGAGACGGCGTTCGCATCGGCTTCGAGCCATTCGGCCAGCGCTTCCAGTGTGATGTTGTGGTCGTCCATGCGTCGGCGGATCCACGCGATCATGCGCTCGCGCAGGTTCTCATCACGTTCGAACAGTCGTTGTTGTGCTTCTCGTTCTTTCATAACGTATTGGTGTCGCAGCTCTTGCTGGCATTAGACAGACTGACAACTCGCAAACGACGCGAGGCACTGTGTAATTCAATTTGAACGGACGCAATTCGACGAATTCACGCGATCCTTGCAAACGTGTGAAAACCCGCATTTGCAAGTGATGCCGGTCAGATCCTGAATTAAAGCGCCTGAGTCGAAGCGCTGGGGTCAAGCAAAGCGGCTGCTCGTAGCTTCGACGTGGCTTGACTTGCGCCCGTGCTCGCCTGATGGATCGCCTCGTTGTTGCGAGGGAACTTCAGCGTATGGAAGCTGATTCTAGCATTCGATGTATTTTGGCCGCAGCAAAGGACTTTTTCCAATTGCACTCTTTGCGGGACTTCGGACTTTCCAGTATTCATGGCCTGCGCGGCGCGATTGGCGGAGAATCCGAGACTCGGTATTCGCCACAACATCCGGCTTCATCGGCCCTACATCAGGAGACACGACCATGCCCGCCTCGACCGCCATCGTTACGATCCTCGCCGCGTTGCTGTTAGGCGCGATGAGTCCGGGGCCCAGTTTCGTCATCGTCGCGCGCAACGCGATTGGTCTGTCGCGCGGCGATGGTCTCGCAACGGCGCTTGGCATGGGTATCGGCGGCGTCTTTTTTAGCGGTATCGCGTTGCTCGGGCTCTATACGCTGCTTGCGACGGTCGAATGGCTCTACGTCGCGCTGAAAGTGGCCGGCGGCGTCTACCTGGTCTATCTGGCATCGAAAATCTGGCGCGGCGCCGCCAAGCCGCTCGCATTCAGCGACATGCAAACCGGCAGCCGTGGCAATCCGCGCAAATCGTTCTGGATCGGCTTGAGCACGCAACTCAGCAATCCGAAAACGGCCGTCTATTACGGCAGCATCTTTGCCGCGCTGCTGCCCCAGCATCCGCCGGTGTGGTGCTACTTCGTGCTGCCGCCCGCGATCTTCGCGATCGAAGCAGGCTGGTACACGGTCGTCGCACTGTGCTTTTCGAGCAAACGGCCGCGCGAGATCTACCTGCGCTGGAAGGCGTGGATCGATCGCATCGCCGCCAGTGCGGTGACCGCGCTGGGCCTGCGACTGATTCTGAACGCGCACAAGGTCGGGATTTGACGGCAGCACCATTCGCGCAGACGGCCGCTGGGCCCTAGGTTTCGGCGAGCCCGCACACGTGCGTCAGCTGGAAGCCGATCCGCCGGCGGTCGGCGACGGTCAGCTCGGCAGCGGCTGTCGCTGCAAGTTCGTCGCACTGGCCGAATTGCTGGGCCGCGAGAGTCAGACCGGCTTTGCGCTCGGTCTGCGGACGACGTTCTGAATCGTTCCAGATCGTCATGGCAAAACGGGCGTCCACAGGGACGCCCGTTTTTTTTTGCCTCGGATACGGCAACCGGCTAGCCGGGCTGTCGCGTGCATAAAAAAAGGTGCCGCGAACGGCACCTTCTCGTACTACAGGCAGCTTCTGCTGAAGCTTAGAAGCGGTGACGCAGACCGACCGTAGCAGCGGTCTGGTTCTTCGACGACGAGGTCGGAACCGTGTTGTCGCCGCTGTAGATCGAGGCCACGCCGCCGTCACCCATTGCGTGCTGGTACACAGCCTGAGCGTAGACGTCGGTGCGACGCGACAGCGAGTAGTCAGCCTGCAGGCCGATCTGGTGGTAACGGGTCTTCATGTCGTTACCGTCGGCGTTGATGCCGTAGCCGCGCGCGTCGGTGAACGTGTACGCGACGCCGAGAGCCATAGCCGGGGTCACGTTGTACTTGCCGTTGATTTCGTAGTTGTTGGTGTGGCCTTGACGCTGACCAGGAGCTGCACCAACCAGGTTGTCGACGCGCGATTGCGTCCATGCCACGCCAACCAGCGCCGGGCCGAAGCCGTACGAAGCGCCTGCGCCGAACTGACGCTGACGGAAGTTGCCTTGCAGCACGCCCGCGGTGTTCGCCAGAACGCCGTCCGATGCGCCGCTTGCGTTAGCAGCCGGGTTGTTTTGCTGAGCGTAGGCAGCACCGAGGTGCAGGCCTTGCCACTGGTATGCGGCGCCCAAGCTGTACTGACGGTTGTTTGCGAAGCCACCAGCCTGGTTCGAGAAGCCGTACGTGCCGCCGAACGTGAAGCCAGCGTAGTTAGCGCTCGAGTACTTGACCGAGTTGTTGACCGACAGACCACCGTTGGTGTTCAGGTTGTCGTTATTGAACGGGTGCGCGAAGTACGTGCCGCCCCAGCTGCCCGTTGCGGTCAGCGGTGCGAGGTAGTCTTGCGCTGCGTCGTACTGGCGACCCAGCGTGACCGTACCGAATTGCGCGCTCGACAGACCGACGAACGCCTGGCGGTTGAACATGCCGTTGTTGTTGGCGAACTTGCCGTTGTTGACGTTGAAGCCGCTTTCCAACGTGAAGATTGCCTTCAGACCGCCGCCCAGATCTTCCGAGCCACGCAGGCCGAACATGCTCTGGTTGATGCCGCCGCTGCCCGCTGCCCACTTGGAGTTGTGGGCGACGTTGCTGGTGTACGTCAGGCCTGCGTCGATCAGACCGTACAGGGTCACGCTGCTTTGTGCGTGAGCGACCGAAGCGAACGATGCGGCAGCCGCAACGACGATGAGACTCTTTTTCATGGGAACTCCAATTCGAAAAATTTACGGGGAGCAGGACCTGCCTCAGCAGCCGACGCATCCGCGTCTGCCGCCGCCCGCTTGGCCGAACCGTTCGGATCAACCGGGCACCCTCGAAGCGAAGCGTGAGTGTAGGGGGACACCCTGGTAGCGGCGCCGGCAATTCGCGCAACAGGGTTTTTCGAAATTCGCAACAATGTCGACGGCAACGGGGATAACTTCTTGTTTTTCCGACGTTTATTGCAATATCAAGGCGCCGGATCCTTAGCGCCAGTCAAATCGAATTTGCAACGCGTCAATATTCGAAGTTGTGCCGTTGCAACAGTTCTTTAATACGCACGACGTAATCGGGCCGGAGCAGATTGACGAAATGGCGGCCATTAATTTTGTAATCGAGCGCTTCGGCAGGGTTTGTTTCCCGCGTGACTTGAAGTTTGTTTTTGGATGTCCGGGAACTTAATGGAGTTAATGTAGTCTCCCGGCGCGCCCCGAAATTAATCGCTCTTGAGCGTGGCGATTAAGCTGCCAAACAATTGCATCGGCATCTTCGCATCGTGTCCATTGGCCGATGCAAACAATGGCTGCCACTCCTTGGCGGCGCAACGGTCCGAGCCTGCCGCGTCTGGTCAGCATCACTATTAAAAAACCGCCCCTGCGGCGGTCTTCTAATTGCTAGTTTTAGGGAGCACTCTCATTCGCGTCTTATAAGATTCGCACGCGACACGAAGAAGCCTTCAGCACGGGCGTTGCCCGGAGGTGAATTGCGGCGCCGGCCGCCGCGTGACAAGACCCGCGCTGAAAGCGGATGGCATGCATCAAAAGCCTTCCGTATTCAGTTAACGGCCGGGCCGGGGGCGTTTTTACGCGGAGTTTCCCTGATTACGCGCGGTCGCTGCCTATGGGTTGCGCTGACCGCGCCTAAGCGCCTCCTCGTCCTCCGGCGACGAACCCGGCGCGAGCGGGTCGGCGTCGGGCGGCGCGTCGGGCAACGGACGTGGCTCGCCGTTGGGCTCCTCCAGCGGCTGGTTAGGTGGCGCGGCGGGATCGATGGTTGGATCGGTTTGCATGACGGCGTCCAGGTGAATGGGAAGGTCTCCCGACGTTTCACGCGCAATGGCTATTCCCGCGATCGCAGGCGGCGCGTGACGACCGGCAGGCGGGCGGCGCTTACAGCCACGCCGGTGTGCGAGCGCCGCATGGCTCAGTTCGCCCGGCGACGCCGCCTGTAGAAATTGCGCTGGCTCGAAACGGAATTTGCAACGCTCGAGGCGTCAGTGACGCTCGAGGCGAGAGTCCGCCACATCGTCGGCCGATGTCGTGAGGAACGGCTCCAGCCTGAACAGCCATGCGAAGCAGCGCTCGCACCGGTGCGGCAGCGGGTCTTCGCCGGCGTCGCCCGGCAGGCGTTGAGGCTGCGCCACGTCGGCGACGCGTACTGGCGCGTAGCTGCCCGGCGGCTCTGTTCGCCAAGCCCAAAAAACAAAAAGGGTTCCGGAATTCGGAACCCTTCTCGATACTTTGGTGGGCCGGGTGGGATTCGAACCCACGATGTCCTTTCGGAGGTGGATTATGAGTCCACTGCCTGCAACCAACACGGCGTCCAGCCCAAGAAAAAAGACCCGGTCTAAAGGCCGGGCCCGTTTCGTCGATTGGCCGACATACTACACGAAAAGGGGCCTCCGCAACCGCTTCGCTTCCGCGAAACGATCGGGAGGCCCCTTTGATCGCATCATTCGCGGCCAGCCGCGGCCGCCGCCGTCAGTTCCCCTCGAGGAACGACTTGAGCTTGTCCGACCGGCTTGGATGACGTAGCTTGCGCAGCGCCTTCGCTTCGATCTGACGAATCCGCTCGCGCGTCACGTCGAACTGCTTGCCGACTTCTTCGAGGGTGTGATCGGTGCTCATCTCGATGCCGAAACGCATGCGCAACACCTTCGCTTCGCGCGGCGTCAGCGAGTCGAGCACATCCTTGACGACGTCGCGCATGCTTGCGTGCAACGCCGCATCCGCCGGGGCCACCGTGTTCGTATCTTCGATGAAGTCGCCCAGATGAGAATCGTCGTCGTCGCCGATCGGCGTTTCCATCGAGATCGGCTCCTTCGCGATCTTCATGATCTTGCGGATCTTGTCTTCCGGCATTTCCATCTTCTCGGCCAGCGTTGCCGGATCGGGCTCGAGACCGGTTTCCTGCAGGATCTGCCGCGAAATGCGGTTCATCTTGTTGATCGTTTCGATCATGTGAACCGGAATCCGGATGGTGCGCGCCTGGTCGGCGATCGAACGCGTAATGGCCTGGCGAATCCACCACGTCGCATAAGTGGAGAACTTGTAGCCACGACGGTATTCGAACTTGTCCACCGCCTTCATCAGGCCGATGTTGCCTTCCTGAATCAGGTCGAGGAACTGCAGGCCACGGTTCGTGTACTTCTTCGCGATCGAGATCACGAGACGCAGGTTCGCCTCAGTCATCTCGCGCTTCGCCTGACGCGCCTTCAGTTCACCGGCAGCCATCTGACGGTTGGTTTCCTTCAGATCTTTCAGCGGCAGCACCACGCGCGCCTGCAGGTCGAGCAGACGCTGCTGCTGCTCGCGGATCGCGGGGATGTTGCGCGTGAGGATGGCGCTATACACGTGCCCCTCGGCGACGATCTTGTCGGCCCATGCGAGGTCCGTCTCGCTGCCGGGGAACCGCGCGATGAATTCCGCGCGCGGCATGCCGCACTTGTCGACGACCGTATGCAGAATCTGACGCTCGACCTGACGCACTTCATCCACCTGCGCGCGCAGCGTGTCGCACAGACGCTCGACGGTACGCGCGGTGAAGCGGATATTCATCAGCTCGTTCTGGATGGTTTCCTGCGCCTTCAGATACGACTTGGACTTGTAGCCTTCCTTCTCGAACGCGCGCCGCATTCTGTCGAACCATTCGCTGATCGACGCGAACTTTTCGAGCGACGCGCGCCGCAACGCTTCGAGCTGCGCCGCGTTGGCCGTGGCTTGCGCCGTGCCATCGTCTTCTTCCTCGTCCTCTTCTTCCTCTTCCTCGGCTTCCTCGTCTTCGTTCTCGATCGCTTCTGCTTCCTGCGCGGAAAAGCCGTCGGCGTCTTCCGCGTCGGCGTCGATCAGACCGTCGACGAGCTCATCGATGCGCACTTCGTCGTTGGCGACGCGCTCGGCCATCGCGAGGATGTCGGCGATCGTGGTCGGGCACGCGGAGATGGCCATCACCATGTGCTTCAAGCCGTCTTCGATGCGCTTCGCGATTTCGATTTCGCCTTCGCGCGTGAGCAGCTCGACCGTGCCCATTTCGCGCATGTACATACGCACGGGATCGGTGGTGCGGCCGAATTCCGAGTCGACGGTGGACAGCGCGACTTCGGCTTCCTCTTCGACTTCATCGTCCGACGAAGCTGCGGGCGCGTTGTCGTTGAGCAGCAGCGTTTCAGCATCCGGGGCCTGTTCGTAGACCGCGACGCCCATGTCGTTGAACGTGCTGATGATGCCTTCGATCGCCTCGGTCTCGGTGAAGTTGTCCGGTAGGTGATCGTTGATTTCAGCGTACGTGAGGAAGCCGCGCTCCTTGCCGAGCTTGATCAGCGCGCGCAGCTTGGAACGACGCTCCTCGAGTTCCTCCACCGTGCCCGGCTGCGACGACGCGAACGCATCCTTCAGCAGCGCTTTTTCCTTTGCACGACGGTCGCGAGCCTTGACCTTCTCCGTCTTGCCCGGTGCTGCGGCAGCGGTTTCTTCGGTGTGGGTTGCATCGTCATCGACGGGTACTTCGTTCAGCTTTTTCGTCATGGAGTTCGCCGTACCGGCTGTAGTCTCGACCCCCGGCTGTTGGACAACAGCCGGTTGAACCGTGGATACTGAAGTCACGCGCGCTGCCGCATCGTCCTGAACGGCAGCCGCTTCCCTTGCGCTTCTGTCACCCGCCCGCTTGGCTGCCGGCGGTGGTACAGCATTCGCCGCCCGAACCGGTGCGGCCCGCGCGGCCGCAGTGGTCGACGACTTCTTCCCGGCAGCCGGTGCAACGCTGACAGCGGACGCTCTTCTGGCGGATGCAGTCAGCTTGGCTTCGGTAACTTGTCCGGTGCGCGTTTTAGCGCGTGAGCCTGTTGTCTGATTTCCGTCTGTCGTCTTTGCCATCGCATCGCCTTTCGCCTTTGCTAGGAAAACCCTTGAAAAAACAAACCGCTAGAAACTTTCGATTGTACCACCCGAGATTTCGGCCTCTCCGTTAGAGCCCGAGCCGACGCTTCATGTCGGCCCGCTTCCGGTTGAGTTCGGAAAACTCGGCAAATTCTTCCGGCGTATGCCGGGACTGTCGCGAAAGTTGTTCGAGACGATCGCAATAAGCGTCGTATCGCATCTTCAGAATCGCAGCCTTCAATTCCTCGCCGACAATCCGTTCCTGCTCGCGTCGTTCCTCGATGACAGCCGCGTCCTGCGGGTCTTTCAGCAGCAAATCCCGGACATTTTCATCATAGTCTAGAATTTTGCGAAAGATTTCCTCGAAAGTTGGGGCGTTCGCGCCATTTCGCAAGAGATCGGACAACAGCTGGAACGCTGCAGAATCGCCAAGAGCGCGCGCGTGCGTCGTCACTTCCGCAAACAGTTCCGCGTGCCGGGTCACGCTGAGCAACGCCTCTTCGGCCTCTTCGTCGAGCACCGCGACCGTGCGCGGATACATCACCAGATTGCGCAGCGTCTTTTCCTCGATGCCGGTCACACTGCACCGGTCGTTGCGGGCCGGCGCCCCGCGCGCCGCGGCCGCGATCCGCGCGTCCACCTCGCAAAGCGCCGCAACTTCGCTGAACGGAACGTCGAGCCGGTCCGCGAACATATGCATGATCTGCGCACGCAACGCATTGGCCGGCAGCGCCTGCAGCAGCGGTTTTGCGTCGAACAGCGCGCGGGCTTTGCCTTCGGGCTGATCGAGCTCCTTGCCGCTCAGCACCTCGTTGAGCATGAATTGCGACAGCGGCATTGCCCGTTCTACCTGCTCGGCGAAAGCCTCGGTGCCGAACTCTCGCACATAGCTGTCGGGATCGTGCTCGGTCGGCAGGAACAGGAAACGGATCGTCCGATTGTCGGCTGCATGCGGCAGGCACGCATCGAGTGCCCGACGCGCCGCGCGCCGGCCGGCCGCGTCGCCGTCGAAACTGAAGATGACCGTGTCGGTCTGGCGCATCAGTTTCTGCACATGAATCGGCGTGCAAGCCGTGCCGAGAGTCGCGACCGCGTTCTGGAAGCCCAATTGGGCCAGCGCGACCACGTCCATATAGCCTTCGACGACCAGCACGTAACGCTGCTCTCGAATCGCAAGACGCGCCTCGAACAGCCCGTACAACTCGCTGCCCTTGTTAAATAGCGGCGTTTCCGGCGAATTCAAATACTTTGGCTCGCCGCCGTCGAGCACGCGGCCACCGAAGCCGATTACCTGCCCTTTGACATTGCGGATCGGGAACATGATCCGCTCGCGGAAGCGGTCGTAGCGGCGGTTCTGACCCTGCGCATCGGACTTTTCGCTGACGATCACGAGACCCGCTTCGACCAGCGCGTCGTCGCGATAGTTCGGGAACGCCGCCTCGAGGTTCTGCCAGCCTTCCGGCGCATAGCCGAGGCCGAAGCGCGCGGCAATTTCGCCCGTCAGGCCGCGCTTCTTCAAGTATTGGATCGCACCCGACGCGCCGCGCAACTGCTTGCGGTAGTAATCGCAGGCGGTCTGCATGAGGTCGGACAGCGCAGTGGTGGCGGCCCTCGATGCCGCGGGCGCGTAGCCGCTGGAGCCGCTAGTGGCCGCACCGCCATATCCGGGCGAAGGCTCGTGCGGCACCGTGAGACCCACCGATTGCGCGAGCTCGTTGACCGCTTCGGGAAACGATGCGCCCACGTGTTCCATCAGAAAACCGATGGCGGTGCCATGCGCGCCGCAGCCAAAGCAGTGATAAAACTGTTTAGTCGGACTAACGGTAAACGAGGGGCTCTTCTCGTTGTGAAACGGGCACAGCCCCATGAAATTCGCGCCGCCCTTTTTCAGCTGCACATACCGGCCGACCACGTCGATGATATCGACGCGGTTGAGCAGATCCTGCAGGAATGACGGTGGGATCACAGTAAATGACGCTGCCTGGAAAGCTTCGAAATCCAAGCCCGGAGTCCGGGCTCGACACCGCGACCGGCCCGCGCCTTGCCTTCCATGAAGGCACGCGCGACCCGGACGAACCGACGCAATTACTTCGCGAGAGCAGCCTTGACCTGCGCCGAGACGGTGGTCATGTCGGCGCGTCCGGCCAGCTTCGGCTTGAGCACGCCCATCACCTTGCCCATATCCTGCGGGCCGGCCGCGCCAGTTTGTGCGACCGCCGCCTGCACTTGGGCAATGATTTCCGCTTCGGACATCTGCTCAGGCATGTACGCGGAAAGAATGGCCAGTTCGGCCTTTTCCTTGTCCGCCAGGTCTGTACGTGCCGCGGCCTCGAACTGGCTGATCGAATCCTTGCGCTGCTTGATCATCTTGTCGACGACGGCGGTTACCGCGGCATCGTCGAGGGTGATCCGCTCATCGACTTCACGCTGCTTGATCGCGGCGAGCAGCAGGCGGATCGTTCCGAGACGTTCGGTCTCGCGCGCCCGCATAGCAGCTTTCATATCGTCGTTGATCCGGTCCTTGAGACTCATTACTCACCTGCATTGCGTTGAAAGGTTGAAAAACCGGCCGGTCGACGGCGGCGATACCGCCGCATCAGCACGAAAACCCGCTTGGGACTTCTTCCTCAAGCGGGTTGGCGCAATTTGCGTAGTGGATGCGACCCTGCCGGCTGGCCCGATGGGCCGGGTTTGCCGTGGTGGCACTGCGTGCCGCCACCGGCGTCGATGCTGCCGCGCCGCGTGCAGCGGGGCAACGCCAGAATCAGTAGAGCTTTTTTGGCAGCATCTGGCCACGCAGACGCTTGAAATGACGCTTCACTGCCGCCGCTTTCTTGCGCTTGCGTTCGGCTGTGGGTTTCTCGTAAAACTCGCGAGCGCGAAGTTCCGTCAACAAGCCGGTTTTCTCCATGGTGCGCTTGAAACGGCGCATGGCGACTTCGAACGGCTCATTGTCTTTTACGCGGATGGTCGTCATTTTTCAATAACGGAACTTTGTAAAGGTTCAGGAGTATAGCAGAGCTTTCTCACAAAGCCGTTGCGCCGTCAAGCCCCCGCGCGTATTCGGCGGCCGCCTCGCCCGCTGCGACACCTGATGCCCACGCCCACTGGAAATTGTAGCCGCCGAGCCAGCCAGTCACGTCGACCGCTTCGCCGATGAAGTAGAGGCCGGGCACGCGCGCGCTCATCATCGTCGTGGATGACAAACCGCGCGTATCGACGCCGCCGCGCGTCACTTCGGCCTTGCGATAGCCCTCGGTGCCGTTCGGCGTGAGCGTCCAGCGCGATAACGCCTCACCCATGCGGCGCAGCGTCTTGTCCGACAGATCAGCCACGCGGGCCTCGGCGGCCACCTGATGGGTGTCGAGCCAGACGTGCGCGAGCCGCTGCGGCACCCACTCCGATAACAGATTAGCGATCTGCCGCTTCGTGCCGTTTTTCGCGTCGATGAGCGCGGCCGCAGCATCGCGCTCCGGCAGCAGATTGATGTAGATCGGCTCGCCGGGCTGCCAGTAGTTCGAGATCTGCAGCACGCCTGGGCCCGAGAGGCCGCGGTGCGTAAGCAGCAGATCTTCGGTGAACTCGGCGCCGGTCTTTTTAGTGCCAGTCGACAGCTGTACTTCGAGCGACACGCCCGACAGCGCCGCGAACGGCTCCCAGTCGGCCGGCGCGAAGGTCAGCGGCACCAGCGCGGGGCGCGTGTCGATCAGCTTGTGGCCGAACTGCCTGGCGATCCGATACGCGAAATCGGTCGCGCCGATCTTCGGGATCGACAGACCGCCCGTCGCGATCACGAGCGCACGGGCGGCAATCGTACCCGCCGTCGTGCCGAGCAGGAACTGCCCTTCGGCGTCCTGGCGCACCTCTTCGACGGACAGCGGCGTACGCCATGTAACCCCACCGGCGTCGCATTCGTGCTTCAGCACGTCGATGATCGCGTCGCTTGACTGATCGCAGAACAGCTGGCCCTTGTGCTTCTCGTGCCACGTCACGCGATGCCGCTTGAGCAGCGCCATGAAGTCGCGCGGCGTATAGCGCGCAAGCGCCGAGCGGCAAAAATGCGGATTCGCCGACAAATAATTGGCCGGCCCCGCATGCAGATTGGTGAAGTTGCAGCGGCCACCGCCGGAAATGCGGATTTTTTCCGCGAGACGCTGCGAGTGGTCGATCAGCGCGACACGTCGGCCTAGTTGCCCGGCCACGGCTGCGCACATCATGCCGGCCGCACCCGCGCCGATCACCGCGATATCGAAAGATTCCATGGGGCCGCATTGTACCTGCCGGGCCCACGCATCCTTGGCTGCCGGCCGCCTGCGCCAGCTTGTGCGCGCTGCTATACTTTCTGGCTCACCTTTCACTCTCGGGCGCGCGTCGCGTGCGCCCGTCTCAAGCGATTCATCATGCTCGTTCTCGGCATCGAAAGCTCCTGCGACGAAACCGGTCTCGCGCTCTATGACACGGAGCGCGGCCTGCTCGCGCACGCGCTGCATTCGCAGATTGCGATGCATCGGGAGTACGGCGGCGTCGTGCCGGAGCTTGCGTCGCGCGACCATATCCGCCGCGCGCTGCCGCTGCTCGAACAGGTGATGGAGCGCGCTGCTGTCGCGCGCGGCGACATCGACGCGATCGCTTACACGCAAGGGCCCGGGCTCGCGGGCGCGCTGCTGGTCGGCGCGAGCATCGCGAATTCGCTGGCGATGGCGTGGAACAAGCCGACCGTCGGCATTCACCATCTGGAAGGGCATCTGCTGTCGCCGCTGCTCGTCGACGAGCCGCCGCCGTTTCCGTTCGTCGCGCTGCTGGTTTCCGGCGGGCACACGCAATTGATGCGCGTCACGGACGTCGGCGTCTACGAGACGCTCGGCGAAACGCTCGACGACGCCGCCGGCGAAGCCTTCGACAAAACCGCCAAGCTGCTCGGACTCGGCTATCCGGGCGGTCCCGAAGTCTCGCGCATGGCCGAGTTCGGCACACCGGGCGCAGTGGTGCTGCCGCGACCGATGCTGCATTCCGGCGACCTCGATTTCAGCTTCAGCGGCCTGAAGACCGCCGTGCTCACGCACGCGAACCGGCTCGGCGGCGCAAACATCTGCGAGCAGGCGAAGGCCGACCTCGCGCGTGGTTTCGTCGATGCGGCCGTCGAAGTGCTGGCCGCGAAATCGCTCGCGGCACTCAAGCGCACGAAGCTGAACCGGCTGGTGGTGGCGGGCGGCGTCGGCGCGAACGCGCAGTTGCGCGAAGCGCTGTCGGCGGCCGCGCAGAAGCGCAATTTCTACGTGCACTACCCTGACCTGTCGCTGTGCACCGACAACGGCGCGATGATCGCACTGGCCGGTGCGTTGCGTCTGCAACGCTGGCCCGAACAGGCCGGCAACGACTACGCGTTCACCGTGAAGCCGCGCTGGGATCTGACGTCGCTCGCGCACTGAAGCGCCGCCGGGAGACGATAAAAAAGCCGCTCGAGAGCGGCTTTTCTGCTTCGATGTTCCCGCAACGAAACGGCGTGGACCAACGTAGAACGCATCAGGCGAGGCGCTTGTCCCGCTCGATCAGCGCATAGGCGCTGTGATTGTGAATCGACTCGAAGTTCTCGGCTTCGAGCACATACGCGACGATGCGCTCATCGGCATTCAGACGCTGCGCAACGTCGCGCACGAGGTCTTCGACGAACTTCGGATTTTCATACGCGCGCTCGGTGACGAACTTCTCGTCCGGGCGCTTGAGCAGGCCCCACAATTCGCACGACGCTTCCTCCTCGGCGATGCGGATCAACTCTTCCACAGCGACGTCGCCGTTCAGCTCGGCGTCGATCGTCACGTGCGAGCGCTGGTTGTGCGCGCCGTACTGCGAAATCTTTTTCGAGCACGGGCACAGGCTCGTGACCGGCACCAGCACCTTCAGGAATAGCCGCATCGCGCCTTGGCGGGTCTCGCCCGTCAGCGTGACTTCATAGTCGAGCAGGCTCTGGACACCCGACACCGGCGCGGTCTTGTTCACGAAGTACGGGAATGACACTTCGATGCGGCCCGCCTCGGCCTCGAGCTTTTCGAGCATTGCCTCCAGCATCGTGCGGAAGGTGGCCAGTTCGAGGGGCGCCTTGTTCTCTTCGAGCAACGCGACGAAGCGCGACATGTGCGTGCCCTTCTGCTCGGCGGGCAGATGCACGTCGAGATTCCACGTGCCGACCGTCGGCTGCACTTCACCGCCTTGCGTGCGAACCGTCAACGGATGCCGCACGCCCTTTACGCCGACCCGCTGGATCGGAATCTGGCGCGTGTCGGGGGTGCTTTGCACGTCGGGCATCACGAAGGCGGGATTCATCTGATTCATTCTTTTGTCCTTTCTGGAAAGCGCCGGGCTGCGCCAAGGTTTCGCTGCAACGGGGACGATCGTGCAGCGCCTTTGAAACGCCCAGCGGCCGTGCGGATCGGCGCGCGCAACGGCGAACGCCGGCTCCCGCCGGCGTTGTGTGACGAGCCGCAACGCCCGTCGGTTCAAACTTGGGATTGCCGAAGCCGCCGTCGCATGACGGCGGCACGACAGGCGACAGCGCTTTACGCGACGCGCTTCACCGACGACTGACCGCCGAGCGCGCCGCTCGCGAGGAAACGTTCGCGGATCGACCTGGCGATACCCGCGGCGTCGAGACCGCACGCGGCGAGCAACTTGGCCGGGTCCCCATGATCGATGAACCGGTCGGGGAGGCCCAATTGTAGTACGGGGCGCATAACCCCACTTGCGAGCAGGGCTTCGACGCAGGCCGAACCCGCGCCACCCATGATGCAGCCTTCCTCGACAGTGACGATGGCGTCGTGCGTCTCGGCTAGCTTGCGCACGAGCTCGGCGTCGAGCGGCTTCACGAAGCGCATGTTCGCGACGGTGGCGTCGAGTTGCTCGCCCGCCGCGAGCGACGGCGCAACCATCGTGCCGAACGCGAGGATCGCAACGCGCTTGCCGGCCGGCGCCGACGTCTCGCGACGCAGTTCGCCCTTGCCGAGCGGCAAGGCGGTCATCTGCTTGACGGTGGCGACACCGGTGCCCGCGCCGCGCGGATAGCGCACGGCGGTCGGATGCGACTGCTGCAACGCGGTGTACAGCATCTGCCGGCACTCATTTTCGTCAGATGGCGCCATGACGGTCATGTTCGGAACGCACCGCATGAACGCGAGGTCGTACGCGCCCGCATGCGTCGCGCCGTCCGCACCGACGAGACCCGCGCGGTCAATTGCGAACACTACCGGCAGGTTTTGCAGCGCGATGTCGTGAATCAGCTGGTCATACGCGCGTTGGAGGAAGGTCGAATAGATCGCGACGACCGGCTTCATGCCGTCCGCGGCGAGCCCGCCAGCAAACGTCACCGCGTGCTGCTCGGCGATGCCGACGTCGAAGTAACGATCCGGGAAGCGTTTTTCGAACTCGACCATGCCGGAGCCTTCACGCATTGCCGGCGTAATACCGATCACGCGCGAGTCGAGTTCGGCCGCATCGCACAGCCATTCCCCGAACACCTGCGTGTAGGTCTTCTTCGACGGCGTCGCGGCCGGCTTGATGCCCTCGGCCGGGTTGAACTTGCCCGGGCCGTGGTACAGAACCGGATCGGCCTCGGCCAGCTTGTAGCCCTGGCCCTTCTTCGTGACGACGTGCAGGAATTGCGGCCCGCGCAGTTCCTTGATGTTTTGCAGCGTCGGGATCAGCGAATCGAGGTCGTGACCGTCGATCGGCCCGATGTAGTTGAAACCGAACTCCTCGAACAGCGTGGCCGGCACGATCATGCCCTTCGCGTGCTCCTCGAGCTTGCGCGCGAGATCGAGCACCGGCGGCGCGACGCGCAGCACGCGTTCGACGCCCGCGCGCGCGGCAGCATAGAAGCGCCCCGACATCAGACGCGCGAGATGACGATTGAGCGCGCCGACCGGCGGCGAGATCGACATGTCGTTGTCGTTGAGGATCACGAGCAGCGGCACGTCGTCTTCGACGCCCGCGTTGTTCATTGCCTCGAAGGCCATGCCGGCGGTCATCGCGCCGTCGCCGATCACGGCGATGCCCATCCGGTTGTCGCCCTGCAACTTGCTCGCGATCGCCATGCCTAGCGCAGCGGAAATCGACGTGCTCGAGTGCGCGGTGCCGAAGGTGTCGTATTCCGATTCGTCGCGTTTCGGAAAGCCCGAGATGCCGCCCAACTGACGCAGCGTGTGCATCTGCTCGCGGCGACCGGTCAGGATCTTGTGCGGATAGGTCTGATGGCCGACGTCCCAGACGATCCGGTCGTGCGGCGTATCGAAGACATAATGCAGCGCAATGGTC
Organism: Paraburkholderia sprentiae WSM5005; assembly: GCF_001865575.2. Classification (NCBI taxonomy): domain Bacteria; kingdom Pseudomonadati; phylum Pseudomonadota; class Betaproteobacteria; order Burkholderiales; family Burkholderiaceae; genus Paraburkholderia; species Paraburkholderia sprentiae. The sequence goes on from NZ_CP017562.2 coordinate 2,460,873, forward strand.
AGCTCGACCGTGCCGAGATTGGACGACAGATGGCCGCCCGTCTGCGATACGCTGTCGAGCACAAAGGCGCGCAACTCGTCGGCAAGCGGTTGCAATTGGCGGCGATCGAGGCGGCGCAGGGCTGCCGGGTCGTCGATGGTTTTCAGCAAGTCGTACATCGTCGTTCCATTGTAGGAAAACTTACGCGCCCGCACTTCATACATTCACCCCCGAGGATGGCGGGTGCGCGGCGGCGGGCTTTCGCGTTCAGCTGACCCGGTTCACCACCAGGTCGGCCAATTCGGCAAGACGCTGTGCACGAGCGCCGAACGGTGCAAGCGCGGCATGCGCGTCGCTGCGCAATTGCGCCGCTAGCGCGCGCGACGCGTCGAGCCCGATAATCGACACGTAGGTCGGCTTGCCGTCCTTCGCGTCCTTGCCGGCCGTCTTGCCGAGCGTTGCGGAGTCGGTCGTGACGTCGAGAATGTCGTCGACGACCTGAAACGCGAGGCCCACCGCGGCGGCGTAGGCGTCGAGCGAAACCAGAGCCTGCGCGTCCGGTGTCTCGCCGGCCAGTGCGCCCATGCGCACGGCCGCGCGCAGCAGCGCGCCGGTCTTCATGCGATGCATGGTCTCGAGCTGTGGGCGGGTCAGCGTCTGGCCGACGCTCGCCAGATCGATGGCCTGACCGCCGCACATCCCGATCGAGCCACTTGCGAGCGCAAGTTCGCGCACGAGCGAGGCCTGCTGCGGCTGGCCCAATACATCGGAGGTGAGCACGACGAATGCCTGCGACTGCAGCGCGTCGCCGACCAGCAGCGCGGTCGCTTCGTCATACTTGACGTGGACAGTCGGCTTGCCGCGGCGCAGCTCGTCGTCGTCCATGCACGGCATGTCATCGTGCACGAGCGAGTAGACGTGGATCATTTCTAGCGCCGCCGCCGCCGCATCGAGCGATTCGGCGCGCGCGCCGGTCAGCTCGCCGGCCGCGTGGCACAGGAGCGGACGCACCCGCTTGCCGCCACCGAGCACCGCATAGCGCATCGCCTCGTGCAGTCTGGCGGGTTCGATCGTTCCGGCCGGCAGATAGTGTTCCAGAGCTGTTTCGACGCGTTCGAGCACCGAGCGCGTCCATTGTTCGAATGTCATAGGTCGTCCCCGCTCTCAGTCGCGGCTGTGCCTGCGGTATTCATGGGCAGCGGCTTAAGTGTCTCGCCATCGAGGACCCGCACCTGCTGCTCGACCTTCTCAAGCTGCTGTTGACAGAACGCGACAAGTGCCGCCCCGCGGCGGTACGCGGCCAGCGATTCCTCGAGGCTCAGGCTACCGCCTTCCATGCGCGCGACGAGCGCTTCCAGCTCCGCCTGCGCGGCCTCGTAGTTATCCGGCAGCGGCGCACTATCGCCGCTTTCGGCTGGCGCGGCGGCGGAACTGTTCGATGCGGTCTTCGCCATGAATGGTCGCAAAATTAAAACAAGTCGGACATTCTACGGCAAAAGTGACACTTTCGATCCGCTCGCCAGCCTGCGGGCCGCCGTGCCGCCTCGCTTCGAGCCTGTCTGACGCCCACCTTTGCCCCGCTTCGACCCTGAAGTCTCGCAGAAAAAAAGCGCGAGGTCTGCGGTGAAAATGCCGAACTTTCTTGACATTTTTAACCCAAATCAGGGACTTAAGTGCCCCTGTCAGGGGGAAACGGGTATAATTGCGGGCTCCCTAAATCGAATCTTCGATGGTTGGGTTGTTCACTGCTTTCACGTCTTCATCGGGAGTGGGAATGTCCAATCTGAGCAATGCATTGCAGTTGCGGTCTGTTCACAGCCAGCTGCCAGTCACGGCTTACTTTGACGACGCGCTTCTTACGCGCGAAATCGACACCCTTTTCAAGAAAGGTCCACGCTACATCGGCCACGATCTCATGGTGCCCGAGGCGGGGGACTATTTTGCCTTGCCCAGCGAACGCGAGGGCAGGGTGCTCGTACGTAACCAGCAATTGCAGGTCGAGCTGCTGTCGAACGTGTGCCGCCACCGGCAAGCCATCATGCTCAACGGCCGCGGCCAGACGCAGAACATCGTTTGTCCGCTGCATCGCTGGACGTACGATCTGAACGGCGAACTGCTCGGCGCGCCCCATTTCGCCGACAACCCCTGCCTGAATCTCGGTGCCACGCCGCTGCAAAACTGGCAGGGGCTGCTGTTCGAGGCGCAGGGTCGCGACGTCGCGAAAGATCTCGCGCGTCTCGGCACCCGGCGCCACTTCGACTTCTCGGGCTTCATGTTCGATCATGTCGAAGTCCACGAGTGCAACTACAACTGGAAGACCTTCATCGAGGTCTATCTCGAGGACTATCACGTCGCACCGTTCCATCCTGGCCTCGGCAGCTTCGTCAATTGCGATGATCTGACGTGGGAGTTCGGCGACTGGTACAGCGTGCAGACGGTCGGTGTGCACAAGGCGCTCGAGCAACCGGGCAGCCCGACGTATCGAAAGTGGCACGACGAAGTGCTGCGCTTTCGCGGCGGCAATCCGCCCGAGTTCGGCGCCATCTGGATGGTGTACTACCCGGGCATCATGATCGAGTGGTATCCGCACGTGCTGGTCGTGTCATGGCTGATCCCGCGCGGTCCACAGAAGACCACCAACGTGGTCGAGTTCTATTACCCCGAGGAAATCGCTCTGTTCGAGCGCGACTTCGTCGAAGCCGAGCGCGCCGCCTATATGGAGACAGCCCGCGAAGACGACGAGATCGCCGAGCGCATGGACGCGGGCCGCCGCGCGCTAATGGAGCGCGGCGAATCGCAGGTCGGTCCGTATCAAAGCCCGATGGAAGATGGCATGCAGCACTTCCACGAATTTCTGCGGCGTGAGCTCTGCACGATCTGATCCGCACCGCCAGGCGTCGTGATCGACTCAAGAAAGACGGGCTTCGACCCGTCTTTTTTTGTTTAGACTACCCACATAGACCGGCCATGCGCCAGCCGCGTGAATGGCGATGGCCGCAGCGGCCATCGCCCGTATCGAGGAGACACTCATGCCCCACACTCATTACACCACCTTGATCTCCGCGACCAACCTCGCCGAGCGGCTCACGGCAGCGCCGGGCAGCGTGTTCGTGATCGACTGCCGGTTCGACCTCGCCGATACCGAGGCGGGCGAGAAAGCGTGGCTGGCCGGCCATCTGCCGGGTGCGCACTATCTGCATCTCGATCGCGATCTGTCCGGGCCGAAGAACGGTTCGAACGGCCGCCATCCGTTGCCCGATCGTGCGCGGCTCGTCGAAACGCTGGAATCCCGTGGGCTGAAGCAAGGTCAGCAGGTCGTCGCGTATGACGCGCAAGGCGGCATGTACGCCGCGCGCGTCTGGTGGCTGTTGCGCTGGCTCGGACACGACGCAGTCGCGGTGCTCGACGGCGGGCTGCAGGCGTGGGAAGCGGCCGGCCAACCGCTGACGCAGGACGTGCCCGCACAGAACACCGGCGACTTCAAGGCGGCCGCGCCGCTCGCCGTGACCATCGATACCCTAGCCGTCGAGCGCAACCTCGGCTCGAAGGAACGGATCGTCGTCGATGCACGCGCGGCCGATCGCTATCGCGGCGAAAACGAGACGCTCGATCGCGTCGGCGGCCATATCCCGGGTGCGCTGAACCGCTTCTTCAAGGACAACCTGACCGCCGACGGCCGCTTCAAGCCGGCACACACCCTGCGCGAGGAATTCCATGCGCTGCTCGGCGACACGCCGCCGGAACACGTGGTGCTGCAATGCGGCTCGGGCGTGACCGCTTGCGTGAATTCGCTTGCGATGGAGGTTGCCGGCCTGCATGGTTCAGCGCTGTACGCGGGCTCATGGAGCGAATGGAGTTCGGATCCGAAACGGCCCGTGGCAACGGGGCCGAAGCCTTGAACGCAAGCCGCGACAAGTCGTAACCAGACCGAAAGGATGGGTCGCTAGTCCAGCGAGCCGCGGGGTTTCCAGCAGCGCGTCAAGCCACGCCGTGCTGCTTGAACCACACCAGCGTGCGGCGCCAGCCATCCTCGGCATCGGCCTTCTTGTAGCTCGGGCGGTAATCGGCGAAAAATGCGTGACCCGCGTCGTCGTACACGACGAACTGCGAGCCGCGGCCCGCTTGCGGCCCTTGCGCAATCGCCTGCTTCATCTGCTCGAGCGTGTCCTGCGGAATGCTCTGATCCTGGCGCCCATACAGGCCGAGCACGGGCGCATGCAGGTCAGCGACGAGATCGATCGGATTGGCCGGCGTCATCGGATTCTTCGCGCCGGTCACGCGCCCATACCAGGCGACCCCCGCCTTCACGCGCGGATTGTGCTCGGCATACAGCCACGAGATGCGCCCGCCCCAGCAGAAGCCGTTTACGCCGAGCCGGTTCAGGTCACCGCCGTTTTCGCCGGCCCATGCAGCCGCCGCGTCGAGGTCGGCCAGCACCTGCTCGTCGGGCACCTTGCTGACCAGTTGCTCGTTGAGTTGCTGCATGCTCGTGTAGACGGTCGGATCGCCCTCACGCTCGTACAGGTTCGGCGCGATCGCCAGATAGCCTTGCTTCGCGAAGCGCCGGCAGACGTCGGCGATATGCTCGTGCACGCCGAAGATCTCGTGCACGACGAGGATCACCGGCGAATGCGTCTTGCCCTTCGGCTGTGCGCGATAGGCCGGTATCAGCGTACCGCCGGAATGGAAAGCCACTTCCCCGGCTTCGAGGCCGTCGCTGTCGGTATGGATGGTTTGCGCCGAAACCGGCAGCACCGCCGCCGCGAAGCCGGTGCCCAGCGCGGCTTTCATGAAGGTGCGCCGATCGAAGGGAACGTGCGGCACCAGACAGTCGACTTCAGGCTTCAGCATGTGGCGCTCCTCGAAGAATTGTTGGAGGCAACAGAATACGCCTTGCACACATCCCGTAGCAGAATCGACTGAGGAGAACGTCCGCGGCGTCAGTGCAGCTTGACGCGCGGGAGCGTGGTACGGCGCAACCAGTGCGCGAAGGTGTCGAGGACCATGCGCGGATAGCCGTGCAGCGCCGCGATATGCAGCCGGTACAGCGACATATACATGAACCGCGCGAACAGCCCTTCGATCAGCATATTGCCGCCGATCACCCCGCCCATCAGATTGCCGACCGCACTGAAGTGCCCGAGCGAGACCAGCGAACCGAAGTCGCGATAGGTGAATTCCGGCAGCGGCCGGTTGTCGAGGCGCGCCGCCAGTGCCTTCAGCAGAAAGGTCGCCTGCTGATGCGCAGCCTGCGCGCGCGGCGGCACGTTGCGCTCGTTGCCCGGCCACTCGCAGGCCGCGCAATCGCCGAGCGCAAAGATGTTGTCGTCGATCTCGGTTTGGAGCGTACGGCGCACGACCAACTGGCCGAGCCGGTTGACCGGTAGCCCGTCGAGCTCGCCGAGCACCGCGGGCGCCTTGATGCCCGCCGCCCACACGGTCAGATCGGCGCGTACCGTATGACCGCTCGCGGTGCGGATGTAGCCCGGCGCCACCTCGGCCACGGTCTCGCCGATCATCAGCTTCACGCCAAGCTTGGTCAGCAACTCGGCGGTGGCAGTGGAAACGCGCTCCTGCAACGCAGGCAGAATGCGCGGCCCTGCTTCGATCAGCACGATGCCGACGTCGTGCCGCGGATCGAGCTTGTGCAAGCCATACGCGGACAACACCTGCGCGGTATTGCGCAACTCCGCCGACAACTCGACCCCGGTCGCGCCGCCGCCGACGATCGCCACCTGAATGCGCGGCTCGCTGGAGGTCCACGTGCCGGGTCCCGGTCTCGACTCGACGGGCTCGTGCACCTGATGTTCGGCGCGAATGCACGCCGCGATCAGGCGCTTGCGGAAGCGCTCGGCCTGACCAACCGTATCCAGTGCAATCGAGAATTCGGCCGCTCCCTTGACGCCGAAGAAGGCCGTCGTGCTGCCAATCGCGATGACCAGCGTGTCGTACTCGAGCTCGCGTTCGGGCAGCAGTTCGGCGCCGTCGTCGTCGAGCACGGTGCCGAGCGTGATTCGCCGGTTCGCGCGGTCGAGCCTGCTCAGCTCGCCTTGCTGGAACTCGAAGCCATGCCAGCGCGCCTGCGCCGCGTACTCGAGCTCCTGCGTGAACGGGTCCATGCTGCCCGCCGCCACCTCGTGCAGCAGCGGTTTCCAGATATGCGTCGGATAGCGGTCGACCAGCGTGATCTGGGCGTGCGTGCGGCTCCCTTTCTTGCGAGTGCCATAGCGATCGCCAAGGCGAGTCGCCAGTTCCAGTCCTCCCGCACCTCCGCCAACGACGATAAATCGATGCATAGCACTTCTCCGTGTAGCCGATGAATTATCTGTCGCGACGCTGCGCATGAATGCGCCGTCCCGAACCGATTGTCCTCGACCCGCACGCGAAGTCACAAGTCGACAAAACCCATGTGTGACATGCGCACGACGTTATCGGGCGCGTGTCACAGGCATGTCAATGCGCCTCCTCCCAGTTCAGCCCCGCGCCAACCTCGGCGACGAGCGGTACCTTCAGCGCGGCGACGCCACACATCAGTTCGGGCAGGCGCTTGCGGACTTCGGACAACTCAGCGTCGGGCACTTCGAGAATCAGTTCGTCGTGCACCTGCATGATCATGCGTGTGCCGATCTTCGAGTTTTCGATCCAGTTCTGCACGGCGATCATCGACATCTTGATCAGGTCGGCCGCGGTGCCCTGCATCGGCGCATTGATCGCGGCACGCTCGGCGGCCTGGCGGCGCGGACCGTTGCCGCCGTTGATCTCGGGCAGCCACAGACGGCGGCCGAATACCGTTTCGACGTAGCCTTTCGCCTTCGCGCTCAAACGCGTCTCATCCATATAGCGCGCGACACCGGGATAGCGCGCGAAATAGCGGTCGATATACATCTTCGCCGCATCGCGCGTGATGCCGAGGTTCGATGCGAGGCCGAACGCACTCATGCCGTAGATGAGACCAAAGTTGATGACCTTCGCGACGCGCCGCTGATCGCTCGACACTTCGAGCGGCGTCACGCTGAAGATTTCCGACGCGGTCGCGCGGTGAATGTCTTCGCCGTGCGAGAACGCGCGCATCAGCGCTTCGTCGCCGGAGATGTGCGCCATGATGCGCAATTCGATCTGCGAATAGTCGGCGGACACAAGCTTGTGCCCCGGCGGCGCGATGAACGCCTCGCGAATGCGGCGGCCTTCGCCGGTACGAACCGGAATGTTCTGCAGGTTCGGATCGTTCGACGCGAGCCGCCCGGTCACCGCGACGGCCTGCGCGTAATTCGTATGCACGCGGCCCGTTTGTGCATTGACCATGCGCGGCAGCTTGTCGGTATAGGTGGACTTCAGCTTCGACAGGCCGCGATGTTCGAGAAGGATCTTCGGCAACGGATAGTCTTCTGCGAGCTTCTGCAACACCTCTTCGTCGGTGGACGGCGCGCCGCTCGGCGTCTTCTTGATGACCGGCAGTTCGAGCTTCTCGAAGAAAATCTGACCGATCTGCTTCGGCGAGCCGAGGTTGAATTCGCCGCCGGCCAGCTCGTACGCCTTGGCTTCGAGCTCGATCAGACGCGTGGCGATCTCACTGCTCTGCTGACGCAATTTCTCCGCGTCGATCAGCACCCCGCTGCGCTCCATCTTGCGCAGCACACGCGAGGTCGGCACTTCGATCTCGCGATATACGTGGTCGAGTGTCTTCTCCGCGGCGATCTGCGGATGCAAGGCCTGATGTAAACGCAGCGTGATGTCGGCGTCTTCGGCCGCGTATTCGGCGGCTTTCTCCAGCGCGACCTCGTCGAAGCCGATCTGCTGTGCGCCCTTGCCCGCAACCTCTTCGTACTTGATCGTCTTCACGCCGAGATGGCGCAGCGCGAGGCTGTCCATGTCGTGCGTGCGATGCGATTCGAGCACGTACGATTGCAGCAGCGTGTCATGTTCGACGCCGCGCATTTCGATGCCGTAGTTGGCGAGCACCTGCTCGTCATACTTCAGATGCTGGCCGACCTTCTTGTGGTCCGCGCTTTCGAGCCACGGCTTGAGCTTCGCGAGCACCTGGTCGCGCGGCAGCTGCACGGGCGCGTCGGGGCCGCGATGCGCAAGCGGCACATACGCGGCGCGGCCCGCTTCGACCGACAGCGACAAGCCGACGATCTGCGCGATCATCGGATCGAGCGACGTGGTCTCGGTGTCGAACGAAGTCAGCTCGGCCGCGTTGATCTTATCGAGCCACGTGTCGAGCTGTTCCCAGCTTTGCACGGTCTCGTAGTGGCGTTCGTGATCGACGGACAACGCGGGCGGCACGTCGGTTTCCGGGCCTTCGACCGCATCGGCGATTTCGACTTCGCGCAGCCACGTCTTGAAGCCGTGGCGCGTGAAGACCTCGCGCAACTCTGCGCGCGACTCGGGAAGGCTCGGCAAACTTGCTTCGATCGACACGATGTGCCCGGTCAGATCGCAATGACGCTCGACCGTGACGAGCTTGCGCGCCATCGGCAAAAATTCCAGCGCGCGGCGCAGATTGTCGCCGACCGCGCCCTTGATCTCGCTCGCATGCTCGACGATGCCGTCCAGCGACTCATATTGCGTCAGCCATTTGACGGCGGTTTTCGGGCCGCATTTTTCGACACCCGGCACGTTGTCGACGGTATCGCCGATCAGCGACAGATAATCGATGATGCGCTCCGGCGGCACGCCGAACTTCGCGACCACGCCGTCGCGGTCGAGCGTTTCGTTGGTCATCGTATTGACGAGCGTCACGCGGCCCGACACGAGCTGCGCGAGATCCTTGTCACCGGTCGACACGACCACGTTCATGCCGAGCTTTTCCGCCTCGGTGCACAGCGTGCCGATTACGTCATCCGCCTCGACGCGCTCGATCATCAGCAGCGGCCAGCCGAGAGCACGTACCGCGACGTGAATCGGCTCGATCTGACGGGCAAGATCTTCCGGCATCGACGGACGGTTCGCCTTGTATTCCGGATACCAGTCGTCGCGAAACGTTTTGCCCTTGGCGTCGAACACGCACGCGCTATACTCTGCGGTGACTTCCTTGCGCATGCGCCGCAGCATGTTGATCATCCCGTACAGCGCACCCGTTGGGCCCCCCTCGGGACCGCGCAGATCGGGCATCGCATGGTAGGCCCGGTATAGATAACTCGAACCGTCGACCAACAGCAGGGTCTTACCTTCAAGGCTTCGTTCTTCAGGCATTATGACTAAGAGAAAAGTGATTCCGAGTCTGCGATCGCTCGCAGATCAAGAGCGCGCAACGGCCAAGAAAGCCCGCGCATCGTGGCAGATGTTCACGATTATGGCAGAGTTTATCGAGGCGACCGAGTACCTGTCGGAGATTCGCCCAGCGGTCAGCATCTATGGTTCGGCGCGCCTGAAACCGAACTCGCCGTACTACAAACTCGCCACTCAGATCGCACGAAAATTGTCGGATGCGGGCTTCGCGGTGATCTCCGGCGGCGGCCCCGGCATCATGGAAGCGGCCAACAAAGGCGCGCACGCGGGCAAGGCGCCGTCGGTCGGTCTGAACATCGAGTTGCCGCACGAACAGTCGGGCAACCAGTGGCAGGACATCTCGCTGCGCTTCCGCCATTTCTTCACGCGCAAGGTCACGTTCGTGAAGAATTCGGACGCGGTGATCGTCATGCCAGGCGGCTTCGGCACGCTCGACGAACTGGCCGAAGTGCTCACGCTGATCCAGACCAAGAAGTCGCGTCACGTGCCGATCATTCTGGTCGGCGCCGATTTCTGGGAGGGTCTGCTCGCCTGGTTCAAGAGCTCGCTCATCCCGATGGGTTTGATCAATCCGACCGACATCGATCTGATGCAGGTGATCGACAATCCGGACCAGGTGCTCGAAGCGGTACTCAAGTTCTACGAAGACCGCGAGGAAGGCGAAGTTCATCCGGTCAAGTCGGAAGAAGACCGGATGTTCTACCTGTGATGGCATGACGCTGCGTGCCTCGCAATACGCGTAGCGCGATGCGCATCGCCGCGCACATGGCGGGCAGCCTTCGGGCTGCCCGCGTTCGTTTCGCAGGCAAGTTTGGAGCGCGTTTACTGTCAACCGCATTGGCGAACCAATCGTTTTGAACGCTTGCCGTTCGGCGCTAACCTGCTGAGCCTAAATGCGAAGCTCGCAATATGAACAACGAACTCACTTCACCCGACACCGCACTGGCGCCCACGCCGACATTGCGTGAACTCTTCGGCGGCTTTCTGGGCCTCGGCCTCATTTCATTCGGCGGCGCGTTGCCGCTCGCGCGCCGCGCACTCGTCGAACGACGCCGTTGGCTTACCAGCGACGAATTCACCGACCTGCTCGGCCTCTGTCAATTCCTGCCGGGCGGCAACGTGATCAACTTGTCCGTCGCGATCGGCATGCGCTTTCGCGGCGTATCCGGCGCACTGGCCGGTTTGCTCGGCTTGATCGCCGGGCCTTCGCTGGTGGTGATCGGGCTCGGCGTGCTGTACGAGCACACGCAGAACGATCCGCACGTGCGGCATCTTTTCGCGGGGCTCGCCGCGGCGGCCTCGGGCCTGCTGATTTCGATGGCGTTCAAGATCGTGCTGCCATTGCGCAACAAGCCGCTCGCCGCGCTGATCGCCGCGCTCGGCTTCGTCGCGGTTGCCGTGCTGCGACTACCGCTGCTGCCGACGATGCTCGTGCTCACGCCGCTGAGCATCTATGTTGCTGCAAGGAGCGCGCGATGAACGACACGCTGGTTTCTCTCGCGGCAATTTTCAGCCAGCTGTCGCTGCTCGCGTTCGGCGGCGGCAATACGATCCTTCCGGAGATGCAGCGGCAGGTGGTCGACGTGCATCACTGGATGCCAGCCAGCGAATTCAGCGCCCTGTTCGCGCTCGCTCAAGCCGCACCCGGCCCGAATCTGATGATCGTCACGCTGATCGGCTGGCACGTGGCCGGTTGGGCCGGCATGCTCGTCACCTCGATTGCGAAGTTCGGGCCGTCGTCGCTCGTGACGATTCTCGCGCTGCATGCATGGGACCGCTTCAAGGACCGCCCATGGCGCCGCTATGCGCAGCTTGGACTCGTGCCGGTGACGGCCGGCCTCGTCGCGGCGAGCGCGGCGCTGATCGCGCGCGCGTCGAACCCGACCGCGATAGCGTGGGCGATTACCGCGTTCACCGCCGTGATGGCGACGAAGACGCGGATTCATCCACTATGGCTGCTGGCTGCAGGAAGCCTGATCGGCTTGACCGGGTTCGGGCAGGGTTGAACCAGCAAGCATCACCGCAACAGCCAACCAGGCCGATTGATAAGGATGGCTATGCTGCGTCGATCAGCCGGAACGCCTCACCCAGTTATCGCCCTGTCTTTCCCGCTGCAACACCACGTGCCGGTAAGCCAAGCTCGGCCCGGGTTACTGAAAGGCCACTTCCGCAAAACTCCGCAGCTTGCGGCTATGCAACCGATGCAGCCCGTTCATCCGCAGCAGTTCCATCGCCTTCACGCCGATCTGCAGATGCTGATCGACCTGTGCGCGATAGAACTGATCGGCCATGCCCGGCAGCTTCAGCTCGCCGTGCAGCGGCTTGTCCGACACGCATAGCAACGTGCCGTAGGGTACGCGGAAGCGAAAGCCGTTCGCGGCGATCGTCGCGCTTTCCATATCGAGCGCGATTGCGCGGCTCTGCGACAGCCGCTGCACCGGCTCGCGGTGATCGCGCAGCTCCCAGTTGCGATTGTCGACGCTCGCGACCGTGCCCGTGCGCATCACGCGCTTGAGCTCGACGCCATCGAGCTGTGTGACCTGTGCGACCGCGCGCTCGAGCGCGACCTGCACTTCGGCGAGCGCCGGAATCGGAACCCACAGCGGCAGATCGGCATCGAGCACATGATCTTCTCGCACGTAGCCGTGCGCGAGCACGTAGTCGCCGAGACGCTGCGTGTTGCGCAGCCCCGCGCAGTGGCCCAGCATGATCCACGCATGCGGACGCAGCACCGCGATGTGATCGGTGATCGTCTTCGCATTCGATGGCCCGACCCCGATGTTGATCATCGTGATGCCGCTGCCATCCGCGCGTTTCAGGTGATACGCGGGCATCTGCGGCAGACGTGGCGGCGGCGTACCCTCCTGCGCCTGCTCGCCGAGATTGTCGTTATACGTGACGACGTCGCCTGGCTCGACGAACGACGTGTATTCGCTGCGATAGGCGCGCAACTCCTCGTCGTCGGTACGGGCCATCATGCCGCGGCCGAGCTTCACGAATTCGTCGATATAGAACTGATAGTTCGTGTACAGCACGTAGTTCTGCACATGCGTCGGCGACGTTGCCGTGTAGTGCTTCAGCCGATGCAGCGAAAAATCGACGCGCGCCGCCGTAAACAATGCGAGCGGATGCGGCTCGCCCGGCTGCGGCTCGTACGTGCCGTTGACGATGCGGTCGTCGAGCAGCGCGAGATCGGGCGTGTCGAAGATGTCGCGCATCAGGAACAGGCGCTCGCGGTCGAGATCGCCTTCGAGGTGGATGCCCTCGGCGAATGCGAAATGAATCGGAATCGGCTGGTCCGACACGCCCACTTCGATCTGCACGTGATGGTTCTTCGCGAGCAGCCGCAGTTGCTCGCGATAGTAGTTGCCGAACAGGTCGGGGCGCGTGACGGTCGTCTCGAACACGCCCGGCCCCGCGACGAACCCGTAGGAGCGACGCGAATCGACGTGCGTGTTGACCTCGGTACGCACGCGCACGAATGGATAGCAGGCGCGCACGCGATGGTCGAACTGCTCGTTGCGGCGATAGCGTGCGAACGCATCGCGTAGAAACGACGTGTTCGCCTCATAGATCGCAGCGAGGCGGGTGACGGCCTCGGCCGCGTCTTCAAAGCCTTCGGACGGGAAACTGCTGGCGGGAGTCTGCACCGTGCGCTGGTTGATGTCGTTCTTCATCATCGTTCACCCTTTTTGATGAGACGACATTACCACGGAACCCGCGGTTGCCAAATGTCAGGCGCGTTCTCGCAACCACGCTCGCGAGAACGCGCGCCCTGTTGCGCGAAAGCGGCGCAAAATAAGGCTGCGCGCCCGTACGTCAGGCCGGATTTGTTAGAATCGGGGCATCCAATCGGAGAATCACCATGAAGCCGCTCCTTCCCATCGCCGTTACGCTGGCTCTCGCCTTCTGCAACGCCGCGATGGCTGCCCACCCCGTCGACGAACCGCCGCCCGCAGACGCGCCCCAGTCCGCCAATGAACGGGCCGGTCTGCCGGACCTGGGCAAGATCAATCGTCCGGGCGCAGAGGTCAGTTCGAAGGTCGACATCAACGTTCCGCGCACGCCCAGCTTTCACGAAGTCAGCCCGAACGGCACCGAAATCACTGAATACCGCGACAAGGGCAAGCCGGTCGAAATCAACGTGCAATCGAATTTCGGCACGCGCTACCAGATGAGCGCGTCGCCCGACACGTCGCCCTCCGTCCACGACAGCGGCAAGCCCAGTACGCGCTTGCCGTCGGTGAATCTCCACTATTGATCGTTGCAAAAGCGGCGCGCCGGCAACGGCGGCCGCGGCGCGGCCGTGCCCCGATTGCACCCGATCGCGGCCGCTACGCGATGACCCAGCGCTGAATGCGGCGACACTTACAACCTCGCCGTTCCGCACTCGTCGCACTCGCCGCCCGATCCGCCACATTTCACTTGTCTCACCTCGCACTGGCCGCACCGCGCCAGCCCGAACAACCTGATCCGACGCTTGCGCATGGCCGTCTTCACCGCTGTCAACGAATCCCAACTCGCAGAATGGATGAGTCACTACGATCTCGGCGATGTCGTCGAGTTTCGTGGCATTTCATCCGGCATTGAAAACAGCAACTTCTTTCTGACGACGACGCGCGGCGAATACGTGCTGACGATTTTCGAAAAGCTGACAGCTGAACAACTGCCGTTCTATCTGGACCTGATGCGGCATCTAGCCGCTCATCGCGTGCCGGTGCCGGATCCGATGCCGCGCCTCGACGGCGCGCTGTTCGGCATGCTGCTCGGCAAACCCGCGACCATCGTGACAAAGCTCGAAGGCACGCCCGAACTCGCGCCAGGCATCGAGCATTGCGTCGAGGTCGGCCAGATGCTCGCGCGCATGCACCTCGCTGGTCGCGACTATCCGCGCTATCAGCCGAACCTGCGCAGCCTGCCGTGGTGGCGCGAAACCGTGCCGACGATCCTGCCGTATCTCGAAGGCGAGCAGCGCGACCTGCTGGCGTCCGAGCTTGCACATCAGGAAGCGTTCTTCGCCTCGGCCGATTACGCGGCAATGCCGGCGGGCCCGTGCCACGCCGACCTGTTCCGCGACAACGCAATGTTCGCGCACGCCGCGCCCGACACCGGGCACGAAGTGCGACTCGGCGGCTTCTTCGATTTTTATTTCGCCGGCTGCGACAAGTGGCTGTTCGACGTCGCGGTGACAGTCAACGACTGGTGCATCGACCTCACGACTGGCAAGCTCGACGTCGAGCGCACCGAAGCGCTGTTGCGCGCGTATCAGACGGTGCGGCCCTTCACAGTCGAGGAAAACCATCACTGGGGCGACATGCTGCGTGCGGGCGCGTATCGTTTCTGGGTCTCGCGCCTGTATGATTTTCATTTGCCGCGCGCGGCCGAACTGCTCAAGCCGCACGACCCCGGCCATTTCGAACGCATTCTGCGCGAGCGCCTGCAGGGCGTCGCAAATCCAGGCATCCATACCTCATGCAACTGATCGAAGTTCCCGCGAAAACCGGCTACGTGTGGTTCCGCCAAGGCATCTGGCTGTTCCGCAAGAATCCGCTCGCCTTCTTGACGCTGTTCTTCACCTATTTGCTGGTGATGACGCTCGTGTCGCAGATTCCGGTGGTCGGCGGCGTATTGCCGCTGCTGTTCATTCCGGGCGTCGCGGTCGGCTTCATGGCCGCGTGCCGCAATACGATCGCGGGCAAACCGGTGTTTCCGACGATCCTCGTCGACGGCTTTCATGCGTATGGCGCGGTCGTGGCGCGGCGGCTGCTCGTACTTGGCGTCCTGTATGTGATCGCGATGGCGCTGGTGCTGGCGGGCTCGGCGCTCGCCGACGGCGGCATGCTGCTGAAGGTGATGCTCGGCAGTGCATCGATGGATGAGAACACGATCGCTAACAGCAACATCCCGCTCGCGGTTATTACCGCGCTCGCGTTCTATGTGCCAGTCGCGATGCTGTTCTGGTTCTCGCCGATCCTCGCCGCCTGGCACGACGTGCCGCCTGTCAAGGCGATGTTCTTCAGCGTCGTCAGTTGCTGGCGCAATCGCGGCGCTTTCATCGTGTTCGCGGCGCTGTGGTTCGCGGTCGCGACGGTCGTATCGCTCGGGCTGTCGGCGCTGATGCAGGCGCTCGGCGCGGCGGACTTCGCGTTCGCGATTCTGATGCCGGCGACGATGATCGTCACGACGATGCTGTACTGCTCGTTCTACGCGACCTATCGCGGCTGCTTCGGCGTGCAGACGCCGCAAACGCCGGATCTGCCGACCACGCCGGCGGCCTGATCCGGCTTTCACGCGCGGGTGCTGTTCTGGCGCCCGTGCATGTGCTCGGCCTCCGCGTCTTCCCTGCGCATCTTCTTGACGTCTTTGTCGAAGCAACTGTTCCGTCGCTCGCCATCCTGAAGCGATTTGCGGCACAATGATTTGCGTGCAATCCATTTGCACGCTCTTCTAGCCGAGATGGACCATGACCCAGCGCCCCGCCCTTCCTTTCACGCTCGACGAGCAAGTCTGCTTCGCGCTCTACTCGACCTCGCTCGCGATGACGAAGGCGTACAAGCCGCTGCTCGATAAGCTCGGGCTCACGTATCCACAGTATCTGGCCATGCTCGTGCTGTGGGAAACCGACGACGTCACCGTCAAGGACATGGCCGCGCGCCTCAATCTCGATCCGGCGACGGTCACACCGTTGCTCAAGCGCCTGGAAGCGCAGGGACTCGTCGAGCGCGTCCGCGGCACCGACGATGAGCGCCTCGTCTACATTCGCCTCACGGGCGCGGGCAAGGCGCTCAAGCGTCAGGCGCGCGACGTGCCCGGCGAAATCCTCTGCGCAACGCAACAGACGCCGGACTTCCTGCTGCGTCTGCGCGACGATCTCACACGCCTGCGCACGACGCTCAACGATTTCATGGAGCAGTAGTGCAATAAGTGGAAAACACTGATCCTCGCTTCATTCGATAACTAATTTGCACACAAATGATTTGTGTACTATCGTATGCCTATGCCGCTTCGCCAGAATCGGCGAACCGGCAGCCAGCGGAAAACCTGCCAACCCTGACATCCCTAACCCAGGAACTGCACTATGAACATCCTCTACAAGGCAAGCGCAACGAGCACTGGTGGCCGCGACGGCCGCGCCGTATCGTCGGACAATGCATTGGACGTGAAGCTGGCCGCGCCGCGTGAACTCGGCGGCACTGGCGCGGCGGGCACGAATCCCGAACAGCTGTTTGCGGCCGGCTACTCGGCCTGTTTCCTGAGCGCCATGAAGTTCGTCGCGGGCCAGCGCAAGCAGTCTCTGCCGACGGACACGCAGGTTTCCGCCGACGTCGGCATCGGTCCGAACGACAACGGCGGCTTCGCGCTCGACATCGATCTGCGCGTCTCGCTGCCGGGCCTGGCTGCGGACGCGGCGAAGGAACTGGTCGACGCCGCGCACGAGGTCTGCCCGTATTCGAACGCCACGCGCCGCAATGTTGCGGTTCGTCTGCACGTCGCTTGAGTTCCGCTCGGCCGTCGCGCCGATCGAAACGTGCATCGCGTCCGGCTCCGCCGATCTCCCGGCGAACATGGATTCACGCGCCGTGGCTGGTCTGGCGCACAGCGGCTCGCACAGGCGCGCGAGCGCTAAGTGGCGGGAAACGGAAAGTGAGCATCCGCTCACATCATTGAAGCTCTGAAGGGGGTCAAGATGCGCCGACTGCCGTCGCTGCTCGTATTTCTAGTCCTGACGCTGGCGGCCGGGTGGACCGCGAGTCTATCGCTGCCGGACGCGTGGTATGCGGGCCTTCAAAAGCCCGCGTTCAATCCGCCGAACTGGATTTTCCCGCCGGTCTGGACCGTGCTTTACGCGTTGATGGCCTTTTCCGCATGGCGCGTGTGGAAGCGCGGCGGTCTGACCGCAGCGATCGTACTGTGGGTCGTGCAGCTGTTGTTCAACGCCGCGTGGATGTGGCTGTTTTTCGGCCTGCATCGACCGGAGGCTGCGCTCCTCGACATCCTGATCCTGCTGGTGCTGATCGTGATGCTGACGTATATGTTTTGGCGACGCGATCGACTCGCGGGCATTCTGCTCGTGCCGTATGTCGTGTGGGTCGCGTACGCAGCACTCGTGAACTACACGTTGTGGCAGCTGAATCCTGCTGCTTGAGCGGAGCCTTCCAGGCGGGCGCGAAAGCTCCGCGATGAGTGAAGCGGACTGCGCGACACGGCCGATAGCCTCGGTGGCCAGTTCCAAACACCGGCGCCTCAGCGCGCCGATGTTCGGATTGCCGACAGCCCGATGCCGTTTTTGCGCAGCCGGCTTAGCCGTAGTGCTGGCTCATCCAGGACGGCTGACGCAAGTTCGCTTCGCCATCGAGCTTGCGCATGCGGAATTCGAGGTCATAGAGATCGGTCGCTTCAGCGAGATACGCGTCAGCGCGCTCTTTCGCGAGTTGGTCCGGCGACTTGGTCAAAAAGAGAAAAAGACGGCTAATCAGGTACATGGTCACCTCGGCAATGGAGACTAGGCGTTTAGACCTAAGGGATAACCCGTATTATAGGGAAAACCCTGATGCCACGCTAGTGTTCATTTTCGAGTTGTTGCGCAGACGTCACCGCTCGGCCGATGACGTCGCCAATCCTTCCGCGACGCGGCCAGCGTCCGTGCGACGCTGATGCCGGAAAAAATCCCACAGCATGGCGCTCGCGTCGGGGCCTTTAGACGAATGGAACGGCAGCGCATCGTCGCCCCCGGCCCATGCGTGACCGAGACCCTGCACTCGGCACGCCCGCACGACGCGCCGCCCGCCACGCAGATAATCGCGCATCACTACGCCGTTCTTGCGGTCTTCGCGCATTTCGCCGGCCTTACGCGCGCCGTTCGCGTCGATCAGGCGGTTCAGGCGCAGAAACTGTGTCGCCAATTGGTCCGCGTTGACCGGCGCGACGACATGGTCGGCGTCGCCGTGGATGATCAGCGCCGGCATGCCCGGATATTGCGCAACGTTCGTCGTTTCGTTGACGAGCTCGACCGGCTCGCGACGCGCGCCCCGCCGCATCACGTCCATCGCGGTAATGCCGGAGCGGGCCTCGCCGAAAGCGGGGCCGGAATGCAGCGCGACTGCGGCGAAATGTTCGGGGTACTTGACGACCAACAGCGCCGCCAGCCCCGCGCCCGCCGAAATCCCCGCTACGTAGACGCGTTCGCGGTCAAAACCATGTTGTTCGACCAGCGCATCCACCAGCGACACCACCGCAAGCGCCTCTCCGCCGCCCGCGCTGTCGCCGGCATCGTACCAATGCCAGCAGCGGTGCGAGTGCGCGTGCTTCGATTGCTCCGGATACACGACCGCGAAGCCGTAGCGGTCGGCGAGCAGGTTCATGCGCGTGCCTTCGGCGAATTCGTCGATCGACTGCGTGCACCCGTGCAGCATCACGACCAGCGGCATCGCCTCGCGCGCATGCCCGGACGGGATATAGAGGCCGTATTGCAGGTGATTGACGAGCCGGCCCGGCGTCGCGGGCGCGGAATGGAACGAGCGCGTCCATGCGCCGCTCGCCCACGCGGCTGCGCGTGGGCGCACGCGCGACTCGCGCGGCGCTTCGCGTTTCGCGGGCGTGCGCAGCGCCGCAACCGGCTTCAGTGAATGAGCCTTGCTCGACGGTTTGGTGGTGGCCGCGCGAACCGGCCGCGCCTGCGTTCGCTTGGCGGTCTTTTGCGCGTGTTCGGTTTGGATCGCGAGCAGGCGCTTGAAGCCCCGCAGCCAGATTTTTGACAGGCTTTTTGCCATCGGCGATGACCTCGCAAAAGGGACGAATGCTGACCCCAAAACAGCGGATCATATGAAGTTGTGCAATGCACAATAACATCATTTTTCATGCGTTGCTGAACACCGGCGCCGCTCGTCGTGCGGTTTTCAAACGCGGCGAACCTTGCCGCGGCTCTGCCGTCAAACCACGTCGGTTCCCGTTCGGCAGCCCACACTTGGCGAACGAAAGCGCTGTGCGCCGCGAGACCGTCGCGCGACACCCGACTATACTGGCGGTTGATCTCCCGACGCGTCGATCCGCGCCCCATCGGCGTTTCGTGCCGACCGCGCGCCGATTTCCACCAACCCGATTTCACGCGACCCGCGTCGCGCCCCTGCCATGCCCGATTTACCGATCCACCTGTGGTATTCGATCACCAGCCTCGGCGGCGCCGGCTTGACGCTGCCGCTCGCGCTCGCGATCGCGCTGTGGTTGGCGGTCGGCTATTCGTGGCGGCTCGCGGCCTGCTGGCTCGCCCTGCTCGGCACGGCGATCGGCGTCGTGACCGTGACCAAGCTCGCCTTCCTCGGCTGGGGTGTCGGCGTACGCGAACTCGACTTCACCGGCGTCAGCGGTCACTCCATGCTGTCCACGGCCGTCTATCCGGCCGCGCTATTCTTGATGTTATTGCCCGCGCGTCGCGCCATCCGGCTGCTGGGCGTGCTGGCGGGGCTGGCCGCCGGCTTGGCGGTGGGGTTGTCGCGCGTCGTGCTGAGCGCGCATTCGCCGTCCGAAGCAGTCACCGGCTGCCTCGTCGGCGCGCTCGCCGCGCTCCTGTTCGTGCGAATCGCGTGGAATGCCGAGCCGGACCGGCTGTCGGCGCTGCCGGTCGCCGTCAGCATGATGGTGCTGGCACTGGTGATGCACGGCGTGCACGTGCCCACGCAGCGCTGGGTCACGCATATCGCGCTGAAGGTGTCCGGCCACGATCGGCCGTTCATTCGCGCAAAATGGAAGTCCATACGCGACATTCGTCCGTCAGCCGCGCCGCTGTCAAAAACCCGCAACGGGCTCGAGCCGGTGCACGCATTGGACATCTGAGCCCGCTGCGCCGCGCGTTTTGGCGCATTTTCTGGCGCGTTCTTCAGCTTCGTTGATAGTCTCGCAGCGCATCGCTCGCGCTTGACGCCGTGCGTCAAGCGCTGCGCCGGGTCGACCGTTGCGCGCACCGCTATAGCTGCGGATATATTACGATAGCGATTTTAAGCCGTTGCTTCCTGCTCACGTCAGACTCCAGGTCCTTCATGACACTCACTTGCCATCTGAAGCAATACGCATTGTGCGTCGCAGCCGCCGTGTCCCTCGTGGCCAGCGCGAATGCGCACGCTGATGAACTGGTGGTCTCGGCCGCCGCCAGCCTGACCAATGCGTTCAAGGCGGTCGGCGATGCCTTCGAGCAGCAGCATCCGGGCATCAAGGTTCTGTTGAACTTCGGCGCGTCCGACGTGCTGATGCAACAGATAATCAAGGGCGCGCCCGCCGACGTATTCGCATCCGCGGATCAGAAGGCAATGGACAAGGCCGCGGCGGCACAGATGATCGTGCCGTCCACGCGGCGCGACTTCGCCGCCAACTCGCTGGTGCTGATCGTGCCCGCCGACAGTCATTTCTCACCGGCCAACCTCAACGCGCTGACGGCCGCGAACGTCAAGCGCGTCGCATTCGGCGATCCGGCTTCGGTACCGGTCGGCCGCTACACGCAGGGCGCGCTGCAGGCCGCAGGCGTGTGGGACGCGGTCAGCGCGAAGGCGGTGCTCGCGTCGAACGTGCGTCAGAGCCTCGATTACGTCGCGCGCGGCGAAGTCGACGCCGGCTTCGTGTTCGGCACCGACGCCGCGATCATGCCCGACAAGGTCAAGGTCGCGCTGAACCTGCCGACGCAAACGCCGATCACCTATCCGATCGCGCAGGTCGAAGGCAGCCATCAGGCAGCCGACGCGCAGACCTTCGTCGACTTCGTGCTATCGCCGGCCGGCCAGGCTGTGCTCGCGAAGTACGGCTTCGAGCCGGCGCATTAATTCACGGGAGAGCACACGCTCATGCAACAGGCCTGGGTTCCGCTGCTGCTATCGCTGAAGGTCGCGGGCTGGGCCACCGTGCTCAATCTCGTGCTCGGCGTCGCGGCGGCGCTCGGCCTGTCGCGCTGGCGCTCCGGCGCGCGCGACGTGATCGATTCGCTGCTGATGCTGCCGCTGGTGTTGCCGCCCACCGTGCTCGGCTATTACCTGCTCGTGCTGCTTGGCCGGCGCGGCGTGATCGGCGCGTGGCTCGACCGTTTCGACATCCAGCTCGTGTTCACGTGGCAGGGCGCGGTGATCGCGTCGACGGTGGTCGCGTTTCCGCTCGTGCTGAAGTCGGCGCGCGCGGCCTTCGAAGGCGTCGATCCGCAGCTGGAACGCGCGGCGCGCACGCTGGGCGTCAGCGAAGCCGCGGTGTTTTTCCGCGTGACGCTGCCGCTCGCCGCGCGCGGCATCCTCGCCGGCGGCCTGCTCGCGTTTGCGCGCGCGCTTGGCGAATTCGGCGCGACGCTGATGATCGCGGGCAACCTGCCGGGCCGCACGCAGACGCTGTCTGTGGCGGTCTATTCGGCGGTGCAGGCTGGCGACGACAGCACCGCCAACCTCCTCGTGCTCGTCACCTCGGTCGCGTGCGTGACGATCCTGCTGCTCGCGGGGCGCCTCGTGCCGCAGCACACGCTGCTGAGAGCGCGCTGACATGCCGCTCGACGTCGCCATCCGCAAGACCTTCGAGACCGCCGAGCGGCGCTTCACGCTCGACGTCGCGTTCAGCGCGAGCACCCAGCGGCTCGTGCTGTTCGGACCGTCGGGCGCGGGCAAGAGCCTGACCTTGCAGGCGATCGCCGGCTTGCTGCGTCCAGATGAAGGGACCATCACACTGCACGGCACCACCTTGTTCGACAGCGCGATCGGCATCGATCAGAAGCCGCAGGCGCGCAAGATCGCGTATCTGTTTCAGGACTATGCGTTGTTTCCGCATCTGAACGTGCGGCAGAACATCGGCTTCGGGCTGCGCCAGGGATGGCTCAATCCTCGTGCGCGCGGCGCGCATGCGCAAATCGATTACTGGCTCGACGCGCTCGAGTTGAGGAGCGTGGCGGGCAATCATCCGGCGCAACTGTCGGGCGGGCAAAAGCAGCGCGTCGCGCTCGCGCGGGCGCTGGTTTCGCAGCCGCGCCTGCTGCTGCTCGACGAACCGTTTTCGGCTCTGGATAGCGCGCTGCGCCAGCGTATGCGGCGCGAGCTATCGGACCTGCAAACGCGGCTCGACATTCCGATGGTGCTCATCACGCACGATCCAGACGACGTCGCCGCATTCGGCGACCAGGTCGTGCAGGTCCGCGACGGCCGCGTGCGCGAGAATCATCCGTTCGCGGGGTATGCGCGCAGTGAAGCGTCACCTGGTTGAGCGAGTGGCTTTGCGCCGTCGTTACCTGCGGGCAGCCGTCAATCCTTCACGCCGAGTATCACGCTCGACGCCTTGAACACCGCGACCGCGCGCGCGCCTTCCTGCAATCCGAGCGTGTCGACGCTGGCATTGGTCACGACCGCGGTGATTACCGCGCCGCCCTCGAGCCCGAGCGACACTTGCGCGTTGACCGCGCCGCGCTTCACGCTGTGCACCGTGCCATGCAACTGATTGCGCGCCGACAGTTTCAACGGCGCGCCGCCATCGCCGTTACCCGCGACGAGCAGCACGACCCACGACGCCTTGATCAGCGCAAATGCCGCCACGCCGACCGCGAGCCCGAGCGCTTCGGTGCTCTCGTGCGTGAGCACCGCGACGATCGCGTGGCCGCCGGCCAGCGCAAGCGTCACTTCGTCGTTGACAGTGCCACGCGCGATCGCCGACACCCTGCCGTAAAACTGATTGCGCGCGCTCGTCTTCACGCCGATGCGGCCGATCAGATCCCAGTCCGTCGCGAAGCCCTCGCCGATCGCTGCCCCCGCGCGTTCGAGAAAGCGTCGATGCTCGCGCTCCACCGCGCGAAACGTGTCGATCAGCTTCACCGCGCGCGGCGTCAGCGTCGTGCCGCCGCCGCCCTTGCCGCCGGTCAGACGCACGACGAGCGGCTCGCCGGCAAGGTTGTTCATCGTGTCGACGGCATCCCACGCGCCTTTGTAGCTGATGCCGACCGCCTTCGCCGCACTCGTGATCGAGCCGGTCTCGCCGATCGCCGCCAGCAGCGCGATGCGGGCCGCACCGCCGAGCGTCTGCGCGCCGGCCTTGAACCAGACGGAGCCGCCGAGTTCGAGCGGGTCGCGAGGCGGATCGGGACGGTCGATGGTCATGATGGGCAGCGGTCGAGGTTAGGTGGTAGAGCGGCGACCCATTATATCGACGCGCTGTTCTGCCGCTGGCGCCTACGGTTGCCGCTCACCACGGCACGACTCTGCCGAGGTAGTCGAGGTAGTGCAAGCCGGTACGGCCTTCATGAGCGTCGATCGTGCTGACCAGGTTCGGGATGCTTTCGTCGATGCTCAGACGTGCGTGCGGGCCGCCCATATCGGTTCGCACCCACCCGGGCGCCATCAGCAGCAGCGTTTTGGTGTCGCCTCGATGGCGCGCGGCAAAGCTGCGCATGAACATATTGAGCGCGGCCTTGCTGCCGCGATAGACCTCGTAGTTGCCGTTCTCGTTGTTAGCGACGCTGCCCTGGCCCGACGACATCACGCCGATCGTGCCAGTCGGCCGAACCAGATCCTGCAAGGCCTCGACGACGCGCATCGGGCTCAACGCATTCGTCACCATCACGCGCACGAACTCATCGGTCGACACATCCGCGATCGTTTCGCGATCGTCGTTCTTGACGCCGGCGTTGACGAACAGCAGATCGATCGGACGTGCTTCGAGGCGGCCGCGCAACGCGGCGACCTGCGCGGGAATCGTGATGTCAACCGTTTCGACTTCAAGTGCGCCGCGTGACGCGTTCGCAAGTTCGAGGAGTCTTGCTGTGGAGCCCTGTCTGCCGGTGGCGATGACTCGCCAGCCGCGCCTCAGGTACGCCTCGACCATCGCGAAACCGAGGCCGCGCGAGGCGCCGATCAAAAGCATGGTTTTTTGCTGGGTTGCGGGTTGCATGGGTCGTTTCCCTCGAATGAATTCCGGTTGGAATGCGTGCACGAAATATAGTCACGCGCCAGACATGGCGGAAGACGCAACGCTTGCACTTATAAAATGCACCAGACGCCATGTATGAAAGTCGCGTGCTACGATCGGCCATGCCTGATCACGACCTGAATCTGCTCGTTGCGTTGGACCTGCTGCTTGCCGAGGCGAGCGTAGTTCGCGCTGCTCGCCGGCTGGGACTGAGCGCGTCCGCAATGAGCCGAACGTTGGCGCGGCTTCGGGAGGCGACGGGCGACCCATTACTGGTTCGCGCCGGCCGCGAGATGGTGCTGACTCCGCATGCCGAGGCATTGCGTCGACGTACGAGCGATGCGGTCCACGAAGCCCGGGCCTTGCTGCGCCCCTCTACGACGGATCCGGATTTCCACACGCTCCAGCGGACCTTCATCATTCGTGCCAACGACGGCTTCGTGGAAGCATTTGGTGCCTCGGTGATCGCTGAAGCGACGGCGCATGCGCCGAACGTGCGGATCAGTTTTGCACCGAAAACCGAGAAAACGCCGATGCATCTACGGGAGGGTTCGGCGGATCTCGAGATCGGCGTGCTCGCTGAGATGGGCCCGGAAATACGCGTTCAAGCGCTTTTCCGCGATCGCTTTGTCGGCGTCGCTAGAAAAGGGCATCCGCTGGAATCGGAGCGCGAGGTCACCGCCGAAAGATATGTTGCGTTCGGCCACGTGGTCGCTTCGCGACGCGGACGTAGCAGCGGCCCGGTCGATGCCGCGTTGGCCGCGTTGGGACTGGAAAGAAAGGTCGTCGCCGTGGTGCCCGGTTTTCCCGCCGCGCTGGCGGTGGCTCGCGCATCCGATCTGATTGCGCTCGTGCCTGCATCGTTTCTGCTCGGTCTGCCGGAAAATCAGTCGAAGGCTCAGCAATCCCCGGTATCAGCCACCGTGTTCGCCTTCGATCTTCCGGTGACGACGGGGAGAATCACGGTATCGCAAATGTGGCATCCGCGCGTCGACGCAGAGCCGGTTCATCGTTGGCTGCGGCAGCTCGTGCTCGACGTGTGCCGCCGGAAGGCGCCCTCGTGAATCATCGATAATGAGCAGGAAACGCAAACTATTGGACGTATGACGGATCACCGGCAACGCCCGGACCTGGAGACTACGTGATGTCACCCTCGCATGATTACTGGTTTCCCGCGAAACGCTATGGCTGGGGTTGGGGCTTTCCCGTGCGCTGGCAAGGATGGGCGACGCTGCTCGCGTATTTGGTGTTGCTCGGCACAGTCATTTTCAGATATCGACCCGCGGGTCATCCGCTCATGTTCGCGATGCTGGTTGCGCTGCTAACCGTTGCGTTCGTGGCCGTGTGCTGGCTGAAAGGCGAGCCGCCGCGCTGGCGGTGGGGTAAGGACTAGCTGGCCCGGTCGCAAACCTTCCTGCCTGCTAGACTGGAAGTTCCCCTGCAAGCCATGGAGGGAAACATGACCACCGTCTACGTCGTAAAGACCGGCGAGAAGTTCCTCTGCACCGCAGAGGACGGCGATATCGGCATGGCACCGGAGATTAAGGAAGCCACGTCATTTCGCTCCTATGAGGAAGCAGATAAAGTCGCGAACGAACACGCCGACCCCGGGTACGAAATCGTGGCCGTCGACGTTGCGGCACGCTGACGAAGAGTCCGCTCCCAGGCGCGACTGACGTCGCTGCCTGAGCGACGAAACGCGGCGGCTCTGCATTGGCTGAGCCGCCGCCCGCCGAACTGGCCGTTGTAGCCTGGAAGTCGTCCGGCCACCCAATGCATGGCTACAACTGTGCGCAGTACTGGCAGAGTCCATTCCCAAACGACCAGTTCTCCTTCTCGACCTCGACGAGACTGATGAACACGTCCTCGGGCCGCACGCCCGGCGACTTCCCGAGTTCATCGACGATGCGCCGGTACAACGCCTTCTTCTGCTCGATCGAGCGCGTATTGCTGACGGTTAGCTGAATCACGACGAGATCGTCGCCGCGCTCGACATTCAGGTACTGCCGATCGTAGATCATGTTGTCGGACGTGTGCTCGGTGATCAGCATGAACATGTCGTCCTTCGGCACGTTGAATGTGTCCACCAGCGAGCGCTGGATACCGGCGGTCAGCGCGTGGCGGTAGTCGGCCGGCTTGCCGGCGCGCAGTGAGATTCGGGTGAGCGGCATGATGAACTCCTTCGCGGTGTTGGGCTAAACACAGCTTAGGCGCGCTCGGTCATAATAAACAGATATCCCTGTCTATTTCATCCATTTTCGTTCGAAATGAAAGTCCTCGATCTCGATGCGGTACGGGCCTTCGTGCTGGTCGCCGATCTGCGCAGCTTCACGCGCGCCGCGGATGCGCTCGACACCACGCAATCCGCCGTCAGCCTGAAGCTGAAGCGACTCGAAGCGCATCTGGGCAAACACTTGCTGGAGCGCGCCGCGCGTCGTGCGTCTGTCCGCCGACGGCCAGGCGTTTCTCGGCGCCGCGCGCGAGTTGTTGAACGCGCACGAGCGCGCGCTCGGTGCGCTGTCGGTGGAGCGGCGGCGGCTCGTGCTCGGCCTCAGCGAGCATGTGGCGGGACCCGACCTGCCGCACCTGCTGGGCCGACTCAACGCGCACGATCCGGGTCTCGTGGTCGAGCTGCATATGGGCACGTCGGCGGCGCTGCTCGCACAGTTCGACGAACGCCGGCTCGACGCGGCGATCGTCCGCTACGGCGCCGACGAACCACCGCGCGACGACGCGCAGACGCTGTTCAGCGAACCGCTCGGCTGGCTCGCGACGCCGACGTGGCTACCGCGAGTCGGCGAACCGCTGGCGCTCGCGTTATTGAGCCCGCCGTGCAGCGTGCGTGACGTCGCGTTACGCGCGCTGACGGCGGCGGGGGTCGCCTGGCAGGAGGTATTTGTCGGCGGCGGCGTCGCGGCGGTCGGCGCGGCCGTGGCCGCTGGGCTCGCCGTGTCGCCGCTCGCGCGCCGGGTCGCGCCGCGCGGCCTGATCGATGTCGGCGCGCGGCTCGGTCTGCCGGCGTTGCCGGAATCGCGCGTGACGCTGCATTCGCGCGTGCGCGAGCCGCGTTCGGCGGAAACGCTGCGGCTGCTCGCGAACGGCCTCGCCGCGGCGTGAAAGCACGATTGGCGCCGCACCGCGCCGGGCGGCTCGGAGGCGCCTCAGTGGAGGATCGGCGGCAGCGAACCGCTGCTGGCGGTCGCCGGATTGGACACCGAGCCCATCGGCGCGATGCCGCTAACGTTTGCGGACGCGTCCGGCCAAGTCTGCACGGCTGATCCGATCGGATTCGCACGGGAAACCGCCGGCTTCGCTGCGACCTTGTCCACATGCGCCTGCGCGGGGTGAGCTGCCGCCATATCGGCACGCACCGCATCGCCACGCACGACCTTAGCCTGAGCGGGCTTGGCGCGCGCCAGTTGGACATGCGGCTGCGCGTGCTTCGCGGCCTGACCGGCAACGATGGTGTGCGACCGGTTCTGCCCCGACCCCGCGACTTTCACGCCGCCCTTCGCACCGCCTTTGACGTTCCCGCCCGCCGCGAGATGTTTCGGGCCGTCGCGATGCGCCGCGAGCTTGCCGCCGTGGCCCGCACTGGCCGACGCGACATGGGACACCGCGTGCCCGACGCTCGCACTCTGCCGCGCATACGCGCCCGGTTTAGTCTTAATTGCGCCTTTGGCGGCCGCCTTCACGTTCACCGCCTCGGTCTTTTTGCGCGCGTGCGCCTGGCTGGCAGCGTGTCCGTTCGCGACATGCCCGCTCGCCTCCGGCGGATTCCACACTTCCGCATAACCGCCAGCCAACGCCACTTCCGACACACACCACACGGCCAGCGCCGCTGCTACTGCTCGAACCCGCATTTGCTGCTTCTCCTGATCGACGACTGCCAAACGAGCCGGGATTATATTCTCTTGCAAAAATCCATATTTGGACTAACATCCATAAAAAGTACACCTAGGGACTTACCCACCATGGCTCACGCTGCCCGAATTTCCTCGCCCGAAGCATCGCCGCGAAGATCGCTTTCGGAACCCACGCTGACGCAGATGTCCACGGCGGGTTTGCGTGCATTCTTCAACATCGCGCGTGACTGGGACCTGAACGCCGACGAGCAGATCGTGCTGCTCGGCAAGCCGGGCCGCTCGACGTTCTTCAAGTGGAGGGCGACGCCCGAGACCGCGCGCCTCAGCCGCGACACGCTGGAGCGGCTGTCGCTGCTGCTTGGCATCTATAAGGCGCTGCAGATCCTGCTGCCGCAGCCGAGCGCCGCCGACACCTGGATCAAACGCCCCAACGGCGCGCCGCCGTTCGGTGGCCGCCGCGCGCTGGACCGCATGCTGGCGGGCAATATCAGCGATCTCGTGGCCGTGCGCCAGTATCTGGACGCAATGCGAGGCGGCTGGGCGTGACACAACCGCAATGGCAGGACCGCTGGACCAGCGCCGCGCTCGACTGGTCGCCCGCATATCGAGTGATTCCGACACGCTTTCCGGCCATCAATCTGTTCGACCGCGTTGCCTCGCCGGAAGATTTCGATGCTCTGTACGCGCTCGAAGCGATGACCAACGACCGTCTGCGCACCGAAATCGGCGAACTGGACCTGGTGCCGCGCGAGGAGCGCCGTTTCGGTCCCGGCTACGGGCCGATCATGGCTGCGCTCACGCATTTGAACCCGCTTGGCAGCCGCTTTTCCGACGGCACGTATGGCGTGTTCTACTGCGCTCGTTCACGCGCGACGGCGATCGCCGAAACCCGCTATCACACCGGCCAGTTCCTCGCCGCGACCGCCGAACCGCCGATGCGCCAGCAGATGCGTCTCTACACGGTGCTCGCGCAAGGCAGCGTGGTCGACCTGCGTCGCGACCCCGAGCTCGATCCCGCCGTGCTGTCGCCCGACGACTACGTCGCCGGCCAGGCGCTCGGACGCGCGATGCGCGCGGCGGGCGCACCGGGCATCGTCTATCCGTCGGTGCGCGACAGCGGCGGCGAATGCCTCGCCGCATTCCGCACGACGCTGCTGCGCGACTGCCATCACGCGGCGTACCTCGAATACAACTGGAACGGCACGAGCGTGGATATGGTGTTCGAGTTGAATCAGGTCGGATGACAGAACAGCGGCGAGGCAGCCCGGCGAGCCACAACCGCTCACGGCAAGGCCAGTGCCGCCGCCCCCTCCGCGCGCGCTGCCTCGACTGAGATCGACCAGCGACGCAGCGCCTGCGGCTGCACGATCGTCAACGTGCCGTCCGGTCCGAACGCGCCGGTGTCGATGAACACCTGCGAGCCTATTTGCGTGATGTCGCGCACCGGCGTATGGCCGCAATAGGTCAGCGACAGTCCCCGCTGCCGCAGCGGATCGCCGTTGCCCAGCGCGAGTTCGCGGCCCCACAGCAATTGCTGGCGCGTTTCGGCGGAAAACTGGCCCGCGTCGAGCTCCGCATCCGAACCGAAAAATTCGGCATGCAGAACATTGAAGCGCGCGTTGCCGCTGCCGATCACGCGCACGAGCGGCAGCGTGCGCAGATGCTCGGCGTAGTCGCGCAGACGTTCGTCGGGTACGTCGGCTGCCCATGCGCCGCCGATGCCGTACCACCACTGCCGCCGCAAGCGGCCGTCGGCGACCGCGCACAGCGCGTCCTCGTGATTGCCGAGCACCGCGTAGAACCATGGCTTCGCGAGCAGCGCGAGCGCCTGCTCCGAGTGCTCGCCGCGATCGACCAGATCGCCGACCGAGAACAGCCGGTCGCAGCTCGGATCGAATGCGATCTGATGCAACAGGTAGCGCAACGCATCGACGCAGCCGTGCAGATCGCCGACCACGAAATCGCGGCCGGCCTCGTTGGCGGCGTGATGCTGAACGAGGTTGGCGGGGGAGGCATTCATCCCCCCATGATAATGCGGCCGATGGGCACGCGTATGCGGGCTGCCTATCGTATCCGCACACTACTGCAGGGTGCGCAGCTTCGCGACCTGGCCGGTCGTAATCGTCGCCTGGGGATCGCCGAACTGCTTCGTCACGTAGTTCGTGATCGCCGCGATCTGCTCGTCGTCGAGATGGCCGCCGAACGCGGGCATCAACACGTCCGCGTGCGCGGTCGTGCGATTCACGCCGTGCAGAATGACCAACGCGAGATTGTTCGCGTCGTTCGCGCCGACCGTCGAGTTATGGATCAGCGACGGATACGCGCCCGGCGCGCTCGCGCCCACCCCCTCCCCGGTCCAGCTATGACAGGTCGCGCAATTGGCGATGAACAGCTGCGCGCCGTTCACGCCGGTGATCGTGGTGCCGCGCATTGCCGTGACGTCGTCGGCGGGACGGCCCCATTGATCACGGGACCGCGCGTCGCCGCCGCTCACGGCCGGCACCGAGCGCAGAAACGCGACGATCGAGCGCAGATCCACCGGCGTCAGATACTGCGTGCTGTTCGCGACTACTTCACCCATCGGCCCAGCCGCGTTCGCGCGGCCCGGCGCCGCGCCGGTCGACAGATACGCGACAAGTTGGTCGTCGCGCCAGTCGCCGACGCCGCTCGTCTTGTCCGACGTGATATTGAACGCATGCCAGCCGGCTTGCACCGCGCCGGAAAAGCGCGCGCTCGACTTGAGTCCTTGCATGAAATTGCGCGGCGTATGGCACTCCTCACAATGGGCGAGCCCTTCGACCAGATACGCACCGCGGTTCCATTCGGCGCTCTGTTTCGGGTCCGGCACGAAGCGCCCTTCAGTGAAGTTGAAGAGGTTCCAGAACACCATCAGCCAGCGCTGGTTGAACGGGAACCTGAGGTCGTTCGCGGGCGGCGTGTAGTGAATCGGCGCGAGCGTGTTCAGATAGGCGCGAATCGCGAGCACGTCCTGATCGGTCACGCGCGTGTAGGCGGTGTACGGGAACGCCGGGTACAGCCGCTCGCCGCCTTTGCCGACGCCTTCATGCATCGCCCGCATGAAATCGGCGTCGCTCCATTGGCCGATGCCGGTGTCGGGATCGGGCGTGATGTTCGGTGTCACGATCGTGCCGAACGGTGTGCTGATCGGCAGACCGCCCGCGAACGGGCGCGATTTGTCCGCCGTATGGCAGGCCGCGCAATCGGCGACACGGGTCAGGTATTGGCCGCGCTTGACGAGCTCGCCATGCGCGCTCGGGCCGGCGAGCGTGGCCTGGCCATCCGACGCTTGGGCGGCGGCGTCGGCGTGCGCCTGAGTGATCGGCATTTCATCGGTCGAACGCGCGGCCGGGCCGTGCGCCTCATGCCACGCAATCGACAGCGCGAACAGCGAAAACGCGGCCGCGAGCGCCGCGCCGCCGAAACGGCGGCGCTGGGCGACGGGCATCAGCGCAGGGTCCGGCTGCACGCGAGAGGTGTTCTTCATCATTGGGGCTCTCCGGTCCGCGCTCAGATTTCGCGCTTCAGCTTGTCGGCGAGCTTCAGCGACAAGGCCGCGATCGTCAGCGTGCAGTTCACCGACGCCGCGCTCGGCATCACGCCGCTGCTCGCGATGAACAGGTTCGAATGATCGTGCGTGCGGCAGTCCGCGTCGACGACCGAACTCGCCGCATCGGTGCCGATGATCGTCGTGCCCATGATGTGATTGTTGGGCGCGAAACTGTCGTCGAACGAGACCTCAGTGCCGCCGAATAGCGTCGCGATCTGCGCATACAGTTCGTGCGTATTGGCGGCGCTCTTCTTCACGTAGTCGTTGATCGAGTAATAGATCTCGGGCTGCGCAATGCCGAGCGCGTCCTTGTGATCGGCCGATGGCACGATGCGGTTCTGCGGCTCGGGCAGATGTTCATGAAAGCTGTTGATGTTCAGCGTGCGCGCCGCGCGGTCGCGAATCTGCCGGTCGAGCTCGGCGCCGGTCAGGCCTTTTTTCAGCAGTTCGGCGGTGACGCCCATCGTCGGCACACCGTTCGACAAATGCAGTTTCTTCGACGCGTAATCGGAGCGGAACGCGCCGTCGCGGAAGTTGACGATCGAGGTCATCTCCATCGGTCCGCGGCCGGGCCACAGCGGTTCGTTGGCGAGAAAGCTGACGCCGGTGCCCGGATGGTCCATCAGGTTGCGGCCCACCTGATCGGAGCTATTGCCGACGCCGTGCGGGAATTTATCGGAGCTCGACATCAGCATCAGCTTGGGCGTTTCGATGCCGTTCGCCGCGAGCACGAACAGCTTGCCGGTGACGCGCGTGCTGTTGCCGTTCGGATCCTTGTAATGGACGGCGGTGATGAGCCCTTTGTCGTCCGCTTCGATGCGATACACGACCGCTTCGGGAATCAGTTTCGCGCCGGCCTGCTCGGCCTTTTCCGCGTGGATCACGCCGTTGTACATCGCGGCGATCGGGCAGATCGGCATGCAGTTGTTGTTGCCGCAGCAGGTCGGCCGTGCATCGTACGGACGGCTGTTGCGCGCGACCGGTTCGGGCACGACCTCGAAGCCCTGCGCGTTGAGCACGTCGCTGAAACGCTGATCCATGTACGACAGCGGCAGCTGCTGCATCGGATAGGGCTTCGAGCGCGGCGAACCGAGATCGATCGAACTATCCGGACCGGACACGCCGAGCTGCACTTCGGCGGCCACGTACCATGGCTCGAGCGTTTCATACGGATAGGGCCAGTCGCGTCCGACGCCATACAGCTTGTGCAACTGGAAGTCCGACGGCAGCAGCCGCCACGCGGCCGCCGCCCAGTGCCACGTCGTGCCGCCGACGAGCCGCACATATTGTGAGTTGTACGGATAATCGCCTTTCTGGATCAGATAGTTGTTCGCGGGCGCGTACTCGGGATGCGGCGCGTAAGGCGTCGACGGATACGGCGTCGCGAAGTCGGATCTGACCGGCGAGTTGCGAAAGTTCTCGACGATCTGCCAGCGCGCGATGCGCGGCCCCGCTTCGAGCAGGATCACCGACGCGCCCGCGAGTGCCAGCTGATGCGCAACCAGACTGCCGGCGACCCCCGAGCCGACCACGACGATATCGGCGGATTGTGTATTTGCCATCGTTTCTCTCTTAGCTGCCCTGCCTGTTGCAGGCTCTGTTCGTGCGACGCTTGTTCGCGGTGATGCTGCCGTTGCCCGCTGACGGGCTCGCGCGGCTCACGCGGACGTCGGCTTCTGCGTCCAGTAGAACGGCACGTCGCGGCAATAGGAGGGAATCGTCAGCACGTCCCTGACGGGATCGAACATCAGCGCCTTTTCATATGCGATCACCTGGACATGCGGCATGTCGCCGACGAGGCCCAGATACCACGCGCGCATGATCGCGCCGACCGCTTTCGCGAGCGCGGGCTGCTCGGTGCGCAGCGCCTCGGTGACCGTATCGGACGGCACACCGCCGTGGCCTTGCAGCCACGTGCTCAGCGCGGTGACGTTCTGCGTGAACTGGCTATCGGAATGCGACAGCGCATCGTAGACACGCTTGCCGAGCACGGCATCGAAGCTGCTGCGACCGGTGAGGTGTTGCGACAACGCGAGGAAGGCGTCGAGTCCGCCGCCGGCTGGCGGCGCATCGGCGAGGGCGGGTGCGATCCATGACAGCGAACGGCTCGCGCCGGCGAACGCGAGCGCCGCGGCCGTCGCGCACGAGCCGAGCATCCAGGCCCTGCGCGAAGCGGAAAACGACGCGGACAAGCGGGTGAAACGGGTGGCACTACGATAGGACTTCGCTCCTTGCCGATGCGTCATGTTGGGATGCGCATCGTTATTCTCAGGAACATCTGTCATGGGGGCTCCAGATGGTGAGTCGTTCTCGACGAGCAGCGCGGCGAGGGCATGATGCCGTTCGCGTGCCGCTTCGTTTGCTCTTCCCCAAAACCTGGTCTTACGCCGCTTCGGCGGTCTCGTATCCGTGCGCGCGATTCACGCGCGCCGCATGTGTGGTGTTGCATGCATGATCGCAACGACAGCGAAATGACGACGCGCGTTGCGCCTCGGACGTGGCGCCTTTATTGCCGATTGCTGCCGATTGCTGCCAATCGCCTTTCAACTGAAAGCGGCGCGCAAGGCCGCTGCTAAAGACTATAGCTTGTGACCCATCATTCGACAATCGGTCCGCGTTGCACGCGTAGAATCCGCGACATCCACTGCTACACTTTCGTCGTTCATCGAGTCTCATGTCCATCCACTACTATCCGCGAATTCTCCGCAATCGGCCCCGCACGATGATCGGCCTCGTGATCGGCATCGTCGTCGCGTTCTTCGTCCCCGGTCATACGAGTCCGATCGCACGCACGCTGATCGGCTGGGACGCGGCCGTCTGGAGCTACCTGCTGATGATCTGGGTGCACATGGCCCTCGCCGACGAGCATCGTGTGCGCGAATATGCGATACGCGACGACGAAAACGCGGGCGTCGTGCTAGTCGTCATCTGCATCGCGACGATCGCGAGCGTCGCGGCGATCGTGCTCGAACTCGCATCGGCCAAGGGCTCGGGGGGCGCGTCGACCCTCTCGCACTATCTGCTGACCGGTCTGACGCTGATCGGTGCATGGTTCCTGATTCCGACGATCTTCACGCTGCACTACGCGCGCCTCTACTACGACACCGACGCGCAAGAAACCGCATTGAAGTTCCCGGATCATCATTTGCTGCCGAACTACTGGGACTTCCTCTACTACTCGTTCACGATCGCGGTCGCGTCGCAGACCTCCGATGTCGTGCTGCGCTCGCGCGAAATACGTCGCGCGACACTCGCCCAATCGGTGCTGTCGTTCTACTTCAACGTCGCGGTGCTCGGCTTGTGCGTGAACATCGCGGCGGGGCTGCTGGGTTCGTGACACGGCTATCGCGCGGCGTTCGAGTGAATTTCATCCGAATGCCACGCGCGTGCCTCATGTTTGCCACGCGAGCGCTACGCCGGCTTCGCGGGTTCGCTTGAACCGCATTCGGCGCATCGCGCGTCCGGCCGTGTAAAAGCGACCCCGCACCGCCCCGTTTTACATGCGGCGCCGCCCACAGCGTGCGTCACGATGCCCGCTTTATCGCGCGCGCTCCGTGCGCGCGCGCACCTTCGGCCTCCGCGATCTCGCCTTAACCTCGCCTTTTCTCCGCTAGCGCGCCGCGCGGCGGGCCACCGCGTTGGCACACAGTTTGCTGCTTTCCGCGGCAAGTGCCGCCCAGCCCCGCTGGACCGGCGTCTGGCGTCAAAGCACCCGCGACTGGCCAGCGGCGTGACGATCTTTGCACTACATTGACCAGTACGTGCCCCCGCTGACGCATCGCGCGGTATCCGGCTCGGGAAGCCCAATGAGCGCTGTGATCGCATGCCAACTGCATCCACACCGCGGCAGGACAACTCTGGAAACGACCGATGGAATCTCCAAACGGGTACGCGCCGCGGATCTACTTTTTTCATTCTGTTCTCGCGGGGCCACTCGATGCGTGGCCCGCGCAGTTCGCGCACGCGGCCGGGCTTGGCTTCGATCATGCGTTGATCGGCGGGCTGTTCGAGCCGGGCCAGACCGGCCACAGCCAGCTGGTCGGCAATCACGCGCGGCTGCATCCGGTGTTCGAGGCGCAGCATTCGGTACGCGACGCCGTGCGCGTGCTCGCCGATGCCGCGCGCCGCAACAACCTGACGCTGCTGGTCGATCTCGTGATCGACCGCGTCGCCGCCGACGGCGTCCTGTACGCAGAGCATTCGGACTGGTTTCACGCACGGGAGTCCGAGCTTGCGCGGCTCGATCCGCGCCACGTGCATCGCGAAGACAACGTCGTCTACGCGAATTTCGACGACCCTGCGACGAGCGCCTCGCTGACCGTCTGGTGGACCCAGCAACTGCTCGCGCTCGCCGACGCGGGTGTCGGCGGCTTTCGTTTCGATTCGCCGCATCGCGTGCCGGCCGCCGTATGGCGCGGCCTCGGCGACGAAGTGCGCGCGAAGCATCCGCACGTGCGCTTTCTCGCCGCTACGCCCGGCCTGTCGCGCGGCGATCTACCCGGTCTCGAAGCAGCCGGCTTCGACAGCGCGTTTTCGTCGGTGCGCTGGTGGGATTTCCGTTCGAGCTGGATGGCCGAGGAACATGCGGCGTTGGCCCGCGTAGGCGCGCCGATCGCCTTTCCCGAAGCGCCGTACGGCACGCGCCTCGCCGCCGAACTGACCGACGTGCACGATGCGGCGATCGTCGAGCGGGCTTATCGACGCGCGCTGTTCACGTCGGTGGCAGTGGGCAGCGGCTGGATGATGCCGATGGGCTTCGAATACGGCATCGCCGAACCGATGTCGCAAACGCGCGGCGACGCGGCGCAGTTCGCGCGTGCCGCGCAGTCGCGCCGCTTCGATCTGAGTGCCGCCGTCACCCAGGCCAACGACTTCGCGCGCAACACGCCGACGCTGCACGCGAACGGCGAGTTGCGCCCATTGAGCGGACCCGGCGCATCGGCCGCGGTTCTGCTGCGCGCTGACGCGGCCGATCTGCGCGACGCAAGCGAAGCCGTTCTGATCGTCGTGAATCCCGAGCTCGGTGCGCCGGTGCGTGTCGATCCCGCGCGCTTCCTCGCGGGCGTGCCGGGCAGCTTTACGCGCTTCGCGCCGCTCGATGCACGCCGCCCGACCGAACCCGCGGCGCTCGTGCCGTTCGCGCTCGCGCCCGGTGCGGTGCGGCTGCTGCGCGCGTTCGCGGAAAAGCCGATCTGCCTCGCGCCACCGATCGACAAGGCGAACAGCAAGCGAAGCGGCCGCAAGAGCGTGCTCGACGCGATCGACGCGCCGCGCGTCGCGATCGAGAGCGTGTCGCCGTCGGTGGAAAACGGCCGCTTCGCGGCGAAACGCAGCGTCGGCGAGCGCGCGGAAATCCGCGCGGCGATCTTCGCCGAGGGTCATGACAAGATCGCCGCCGCCGTGCTATGGCGCGCCGCCGACGAAACCGCGTGGCACGAACAGTTGATGTCGCCCGCACCGCCGGCCGGGCTCGACTTGTGGAGCGCGCGCATTCCGCTCGAGAGGATCGGTCGCCACGAGTTCACCGTGATCGCGTGGCGCGACGACTTCGCGTCGCTCGTCGAGCACATCCAGAAGAAGCTGAAGGCGAACCAGACCGTCGAGATCGAACTCGACGAAGCCGCGCATCTGTTCGCGCTCGTGCTCGCCGAAGTCGAAACGGCCGATGACGCTCAGAAGGAGCCGCTCGAACACATCGTGCGCGAGTTCCAGAAGGCGGACGCCGAACGGAAGCTCGCACTGATCCTCGCGCCCGCCACCGCGAAGGCGATGACCGCCGCAAGGCATCGCCCGTTTTTGAGCCGCGACCCGGTGATCTACAAGATCGACGCGGAACGCACGGCCGCCCATTTCGCGAGCTGGTACGAGATCTTCCCGCGTTCGATGAGCGACGATGAATCGCGCCACGGCACGTTCGCGGACGTGACCGCGAAGCTGCCGCGCATCCGCGACATGGGCTTCGACGTGCTGTACTTCCCGCCGATCCACCCGATCGGTCTGGCGAACCGCAAGGGCCGCAACAACACGCTGACCGCGCAGCCGGGCGATGTGGGCAGTCCCTATGCGATCGGCGCGGCCGAAGGCGGCCACACCGCCGTGCATCCGCAGCTCGGCACGCTCGACGATTTCAAGGCGATGCGCGCCGCCGCGCATGCGCATGGCCTCGAGATCGCGCTCGACTTCGCGATTCAGTGCTCGCCCGATCACCCGTGGCTGAAGGAGCATCCGACATGGTTCGCGTGGCGCCCCGACGGTACGCTGCGCTACGCCGAGAATCCGCCGAAGAAGTATCAGGACATCGTCAATCCCGACTTCTATGCGCACGACGCAAAGCCCGGCCTGTGGCTCGCGTTGCGCGACGTGATCCTGTTCTGGATCGACGCGGGCGTGCGCATCTTCCGCGTCGACAATCCGCACACGAAGCCGCTGCCGTTCTGGGAATGGATGATCGCCGACGTGCGCGCGCGCCATCCCGACACGATCTTCCTCGCCGAAGCCTTCACGCGGCCGCGCATGATGAACCGGCTGGGCAAGATCGGCTTCTCGCAGTCGTACACGTACTTCACGTGGCGCGAGTCGAAGCGCGACTTCACCGAGTACATGAGCGAGCTCACACAGAC
Source organism: Paraburkholderia sprentiae WSM5005 (assembly GCF_001865575.2). Lineage (NCBI taxonomy): Bacteria > Pseudomonadati > Pseudomonadota > Betaproteobacteria > Burkholderiales > Burkholderiaceae > Paraburkholderia > Paraburkholderia sprentiae. The sequence continues at coordinate 2,499,044 of NZ_CP017562.2, forward strand.
CGATGCGCGCGACTTCTACCGGCCGAACTTCTTCGTCAATACGCCGGACATCAACCCGCGCCATCTGCAATCGCAGGGACGCACGGGCTTTCTGATCCGCGCGGCGCTGGCCGCGACGCTGGCGGGACTGTGGGGCGTGTATAGCGGCTTCGAACTGTGCGAGGCCGCCGCGCTGCCGAACAGCGAAGAGTATCTGGATTCCGAAAAATATCAGTTGCGCGCGTGGGACTGGCACCGGCCCGGCAATATCGTCGGCGAGATCACCGCACTGAACCGCATCCGTCACGCGAATCCGGCGCTGCAAACGCATCTCGGTCTCACGTTCCTCACCGCGCACAACGATCACATTCTGTGCTTCGAAAAAGCGACCGAGTCGCGCGACAACGTGATCGTCGTCGCGATCAATCTCGATGCGTTCAACGAACAGGGCGCGGACATCGAGTTGTCGTGGGACACGTTCCAACGCTGGCATCTGCACGATCACGCGACGCTCGAAGTGATCGACCAGATGACCGGCGCGCGCTTCGAATGGCACGGACGCTGGCAGCACGTGCGACTCGGCTCGGGCCAACCGTTCTCGATCTGGCGCATCGCGCCGCTAGGCGGCCTGCCCGCCGATCGTCCGGAGGACACCGACCACGATCCCGACAGCGCTGATCACGCAGACGCTGGCAACCCAACCTGGATGGAAGGTGGAACATGAAGCGCGACGATCCAGCCCAAACCGCGCACGAGGCGCAAACGGCCGCGGCCGTCGGCACCGCGGCGAAGGTACGCGCGCGCCGGCGCGGCAAACCCTCGGCTCTCAGCGACGATCCGCTGTGGTACAAGGACGCAATCATTTACCAGGTGCACATCAAGTCGTTCTTCGACGGGAACAACGACGGCGTCGGCGATTTCCCCGGCCTGATGGCCAAGCTCGACTACATCGCCGAACTGGGCGTCAACGCGATCTGGCTGCTGCCGTTCTATCCATCGCCACGCCGCGACGACGGCTACGACATCGCCGATTACCGCAACGTGCATCCCGACTACGGTCAGCTCGCGGACGTGCGGCGCTTCATCCAGGAAGCGCATGCGCGCGGCATCCGCGTGATTACCGAGCTCGTCATCAACCACACGTCGGATCAACATCCGTGGTTCCAGCGCGCGCGGCGCGCGAAGCCCGGCTCCAACTATCGCAACTACTACGTGTGGTCCGATACCGATCAGAAGTACCAGGGAACCCGCATCATCTTCATCGACTCGGAGCCGTCGAACTGGACGCACGATCCCGTCGCGGGCGCCTACTACTGGCACCGCTTCTACTCGCACCAGCCCGATCTGAACTTCGACAATCCCGCGGTGTTGAAAGAGGTGCTGCAGGTGATGCGCTTCTGGCTCGACATGGGCATCGACGGGCTACGGCTCGATGCGGTGCCGTATCTCGTCGAGCGCGAAGGCACCAACAACGAGAACCTGCCGGAGACGCACGAGGTCCTGAAAAGGATTCGCGCGACCATCGACGCCGAGTATCCGAACCGGATGCTGCTCGCCGAAGCGAACCAGTGGCCCGAGGACGTCAAGGAGTACTTCGGCAACGAAGACGAATGCCATATGGCGTTCCACTTCCCGCTGATGCCGCGCATCTATATGTCGATCGCGAGCGAGGACCGCTTTCCGATCACCGACATCATGAAGCAGACGCCGGATCTCGCCGAGTCGAACCAGTGGGCGATTTTCCTGCGCAATCACGACGAACTGACACTCGAAATGGTCACCGATTCCGAGCGTGACTATTTGTGGAACACCTATGCAAGCGACCGCCGCGCACGCTTGAATCTCGGCATTCGCCGCCGTCTCGCGCCGCTGATGGAGCGCGACCGCCGGCGCATCGAGCTGATCAACTCGCTGCTGCTGTCGATGCCCGGCACGCCGGTCATCTACTACGGCGACGAACTCGGCATGGGCGACAACATCCACCTCGGCGACCGCGACGGTGTGCGCACGCCGATGCAGTGGTCGTCCGATCGCAACGGCGGCTTCTCGCGCGCCGACCCCGAGCAACTGGTGCTGCCCCCGGTGATGGGTTCGCTGTACGGTTTCGACGCGGTCAACGTCGAAGCGCAGAGCCGCGATCCGCACTCGCTGCTGAACTGGACGCGCCGCATGCTGTCGACGCGGCGCGCGAAGCAGACTTTCGGACGTGGCACGATCCGCTTTCTGAAGCCGGAAAACCGCAAGATTCTCGCGTATCTGCGCGAGATGCCCGGGCAGGCGCCAATCCTGTGCGTCGCGAATCTGTCGCGCGCGCCGCAAGCGGTCGAGCTCGAACTGTCCGAGTTCAACGGCTTCGTGCCGATCGAGATGACCGCCGATTCGGTATTCCCCGCGATCGGCCAGTTGACCTATCTGCTGACGTTCCCACCCTACGGCTTCCTGTGGTTCATGCTGTGCGAAAGCGGCCAGCGTCCGACGTGGGCGCAGGCGCATTCCGTGCCGCTGCCCGAGTTCGTCACGATCGTGATCCGCGAAGGACAAACCGGGCCGACACCCGAAAACGTGCGGCTGCTGGAATCCGAGGTGCTGCCGTCGTGGCTGAGCCGGCGCCGCTGGTTCGCGTCGAAAGACCAGAAGATGCACGCGGTGCGGCTCGCCGCACTGACCACGATCCCGAACGGCGGCTTCGCATTCACTGAAATCGAAGTGGACGTCGGCAACCACACCGAGCGCTACGTGGTGCCGATCGCGCTCACCTGGGGCGGCGAAACCACCACGCCGCTGTTCCTGCAATTGGCGCTTGCACGCGTGCGGCGCGGGCGCAACGTCGGCTATCTGACCGACGCGTTCTCGCTGCCGATCTTCGCGCACAACGTGCTGCGCAAGCTGCGCGAGCACGCGGTCGTGCCGACCGTGCAGAAGAGCGAGATCAGGTTCCTGCCGACCGAGCGCTTCGCTGAACTCGACGATCTCGGCGAGCGGCCCGAGATTCGCTGGCTCGCGGCCGAACAGAGCAACAGCTCGCTGATCGTCGCCGATGCCGCGGTATTGAAGCTGGTGCGGCGGCTGGTCAGCGGCATTCATCCGGAAGCGGAAATCAGCCGCTATCTGACGCAGCTCGGCTACGCGAATACCGCGCCGCTGTACGGCGAAGTGGTGCGCGTCGATCCCGAGGGCGTGCCGCACACGCTCGCGATCCTGCAGGGCTTTATCGACAATCAGGGCGATGCATGGAACTGGTCGCTCGATTATCTGCGCCGCTCGGTCGACGAACTCGCGATCGCGATCGACACCGAAACGCAGACCGTGCCCGATCGCTCGAACGAGTCGATCTTGCTGGACGGTTATGGCGAACTCGCGGGCATCATCGGCCGCCGGCTCGGCGAATTGCACGTTGCGCTCGCCACGCCGAGCGACGACCCCGCGTTCGCGCCGGAACCGGCCAACGCGAAACAGGTGAAGGCGTGGGTCGACGCGACGCAGAAGATGCTCGCCAGCGCGCTCGATCTGCTCGCGCCGCGCCTCGCGGAGATCAGCGACCCGGATACGAAGGGGCTCGTACAAAGCCTGATCGATCGCCGCGCCGCGCTCGTCGAGGCAGTCAACGAACTGGTGCCGGGCGACGCGGGCGCGTTGCGCACGCGCATCCACGGCGACTTCCATCTTGGCCAGGTGCTGGTCGCGCACGGCGACGCGTATCTGATCGACTTCGAGGGCGAGCCCGCGCGGTCGCTCGAAGAGCGTCGCCAGAAGTCGAGCCCATTGCGTGATGTGGCGGGGCTGATGCGCTCGCTGTCGTATGCGAGCGCGGCCGCGCAATCGACCACTGAAAACGCGCCGCAACAAACGGCGGACCGCAAGCGCGCGCTGTTCGAGCGTTTCCGCGCGCACGCGACCAGCGCGTTCCTCGCCGAGTATCGCGCGGCGGCCGCGCAGTCGCCGACGCCGCTCGTCGCGCCCGAATCCGAAGAGGCGCTGCTCGACCTGTTCCTGATCGAGAAGGCCGCTTACGAGATCCGCTACGAAGCGGCCAACCGGCCGACGTGGCTCGGCTTGCCGGTGCGTGGCCTCGCCGCGCTCGCGAGCCGTCTGCTCGGCGACACCGGCGCGCCGCCGCACCACGATCCATCAACCCAGGCGCGTGGCGCCGCCACGCCGCCTAACCCGGCCGAGGGCGACTATGAGTGAGCATGATCCGGCCGCAGGCCTTCAACCCGTCGATATCGACGCGCTCGTCGAGGCGCGTCACCCCGATCCGTTTTCGCAGCTCGGGCTACACCAGACCGATGCCGGGCCGATCGTGCGCGCGCTGCTGCCGAATGCCGCGCACGTCACCGTGATTTCGCGTGCCGACGGCGCGACGCTCGGCGAGCTCGAGCAGTTGCGCCCCGGCCTGTTCGCGGGACGGATCACGTCGGCGATGCCGTACCGCTTGCGGATCGACTGGCATGGCGTCGTGCAGGAAGTGGAGGACACCTATTCGTTTGGTCCAGTGCTCGGCGACGAGCCGCTCGAGCGTCTCGCGCGCGGCGATCCGTACGCGGTGCTCGAATGTCTCGGCGCGCGGCCGCTCGACATCGACGGTGTGCCGGGTGTGCGCTTTGCCGTGTGGGCGCCGAATGCGCGGCGCGTGTCGGTGGTCGGCGACTTCAACGCGTGGGACGGCCGCCGTCATCCGATGCGCCGGCGTCATCAGGCGGGCGTCTGGGAGCTGTTCGTGCCGCGCGTCGGCGCGGGCACGCGTTACAAGTACGAGCTGCTGTCGCGCGACGGCCATCCGCTGCCGCTGAAGGCCGACCCGTGCGCGATGCAGACGGAAAAGCCGCCGGGCACCGCGTCGATCGTCGCGCACGTCGACGAGATCGAGCAGTTTCCGTGGAGCGATCACGAGTGGATCCAGTCGCGCGCCGACAAGCAGACCGCGCGCACGCCGATCACGATCTACGAAGTGCACGCCGAGTCGTGGCTGCGCGTCGCCGAGGAGGGTCAGCGTGGTCTCGTCTGGGAAGAGCTCGCCGAGCGGCTGATTCCCTACGCGAAGAGCATGGGCTTCACGCACATCGAATTTCTGCCGATCGCCGAACATCCGTTCGGCGGCTCATGGGGCTATCAACCGCTCGGGCAATTCGCGCCGTCCGCGCGCTTCGGCAAGCCAGAGCAGTTCGCGCGTTTCGTCGATCGCGCGCACGAAGCGGGGCTCGGCGTGATTCTCGACTGGGTGCCCGCGCATTTCCCGAACGACGCCCACGGGCTGATCGATTTCGACGGCACGCCGCTCTACGAGCATGCCGACCCGCGCGAAGGCTACCACCAGGACTGGAACACGATGATCTATAACCTCGGCCGCAACGAGGTCAGCGCGTTCCTGATCGCGTCGGGGCTCGCGTGGTTGAAGCGCTATCACGTCGATGGCTTGCGCGTGGATGCGGTCGCATCGATGCTGTATCGCGACTATTCGCGCGCGGCCGGCGAGTGGGTGCCGAACATCTACGGCGGCCGCGAGAATCTCGAATCGATCGCATTCCTCAAGCGCCTGAATCACGAAGTCCGTTACGTGCCGGGCGCGCCAGGCGCGATCGCGGTCGCCGAGGAATCGACCGCATGGCCGGGCGTGACCGCGCGCGTCGCGGACGGCGGTCTCGGCTTCGATTTCAAGTGGAACATGGGCTGGATGCACGACACGCTGCACTACATGCACGAAGACCCGGTGTATCGCCAATACCATCACCACAACATGACGTTCGGCATGGTGTACGCGTATTCCGAGCGCTTCGTGCTGCCGCTTTCGCACGACGAGGTGGTGCACGGTAAAGGCTCGCTGCTGGGCAAGATGCCAGGCGACCACTGGCAGCGTTTCGCGAATCTGCGCGCGTACTTCGGTTTCATGTGGACGCACCCGGGCAAGAAGCTGCTGTTCATGGGCGGCGAATTCGGCCAGATGGCGGAGTTCGATCATGACACCTCGCCGCACTGGCATCTTCTCGACGATCCGAACCACCACGGCGTGCAACTGCTGGTGCGTGACCTTAACCATCTGTATCGCAACGAGCCCGCGCTGCATCTGCTCGACAGCGAACCGGGCGGCTTCGAATGGTTGATCGGCGACGACAGCGGCAACAGCGTGTTCGCCTATCGGCGCACCGACGGCGCGGGCCAGGAGTTCGTCGTGGCGTGCAACATGACGCCGGTGCCGCGGCTCGGCTATCGGCTCGGCATGCCGCGCGGCGGCCGTTGGACGGAAGCACTGAATACCGATGCGGCGGTGTACGGCGGCTCGAACATGGGCAACGGCGGGCTGATTCATACCGAGCCCGTGTCGAGCCACGGCAGGCCGCATTCCGCGGCGTTGATCCTGCCCCCGCTCGCGACAATCGTATTGCGTGCGGACTGAATAATCGGGCGGTAACACGGGCGCGCGGCGCGAAGGGCAGGCGCCGCGCGCCCGTTGCATGAAGACCCAGGCAGACCCCGGCTTGAGCTCGACAAACAGAACAGGAAAGGGAAATCATGTCGCATGCGTTGCCCGACCGGTTGCTGCCCGGCGCCCCGTATCCGCTCGGCGCGAGCTGGGACGGGCTGGGCGTCAACTTCGCGGTGTTCTCGGCGAATGCGCAGAAAATCGAGCTATGCCTGTTCGATTCCACCGGCCGTAAGGAAATCCGCCGCTTCGCCATGCCCGAATGCACCGACGAGATCTGGCACGGCTATCTGCCGAACGCGCATCCGGGCACCGCGTACGGCTTTCGCGCGCATGGGCCGTATCAGCCGCATTTCGGGCATCGCTTCAATCCGCATAAGCTGCTACTCGATCCGTATGCGCGCAAGCTCGTCGGACAATTTCGCTGGTCGGACGCGCTGTTCGGCTATCGCGTGCATTCGAATCGTGCGGACCTCTCGATCGACCGACGCGATTCCGCGCCCGCGATGCCCAAGTGCGTCGTGATCGACGAGGCGTTCGACTCGTCGCACGACAAGCGTCCCGACGTGCCATGGGGCGAAACCGTGATCTATGAAACGCACCTGCGCGGCGCGTCCATGCTGCGTGCCGACTTGCGCCAGCACGAGCGCGGCACCTTCGCCGCGCTCGCCTCGCCCGAGTTCATCGAGCATCTGCTGAAGCTCGGCGTGACCGCGATCGAGCTGCTGCCGGTGCACGCGTTCGTGAACGACCGTTTCCTGGTGGAGCGCGGCCTGCGCAACTACTGGGGCTACAACACCGCCGCGTTCTTCGCGCCCGAGCCGACCTATCTGAGCACGCACCGGCTCGACGAAATGCGCATCGCCGTGCGGCAACTGCACGCGGCCGGCATCGAAGTGATTCTCGACGTGGTCTACAACCACACCTGCGAAAGCAACGAGATGGGCCCGACCATTTCATGGCGCGGCCTCGACAATGCCAGCTACTACCGGCTGATTCCCGGCGACGAGCGTCATCACATCAACGACACGGGCTGCGGCAACACGGTCAACCTGCCGCATCCGCGGGTGCTGCAGATGGTGATGGATTCGCTGCGCTACTGGTCCACCGCGTTCAATATCGACGGCTTCCGTTTCGATCTCGGCGTGACGCTCGGGCGCGAAAGCCACGGCTTCGATCCGGGTTCGGGCCTGTTCGATGCGTTGCGTCAGGACCCGGTTCTGTCGCAGTGCAAGCTGATTTCCGAGCCTTGGGACATCGGTCCCGGCGGCTATCAGCTCGGCAATCATCCACCGGGCTTCAGCGAATGGAACGACCGCTTCCGTGACACGGTGCGACGTTTCTGGCGCGGCGACGCCGGGCTGCGGCCGGATCTCGCCGCGCGCCTGACCGGTTCGGCCGATCTGTTCAACCGGCGGCATCGCAAGCCGTGGGCGTCGATCAACTTCGTCACGTCGCATGACGGCTTCACATTGGCCGATGTCACCGCCTACGAGCAGAAACACAACGAAGCCAACCAGGAAGACAACAACGACGGCCACAACGAGAATTGCAGCCGCAACTGGGGCGTCGAAGGCGCGACCGACGATCCGGCGATCCTCGCGACGCGCCGTCGCGTGTCGCGCTCGCTGATCGCGACACTGATGATCGCGCTCGGCACGCCGATGCTGCTCGCCGGCGACGAAGCGCTGCGCACGCAGCGCGGCAACAACAATGCGTACTGTCAGGATAACGACATATCGTGGATCGACTGGGATCTCGCGGATTCGCCGGAAGGGCAGCGCATGACCGAATTCGTCGCGCGTGTGATCGCGTTGCGCAAGCGCCATCCGCTGCTGCGTGAAACGCGCTTTCTGTTCGGCGACCGCGAAGTGCTGCCCGGCCTGTTCGACGTCGGCTGGTTCGACGAGCACGGCGATCCGCTGACGATCGAAGCGTGGCAGGACCCGGAGGGACGCGCATTCACGTTGCGTCGCGCGGGTCCGGGCCTGAATGGCGAAACCGAAGTATTGTTATTGATGCTCAACGCTCACGAGGAGCCGCTGCAGTTCGCTCCTCCCGCGCCGCACCTGGAATGGCACGTGCTGTTAGACACGGCCGTTCCCGAACGCGCGCCGCAGCGGCTCGCGACCGCCGAGCTCGAGGTCGCCGCGCATGGCCTCGTGATGCTCGCCGCGCAGCCGAGCGGCGATGCCGACTGGCAAGCCGGCTGGAAGGCTGGCGCACAGCACGGCCCACGGCTGTTGACCGCGCTGCCGCCCGATCCGGGCGCGCAGACGCCGGACGGTGAAGGTTCGCAATGAACTCGCAGATTCGAATGGTGAAGACATGTCTGAAAGTCCGATTGATCCTCACGCGCATCATCACGCGCACTGCCTGCCGTTCAGCGCGCAGTTGATCGGCGCGAGCAGCATCCGACCGCGCACGCGGTTCCGTTTTTGGGCGCCGTCGTGCAAAAGCGTGCAGGTGGTCATCGAAAACGGCCACGCGCAGGGCACGCACGACATGACGCCGACCGGCAACGGCTGGTTCGAGAGCACCGTCGAGTGCGGCGCGGGCACGTTGTATCGCATGCGGCTCGACGACGGGCAGATGGTGCCCGATCCGGCCTCGCGGTTTCAGCCGCAGGACGTGCACGGCCCGAGCGAAGTGATCGATCCACGCGCCTATCGTTGGGAACACACCGCCTGGCACGGCCGGCCCTGGGAAGAAACGGTGCTGTACGAATTGCACGTCGGAGCAATGGGCGGCTACGCGGGCGTGCAAAAGCGCCTGCCCGAACTCGCGGCGCTCGGCGTCACCGCCATCGAGCTGATGCCGTTGAACGACTTTCCCGGTCGTCACAACTGGGGCTACGACGGCGTGCTGCCGTACGCGCCCGACTCCGCGTACGGCCGCCCCGAAGCGCTGAAAGCGCTGATCGACGCCGCGCACGGCCTCGGCCTGATGGTTTTTCTCGACGTCGTCTACAACCACTTCGGACCGGACGGCAATTATCTGCATACTTACGCGGAGCCGTTTTTCCGCGCAGGCGTGAAAACGCCGTGGGGCCCCGCGATCGACTTCGAGCGCAGCGAAGTCAGCGACTTCTTCACCGACAACGCGATCTACTGGATCAACGAATACCGCATCGACGGCCTACGCTTCGATGCGGTGCATGCGATCGACAATCCCGGCTGGCTGCGCGAGCTGTCGGACCATGTCCGCGCGCACGTCCAGCATGGCCGCCACGTGCACCTGGTGCTCGAAAACGAGCACAACGAGGCTAGCCTGCTCGACGCGCATTTCGACGCGCAATGGAACGACGACGCGCACAACACGCTGCACGTGCTGCTGACCGGCGAAACTGAAGGCTATTACCACGCGTATGCAAACGAACCGATTCGCCGGCTCGCGCGCGTGTTGTCCGAAGGCTTCGCGTATCAGGGCGAGCCGTCGCCGCTGCACGACGGTGCGCCGCGCGGCGAGCCGAGCGCGCATCTGCCGCCCACGTCGTTTGTGATGTTTTTGCAGAACCACGATCAGGTCGGCAACCGCGCGTTCGGCGAACGTCTGCGCAAGCTGACCTCGGATGACGCGCTGCGCGCGGCGACGGCGTTGCTGTTGCTGTCGCCGCAAATTCCGCTGCTGTTCATGGACGAGGAACATGGCTCGACGCAACCGTTCCTGTTTTTCACCGATTACACCGGCGATCTCGCCGACGCCGTGCGCGAAGGACGGCGCCGCGAATTTGCACGCTTCGCCGCGTTCAGCGACGAAGCGCGCCGCGCGCAGATTCCCGATCCGAACGACCCCGAGACCTTCGCCGCCTCGTCGCCGCCCGCGCCCGATGCGGAGCCGACGCCGGATCGGCTGGACTGGATGCACTTCTACAAGTCCGCGCTCGCGGTGCGCGCGAAGCTGGTCACGCCGCGCTTGAAGCATACGAAGGCGTGTGGCGCGACGGTGCTGCGAGATGCCGCCGGCGGCGACGCGAACGCGCTGATCGCGCGCTGGATACTCGGCGATGGCGAGACGCTGTCGATTGCATTGAATCTCGCGCGGCAGAACGTCGCGTTCGACGATATTCCGGACGGCAAGATCGTGTTCGAAACACCGCCACGCGCGCGCGAGCGGGTCGACGCGCGGGTGTTGCCCGCTCATGCGTGCATCGCGTGGCTGACCGGCGACATCAACGAATTCGCGAGCCGCCACGATGCGCGCATCGCATCGCACGAGGAGCAGCGCGCGTGACGACCCGACGCCCCAACGACAGGCTCGCCGCGCTCGCCACCCGCGCAGGCTTCGAGGTGGAGTGGCAGGACGCGCACCACAAGCCGCAGCACGTGCCCGAAAAGACCCTCGCGACGCTGCTCGAACGCATGGGTCTGCCGTGCGGCAACGCCACCGAGATCCGCCACAGCGCCGCCGCTTTGGAGGCCGAACTATCGGGCCGCAGGCTACCGCCGCTGATGACCGCGGTGATCGGGCGTGGCATCGCGCTGCCCGCGGCTGCGGTCAAATCGGGCAGCCATTACCGGATCGAACTGGAAAGCGGCGCGATCATCGACGGCCGCTTCACCGCGCCGAGGGGCGAGCAAGCGCTGCTCACGCCGATCGACGAAGCGGGCTATCACACGCTCGTGATCAACGACCAGCGCATGACGCTCGCGGTCGCGCCGCCGCGCTGCTACACCGTCGCCGACGCGTGGCGCACGCTGCACGACGGCGAAGGCGAACCCGAAGCCGCGTCGCCCGCGCCGCCACTGTGGGGCATCGCCGCGCAGCTGTATGGCTTGCGCCGCCTAGGCGACGGCGGCATCGGCGATTACACGGCGCTCGCGCAGCTCGCGCGGCACGGCGCGCAGCGCGGCGCGCACGCGCTCGCCGTCAGTCCGACGCACGCGATGTTCAGCGCGCAACCGGAGCGCTTCAGCCCGTATGCGCCGTCATCGCGTTTGTGGCTCAACGTCAGCCATATCGATCCGGCTGCGGTGTTCGGCGCGGACGCGGCTGCGTCGGCATCGGCGCAGGCCCGCGACGCATGGTCGACATACGAGGACCTGCCGCTGATCGACTGGGCCCACGCGACACCGCTGAAGCTCGCGGCATTGCGCGCGCTGTACGAGCAGTTCAACGCGAACGAGCGCCCGCAACATTCGCCGCGCGCGCTCGAATTTCACGGCTTCTGCGAGCGCGCCGGGCGCGCGCTGGAAGATCACGCACGCTTCGAAGCACTGCAGGCCGCGCAGCTCGCGCAAGGCGGGGACGGCCATTGGCGCAACTGGCCCGAGGCGTTGCGCGACCCGCGCAGCCCCGAAGTCGAGGCGTTCGCCGCCGCCCATCGCGCCGAGGTCGACTTCCATCTGTTCCTGCAGTGGCTGGCCTCGCGCGGCCTGTTGCATGCGCAGCACGCGGCGCGCGAAGCCGGCATGGCGATCGGCCTGATCGCCGATCTCGCGGTGGGTTGCGACAGCGCCGGCAGTCACGCATGGTCCTATCCGAACGACATGCTGCGGGGCGTATCGGTCGGCGCGCCGCCCGACCTCTTCAACCAGGCCGGCCAGTCGTGGGGGCTCACTACGTTCTCGCCGCGCGCGATGCGCACGCAAGGCTTCGCCGCGTTCATCGACATGCTGCGCGCGGCGTTCGCCCATGCCGGCGGGATCCGCATCGATCACATTCTCGGCTTGCGGCGCTTGTGGCTCGTGCCGGAAGGCGAAAGCGCGCGCAATGGCGCGTATCTGCGCTATCCGCTCGAAGACCTGCTGCGGCTGATCGCGCTCGAATCATGGCGGCATCGTGCGATCGTGATTGGCGAGGATCTCGGCACCGTGCCGCCCGGTTTTCGCGAGCGGCTCGACGAGCACGGCATCGAGGGGATTCGCGTGCTGTGGTTCGAAGGCGCGCCCGACGGCAACGGCTTCAAGGCGCCAGCCGATTGGGATCGCAACGCGGTCGGCACGACGACCACGCACGATCTGCCGACCATCGCCGGCTGGTGGCGCGGCAGCGACATCATGTGGCGCAACCGCATCGGCCAGACGATGGCGCGCAGCGACGGGCGCGACCCCGAGGAAGCGGCGCTCGAAGAGCGCGCGCAACAGCGCGCCGACTTGTGGCGCGCGTTCCAGCAAGCGGGCGTGGCCGCACCCGACGTCGCGCCGCCGGGCGCCGACGACCCGCCGGTCGACGAAGCGCTCGCGTTCGTCGCCGCGACGCCAGGGCCGCTCGTCACGTTCCCGCTCGAAGACCTGCTCGCGCTCGCCGAACAGCCGAATCTGCCGGGCTCGATCGACGAGCACCCGAACTGGCGCCGCCGCATGACGCTGCCCGTCGACGCGATGTTCGACGACCCCGTGTTCACTGATCGCCTGCTGGCCGTCGACGGCGCGCGCCGCGCCGCCGCGCCGTCATCCAACCCTTCCGCGGAGCCTGACACGCCATGACCGTTCCACGCTCCACGCTGCGCCTCCAGTTCCATCGAGGCTTTACGTTCGACGACGCCGCGCGGCGCGTCGAATGCTTCGCCGCGCTCGGCATCAGCCATCTGTATGCGTCACCGATCACGACGGCCGAGCCCGGCTCGATGCACGGCTACGACGCCGTCGACTACACCCAGGTCAGCGCCGAATACGGCGGCGAGGCGGGCCTGAAGCGCCTCGTCGACGCGCTGCGCGCGCACGACATGGGGCTCATCGTCGACATCGTGCCGAATCATATGGGCGTCGGCGGTTCGAGCAACGCGTGGTGGCTCGACATTCTCGAATGGGGCCGCCACAGCACCTATGCGCGTCATTTCGACGTCGACTGGCATTCGCCCGATCCCGCGCTGCGCGGCAAGGTGCTGCTGCCGACGCTCGGCGCGTCGTACGGCGAAGAGCTGGCGGCCGGCCGCATCGGGCTGCATTTCGCACCCGACGGTGGACGCTTTTATATCGGCTATGGTCCGCACGTGTTCCCGGTCTGTCCGGTCGATTACGCGGCGATCCTGCAAGGCGCCGACCGTGCCGATCTGAGCGCGCTCGCCCATCGCTTTCAGGGACTCACGACGCAGCCCGCCGATCAGCCGCGCGCCGCCGAGGCGCGCGACGCGCTGCGCGAGTTCGTCGAGCGCGAGGGCGAGTCGGCGATCGAGTTCGTGCTACAGACCTACGCGCCCGAAGACCCGCTCACGCGCGACCGGCTGCATCGGCTGATCGAGCGGCAGCATTTCCGGCTCGCGTGGTGGCGCACCGCCTCCGACGAAGTGAATTGGCGGCGCTTCTTCGACATTTCGACGCTCGCCGCGGTGCGCGTCGAGCGGCCCGAGGTGTTCGAAGCGGTGCATGCGCTGATCTTTCGCCTCTATCGCGAAGGGCTCGTCGACGGCTTGCGGATCGATCACATCGACGGGCTCGCCGAGCCGCGCGAATACTGCCAGCGTTTGCGCCAACGGCTCAGCGAGCTGCGCGACACCGCACCGTACGTGGTGGTGGAGAAGATTCTCGGCCGCGGCGAGCCCTTGCACGACGACTGGCCCGTCGACGGCACGACCGGCTACGACTTCATGAACGACGTCGGCGCGCTGCTGCACGATCCGGCCGGCGCCGAACCGCTCGCGCGCACGTGGGCCGAGATCACCGGCCGCAGCGCTAGCTTCGCCGATGAAGCGCGCGCCGCGCGCCGCAAGATTCTCGCGGAGAACCTCTCCGCGGAACTGGACCGCGCGGCGCGCGCGCTGCATCGCATCGCACGCGATTCGCTGAGCACGCGCGACTTCACCTACACGACGCTGCGGCGCGTGCTGGTCGAACTGGTCGTGCATTTCCCCGTGTACCGCATGTATCCGCAGAACGGCCTGCGCAGCGCCGCCGACAACGTCTATTTCGAGCAGGCGCTCGACGGCGCACGCGCTTCGCTGCCGCGCTCGGACCATGCGGCGCTCGAGCGCGTGAACGCGTGGCTCGGCGGCAGCACCGAGGACGCGCCGCCCGCACGGCCTGGCGCCCAGTCGCAGCAGGCCCAAGGCGGTGCGCCGCCGCCGCATGCGGGTTCGTCCCGGCGCAGCGCACAAACGCTGTTTTCGCAGCTGAGCGCACCGCTCGCCGCCAAGGCGATCGAGGACACCGCGTGCTATCGCTACGGGCGTCTGCTGTCGCGCAATGAAGTCGGCTCGGACCCGGGCGAATTCGCGCTGTCGGTCGAGCAGTTTCACGCGGGCAACCTCGAGCGCGCGCAACGTTTTCCGCATGCGATGCTCACGACCGCCACGCACGATCACAAGCGCGGCGAAGACGTGCGCGCGCGGCTCGCGGTGCTCAGCGAGATCGCCGATGAGTGGGGTGCAACGTTGCGCGCATGGTCGACGTTGAACGCGCCGCAGCGTCGCGCGCCCGACGGCACGCCGATCAGCAGCGTGAGCCAGGACAAGAGCGACGCGTGGGCCCCCGGTCCCGCCGCCGAAGCGATGCTGTATCAGACGCTGGTGGGCTGCTGGCCGCCGGCGCTGCGCGCCGACGACGAAGCCGGCGTCAACGAGCTGGCCGAGCGCGTCGCGCAATGGCAGTTGAAGGCGCTGCGCGAGGCGAAGCTGCAAACCAGCTGGCTCGCACCCGACGAAGCCTACGAAGCCGGCTGCCGCGAGTTCCTGTTCGGCATCCTCGCGCCGCAACGGCGCGACGGCTTTCTGAAGGAACTGTCGGCGTTCGTCGAGCGCATCGGTCGCGCGGGCGCACTCAACAGCTTGCAGCAGACAGTGCTGCGTCTCGCGTCGCCTGGGATCCCTGATCTTTATCAAGGCACCGAGCTGTGGGACTTCAGCCTCGTCGATCCGGACAATCGGCGGCCAGTGGATTTCGCCACACGCGAGATGTGGCTGCCGCAAACCCAAACGCCGCCGTCGGAATTTCTCGCGGACTGGCGCAACGGCCGCGTGAAGCTCGCGGTGATCCAGCGCGTGCTGGCGTTGCGCGCGCATCTGCCGGAGCTGCTGAGTCAGGGCACCTATCTGCCGCTGACGGTGCGCGGCGTGCATGCGTCGAGTGTGATCGCGTTTGCGCGGCGCCATGGCAATGCATGGGCCGTGGTGATTGCGAGCCGGTTGGCGACGGGGTTGCTTGGCTCTGACACCGATCTGCCGCTCGTCGAGCCGGCGCAATGGGCGGATACGGCGATCGAAATGCCACCCGATCTGTCGGCGCGCGCACTGTTCGACTGGCTAAGCCCCGCCGCGCCGAAAGTCGACGATCACGGCCTGCTGTGTCTGCGCGACGCGCTCGCCGCGATGCCGGTCGCGGTGCTGATGGAGGATGGGGTGCCTCGAAGCTGAGGCGGCAAAAAACGGTTGAGGCTTCGGTTGGCTCGGGCCTCAACCGCCCTCGTCGTCGAACACCTTCGGATACACGCGCACGAGCACGATGCGCGGCCCCTTCATCTTCTTGACCACGACGTCGAAGTCTTCGAACTCGACGCGTTGCCCTTCGTCCGGCAGATCGTTGAGCGCCTGGATCACGAGCCCGCCGACCGATTCGGCCCTGCCTTCGTCGATGTCGATGCCCAACGCGCGTTCGAGCGACACCACCGGCAAGCTGCCCTTGCCCATCAGCGTGCCGTCGTCCATGCGCGTCCAGTCGGCGTCGCCCTGACGGAACTCGTCGTGGATCTGCCCGACGAGCGCGCCGAGCAGGTTGTCGAGCGTCAGGAAGCCGATCGGTTTCGCGTTCTTATGGCCGACCAACGCGAAGTGCGGTGCCCCCTTGCGAAAGCGCCGGAACAGCTCGAGCGCCGGCATCTCGGGCTTCACGTACTGCACGGGCCGCACGTAGCGCGACAGGTCGTCGAGCGTGCTGCCCGCCTGGCGCGCGAGCAGCAGGTCCTTCAGGTGGATCATGCCGGCCACGCGCTCGCCCAATGCATCCTCGAACAGCGGATAGCGGCTGAAGCGGTGCCGCGCGACCACCTGCATGTTGTCGCGCAACGGCAGATCGCGCCGCAGGCCCACCATTTCATACGACGGCCGCATCAGATCCGATACGGTCATGCGCGAGAAGTCGAGCGAGTGCGCGATCGTATTCCATTCGTCCTGGCTGTACGCGCCGGTCGACGAACCGAGTTCGTTCGCGACGTTCGCGCGGCGGCCGCGCAGGATCAGCTTCAGTTCGTCGGTCGAGTAATGCGAATCGTGACCGTGCTCGCTGTCGAGCCCAGCGGCCTTCAGCACCATGTTCGCACTGGTGTTGAGCAGCCAGATGGCCGGGTACATCGTCCAGTAGAAAACGTACAGCGGCAGCGCGGCCCACAGCGAAATCTTCTCCGCCTCGCGGATCGCGAGCGACTTCGGCGCGAGTTCGCCGACCACGATATGCAGGAAGGAAATGCACGAAAAGGCGAAGAACAGCGAAATGCCGTGGATCAGGTTCTCCGACTCGACGCCGATCACCGTGAAAAGCGGTCTCAGCAGTTGCGCGAACGCCGGTTCGCCGATCCAGCCGAGCCCGAGCGACGCGAGCGTAATGCCTAACTGACACGCCGACAGATAGGCGTCGAGCTGCCCGTGCACTTTCGCGAGCAGACGTCCGCGCATGCCATGCTGGATGGCGAGGCCTTGCACGCGGGTCTGCCGCAGTTTGACCAGACCGAATTCCGCGGCGACGAAAAAGCCGTTGAGGGCAACCAGAAACAATGCACCGATAAGGGCGACAACCTGGATCAAAGCGACGGGCTCCGGCAACAAAAGTTGTCAGTATAGAGGCTGAAAGCTCGATGAAATATGGTTCGCGAGCTAACGCATGGGCTGCAGCGCTTATTTCGGCGTCGCCGCGCTCAACGGCACACGCAGCACGAGCGTGGCGGGGGTCGCGGTGTCGCTCTCCGCTCCGGTCGCATCGCTTTGCTCGAAGCTGCCGCCATGCGCCTCCGCGACGCGTTTGCTCAACGCGAACACCCACGCGATGCGCTTCGCCTCGCGCGGCTCGCAGGCTTGCTTGCGCGCGAACGCTTCGAGCACGTGCGGCAGTGCGGCGTCGTTCAATGCCGCGTGGTTCGGCTCGTAACTGACCCGTGCCTGCCACGTGCCGTTGTCCACGCGCGCGGCCAGTGCGACCTCGGCGCCACGCGCGCTCGCCTCGGCGGCGAACATCAGCATCAGCCACAGCGCGGCGGCGAGGCGAGCGCGGTCGCCGTTCAACTGCTCGGTGGCGAGTTGCGAGTCGAGCCGCACGTCGACGCCACGCGCGCGGGCGAGGCCGGTGCGGACTTCCTCGACGGTTTCGTCGAGCAGCGGATGCAGTGGAAACGGTTCATACGTGAGCGCGAGCGATTTCGTTTCGGCGCGCGTCGCATCGACGATCGTCTCGAGCAGCTTCACCTGCTGATCGACGCCGCTGCGAATGCCGGTGATCGCGCGCTGCGAGTTGGGGTCGTTCGCGTCGAGCTTGCGCTCGAGCACGTACGCCCAGCTGTGAATGGCATTCAACGGACCGCGCAGGTCGTGCGACACCAGCGACAGCACATGATCGCGCAAGAACAACGCGGTTTCCGCTCGGAGAAGCGCGCTGCGTTCGGAGATGACGAAGCCGGCTGACGCCGGCGGGGCGCCCGCAGTTCCGGTGGGTGACGTAGTCACGATCGAGTCCTCCCAGGCAATGCTGGGTGATGAAAGCAAGCCTCATTATAGGCATCCCGTCCAGGCCGACGAGTGCGGCTGAACGTCCAGACGGGACGCAATCGGCATGCCATATGGGAATGCCGATGACACCGTGCAAGACTCGGCGATCGGCGTCAACGCGCCTACAATGTCGGTTTTTACGTTTTGATCTGAGGAGCAACGCATGTCGACTGTGACGACCGAATCCGGCCTGAAATATGAAGACCTCGTGGAAGGTGGGGGCACCGAAGCCGTGGCCGGCAAGACCGTGACCGTGCACTACACGGGCTGGCTGACGGACGGCCAGAAGTTCGATTCGAGCAAGGACCGCAATGACCCGTTCGCGTTCGTGCTGGGCGGCGGCATGGTCATCAAGGGCTGGGACGAAGGCGTGCAAGGCATGAAGGTCGGCGGCAAGCGCAAGCTGACCATTCCGCCGCAACTCGGCTACGGCGTGCGCGGCGCGGGCGGCGTGATTCCGCCGAATGCGACGCTCGTGTTCGAAGTCGAACTGCTCGACGTCTGAGTTACATCGCGATGTTGTCATGAGCCACGCCGCCGTCACCGCCCCTAACGTTTCGCTGCGCTGCTATGGCGCGATCGAAGCGTCGGACGTGCACGACTTCCACCAGGTCGTGCTCGGGCTCGACGGCGCGATGGTGATGGCGGTGGACGGTGTCGCACGGCAGATCGAGGCCGGCTGCGCATGGCTGATCCCGGCCGGCGCGCGGCACGATTACGCGGGCGTCGGCGCGAACCGGCAGCTCGTGCTCGATTTGCCGGCCGCGTCGCTGGCGGTGCCAGAACGGCTGTTCGAGCGCGCGCGGGCCGTGGCCGTCGATTCATCGCTCGCACAGCTGGTGCATACGATTGCCGCCCATGCGGCGGACGGCGCGGACGAAACGCCAGCGAATGTCTTCGATAACCGCCGCTTCCATTGGGATGCCGCGGCACGCCTGGGCGCCGCGCTGATCGCCGATTCCGGTGCGCTTGCCGGTGCGCAGGCTGGAGGCGTTCGCCTCGATTTCGCGCGCATCGACCGCTGGCTGCGCGCGCATCTGTCCGAGCCGCTGAAGATCGCGGATCTCGCCGCGCACTGCGGCTTCGGCATGCGGCGTTTTCACCAACTGTTTATCGATGCGTTCGGCGAGACGCCGCATCGCTACTTGCAGCGGCTGAGGCTCGACACGTCGATCACGCTGCTTGCGGACCCGCGTCGTTCGTTGACCGATATCGCGCTCGAGATCGGCTTCGGCGATCAGAGCGCTTATACGCACGCGTTCACTCGGCGTTTCGGGTTGGCGCCCGGGCAGTGGCGCGCGTTGCGGCACTGAGGACGTCGAAGGCTTCTGCCCGAGGCTTTGCTGCCTGCAACTCTCCAAACTCCTGTGGCCATTTCCGGCAGCAACAAAAAGCCCGCTTTTGCGTCTGCAATAAGCGGGCTTCATGTGTAAGGAGGTTGGCGCCGGGGCGGACGACCGTGGCTTTGCGCTGTTCGCTTCAGCTGTGTCGGGTTGCACCGCGTCCGCAGCCGGCATCAAATCGCGCGGTGCGTGCGTTCAACTCATCGATAGTTGCAGATGCAGTTGCGAACGCGCCGGGCCGCCACCGTCGATCGCGTCGCTGGCCGCGTCGCGATCAGATTGCGACGATGGCGCGAGACGCGCGCTTTCGATGCGGTCGAGGTACTCGGTCGTGATGTCGCCGGTCACGTAGTTGCCGTCGAAGCACGACGCCTCGAACTCCTTCAGGGCCGGGTTGATATCGCGCACCGCCTGCTTCAGCGCGTCGACGTCTTGGTACACGAGGTGATCCGCGCCGATCATGCGCGCGACTTCCTCGTCCGAGCGGCCATGCGCGACCAGTTCACCGCGCGTCGGCATATCGATGCCGTAGACGTTCGGGAATTTCACCGGCGGCGCCGCCGACGCGAAGATCACCTTGTTCGCGCCCGCATCGCGCGCCATCTGCACGATCTCATGAGACGTCGTGCCGCGCACGATCGAGTCGTCGACGATCAGCACGTTCTTGCCCTTGAACTCGATGTTCATCGCATTCAGCTTCTGGCGCACCGACTTCTTGCGCACCGCCTGACCCGGCATGATGAAGGTACGGCCCACGTAGCGGTTCTTGAAGAAGCCCTCGCGATACTCGACGCCGAGCTTCTTCGCGACCTGCATCGCGGCCGGGCGCGACGAATCGGGAATCGGCATCACTACGTCGATCGCGACGTCGGGCAGTTCGCGCCTGATCTTCTCGGCGAGATAGTCGCCCATGCGCAGACGCACGTTGTAGACAGGCACGCCATCGAGCACCGAATCCGGACGCGCCAGATACACGAGTTCGAAGATGCAGGGGTTCAAGCTCGGGGTCGTCGCGCATTGCTGCGAATGCAGCTGGCCTTCGGCGTCGATGAAAATCGCCTCGCCCGGCTGTACGTCGCGCACGAATTCGAAACCGATGCCTTCGATCGCCACCGATTCGGACGCCAGCATCCACTCGACGCCCTCTGCCGTTTCCTGCTTGCCCAGGCACAGCGGACGGATACCGAACGGGTCGCGGAAACCGAGCAGGCCGTAGCCGGCGATCAGCGAAACGATCGCGTACGAGCCGCGCACCCGGCGATGCACACCCGACACCGCTTTGAACAGCGCAGCCGGATCGAGCTGCAAACCCGAGCTCGACAGTTGCAGCTCGTGCGCGAGCACGTTGAGCAGCACTTCGGTATCGGAATTGGTGTTCACATGGCGCCGATCGATGCGGAACATCTCGTCTTTCAGCTGCTGCCAGTTCGTCAGATTGCCGTTGTGCGCGAGGATGATGCCGAACGGCGCGTTCACGTAGAAGGGTTGCGCTTCTTCTTCGCTCGACGCCGAACCGGCGGTCGGATAACGGACCTGGCCGATGCCCGTGGTGCCCGGCAGGCTGCGCATGTTGCGCGTGCGGAACACGTCGCGCACCATGCCGTTGGCCTTGTGCATGTGGAAATTGCTGCCGTTCGCCGTCGCGATGCCGGCGGCGTCCTGACCGCGATGCTGCAGAAGCAGCAGGCTGTCATAGATCAGCTGGTTGACCGGAGAGCGGGAAACTACACCTACGATGCCGCACATGGCATGTCCTTCAAAGGTACGAAATTCGTGATGGCGACCGGTGCGTATGACCGCGCCCGCGCTTTGATGCGACGGAACGCGCTACGACGTCAAGGCAGCCGGTATGCGCCGGAGTCCTGTTGCGCGTTGCTCGGGGCACCCGGATCGTCCACATGGACGTAAGCGGCAAGCGCCCCGGGGAGCAGCGGCTTCATTGCGTGAACGCCCGCAACCGCGTACGGACGAAGCAGCGCGTTGCGCCAGAATTCCTGTTTGGGCAGTTCGGTCAAGCCTGCGAGGGCGACCAGAATCAGCACCAGAACGACCCCACGCACGAGGCCGAACATCAAACCGAGCGAGCGGTCTGCAGCGCCCAGTCCCGTGACCTGCACGAGCCGGCTGAGCAGCGCGCTCACCACGCTCGTGACCAGCACCACGCCGATCACCACGAGCGAGAAAGCGAGCAGCCACTGCGTCAACGCGCCGCCCGGCCAGTTGGATGGAACATACGGGACCACGTAGCCCACGAACTCGCAAGCGATGAAAAACGCCGCGACCCAGCCGATCAAACCAAACACTTCCGACAGTAAACCGCGCCAGGCGCCTCGAAGCGCCGACAAACCGATCACCGCCATTACAGCGTAGTCGAAGGCAGTGAACATCGCTCGCTTACTGTGCGCTGCCGCCGTTCGCGCCCGACACGAGGCCCGCCTCGCGGACCTTCGCGACAGCGGCGGTGGCCGCGGCGCGGTCGGCGAACGGGCCGGCACGCAGCAGTGTCAGGGTCGAGCCGTCGGCTTGCTTCCGACGCTCCGTATATGTGGGTACGCCAGCCGCTTTCAACTTGGCGGCCCAATTGCGCGCGTTCGTTTCGTTCGCGAAGGCGCCGAGCTGCACCGCGAATCGGTTGCCCGGCGGCGAGGCCGGCGTGGCGGCGTTCGCGTCGGCATTGGCGGTGGCCGCATTCGGGTCGTCTTCGCTCGACGCCGACGGCGCGGGTGCCTTGGTCGGTTTGGGGGCGGCAGTGGGCGCGGTGTTGGCGGCGAGCGACTGAGTTTGCGGCTTCGCGGCGGGCTTGGGTGTCGCGGCGCTAACGGTGCCGTTCGCAGCAGACGAAGTCGTGCCCTGTTTGGCTGCTGTCGATTGAGTCGATTGGGTCGGCTTCGTGGTGGAGGCCGAAGCCGACGCCGCGGTCGTTGCCGGCGCGAGACTGGACGCGGCGACACCCGTGTCGGCGGCCGACGGATTGTCCGGTGCGACGCCGGCTTGCACGTCTTCGTTCGCGGTGGATTTGGAGAGCTTCGGTGCGGGCCGATTGGGAATATCGATCGAGATGTCGTCGGTGACAGGCTTCGGATGAGAATCCAGCACCATCGGCAGGATGATCACCGCCGCAACGACCAGTGCGATTGCCCCGACGAGCCGGCGCCGCGCGCGCTGTTTTTCCGGCAGCGTGGGGTCGAGCAGCATTGCGTCTGCATCGACGTTGCGCTCGGTGCGGCGGGTGCGCCGCTCGACGCGCTCGCCCCGGGCGGGCCGATTGGAACTGGTGTTTGCGCCGCGCCGGTTGGGCGCGTCGTCTTTCTTGCCGAACGAGAAAATTCCCATGAATCGCTTGGTTCGAGCCTGGTGGCCGCTCAGTGTTGCTGCGATTTCCGGTAGGCCATCACGCCCGCTACCGTATAGAAACTGCCGAAAACCACGATTCTATCATTCTCTGACGCACGTTTTAGCGCGTCCTGGAAAGCCTGTGCCGGTGTCGGGTAACGCGTGACGCTGTTGTCGGCGCTGTCTTCCACGCCGAGCTCGCGCAACGCGGTTTCCAGCTCTTGCGCGGACGCGGCCCGTGGGGTTGGCAGATCGGTCACACACCAGTGATCGATCTCGCCTTTCAGATGATTGAGCACCCCCGCGATGTCCTTGTCGCGCATCGCACCGAACACCGCGTACGTGTACGGGAAAAAGCCCATGTTGCCGAGATTCTGCCCGAGCACTGCGGCTGCATGTGGGTTGTGGCCAACGTCGAGCACGATGGACGGCTTGCCCGGCAGCACCTGGAAACGGCCCGGCAGATCCACGTTGGCGATGCCGAGCCGGATGTCCTGTGCCGACACCGGCAGACGGTCGCGCAAAGCTTCGAGTCCGGCCAGCGCCGCCGACGTGTTGATCAGCTGATTCGCGCCGCGCAGTGACGGGTAGGCGAGCGCCGAGCGCCGCAGCGTCGGCCCGACATAGCTCCACTGCTGGCGCTCGCTGCCGGCCTGACCTTCATAACGGAAATCCCGGCCGAATAGCCACAATTGCGCGCCGATCTCGGCCGCGTGATCGATCAGCGATTGCGGCGGCACCGGGTCCGCACAGATCGCAGGCTTGCCGGGGCGGAAAATGCCGGCTTTTTCGAACGCGATTTTTTCGCGTGTGTCGCCGAGATAGTTGGTGTGGTCAATATCGATGCTCGTGATGATCGCGCAGTCGGTATCGAGGATATTGACGGCGTCGAGACGGCCGCCGAGGCCGACTTCGAAAATCACCACGTCGAGGCCGCGCGACGCGAATAGGCTCATGATCGCGAGCGTCGTGAATTCAAAATAGGTCAGCGTAACCGGTTTCGCGAGGCTCAGGCGCGCGGCTTCGACGGCTTCGAAGTGCGGCAGCAGATCTGCGTCGCTTGCCATTGCGCCGTTGATACGCGCGCGCTCGTTGAACGATAGCAGATGCGGTGACGTATGGCAGCCGACCGTATAGCCCGCGCGCAGCAGGATCGCTTCGAGAATCGCGCAGGTCGACCCTTTGCCGTTCGTGCCGCCGACCGTGATGATCGGGCAGGCGAACGACAGCTGCATCGCATCGCGTACCTGGGAGATGCGAGTCAAACCCATGTCGATGCCGACCGGATGCGCGGATTCAAGGTGCGTGAGCCACGCGTCGAGGGTGGGGAATGTCGTCATCGGGTGCATCTTGAGTGAGTCGCGGTGGTTCGGTTCTGCTGTGCTGCAAGAGGTGATGGTCAGGCGGTTCCGATCGGGGATCGCGCACCGCCCGACGATCGTGGACGGAAGCCGTCGCGCGGTTTATGCGCACAAACCCGTGCTTCGAGCCGCGCCAGCTTCGGCTTGACCGCCGCCTCCGCATCGCAGGCGACCGTAATTATCCCGGAAATGACAGCGCGCCGCTTGATTGCTCACGCGGCGCGCTATTTTTTGATTGCTTCGCCGGCCGCCGCAGCGTCTTTTCGACAGCGCGGCGAAAGGGCGGCAAATTCGGTGCTGTGCGGCTTTTACGCGACCGCGTCCGCCGGCTGATGGCTCAGTAGCGCCAGCAATTGCGCGATCTCCTCACG
The DNA here is from genome assembly GCF_001865575.2 of Paraburkholderia sprentiae WSM5005. Taxonomy (NCBI): domain Bacteria; kingdom Pseudomonadati; phylum Pseudomonadota; class Betaproteobacteria; order Burkholderiales; family Burkholderiaceae; genus Paraburkholderia; species Paraburkholderia sprentiae. Next base: position 2,523,475 of record NZ_CP017562.2, read on the forward strand.
CAGCTTGCGACGATCGACGATCATGTCGATCGCGCCCTTCTGCAGCAGGAACTCGGCGCGCTGGAAGCCTTCCGGCAGCTTCTCGCGCACAGTCTGTTCGATCACGCGCGGACCGGCAAAGCCGATCAGCGCCTTCGGTTCGGCGATCACGACGTCGCCGAGGAACGCGAAACTCGCGGACACGCCGCCCATCGTCGGGTCGGTCAGCACCGAGATGAACGGCAGTTTGGCCTCGGCCAGCTTCGTCAGCATCGCGGTGGTCTTGGCCATCTGCATCAGCGATAACAGGCTTTCCTGCATCCGCGCGCCGCCCGAAGCCGTAAAGCAAATGAACGGCACTTTCTGTTCGAGCGCGTTCTGTGCGCCGCGCGCGAAACGCTCGCCAACCACTGAACCCATCGAGCCGCCCATGAACGAGAACTCGAAGTTCGCCACCACGACCGGCAGCGTGTGAATCGCGCCGCCCATCACGACCATTGCGTCGGTTTCGTCCGTTTCGTCCATCGCCTCTTTCAGGCGCTCGGGATACTTGCGGCTGTCTTTGAACTTCAGCGCGTCGACCGGAACGATTTCCTGGCCGATTTCGTAGCGGCCTTCCGGATCGAGCAGGCCGTCGAGCCGCTCACGCGCGCCGATGCGCATGTGATGGTCGCATTTCGGGCAAACATGCAAATTGGCTTCGACGTCGTTGCGATATAGCACGGCTTCGCACGACGGGCACTTGATCCACAGGCCTTCCGGAATTCCCTTGCGGTTCTTCGGGTCGGTTTGTTTGATTTTTGGCGGAAGCAGCTTATCGAGCCAGCTCATAGGGAATCCTTCTGGGTCAGCAGTCGCGCGAACGGCGGGACAAGCCCGCCGCTCACGTTACCGCGACAAAAATAACTGTTATCGGGCGGTCGCGACGCTATCGAGCGCCTCGCGCACTTCAGCAACGAAACGCGTGAGCGTCTCGACAGCCGCGTCGGGCGCTGCCTGTTCGAGCAATTGAACGATACGGCTGCCGATCACGACGGCATCGGCCACCTCGCCCACCGCGCGCGCGGTTTGCGCGTCGCGAATGCCGAAACCGACGCCCACCGGCAGGGGGACGCGCGACTTGATGGCCGGGATTTTACTCGCGATGCTGGAAACGTCCAGATTCGCGGCGCCGGTGACCCCTTTCAGCGACACATAGTAGACGTAGCCGCTGGCGATCCGGCCAACCTCCGCGATGCGTTCGTCGGTCGAAGTGGGTGCGAGCAAAAAGATCGGATCGATACCGGCGGATTGCATCTGACCGGCGAAGTCAGCGCACTCTTCGGGCGGATAATCGACCACCAGTACGCCATCGACACCGGCCTCCTTCGCTGCTTTCGCGAAGCCCTCGGCGCCCATTCTCTCGATGGGATTCGCGTAGCCCATCAGGACGACCGGGGTTTTGTCGTTGGTTTCGCGGAAGCGCTTGACGTCGGCCAGCACGTGGCGCAGCGACACGCCCTTTGCGAGCGCGCGTTCAGATGACTGCTGTATCACCGGACCGTCGGCCATCGGGTCAGAAAACGGCACGCCAAGTTCAATCACATCGGCGCCGCCGGCGGCGAGCGCGTGCATGAATTCGACCGTGCGAGCCGGGTCCGGGTCGCCAGCGGTCATGAACGGGATCAAGCCTTTCTTACCTTGTGCGGACAGCGCGGCAAACGTGTTCTTGATACGGGACATGGAAATATTCTCGAATTAGGGCTACTGCGCACTCATCGCAGCGCGCTTTTCAGCGAATTTAGCGGCGCATTGCGCGCGTTTCACTGCATCTCGGTCGACCGCTGCACTTTCGGCTTAGCTCGGGACCGCCGCGGCACAGCAGGCGTAGCGGCGGCGCTGACGCGCTCGCGCGCTATTGCGCAATAGCTCTCGTTGATCTCATAGCCGACGAATTCGCGCTGATGACGGACGCAAGCGACTGCGGTAGTGCCGCTGCCCATGAACGGGTCGAGCACGCGGCCGCCCTTTGGACAGCTGGACAGCACCATCCGCTCGACGATTTCCAGAGGTTTCTGGGTCGGGTGCGCGACACGCTCGGCGTGCTGCCGATGCAGACGCGACACCGACCAGAGATCCTTCGGATTATAGCCAAGCTCCAACCACTTGCTTCCCTCGAACAACTTACGCGAACGCGCCTTCTTCGTAACTGCGTCATATGGGATGCGGACGGGATCGAGATCGAAGAAGTAGTCCTTCGACACCGCGAAAAAACCGATATTGTCGTGCACCGACGTAAAGCGGCGCGTGGTGCCGCCCATACTCGGCACGCGCCGGTCCCAGACGATTTCGTTGATCATCGTGAGTTTCGTCTTCAGGAAACTGAAGATTTCCGGCGCGTACTGCCAGGTGCAGAAAATGTAGAGCGACCCCGTCGGCTTGAGCTTCGGTACGGCAAGCTCGAGCCAGCCACGCGTCCAGACGAGAAATTCCTCGCCCGTGCGCATGTCGGAGTCGTTGCCATAGTCCTTCCCCAGCCCGTAAGGCGGATCGCAGACGATCAGGTCGATCGACTCGTCGGGAATGTTCGCTACATCGGTCAGAAAGTCGCGGTTCAGCAACTGAATGTCGGCCGGCACCTGCGCGAGCAGCGGTGCAGATGCCGCGGCCGCCGGTACCTCGGCGGCCGGACTCGTGGTTTCAATCGCCGGCTGCGGCTCGTCGAACTCGTCGCGCATCGTCGCGGCTCAGAACTGGATACCCGATCGCTCGGCGACCGTGTGCATGTCCTTGTCGCCGCGGCCCGACAGGTTGACCAGCAGGGCCTTGTCTTTCGACAACGTCGGCGCGAGCTTCGTAGCGTAAGCAAGCGCGTGGCTCGACTCCAGCGCGGGAATAATGCCCTCGATGCGACAGCAATCGTGGAAGGCCTTGAGCGCTTCTTCGTCGGTAATGCCGACATATTGCGCACGATTGATCTCTTTCAGCCACGCGTGCTCGGGTCCGACGCCCGGATAGTCGAGACCTGCCGACACCGAATGCGTCTCGATGATCTGGCCGTCTTCATCCTGCAGCAGATACGTACGATTGCCGTGCAACACACCGGGGCTGCCGCCGATTAGCGATGCCGCGTGACGGCCCGTGTCGATGCCGTCGCCGGCAGCTTCGACGCCGATCAACTGCACGGAACTATCGTCGATGTAGGGATAGAAAATACCCATCGCGTTCGAACCGCCGCCGACGCACGCAATCACGGCGTCAGGCTGACGGCCGGCGAGTTCGGGCATCTGCACGCGGCATTCGTCGCCGATCACACGCTGGAAATCGCGCACCATCATCGGATACGGATGCGGGCCCGCAACCGTGCCGATGATGTAGAACGTGTTTTCCACGTTGGTGACCCAGTCGCGCATCGCTTCGTTGAGGGCGTCCTTCAACGTGCGCGAACCCGATTCGACCGGGACAACCGTCGCGCCGAGCAGTTTCATGCGGTACACGTTGGCCGCCTGGCGGCGTACATCCTCGGCGCCCATATAGACGACGCACTCCATACCGAAGCGCGCGCAGATCGTCGCCGTGGCCACGCCGTGTTGACCGGCACCGGTCTCCGCGATCACGCGCGGCTTGCCCATGCGCTTAGCCAACAGCGCCTGACCGATCACATTGTTGATCTTGTGCGCGCCCGTGTGATTCAGATCTTCACGCTTTAGATAAACCTGCGCGCCGCCGAGCAATTCGCTCCAGCGCTGCGCGTGATAAATCGGGGACGGGCGACCTACGAAGTACTTCAGTTCGCGCTCGTATTCAGCGACGAATTCCGGGTCTTTCTGATATTTCTCGTACGCTTCACGCAGCTCGTCGAGTGCGGAAAACAGAGTTTCGGCGACGAACACGCCGCCAAACTGGCCGAAGTGGCCCCTCTCGTCAGGCAAGTTGTACATAGTGATCACTCTTCTCAGGATGGCTCGCGGCTTTCGTCGGAAAGCGTCCGCGAGCCTGAATCATTCAGCGTCCGCGGCGTGCACCGCGCGTACGAACGCCGCCATCCGGGCGTGATCCTTCACGCCCCGGGCGCCCGGTACTTCGATGCCGCTCGAGACATCGACCGCGTACGGGCGCACGCGATGGATCGCATCACTGACGTTTTGCGCGTTCAACCCACCACTCAAAACGGCCCGATGCGCGAGCCCTGCTGGAATAAGTGACCAATCGAAAACCTTCCCGCCGCCGCCGTAGCCTTCGACATGCGTGTCGAATAGAAGAGCACTGGCTGCCGCATAGTTGAACGCCGATTTTACCAAATCGGCCGATGGAGTATCCGTCGCCACCCTCAACGCGCGCAACCAAGGCAAACCCGCAACGCCGGCGAGCGTCTCGCACTGCGCCGGCGTCTCGTCGCCGTGGAACTGCAACAGCGTCAGGTTCACGTTGCTCGCGACTTCGTGGACCCATTCGGGCGTCGCGTTGACGAACAGACCGACGACCGACACGAATGGCGGCACATCATGTACGAGCTCGACCGCTTGCGCGACGCTCACCGAGCGCGCACTCGGCGGATAGAAGACGAGGCCGATCGCGTCGGCGCCGAGATCGATCGCGTGGGCTATGTCGGCGGGCTTGGAAAGCCCGCACAGCTTGATGCGCGTGCGGTGCGGCACGCTTTGCAGGGCGGTGGCATCGGCCTGGTTGGCGGGGTTCTCTGCTGTTTTCATGTTTGCGGTTGCTCGGTCCATACGCTGCTCCATGGCACGCTGCCCGTCGACGGGTCCGGCACGCCGAATTGCTCAGGATAGCCCACTTGCGCGAGGTACAGGCCGTCGGGCATGAAGGTCGGCGCCGCGCAATCGCGGCTGCGGCTCGCGAGCACGTCGGCCATCCACGCGGCCGGGCGGCGGCCGCTGCCGATTTCGATCAGACAGCCCATCACGTTGCGCACCATGTGATGCAGGAAGGCGTTCGCGCGAAAGCGGAAATGCACGAAGTTGCCGTGCCGTTTGACGTCGATCCGGTACAAGTGCTTGAACGGCGTCTTCGACTGGCATTGCGACGAACGAAACGCCGAAAAGTCGTGCTCGCCGATCAAGTGCTCGGCGGCCGAGCGCATCGCGTCGACGTCGAGCGGCGTGTGCACCCAGCCCGCGCGCGTCGTGAGCAGCGGCGAGCGTACCGGACTTACGTATAGCAAGTAGTAGTAAGTCCGCTCGAATGCCGAAAACCGCGCGTGGAAATCGTCGGGCATCGGCTTGGCCCATTGCACGCCGATCGTCTTCGGCAAAAACGCGTTCGGCCCGCGCACCCAGGAGATGTCGACGCGATCGAGTTCGGTGTCGAAATGCACGACCTGGCCCAAACCGTGCACACCGCGGTCGGTGCGGCCGGCCACGACCGTCTGCACGGGCGTGCGCGCGAATTCGCGCAGCGCCCGTTCGAGCGCGTCCTGCACCGTGTTGCCATGCGGCTGCGACTGCCATCCGGCGAACGCCGCGCCGTCGTACTGCACGCCTAATGCGATGCGCTTCACGACAGCGGTGCGAGAGTCGAAAGCAACGCGCGGGCTTCGGTGCGCGTGGCCGGATCATTCGCTTCGATCACCTCGTTGATGAGCGCGCGCGCGCCCGCCAGATCGCCAAGTTCGATGTATTCGGAGGCCAACTCGAGCTTGTTGCGCGCAATGCGGCCGAGATCGGCCGGCGTGAAGGACGGCAACGGCTGAGCGGGGCTTGGCGGCAACTCGAGGTCGAAGTCGAGCTTCAGCGCGCCGAAGCCAGCTGCGCCGAGACCCGCGACGGCGCCGTGGCCTGCTGTGCCGGCGGCGATCTGCTCAGCGATGTGCGGCGCGTCGTCGTCCGCGCCGTCGACGCCGAAGGCCTGCCGCGCGGTCGCGTCGGGCGATGCAACCGGTTGCGTCGACAGCGACGTGGGATGTTCCGCGTCGACAGCGGCCGGCGCTTCAATGCGCGGCGGCAGCGGCATGTTCAGGCTTCCGACCGCGTCGACGGCATCGCGGGGGAACTCGCGGGGTGCGGGCGGCGTGGGTTGCGGCGGTGCGGGGATGTCGCTGAATGGCCGGTCGAACGACGTGGTTGTGCGCGGTTCGACCTGGTGTTGCGTGAAATCGATCAGTGGGGGAGGAACGTTTAAGGGGAGCTGCGGTTCGGCCGTCGCGATGTGCGGGGTGACCGAGGGCCGTTCTGTTGGGCTTGGCGTCGGCGTTGCGGTGGTGCCCGTCGCTTCATCTGCCGTCGCGTTTTCTGCGGATTCGTCCTGCGATTGCATGGGATGCGCGCCGTCGTCCTGTGTCCCGCTAATGACCGGTTCAAGCGGTCCTAGTGGCAACGCGTCGGCGCCGAGTTCTGCCGCGGCCGCGAGATTGGCGGCTGTGGCCGCAGAACGCAGGGTCTCGTCGCGAACCGGTGCGATTGCCGGTGATTCGGTAGACGGCTCGCTACCGGTCGCTGGCGGGATGCTGGCGAATGGGGCCGTCGGTGCCGTGGGTTCAGGCGTGCCTCGTTGCTGTTCCGCCAGTTCCGCAGCCGCGCGCTCGGCGGAGGTGCGTTCCGCCGCTGCGCGTTCCGCTTCCGCACGTTCCGCCGTGACGCGTGCTGTTGCTTGCTCGACTGCTGCGCGTTCCGCCGCGGCCTGTTCCTCGGCCGCTGCTTGCTCGGCTGCGGCTTCCTCGGCCGCTGCTTGCTCGGCTGCGGCTTCCTCGGCTGCGGCTTGCTCGGCTGCCGCCTGTTCGGCCGCCGCACGCTCTGCCGCTGCCCGCTCCGCTGCCGCGCTTTCTGCCGCTGCCTGCTCGGCTGCCGCACGTTCCGCTGCCGCCGCTGCAGCCCGCTGTGCGGCCTCTGGATCTTGCGCGTCCGATTCCTCCATGGCCGTCGCCTGCCCTGCCACTGCGCTGCCGTTGCGCGAATCGGCCTCACGCGCCAATTTCGCCCCTTCCGCCTCAGCTGCCTCGGCAGCCCGCGCCGCGGCCTCTTTTTCGCGTTTGCGGCGGCCCATGCGCAGAGCGCCAATCAGAACGACCAGTGCCGCACCCACCGCCGCCGCGATGCTCAGATCGCGCTGGGACACGCCGCCGTCATTCGACGGTGACGTCGCCACATTCGCGTGCTCCGGCGCCGCGGCCACGGTTGCCGCGGAGCCTGCCGCGGCTGGCTGCGCAGCGCTCGTCGGCGTCGGACCCGAAGCGACCGGCGCCCCGCCGATACCGTGCTTCTGCAACTCCATCAGCACGCGATTTTTCAGCGCCAGCAATTGCTGCAGACTCGACACCTGGGGATGCGGCTGCGAAGCCGCCTGCACGGCGGTGGCCGCCCGTGCAGGCGCGCTCGCCGCCGACGGCGCTTGTCCGGCAGGCGCGCTCGCCGCCTGTCGAATCGATCCCGCCCATTCCTGCGTGCCACTGGCCGCCACCGGCGCGGAGCCCGCCACAGGCGCGGACGAGACCGCGCCGCCCGCCGCCGCGCCGGTCGATACCGGCGCGCTGGCTGCGCCGGGGACCGCGGGTGCGGCTGGCGTGACCGCTTGAGCCGCGGCGCTGGCCGCACTCGCGGCGGCGGCGTTGACCTGTGCGACAGCACTCGCCGTGCTGGCGGCCGCCGCCGCCGACTCCGACGCCCCCGCCGCAGCCCCAGCCGACGACGCCGACGACGCCGACGACGCCGCCAAGGCGCCCGACGCGTCGAGCGCCGGCACGTTCAACACCGCCCCGACACGCATCCGGCTCGGATCGTGGTTCATGAAAGCGGCCGGATTCGTGTCGAACAATGCGCGCGTCGCGCGCGCGAGCACGGCCCGGTCATGCGACTGCGTGATCGCGATCGCGACGTCGTTCAGCGACTGCCCCGCGTGTACGGTGAACTGAGTGACCGCGGCGACAGCGACGACGGTGGGAGTAGAACTGCCAGCGGAAGCGGCCTCCGGCGCGCTCGTGGCGCTCGTGGCGCTAGCCGGCGCGGCCAGCGCATTGCCCGCGCCACCGCCCAGCAGCGCGAGGACGAAAGCAGCACCTACGGCCCTCGCCGCCGGACGGCTCCCGAATCGCACCATTGCGAGACGAATGGACCTAGCCCGAAGAAGGGAGCGTCGAAAGTTCATCGGGACTCCTGGCGCGTCAGCGCGCAGCCTTTTTTGCGAGTGAATTGAGACAAGATAATCGGAGCACACAATGAAAAAAGCGCCGCGCAAGCGCGACGCTTCTTGAGTTATCTACGCGTCGTGAGCGCGTAGTTTACTTTACTTGTCGAGCACAATGCGAAGCATACGACGCAGCGGCTCCGCCGCGCCCCACAGCAGCTGGTCGCCGACCGTGAAGGCCGACAGATATTCGCCGCCCATCGCGAGTTTGCGCACGCGGCCGACCGGCACCGTCAGCGTACCAGTGACGACCGCCGGGGACAGATCGCGCATCGACGCATCACGTTCGTTCGGCACCACCTTGACCCAGTCGTTGCCCGACGCGAGGATCCCGTTCACTTCGTCGAGCGGCACGTCCTTGTTCAGCTTGATCGTGAGCGCCTGCGAGTGGCAGCGCATCGCGCCGATCCGCACGCACAGACCGTCGACCGGAATCGAGCCGGGCGTGCCCATGGCAGGCTTGCCGAGAATCTTGTTGGTTTCGGCGCCACCCTTCCACTCTTCCTTCGACATGCCGTTGCCGAGATCCTTGTCGATCCAGGGAATCAGCGAGCCCGCGAGCGGCACGCCAAAGTGATCGGTCGGCATGCTGTCGCTATTCATCGCGTTAAGCACGCGGCGGTCGATATCAAGAATCGCCGACGCCGGATTCGCGAGTTCGTCCTTCACCGCGCCGTGCAGCGTGCCCATTTGCGACAGCAGTTCGCGCATGTTCTGCGCGCCCGCGCCCGATGCGGCTTGATAAGTCATGGCCGTCATCCAGTCGACCAGGTTTTCGCGGAACAGGCCGCCCAAGGCCATCAGCATCAGGCTTACCGTGCAGTTGCCGCCGATGAAGTTCTTCTGGCCTTTGACGAGCGCGTTCTTGATCACGTCGAGGTTGACCGGATCGAGGATGATGACCGCGTCGTCCTTCATGCGCAGCGACGATGCCGCGTCGATCCAGTAGCCGTTCCAGCCCGCCGCGCGCAGCTTCGGGAACACTTCGTTCGTGTAGTCACCGCCCTGGCAGGAGATGATCGCGTCGCACTTCTTCAGATCTTCGATCCTAGCCGCATCTTTGAGCTTGGTCTCGTTTTTGGCGAACGACGGCGCATTGCCGCCCGCGTTGCTGGTGCTGAAAAACACCGGTTCGATCAAGTCGAAATCGCCTTCCTGCTGCATGCGTTGCATCAGGACGCTGCCGACCATGCCGCGCCAACCTACGAGACCTACGTTCATGACTTCGTACCCTTCGAATGGAAACTTCCCCGCATCTTTGCCCGCAGTGACCGCGCGGGGAAGATGGGCGGGCACGACGGACGATCAGCGCTTCGTGATCGTTTTCGGGGTAATCGTTTTGATGGTAATGGCGAACTCGATAACACGGGCGGTTGTGCCGTGCACTTTGGAAATCGAGGAGATTTGGGAGCTCTGAGCCATCGAAACAATATACACGAAAACGGAAAACTGGCGGCGTTCTTCGCCGTATGACGCGCAAATCGGCCTTGTTTCAAGGGCCGATTCGCGATTTAAAAGACAGTATTGACGAGCCGACTGCCGCTAGCCTCGCGCTGCGAGCGCATGCGTTGCACGCGCCTTACAGCGCGGCTACGACGGCATCGCCCATCGCGGCTGTGCCGACCTGCTTGCAACCCGGCGTGAGAATGTCGCCGGTACGATAGCCTTGCTCGAGCACCTTCTTCACCGCGGTTTCGATGCGATCGGCCTGCTCCGCCTTGTTCAGCGAATAGCGCAGCATCATCGCGGCCGAGAGGATCGTGGCGAGCGGATTCGCCACGCCCTTGCCGGCGATATCCGGCGCTGAACCGTGCGACGGCTCATACAAGCCCTTGTTGTTCTTGTCGAGCGATGCCGACGGCAGCATGCCGATCGAGCCGGTCAACATGGCCGCCTCATCCGACAGGATGTCGCCGAACATATTGCCGGTCACGATGACGTCGAACGACTTCGGCGCCTTCACGAGCTGCATCGCGGCGTTGTCGACGTACATGTGCGACAGCTCGACGTCCGCGTATTCCTTCGATACGTCGATCATCACGTCCTTCCAGAACTGCGACGTTTCGAGCACGTTGGCTTTGTCGACCGAGGTCAGCTTCTTGCCGCGCTTTTGCGCCGCCTGGAACGCGACATGCGCGATGCGGCGCACTTCCGGTTCCGAATAGCGCATGGTGTCGAAGCCTTCCTTCGCGCCGGCGAACAGACCGTCCGGCGACGTACGCACGCCACGCGGTGCGCCGAAGTAGATGTCGCCGTTCAGTTCGCGCACGATCAGGATGTCGAGACCCGACACGATCTCTTCCTTCAGCGACGACGCGCCCGTCAGTTGCGGGTAGCAGATCGCCGGGCGGAAGTTCGCGAAGAGTTCCAGGTGTTTGCGCAGACCGAGAATCGCCTGCTCGGGGCGCAGCGCGCGTTCGAGCTTGTCGTATTTCCAGTCGCCGACCGCGCCGAACAGGATCGCGTCGGCTTCCTTCGCGAGCGCGAGCGTCGAGTCGGGCAGCGGGTGGCCCTTCGCTTCGTAGCCCGCGCCGCCGACCGGCGCTTCTTCGAGTTCAAACTGCTCGCCGAGCACGTTCAGGACCTTTACGGCCTCCTTGACGATTTCGGGACCGATGCCGTCGCCCGGCAATACTGCGATCTTCATGCGAATTCCTTGACTCATGGGTTCGTTTAACGGACGAGGCGATTGTTCAGCCACGGTTGTTTCGCGAGACGCTCCGCTTCGAACTGGCGGATCTTGTCCGCGTGACGCAGCGTGAGGCCAATGTCGTCGAATCCGTTCAGCAGGCAGTACTTGCGAAACGCCGCGACTTCGAACGGATATTCGGTGCCGCCGTCGGCCATGCGCACCACTTGCGCTTCGAGGTCGACCGTCAGTTTGAAGCCGTTGAACGCATACGTTTCGTTGAACAGATGATCGACCTGCTGCTCGGTCAGCACGATCGGCAGCACGCCGTTCTTGAAGCAGTTGTTGTAGAAGATGTCCGCGAAGCTGGGCGCGATCAGCGCGCGAAAGCCGTACTGCTGCAACGCCCAAGGCGCGTGTTCGCGCGAACTGCCGCAGCCGAAATTCTTGCGCGCGAGCAGCACCGAGGCGCCCTGGTAGCGGGGCTGGTTCAGCACGAAGTCCGGGTTCAACGGACGCTTCGAGTTGTCCTGGCCCGGCTCGCCGTGGTCGAGATAGCGCCATTCGTCGAACGCATTCGGACCGAAGCCCGTGCGTTTGATCGACTTCAGGAACTGCTTCGGGATGATCGCGTCCGTGTCGACGTTCTCGCGATCGAGCGGCGCCACGACGCCGGTGTGTACGGTGAATTTATCCATAACGCTTGCGCCTGTTCAGGACCGGGCAATGCGACGGGCGGCTGGAGACCTTCGCGCCGCATCGCCGGCAAAAATCAAAAACCGCTTATTTCTCAGCGTGATTGCTGATCGAATTGCCGAGGTGCGACATGTCCTCGCCGAACCCGTGCACCGTGTTGCAGCCGGCAAGACCGAGCAGGAGCCCGGCGAGCGTGCCGATTGCGAAGCGGCGCAATACAGTGATGCGATTCATGTTCTTCATCATGCGATTTATCCAAGCTTGCGAATATCGACGAAATGTCCCTCGATGGCTGCAGCCGCGGCCATTGCGGGGCTCACCAGATGCGTGCGGCCACCGGCGCCCTGACGACCTTCGAAGTTCCGGTTCGACGTGGACGCGCAACGCTCGCCCGGCTCGAGCCGGTCGGCGTTCATGGCGAGACACATGGAGCAGCCCGGCTCGCGCCATTCGAAACCGGCGTCGGTAAAGACCTTGTCGAGACACTCACGCTCCGCTTGCGCCTTCACGAGACCCGAACCCGGCACGACCATCGCCAGACGGATGTTCGGTGCGACGCGGCGGCCGAGCTTCTTCACGACGTAAGCCGCGGCGCGAATGTCTTCGATGCGCGCGTTGGTGCACGACCCGATGAAGATTTTATCCGGCTTGATCGACTCGATCGGCGCGTTCGGCTCGAGCGCCATGTACTTGAGCGCGCGCTCCATCGCGTCGCGCTTGACCGGGTCCTTCTCGCGTTCCGGATCCGGCACGCGGCCGTCGACCGGCGTGACCATTTCCGGCGACGTGCCCCACGTGACTTGGGGCACGATTTCGGCAGCATTCAACTCGACTACGCGATCGAAATGCGCGCCGTCGTCCGACTTGAACTGCTTCCAATACTCGACCGCGTGATCCCACTCGACGCCCTGCGGCGAGAACGGACGACCCTTCAGGTATTCGACCGTGGTGTCGTCGACGGCGACCATGCCGGCGCGCGCGCCCGCTTCGATCGCCATGTTGCAGACCGTCATACGGCCTTCCATCGACAGCGCACGGATCGTCGAGCCGCCGAATTCGATCGCGTAGCCGGTGCCGCCCGCCGTGCCGATCTTGCCGATGATCGCGAGCGCGATGTCCTTCGCGGTACAGCCGCGCGGCAGTTGGCCCTCGACTTTCACCAGCATGTTCTTGCTCTTCTTCTGCAGCAGCGTTTGCGTGGCCAGCACGTGCTCGACTTCCGACGTGCCGATGCCGTGCGCGAGCGCGCCGAACGCGCCGTGCGTGGACGTGTGCGAGTCGCCGCAGACGATCGTCATGCCCGGCAGCGTAGCGCCCTGTTCCGGCCCGATGATGTGGACGATGCCCTGGCGCAGGTCGTTCATCTTGAACTGCGTGATGCCGTAGGCGTCGCAGTTCGAGTCGAGCGTGTCGACCTGCAGCTTCGACACCGGATCGGCGATGCCGTGGCTGCGGTCCGTGGTCGGCACGTTGTGATCGGACACGGCCAGGTTCGCGCTGATGCGCCACACCGGACGCTTGGCCAGCTTCAGGCCTTCGAACGCCTGCGGGCTGGTCACTTCATGCAGCAGATGACGGTCGATGTAGAGAATCGCCGTGCCGTCGTCTTCCGTGTGAACCACGTGTGTGTTCCACAATTTGTCGTAGAGAGTCTGTGCCATGGTATGCGGGGTAGTAATGACTGCGGGCTGACTGTGTCGATCGATTATGCCACGCGATGCACCGCGATGGGCTGCTCGGACGGCGAAAAAACCGATAAAAAACAGGGAGTTGGCTGGTAGTGGCAATACCTGTATCGAGGTTACCCGGCAAGCGTGATCCCGGCGGCGCCCATGCGCCGCCTACGCGACCGGCAGCGGCGGCAGAAACAAAAACGCCCCAGCGGGTAGACCCGTTGAGGCGTTCCATTCGCTCCGATTTCGCGCGCCTGCGCGGCACAAATGCCGCGACGAAGCGCGCTTATCGGCGTCGGTCAGCGGTTAGCGCTGTGCGATCGGCTTCGCTTCACGCAGCGTCTCGCCGATGAACAGCTGACGCGGACGGCCGATCTTCTGCTCGGGATCGGCGATCATTTCGTTCCACTGCGCAATCCAGCCGACGGTACGTGCCATCGCGAAGATACACGTGAACATCGACGTCGGAATGCCCAGCGCGCGCTGCACGATACCCGAGTAGAAGTCGACGTTCGGGTACAGCTTGCGCGACACGAAGTATTCGTCTTCGAGCGCGATCTTTTCGAGTTCCATCGCGAGCTTGAACAGCGGGTCGTCGTGCAGGCCCAGCTCTTCGAGCACTTCGTGGCAGGTTTCGCGCATCAGCTTCGCGCGCGGGTCGTAGTTCTTGTAGACCCGGTGGCCGAAGCCCATCAGCTTCACGCCCGAGTTCTTGTCCTTCACCTGCTTGATGAACTCATGAATGTTGTCGACCGAGCCGATTTCTTCCAGCATGTTCAGCGCGGCTTCGTTCGCACCGCCATGAGCCGGGCCCCACAAACACGCGATACCCGCCGCGATACACGCGAACGGATTCGCACCCGACGAACCCGCGAGACGCACGGTCGACGTCGACGCGTTCTGCTCGTGGTCCGCGTGCAGGATCAGGATGCGGTCGAGCGCGCGCACCAGCACGTCGTTGACCTCGTAGTCTTCGCACGGGTTCGAGAACATCATGCGCATGAAGTTCGCGCTGTACGACAGGTCGTTCTTCGGATAAACGAACGGCTGGCCGATGCTGTACTTGTACGCCATCGCGACCAGCGTGGGCAGCTTCGCGATCATGCGGATCGCCGACACTTCGCGGTGATGCGGATTATTGATGTCGAGCGAGTCGTGATAGAAGGCCGACAGTGCGCCGACTGCGGCAACCAGAATCGCCATCGGATGCGCGTCGCGACGGAAGCCGCGGAAGAAGAACTGCATCTGCTCGTGCACCATCGTGTGCTTCGTGACGGTGCCGACGAATTGGGCTTTTTGCTGCGCGTTCGGCAGTTCGCCGTTCAGCAGCAGGTAGCAGGTTTCGAGGAAGTCGGCGTTTTGCGCGAGGTTGTCGATCGGATAGCCGCGGTAGAGCAGTTCGCCCTTGTCGCCGTCGATGTAGGTGATCGCCGAATTACACGCCGCCGTCGACATGAAGCCCGGGTCGTACGTGAATTTGCCGGTCTGGCCGTACAGTTTGCGAATGTCGATTACATCCGGGCCAATGGTGCCTTTGTAGATCGGCATTTCGACGCTCGGCGAATTATCGCTGAACGATAGCGTGGCTTTAACATCTGACGGGGTCATAGCACATCCTCAATCGAAGTATGGATACAGGGTTTCGATAATCGCACACCTGGAACAACGGACCGGCGGCGCTCAAGCGTTGCGCAGCAACTCCAGAACCCGGACCACGTCCGGATCGGCCAGATCGCCTTCTGGTTCCTTGCGCGCGAGCAGCAAGTCCATCAGGTCGTTATCGCTCAACTCCAGCAGGCGGGTGAGTGCGCCCACGTCGGCATCGCTGAGGTCATGCTCATATCGGCTGAAAAAACGCTCGAAAATCAAGTCGTTTTCCAGCAGGCCCCGACGTGCGCGCCAGCGAAGACGCGCGCGGCGGAGAGGGTCGGACTGATGCGATGTTTCGGTCATGTCGGTACGCCCCGCGCCCCGGCGCACAGACCGCCCTCTCGGGGACAGCGCGCGCCAGGGAGCGCGGGGCTCATTGATACTAGACAGTGCGGCGAACCATCAATTCCTTGATCTTGCCGATCGCCTTGGTCGGGTTCAGGCCCTTCGGGCAAACGTCGACGCAGTTCATGATCGTGTGGCAACGGAACAGACGGTACGGATCTTCCAGGTTGTCGAGGCGCTCGCCGGTTGCCTGGTCGCGGCTGTCCGCGATGAAGCGGTAGGCCTGCAGCAGACCAGCCGGGCCGACGAACTTGTCCGGGTTCCACCAGAAGCTCGGGCACGACGTCGAGCAGCTCGCGCACAGGATACATTCGTACAGGCCGTCGAGCTCGTCGCGTTCTTCCGGCGACTGCAGACGTTCCTTTTCCGGCGGCGGCGTGTCGTTGATCAGGTACGGCTTGATCGAGTGATACTGGTTGAAGAACTGCGTGAAGTCGCAGATCAGGTCACGCACGACGGGCAGACCCGGCAGCGGACGCAGCACGATCTTCTGCGGCAGGTCGTTCAGGTTCGTCAGGCACGCGAGGCCGTTCTTGCCGTTGATGTTCATTGCGTCCGAACCGCACACGCCTTCACGGCACGAGCGACGGAACGACAAGGTTTCGTCGAGCGCCTTCAGCTTGATGAGCGCGTCGAGCAGCATGCGTTCGTGCGAGTCGATTTCGATCTCGTACGTTTGCATGCGCGGTGCCGCGTCCTTGTCCGGATCGTAGCGGTAAATTTCAAATGTACGCTTGGCCATTTCTCTGAATTCCTTTGACTTGTGCCTTAGAAGGTACGCGCTTTCGGCGGCACCGATTCGACGGTCAGCGGCTTCATGTGAACCGGCTTGTAGTCGAGGCGATCGCCTTCGCTGAACCACAACGTATGACGCAGCCAGTTTTCGTCATCACGATGTTCGAAGTCGTTTTGCGCGTGCGCGCCACGGCTTTCCTTGCGCGCTTCGGCGGAGACCATCGTGGCGCGCGCCACTTCGATCAGGTTCGCCACTTCGAGCGCTTCGATACGGGCCGTGTTGAAGACCTTCGACTTGTCCTTCAGATGGATATGGTCGACGCGTGCGGCCACTTCGCGGATGGCTTCGACGCCTTCAGCCAGCAGGGCCGACGTGCGGAACACGCCAGCGTGCTTCTGCATCGTGCCGCGGATGTCGTTCGCGACCGACTGCGCGTACTCGCCCGAGGACGAATTATCCAGCTTCGCCAGACGCGACAGCGCGAAGTCGGCTGCATCTGCCGGCAGCGGCTTGTGTTCCTTCAGTTCCTTCACGTGCTTGACGATGTGGTTGCCCGCAGCGCGGCCGAACACCACGAGGTCGAGCAGCGAGTTCGTGCCGAGACGGTTCGCGCCGTGCACCGACACGCACGAGCATTCGCCCACTGCGTAGAAACCGTTGACGACTTCTTCGTGGCCGCGCGGCGTACCGACGACCTGGCCGTTGATGCTCGTCGGAATACCGCCCATCTGGTAGTGGATGGTCGGCACGACCGGGATCGGCTCTTTAATACAGTCGACGTTCGCGAACTTCAGCGCGATTTCGCGGATCGACGGCAGACGCTTCATGATCGTCTCGGCGCCGATGTGCGACAGGTCGAGCAGCACGTGATCCTTGTTCGGACCGACGCCGCGGCCTTCCTTGATTTCCTGGTCCATCGAACGCGAAACGAAGTCGCGCGGCGCCAGATCTTTCAGCGTCGGCGCGTAGCGCTCCATGAAGCGCTCACCGTTCGAGTTACGCAGAATACCGCCTTCGCCGCGCACACCTTCGGTGATCAGCACGCCCGCGCCGGCCACGCCGGTCGGGTGGAATTGCCAGAACTCCATGTCCTGCAGCGCGATGCCCGAACGGGCCGCCATGCCGAGGCCGTCGCCGGTGTTGATGAAAGCGTTGGTCGATGCCGCGAAGATCCGGCCCGCGCCGCCCGTGGCGAACAGCGTGGTCTTGCCTTCGAGGATGTAGACGTCGCCCGTTTCCATTTCCAGCGCGGTCACGCCCAGCACGTCGCCGTCGGCGTCGCGGATCAGGTCCAGCGCCATCCATTCGACGAAGAATTGCGTCTTGGCAGCCACGTTCTGCTGGTACAGCGTGTGCAGCAGCGCGTGACCGGTACGGTCAGCCGCCGCGCAAGCGCGTTGCACCGGCTTTTCGCCGTAGTTCGCGGTGTGGCCGCCGAACGGGCGCTGATAGATCGTGCCGTCGGCGTTGCGGTCGAACGGCATGCCGAAGTGTTCGAGTTCGTAGACGGCGTTGGGCGCTTCACGGCACATGAATTCGATCGCGTCCTGGTCGCCGAGCCAGTCGGAGCCCTTGATCGTGTCGTAGAAGTGGTAGTGCCAATTGTCTTCGCTCATGTTGCCGAGCGAAGCGCCGATGCCGCCCTGGGCAGCGACCGTGTGCGAACGCGTCGGGAACACCTTGGACAGCACGCAGACCGACAGACCGGCGCGCGCGAGTTGCAGCGACGCGCGCATTCCCGAGCCGCCCGCGCCGACGATGACCACGTCGAAGCGGCGACGCGGCAGAGAATTCTTGATTGCAACCATGCTTTTATACTCTCCAGAGAATCTGCGCAGCGTAGCCCGCACATGCGAGCAGCCAGAGGATCGTCAGCGCCTGAAGGACGAGACGCGTGCCAACGGGCTTCACGTAATCCATCCAGATGTCACGAATGCCAACCCACGCGTGATAGAACAGCGAGAGAAGCGTGACGAACGTGGCGAGCTTCATCCACTGCGTCGCGAAGATCGACGCCCAGCCGTCGTACGAGAAGTCGCGCGCGAGGAAGAACCAGGCGAGCAGAATCACGGTGTAGACCGCCATCACGCAAGCGGTGATGCGTTGCGCGAGCCAGTCGCGCAGACCGTAATGTGCGCCGACGACGAGACGCTTCGAACCGATTCGGTTATTGGCTGCCATTTTTTAGAATGCTCCGAACAGTTTTGCCGCGAATGCGATGGTGAGCAGCGACGACACGACGATCACGACGATGGAGGTCGACTTACCCTTCTCCTTCGACACGGCATCGTGGTTGGTGTCCATCAGCAGGTGACGGACGCCGGCGCAGAAGTGAAACAGAAAAGCCCACGCGAGCACGAGCGTGATGAGCTTGACGATGATATTGGAGAGGAAGCCCTTGAAGACTTCGAAGCTCAGTTCGGAAGTCAGGCTCTGATCGAAGAGGAACAGCAGGAACGGAAGGAAGAGAAACAACAAGGCACCGCTCACGCGATGCAGAATCGACACGCGCCCCGCCAGCGGGAGACGGTATGCCGTCAGTATTTGCCCGATACCGATGTTCCGGAATTCCGGCCTCGGTTTTTTTACGGCTTCTGCCATGCTAGACCCCTACTATGTAGTCACACTAATCCGCAATTTTAGCGCCTTTTTATATCGCGCTGCAGCGAAAACCACGCTGGGTCTTTTGCGGCGCGCGCAATGAAAGCGCCTTTCGATGGGCAGGCGTGTGGGACGCCGCGCCTCGTTTCAGCCCGATTCAACTCAGATCGTTCTGATAGTAATACCCGGTTGTGACATACCAACCTCGACGGACTTCGACCGGCCGGTCCCCGTACGTATAGGACACGCGTTCGACCGAGAGCAACGGAAAACCCGCTGGCACATGCAGCAGGTCCGCCACCGCAGGCTCCGCCGCGACCGCGCGGATTTTTTCCGTCGCGCGAATCATGCGCGTGCCGAATTCCGTCTCGAACATCGCGTAGAGAGGACCCTTGTACTCGGACAGCCGCTCGAGCGTGAGCCCGCGGAACACCGCGCCGGGCAGCCAGATTTCGTCGAGCACGGTGACTTCGCCGTCGAACTGCAGCAAACGCTTGATCAGCACGACCGGATCAGCGGGCTTCAGATCGAGCTGCCGAGCAATTTCCGCCGACGCGCGCAGCCGCCGGCATTCGAGCAGACGGCTCACGTGCGGGTGCTCGGCGCCGTCGTCGGCGAGCAATCTGAGAAAGCGGAATTGCGCGCGCTCTTCGTTGTGCGTCGCAACGAATGTGCCCTTGCCCTGGCGGCGCACCAGCAGGTTGTCGGCGGCCAGTTCGTCGATCGCCTTGCGCACGGTGCCTTGGCTCACCCTGAAACGCGCGGCCAGTTCGACTTCACTCGGAATGATCTCGCCCGGCTTCCATTCGCCGCTTTCGAGGCTCTGCGTAATCAAGCCCTTGATCTGTTGATACAACGGGCTGAAGGTCGGCGACGCAGCAGGAGAAACAGCGGATACACCTTCGCCCGCGGCCCCCTGGCCATTCGGGTTCGCAGGATTCGCCGGGTTCGAATTCATGCGCGCATTTCATCATAAAGGGCTGGGGCGCGTCTAGGGTTTTTCCCGGGATAGATGTGTCTTATATAAGACATAAGATACGGTTGACTTTGTCCCTTTCAACTCCTACACTCCTTGTCGAGCAAGGGTTTGCGGGTTTTTGCGGCGGCTGTTCGATGCGGCGCCGCGACGCTCAGGCAGCCACTCTGCACTATGCCGTCCCCTACGCAGTTCCGGTTTCGATTCGCCGCCATCCGTTGCACTCGCGCGCTGTACCCGTGTTGCACCCGCTGGCCAGACGCTTGCCGAAACGCGCTGTTTGCAGGAGCCCGCACCGTGCAGTTGCGACTCCGCCCGGCGCGAGCCTTGGACCATCCCTCCCGCTCGGCAGTACAGGTTTCCCGCACGGCGGTCTCGCCGCAGCGCGCCACCCGTCTCGGCACATTTCCGAGCCCGCACGCGAACAGTGAATTCCGCCGTGTTTCGCAACGCTTCGCTGAACGCGCATATAGAATGGCGTTTTCCCTAGCGTCTAACGCATCGTCCTGGAGATTTCTCAATGGCTAAGCCCGCAAAGCGCGTTGCCGTCACCGGCGCCGCAGGTCAAATCGCTTACTCCCTGCTGTTTCGCATCGCCAATGGCGACCTGCTCGGCAAGGACCAGCCGGTGATCCTGCAATTGCTCGATCTGCCGCAAGCGCAAGCCGCCGTCAAAGGCGTCGTGATGGAACTGGATGATTGCGCATTCCCGCTGCTGTCGGGCGTCGTGATCACGGACGACCCGAAGGTCGCGTTCAAGGACGCCGACATTGCGTTGCTCGTCGGCGCGCGTCCGCGTTCGAAGGGCATGGAGCGCAAGGATCTGCTGTCGGCCAACGCCGAAATCTTCACGGTTCAGGGCAAGGCGCTGAACGACGTCGCCAGCCGCGACGTGAAGGTGCTGGTGGTCGGCAACCCGGCCAACACGAACGCGTACATCGCGATGAAGTCGGCGCCGGATCTGCCGAAGAAGAACTTCACCGCGATGCTGCGTCTGGACCACAACCGCGCGCTGTCGCAACTGGCCGCCAAGTCGGGCAAGCCGGTCGCGTCGATCGAAAAGCTCGCGGTGTGGGGCAACCACTCGCCGACCATGTATCCGGATTTCCGCTTCGCTTCCGCGGAAGGCCAGGACCTGACCAAGCTGATCAACGACGACGAATGGAACCGCAACACGTTCATCCCGACCGTCGGCAAGCGCGGCGCGGCGATCATCGAAGCGCGCGGCCTGTCGTCGGCGGCATCGGCGGCTAATGCTGCCATCGACCACGTGCGCGACTGGGTGCTGGGCACCAACGGCAAGTGGGTCACCATGGGCATTCCGTCGGACGGCTCGTACGGAATCCCCGAAGACATCATCTACGGCGTGCCGGTGACCTGCGAAAACGGCGAGTACAAGCGCGTCGAAGGTCTGACAATCGACGCGTTCTCGCGCGAAAAGATGGACGGCACGCTGCAGGAACTGCTGGAAGAGCGCGAAGGCGTTCAGCATCTGCTCGGCTAAGCACCCGATGCGAACGAACCGGAACGCCGAAGCGTCAGCGCCGCGGGTTCCGGTTTTTTTCCGTGCGAATGGCCGTGCGATCATCGCCATTCGCGTCTGATTCGAACCTGCTTTGCCGGTGCCCGACGGCACACTCGCAGAGCACGCCCGAATCCGACATCCCAAATCCTCACCACGCCCCACACGCCGAAGATGCGCGTTCTCACACCCGCCGAAGTGCTGTTTGAGGGCGAAGCGCCGCCCACCGTACTGCCTGCCTGCGATCACTACGCGGGCAGCGAAAAGCTGATGCTGAAGTCGCTCGCATTGCAGCAGCAACTCGGCCCGGTGTTCGATGTCACGCTCGATTGCGAAGACGGCGCGCAGGTGGGCCGCGAGGCCGAGCACGCGGAGCTCGTCGCATCGCTGCTGGGCAGCGAGCATGACCGCTTCGGCCGCGTCGGCGTGCGCATTCATGACTTCGCTCACGCGCACTGGCGCGACGACGCACGCCTCATTCTGCGCGCTGCAAAGCGAGCACCCGCTTACATCACGCTCCCGAAAATCCGCCACGTCCATGATGCCGCCGAAATGATCGCGTTCATCGAGGCGACGCGGCGCGAGCTCGGCATCGCGCAGCCGGTGCCGGTGCAGTTGCTGGTCGAAACCCACGGCGCGCTCACGCGCGTGTTCGAACTAGCCGCGCTGCCGGGCGTCGAGGCGCTGAGCTTCGGCCTGATGGACTTCGTCTCCGCGCACGACGGCGCCATCCCCGATACGGCAATGCGCTCGCCTGGCCAATTCGATCATCCGCTGGTGCGGCGCGCGAAGCTCGAGATTTCGGCGGCCTGCCATGCGTTCGGCAAGGTGCCGTCGCACAACGTCAGCACCGAAGTGCGCGACATGAGCGTGGTCGCGAACGACGCACAGCGTGCCCGCAACGAGTTTGGCTACACGCGCATGTGGAGCATCCACCCGGCGCAGATCGAGGCGATCGTCGCCGCGTTCGCGCCGCGCGACGAAGAAATCGCGACGGCCACCGACATCCTGCTGGGCGCGCAAACCGCGCACTGGGGCCCGACGCGTCACGGCGATACGCTGCACGACCGCGCGAGCTATCGCTACTACTGGTCGGTGCTGCGCCGCGCGCAAGCCACCGGCCGCGCTGTTCCGCAAGATGCGGCGCCACTTTTTTCGAAAGTGAGCGCTAACGGATAGTCGGCGGCATGAGGAACGCGGTTCAAATGGCAGCGATGAGCCGGGACACAGGAGAAGGCGGACGATGAGCGAGACGACGCAAGACGCCGGCGCAACGGGCGACAACCAGACGCAAAGCGGCTTCAAGCCGAAAAAATCCGTCGCACTGTCCGGTGTGACCGCGGGCAACACCGCGCTGTGCACGGTCGGCAAGACCGGCAACGATCTGCACTATCGCGGCTACGACATTCTCGATATCGCCAGCGCGTGCGAGTTCGAGGAAGTCGCGCATCTGCTGGTGCACGGCAAGCTGCCGACCCAGGCGGAACTGGGCGCATACAAGACGAAGTTGAAGTCGATGCGCGGGCTGCCCGCCAACGTGAAGGCCGCGCTCGAATGGATTCCCGCCGCCGCCCATCCGATGGACGTGATGCGCACCGGCGTGTCGGTGCTCGGCACCGTGCTGCCGGAGAAGGACGATCACAACCTGCCCGGCGCGCGCGACATCGCCGACAAGCTGATGGCCTCGCTCGGCTCGATGCTGCTGTACTGGTATCACTACTCGCACAACGGCAAGCGCATCGAAGTCGAAACCGACGACGATTCGATCGGCGGCCACTTCCTGCATCTGCTGCATGGCGTCGCGCCGTCGAAGGCGTGGGTCGACGCGATGCATGTGTCGCTGAACCTGTATGCGGAGCACGAGTTCAACGCGTCGACGTTCACCGGCCGCGTGATCGCGGGCACGGGCTCGGACATCTACTCGGCGATCACCGGCGCGATCGGCGCGCTGCGCGGCCCGAAACACGGTGGCGCCAATGAAGCCGCGTTCGAGATCCAGTCGCGCTACCAGACGCCCGACGAGGCCGAAGCCGACATCCGCCGCCGCGTCGGGAACAGGGAAGTCGTGATCGGCTTCGGCCATCCGGTGTACACGATCTCGGACCCGCGCAACAAGGTGATCAAGGAAGTCGCGAAAAAGCTGTCGAAGGAAGCCGGCAATCTGAAGCTGTTCTCGATCGCCGAGCGGCTCGAATCGGTGATGTGGGACGCGAAGAAGATGTTCCCGAACCTGGACTGGTTCAGCGCGGTGTCGTATCACATGATGGGCGTGCCGACCGCGATGTTCACGCCGCTGTTCGTGATCTCGCGTACGGCAGGATGGAGCGCGCACATCATCGAGCAGCGCGTCGACAACAAGATCATCCGGCCGAGCGCGAATTACACCGGACCCGAGAATTTGAGGTACGTGCCGCTAAATAGGAGAAAATAGCGGTCGCTGTGCGCTTCACAGCGCGCGCAGTTCAACCCGCGCGGCCGCCGGACCGGTCGTCCGCGCACTGTTTAATTGAATCCAGATAGAAAGGTTTTCTCCATGAAAAAGCTGATGATCGCCGCCATGATTGGCGCCCTGTCAACGACGATGCTGTCCGTCGCGACTGACGCCGCTGCTGCGGACACGGCCACTACCACAACGAAGAAGCCGGCTACCAAGGCGGTGGCCAAGCGCCCGGAGCCGCGCCGCCTGATCAAGCGCAAGCCGAGTGCGGCGAAGGAAGCGAAGGTCGATCCGATCCCGGACGGCGCGGAAAAGTGGTCGTGCAAGGACGGCCTTGCTTTCGAAATGAAAGGCGACATGAAGCGTGACCAGATCGTCACGGTTCACTGGGCGAACAAGAATTACAACCTGCCGCGCGAATCGACCACGACGGGCGCCGATCGCTTCCACGACGCGGCAACCGGTATGGACCTCGTCGTGATCCCGACGAAGGCCATGCTGTTCCAGGACAAGGACAGCTCGCGTCTCGCCGACGAGTGCAAGACGATCGCCATGGAACAGGGCGCGCCGGCTGCAACGCAATCGAACGCGATCAACAAGACCGGCAACTGATTCTCGCCGCCAGGGAAACCCCCGATGTCCGCCCCGATCTCCAACGCACGACCCGCCCCGGACGCCGTCCTGGTCGATATCGTCGACTATGTGCTGGACTACCGGATCGACAGCGCGCTCGCGCTGGAAACCGCGCGTCATTGCCTGATCGACACGCTCGGTTGCGGACTCGAGGCGCTTACCTACCCGGCCTGCACCAAGCTGATGGGACCGATCGTGGCAGGCACGATCGTCCCCAACGGCGCGAAGGTGCCGGGCACTTCGTTTCAGCTGGACCCCGTTCAGGCCGCCTTCAACATCGGCGCGATGATCCGCTGGCTCGATTTCAACGACACATGGCTCGCCGCGGAATGGGGACATCCGTCCGACAATCTCGGCGGCATCCTGGCGACGGCCGACTGGCTCTCGCGCACCGCCATCGCAGCGGGCAAAGCGCCGCTGACGATGAAAGACGTCCTGATCGCAATGATCAAGGCGCACGAAATTCAAGGCTGCATCGCGCTCGAGAACTCGTTCAACAAGGTCGGGCTCGATCACGTGTTGCTCGTCAAGCTCGCGTCGACCGCGGTAGTCGGCCAGCTGATCGGCCTCACGCGCGACGAGCTGATCAACGCGGTATCGCAGGCGCTCGTCGATGGACAGGCGCTGCGCACCTATCGCCATGCGCCGAACACCGGTTCGCGCAAATCGTGGGCCGCCGGCGACGCGACGTCGCGCGCCGTGCGTCTCGCACTGATATCGAAGACCGGCGAAATGGGCTATCCGTCGGTGCTCAGCGCGAAAACCTGGGGCTTCTACGACGTGCTGTTCGACGGCAAGCCGTTCAAGTTCCAGCGTCCGTACGGTTCGTACGTGATGGAAAACGTGCTCTTCAAGATCTCGTTTCCGGCCGAATTCCATGCGCAAACCGCCGTGGAAGCCGCGCTCATGCTGCATGCGCGGCTCGCCGCGCAGGGCCGGCGCGTCGACGACATTCGCCGCATCACGATTCGCACGCACGAAGCCGCGATTCGCATCATCGATAAAAAGGGACCTCTGAACAATCCGGCCGACCGTGATCATTGCATCCAGTACATGATCGCGGTGCCGCTGATTTTCGGCCGTCTGACGGCTGCCGATTACGAAGATCGGGTGGCGCACGACGCGCGTATCGATGGGTTGCGCGCGAAAATGGAATGCGTCGAAGACCCGCAGTTCACGAAGGATTATCACGACCCGGACAAGCGTTCGATCGCCAACGCACTGACGATCGAATTCAACGACGGGTCGAAGTTCGGTGAAGTCGTAGTCGCATACCCGATCGGTCATCAGCGCCGTCGTGAAGACGGTATTCCGTTGCTGGTCGAGAAGTTCAAGACCAACCTCGCGCGGCGCTTTGCGGTCAAGCAACAACGGGCGATTCTCGATGTATCGCTCGACCAGGCCAAGCTCGAAGCGACGCCGGTCAATGAATACGTTGATCTTTACGTCATCTAGGTTGAGTACTGTAGTTCCGCGATCCAAACCAAGGAAAACACCATGGCCCACAACCTCCACAAAACGCTCAAGGAATTCGACAGCGGTTCCGGCAAAGGCAAGTTCTACTCCCTGCCGCAACTCGGCAAGGCACTGAACCTCAAGATCGACCGCCTGCCGGTCTCGATCCGTATCGTGCTGGAATCGGTGCTGCGCAACTACGACGGCAAGAAGATCGCCGAAGAACACATCACGCAACTCGCGAACTGGAAGCCGACCGCCGCGCGCGTCGACGAAATTCCGTTCGTCGTGTCGCGCGTCGTGCTGCAGGACTTCACCGGCGTGCCGCTGCTCGCCGACATTGCCGCAATGCGCGGCGTCGCGAAGGCCGTCGGCAAGAACCCGAAGTCGATCGAGCCGCTGGTGCCGGTCGATCTGGTCGTCGACCACTCGGTGCAGATCGACCACTTCCGCGAGAAGAACGCGCTCGACCTGAACATGAAGCTGGAATTCCAGCGCAACAACGAGCGCTATCAGTTCATGAAGTGGGGCATGCAGGCGTTCGACACGTTCAAGGTCGTGCCGCCGGGCGTCGGCATCGTTCACCAGGTGAACCTCGAGTACCTCGCTCGCGGCGTGCACAAGAAGGCCGACGGCGCGGACACTGTGTACTACCCGGACTCGCTGGTCGGCACGGACAGCCACACGACGATGATCAACGGCATCGGCGTGGTCGGCTGGGGCGTGGGCGGTATCGAAGCCGAAGCAGGCATGCTCGGCCAGCCGGTGTACTTCCTGACGCCCGACGTCGTCGGTGTGCACCTGAAGGGCAAGCTAATCGAAGGCGTGACCGCAACGGATCTCGTGCTGACCATCACCGAACTGCTGCGTAAGGAGAAGGTGGTCGGCAAGTTCGTCGAGTTCTTCGGCGAAGGCACGCGCTCGCTGTCGGTGCCCGACCGCGCGACGATCGGCAACATGGCGCCGGAATACGGCGCAACGATGGGCTTCTTCCCGGTCGACGAAAAGACCATCGACTTCTTCCGCGGCACCGGCCGCACGGACGCCGAAATCTCCGCGTTCGAAAACTACTTCAAGGCACAGGAGCTGTTCGGCATTCCGGCTGAAGGCGACATCGACTACACGAAGGTCGTCACGCTGGATCTCGCTACGGTCGCACCGTCGCTGGCAGGGCCGAAGCGTCCGCAGGACCGCATCGAGATCGGCCACGTGAAGTCGACCTTCAGGGACCTGTTCTCGAAGCCGGTCGCTGAAAACGGCTTTGCGAAGAAGGCCGCCGATCTCGACGCGCAATACACCACGAGCAACGGCGTGAACGTCAAGAACGGCGACGTGCTGATCGCCGCGATCACGTCCTGCACAAACACGTCGAACCCGAGCGTGCTGCTGGCCGCCGGTCTGCTCGCGAAGAAGGCTGTCGAGGCCGGCCTGACGGTCGCTCCGCACATCAAGACTTCGCTCGCTCCGGGATCGCGCATCGTCACCGAGTACCTGACGAAAACCGACCTGCTGAAGTACCTCGACAAGCTCGGCTTCACGCTGGCCGCTTACGGCTGCACGACGTGTATCGGTAACGCGGGCGACCTGACGCCGGAACTGAACGAAGCGATCACGCAGCACGACATCGTCGCGGCAGCGGTGCTGTCGGGCAACCGTAACTTCGAAGCGCGTATCCACCCGAACATCCGCGCGAACTTCCTCGCGTCGCCGCCGCTCGTCGTCGCCTACGCGATCGCCGGCAACATCACGCGCGACTTGATGACCGAGCCGGTCGGCAAGGGCAAGGGCGGCAAGGACATCTACCTCGGCGACATCTGGCCGACCAGCGATGAAGTCAACGCGCTACTGAAGTACGCGCTGGATGCCGACGCGTTCCGCAAGAACTACTCGCAGCTCACGAAGAAGGGCGATCTGTGGAGCAAGATCGAAGGCGAAGAAGGTCAGGTCTACGACTGGCCGAAGTCGACCTACATCGCCGAGCCGCCGTTCTTCGGCAAGGACTTCTCGATGACGCCGGCTGCCAGCATTGCGCCGGTCAAGGGCGCACGCGCACTGGGCATCTTCGGTGACTCGGTCACGACCGACCACATCAGCCCGGCGGGCTCGATCAAGGAAGACTCGCCGGCAGGCCGCTGGCTGAAGGAAAACGGCGTGCAGAAGGCCGATTTCAACAGCTACGGCTCACGCCGCGGTAATCATGACGTGATGATGCGCGGCACGTTCGCGAACGTGCGTATCAAGAACCTGATGATTCCGGTAAAAGCGGATGGCTCGCGCGTCGAAGGCGGCCTGACGATTCACCAGCCGAGCGGCGAACAGCTGTCGATCTACGACGCGGCGATGAAGTACATCGCCGCCGACACACCGACCATCGTGTTCGCGGGCGAAGAGTACGGCACCGGCTCGTCGCGCGACTGGGCGGCGAAGGGTACGCAACTGCTGGGCGTGAGGGCTGTGGTCGCACGCAGCTTCGAGCGGATCCACCGTTCGAACCTCGTCGGCATGGGCGTTTTGCCGCTGCAGTTCAAGGGCTCGGATAGCGTGCAGTCGCTCGGCATTACCGGCGAAGAAACCTACGACATCGAAGGCCTCGGCGACGACTTCAAGCCGCAACAGGAAGTCACGCTCGTGATCCACGGCAAGGACGGCGACAAGCGCGTTCCGGTGCTGCTGCGCATCGACACGCCGATCGAAGTCGACTACTACAAGCACGGCGGGATTCTGCCGTTCGTGCTGCGCTCGCTGCTGGCTGCTTAAGCCTGGCCGCAACGCATACAGCCTCGCTGTTTTGCAGGGGCTGCGTCCTGTGGAGGGCGCAGCCGACTTTCAAGCCCGACCTCAGGTCGGGCTTTTTTTATGGGCTCACGTCACAGCTCGCGCCACGCAATCACTCATCACTTCAACCCGAAATCGACCCGCGTCGTCGCACCCTTGTCTTTGATGTCGTCGGCATTCATCTTCGGCGCGACGATAAACACGCGGCTGCTGTCGATCTTGCCTTGCAGGTACTGCTGCACGCTCTGCGCGCGTTGCTGCGCGAGTTGCCTCAGGCTCGCGTCGTCGACCGGTGCGTGGGCCGCGAGCGCGGTCTTCATGTCGTCGTCGGGCAGCGTCTTCGTGATGCCGATGAAGTTGCGCGGCTTCTTGAAGTCGGTCGATTTGTAGGCCTTCGCCAGATATTTGTCGTACTCCTGCTGATCGACCGTGACCGTCGACAGATCGACGCTCTGGCCGTTGCCCACCGCGTCCTTGATCTTCTGACGCTTGACCATCTGATCGACGTACCGCGTGCGCAGCGCCGGCTCATCGACCTTTGGATCGACGCGTCCGATCAGGTCCATGCGAATCGACGGCTTGTCGGCGAGCGCCTTCACGATCGTGTCGAGCTTCTGCTTGTCGGCGTCGGTGAGCGTCGCCGAGCCTGCCTCGAACTCGACGTAGCCGAGTTCCTCGCCGTTGCCGCCGACCGCGTGCGCGATCAGCGAGAACGGCGCGGTCACCGCCTTTTCGAGCAGATTGAGCACCGCATGCCATATCAGCCCACCGATGCTGAACTCCGGGTTCGACAGCGAGCCCGAGACCGGCAGGTTCACGTCGATCTCGCCACGCGAGTTCTTCAGCAGCGAGATCGCGAAACGCACCGGCAGCTTGGTCGCGGTGTCGTTGTCGATATGATCGCCGAACGTCAGCTGATCGATGAACAGGTGGTTGTTCGCATTGAGCTGGTCGTTCTCGAGCTTGTAATGCAGATCGACGTTGAGCTTGCCCTTCGTGATCGGATAGCCGGCGTATTTCGCCGAATACGGCGTCAGGTTGGTCAGCTCGATGTCGTGCGCGGTCGCGGTCAGATCGAGCGCCGGTTTCGCGATCAGCGGGTTGACGGTGCCGCGGATCGTCAGCGGACCGTTGGCCGCGAGCTTCGCGGCGACGTCGACCGGCGCGGGTGTGATCGATTCCGTACCGAACGCGCCGATGGTGCCCTGAATGCCGACGAGGTTCGCCGTGTAGTTCGGCTTGACGAAGTTGTCGGTGTAGGTGACGCGGCCCTGTTGCAACACTAGCTGCCCGAAGTGCAGCTTGACCGGGCTTTGCGGCGGCTTCGCGGCCGTGACGGTGGCCACGGGCGCCGCGGCTGCCGTCCGCGGCGTTGGAGCCGATGCCGCGACCGGCGCGGACGCCGCGACCGCTTCCGAGACCGCCGGCGGGGTCAGCGGAATCGGTGGCGTGCCGCCCTCGTGCGCGACCACATCGTTCAGGTTCAGCTTGCCTTGCGCGTCGAGCAGCACGCGTCCATAGAACTTCGAGAACGTCGCGCGGCCCGCGTCGACCACGGTGCCGTGCTCGTCGTAGTCGGCCTTCAGGTTCGACAGCGCGAGCGAGCCCCAGCCCGCGAACGGGGCCGACGTCACCTTGTCGAGCATGCGCACGGCGACGAGCGCCATGTCGCCGCGAAAGTTCGCTTTCAGCGACTTTGCCTGGGTGACCGCAAGATCGCCGTTCGCGTTCAGCAGCGCGCTCGCGAGCGTCGCGTTCAGGTTGCTGCCGAAGTACGGCTCGAACGCGGCCGCGTCGAGCTGGTTTGCGTTGAGCTTGACGGCCAGCTTCAGCGGCGTCGCGGTCACGTCGCCCTTCACGGCGAGCGTGCCCTTTTTGTTCAATGTCGCTTGCAGGTCGACCGGCAGCGGGCGGCTCAGGTCGTCACTGATCTGCCGCACCTTGAGCTGCACCGGCGAAAAGCTCAGCTTGACCGGCCGCGGCGTGGTGTTGTCGGTGAAATCGGCGCTCGCGTCTTTGAGCGTCAATTCGCCGATCTTGTAGCGCCATGCGGGGCCTTCGGCCTGCGCTTTTTTCGCCGCGTGTATCGCCGTTCGCTCCGTCGCCTGTTGATGCGCCCCCGCGAGCGTGCTCAGATTGATGCTGCCGTCTTTCAGGCGCTGCGCGTCGACCGAGAGTCCGGTTACGTCGACGCTCGTTACGTCGGCCGTGCGCGCCGCGACGTCGACCTGCTTGACCACCACGCTGCCCTGCGCGAGCGCGATGGCCGGCGTCTTGTCGCCGCGCGCCGCGAGCTTCACCGTCTGCATGTCCAGCTGCGTGTCCGCGACCGTCAGCGCCATCGGCGACTTGGACCAGTTCGCGTTGATATTCGCCGTCGCGGACAGTGCGCCGTCGAGCGCCTGCGCGGACGTCGCGGTGTCGAGATACGGCTGCAACGGCGGCAACTTCAGCGACTTCAGATCGAGCTTCGCGCTCGCCGTCTTCGCCGCGAGGCCGACCGTGCCGTCGGCGGCGAGCGAACCCGCGCCGTCCTTCAGGTTCGTCTTCAGCGTGTAGTGCGCGGGCGTCGGCGCGAGCGTCGAGAAATCGGTCAGCGTGACCGCGAGGTTTTGCAGACCGGTTTCGACTGGACGCGACGCGGCTTCGTCGCGCACGTTCACCGTGCCGTCGTCGATGGTGAAACGTTTGATCGCGAGGTCGAACGGCGGGGCCGCTTTTGCGGCGGCGGTTTTGGCGTTGGCATTCGCGTCAGTCGTTTCCTTTGCCGCCGTTGTTTGCGGCGCGGACGCGAACATATGCTCGACGCTCAATACGCCGTCCTTGTCGCGCGCGAGACTCGCGCCCGGCGCGTCGATGCGGATATCGTCGAAGTGATAGACGCTCTTCAACGGCTCGAGCGATGCCGCCGCCACATGCACCGCGCGCGCCGCGAAAAACGGCGCCTTGCTCTGATCGCGCACGTCGACGTCGTTCAGATCGACGGTGCCGGCAACGCGCAGCGACGGCGTGTCGTTCGACATCTCGAAGTTCAGCTTCAGGTCGGTGGACAGCTTGCCCGACTGGACGATCACCGGCAGCTTCGACGGCAGGTAGGACACCAGCTTGGGCACGTCGAGCTCGTCGAAGCGCAGCGACACTTCCGACTCGCGCGACGCGGCGAACGGCTTGGTCCTGCCGTCGATCGCGAGCTGACTGTTGCCGTCGATGCGCGCGCGCAGCAGCGGCTCGACGAAGATATCGGTCTTCGACGGCAGAGTCGCGATAAACGGAATGCCGAGCTTCCATTGATCGATCACGTGGCTCGTGCCGAGCAGTCGGTCGTCGAAGCTGATCTGGCCGTTTTCGACGCGAATGTTGGAGACGGAGAACTGCGTCGGTTTGCTGTTCGGTTTTGCCGGCTGATTCGCGAACTTCTCGATCAGGTCGGTGAAATTAAAGTGCTGCGCATCGAGGCGAACGATATGAAAGCGTGGCGAATCGACCTGCACTTCGTCGACGATCGGCGCGCCGCGAAACAGTGAACTCCACGACGGCTTCACGATGAGCCGCGAAATATCGACGAACTCGCCCGCGCCGCCGCGCTCGCCGATATGCACGTTGTCGGCTTCGAAACGAAGGGTGTACGGGTTGAGCGCGATGCGGCCGATCGACGCCGGCCGGTCCAGCTGCTTGCTCAGTTGCTGGCTCGCGATGTGGCGAATCAACGGCGGCGCCGCGAAAAAGCCGAGCAGGCCGAACACGACGACGACGATCAGCAGACCGACGAGAATCCGTCGCGTACGGTGCGACTGCGCGACTGCTCGCACGGACCGCATGGAGGAGGCTAACGATGTTTTATTGAGGCTTGCCATGCTCGATGTGGAGGAATGCGGCGGCAAGCCCGCCGCGAAAAAAACAGGAATCCCGCAAGCGGCAGTATAAGTCTTGAATCAATCGTTAGACAGGAATGTCAGGCGCTCTCTGACGATTCGTGCTGCTGATCGATTCGCTTTTCAGCGATGCAGATTTGCGCGAGCGTTAGATAACAAAACCGACGGCGCGCGGTTTGCGCGCGCCGTTCACATCATTGCCGCACGACGGGCGGCGGCTGCCAGCTGCCGTCGGTCGCTTGCGGCTTCGGCGCATACAGGCGCAGCACCAGCCGCATGTCCGCGCGCGGTGCGGGCAGCCAATTGCCGGTCCGGCTGCGCGTCGACGACACGACCACGTCGAGCGAACCGTCGCGGTTGCGGCGCGCGCCATTGCGATCGCCGACCGCGAGCCGTGTCGGCGCGTTCTCGCTCAGCGCGCCATCCTTCGTGTATGCGGTGATCGACCAGAAGCCGCGCACCGGCGGCAACTGGTTCGCCGCGAAGTGGATCACGTAGCGATTCGCGCCGTTCAGCGTGTTGCCGTCGCTGTCCTGCGTGACGAACGCTCGTACTTCGTCGTCCTTCGTACCGATGCCCAACTGCGTGCTCGCCGCATAGGCGCGCAGCCCATAATCGGGACCGTAGTTGCCGACGGCGTCGCCGAACCAGCTCCAGCCGTTCGCGCTCAGCAGATTTGACGGCGGCGAGGCGACGCGTTCGCGACCGTCGGCGAGACCCGCCGCGAGCGCCTCGGACGATTTCGGCAGCTTGACTGGATCGCCCGGTGTGACGCCGAGATCGGTGAGGAATTTGAGCGCGTGCGGATCAGCCGGTGTCGGCGGATTGTCCGGCAACGCGTCGGCAAGACGGCCGAAGAAGCCGCTCGCGTCGAGCGCGGCGACCTGCTGCGCCGGCGTGCCGCTCGCGCCCGCGACGGCGCCTGTGTAACCGCGCGTCGGCACCACCGGCTGCGCGTCGCCGTCGAACACGCTCAGCGGCTCCAGACGGATCGCGCGTTGCAGCTTGCGCACCGCGTTCAGATCGCGTGCGCCGTTCGACTGGATGCGCACACTGATCCATGCGTTGCGCGTCGGCACTTCGACGCGCGTCGCGCCCTTCGGCAGCTCGCCCTTCCAGCCCGGCGCGACGAACGCGATCGTCTGCGCGCGCAGACCTTTCGCGGCGCCCGTGGCCGCGGCAAGCTGCGGCCCGGTCGACCACGCGACGTTGGTCCACATATCGAGCACGCGCGCATCGACGTAACGGCCATGTGAATCGGGTAGCGCCAGGATCACCGGCTCGGCGGCAAGATCGAGCCAGCCGGTCGAGTCGAGCGTGTCGAGGCTCGGCTGCGGCGGGTTGGTCGCGCCGATCGGCGGTAGCGCCTGGGTGTGGCGCAGCGTGTTGAAAGGCGCCTGGCCCGGCTCGGTGCCGACCGCCGCATCGCGCGCGGCGCTCATCAGCACGAGCGGATAGCCGAATACGTACGAGTCGGCGACTTCGTCCTTGATCCAGCCGGTGCTTTGTCGTGTCGCAGTGGGGGTCGACGCGCAGCTTGCCAGCAGTGCGAGAGCCGCGAGCGATGCGCAGGTTCGTTGAAGCAAAAACAGTTCTCGGCGATTTTTTATCATTCGTTCAGAGGGCGGAACGTGCAGTCGTATGGGAGATGCCGGTGTGCAGCGCCAGGTGCATGCGCGGTTCTCCCGAAACACTGCGCAGCGATTCCGCCGATTGCGATTCCGACAACATCGCGTTGTATCGTATCCTTGCTAACCAGGCAAGCACAAAGCAGGGAATTGTGGCTGGCAGCGCGACCCGCCGACTTGCCGATTCGCCCCACTGTTTCGTCGTCCTGCGTTCGGAGCGCTTCAATGTACATGCCCGCCCATTTCGAAGAGAACCGTCCAGAGGTTCTTCACCGTCTGATCGCCGAGCAGCCGTTCGGCGCGCTGATTACGAACGGCCCCACCGGGCTCGATGCGAATCATTTGCCGTTCGAGGCGCAGACGGACGCGATGGATTCGTCACATCTGGTGCTGCGCGCGCACGTCGCGCGCGCGAACCCGGTCTGGCAGGAAGCCGCGACCCATCCCGAAGCGCTCGTGATCTTCCAGGGGCCGACCGCGTATATTTCGCCGACCTGGTACCCGAGCAAACACGAAACGCACAAGCAGGTGCCGACGTACAACTATATGGTCGTGCATGCGCATGGCAGGATGGTGGTGCGTGACGATGAATCGTTCGTGCGCGGCCTCGTCGCGCGGCTCACGCGCAAGATGGAAGCCGGCGAGCCGGTGCCCTGGAAGATGAGCGACGCGCCGGCCGACTATATCGCGCAGATGCTCGGCGCGATCGTCGGTATCGAGATCGAGGTGACGCGGCTCGTCGGTAAATGGAAGCTCGGCCAAAACAAGGCGGCAGAAGACCGGCGCGGCGCGGCGCAAACGCTGCTCGCGCGCGATAGCGATCAACAGAAGGCGGTGGGACAGGCAATGCTCGACGCGCCGCCGGCATTTTGACGGCGGCCGCATAATCCGGCCTTGACCTTCCCGTCATGGGAAGGTCGATACTGGATTGGCAATGCGGCCCAATGCCGCCACGAGCCTTGCCTGCCATGACCGGACTTGCCAACCCGCAGCGCCCCGCCGGCGCTTCCTCTTCCTCCTCGCCCACGCGCATCGTCGAACTCGAGATCGGCGGGATGACTTGCGCGTCGTGCGCAAGCCGCGTCGAAAAAGCGCTGACAAAGCTGCCAGGGGTGGCGCGCGCGACGGTGAATCTCGCGACCGAGCGCGCCCGCGTGGAAGGCGACGCGACGCTCGAGTCTCAGCAACTGGCCGATGCCGTGCGCAAAGCCGGATACGAAGCGACGCCGGTCGCGAACGCCGATATGGGCGCGCACACCGCGACGCAAACCGCGACACGCGCCACCACGTCGGGAACCACTGAACTGGAGATCGGCGGCATGACCTGCGCCGCCTGCGCGTTGCGCGTCGAGAAAGCGCTCGCGAAGGTGCCTGGCGTCGCGCGCGCGTCGGTCAATCTAGCGACCGAAACCGCCACCGTGCATCCGCAAAGCGCCGCATCCGCCGATGCCAGCGCGCTGATCGCCGCCGTCAGGCAAGCCGGCTACGAAGCGACGCTGAGCGCGCCGCCCGCTCCCGTCGCCCCAGCCGATACGACCTCACCCACCACCGCGAGCGTCGAGCGCAAGCGGATTCAAACCCGCCGCGAGCTTGCAAGCGTCGTCGCGTCCGCGCTGCTGACGGTGCCGCTCGTCGCACCGATGTTCGGCGAATGGTTCGGCCTTCACGCGACGCTGCCGCCGTGGCCGCAGTTCGTGCTCGCGTCGATCGTGCAGTTCGTGTTCGGCGCGCGCTTCTATCGCGCCGCCTACCGCGCGGTGCGCGCTGGCGCGGGCAACATGGATCTGCTGGTCGCGCTCGGCACATCGGCGGCGTATGGCATGAGCGTCTACGAACTCGCGATGCATCCGGGCGACACGATGCATCTGTACTTCGAGGCATCGGCGGTCGTGATCACGCTGGTGCGCTTCGGCAAATGGCTCGAGGCGCGCGCGAAGCGCCAGACCACCGACGCGATCCGCGCGCTCAACGCGCTGCGCCCCGAGCGCGCGCGCATCCGCGACGGCGCCGTCGAACGCGAGGTGCCGCTGGCGCAGGT
Organism: Paraburkholderia sprentiae WSM5005; assembly: GCF_001865575.2. NCBI lineage: Bacteria > Pseudomonadati > Pseudomonadota > Betaproteobacteria > Burkholderiales > Burkholderiaceae > Paraburkholderia > Paraburkholderia sprentiae. Next base: position 2,559,238 of record NZ_CP017562.2, read on the forward strand.
GCGGGTCGGCACCGTGGTGATCGTGCGGCCGGGCGAGCGCGTGCCGGTCGACGGCGCGGTGTTCGAAGGCCGCACGCATATCGACGAAGCGCTGATCACGGGCGAAAGCCTGCCGGTGCCGAAGCAGGCCGGCGACGCCGTCACGGCCGGCTCGATCAACGGCGAAGGCGCGCTCGTGGTGACGACCACCGCGATCGGCGCGGAGACGACGCTCGCGCGCATCATCCGGCTGGTCGAAAGCGCGCAGGCCGAGAAGGCGCCGATCCAGCGGCTCGTCGACCGCGTCAGCGAAGTCTTCGTGCCCGCGATTCTGGCGATCGCCGCGCTGACGTTGATCGGCTGGCTGCTCGCCGGCGCGGGCGGCGAAACCGCCATCCTGAACGCCGTCGCGGTGCTGGTGATCGCCTGCCCGTGCGCGCTCGGACTCGCGACGCCTGCCGCGATCATGGCCGGCACCGGCGTCGCTGCGCGCCACGGCGTGCTGATCAAGGACGCGCAAGCGCTGGAAATCGCGCATCGCGTGTCGATCGTCGCGTTCGACAAAACCGGCACGCTGACGCTCGGCCAGCCATCCGTCACGGCGTTCGAGCCGGTCGGCGAAATGAGCCGCGACGAAGCGCTCGCGCTCGCGGCGGCGGTGCAGCGGCATAGCGATCATCCGTTGGCGCGGGCGGTGGTGCGCGCGTACGAGGCTCAGTTCGGGCAAATTGCCGGCGCTGACAAGGGCGGGCTCAGCGCCACCGCCGCTCGCGCCGTCGCCGGCCGGGGCGTCGAAGCCGACGTCGACGGCCGCACGCTCGCGCTCGGCAGCACGCGCTGGCTGCGCGAGCTCGACATCGCGCTGCCGAGCGCGCTCACCGACCGCGCGCACCAACTGCAAACGGCCGGCAACACGGTGTCTTGGCTGATGACGCGCGCGCCTCGCGCTCCCGAAGCGCTCGCGCTGATCGCGTTCGGCGACACGGTGAAGCCGAGCGCGCGCGCGGCCGTCGCGCGGCTCGCGCAGATGGGCGTGCGCAGCGTGCTCCTGACAGGCGACAACCGCGGCAGTGCGGCGAGCGTCGCGTGGGCGCTCGGCATCGACGAGTTCCACGCCGACGTGCTGCCCGACGACAAGGCCCGGGTGATCCGCGACCTGAAGATGCGCCACGCCGGTATCGTCGCGATGGCGGGCGACGGCATCAACGACGCGCCCGCGCTCGCCGCCGCCGACATCGGCATCGCGATGGCGACCGGCACCGACGTCGCCATGCACGCCGCCGGCATCACGCTGATGCGCGGCGACCCGGCGCTCGTCGCCGACGCGATCGACATCTCGCGCAGAACCTGGCGCAAGATCCAGCAGAACCTGTTCTGGGCGTTCGTATACAACCTGATCGGCATCCCGCTGGCTGCGTTCGGCTTGCTGAATCCAATGCTCGCGGGCGCGGCGATGGCGTTTTCGAGCGTCAGCGTCGTCACGAATGCGCTGCTGCTGCGGACGTGGCGAAACGCGTGAAACGCGTCCGGCCGCGCCGTCGATCAGGCACGCTGAGCATCGCTAGAAGACCTTCTCGCATTCGCGCGTATTAAAGGCCCCGTCTCGCAAGCCGTAAACCAGTGAATCGATGCCGTTTCCGGCCGCATCACGCGCATCGCCTGTCCCTTTTACGCGCTTGCCCATGAACTTTCTCTTGTTGCGCCGCGCCAGCGTCGGCGCACGGCTTGCCGTGCTCTCCTGCGTGCTGGTCGCGCTGATTTTCTCCGCCTTCGCGTGGGCGCTCGCGCGCGCCGCCGGCGAGCAGGTGCGCGATCAGGTACTCGAACGCATCACCGAGAAAGACCGCTCGATCACGGCGATGATCGCGCTATTCGACAAGGCGCTGTCGGCTGAAGTCGATCGGTCGATGGCGCTATTCGCGAGCTTCCTGCCCACCGATTTCTCGCTCGACGAGATACAAAAAGTCGACATCGGCGGCACCGCGGCGCCGACTTTCAAGGCCGGCGGCAAGGTGCTGAACCTCGACTTCACGATTCCCGACCAGTTCCTCGAGCGCAGCGGCGCCGTCGCGACCATTTTTGCGCGCAACGGCGATGACTTCGTGCGCGTGACCACGTCGCTGAAGAAGCAGGACGGCACTCGCGCGGTCGGCACGCTGCTCGACCGCAAGGGACCGGCGTATGCGCCGCTGCTCGGGAACCGCTCCTACACCGGCCTCGCCACGCTGTTCGGCAAGCGCATGATCACGCAGTACCGGCCGATCGCCGACGCGAGCGGCCGCGTGATCGGCGCGCTGTTCGTCGGTGTCGACGTGGACAAGGAGATCCAGTCGGTCGAGGACGGCATCCGCGCGCTGAAGATCGGCGCGAGCGGCTACTACTTCGTGCTCGACGCGTCGGGCGGCGCAGAGCGCGGCAAGCTGCTCGTGCATCCGGCCGCCTCGGGCCAGAAAGCCGACGACGCGAACGCGCCCTATCAACGCATGCTCGATATGAAGCAGGGTGAGCTCGACTACCGCTCGGCCGACGCGACGCTCGGCGAGAGCGACGCGCGCGACAAGTTCGTGTCGTTCGTCACGGTGCCGCAGTGGCAGTGGCTCGTCGGCGGCGTCGCGCCGCGCGACGAAGTGATGGCTGAAGTCGTACGCACCCGCAACGCGTTCCTGCTGCTCGGCTTGGCGCTCGCCGGCCTGTTCGCGATCGTGTTCCTCGTCGCGGTGCGGCGGCTCGTCAGCCGTCCGCTCGACGAAGCCGCGCGCGCGTCCGAGCGTCTCGCCGCGGGCGATCTGAGCGTGCGCGTCACGCAGCACGGCCGCGCGCGTGCCGACGAGATCGGCCGCCTGATGCTGGCGATCGACGGCATCGGCGAGGGGCTCGCGCGCATCGTCGCGCAGGTGCGCAACGCGTCGGCCGACATGTCAGCGGGCACCGAGAAAATCGCCGCCGGCAGCGGCAACATCGCGATGCGCATCGCGACGCAGGCGAGCAGCCTCGAGGAAACCGCAGCGAGCATGGAGCAGATCACGTCGACCGTGCAGCAGAACGCCGATCACGCGACCGAGGCGAACACGCTCGTCACGCATGCCGCCGACGCCGCGCTCGAAGGCGGCCGCGCGGTCGAGCGCGTGGTGTCGACGATGGGCGAGATCGGCCGTTCGTCGCAGAAGATCGCCGAGATCACCACGGTGATCGAGGGCATCGCCTTCCAGACCAACATTCTTGCGTTGAACGCGGCCGTCGAAGCGGCGCGCGCGGGCGAGCACGGCAAGGGTTTCGCGGTCGTCGCGACGGAAGTGCGCGCGCTCGCGCAGCGCAGCGCGGTGGCGGTGAAGGAAATCGAGGGGGTGATCGCGGCGTCGAGCGCGAACGTCGACAGCGGTTTTCGCATCGCCGAAGAAGCGAGCGCGACGATGCAGGGAATCGTCACGCAGGTCGGCCAGATCCGGGCAATCATGAGCGAGATCAACGTCGCGTCACGCGAGCAATCGGGCGGCATCGAGCAGGTCAATCTGGCGGTCACGCAGATCGGCGAGGCGACGCAGCAGAATGCGACGATCGTCGGCGACGCTGAAGCCGCGGCGGCCGAATTGCGCGAACAGGCTGCGCGGCTCGCGCAGCTGGTCAGCGTGTTCAGGCTCGAAGGCGAGCGCGGGTGACGGATCTGCCTGGAAGCGAACGGCGCTGCAACCGGCGCGGTGGAGCGCCAGTTGCAAGCATCGAGCAGCGGTACAGCTAATCCGTGAAGCTAATGCGCGGCGGGTTCAGGCCGTCGGCCGGAACATCTGAAACATCTCGCCGATCTGCGCATAGTCGGCGCGATAACCCGCGCGCATGATCGGCTGCGCGGCGTGCGTGTCGAACAGGCCGTCCTTCAGATACGCGTCGTCGATATGCACGCCGACCACCTGGCCGAGCGACAAATAGTTGTCCATCGGCTGGCCGTCGACGTCGTGCAGACGCACGATTTGCAGCAGTTTGCATTCGAGCGCGGCCGGCGATTCGGCCACGTGCGGCACCGCGACATTGCGGCCCGGTGCGGGTGTGAGCCCGGCCAGCGCGAACTCGTCGACGTGCGGCGCAACCGGCGCCGACGAACGGTTCATCTGCTCGGCAAGCGGCCGGGTGGCGAGATTCCACACGAATTCCCCGGTCGCCTCGATGTTGGCGAGGCTGTCCTTGCGGCCCTCGCTGCTAAAACCGATGATCGGCGGAAAGGTCGCGAACGCGCCGAAAAAGCTGTACGGCGCCAGGTTGAGCGCGCCTTCGGGATCGCGCGATGAAATCCAGCCGATCAGCCGCGGCGCGACGATCGCCTTGAAAGGATCGTGCGGCAGGCCGTGACCGGCGGCGGGGTCGTAGAAGTAGTGGGACATGATGGTCTCGGGGTTCGCTGATGATTCGTGCGACAGTTAGCGCGAAAGCAGCGCAGAAGCAGGCAAGGAACGGCTATTCATACCGCACTAGCCGCGCCCGATCACGCGCTTGCGTCCTGCCTTGACCCGCGCTATGCGCGCTTCGTCCCAGTCATGAAACCCGGCCCCGCTGCGCACCCCGACACGCCCCGCGTCGACCTGCGCACGCAGCAGATCGATGACGTCTTCGTCCTTTGCGAGTTGCGGCATCAGATGCGACGCGATATCGACGAACGTGTCGAGTCCCCCCATATCGGCGCCCTCGAACGGTCCGACGATGCCCCAGCGGCGCCCAAGCGAAGCCTTCATCACCCGATCGACGACCTCGGGCGTCGCCGCGCCCGAACGGACGATGTGCAACGCCTCGCGCAGCACCGCGAACTGCAGCCGATTCCCGACGAAGCCCGGAATCGCCTTTGCGAGCACGACCGGTTCCATGCCGATCGCGCTCATCAGTCCGGCGGTTTGCTGCACGACTTCGGGCGCCGTCGCGCTGCCGGGTACGATCTCGACGAGCGGAATCATGTGCGGCGGGTTCCAGAAATGCGCGATCACGAAACGTTCTTTCGCGCGCAGCGGTGTGGCGAGCTGATCGGGCGGAAAGCCGCTCGTGTTGCTTGCGAGGATCGCGTCGTCGGCGAGCAGCCCGGCCAGCTTTGCGTAAAGTCGATGCTTGAGTTCGAGCACTTCCGGAATCGCTTCGACCACGAAGCGCGCCCGCGCGATCGCGTCGAGTTGCGCATGCGTTTCGATGCGCGCAAGCGCCGCCTGTCTGGCAGCATGATCGATCCGGCCCGCGTCGATTAGCTCGTCGAGCACGGCTTCCGCTTTCGGCGCGACGCTCGCGAGCCGCGCCGGATCGACGTCGTGCACGATCGTCCGGTACCCATGCAACGCGGCCTGCGTCGCAATGCCGACGCCCATCAGCCCCGTGCCCACCACCCCTATCGCTACATCCTGCGTCGTCGTGTTCACACGCGCTCCCGCTGCCGTCGATGAAAGCTCCGAAGCATAGCGCAGCACGCGCAATGCCAGGGTGGACTTGCACCGCCCAGATGCGACGAAGCCGGCCTTCCCGCGGAGGGAAGACCGGCTTCGTGGACTCGCGCCGCGCGGGACGGCGACGTCAGGCGCGCATTAGTAGCGCGGCGGCGGGCGGTGATCGTCGCGATCGTCGCGGCCGTCGCCGCGGTGGTGCGGATCGTAGTCATGCGGATGGTGGCGCATCCAGTCATCGTGTTGCCAGTAGCGGTGGCCGTCCCAATAACGATCGCCGTGCCAGCCGATGTTGATGGATACGCCCACCGGCATCATATGCGGTTGACCGTACACGACCGGCGCCGTGTGGTCTTCGACGATCACGCGGTCTTGCGCGAATGCGCTACCGGCCGCGACGAATGCGCCGCCCGCGAGCAGCGTTGCGATAAGCGAGCGAGATGTGTTGCCCAAGGTTTTCATATTGACCTCCCGTCAAAGTTTTATTCAAGGCCGGCGTCCGCGTTTGCTGGGTCATACGATTGGCTTGGTTCGCTTCGTTAGTGACCTGAACCGGACGCCGTACGCTTGAGAGCCACTTTAGCGGGCTGAACCGCTCGGAGACGTGACCACTTGTAAGCGCGCATTTCATAGGTGGGGAGTGATGACGGAAACCCGATTTCGCTTCTGAGCCTCCTTCAGCAAGGCTCAACGGGGCGACGCTTTTCTTCGACTCGCTGCATCGGCCTGAAGGCTGGTTACATTCATTTCGGGCCCGAAATATTTCGCAAGCGTTGTGCCTCGGGAGTGTCGAGCGCTGACATTGCCGCTCTGGCAGCGGAGATGGCGTGCGTCGCATGGCAGCGTCTCCAAAACAAAAGCCACCATTCGCATTCGCGAATAGTGGCTCAATGGAACGCACATCGAGGTGCGTGCCTTGGCGCGTTGTCCCGCGCTCACGGCAGTGCGGCTGGTATCAGTCGGTCAGCTTGATGCCGAACAGCGTGGCCTGCGCGCGGCGCACACGCTCCGCTTCACGGGCACGCGCTGCGTACGAATAGTCCGAATCCAGCGGCAGATGGGGCGACGCAAAGAGGTCGCTGACCTTTTGGAACAGTGCAAAGATGTAGCTCATGGCGACTCCCGGTTAGTGACTGCATTGCTAGGGTTTTCCCTTAACCGTGATTATAGGGTTTTTCCCTAGGCAAATGCTAGTGCGCTGCAGCAATTTTCCGTGCGGCGGGTATCGCACGCTTGCTGCGCGGGGATTTGTTGCATCCAAACAACGTCCCCGATTTAACGATTGGACGAGTGGCCGTGCGCAGCGCGGGCGTGTCTCGCATGCGTCGGCGTAACGCCGGGCTGCGGCGACGCGGTGGTGTTCGTCGCGACGGGCGCCGATGCTCCATTTCCTGTCGCCGTCGCTGCCATCGCTGTGCGCGCGTCGAGCAGGCTCACCATCGCGGCTTGCTGGGTCTGCATCATCTGTTCGGTTCGGTATTGCTGGGCCGTCGTCTCGCGCGTGAGGCGCATCAGCAGCAGCGTCTGCGCAATGCCGATCGCCACTGTCGCCAGCAGCGCACAGACCACGATCGACAGCATCCATTTCATGCGCCGCGAATGATCCGTCGCGGCGCGGCGTTGATCGGCGATCACGCCATAAAGCGCATCGACGGTATCGGCGAACGCGGTGGCACGCGCGCGGTCGAGTTCCGGCTCCGAGCGAAGCGCGGCGCCTGCCCCGTCGGTGCGGCGCGCGTCACGCCACGAAGCGGCGATTCCCGCGCGGTTGTCTGCGGACGCCGGCCGGGTGGCCGAGGGCCTGTCGTGCTGTTGCGCGGTTGCAGCCTCTGAGGAGGCGGACTGCGTACGGGTCGCGGGCTCGTCAGACGACCGGCTCGCGCTGCTGCCATCGGTCGCGGCGGACGATGTAGCCGGAGCCGCGGACGCGCCGCGCGATGCCGTCGCCGCTTTGGCGAAACTCGCAGCGAAACGCTGCTGCGGCTTGCCTGCGCCCGCCGCCGCGGCCGACTCCGCTTCGGCCGCCTGGCGCAACGCGGTCACGCTGCGCGCGACGGTCGCGGCGGCCATCGCCGGGTTGAGCGGTGAGGATGGCTCGCGCGACGTTACGGTGCATTTGTCGTCAGTGTTTGCTTCCGCGTTCGGCGCTCCGTCGTCGGGGGCAGTGTTCGCGGCATTGTTTGCGCGCGCCTCGGCAGCCGCCATCACCGGCTCGGCATCGAACCCGCTCAACTGCTCGTTCACCGAGACCAGTGCATCCAGCTTCGCCACCCGCGGTGCGCGGCGCGCCGCCTTGTCGACAGACGCGTGTTCGTCCAATGCGCCGACCGCCTGCAGCACCACGTCCGGCAATTCGAAGCCGTGCAGTGTGCCCTGGCGAACGTCGATGTTCATCGCCTCGAGCGTCGCGCGAGTCGGATCGTCAGGGAATAGCTCGAGCGTGCTGTCGTCGCGCGCGATGCCGCTCAGTTGCGCAAGGTGTTGCGCCGAGCGCGCGGCGCGCGCCAGCTTGTTTTCGGTTTCGGTGGAAAGCGCGCCCTGGCGCTGCTTTTTCGAAGCGACGCGCCGGGGCTTGGACTGCGGGGATGCTACTGAGTCTGCCATAGAGAAAAGAGCGGTCATCGCCGGGAACGGGGCGCCGGATGCCGCTCGTCATTGCCATTGTGGAATATTTAGAGCCAGCATTGTCGCATGGCGCTCCGCCTGCGCCGAAGCCATTCCCCGACGATTTGCGCCCGTTCACGCCCACTCGCGCCTTTCACGCCCTCGCGTTGCTGTCAGCGCGAGGGGTTTGCTTTATGCTAGGCCGCACACTTGCCTCGTCACACTGCGCACCTTGCGCGCCCGAACCATCCGAACATGCCAAGCACGACCCCTGCCTCCCCTTCGACGACCACCGCCGCGACCGCGCTGCGCGAGCACTTCGCGAGGGTGGTGCTGCCGATGTGGCACGGGCCCGGCTTCAACGAGGCGCTGCAGCTGCCCTACGAAGCGCTAGACGCCACCGGAGATCAGCCGCTGCGCGCGCAGCGCTATCGGGCGATGGCGTGCGCGCGACAGTTGTTCACGTATGCGCAAGCCGGCGACATGGAACACGCGAGCGTGCTGTTCGATTCGCTGACGCGCACCTTTCGCGACGCCGACCACGGCGGATGGTTCTACAGCGTCGACGCGCTCGGCGCTCCGCTTGACACGACCAAGGACCTCTATACGCATGCGTTCGTGGTGTTCGCGTGCGCGGAATACGCGCGGCGCTCGGACAACCCCGACGCGTTGAAGCTCGTGCACGGCACGACCGCGCTGATCCAGTCCAACTTCGCGGCCGACGGTGATCTGTTCAACGCGGCGCTCAACGTCGATTTTTCAAAAGTCACCGGTACGCCGCTGCAGAATCCGCTCATGCATCTGACCGAAGCGTGGCTCGCCGCCTGTGAAGCGACGCGCGACAACGTGTTCGCCGCCGCGTTGCGGCGGCTCGCGGGCGCGGTCGCGCGACACTTCGTGCATGCGCCGAGCGGCTGCATCGCCGAGTTGCCGATCGGCGCGAGCGGCAACCGTCTGGAGCCGGGACATCAGTTCGAGTGGTATTGGCTGGTCAGGCAGGCGGGCACGCTGTTCGACGGCACCGGCCTCACCGAAGCGCTGGCGCGTGCGTTCGCTTTCGCGCGACAGCATGGTGTGGACCCGGACAACGGCGGCGTCTGCGCAGCGCTCGACGAGGCCGGCAATGTCAGCGACCCGACCCAGCGGATCTGGGCCCAGACCGAATATCTGCGCGCGCTGGCCAGTCACGACGATCCCGCCGTGCGCGCGGCGCTGCCGCAACAGATCGCGCGTTTTCAGCAATGCTTTTTGCATGAACGCGGCTGGTTCGAGTGCAAGACGTCGGCCGGCGGCATCGCGCGCGCCGATATGCCGTCAACCACGCCTTACCACTTGGCGACCGCATATGCGGCGCTGCCGCTCGCCGCCGAGTCGAGCGCAGGCGATTAGTCGAATTTGGAATAGCGATAGAGGAAGTTGGACGTTCGATCGTCCCGATAGAAAGGCGGCACGTCTCGCGATGAGGCCGCCGCGCTGTCGCGAGAAAATTCAATGTCGGTGGTAAACCCTGACGCAAAAAAGTTCTCGTCAGACGTTCTCAAAGCGCGAAAAGACACCAAAACCGGGGAATACCCGGATGCAGGTTCATTGGCGTCCGTCATAAAGACGTGATACAACTCTTCCCTCGCGCTCGCTCTTGCACCGAGCAAGGGGGTCGCGATGCAATACACAACATTTATTTGGATCAAAAATGGCAACAGGTACTGTTAAGTGGTTTAACGATGCAAAGGGCTTTGGTTTCATTACGCCGGACGACGGCGGTGAAGACCTGTTCGCGCACTTCTCGGAAATCCAGTCCTCGGGCTTCAAGTCCCTGCAGGAAAACCAGAAAGTGACGTTCGAAGTCAAGCAAGGCCCGAAGGGCAAGCAAGCTGCGAACATCCAGGCGGTCTAAGTACCTTCGGGTACTTGAGACGAACTTGGACGTTACGATAAGCGCCTCTACAGGCCCTTGCGTCTAATGCAAAATGGCTCGCTTTGCGCGAGCCATTTTCTATTTTCTGCCTCGTTTTTAAGCGTCGCTGCTTTAAATCGATTGCATCCGGGTTACGGTGAATTCCGAACTCGTGGCAGGCAATGCCGCTGACTGTTGCGTCCGCAACACACTTTCCGAAATCTCGAACACGGAAACAGCCTGTTTCAACTGCTCGGTTTGCTGATGCAGCGAAGCGGCCGCCGCCGCAGCCTGCTCGACGAGCGCCGCGTTCTGCTGCGTCATCTCGTCCATCTGCACGACCGCCTGGTTCACCTGTTCGATGCCGGTGCTCTGCTCGAGCGACGACGCGCTGATTTCGGCCATCATCTGCGTGACGCGCGAGATCGACGCCGACACATCGCTCATTGCTTCGCCGGCACGCTCGACAAGCGTCGAGCCGCCCTGAATTTCCGCGACCGACTCGCTGATCAGCGTCTTGATTTCTTTCGCCGACTGCGCGCTGCGTTGCGCGAGGCCGCGCACTTCGCCGGCCACGACCGCGAAGCCGCGGCCTTGCTCGCCCGCGCGCGCGGCCTCGACGGCAGCATTCAGCGCGAGGATGTTGGTCTGGAACGCAATGCCGTCGATCACCGAGATGATCTCGGCGATCTTGTCCGAGCTCTGCGCGATGCCGCGCATCTTGTCGACCACCTGGTTGACGACTTCGCTGCCGCGCGACGTCGCGCCGAGCGCGGTCTCGGCGAGCGCGTTGGCTTCGCGCGCGTGATCGGCGTTCTGGCGCACGGTCGCTGTGAGTTCTTCCATGCTCGACGCCGTTTCCTCCAGCGACGCCGCCTGGTTTTCGGTGCGCGCCGACAGATCGGCGTTGCCGGTCGCGATTTCGTTTGCGCCAAGATGAATCGAGTCGGCCGATTCACGCACGCTCTTGACGGTGCGCGCGACGCTCGCCTGCATCGTGGCGAGGCCCGAGAACAGGCGGCCGATTTCGTTGCTGCCGCGCGCGGCGATCGGCTGATCGAGACGGCCTTGCGCGATACGCTCGAAGTGGCGGCCGGCCTCCTCGAGCGGCGCCACGACGCCACGGCGCAGCGCCGCATACACGGCGAGCGTGCCGGCAACGAGTACGAGCAAAATCACCACGCTGACGATGCGAAACGCCGCCACGCGCGCATCAATCGAATCGAGCGACGCGCGGCTCGCGGCGTCGCCGAATTGCTCGAAGTTGTGCACTTCGGCCAGATAGGCGTCTTGAAACGACTGCGTCGGCTGATCGAGGAAGGCCTGGATGTTGTTCGAGTCGAGGTATTGCACGAGCTCCGCGAGCGCGCCGTGCAGCGCCTTGTAGCGTTCGGCGAGCGCGGTGGCGCGCGCGCTGTTGTCGTCGCTGGTCTTCTGCGCGCTGATGAAGGCCGCGAACGACTGATCCGCGGCGACGAGCTGTTCGCGAGCGTGCTGCACGATGTCCGTGGGCTCGGTGCCGCCGCGCACCATGCGCGTGCCGGCGCGCGACAGATTGATTCGCGCGTCCATCAGGCGCTGCGTCGTCTGGTTGACCGTCTCGACCTGCTTCAGCGCGATGTTCGACAGATCGCCGACGTCGTCGTGCGTGCGTGTCAGCGACCAGAAGCCCAACCCTACCGTGACGAGCTGGAAGACGCAGAACGCGGCCAGAACACATAGCAGGCCGGATGCGACCTTGATCTTGCTGAACATCGTGGACACCTTGGAACAAAGCATGACGGGGGCTAGACCAGGGTTAACGGCAGATCGATCGACGGCTTAAGGCCAATTCTCGCAAAAAGCGGTCTACGTGCGGGTTTCCTCGGCGATCGTCGCGATTGCGATTGTTTTGCGCAACAATGCGCCGCTCATTGCGATGAATCACCTTGCGCAGCGCAGCGGCACTTCCTAGAGTGGGTAGGGACCGCGCGGCACGCGCCGCGCGGATGCTCCGTTGCACCGATGCACCACACCGACCCTGCACGAAGGAACCACGATGACCGACCTACTCGACCGGGCGCGCGGCGCATTGCACGCCCAGCCGTTCAGCATGCTGCTTGGCGCGGAGCTGGTGCACGCCGGCAGCGACGAGCTCACCCTGTGTCTGCCGATTCGCGATGAACTGCGGCAGCAGCATGGCTTCGTGCATGGTGGCGTCATCAGCTATCTCGCCGACAACGCGTTGACGTTCGCGGGCGCGCTGTCGCTTGGTCCGCGAGTCGTGACCGGTGAATACAAGATCAACTATCTGCGCCCGGCGATGAAGGGCACGCTGATCGCGCGCGCGAGCGTCGTCTATGCCGGCAGGCATCAGGCGACCTGCCAGTGCAACGTGTTCGTAATGGATGGGGATCGCGAGAAGCTGGTGGCGGTCGCGCAGGGGACCGTGAACCGGATCGGGGAGAATGGGGAGCAAGAAGCGGGGGGTTAGCGTGGCGCAAGCTCATAGCTCAAAATAAAAAACCGTTCCCGCAAAAAAACGGGAACGGCTTCTCTCATTGCGGCTTAACTCGCGAACCGCCCGCGCGTCACTCCGCCGCGTAGGTCTTCTGCGTCTGCTCGCCCAGCCCTTCGATACCAAGGCGCACCGTCTGCCCCGGCTTCAGAAACACCGGGTTCGGCTTCACGCCCATGCCGACGCCCGGCGGCGTGCCGGTCGAGATCACGTCGCCCGGCTGCAGGCTCATGCACTGCGACACGTACGACACCACCTTCGCGACACTGAAGATCATCGTCTTCGTGCTGCCGTTCTGGTATCGATGGCCGTCCACTTCGAGCCATAGGCCCAGGTTCTGCGGATCGGCGACTTCATCGCGCGTGACGACCCACGGCCCGATCGGGCCGAACGTGTCGAAGCCCTTGCCCTTGTCCCACGTGCCGCCGCGCTCGATCTGCCATTCGCGCTCCGACACGTCGTTGATGACGCAGTAGCCGGCCACGTGCTCGAGCGCGTTCGCTTCGTCGACATACTTCGCCGCCTTGCCGATCACAACGCCGAGTTCCACTTCCCAATCGGTCTTCTTCGAACCGCGCGGGATTTCGATGTCGTCGTTCGGGCCGCTGATCGCGCTCGTCCACTTGTTGAAGATGACCGGTTCGGCCGGCACCGGCAGATTCGATTCCGCCGCGTGGTCCGCGTAGTTCAGGCCGATACAGATGAACTTGCCGATCTTGCCGACGCACGGTCCCACGCGCGGATTGCCTTCGACGACCGGCAGCGTCGCCGGATCGAGTGCGCGCAGTTTCGCGAGGCTTTCATCGCTGAGCGCAGCGCCGTCGATGTCACCTACTACCTTCGACAGGTCGCGAATCTTCCCTTGTGCGTCGAGCAGGCCGGGCTTTTCCTGGCCTTTCGGCCCATAGCGAAGCAGTTTCATCGTTGCACTTCCCTTTCTTTCAGTAGTGTTCGGTTCGTCAATCAATAGAATCAGTTCGACCAGCCGCCGTCGATCACATGCAGTTGGCCCGTCGTGAACGACGACTCGTCGGACGCGAGATACAGCGCGAGCGCGGCGATTTCCTCTGGCTTGCCGATGCGGCCCATCGGCTGACGCGCGACGAACGCGGCCTGCACCGCATCGAGCGCCGCACCCTGCGCCTGCGCCTGCGCGGCGATTCGCTGTTCGAGCGACGGCGACGACACCGTGCCCGGGCAAATCGCGTTACAGCGTACACCACGCGTGACGAAGTCCGCAGCGACGGCCTTCGTCAGCCCGACCACCGCGGCCTTCGACGCACCATACGCGAAGCGGTTGGGCACGCCCTTCACACTCGACGCCGCCGACGACATGTTGATGATCGAGCCGCCGCCCTTCTCCAGCATGGCCGGCAAAAACGCGCGAATCATACGGTACATCGCCTTCGCGTTGAGATCGAACGCGAAGTCCCAGTCCTCCTCGCTGCAGTCGAGAATACTGCCCGCGTGCACGAAGCCCGCGCAGTTGAACAGCACGTCGATCGCGCCGACTTCGGCGGCGAGCGCCTTGATCGCCGCGCCGTCGAGCACGTCGAGCTTGCGCGCTTCGACCGGCTTGCCGGCGAGTCCGTCGATGCGGATATCGGTGGCGATCACGCGCGCGCCTTCGCGCGCGAACAGTTCGGCGGTGGCGAGACCGATGCCTTGTCCCGCCGCGGTGATCAGGGCCGTTTTGCCGGCCAGTCTTTGTGTCATCTACGACTCCAGTTGAATGGGCTGCTAACGAAATCAAAGCCGGTAAAACGCGGCGGCGTTGTCGCCGAACACCGCGTCGCGCTCGGCGTCGCTCAACGACGCAAGCAGCGTGGTCGCCACCGAATGCCAGAGCAGATAGTCGCCGTTCAGTTCGAGCACCGGCCAGTCGCTGCCCCACATCAGGCGCGCGGGGCCGAACGTGTTCAGCAGATGCTCGACGTAGGGCCGCAGCGTGTCCTCGGTCCAATCGGGTGACGCCTCGGTCGCAAGACCCGACAGCTTGCAGTGCACCTGCGGCAATGCGGCGAGCCGCGTGATCGCCTCGCGCCACACCTGAAAGCCCGCCTGGCCGTGGCGAATCGGCGGCTTCGCGCCATGATCGACCACCATGCGCAGCGCCGGGAAACGCTGCGCGAAGATCTCGACGTAGTGCACGTGACGCGCGTAGATCAGCGCATCGAACGCGAGGTCGTGCGCGATCAGCGCGTCGATTGCCGGCGCAAGGTCGGGGTTCGCGATCCAGCCGTCGTCGGGCAGGTCCTGCAGCATCGGCCGCACGCCCTTGAACTTCGGCTCGCGCGCGAGCGCCTCGATCATCTCGGGCGCGTTCGGCAGCAGCAGCGGCACCCAGCCGACCACGCCCGCGATCGACGGCTCGTGCCGCGCGATGTCGAGCAGGTAGCGGGTTTCGTCGAGCGTCGGCGCGGCCTGCACGACCACCGTCCGCTCGATGCCGGCCTGTTCGCGCAACGGCTTCAGATCGTCGGGGCCGAACGGCCGGTAGAGTGCTTTCAGCTCGGGCGTCAGCCACGCGTAGTCACCCCGCGCGGGGTTCCAATAGTGCTGGTGAGCGTCGATCGGCATGGTCGGATCAGTTCTCGGGCGCGGGCGCGCGGGGGTCGAGCAGGCCCGCGTCGCGCAACGCGGACCACAAGGCCGCGGGGATCGGTTGCTCGAACGACGCGACGTTCTCGCGCAGTTCGTCGACACTGCGCGCGCCGGTCAGCACGGTGGCCACCGCCGGATGAGCATACGGAAACTGCAACGCGGCGGCGGCGAGCGGCACGTTATGCGCGCGGCACACCGCCTCCAGACGCGCGACGCGCTCTATCACCTCGGGCGGCGCAGTGCCGTAGTTGAACTTCAGATCGCCTTCGACGCCGCGCGCCAGAATGCCCGAATTGAACGCGCCGCCAAGCAGGATGCTGACGCCGCGCGCTTCGCAGGCGGGCAGCAGGTCGTCGAGGGTGGTCTGCTCGAGCAGCGTATAACGGCCCGCGAGCAACGCGCAATCGATATCGAACTCGGCCATCGCGTCGAGGATCACCGCGCCTTCATTGACGCCAAGGCCGACCGCCTTGATCGCGCCGGTCGAGCGCAGGCGCTCCAGCGCGCGGAAGCCGCCGCCTTCGGTCAGTTGCCGCCAGTAGTGCGGATGCTGGTCGCCGTGCGTGACGCGGCCGATGTCGTGCACGAGAAGAATGTCGATGTCGATGATGCCCAGACGCTGCTGGCTGTCCTCGAACGAACGCAGGATGCCGTCGTGGGTGTAGTCGTAGATCGCTTCGAACGGCAGCGGATTCTGCCAGCCTTCGCGGTCGTCGAACGGCGACGTGCGCGGCACGAAGCGGCGCCCGACCTTGGTCGACAGCACGTACTCGCCGCGCGGGTAGTGGCGCAGGGCGGCGCCGAGCCGATGCTCGGCTTTGGTGTTGCCGTAGTGCGGCGCAGTGTCGAAGTAGCGCACACCCGCATCCCATGCGGCGGCGATCGTCGAGTGGGCTTCCTCGTCGGACAGGTCGCGGTACAGGCCGCCGAGCGGCGCGGTGCCGAGACTCAGTCCGCTCACCTGCAATGGGCTGCGGCCGATACGGCGCCGCTGGCCGAGCTTCGATCCTATCGATGCCGCCATGAGCGTGTCTCCAAGTTTGTGATGTTTTTACCATGCGGCGGCGAGATGCGACGGTAACATTGCGCAGATCGCCTCGGCCCGCGTTCATTCACCAGTGAACGTATTATTCATATTCGAATTTTTGCAAGTCAAGAAAACTACGCGGCGCGGATGCCCGGGTTTTCCCGAGCAATGGCGTTCCAGTTCGCGAAATGTTACGCATTCGCCCACGCGCACCAGATAATCAGAGCTCCAAACGGGATTCCAACCTTCACTATGGACGCTGAAGACAAAGACGACGACCGATATCGCGCCCCCGCGCTGGACAAAGGCCTCGACATTCTCGAGTTGCTGTCCGAGCAGAAGGAGGGACTGACACGCGCCGAAATCACGCGACAGCTTGGCCGCAACGCGAGCGAGATGTACCGGATGCTCGAACGTCTGGTCGCGCGGCAATACGTGGTGCGCTCGGCGGCCGGCGACCGCTACTCGCTGAGCCTCAAGCTGTTCGCGCTCGGGCATCGTCATCCGCCGATGAACCGGCTGATCGCCGAAGCGCTGCCGCTGATGCAGCGCTTCGCCGACGCGGCCGAGCAGTCGTGCCACCTCGTCGTCTACGATCGCGGCAACTTGCTGGTGATCGCCCAGGTCGACGGACCGGGCACGTGGGGCATGTCGGTGCGACTCGGCTCGCGGGTCGGCCTGATCGACACCGGTTCGGGTCGCGTGATGCTCGCGTTTCAGAGCGTCGAGCAGCGTCAGCAGATGCTTGCCGAGCACACGAAGGTGAAGGGCGAAGTGACGCTCGATCGCGACGCGCTGGAGGAGGCTTGCGAGCGCATCCGCGCGGCGGGCTTCTGGCAGAAGGACAGTCAGCAGACCTTCGGCGTCACCGACGTGACCTTCCCGATACTCGCGCCGTCGGGACAGGCGATTGCGGTGCTGACCTGCCCGTATCTGCGGCGCATCGACGAATACGTCGCGCCGACGCTCGAAGCAGCCACCACGCTGCTGCGCGACACGGTGCAGGCGCTGTCGATGTTCCACGAGCAGGCCGCGTAAGCGGCAAGCCACCCAGCAGCGCGCTCGCGCACATGGTTTAGAATGGCGGCCCTTCCAAAACTGCGCCGCATGACGGGCTCATGCGCGCGCATCGATTGAGCAATGGCCAAACTTCTGACCGATTCCGAATTCCAGCGTTTTTCCGAACTCCAGCAGAAGCAGTCGAGCTTCACGATCACCGTTGAAGAAGCCGACGAACTGCGCGACATCGTCGCTCACGCGCAGAAGCGCCGCGACGACCGCGCCGCCGCGATGCAAAGCATCGAGACTTTTATCCGGCAATTCGACATCACCCCCGACGAGCTGTTTTCGTCCGAGCAGATCGGCGAAGCCGCGCGCACCTACGGCCTGATTCCGGCCGCGCGCAAGGAACGCATGCTGCCGCCGTCGCTGACGTTCAACGGCAAGCCGTATCAATGGACCACACGTGCGCTGCCCGACGACATCCGCGTGCCGCTGTTCGATGCGTTCAAGCGCGGCGAATCGGTGAAATCGTTCATTGCCACGCTGAAGGACGCGAACCGCTGCGCGGCCACGATCGCGCGGCTCGAGCGCGAAACCGGCGCGGTATATGCGCAGGCATGGCTCGATGAGCTGTCGGTCACGCGCGCGCAGGTGGATGAGGCGGCGCTGAAGTTGGCCGCTTGAGGTGGTGAAGCCGAGCGTTGCGCGGGCCGCGATGCAAGCCGCTCAACGCGCCGACCGGTTCTGTGCAGAGGACTTCGGGTCCGCCTGCGCCGTTTCATCGAGCGCCAACCGGAACCCCACCACGCTGGGATCATCGGTCCGCGTGATCGTGAAACCGCTGGCCCTCGCGAGCGCGATCATCGCGCTGTTCTCGCGCAACGCTTCACCGACCAGCCAGTGGGTCTCGCGGGCCCGCGCGTACGCGATGATCCGCTGCATCAGCAACTGGCCCAGGCGCCGCCCCTTCTGATCCGAGCGCACGGCCACCGCGAATTCGGCCGTCTCGTTGTCGGGATCGGCCACCGCGCGCACCACGCCGAGCGTCTGCGCGACGCCATCTTCGTTATCGACCGTCGCGATCAACGCCATTTCCCGGTCGTAGTCGATCTGCGTCATGCGCGCGAGTTGCGAGTGGTCGAACGCGCCGACCGCGCCGAAAAAACGCAGGCGCAAATCTTCCGGCGTCATCGCCTGCACGAAATCGCGATGCGCGTTTTCGTCTTCCGGGCGAATCGGCCGCACCGTCACGCGCATGCCCTGCCAGTCGATCGTTTCCTCGAAGCGCCGCGGATACGGCACGATCGCGAGACGGCTGCGCTGCGCGCCGATCCGCAACACCGGCTCGATGACTGTCACGCGATTCCGGTACACCCTCAGCGTCAACGACAGGCCGACGATCTCGCGCACGTCGCAAACCGCTTGCGACACCGCCGTCAACGCCGCGAGCGCCGGCTCGGGCGCGACCAGCCTTGCGTAGTGCGAACGCGTGACGATGTCGCGCGCGAGCATCGGATTGAGCGGCGGCAGGCCATAGACGCGCAACCCGTTGGAAACGCCGTCGAGCGGCGGCGCGGTGAAGCGGAACACGGGGCCGAAGTTGTCATCGTCGTGCAGGTCGACGGCGACGTCGGCGATGGGTGTTGCCGCGCCGTCCGCATCGGCTCCCTGCGCGTCGGCGCCCGCCGCTTCGGCATCCTCCACCCGCAACCCGAAGCGCGCCAGAAACCGCGCCGCCGCCTCCCCGGCAAGCTCGCTTTGGCCAGCCGCCAATGCTTCGCGAGCCTGCGCCTGGGCCGCATCGATCGCCTCGGGAATCTGCGCGGGCAGGCCCTCCGGCGTTTGCATCAGCAACTCGCGGCCCAGCCGGTAATCGACCAGACGCGCGAACGCGCGTGCGAGCCGCTGCGGCGTCGTATGCACCGGGATGCCCTGCGCGTGCAGCGCGTCGCGCCGCGCCGCATCGACGCCGCCGAAGAAGCACGCGAGCAGCCCGCGATACGCAAAGCGCTGATGCTCGATCAACGCCTGCGCGACGTCGTCGACCGGCGCGCCATGCGTCGACGCGTGCACCACGAACGCGGTGCCCGTCTCGCGGTACTCGCCGAGCAGCTTCAGCGCAGTGCCGAAGTGCTCGGCACGCGCGCCGTCGCCCAGCAGCAGCGGATTGCCGCCGACCGCCTGCGGCAGCGCCTCGCGCAGCGCCTCCGACGCCGCGGCCGGCCACGGCGCGAGCGGGCCGCCGGCGGCGGCGAACGCGTCGCGCGCGAGCGTCGCGAGACCGCGGTCGCTGGTGATCAGCGTCGCGGTGCCGCCCGCCGCTACGCGGCCGACGCCCAGCGTTTCGATTTCGTCGAGCAGATCGTCGAGCGCGTCGACGCGCACGAGGCCGGCGCGCCGGAACGCCGCTGTATAGAGACCGTCGGCGGGATCGTCGCGGCCGGTGCGCAGCGCGAGCACCGGCTTGTTGCGCGCCGCCGCGCGCGCGGCCGACATGAACTTGCGCGCCGCCCGCACGCTGTCGAGTTCGAGCAGGATCGCGCGGGTGCTGGCGTCGCTCGCGAGGTAATCGAGCACGTCGCCGGCATCGACGTCGGCCTCCGCACCGAGCGCCACCGCGTGCGAAAAACCCAGCCCGCGCGCCCGCGCCCAGCCGAGCACCGCGTTGGTCAGCGCATTCGACTGCGACACCCAAGCGACGCCGCCCGCTTTGACCGTGCACGACGGCGCACCCAAATGCGCGCCGAGCGCCGGCGACACCACGCCGAGACTGCCCGGCCCGACGATGCGCAGCAGATGCGGCCGCGCCGCCGACAACGCGTGCCGCAGCGCCCGCTGGTCTTCAGCGTTGCGCACTTCGCCGACGATGATCACGCCGCGCGTGCCCATGCCGCCGAGCTTATGGATCAACGAGGGCCAGGTCGCGGGCGGCGTGCAGATCACCGCGACGGTGGGCGCCTGCGGCAGATCGACGACGTCGCGGATCACCGCGTGGCCGCCGAGCGTCGCGTGCTTCGGATTGACCGGCCACAGTGGACCGTCGAAGCCGCCTTCCAGCACGCGCGCCCAGACCATCGCGCCGGTGCTGCCCGGCCTTTCGGACGCGCCGATCACGGCGACGGATTTCGGGCGAAACAAGGCGTCGAGATTGCGAACAGTCACGGGCGCTCCATGCGGTTGGACAGGAATTGGAGCCGGCTTCGCGGCGAAGCGGGTGGTTCGGTCAGCATAGGCGAAGTCGCGCGCTGGCGCGGGACCTTGTCGCGACGGCGGCCCAAAGAAAAAAGCCGCGTCGAACGACGCGGCTTTCTAGCTTCGCAACCAGCGGACTCGCGGCTTTACATCGCCTTCCTGAACGGCGCGCCCGAGTGCTCGCGCAACTCGTTGAAGACGATCTTCGGCCATGCCTTCTGCGCGACTTCGATCTCCGACACATGCGAGGCCAGATAGGTCGGCGCATCGGATGCATCGAGCGCGATCCGCGCCGAGTACGAATCGGTGAAGCGGCGCAGTTCGGCCGCATCGTCGCTGGTCACCCAGCGCGACAGGCGGTAGCGCGCCGGCGCCATGCGCACGTCGACCTTGTATTCGGTCGACAGACGGTGCGACACCACTTCGAATTGCAGCTGCCCGACCGCACCGAGAATCATCAGACCGCCCGCCTCGGGCCGGAATACCTGGATCGCGCCTTCCTCGCCGAGCTGCTTCAGCGCTTCGCCGAGCTGCTTCGCGCGCATCGGATCGACCACTTCGACGGTCTGGAAAATTTCCGGCGCGAAGAACGGCAGCCCGACGAACTGTAGCTGCTCGCCTTCGGTCAGCGTATCGCCGAGACTCAGCGTGCCGTGATTCGGAATCCCGATGATGTCGCCCGGATACGCCTCGCTCACCGTCTCGCGACGCTGCGACAGGAACGTGACCACGTTGTTCGCGCGGAACGTCTTGTTCGAGCGGGTGACCTTCACGGCCATACCGCGCTCGAAACGTCCTGAGCACACGCGGATGAACGCGACGCGGTCGCGGTGCGCAAGGTCCATGTTCGCCTGCACCTTGAATACGACGCCGGTGAATTTCGACTCTTCGGGCTGCACCGGACGCTGCACGGTCATGCGCGTCGACGGCGGCGGCGCAAGGTCGACCAGAGCCTCGAGAATTTCCTTCACGCCGAAGTTGTTGATCGCCGAGCCGAACAGCACCGGCGACTGCTGACCGGCGAGGAACTGCTCACGATCGAACTCGGGCGTCGCGCCGCTGATCAGATCGATTTCTTCCTTCGCGCGCACCCAGGCATGACCGAAACGGCGCTCGCCTTCCTCATCGCCCAGCGCCTGCAGCGTTTCGACCGCGCCGCCAGCGGTATCCTGGCCGGCGCGAAACACGCGCACCTGATCGCGCTGGACGTCGTAGACGCCCTGAAAATCCTTGCCCATGCCGATCGGCCACGTGAACGGCACCGCCGACACACCGAGGTGCCGCTCGATTTCGTCGAGCAGTTCGAGCGGCTCGCGCACTTCGCGATCGAGCTTGTTGATGAACGTGACGATCGGCGTCTTGCGGCTGCGACAGACTTCCAGCAGCTTCAGCGTCTGCGCTTCGACGCCGTTCGCGCCGTCGATCACCATCACGGCGGCGTCGACCGCGGTCAGCACGCGATAGGTGTCCTCGGAGAAGTCCTCGTGGCCAGGGGTGTCGAGCAGGTTGATCACGCAATCGCCGTATTCGAACTGCATCACCGAGCTCGCGACCGAGATGCCGCGTTGCTTTTCGATTTCCATCCAGTCGGACGTCGCGTAGCGGTTGCTCTTGCGGCCCTTCACGGTACCGGCGATCTGGATCGCGCCCGAGAACAGCAGCAGTTTTTCGGTGAGTGTGGTCTTACCCGCGTCCGGGTGGGAAATGACCGCGAACGTGCGGCGGCGTTTGAGTTCGGAGACTGACATCGGGTCGGGCGGTCACGGAAAGGGGTTCAAGCGGTTCCCGGCGGCGTTGGGCGGCCGGTATGCCGCGCGTGGCGCGGCGGCGTCGAGTTGCGCGAGTCAGGCGCGGGCCGGGGACCGGCCGGCGCTCGCGCCGCGTCCGAAAACGGGCGGCGAACGGGTCGCGGCCCAAGGTTCACGATGCGGGAATCGCTGGCGCAAAAACGGCGCAAGGTGCGAATGATACACGTCTGGCGCGACCGCCGGGGAAAGGGGTGCCGCGCATGCTCGCGGCGAAAGGTGAGGGTTTTCGGGACTTGCGGCGGCGAATCTCGATTTGCGGCCAAAGGTGAGGATCGCGAAGCGCATGCTCGCACCTACCACGGCGCTCGCACCGCAAATGCGATGTTCGGGAAAACCGCGAAAAAGCTTCGCACCGCTGCAAAAGGCTCGTGGCCGACGCCTGAAAACGCCCGCCAGCAAAGGCTGGCGCGGATTTTCAGCGAGCTGTGCGAAGCCGCGCGACGCGATGGCGACTCGCACGTGCCGCGGTGCGTCGCGCGACAACGCCTGGCTCACCGAAGCATCCGATAAGGTTCGGATGCTTCGGCGGATTTCGCTGTACGCGTTCAGGCGTCACGCAAAGGTGAGCGTTTTCGGGACCTTCGCAACGGTGCGGAACGAAACAAACAACGCATCACTTCAGAGGACACGGCGCCTCGGCATCCGCGGCGAAGCTCAACCTTCGATCAGAAACCGCTCACGATTCTTCCCGACGAGCCAGGCCGGCGAGCGCCCACGGCCGCTCCATGTTTCGCCGGTCTTCGGATTGCGGTACTTGGCGACCGATGTCGTTGACGACTTGCGGCGCGGCTTCGGCGAGGGGCTCGTGAATCCGAGTTCTTCGGCGGTCAGGTCGTATTCGGCGACCTTTTGTTTGATGTCGGCGATAGCTTGCGCGATTTCTTTCTCGCGCGCCGCTGCGACTTCCTTGTGGAGTTTTTCGAGTTGCGCAGTCAACTGCTTGTAAGAGGCCATGCCGGTGTTCCCCCTCGGTGGACGCACTGCGATGCATTGCGATGAATGATTGGCGGACACTATCAGACGAATAAATCACAGGATAGTGAATCGCGCGTCCGCGTGCATGCGCGGCGGACCCGCTCAATCGTCGATCGCATCGTAGACGCGACGTTCGAAGTCGATGGCCATCGGAAAGGGGTCGATCGAGCGGCGCTGGATCAGCATCAGACCGATCATGTTCTCGACCGGATCGGCGAACCAGCTCGTGCCGTAGGCGCCGGGCCAGCCGAACGACCCGCGCGAGCGATAGCCGAGCGGCAATTGCTGCGCCGGATCGTCGACGATCGACAGGCCGAGGCCGAAGCCCTGCCCCGCCCACATCACGTGACCGAAGGCGGGCAGGCGCCGTTGGTCGCGGCTCAGGAAATTGCTGCGCATCAAATCGACCGAGCGATGCGACAGCAGCCGTGTGTCGCCGACGCGCCCGCGCCCGAGCAGCAATTGCGCGAATTGCAGATAGTCGCCGGCGCTCGAGACCAGCCCGCCGCCGCCGCTCTGAAAGCGCCGCGGATTCGCCCAGCGGCTCGCCGCCGCATGATCCTCGACCACACGACGCCGCGTGCCCGGATCGATGCTGTACGCGGTAGCGAGGCGCCCGAGCTGCGCGTCGGGCACCCAGAATGCGGTGTCGCGCATGCCGAGCGGCTCGAAGATACGCGTGCGGAAAAACTCGCCGAGCGACATGCCACTCACGCGTTCGATCAGCACGCCGAGCACGTCCGTCGCCACGCCGTAGTGCCAGCGCGAGCCGGGCTGGAACATCAGCGGCAGCGCGGCGATGCGCGCGAGCCATGCGCTGTTGTCGCCGGTCGCTTCGAAGCCGTTGAACGCGGCTGCGTAGGCTTCGGCGAGCGGACCCGTCGCCGTGAAGTGATACGCGAAGCCCGCGCGATGCGTGAGCAGGTCGAGCACCGTCAGCGGCGCGCGGATCGGATCGGTCTGCTCGAGCGGGCCGGACGGATCGCGCAGCACGCGCGGCGCCGCGAGCTCGGGCAGCCACGGCGAAATGGGCGTGTCGAGCGCGAGGCGGTCTTCCTCGATCAGCATCATGATCGCCGCACTCGTCACCGGCTTCGTCATCGACGCGATGCGAAACAGCGTGTCGCGCTGCATTGGCCATTGCGCGGCTTCGTCGCGCAGGCCCACCGGTTCAAAGTAGCCGATTTCGCCGCGCCGCCATACGAGCGACACGACCCCCGCCACTTCGCCCCGCTCCACGTAGCCCTGCATCGCGTTGGTCAACGTCGCGAGCCGGGCCGCGGAAAGTCCAGCCATCTGCATATTCGTCCTGTTTGAACCCGAAGATAAAACCTATCCGGCCAAAGCGCACACGACGAATTCCCGATTGCCGATTCCGATTGCCGGACATAGTGACGACATTCAGGCTTTCTGCCGTTTTTCCAATGCGCAAAGCGCGGCATTGAGGCGTTTGACGCGCGTTGCCTGCGCGGGCACAAGCACCGCGCCGGAAACGTGCTGGAGCCGATTTCGCCAGTAAGACAGCGGAATACGGTCTTGTGCGGAAATATGGGAAATTATGTGCTCGAGATGCTCGATGTCTTTTTCGAGTTGCTGATGATTCATTGCTTTCCCCGAATTCTATTGGATTAGTGTTGAAGCAAAAAAATCGAAAGCATGAAGCCGCGTTGGCCGGCGGCTCGATCTGATGCCGGCCGGTAACGGAAAAGCCTTCCTGAACCCGTGCTGCGTCGGAAAAACCGGCAGCTTGTGCGCGCCGAGGCTTGAGCACCAGCGGCTTAAAAAGAATACTGCTGTCAAACTTCGCGTTCCGTTGGCTGCCGCACCGACTGCATTCGACGCCCCGAACGGTAAAGAGAAATCGTTGTCAGGGCGCAAAGGATAATCGGTGAGCGGCGACTAAACGTTGTAAAAGTGCCGCGTGTGGCCTACTAAACCCAATTCGCATGCGTATCGCTTATCGGACACGCATTGGGCGCATGGATTGATGAAGCCCTGTGGATTGGGCGGCATGGCAATTGGCAGCCGCTAACAGAAAAGAAAACCGCCGCCCACCCGACGGTCAGCCGCGCGCGCCGGCATGGCACCGACGCGGCATCAGGTGCTCACTTCGCGGTTGCGCGGCAGGCGTAGATCAGGCTCAAGGTGCCGCCCTCGCTCGATCGGCGCACCACGTCGAACCCGCCATTGCAACTCGCGGCCGCCTGCTGCGAGCACGAGTCGGAACCGACCGGGCATTGCACCAGCGTGGTCGCGCGGCCGTCCGGCAGGAACAGCGGCGCGCTGCTGCTGCAACCGCCCAGCGCGACGATCGCGCCGACGGCCAACGTCAGGCTCGTACGGCGTGCGAAGAAGGAAAGGCATTTCATGGAGACCCCGGTCACGTCTTGTTTTTCGATCTCGCGATTGTGCCACGCGGCCCTCGTGCTGCGTCAGTTCACGCGGCACCGCCGGTTTGGGCGCGACGGGTCATACCTCGATGCCGTGCGCCGCGATCTTCTTGTACAGCGTCGCGCGACCCATGCCGATCTGTTTCGCAGTGTCAATGACGCGGCCGCCATTCGCGCGCAATGCGTCGCACAGAAAACGCTTTTCGAACGCGGCCATCGCGTCGCTCCATGAAGCCGGTTCGACGGGGACGGAAGCGTCAACGCTGGCGCGCGCGGCAGGCGGGGTGCGCATCGGTGCGACTGCGCCGACCTGCCCCGAGCCGATGAACGGCGCGAGCACGCGCGCATCGACGCGTTCGCTGTCGGATAGCATCACGGCGCGCTCCAATGTGTTGCGCAGCTCGCGCACGTTGCCGGGCCAGTGGTACGCGCCCAGCAAGCGCAACGCGTCGTCGTGCAATTCGAAGTGCCTGCCGCCGCCCGCCTGCGCAGCCAGATCCTCGAGCATCGCGTAAGCAAGCGCCTCGATGTCGGACGGACGCTCGCGCAGCGCGGGCGCATGGATCGTCAGCACGTTGAGCCGGTAGTACAGGTCCGCGCGAAAACGCCCGGCCGCGACGAGCGCGGGCAGGTCGGCCGACGTCGCCGCGATGATCCGTACATCCGCGCGCACGATGCGGTTCGAGCCGAGCGGCTCGAATTCCTTGTCCTGCAGCACGCGCAGCAGCTTGCCCTGCAATGGCAGCGGCATGTCGCCGATCTCGTCGAGAAACAGCGTGCCGCCGTTGGCGAGCTCGAACTTGCCGATCCGCCCTTTGCGATCCGCTCCGGTGTACGCCCCGGGCGCGGCGCCGAAGAACTCGACTTCGAGCAGCGTATCGGGAATCGCCGCGACGTTGACGCTCACGAGCGGCTGATGCGCGCGCGACGAGCCGCCGTGAATCGCATGCGCGAGCAGCTCCTTGCCGGTGCCGGTTTCGCCGAGCAGCAGCACCGGCGATTCGAGTTGCGCCACGCGCCGCGCCTGGCGCTTGACTTCGAGCGACGCGGCGCTCGTGCCGACGAAACTGCCGAACGTGTAGCGCGCGCGGCGCGCCTGCGCGAGCGACTGACGCGTCGCGATCAGTTCCTGCTGCAGCCGCGAGTACTGCGAAAAAAGCGGCGACAGGGCTTTCAGCTCGTCGAACAGCGCGAAGCCGACCGCGCCGACCGTCGCGCCGGCATCGTCCTTCAGCGGCAGACGCGTGACGACGAGCGGTTCGCGATCGGTCTCCATGATGTCGAGCAGGATCGGCCTGCCGGTGTTGACGACCTCGCGCATCAGACTGTTCGGGATCACCGCTTCGCAATCCCGGCCGATCGCCTGCCGCGGGTCCGCAAAGCCGAAGCGCGCCGCATAACGCTTGTTGATCCAGACGACGCGCGCCTGCCCATCGACGATGAACGTGCCTTCGCTGAAGTTCTCGAAGGTGCGAAACAGCGAATCCATCGCCCGACGCAGCACGTCGTCATAGGTGGCGGGCAGGCCCGTCCAGTCGGTCATCATGCTGTCGCTGTCTCCACGTATCGTTGCGTTTGCGTGTGTCTCCATGTGTGGACGAATTTATCTCCAATCGGAGACACGCAACAGCCCCTATTCATCGTGATTTACCCTGGTTTGACGTTATCCTCAGCGGATAGAAGTCCCGTTTTGGAGACAGCCGGGTACAATCCGCCGGCGTCGCCTCGGGCCGCGCTGCGCGGCTCCGCCTTGCGCCACGGCGCCTGGCCGGCACACGCCCGGCATGGCATGGAAGCTGCGTTCCGACCGCGCCGGCGCCGTCGCTCGATCAGCACGGCAAACATGTAGAACAACCAGGCTATGGAGACTCAATGTCCTTTTTCATCGTTATCGCCGCGCTGGCGTTTCTGATGTTCGCCGCGTATCGCGGCTACAGCGTGATCCTGTTCGCGCCGATCGCGGCGCTCGCCGCCGTCCTCGCTACCGAGCCCGCTGCCGTCGCGCCGGTGTTCACGAGCATCTTCATGGACAAGATGGTCGGCTTCGTGAAGCTGTACTTCCCGGTGTTTTTGCTCGGCGCCGTGTTCGGCAAGGTGATCGAGCTGTCGGGCTTCTCGGAGGCGATCGTCGCGGCCGCGATCCGCTATATCGGCCGCTCGCGCGCAAATGCGGTGATCGTCGCGGTGTGCGCACTGCTCACCTACGGCGGCGTGTCGCTGTTCGTCGTCGTGTTCGCGGTGTATCCGTTCGCGGCCGAGCTGTATCGCCAAAGCAACATTCCGAAGCGGCTGATGCCCGGCGCGATCGCGCTCGGCGCGTTCTCCTTCACGATGGACTCGCTGCCCGGCACGCCGCAGATCCAGAACATCATCCCGACGACGTTCTTCAAGACCACCTCGTGGGCGGCGCCGACGCTCGGCGTGATCGGTTCGCTGTTCATCATCGTAGTCGGCCTGTCGTATCTGGAATGGCGCCGCCGTGCCGCGATGGCGACCGGCGAGGGCTACGGCACCGAGCTCGTCAACGAGCCGGAGCGCGTCGAATCGAAGCATCTGCCGCATCCGCTGCTGGCGGTGGCGCCGCTCGTCGTGGTCGGCGTCGCGAACTTCCTGCTGACGCGCTGGATTCCGGCCTGGTACGGCCCGACCTTCACGGTCACGCCCGACATCCTGCCGGGCCTGCATGCGCCGGTCGAGACGACGGTCAAGAGTTTGGTGGGGATTTGGGCCGTCCAAGGCGCGCTGCTGCTCGGCATCGTGATGGTCGTCGTGACGGCGTTCGGTCGCGTCAGCCAGCGCTTCGCGGTCGGCACCAAGGCCGCGGTGGCGGGCGCGCTGCTGGCGTCGCTCAATACCGCATCGGAATATGGCTTCGGCGGCGTGATCGCGGCGCTGCCGGGTTTTCTCACCGTCAGCAACGCGCTGAAAAGCATTCCGAATCCGCTCGTCAACGCGGCCGTGTCGGTCAGTACGCTGGCGGGGATCACGGGTTCGGCGTCCGGTGGGATGAGCATTGCGCTCGCCGCGATGTCGGATACCTTCATCAAGGGTGCGCAAGCCGCGCATATTCCGCTCGAGGTACTGCATCGGGTGGTCGCGATGGCGAGCGGCGGCATGGATACGCTGCCGCACAACGGCGCGGTGATCACATTGCTCGCGGTGACCGGCCTCACGCATCGGCAGTCGTACCGCGACATCTTCGCGGTCACGGTGATCAAGACGCTCGCGGTGTTCTTCGTGATCGCGATGTACTACGCGACCGGCCTCGTGTGATCGTCGAACCGGAAAACCGTACTTTGATCTGATAGATCCGCATTACTCCCACCTCGACAGCCCGCCAACGAAGCACGACGATGGAGTCGTCAGCGCCCAAATCGTTGCGGGCAGGCTGACCCGAGTAACAACGGCGTTTAACGGCCCGTCCCTATCCGGACGGGCTATTTTTTGCTCGCGCGGCACATCACCGTGCAACGCTTGCTGCCCGGCGGCCGAGTCATCCGCATGACAAATCGCGAACCCACAGTGCCCCACGGCAGGGCATGAAAAATGCGTCGGTCACGATCGGGAGTCGCGTTAAACTGATTGCACGCTCTATCACCGCGCATGCGTGAACGGCGGCGAAACACTGACTCAGTCCGGGGCGAGACAAAGGCGGACGCACGCACGACGACTCGGCAGACGGCACGCCATCCGCCCCGTACAATCGTTCCATCACCAACGCAACAAGGACAACTTCGATGCGCATCACCGGGTCCTCCGGGTCAATGGCCCTGCTCACCGAATACGACGACGCAACGGCGCGCGAACTTCGCTCGCTGCGCCTCGAATCGACCGACGACGGCAAAGGCATCCTGCTGATCGAGGTCGATGAGCGCAAGCCGGGCATACATCGGGAAGTGCGCTACGAAATCACGCCCGCGGAGTTGATCGCCGCGATCCGCGCGCATGGCGCCGAGTTGCCGGGCGAGCAGCACAATCATCGTCAGTGAAGCAGGCGCGCGGCAGGCGTGAGCGCCGCGTGATTCCTGAACCTCTCGCGCGGGTTGCGTCGCACTTCCGCGCGTGCGCACGGGATTATTCGCATTGGGCGCGTCGGCGTGCGCCGCCGCGCTTTCGTTTGTTCCGCTCACGCCGCCAATCCACGCTTTCCTACGGGTTTTAGCACGCGCTTGCGCGCGTCTCGCCGAACTCGCTTAGCTGGCCTTCAGCAGGTTGTCACAAGCGCTTGCCACGCTTGCGTCTCGGGGCATGCCGCCGCCTATGCCGGCCCGATCGTAGCTAGCCAACAGGCCGATTTCCGGGTCGTTTGCACGTCTCGAAAATACGTCCATAATCCTTGCATTCCCCTTTTGCGTTCTTTACCACGCTGCGCCCGCAAGGGCCGCGGATGTTAAGCCGATGCTACATGACCTCGTCGCGCAATATGGACCGGCGCTCGTTTTCATCAACGTGCTGGCGGCCGCGCTCGGGCTGCCGGTGCCGGCCATGCCGTCGCTCGTGCTGTTCGGCGCGATGGCCGCGATGCATCCCGGCTCGGTCGGCACGCAACTGCTGCCGGTCCTCGTGCTGTCGATCTTCGCGACGCTGATCGGCGACAGCGCGTGGTACCTCGCAGGCCGCATCTATGGCGGCAATACGCTGAAGACGATCTGCCGGCTGTCGCTGTCGCGCGACACCTGCGTGAAAAAGACCGAGCGCTTCTTCGGACGCTGGGGCGTGCGTGTGCTCGCGGTCGCGAAGTTCGTGCCGGGGCTGTCGATCGTGTCGATCCCGATGGCGGGCGCGATGGGCACGCGCTATCGCACCTTCCTCACCTACGACGGCGTCGGTGCGGCGCTGTGGTCCGGCACCGGGCTCATCATCGGCGCGCTGTTCGCGCGGCAGATCGACATGCTGTTCGCGATCGCCGGGCGGCTCGGGCGCACGGCGGCACTCGTCGTCGTCGCGTTGCTGGTGCTGTACGCGGTGTACCGGTGGATCAGGCGCCGTCAGTTGATCGCGAAGCTCGCGTCCGCGCGCATCGAGGTCGACGAACTCGCGAAGCTGTTCGCTGCTGGCGAGGCGCCGGTCGTGTTCGACATCCGTTCGCAGGAGAAGCGCAAGCTCGATCCCTTCGTGATTCCAGGCGCGCAATTCGCCGACGAACGGCAACTCGACGCGATCGTCGCCACCTACCCGCACGATCAGAAGCTCGTGATCTACTGTTCGTGTCCGAACGAGATTTCCGCGGCATGGATGGCCAAGCAACTCAACGAAGCCGGCTTCTCCGACGTGCTGCCGCTGCGCGGCGGCATGGAAGCCTGGCGCGACTCCGGCAAGCCGGTCGACTCGCTGCCCGCAATGCCGCCGCCGGAAGTCGCGGTCGACGACATCGCGCCCAAAGCCGTCTAACTGGAATGAGCGGCGGCATCGTCCGCCTGCGCGCGGCACGGCTCGCCCCCCGGGTGCGAGCGCGCATCGCGTTGCCTCCCGATCAATCGTGCAATGAACATCGAAGGAGCGGTTTAATGCTTTCGACTCAGGACGTTCCGATTCAAGAAGTGGAAGCACAACAGGGCGTCGTCGCCGACGCGCCGTTTTCGTCGCTGTCGACGCGCATGCACCAGATGTTTCCCGAACTCAGCTGCGCCGAGATCGACCGGCTGCGCCGCTTCGGCGAGATCGGTCACTGGAAGTCCGGCGAGCTGCTGTTCGAAACCGGGCACACCGGCCCCGGCATGTTCGTGGTGCTCGAAGGACGCGTGAAGGTCTACCAGCGTGACGGCATTGGCCGTGAGGTCGTGATCAGCGAGCGCGGCGCCGGGCATTTTCTGGCCGAGGTCGGGCAGCTGTCGGGCAAGCCCGCGCTCGTGAACGGCCTCGCGATGGGCGCCGTCAAAGCGCTGCTGATTCCGCCCGAGCGCCTGCGTGCGCTGATCGTCGCTGAAGCGGAACTCGGCGAGCGCATCATGCGCGCACTGATTCTGCGACGCGTGTCGCTGATCGAAAAGGGCGCGGGCGGGCCGATCCTGATCGGCAATAGCAGCGACGCGCGGCTCGTGATGTTGCAAGGCTTCCTGTCGCGCAACGGTCATCCGCATTCCGTCATCGACGAACGCGACGAAGACGCGCTGCGGCTGATCGAGCAGTTCGCCGCGCAACGCGAAGACCTGCCGCTCGTGATCTGCCCGGACGGCTCGGTGCTGCGTCATCCGAGCATGCCGGAACTTGCCACTCGCCTGGGTCTGCTGCCCGATCTCGACGACACGTACGTGTACGACGTCGCGATCGTCGGCGCGGGGCCGGCGGGACTTGCCGCGGCGGTGTACGCAGCCTCCGAAGGCCTGTCGGTGATCGTGCTCGACAGCCGCGCCCCGGGCGGTCAGGCGGGCGCGAGCTCGCGCATCGAAAACTACCTCGGTTTTCCGACCGGCATCTCGGGCCAGGCGCTCGCCGGCCGCGCGTTCGTGCAGGCGCAGAAGTTCGGCGCGCACGTCGCGATTCCGGTCCACGTGAAGGCGCTGCATTGCGGACAGTCGCCGTATCGGTTGGAGCTCAAATGCGGCGGCCACATCAGCGCGCGGGCGATCGTGATCGCGAGCGGTGCCGTGTACCGGCGCCCAGCGCTCGACGGGCTCGAACGCTTCGACGGACGCGGCGTCTATTACTGGGCGTCGCCGGTCGAGGCCAAGCTGTGCAAGCGCCAGGAGGTCGTATTGGTGGGCGGCGGCAATTCCGCGGGCCAGGCGATCGTCTATCTGGCGACGCACGCCGCCAAGGTTCACGTGCTGATCCGCCGCAGCGGTTTCGAGGCGACGATGTCGCGCTATCTGATCGACCGCATCCGCTCGTTGCCGAACGTGTTCGTGCATCCGCATTCGGAAATCGGCCGGCTCGAAGGCGATGAGGACGGCCTCGTGTCGGTCACATTGAAAAGACCGCTACCCGATGGCGTCGATCGCTTCGCCACGCGGCATCTGTTTCTCTTCACCGGCGCGGACCCGAACACCGAATGGCTGCGCACCTGCGGCGTGCAGCTCGACGCGAAAGGCTTCGTGCTGACCGGCATCAGCGCGGACGGCTCGGCCACCGCGTGCGATCTCGGCACTACCGTCGAAGGCGTCTATGCGATCGGCGATGCGCGCGCCGGGTCGACGAAACGCGTGGCCGCGGCGGTGGGCGAAGGCGCGGCCGTGGTCGCGCAGATTCACGAGTTGCTGGCGCAAACGAGCGGGGAAGCGGTGGCGCTTGGTGCGTGAGCCGCAGAGCGGTCTTGCGTGCGTCGACTTCAATGTAACTCGGCCCGCGGGTTCGGCGCCCCACCCTGCGCACCGCTCAGCGGTCCAATTTCGCACGCAACTCGCGCGCGGCCTCCAGCAGTCCTTCGTAACCGGAGCGCGCGTGCTCAGGTAGATCGGGATCGCCGACCAGCGCGCCGAGCGTTTCGATCAGACTGTACACAATACCTTTCGCCGCGCCCGACGCAATGCCGCCCGACGACACCTGCTGATCGACGTGACTAAGCGCCGCATCGAGCTGCTCGATCTCGGGACGATCGTCAGCGGGCGGCTTGGGAGAAACGTCTTGCGTCATGATCGAACATCGCTCCAATGAGTGCATCGGTAAAGTTGTTATATACCGATCGTGCGCCGCCGTCTATTCGTGTTCGGCGCGGCAGCGATTCACGTCAAGGTGTCCAGCGATACATCAGGATCTTCGCGCGCGCGTCGTCTTCGACCAGCACCACGTACTCGCCGTTATCGCGCTGCACCGCGCTGATGCCGAGATATACGTCGACCCAGCCGCTCGTGCCGCCGACGCTCGCTCCCGGCGTCATGTAGCCGAGCGCCGTGCCGTTGCGCGCGTCGTAGACGTCGATGCGATCGGTGTACAGCTCCGCGACGAAGATATAGTTGCCCGCCACCGCGACACCGACCGTGGTGGTCTGCGGATCGCTTTGCGTGTTCCACGGCAGCGAGATCGCGTAGACCTGGGTCGGCGTGCCGGTGCTCCAGTTGTCGTAGCGGGCCAGCACCGGACCCGCTTCCTTCCAGTGCGTTGGGTCCCACGGAATCGCGCTGGTGAAACCGGACAGATACATCGTGTCGGTCGACGCGACATAGACGAGCCGCGCGAGCCGCGTAAACGGCGCGGGCATCGCGAACATCTTCGCGCTCGCATACGTGTAGATGGGATTGCCGGTGGAGTCGAGACCTTGCAGCGGCATCTCGCGCACGCCGCTCAATGGCGTGGCGAGCCACACGTTGCCGGTTGCGTCGACCCACCAGAAGCCGTCGCCGACCGTGCTGCCGGTCGACAGATTGCTGCTGATCTCGCTCGCGTCGACGGCGCCATTGCCATTGCTGTCGCGCCACAGCCATTCGCCGTACGTCGGTTGCGCGGCGGGCCATGTGCCCGGCAGCGGATTCTGCGCGAGCATACCCGACGGAATCGCGATCTCACCATGCGCGGCATCGAAGCGATAGACGTTCAGATAGTGCGCGCCCGGATCGAGCGTATAGAGAAAACGCTGACCGTCGAATCTGCGCACCATGGGTTCGCCGCGCACGCCGCGCGGCTCGTGAAACGCGGGGTCGTCGGGGTAATCGAAGCGATCGAGCGTGAACGCCGCATACGACCATTCGTGACCGACCGGCTGCCTGTAATCGAGCGTGAAGCGCTTCGAGCCCGTGTAGATGGAAGCGGGCGTGGCCGGATCGAACGCGCCGCTATCGACGAAGGTCAGGCCGTAGAGCCGCCAGTTGAGCACGCGCGTGCCGTTCACGTAGCTCTCCAGCACCGCGCCTTGTCCGACCGACGCGGAGCCCGGGGCGCGCGGCCCCTCGCCGTTTTGCGCGACGTACAGATTGCCGGCCGCATCGACGCCGATGCCGGTGATGCCGTTAAAGCGCGCATCGCCCGGCACCCCGCGCACCGGATGGAAGATGCCGTTGCGCGTGCCGATCGACGCACCGGCCTGCATCTGGCCGCCCGTGCCGTTGTTGAACACGAGAATCTGCTGCGAAACGCCGTTGTCGGCGACCAGCAGCTGGCCGGCTGGCGTGACCGTGACGTCGGTCGGCACGGTGCCGGCTGGCAGCGCCAACGGACCGGCGAGCGCGGTGCCGTCGGCGCGGTAGTGCAGGATGCTGAGGTTGGCTGTCCCGAAGCCGCTGATGATCCACAACGTCGAGTCGGCGTCGATCGCGATGCGGGCCGGCGACGCGACGCTCCACGAGCGCAGCGGCTGCATCGATTGCGCGTCGTACACGACGATGCGGTTGCCGTAGGTGTCGGCCACATAGAGTTCGCTGTCGGTCGCGGCGAGGCCGCGAATGCTCGCATCGGTGCCGGTCTTCACGGTTTGCACCGCGACGAAGCTGTTCTTCGTCGCGTTCGCGCTATTGCCGATGCCGCCGGAAAACGGCGCGCCGGTCGCGAGATTCGCGAGCGTGCGTCGCGTGATGCCGTACCAGGTGTAATTGGCCGGTGGATAGTCGGCGCCGACCAGCGCATTGTTCTCGTTGCCGATCGACATTGCCGCATACAGGTACGTACGATTGACCGCCACCGCGTCGCCGCCGGCCGCGCCCCAGCCGTGCGTCGAACCGGCGACCGCTAGCTTGTCGCCCGCGCGATAGGCGGCGATTTCGCTGCCGCTTTCGTCCCATGGCGAATTCGTATAGACGGTGCCATCCGCGCCGACGCTAATGGCCTGAATGTCCTGCTGCATCCATTTACCGTCGCCAAATCCGAAACTGTTACCGATCCACGAGGTGGTGTAATTCAACTGGGATTGCGCACAGGCATTCGGCGAAATAAGGCTGTGGATTAACACCACGGCCACGCCAAGGCGAGAGAAAGGCTTCACGGCGGCATTCCATCAGAGTTGGTGTTTTTATCCTCTCACATAAAAATAGCAAATTAATCGATGAAAAATGGCTATTGAATGCCGGCCGATTCAAATCATTCCGTTTGCATTGAATTGCGTTTCGAACGGAAGCTTCCGGTCAAGGAACCGGTAAAAACCAGTTCCCGCAAATCTCACCGGTCAACGATTCAGTCGCTTTTTCTGCTCCTGTAAATCCTCACCTTCGGCGATACGGCGCATCAAATTCGCTCCGCACGGCGACGCACGACAATCCGTCGCGTTAGATCGAACGCCACCAGATTACCGGCCACGACCAGCAACAGACCGACCACCGCGAGCGCCGACCAGCGGTAACCCTCGAACAGCGTCGACGCCGCGAGCGCGACGATCGGAAACAGCACCGTGCAGTAGGCCGCGCGCTCCGGGCCGATGCGGCCGACCAGCATCAGGTAGGCCGTAAAGGCGATCACCGAGCCGAACACCGCGAGATACGCGAGCGCGCCGAGATAGCGCGCCGACGGTTCCAGCGCGAACGAATAGCCGGCGAGCAGACTGCCCACCGTCAGGATGGCCGCGCCGATCAGCATCGCCCAACTGTTGGTCGCGAACGGATGCAGGCCCATCGACTGCATGCGGCTCGACAGCAGGTTGCCGGCCGAGAAGCACAGCGTGCCGAGAAACGCGACGCCAAGCCCGAGCCACGCGGTGTGATCGCCGAGATGCCCGGCCATCTGCTGCACGAACAGACAGACGATGCCGACGAGCCCGAGCGCCGCGCCCGCCATCGCGCTCGGCTGCAGCGGCCGGCCCATGAAGAGCCGCCCGTTGAGCGAGTTCAGCAGCGGCGCGGTCGAGAACACCACCGCGACGAGCCCACTCGGCACGATCTGTTCCGCGTAATAGAAGCACAGGAAATTCAGGCAGAACAGCGCGAGACCCTGCGCGGCCAGATAGCGCCAGGCGTCGCGCGGCGGCCACAGCGGCCGGCGCATGATGCGCAGCAGCGCGAACATCAGCAGCGCGGCGATCCAGAAACGCCACGCAATCGATACCGGCGGCGGCACCGCGCCGAGTTGCCATTTGATCGCAATCCACGTGGTGCCCCAGATCAGCACGGTGGCAGCGTAAAGGAGGAGATTCATGGTCGGGCCTCAGACTGCAATGACGGGCTGCGATGACGACTGCAATGACACGCGGCATCGACGAAAGCCCGACTATGCAACCGCGCCGCCGCCCGCAGTTGTCCAAAATTGCGCACTTTTTCGTGCCGATGCGCAGGCAGATGGGGCGCGCCGTATACTGGCCGCTCCACCATTACCCTACACCGGTAAACCGCCGCCCGCCGCCGTGAACGCTACCCCGTCCGTCCCCGTGATATCCGCCGCCGGCACGCCTTTTGGCTTGCAGTCGGTCTGTCACACGCTCGCCAGTGCGAACGCGCATCTTGACCGTTTCGCGTGGCTCGGCGACGGACTCGCGATCGCACTCTGGACCCGCGACACGAAGGAAGCCGAGACCGTCTACGAGCGGCCCGGCCATCACACGCTGTCGTGCTATCTGGACGGCGGCTATCGCACCGAGCGCCAGAAAATGCCGGGGCACTACGGCGCGCCGTCGCGGCTGTGTGCACTGCCTGGCGATCACGAATCGCGCTGGTGGGTGCGCGGCCACATGCACTTCATGCACCTGTACTTCCTGCCCGAGCACTTCACGCGACGCGCGGTGCAGGAGCTCGACCGCGAGCCGCGCGAACTGACGCTCGCCGACCGCACCTATTTCGAGGACCCGCGCATCGCGAGTCTGTGTCAGTCGCTCGTCAACGAGGCGTGGGAAAGTCCCGATGGCCGGCTGCGCGTCAACGAGACGGCGCACGAAGTGCTGAGCCTGCTATTGCGCGGACAGGCCGTGCGGCGCGCGAACGTGGCGCTGAAGGGCGGGCTCTCGGCCGCGACGCGGCGCCGCCTGCGCGACTATATCGACAGTCATCTCGCGCAGCCGTTGACGCTGGGTGAATTGTCGGGTGTCGCGGCGCTCTCGGAGTTTCATCTTGCACGCATGTTTCGCGAGTCATTCGGGCTGCCGCCCGCCGCGTGGATTGCGCGGCAACGACTCGATCGCGCTCGCACGCTGCTGCGCGCGGCGACGCTGCCGCTCGCGCAGATCGCCGAGCAATGCGGCTATGCGAACGCGAGTCACTTTAGTCACCGGTTTCGCGAGGCTGTCGGGGTGACGCCGAGCAGCTATCGGCAAGCTATCGGGGTTTGAGTTTCGCGCTTGCGTTAGCCGCGCGTCATTGCAGCGCCATCGCCAGCACGCGCGCGACGTGCATCGCCTCGACACCCGCGCCATCGCGGATCTGATGGCGGCAGCTGGTCCCGTCGGCGACCATCACCGTGGTGGCATCGAGCTTGCGCACCGCGGGCAGCAACGACAGCTCGGCCATCGCCTGCGAGCTCGCGTAGTGCTCCGCTTCATAGCCGAAGCTGCCGGCCATGCCGCAGCACGACGATTCGACCGTCGACACCTTCAATTCGGGAATCCACTTGAGCACGGTCTGCACCGGCGTGAACGCGTCGAACGCCTTCTGATGGCAGTGGCCGTGCACGAGCGCCTGCTGCATCGGCAGTGGGTTCAAGGTCAGCCGCAAACGTCCGGCCTGTTGTTCGCGCACGAGGAATTCCTCGAATAGAAACGCGTGCTGCGCGAGGCGCCGCGCTTCGTCGCCGAAACCGTACTGCAGGAATTCGTCGCGCAACGTCAGCAGGCAGGACGGCTCCAGACCCACCACCGGCACGCCACGTTCGACGAACGGTCCGAACAGATCGAGCATGCGCCGCGCTTCGTGCTTCGCTTCATCGACGAGACCGGCCGCGAGAAAGGTGCGGCCGCAACACACCGGACGCTCGCCCGGGCGTGCATTGAAGTGGACCGTGTAGCCCGCCGCTTCGAGCACCCGTTGCGCGGCACGCGCGTTGTCGGGCTCCAGGTGATTGTCGAAGGTGTCGACGAACAGCAGCACTTCTTTCAGCGTGGGCGCTTGCGTCGCGCCACGTGCAGACTTTGCGGACACCGCATCGGCCAGAAACGCCTTCTTGAATCGCGGCAGACTGCGCCCGGTCGCGAACCCGACAGAACGCTTGAACCACGCCGACAGCAGCGGCACGTTGTCCGCGAGCGCCAGCAGTCCCGGCATGCGGCTCGCCGCGCCTGCATAGCGCGGCATGAACGCGACAAGCCTGTCGCGCAGCCGCACGCCATGCGTCTTTGCACGCGCCGCTCGCGCCTCGACCTTGAACTTCGCCATGTCGACGCCGGTCGGGCAATCGCGCTTGCAGCCCTTGCACGATACGCACAGGTCGAGCGCTTCTTTCACGTCATCGCTCGCGAGCCCGCGTTCGCCGAGCTGCCCCGAAATCGCGAGCCGCAACGTGTTGGCCCGCCCGCGCGTCAGATGTTGCTCGTCCTTCGTCACGCGATAGCTTGGGCACATCGTGCCCGCGTCGAACTTTCGACAGTGGCCGTTGTTGTTGCACATCTCGACCGCTTTCGCGAGACCGCCGCTCAGATCGTCGCCGCTGCCTGGCGCGCTTTCCTCGCCCGTCAGCGAGTCGCGCTTCACGTTCCACGCCGACCAGTCGAGCACCGTTTCGATGCGCTGTTCGCGATAGCCCGGCGCAAAGCGGAAATTGCGCGCGTCGTCCATCTTCGGCGGACGCACGATCTTGTCGGGATTGAAGCGATTGTCCGGGTCGAACAGCGTCTTGATCTCGCGGAACGCCTCGTTCAGGCGCGGCCCATATTGCCATGCAACCCATTCGCCACGACACAGACCGTCGCCGTGCTCGCCCGAATAGGCGCCCTTGTACTCGCGCACGAGCGCGGCCGCTTCTTCGGCGATCGCGCGCATCTTCGTGGCGCCGTCGCGGCGCATGTCGAGAATCGGCCGCACGTGCAGCGTGCCGACGCTCGCGTGCGCATACCACGTGCCTTCGGTGCCGTGGCGATGAAACACGTCGGTCAGGCGGCTCGTGTAGTCGGCCAGATGTTCGAGCGGTACCGCGCAATCTTCGATAAAGGACACCGGCTTACCGTCGCCCTTCATGCTCATCATGATGTTGAGCCCGGCCTTGCGCACTTCCCACAGCGCCTTCTGCGCATTCGCGTCCGCCATCTCGACGACCGCGTCGGGCAAGCCCAGTTCGCCCATCAACTCGGTTAGCTGCTTGAGCGACGCGAGCTGCGCGTCGCGATCCTCGCCCGCGAATTCGACGAGCAGAATTGCCTGCGGCTCGCCGACCAGCGCCTTTTCGATCACCGGACGAAACGCGGGATTGCTCAACGCGAGGTCGATCATCGTGCGATCGACGAGTTCGACCGCGACCGGCTTCAATTTGACGATGTGCTGCGTCAGCGCCATCGACTGCCGGAAGCTCGCAAAGTTGACCACGCCAAG
Organism: Paraburkholderia sprentiae WSM5005; assembly: GCF_001865575.2. Classification (NCBI taxonomy): domain Bacteria; kingdom Pseudomonadati; phylum Pseudomonadota; class Betaproteobacteria; order Burkholderiales; family Burkholderiaceae; genus Paraburkholderia; species Paraburkholderia sprentiae. The sequence goes on from NZ_CP017562.2 coordinate 2,598,921, forward strand.
CGCCTTATGCGCGGGCAGCGGCGCGAGCTTCAGCGTGATCTGCCGGCTGAACGCGAGCGTGCCTTCCGAGCCGACCAGCAGATGCGCGAGGTTCGCGCAGCCATCGTCGGTATAGGCGCGCGGATTCTGGCAGTCGAACAGATCGATGTTGTAGCCCGCGACGCGGCGCAGCACCTTCGGCACGCGCGCGACGATTTCGTCACGCTCGCGCTGCGCGATTTGCGTGACCCCCGCGACGATCTGCTGCAAGCGCTCGCCTTGCGGCGGCTCGCGCAGCGACGCGAAGCGCGCTTCGCTGCCGTCGGCGAGAATCGCGTCGATCGCGTCGACGTTGTGCACCATGTTGCCGTATTCGATCGAGCGCGAGCCGCACGAGTTATTGCCGGCCATGCCGCCGATCGTGCATTGGGCAGCCGTCGATACATCCACCGGAAACCACAGTCCATGCGGCTTCAGCCAGGCGTTCAGATGATCGAGCACGACGCCGGGCTCGACTGTCACGGTGCGCGCGCTGGCATCGAACGCGACGATGTTGTTGAGCCACTTGCTCGTGTCGATCACGAGCGCTTCGCCGACCGTCTGCCCGCACTGGCTCGTGCCCGCGCCGCGCGCGAGCAGCGGCACTTTCTCGCTGCGGGCGATATCGAGCGCGATGCGTAGATCCTGCTGATCGCGCGGCACAACGACGCCGACCGGCGTGATCTGATAGATCGACGCATCAGTCGCGTAACGGCCCCGGCTGGCGAGATCGAACAGCACGTCGCCGCGCAACGATTTGCGCAGACGCTGTGCGAGCGGGCTGATGGAGCGCGCGGCGGAGGGAACCAGATGGATCGGCTTGACGAGCAAGCCCGCGGTGGGATTCGTCATTTCGTCGGCCTGTGAGGAGCGCGCCTGAACCGCGCGGCTCGAATTGCCTAGTACAGCGTCAGATGAAGCGGCGCGAGTCCTTCGATATGCCCGCTCACGGTGCCCGCCTCGCGCGGAAAAAACATGCCGGTGTACGAACCCGCGGTGATCACCATCTCCGGTGTCACCGCAATGCCGCGCGCGCTCGCGTGATTGACGAGCCAAGTCAACAGCCGCCGCGGATCGCCGGCCGGATTCGCGGGCGTCGTTTCGACGACGTCGCGCCCGTTGAACTCGAAACGCAGCGATGGCGCGACGAACGGGAAGTCCTCGCGATACCGCGTGAATTCGCCGACGATCAGCGCGCCGTGATTCTGCAGGTCCGCGAGCTGCGCGAGTTTGTCGATGGCGGGCCACGCGGCATAGCGGCTCGCGACAATCTCGATGGTCGCGCCGATCGAGCCGATACCCGCGAGCACTTCGTCCTCGTCGTAAAGCGTCGCCGACGGCTCGAAACGCCGGCCGAAACGGAACGCGACTTCGAGTTCGAGCCCGAGAGGCGCGAAGCCTTCAAGCGACAGACGCGCACCGTCCGCAAGCAGATCGGTATGGGGCAATGGCGCGCCTTGAATCGGTCCGCTCGCCGATTTTGCGCCGATCTTCCAGCCACCGATTCGCGCGCCGCACGCGCTCAGAATCTCGTGCTGGATGGCGTAAGCCGCGTCGGCATCGGCAGGAAGCTGTTGCGGCGGCAAGCTAGCAAGCGTAGTACGAGCGCGACGCGCATCGGCAAGAATCTGGCTCAGTGATGGCGTCATGTTTTACATGCCCATGCTGGTGGACACATGCGCCTTGTCCGACGCGCCCAGTTCGAAGCGGCTCTCCGGTTGCATGCGGAACGCGAGCACGACACCGACGCCCATCAGCAACATGCTGCCGACGAACGGCAGATCCCAGTTGCCGAAGTAGTCGATCAGAAAACCGCCCATCACCGGTGAGATGATCGCGGCGAGCGCCGACCCCGTGTTCATCATGCCGCTCGCGGTGCCGGCGAAGTCCGGCGCGATATCCATCGGGATCGCCCACATCGGACCGATCGTCATCTCGGCGAAGAAGAAGCCCGACGCGAGACACGCGATGGACAGCGTCAGGTCGTGCGTGAACATCAGCGGAATCAGCGACAGCAGGCAGAACAGCATGCACACCGACACCATCCAGCTGCGCGCGCGTTTGAGGCTGCCGGTGCGCTTGAAGATCGCATCGGTGACGATACCGCCCAGCGTGTCGCCGACCACGCCGGCGAAGAACACGACCGACGCGAAGATCGCCGACTTCTTCAATTCCAGATGTTGGTTATGCAGGAAGTACAGCGGAATCCAGCTCAGGAACAGCCACAGCGTCCAGCCGTAGCAGAAGTAGACGATCGTAACGGGCGTCATGCGGCGAAACAGCTTGCCCCACGGCAGGCCGGCGGTTTTCGGCTTCGGCGCGGGCAGCACGGCGAGTTCGTCGGGCGTGATGCGCGGATGATCTTTCGGATGCTCGGTGAACGTGACCGCCCACATGACCACCCACACCAGACTCAGCCCGCCGCAGATAAAGAACGATTCGCGCCAGCCCCAGTTGGTCATCACGAGTACGATCAGTGCCGGCGCGACCGCATTGCCGACTCGCGACGCCGCGTGTGTGATGCCCTGCGCGAAGCCGCGCTTTTCTTTGGCGACCCAGCGCGACATCGCCGACGTTGCAGCCGGGAACGTCGCGCCTTCACCGAAACCGAGCACGACCCGCGCGGCCAGCAACGAAGCGAGTCCGCCCGCAAACCCTGTGAGCACCGTCGCGAGACCCCAGATCGCGCCGCAGAACAGCAGCGTGCGTCGCGCGCCGAAGCGATCGCTGACCCAGCCGCCGATCACCTGAAACAGCAGATACGGATACGCGAAGGCCGAGAACACGAGCCCGACCTGCGTATGCGTGAGATTGAATTCCTTGCCGAAACCCGCGGCCGCGGTGCTGACGTTCACGCGATCGAGGTAGGTGATGAAGTACATGATGCAGAGCATCACTAGAACGATACTGGTCGCACTGGTCAAACGAAACCGCTTCATCGTCTCTCTCCATGGCATGTGTCGACGGCGCGCCTGAAGTGGCGCGCTGCGTCCGTCGCCCGTCGGCGGCGAGAGCCGCTATGGACGCCTTGCATGTTGTTCTGGCCGCGTTCTGCGCGCGGCTCGATGAGGGAAGCGCTCCCTGCGGCCCGACAATCAAGCCGCGGCCTTTAACCCCGGCGTCTTCGGTGCCTCGCTCAGCCACTCCATCGCGGCCGGCATGCCGCTCTGCTCAAGCGGCACGCCAGCAAGCCGCAGACCCATTTCGCAGCCGGCCAGTGTCGCGAGCAGCATCAGATCGTTGCAATCGCCGAGATGGCCGATGCGGAACATGCGGCCTTTCATCTTGCCGAGGCCCGTGCCGAGCGACATGTCGAAGCGTTCGTAGATCAGCTTGCGCACCGCGTCCGCATCGACACCGTCGGGCGTCATCACGCCCGTAAGCACCGGGCTATAGACGGCGGGATCGGCGCACTGGATGTCGAGCCCCCACGCGCGCACCGCGCGGCGCGTCGCTTCCGCGAGCCGCTCGTGACGCGCGAACACGTTGTCGAGCCCTTCGCCGAGAATCATCTCGATCGCTTCGTGCAGTCCGTACAGCAGGTTCGTGTTCGGCGTGTACGGCCAGTAGCCGGACTTGTTCATCTCGACGATTTCCGCCCAGTCCCAGAAGCTGCGCGGCAGCTTCGCGTGCTGGTTCGCGGCCATCGCCTTTGGCGAGATCGCGTTGAAGCTGATGCCCGGCGGCAGCATCAAGCCCTTTTGCGAGCCCGACACGGTCACGTCGACGCCCCATTCGTCATGACGATAATCAGCGCACGCGAGCCCGGAGATCGTATCGACGAGCAGCAGCGCCGGATGGCCCGCGGCGTCGATCGCGCGACGCACGGCGGCGATGTCGGACGTGACGCCGGTCGAGGTTTCGTTGTGCACGACGCAGACCGCCTTGATCGCATGCTGCGTGTCGGCGCGCAGACGCTCTTCGATCATCTGCGGCTGCACGCCGCGCCGCCAGCCTTCTATGCCGGGCAGCCCAAGGAATTCGGGTTTCAGGCCGAGCTTCTCGGCCATCTTTTGCCACAGCGTCGCGAAGTGGCCGGTCTCGAACATCAGCACCTGATCGCCGGGGCTGAGCGTATTCGACAACGCGGCTTCCCATGCGCCCGTGCCGGACGCCGGATAGATCACGACCGGCTGCTGCGTCTTGAAGATCTTCTTGATGCCGTCGAGCACGTTCAGACCGAGTTCGCCGAACTCGGGGCCGCGATGGTCGATGGTCGGATAGCTCATCGCGCGGAGGATGCGATCGGGCACTGGACTCGGCCCCGGAATCTGCAGGAAGTGACGGCCGGCGGGATGAAAATCTAGCTTGAGCATCGGGCTCCTCCGATTGAATTTTGCATGCAAAAAACTATATCAGAGGAACGGTGACGCGCCCAAGTCAAAAATGGGCGGCGTGGGCCCGTGTTTACCCGCGTAGATGCGCAGCGATTAACTAATCGATGCGTTTCCGATAAAATCCGACTCACTACAGCTGAGGATTTTTGTATGCAAAATTCGGATGTCGACGCGGGTGTAAGCGCTGCCCCGCTGATGCCGAAGGTCGAGCGTCAGCGCCTGCACGATACGGTGGTGGAGCACATTCGCCGCTTTATCGTCGAGGGGACGCTGGAGCCCGGCAAAAAACTGAATGAGCGCGAGTTGTGCGAAACGCTCGGCATTTCGCGCACGCCGCTGCGCGAGGCGCTGAAGGTGCTGGCGGCCGAAGGTCTGATCGAGATTTCGCCGAACCGGGGCGCATCGGTGTCGAAAATGTCGGAGGCGGAAGTGCGCGAAACCTTCGAATTGATGAGCGGCCTCGAAGCGTTTTCGGGCGAACTCGCGGCTGAGCGCATCACCGCGTCCGAACTCGCCGAGATCAAGGCACTGCATTACGCGATGCTCGCATGCCGCGCGCAGAACGATCTGCCGGGCTACTACAGCCGCAACCAGGCGATCCACGACAAGATCAACGAAGCGGCGAGAAATTCGGCGCTGCGGCAGACGTATGTGTCGATCAACCGGCGGCTGCAGGCGCTGCGGTTTCGCTCGAACTATCAGACGCCGAAGTGGGACCGCGCGATTCACGATCACGATGAAATGCTGAAGGCGCTCGAGGCTCGCGACGGCAAGAAGCTCAGCGCGATTTTGCGGCAGCATCTGCTCGATAAGCGGGATGCGGTTTTGCAGTTGCAGGTGCAGAAGGACGTGGTGACTTCGGCCTCCGGGTTGAAGGCGTGATGCGGACGATTCACGCGGCGTCGGCCGCCGCGCCACTGCGCCAGCAAGCAAAACTTGTCCACCTAAATTGTTGGCAAGCCTGTGGACAACCTCCGCACAGCGAGCTTAAGTGCCTGAAGCGTGAGCACTATCCGCGCTCGGTGCACGCGTAGGCAGTGCGCGTCGCTATGGGGTCCGTGCTACTGGCTAGCTGACTTCGCAAGGATGCCGTCTCACCCGCACCGACCTATGCGTGCAGTTGTCCACATAATTTGGGAACAAGCTTGTGGACAACCTGCGCACAGGCGCGCCAAGTGTTTGATGCGGCACGCCTATCGTTCGAGGATGCGCGAGCGCGCAGCGGCGCGGCTAGTCATGTGATCCACGCCAACATCGACAGCACGGCTCGCGCGTTGCGCCCGCGAATGCCGGATATCATCCGGCTGCGGCCGCACCGTCAACGACATCTATTACTCGACCAGCAGTGGAAGCCTTTGCTGTGCCCCGTTGCGCTCCTGTTCAAGAAGCTCCTTCACGAACGGCATCATGATGCGGGCGACCTCCTGCATCACGGGAACCACGACGCTGTTGCCGAACTGGCGATAAGCTTGAGTGTCGCTGACAGGAATTTGGAAGTCGTCCGGAAATCCCATCAGGCGCGCACACTCACGCGGTGTAAGCCGTCGAGGACGCTCGCCTTTGCCCTGTGACAGCAGAATCTCCGAACCGTCCTTGTAATAGCGAGCGGACAAGGTGCGGGTGACGCTGTCGGGCGTCACCAGCCCGAAACCGAAGCCATTTCCCGCCGCGCGATGCTTTTCGGCGTAGGCCTGCAGATACGCCCATAGCTTCGGGGTAAGCGTGTATTTGGACTGTACCTTGCCTGCGGCGTGATCGAAGAAACGGTCGCCATCGTGTGTAAGCAGAGGTTCAGTACGATCAGTTTTGTGCAGGATCGACGCAAGGCGCGGCCCTTCAGCCGGAAGCCTCAAGTCATCGAAGGTGAAGTCCGCTTTCTCCCTGAAGCCAACGATCGCGATGCGCTCCCGATGCTGCGGCGTGAAATGCTGCCCGTCAATGACCTTGAACTTGACGTCGTACTTAAGTTCGTCGCGCAACACTGCCAAGATCGTCTTCAAGGTGTTGCCCCGGTCATGCGAGGCGAGGTTCTTCACGTTCTCCAGCAGGAACGCTGCGGGTCGCTTCGCTTCGATGATGCGAGCAACGTCATAAAACAGGGTGCCTTGGGTCGTACATTCGAAGCCGTGCGGACGGCCGAGCGAGTTCTTTTTGCTCACGCCGGCAATGCTAAACGGCTGACAGGGAAATCCGGCAAGGAGCACATCGTGCGCCGGGACGGCTCGCTCAGAAAAAGAAACGATGTCACCGATGAACTGATGGCGCTCGTCGTTATCACCGTAATTCTGCTGATACGTCTTTTTCGAGAATTCGTTCCATTCACTCGTGAAGACGCATTGTCCACCGAACGCTTCGAAGCCCCGCCGTATACCGCCGATGCCCGCGAAAAGGTCGATGAACCGGAATGCCGGTTCGTGCTCGATCCCGGCTTTCCGATTCTTTGCCTCCAGCATCTCGCGTAACGCGGCCTTTGCGATAACCGGACAGCGAGCCTTGTCCGCCTCCCACCGGCGGATTGTCCGCACGTTTTTTCCGATCCGCTCAGCAATTTCGCCTTGTGTGTATAGCTTCAGTGCCTGTGTGAGCAGGTCATGCGAATCCGCCGTTGTCATGTTGCTTTTTCTCGCTGGGTATTTTGACGGACATTCTGGCCGGCAGCCTTCCGCTAGTCCAGCCTTTTATGACGAGAACGGGTATCGCTCGGCACACCGCCAGACCGAAGCAACGTATTTCCGTCGAGGCTGAGCGGCAGGGCGTGTCGCAACGCGCGACAGGGTCGTCGAGAATCGCCAATCACGGAGACAAACGCAGAGCGAGGTGACGATTTTCGGGAGCGCAGACACGTGCGAAGGTGGCGGTGCTCAGTCGCGCCGCTCAAGGTTTGCGTGAGTCTGAGCATCGTCAGTGGGCCTCCAGGAATGCGGCGATAAGGTTGGCGATTTCCTGGGGCGCGTCCTCAAGGCTGTAATGGCCGACTCCCGTGAGCCGGTGGATCGACGCCTGGGGAAACAGTTCGCTGAACAGTGGCAAGAAATGCTCTGCGGCCAGCGTTCGGTCGGCATCGCCCCAAATTGCAAGCGCCGGCCTCGACCGGATAGCGGCGAGCGCAGCAGCGTCAGGAACTTCGAAGCGATGCGCGCCGATCGCGAAACCTTTGGCCCAGCCAATCGCTCCGGCGCTGTCGGCCGGTACGGCGAAACGTGAACCGTAGGCACGCAACCACGTATCGTTGATGCGCGCATGGTTTTCGAATCCGTTGAGCTTGAGAGTACTTAGGATATTGAAGCCAAGTTCGCCAAGCACGGGCTCGAGGCGGCCTTGCGACTCTGCGCGAACGATCCACTGGAACCATGGGGACACTGCGGCATTCGCGTTCAATCTCTCGAATAACGTTCGCTGACCAAATGGAGTCGGGCCATTCGTGCTTACGATTCGCCGAATGCGGTCGGGATGTCGCGCCGCGAGTCCCATGCCGACGGGGCCGCCGAAGTCGTGCATGACAAGAGTGATGTCGTTCAAGTCAAGCTCAAGCACGAATCGTTCGATGTTGTCGACGTGATCCTGCAACCAGTAGGTGCGGTGTACCGGGGTCTCGCTCTTGCCGAATCCCATGTGGTCGGGCGCCACCACACGGTAGCTACCGGACAGTGCCGCGATCAAACCGCGGAACAGATAGCTCCAGGTGGGTTCCCCATGAAGACACAGGATCACCTCTCCACAAGTGGGCCCTTCATCGACATAGTGCATGCGAAAACCGGCAGCGTCGTTAAAGCGCGGTGCAAACGGAAACGTTCCGTCAAACGTGTCATTGGATGGCGTCATAAACAAGTTCCCTCGCAAATGGAGCGGCGAGTAACGTCGCCGGTCGAACAAGGCTAAACTCTGACAGCGTTGTCAAGGTCAAGCGTATCGTTTGGGAGATGTCATGCGTATCGGAGAACTGGCTGGCCGAGTCGGCGTTAGTGAGCGGATGCTGCGCTACTACGAACACGAAGGTTTGCTCAAACCGAAGAGGACCGATTCAGGCTACCGCGATTACGGTCCTGAAGAGCTGGATGCGGCACACCGCATCCGCGTGCTCAGCGCGGCAGGATTGAAGATAAGCAGCATCCGCCTGTTGCTACCCTGCGTGCTCGGTGCGAAGCCAGTTTTCCATCCGTGCGCCGAAGCACGTTCAGCGTTGCGGCGTGAAGTCGAAAAGCTCGACGGCAAACTGCACGACCTCGAAGAGAGCAGACGAGCTCTCGCGAGTCTGCTTCATGCGATCGACACAAACGAAACGTTGCACCTTGACCATCGGGAAAAGCGCGGAGAGGGGCAGCGAGAACGGCGTCCGCGCTAGGCGATACTTGCGTCACAGTCTCGGGCTGAACTATCGGCAGGTACGGCTAGCAAAGTCGAAGCCAAAGGCGGCGGCTTTCGCCCGCTGAGCCGACGTTCGATCGAGCGACGCCAAGGGCGGTTCAGGGTCGCCTGCTGTCGATCGCAGCCTTGCGAGGTTCAGGCGGTGTATGCATGCGGCACGAGGCAGCGCGCGGCCAACAAGGGATGTTCGACCGGGCCGTTCAGATCGGCGACAATGGCTTTGTTATTGCGCCGTGATCCAATTCGAGTCAGGGAGCAGTTCGATGTCAAATTCCTGGAAAGGACGCTGCCTGTGCGGCAGCGTGCAATATCAGGCTGCCGGCGCCTCGCTGGCGCAGCTCATTTGTCATTGCCGGGATTGCCAGCGCGCATCGGGATCAGCGGGCTTGCCAGTCGTTGTCGTGCGTGCTTCGGAATTCTCGTTCGAAGGAGAAGTCAGGTCTCATACGATAACCGGCGGCAGCGGGATGCCTACAACGCGAAGTTTCTGTGCGCATTGCGGTAGCCTGCTCTTTGGCACACCGCATCACGCACCGGAAATCGTGACGATCTATGCCGGAACACTCGATGAACCTTCGCAATTCCGGGCCGAATTCGCTCAGTTCACTTCGGAACGATATCAGCTAGACGCCCGGGAACCTGGAATCGCTCAACACTCCGGAAGAGCGCCCTGAGACTACGCGCCTCGAGGACAATCAAAGATGCCGCGTTTCCAGAGGCGGATTGGCTCAGTCATTCGCCAGACCATTGGCGTAGGAGATCGGTGCATTCAAGGCGTCGCTCAAGTCGAAGTCGTCGATGCACATAGTGTTCACGTTGATGTACGGGTCGCCCGTTCCATTTGGCATATCGACGCGGTCAAACACGTGGACGCCGCACTGTTTGCAAAACGGATGATGGGCTACCGGTTTTTCCCTTCGTATTGCGTGAGTGTGCTTTCGCCGGAAAGTAAAACGGATTTTTCCGGGCCAACCTGGACGAGCCAGAGCCGCAGTTTGCCGCAGAAGCTACAGTCGCATTTTCCTGTGCCCTCGCTGAAATCGATGTGGGCTTCAAACCTCACTGACTCGCAATGACAACTACCACGGTATGTCCGCTGCATGGGGCGCTCGCGATCGGTTTGACGACAGCTGCTGGATTATGTGATGGATCGGAGAGCTCGGTCCGCGCGGCCCATCAAGGCGCAAATCATGCATAACGTCTGCTTCCGGAAATTCTGACTGGCCGTAACGGGTCGATTATGCCCGTTGCATGAAGTGTGGCCCCGGGGCGAACAACGTCGACCGGCGCGTGGGACTGTGTGCGGCCAAGACCGGTCAGTCGACAGCGGGGCGAAGATCGTCGACAATTTCATGCCGCGAATCAACCGAAGGAATTGGCGATGACAATTTTTGGGACGTTGAAGAGCATTCCCGAACTCGCGAGTCTACCCGCAAGCAATCGACGCATAAATTGGCGACGTGCCTATCGCTGCACATGGCGGCATTGGCAGACATGGGCCGGTGTTCTAGCCTGCGTCATGTGCACCGGATTGGGTTTGGCACTCGGTGCGTTTGCGGGCCATCGGATCGTCGGAGGAATGATCGGTGCAGGCGTTGGCGGGTTCGTGTTTGGACAAACGACAGTGCGTATCGCACGATCACTTACAAAAAGCATACTACTAGGGCGCGGCGGTTGACCGGCAAGGCTATCGGTTCCATCCCGAAGACTCGGTCCGGGCCAGTTCGGTCATTCGACTTCCTCAGGAAAGTCGTCGGCGATTAGAAGGGCGTATCGAAAGCTGAATGCACGATATCAAATGGGGGCGATAGATCCGGACATCATTTGCTATGGCTACAAACGAATCTGCCGCCTTTGCCGTTACAAAAATTCACGCCTTGCCAGTGGAATTGATAAAGCCCAAACATCACTAGCAGGACGCTCAAGGCCAATAGAAGCAAAAGTCCCCTGTTCATGCGGTTCTCCAAAAAGACGCGTTTGGCATTTTAGCTCGCAGTGGGCGTTCGCTCTGGAGAACTGCGAAGTTCCGTTCAGGGTCGGTTTATGCCAGTTGCATATCGTGCGCCCCCGAGCTGTTCTTCCCGCTGTTGCGTAAGGCGATGTCGGCCAATTTGGGACATTCGGCACGCCCCCTAGATTGTTGACAATCGGAAGGCCGTCATTGACTGCGTCGTTTTCGTTGGGCAATATGCTTTTATGAACCGCACTGCTCTCAACTTCATGATGTGCACCATGACCGCCGACGGCGAGCCGTGGGAGTCGTGACGTTCCAAGATCACATGTAGACTTTCTCAACGGCCCCGCCAGTCATGACGGGGCCGCGTCTTTTCATTCGCTCCGAATTGCATTGGCGCAAATAGGAGTGAATGCATGCATTATAAAAAGCGCAATCCCGTTTCTCGGAATCTTTCGGACGTGGCGACTTGGCCCATCGAGTCGAGGAGCGCGCCATGTTGACCATACGAAAAGCGACCTGCGAAGACGTGTTCGACGCGTGGCATATTCGTAAAACATCGGTGCATGCCGCATGCGCCGATCACTATCCCGCAGCGACTCTCTCGGCATGGGTCAACGGCACGCCGACCGAAAAATGGGCCAGCGTCGTTGAACGTGACTTCTACGTTGCCACGGATGAGGAACTAGTCATTGGTACAGGAATGCTCACGGCGGCAAATGGCCAAGTCGACGCTATCTTTGTGCGGCCCTCTCACATGGGGCGTGGCATTGGGCGTGAGATGCTGCAATTTCTCGAATCGTTGGCCGGCGATCACGGCGTTACCACGATGCACCTCGATGCAACGCTGAACGCGGCACCTTTCTATCGTCGCTGCGGTTGGTCGGGCGATTCGGTTTCGACGTACCGCACCGCGCGTGGACTGGAATTGGCTTGCGTGCCGATGACGAAGCGTCTCGCCGTCCCGGTGTAGGTTGCCCCCGGGCCGACGACTGCTACTCGTGTCGGGCAGCGGTAGGCTAGGAACGGTCATTCGACAAGGCCGCATAAATTGTCGACAGTTTTGGTTCGACGTATCCTCGCAAATCAGTTGTTCGAAAACCCCAAACCAACGACCTATCTAACCATTCGATGCAAGCAAAGCTCCGAATCGCCAGACCTGTCAGCGACATTTCCCGATCTGAAAGCATGTATTGCGCGGCCCTCGACCTGGTCGTGCTGGCACGATTCCAAGATCATCAGGGGTTCGATGGGGTCATGGTCGGACGTTCCGGGATGGACTATCACTTCGAGTTCACGCAATGCCGCGAACACCCGGTAGCGGCCTCACCGACGCATGAGGATTTGCTGGTGTTTTATGCTCCGGACCGAGAAGAGTGGGAGTTGGCATGCGACCGGCTTGTCGACAACGGCTTCGTTCGCGTCACGTCGTTCAACCCTTATTGGGACGTGTCGGGCCAAACGTTCGCAGACCCCGATGGATATCGAGTCGTCATGCAAAACGCGGTGTGGTCCTCGTAATGCACCGTAGTGCAACCGGATGCCGGCTTAACGTTCCAAGCATTCATGCCGGCACTCACGGACGGCTCCGCACGCTTAGTTTTTCGAACTACAAGTCGAAAGGCGGCAACGAACGCTGCGAATTCTGTTCAATGTGCTGCAATTTCGTTAAACAGCGATGTGAGCACGTGGTCGGCCCATACCCCATTGATTCTTAGATAGGACCGAGCCAGCCCTTCGCGCTCGAACCCTAGCCGCTCTAGGAGCTGTGCACTACGAACATTTTCGGGCCTGAAGTTCGCCATTACCCTGTGCAATCCGACTTGATCGAAAATATAGGAGATCGCTGGCGTCAATGCTTCGCGCATCAAACCGTGCCCTTCAAACCGCTTTGCGAGAACCCAAGGTGACATGCCTGGAAGGGCCCGCGCACGATGTTGGTGAAGTTGCATTCTCCCACCATCTCTCCGTTTTCCGGCGAGATTAATAACAGATGCACTGCGTGTCCTGACGCGTTGTTATGCGCCATCGCGGACAGCCGCCGCGCGACTGATTCTGCTTCAAAAAAGCTGTCGGCTCGAAGAGGCTCCCAAGGCTGCAAATGAGCGCGATTTTCAGTGCAGTATCCCTGCACCTCACGCACGAACTGCTCACAAGCCGGGGCAAGTTTCAGGCGTGCCGTTGAGATTTGAGGTAGCGTATCGGGAAGAGCACTCCCCACATTGTTCTCCGTTGATGAGGGCGTACGAGTATGTTCAGTCGGAGATTTTTCGTCAACAGTTCGGCTGGCGACGCACTAGTCAATGTCCGCTGCTGGAAGAGCCAGCCGACTGCTTGGGTCGATCACGGTCCGACGGGCGAGGCGTGACTGCGGCGATCGCCTGCGACAGGACGACGGGCAAGGATCGGCCAATTTCTGCCACTCGCCAGAACCATGCAACGGTCACTCGAATGGCCGGTCTGCTCTCCGAAACCAGCCGATGCCCGATGCGCGTATGTTGGCCGAAGCGGGCTCCCTCAGTGAGCCCGCGTGCTTCATCAATTGAGGGACCGGCTCAAGTCTGGTTGCCCCACAGATCTTCAATCGCGCGGATCGCTAGCAAATATCCGTTCGCTCCTGCCCCGCAGATCACCGCAGTGGCCGCCACCGAGATCGTCGAGTGGCGATATTCTTCCGAACGCTTGTGGATGTTGGTGATATGCAATTCCACTACCGGCCGTTGGATGAGCTTGACCGCGTCGAGCACCGGAATACGACCGAACGAAAAGCCGGCCGGATTGATGATCAGCGCGGCGTCCTGCAGGAACGCTTCCTGGATCCAGTCGATCAGCTCGCTTTCGCTGTTGGTCTGACGGAATACGCAGTCGAACTTGAGCGCGTCGGCGAGTGTCAGGCAGTTCTGTTCGATGTCCTTGAGCGTGGTGGTGCCATAGATGTGAGGCTCCCTTGCGCCCAGCATGTTCAGATTGGAGCCATTGAGGATGTAGAGTTTGCGAGTCATGGTTTCAATGTGTAGAGGAGCGTTCCAAGGCAGTGCCTTTGGTTTCCCGGGATACGGCGATCATGAGGAAGGAGAGCAGATTCAGCGAGCCACAAACAGCTACGATGGCCCACGGGGAACCGTGAAAGGCATTGAGCAACGCCACGGCGACGATCGGCATCGGGCCGCCGGTGAGCAGGTTGGCTCCCGAGTACGACAGTGCGGACCCCGTATAGCGCGCCTCGGTCGGGAAAGACTCGGCGAACCAGACCGGCTGGATGCCACTCTGGAACTGTGTGAAGCCGAGGAACGCGCCCATCACGGCCATCGTCATGGCGATCGAGTTCTGGTTGAGAATCGGAAAATAGATCAGGCAGCAGATTAGCGTGCAGAACGAGCCGATCATCAGCGCACGTTTGCGTCCGATCCGATCGCTCAGATAACCGCCCACCAGCGCGCCCCCGATGGCGCAGACATTCGCAACCATCAACAGCATGAAACCGGTCTGCTTGGGTACACCGAGGTGTTTCGTCAGGTAGCTGAGCGAGAAAACCACGATCAGATAAAACAGCGCGGCGGGGCCGCAGAAGAACAGCGTCAGACGAAGAGCGGTGCGCCAGTGGTACTTGAACACGATGCCGAGCGGATTGGCGGCGCGTGCGCGCGGGCCACTCTTGTTGAGCGCCTCGAAGGCCGGTGTCTCGCTAACCTTCCTGCGGATGTAGACGCCCAGCAGCACAAGGACAAAGCTTGCGAGGAACGGGATCCGCCATCCCCAGGAGTCGAAGTCGTCCGACGAAAGCAAGGCGGCCAGCGTAAAGAGCGAGAAATTGGCGAGGATCTGGCTGAGTGGCGAGCAAATGCCGAGCAGGCCCGAATACCACCCACGTCGGTTAGCAGACGCATGCTCCACCGCCATCAGTTGCGCGCCCGTCGATTCACCGCCAAGCGCGAAACCCTGAATGATGCGCAGCGACACCAGCAAAGTCGGCGCGAGGATACCAACCTGGTGGTAAGTGGGCAGCAACCCCATCAGGAACGACGACATCCCCATCACCGACACAGTGACCAGCATCAGTTTGCGGCGTCCCCAACGGTCTCCGAGCATCCCGCAGATTACCGCGCCCAGCGGGCGTGCGGCGAGTCCGGCCCAGAAGCTCGCCAGCGACGCGAGCAGCGAGGCGGTCGGATCGAGCGACGGGAAAAACAGCTTTGGAAAGATCGTGGCCGCGACCACCCCATACAACGCGAAGTCGAACCATTCGAGCGCTGTGCCGACGGTTGCGCCGGCCACCGCCCGACGCGCCATCAGGTGAGCCTGCGCGGACTGTTTTTCCGCAGCGAGGTCTGAATCAGCAAAAAATGACATGTTGTCTCCTGAATTCTGGACATGTTGAAACGTTCGTTCTGGCGACGAACAACTGCTATTGTTTGCGCTGCAAAGACGGGCCGTTCCGCACCGGAACTGCATTGCACATGATGGAAATTGACGAGAAATGTCGCTTAAAAACGGCTTGAGAATTCTCGATTTGCTGGCGTCCCACGGCGAAGGCGCAGGCCTAGTGGCCATTGCCGATGCCTTGTCCCTACCGCGCAGCACGTGTCACCGCCTGCTCACCGAGCTCGTTGAAGGCGGGTATGTCAGGCAACTGGTCGATCACAGCCGCTACATTCTGACCATGCGGATGACGTCGAACGGGCTCGAATTCCTGAGCCTGACGGGCATCGCAGATATCGCCCAGCCAATCATCGAACGCGTCGCAGCGCAGACCGGTGAGCTGGCGCGGCTGTCGCTGGTGGATGGCGAGGCAATTATCTGGGTAGGTAAGGCGGACGGACAGCGCATCGGCTTTCGCTATGATCCCGACATGGGCCAGGCAGCGCGACTTTCATGCACCTCGACCGGACACGCGTGGCTCATGACGATGACCGACGAACAGGCGATCGCACTCGTTTTCAAGCAGGGCTTCGGACAGCCGAATGAGTTCGGACCCAATGCGCCGACGACGATCAAAGCGCTGCTGGGTTTCCTGCACGCTGCGCGCGTGCGTGGTTACGCGATGATCGACGAGGTGTTCGCCCCGCGCATGTCAGCCGTGGCGGCGCCCGTGGTAAGTGGTTCGCGCTGCGTCGGCGTTATCAGTTTGGCCGGTCCGCGGGCGCGGCTGACCCCCGGGAAGATTCACGAGTACTCAGTATTGCTGCGCGACGCGGCGAATGAGCTGGCCCAGTTGAGCAATATGGCGGGATTCCCCAGTCGGCCGCCACTCGGCAAGGGATGAGGGGGAACCGGACTGACATCCTGCGGCCGGTGAACGTGGTCTGCTCGGCCGATGACACGCCGAGCGACTAACAGGACTAATGGCCGCTGTGCTCTACTACCTGGTTTTTCTTCACCAAGTCCGCCCCGCAAACAGGGTGGCACAAAAAGCCCATAGGAAGGCGCCAAGCGCTGACATATCGGCATGCATGCGCGACGCCAATTGCTATTGTTCAGACACGGCGACTCACGCGTCTCCGGTCGGCTCCGCGGGTCGTTGACGGCCATTCCGCATGCAGGCGGAAAGGGGGCTGTATGTCACGTCCAAAACAACCTCGGTCCGCGGGACGCGCACGGAATCGTGAGCAGTCCAACGGACGCATCTGGCTTGCCACTGGCATTTCGCTGACTGGACTTTGCCTGACATCCGTGGCGTTCGCGGCGGGCAACCTTCCGCAGGGCGGCCATTACGTCGCTGGTACCGGCACGATAGCGGGCGCGGGCAACAGCCTCGTGATCACCCAACCCGGTTCGGCACGCGGTGTGATCGACTGGAACAGCTTCTCGATCGGCAGGAACAATAGCGTGACGTTCAACAACGGCGCTCAACGAATCGCTTCATGAGTCACCCGGTTTCAGTGCGTTGATTCAGTTCAGGCGATCGATGCGTTTTCACACGCTCTGGGTCGACTTACGACGATCATCCGCTGCGGGGCCGGAAGCGGTTCTCCATTCAGCTATCGGACCGGGTTCGGCCAGGAACGGTCCTTCCCAATCGGGTCGCGAGCGTCCGCTTGCTCGCGGCGAGCGGACCTTCGAGGCGCGGCGACTGACGACCGTCGCTGACTCATTCCCGGGCCCACAAGGCGTGGCGCGTCCTCGAGCACTTGAGCCTTCGGTTTGGAACCATGTTCGTGATTGTGGACCACGTGGTACCGAATGTCGTTCAACGTGATTCAAAGGAAGGTTCGATTTCATCGAACAAGGTCGGGTGCACGTGTACTTCCAAATCGCATCGCCTAGAAACGGCGGGTGGCCCGACGCCAAGCGGATTCGGGGGTCAACTGTTTTGTGTATCGCATGGTCTACGATAGATCAAGGCGATGAGTGCGTTCCCGTCTGACTAACTGGTTCCTGAAGAGAAACTCCGTGGCCGCAAAGCGGAAGCGTTGCGCGGCACGGAGTGAACAAAGTCTTTGGGCTTTCTTGACCTCAGAGGTATTCCATGCTTCAAGACAGCGACGTCGCAACTCGGATCCCAGCGCAAGACCTCGCTCGCGCAAGATCTTTCTACTCGAGCAGGCTCGGCCTTGAGCCGGTGGAAGAACGGGCTGGTGGCTTCCGCTACAAATGCGGCAGGGGCTACTTCACACTCTTTCAGTCGTCTGGGTCGGCCTCAGGGACTCATACACAAATGGCCTGGGAGGTCGATGACATCCAGGCAACCGTTAGTGAGCTGCGACAGCGTGGAGTCGCGTTCGAAGAATACGATCTTCCCGGCCTCAAAACGATAAACGGGATCGCTGATATAGAAGGGAATTACCCGTCCAAGGGTGGGGTAGGCGAAAGAGCTGCCTGGTTCCGAGATAGCGAGGGCAACCTGCTCGGCATCGGGCAACCGCTTAAGTGAGCAGGCCGACGCCATGCCTCAAAGCGCCGCTTAGGGTCAAAGCAGGCTATCGGTGCAAGGGAATCGACTATTGTCGATTTCTTGACTCCCCGCTCGTCGTGCGTATGGGCGGTCGTGTTGCGATGCGCTGCCGACCGGCACCTATAGTCCGTATGGGAAAAAGGAGATTGCGAATGACCTACGTCGATGGATTTGTTGTCCCCGTGCCTACAGCCAACCGCGAAGTTTACAGGCAGTTCGCCGAAAGAGCGGCGGCCGTCTTCAAGGAGCACGGCGCGTTGAAGGTGATCGAATGCTGGGGAGATGACGTGCCGGAGGGCAAGGTGACGTCGTTTCCAATGGCGATCAAGCGCAAGGATGATGAGACGGTGGTGTTCTCCTGGGTTGTCTGGCCGTCGCATCAGTCGCGAGACGAAGGAATGAAAGCGGTAATGGCCGACCCGCGGCTGCAACCGGAAAAAGATCCGATGCCTTTTGACGGTCAGCGGCTAATCTATGGCGGTTTCGAAGTGATCGTCGACGCGTGATGGCAGAAAAACATGGAGCCGGTTCGCGTTGAGACGCGAACCGGCGCCGCGGCTTGGCATTGAACATCCGCGATGCAACGCGTGAATCTCCTGTCGGACTTACGCTACTCAGGGCAAGCTGTGAAGTCAGGTATCTGGTTAGCAGCGGACGGTCGCGCGTGACGCATAAGTGACTCCAACGGGTCGTAAGTACGCGTTCGCCGATGTGAGCGTCGCCGCTCCGGATCCGGCTCGGGCGAACGGCCGGTTAGCACCGTGCAGCCGCCCGATGAGGGACGGTAGCCGAACGTCAGCAATGGCCGAATTGTGCGGGTACCTCGTCCGTCAGGTTCGGGAGTAATTCGGCCGCTCCAACGGCAGATTTCCCGGCTCGCTGAACGGCAAGTTGTGGCCGAAGGTGCCATTCTTTGAACGATGCCATCAGGCGGATCGTCGGCCAAATCTGCGATTCGCGAGCCACACGCACTATCGTGACCGACCGCCCGCTTCCGGGAGGCACCCGGCGGTGCCGTGCCAGTGCTTGACCCTACCTGATCGGGATGGAAAGAGCTTAAACGCGGGTAGGTGCGATCGCGGTACGCGGCCGCAGCGTCGCCATGATCAGGTACATGCCGCCGCCGATCGCTACGCCGAAGAACCAGCCATATGTATTCCACCAGGCCGGCAGCAGGTTAGTGAAGTTGGGCAGGAAGGTCGAAAACACACTGCCGACCGCCGCCGCGGCCAGCGCGTTGACGTTCCAGCCGCCTTCGTAGCGATACTCGCCGTGCTCCTGGTAGAGCGCCGCGACGTTGACGTTGCCCTTGGCCACCAGATAGTAGTCCACCAGGATGATCCCCAGCAGCGGGCCCATCGTGGCGCCGATGGCGTTGACGAAGTGCGCGGCGTTGCCTTCCCACGGCGCAAACGGGTAGAGCACCAGCGCGATGGCTGCGGCGATGAAACCGCCCTTCCTGAAGCTGATCTGCCTGGGGAACGTGTTGGAGATGTCGAACGCCGCCGAGACGAAATTGGCCACCACGTTGATGCCTAGCGTGGCGACTGCGAAGGTCACCGCCGCGATGAGTGCCAGTATCCAGCTATCGAACTTGGCTGAGATCTGCTCGGGGTGCAGCAGCACTTCGCCGTACACCCTGAAGGCGGCGATGGTGGTGACGCCGGCGACCAGCGAGAACGCAATCAGGTTGACCGGCAGGCCCCACAGATTTCCTTTCTTGACTGCGTCGCGGTTTTTCGCGTAGCGCGAGAAGTCGCAAAAGTTTAGGTACAGCGCCGCGAAGTAGGTGATCCAGGTCGCGCCTACGGCCATCAGCGCCCAGAACGAGCCGGGTTCGCCGCTGACGCCGGCGTCCTTGGTCTTCTCGAGCAGCGCGTCCATCGGAATGCCATGCTCGAACGAGAAGCCGCCCGCCTTGACGCACAGGCCGATCGCCAGGATCAGCATCGCGATCCACACCGCCGGACCGGCCAGGTCCTGAAATTTGCGCACCGTTTCCATGCCCTTCTGAATGATGAGCAGTTGCAGCGCCCAGACGATGAAGTAGCAGATCACTTCCAGCCCCGAGTGGCCGAGAAAGTGCGTGCCCTTGTGGAACTCCATCAGGCTGGTGCTGCGGATCAACAGCGCGACTATCGCGCTCGAAGCCGCTGCTGTCTGCGCGCCGTACCAGAAGCAGGCCACCACGGCGCGCACCAGCGCCGCGAGGTTAGCGCCCCACACGCCGAAAGAGGCGCGCGCAAGCACCGGGTATGGCACGCCGGTCTTCTCGCCGGCGTAGCCGATCAGATTCATCAGCGCGAAGATCACGAGTGAGCCGAGCCCGATCGCCAGCACAAAGTTGGTAAAGCTGCCGCACAGCAAGAACAGGCTGGCGGCGAGGTAGTAGCCCCAGAGGCTGTGCACGTCCGAGGTCCAGACGTTGAAAATGCTAAAGGCACCCCAGTTGCGCACCCTGGCGGGTGCGAGATCTTCGTTGTAGAGGCCGGGGGAAGGGTTGCGGATTTCCATCTGTCGTCTCCTTTGAGTTCGTGGAAATGAGGAACCACCGCCAGACGACCTTGGGCGGCGATGCCCCCGCGTCTGAAGCAAGCTCGTATGCAAGAACTGTATGTACTTTGCGGCACAGCTCTGAATGGGTTAACCCTAATCGAGTGGCATGTCGGCGCAAGCCAACAATCCGATCCCACGCACAATGAGCGCAATCGCAAATGCGTCGTTGTTGTCCATGTGACCGCGCAAATCAATAAAATTGCGCGACGCTTACCGTTGCTGCGTCCCGCTCGCAATCTGTGTGATTGACCTCCGATGGTCCCGCATCGGGCGACAGCTGGCGTTCGTCAGTTCAGATGCGATCTCAAATGGCAGAAGTGGATCGGGTGCCGCCGAACGCAACCGGCGGTGCTCAGCCCCTCACCGAAGTTTGCTGTCGGACCGGGTTCGGCCAGTTGCTGACGTTCAGCGCGGTGGGACGAGAGGCAGCTTAATCCCGCATTGCGGCCACCCAAGGCTGGGCTTTAAATGACGACTGAGGTCGATCAATGAACCATTCGACCGTGCACTAATATGCGCTCACGCTCGTGCCTGCACTGCGGAGGAAAGCGATTCGGGAGCGTAATCGTTCGGTGTGCAAGAATTGGTGCGCATCGAGGCGCGAGGAGCTAGAGCATGTCACACGTTCCCTACCTCCGATGGTTGCGGCCGGCCGGTGTGCGATCGGTCCGGCTGACTACCGGACTGGTGATGTTCACCTACGTAGGCACGCATCTTCTGAATCACGCGCTGGGGAATATCTCGCTCGCATGGCTGGAGCGTGATCTGCTTGTGCAGAAGTACGTCTGGCAGGGATGGCTTGGAACGTTCGTTCTGTACAGCGCGCTCGTGTCGCATTTCTTCCTGGGTCTGTGGGCTCTGTACGAACGGCGCTCGTTGCACTGGACTCCCGGTGAGGTTGCGCAACTCGTTCTCGGCTTGTGCATACCGCCGCTGCTAGCCAACCATCTTGCAAATACGCGGGTCGCCTTTGCCGAGTTCGGCCTGAACAAGGGCTACGCGCAGGAACTGTACTCGTTCTGGATCGATTCACCGTTCTTTGGCGGTGTGCAGTTGACGCTGTTGGTGGTCGCCTGGCTGCATGGGTGTTACGGCATCTGGTTTTGGTTGCGATTGAAACCATGGTTCGGAGCGTGGCGGAGCTTGCTGCTCTGCGCTGCCGTCCTGCTCCCGGTGCTCGCGCTGCTAGGCTTCTTGCAGGGCGGACGGGAAGTGATCGCGCTCGCGCGAGACCTGTCTGGCGCGCCGCGGCGACACGGCCGACGATCGTCGGAACGAGACCGCAAAAACTTTGGCTCGCTGAGCTGCGCAATGACTTTTTGCTCTTCGATGGCGGTGCGCTGCTGCTGGTGCTTGCCGCGCGGCTGGTGCGCACGGTGCGGGAACGCCAAATCGGGCGCTTCAGCGTTCTGTATCCAGACGGGCGAAAAGCATTTGCGCCGCGCGGATTTTCGGTGCTCGAGGCTAGCCGCATGGCCGGTGTTCCGCATGCCAGCATCTGCGGCGGGCGAGCCCGATGCACGTTGTGCCGGGTACGCGTGCTCAGCGATGTTCCGCTGCCAGCGCCTGCCGAAGCGGAGCGTCGCGTTCTGGAGCGGCTGGGGGCTGATTCGCAGACAGTGCGCCTCGCCTGCCAACTGCGACCGGCCCATGATCTCACCGTGTGGCCAATGGTGCCTCCGGCAACATCGACTGCCTTCTTGCAACGGCGCCAGCGGGACGTTATGCCGCAAGAGCGATTCGCGGCGTTCATGTTCGTGGATATGCGGGATTCCACGAGGCTTGCGGCGGCACAGTTACCGTTCGACACCATATTCTTGGCCAGCCGCTTCCTGAGTGCGGTCAGCTCTGCCGTAGTCCAGGCGGGCGGCCTGCCAAATCAGTTCATGGGGGACGCAGTGCTCGCCATATTTGGCTTAAGCAGCGAGCCGTCAACCGCCTGTCGTCAGGCTCTCAGCGCCGTGCCGCTGGTGGCAGCCAATATTGACGAGCTCAGCGCTGTGCTGGAGCAGCAGCTTCAGACGAAAATTCGGTTTGGAATCGGATTGCATTGCGGCCGGGCGGTGATGGGTGAGATTGGTTTTCGCGAGCACGTCACATTCACTGCAATTGGTGACCCGTTGAACGTGGCCTCGAGACTTGAGCAGTTGACAAAGGAGATCGCTTGCGAGGCGATCGTCTCAGAACGGGTCTTCCAGCATGCGGGCGTTCCCGCCGCAGGCCTGCCGCAGCTTGCCGCGCGCTTGAGAGGCCGCGATGACATGCTGCCCGTCCGCGTGCTGTCCAAGGCGGCGCAGATGCCTCGGGCCTGACTACGCCCGCGGCGCCACGCTCACAGACTGCGTAGTGTCGCTTGACGCGTCCGAGACGAAGGCCACCGTATTAGCGCGAAAGCGGCCCTTTGCACCCCCCCTGACCGACCGCATCGGGTCGACTTGCGACGATCATCCGCTGCGGGCCGGCAAACGGTTCTCAATTCAGCTATCGGACCGGGTTCGGCCAGTTGCGGACGTTCGCGAGAGGCCGCTTTCAGGAGCCCCTCAGAACGAGTCGTCGTTCACCAGCGAATGGTGCGGCGGCATCCGCGCGAGCCGGGCGTCTCGCGCACCGGCTCAGGGCGCGTGCGGCGCCCTCACCGTCGATGCGCCGCCGCTTCAGCCGCGGTATCGTGGTACTCGGTAAACTTCGTGACCTTTCCGTTTTCGATCGTGAACACGTGCGCCCACTCGTCCTCGTACGTGCTCCCGGTCGAATGGACATGCCAGCGCTGCGTGCCGAGCACGACGACCGTGTCGCCACTGGCGATGAACTCGAGCGGCTCGAACCGTTCCGCGGTCTGCGTCGATGCAAGGATCCCGAAGAACGCCGCGACCTCCTGCGGCCCATGTCTTCTGCCGACGAACGGAATGATGTCCGTCGGCCCCGGTATGAACCAGTCGACGTTTTCGGAGAGCGTCTGCAGCACGCCGTCGATATCGGCCCTGCCGAACGCCGCGTACGCCTGCTGCACCAGTTGCGCGTTGCTTTGCTCGCTCATCGTCCCCTCCGTCATCGCCGGTTCGCGGCCTTGCGCTGCGGAGTTAGGGCCGCAGACAATTCATCATAGTCGAACCGTCGGGCGACACACGATAGATTCGCGGGCGATCGAGCGATCAATCAACGTTGATTTGATATGAGCAAACCGAGACTCCACTATCCTGCCGCCACGATCACATGCGCCTGAATTTTGCCGGCTACCGGCCCTTCGCCATGGCGGTTGGCAACCGCCTCCGTCGCTCGGTCCGTAGCGAGCTGAAGCAAGCCGGCTTCGCGCGCCTCGATTTCGTTGCGCAGCGGCGTGCCCAGGCAATAGGCGGTGGCGGCGTCGCGTGCCGAAGGATTCGCCGACATGGAGATCGAGACACGCGAAAAGGTGAGTTGCGCGACTCTTTCGGCAAGTGAACGGCGATGTGCGGGAAGCAGCTTGGCGTGACGCAGATGCAATATCGCGAGCGTTTTCGTCCGGCCTGAACACGGCGTGAGAAAATCGCCGACTCTGCTAGCCAACGATCACAAGGAACGACATGCCTTCCTCCTTTCCGATTCGCGCGATCGTCACGGGCCATACGCGTGGTCTGGGCGCGGCGCTCGCCGAACAATTGCTCGCGCGCAACGTCACGGTGCTGGGTCTGTCGCGCTCGCGGCATGCCGAGCTGAAGGCGCGCTTTGCCGCGCAGCTCGAAGAGATCGAGCTGCCGCTGGCCGAGCCCGCGCGCGTCGCACAATGGATCGGCTCGGACGCATTGAGCAACTTCGTGCGCGGCGCGCAGACCGTGCTGCTGATCAACAACGCGGGCATGGTGCAGCCGATCGGGCCCATCGAAGGACAGGACGCGGTGAACGTCGCGGACGCGGTAAGCCTGAACGTCGCGACGCCGCTGATGCTCGCGAGCGCTGTTGCCGCCGCGGCCGCCGATGCGACCGACCGGCGCATCGTGCACATCTCGAGCGGCGCAGCGCGCAATGCCTATCCGGGCTGGAGCATCTACTGCGCGACGAAGGCCGCGCTCGATCATCACGCGCGCGCCGTCGCGCTCGACGCGAA
The DNA here is from genome assembly GCF_001865575.2 of Paraburkholderia sprentiae WSM5005. Classification (NCBI taxonomy): domain Bacteria; kingdom Pseudomonadati; phylum Pseudomonadota; class Betaproteobacteria; order Burkholderiales; family Burkholderiaceae; genus Paraburkholderia; species Paraburkholderia sprentiae. Next base: position 2,623,127 of record NZ_CP017562.2, read on the forward strand.
TCGCGGGCTGCGCATCTGCAGCCTCGCACCGGGCGTGATCGATACGGACATGCAAGCGCAGATTCGCGGCAGCGGCGAAGAACAATTCCCGATGCGTGCGCGCTTCGAAAACCTGAAGCGCAACGGCCAACTGTCCACGCCCGAGCAATCCGCGGCGCAGCTGATCGACTACGCGCTCAGCGATGCGTTCGGGCAAATGCCGGTCGCGGACATTCGCGAGATCGCGAAATCGGCCTGAGCGGGCAATTGCTGCCGGGTTTTTGCGCTCCCGAAAATCCTCACCTCAGGCATGGAGCAGTGGCGGATCGGCGTCAGATACGGCCGCCATTGCTCCCGAAAAACCTCACCTTTGCGGGGGAAAGAGCGCTGGAAGGCATGTTTCGGGGCGCGCGTTGCTGCTCTCGCACACCGCTCCCGAAAGTTCTCACCTTTGATTGAACGCGGCCGGTTCGCTTCGCCAATACCGGCCGCGTATGCGGCAGATCGCCTGGACATTCAACGACTTACGTTACGCGACCGGCGACCAGTCAGTGCGGCGGCTGCAATGATCGCGACTGCTCAAAGCGCGCTTTGCACGCCAACAATGCATGCGGCCGACAGCACAGCATCGACGGCTCCCGAAAATCCTCACCTATGGCTAACGGGCGGACGTGCGCGCATTCCCGTGAGGCTCTTGCCGTGCGGTTTGTTCCATGCCTGGGCGTGGCCGGCTAGTTGTAAAAGAGCCCCCGCGCGCGGCCCCCGAAAACACTCACCTTTCGCGCAACGCAACCGCCGCGCACGCCCGATCGGCATGTGCTTTAGCCCATGTACCGCGACGACGTTCTTCATCACGTCGACGATCGCCGTTCTGCGCTGCGCGGGCAGATGGGCGAAAAACGCGTCGTCATGGTGATCGATTAGTTTCCGAGGAAACATCCGCGACTTGCCGCGCCGTGCAGACGTCTCCCGAATTCCCTCACCTTCAATTCTGAAGTGCGCGCACAGGTGCGCATATTCTCACCTCGGCGGCTCCCGGACGTTCTCACCTATCGGTATTAACGCGTGCGCCGCAGAATATAATCGGAGCCGACGGTCGATTGATCGTTGCGAGGCGGCAGTGCGTTGCACCGCCTGTTCTCCACTGGCTTCACGCGGCTCGAACGGCAGTTTCTGACAAACCGGCGAAGGAGGAAGAATGAAAACAAACGGCGCGAGCAGAATTCTTGGCGCAATGATCGCGATGGCCATCGCGAGTTGCGCGACCTATGCAAACGCGCAGACGGGCGGCATGCCGAGCGACGCGTCGATGCAAAGGCAGGCGGCCCCCGCGGCTTCGAACCGGAACGACAACCGGACCGACAGCGCCATTGTCCGCGACGTCCGCCGCGCATTCACGCGCACGACGAACCTCAATGCGGCGAACATTCATGTCGACGCGCGCCACGGCATCGTCACGCTGACCGGCACGGTGCCGCGGGAATCGCAAGTTGCGCGAGCCGGCAACGCCGCGCGATCAGTTCGCGGCGTCAGGAGCGTGCATAACCGGCTCACCGTGCGTCGGCACGCCAGTCAGTGAACACGGCGTGGCGGCATCGGTCGGATGGATCGATGCCGCCTGTTCGAGTTTGTCCTTCCATCGGCTTCGACCCGCACGTCGTTCAGCGTGCGCAGCGTCGCGCGGTGCACGTTTTTTCTGCTCTGCTTAAGAAACAGGTTGACCTCGACGGAAGGCGACTCCTAGAATTCAAGCATCATCACCCATGGGGCTCACGCCTTGGACACCTGCAGTAGCCGACTTTCGAAAAGATTCGCTGCCTGACTGGCAGGACGTCCGCGCTCTCTTCATTAGCCGCCGTCTTGCCAGCAGGCAGACGGTGCGCGCCGCAGTCTCTCTCCCCGTGCACCTAACGTAACGTCGTATCCGCATGACAGGAACGCCGCGTTCGAACGCGTCCGTCTGTTGATACGGCGTCGCATCGCGAGCCTGGCGCTCGCGTGGATTAACATGTGCGTAGCGAACGTGGGTGGCGAACCTGCACAGTCAACGCATCGAACGCTCGAGCGCAGCACCCGCTAACACCGACAAGGAGCCGCCATGCCGGACAGTGACAGTTATCCCTTATGCCGCTTCCCCGTCCTGCCAACTGAGGAAAGCGAGTAGACCTCCACCGCCGCGCACCGACACGCGGGCTCCGCGTCTGCTGGCTTTCCACCAGCGCGTCGAAACCGACGCACGGAGACACCTCATGCAATTCGGCCTCCTTCTTTCGCAATTCCCGCGTGTGCAGGAAGCGCGCGCCCATTACGACGGCCTGCTCGTACTGCACACCCGCGAACCGCATTCGTTCGTCGCCTTCTGCCGTCGCCTGATGTCGCGCACGTGGCGTAGCGTTTGACGATCCGTTCTTCGACAAAATACCAACAGGAGAGAACGACATGTCTACTCCGACGAACATTTCGTCCGCGCGCAGCGCCGTGCTCGATTCGGCACACGTCGGCGATATCAAAGGCGCGCTCGGCACGATCGCTCACCATGACACCGCGCCGCGCACGAGCTGGTGGGCGCGCCTGCGCACGTTGCTCGCGATTCTCGGCCCCGGTCTGATCGTGATGGTCGGCGACAACGACGCGGGCGCGTTCGGCACCTACACGCAGGCCGGCCAGAACTACGGCACCACGCTGCTGTGGACCATGCTGTTGCTGGTGCCGGTCCTGTTCGTCAATCAGGAGATGGTGCTGCGGCTCGGTGCGGTGACGGGCGTGGGCCACGCGCGGCTGATTTTCGAGCGCTTCGGCAGATTCTGGGGCGCGTTCAGCGTCATCGATCTGTTCCTGCTGAACGCGCTGACCATCGTGACGGAATTCATCGGCATCACATTCGTGCTCGACTTTTTCGGCGTCTCGAAGATCGCGGGCGTGTGCATCGCCGCGGCGCTGACGATGGCCGCCGTCAGCACCGGCGACTTCCGCCGCTTCGAGCGCTTCGCGGTCGCGCTGTGCGTGTTGAGCCTGCTGCTCGTGCCGGTGCTCGTATCGATTCATCCGCCGGTCGGCCAGATCGCGCGTGACTTTTTCATTCCGAACTGGCCCGCGCATTCGAAGCTGTCCGACGTCATGCTGCTGGTGATCGGCATCGTCGGCACGACGGTTGCGCCGTGGCAGTTGTTCTTTCAACAGAGCTATGTGGTCGACAAGCACATCACGCCGCGCTTCATGAACTACGAAAAAGCCGACCTGTGGATCGGCATCGTGTTCGTGCTGATCGGCGCGGTCGCGATGATCTCGTTCAGCGCGGCGCTGTTCGACGGCCGGCCCGGGTTCGGCAACTTCACGGACGCGGGTGGCGTGATCGCCGGCCTCGAGAGATACGCGGGACGTACGTCGGCCGTGCTGTTCGCGATCGCGCTGTTCGACGCGTGCGTGATCGGCGCGGCGGCTGTGTCGCTATCCACCGCCTATGCGATCGGCGATGTGTTCAAGATGCGCCACTCGCTGCACCGTAGCGTGTCGGATGCGAAGGGCTTCTACGTCGTGTACTTCGCGATCGTCGCGGCCGCCGCGGCATTGGTGTTGATCCCTGGCAGCCCGCTCGGTCTGCTGACCGAAGCGGTGCAGACGCTCGCGGGCGTGCTGCTGCCGAGCGCGACCGTGTTCCTTCTGCTGCTGTGCAACGACCGGGCGGTGCTGGGCCCGTGGGCCAATTCGAAGCAGCTCAATCTGTTTACCGGTGCGGTGATCTGGGTGCTCGTGATGCTGTCGATCATCCTGACCGCGTCGGTGATCTATCCGGACATCGCGGCGCAAACGATCGTCGAAGTACTTGCGGGCGGCACGCTGCTCGCGGTCGTCGGGTATGCGGTCACCATCGGGATACGCAAGCTGCGACGCGAGTCCGCGGCCGAGCCAAGCCCGATCTATGCGAAGGACGCGCGCAACACGTGGCGCATGCCGCCGCTCGACGAACTGCCGCCATCGCGTCTGACGCTCACCAAACGCGTGTGGATGGGCGTGCTGCGCGGCTATCTGCTGCTCGCGATCGCGCTCGTGATCGTCAAGGTCGTGCAGATGGCGTTGCTGAACTAGCGCGAATGGTGAGGAGTTCCAGGAGGTCCGGGCAATGGTGAGGTTTTACGGGAGCCATGTCCGGAGCGTCGGCAGCGCTTGGAACAACTGATTGCGCCTTGGAAGCTACGGGATTTCGCTCGCAAGCCGGCACGTTCAGCCTTTGGGCGTTCCCGAGCCGAATGCCGCAACCGCGTCGCGGAATCGCTGACTGCCGTACACCTGCTCGATGAGATCCTCGTCTTCGAGGTTCTGGTCGACCACGATGCGCCGCAAGCTCTCCTTGACCGCATGCTGCGTGACGAGCGATAGCGCAACGAGCCGCTCGGCAAGCGCGCACGCCGCGTTGCCGACCTGTTCCTTCGCCGTGACGTCGTACACATAGCCGCACGCGTGCGCTTCGGCGGCGCTGAGGAAGTCGGAGAGCAGCAGCATCTTCTTCACGCGCGGCACGCCGAATGCCGGCACGAGCCGCGCGAGATTGCGTGACGACAATGTGTTCGATAACGTCTTTGCGATCGGCGCGCCGAAGCGCGAGCCCTCCGCACAGATGCGAAAGTCACACGCCGTAGCGATGGCGAGTCCGCCACCCACGGCCCAACCGTCGATCGCGGCGACGGTGGGCACTGCAATGCGCTCGACCGCGTCGATCACCCGTTCGACGAGCGCTTCGTATTCGACGCCCTGGCGGCCTGTCGTGAAGTCGCGGAAGTAGTCGATATCGGTGCCCGATATGAAGGACTTGCCACCCGCGCCGCGCAGAACGATGCAACGTACGGTTTGGTCCGCGCGGCACCGGTCGATCAGTGCCAGCAATGTCTCGTACATCGGAATCGACATCGCATTGTGCCGCTCGGGGCGATCGATCACGATCTGCGCGACCGACTCCGTCAGACGTTCGAGCCTGACTGTCTCACTCTCAGCTTCGCTCATTTCGCCGCCCCGTTGATCTCTGCATAGAGTTCGTCGTTGTGCTCGCCCAGGCGCGGCGGATAGCGTCGCACGCGCTGCGGCGTACCGAGCATCTTGACCGGAAAGCCGATGTTCTTGACCTTGCCTTCGACCGGATGGTCGATCTCCATGCACATGCGGCGATACTGCGCATGTTCGCTGCCGAACGCTTGCGGATAGGACAGGATAGGTCCGGCGGGAATGCCCGCGGCGAGCATCGTCTCGATCCATTCCTCGCAGTCGCGCAGTCCGAACGACGTCTCGAGCGCTTCGATCAGCGCTTCGCGGTTTTTCAGGCGCAGCGAAACGGTCTCGAACTCGGGGGACTCGAGCAGATCCGGCCGCTTCAGCAATTCGCAAAGACGCGACCACAGTTTCTGGTTGGTTGCGCCCATCACGAAGTAACCATCACGCGCCTTCACGGCCTGGTACGGCGCGCTCATCTTGTTGCTGGTGCCAAGCGGCGTCGGCTCGACACCCGTTCCCCAGTAGTCCGACATGTCCCAGATCGAAAAGGCCATCGCCGAATCGAACAGCGACGCGTCGACGTGTTGCCCCTGCCCGGTCTTCTGCGCGCCGATATAAGCGGAGAGGACGCCGTATACCGCGAACAGGGCGCAGCCGATGTCGGCCACCGGCACGCCGGCCTTCACCGGTTTGCCGCCTTTGTAGCCGGTCACGCTCATCACGCCGGACATGGCCTGAGCCATCAGATCGAAGCCGGGGCGTTGCGACCATGGGCCGCTCTGACCAAAGCCCGAAATGCTCGCATAGACGATCTTCGGGTTGAGTTCGCGGATCGTTTCATAGTCGATCCGCAGCCGCTGAACCACGCCGGGCCGATAGTTCTCGACGATCACGTCGGCGGTTTTCGCCAACTTGTAAAAGAACTCGCGCCCCTCTTCGGTCTTCAGATCCAGCGCGATCGAGCGCTTGTTGCGGTTCATGTTGAGAAAGCCCATGCTGTCCGGGCCTTTCATCTTGAAGCCCATGGCGCCGCGCGTCTGGTCGCCTTCGAGCGGCTCGACCTTGATGACGTCGGCGCCGAGATCGCCGAGCATCATGCAGGCGAACGGGCCGGCCATCACCTGGCTGACATCGAGTACACGAATTCCCTGCAACGGCAAAGGTCGGTTGTCCGTATCCGCGTGGGCGTTGGATGGTGTGGGTGGGTAGCTTTGCGTCATGTCGTCTCCTGTTTTCCCGGCCGGTGCGCCGTAGCGCGAGCGGCGGTTGCAGCACCGGTGTGGCGTGCGTCAACTGTCGCGCACGCGAGGGTGCCGCCGCAAGAATGCGACGGTCATAGCTGGTTTCGCAAAACACGAAAGGGCAACGCGTTGCGATCGAACGACCGACCGGCGGGACTTCTGCGGTCGCCCTTCAGCAGTCATGCTTCAGCGACCCGCCACGTGCCGTCCGGCGGTGAGTGCGGCTTCGATGTTGCGCAGGGTCTGCGCCTGCGCATGTCCTTCCGCGCAAGACAGCAGGTAGCTACGCTGGTGCCAGTCACCCGCGAGTTCGGCGACGCCGAGGCCGTCCTCGGGATGAAAGCTGCGTAGCACGTCGGGCGGCATCAGACCCACGCCGAGCCCATGCCGCACGACGGCGAGCATCGTGTCGAAGCCGTTGACCAGATAGTCGCAATCGAACCGACGGCCGCGGCTGTGAAATACGCGTTGCACGGCGGCAAGGATCGCCGAGCCCTTGCCGAGGCTCACGAGCGGGAGTTCGAGCAATGCGTCGAGCGCGACGGGCTGCGGATCGATGTGGAAATGTGCGCGGCTGTACACGAGCACCAGCCGGTCCTCTCGATAGCACATTTGCGGCAGATCGAGAAAGCCGCTTTTCTTTTCGTAGATGCCGATGTCGATCGTCTTGTCGCGCAACATCTGCTGCACGATGCGGCTATTCTCTTCGACGAGCTTCAGCGAGATACCCGGATAGATACGCTGGATCGCAGCGATATCCGCGGCAAGAAATTCAATGATCACGGCTTTCGGCGCACCGATGACGACGCGTCCGTCGAACCCGCTCACGAGCGCCTGCGCCTCGCTCGCGAGCCGGTCCACCAAGGTGTCGACCTGCTGCAGATAGCCGAGCAGCTTGCCGCCGGATTCGGTCACTTCCACACCGTGCGGCACCCGCCTGAAGAGCTTCGTGCCGAGCTGTTCCTCGAGATCCGTCAGGCGACGCGACGCCGCCGCCACGGCGAGCCCCAGCCGATTGGCCGCCCGCGAGATGCTGCCCTCTTCGACCATCGCGACGACGAGACGAACGGTGGTGGTGTCGACTTTCATGCGCTGACATGAGGACCGGATCAAGGGTGAGCGCCATGTTACCGCACTCCGTTGCCTCAGACAGGTGAAGCCGGAGATCGGCGACGCGCCAATGGTGAGGAGTTCCAGGAGATGACACTACGGTGAGGATTTCCAGGAGTCGAGCGAATGACGCGGACACGCAACGGTGAGGAGTTCCAGGAGATCAGCCTCATATGAGGCCTCGCGCCCACGACAATCGATCGATGCTGGTGAAGCGCGAGCCATCGGCTCCCGAAAAACCTCACCTGAGGGCGATCACCCTCATTGCTTGGTCTCCGTCAGAACTTCACCTTCACCTGAAACCCAATCGTAAAGGGCAGATTGTCCGATGGGATCGGCGGAATGATGATGAAGTTCGCGCCGACGCGCTTGTAGTCGACCATCACGATGGGCGCGACCACCGGGCCGATCGTGTGATTGCTGCCAAGACCCCAGTTGCCGTAGTTATAGCCCGAGATGATCCCGCCCATCACCGCGATCCGCACGATGCCCCAATGCGCGAACTCCGGCGCCCATAGGCCGCCACCGTAGTAGGACGGCCGACGCAGGGAGTTGCGAAAGCCGCCGGCGGTCAGCGCCCACTGGTTGTTTAGCCAGCACTCGACGCCAAGCCCGGGATTGAACTGCTCGAAGTGCGTATCGGGATCGGGATTGATGTGATACGAGCCGAGCATCGCGTCAACCCATACACCGCCGTCGCACCAGTTGCCCGCGTGCGCCGTGGAGACCGCCGCGAAGCTTGCGAAAAGCGCCACCGCGGCGCGTCGGATGTTCTTGTTCATCTGCCTGAAGTGCATTTCTTCTCCGTCACCGGTCGAGCGCCGGTGTCATGGTGTGCTGGCGATCGGCGTGCCGCCCGTCGCGCACTGTACCTGAAGCCGCGCAGTCGATGTTGAAGGCTCGCTCGGCCGGCCGGGCACACAACGTGCCCCCGCAGCCGGAACCGCCACGATAACGGAGAACCTATGGCGACGTGATGAATATGCGGTGAAGAACCTCGCGGTGTGCAGCGCGCGCCATCGGCGATGGCCCCAACGTCTACAGACCGAGATCGGACAGGCTGGGGTGATTGTCGGGCCGCCGACCGAGCGGCCAGCGATACAGCCGGTCGGCTTCACGAATCGGCAGGTCGTTGATGCTCGCGTGACGGCGCGCCATCAGGCCATGCTCGTCGAACTCCCAGTTCTCGTTGCCGTACGAGCGGAACCAATTGTTCGAATCGTCGTGCCATTCGTACGCGAAGCGCACCGCGATACGGTTGTCGGTGAACGCCCATAGCTCCTTGATCAGCCGATAGTCGAGCTCCTTTACCCACTTGCGGCGCAAAAAGCCAACGATCTCGGCGCGGCCATGCACGAATTCGGCGCGGTTGCGCCACACGCTGTCCGTTGTATAGGCGAGCGATACGCGCTCAGGTTCGCGCGTGTTCCATGCGTCTTCCGCGGCGCGCACTTTCTGGATCGCGGTGTCGCGCGTAAACGGCGGCAGCGGCGGGCGGGTTTCGACGGTATCGGCCATGATGGTTCCTCAGTCAGGTTTGGGGTGCGCCGGGATGGCGGCCGTTTGATTGCGGGGGTTTCGCTGCCGCATCGAGCAAGGTCTTGCCCACCGTCCGCGCGTCGAGCGCCGCTTCGGCTTCGCCACTCACGAGCGCCACCGCGATCGCGCCGTCGAGCAACACGAGCCATTGCCGCGCGAGCGGCGCTGCGCGACGCGCATCGATTTGCGCTTCCGCGGCAAACGCACGGCATTCGGCGCGCACGAAATCGAGCAGCCGTGCCTTGTGTTTGCGCGCGACGACGCGGATCGGGTCATCGGCGGATTCGGTCTCACCGGCCGCGTTAAGAAACGCGCAGCCATGAAAATCCGCCGATGCGAACCACTCACGCAGTACGTCGAACATGCCGAGCAGGCGCTTGCGCGCGCTGTTGCCGCGCCGTTGCGTGCCAGCGATAAACCAGTTCATCCAGCGCTCGTCGCGCCGTTCGAGCGCAGCCGCGATCAGCGCGTCTTTCGATTCGAAGTGCGTGTAGAAGCTTTTGCGGCCGGTGCCGGACTGCCGCACGATCGCATCGACGCCGGTTGCATGGATGCCGCCGGCGTAAATGAGCGCCTCCGCGGCATCGAGCAGCCGCTCGCGCGCCGTGCCGGGCTGGACCGGGTCGTTTGGACCGGTCGAGGTCGTTTCGTGTGCCATGGACGAAAGGTAGAACGATCATTCTCCTTCGTCAAGTTTTCCTATGCGCTTCCGCGCTATGGGTACGCTTGCTGCTATCTTGATGGAGATCGCTTGTCTACCCTTCAACCGGAATCGCATCGATGAACCCATTCCCGTTTCACACCGCGTGGGTACGCGCGCTGCTCGGCGCAATGCTGCTCAGCGCGATGGCCTGCACGCCGATCCAGGTGCTCACGCATTCGGTCAGCCAGAACGAAGCGCGCGTGCCGCCTGGGCGCTACGAGATCGATTCGGACCATACGAGCATCACGTTCGACATCGATCACTTCAAATACACGCGCTTTACGATGCGTTTCGATCGCAAGCAGGGGCAGCTCGACTGGAACGACGGCGGCCTCGATCGCAGTACGGCGTCGGTCGCGATCGACGCCGCGAGCATCGACACGAACGTGCCGCTGCTCGACAAGATGGTGAAAAGCGACAGCATGCTCGACGTGGCGCGCTATCCGCAGATCCGCTTCGCCAGCACGCGGTTCGAGCGCACCAGCGAAGCGCACGGCACGCTGAGCGGCGACCTGACGATTCGCGACGTCACGCAGCCGGTTACGCTCGAGGTCACATACAACGGCTTCGCGCGCGATCCGCTGACCAAGAAAGACACGCTCGGCTTTTCCGCGGACGGTCATTTCAGCCGCGCGAAGTTCGGTCTGGCCACCTGGTATCCAGCCGTCGGCGACGATATTCACGTGCTCATCCAGGCCGAGTTCGTGAAAACGCCCGCAGGCGCGTAAGCGCGATGCGGGCGTCGGCAAATCGAGCCGCGCGGTGCTCGCTCAGGCAGCGGTCCAGTCGAGGATCACCTTGCCGCTCTCACCGGAGAGCATCGTCGCGAAAGCCTGCTGATAATCGTCGACCTTGAAATGGTGCGTGAGGATCGGCGACAGATCGAGCCCGCTTTGCAGCATCGCGACCATCTTGTACCAGGTCTCGAACATCTCGCGCCCATAAATGCCCTTGATTTCAAGGCCCTTGAAAATCACCTTGGTCCAGTCGATCGCGGTTTGCGCCGGCGGAATGCCGAGCAACGCTATCTTGCCGCCATGGTTCATCGCGTCGAGCATGTCCGTAAACGCGCTCGGCACACCTGACATTTCGAGGCCGACGTCGAAGCCCTCGGCCATGTGCAGATCGTGCATCACGTCGCGCAACGATTCTCGCGACACGTTCACGGCGCGCGTCGCGCCCATCCTGCGCGCGAGTTCCAGGCGATAGTCGTTGACGTCGGTGATCACGACGTTGCGCGCGCCGACGTGCTTCGCGATCGCAACCGCCATGATGCCGATCGGCCCCGCGCCGGTAATCAGCACGTCCTCGCCGACGAGGTTGAACGACAACGCCGTATGCGTCGCGTTGCCGAATGGATCGAAGATCGCGGCGAGGTCGTCGGAGATTTCGGGCGGAATCTTGAATGCGTTGAAGGCCGGAATCACCAGGTATTCGGCGAACGCGCCCTCGCGATTCACGCCGACGCCGATGGTGTTGCGGCATAGATGCCGGCGGCCGGCGCGACAGTTGCGGCAGAAGCCGCAGGTGATGTGTCCTTCGCCCGACACGCGATCGCCGATCGCAAAGCCGCGCACTTCCTGCCCCATCTCGACGATTTCGCCGACGTATTCATGGCCGACGTGCATCGGCACCGGAATCGTCTTTTGCGCCCAGTCGTCCCACTTCCAGATATGAATGTCGGTGCCGCAAATCGCGGTGCGCGTGATGCGGATCATCACGTCGTTATGGCCGACTTCGGGCTTTTTCACGTCGGTGAGTGTGAGGCCCGGCCCGCGTTCGAGTTTCGCCAATGCTTTCATCTGCTTCTCCGTTCGAACACCCGCGGACTATGCGTGGATCACGCCGAGTTCGCGGCCGACGCGCGCGAACGCGTCGATCGCGCGATCGATCTGTTCAGGCGTGTGCGCGGCGCTCATTTGCGTTCGGATGCGCGCGCGGCCGCGCGGCACGACCGGAAACGAAAAGCCGATCACATAGACGCCCTGCTTCAGCAGCGCATCGGCCATCTGTCCCGCAAGCTGTGCGTCGCCGAGCATCACCGGAATGATCGGATGCTCGCCCGGCACGAGCGTGAAGCCGAGCGCGCTCATCGCGCGTCGGAAGTGCGCGCCGTTTTCGCGCACGCGCGCGCGCAGCCGCGCGCCTTCATCGCTGGCTAGCAATTCCAGTACCTTCAGCGACGCCGCGGCGATGCTCGGCGTCAGCGTGTTCGAGAACAGATACGGACGCGAGCGCTGCCGCAACAGCTCGACGACCTCCTTGCGCGCCGCGACGTAGCCGCCCGATGCGCCGCCGAGTGCCTTGCCGAGCGTGCCGGTAATGATGTCGACGCGCGCCATCACCCCGCAATGCTCGGGCGTGCCGCGGCCATGTTCGCCGATGAAACCCACCGCATGCGAGTCGTCGACCATCACCAACGCGCCGTACCTGTCGGCCAGATCGCAGATGCCGGCCAGGTTCGCGATGATGCCGTCCATCGAGAACACACCGTCGGTCGCGATCAATTTGAAGCGCGCGCCAGCCGCGTCAGCTTCCTGCAAACGCGCTTCGAGATCGGCGAGGTCGTTGTTCCTGTAGCGAAAGCGCTTCGCCTTCGACAGCCGCACGCCGTCGATGATGCTCGCATGATTGAGCTCGTCGCTGATGATCGCGTCGTTTTCGTCGAGCAGCGTTTCGAACAGTCCGCCGTTCGCGTCGAAGCAGCTCGAGTAGAGAATGCAGTCGTCGGTTTGCAGAAACGCGGCGAGCGCCGCTTCGAGTTGCTTGTGCACGGTTTGCGTGCCGCAGATGAAGCGCACCGACGCCATGCCGAAGCCGTCGCTGTCGAGGCCTTGCTTGGCGGCTTCGATCAGCCGCGCGTCGTCGGCGAGACCGAGATAGTTGTTCGCGCAGAAGTTCAGCACATCGCTGCCGTCGGCAAGACGCACGCCGGCCGACTGCGGACTCGCGATCACGCGCTCGCTCTTGTAGAAACCGTCGGCGCGGATTTGTTCGACGGTACCGCGCAGATGGGCAAGGTATTGGTCACGCATGAACGGGACTCCTGAGGGTGATGGCGCCCGCGTTCGCCTGGGCGGAGCAAGGGCGGCCTGATATAGTCGGCTGTCATCTTTATCGGACTTTTTCGTTTTTTCGAACTAAAATCCGGTATATCGAACAACTCTAAGCGATGGGTCACAAAATGGCAAGTTCCGGTACCCGCCGCGCAGTGGCCGCTACGGCGCCCACTTCCGCTACCGCGGCATCACCGATGAATACGCCGAGTGCGGCGCCGCCGCGCGTCGGCGAGCAGATTCAGCGGCTGCGCGCCGAGCGGCGCATGACGCTCGACGATCTGTCGCGCGCGGCCGGGGTGTCGAAGTCGATGCTGTCGGAAATCGAGCGCGACAAGGCGAATCCGACGATCGCGGTCGCGTGGCGGCTGACCAACGCTCTCGGCGTGAGCCTCGATTCCTTGTTTGCGCCGCAGAAGCCGCCTGAAGCAATCGCCGTTTCGGGACCGCACGACATCCCTACGCTAAGCGGTCATGACGCGAAATACCAGTTGCGGGTGTGGGGCCCGATCGAGCTGGCCGGCAAGTTCGAGTGGTACGAGTTGACGCTTCAGCCTGGCGGGGCGCTGGTGTCGAACGCGCACGAGCCCGGCACGCGCGAGCATCTGACCGTGTTGCACGGCTCGATCGAAATCGAGGCAGCCGGCACGGCCAGGCGGCTCAAGGTCGCGGACACCGCACGCTACGTCGCTGACGAGCCGCACGCGATCCGCAACGTCGGCAAGAGCGAAGCGAAAGCGCTACTGGTCGTGATTCACGGCTAGCGCGCCGGGATGACGGAAGTTTGGCGCGGCGCGGACACCAGGTTCGCCACGCGTTAGGCCGTTCGGCCAGGTTGCGTCTGATACTGTATGTTTGTACAGTATCAAGTGTCGATTGGAGCCGAGAATGAACAACCTGAAAACCGACCCTACCGATCAAACTCTCGCCGCGCTGCGCTATCAGACCGCCGCGCGCGATCTCGAGCATATTGTGCGCAGCATCGCCGCACGTTATATCGTCAAACAGGTGCCGCTCACGTGGCGTCTGCTACATGCCATCGAAGCCGAGGCGCTGGCCGATCTCGGCTTTGCGAGCCGGCATGACGCACTGATGCTCGGGCTGTTCCAGCGCCCGTCCGATCTGCCTTATCCGGAAACCGATGACGGCGTGGATTTCGGCGCGTCCAATGCGCTGCCGGCCGTTTTCGCGTTTGCGGTGAATGCGTACGAGGAAGCCGCACGGCAAGCGGCGCGCCGGGCGGCGCTTCCCCTGGCCGTGGATGCGCCTTTACGGCGGGCCCGGGCGTGGGGCGGCTGATGCGGGCATCGCATAGGAACCGCCTGGGTCCTCGTCGGTTCGCTGGGATCGGCTTCGCGCCGGCTAACGCCCACGATACGCGGACCGCGCGGTGCAACTAACTGAAGGAATGCCCATGTCGCCCCCGCATCTGTCCGGTTCCGTTGCACGCCTCGCCCCCTCCACCGACCTGTTCGACCAGCAACGCGAAGACTGGCGTCGCGACCCGCAGATCGCGTTCGATGCATGGCTCGCGAAGCAGCATTTCCGTCGCTCTTCCGCGTTGGTCTATCAGGCGCAGTGGGGCCAGTTCCTGGACTGGCTTCGTGCGCGGCAACAAAGCCTCGCAACGGTCGAGATGGCCGCGATCGCCGAATTCGTCGCGAGCCTCGAGATTCGCCGAACGCAACGGATCCGCTATTTACGGCTCATAGAGCGGGTACTCGATCACGTGCGCGAGATCGAATCGGCGTCGACCAACCCGGCCCGTTTCATTGCCCAGGATGGCGAAGCCGCGTGGCGCAATGCGCGCGACAATGAGCCGACCGGTTTTCTCACGCATGCGGAACGCACTGCGTTGACCGCGCGGCTGTTCGCGCCCTTGCCGGTGCTGTCGACCGCGCGGCGCTGGCGAGAGCGACGCGATCGCGCGCTAATCGCCGTATTTCTGGGCGGAGGACTGAAGACGGGTGAAGCGGGAGCGCTCATGGTTAGTTGCGTGAGAGAGGGCTCGCCGTGGGTCACGATCGAGTCCGCGAATCCGATGCTGACTCGCCGCACGCGGCTCGCGCCGTTCGCGACGGCGATTCTCGACGCCTGGCTCGCCGAACGTCGGCACACAGAGCTGGCCGGCAATCTGGTGTTTCCCGCGTCGCCGTCCGGCCGCCCCATGCACAAGGCCACGATGCTGCGCGCGGTGGACGCGCTCGTCGACGCGGCGGGGATTACCGCATCGCGGCAGTCGCGCGCGAGTCCGCAGACCTTGCGCAATACGTTTGCGGCGGACCTTTTCGAGAGCGGGGTGGACGCCGAACAGGTCGGCCAATGGCTCGGCTTCGTGCAGGCAGTGTCCTCGAACCGGCTATATCGCGCGTGGCAAACGTGGATCGACCAACAGGAGTCGCCGGCTGCAAATGAGCCGGATCCAGCGGCCGCGCCGTTGGCCGAGCCCCGACGCGACGGGCGTTTGACGAGGAAAACGGGAGCCAGAGAATCCTGAGAAACCTCACCTTTCGGGTCCCGAATTTCCTCACCTTTGACGTTTTTTCCGTTGCGTTGGCCGCCTGTCGCTAGCGCACCGTGTCGACGGAGCGCGACGACGGCGCAGGGGACGCATCCTTCGACAGGAACCGGTTCACAGCCGCGAGCCTCGATTCGCCGGGGCCGGAAGAGTGCTCGCATTCGGGGCACAGCAACTCGAACCGGTGATTGACCTCCGACAGCTCCGGCTCACCTTCCTGACATTTCGGGCATCGCGCGGGCAGCGTGACGTGGCCATCGGCCGCCGTGCCGATCATGCCCAGTTCTTCGCTCGTGAGCCGTCCGTCACTGACCAGCGAGCACAGCAGCACGGCAATGGCCGGATCGATACCCTGCTGGGTACGCAGCGTGGCGACTTGTTTCGTCAGCGCATCGACTTCGTCCGACTGCTCGCGGAGCTGCGCGTCGAGCCGGTCAGCGCGTGCCTTGGCGGCGGCAATCTGCTGGATGAACTCGAACTCCTTGCGGCTCGCATCACGCACGCTGGACTGATACGTCGCGGCCATGCTACGCAGCGAATCGAGTTCGACCAGCATCGGCTTGACGCGCCGCTCTGCTTCGGCGACCGCATCCTTGATCTGCTGCGCATAGTGCTCGGTGCTTTGCCGCAATTCGACGTGCAACGCGTCGATGCGGTCGCGTAACGCGGCATTCGTGGTCTGTTCGTTTTCGAGCCGTTGCCGCAGCGCCTCGTTTTCCTGGTCGAGCCGGCGCGTGGTCGCCTGCATGCCTTCGAGGTGAACGCTGCCGTGCGTAGTCGCGCTCAATAGCTGGGCTTCAAGTGTGCGAACTCGCTCCCACGCCGCTTCGGCGCGCGCGTCGCTGCGCCGGATGGCGTCGTCGGCCGCGTCGAGGCGGATTTGCGCGTCGTGGGCGCGTTGATCGGCGGCGCTGATCTGGGCGCGGATCTCTTCGCGCTCGCCATCGAGCGCCACTTTCGCCTGCAGGAGCGCTTCTTCGAATAGCGCGCCCAACAGTTCGCCGGCGCGATCTTCTAGCGCCTTCGGGATCGCACCCGCTCCGACTTTGACCCGCGACACACTGCGGATACGCTCCCAGAAATGATCGATGTCTTTCGGAATGTCGCTCGCGCTACCGGTCTGCGTGAGATCGCGCACGGCGGCCATCGATGGCCGGATGCCGAGATCGAAAAAGAGCCGCTTGCATGCATGCAGCGACAGCTCCTGCCGGCGCACGCCCTGCGCCCGCATCGATTCAAGCTCACCGCGAATGGCTTGCCGCTCCTGATCCAGATTCATGTTTACCTCGATGTGGCTCGAATTGGATGGATCATAACAATTTACGTAACATTTGCTACCGATTGGTGAGTCGCGAACGGATTAGCGCGGACGAGCGCGTTTTAGACGGCCCTATTGCGCTAGAAACATGCGCGTCGCCTTTTTTCCGTGAAACAAAACGAAGAATAGCTGTTAAGCCTTTGTATTAGAAGCGCTTTGTCTTCGTTGCACGTGCTCGCGTACTGTTTCACGATGGATTCGCAATGGCTGCAGGTGCACGGACTGTGTTTTATGGGACTCGCGGGGTGGAAGGCTTGAGAGTAATAAAAGTAAACACCCTTGAACCCTTGTTAAAAACGTTAACGACTCGGCAAACCCTTATCTGGTGGGGCTCTCAGCCCGGCAAGGTGAAGCTTTGCGGGAGACGTGGTGAGGGGCTGCGGGAAGCTCGAGTGATGGGGTTCGGGGACTTGGGTGAGTGGGTCCGGGACGGAAAGTGAGTGGGTTCAGGAAACGCCGTATCGGTGGGTTTGGGCAAAGGTGAGGTTTTGCGGGACTTCGCAGCCGCGACGCGCCCCACTGTGCTTAAAAGTCCTTACCCGGTGCGGCCTGCGCCAAGGTGAGCGCTTTCGGGAGGCTCGCGACCGGGCTTTCTGGGGGCGTTTCGGCGCCGGTAAACCACTTAGGTGAGCCAACGCGGGAGAAAACGTGAAACGAAGGTGAGCTGATACAGGCCGCGGAGGCCGATTTGCGCCCTTTTTGAGCATTCACAACGCTAAGGTGAGGGTTTACGGGAGCGAAGGTGGATGGCGACGTATCGATCGCTCGAACGATCGGCCTGCTGGATACGCTTGTGACCGGTGCGGTGAGGGGATTCGGGAGAATGGCTGTTGGGCCGGGCCAGCGCGCTGGTTTGGCTGACGATCCAGTCAAAGGTGAGGCTTTTCGGGAAGCGTTGGATCATGTTCGTTGCATTAAGGTGAGGAAATTCGGGATCCAAATGGGGGCTGCGGGCTGGAGATGCCCGCGCGACGGCGGATTGCGGGTGCAAGTACATCTAGCCACCGATTGCAAAGGTGAGACTGTTCGGGAGGTCCGCAGCGAGGAAATGAAGAGTGCTGCAGTGCGAAAAACAGCCATAAGGTGAGAATTTACGGGAACTGCCGTCGTTCGAGCGTGTGCCGACATCGTCGCAAGTAGCTGAAATCATTTGATTATTTACCCGGGCAACCGCAAAGGTGAGGGTTTTCAGGGCGTCTCTGGACTGCGGCGCCGAAGCCTCGAGAAACCTCAAAGGTGAGGCTTTTCAGGAGCGGAGATGGCGAAAATGCGATACCGGTGCGGCATGAGCGTATGTTGTGCTGTGTCGTTCGGCGGTGCGACGGTGAGCTTTTTCGGGGGGCGTCCCAATGGTGGGCATTTGGCAGCGACGCAATCTACCCGATGGCTGCAGACGCGGGCCCGCTGCGAAGTCGCTGGTTCGCCGGGGGAATGAGCCTCGGTCGATAATCGACAGACCGATGTCGGTGCGCCGCACCGTATGAGGTCTCGAAAAAATCCGCGTAAATTTTTGAGGTGAGAAGATTCAGGATCAAAGGCTCTCCGTTCCCGTACGCGGCAAAACTCGCCAAATTCGGAAACGCCGCGACCGGCAAGGAAAGCCCGATCCTGGCCGTACGCAGCCGAGGTGAGGGTTTTCGGGAGTTGCTCGAGGTGAGTCGCGCTCCGTAAACTCGCTTCACCGGCAATGGTGAGGTGCGCGCTATAGACGCGTATCACCACAGCCGGTATGCTCTCGCGAAATCCCCCTCCTCCCCCGACGC